>CAWJOV010000004.1:0-1260442 GCA_963844585.1 uncultured Solirubrobacterales bacterium | reverse complement strand
TTCGCCTTCTGCGTTGCACTTCTGCCATTCGTAGGCTTAGGAGATCGTTTCGCTGCCAGCCCACAAGCCATGTTCCGCAGTAAGCGTGTCGCCGACCGTTGGATAGCCTTCAAGCGCAGGCGCTTCGACGTTTGTCGGGGCGAACGGTTCGGAGCCGATCACCGGGGTCGCCGCCGAAGACGCACTTCCGTTTCCGGAGGTCCCGCTCGCTGACACCACGACCTTGAGCTTGTGTCCGACATCGCCGGCGACGGGAGTGTAGGTAGGTTCGGTGGCGCCGCTCAGGGTCGTGCAGCTTTCGCCCGCTTCGTTGCAGCGCTTCCACTGGTAGGTGTAGGCGATCGCGCCCGCACCGGTCCAGATCCCCTCGTCGGCGCTCAATGCCCTGCCCTTGTTCGTCGCTTCCGGAGATCGACGGCGCCGCGACGTTGGTGAGCGTGTCCGCGCTGACGTCGGGCGGCGGGCTGATCGCTTCGGTCGTGTGCGAGCCAGGATTGGTCGCGGTCACGACGACCCTCAACCCCGATTTTGCGTCTGCTTTCGGTGAGCGTGTAGGAGCTGGAGGTGGCACCAGATATAGCGCTGCAGCCTTTCCCGTCTTCGCCACAGCGCACCCACTGGTAGGCAAAACTCAGCGGTTCTTCCCCGGACCCACGTGCCGTTCGACGCCTGAAGGGTATCTCCGACCAGTCCCGTCCCGGTCACAGTCGGCGACGTTTCGAGCACAGGACCCGTCGCACCCGTTATCGGTTGCGTTGTGGACGAGGTCTGGGACACCGTACCGCCGGTTTCGGTCGCGCTCACCCGCACCCGCAGAGCGTGCCCGATGTTGCCGCTGCCCAGCGTGTAGCTCGACCCGGTCGCGCCGAGATATCTTCACAGCCGGAGCCATACGATCGCAGCTCTGCCACTGTACCCGTAGGAGATGGCCCTTGCCGAGCCAGCTACCGGCCTTCGCCGTGAGCGTCTGGCCCTCTGGAGCGTACCCGAGATGTTTGGCGCCCAACTGTTCACGAGCGTGAGGCAGCGCGATCTCTTCTGCCTCGGCGGCGAAAGACGCCGTCAGCGATCCCAATTCGTTGCTCGCTCCCACCCGCAACCTAACCGTCGAGCCGATTCGGCTTCGGCGAGCTTGTATTCCGACCCGGTCGCACCTGTGATATCCGCACATTCTCCTCACGCCGAGTTGCACCTTTCCCACTGGTAGCCGACTTCCGTCTCGGTGCCGCCCCACGAACCCGCGTCGGCGTGCAGCGTTTCGCCGACTTAGGGGCGCCCGGATCGAGGGCGCTTCCAGCTCGATCAGGCGCCCCCGATTCGACCGCGGCGCTCGTCGCCGAGGTTCCGGCGAGCGAACCTCCCGTATTGGTCGCCGTGACGCGGACACGCAGCTTCGTTTCCAGGTCGCGAGGATGATCAAGACTAGTCCTGTTCGGTGGCGCCTTCGATGTCTTCGCAGTCGCCGCCCGTCGCAGTTACAGCTCTGCCATTGGTAGGCGTAAGACGATCGGCGTGCCCCCAGACCACACACCGGGTTGGCGGTCAGCGTCTGTCCATCCTTGGCCGTGCCTTCGATGCTCGGCGCGGTCGTGTTGGCGAGGAAGGTAGGTGTTCTCACCGTGCTCGTAGTGTTCGAGAATCGTGCCCGAGCGAGTGTTGTCTTCATAGAGCGCGAGATCCTGCATCGACCCGGCGCCGAACAGGCTGCTTGCGTCGCGCGACATCCAGTACAGCGTCGAGTCGGCGAAGTCGCCCGCGCCTGTACCCGATTCGGTCTTGCGTGTAGGCGACCGCTGACCGTCCACGTACGGCGTGATCTCCGTTTCCGCCGGACGCTTCGGTGTTGATCACGAACGCGTAGTAGTGCCACGCTCCCGCGCTCGGCCGTTCGAAGAAGACCGTGTTGCGCGAGCCGCCCTCGCCGATCGACGACCGCGAAATCCGAGCCCGGCGTCGCGTCCGGGTCGACCAGGAACCCGCCCGGATGTTCGTTGAAGTTCGGCGTGAACTCGAGCGCCAGATGATCGTCTGCCCCGTACGATTTCCACTTCATCCAGAACTCCACCGTCAACTTGCTGCGTGCCCGACAGGTTCGACTTCGGCGTGGGCCGCGCCCGAGGAGCCGTCGAACGCGGCGGAGGTCGAGGAGTCTTCGACCAGGCCGCCCGCTTTGCCCAGCGTCACACCGCCCGTGAGTGTCGCGTTGGCGCCACCCACGCATATCGGCGAACGACGAGCCCGAGGACTCGCCCATCGGCCAGAAGTGCGCCATGTCCGGCGGTCTCCTCGACCGCCTGCTCATACTGGCCGAGCGCGGCGCCGACCGTGATCGTGTGGCTGACCGTGCCGGTCTCGCCGAGACTGTCTTTCACGCGCAGATCGACCGTATAGGTCCCCGGCGAGGAGAACGTATGCGAGATCGTCGCCGATCCGCCCCCATCGGTCGAGTAGGTTTCGCTGCCGTTGAAATCCCACGCATAGTCGGTGATCGAGCCCGTCGGCGAGGAGGAGCCCGACGCATCGAAGTGCACGGGCGACACCCGCCGTCGCGACCACCGGCGACGAGGTGAACGCCGCTTTCGGGCCGCCCTCCCCGAGCTCGTAATGTTCGGCGATCGTGCTCGACGAGAGCGTCGTGTCGTACAGCGCCAGATCCTGCATCGACCCCGCGCCGAACAGCGTGCTCGCATCCCGCGACATCCAATACAGCGTCGCTTTGGCGAAGGTCCCCGCGCCCGTGCCCGATTCAGTCTTCGTGTAGGACACCGCGCGCCCGTCGACGTACGGCGTGATCTGATCGCGCCGCTCGCGGTCGTGTCGATCGTGAAGGCGTAGTAGTGCCACTCTTCGGCGCTCGGCCGGGCGAAATACGCGTTGTTGCGCGAGCCGCCCTCGCCGATCCCGAGCCCGAACTTTTCGGTGCCCGACGCGTCGGGATCGATCAGGAACCCGCCCGGGTATTCGTTGAAGTTCGGCGTGAACTCCATCGCCAGGTGATCGTCTTCGCGCGAAGGCTTTCCACTTCATCCAGAACTCGACCGTCAACTGGTGCGTGCCCGACAGGTCCACTTCGGCGCGGCGCGGCGCCCGAAGAGCCGTTGAACGCCGTCGCCGTGGAGGAGTCGCCCACGAGCCCGCCGGGTTCCCCCAGCGTCACCCCGCCGAGCGCTTCCGCGTCGGCGCCGCCGACCACATCCGCGAACGAGGACCCCGAGGACTCGCCCATCGGCCAGAAATGCGTCACGCCCGCGGTCTCCTCCACCGCCTGCTCGTAGCGCCCCAGTTCTGCCCCTACCGTGATCGTGTGGCTGACCGTGGCGGTCTCGCCGAGGCTGTCTTTCGACGCGCAAATCGACCGTATACGTCCCCGGCGAGGCGAACGTATGCGAGATCGTCGCCGAGCTCCCGCCATCGGTCGAATAGCTTTCACTCCCGTTGAAATCCCACGCATAGTCGCGTGAGCGAACCGCCCGGCGAGGAGGAGCCCGAGGCATCGAGCCGCACCGGCACCCCCGCGGTCGCCACCGCCGGCGCCGAGGTGAACGAGGCTTTCGGCCCGCCCTCGCCGAGCTCGTAGTGCTCGGCCATCGTGCTCGACTGAGAGCGTCGTGTCGTACAACGCCAGATCCTGCATGCCCCCGCGCCGAACAGCGTGCTCGCATCCCGCGACATCCAGTACAGCGTCGAGTTCGCGAAATTGCCCGCTCCGGTGCCCGACTCCGACTTCGTGTATGACACCGCTTGGCCGTCCACATACGGCGTGATCTCCGTTTCCGCCGGCGCTTCGGTATCGATCACGAACGCGTAGTAGTGCCAAACCCCCGCGCTCGGCCGTTCGAAGTACACCGTATTGCGCGAGCCGCCCTCCCCGATCGACACCGCGAAGTCCGTGCCCGGGCTGGCATCCGGGTCGACCAGGAACCCACCCGCATATTCGTTGAAGTCGGGTGTGAACTCCAACGCCAGATGATCATCTTCGGCAAACGCGCTCCACTTCATCCAGAACTCCACCGTCAACTGATGCGTGCCCGACAGGTCCACGCTCGCCCGCGCCGCACCCGAGGAGCCGTTGAACAGCGCCGACGTCGAAGAATCCCCGACCAAGCCGCCGGGTTCACCCAACGTCACGCCACCCACGACTTCGGCGTTCGCGCTCCCGACCGCGTCCGCGAACGACGTCGCGCCACGGCTTCACCCATCGGCCAGAAGTGCGCCACCCCGGTCGTTCCTTCGACGGCTTCGCGATAGGTCTCGGCTGACGCGGCCGCGGGCGCCATGCCCAGCAGCGAGCTTGCCGCTAAGGCCAGTACGACACCCAGTAGGGCGAACGGTCCCGGATACGCGCCTCCAGCGCCCGCGCCGCTGACGTCGCCCTCTCCCCGATCAGAGCTGACAGTTTCAAGGGTGCGCAACTCTATCGCGCAGACATACGTAGTCAAGGGGCTCCCACTTATCCGATCGCCGGATTTTGCGGAAATTTTTTCTTCTAGACGACGATCAAATAGGCGCGGCGGATCCCGCCTATGCGTCGATCGACTCCGCGATCGCCCGGTAGGCCGCCCCCGGGTCGGAAGCGTGGAAGATCGCCGAGCCGGCCACGAACAGGCTCGTGCCCGCCTCGCGGCAGACCGGGGCGGTGCTCGGGTCGATGCCCCCGTCCACCTCGAGCGCCGCCGAGGATCCCTCGCCGTCCAACAGCGGCGCGCAGCCGCGCGATCTTCGCCGGCGAGCGCGCGATGAAGGGCTGGCCGCCCCAGCCGGGGCTGACCGTCATGCACAGCGCGAGGTCGATCGTGCCGGCCAGCTCCGCCAGCGCCTCGACCGGCGTGGCGGGGTTGATCGCGACGCCCACGCAGGCGCCGCCGGCGCGGATCTCGTTCGCGGCGTACTCCGCGTGCGGAGTGGCCTCCGCGTGGAAGGTGACCGAGTGCGCGCCGGCGCGCACGAACTCGCCCACCTGGCGCTCGGGGCGCTCGATCATCAGGTGCACGTCGAGCATCCCCCCCACCTCCTCGACCTGCTCGCGCAGCGCGGAGACGACCACGGGGCCGAGCGTGATCGGGGGGACGAAGTGGCCGTCCATCACGTCCACGTGGATCACCCGCGCGCCGGCGGCCAGCACCTCGCCCACCTGCGCGCGCAGCGCCCCAAAGTCGGCGGAGAGAATCGAGGGCGCCACCCTCACCCCCGCGAGCAACTCATTTGTCGAGGGGCTCATCGCGACGTGCCCCTGAGATCCAACGCAGCCATGAGCGGCTCAGATCGGCTGCAGCATCCAGTCGCCGCAGTTGTTGCACTTGAGAATCGCGGTCGAGGACATTCTCACGATCGTCGAGTGCTCGCCGCAGTTGGGGCACACCGAGGCGAGCTCGAAGCGGTGCAGGCAGTACACGCAGCGGTAGCGCCCCGGCAGGTTGGTCGGGCGCAGCCACGGCTCCGAGCAGTGCGGGCACAACGGCCCGAGGTCCCCCGGGGCGGTCGGGTCGCGCTCGCTGGCCATCACTCGCTCACTGGCGCCGCAGCCGTGCGAGGAAGAAACCGGCGGTGTGGTCGCGGTGGGGCAGCGTCAACATCTCGTCATCCAGGCAGAAGCCGGGATTGGATTCCAGGAAGGCGAGGATCTGGCTCTGGTTCTCGGTCTGAGAGATCGTGCACGTAGAGTAGACCAGCACACCGCCCGGACGCACCGCTGCAGCCCCGGCTGCAAGGATCGCCGCCTGCGTCTGCGCGAGCTGCGCCAGATCGCCGGGGGCGATCCGCCAGCGCAGGTCGGCGCGCGCCTGCAGCGTTCCCAGCCCCGAGCACGGCGGGTCTACCAGCACGCGGTCAAACGGCGCCTCCTCGCGCAACGGCTGCGCCGCGTCGCCGAGCACCACCCGCACGCACTCCCGCGCGTGCAGACGCTCCACGCTCCGTTGCAGCTCCGCGGCGCGACGGCGATTGCGCTCGACCGCCACCACCTCGCCCTTGCCGCCCATCAGCGCCGCCAGGTGCGTGCTCTTGCCGCCGGGAGCGGCGCACAGGTCGAGCACCCGCTCGCCCGGCTGGGGCGCCAGCGCTCGCGCCGGCAGCATCGCGCCGCGCGACTGCGCCAGCACCGCGCCGGAGCGCCACTGCGGCGAGCCGTGCACATCCCACGGGCCCTCGAGCACGAGCGCCTCCGGGATACGCGGGTCGCCGTGGACGCCCACCGGCCGCGGGGCCGCTTCAAGCTCCGCCGCCACGCTCGCCGGCTCCGCCACGAGCGTGTTCACGCGCAGCGCCAGCTCCGCCGGCTCGTTGTCGAACGCCAGCAGCGCGCGGGCATCCTCGGCGCCCAGCTGCTCCCACCACAGCCGTGCAATCCACTCCGGGTGGGAGTGCTTCAGCGCCGCCGCCTCAGGCGTGCTGTCCTCGAGCGCCGCCAGCAGCGCCTTGCCCTCGCGTGTGGCGCGACGCAGCACCGCGTTGACCAGGCCGTGACCTCCGCGGCCGGCGCGCGAGCCACCGCCAGTCGGCGCACGGCCGCCCATTACCACTCCGCCACCCTTCGCCAACTCGACCGCGTCCGCCACCACCGCATGGTCGGGAGCCCCCCCGAGATACAGCAGCTCGTACAGCCCCAGCCGCAGCGCCGCCAGCACGGGCGCATCGAGTCGCTTCAGCGGCCGCCCGGCGAGCCGTTCGATCAGATAGTCGAGGGTGCCCTTGCGCTGGACCGCCCCATACGCCAGGCGCATCGCCAGCGCTCGGTCGCGCGCATCGAGCTCGCGCGCCTGCGCACGCAGCGCCAGGTCGGCATACGCGCCCTGCTCGAACACCCGGCGTAGCACCGCGTACGCGCACACGCGGGCTCTCGCGGAGGGGAGGATCCCACCCGCCCGGGCTCGCCGGCGCGGGGCCGGCTGTACCCGCTAGGAGAGGGCATATCCCCGCAGGTACGCCCCCGCGTCCATCGGCCGCCCGCCGGGAGGCTGAACCTCCAGCAGCTCCAGCGCCCCGCCGCTTGTCCCGTACAGCAGATGTCCGGCGCTCGCCGCCAACCTCCCGGCGGGGAGACTCCCAAGCTCTGCGCCGCCACCGCCGCGTCCACCAGCCCCGCCTCCGCCGGCGCCGCGCGCGAGACGCCTAGCAGCGTCCCGTCCGCTCGCGCCAAGCGCGCGCCGATGTGAGGGTGCAGCGCGCGCACCTGGCGCTCCAGCTCGAGCGCCGTGCGCGCCGGGTCAAGCAGGCGATCCTCGGCGCCGATCTTCTCCGCGTAGGTCACCCCCTCCTCAGGCTGCTCCTCAAAGTGCGGCGGCTGCCCTCGCTCCCACTCCTCGAGCACCCCCACGAGCAGCTCGCCGCCGAGCCGCCGCAGGCGCTCCGCCAGCGACCCGTACGTGTCGTGCGCTCCGATCGCCTCCCGCGCGGCCGCGCACACCGGCCCGCTGTCCAGACCCTCGGTGAGACGCATGATCGACACCCCCGTCTGCGCGTCCCCCGCCATGATCGCCCGCTCGACCGGCGCCGCCCCGCGCCAGCGCGGCAGCAGCGAGGGGTGCACGTTCAGCAGCTCGTACGCCGACAGCAACGGCTCCTTGATCAGCGCCCCGAACGCGCACACCACCAGCACCGCCTCCTCCCCCGCGGCATCCCGCACCCGCGCGCACACCGCGGGATCGTTGATCCGCTCCGGCTGCTCGAGCGCGACGCCCAGCTCTCGCGCGGCCCGGGCGACCGGCGGGGTCGCCAGCCGCCTGCCGCGGCCGCGCGGGCGGTCGGGGCGTGTCAGCGCCAGCGCCGGCCGGTGCCCGCTCGCCGCCAGGCGCTCGAGGATCGCCGCCGCGAAGTCGGAGGTGCCGAGGAAGACTGTGCGCAAATCGCTGAGCGCCCTACTGAGCGGGAGCCGCCGAGCGCTCCGCGCTCGCGCGCGCCGCTCCGGCGTTGTCGGCTTCCCGCGCCTCGCGCAGCGCGCGCATCGCGTCGCGGCGCGCCTCGCGCGAGATCCGATCGAGAATCAGCACCCCTTCCAGGTGGTCCATCTCGTGCTGGATCACCCGGGCCGGCAGACCCTCCTCCTCGACCACCAGCTCCTTGCCGTGCGTGTCCTGCGCGCGCACCCTCACGCGCGCCGCGCGCTCCACCTCGACGTGCACCCCGGGCAGGCTCAGGCAGCCCTCCTCCTTGACCTCCCGCTCCTCGCTCTCCCACTCCAGCACAGGGTTGACCAGGGCACTGACGGGGTCGTCCTCGTACGCCTTGTACACCAGCACCCGGTGCAGCACCCCTACCTGGGTCGCGGCCAGGCCGACGCCGAGTGCGTCCTGCATCAGCTCGCCCATCCGCTGCACCTCGGCGCGCAGGCGCTCGTCGAAGCGCTCCACCGCCACCGCGCTGGCGCGCAGCACCGGGTCCCCCAGCTTGCGCACCTGGCGCAGCGCCGCGTCGCGGCGCGTGCGCGTCTCCTCGTCGAGCTCCTCCGCGGGCTCGTCCTGCTCCTCAACCTCGGTGGGCTCCTCAACGCCTGTGCTCATCTGCGACATTTTGACAGGTGAAGAGAGGCCTGGCTCGGCGGGGGCACACAGCCCGAAGGGCTGGGTCGGCTACCTGCGCCACTCTCTTATTGCGGGTCCACGTCGACGCTGAAGTTCACCCCTGCGTGCGCCTTCGCCCTCGCCGCGCGCTGCACCGCCGCGCCGACGCCTCCCACCGCCGCGCCGCGGTCGGTCGCCTTCACCAGCAGCATCCTGCGCTCGCGCCCGCGCAGCCGGAACAGCGCCGCGGGCCCCAGCACGCTGCAGCGCTCCAGCCCATCCAGCTGTGCGCGCACCGCGCTCGACGCCGCCTGCGCGCGCGCCGCCTCCTGCGCGGAGCACACGATCCGGATCAGGTGCGCGAACGGCGGGTAGCGCAGCGCCGCCCGCCGCTGCAGCTCGCCCGCCAGAAAGCCCTCGCTGTCGTGGCGCGCCGCGTACGCGATCGCCCGCGCCTCGGGGGCGATCGCCTGCACCAGCACCCTGCCCTCGCCGCCGCGCCCAACCCGGCCGGCGAGCTGGGCGATCAGCGCGAAGGTGCGCTCCTCCGCGCGGAAGTCGGGGAAGCGCAGCGTCGCGTCCGCGTCCACCACCACCCCGAGGCGCACGTCGGGGAAGTCGTGGCCCTTCGCCACCATCTGCGTGCCGATCAGCACGCCCGCCGGGGCGTCGCCGAAGCGGCGCAGCAGCGCGCCCACGCCCTCCCCGCCCGCGCCGGCTGGGATCGTGTCCGCGTCCAGGCGGAAGATCGGGAAGCGCTCGCCGTCTCCCAGCGCAGCCTGCAGATCGTGCTGCAGGCGCTCGGTGCCGGCGCCGTGGCGCGCGACCGCCGTCGAGCCGCAACCACACCGTTCGGGCACGCGCTCGCTGTGGTCGCAGTGATGGCAGCGGACCTGCCCCTCGCGGCGGTGGAACACGAGCGCCACGTCGCACTGCGGGCAGCTCCACACCTTCCCGCACGAGCGGCAGGAGAGGAAGTTCGACCAGCCCCTGCGGTTGAGCAGCACGATCGCCTTGCCCCCTTCCCGCCGCACATCCGCGAGCGCCTGCGCGGTCTCCGGGTGCAGCCCGTGGCTCTGCTCGCGCATGTCGAGCAGCTCCACCGGCGGCAGCGGGCGGCCGTCCACCCGGCGCGGCAGGCACACGCGCTCGAGCGCGTGGTGGCTCTCCGGCCGCGGCGTCGCGCTGCCCAGCAGCAGCAGCGCGCCCTGCAGCGCGGCGCGCTTGGCGGCGACCTCGCGCGCGTCATAGCGGGGATCGCCTTCGTGCTTGTAGGAGGCGTCGTGCTCCTCGTCGACGACGATCAACCCCAACTTTTCGATCGGCGCGAACACCGCCGAGCGCGGACCCACGCACACCCGCGCCTCGCCCGTCCGCAGTCGCCGCCACTCCTCCCGGCGCTGAGCCGCGGTCAGGCGCGAGTGCAGCACCGCCACCGTCTCCCCGAAGCGCCCCACGAAGCGGCCGACGATCTGGGGCGTCAGCGCGATCTCGGGCACCAGCACGATCGCGCCCCGACCGCGTTGCAGGGCGCACGCGGCGGCGCGCAGGTACACCTCCGTCTTGCCCGACCCGGTGATCCCGTGCAGCAGCAGCGCCGGGCGCTGGCCGGCAGGCGCCGCAAGTCGCTGCTCGATCGCCGCCAGCGCCCGAAGCTGGTCGTCGGTCAGGGGCGGCGGTTGGCCGTGCAATCTGCCAACCGGCTCATGCCGCGGGCGGGTGACCGCGCGGGCACGGCGCTTGCGCACGCCGAGGCCCGCGGGGCCCTTGCCGGTCGCGCCGGCGGGCAGCACCAACCGCAGCGCACGCGCCACCGTCGAGCAGTACTCCGCCGCCAGCCACTCCGCCAGCGCCACCAGATCCACGGGCACGCCGAGCTCGAGTGCGCGCAGCGGCTCCAGCAGCTTCTCCTCGGCCACCTCGCTGCGCTGGGAGAGGCCGGTCACCACCCCCAGCACCTCGCGCCGGCCGAACGGCACCACCAGCATCGAACCCACTACGACGACACCCCCCTCGAGCTCCGGCGGCAGCCGGTAGTCGAACGGACCGCGCAGTGCGCGGGCGGTGGTCAGGGGCTCGACTTGGGCGATCTCACTCGGCATCTGAAAGATAGAGGGGCCGACCAAAGTCGAGGGACACGCGCCTGCGGCGCTGGCCGATTCGGGGATGCGGCGGAGCGAGTGTCGTCCTAATCGGTCCCCGTTTCGGCCAGCATCTCCGTTTCGGCCAGCCAGCCTCCAAGCCCACAACACTAGACGGAGCGCCGGACCGTTTAGAGGCTCGCTGTGGCCCCCAGGCCCGCCGCGGCGCGCAGCGCCTCGGCCTTGTCGGTGCGCTCCCACGTGAAGTCGTGGTCGTCGCGGCCGAAGTGGCCGTATGCGGCGGTCTTCTGGTAGATCGGGCGGTGAAGTTTAAGCTCCTCGCGGAACGCGCCGGGGCGCAGGTCGAAGTGCTCTTCGACCAGCTCCGTGATCCGTCCGCGGCCGACCTTCTCGGTGCCGAACGTCTCGACCATCACCGACACCGGGTGGGCGACCCCGATCGCGTACGCCACCTGCACCTCGGCGCGCTCGGCGAGGCCGGCGGCGACGATGTTCTTCGCCACCCACCTGACCGCGTAGGCCGCCGAGCGGTCCACCTTGGAGGGGTCCTTGCCCGAGAACGCGCCGCCGCCGTGGCGCGCCATGCCGCCGTAGGTGTCGACGATGATCTTGCGCCCGGTCAGGCCACAGTCGCCCATCGGGCCGCCGATCACGAAGCGACCGGTCGGGTTGACCAGGAAGTTGCGCAGCAGCTCCTTCTCCTCGTAGAGCTCCGCCGGCAGCACCGGGCGCAGCACGTGCTCGAAGAGGTCGGGCTTGATCAGCGTCTCGCTGTCGATCCCGTCGGCGTGCTGGGTGGAGATCAGGATCTTCTCCACCCCCACCGGCCGCCCGTCGCGGTAGCGGACCGTCACCTGCGTCTTGCCGTCCGGGCGCAGATAGGGCAGCACGTCCGCCTTGCGCACCTCCGCCAGGCGCTTGGAGAGCTTGTGCGCCAGCAGGATCGGCAGCGGCATCAGCTCCTCGGTCTCATTAGTCGCGTACCCGAACATCATCCCCTGGTCGCCCGCGCCCGCCAGATCGAAGCGGTCGTCGTCGAGCGGGTCGTGGCGGGTCTCGTAGGCCGCGTCCACGCCCTGGGCGATGTCCGGCGACTGCCGGTCGATCGCGTTGATCACCGCACACGTGTCGCAGTCGAAGCCGAACGCCGCGTTGTCGTAGCCGATGCCCCGCACCGTCTCGCGCGCCACGTGGGGGATGTCCACATATGTCTCTGTCGTGATCTCGCCCGACACCACGATCAGGCCGGTGTTGACGAGCGTCTCGCACGCCACGCGGCCGTTTGGGTCCTCGCGCAGCACCGCGTCCAGCACCCCGTCGGAGATCTGGTCGGCGATCTTGTCGGGATGACCCTCCGTCACCGACTCGCTGGTGAATAGGTATTCGTTGTCTGAAAGCTCGCTCATCGGGAGCAGTGTACAGGCGCCCGCCGCTCGTTTCAGGCGGCATCTCGCGCTTCACGAACCGGACCACGAGTCGCCTGGCCACCCGCGCTTCAGGCGTTCTCCGCGCGCTTCAGACCCCTGCAGCGCGCTTCACGCAGCCGAACGCGCGCCACGGCGACGGCCGCGGGATGCATTGGCGTCGGAGCGCTGACCCCGTTCCACGAAGTCGATGATCAGCGGCACGCCGTCCATGCCATAGCGTGCGCGCAGGCGGTTCTCCAGGAAGTAGGCGTAGTCGCGCGTCACCCGCTCACGCGAGTTGACCTGGATCGCGAAGCGCGGCGGACGCTCCCCCGTCTGGGTCATGTAGATCAGCTTCAGACGGTGCTGGCTGGAGCCCCGGCGCGTGCCGATCGGCGGCTGGCGCGCCTGCACCGCCTCCGCCAGGAAGCGGTTGAGCTCGGGCGTGGGGATCCGCCCCGCCATCCGATCCCCCAACGCCAGCGCCTCGGTCAAGAGGCGCGCGGTGTGCCGACCGGTGATCGCGCTCGCCGTCAGCACGCGCGGTCGCAGCCGCAGCTTCTCCGCCACCCGCCCGCGCTCGTGCGCGAGCGCCGCCTCGCGCGCCTTGTCGTCCTGCACCTCGGGGTGGGACTCGGCGAACAGGTCCCACTTGTTGAGCACGATCGCGGTCGCGCAGCCCGCCTTCATCGCCAGCTCCGCGATCCGCAGGTCCTGGGCAGTGACCCCTTCGGTGGCGTCGCACACCACCAGTGCCACATCCGCCCGCTCGGCCGCGCGGCGGGAGCGCAGCGCCGTGTAGTACTCCACGGAGTCCGCCACCTTCGACTGGCGGCGCATCCCGGCGGTGTCGATCAGCGTCACAGCGCGCCCCTCCACGAGCAGGGGCGTGTCGATCGCGTCGCGTGTGGTTCCCGCCAGCTCGGAGACGATCACCCGCTCCTCGCCCAGAAAGCGGTTGACCAGCGAGGACTTGCCTACGTTCGGGCGGCCGATCAGCGCAAGGCGCAGCGTCTCTGGCGCCGGCTCCGCCTGCTCCGGGGGCAGCAGCTGCACGATCCGATCCAGCAGATCGCCCGAGCCGAGCCCCTGCGCCGCCGACACCGCCAGCGGCTCGCCCAGGCCCAAGCGGTGCAGCTCCGCGGCGAGCGGCAGGTCGCCGACAGTGTCGCACTTGTTGGCGACCACCACGCTCGGCACCGGCGAGCGGCGCAGCAGATCGGCGAGCTCCTCGTCGCCGGGTCGCACTCCCGCGCGCGCATCGACCACCAGTACCGCCACCTGCGCTTCGGCGAGTCCCGCGCGTGCCTGCTCGCGGATCGAGCCGGCCAGCGGATCCTCGTCGCGGAAGTCCACGCCGCCGGTGTCGATCAGCGTGAACGTGCGCCCGTTCCACTCGCACTCGACCTCGTTGCGGTCGCGCGTCACCCCGGGGCGCTCGTGCACCACGGCGGTGCGCGTCCCGCTCAGGCGGTTGACCAGCGAGGACTTGCCCACGTTGGGATAGCCGATGATCGCGACCTTCGTCATCGATCCAGTATGAGCCATGGGCGGGGCAGAGCCGTGGCGGGCAGAACGAGCCCGTGTCGGAATGGGCTCGGGGCGCGCTGGCTCAGGAGGCAACCATGGCAGCGATGCGCTCGACCACGTGGCCGACATCCAGCCCGGTCGTGTCGAGCGTCACCGCATCGACGGCCGCCCGCAGCGGGCTGTGCTCGCGCTCGCGGTCGCGCTGGTCGCGTTGCCGAAGTTCATCCAGTACCGCCTGCTCGTCGAGGCCGAGCTCCGCGGCGCGCCGGCGCGCCCGCTCGACGGGATCGGCGGTGAGGAAGACCTTCAGCGCCGCATCGGGAGCGACCACCGTGCCGATGTCGCGACCCTCGGCCACCCAGTCGCCGCTTGAGAGCAGCTGTCGCTGCAGCGCGACCAGCGCCTTGCGCACGGCCGGGTCGGGGGCAACCCTCGACGCCTTCTCGGAGACCTCCAGCGTGCGGATCTCCGCGGTCACATCGCGACCATCCAGCAGCACGCGCTCGCCCAACTCGATATGCGCTTCCCGCGCCAGCCGCGCCGGCTCCCGATCGGGCGATGCGAGCGCCAGCAGCGCCACGCAGCGGTACATCGCGCCGCTGTCGAGGTAGGTGAAGTCCAGCCTGTGCGCCACACCACGCGCGACCGTGGACTTGCCGGCTCCGGCGGGCCCGTCGATCGCGATCACCATCAGCGAGCCAGCCTATCGAGGTCCTCCACGAAGCCGGGGTAGGAGACCGCCGCCGCCTCGATCCCACGCACCTCCACACCCTCGCGCGAGGCGAGGCCGGCGACCGCTCCGAGCATCGCCAGGCGGTGATCGCCATGCGCGTCGAGCACGCCGCCGCGCAGCCGACCGGTGCCGGTCACCGCGAAGCCGTCGTCGGTCGCCTCGATCTCGGCGCCGAGACCGCGCAGGCCCTCGACGACGGTGTCGATCCTGTCGGACTCCTTCAGACGTAGCTCCTGCGCGCCCCGTACCACCGTTTCGCCTTCGGCGAAGCAGCCCAGCAGCGCCACCAGCGGCAGCTCGTCGATCGCCAGCGGCACCTCCTCGGGACCCACGAAGGTCCCCTCCAGCCCGCCGGCGGCGACGTCGAGGTCGCTGACCGGCTCCTGCCCGATCAGCTCGCCCGTCTCATCCTCCAGGTCGCCGAGCACGATCCCCTGCATCCGCATCAGAATCCGCAGGAAGCCGCTGCGCGTCCAGTTGACGCCGACATCGCGGATCAACAGCCGCGAGCCTGGAACCAACACCCCCGCGGCGATCATGAACGCCGCGGAGCTAGGGTCGCCCGGCACCCGCAGCTGCTCGAGCACCAGCTCGTCGGTGTTGGTGACGGTGACGGAGCGGCCGTTGCGATGGACCCTGGCACCGGCGCTCAGCAGCATCCGCTCGGTGTGATCACGGCTGCGCTCGGGCTCGGTGACCGTGCTCGCGCCGTCGGCTGCCAGGGCGGCGAGCAGCACGCACGACTTCACCTGGGCGCTTGCAACCGGCAGCGTGTAGGAGATCGAGTGCAGCCGGGCACCCTTCACACTCAACGGCGGGTAGCGGCCCGCGCGCGCCTGCAGGGTGGCGCCCATCAGCTGCAGCGGCTCGATCACGCGGTCCACCGGGCGCCGACGGATCGACTCGTCGCCGTCGAGCGTGAACGTGCGCCCCTCCTGCGCGGCCAGCCAGCCGGGCAGCAGGCGCATCAGCGTGCCGGCGTTGCCCACGTCGATCGGTCCCGCCCGCTCGTCCGGCTCGCGCGCCTCGCGCAGGCCGGTCCCGCGCACGACGACCTCCTCGGGACGCACCTCCACCAGCGCGCCCAGCGCCCGTACCGCGCTCAGCGTCGAGATGGTGTCGGCGGCGTGCAGGTAGTTCTCGATCCGCAGCGGGTAGGAGGCCATCGCGCCGAGCAGCGCCGCCCGGTGGGAGATCGACTTGTCCGCGGGCGCGGTCAGCTCGCCCGTGAGTGGGCCGGAGGGCTCGAAGCGTTGGTTCATCCCGCCCGCAAGCCTACGTGCCGGCGTTGACGGGAGGCGCCTCGACGTCGCAGGCAGGCGTTTCGGCCTCCAGCAACCGCGCGCGGGCGGCGCGAGCACGCTCGTTCCACGCCGCCAGCGCGCCGGCATCGGCGCGCGCGAGCGCCGTGCGCACATCCTCGAGGCCCCTGATCGCCTGCTCGATCGCCTCGATCAGCGCCTCGCCGTTGGCGAGGTAGATGTCGGTCCAGATCGCCGTGTTGGCACCGGCGACCCTGGTCGCGTCGCGCAGGCTGGGGCCCACCGAAGGCGGGCAGCCCTCGCGCTCGAACACCGCCGCCGCCTGTGCCACGAGCACGTTGGCCAAGACGTGCGGGAGATGCGAGATGCTCGCCATCAGACGATCGTGGGCGTCGGCCTCGATCTCGGCGGGCCTTGCTCCGAGGAGCTCGATCAAGCTCTCCAGACGCTCACACAACACCCGCTTGGCGCTCGGCGCCGGCGTCAGGTACCAGGTGGCCCCCTCGAAGAGATCCTCGCGCGCGTTCTCCACGCCAGCCTTCTCCGCACCCGCGAGCGGGTGTCCGCCCACGAAGCGCGGGTCTTCGCGCGCGCCCTGCAGTGCGAGCTTGGTGGAGCCCACGTCGCTCACCACGCAATCCTCGTCGGCGAGCGCCAGCGCTTCGCGCACGCTCTCCGCGAGCACCCCCACCGGAGCCGCGGCGAATACCACCTGCGCACCCGCCACCGCTGTCCCGATGTCCGGGGCCTCTTCGTCGATTGCCCCGAGGTCGAGCGCGAGGGCGCACGCCCGCGGGTCGGGGTCGTACCCGCAGACGCGTGCCCCCGTACGCCGGCGAGCGGCGAGGCCGATCGACCCGCCGATCAAGCCGACGCCCAGGATCGCGATCTTCAACGCGCGAGCCCTCGGCGTGGGAACCAAACGCCTGAGAGCAGCGCCCGGCGGCCCACCATCACGCGGCGCTGAGCGCCTTGCCCGCCAGCGCGGCGGCGCGCTCGACCGCGGCGGCGTACTCGGCGAACGTATCGGTCGGCAGCGACTGCGGCCCGTCGCAGAGCGCCTCGTCGGGGGCGGGGTGCACCTCGACGATGATGCCGTCCGCCCCCGCCGCGGCGGCGGCGAGCGAGAGCGAGAGCACCAGGTCGCGCCGGCCCGCCGCGTGCGAGGGGTTGACGATCACCGGCAGGTGCGAGAGCTCCTTGAGGATCGGCACCGCCATCAGGTCGAGCGTGGAGCGCCGGTAGGCGTTCTCGAACCCGCGGACCCCCCGCTCGCAGAGCATCACGGCGGGGTTGCCCTCCTTGAGGATGTACTCGGCGGCCATCAACAGCTCATCCAATGGCGCCGAGAGCCCGCGCTTGAGCAGCGCGGGGCGCCCGGAGCGCCCGACCTCGGTGAGCAGCGAGTAGTTCTGCATGTTGCGCGCGCCGATCTGGATCACGTCGGCGACCTCCAGCACGGCGTCGATGTCGCGCACGTCCATCAGCTCGGTGACGACCGGCAGGCCGGTCTCGGCCTTCGCCTCGGCGAGCAGCCTTAGCCCCTCCTGTCCCAGTCCCTGGAAGGCGTACGGGGAGGTACGCGGCTTGTAGGCGCCGCCGCGCAGCAGCGTGGCGCCGCCGTCGCGCACGGCACGGGCGGTGTCCAGCGTCTGCTCGCGCGATTCGACCGTGCAGGGACCGGCGATCAGCGCGAAGTGATCGCCTCCTACCTTGCGCCCGTCGATCTCCAGCACCGTGCGCTCGCCGTGGCGGAACTGCGCGGAGGCCAGCTTGTAGGGCTTGAGGATCGGCACCACGCGGTCCACCCCCGGCTGGCCCTCCAAGCCGAGGCTCTCGACGTTGGCGTCTTGCTCGACATCGCCGATCGCGCCGATCACGGTCACGCGCGCGCCCTGGCTGCGGTGGGCCCGCGCGCCGGCTCGCTCGATCTTCTCTGCGACCGCCGCGATCTCCTCGTCGGTGGCCGACTCCTTCATCACGATCATCATCGGTGGGTCCTTTCTGGGCTTCGAATCTTAGTTAGTCGGTCTCCCGCCGCGGGGTGCGGGAGGATCGTGAAGGGCGCAATATGCGCCCGGTGGGGTGGCGCTCGGTCCAGAGAAGACCCGGGGCGGCCGCGGGCCCGCTCTCACGCGGCGGGCCCAGGCCGAAGCGCCTAGCTAAATCGCCAGGCGTAGGCGTAGGAGGACGACCAGTCGGAAGGCGCAGGGATGTGGCAGTGCGTTGCGATAGATGCGGACATGGTCGTCTCAGTTGTTTGTAGCAGCTTCGGCCTCACTCGGCAAGCGACTTGCACAAGTCATTCACAGGCTTCAGCCCCGCCAGCAACACTGCACGCATCGCCTTCACACGTTTCGACCCAGCCCGGACGCATTGCGCGCAAATTCTTCACAGCACCTCGGCAAGCGCATCCAGGAAGATCGCGTTCTCCTCGGGCGTGCCATAGGTGACGCGCAGAGCTCCCTCGCGCCCGAGGGCACCGCCGCCGCGCACGAGCACGCCGCGCTCCAGCAGGCCGCGCATCACCTCCGCTTCGTTTCTCTCTTCACCGAGCCCAAACCAGCAGAAGTTGGCCTGCGAGTCGGCGGGGTCGAGCCCCAGCGCCCGCAGCCGCTCATCCATCGCGATCCGCTCGGCGATCGTGCGGGTGACGCGATCGATGACAGCGTCTTGGTGGTTCAGAGCCTCGGCCGCCGCGGCCTGGGCGACCGCGTTGCAGAAGAACGGCTGGCGCACCTGGTCCAGGGCGCGTGGCAGCTCGGGCGAGCCGCACAGCGCAAAGCCGACGCGCAACCCACAGAGGCCGTAGACCTTCGAGAAGGTGCGTAGCAGCACGAGGTTGGGGTGTTCGCCGAGCAGCTCCACAGAGGCGTCGGGGTCGTCGAGCAGGTTGAACTCGCAGTAGGCCTCATCGATCACGACGCACACGTGCGGGGGCACCTCCGCCAGGAAGTTCGCGATCTCGGCGAGCGGCACGGCGGTGGAGGTGGGGTTGTTGGGGTTGCACACAACCACCAGCCGTGTGGCGACGGTGATCTCGCGCAGCATCGCTGGCAGGTCGTGGCGCTCGCGCTCGTCGAGCGGGACCGTCACTGCGCGCGCGCCAGATGAGGCGCTGAGATGTGGGTAGATCGAGAACGACGGCCATGCGTGGACAAACTCAGCGCCCGGCTCCAGCAGCGCCTCGCCGGCGGCGAGCAGGATGTCGCAGGAGCCGTTGCCGATCGCGATCTGCTCCGTTGGCACCTCGTAGCGCTCGGAGAGCCGCCGGCGCAATGCGGAGCTGGATGGGTCGGGGTAGCGGTTGAGCCCACCGAGCGAGCGCTCGATTGCCTCCATCACAGCCGGTAGGGGCGGCCACGGCGACTCGTTGCTGGCCAGCCGCACGCGCGGCGCAGCATCGGCGTAGCCGCCCGCCGCGGGGTAGCTCGGCAGGCGCCCGATCCGCTCGGAGAACTCGAAAGGCACCGGTCTATTGTGTCGCGGAGCTCACGGCGGCGGCCCCAGGTCGGATGCCGAGGGGCTCACGCGCTGTCGAACCCAAGTCGGATGCCAGGGAGCTCACGCGCTGTCGAACCCAAGTCGGATACCAGCGAGCTCACGCGCTGTCGAACCCAAGTCGGATACCAGCGAGCTCACGCGCTGTCGAACCCAAGTCGGATACCAGCGAGCTCACGCGCTGTCGAACCCAAGTCGGATACCAGCGAGCTCACGCGCTGTCGAACCCAAGTCGGATACCAGCGAGCTCACGCGCTGTCGAACCCAAGTCGGATACCAGCGAGCTCACGCGCTGTCGAACCCAAGTCGGATACCAGCGAGCTCACGCGCTGTCGAACCCAAGTCGGATACCAGCGAGCTCACGCGCTGTCGAACCCAAGTCGGATACCAGCGAGCTCACGCGCTGTCGAACCCAAGTCGGATACCAGCGAGCTCACTGCGCGGACTCCAGGTCGGTGCGCAGCGCTTTGGCCTCGCCCAGGTAGACGTGCTGAGCGGAGTGGCCGTTCTCGGCGTAGTAGTGGATCAGCACCCTGATCACGCGCGGCAGCGCGCGCGGCACGGGGATCTCCCGCGCACACAGCAGGGGCACGCTCCCGAAGCCGAGCGCGCGCGCGGCGACGGCGGGAAACTCGGCGTTGAGGTCGTTGGTGGCGGTGAAGATGCAGCTGACGACATCCGCGGGACGCAGCGTGTTGCGCTCCATGATCGCCGTCATCAGCTCGGTTGTCGCCTCGAGGATGTCCTTGGCGTCGTTGTGCGCGACGCTGATCGCGCCGCGTAAGGCGTAAAGTCGCATGGCGGGCGATTCTCTCAGAGTCCCCGGCCGGTCCCGCCCGCTCTTGGACCGCTCGCCCTCTCAGAGCCACGGGCGACAGATCCACCGGCCGCGTACGCCCCGGAGCCGCTTGCCCCGTCGGAACCACGGGCGAGAGAGCCACCGGACTCGCCCAGCTTGCGCAGATCGGCCTCGCCGAGGCGGCGGTGGGCGCCGGGCGGCAGGGTGCCAAGCCGCAGTGGGCCGAAGGCTATGCGCCGCAGCGCCAGCACGGGGTGACCGACCGCCTCGCACATGCGCCGCACCTGGCGGTTGCGACCTTCGCGGATCGTGATCTCGAGCTCCTCCTCCCCGCTTCCCACCAGCCGCACCTGCGCGGGCGCGGTGGAACCATCCTCCAGGTTCACTCCGGTTCGCAGCGCTCGTAGCGCGCGCTCCCCCACCGGCCCTCCGGCGACGTGGGCGCGGTAGGTGCGCGGCACTTCGTAGCTCGGGTGCGTGAGCCGCTGCGCGAGCGCGCCATCGTTGGTGAGCAGGATCAGGCCGCTGCTGTCGGCGTCGAGGCGCCCGACGGGGTAGAGGCGACGCCGCTCCTCGGGGATCAGCTCGACCACGGTGGGACGGCCGTGGGTGTCGCGCGCGGTAGAGAGCACGCCGGTGGGCTTGTGCATGGCGTAGACGACCCGCGGCTCGGGGCCGGCGAGCGGCCGCCCATCGACCTCGACGTGGTGGCGCTCGTCCACATCGCGGGCAGGATCGAGCACCAGCTCCCCATCGACGCGCACGCGCCCGGCGACGATCAGCGTCTCGGCGGCGCGCCGGGAGGCGACACCAGCGTGAGCGAGGTGCTTGGCGAGGCGCATGGGCTGCAACGATAGGAGGATGGACCTGCACCTTTTGGATGAGACGCTCGCCGCACACGGGCAGCCGAGCTTCCGCGCCGCCCAGGTGTGGCGGTGGGCGGCGGCTGGCGCGGCGGGGTATGAGGCGATGACCAACCTGCCGAAGGCGCTGCGCGAGAAGCTCGCGCAAGAGGTGCCGTTCTCGAGCTTGGAGGTGAGCCGCGAGCTGAGCGCCCGCGACGGCACCGTGAAGGCGCTGTTCGCCACCGCAGACGGGCGGCCGCTGGAGGCGGTGTTGATGCGCTATCGAGATGGGCGACGCTCGATCTGCCTCTCCTCGCAGTCTGGCTGCCCGCTGACCTGCACCTTCTGCGCGACCGGCGCGATGAAGTTCGCGCGCAACCTCAGCACTTCGGAGATCCTCGACCAGGCGCTGCACTTTCGCCGCTTCGAGCGGGTGGACCACTGCGTATTCATGGGCATGGGCGAGCCGCTGCTGAACCTCGACTCGGTGCTGGCGGCCTGCGAGCGGCTGCCTGATGTCGGCATCACGCATCGTCGTACGTCGATCTCGACAGTGGGGTGGATCCCCGGGATCGAACGACTCACGGAGTGCGAGCTGCCGCTGCGCCTCGCGCTCTCGCTGCACGCGGCCGACGAAGCGCTGCGCTCGGAGCTGATGCCGGTCAACGAGCGCTACCCGCTGCGCGAGGTGATCGACGCCTGCCGCGCCCACTACGCGCGCAAGCGGCGGCGGGTGTTCGTCGAGTACGTGATGCTGGCGGGCGTCAACGACCGCTACGAGCAGGCGGTGGCGCTGGCGAAGCTGCTCGCCCCGGCCGGCGCGGACGCACCGCTGATGTTCAAGGTCAACCTGATCCCCTTCAATCCAACGAGCTCGCCGTTCAAGGGGTCGAGCCGCGAGGCAATCGCGGCCTTCAAGGCGGCGCTGGAGGAGCACGGCGTGCAGGCGACGGTGCGCCTCACGCGCGGGCGCGACATCGACGCGGCTTGCGGCCAGCTGGCGGCTCGGGCTGCTTGATCGGCCCCCACCACTTCACTTTGTAAAGGGTTTGGGTCCAAAAAGCATTGACTCCCGCTCCCCGGTGGTGTCTCGGTTTTGAAAACTCAGACACCACCCGCTCCCCAACCACTTCACAAAATGAAGGGTTTGGCCCCAAAAGTGTCATACACAACGCCCCAGCCTCCCCGATTTCAGTCGCTCCCCGGCGGCCCCCCCTCGGCGCGGGCCTCGCCGGCGCGCAACAGCCGCTCGCGCAGCTCGGCCTGCTCCTCGGGAGTCGGATCCCACTGCGCCACGTCGGGCAGCTCGCTCAGCGAGCGCAGGCCGAACAGCTTCAGGAACTGGGTGCCGGTGCGGTACAGAACGGCGCCGAACTGGGAGCGCCCGGCCTCCTCGATCAGGCCGCGCTCGAGCAGCGTAGTCGCCGCCGAGTCGGCGCTGACACCGCGGATGCGCGTGATCTCGGGACGCGAGACCGGCTGCAGGTAGGCGACAATCGCCAGCGTCTCCGCCTGGGCGGGGGTGAGCGTGGCGCTGCGAGGCCGGCTGAACAGCCGCCGCGCGGCCTCCTCGCGGGCGGGATCGCTGGCAAGCGCGTAGCCGCCCGCGAGCTCGCGCAGCTGGATGCCGCGCCGCCCGGGCGCGTACTGCTCGGCGAGCAGCCCCACCGCCGCGGCGACCTCCAGCTCGTCGGCCCGCGCTAGGTCGGACAGCTCACGGGTGGAGAGCGGGTCGGCCGAGAGGAATAGAAGCGCCTCAATAGTGCGAGCAAGCTCAGCGGATGCGAGGCCGCCGGGTGCATCCGCCCCGGCGGAGGGAAGATCTTCGGCTGGCTCACTCACGGCATCCGGCTCGGCGCCAACCGGGGATTGCCACGCGTGCTCGGACTCGTCGGAGTCTGCCGGAGATTGCAGCGCCTGCTCTCGCTCGGCGCCAACCGGGGATTGCCACGCGTGCTCGGACTCGTCGGAGTCTGCCGGAGATTGCAGCGCCTGCTCTGGCTCGGCGCCAACCGGGGATTGCCACGCGTGCTCGGACTCGTCGGAGTCTGCCGGAGATTGCAGCGCCTGCTCTGGCTCGGCGCCAACCGGAGACTGCTCGACAGGCGCAAAAGCTGCGTCCGCGGCGTCGCTCACTCAGCGCCTCCAGCGCCGGCGCCCGCCACCGCGGCAGGAACGGAGGGGGCAAGCGCGTGGATGTGGATCTCGCCAAAGCACTCGCTCTGCTCCCAGGCCGCTTCGCCGCGTTTGTAGAGCTCCAGCAGCGCAAACACGGTGATCGCGACGGTCATGCGATCGTCCGCCTCGCCGACCGCCTCCTCGAAGGTGAAGCGCCCGCGGCGCAGCAGCGAGCGCAGGTGCGAGAGGCGCTCGGCGAGCGACACCCGCGGGACGGTGATGTGACGCAGGCTGATCGCGGGCGGCATCACCAGCAGCCGACCGAGCGCCTGCCCGAGCGCCGCCGGGTCGAGCGCGCCGTCGATCGGCTCGGGCACGGCGCGGAGCAGGTGCGCGGGCGGCGGGGCAGAGCGGAAGCGCACACCGTCCTGCGCGACGAGCAGCTCGCGCAGGTGTGTTGCGGCAGAGCGGTAGCGGCGGGCGTCGAGCATCCGTGTCAGCAGCTCCTCGGCAGCCTCGGAGGGCTCGATGTCGAGCAGCTGCTCGTCCTCCTCGCCGGTGAGCATCAGACGCGACTTGAGCTCCAACAGGGCGGCGACCAGCACGATGAACTCCGTGGCGGTCTCGAGATCTAGCTCGCCGCGGGCCTCCAGATGGTCGAGGTAGGCGAGCACTACCTCTGCGAGCTGCAACTCCAGGAGGTCGATCTCTTCGCGCAGCACCAGCGTCAAAAGCAGGTCGAAGGGCCCGCTGAAGACGTCCAGGTCGAGGTCGAGCGCGGCGACCGAGCTCATGTACGGACCGTCCTGAGCTGTCTCAACGAGAACACGTCCCGACACCGATGCGGCGGCTCAGGCGCGTCAACTCAACCCATTGAGGACGGCCGTCCACCGTGATCGCACCCGCGAGGCTCACGCTTCCACCGTACCGGTCACGAAGGATGGCCACCCCGCGTGCTCGCCCCCACGCCCATCCGCTCGCGCACATCGGCAAGCGTTGGGGAGGCAATCGCGCGCGCGCGCGCCGCGCCGCCTGCCAGCACCGCCTCCAATGCCGCCTCGTCGGCGCGCAGATCCGTGTAGCGCTCGCGCACGGGCGCGAGGTAGTCGATCACGGCGGCGGCGGCCGCCGCCTTCAGGTCGCCATACCCGCGAGCGCTCGCAAGTTCCGCTTCGATCGCCTCGGGCGTGAGTGCGCGAGCGACCGAGAGGATCTCGATCAGGTTGGAGATGCCCGGCTTCTCCGGCGCGCGGCGGATCTCCGTACCGGAGTCGGTGACGGCGCTCTTGATCTTCTTCTCGATCGCGCGCGGCTCGTCGAGCACGTACACCGTTCCCTGCGGACTACCCCCCGTGGTGGACATCTTGCGCGTGGGATCCTGCAGGTCCATGATCCGTGCGCCAACCTCGGGGATACGTTGCTCGGGCACGACCAGCACTTCCTCGCCGCCGCCGAAGCGGGCATTGAACCGCCGGGCGACGTCGCGCATCAGCTCCATGTGCTCGCGCTGATCCTCGCCGACGGGCACCTCGTGCGCACGGTAGGCAAGCACGTCGGCAGCCTGCAGCACCGGGTAGACGAGCACCCCCGCGCTCACCAGCTCGCGCTGAGCTTGCGACTTGTCGCGGAACTGGTGCATCCGCTGCAGACGGCCGAGCTCGGTGAGCGAGCACAAGAGCCAGCACAGCTCGGTGTGCTCGTGGACGTCGCTCTGGCGGAAGAAGATGCAGCGCTCGGGGTCGAGGCCGGCGGCGAGCAGCAGCGCGGCGAGGTCGTACACACTCCTGCGCAGCTGCGCCGGCTCATACGGAACGGTGGTCGCATGCAGATCGACGATGCAGTACAGCGCCTCCCCGCGGTCCTGCCCGGAGACGAACTGGGCGATCGCGCCGATGTAGTTGCCGAGGTGCTTGCTGCCGGTTGGTTGGATGCCGGAGAAGATGCGCATAGCACGGACCCTAACCGAGGTCGAAGGGGTGGGATCCAGCAGAACGCGATCCAACGCCGCAGCGCACGCTCATGACAGCGTCTGGCGAATGACGGGCCGCTTGGCGGCGGCGACCTCGTCAAGGCGTCTGACCGGCGTGGTGTGAGGAGCGGTGCGCGCAACCTCGGGATCCTCGGCGGCCTCGCGCAGGATCGCGGCGATCGCATCGGCGAAGGCGTCGAGTGTCTCCTTCGTCTCGGTCTCGGTGGGCTCCACCATCAGCGCCTCGTCCACCAGCAGCGGGAAGTACACCGTGGGCGGGTGGAAGCCGAAGTCGAGCAGGCGCTTGGCGAGGTCGAGGGTCTTGATCTGAAGCTCGCGCCGCATCGGCCCACCGGAGAGCACGAACTCGTGCATGCAGAGATCCCCGTAGGCGAGCGGCAGGTACTCGGCGACGCCGTGCTCCCGCAGCCGTGCGAGCAGGTAGTTGGCGTTCAGCACGGCAGTCTCGGAGGCATCCCGCAGTCCCTCGGCGCCGAGCGAGCGAATGTAGGCGTAGGCGCGCACGAAGCAGCCGTAGTTGCCCTGGAAGCCGCGCAGGCGACCGATCGACTTCGACCCCACCACCCCCTCGCCGTAGTCGAGATCGAAGACCGCCGTGGGCCCTCCTTCAGTAGTCGATCGGCCGCCATTGCGAATCGTCTCATCGCCGCGATCGCCCCCAGCTGAGCCACGCTGATCCTCGCGCCTGAGGACCCAAGGCACCGGCAGAAACGGCGCGATCCGCTCGGACACCGCGATCGGCCCGGAGCCGGGGCCGCCGCCACCGTGGGGCTGGGTGAAGGACTTGTGGAGGTTGAAGTGGACGATGTCGAAGCCCATGTCGCCCGGGCGCGAAAGCCCCATCACCGCGTTAAGGTTGGCGCCGTCGTAGTAGAGCGTGGCCCCCACCCCGTGCACGATCCGGGCGATCTCCTCGATGTTGGGATCGAACAGGCCGAGCGTGTTGGGGTTGGTGAGCATCAGGCAGGCCACGTCCGAGCCGGCCTTGGCACGCAGGTCGTCGAGGTCAACGCCACCTTCTGGGTTGGTGGCGAGCTTGACGACCTCCAGGCCGGCCATCGTGACCGTGGCGGGGTTGGTGCCATGGGCGGTATCCGGCGTGAGCACCTTGTGGCGTGCCTCGCCGCGATCCTCGTGATAGGCCCGGGCGAGCAGCACGCCCGCCAGCTCGCCGTGGGAGCCGGCGGAGGGCTGTAGGCAGACGTACGGCAGGCCGGAGATCTCGGCGAGTGCGCCCTGCAGGTTCCACATCAGCTCGAGCGCCCCCTGCGCGCGCGCCGGGTCCTGCAGGGGGTGCAGACGGGCGTGGCCGGGCAATGCCGCGACGCGCTCGTGCAAGCGAGGGTTGTGCTTCATCGTGCACGACCCCAGCGGGTAGAAGCCGGAGTCGAGATCGAAGTTGCGCTTGGAGATGCGCACGTAGTGGCGCACGATCTCCGGCTCGGAGAGCTCGGGCAGCCGCGGCGGCTCGGCCCGACGCAGACGTGCGGGCAGCAGCTGCTCGACATCCACCGCGGGCACGTCGCGCTCGGGGCACACGAACGCGCGGCGTCCCGGTGCGCCCTGCTCGAAGATCGTCCGCACCCGGTCTCGCTGCTGCGGGGTCTCGGTGCCGGCGCTCATGCCATGACCGCCCGGCCACCCACGCTGGTTGTGGTCAACGCCTGCCGGCCACCCACGCTGACTATGGTCAACGCCTGCCGGCCACCCACGACTGTGGCCACCGCCTGCCGGCCACCCATGCTCATGCCATGACCGCCTGCTGGCCTACCTTCGCTCGCTCGGCGGCCACGGCCGCCCCCAGCACCTCCACGAGCCGGTCGATGTCCGCGCGGGTGCGCTGCTCGGTGATGGCGACCAACAGACCGCCACGATCACCCTCGCGGCCGGTGAGCGCCCGCAGATCAGCGCCAGGGTTGACGCCCTGAGCGGCGCAGCGCGCGCGGACGGCAGCGACGTCGGCGTCGAGGCGCACGGCGAACTCGCGCACCACCGGTTGGGAGTGCAGCTTCTCGACGCCTTCCAGCGCGCTGAGCGTCTCGCGCGCGTAGTGGGTGCGCGCGAGCAGCAGCTCGCCGAGCTCGACGATCCCGTGGCGCCCCAGCCAGGCGAGGTAGACGACGCCGCCGAGCGCGTTGAGCGCCTGGGCGGTGCAGATGTTGGAGGTGGCTTTCTCGCGGCGGATGTGCTGCTCGCGGGTCTGCAGCGTGAGCACGAAGCCCCGCCGACCGTCGACGTCCACCGTTTCGCCGGCGATGCGGCCGGGCATCCGCCGCAGGTAGGGCTCACGCGCGGCGAAGAAGCCGAAGGAGGGCCCGCCGAAGTCGAGGCGGTTGCCGAGCGACTGGCCCTCGCCGACCGCGACGTCAACCCCGCATTCGCCCGGTGGGGCCAGGATCCCGAGCGTGATCGGGTCAACCTGAGCGATCACCACCGGACCACGCCCGCCAGCCGCCCATGCTCCCGCTCCCGCTCCCGCGGCGACCTCGCTTCCCGCCTCGTCAGCCTCGCCCAGCCCGGCGGCGGCCCGAGCGGCGGCGGAGAGCGCGGCGGCGTCCTCGACGGCGCCGTAGAAGTTGGGCTGGGCGAAGATCGCCGCACAGGTGTCGGCGTCGATCGCCGCGCTCCACGCATCGGGATCGGTAAGCCCGGCGCCGTCTGCGGAACCGGCGGTCAGCGGCACCTCGACGACCTCCGCGTCGAAGCCGTGCGCGTAGGTGCGCAACGTCGCGAGCGTATGCGGGTGCAGGCCAGCGGATACGACGAAACGACGCCGGCCGTTGTGCAGCTTCGCCATGTACGCGGCGGAGGCCACCGCGGAGGGGCCCTCGTAGACTGAGGCGTTGGACACCGGCAGGCCGGTGAGCTCGGAGATCGCCGTCTGATACTCGAACATCACCTGCAGGCCCCCTTGGGAGACCTCCGGCTGGTAGGGGGTGTAGGGGGTGAGGAACTCCGAGCGCTCCATCAGCATGTCGATCAACGCCGGCACGTAGTGGTCGTACATCCCCGCCCCGAGGAAGCAGAGCTCCTCCTCGGCACTGACGTTGCGCGCCGCCAGCTCCCGCAGATGTGCGTAGACCTCCTGCTCGGGCAGCCCTGCAGGCAGCTCGAGGGCGCGGCGCAGGCGCACGGCCTCGGGGATCTGGCGGTCGAACAGCTCCTGCACGCTGGACACGCCGATCGCCGCGAGCATCGCGGCGCGATCGGTCTCGGTGGCGGCGGTGTAGCGGCTCACCACCCCAGCCTAGCCGGCGACCCAGACCGCACGGCCTGCCACAGGACTACGCCTCCGCACGCAGACGCCTGTCTACCACAGGATCCAAAATTCAAGAATTGGGATAGGCCCGTCGATCTAGGCGGCAAATGAATGCCAGGGACTCAAATAGTGGCAGCGGGGTGTTTCGCGTGCCGCTACCGCCCTCCGCCGCGCCGGAGGGCTCCGGCGAGGATCTGCGCCGTCTCGGCGAGGCGCTGAAAACCCGTGCCGAGGATGTGCTGGCACGAACCGTCGCAGTCACCTCGGGATCCGGCCACGATGTTAACGCCGTGGTGCAGGGCAGCTTCGAGCGGATCAGCAGGAGCTCGACGGTCGCCGTGGCCCGCTGGATGGTGGGCGAGGGCATGCAGGTGGCGATCGAAGCCGGCCAGGAAACCTGGGAGATCTTCGGCGAGCTGGCGGCCCACCGCGCGGCGACGCTCGACGAGGTGACCAGACGCTGCTTCTGGTGGCGCAACGTGATGGCCGAAGTGCTGCGCGAAAGCGCCGCAGAGCTGGGTGCCTCGGAGGAGGCGCTCGCCGAGGCGATGAACATCCTGCAGCTCAGCCTCGAGTTCAGTCTGCTGCGGATGTGCGAGTGCTATGAGAAGGAGCGCCACCACACTGACGAAGAGCTCACACGGCGCGAGGAGGAGCTCTCCTTCCTGGCCACCCACGACCCGCTGACCGGCCTCCCCAACCGGACGCTGATCTTGGACCGGGTGGAGCAGATGCTCGCGCGCTCGCGTCGCAACCAGACTCCGACCGCAGCGCTGTTCGTCGATCTGGACAACTTCAAGAGCATCAACGACACGCTCGGCCACGGCGTCGGCGACGAGCTGTTGCAGGCCGTCGCGGCAAGGCTCGACGGGGTGATCCGCGGAGCCGACACGCTGGGGCGCCTCGGTGGCGACGAGTTCGTGGTGATCTCCGAGCACCTCTCGCTGGAGGCGGGCCCCGAGCTGATCGCCGAACGCCTGCTGGAGGCGCTCAAGCACCCCTTCAAGCTGGGCGAGGAGCGGGAGCATCGCCTGACCGTGACGGCCAGCATCGGGATCGCGGTGGGCGACCGGGTGTCTGCGGACGAACTCCTGCGCGACGCCGACATCGCGATGTATCGCGCCAAGTGGGACGGCAAGAATCGCTATGTGGTGTTCGAGACCAGCATGCAGGACACCGTGCAAAACCGCATGGAGCTCGAGATGGACCTGCGCGCAGCGCTCCAGAACGGCGAGTTCCTGCTCGCCTATCAGCCCACGCTCAACCTCAGCGACATGACCCCCAACGGGGTGGAGGCGCTGATCCGCTGGCAGCATCCCGTACGCGGGCTCGTCCAGCCCAACGACTTCATCCCACTGCTGGAGGAGACCGGGCTGATCACGGAGGTCGGCAGATGGGTTCTGCACGAGGCCTGCCGCCAGGGCGCCGAGTGGCGGGCGAGCGGGTATTCGATCGGCATGGCGGTCAACGTCTCCGGGCGTCAGCTGGACACCGATCAGCTCGTGAGCGACATCGAAGAGGCGCTCCGCGGCAGTGGCATGGACCCCGCGGCGCTGACGATCGAGATCACCGAGACCACGCTGATGCGCAACATCGAGGAGACCGCTCGACGGCTGGTCGCGATCAAGCAACTGGGGGTGCGGATCGCGATCGACGACTTTGGCACCGGCTACTCATCGCTCGCCCACCTGCAGCGGTTCCCCGTTGACGCGCTGAAGATCGACCGCTCGTTCATCTCGGGGCTGAAGAACAACAAGGAGGGCGAAACGCTCATCCACACGCTCGTGCAGCTCGGCAAGGCCCTCTCGATCGAGACCTTCGCCGAGGGCATCGAGCAGCAGCAGGAGCTGTCGTTGCTCAAAAACGAGGATTGCGACAGCGGCCAGGGCTTCCTGTTCGCCCGCCCCCTCGACGTGGCGGCCACCGAGATGTTCCTTCAGGAACTGCGCCCGCAGGTCGGCCTCGCGCAGGCGTAAGCCAGCTTACTGGCAGACCAACTCCCGCAAACTGCTGCATCGTCCGCCCTGAGGGCCGACAGCGCTGGCGCGGCGATCAGCCGCCGAGGCTGGCGCGATACGCCTCGGCGTCCAGCAGCTCGTCGCGCTCAGCAGCATCGGCGAGCCGGATGCGCACCAGCCAGCCCTCGCCGTAGGGGTCGTCGTTGAGCCTCTCCGGTTCCTCGGCGAGCACCTCGTTGACGGCGACGATCTCTCCCGAGAGCGGGGCGATCACCTCGGAGACGGCCTTCACCGACTCGACCTCCGCGTAAGGCTCCCCCTGGCTCAGCAGCGTCCCAACGGGGGGCGGCTCGCAGAACACGATCTCGCCGAGGCAGTCCTGGGCGTACCAGGTGATCCCGAGCGTCGCCTCGGGGTGGGCTGAGTCGGCAGAACGAGCGGGGTCCCCATCCCCCTCGATCCGCGCCCAGTCGTGCTCGGGGTGGTAAAGCAGATCCTCGGGGTAGCTGGCGTCGGGCATCGGGTTGGTTGGCTGCGGACTTGGGTTCGGTTGGCCGCGGGACTTGGGTTCGGTTGGCCGCGGGAATGGGGTTCGGTTGGCCGCGGGAATGGGGTTTCGTCGGCTGCGGGACTTGGGTTCGGTTGGCGGGTTGTCGGGTGTGGTTGGCGTCGAGTACCTGGCTCGGTTGGCGAGTCCTCGGGCTCAGGTGGCCTTGCGATACAGCGGCTTGGGCCGCACGGTCGCGGGGCGGATCTTGCCACGAACGTCGATCTCCAGGCGCGTGCCCTCCGCCGCACGCGCGGCGGGCACATAGGCGAGGCCGATCCCGACCCCCAGCGAGGGAGAGAGAGTTCCGCTGGTAACGACTCCGCCGCCGAGGACGGGGTTGCCCTGGCGGGCGATCCCGGGCCCGTCGAGCGCGAACGCCACCAACTTCTCGGGCGGGCCGGCCGCGCGTACCGCGCGCACGGCGTCGGCGCCGATGAAGCCGGTGTCCTCCTTGCAGCACCACCCCAAACCCGCTTCGATCGGCCCGCGCTCCACCGACAGGTCGTTGCCGTAGAGGTGAAAGCAGGCCTCCAAGCGCAGCGTGTCGCGCGCGGCGAGACCGGCAGGCAGGGCGCCGCGGCGCACGAGCTCATCCCACAGCGGCGGCGCGTCGGCGGGGGCGAGCAGCAGCTCCACGCCGTCCTCGCCGGTGTAGCCGGTGCCACACACCAGCACCCGCGCACCGCCCAACATGCGCTCCGCGGCGCGCATCCGCGGGGGCAGCGGTGAATCGGAGATCGCCTGCACGAGTTCGCGCGCGCGGGGGCCCTGCACGGCGAGCATCGCGTAGTCATCCAGGCGGTCGCGCACCTGCGCGTCGCACCCACCCGCGTGCGACTGCCACCACTGCAGGTCGCGCGCGTGGTTGGCGGCGTTGGTCACCGTCAGGAAACGCTCCGCGTCCAGCCGGTATGTGAAGAGGTCGTCGAGCACCCCCCCGTCCTCGCGGCACAGCACGCTGTACTGCGCGCCGCCGACAGGAATCGCGGCGACGTCGTTGGAGAGCAGCCGCTGCAGCAGCGCCAGCGCCTGCGGGCCGGAGGTTTCGATCTCGCCCATGTGCGAGACGTCGAAGATCCCGCAGCTTTCGCGCACCGCCAGGTGCTCGGCACGCACGCCGGTGTACTGCACGGGCATCTCCCAGCCGGCGAAGTCAACCATTTTCGCGCCGGCGGCGAGGTGCTCGTCGAACAGCGAGGTGCGGCGCGGAGGGCTCGGGGTCTGATTGGCCACCGCGCCAGAGGCTAGTACAGCAGTATGCGCGCGCGGAGGGCTGCCCGCATGCGCGCGCAAGCCCTCGCCAGCGCCCGGTGAAGGCTGTTGCCCCCATTTCGCCCAGAGGTCGTTGCCAGCCAGCGTCCGCCCAACGACCTCGCTCGCATTCGCCGAAGGCAATCGCCATGCTGTCCCCGAAACCGGCACGCCAAGTCGCGCGGAAATCAGTATCTTTGCAAAATGCCGTCGATGTGAACAATATGTGTTCGGAGAGCAACACGGAATGGACCGGCGCGTTGTGGACAGAACGGTCGTGGGGGGCAGCGTGGAGGCGCCAGTAGAGGCGGCAGCAGCGACAGCGACGCCGGTCGATGGCTCAGTCGCACCCGAGGTGCGCAACGCGGACTCCCCTGGCGACCTGGCAGCCGATCTCGAACGCGAGGGCAACTACCCGGAGGCCGAGGCCGCGCTCCGCCGCGCGATCGAGCTCGACCCCGACAACGCCGAAGTACACCGCCGCCTCGGCGTGACCCTCTCCGACCAGGGCCGCTACCCCGAGGCCGAGGCGGAGATCCGCCACGCGATCGAGCTCGACCCCGACGAACCGCTCGCCCACCGCGACCTCGGCATCGCCATCGAACGCCAGGGCCGCTTCCCCGAGGCCGAGGCCGCCTACCGCCGCGCGATCGAACTCGACCCCGACAATGCCAACTCCCACTTCGGCCTCGGCACCGCACTGGGTCAGCAACAGCGCTACCCCGAGGCCGAGACCGAGCTCCGCCGCGCAATCGAGCTCGACCCCGACGAATCGCTCGCCCACCGCAACCTCGGCGTCGCACTGGAGCGCCAGGAGCGCTACCCCGAGGCCGAGGCCGCCTACCGCCGCGCAATCGAACTCGACCCCGAAGAGCCGGTCGCCCACCGCAACCTCGGCGTCGCACTGGAGCGCCAGGAACGCGACCCCGAGGCCGAGGCCGCCTACCGCCGCGCGATCGAACTCGACCCCGACAACGCCGAACTGCACCGCCTGCTCGGACTCTTCCTCACCAAACAGGGGCGTTACTCCGAGGCCGAGGCAACCGATCGCAGCGTGATCGAGCTCGACCCCGAGAACGCCGTTTCGCACGTCGACCTGGCGGTCAACCTCGAGCACCAGGAACGCAACCAAGAGGCCGAGGCCGCCTACCGCCGCGCGATCGAACTCGACCCCGACAACGCCGAGTTGCACCGCCGTCTCGGCTTGGTGCTCGAGCGACAGGAGATGCCCGCGGAGGCCGAGGCCGCCTACCGCCGCGCAATCGAACTCGACCCCGACAACGCCGAACTGCACCGCCTGCTCGGCTACGTCCTCACTGCACGGGAGCGCTATCCCGAGGCGGAGGCCGCCGACCGCCGCGCGATCGAACTCGACCCCGACAGCCCCCTCTTCCATGTCAACCTGGCGGTCAACCTCGAGCACCAGGAACGCAACCAAGAGGCCGAGGCCGCCTACCGCCGCGCGATCGAACTCGACCCCGACAACGCCGAGTTGCACCGCCGTCTCGGCTTGGTGCTCGAGCGACAGGAGATGCCCGCGGAGGCCGAGGCCGCCTACCGCCGCGCAATCGAACTCGACCCCGACAACGCCGAACTGCAGAGCAGACTGGGCATCGTCCTGTCCCAGCTGGGGCTCGCATACACGGAGGAGCAGCGGTATGGCGACGCCGAGCGGGCGTATGAGAGCTTGATTGCGCTCGATCCGGGCGATAATGACGCCTATTTCCGTCTGGGCTTGGCGCTCGATGGACAGAGCCGCTACGGCGAGGCGCGGGACGCGTTCTTTCATGCGGCCCAGGAGGACCACCACAACCCCGGACTGCACCTCGGCCTCGGAATCGCGTACAGGAAGCTCGAGCAATGGGAGCAGGCCGAGTGGGCGCTGCATAGGACCTGGGTTCTGGCCGCATCCGGCGAGTCGGCGGCCTTGCGCCCGGTGGCCGCCGAGAACCTGGCGGTGGTGTATCTCGAACTCGCTAAAAGGTACAACGAGCACAACTACTACCGGGATGCCATCGAGGTGGTCCAGAGGGCGCTCCGCGACGCCTCCGCCGAGCAAGCCAACTCCGATGTGATTGCCTCGCTGATCCAGCACCGGGGATATGCGCACGCGAATCTCGGCCAGGCGGGCAAGGCCAAGGCGGACTTCCGACATGCCCGGGACGGGAGGAGAGAGGGCTCGTTCGAGTGGCTTGCGGCGGACCGCAATCTCCGTCACCTCAGAAGCGAGCGCAACATCGAGGTGCCGGGGTGGCTGCCCTATTTCCTCTTTGTCGGCGCCCTGGGATTGATCGTCTACAGCTGTGTGCTGACCGGAGAAGGGACGTTCCCGCCAGCGGCGCTGCCGGCGGTGGTGTTCGGCGCGCTGCTGCTGATGATCGCGGCATTCTCGCTGCCGGTGATCACGAAACTGAAGCTGGGGGCCGTGGAGCTCGACAAACAGACCGCCACGGCCGGCATCCCGATGCTAGAGATGACACCCGACAGTGGGGGCGCCTCCGCCGCGATGATTCGCAGCAAGACTCCCGAGAAGAAGGCTGGGCCGATGCGCAAAGAGGTCCTTCCCGCGGCCAACCAGCTCGCGGTGAGCTCGTCGTTCGCCAAAGGATCGAGCACGACGGGCGATGAGGGCCCGAGCGCCACAGCGGAAGACGGTGGCAGCCCGTGGCAGCCCCCAGCCGCCGCCGGTTGACGCCTCAGCGCAAGAACGGCGGCACGTCGATGTCGTCGTCGGAGATCTCCAACGACGAGCGCTCGCGGTCGCCGATGCGGGGGCCGCGGTCGACGGGGCGGCCGGGGCGCTCCCGGCGAGCGGGTCGGCCCGGACGGTGATCGAAGCCGGTACCGATCACGGTGACCCGCACCTCCTCGCCGAGGCTCTCGTCGATCACCGCGCCGAAGATGATGTTGGCGTCGGAGTCGGCCGCGTTCTGGATGATCTCCGCGGCCTCGTTGACCTCGAACAGGCCGAGGTCCTTGCCGCCGGTGATGTTCAGCAGGATGCCCGTCGCGCCCTCCACCGACTCTTCCAGCAGCGGCGAGGAGATCGCGATCTTGGCTGCCTCCGCGCAGCGGTTCTCGCCGCCGGCTGAGCCGATGCCCATCAGGGCGCTGCCGGCGTCGTGCATGATCGTGCGTACGTCGGCGAAGTCGAGGTTGATCAGGCCGGGGATCGTGATCAGGTCGGTGATCCCCTGGATGCCCTGGCGCAGGACGTCGTCGGCCTCCTTGAAGGCATCGAGCATCGAGGTGCGCCGCTCGACCACGGCGAGCAGCTTCTCGTTGGGGATCACGATCAGCGTGTCCACGACCTCGCGCAGCTTCTGGATGCCCTCGTTGGCCGAGCGCGCGCGCTGGGTGCCCTCGAACTCGAACGGGCGCGTCACCACACCCACGGTCAGCGCGCCGATCTCGTTCTTGGCGATCTCCGCGATCACGGGCGCCGCGCCGGTGCCGGTGCCTCCCCCCTCGCCCGCGGTGACGAACACCATGTCCGCGCCCTTCAGCGCCTCCTTGATGTCGTCGCGCGACTCCGCCGCCGCGGCAAACCCGACCTCCGGGTTGGCGCCGGCGCCGAGGCCGTGCGTGGAGACGTGGCCGATGTTGAGCTTGATGTCGGCGTCGCACATGGCGAGCGCCTGGGCGTCGGTGTTGGCGGCGATGAACTCCACGCCGCGCAGCCCCGCGTCGACCATGCGGCTCACCGCGTTGGTGCCGCCGCCCCCAACGCCGACGACCTTGATGACCGCCAGGTAGCTGCCTACGCCGCTCTCCATGGTGTTTTCTGCTTTCCGTCCGAAGACTTGAGTAATGGTTAAGGGTTCCGAAGCCGTCTTCCCGAGGGGAAACCGGTTTAGCACGTTATGCAGGGAACTTCGCCCTGTCAACAGGAGCGGCCACTTTTGCAGGATCGCTTGCAGAACGCCGGACTCTCAACCGCCGCCCGAGGAATCGCTTTTCAGTTGCCTCAACCTCAAGTCAAGGGTTAGACTTCTGGTGAGGCGTGTCAGCCGCTGCCTGTCACACCAGTGGCGCTCGGTTCGGTTGTGCTCCCTACTTCCGATGCCCCCGCAGCGGTGCCAGCGCCTGAGTTGGCGGCGCTCGCTTCGGTCGTGCTCGGTTCTGGCGTGCTCGACGTCGTTCCCGATCCAGCGGCACCGGTCGCCCCGAGTGGGGACACCGTGGTAGTCGAGGCGGCTCCACTCGACGCCCCTGCCGCCGATCCGGTGGCGCTCGCGGCGCCCGACCCACCGCTGATCGCTTCCGCGAGAACGTTGGCGAGCGCGGCGGAGGTCGCGTCGGTGGCGCTCGTCTGCCCCGCGGTCGTATCTCCCGCGAGCCCTCCCACCGCAGTGGTGCCCGCCGCGGGACGTTCGGGGGCACGCACATCCACGTAGGTCGCCCCCGCCGAGCTGGGGTCGGCGAGTACGCGGGCGGCCGACAGCCACTTGGCGTGCGGACGCGTGGCATCGCCGAAGTAGATCAACACGCCGTTGCGCATCGACACCGTCAGCCCTTCGGGCCCGATGAACACCTTGCTCACCCACCCCAGCAGCACTCGCGGCGCGGCACCCAGCACGCTCAGCTCGGCGCGCGCGGTGGCGTTCTCGACGTGCCCCCCAACCGATCGGAGATCGGCCAGCGCGGATGAGCCGGCGGCAAGAGCGATCGCCGGCAGCGGGACACGCTCACTCGCGAGCAGATCGGAGAGGGTGGATCCCAAAACGACCCCATCGGCGGCGACCGCGGTGCGAACCCTGCCGACGCTCAACACCGCCACCGGGAGCTGCTCGACCACGTGGATGCGCAACCCATGGGGGAAGCTCGTGCTGACGCTCAGGTCCCGTACCACTTGGAAGGGCGCCACCGCACCGCGCAGGGCGGCGACGTTCACGTTCAGCGTGCTCATCCCGCGCGCGGCGCCCCGCAGCGCGGCGTCGATCGGGCCAGCGTCAACCCCCTGAACGCCGGCGATCTGGACGTGCTCGACGGACACCAGTGGGGATTTGCGCAGCAACAGCCAGCCGCCGCCCAGCAGTACGAGCACGGCAAGGGCAATACCGAGTCTCCTCGCGGTCGCGCCGCGCGGAAGCGCGAACGACACGGGGCGTGTGAGGCGGCCGATCGAGGGCATACGGCTCGCAGAGCCTTGTCGGGCGGCGAAGGAGCGATCCACCCTGGAGTCTTCGACCTCGGTCGGCGAACCCCTACCATCGTTGTGCCCCGGGTAGCAATGCGTTACCCCTTATGCAGCCAACACGACGACTCGTGTCGTCAACTCATGGGCCTCGGGCAACCGAGCCCCTTCTTTATACCCACGGCCAGCGCACCGGCCCGAGCGTCTGAACCTCCGGCTCCAGCGCCACGCCTAGGCGCTCCTGCACGCGGCGGCGGCCCTCCGCCATCAGCGCGACGATCTCCGCTGTGGTGGCAGCGCCGGTGTTCTCGATGAAGTTGGCGTGCTTGGGCGCGAAGCGGGCACCGCCGACGGCGAGACCGCTACAGCCGGCCTCGGAGAGCAGTAGACCCGCCGTGCGACCCCCTGCCTTCGGGTCATCCGGGTTCTTGAAGGTCGAGCCGAACGTCTTGATCCCCTGCGGCTGGGCCTCGTGGCGGCGGGCGCGCAGCTCCGCGAGCGTCGCCTTCACCTGAGCGGGCGGGGCGGGTTGCAGTGCGAACGAGGCGCGCGCCACGACCTCCCCGGCGCGCAGCTTGGAGCTGCGGTAGGCAAACCCGAGGTCGGGCGGGGTGCGGCGCTCGAGCCCCCGCGCACTCGCGACCTCCACCCACTCGAGTGTCTGGGCGAGCTCGCCTCCATAGGCGTTGGCGTTCATCCGCACCGCCCCGCCGACGGTGCCGGGGATGTTGACGCCGAACTCGATCCCCGACAGGCCCGCACGCGCGGCGGAGGCGGCCACCGCTGGCAGGCGCGCGCCGCCACCACACTCCAGGTCCTGCTCCCCCACCCGCTCGATCCCTGCCAGATCGCCCTCGAGCTTCAGCACCAGACCGGACACGCCCTCGTCGGCGATCAGCAGGTTAGAGCCCGAGCCGACCACGGCCACCGCCACTCCCGCGTCGTTCGCCCAAGCGAGCAGCTCCAGCAGCTGCGGGAGGGCGCCGACGCGCGCGAACAGCTCCGCCGAGCCCCCCGTGCGCACGGTGGAGAGGCGAGCCAGCGGGAAGTCGCGCTGCGCCGATGGTGGGAGCGGAAGCGAAGACACGCTCACGGGGCTGCGCCGCCCGCCACCCGACGGTGTCCGGCCGCCACCTCATCGCCTGCACCCTCCACCGGACGGCCCCCAACCGGCGCCTCCACATCGCCAGCGCCCCCCAAACGGCGTCCCAGCATGTCGATGTCACCGGCGCCCATCACAAGGCAGAGATCGCCCTCGACGAGCAGGCCGCGCAGGACTGGTAGCGCATCGGCGAAGCTCGGCAGCCACATCACTGGACCCCCACCCGAGGCGTCCGCGGCGGTCAGCGCGATTGTCAGCCCGCTCACCCCCGGAAAGTCCTCGGCACGCTCGCGCGCGGGGTAGACATCGAGCACGACTGCCACATCGGCGAGCGCCAGCGCCTCGCCGAACTCCCGCGCCAGCAGCGCGGTGCGCGAGTAGAGATGGGGCTGGAACACTGCCACCAGCCGCTGGGGCTGGAATGTGCGTGCCGCGCGCAAGGTCGCCGCGAGCTCGGTGGGGTGGTGGGCGTAGTCCTCATACACCACCCCCCCGCCCGTGGTGGCGCCAACTCGCTGAAAGCGCCGGCCCGCGCCCGTGAAGCCGGCGAGTCCCGCGATCGCACGCTCGGGCTCGGCCCCGGCGATAGATGCAGCCTCCAGGGCAGCAGCGGCGTTGAGCGCATTGTGGGCGCCAGGTACAGCCAAACTCACCTCGTACCCGCGCCAGATGAAGCACGAGCCTCCGCCTATGAGCGTCGGATCGGGCAGGTCGTAGGCAACGACCTCGCCGACCGATCGAAGATCGACCGAAGCCGGGGGACGCTTGCCTTCGGCGCTGGCCGATTTGGGGATGCGAGCGAGGCGAGTGTCTCCCCAATCGGTCCCCGTTTCGACCGAAGCCGGGAGACACTCGCCTCCGGCTCGCATCCCCGTTTCGGCCAGCAACTCCAGCAACTCGGGGCGGTCCCACACCACCGCGAACCGCGGTTTCTCGAGGAACGCGCGGAAGGCCGCGCGCAACTCCGCCAGCGAAGCGAAGCTCGCGTGGTGATCTAGCTCCACGTTGGTGAGCACCGCGATCTCAACCGTGAGCGCGAGCATCGAGCGATCGGACTCATCCGCCTCCACCACCAGCCACTCGCCCGCGCTCCAGTGCGCGTTGGGCAGACCGCCACCCACCGGCGCACCCACCAGCCAGCCGGGGTCGGCGCCGGCGGCGCGCAGGATGTGCACCAGCATCGAGGCGGTCGTCGTCTTGCCGTGCGTGCCCGCCACCGCGATCGTGCGCCTCAGTGCGCTCAACTCGCCCAGCAGCTCTGCGCGGGGCCGCTCGCGCAGCCCCCGCTCCCGCGCTGCCGCTCGCTCAGGGTTCTCGGGAGGGATGGCGCTGGAGTAGACGACCTCCACCTCCCCACCGGAGGGCAGGTTGGCGGCGTCGTGGCCGATGCTCGCCTCCAGCACGCCATCCACGCGCAGGCGCTCCAGGTATGGCGAATCGGCACGGTCGGAGCCGCTGATCTGCGCGCCCAGCGCGTGTGCGGCGCGGGCATACCCGCTCATCCCCGCGCCGCCGACACCGACGAAGTGCAGGCGCCGCCCACTCCACGGCGCGCTCATCGCACGCACACCTCCACGCGTTCACTTGATCCGCTCACCAGCCCGCTCATTGCATACACGCCGACAGCTCCTCGTCCCAATCGCCACGCCTTCCGCTGACCAATTCGCTCATCGCCGTGCCGCCTCCAATAGCTCCCCCGCGACCGCCTCGGCCGCGTCGGGCCGCGCAAGCCGGCGGGCGGCGGCAGCCATCGCGCGCATCCGCTGCGGGTCGGCCAGCAGCGCGGCCGTTTCGCGCGCGAGACGTGCGGCGCTCAGCTCGCCGTCGGGCACCACCACCGCGGCGCCGCCCCGCTCCATCCAACGAGCATTGGCCGCCTGGTGGTCGGCGGCCGCGTGCGGGTAGGGGACGAGGATCGCGGGTCGCCCGTGGGCGGCGACCTCGAACAGCGAGCCGCCCGCGCGGGCAACCACCAGGTCGGCGGCGGCGAGCGCCTGCGCGAACTCGGCGAGGTCGAGGTACTCGCGCAGGTCATACCCTGCCGGACGCGGCCACGCCACGAGCTCCGGGTGGTCGCGCCGTCCGCAGATGTGCAGCACGTGGAAGGTGGCGCCCGCGTACGCCTCGATCGCGGCGAGGTTGATCGAGCGCGCCCCCAGCGAGCCGCCGAACACCAGCACGCAGGTCTCGCCCGGCTCGATCCCCAACCGCTCACGCGCCGTGGAGCGGTCCTCGTACGGCGGCGGGATCGGGCGGCCGGTAACGCGGTAGCGGCGCCCGCTGCGGCCCTCGATCGCGAATGCGAGGCACACCCGCCGTGCGAACGGGGCGAGGGCGCGGTTGGCGAGGCCGAAGTGGCTGTCGGCCTCGGTCAGCACCAGCGGGATGCGTCGTGTCAGCGCGGCCAGCCCCACCGGAGCGGAGACGTAACCGCCTCCCCCCATCACGGCGTCCGGTCGCAGCTGCCCGAGCAGCGCCCGAGCACGCACGAACGCCTTCACCGCCAGCACCAGCGCCCGCGCCGCTCGCAGCGGGTTGCGGCGATCCAGGCCGGCGACGGCGATCGTGTGCAGCGGGTAGCCGGCCGCCGGCACCAGCTGCGCCTCGGCGCGCTCGCCGCCGATGAAAGTGACCTCCGCGCCGCGCGCGCGCAGAGAGTCAGCTACCGCCAGCGCGGGCACCACGTGCCCGGCGGTTCCCCCGGCGGCGATCACGATCTTGGTCGACACTGCGCTCACCGGCCAATCCTGCCTGTTTACTCGTTCGCGCGTCGCCCACCGGGCGCACGTGGGCGCTGGTGCCGGAGGCGACGTTGAGCAGCAGGCCCATCGCAGCGAGCGTCACGATCAGGCTGCTCGACCCGTAGGAGACGAACGGCAGGGGCACGCCGGTGAGCGGGGCGAGGCCGAGCACCGCGAACACGTTGAGCACCGCCTGGGAGAGGATCAGCGAAGTCATGCCAACCGCGATCAGGGCGCTATAGAGGCTGCGCGCGCGCTTCGCCGCGCGCAGGCCGGCGTAGCCGATCAGGCCGTAGAGGAACAGCAGCGCATACACCCCGATCACGCCCAGCTCTTCGGCGATCACCGCGAAGATGAAGTCGGTTTGCGCCTCCGGCAGGTAGAAGGCCTTCTGGATCGACTGGCCCGGACCGACCCCGAAGAGGCCCCCCGAGCCGACCGCGATCTGGCCCTGCACCGCCTGGAAGCCGCTGCCGGACGCGTGCGCCCACGGGTCGATGAACGAGGTGAGCCGCTCGCGCGCGTACGGACGGGCGAGCGCGTACAGCGCCACCATCGCCAGCGCACAACCGGCGATGATCGCCAGGTTGCGCAGCGGGATCCCCGCGGCGACCAACAGCGCGCAGGTCGTGAAGGCGATCACCAGCGCGGTGCCGATGTCCGGCTCGGTGGCGACCAGCAGACAGGCGGCACCGACCACAACCAAAAGCGGCCGGCAGAGCGCGCGCAGGTCGTGCACGCGCCGCGGCTTGCGCGCGAGCAGCGTGGCGGAGTACAGCACCAGCGCGAACTTCAGGAGCTCGGCGGGCTCGAACTGGAAGATGCTGGGCCCGATCCAGCGGCGCGCGCCGTTGACGCTGACGCCCACGTGCGGGATGTGCACCGCCAGCACCAGCGCGAACGACACCGCCAGCAGCGGCCCGACGAGGTCCTGCACCTTCGCGATCCCATGGCGCGCAAGGTGGTGCATCAGCACAAGCCCGAGCGCCCCGAAGATCACGAACTTCACGAGGTAGCCGCTGCCGGTGCCACTTCCTTCCAGCAGCGCGGTGGCCGAGGAGGCGGAGTACACCATCACCGCCCCGAACGCCAGCAGGCATAGTGTGGCGGTGAGCAGGATGCGGTGCTCGATCGGCTGCTGGCGGGCGGCTGGTCGAAACGGGGATCGATTGGGGAAACGCTCGCTTCGCTCGTATCCCCAAATCGGCCAGCGCCGAAGGCGCGTGTCCCCCGGCTTCGGTCGGCCGGCAGGGCGCTCGGAGCGACGCGCACGAGCGCCCCGTCCCTGGGCTTTGGCTTTGGCGTTTGCGCCGCGCGCGGCTGATAGCATCCAAGGCCACTTCGACGCCGGGGGGTGAAAGCCTCTCGCGGCGTGCCGCAGGACTCACCTACCACGCCCTGCACGGAAATGCCGTACTCCGATGTACGGCGACCCGATCGCCTATCAGGGACCCGTTGAGCTAGATCGTCTGATCGGTCGCCGCGCGGAGCTCGATGGCTTGCAGGGCGGCTATCCTTGGGCCATGGCCACGGTGGTGCTCGACCCTTACGCCTATGAGCTGGACGCGCTTAAGGAGCGTCGGCGGGTCTCCGGCCTTGATCGTCTCGATGAGGTGTGGGAGGGTGTCCTGCACATGGTTCCCGCCCCCGACTACGGACACGCGTCAGTCGAAGTGCGGTTGATGCGTCTCCTGGGGCCTTACGTCGATGCGGCCGGCCTGGAGTTGATCGGCCAGTCCAATCTCGGCGATGGCGAACACGACTTCCGTGTCCCCGACGGCGCCCTGCACCGCCCCGGCAGCTCCGGCACGTGGCACCCAACCGCGGCGCTGGTCATCGAGATCGTTTCGCCCGGAGACGAGTCCTGGCAGAAGCTCCCCTTCTACGCCGCCCACCACGTTGACGAGGTGCTGATCGTCGATCCACGAGAGCGCGCCATCCACTGGCTGGGGCTCGTCAACGGCGGCGAGTACCACCCAATCGAGCACAGCGGCCTGATCGACCTCGGCGCCGCGGAGCTGACGCAACAGCTCGACTGGCCGCGCTGAGCAAGCGCTCGACTCGCGCCACCGGCAGGCTGGCTACCGCTTCTGCTTTTTGCCCTTCGCCGGATGCTTCGCGGCTTTTGTGTCGTGGTGGTGCTTGTGCTTGTGGTGCTTGCCGTATTTGGCGCCCGGCTTCCCGTGCGACGGTTTCGAGGAGACGGCGGCCGAGGTCAAACCGCCTGCAGGCGCCGACGAGCTGCCGCCGGACGTCGAGTGCTGGCTGCCCGGGAGCGGCACTTCGGGCTCGCTGCCGATGGAGCCGGGCGAGGTGGTGGAACCCAGCGGTTCGACGCTGGGCGGCGGCGGCGCACGGAATGTCTGCGTCCGAGCTTCGGTCTTGCCCAAGGCGTTGATCGCCCGCAGCGAATATTCGTATTCCCCGCCGTGGCTCAGCGCAACGCCAACACTGGCCAGATCAAGGCTCACGCTTTGACTCTGAAAGGAAGGGAGCAGCAGACCGCTCGGCAGGTCGATCCTCACGGTCTCGAAATCTTCGCACTCGGGGCAGGGGTCGTACGACAACAGGAATTCGTATGACGTTGACTGGCCCTCGGTGTCAACCTGCGCTTCGAGTGTCGCGTCCGTTGGGGTCAGGTGCGAGACCGACACCGATTCGATCACAGGAGCGGTGGTCGTGGCCCGCGGCGTCTCGAAGGTCTTCTGAACTTCTGTGGTGCCTGCCGCGTTCTTCGCGACTACCCAATATCCATATGTCATGCCGGGTTCGATGTTGAGGTGCTTGTCCGAGCTGGCCAAGTTGACGGTCACGGATTCCTCGGTCGCTGTCGCAGGGATGCTCCCGGACGCGAGCAGCGGAACCCGTATGCACTCCATTGGCGGACGGCACGGGTCCTCCATCCAAAGTTCGTATGTGGTTTCAAGGCCCTCCGGGTCGATCTGCGCTTCGAGCGTGGCGTCGTCCTGCGTGATGTGCGAGGCGGAGAGGCTTTCGATCGCCGGCGCCTTGCCTTCAGGCGTGGGCACCGTGAAGCTAGCTACCGAGGAGCTGCGTTCGCCCCCTTCATCTTCTGCCACCAGCCGATAGCGGTACACCCCCGGGGTCAGACCGTTCACTTCAGCCGACACTTCCTGGGAGGCGCTGCCGGTGAGCGGGCCTTCGCGCGGGGTGCGTTGCCAGCAGTCTTCGATCTCCACGCATTCGAGAGCCCCGGCCTGTATGTACTCGAAGCGATAGAAGGTGGGCGAGCCTTCCGGGTCCAGCGTGCCCTTCAGCTTGACGCCGGTGGATGTGAATTCGACCGCTTCGGTCTTGGGTTCGCTCGGCGGCGACGTGGCCCCAGCCGCCGCAGGCAGTGCGACAACCGCCAGCAACATTCCCACCAGCGCCGTCAACCAGCAAGCTCGACTCCGCATCAGCCCATCCCCTCCACGGTGTACACCGATGTGCGCATCATCACCCGTACCCAAGCGTCGATTCTACACGATCGCCCGGCCCCTCGATACCGTCACACACACGATCTCAACAACCTCCGACCAACGCCGCGAACCGCTCGCCGCGGGCCTCGAAGTCGGCGAACTGGTCGAAGCTGGCGCAGGCGGGCGAGAGCAGTACGGTCTCACCGTCGGTCGCCGCCGCCGACGCCGCGTCCACCGCGCCCTCCAGATCGCTGCATTCGCGCAGCGGCACGTCCGCACCGTCGAGGGCGCGCGCGATCTCGGGAGCGTCTTCGCCGATCAGGTACACCGCGCAGCAACTGGCTGCCACGGGCTCGCGCAAGGGCGCGAAGTCCTGGCCCTTGCCCTGCCCACCGAGGATCAAGTGCACGCCGCCCTTTGGGAATGCGCGCAATGCCATGAGCGTGCTCGCGACGTTCGTGGCCTTCGAGTCGTTGACGTACAGCACCCCGTTGCGACTGCCCACCTCCTGCAGGCGGTGGGGCACTCCCGGGAACGTGCGCAGGCCCCCGCGCACGGCGTCGGGGTCGATCCCGCGGGCGAGACACACCGCCGCGGCGGCCATCGCGTTCTGGCGGTTGTGCCCGCCGCGCAGGCGTAGGCCGGCGATGTCCGGCTGCGGGTCGGCGTCGAAGCACACCCGTCGCACGCCCGGTGGCAGCTCGATCCCGGCGAGCCCCGCCGGGATCACCGCCACGTCCCCCGCCCCCTGGTGGGCGAAGATCCTCAGCTTCGCCTCGCTGTAGGCCTCGAGCGTCCCGTGGCGGTCGAGGTGATCGGGGGTTATGTTGAGCAGCACCGCCGCCTGCGGGGCGAATGCGAGCGTGTCCTCCAGCTGGAAGGAGGATGCCTCGCAGGCGATCGTGGCATGCTCATCCAGCGTCCCCACCAGGCTGCTCAACGCCGTGCCGACATTGCCCGCCACCGCGACCGGCAGTCCCGCCTCGCGGTGAATGTGCCCGATCAGCTCGACCGTCGTGGTCTTGCCGTTGGTGCCAGTCACCGCGATGAAGTCGTTGGGCAGCAATCGCCATGCCAGCTCCAGCTCGCCGAGCACGGGCAGGCCGCGGGCACGGGCCGCGGCGATTACAGGCGCCTGCGCGGGTACCCCCGGGCTCTTGACCACGGCGCCCGCGCGCTCCAGCTGTGCGAGGCCGTCGTCGCCCAGATGCAGCTCGACTCCCCGCGCCGCCAGTGCCTCCATTGCCGGCGGTGTGCCCGCGTCCACGCCGATCACTTGCTCCCCGCACTCGCGCAGCAGACGCGCCGACGCCACCCCAGAGCGGGCGAGCCCCACGATCAGGTAGGGGCCCGGAGGAATCGGTGGACGAGGGTTCACCGCGCCAACCTCGCCGACACGCTCCTCACGCCCGGGGTGAGACCCGGGACCGGAGACGACGGCCTCGTCGTGCCGGACGACTCGACCTCACCCAAGGCTCTGGCGGTAGATCGTGAAGCCGATCGCGCAGCAGATCGCGGCGATGATCCAGAAGCGCAGGATAATCTTCGTCTCCGACCAGCCGCGCAGCTCGAAGTGGTGGTGGATCGGCGCCATCAGGAAGACGCGCTTGTGACGCCACTGGAAGTACGCCACCTGGATCACCACCGACAGCGCCTCGAACACGAAGATCCCGCCGAGCAGGATCAGCAGCACCTCTGTCTTGGTCATCACCGCCAGGCCCGCGATCGCACCACCGAGCCCGAGCGCGCCGGTGTCGCCCATGAAGATCGTCGCCGGGAAGGCGTTGAACCAGAGGAAGCCGATGCAGCCTCCCACCAGGCAGGCGGCGAGCATCGAGAGCTCGTACTGGTTGGAGACGTTGTACTCGGAGGTGATGAACGTGATGCCGATGTACGCCAACAGCACGATCGCCGCGCAGCCCGCCGCCAGGCCGTCGAGGCCGTCGGTGAGGTTGACCGCGCTGGTCGTGCCCGCGACGACCAGGTAGATCAGCAGCGGGTAGAACGGGCCGAGATCGACCGTGTAGTTGACGAAGCGCAATCGCAACGTGCTCTGCAGGTGGGCCTCGTGGGTCGCCACGAACCACAGCGCGAGGGAGATCGCGATCGTCACCGCCAGCTTGGTGCGCGCCCGCAAGCCCAACGAGCGGCGGCGCACGATCTTGGTGTAGTCGTCGGCGAAGCCCAGCAGAGCACACGCCAGCGCCGTGCCGAACACCCCCAGCGCGCGCCATTCATAGCCGGTGAGGATCAGGAACGGGATCGCCACCGCGATGAAGATGATTACCCCGCCCATCGTCGGCGTCCCCGCCTTCTCGCGGTGCCCCTCGGGACCCTCCTCGCGGATGTGCTGGCCGAACTCGCGTAGGCGCAGGAACTCGATGAACTTCGGGCTGAGGAAGATGCAGATCAGCAGTGCCGCCGTACCCCCGATCAGGACGCGACCCATTCAGCCTCTCCCGTCCTGCCCGAGCGCGTGCCGCGCCGTCGAGGCCCCAGCCGGCGAATCTATGCCAGCCCGGCCGATCCCCGCGGTATCCGATCCCAGCGGACCGCCGGACTCCGCGGCAAGCGCCTGTGCGACCCGCTCCAACTGCATGCCGCGCGAGCCCTTCACGAGCACGACATCGCCCTCGCGCAGCAGCCTCCCCAGCAGTTGCGCCGCCGCCGCGGCGTCGGGCACGGAGTAAACAGCCCCCTCCCCCTCCTCCTTCCCCATCTCACTCGCTCGCGGGCCTACCGTGAGCAGCAGATCGACCCCGCGCGCGCGGGCGTACGCCCCGATCTCGCGGTGCAGCCGGCGCTCCTCAACGCCCAGCTCGAGCATGTCGCCCAGCACCGCCACCCGGCGGTCCCCCTCGCTCGCGGCGAGATCGTCGAGCGCGGCACGCATCGACATCGGGTTGGCGTTGTAGCAGTCGTTGATCAGCACGATTCCGTTTGCCAGCGCCACCCGTTCGCCGCGCAGCGCCGAGAGCTCAACCTCCAGCCTCCCCCGCGGGGTGACGCCGAGCGCGCGCGCCGCGGCCGTCGCCGCCAGCAGGTTGCGCAGGTTATGGGATTGCGCGAACGACGGCCGCACCGTGATGCGCTCGCCCTGGCGCGCGTGGTCGGCGCCGTGGCGCACGTGGTCGGCGCCGCGGTGCGCGTGATCGGCGCCGTGGTGCGCGTGGTCGGCGCCGTCGTGCGCACCACCCGAGCTCTCTGCGCTAATGCTTGCGCTCCCACCCCCCGCACGCGTGCGATCGAGGATCGTCACCTCGCCATTCGCCGCGCGACCCACCAGTTCCACGTCGCCGCCCTCGCCGAACGTCACCGTGTGCTGGTCGGCACGCAGGTGGGACTCCAGCAGCGGCTCCCCCGCCGGCACCACCACCGTCGCCCCGGCCACCATCCCGGCGATCAGCTCGGCCTTCGCGGCCGCCACCCCCTCGACCGTGCCCAGCTGCTCCAGGTGCACCGGGCCCACGTTCACGATCACCCCCACCTCCGGCTGCGCGATCGCCGTCAGCTCCGCGATCTGCCCGCTCCCGCGCATCGCCATCTCCAGCACCAGCGCCTTAGTGCCAGCGGGCGCCGCCAGCACGGTCAGCGGCAGCCCGATCTCGGTGTTGAGGTTTGCCTTGCTCGCCACCGTCGGACCACCCAGCTCCTCCCGCGCGTTGCTCAGCAGCGCCGCGAGGATGTCCTTCGTCGAGGTCTTCCCGGTGGAGCCTGTGATCCCCACCACCTTGGCCCCTTCCTCCCCGAGCGCCTTGCGCCACTCGCGGGCCAGCGACTGCATCGCCGCGAGCGGGTCGGGGTGCGTCAGCACGGCACCGCCCGCCTGAGCAGTCGCCGGCGTCTGTGCCGGTGCCTGTCCCGGTGCCGTTGACGCGCCGCGGGCGAGCGCATCCGCGTGCTCCGGCGCCACCAGCACGCCCCACGCGCCGGCGCGCAATGCCTGCTCCATGTAGGCCCCACCGTCCACGTGCTCTCCCCGCAGACCTACGAACAGGTCACCGGGCTGCGCTTCGCGTGAGTCGATGACCACACGGTGTGGTGCTCCGTCTCGCCCCTGCGCTACACGCGCCCCCGCTGCCGTCGCGATCCGGTCGGCGTCCCAGCCGGTCACGCCGTGGCTCCCGCCGCTTGTGCGCGGCGCGCACGCAGCGCCTCACGCGCCACCGCCACGTCGTCGAACGGCACCACCCGGCCCGCTGCGAATTCCTGGCCCTGCTCGTGGCCCTTGCCCGCGATCAACACCACGTCCCCGGGACGTGCGGCCTCCACCGCACGGTGGATCGCCTCGCGCCGATCTGGCTCGACGGCGATCTTGGGAGCGCCCACCGGCCGCGCCGCCGCCGCGCCCTCCACGATCTGCGCGATGATCGCCTCCGGCTGCTCGGAGCGTGGGTTGTCCGAGGTCACCACCACCACGTCCGCCCCACGCGCCGCGATCTCGCCCATCAACGCCCGCTTGCCCGTGTCGCGATCTCCCCCGGCCCCAACTACGCAGATCACGCGCCCGTCGGTCAACTCGCGAGCAGTGCCCAACACGTTCTCGAGCGAATCCGGCGTGTGGGCGTAGTCCACCAGCACCGCATACTCCTGGCCCTCGTCGACGGGCTCCATACGGCCCGGCACTCGCACCCCGCGTTCGAGCGCCTCCACCAGCGTGTCGAGATCGCCGACCGAAGCCGGTAGACGACTGCCCTCGGCAGGCATCCCCGTTTCGACCGCAGCCGGTAGACGCCCGCCCTCGGCAGGCATCCCCGTTTCGACCGCAGCCGGTAGACGCCGGCCTATGGCCGGCATTCCCGTTTCGACCGAAGCCGGTAGACGCCGGCCTTCAGCCGGCATCCCCGTTTCGGCCAGCGCGTGCACCGCGGCGAGGGCACCCAGAGCGTTCGCCACGTTGAACTGGCCCCGCAGCGGCAGCGACAGCGCACGTGTGCCCCGCGGAGTCTCCAGTAGCAAGCGACAGCCGTCGTGTCCAACCCGCACGTCGCGAGCGCGGTACTGGGCGTCACGCTCGATCGCGAACGTCACCGCCTCGGGCAGTTCGGCAGCGAGGCGCCGCCCATACGGATCGTCGAGGTTGATCACGCTCACGCCCGGTGGGGTGGGCACGAACAGCCTCCGCTTGGCCTGGAAGTACTCCTCCATCGTGCCGTGGAAGTCGAGGTGGTCCTGCGTCAGGTTGGTGAAGATCGCCGCCGCGAAGCGCGCCCCGTCGGTGCGTCCCAGCGCCAGGGCGTGCGAAGAGACCTCCATCGCGCACGCCCGCTCGCCGCCGTCGAGCATCGCACGGAAGTCGGCCTGCAGGTCGATCGCCTCGGGAGTCGTGCGTTGCGCGGCCCGCTGCTGGCCCCCGACGATCGACGTTACCGTTCCCAATAGACCGCACCGGCTGCCGCCCGCCTCCAGCAGCGCCCTCACCAGGAACGCGGTCGTGGTCTTGCCGTTGGTGCCCGTCACCCCCACCACCTGCAGCTCCGCGGTCGGGTCCCCGTAGAAGCATGCCGCCACCGGCCCCATCGCCGCGCGGGCCGACTCCACCGTGACCTCTGGCACCCCCAATCCAAGCGGCCGCTCGACCACCAGCGCGGCGGCCCCCGCGCCCACCGCCTGCGCCGCGTGGTCGTGTCCGTCGCTGTGCTCGCCCCGCACGCAGAAGAACAGCGCGCCCGGCTGCACCCTGCGGCTGTCGTACGCGAGGCTTGCGATCTGCACCTCGGCGGCATCGCTCCCTGGCCGATCTTCGATCGGTCCGCTCACATTCAGACAGGCGGGGATCAGCTCCGCCAGCCTCATCGAACCGGGCCCGCCGGTGTCATCTGCGCACACGCCGCCTCTGCATCCATCCTGAGTCTAGTTTCGGCCCCCGACGGGCCTCGTCACAGGTCGGTCGCAGGTCGGGCATCGACCGGCAACACGCGGGTGAGTCTCAGCGCCCAGCGGACATCAGCCGCCGGCATGCGAGTGAGTCGCGGCGGCCAGCGTGAACTCAAGCGACCGTGCCGCGCCGTGCGCGGGTGCGAGCGTAAGGCGATAGGACCCAGGTACGAGCGTGGTGCTGCCCCGCAGATGAGCGCTGTTGCGGCCCTGCTCGGCGGCGATCGTGAACGTGCCCGTCGCAGCGACCCAGTGCGCATGCTCGCGGTGCGCCGTGCGCAGTCGCGAGAGCGTGGCCCGCACGGGCGTGGGAGCGCTCAGATCGAAGGCGAAGGTCACCTGGGAGAGTGCCGGCAGGCCCCGGGCAATCGCAGCGCTCGTGCTGGCGGTGAGCGCCAGGCCGGAGAGACGGATGGTCCCCCCTCCCGGCGAGCCCTCCTTGCCCTTGCTCAAGAGCCCGTTCGCTTCGAAGGCCTTGCGCAGTTCTTCTTCGTCCCGTTTCGCCTGCTGTTCGTCTTCGAGCTTCTGTTCGGCGGCCTTCCGTTCTTCCGCGGCTATTCGTTCTTCCTTGGCCTTCGCTTCCGCCCCCCGCTTCGCTTCTTCGGCCTTCCGTTCTTCTTCGGCTTTCTGTTCTGCGGCTTTCCGTTCTTCTGCGGCTTTCCGTTCTTCTTCGGGCTTGCGTTCGGCGGCCCTTCGTTCTTCGACGATTTTCTGTTCTTCCGCGGCCTTCTGTCGTTCTTCCGCGGCTTTGCGTTCGGCGGCTCTCCGTTCTTCCGCGGCTTTCTTTTCCACTGCCTGTTGTTCTTCTTCGGCTTTCTTGGCGGCGGCTTCCCTCACCGCGACTCGCTTGGCGTGTTCTGATTCGGGCCCCGCTTCGAAGGCGGCGAGCCCGGCGGGTGTGCCAACGCCGCTCGGGCCGTCGTAGCCGGGGCCCGCATTGCAGATCAGCACCCGTTCGCCGCAGTCGAGCGGGGAGAGCGGCGACATGGAGCCTTCGCAGCCTTTCCCGTAGATGCCGTTGCACTTGCCGTCGCCCCCCGAGGTGACGTCGTACAGCGACGCGCCGCCCAGGTGGGAGTAGAGCGTCGCGGCAGGATGTTCGACTCCGTGCGCCCCGCCGACGAGCGCGAACAGGGCAGCGACGATCGGGGAAGAGAGGCTCGTGCCGCCAACCGTCACCCAACCCGGCACGACCGTCTCACCCGGCGCATATTCGTAGGGCACCGAGTCGTAGATCGCCGCCCCGGTGTAGGGAGCGCCGTCCACGGCGACGTCGGCGACCGCGCGTTTGGCCTGCGCGCCGGTGCCGCAGCCGACCGCGGCCCAGTCGGGCACCGCCGTCTGCCAAGGGGGAGCGGAGAACACAGGGCTGCAACCCCCGCCGGTGACGTCCTTTTCTTCGCCGGCGCCTTCGTTCCAGACAGTCTCACTCGCGCGCGCCCCCGTTGCCGTCAGGGTCAGCTCGGTGCCGCCGACAGCGATCACGTTGGGGGAAGAGGCCGGGTAGTCGAGGCCGCCGGCGGCCTCGTTGCCCTCGTCCCAATCGAGGTAGCCCCAATCGCCGGCGGCGGCGGTGATCACGATCCCGGGGTCGTCGAAAGGTCCTTCTTCGTTCCCTTCGATCGAGGAATTGGAGATCTCCGCCGCACCCGACGGTTCCCCTCCAGCCGCAACGCTCCAGGAGTTGGAAATCTCCGTCGCACCGAGCCGCTCAGCCGTCCCCACGGCGGCTTCGAGGTCGTACCTCGCCTCCACGAGCAGGATGCGACAGTTGCGGCAGACACCATGGGCAGCCTCGATGTCCATCGAAGTCTCCCCAGCCCACCCCGAGGCCGCTTCTCTTTCACTTTGATTCTCGGCGACCGGCAGGTTCCCCGTTTCCCCGCGTTCGTTGACCTTCTCGAAGCAGTCGCTCACGGCGCCGCTCTCGCACGGAGGCAGCACGGGCAGCCCGAATTTTTCGGAATATACGCGCAGATCGAATTCGGCTTCGGGGTCGTCATACTCGTCCACCAGCGCGATCGTCTGCGGTTCGCCCACGGGCTCTTCGGGACGTTCGCCGGGGAAGTAGGCACTGCGCAGGTCGTTTGGGGTCAGGCCGTAGGCACCCGACCTGGGGATGCGCAAAGTGGTTTTGCTGCTCGTCATCCCCAGCGGATGGGTGCGCGCACGCGCGGCGGCTGTCACCGGGATGAGCATCGTCGCCAGGCAGGTCGCTTCGCCGAGTGCAGGGGGCCCGCAGAGTGGGCGCGTCGTGTAATCGGATTCGGGCAGCGGCGAAACCGAGGCGCTCGCAACCGTGGGCAGGCCCAGTGCGACAGCGACCGCTATGACCGCGAGCCGGGGCGCGAGGAGGGCTCTATTCGCGAGCGATGAACGGCACCCATGAGCGACCGCGACGAATAGCGTCGCACATGTCGTCCCAGTGCGTGGACTCTGCGTATTTGGGTGTCCCGCCTCGATCGAAATCACACCAAATCCCACCCCCAGCCGAAGATAGCATCCCACCGCGCGGTGGGGTCGTGCGCACCAACCGCTCCGGTCTCCCGGCTGCCGATCGAGCCTAGCCAGAAGGTCCTACGGGTCGCCCGCCCATGCAGCCGCGGTGCGCGGATCGACCGAGCAAAGCCCGTCGTCAGACGGGGATCGGCTCCGCAGGCGCGGCCGTCGGCGACCCCGCCCGGGAGAACTCGATCGCGTCGTCCTCAATGGCGCCGCGCTTGAGGCTGAGGATGTCAAGCGCGTAGTTCTGGTAGAGGCGCCATGGCGCCCTTGCGCCCTGCTTCGGGAACTGGTCGATCGCACGCAGGATGTACCCAGAGGAGAAGTCGATGAACGGCAGCTCCCCCACCGTGGGGTCGCGGCGCGCTGTGCACACGTCATACCCGTGCGCGGCCATATGGTTGAGCAAGCGGCACACGTATTCGCAGGTGAGGTCGCACTTCAACGTCCACGAAGCGTTCGTGTAGCCCAGCGTCAACGCGAGGTTGGGCACGTCGCTGAGCAGCATGCCCTTGTAGCTCATCGTCTGCGCCGGCTCCACCTCGCGACCGTCGACCGCGACCTCCATGCCGCCGAATATCACGAGGTTCAGCCCGGTGGCGGTGACCACCAGATCGGCCTCCAGCTCATCCCCGGAGGCCAGCCGGATGCCCCGCTCGGTGAAGCTCTCGACGCGATCGGTCACCACCGAGGCGCGGCCCGAGCCGATCGCCTTGAAGAGATCTCCGTCCGGCACCAGGCACAGGCGCTGGTCCCATGGGTCGTAGCGGGGCTTGAAGTGGGTGTCGATGTCATACCCGGACGGCAGCTGCCGTTCGAGCGCCTTGCGCAACAGCGACTTCATCGCCGATGGCCAGCGCCGCGCGAGCTGGAAGCTTGCCATCGTGCGCAGCACGTTCTTCCAGCGCACGATCTCGTACGCCGTCTTCGCCGGCAGCTTGCCGCGCAGGGCGTTTGCGATCCGGTCTTCCGCCGGCAGCGAGACGACGTAGCTGGGCGAACGCTGCAGCATCGTGACGTGCGCGGCGCTGCCCGCCATCGCGGGGACGAGCGTGATCGCGGTCGCGCCGCTGCCGAGCACCACCACGCGCTTGCCGGCATAGTCGATCTCCTCGCTCCAGTGCTGGGGGTGCACGATCTGCCCGGCGAAGCGCTCGGCGCCTGGGAACTCGGGCGTGTAGCCCTCGTCGTAGCGGTAGTAGCCGCTGCACATCAGCAGGAAGCCGCAGCTGAGCCGGACGGTCTCGCCGGTGTCCCCGCGCTCCGCTTCCACCGTCCAGCGCGCTTCGGCCGAGCTCCACTCAGAGCGCACCACGCGATGGTTGAAGCGGATCCGCTCGTCGATGCGGTGCTCGCGCGCGGTCTGCTCGATGTAGCCGAGGATCGACTCGCCCTCGGCGATCGCCTTGGCCTCCTCCCACGGCTTGAAGGAGTAGCCCAGCGTGTACATGTCCGAGTCCGAGCGGATACCCGGGTAGCGGAAGAGATCCCAGGTGCCCCCGATACGCTCGCGGGCCTCGAGGATCGCGTAGCTGCGCCCGGGGCAGTCCCGCTGCAGATGAACGCCGGCGCCGATCCCGGAGAGGCCGGCTCCGACGATCAGCACGTCGAAGTGTTCGAGCGGCGTCTCCATCGGCTGCTGAGGAGTCTACCGCCCGCCTCAGAGCGCCCAACCCAATGAGATCAAGTCTCGTTCTCATTTTGGTTGGGGCCCACGAAGAAGAGAACATCGCACAGCACGGCGAGATACGACTCGAACACGGAGCGGGCGCGACGGGGGTCAAACGTCGTGGCGGAAGTAAGACATCTTTGTCTTGGCCTATAACCAAATGAGATTGAGTCTCGTTCTTGTTTGGTTTGGGCGTCTTTACTATGAGCATGTGCACAGCTCAGACGCGGCGACCGACACCACCGAGCGGCTGCGCACGCTGATTCGCGACATATCCGACTTCCCGCGGCCGGGGATCATCTTCAAGGACATCACGCCGCTGATGGCCGACCCGCACGCCCTCGCGCTGGCGGTGCGCGGCTTGGCGGAGTACGCGCGACCGCTGCGCGCAGACTGCGTCGTCGCCGCCGAGGCCCGCGGCTTCCTGCTCGGGCCGGCGCTCGCGCTGGAGCTCGGCGCGGGGTTCGTGCTGGCGCGCAAGCCGGGCAAGCTGCCGTACGAGACGATCAGCGCCGAGTACCTGCTCGAGTACGGCACCAACCAGCTGGAGCTGCACACCGACGCGATCGGGCGAGGCACGCGAGTGCTCGTCCACGACGACCTGCTTGCCACGGGCGGCACCGCGGCGGCGCTGTGCGAGCTGGTGGAGCAGCTGGGCGGCGAGGTCGTCGGTTGCGGCTTCCTGGTCGAGCTGGCGTTCCTGCGGGGACGCGAGCGGCTCGCGCCGCACGATACGCACGCGCTGCTGACCTACGAGGCGTGAGGCGGATGCTGACCTACGAGGCCTGAGGCGGATGCCGACCTACGAGGCCTGAGGCGGAGGCTGACCTACGAGGTCTGAGGCGAAGGCACCTTCGCCTGCGAAGCGCGCGCCCGGGGGTTGAGATCCGCGAGCGTCAGCAGGTGCGCGGGGGGAGCGTCGAGAATCGCCCGCGAGCTGACCTCGAGCGTCGGCGCGATCCGCAGCAGCTCGCCCGGATCGAGCATCCGCCAGGCGGGGTCGTCGTCCATCTTCTCGCTGGCGATCACCGCCAGCGGCCTGCCGACGCCGTGCTCGGAGCTGACGCGGCTGCCGAAGCTGCTGGTGTGCTCCAGCCCGGCGCCCGGCTGGCGCTCGAGCAGATAGAGCGGGTGCGTCTGCGGATAGCGCAACGCCCACAGCCCATCCGCGGTCACCAGCACGAAGTTGATCGCCAGCAGCGGCAGGTTGGCCGCGACCCACCGGCAGGCCGCCACGATGCCCTCCTCGACGTCGCCATCCCGCGCGGCGATCTCGCGCGTGATCAAGGCGAAGAAGCGCTCGGAGTCGGTATCGCCCTGGACGAGGCCCAATCCCTCCTCACCCAGGTGGGCATCGAGCGTGGGCAGCCCCTCGATCACCCCGTTGTGCGCGAACAGCCGTCCCTCCTGCTCGAAGGGATGGGTGTTCTTCAGCTCCAGCGCCCCGGTCGAGGCGAAGCGAATGTGGGCGACGAAGGTCTTCGAGGCAATCTCGTGCGCCCGTCGCGCGAACTCGGCGTCGCCGTAGGCCGCGACCGGCTGCTTGTCAACCCGCGGTCGGCCATCGCCGTCAAACCAGCCGAGACCGGTGCCGTCGGGCTCGCGATGGCTCTGCACCGAAAGGCTGTCGGGCGCGTCGAGCAGCCAGAAGGTCGCCGTCGCCCGCTCTTCCCCCGCGCTCATGCCGAACAGGCGACACATGGTCAGCCAGCGCCCGGCAAGCCCGTGCCTCCCCGGTGTGATGGAGTGAAGGTTGTTTTCATACCCGCAGACGCTACCTACCCCGGCGGAATGCCGAGGTAGGGCAGCGCGAAGTCCATGATCTGGCCGAACGCGGGGGCGGCGACCGTGCCACCGTAGATCGAGCCGTCCTGCGGTTCGTCGACGATCACCGCACACAGCAGCTTCGGGTCGGATGCCGGTGCGAAGCCGATGAACGAGGCCACGTAGGCCGTTTCCGAGTATTCCCCGGTTTCCGGGTCCACCTTGCTGGCGGTGCCGGTCTTGCCCGCAAGCGTGTACCCGGGCACGGACACCTCGCTCGCCGTGCCCCCGGGCGCCAGCACCCCGCGCAGCATCTGGCGCACCTGGGCGGCGACGCTCGCCGACATGATGCGGTGCCCCCGCGGCTGCTCGGTGGGATGGCCGTTCACCGCCGCCACGATGTGCGGCGTGCGCAGGATGCCACCGTTGGCAAGCGCCGAATACGCGCTCGCCATCTGAATCGGTGTCACCAACTCGCCCTGCCCGATCGGCAGGTTGCCCATCGAGGAGCCGGAGTATTCACTTGGGTTCAGCACCTTCCCGGTTTCCTCACCGGGCAGATCCACCCCGGTCCGCGTCCCGAAGCCAAATTTGTGAACCCATTCGTTGAAGGTATCTTCACCCTCCAGTTTGCCGATCGTGATCGCCCCCACGTTGCTCGACTGCGCGAGGATCTGCTCGGTGGTGAGCATCTCTTCGGGGTGTTCCTCCGCGTCGTGAATCGTACGGTTGGCGACCTGAATCTGATCGGGGATATCGAATTCGGTGTTGGGCGTGATCAGCCCCTTCTGCAACGCGCCCGAAACCGCCACCACCTTGAAGGTCGAGCCCGGTTCGTAGTTGAAGCTCACGCCCCGGTTCTCCAGCGCCGCTTCGAGCGCCGCCTTCGAGGTGGGAGGATCGTCGAGGCTCAGCTGCGGCCAGCTCGCCATCGCGAGGATCGAGCCGGTATCCGGCTGCATCACGATCGCGGTCGCATCTTTGGGGTGAAACACCTTTCCCACCGCGCTCAACACCGCTTCGGTGCGCTGCTGGATGTTGGCGTCCACCGTCAGCCGCAGCTGGGCTCCAGGCACCTCACGGTGAACGTCGGAGATCGAGATCGGCTGGCCGTGCGCGTCGCTTACCACCCGCCGCTGGCCCGCCTTCCCCTGCAGGATCGTGTTGTCGGCGTACTCCAACCCCGACAAGCCGCCATTTTCGCCCATCATCCCCAACACCTGCGCCCCGAGGGTGTCGCGGGGGTACACCAAGCGCATCGTCGGGGTGCCCGACACGCCGGGAATGTGGAGCGCCATCACCGCCTTCGCCTGCGCCCCCGGCAGCGCCTTCGCGAGATACACGAAGCCACTCTGCTCGTTCAGATCCCTGAGCACCGTCGCCTGCGAGCTTCCCACCAGCGGGGCCAGCTCTTCAGCCGCGCCGAGCAGCCCCCTCGTCAGATTGGGGTCCGCCTTCACCAGATAGGGATCGACGGAGATGTCATCCGCCGGTTCGGAGATCGCCAGCACCGTCCCACGACGATCGGTGATCGTCCCCCGCGGCGCCGGCACTTCTTCGATCGTCACCTGCTGCGTGTTGGCGTCCCTGCGCAACGTCGCGCTGTGCAGCACGCCGAGGTACAGCGTGCGCCCCGCCGCGATTGCCAGCAGCCCGAAGAACACCGCGAACAGCACCCCGACGCGCTTCTGCATGCTCGCCACTGGGGTTCAGCCCCCCGGGGCCTGGGTACTGCTCGCGGCTTCAGTGGAGCTGCCGGTCACAGTCGGTTCAGCTTCCGTCGCCGCCGGGGTCGGCGCTTGCGCAGCGGTCGTTTCAGGCGTAGTCGGCGCCGGCGCAGGTGTCGTTTCAGGCGTAGTCGGCACCGGCGCAGCGATCGTTTCAGGCGTAGTCGGCATCGGCGCAGGTGTAGTTTCGGCGGCCGTCGCTCCGGTCGAGGGGATCATCTGCGCCTGGATCGGCTTCGCCAGCGCCGCCGCCGCCAGCCGCGCGTCGAGCGGGCCGCGCAAGGTGTCGAAGTGCAGCGCCGCCGGCGACGCGGGCACCATGCCCTTGGCGAGCGCCAGCCGTTCGACTCGTTCTCCCGAGGAGAGCGCCGAGTCTTCGGCGGAGAGCACCGAGTTCTCCTGCTGTAGCAGCTGCGTGTGCTCGACTGCGCGACCGATCCCCACGCCCAACTTCACTACCCACAGCTGCATTCCAACGATCCCGATCAGCGCGAACGCGATCACGGCGATCCATGCGCGACCGCCGATCAGCCGATCGAACAGGCGATCGGGGAGATGCGGCACAGGCACGACGCGCTTGGCTGGCCCTGAGATGCGTCGCGGCGGCAGCGCTCGCGCCCGCTGCCTCGTGCGCCCGGGCCGTACGACGTGACCCGGCAGGGTGGCCGCCGCGGGAGGCGGAGTCATTGCGCTCCTCCCGGATCGTGCGCGCCTCCCGGATCGTCGGTCAGCTTCCGCGCGGCCCGCAGTCGCGCCGAGGAGGCCCGGGGGTTGTGGGCGAGCTCGCCCGCGGAGGGGACGATCGCGCGGCGCGAGAGCAGCGCGGCCTGCGGCTGGCGCCCGCAGGCGCACACGGGCAGGTCGGGCGGGCAGATGCAGCCCTGCGCGCGGGCGACCATGAAGCGCTTCACGCGCCGGTCCTCCAGCGAATGGAAGGAGATGCCGGCCAGCACCCCTCCCTCGCGCAGCAGCTCCCATGCCAGCGGCAGACCGCGATCGAGCTGCTCGAGCTCGTCGTTGACCGCGATTCGCAGCGCCTGGAAGACCCGCTTGGCGGGATGCCCCCCGGCGAAGCGCGCAGGGGCGGGGATCGCCGAGTTGACGATCTCCACCAGCTCCTGCGTGGTGCGAATCGAATCGGCGCCCTCCCGTTCGCGGCGGCGCACGATCGCGCGAGCGATCGCGCCCGCGTGACGCTCCTCGCCGAACTCGCGCAGCATCCCCGCCAGCCGGCGCTGATCCCAGGTGGCGAGGATCTCGCGCGCGTCGAGCTCCTGCTCGGGATCCATGCGCATGTCGAGGGGCGCGTCGTATGAGTAGGAGAAGCCGCGCTCGCGCGTGTCCACCTGCATCGAGGACATGCCGAGGTCGAAGTACACGCTGTCCGCGCGCAACCCCTCTCCTGCGAGCATCTCCAGCGCCTCGGCGTAGTCGCCGCGAATGAAGCGCACAGTGCACGGCAGCTCCTCGGCCAGCTCGGCGAAGTGCTCCTCGGCGACGGGGTCGCGGTCGATCGCCACCAGCGTCCCGCCCGCGCCCAGGCGCTGGGCGACCAGGCGCGCGTGGCCACCGCCGCCGAAGGTGCAGTCGATCGCGACCTGCCCTGGCTGCGGATCGAGCACGTCGATCAGCTCGCCGGCGAGCACGGGGATGTGGACGGTCATGTCAAGCAGGATGGTCGACACGTGCCGTGATCTCCGCGACGCCGCCCAGCAGCGTCGGTCGGTGCTCGTTCCAACGGTCGCGATCCCATAGCTCCAGCCGATCCCCGGCGCCGACGACCACCACGTCCTTGCTAAGCCCCGCGTGTTCGGAGAGGAAGCCGGGGAGCATGATCCGCCCGGCGGAGTCGAGCTCGGCGTCCTGGGAGCTGCCGTAGAAGAAGCGCTCCAGCTCGCTCAGGCGCGACGAGAGCGGCGGCAGCTCGGCGAGCGCGCGCTCGGTGTAGCGCTCGTACTCCTGCGGGCGCCACACGCCCACGCATGGCTCGAGGTCAACGGGCATCGCCATCACCACTCCCTCTGCCAGCGTCGCGCGGTAACGGGCCGGCACGGTGAGGCGGTTCTTCGCGTCGAGCGTGTGGTCGTAGGTGCCACGGAAAGCCACTGTGCCTGTGCTCCAGATCGATCTGACTGCATAGAAGGCCCGACTCGTCTGCCTATCCGACAAATGAGGGACTTGCTCACCGGTCTCTGGCCGGCTGCACCGCCCCTATGTCCAAAAAACGAGGGACCCGGTTCGCCGGCCTCCGGCCGGCTGCACCACCCTCGTAGGAGCCGAGGTGGAGAGGTGGGAGGAGCCTCTCCACCTCGGCTCGTTCCCGGCAAGGTATCCCACTTTCCCCCACAACGCAACCCCAATTGCACATTTTTCCCCACTTCGCCATTCAACCACCCTTCAGATGGTCAAGAATGCCTGCATATCGCCGGTTTTCAAGACCTCGCCCAGCGAGCCCGCGGGGCGCGCAAACGCGCAAGCGGGGCTGCACCGTGGCGATTTGCCACGTAAGTTGCATGTGCGTGTTGCGGCTAGTTGCATGTGCGCGTTGTGGCGAGTCGCATGGGCGCTTTGCGGCGAGTCGCATGGGCGCGTTGTGGCGAGTTGCATGGGCGAGTCGCATGTGCGCGTTGCGGCTTGATGTACGAGTTGCCGCTTGCGTGGACGCCGCCGATACGCGTACGATCCCCCCGTGAGATCCACCGCTCTTCGCACCAAGATCCCGATGACGCTTGTGGGCCTGGTTGCGCTCCTCGCCACAGCGGTCGCGGGTTGCGGCTCCAGCCCGAGCGGGACAAGCGAGAGCCCCGCGACGGTGACGCCCTCCTCGGCGCCGCTCTACATCGACGCGGTGGTCAAGCCCGAAGGCAGCTTGAAGACCGACGCGACCGCGGCCGCACACACGCTCACCGGTCGCCAGCACCCGTTCGAAGGCCTTTTGAAGCTGCTTGCCGGCCCCACCGGCAAAACTCCGAGCTCGCAGGAAGTCGAGCCGTGGCTGGGCACCCACGCGGGGGCGTTCCTCAACTCGGCGGCGCTCGACCATGCCGAGGGGTTGCTGGGCAGCGAAACACTCGAGAAGCTTCTCTCGGAAGGTTTCTCCGGCCTGGAAGCGGCACTGCTCGGGCAGAACGGCCTGCAGGCAGCGCTCGGGGCAAGCTCGGCACAGGGGGCGTTGGTGCTCGATACGAGCGACGTCGAAAAGGCCAAGTCATTCCTGGAAGGCCAGGCTCACAGCGCGGGCGCGCACACAACCAGCTACCACGGAGTGACCTATCAGGTGTCCCCAGACGGGGTGGCCGAGGGGATCGTGCACAAGTTCGCGGTGATCGGCAGCGAAGCCGGGATCAAGAGCGTGATCGAAACGGCCGGTGGCGGTCCTTCGCTGGCGCAGGCAAGCTCCTATTCGAAGCTCACCTCCACCGCCGAACACGGCGCCCTCGCCAACGCCTATCTGAGCCCGGAAGAGCTCTCGAGCGCGCTCAAGGGCAGCAGTGGTGGAAGCAACGGCAGCAGCGGTGGAGGCGCCGGCAGCGCGGAATCGATCCTCCCGTTGCTGGAGGGCCTGCTCGGAAATCCCGGTCAGCTGTACCTCTCGGCGATCCCAAGCTCCAACCAGGTTGCACTCAACCTCGACACGCTGCCCGCGACATCCTCCGCGGGCGGTTCGGGCTCGAGCGGTTCGAGCTCGAGCGGATCGGCATCGAGCCCCAACGAATCGAGCGCCGGCAACACCGAACCGCTCGGCGAAAGCGGGGCGCAGGTGCTGCGCGGGCTTCCCGGCAGCTCCTGGCTGGCGCTCGGCATCGGCAACCTTGGCGGTGCGCTGGGCCACGGTGCCCAAGGCCTTGGCGCACTCGGCTCGCTGAGCTCGGCACTGGACATCGACGGCATCGATTTCGGCAAGCTGCTGGCGCCGCTGACCTCGCGCTCGTTGAACGTGCAGCGCGACCTGCTCAGCTGGGCGGGCGCCACAGGCGTATACGCGAGCGGCAGCAGCGTTCTGGCCCTCCAAGCGGCGCTCGTCATCACCTCCAAGAATCCGGCCCGCTCGCGCGCGGCGGTGGCACAGTTCGCCCAGGCTTACCGCGAAGCGGGTGGGCAGACGTCCCCCACCTCCGTGCCCGGCACGGAAACCGCCGTGACGGTGAAGCTGCCAAGCTTCCCGCTGGAGCTGACGATCGCGGCGGGTCAGGGCAAGTTCGTGGCGGGGCTCGGTACCGCCTCGATCAAGGAAGCGCTCAACCCCCAGAGCACGCTGGGGAGCGCCCCTTCCTACGGCGCCGCGATGAGCACCCTCGGCGGCGGGATCGAGCCGAGCGCCCTGATCGAATTCCAGGTGATCTCGGGGCTGCTCGAATCGCTCGGGCTCAACCAGGCCTCCGGCTTCTCGGGCGTCTCCTCGGCGATCGCCCCACTCGGCACCGTCACCGCCGGCGGTGGGCAGTCGCTATCCGACGGCGTCAAGCGGGCGCGCGTCGTGGTCGGCCTGTCGTCCTCGAGCGGGGAATCCGGCGCGAGCGGCTAGAGGGTGGCGCAGACCGCCGCAGGCGGTCGAGCCGAGCCCTCTTCCTTCAGACCCTCAGGCCACAGACGCGGGGGCGGTGTCGCCTGTGGACCCGGCAAGGTGGCCCTCGGTCTCGATGATCACCCGGCAGGGTCGCCTGCCGAGCAGGTACAGCGCGGTCGGTCCGATGCGTCGCTCGCCGGCGGGCGCATGGAGCGTGGACCAGTAGATCATGTCCGCCTCCAGCCTCAGGGCCTCGTCCACCAGCGCAGCGCCGGGGTTGCGCGTGCGAATCAAGCTCGTGTGGATGCGGATGCCGGCGCGACGGGCCTGGATGCGAGCGCTCTCGAGCACCGAGCGACCCTGAGCCTCCTCCTGCTCCAAGCCTTCCTGGAGCTGGAGCTGGGGAGGGACGGGCAGCACGAACACCGCGTTGATCACCCCACCCTTGCCGATCAGCTTGGCCACGCGGCCGATCGCGGCCGCACTGACGTCAGCCCCGAAGATCGGCACCAGCGCGGTGCGGTAGCCGGGGACGGCCGAGGGTCGCGGTCCGCCAGAGCCCGCCGCCGACGGCTGCTGTCCGTGCTCGGGGAGGCGTGCCATCAACAGGAGGGTATACCTGCCCATCTGCCACGCCCCCCGCCCACCGGCCACGCACATGCCCACCTGCCGCGCCCCTACCCACCGGCCGCGCCCGCCCGGGCACTGCGGAGGAGCTGCGCGTGGCGCACAGGGCGGAGTCCTGCGGAGGAGCCCGCGTGGCGCACAGGACCGAGTCCCGCGGAGGAGCCCGCGTGGCGCACAGGACCGAGTCCCGCGGAGGAGCCCGCGTGGCGCACAGGGCCGAGTCCTGCGGAGGCCCGCGTGGCGCACAGGACCGGGCCCCGACACCAAGCTCGTGCAATCTCCCGTGCAGCACCCCCACGAGAGCAGGAACTCAGCTTATGATTCCGACGGCACGGAGCTCGACCCTGGGGGTGGCACAGCCGGCAAGAGGCCGGCAAGCCGGGCCCTCCTTCTCTAAGGCTGACCCCCTTTTATCAACCCACTATCTCCGGCACCAACGTCATGGACAAGACACGCCGCGGAAACTACGACTCAGGAGAGGACTTCGTCCTCGAATACGGGGAGCTGCGCTTCACCTTCAACGAGGACGACTTCGCCGAGCGCTGCGAGCAGGCGGCCCTGAAGCTGGGGTTCGTGGGCGGCAGGCTCGGGGAGGACGAGCTGGAAGACCTCGTCAACCTCGCGGTCAACGGCGAGATCCTCGACCCGGCATCTGCCTTGGGGGAGCACGTCAACGAGTGCTGGACGGAGCTGGTGGGACCGGCGGAGCGCTCGCTGGTGCACTGGCTGCGCCGGCTGGTGTTCCGTGGCGCGTGGCTCGACCAGCGCGTCAACGAGGGCGAGCTCGGGGTGGCGTTTGTCGAGGAGACCTGCAGCTTTACCTACGTGCAGCCCACAGGTGGGCGGGATGGCGATCCATCGCGCAGCGGCGAGCCGATCGAGCTCTCACCCGAGCCCTCCTGGGCGCGCGTTGCCTACCTGCGTTAGACCGGATCGCCGATCGTTTTTGGCTGAGGGCCGATCGTCTTTTAGCTGAGGGCCCATCGTTTTGGCTGAGGGCCGATCGTCTTTAGCTGAGGGCCCATCGTTTTGGCTGAGGGCCGATCGTCTTTAGCTGAGGGCCCATCGTTTTGGCTGAGGGCCGATCGTCTTTAGCTGAGGGCCGATCGCTTTGGCTGAGGGCCGACCGTCCTTTAGCTGAGGGCAGATCGTTTTGGCTGAGGGCCGACCGTCCTTCAGCCGAGGGCCGACGCTCGGGCCTTGGTGATCGCCGCGGCGCCGTCCTCGCCCACCAGCAGCTCGGGGCGCACGGCGCCACTGGCAGCGAGGTCGAGCGCGGGAATGCGCCCGGTGGAGGTGAGCGCGACGTCGAGCGCGATCACGGTGCTCTCACCACCGAGCGGGCGGGTGGCGGTGGCGATCAACGTGAGCGAGCCGCCCTCGACGAGGTTGCGAGCGCCGGCGAGGATCCGCCGGGCAGCATGCGGAGGAAGGTGGTCGAGCGTGTCGATCAGCACCACCACGTGCCCGCCACGCGCGGCGACGCGCTTGGCGGTGTCGACCACGTGCTCCACGGTCTGAGCTTGAAGCTCGGAGGAGGCACCGAGGTCAAGCGCGGCGGCCGGCGCCACCGGCCCCTCGCGCCAGGCGGCGATCTCCTCGGGGCGGACGCCGCCGAGCACCAGCATCACCTCCAGACCCTCACGGCCGGCGAGCGCGCCAAGTAGGCGCCGCAACGTCTCGGTCTTGCCTGAGCGAGCCTCGCCGACGATCGTCGCGCGCGAGCCGCGGCCGATTGGCGTGAGCCATTCGATCGCCCCGAGCGTGGGATCCTGAGGGTCGAGCTCGAGGCGCTCGGACGGGTAGGCGACCGCAAGGTCCTCATAGCGGGTGCCCTCCGCGACGGAATCGGCCGGGGCGCCGTTGATCGTGTCCACGCGCGCCAGCGAGGGGTAGCGCTCGGACTGGCGCGGAGTGCGCACCGGCCCGCTCACCCGGTCGCCGGAGACAAGTTCGCAGCGACGCACCTGGGCGGCGGAGATGTAGACGTCCTCGTCGGAGGCCTCCGGCGGCGATACGCGCAGGAAGGCCGAGCCGTTGCCGAGCAGCTCGACTACGCCCTCCGCGATGCGCTCCTCGGCGGCCCGCGGCACCCGACCTCGCGCGGCCCTCGATGGTGGCTCCTCCTCGCGCGTCCTCGCGCCCTCCGACTCGCCGCCCTCGGACTCCCGCTCGCCGCTGGCTGCTTTGGCGCGGCGACGCGTGGGGCGGCGCCGGCGGGCAGGACGAGCCTCGTGCTCCTCCTCAGCGCCCTCCTCCTCCGCGACTGGGCTCCGCTCGCCCGCACCGACGCTCCGCTCGCCCGCACCGACGCTCCGCTCGCCCGCACCGACGCTCCGCTCGCCCGCACCGACGCTCGGCTCCTCCTCACTCGCGCCCCTCGCGCCCGTACTCCGCTTCCTCGTGCCCGCGCCCTCCGGCGCACCAGCGCCACGGCCATCGCCACCGGAGCGCTCGAGGATCGCGTCGATCAGGTCGGCCTTGCGTAGTCTGCGAAACCCGTCGAGGCCGATCTGGTCGGCGATTGCATGCAGGTCGGCCAGCGGGCTGGCCTCAAGCTCAGAGCGCTCGAGCACGGTCATCATCGGTGGTGGTCCCCTCTTCCTTGGATATTGGGCGGTTGGCGCCCGACCGCGTTGGACAGCGGCCGGCACCCGTCTGTGCGCCATGCAGCTTATGACATCCGGCGAACAGCCTCCGGCGCCCTCAAACCGCGCGGCGTTCTCGCTGGTGTCTCAGTTCCTCGGGAAGCTCGAGATCCCTTTGCGCGGGCAGCTCCCCGGCGAGCGCGGCGCGCACCGTGAGGAAGTCGGCGGCCGCGGCGACGTCGTGCACGCGGAAGATGTGCGCGCCGGCGTCGACGCCGTGGGCCAGCGCGGCGAGCGTGCCGGCGAGCCGCTCGCGCGGCGGACGACCGGTGAGCGCCCCGATGAAGTCCTTGCGCGAGATCGCCATCAGCAGCGGCAGCTCGAGCTCGTGCAGCCGCTCGAGCTGGGCGAGCAGCGCGATCGTCTGGGCGGGCGTCTTGGCGAAGTCGGGCCCCGGGTCCAGGATCAGCTGCTCGCGGGCAAGCCCCGCCTCCAGCGCCACGCCGACCCGCGCGCGTAGGAAGTCGAGCACCTCCCCCACCACATCCCCGTACAGGTCGGGGTCCTGCCTGCGTACGCGGGGGGCGGCGGCGGTGTGCATCAGCACCAGCGCGGCTCCGGTCTCCGCGCACACCGCGGCGAGCTCTGGGTCGCGCAGACCGCTGACGTCGTTGACGATCCGCGCCCCGGCGGCGATCGCGGCCCGGGCGACGGGGGGCTTGTAGGTGTCGATCGAGACCACCGGGCGGAACGGGCTCTCCCCCGTGGAGCGCCGAATTCGTTCGCCGCCCGCGGGCTGGCGAGTCTGCTCGCGCTCGAGCGCGGCGACGACGCTCTCGATCAGCGGCACCACGCGCTCGATCTCCTCCTCCACCGGCACGGGAGGGCGTCCGGTGGTGGCCGACTCGCCGCCGATGTCGAGGATGTCGGCGCCGGCGGCGGCATGCGCCAGCGCCAGCTCCACCCGCTGCTCGAGGCTCTCGTAGCGCCCGCCATCGCTGAAGGAGTCGGGCGAGGCGTTGACCACGCCCATGATCAGAGACCCGCCCGCCCCCGCATCGAGCTCCAGCACACGATCGCCGGCGCGTACGCGGTAGCGCCTCACCCGACCTCGAACCCCTCCGCGCGGGCCTCCTGTGCAAAGCGCTCGATCTCCGCCGCGGTGCGCTGCGCGCTCCAGCCGAGCTCGGTCGCGAGCACGTCGGCGACGCGGCGCACGGGCCCGGGGGCCCCGTCTGCCCGTGCTGGTGACGACGAGCCACCTGCTGGCGACGACTCATCCGCTGGCGACAAGTCACCCGGCGGCCCGTCCGGCGCCAACCCCTCCGGCGGCCGCGGTCCTCCCGACGGCGAACCGTCGAGCTCGTGCGCGGCCAGCAGCCACAGGCGCGTGCGGCGCAGCAGCACGTCCCCGACGCTGCGCGCCTGCTCACGGCGGGCGGCCAGAACAGCCTCGGCGAGCAGGTCGGGCAAGCCGGGCACGATCGGCTGGGCCAGCTCGCCACGTTCGGCCGCCAGCGCGAGCACCTCGTGCGCGGCATAGCCGTAGCGGCCGGCGAGCGCCGCGTAGGACTGCTCGGGCACGCCCTCCACCCGCGGCAGCTGCTCCACCGCGACCGGCTGCCCGAGCGGGATTTCGTGGGTGCGGCAGGGCGCATCGCGCGCGTCGCGCTCCACCAGCCGATCGACCGTGAGCTTGGCCATCCGCCGCCAGGTGGTGAGCTTGCCCCCGGTGATGGTGATCATGCCGCTGGAGGTCTCATACAGCTCGGCTCGGCGCGAGATGTCCACCGACTTCTTCGGATCGCCGCCGGAGATCAGCGGCCGCACCCCGGCGTACGCACCCGTCAGGTGCCGGGGCCCCAGGTCGGTGGCGAAGAACGTGTTGACGGCGTCCAGCAGGTAGGCGACGTCCTCGGCGGAGGGTTGCACGTGGGCGAGGTCGCCCTCGTAGTCGTTGTCGGTGGTGCCCACCAGCGTGCGCCCCAGCCACGGCAGCGCGAAGATCGAGCGACCCTCGCCGGCGGGCACGATCGCGCCGCCGACCAAGGGCAGGTCCTCGCGGGAGAGCGTGAGGTGGGTGCCGCGGCTGGGCCTGATGAACGGCACCTGCGCCCGCCCTCCCCGCGCGGGTACGTCAAGATCCGCCGCCTGCTGCAGCTCGCGCGGGCGCAGCTCGTCGGCCCACACGCCGGTGGCGTTGACCACGTTGGCGGCGCGCACCGCCAGCTCCCCGCCTCCCTCGAGGTCGTGCGCGCGCACCCCGCACGCGCGGCCGTCGTCGTCTTCGAGCAAGCCAACGGCCGCCACGCGGTTGGCGCACACAGCCCCGAAGCGCTCGGCCTCGCCGAGCACGGTCAGCACCAGGCGCACGTCGTCGGTTTGGCAGTCGTAGAAGAGGTATCCGCCGGTCGGCTCGCGGGAGGCCAACGCGGGCAGCAGCTCCAGCACCTCCTCCCCCGAGATCATGCGGTGGCGCGCGGGACTCCAGCCGTGTTCGGCTGCCTCCTCGGCCTCTCCCCCGCGGCTGGCCGCGCGCTCGGCACGCCCGCGACGCGGGCGCAGGCGGCCGCGGTCGACCGACATCACGTCGTACAGGTTGAGCCCCACGCCCATCATGCGGTCGGGACGCGCGCCCTCGAAGGCGGGCACCACCAGCGGCAGCGGGCGCACGAGGTGCGGGGCCAGCGCCACCAGCAGCTGGCGCTCCAGCAACGCCTCGCGCACCAGGCCGAGGTCGAAGTTCTGCAGGTAGCGCAACCCCCCGTGCACCAGCTTGCTGGAGCGGCTGGAGGTGCCCGCGGCGTAGTCGGCGCGCTCCAGCAGCGCCACGGAGTAGCCACGCGTGGAGGCGTCCAGCGCAACGCCGGCGCCGGTGATCCCCCCGCCGATGACCACCACGTCGAACTCGCTGTCCGCGAGCGCCTGCAGCGCCTGATCTCGCTCGATCACGCTCGCCAGTCTGGCAGAGGCTCCTACGGCATTGGCGAGCGCAGGCTCAGCGCTTGCAGCGACGCGTGCGGTGGGCGGGGCGACGCGAGCGCGAGTGGCGCGCGGAATGCCCTTTGTGCGCGCGCCCCGGCCCTTTGTGCGCGTGCCCTTGCCCTTTGTGCGTACGCCCCGCGCGCACGACCCGGGGACAGAGCCCGCGGTGGACGCCCCCCGCCGAGGCCACCGGGGGATCGGCCCCGAGGAAGCGAGCGACCGCGGGGTCGCCAACGCGTACGTACACCCCTGGATAGCCAGCCTGGCCGCAGCCATTGCCGAAGTCCACCAGCCCCAGCAGCACGTCGCCGGCCGGCGAGGTATTGCCCGCGACACCGGGCGCCACCAGCGGGCCGCCGCTGTCGCCGTAGCAGGAGTCGGCGTGCCCCTGCCCTTCGCCGGGCGCGCCACCGGCGCACATCATCCGCGGCGTGATCGGCTGTTCGATCGTGGCGTACGCTTCTTCGCAGAGCGTGGTGGCAATCAGCGGCACCCGCGTCTTGCGCAGCCGCAGCGGGTAGCTCGGCGGGCCGCCCGGCTGGGGGTTGAGATCGCCCCAGCCGCTGACGAGCACCTGCCCCGGGGCCGTCGCGGCCTGCGTGGCGGACGCGGATGCGCTCTGCGCGGCGGCTGTGCGCGCGGCGGCGAGCGCCGTGTCGAGCGCCAGCGGAGCGATCGTGCTGCGACCGTCGAGCGCCGGCGTGGGGCCGCTCCACAGCGGCCGCGCGAGCTGCAACACGCCGACGTCGTAGTCGCTGGCGGCGGGGTTGTAGGCGGGGTCGGGGGTTGTTGTCACCACGGGGTCCCTGACGCTCCCGGGGTCGGTTGGTTCGAGGAAGGTCGAGCCGGCCAGCACCTCGATTTCAGCAGGCGGGGTGTGCTGCCCGCGTTCGCCGAACAGGCAGTGCGCGGCGGTCGCCACGTGCGTGGCGTCGATGATCACGCCGCCGCAGAAGAAGCCCTTCGCGGGCGATCCGGAGCGCGGGTTGTAGAGCGCAACCTGGAAGGGGAATTCGGCGATCGACGCGACGGTGCCGTTAACGATGCTGGCCCGGGCCAGCGGATTTTGATCGAAAACGAGGGGCTCGGTTGACCGAAGAAGAGGGGCCCGGCTGGCCGGCCTTCGGCCGGCTGCGCCACCCTCTGGGCGGCCTTCGGCCGGCTGCGCCACCCTCGTAGGCAGCCGCAAAGGACTCCCCTGCGCGGACGCCGAGCCGACCGTACCCACTCCCAAGACCCCAAGCACGGCCGCCGTCGCCCCCGCAGCGCCAATGCGCCGGAGTGCGGAGCCAAGACCGTTCATCCCTCTCAGTTGAGAATAGAGTACATCTACTGGGGATGCAACCCATGCTACGGGAAAACACGCATACCCCCGTCGAAGGTCCCTCGCTCACATTTTTGTGAGTCGATTCGACGATACGCAAACGTCTACTCACCGCGAAGGCGACCCCCACGGGGTGACCGCCCGCCATCCGCGGGAGGCCAGGGCCCTACAGCTGCGACAGCTCGGCGGTGATCTCGCTGACGGCGGACTTGGCATCGCCGAACAGCATCGAGGTCTTGGGATCGAAGTACAGCTCGTTTTCGATCCCGGCGAAGCCGGGGTTCATCGAGCGCTTGATCACGATGATCGAGCGGGAGTCGTCCACTTCGAGGATCGGCATGCCGTAGATCGGCGAGGAGGGGGTGTTGTGGGCGGCCGGGTTGGTGACGTCGTTGGCGCCGATCACCAGCGACACGTCGGTGCGCTGGAACTCGGGGTTGATGTCGTCCATCTCCTTGAGCTGGTCGTAGGGCACGTCGGCCTCGGCGAGCAGCACGTTCATGTGTCCCGGCATCCGCCCCGCGACCGGGTGGATCGCGTATTTGACGTCCACCCCGCGCTGCTCGAGCTCGGAGGCCAGCTCGCGCACCGCGTGCTGAGCCTGCGCGACCGCCATCCCATAGCCGGGGACGACGACCACGCGGGAGGCGTAGGCGAGCTGGATCGCGGCGTCGGCGGCGGTGGTGGAGCGCACCGTGCCCGCGTGCTCGCCCGCGCCCGAGGCGCCCTCCACGGCGCCGCCGCCGCCGAAGCCGCCGGCGACGATCGCGGGGATCGAGCGGTTCATCGCGGTGGCCATCAGGTTGGTGAGGATCGTGCCGGAGGCGCCCACGATCATCCCCGCGACGATCAGGGCGGGGTTGTCGAGCGCCATCCCCGTCGCCGCCGCGGAGAGGCCGGTGAAGGCGTTGAGCATCGAGATCACCACCGGCATGTCGGCGCCGCCGATCGGCAGCACCACCGCGTTGCCGAGCAGCGCGGCGACGATCAACATGCCGATGAACAGCAGTTCGGAGTGCGCACCGGCGACCAGGTCGATGCCGGCGGCGAGCGCCAGGATCAGCAGGACGGCGTTGACGCCCTGCTGGGCGGAGCCGAAGGAGATCGGGCGCCCGGGGATCACTTCCTGGAGCTTGCCGAAGGCGATGTTGGAGCCCCAGAAGGAGACCGAGCCGACGATCGCGGCGAACACCGAGAAGATCGCCACATACGTGGGAGGGCCGCCGGCGCTGATCGTGACGCTGCCCGTTTCGACCGAAGCCGGGAGACGCCCGCCCCTGGCGGGCATCCCCGTTTCGGCCAGCAGGTGGATCGTGTGCGAGCCGTAGGTGGAGCCGTAGTGGCGGAACTCCACCCACGAGATCAGCGCGACCGCGCCGCCGCCGACGCCGTTGAAGAGCGCGACCATCTGCGGCATAGCGGTCATCTTCACGTTGCGCGCCGCCGGGATGCCGACGGCGGCGCCGAGCGCGATACCAAGCGCGATCAGGCCCCAATTGCCCTCGCCGGGGTTGAGCAGCGTCGCAATGACCGCGATCGCCATGCCCACGGCGGCGGTGCGGTTGCCGCGCACCGCGGTCGTCGGGCCGGAGAGCCCGCGCAGGCCCTGGATGAAGAGCGCGAAGGCGACGATGTAGAGGACGTAGATGAAGCTTTCGCTCTGCAGGAAGGTGGTGGCGAGGGGGGCGTGGATCACGAGCCTCCCCCCTCTTTGCCGTCGGCCCCAGCGCCGCCCGCCTCAGAGCTCTTCCCGCCGGCCGGCTCGACCTCGGCCTTGGCCGGCGGCTTGGGCTTGGACTTGAACATCTCCAGCATCCGGTCGGTGACCAGGAAGCCGCCGACGACGTTGATCGTGCCGAACGCGACGGCGATCACCAACAGCCCCTTGCTCAATCCGTCGAGGCCCGGGAGGCCGAGCAACAGCAGGCCGCCGAGCAGCACGATCCCGTGGATCGCGTTGGTGCCCGACATCAGCGGCGTGTGCAGCGTGTTGGGCACCTTGGAGATGACCACGAAGCCGATGAAGCCCGCGAGCACGAGGATTGCGAGGTTGGTGGTGAGGACGGAGGCGAGGATCATTGCGCGGAGCCTCCAGCCGGAGCCGTCTGCCCGGCGCTCGTCCCACTATCGCCCTTGCCCTTGCCGCCGGCACCAGCATCGCCGCCGCCCGACCCGCCCCCGTCGGCCGCCTCCACCGCGGCCTTGGCCCCCGGATTGACGATCTCGCCCGCGCGCACGATACAGGCGCCCTTGACGATCTCATCCTCGAAGTCGACCTTCAGGGCCCCGTCCTCCCCGACCAGCAGCTCCAACAAGGCGAGCACGTTGCGCGCGAACAGCGCCGAGGCGTGCTCGGGCAGCGTCGCGGGGAGGTTGAGCGGGGCAAGGATCGACACGTCGTGGCGCACCACGGTTTGCCCCGGCTCGGTCAGCTCGCAGTTGCCGCCCGCTTCTCCGGCGAGATCCACGACCACCGACCCCGGCTTCATCCCTTCGACGGCCTCCTCGGTCACCAGCTTGGGCGCGGGACGGCCGGGCACCAGGGCGGTGGTGATGACCACGTCGAAGCCCTTGATCGCGTCCGTCAACGCCTGCTGCTGGCGGGCGCGCTCCTCCTCGGTGAGCTCGCGCGCGTAGCCCCCCTCGCCGGCGGCCTCGAGGCCGAGGTCCAGCCACTGGGCACCGAGCGAGCGCACCTGCTCGGCCACCTCGGGGCGCACGTCGTAGCCGGTGGTGCGAGCCCCCAGCCGTTTGGCGGTGGCGATCGCCTGCAGGCCCGCCACGCCGGCCCCCAGCACGAGCACCTTCGCCGGCGGGATCGTGCCCGCGGCGGTCATCAGCATCGGGTAGAAGCGCCCCATCTGCTCCGCACCCAGCAACGCCGCGCGGTAGCCCGCCACGTTGGACTGCGAGGAGAGGGCGTCCATCGCCTGCGCGCGGGAGATCCGCGGGATCGCCTCCATCGCGAGCGCCGTCGCCTTCGCGGCGGCGAGCGCGCTCGTGCAGGCCGGATTGGTCAGCGGCGCGAGGAAGCCGATCAGCAGCGACCCCTCCCCCAGCAAGTCGATCTCCCGCGCGGTGGGCGGGGAGATCGTGACTACCACGTCGGCGCGCCACACCGCGGCGGCGTCGTCGGTCAACTCCGCGCCGGCATCGGCGAAAGCGCTGTCGGGCAGCAAGGCGCCTGCGCCCGCGCCACGCTGCACGAGAACCTCCAGTCCTCTGGCCTTCAGCTTGCCGACCACCTCGGGCACGAGCGCCACCCGGTGCTCACCCGCTGCAGTCTCCTTCGGTACGCCAACCCGCATCTGAGGTGCGAGAACGTATCCGATCCCGCGGACGCACGCCACCCCGGTGGACCATCTGCAAAACTGAGGTGGTCCCGGTGGGCGCATGCGCCCACCGGCGGGGGTGCACATGTGCACCCCCGGGAACGGCCACATGTGGCCGTTCCGGGCAGGGCCGCATGCGGCCCTGCCGGCCATGCCACATGTGGCATGGCCCCCAGAGATCCGCGCCATGACAGTCAACCTCACCCGCATCTACACCAAGCTCGGAGACGCCGGCGAGACCCATCTCGGGGACATGAGCCGTGTCTCCAAGTTGCACCCTCGCGTGGAGGCGTACGGCACGGTGGACGAGCTCAACGCGATGCTGGGGCTGGCGTTGCTGCAGCCCGGGCTGCCAGCCAACGTCGAGGCGTGGCTGCGCCGTATGCAGAACGATCTGCTCGACCTCGGCGCCGACCTCTCGGTGCCGGCGACCGAAGCCGGGAGACACGCCCCTTCGGGGCGAATCCCCGTTTCGGCCAGCGAACGCGAGCGGCTGCGGATCACCGCCGAGTACACCGAATGGCTGGAGCGGGCGTGCGACGAGGCCAATGCCAAGCTGCCCCCGCTGCACTCGTTCGTGATCCCCGGAGGCACCCCCGCGGCCGCGCATCTGCACGTCTGCCGCACGGTGTGCCGTCGCGCGGAGCGGCGTGCGCTCGCGGTGGAGGACGCCAACCCCGAGACCGTGCGCTACCTCAACCGCCTCTCCGATCTGCTGTTCATCCTCGCCCGCGCGGTCAACGAGCAGGACGCGGGGTCGGAGCCGCTGTGGGATCCCGGCGCCCACGAGGCCGATCCCAACTCGGACCCAGCGCCACGATCGTAAGCGACACGCACAGCGCCGCCAGCAGGTAGCCTCCGAGCACGTCAGAGGGCATGTGCCAGGCGAGGATCAGCAGCGAGCAGCCGACCGCCACCGCGAACGCGCAGCCGAGGGCTGCAACCATGGGACGCAGCCGGTGGGGGGTGACCAGCAGCGCGCACAGCACCAGGGTCATCGCCGCCGTGGCGTGGCCGCTCGGCCAGGAGGCAGCCCCTACCCATTGGTAGCCGACGCTGTCGTGGGGGTGGGCGAGCAGCGGCTTGAGCAGCTCGGCGATGCCGGGCGCGGCGGGCAGCACGACCGCGACCGCGAGCGCCACCCGCGGGCGCCGGCGCAGCAGCGCGACGGCGACGATCAGCAGCGCCCAGAGCGTGTACAGCAGCGGGTCGAGCAGGTGCAGCAGGTGGTTGGCGAACATGTCCACGCGGGGGCGCTGGAGCCTGGTGAAGTCGTTGAGCAGCACCGCGTCGCGCAGGTGGATCGCGGGGACGAGCTCCGCGAGCGCCCACGTGACGGCCATCGCGAGCGCACACAGGAGGGCGGCCCACAGCGCCCAGGCGATGCTCGGCTCAGGTGCGCGGCGGGCATGGTCGCGCACCGGCCCACCCGCGCGGCGGCGGGTAGCGCGTGGGGACGCCGTCAACGGTGCGCTTGCCATCTTTCAGAGGGTAGACGCTCACCGCGCGACGGCGCCCCACTGATCTGACCAGGTCAACCAGGTCAACCAGACCTGATACGATCGGATCATGTCCGAGACTGTCACTGTCACCGAGGCCAAAACACAGCTCTCGCGCCTGATCGAGCGGGCCGGCGCAGGCGAGGAGATCGTGATCCGTCGAGGGTCGCGGCCCGTGGCCAAGCTTGTCGCCTACGCCCACGAGCCTCAGCAGCGCAAACCAGGCCGTTTGCGCGGGCAGATATGGATGAGCGACGACTTCGATGAGCCGGACGAGGAAATCGAGCGCCTGTTTGGCATGCGGGACTGAGCTTGCTGCTACTCGACAGCCACGCCTTGCTTTGGTGGGAGTCGGGAGACCCACGACTCAGCACCACCACACGCCAGAGAATCGAAGGCCGGGATGTCGTAGTGCGCTTCAGCGCAGCATCGATCTGGGAGCTGGGGATCAAGCAGGCCAAGCGCAAGTTGACCCTTCCCACAGGGTTCCTCGAAGCGCTGATCGCAGATGGCTTCGTCGAAATACCTGTGAGCTCGCAACATGCGGTCCTGGCGGGGGCCCTGCCGCCGCACCATGCGGATCCGTTCGACAGGATGATCGTCGCTCAGGCGCAGTGCGAGGGCCTGACCATCGTCACCCGCGACACGCGCTTCGAGGCCTACGGCGTGCCGGTGCTGTGGTAGGGGCGTGGGCGAAGGCCGCGCCGAGGCGTCACCCGATCGGGAACGGCGCGCGCGCCAGCGCGGTGAGCGCCTCGGCGGTGACCCACACCGGAGTCTGGGTGCTGGTGCGCGAGTAGCGCACGCTGCCATTGGAGACCACGAGGCTCTCCAGGTAGCCGAGCGGGGAGCGGCTGCCGGAGCGGTGGATCTCTTCGACGTCGCGTCCCGCCGCGGCGAGGCCCTGCACAGCCCATGAGGTGGACTGCGCGTTGGATTCGCCCCCGGGCTGCTCGGGGAAACCGCCGTCGAGGTTCTGCGCGTGCGACAGGAACGCGACTGCGCGATCGACGCCCGCGCCGGAGCGGACGCCGGCAGCGACCAGCGCCTGCAGCGCCGCGGCGGTGTCATCCACGTCGCTGGCGCCGCCCCTCGCCTCGAAGTTGAAGCCGCCGTCGGCGTCCTGCTGGCGCGCGATCCAGGCGCCGGCGGCGCGCACCGCGGAATCGCTCGCCGAGTGCCCGGCGGCGCGCAGCGCGAAGACGGCGAACGCGGTGAGGTTGACCTGCTGGGAGAAGGAGCCGTCGCTCTCGCGGTAGCGCAACAGCCCCGCCAGCAGGTTCTTACCCGCCAGCGAGCTCACGGGCGCACCGCAGGCGCGCAGCGCGAGCATCGTGCGCTCGTAGTCGCCCGCGCCTTCGAGCGTCCCCGCCTGTGCGCGCAGCGCTTCGAGCACGGTGTGCCCGTCGCGGCGCACGCTCTGCGGGTTGCGCCCTGCGGCGGCGAGGCCGATCGCCGCCCACGCGGAGTACAGCTCGTTGGTGGACTGCCCCGCCGCGGCGCCCCAACCGCCGTCGGAGTTCTGCGCGGAGGCCAGGTAGGCGATCTCGCGGGATACGCTCGCGCGGGCGGCGACTGCGGGGGTCGTGGCCGCAGTAGCGAGATCGGGCGACGCGCCGGCGCTGGCGTGAGATCTGCTGGCGAGCGGCCGCGGCGCGAAGGCACGAGCCGACGCGCCGAACAGCGACAGCGCCCCGGCGATGCCCAGGACGAGCACGGCGAGCGGCACCGCACCACCGGCCCCGGCGGCCCCTCCGGCGGCGGGCGGGCGGGCGGGTTCCCAGTTGATGTCCATGCGCGAGCGCACCCTTGCCAGCACGCGCGCCAACTCGGGGGCGAAGGCGAGGCCGAAGAGGAAGGAGGCGACGACGTCGGTGACGTCGAAGGGCAGTCCGGCGCTCGCGACCAGCAGGAACGCCGCCGGGGTGTGCGTGGCGCCGATGGTCCACGTGTACACGTTCATGATCTCCTTTGCCAGCAGTGCTGTGAAGGCGCAGGCAAGCGCCAGCGGCAACCGTCCGAGGCGCCTGCCCGAGAGCCGCCCGAGCGCGGCGCCGATCAGCCCGACCAGCCCCCAGGCAGCCATCTGCCAAGGGGTGTAGGCGCCCTGGCCGAGCATCACGTTGGAGGCCAGCATCCCCACGGCGCCGACGCTGAAGCCCGGTAGGGGGCCGAGCGCGTAGCCGACCACCAGCGTGATCGCCGTGATCGGCTTGACGTCGGGCAGCGCCACGAAGGCGTCGCGCCCCAGCGCCGCGACCGCCGCCAGGGTCGCCACGACGGCCACCATTCGCGCCGAGGGACGGGCCCGCTCGTACGCCAGCCAGCCCACCAACAGCACGAGTCCGACGAGCGTGAAGGAGGCGAGTGGCCAACTCATCGCACGGTCTCCCCCACACGCCACCCCGCCGCCGCAGCAGAAGCCGCATCAGCCGCAGCGGAGGACTTCCCACCCACATGTGGCGCCGGCGGGGAGACCCCGGCGCCCGCCGAGGTGCGATCGGCGGTGCGCCCAGGCGAGCGATCCCCCGCGCGAGCGCGCTCCGCGAGCAGTGCGGCACCATGCTCGGGCGCGGGCGAGAAATCCCCAGCGCGAGCCCGCTCCGCGAGTAGCGCAGCACCCTGCTCGGGCGCGAGCGCGCCTCCCGCGCCGCCGAGGATGCGTGCGGTTTCGGTGGCGAAGTACCAGCCACCGGCGAGTAGCTCCGCGCAGGGGCCGTCGGCGATCACGCGGCCGTCGGCGAGCAGCACCGCGCGCTCCGCGCAGGCGCAGGCGAACTCGGGGTCGTGCGTGGCGACGATCACCGCCTGGCCGTGCGCGGCGCGGCGGCGCAGCTCCTCGGCGAGCTGCGCCTTGGCGAGTCGGTCCATACCGCGCGTGGGCTCGTCGAGCGCCAGCACCGCCGGCTCCTCTCCCCCATCGGTGACGATCGCGAGCGCCAGGCGTTGGCGCTCCCCGCCGGAGAGGTCGCGAGGGTTGCGCTCGGCGTGCTCGGCGAGGCCGGCGAGCGCCAGCGCGCGGGGTGAGGCCTCGCGCGCGACGCGCTCGTGCACGAAGTAGTCGCCGGGGTTTTGCAGCAACAGCGCGACGCGCCCGCCGCGCTCGATCCGCCCGCGGGTGGGCTCCAGCAGCCCGGCGGCGTGGCGCAGCAGCGTGGACTTGCCGGCGCCGTTGCGTCCCATCAAAGCGACGCTTTCGCCGGGCTCCAATCGCAGATCGGCGCCGCGCAGGATCGCAGGACCGCGGTGGAGCTCGTGCCACACGCCTCGCAGCCGCAGCGCCGAAGCGGAAGGTGCCCCCTGCCTGCGGTTGCCCATGTTTACACGAAGGACGGCAGGGGGCGCCTGGGAGGATACAGGTTCCGACGACAATAGGCATCGTGAGCGGAGGCTTGCACGGGCCTGCTTGACACCGACCGGCGGCGGGGTGAATCCCGCCAGCGCGAACAACCGCGCACCGGGGGTCTGCAACGCGGGCTCCTCGCGAATTGCCCACTTCAAGAATGATTCCGGAGATCCGTCATGTTCGAGGCGGCCGTCGCGCAGCGCGAGTACGCGGTCGGCGGAGGGCAGGCAGCGCTCCAGACGGTGCTCGGCGAGCAGGATCGTGACGTCCCACTCCTGGTTGAGGCGGCGCAGCAACCCGATCAGCTCGTCGCCGGCGACCGGGTCGAGCTGCGAGGTGGGCTCGTCGAGCAGCAGCACAGGCGGCCGTCCGGAGAGCGCGGCGCCGAGCGCGACGCGCTGGGCCTCGCCGCCGGAGAGCGTGTGCGTCGGGCGGTCGAGCAGGTGGTCGATGCCGAGCGCGAGCGCCACCTCCTCGACCCCGCGCGCAACCGCCGCCGTCGTATGCCCACGACTCTCCAGCGCAAGCGCCAGCTCGGCGCGCACCGAGCTCATCACCAGCTGGCTCTCGGGGTCCTGGAAGAGCGCACCGGCGAGCGTCCCCAGCTGCGCGGGCCCGTGCTCGCGGGTGTCGAGCCCGGCGAGCTGCACCCGCCCCGCGAAGTGACCCCCGTGGAAGTGCGGCGCGAGGCCGCATGCGGCACGCAGCAGCGTGGACTTGCCGTGCCCGGAGAGCCCTGCGAGCAGGCAGAACTCGCCCGCGGAGACCTCGAAGCTGACGTCGTCGAGCGCGGGGCGCGCGGCGTCCGGGTAGTGGTAGGTGACGTTGCGGAAGGAAAGGACGCTCATCGGGGGATGCTCATCGGTGATTTGCCAGCGGGTCGATGGCTTGCCCGGTGTTGAGCGTAGAAGTCCCTACCAACGACCCAGCGCGCATGTTCACAGCTCGATCCCCCGGCGGTCGGCGAACGGCAGCAAGATCGCGAGTACGAGCGCCCCACAGAGCGCGAACAGACCGACGCCGATCGGGGCGTGCACCAGCGGGTAGGCGGTGAATGAGGCAATGCCACCTACCGAGGCGAGCAGCGCGAGCGCGAGGATCGCCACAGCGGAGGCGCTGAAGGCAAGATCGTGGCGCGACCACGGCCGCGACAGCCGGGGCGCGCGGGGGGCAGCGGCAAAGCCGCGCAGCTCGAGCGTGGCGGCGACATCCATCGCGCGGTCGAGCGAGCCGGTGAGCATCGCGCCGATCAGCGCGACGCGCGCGCGCGCACCGCCGGCCCATCTTTGGTCGGCATCGCCCTCCGGCCGCGTGCGCTGCGCCTCGGCGATGCGCTGGGCGTCGGCGGCGAGCACGGGAATCATGCGCACCGCAAGCGAAGCGGTGAGCGCCGAGCGGAACGAAAGGCGGCGGCAGATCCTCAGCAGCGCGTCGGGGTCGATGCAGAGGCTGCACAGCGCCGTGATGAGGATCAGAACCGTGACCTTCAAGGCGATCACGACGCCGTACACGAGCGCCTCGACGGTCAGATCGCCCTGGCCGAAGGGGCCGAGGTCGCCGAGGCGGGCGAAGACGGTGAGGCCATCGCGCGAGGCGAACACGTTGATCAGCACGATCGGGATGGCGACGATCAGCGCGGTGCGCAGCGCGGGCAGCAGCGCACGGCCCACCCCCGCCCCCCAACCGGCGGCGAGCACCGTCAGCGCGAGCGCCACCAGCGCCACGGGGTGGTAGAGCAACAGCGAGGCGACAATCAGCGCCAGCCCCCAGAGCGCAGCGATCCCCGCGCGCGTGGCGTGCAGCGGGCTGGCCTGCGGGCGGTACAGGAGCAGGCCGACGCCGTTCATGTGGTGGGCGTGGAGATGTGCATTAACTTTCGGAGCCCAGACACTTCATTTTGTGAAGTGTCTAGGGGCGTTTTGAATGACATCTCTACCCTCCCCCCGCTGCCCCACCGGGCTGCGGCAGCGTCAGCAGGCCGCCGCCGGCGGTGATGGCGAGGGCGAAGCGATCGTGCAGCGCCACTTCGTCGAGGTGGCTGGCGGCAAGCTGCACGCCGGCGGCATCGGTGCCGGTGATCAACCACTCGGGTTCCTGTTCGGTGTAGCGCGTGGCGGCGATCAGCCCGGCGCTGCCGGTGAGCGTGCGCACCGTCGCGCCCTGCGCGTCGAGCAGCGCGATGCTCCGCCCGGAGGCCGAGGGGCGGGCGTACACCCCGCTCGCCGCCGGCCCGCTTTCAAGCTTCCGCGCTCCGGGGTCGCCGCTCACCTGCGACCACGTGCCGACAAGCAGCCGCAGCGTGTCGGGCTCCTCCCCGGCGGGCCCCAGCTCGGCGACGGCGGAAGTGACGCCGGCGGCACGCAGATGGGCGGTGACCGTGCGGCAGGTGGTGCCGGCCGGCGAGGCACATTCCACGCGTATCGGCAGCCGCTTGCCTTCGACCCCGGTGAGAAACGGCTGCGGGAAGGAGCCGACGACGGCCGGCACTTCCTCGGTTTGACTCCAGTCGTGCAGGTCCCACCACACACTGTCGCCCTGGTCCACGTCTGTATCCGCCGCCCCCTTGGGGGCCTGGACGCCGTTGACGAAATAGAACCAGTCGACCGGCTGCCCCCCTTCGTGGCCGCCGGAGTGGCCGTCGATGCTCTGCACGAAACCGCCGCCGTAGCGGGTGGTGACGGTGGCGTTGCGCAGCAGCAGGCTCATCACCGTCTCTTCGCCGTGATTGCTGGGGGCTCGCGTGGAAAGCAGGGAATCGGCCCCGAAGCCGCGCGTCACGTCAAGCCGCACGCCTGCCGGCGTCTTCCCCGCACCGAGGCCGCAACCGGCGAGGGGCAGGGCGGCGAGCGCGAGGGCGACGAGCGCGATGCGCCGCAGACCTCCACTCCACGGACCGCCGCCCGACCGGCCGCCGCCAAGCGCCCTGCTCGAATGGCCAACCGACCGGTCGCCGGAGGTCACCCGACGGCTCGAACCGGCGTGACCTCCGAGATGTCCCCTACTTGACATAGAAGACGATCCGCGAGCTGCCGCGGTCGAGCGGGGCCTTGCCGCCCGCCGAGTCGGCCGCCGCGACGTCGAGCACGTAGCGCCCGGGGGGCAGACGCGAAGGCAGCAGGTACGAGAACGAGTCCCCGCCCGAGGCCACTCCGAAGAAGCTGCCCTGTCCGCAGCGGACGTGCTCGAAGCGCTCGCGGGCGCCGTTGTAGGCCCAGCAGCGCCCGCGGTAGGAGCGGCGCAGCCGCAGCGAGATCGAGGTGACGGACGCATGCGCACTCACGGTCCCCGCCAGCACCCGGGGAGCCTTCGCATGGGGATAGACGTGGCCTTCGTGGATACCGGTGACGGCGGCAACCACCGCGTAGGGGCCGGTGTAGGACGAAGTGACGGTCGTGCTCGTGGTGGTGCTGCCGGAAACCGGGGGCAAGCTACCGGGCGGACGCGGGGTGCCGCATTCACCATCGTTGCCGGTGTGCGCACATATCAGCGCTTCGCCGGGCACCGACTCCGGTGTTTCCCCGCTGGCGCCGGTGGCGCGCAGCGTGTAAGTCTCGTCGCCAGGGAACATCACCGTCGCCTTGCCTTCGGAGTTCGTTTCGGTGCTCGAGCCCCAGCCACCCAGGTTCACGCCCGCAGCGGGGGAACGTTCGCCTTTGGCGTTGTACGAGACCACGGTGACGCTAGTGGGCTTGCCGACTTCGGCCGTAGGTGGCACTTCGATACCCAAAACATGGGATGGGCTCGGACATTCGGCTTCGGAAAAGCACTCAGGGAAGAACAGAACCTGCTCGCCGGCTTCCAACTCGACTGCGCAAATGCCTTCTTCCTCGTATTTGTTGTTTAGCCAGAAACTCCAATAGGGGAAGCCTTCCACGAATGGGTAAGGATGCCCATCGATGGAAATCACTTCATAGTCGCTGTACTTGCTGCTCCAGTCGCCTTCCCAATCCCCCTTGGTCGCCAGTTCCAAGGCACCGCCCACGCTGGTGCCGGAGCAGGAGCCGCCGTTCTTGGTTACGGTCGCGGTCGTAGTGGTGACCTGGGTGGGCGGAGTGAGCGCTTCGTAGTCGGGCGCAGGACCAAGCACCCTGACGGTGACCGTGGCCGGAGTTCCGGCCAGTGCAGAGGGCGCAGCGAGAGCTGCGGTGGCCAGGAGCACGAACAGCGCGGCCGCCAGCAGCACGCCGCCGACGAACACCGCTCGACTACGACCGACCACCGGCCAGACACGACGAGAGACAATGAGCATGGAGCCAACCCCTTTCCACGAGGGTTTGTGGGCTTGCGGCCGGAGGCGGGTCTCCTGGCTCCCGGGCCCACCCCTCGCGCCTTCCCGATTGCCAGCGGCCGATCAGTGGCTCACGCTCTTACGCGCGCAGCGGGGGCATCCCCGGTCACAGTGGCGGGTCCGCGCCGGACTCTCACCGGGCTTCCCTCACCACCGACCGTATGAACACCCCGGATACTACCGCCCGCCGGATCAGACGGCGCCCAGCTCGCCGTCAACGTCCGCCAGCCGCGCGCGGGCGGCGGCGTCGAGCGTGGGGCTCTCAACGAGCAGTCGCCGCGCGTGGTCGAGGTCGTCCGAGCGCCCAAAGGTGAGCGCCGCCACGAGGTGCTCATCGCGCAGGTACCAGATCGTGAAGTTGCCCTGATCCAGTGACCCCCGCACGATCTCCTCGTCCCACTCTCTCGCCGGGCCGACGTACTCGAGTTCGCCCCAGTCGCCGAGCACAGAGAAGAAGTAGGGCACGGTCTCGTGCGGGATGTCGCGGCCGAGCATGTTCAGCGCGACGGTCTTGCCGTGGTTGAAGGCGACGTCCCAGTGCTCGATCCGCAGCGGCCTGCCGTGCACGGGGGAGTCGTACTCGCAGATGTCGCCCGCCGCGTACACGCCCGGGGCGGAGCTCTCAAGACGCGAGCTGCAGCGCACGCCACCCCCCTCCCCCATCTCCAACCCCGCTCCGCGCGCGAGCCGCACGTCGGGCGTGACGCCCGCGCCGATCACGACCAGCTCCGCGGGCAGCTCCCGACCGCTCTTGGTGATGACCTTCGCCACCCGACCGTCGCCCTCGAAGCGCTCCAGCTCGTCCTCCCCATGGACGGTGACGCCATGCTCTTCCAGCAGCCCCTGGAAGAAGCGCCCAGCCGTTTGCCCGAAGCCGCGTTCGAGCGTGATCTGCTCCTGCATCACGATCGTGCAGCGCTTGCCAAGCAGCGTCAGCGAGGCGGCGACCTCGCAGCCGATGTAGGAGCCGCCGATCAGCACCACCTGCTCGGCCTCCGCGGCATCTGCGCGGATCGCATCGGCGTTGCCGAGCGTGCGCAGGTAGTGGATGCCATCCAGCTCGCACCCTGGCACGTTCAGCCGCCGCACGTTCGCCCCGGTCGCCAGCAGCGCCTGGCCGAACTCGAGCTCCTCCTTGGTCGAGAGCTTCGCGGTGCGCGCGTCCGGGTCAAGCGCCGTGACGCTGGTGCGGGTGAGCAGCTCGATCTCCTGCTCCCCCCACCACGTCTGCGGCCGGAAGAACGCCTCGCTGCGCTCCTCCTTGCCGCGCAGGTAGCCCTTCGAGCAGTCGGGGCGGTTGTACGGCGGGTCGAACTCGCGGCCCACCACCAGCACCGACCCCTCGGCGCCCTCCTCGCGCAGCCAGCGCGCGCAGTTCGCGCTCGCCAGCCCGCCGCCGATCAGCAGGTAGTCGATCTTGCGGGAGGCCACGGCCACCACCCTACAACCCCGGCGGGTGGCGCAAGGGCTGTGGGAGGCAGGCCCGGGTGGGCAGGCATGCACACCCCCGCCCTCACAATCCCGGGGGATGGCGCACCGACCAGTGCGCCCAGGTGGGGATGTCGTCGAGGATCCGCCAACGCGGGCCGTTTTCGTCGCGGTTGGGGCCGACATCGGTGCCGTTGTGACTGGTGTCGAGGCGCAGGCCGGCGATGACGATGAAGACGTGCGGGGTCGGGGTGTCGGCCGCGTAGATCGTCACCCACCGCCCCGGGCCGGGCGCTCCCCAGTTCACGTAGTCCTGGGCGAGCGGATTGTCGCGCACGATTTCTGCGAGCGGCCGCACACCGGCTCGGTAGAGCACGTAGTTGACGGTGCTCGAGCAATCCTCCTCGAGCGCCCCCAGCGGGTTGGGGTGGCCGTCGGGCCCGTAGGGGAGGTCCTGCAACTCATTGCCGGCCACCACCATCGCCTGCACCGTCGCCGGAACGCCCGCGGGCACCAGCGCCACGTGGCCGTCGCCCGGGTCGAGCAGCGCCCGTTCGCCCGGGATGAAGCGCACCGGCGTCGCGGTCTCACTCGCCAGGCGCGTGTCCGCTCCTGCGAGGGTGCCTTCCGCACCCGAGCTTTCGACTATGTCTGCCGATGAGGCCGATGGGGCCAGGTCGCCGTACTTGGCCGCCCAGCTCTCGACCTCTTCCACGTACCAGCCGGCGTGGTTGTACGCGTAGATGGCCTCGCGATAGCTGCCGGGGGCACCCGAGGCACGAAGATAATTGGCGGCCCCGAAGATCGCGTCAGCCGGGTTCCAGCGGTCCGGTGGGCCATCGCCTTCGGCGTCCACCCCGTACTTTTCCCAGGTCGATGCGAGGAACTGCATCGGTCCGCCCGCACCGGCTGAGTTGACGGCGCCTTCCTGCGTGCACGCGGGCGCGGGGTCGCGCCCGTGGTCGCACTCAACCTTGCCGATCCCCGCGAGGATCGCCCAATCGAGCCCGTAACGCGCTGCCGCCCGCAGATAGAGGCGCAGGTATTCAGGTGGGATTTCCGCGCGCGCCAGCGCCGAGATGGCGTAGCCACCGGCAGCGTCTGCTTTGGCGGCGGCGGTTTCGCCATCGAACGCTGTCGAGCGTCCACCGAGCGTCGCGGTGACCGCGCCAAGTGTGAGCGTGACTGCAAGCACACCTGCGCCCCCGAGCAGAGCGAGCGCCGGATGACTCGGCCACCGAACGGCGCCGGAGTGGGCGGATGCAGCGCTCAGCGCTCCGCGCCCCCGAGCAGAGCGAGCGCCGGATGACTCGGCCACCGAACGGCGCCGGGATGGGCAGATGCAGCGCTCAGGGCTCCGTGCCCCTGAGCAGGCGCGCGGGTAACGCCGGCCGCCTGCGGCGGGCCCCGCATTGCGCTTTCGCCAGTCCTACCATCAGCCCCCCAGTTGGCGTTTGCGCCGCCGCGCCACCTCGTGGGCGTCGCGCAGCACTGGGGACTCGAAGCCTCCACCGGGGCGCCGCGGTGGATCGGGCCGGGGCGAGCGGTGGGGTGGCACGTCGCGGGGGCGCTCGCGGCCCGGCGGGCGATCCCGGGAGCGCGGCGCGGCGTGAGCGCTCTGGCGAAGGTGCTCGTCGAGCGCGCGGTTGAAGTCCCTCTCAGCCCGATGGCGCTCGCTGCGCCCCGGCGTGCGCTCCCCGACGCCCGCGATCGAGCCAGCCGTGTCGCGCAGTTGGCGGCGCAGCGCGAGCTCGCGATCGATCTCCAGTCGCGCTTCGCGCTGCGCGCGAGGGGCAAGCTGCTCGTACTGCTCGCGGCTGTACCCGGAGAGCCCCGCCAGCCCGGCGTAGTCGCGCGGCGCTCCAGGGCACACAGCCTGGACGGCTGGGTCGGCGGGGTCCCCGTTCGCACCGCTCCCCGGGCCTCCTCCCGCGCCTCGCCCCACCCCGCCGCCCGCGCGCGCCGGCGGCAGCGCGGCCTGCCTATCCAGCCACTCGCTGCGCTCGCGCAGTTGCTCGGCGGTGTATACGCGACCGGTGTGCAGCTGCGCCCGCTCACCCTCGGCGGCTGTATGTCGCGCCTCGTTCAGCGCGAGCTGCCCGCGCTCGACTTCGCCTTCGACGCGCCGCGCGCGGTAATCGAGACGGGCCGCACGACGTGTATCGCCGGCGACCGCCGCCTGTGCCTGCTTGCCGCATATCCGCTGCAACTGGGTGCGTTTGGCGGAGAGCTCGCTCTTAGCTTCCGCGCCCGGTGCCGCGTGAGCGCTCGCCGCCGCGTGCTCGCGCTCGAGCATCCGCGAGACCTGCTCGTCGGCGGTCGTCTGGGCGCGCTCACGGCCGATGCGCTCGCGCGTTCGCCGGCGCTCTACCGCTGGCCCCGGACCCCGCCCGCCCGCGAGCTGCTTGCGCGCCCAATTTGCGCCCTGCACGACGGTGCGCGGCCCCTCCAGCTGCTGTTTGAAGCGCTGCAGCAGCGAGCGATGGCGCTCGCTGGTGGTGCGATGCTCGCCGGCGATGAAGCCCAGCACCTGGTGGCGCTGGCGGTGGGCACCCCACCACAGCACCGCGACCAGCAGCCAGCGGGTCCACCAACCGAGCGCTTCGAGCCCAATCAAGATGCGCGTCATCAGCAGCACCACGCCGAGCAGGAAGGAGAAGATCAGCTTCGAGCACACCGCGCCCACCAGGCGCGTTGCCCACGTGCGGAAGGCGGCGCGACCGCCGTCGCCGAGCGCCGGCGCGAGCACCGCCGCCGGCGCCAACAAGAGATAGACAAGGCTGAGGATCTCCGCGCCCAGCAGGTGCAGCGCGATGAAGCCGAGCAGCCTGATCATCCCCACCGCGCCGATCGCGATCAGCAGCAGGCCGGCGATGCGCGGCGTGGTGGCGCCCTGCGTGCGGAACTCGGCCTCCGCCGCCGCCGGCCCGCGGCATTCGGTGGCGCTTTCGGAGCCCCCGCACAGCACGCGCAGCAGCGAGCCGGGCATGTCGATCGAGTTGCGCGCGGCCTCGTTGGCGGGCAGCGCGAGGAACACTTCTCCGTTGGTGCGCGCCACGCGCATCAGCGTCGCGCTGCGCGAGTGCGCCGGCACCGAAGCACGCGGCGCCGCGCTTTCGAGCGGTTCGCAGAGTTCCGCCACCCGTTCGCGCCCTTCGCATTTTGTGATGCGGGAGTGCGTGAGCAGCGCTAGACCAGCGGCGCGCAGCCGCGGTTCCAGGCGTGCGGGGCTCTCGCACCAGCTGACGTCGCCGAACTCCAGGTAGCACCACGGCGAGCCAACCACAGCACCGAACAGCCCGCCCATGCTCTGCGCGAGCGTCCGCGAGGCGTGCGCGGGGCTGCCCTGCACGACCGCCCCCAGCGTGCCGGCGCTGGCCTCATCCACCCATCGCCCGAGCGCGCCGACGGTGCCGGCGGGATCGGCGATCACCCACAGCCCGCCCGCCATCATCGCCAGCATCAGCGCGCTCTGACCGAGCGTCTCCGCCACACGGCGGCGCACGAGGCCGTTGTAGGCAGCGGCCAGCGCCGCGAGCGCGAGTGCCAGCACCAGCCACGGGCCGGTGAACGAGGATTGCGTGGCGCGCAGCGAGCGCTCGAGGTCGCCCAGCACGGAGCTGTCGAGCAGGTCGAGCGTGAAGCACCACTCCAGCGCCACGATCAGCGCGTGCACCACCCACACGAGCCCCATCCACACCGGCTCGACCAGGTAGTCCTGCAGCACCGTCTGGCTGTTGACACCGAGCAGGCCGGTGTCGATGTGGACGTCCAGCCCGTAGTTGCCGGTGGGGGCGCCCGCTGCCTCGAAGCCCGAGGTTTCGCAGTTGCGTCGCGCGGACGCGGCGAGTTCCGCGGACTCCCCGCAGAGCGGGCTGCCGAGGCCGTTTTCCACGAGCGGATCGCCGCCGCTCGGGGGCGCCGAGGCCGAGGCATCGCTGCCTGTGACCGCGCCTTCGCCGAGTCCCACGCCTGGCGCCGAGCCCGACCCGCCGAGCAACGGCAGCGCGCTGGGGGCGCGCGGCGCGGCGGCGCGCGGTACGGCGGCGTGCGATGTCGCGGCGCGCGGTACGGGGGCGTGCGGCGCGGCGGCGTGAGCAGCCAGAGCGGGGGCTAGGAGGAGCGCAATCGCGAGTGTGGTGAGCGCAGCCGCCGACGCTCTCATCGCGCCCGCCCGGGCGTGGTCGAAAAGGCACGCAGCAGCGAAGGCACGACAACGTCCACCTGGATCGCCTCGATCCGACCGTGATGGTCGCGCAGCAGGCAGCGGCCGGCGTCGAGCTCCAGCAGCGTCTGTCGCATCCGCCGGTCGTCGGGATCGAGGCCCAGCAGCTGCAACGCGCGGCGCGCCTCCGCGTCGGAGCGCATCCCGAACACGAACGTCGCCCCGAGCAGGTTCTCAATCGACTCGCGCTCTCCGAGCAGCGTGTCGCCGACGAGCTGCGTGGAGATGATCGGCACCGCCAGCTCGGAGCGACCCATGCGCTGCAGCGACACCAGCAGCGTGCGGCCGATCGGGTCGCCGAGCAGCCTCCACCCCTCGTCGAATGAGAAGATCTTCAAGCGCTCGCGCTCGGCGCCCATGAGGTGCATCGCGAACATCGCGATCAGCCGCACGATCTGCTCCCCCACCCGCTCGGCCTGGGAGTGCTCGGAGCGCGCGGTGCCCGGTTGGGGCGCGGGGAGATCGCGAATCGGCAGGTAGGTGACCTGGCGGTGGCCGACCGGCAGCAGCTTGACCGCGGGGTCGGCGAAGCCGAGCTGCGTCAACCCCGAGCGCGCGTACACCTCGAGCGTCTTGGCGACCTGCGCGTCCGTCTCGTCGCCCTCGTGCAGCGCACGCACGACCTCCAGGCAGGTGGCGGTGCGCGCGCGACGCAGCACCCGGTCGACGGCACCCACCACCGCGGTCTCCCAAGCGGGCTCGGCGCGGCCGGGCAGGAGGTCGCGCAGGAACGACACGGCGGTGTCCTGGCGCAGGTGCTCGGGCGCGACGCGCAGCGGGTCGAGCACCCCGCGCAGCATGGGGTCGGGGCGCAGCGTGATGCACTCCACGTGCGGGGCCACCTGCTCCAGCAGGTGGAAGCGGTGGTCGCCCTTCGGATCGCAGTCGATCACCCGGGCGCCCAGCAGGAAGGCCTCGTACTTGAGCTTCTGGTCGAGCGTCGTCTTGCCCGAGCCCAGCGCGCCGACGCTGAGGATCGTCGCGTTGCGGTCGCTGTCGGAGCCCTCGCGCAGGCTGAGGCGCACCGGCCGCGCCGAGCCGGTGAGCGTGTGGCCGAGGTAGAAGCCGCCGCGGGAGCCCGCTTCGTGCGTGGCGGTGGGCATCATCGCGGCGACCTGTTCGGCGGTGAGCGTGTCGTCGTAGCCCGCCACACGCGTGCGCTGCCCGGGCAGGTGCTGGCAGAAGAGCGCAAGCTGGTCGCCGAGCGGGCGGTGCAGACGGATCTCTCCGTACGCGCGCCGGCACATCTCCACGCGCTCCTCCAACTCGTCCTCTGCGCGCGCGGCGAGCGCGATCGCGAGCGTCGCGCGCAACAGCGGCGGGCGGCTGGATGACTGCAGGTGGGCGAGCAGGTCGCGCGCCTCCTGCGTGCGCCGGTAGCCGAGGTCGGTGGCGCCCTGCTCGCCGTCGGACTCGGCGCGCAGGATCTGGTCGGCGTCCTGGATGCGCCGCCGCGCGATCCGCAGCGCCAGCTCGTTGGGCAGGAAGCGGGCGTTGAGGGACAGGTCCACTCCGAACGGGAGCGACTCCACCGGCGCGAACATCAGCTCCGCGCGTGCGCCCGGAAAGTGCACCAGCTCGGGCAGGGCGCCGACCACGAGCTGTGCCTGCCAGCTCACACCGAGCTCCGACTCCACCCGCAGCGCCCGCGGGCGGTGCTCGACCCAGCCATCCATCCAGCGCAGCACGTCACCCTCCAGCGGTGCCAGGACAGCCTCGCCGTTGCGCTCGAACACCAGTGCCCGCGGCTCGTGCAGGCCATCCACGAGCGGCTCTCCCAGGTCACGGCAGAAGCTGCGGCGCACCAGCCACTGCAGCTCGGCCCCGGTGGCAGGGCGGGCGTCGAGGTAGTCGGCGAGGCGCGCGTGGGCCTGGTCGGCTCGCACTCGCGCGCGCTCCAGCTCCGTGGCGCGCAGCAGGCGGCGATCGCCTGGGAGCAACCCGCGCCGCAGCCCCGTCAGCCACTCGCGCGGGTGGCGCTCCGCGGCGCGCGAGACGTATGAGGCGACATCGCGCTCGGGGTCGCGCAAACTCACCAAGAAGAACAGCGCCGGGCGTTGCGCGTCCAGCTCCTCCAGGCGCTGCACGTGCTCGGCGATGTAGTGAGTGAGAGCGAGCGCGTGGGAGTCCCCCGCCATCTCCTCCGCGTAGCCGCCCACCTCCCAGCGGCGGCTAACGCGCACGATCTGGATGTCGGCGGCGAGCGCCTCCAGCGCACCGAGCAGCGCGAGGAAGCGCTCGCGCTTGCCGTCTTCGGACAGCCACTCGTAGGAGCGGGTGGGCACCGCGAACGCGGCCCAGCCGTCGTCGAGGTCGGCGCCGAACACGAGGTTGCCGTACACGAGGCTGATTGGCGTGCGCACAGTCCGCTACCGTGCCTCGACGGCTTTCGCGATGCGCGCCCTCACCCGCAGCTCGGCGCCGCGCTCCAACACGAGCACCTGCCTGTTGCCAGTCATGCGCACGGCGCCGGGGCCGCTGTAGCGCAGGCGACGCGGCCGCTGGTCGGAGCCGTCGGGGAGCAGCAGCAGCTCCTCCGGGCGCCACACCTCGCCGGGAGCCACACCACGCCGTCTTCGGGATACCCCATGCGATCCACCCGCGGGCCGCAGGCCGGCAAGCTGGTGGGGCCCGAGAAGATGGCGCAGCAGCGCGGCGGCAGCGAGGTGAAACGGCCGGCCCTCGACGCGGATCATCGTTAGCAGCGCCGCCAGCCCCGCCGGCAGAAGCAGGTCGCGCACGTACCACGGCAGCGCCCGCACGGCCGTCCCGAGCAGTGGCAGCGTGCCGGCGAGCGCGAGGCAGGCGAGGATCGTCAGGCAGTAGACGAGCCCCCGAACCGGCACTCCGCCGGGGTTGAGCCGCAGTCGGTCTACGCGGTAGATGCGCCGCTCGAGGTCGAACACGGCGCGGTAGGAGCGGATCTCGACGCTCACGCTCGCAACGCCTCGGCGACGTGAGGGATCGCCGCGATCGCCCCTTCGATCCCGACGCTCACTAGCCGAACAGCGAGTTGACGGTGTCTCGCAGCAGGTTGATGCCGGCGGGCGTGGCGAGCAGCACCGCCACGATCCCCACGGCAAACACGCCCGCCGCCTCCTTGAAGTCGCGACGGAACGCCAGCACGATCCCCGCCACCGCGAACGCCAGCCCGATCAGGCTCATCGCCACCTTGCGTCCCGTGCTCCCGGCCTTGCTGGCGGCTGCTTCCAGCGTGCTGCCTTCGGTGGAGCCGCCCGCACCGGTGCCGCCCGTTCCTGACCCGGCTCCGGGCACCGAGGAGGGGGCGACCGCGGCGCGCGCGGCGATTGGCGCCAGACCGAGGAGGGCACAGGCGAGCACTACGCCCAGCAGCAGAGACGTGCCGGCGCTAGGGCGGACGGCGAGCGATCGGGGGATACGGAGGGTGTGCATGCGACTGCTCTCCTTTTGGGGTTAGGTGTCGGGATCCATCTGAATGGCGGAGATCTCCCAGCGGCCCTGGCTGTGGAGAACGTCGAGTTCGTAGGCGAGCGTGTATGAGGCACCGCGCTGGTCTTGTGCCTGCACGAGCGCAACCACCGCGCCCGCCCCAAGGGCCCACTGGAGGGACTGCAGCGACTGCAGCGCGAGCTCGATTCCGGGCAACGAGACGCGTGCCCCGGGCGCCAGGTCGGCGGCCAGCTCAGAGGGCGATCCGGCGAGGTAGTTGCGCAGCGCGCGTTCCACCACGATGGTGAGCGCCGGTTCGCTCACTTCGCGCAGGCGCCCGTCGGCGTTGGCTTGCGCTGGGCTGGAGGCGGGAGGCCCGACGAACGCGGGGTAGCCTGCCAGCGCCAGGGCGCCATCCGGCTTGCGCATCACGCTCACGGTGAGGTAGATGAGCCCAGCCGTGTCGGTGTCGGCGGCAACCGTGTAGACGGTCTCCCCCGCCAGCGGGGAGCGCTGCTGCACGACCTGCGCCCACTGCACCCGCTGCTCTCCGCTCGGCGGTGGCTGCAGCCCCGCGTCGGCATCCATCCCCGGCCCCACGAACGACGCGAGCGCGTGTTCGCGGGCTTCCGGGTGCTGCGCTTCCCACGTGAGGTAGGCACGCACGAACAGCGTCGCGAAGCCCTCCGCGGCGAGATCCTGCGCCGCCGGACGCCGCAGCAGCGACGCTGGCAGCTCGGCGCGCGGTGGGTCGAGCGCAAAGCGCACACTCGCCACTGCCGCGGCCAGCGCCAGCGCATAGATCGCATACCGGGGTAGTCCCCGCGCGAGCCGGATCCGCCACAGCGGCCGCCTCGCGATCGTCACGGTGGCGTGGGGATGCTCGGCCGCGAGTGGAAAGTGCGGTGCCGTGCCGCTCATCGCTGCTCGAACCCGAATTCCGCATCTGCCCCACCGGCTGTGGGAGTTGTCGCGGTCACGGCGGTGGCCGCCACGGGAGTGCTCGCCGTTGCCGCGGTGGGGGTCGCGGGAGCGACAGCTGTGGTCGCTGCTGTGTTAGGAGCCGTGGTGGTTGGAGCGATTGTGGAGGGAGTGGCGGGGATGGTCGCCGGGGTTGCGGCCGTGGGCGCGGAAGCCGTGGTGGAGGGAGTTGCGGGGATGGTCGCCGAGGTTGCGGCCGTGGGCGCGAAAGCCGTGGTGGAGGGAGTTGCGGGGATGGTCGCCGAGGTTGCGGCGGTGGGCGCGAAAGCCGTTGCCGAGGAAGGCGTTGGCTGTGGGGGGCGATGTGGGTGTGCTGTGATCGGGGAACGACCGGCAGGACGAAGCTCACTCCCGGTTATGCGTCTAACCAACACAGATGCCCGCCGGGTGGGTGTGCGAGGAGGTGCGCCAGGCGACCGGATGCTCAGCCGATCGGCGATGATCTTCGGCGGCGAGCCCCCTCGAGCGGCAATTCTGCGATTGCTCTGCGGTTTAGTTCGGGTCGCATTCAGCGCAACCACGCCGGCGACCGCCGCCGCCACGGAGGCGAGCGCCGCGAGTGCCGCTAGCCCTCCCCACCGCTTGGACTCGCGTCGCGGCCTTGCCTGACCCAGCGTGGCGAACTCAGGCTCGCCCTCGACCTGCCAGTCCTCGGCTGCGAGGAACTCCTCCTCGGAGTAGATGCGGTAAGCCTGCCGCGGCGCCGAGCGCAGGAGCATCATGGGCGTTGTCCCAGCCACGGTGTCGAGCGCAGGAGCATCATGGGCGTTGTCCCCACCGCGGTGTCGAGCGTAGGAGCATCACCGGCGATACCCCCGCCGTGGGGCCCGCCGGCGCGACCCCGGGGTGGGCGCATGCCGGCTCTGTCGTGCGGCCACGCGGGCGGCCGAGGGCCAAGGTGGGGAGATACCCGGCCCCCGGCCGCATGCGCGCGGATGGGCATCGCCTCGAGGTCGTGCCTGCGACCGACCTGCGGCGTCCCAGGGGACGCGCCTATGGGGGTAGTGTGAGGGATTCATAGGTGGGTCCTTATCTCTCTGTTCCGACTCCCCCGCGAAGGTGGGACAGGCTCGTCCTCCATCAGCCGCCCCAGGCGCGCGCGAGCGCGCTGGGCGACCTTGCGGTACTTCTCGAACGACCACCCGAAGCGCCGGCAGAACTCGGCGCGCTCCATTCCGAGGGCCACCTGGCTGGCGAGCACCAGCCGCTGGTCGGGCGTGAGTAGCGGCGCCAGCCGCGCCACCTGACGCAGCTGGAAGCGATGGGCGACGAGCGGCAGCACCTCGGCGCGGGGGTCGGCGAGCTCGATGCGCTGTTCCCCGGCACACCCCAATGGGAGCGCTTTCTCGAGCGCCGCCTGCAGCGGGCTGCGGCCGTGCAACGCGCGGCGGCGGTCGTACACGCGCGAGAGGAACCGCTGCTCAAGCGCGTTGGCGACGTGATCGCGGTTGGTAAAGCGCTGGCCGCGGGCACCGCGCGCGAGCAGCTCGAGGACGGCCTGGCTGAGACAGTCCTCGAGGTCCTCGCGCCGCAACATGTTGCGGTAGGCGCGCAGCATCCCCTCACGCCGGGCGCGCGCCACGCGCGCGATCTCCTCGGCGGCCGCGCGTCCCTCCAACCCCTCCCCAGCGGCGGCTGCACGTCCCCCCAACCCCTCCCCAGCGGCGGCTGCACGTCCCCCCAACCCCTCCCCAGCGGCGGCTGCACGTCCCCCCAACCCCTCCCCAGCGGCGGCTGCACGTCCCCCCAACCCCTCCCCAGCGGCGGCTGCACGTCCCCCCAACCCCTCCCCAGCGGCGGCTGCACGTCTTTCCAACCCTTCCCCGGCCTGTCCGGCCGCCGGCCGGTCTGCCGGGTCGGCGGTGGGGCAATTGGGGCTCGAGGGGCTCCACCTGGATAACGGCGGTGACGCTTGGTGCGCGTATGGGGTAGACACACAGGCATGTCGCACCCAGCCGCGTGGAGACCCCCCTGTGGATTTGCGTCGGTGCGCGCACACGCGGCAATAGGGCCAGGCCGCCCATTGGCAAGCGCCATCGACCCCCCCTCCCCCTCCTCCTCCAAAAAATGACCTTCAACGAGCGTCTGCAAGCACTCGACAGCTTTCAGCAGCGCCACCGCGGGCTGAGCTTCCTCGCGGCGGTGATCAAGAAGTTCGGCGACGACGGCGCCGGCAGGCTGGCGGCGCTGATCGCCTACTACGGCTTCTTCGCGCTGTTCCCGCTGCTGCTGGTGTTCGTGACGGTGCTGGGCTTCGTGTTGGAGGGCAACAAAGGCGCCCAGGAGAGTGTGCTGCACTCCACGCTCAGCCAGTTCCCGATAATCGGCAACCAGCTGCAGGAAAACGTCCACTCGCTGAAGGGCAACGGCGTCGGGCTGGCAATCGGCGTGCTCGGCTCGCTGCTGGCGGGCCTCGGAATCACCGGAGCGGCGCGCACCGCGTTCGACGAAGTGTGGCACGTGCCCCGCAAGCAGCGCCCCAACTTCCTCGCCTGGCGGCTGCGTGGGCTGGGTCTGCTGATCGTGCTCGGCACGCTCACGATCGTCTCCACCGTCGTCGCCGGCTACGTCACGGCCGCCGCCCCCAGCGCGCTGACGGCCCTCGCGGGCGTGGCACTCGCGCTCGTGGCCAACCTGCTGCTGTTCTTCTGCGCCTTCAGGCTGCTCACCACCAGCGACGTGCCCACCCGCGACCTACTCCCCGGCGTGGTGGTCGCGGCGGTGCTGTGGCAGATCCTGCAGCACCTCGGCGGCTACTACGTCGAGCACGTGGTGCGCCACGCCAAGGAGACCTCCGGCCTGTTCGCGTTCGTGCTGGGGCTGCTCTCGTGGCTGTACCTGGGCAGCCAGGTGACGCTGTTCGCGATGGAGATCAACGTCGTGCGGGCACAGCGGCTGTGGCCGCGCAGCTTCTTCTCGCAGCCGCTGCTGGACGCCGACCGGCGCGCGCTTACCTCGCTGGCGGAGGTCGAGGAGCGCCTCGAGGAGGAGAACGTCGAGGTCAGCTTCGAGGACGACGGGTAGCCCGCGCCCGGCCTTTGGGGAAGGGGGATGGGCGGCCCCCCTTCGGGGCCGCTGGCGGGGCTCGCACCTAGATGACGCGCCTCACTTCGTGTTCCGAGCGGCCGATACGCGCGCGTGATCGAGGTGGGCCTCACTGGTGGCGAACACTTCCTTTTGGGCCCCTAGCCAAATAAGACTCAGTCTCGTGCTTGGCTGGTATGCGCACAAAAGCAAGAACACAGCTCAACCCCCTCGCCGGGGTCACACTTCTTTTTGGGCTCTAACCAAATGAGATTGAGTCTCGTTCTCTGTTGGTTATAGGCCGGAAAAGGAACATCTACCAACGGCCGGCGGCCCCCCTTGCGGACCGGGAGAGTAGGAATGGCTACCTGAAGCTGGACTAGCCGTGACACGCTGACGGGAGCCGACTGTGGCCCTGGTCGGCAGCCTGGCCGCTGCGTCGCGGCATTGGCGCTGAGCGCGTGGGCGTCGGCGGCGCCCCGGGTGCGTCGGCCCCTGCCCTGGCCGGCGGTGCTCGGGCGACGAGGGTTGGCAGGTCGTGGCCGGGGCCTGGCCGACGTCGTGCGGCTTGGGTGTGGGGCGTCCCCGCTCGGCCGTCGTTGGCTGCTACCGGGCTGCGCGGCCGCCGTGCCGTGGCGTCGGTACGGTACGTCCCCGTGGGGTGTGTCGCCCCCCGTCCTTGGCCGGCGTAGCGTGCGGGCTGGGGGCAGGGGTGAGGCGTTGACGCCGGCCCTGGCCATTGTCGGGCCGCTTGCGCGGGCGGGGCGTGGATGCCTTGCAGTCCCCCTGCGGGCGGCTGGGCTCCGGCAGGTAGCACTCCTACGTCTGATGCCTTTGGGAGACTCGCGGCGTGCGCTTGGTAGAACGCATACTGCCCTTCTCACGAGGTGCCCACCCATTCCCATGGGTACGGTGGCGCGTGCCGGTACGGTGGCGAACGGGAGCTGCGTGTGAAGAAGCAATATACGCATGGGATCACATAATCTGGATGGCGCAAAACTCGCCGAGCCTAGGACGGGTCTACAACAGAGTTGACTTTGTTAAGGCCGCAGTCGCAGTCTCTGAACGCAGGGAGCACCTGCGCGCCTTAGGCGTGAAATCCCTGGACGGTCCCTTATCGCGCGACGAGTACCGCTTTATCCAACAACAGCTACGACAGGGCCACAAGGAGGCTGTTGGAGCCATCAGGGAAGTTGCAGGCGGAGTCATGTTAATTCGTCTATGGGTTGCCGGCAACCTTCTTGGATGGACGGGGACAATCATCCAGCTTGGAACCGTGGGACCGGGGACGCTGCCGGTCGGCTTGCAGGGCTTCTACATCACAGCCGGTGCAATATTTCCGGTCCTCGCCATCGCTGGATTTGTTGAGATGACGCAAAGCGCGTATTTCGCGCGAAGCGGCAACATAGCTCGCATCCTGGGCTTTTCGATCCCCATTGTGGGTGGAGAGGCGGTCTGCTTGACGGCACTGGCTCAGGAAACTAGCCATGAATGGATGATCACATCCACCGTGACCGCGCTCGTGATCACGTTTGGATTTCAGGTGAGTCTTCTCGCCATTCGTGCACTGTTCGCTTATACGCACTCCACGGACCTGTCCGAGAGAGTCATTCCGACGCGCTTGAAGCGCGCTACGAGAGAATGGGAGGAGACGAAGGGTCACTTCGAGGACGCCACGCGCGTCGAGCGGGTGCGCTTGGCGTGGTGGTCGGTGTTGGTGTTGGTGTTGGCGGCGGTGACGGTGGTTGTGGTGACGGTGGTTGTGGTGACGGTGGTTGTGGTGGGGGTGGTTGTGGTGGGGGTGGTTTGACGGCTTCGGCCCATTCGTGAACCCACGAAGCGAGTAGGTCTGCACGAGTAAAGACGGCAAGATGCGATGTCGAACAGTCGGCAGACGCTCGAATGGTGACGCCGATCTCGACGGGTGTCCCCGAAGACGTTTCGGCAATCAACGGTCCTCCGCTGTCCCCGCTACACGCGCCCGTACTGTCGCTCGGCGGGTCAATCGTGCAAAGCTCGCTTCCTTGGTAAAACATTTTCACTTCGCCTTCGCACCATTCAGGCGCCTGCACCACGGTTTCGGCCCATTGCAGCCTTTCTGGGAAGGCTTCTTCTGTTTCCCCCCACCCTGCGATGAGCGCTCCGGTACCGGCTTGCAATATGTTTGAGTCAGACGGCCATATGGCGAGGGATATCGCAGGGGCAGTGGTGGGCGCGGAAAGTACAAGCAGGGCAGCGTCGCTATCGTCCACACTTCGATCGAACCCTGGATACACGATGACCCTGGATACCGCTGACACTTGGCGTTCAGGCGAGGTCCATTCGACATTGCCGGTCACGACTCTGTACCCGGGCGATTCGTTTACTACGCCGGTTTCCATGTTCTCGGCACAGTGCCCCACGGTCAGGATCAGGTCGGGGCGACAACCGTCCCGGTGCATCGCTCTGTTCCTTCTGGCCGTTCGTCAACTATGAACGCAAGCCACGGAAAAGTGCCTGTTTTAGCCGGAGATCCCCCTATGACCGCGGTGTGGGCAATGGCAACTCTGCGCAAAGAGTGACGGTGCGAGCTGTTTCGTCTTGTCTGGCTCGGTGAAAGTGAGGCGCAGGCAGTACTGCTCTTTTGGATCAGACGGTGTCTCATAAGGCAAAGCTTCCGCATACAGGAACGAGAGTGTAATGTCATCGCCACCGTCACGCATGGCGTCCCGTGGCTCACCGAGACGCACCAGATTACCGTTGAGCACAGGTACCGGTTCCGAGAACGATTGCGCCAAGAAGAGAAGCGCCTGGAGTAGTGACGACTTGCCCGACGAGTTGGCTCCGGCAAGGAGGGTCAAACGCTGTGGCGCGAGGTTGACCGAAGCGATAGCCTTGAAGTTTGCTACCCCGAACGTGACCGCGCCCAGCTGAGCATCGGTGGCGACGCGAGAGCCCACGGCTGTCCGACCGGACTTGGCGGAGGTGGTTGGCGGCACCCGGCCAACGCTATCGTGATTTTTGACGAGGCGACTTACCCAAGCGTTGGCACGGCTCGCGGCGGCGTCGCCGCGGGAGCTTCGGCCCCTTGCCCGAGGGCGGCGGGCGGGCGAGAGGCGGAGGACTGTCGCCGCTCGTCCATTGCCGGCGTGCGTCAAGTGGTGGCTTGCGCGCCTACTATCGCGCATAAGGGCAACCGATCGCACGCATGCGACTTACAGCCGGATCGTGGCTCGCAAGCTTTCGAGCAGTTCCACGGGCACTTTGAGGCCGATGTCGTCCTCTTCTTCGACTACGAGCCACGCACCCGGAATGCGTCGGGCCGCCGTCTCGCCCTCCCACCCCGGCGCTGCAAAGACTCCTGGGTGCCCGCCCAGCGGCTTCATGCCTGGTAGCGGCGGTGGCGTGATGCCCGAGTGCGACGCGCTTAGCAGCACCGCCGACGTGAGATGGTGTTCTTCGTGGCTGATAAAGACGGTATCCGCACACGAGAGCAGTGCTCGCCCGAGCAGCCCATGGTAGGGCCTGATCCGCGTCGCTACGTCTCCTTCGTACGCCACGGTTTCCCGGGGTAGCTGGGTGTGGGTAAGCTCGCAGACGCCGCTTGGTGGGCGCGCCGGTGCTTCCCATTTCCGCGTGCCAGGCAATCTGAACGTCTGTGGCTGACCGGGTTTGCCCTTCCGGCCGATCGGCTTGCCGTGTGCGTCAAGCGGTGTCAGGCGGGGACAGTGCCGCTCGATGCTAGGCCGCCCGTTGTGACGGAGCACTTCGACGGCCGCCGCCCGCAGCCCGTCCGGGAGCGTGGAGTTAGTGGTGGTCGGAATGGGCATCCCACCAGCCACGGAGACGGCCGCGACTTCGCTCGTGGTCAGTGCATATGTGTCGATCCTCGTTTCGTCCTCCTCGCAGCCTCCCCCCAAGAAGATCGGCCCGGTCGAAGTCGTCGTTATCTCCCCACAACGACTACTGCCTTCCGTCCTAGTTTCATAGCCCGTCGCCAGGCACCAACCGGCCCGGCCACCCCGAAGTTCGGGCACAAGCAACAAGTGGCTGTTAGGCACACGGGGCGCGAGACGTACGGGCCGGCAGCCGTGGCCGAGCACAAGGATGCGCAAAACATCCACACGAGAACGCCTGCAAATCTGACTATCCGATTCACGACGTGGAGACTACTCGCAACGATCGGTCGATGCAGGTCCTCGTCGTCCACGACGACCTGCGTTACGGCATTGGCGACCGGGTTCCATCGTCCTACGGAGCAGCGAGCAGCGCGGGCCCCTCGGGCACGCCGGGTTTGTTGACGGCCGGGCTCGCAGGCCGCGCGGAGAGCCGGCTCGCCGGGAGGGCCTGGCAGAGGTCGAGCAGGTCAGGCACGTCGAGCGAGGAGTCCAGCCCCGCGCGCGCACGTGCGGTTGGCCTCATGGCTGGCTCGGGTGTAGCGTGCCGCGCGCAGTGTCCGAACATGCGACGAGAAACGCCGACGGAGCCGAGTCGCCGCTCGACGAAGCCGCAGTCCGGTGCGAGCTTCCCCCAGGGCCGCGTCTACCGCTCGTCGGCCAGAGCTTGGCGATCTTGTTTGCGACGGATCGCTACGCCACCTATCTGCGCAGCCGATTCCAGTCGATGGCCACGGTCAAGGTCGCCGGCATCGGCAGGATCGTGACAGTCTGGGACCCGTCATTGATCAAACAGTTGCTGGGCGGCGACCCAAACGTCGTTCGGGGCGGTGAAGCGAGCGCGCAATTCCTTCTCGCTCCAGCCGGACCCAGCTCCGTAATCGTGCTCGACGGAGCCGACCACCTACGAACCCGAAAACTGCTGCTGCCCCCGTTTCACGGCGAGGCGGTGAACCGACACGAGCGACTGATCGCGGAGCTCGCCGCAGCGGAGGTCAACACGTGGCAGATCGGCGAGTCCGTCGCGACACGCCCGCGCATGCAAGCGATCACAATCGAGGTGATGCTCCACGCGGTGATCGGGGTACGCGATCCGCAGCGTTTGGAACGGATGCGGCGCGTGCTCGCACGGGTGGCAGACGCGAGCCTGCTCGCGTTTGGGCTCGAGGCGAAGTACCCAGGTCTCGCGAACAACGCGCTCGGACGCCGCCTGCCATGGATCCGCGCCCGCCTCGAAGCAGACATACTGCTGTATGAGGAGATCGCCGATCACCGCGCCAACCCCGAGGGCCGAGAAGACGTCCTCGCGATGCTTATCGCTGCCGAGACCGAGGACGCGCCGTTCAGCGACCAGGAACTCCGAGACCAGATCAGCACCCTGCTCGTCGCTGGAGCGGAGACGACCGCCACGGCGCTGTCATGGTGCTTTGAGCGCCTCGTGCGCCACCCCGACGTACTCGCTCGCGCACAGAACGAATTGCTCGGCGAGAACGCCGGGCGATACCTCGATGCGATCGTCAGCGAGACGCTACGAGTGCGGCCCGTCATCGACGGGGCCGCACGTAAACTCGCCGCACCATTCAAGCTCGGAGGCTACGAGCTACCTGCTGGCACGTTCATCTCCGTCTCGATCGCCGGCGTGCAGCTCTCTGACGCTTTCGAGAACCCCGACGAGTTCCAGCCCGAGCGGTTTCTCGAGCAGCCACGGGCGCCGTTCACGTTCATCCCATTTGGCGGCAGCACGCATCGTTGCATCGGCGCGAGCTTCGCCGCGATGGAGATGAGAACGATCCTACGAGTCGTACTCCGACGAGTCCACCTGCAACAGCCAACCCGCCCGTCCGAGCGGCCCGTTCGCTGGCGACGCATAACGACGACACCATCACACGACGGCCGCGTGCGAGTCAGCGCGAGGACGTAGCCGCTGCTGTGCGCGTCGCCGGGGTTGCCGTCCGGACACCTGTCGTCCGGCCGTTGCGGCCGGCGCTGAAGTCACATCGGGTGTCGGGCTATCGGGCTATCGTCGCCGGCCGCCCGCCCGACGTCGAGAGGCTGCCGATGGAGCGGCGAGCAGCTCGGGACCCCGGTCGCCCAATTTTCAACAACGCCCTCTGGGCCTCCGGCGAAGGGATGACGTGGCAGAGGCTCCAGCGGAAGCTCCGCACGCGCGCTTGCGCGCACCGAGCTACTTGATATTGAGGAAGAAGTCTTGGCGTACGGTGTGGCCGGGCGGGATGACGACTGCCTCGGGTTCCCTCGGGTGCACGCCGTTGATGGTTGCACCGAGGAACGTGCCCGTGATCGTGTACGAACCAGCCGGCAGCGGGATTTCCACGAAGTGGCCGCTGGTGGAGGTCTGTGTCGCCACGACCGCCCCGCTTGTGTTCGTCACTTCCACCGTGCCCGCTCCGGGCGAAGGGGTGGGTAGTTTGCACCCCGGATCCGAGAACCTGCGGTCCGGCGGACCACCGACTAGAAAGAAGCCGCTGACCAGCTCAGTTGGCCCCGGCGTCACGAGCGGCTCCTTGAGTTCCGGACCGTACGCCGCTTCACGCTGGCAGAACGGATTGAGCCAGACCGTCACTCTCGACGAGGAGCGTCCACCGCCGGCGGGCGCCTGGCGCTCGACCGTCTGAACTTGGGCTTCTTCAAGCGCAGCGCCCTTCACGCGCAGCCTGCAACCAGCGTGCTCGGCGCGTTCGCGAGCGACGCTGAGCACAAGCCCGGTAAGCCGCGGGACGTGACACACTCGGCCCACGCTCACGACTGGTCGGGCAGACGCGCTCCCCGACACGGTACAGAGGACCATAACGGCCACCGCGAGCGCGCGCCGCACAGTCACTGCGTCCCGCGCAAGTAGAGGCGCACACCGAGCTGGACCACCGACTGAGCGTACTCCCCACAGCCAGCCCGTATCGGACAGACTGTTTGGTGAAGCCCTCGGCTGCGCATCGGACGGATCGATCGCAGCCCCGCTAGCCTGATCTCAGACCCAGCGCGACCCGACGCCACCGCCTCACGCCAGCCCACCCGGCCCGCACGCTACGCCCGGCCGGAACGGGGGTGACGCACCAGCAGCGGCGCCGACGCCTATGCGCTCAGCGCCAAATGCCGCGACGCAGCGGCCAGGCTGCCGACCAGGGCCACAGCCGGCTCCCGTCAGCGTGTCACGGCTAGTCCAGCTTCAGGTAGCCATTCCGACTCTCCCCCCTTGCGGACCCGTAATCCTTTGTTATAGTAGCTATCAATTCGTAAGCTCATATGGAGCGTATACCGATGCCTACAAGCTCAGATAACGGCCAGACCCCCACCCCCCGCGCAGATGCCGGCTCCCAGACGGAGTCGAGCAAGCTGCTGCGGTTGATCCCGCTAGACGACACCGTCGTGTTCCCCAACATGGGGATCACGCTCACGGTGGACGTCGGCGACGACGAGCGCGTCGTGCTCGTCCCCCGTCACGAGAACGAGTTCCTCGAGGTCGGCACCGTTGCCGAGGTCGAGGACCACATCCGCCTGCCCGGCGGCGGGCGTGCCGTGGCGCTCTCCGGCCAGCACCGCGCTCAGATCGGCGCCGCCCAGACCGGGCCCGACGGGGATCTGCGCGTCGAGGTGCAGGAGGCCCCCGACGGGGTACCCACCGATGGGCGCACCCGCAACCTGGAGCGCGAGTACCGTGCGATCGTCGAGGAGATCCTCGAGCTGCGCGGCGACGACGGGCGGATCGCGGCGTTCCTGCGCGCGATCGTCGAGCCCGGGCCGCTGGCCGACTCCGCCGGCTACTCCCCCAACCTGTCATACGCGCAGAAGGTCGAGCTGCTGCGCACGCTCGACGTCGCCGACCGCCTGGAGCTAGCGGTGAAGCTGCAGCGCGAGAGCCTCGCCGAGCTGCAGGTGCGCAAGCGCATCCGCGAGGACGTGCAGGATGGCGCCGAGAAGCAGCAGCGCGACTACTTCCTGCGCAAGCAGATGGAGTCGATCCGCAAGGAGCTGGGCGAGGACGAGGGCTCGATCGTCGATGAGTACCGCACCAAGATCGAGGCCGCGGAGATGCCCGAGGAAGTCGAGAAGCAGGCCCTGAAGGAGCTCGGTCGTTTGGAGCGGATGGGCGAGCAGACCGGCGAGTCGAGCATGATCCGCACCTACCTCGACTGGCTGATCGCGCTGCCGTGGGCCAAGCGCTCGGAGGAGCATCTCGACCCGACCGCGGCGCGCGCGGTGCTGGACGCCGACCACGCCGGCCTGGAGGACGTCAAGGACCGCATCGTCGAGTACCTGGCGGTGCGCAAGCTGCGCCAGGACCGCGGCATCGAGGTCGACCCGAAGTCCGGGGCGATCCTCACGCTGATCGGCCCCCCCGGCACCGGCAAGACCTCGATCGGCGAGTCGATCGCCCGTGCGCTCGGACGCGAGTTCGTGCGCATGTCGCTCGGCGGCGTGCGCGACGAGGCCGAGATCCGCGGGCACCGGCGCACCTACATCGGCGCTTTGCCGGGACGGCTGGTGCGCGCGCTGCGCGACGCCGGCACGATGAACCCGGTGATCCTGCTCGACGAGGTCAACAAGGTCGGCGCCGACTGGCGCGGAGACCCATCGGCCGCGCTGCTGGAGGTGCTGGACCCTGCTCAGAACCACTCCTTCCGCGACCACTACCTGGACGTGGAGCTGGATTTGAGCCAGGTGATGTTCATCGCCACCGCCAACGTCGCCGACACGATCCCCGGACCGCTCCTGGACCGCATGGAGGTAATCCGCTTCGACGGCTACACCTCCGAGGAGAAGCTCGCCATCGCCAAGGGCTACCTGTGGCCGCGCCAGCGCGACCGCAACGGCCTGCGCGAGGGCGAGGTGGAGATCTCCGACGAGCTGTTGCGCACGGTCATCGCCGAGTACACCCGCGAGGCGGGCGTACGCTCGCTCGAGCGCGAGCTGGGCACGCTGCTGCGCAAGACCGCCACGAAGATCGCCTCGAGCCTGCCAGCGGATGGCACAGAGCCGACCGCCGATGCCGAGGGCGCAGAGCCGACCGCCGACGCGGAGATCGCAGAGTCCTCCGCCGAGGCCGGTGAGGAGCCGGCCGTGGCCTCGACGGTGGAGTCGGCCCCGGAGCAGGCAGCTGTCACCCCCGTGGAGATCGACCTGGAGACCGTACGCGAGGCGCTGGGCCGCCAGAAGTTCTTCCAGGAGTCGGCGTCGCGCACGGCGACCCCGGGCGTCGCGACCGGCCTGGCCGTGACCGGCACCGGCGGAGACGTGCTGTTCGTGGAGGCCACGGCGATGAAGAGCAATGGCTCGGGCGGCGGCGGTGGGCTGGTGCTGACCGGCCAGCTGGGCGACGTGATGAAGGAGTCGGCGCGCATCGCCCTCTCCTACGTGCGTGGCCACGCCGAGGAGATCGGCATCGACGAGACCAGCGCGTTTGAGGGACAGGAGTTCCACGTGCACGTCCCCGCCGGGGCGATCCCCAAGGACGGCCCCTCCGCGGGCGTGACGATGGTGACCGCTTTGGCCTCGCTGCTCAGTGGTCGCCCGGTGAAGCACACGGTGGGGATGACCGGCGAGGTCACCCTGCAGGGCCGCGTGCTGCCGATCGGCGGGCTCAAGCAGAAGGTGCTGGCGGCTCACGCGGCCGGTCTCACCGACGTGATCCTGCCGGAGCGCAACCGCGGCGACCTGGACGACATCCCCAAGGAGGTTCGCGAGCAGATGAGCTTCCACCCGGTGATGACCGTCCAGGAGGTGCTCGACCGGGCGCTGGAGCCCGCGCGCGATGTCGCCCACCAGCTCCCGTAGATGCCAGCCCGTTCCAGTGGAGGTCCGCCGCACGGCGGACCTCCTGGAGCGGCGCTGGCAGCTGTCGATCATCTACGCCGCGCTCACCGGGGCGTTGCGCTTCAGCGAGTTCGCCGAGGCGGTCGGTGGGATCTCCCCGCGGATGCTCTCCGAGCGCCTGCGTGACCTGGAGGCGGCGGGACTGGTGGAGCGCACCGTGATTCCCTCCAGCCCCCCCACCGTCGAGTACCGCCTCACCGCGCGCGGCCGGCGCCTCGCGCCGGTGGTCGAAGCGATGCGGGCTTACGCCGAGGGGTAGGCCTCCAGCTCCGCCAACCGCCGCGCGAGGAAGCGCCGCTCGGGCTCGGCGTGGGCCAGCTCCAACGCACGCTCGTAGGCAGCGCGGGCTTCGGTGGAACGGCCCAGACGGCGCAGGAGGTCGGCGCGCACAGCGTGCAGATAGCGGTAGTCGTCGATCCCGTCGAGCCCCTCCAGCGCCTGCAGCCCGACCTCGGGGCCGGCAGCTTCGGCGAGCGCGACGGCGCGGTTGAGCTCGACCACGGGGGAGCCGGTCAGCCGGGCGAGCTCCCCATAGAGCACCGCGATCTGATGCCAGTCTCGGGGATCTTCGGTGTGCAGGTGGGCGATCGCGGCCTGCAGGGTATACACCCCACCCGCCCCCACCACCCCACCGCTGTGCAACGCCCGCGCGTGCTCGAACGCGGCGCTGCCGGCCTCGATCTGCTCGCGGTTCCACAGCGCGCGGTCCTGGTCCTCCAGCAACACCAGCTCGCCGTCTCTCATACGGGCCGCGCGGCGCGAGTCATGCAGCAGCATCAGTGCCAGCAGACCCCACACCTCGGGCTCGCCGGGCATCAGCTCCGTCAGCGCCCCACCGAGGCGCAGCGCCTCGGTGGACAGCTCCACGCGCGAGGGCGGCGCCGAGTAGCCCTCGTTGAAGATCAGGTACACCACCGCCAGCACCGCCGCGAGACGGTCAGGCAGCAGGCGGTCGGGCGGAATCCGGAAGGGGATCGCGGCAGCCCTGATCTTGCGCTTGGCGCGCACCAGCCGCTGCGCCATCGTCGCCTCGGGCACGAGGAAGGCGCGCGCGATCTCATCGGTGGTGAGACCCCCGAGCGCGCGCAGCGTCAACGCCACCTGTGCGTCGCCGGCGAGCGCCGGGTGACAGCAGGTGAAGATCAGCTCCATCCGTTCGTCGGGAAAGACGGTCTCCTCGAGGTCGGGCTCCTGCACGATCGCCTCGGGGCGCTCCAGCAGCTTCGACTTGGCGGCCAGCGTGCGATCACGGCGGATGCGGTCGATCGCGCGGTTGCGCGCGGTGGTGGTCAGCCACGCGCCGGGGCGCTCCGGCAGGCCGTCGCGCGGCCAGCGCTCCGCCGCTGCCGCGAACGCCTCCTGTGCGGCTTCCTCGGCGAAGTCGAAGTCGCCGAGGAAGCCGATCAGCGCAGCGAGGACGCGCCCCCACTCATCGTGGAACACCCGCTCGATCTTGGCCGCATCTCCGGACACCCGCCCATTCTGGCGATTTGCGGATCGCGCACCGATTATGGCTTGGCTTCGAGGATCATGTTGAACGGGGTCTCCGCCGCCCGGCGGACCCGGCTGAACCCGCCCTCGGCGAGCACCTCGCGCAGGCGTGCCTCGCCCGCCTGCGCCCCGAGCGCCAGCCCCACCTCCTGCGACAGCGACGCGGGCGTGCAGATCACGGTCGAGGCCCCATAGAAGACCCGGCCCACCGGGTTGAAGTTCTCCTCGACGCGGTCCTTCGCGAATGGCTCGACGATCATCCACGTCCCGTCGGGATGCAGCGTCTCCCGTACGTGCGCCGAGGCCCCAACCGGGTCGCCCATGTCGTGCAGGCAGTCGAAGACGCACACCAGGTCGTAGTCCTTGCCCGGATACTCCTTGGCCGACGCCGCCTCGAACACAACGCGCTCGGAGACGCTGGCGTCGCTGGCCGCCTGACGCGCACGATCGATCGAGGGCATGTGGTAGTCAAATCCCGAGAAGCGCGAGTTGGGGAACGCTTCGGCCATGATGATCGTCGACGCTCCATGGCCGCAACCCACGTCGGCGACCTTCGCGCCCCGCTGCAACTTCTCCTCGACGCCGTCGAGCGCCGGGATCCACTCGCTCACCAGGTGCGCGCGGTAGCCAGGCCGGAAGAAGCGCTCCGTTCCGCAGAACAAGCGATGGTCGTGCTCGTGCCAGCCTATCCCCGCGCCGCTGCGGAAGGCCTCCACGATCCGCTCCTCGTCCGCGTACAGCGACGCGATCAACTCATACGCGCCGAGGATGTAGAACGGGCTGTCTTCGTCGGCCAACGCGAGCGCCTGCTCGTCGGGCAGGGTGTAGCAATCGCTCTCGCCGTCGTAGGTCACATAGCCACCCGCCGCCTGGTTGCGCAGCCACTCGCGCACATAGCGCTCGTCCGCCCCCGCGCGCTCGGCCACCTCCCCCGAGCTCAGCGGCCCCGCGCCCGCCATCGCCTTGTAGAGACCAAGCTTCTCCCCGATCAAAAACAGCGGCGCGCTGATGATCGCGCCCATGTCCGTCACCGCCTGTCCCATGAATGCTTCGAGCTTCGCCTCATCGATATTCGCCGCGCTACTCGCCATCGCCTCGTCCTCCTATGTTGGGTGCAGGTGATCCAAGCTCCGGCCCCTTCCGATCGCCTGGGGGATGGCGCACCGATCCGCAGCGCCTCACATGAGCTAAGCGGCACAGGCTGGGGATCCATCCCTTTGCCCGTGCCGTGCGACCGAGCTCGTATCTACAACGGCGCCCACACACATAGTGGGGAGAGGGGGCCGCCGTTCCGCCGCTCCTCGGCCGCGGGGCTGCGAATGCCTTCGCCTCCAGCCAATCGAGCGATGCCCAGTCACAGGCAACATCTTCCAGCCGATGGAACGCTGCCACCATGAGGTCGAGGCCCCATCTTCAAGAGGTGCTCACGCGCAGGCGCTAGCGTGATCGGCGATGCAGCAGGCCGACATCCACGTTGGCGGCACTATCGATGGCACCGCCAACCTAGGTGCGGCAAACAGTGCCGCGGTCATCCGCGCCACACCAACTCACTCCGACCCATCGCCGCCAGAGACCCGCCGGTACCTGCCTCTCTTCTGGCGCGTGCTCGCCCTGAACGGCGCCGTTGTCACCACCATGGCGATCGCGATTGCGATCGTGCTGCCCGCCCCGTTCGTTCACATCGCCGCCGACGACGCCACCATCCTCGCCGTCACCCTGACCGTGACGCTCCTCGCCAACGCCCTGCTGCTGCGCCACGCGCTCGCCCCGCTCACCCACCTGCCCGCGCTCCTGCGCCGCGTCAACCCGCTGCAGTCCGGGGAGCGCCTGCAGGTGCCAAGCGCTCCATCGGAGGCCGCCGAGCTGGCGCAGGCCTACAACGAGATGCTCGACGAGCTCGAGACCGAGCGCCTGGAGAGCACGAGGCGGGTGCTATCCGCCCAGGAGAACGAGCGGCTGCGAGTCGCGCGGGAGCTGCACGACGAAGTCGGCCAGACGCTTACCGGAGTCCTGTTGGGGCTGGCACGCGTCACGCGCCAGGCGCCGCTCGAGCTCGCCCAACCGCTCGAGCAACTGCTCGAGACCACACGTGCAAGCATCGATGACGTCCGCCGCATCGCCCAGCGCCTGCGCCCCGAGCCACTCGAGGATCTCGGCCTCGCCGTGGCGCTGCTGGCGCTCTCCCGGCGGATGCGCGAGCAGTCCGGGCTGCGAATCGCCTGCCGCATCTCCGCCGACCTCCCACCGCAGTCGCCCGAGCGTGAGCTCGTCGTCTACCGCGTCGCCCAGGAGGCGCTGACCAATGCCATCCGTCACTCGGGCGCCGCCAGCATGAGCGTCGCCCTGCAGCTCCGCTGCGACTGCCTCACGCTGAGCGTGCGCGACGATGGGCGCGGCATGCGCGAGGGGCACCGCGAGGGTGGCGGCGTGCGTGGCATGCGCGAGCGCGCCGGGCTCGTCGGCGCCACGCTGCAGATCACGAGCGCGCCCCACGCCGGCACCGAGGTCCATCTGGAGGTTCCACTTCCCGCCGAGGACACATGACCGCGCTGAAGACCAACATCCTGCTCGCCGACGATCACGCCGTCGTGCGCCAGGGGCTGCGACTGGTGCTCGAGAGCGAGCCCGACCTCGTCGTCCGCGCCGAGGCCAGCGACGGCCTGGAGGCCGTCCGGATGGCACTCGCCCAAGACGACCTGCACCTCGCCCTCCTCGACATCTCGATGCCACGTATGACCGGGCTGCAGGCGGCACGCGAGATCCACCGCCAGCGCCCCGCGTTGAAGATCCTGATGCTCTCGATGCACGACAACGAGCAGTTCCTCTACGAGGCCCTGCAGGCCGGCGCCAGCGGCTACGTGCTCAAGTCGCTCGCCGACCGCGACGTGGTGCGCGCCTGTCGCGCCGCCGTGCGCGGCGAGCCGTTCCTCTACCCCGCCGCCGTCACCGAGATCGTCCGCCACTACCTCGCCGGCCCCGCCGAGGAGCACCCCGACCCCCTGACTCCACGCGAGCTGCAGGTCATCAAGCTGATCGCCGAGGGCCACACCAACCCGCAGATCGCGGAGGCCCTCACGATCAGCAAGAAGACCGTCGAGCGCCACCGCGCCAACATGCTCGAGAAGCTCGGTATGCGCGACCGCGTCGAGCTCACCCGTTACGCGATCCGCCGTGGCCTCATCGAGCCGTGAGCCATATGAATGGGGCTTGCACCCCATGGTGCTCGGCACACGCAAAGGGCATCCTCTGTGGCATGGCATTCAGCGCCGCCGGGCTCCCCGCTCCCTCACACACCCCCCGCCCGGCGGCGCGTGCCAGTTAGCAAGACCTACAGCGGACGCAGCCGCACCGGCAGCGTCTTGTGCTGGTTGGCGAACGCTGATTCGACGTGTGTGCACTCGCCGGCGATCTGGATCTCGGGGTAGCGCTTGAGCGTCTCCTCGATCAGGATCCGCAACTCCAGTCGCGCGAGCGCGGTGCCCAGGCAGAAGTGCCGGCCACCGGCACCGAACGCCTGGTGCTCGGCTTCGCGCGTCAGGTCGAAGCGGTCGGGGTCCTCAAAGCGCGTCTCATCGCGGTTGGACGACGGGTACCACATGACCAGCTTCTCGCCCTCACGGATGCGCTGCCCGTGCAGCTCGGTGTCGCGTGTGGCCGTGCGGGCGAAGTGCGCGAACGCCGGGAACATGCGCAGTGACTCCTCGACCGCCGCCGGCACCAGCGAGGGGTCCTCGAGCACCATCCGTCGTTGCTCGGGGTTTTCCATCAGCGCGCGCATCCCGCTGCAGTAGGTGGCCTTGGTGCTGTCGTTGCCGGCGGCCATCAGCAGGAGGAACCCCATCACAATCTCATGATCCTCCAGCCGCTCGCCGTCGAGCTCGGCGCGCACGAGCACGCTCGTGAGGTCGTCGGTGGGCGAGGCACGCCGTTCGGCGATCAGCTTGCCGCAGCGCGCGAACACCTCGGGCACCTCGCGCTCCATCACGCTCTGCGCACCCTCGGGCGTCGCGTCCGGGTCGCCCGCGCCGACGATCGCGTTCATCAGGTTCGCCCATGCCTGGTCGTCCTCGGGCGCCAGGCCCATGAAGCTGCCAATTACCCGCGCCACCACCGGCTGGGCGACGTCGCCGACCAGATCGCAGGTCTCCCGGCCCTCGAGCCGCTCGAGCACCTCGATCGTGATCGCGCGGATCGCGTCCTCGTGCTCGGCGATCCGCTTCGGCGTGAAGCCACGCTGGAACAGCGCCTTCAGCCGGTCGTGCTTGGGCGGGTCCATCCCGATGAACATCGCCTGCTGCATCTCCAACGACAAGCCTGCGTTGGACGCGGTGAAGCCGCCGACTTCGGAGGAGTAGGTCTGCCAGTCACGGCTGACCTCGAACACGTCATCGGCGGTCGTCACCGACCAGAAGCCGGCTTCGTCGGGAAACTCGGCGATGCCGCTCGACCAGTGAACCGGACACTCAGCGCGCAACCGCCTGAACAGCTCCAGCGGCGGCCCCTGCTGGAAGTGGGCTCGGTCGGCGACGCCCAGCTCGTCAAGCGGCGTCTGATCCTGGCTTGTAGTGCTCACGATCTCACCTCCCGTAGTCACGTCGCAGGGTCCCGCGACAGATGCTACTCCACAAACCTCTTCCCCCGTGTGTGTTCGGAACATGGTGGCGCCAGGGCACACGTCCGGGCTCAGTCGGTGGTGCGACGCCGGTACAGGGAAGTGGCCAGGGGAGCGAAGATCGCCACCAACGCGACCGACCACAGCAGCGAGGCGAGGATCGGGTGCTGCATCGGCCAGGCGTGAATGCTCGCCGACGGGTTGGGGTTCCCGAAGAGCTGACGGCAAGCGGTTGTCACCGCGCTCACCGGGTTCCAGTTGGCGATCGTCTGCAGCACCGTGGGCATGCGCTCGGTGGGAACCAGGGCGTTGGAGACAATCGCCAGCGGGAATAGGATCACGAGGCCGATCCCCTGTGCGGACTCGGGGCTCTTGCTCACCATGCCGAGGCAGGCACAGCCCCAGGAGAGGCCATAGCTGAACAACAGGAAGATGCCAAAGCCGGCGGCGATCGAGGCCACGCCCGCATCGGGGCGCCAGCCGATGACCAGGCCGGTCACGCCGACGAACGCGGCGCAGATGGCAGCGGTCGCGACATCCGCGAGCGAGCGTCCGACCAGCACCGACGGCCGCCACATCGGGAGGGTTCTGAAGCGGTCGATCACGCCGCTGCCCAGGTCGGTGCTCAGCCCGACCGCGGTCCCCATCGCGGAGGTGGTGAGGTTCATCGCGAGCAAGCCGGCGATCGCGAAGTCCTTGTAGCTGCCGCCCCCCGGCAGCACGACCCCGGCGCCGAACACGTACACGAACAGCAGCGTGAACAGCACCGGCTGGACGGTGACATCGGAGAGTTGCAGCGGCTCGCGTTTGATGTGCACGAGGTTGCGTCCGGTGAGCACCGCCACATCGCGGATCTTTTGCGCCAGGCCGTGGGACCGCGTGGGTCTCGAAACCGGGGCGACCGGAGCGGACGGGGCGGGGGTGGGTGCCACCGCCGTTGACGTGGCGGTGGTGGGTGTGGCGGTGGTGGGTGTGGCGGGAGTCGATGTGGTGGTGCTCATGGGCGGGCAACCTCCAGGTATGAAGCGGATTGCTCGGGCTCGGCGCGGTCATCCTCCGAGTCGGTTGGGTGGCCGGTGAGGGCAAAGAACACGTCGTCGAGGGATGGCTGATGGACCTCCACGTCATCCACGGTGACCCCCGCCTCGTCGAGCGCACGCACAACCGTGCTCGCCAAACCTACGCCGCTGTTGACCGGAGCGCGCAGGCGGCGCCCGTCGTGGCTGACGTGCACGGGACCGGCGACGAACGGAGCGAGCGCGAGGGACGCGGAGGGGTCGGCCTCGCTGAGCGTGAGCTCCAAGCGCGCTCCGCCGACCTGCCCCTTCAGCTCGGCTGCGGTACCGCCGGCGATCACGTGGCCGTGGTCGATCACCACGATCCGATCGGCCAGCTCGTCGGCCTCGTCGAGGTACTGCGTGGTCAGCAGCAGCGTCACGCCATCGGCGACCAGCGCTCGGATCACCTCCCACATCCGCACCCTGCTCGTGGGGTCGAGGCCGGTCGTCGGCTCGTCGAGGAACAGCACCGGCGGTCGCGTCACGAGGCCGGCCGCAAGGTCCAGCCGCCGGCGCATCCCGCCGGAGTACTCCTTGAGGATGCGCTCGGCGGCATCAGCGAGGTCGAACTGGTCGAGCAGCGCTGTTGCCCGGGTGCGAGCCTCAGCGCGCCGCAGGCCGCTCAACCGCCCGATCATCACGAGGTTCTCGCGGCCGGTGAGCACCTCGTCGAGCGTGGCGTCCTGTGCGGTGACGCCGATGTTGCGTTGCACGTCCGCGGCTTCGCTCACCACGTCGTGGCCGGCGACGCGCGCCGAGCCCTCGTCGGGAAGCGAGAGCGTCGTGAGGATGCGCACCGCGGTCGTCTTGCCGGCGCCGTTGGGTCCCAGCACGCCGAGGATCGCGCCCGCCGGCACCTCCAGGTCGATCCCGTCGAGCGCGACGGTTGGGCCGAAGCGCTTGCGCAGGCCGTGGGCTTCGATCATCGCGGTGTTCGTCATGGGAGTCCTCTGAAACGTGGTTTTCGCTGGTTTGGTGGTTTCGCGGGTTTGCCTCGGGGCGACCTCAAGGTGCTTACCGGTCGGCAAGCAAGCGGCATAATACACATTCCTAGCCGGTCGTCAAGTAAGCTAGTTGGTATGCGACGGTCGGCGCCGACGGCAACGGATGATCAGGGGGGGCAAGAGAGCGCCCCCAACCCGCGCTCTCCGGAGGGACCACCGGTCTCCTCGACCCGTGAGCGCATCCTCGACATCGCGCTGGAGCTGTTTACCGAGCAGGGCTATGACAAGACCTCGCTGCGCGACATCGCCGAGCGGCTGGGCACGACGAAGGCCGCGCTCTACTACCACTTCGAGCGCAAGGAAGACATCCTGCTGGAGCTCCACCTGCGCCTGCACGCGCTGGGTCGGGAGGCGCTCGATCGGCTGGACGACCTCGAGGATGGGCAACAGCGCGCGGATGCGTGGGCGGGCCTGCTCGACGACTTCATCGACGAGGTCGTCAACAACCGCGAGCTCGTTCTCATGCACCAGCGCAACCCCGGCGCGCTCGAGCAGCTCCAGTACAACGAGCGCCATCAAGCCGAGAACGACGACATCGAGCAGCGCTTCCGGCGCATTCTGCAAAGCCCTGAGATCCCACTCGAGCGGCGGGTGCGGATGGCGTGCTCGATTGCCGCGGTGGTCGGCGCGCTGGCTACCGGCGAGGCCGTCTTCGGAGACGTGCCGATCGAGGAGCTCGCCGAGCTCGTGCGCAATGCCGTGCGCGACATCCTGGGTTGAAAGCTCGCGCAAGTGACCGACTGCTCGCCCGATTTCGCCCGTACCGCCGACGACTACGCGCGTCACCGGGCCGGGTTCCCGCCCGAGCTGCTCGACCGGCTGGCGGCGATGGGCGTCGTGCGCAGCGGTGCGCGTGTCGTGGACCTCGGCACCGGCACGGGGAGCCTCGCGCGCCTGTTCGCACAGCACGGGTGCAGGGTCACAGGCGTTGACATCGCCGGGCCGCTGCTGGAACAGGCCAGGCGACTGGACCGCGACGCGGGTGTAGAGATCGCCTACGTCGAGGCGCCCGCGGAGGCAACCAGCCTGCCCGATGGTGAATTCGATGTGGTCAGCGCCGGGCAGTGCTGGCACTGGTTCGATCGGCCCGCCGCCGCGCGCGAGGTGACGCGGCTGCTCGTCAGCGGCGGCAGCGTCGTGATTGCGCACTTCGACTGGCTCCCGATCCCGGGCAACATGGTGGCGGCCACGGAGGAGATCATCCTACGCTACACGCCCAGCTGGCCGTTCGCGGATCGGGCCGGGCTGTACCCTCGGTGGCTGGTTGACCTGCAGACTGCGGGGTTCACCGGGATCGAGACGTTCTCCTTCGATGTGCAGGTGCCCTACTCGCATGAGGCATGGGTCGGCCGCGTGCGGGCTAGCGCGCCGATCGCCGGCACGCTTGATGCCGAGGGCGTGCGGGCCTGCTCGCGGGAGCTGACCGCGATGCTTCACGAGCGCTTTCCCGAGGACCCGCTCGGGGTGCCCCACCGCGTTTGGGCTGTTACCGCGAGGGCGGCCCAATAATGACAAGCCTCTTGAAACAGCGGGCTGCCTGAAAGCGCGGCAAGCTCGCGAACGCCGCGTTCCAGGCCGGCCGCGCGAGTGTCGATCCCGGTTTCGTGGGCGGGCTGATCGCGCCGGGCGCGGCCCCTTAACGAAAAGACCCGGCCCACGACGGGGCCGGGTGAGTCAGGCAAATATAGCGCGCGCCACGCCCCGAGCGCAAGCATCCGCACCTACCAACCATAAGGCTTGCCGAGCCTTCCAACCGGGTCCGGGAGCTGGTGAGCCGTGTACGCCTCCTGACACGCCGGACAAAGTTGCCGAACTCGACGTGGTCCACGCTGCCGCTGGAGAGCAGCGCTCGCAGGTAGACGTTCTGATCGCGAGGTGTGCTCGGGTCATCGACCCCGCTGACACGCGCCGTGCAGTACACCACTCGCTCGATCGCCGCCCCGTTCGACCGCCAGGCTGCGGGCAGAACATCAGCCACCAGACCCCGGACGTCCAGCCAGCGCCATCCCGCGGCGCCCTGCCCGCAGTGGTCGCGGGCGCCGTAGTAGAGGTTGAAGCCATCGACGTAGACCCCGACTCTCATCCCCGGCACGGTAGTCGCCGGGACGGTCGGCGCAGTCCGCGAGCAGCCCGACTTGAGCGTGGCTAGACGATCGTTACCCGCGGCGTAGCGTGGCTTGTTCTCGAAGATGCGCGACGCTCGTCCGGCATTTCACGCAGTGCTCTGCGTGGCGAGGAAACCCTGTCTCGCCAGGCTTCCCGGCGGCTACCAACTCGATCGATCTGGCCCATCGCTCGCACCACTCGCCTGACTCGATCCGCTCGACCGCAGAGCGGATTCGCTCGTTTGCCTTGAGCGACAGCTTCTTTGCCCGGACCTCGCTGATCCCGAGCCTTTCCGCTGCAAGCCTGTAGCCGGCAGGCGGCGCGTCCGTTTTCTTCGAGTCCCTGCCACCCACAGCAGCACGCGCCACACGCTCACGTGCCGGGAGGCTGTTCGCGACCTCGCTGCTCGGTGTCCTTGTCTGGATGGCGCTGGAGCCACTGGTCGCGATCGCGTTGCTGCTCGGCGATGTGGAGCCACAGCGGCTCGCTGGATACACACCTGAGCGTCACACAAGCTGCGCTCGCGCTGTGGCTGTCCCTGTGGAACGGACGGAAGAAAGCGAGCAGCAAACTGTTCATACGCGTCGAGCACACGTTTGCGCCCGTTCAACCGGCTGATCCGCGAGCACGTGGTCCAGACATGGGATGCGCTTTCACTGGTCTCCCGGATCTGCGGCTGGAGCGCGGCGGGACTGCTCGCGCTGTCGCTCAGCTGGCCAACATCCGCGGGTAAGGGCGTTCCCGGCGTGCTGATCGGCATCAGCAGCACTCTGCTCGTGGCCAGCCTGCTGCTCGGGCTGCTGGTGCTGAACCCATGGCAGCAACCCGTCTCCCCCATCACGTACTCAGCTCGGCATCTGCTCAGTAGATTGGGCGAGGCACAGGAACAGCGCATTTCGACATTCCTAAACGTCGCGTTCGGGTGCTCGCTGCTTGCGTTCGTCGTGATCGTCGGCGCAGGCGCGCTGTAGTTCTCTGGAGCAGGTTTGTGCGCATCGAAACTCCTTCACCTGCAAGGTCTCTCCTGTACATCACGCTGCGGTTGCTGCGCGAGGCTCACGCCCCGAGAGCCTGTACCGCCGACCCCTCCAAATCGACCTTATGAGGAGGAGTCGAACATCGGGGCGGCCGGATTCGAACCGGCGATCTCGGCTCCCCAAAAGCCGCGCGTTACCAGGCTTCGCTACGCCCCGGGACATCCGACGTCAACGATTCTAACGCCGCTCATCTCGCGGTCGGTCCATCCATGCCTGCATTCGGGCCCAAACAGCATGTCGTCGACGACAATGCTCAGGACGCCACGATGAGACACCACCCATCCCCAGCCAAAACACCCCCCCCCGGCCCTGCCCGCTGCTAGGGTCCCGCCCCGCGATGGCTGACGTCCAACCCATGCGGGCGCTGCACTACGACCTCTCGGTGGTGGGAGCCCTCGGCGACGTGGTGGCCCCTCCCTACGACGTAATCGACGCCGCACAGCGGGCCGCGCTGATCGCGCGCTCGCCATTCAATGTGGTGGCGGTGGACCTCCCCCGGGCGCCCACCGCCGGCAAGGGCGGCGCCGACGGACAGGCAAGCGTCGAGAGCGAGCGCGCCGATCCCTACCGCACGGCAGGAGAGCTGTTCGAGAGCTGGCAGCGGCAGGGCGCCGTGGTGCGCGACTCCCAGCCAGCGCTCTGGGCGCACACGCAGCAGTACACCGGACCCGACGGGGTGACACAAACCCGGCGAGGGTTCTTCTGCCGAGTACGCATCGAGGAGTACGGACCGGGGCGGGTACGCCCACACGAGCGCACGCACCCGGGCCCGAAGGAGGACCGACTGCGTCTGACGCGGGCCACACACGCCAACATGTCGCCGATCTTCTCGCTCTACTCCGACCCCGCCGGCGCGGCGTGGGAGGCGCTCGAGCCCGTCACCGCACAGGCGCCGTGGGGGGAGGCGAGCGATGCGGAGGGCACCATCCACCGCCTGTGGCGAGTCGCCGACGAGGAGATCATCGCCGCGGTGCAGGCCGCTGCGCGCGACTCGGAGCTGCTGATCGCCGACGGCCACCATCGCTATGAGACCGCGCGCGCCTATGCCGAGGAGATAGGCGGCGAGGGCGAGCACCGCTACGTGCTGATGTGCCTGGTGGCGCTCGAGGATCCAGGGCTCACGGTGTTCCCCACCCACCGCCTCGTCAAGGGCCTCGACGCCACGCGCCGCGCGGCGCTGGAGGAGACTCTGCGCCGCGACTTCGAGATCGCCGAGGTGTCACTCGAGCAGCTTGAGCCGCTGCCCGGCGAAGTACTGCCACCGCGCCTCGGCCCAACGCCCGGCGAGGTACCACCACCGCAGGCCGGCCCACCGCCCGGCGAGGGCCTGCTGCGGCTCGGCTACATCGACTCCCAATCGCAGCGCCCACTGCGCTTGACGCTGAAGAGCCAGGCGATCGCCGACGCCGCCCTGCCCGGCTTCTCCGAGGCCTACCGACACCTGGACACGGGCGTGCTGGAGGCGCTGCTGCTGAAGGGCGCGCTGGGACTCTCCGACGAGGACATCTCCCACCTGCACAACTTCCGCTATGCGCGCGAGGCCGGCGAGGCGATCGAGCTGGTGCAGAGCGGCGAGTACGACGTCGCCTTCCTGATGCGACCAACCCCGGTGGGGCAGGTCAGAGACGTTGCGGCCGCCGGCGAGAACATGCCGCCGAAGTCCACCTTCTTCTTTCCCAAGCTGCTGACAGGGTTGTTGTTTAATCCCCTCTAAAGCTGCATCTCGACCACTTGGAAAAGCGCCTTACATAACTACCATCTGTAATGGGGTGCCAAGCAGGTGACCACGGATCGGAAAGGCGTACGACCATGAAGGCGATAGCGAAGCGCAGCGATGGGATGTTCAGGCACAGCGTGCGGGTACGCGACCATGAGCTCACGATCGACGAGGGCGCCGAGGCAGGCGGCGAGGACGCAGGTCCCGATCCTCAGGAGCTGCTGGCGGCGAGCCTCGCGTCGTGTACGGCGATCACACTCGAGATGTACGCGGCGCGCAAGGGCTGGGAGATTGGAGAGGTGGAGGTGGCGGTGGAGTACACCCCGGCCGAGCGTGGCTGCCCGACACGATTTGAGCTCGTGGTGGGGCTGCCAGAGGATCTTCCCTCCGAGCAGGTGGAGCGTCTGCGGGTGATCGCGGCGAAGTGCCCCGTGCACCGCACGCTCGACGGGGAGGTGATGTTCGAGGAACGCCTCGAGCGGATCGCCCCCCTCCAGGCGACATCCGGACCGCGCGTTTGATGCCTGCCGGCTCGCCACCCGCACACCCGTCCTCCAGCCCACCGCGGCCGACCGCCTGAGCGCTCTGGCCGGGGTTCAGGATCAGGTTTCGGCGGCGGTGCTGGTGCCGCTGTTCCGCGACGCGGGCGGCGAGCCCCACGCGGTGCTCACCCGCCGCCGCGCCGACCTGCGCCACCACGCGGGCGAGATCTCCTTTCCCGGCGGCAGGCGCGACCCCGAGGATGCAGACCTGCGCGAGACAGCGCTGCGCGAGGCCGAAGAGGAGATCGGCCTGGCGCGAGCGGAAGTGAGGATGCTCGGGGAGCTTCCCCCCGTCTCCACGTTCGTGACCGGCTACCTGATCCACCCCTTTGTCGGGCTGATCCCTGCTGGCCGATCTTCGATCGGCCAGGGCTGGCGCCCCTCTCCGCGCGAGGTGGACGCGGTGCTGGAGCTGCCGCTGAGCACGCTGCGCGAGAGCAAGACGCGTACGCCGATGGAACGCCGTGGGATCTCCTTCGAAACTGACGCTTACGTCGTCGCCGAGCACCTCATCTGGGGAGCCACCGCGCGGATCCTCGACGATCTCTACGAGCACATCGAAGCGATCCTGCCCGCCTGAGCCATGCTTCTTTAGAGCCCTACAACCAAATGAGATCAAGTCTTACTTGGTTGGGCCCGAAAAAGAGAACACGGCGCGGCGCGGCCCCCCAGTTCAGGGCGTCAACATCTCGGCCAGCGCTCCGCGCGTCTGCTCCAACCAGAGGGAGATACCGGCAGGATCAGCATCCAGGATGGCCAGCGGGATCGAGTTGCGCTGGGCAATCTCCCGCGCAATCCGCTCGCCCTCGGCCAAGGCGCCTGCGGGCATCGAGGACCCGGCGCCCTCGTAGAGCAGACCGCGCACAGTGGAATCGATCGCGCTCTCCAGGAAGGCGCGCAGGCGTTCGCTGTGCAACGCCCGCAGTTGCTTTTCGGGGCCAATCGCGCCACCCAGCAGCCAGCAGGCGATCGTGACCCCATCCAGCACTCCGCGCAGCGTGCCGAGGCGGTTGGGGTCGCCGATCCAGCACTCCGCGCCGGTCGCCTCGATCTGTGCTCGGTGGTCCTCGGTGCGGGTGACGATGCGTACGGCGTGCCCCGACCGCCCGGCCTCCTCGGCCAGCCGCAGGCCCCGGCAGCCACCCCCCACGATCAGCAGTCGCGCCACCGCCGGAGCCTATCTGCACCCTGCAAAAAAACGGGCGCCGCGGCCATCGTGGCCACGGCGCCCTGTGAGGAGACCGGCAATGAGCCTCGGTCTTGTGCCGAGGCTTCCTCGAGCGCCACCGGAGAGGTATGGGTAGCGGCGCTCGAGCAAGCTCCGGCAGCGAGACGTTCAGCCTTGTCTGACTCTCCCCTGCCTGTCCCTCGGGTAGATCCCTGCCATCCACCCAAATGAAAACACAAAATGAGAGTCTTGTCAAGAGGGATATGTCAAAGGCAGTTTTTTTGAGTTGGACATTACGTCCCACGCCGGCCCGTGCGGCAGATGCGCAAGCTCGATTGGGGGGATGAGCCCAAAGTCTCGCCAGCCTCCAATACCATCCGGCGTCGATGATCGACCGTCCCGGCCAAGCTGCACGATGACCAGCCATCCCCCCCAGCCCGAGCCCAGCGGCTCAAGCGAGGCTGGCGAGGCCGTGCGCGCCGCTGACATCGTGAGCATGGACGCAGACATCGTGACCATGGACAAGATCGTGGCGCTGTGCAAGCGCCGCGGCTTCATCTTCCCCTCCTCGGAGATCTACGGAGGGGTGGGCTCGACCTACGACTTCGGCCACTACGGGGTGCTGCTGAAGGGCAACGTCAAGAACGAGTGGTGGCGCGCGATGCTGCAAGAGCGCGACGACATCGTGGCGCTCGACTCGGCGATCTTGCAGCACCCACGCGTGTGGGAGGCCTCCGGCCATCTCGCGGGCTTCACCGACCCGTTGGTGGATTGCCGCACCTGTGGGCAGCGCTTCCGCGCCGACCACCTCGGAGACCTGGCGTGCGGGCGCAAACCCTCCAAGCACCCCGGCGAGGCCGAGGAGTGCGACCTGACGGAGGCACGCGACTTCAACCTGATGTTCGAGACCACGATCGGCCCCGTCAAGGAGTCGGGCTCCACCGCCTACCTGCGTCCCGAGACCGCGCAGGGGATCTTCATCAACTTCAAGAACGTGCTGCAGTTCTCGCGCAAGAAGCCTCCTTTCGGGATCGCCCAAATCGGCAAGTCCTTCCGCAACGAGATCACCCCCGGCAACTTCATCTTCCGCACGCGCGAGTTCGAGCAGATGGAGATGGAGTTCTTCGTCCCCCCCGCCGAGGCCCCGAAGTGGTTTGAGCACTGGCTGGCCGAGCGGATGAGCTGGTACACCGAGCTCGGTTTGCGCCCCGACCACGTGCGTCTGCGCGCTCACGACCCCGACGAGCTCTCCCATTACTCCTCGGGCACCTCCGACGTCGAGTACCTCTTCCCCATCGGCTGGTCGGAGCTCGAGGGAATCGCCAACCGCGGCGACTTCGACCTCACCCAGCATGCCAAGTTCTCGGGGGAGAAGCTCGAGTACTTCGACCAGGCCACGGGCGAGCGCTACGTGCCGCACGTGATCGAGCCGGCCGCGGGGGCAGACCGGGCGACGCTGGCGTTCATGGTGGACGCCTACGACGAGGAAGTCGTCGAGCGCGAGGGCACGGGCGAGGGCGAGCGCCGCACGGTCCTCCGTCTGCATCCACGCCTCGCGCCAGTGAAGGTGGCGGTGCTGCCGCTCGTCAAGAAGGACGGCCAGCCAGAGCTCGCGCGGGAGGTGTATCGCGCGGTGCGCGGCTTGGTGCAGGCCGAGTACGACGACGGCGGGGCGATCGGCAAGCGCTACCGCCGCCAGGACGAGATCGGCACCCCCTTCTGCGTGACGATCGACCACGACAGCGTCACGGATGGCACCGTGACGGTGCGCGATCGCGATTCGCTCACGCAGGAGCGCCTGCCGGTGCAGGGGCTAGCGCAGGAGCTTCAGCGGCGCGTGCAGGCGCCGTGGACCACACCGAAGCTGAGCAGCTCCGCCGCGATGGGACCGGAGAGTTGATCGCGGACACAGCCAAGATCCAGAGTTGATCGCGAGCACAGCCAAGATCCAGAGCTGAACGCGTACGCCCAAATCGACAGATGAACGCCAAGCCCGGCCTGTAGGCCGAACGAGCAAAGGGGAAACACCCACATGGACTTCGACCTCACCGACGAGCAGCGCCTGATCCGCGACACCGCACGGGAGTTCACCGACAAGGAGATCGTCGAGCGCACGCGCCAAAACGCGCGCAACCATCACTTCGACACAGACCTCGTCAAGAAGGTCGCCGCGCAGGGCTACCTCGGCGCGATCGTCCCCCACGAGTACGGCGGCGCCGGCCTCGACTACTTCAGCTACGGCCTCGTCGTCGAGGAGATCGGCCGCGGCGACTCTGCGATCCGCACGGTGATCTCGGTCCAGACGTCGCTCGTGTGCTCGGGCATCGTCAAGTTTGGCAGCGAGGAGCAGAAGCACAAGTACCTGCCGAAGCTCTGCTCCGGCGAGTGGCTTGGCTGCTTCGGGCTGACCGAGCCGGACACCGGCTCCGACGCGGCCAACCAGAAGACGCGCGCGCACAAGACCGACTCCGGCTGGGTGCTCAATGGGGCGAAGATGTGGATCTCGATGGGCAACTACGCGAAGGTGGCGATGATCTTCGCCCAGACCGACCCGGCGCTCGGACACAAGGGCATCGCGTGCTTCCTCGTCGACACCGACCAGCCCGGATACACGGCGCAGACGATCGAGCACAAGATGGGGCTGCACGCCTCCGACACCGCCTCGATCTCGCTGGAAGACGTCGAGGTCGCGGACGAGGACATGCTGGGCGCGGTCGGCGACGGCTTCAAAATCGCGATGTCCAACCTCGACTCCGGGCGCTACTCGGTGGCCGCCGGCTGCGTGGGAATCTGCCGGGGCTGCGTAGAGGAGTCGGTGTCCTACGCCAAGGAGCGCGAGCAGTTCGGCAAACCGATCGCCTCCTTCCAGCTCGTGCAGGCGATGATCGCCGACATGGTCCTGAAGACCGACGCCTCGCGGATGCTCGTCTGGCGCGCGGGCTGGCTGAAGGACCAGGGCCGGCCCAACACCCTGGAGACCTCGATCGCGAAGCTCCACGCGACCGAGGCCTCGCTCGAGTGCGCCAACCTCGCGATCCAGATCCACGGCGGCGCCGGCTACGTCGATGACCATCCGGTCGAGCGCTACTTCCGCGACGCGCGCGTCACGACCCTGTACGAGGGAACCTCGCAGATCCAGAAACTGATCATCGGCCGCGCCCTGACCGGCATCAACGCGCTGGTGCCCTCCTGAGATGAACCCCCCTGTTTTGCCCCACCACGGAACATCGCCGGGCACGATGCCCGGCGCCCGGGCGGCTGGTGCCCAAACCACGTACGTGGACGATCGCAGATGACCGCCGATGCACAACCGGCGCAGGTGATCGGCGTACTGGGGGCCGGCACGATGGGCGCCGGCATCGCCCAGCTGGCCTGCCGCGCCGGGGCGCGCACGCTGCTGCACGACCCGATCCCGGAGGCGCTCCAGCGGGGGGCCGAGAAGATTCGCGGGGGCCTGGAGAAGGAAGCCGCCAAGGGACGGATCACCCCCGAGGAGGCACAGGCGGCCGCCGCGCGACTGGAAGTGGTAGCCGGCTTGGAGGCATTTGCGCCGTGCGACCTGGTGATCGAGGCCGCGCCGGAGCTGCCCGAGCTCAAGCGCGAGATCTACGGGCGGCTGTCGGAGATCGTCGGCGGCGAATGCGTGCTCGCCACCAACACCTCATCGCTGCCCGTCACCGGGATCGCCGCCGGCGCCACCAACCCCGAGCGGGTCGTGGGGATGCATTTCTTCAACCCCGCCCCTCTGATGGCGCTCGTGGAGGTGATCGCCGGCTTGCGCTCCAGCGAGGGCGCGCTGGCGCTGGCCGACGCGACTGGCCGCGCGATGGGCAAGACCGTGATCCGCGCCACCGACGGCCCCGGGTTCCTCGTCAACCGCTGCAACCGCCCGTTCGGACTGGAGGCGTTGCGGCTGCTGGGCGAGCGGGTGGCAGACATCGAGACGATCGATCGCATCGTGCGCCTCGGCGGCGGCTTTCGCATGGGGCCCTTCGAGCTCTCCGACCTCGTGGGCGTCAACACCGGCTTCGACGTGGCCCGCTCCTTCTACGAGCTCTCCTACGGCGAGCCCCGCTGGCGGCCCTCCCCGATCCAGGCCCAGCGCGTCGCCGCCGGGCTGCACGGGCGCAAGACCGGGCGCGGCTACTACGACTACACCGGCGACGGCCCCCACCGGCCGGCCGATCCCGAGCCACCCCCGCGCGACGGCGACGCCCGGGTGCGGGGCACTGGCCCCGTCGCCGACGCGCTGCGCGAGCTGGCACCCGGGGCCACCGGACCGGAGATCGTGGTCGAGGGGCTGGGTGGCACGGTCGCGGGCGAGGCCTTCTACGCGCTCCCCTTCCCCGCGCGCGGTGAGACGCAAGACACCGCGGCACAGGCCACCGTCGCGCTCGTCGAGGTCACCGGCGAGGCCGGCGAGCGGGCGTTCGCGGGACTCGGCCTGCACACCGCGCGCGTGCAGCCTTCCGCCGTCGGTGTGCTCCCCCGGATCGTCTGCCAGGTGATCAACGAGTGCGCGTTCGCGCTAGGGGAAGGGGTCGGCAGCGCGCAGGACATCGACGCCGGGATGACGCTCGGCATGAACTACCCATATGGCCCCTTCGCGTGGGCCGAGGCGATCGGTCGGGAGCATGTCGCGGCGGTGGTGGACGCGCTGTGGGAGGAGTACCGCGAGGAGCGCTACCGCATGGCGCCCGCACTGCGCCGATCAGCGTTGTAGCGCTGTGCTACTCGCCCCCGCCGGCCGTCTGCACAACGGCCGGCGACGCCCACTGCTCTTCGGCGAGATCGCCGATCGGCAGCCCTGCGGGCGTGGGAACCTCCGGGGTGTCGCGCAGATACCACTCGGCGTCCAGCGCCGCCTGGCAGCCCGACCCGGCGGCGGTGATCGCCTGGCGGTAGGTGTGGTCAACCAGATCGCCCGCGGCGAACACGCCGGGGCGGTTGGTGCGGGTGGAGCGACCGGCGGTGACCACATACCCGTTCTCGTCCACCTCCACCTGCCCGCGCACCAGCCCTGACTGGGGCTCGTGCCCAACCGCGATGAAGGCGCCTGAGATCTCGAGCTCCCGCTCCTCGCCGCTACCGACGTCGAACAGCACCGCGCGGTCGAGCGCACCGCTGTCGCCGGGAAGGAACTCCTTGATCGTGTAGGGGGTGAGGAACTCGATGTTCTCCTGCGCGCGGGCGCGCTCCAGCATGATCTTCGAGGCGCGCCACTCCGGGCGGCGGTGCACGACGGCGACCTTGGAGGCGAACTTCGAGAGGAAGATCGCCTCCTCCATCGCCGAGTCCCCCCCGCCGACGATCATCGTCGGGGCGTTCTTGAAGAAGGCCGCGTCGCAGGTGGCGCAGTAGCTCACGCCCCGGCCGCCCAGCTCCTGCTCGCCGGGCACCCCCAAACGCTTGTGCTCGGCGCCCATCGCGAGGATCACGGTGCGCGCGCGGTGCTCGGTGTCGCCCACCCACACGGAGTGCACGCCCCCGGGCTCGCTCGCCAGCAGCACGCGCTCGGCCTGATCTGTCTCCAGCCGTGCGCCGAAGCGCTCGGCCTGGGCGCGCATCTTGCCCATCAGCTCCGGACCCATCATCCCCTCGGGGAAGCCGGGGTAGTTCTCGACGTCGGTCGTCTGCTGCAACAGCCCGCCCCACGCAAACCCCTCGATCACCAGCGGCGCAAGGTTGGCGCGGGCGGTGTACAGCGCGGCGGTGTATCCCGCGGGACCACTGCCGACGATGATCGTGTTCTCGATGTCCGCCATGTTCATCCTTTCGCGCGCTTACCAGAGGCAAGCGTACACGGCGCCATTACTTTACTTTTTGAAGTATAGCAGGCGGAGGGCTTGGGGAGCATCCGCGCGCGCTGTCACGGCACACAACCGCCCGGGGGTGGGGCGTCCTGCCCCACCACCACCCGCAGCTCCCCACCACGCAACTCCAGCACTTCGTCGAACAGCTCCGCGCCGAGCGCGCTGTGGGTGATCACGAGCACCCCGCGCTCGCCCGCGCCGGTGACGATCGCGCGCATCGCCGACTCCGCCGTGGCGGCATCAAGGTGTGCCGTGGGCTCGTCCAACACCAGGAAGCGCGCGTCGCCGAGCAGCGCCCGCGCGAGCGCCACTCGCTGGCGCTGACCGCCTGAGAGCGCGCCGCCATCCTCGCCGACGAGCGTGTCGAGACCATCTGGCAGAGTGCGCACCCACGCGGCCGCGCCTGCCGCCTCGAACGCCTCCCACAGCTCCTCCTCGCTCGCCTCACGCCGGGCCAGCAGCACGTTCTCGCGCAGCGTGGTGTTGAACAGGTGCGCGTCCTGCGCGGCGATCGTCACCGCGCGGCGGACATCGTCCTGGGAGAGCTCGCGCAGATCGACGCCGCCGATCCGCACGCTGCCGGTGTCGGGGTCGCGGAAGCGCACCAGCAGCTGCGCGAGCGTGCTCTTGCCGGCGCCGCTCGGCCCCATCAGCGCCACCCGGCGCCCCGGCGCCAGGCGCAGGCTCACGTGCTCCAGCACCCACGGCTCCTGCGGTGCGTAACGCGCACTGAGGTCCTCCACCACCAGCTCGCCCTCTGCGGGCAACGCTCGCGGGTGCGCCGGGTCGCGCACCGAGGGCTCGCGCGCGCACAGCTCCTCTAGGCGTCCGGCCGCCTCCGCGCAGGCGCGCAGGCGCCGCGCCGCCAGCGGTAGCGGCGCGAGGCCTTCGAACGCCGCGAACACCAGCAGCGCGATCGCCGCCAGCAGCACCCCCGCGAGCGTGCCGCTGTGCACCGCGGGGATCGCCACCAGCAATACCGCCACCACGCTCCCCCCGGCCATCGCCGAGCCGAGCGCCGTCGCGGCGCCCGCCGCCACCCCATCGCGACGCGCGAGCATCGCCAGACGCCCGTCGGCGGCGCGCAGCCGCGCGATCCGCTCCCGCGCCCGCCCCGCCACCGCGAGCTCGGCGGCGCCTTCGATCGTCTCCACCAGCTCCGCCGTCAATGCCGCCCGCGCCGGGGCCTGGCGGCGACCGGAGGCCGAGGCGAGCAGCGCCGCGAGCGCCGGCACCACGGTGGCGGCCAGCAGCAGGCACACGAACACGACCGGGCCGGCCACCGGCAGGATCGCCCACGCGGTCAGCGAGGCGGCGCAGATCGTCAGCGCCGCCACCACCGGCGGCGCCAGCGCACGCAGGTAGAGATCCTGCAGGGCGTCCACGTCCCCCACGAATCGCGACAGCAGATCGCCGCTGCTGCCGCCGCCGAGATCGCCCGGCACGAGCGGAGCGAGACGCCGATAGAAGTTGGCGCGCACGCGCCCCAGCAGCCGCAGCGCGGCATCGTGCGATGCCAGCCGCTCGCCGTAGCGCAGCAACGCGCGGGAGATCGCGAACGCGCGCACGCACACGATCGCCACGCTCAACGCCAGCACCGGTGGGCGCTGGGCGGCGCGCGAGATCAGGTAGCCGGAGGTGACCAGCAGGCCGCCGGAGGCAACCACCGCGCCGAAGCCCAGCGCGATCGCCAGCCCCAGCCGGCGGCGCTCGGCGCGCCCTGCACGTGCGGCGGCTGCCAGGCTGGCGTAGCTGCCGCTCACACGAACACCTCTACGAGAGCGTGGTTGCCGGTCGCACGAGCACCTCCAAGGGAGCATGGCTGCCGCTCACACGAACCACCTCCACGGGAGCGTGGCTGCGGGTCACACGAACACAGCCACGGGAGCATGGCTGCCCCGCTCACACGAACACCTCCGCGGAAGCAACCTGCGCGCGGCCGCGCTCCAGCGTCACGGTGCGCTCGGCGCGTGCCGCCAGCTGAGCGTCATGGGCGATCAGCAGCGTGGTGCGGCCCTCGGCGAGTCGCACGATCGCCTCCCCCACCGCGGCGGCGGTATCGGCGTCGAGGTGGGCGGTGGGCTCGTCCAGCACCACGAGCGACGCGTCACCTAGGAACGCGCGCGCCAACCCCACCCGCTGCGCCTGGCCGGCGGAGAGGCCGCGGCCGCCCTCGCCAACGCGCGTCTGCAGACCGTCGGGCAGCTCGCCGAGCAGCTCCTCCAGCCCCGCGGCGTACGCCGCCGCTGAGATCCTCTCCCGCGCGGCGCCGGGGACAGCGAGCGCGATGTTCTGCGCGATCGTGCCTGCGAACAGGCGCGTGCGCTGCGGCACCCAGGCGACGTGCTCGCGCCACGCCTCCGGCGCGATCTCGCGCAGGTCGTGTCCGCCGCAGCTGACGCGCCCCGCGGTCGGGTCGGCCAGGCGCAGGGCGAGCGCCGCCACCGTGCTCTTGCCCACGCCACTGGGGCCCACCAGCGCAGTGGTGCGGCCGGGCTCCAGCTCCAACTCCAGCCCGTTCAGCACCGGCGCGGGACGATCGGGGTAGGCGAAGGACACCGCCTCGAAGCGCAGCGGCTGCAGCGCCGGATCGGGCACGCAGCCATCGCCGCTCGCGCGCGCCAAGGTGGCGGGTGGCACGGTGGGGGGCCACACCGTCGCCGGCAGTGCCACGGTCGTTGGCACCGCGGTGGTGGTGGGCACCGCAACGGGCGTCACCAACGCAAGCGCCGGCGGCGCGTCCAGCACCGCGAAGATCCGCTCCGCCGCCGCCATCCCGTCGGTGCTGGCGTGAAACTGCTGGCCGACCGCGCGCAGTGGCCCATACAGCTCGGGCGCCAGCAGCAGCACGGTGAGACCGGCCTGCAGGCTGAGGTGGCCGCCATCGAGCTGCAGCCCGATCGTCACCGCCGCCAGCGCGGTGCCGATCATCGCGCACAGCTCCAGCACCAGCGCGGAGAGGAACGCGATCCGCAGCGTCCCCATCGTCTCCACGCGGTAGCGCTCGCCGACGCGCTCGATCGTCTGCACCTGCGCGGCCTCGCGGCGGAACGCGCGCAGCGTCGCCAGACCGCGCACCACGTCGAGGAAGTGGCCGCTCAGCAGGGCGAGCGCGCGCCAGCGCGAGCGCGCACGGGCGCGCGCACCGCTGCCGACGAGGATCATGAACACGATCAGCAGCGGGATCGTCAGCGCCAGCACACCGGCGGCGAGCGCGTCCACCGGCACCACCCACAGCAGGATCGCCGCGGGCACGGCCGCGGCCAGCACGAGCTGCGGCAGGTAGCCGGCGAAGTACGCCTCCAGCGCATCCACGCCCTGTACGGCGGCCGCGGCGAGCTCGCCGGTGCGGTCCCCAACGCGGCCGATCGGGGAGCGGACGAGCAGCTGCTCCGCCAGGCGTCCGCGCAGCTCCGACATCACCCGCGTCGCGCCGATCCTCCCCGAGGCCTCGAATGCGCCGGCGAGCAGCGCCCGCGCCAGCACCACGGCGGCGAGCGCCACCAGCGAGCCGGTCAGCCGGGCGAGCGTCGTGTGGTGCACCGCCGCGCTCGCGATCACATGGGCCAGCAACGCCGCCTGTGCGACCACGGTCGCGGCCATCGCCACGCCCAGCCCAGCCGCCAGCCACAGCTGCGCACGCGCGGCGCGGCTCTCGCGCAGCAGACGGCGGTCGATCCGCGCCCCCCCATGCGCCATACCATCCCCACGCCGCGTGCGGCGACCGATCCGTCTCTTCGACAGTAGTTTCATATACCCGGAACCAGGCTGACGATCAGGGCAGACTGCTTGTTTCGATATACACGTTTATACTGCCTTAAGTTGCGGCACTTCACGGATCGGGTCTCTCGAGTGAGCTGCAAAAGTCTCTCAGCGAGCCCTCGTCTCCGGATGGAGCCGTGCGCACCGAGATCGACCACCGCATGAGGAGGTCCAGCTTGATGTCAACCCCGTCCCCTGACCCGGATCCACCACCGGGGACTGCGCCCCGGACGCGATCCTCGCCCAGGGGCGCGTCGGTTCCGACGGTCGCCACCAAGCTGCTGATACCCCCGCCCTCGCGCCACCTGATCGAGCGCGAGCGGCTGTACGAGGCCCTCGACGAGGGCGTCCGGCAGGGCATCGTGCTGCTCGCCGCGCCGGCGGGTGCCGGCAAGACAGTGCTGCTCTCCGCGTGGATCGCCGCGCGCCAGCTGCCCGGCCCCGCTTGCTGGCTGTCGCTCGACGGCGAGGACAACGACGTCAGCCGGCTGCTCGAAAACCTCCTGAGCGCGTTGCGCAGCGGGGGAACGCCCGAGTCCGGCGGGGCACTCGATGACCTCGTCGCTCCGGCGGGAGCCGGCACCGAGCGCTTCCTCGCGTTGCTGGTCAACGCCCTGGCCGAGCTGAGTGCGCCGCTCGTGCTGGTGCTCGACGAGGTTCACGAGCTCACCAGCCGCCCGGCGGCCGTCGCGATCGACTTCCTCGTTCGCCACGCTCCCCCCCAGCTGCACATCGTGCTGGCCGGCCGCGCCGATCCACCGCTGCCGATCGAGCGCCTGCGCGCCGGCGGGGTGCTCACCGAGCTGCGGATCGCCGAGCTGGCGTTCAACCGCGAGGAGACCGCCGAGCTGTGCGGGCGTCTGGAGCTCGAGCTCTCCGACACGGAGATCGACTCGCTGTGGGCACGCACCGAGGGCTGGCCCGCCGCGATGCGGTTGGCGGCGCTGTCGTTGCGCGGACACTCCGAGCCGGGACGCTTCCTTGCAGAGTTCGCGGGCACCGACAGGGCGGTGGCGGACTATCTGATCGCCGAGGTGCTCGCCCGCCTGCCAGAGGACAGCCGTGAGTTCATGCTGCGCACCTGCCTGGTCGACGAGCTCAACCCCGAGCTGGCGGACGCGCTCACCGGGCGCGAGGGTGGCACGCTGCCGCTCTTGGAGCTCGAGCGCCTCGGCGCCCCGGTGCAACCAACCGCGGGAGACGGCCGCTGGTATCGCTATCACCCTCTGTTCGCGGAGCTGTTGCGCGCCCACCTGCACCACGCCCACCCGCGGGAGATCCCCTCCCTGCACCGCCGAGCGGCGCGCTGGTATGCGGAGCAGGGACAGGCGATGCTCGCCATCCGCCACGCACTCGCCGGCGAAGATTGGCAGCAGGCCGGCGGCCTGATCGCCGAGCATTGGCTGGAGCTGTTCCTGCGCGGCGGCTCGGCGGCGATGCGCGGCCCGATGGCCCAGCTGCCGCCGGAGGTCGTCGCATCCGACCCGCGCCTGGCGGCAGCCGTCGCCGGCAGCCGCCTGCAAGACGGAGATCTCCAGGATGCCGAGCGCCTCTTGGCGATCGCGCGGGAGGTGGGCGAGAGGACGGGCCAGAGCGCGGCTAGCCGAACGGGGGCCCTCCATACCGACTCCGGCCATCCAGGCACGGGTCCTCCCAAGCCCAGCACTACCGACACCAGCCACGCCGACCTTGGCAGGCCCGACACCAGCCACGCCGACACCAGCCAAGCCAAGGCGATCATCGCCGCCGTGGGGCTGCGCCACGCGCGCCTGCGCGTGCACCCCGGCGACGCCGAGCGCTTGGCGGGCGAGCTCAGCGCCGCGGCACACGACTGCACGCGCCACTGCTGGACCGCGCTGCGCAGCTTCGCACTGTGCGAGCTCGGCGCCACGCTGCTGTGGAGTGGCGGCGACGTGGAGAGTGCCATCGCGCACCTGCACGAGGCGCTCGCACTCGCGACCGAGCACCAGCACCAGCAGATCGCGCTCGACTGCCTCGCCCAGCTGGCGGCTGTGAACGTGCTGCGCGGCGAGCTGACACAGGCGCAGGAGCGCAGCGCACGCGCGGTGGAGCTGGCCGAGCAGCACGGCTGGTGCGAGGGCCCCGCGGGGGCCTGCGCCCACCTGGCGGCGGCCACCTGCGCCTACCAACTGGGCGAGTTCGAGCGCGCCGAGGGACTGCTGGCCCGCGCCGCGGCCGCGGCCAACACCGCCGAGACGCCCGTGTGGCTCGCGGTAGGCATCCTGCAAGCGCTCACGCTCGCCGCCACGGGACAGCGCTCCGCTGCTCGTGGCACGCTGACGCTGAGCGCGATCCGCTCCGAGCTGGCGGATGGCGCGCCGGCGCCGGGCTTCCTGAGACTCGCGCTGGAGGACATCGAGCCGCGCGTGCTGATGGCTGCCGGGGAGGTTGAGCAGGCGCGCGCAACCCTTGCGGGCGCACTCGATCGGATGCCCGACAGCCCCGCTCTGCTGGTGCGTCAGGCAAGCTTCGAGCTGCGCGATGGCGAGCCCGAGCTGGCCCGCGCATCGCTCGCGCGGGCGCGTGCGGCAAAGACGCCTCGCCCCCATCCGGCGGTGCTGCTCGAACTGTGGCTGCTGCAAGCAATGGCCGACCTGGCGGCCGGCGACCGCCAGGCCGCCTCCGAGGCGCTGGATCGCGCGCTGGCACTGGCCGAGCGCGAGCCCTTCCGCGACGCCTTCCTGCTGAACGGGCCGGCGGTGCGCGAGCTGCTGGAGCTCCAGGCACAAGACGGCACCGCTCATCCCGCGCTGTTGGAGGTGCTGCTCGACGGCGTCGGCGAGGGTCCCGTGAAAGGAGCTGCGCTGGCCGAGCCGCTGACCGAGCGCGAGCAGCGGATCCTGCGCTATCTGCCGACGATGCTCACCAACGCCGAGATCGGGGCCGAGGTGTTCGTGTCGCTGAACACCGTCAAGACCCACCTGCGCAGCATCTACCGCAAGCTCGAAGCCAATGGGCGCGCCGACGCGGTGGAGCGGGCGCGCCGGCTGGGGCTGCTCCCCACCGGGATCAAGCGACCGCGTGTCGTGCAGCGGGTCTGATCTCACCGCAAATCGCCCGCCTCGCTCGAGTCCATCGGTAGGCGCCGCACTTCGATCAGCTCCAAGCCGAGCGCCTGGATGCGATCGAGCAGGCCATGCAACGCTGCCTGGTCGAGCACCGGACCGCGCAACACCGTCTGCCCTGACTGGACGGTGGCGTCCATCCCCTCGAAGACACCAAGCAGCTGCTCGCTCACCCGTCCCTTGATGTGGATCTCATAGCCCGTGCGTCTCACGCCAACCACGCTGAGCGTCTCTCCTTGGTGAGCATCTCTTTGGTCGGATCTCTGCCAACGTAGGGCCGCGGGGGATGAACGGTCGTCACCCAATGGGGATGAGGATCGCGGAACCATCAGTTACCCGCGATGCGCTCGATTACACCCGTCCGCGGAGGGTCTCAAACTGCGCCCGCGGAGCGCGCGCCTACGCTGGCGAGAGCGTCGAGCCGCTGTGGCGCTCGCGCCGGGAGAGCATGATTCCCGCGAGCGCCAGCCACGCCTCGATGATGCCGCGCACGATCAGCGCGATGCCGAGCACGATCGCGAAGGTGTAGATGCCGAACTGCGGCCAGGAGATGATCAGGATGCCAACCGCGAGATCAACCACACCCTCGAGGATGCGCCACCCGCGTCGCTCGCTGTACTCGATCGCGGCGACCAGCTCGAACACCCCGGCAACCATCAGGAAGATCCCGAACGCGAGCGCCAGCACGGTAATCGACCCGGAGGGATGCCTGATCACGATCGCGCCGGCGATCAGCGCGATCACTCCCCGCCACAAGCCGGCGCCGCGCACCTCCTTGACAGCGATCCCCACGCAGATCCAGAGCACCCCCACCACCAACAGGTAGATGCCGAGTATCACCGCCAGCGTGCTCAGCGTGCGGTGCGGGGCCACCAGCAGCAGCACGCCGACGGCCAGCGTGCACACCGCGACGAGCAGCAGCGCCCACCACGTCCAGCTTGGCGCCTCCTCGGCACCGGGTGTGCCATCGGGACTGATAAATGCTTGGCTTGCCATTGTTGTGGAGCAGCCTGTGTGCGATCTGGGTGAGCGGGCTTCACCCGTGGGGGGTGACCCGCTCCCGCTCGCTCAGCTGAGCGCCTGTTCGGCCTCCGCGGCGGCTAGCAGGCCGACCTCGACCAGGTCGCGCGGGTGCACCCACGTGTCGAGGATCGGGAAGCCCCCGGCGCGCACGATCGCCTCGCGCAGGGGAATCGCCCAGCGGTGCTCCAGCAGCGCGATCGCGACCGCCGTGTCGGGCGGGATCTCCTCGAGCACGTCGAGCAGATCCTCCTCGCCGAGTCCACCCTCCTCCTGGGACCACAGCCGAGCCGCTCCCTCGAGGTCGCCGCCCGCGACCTCGCCAAGGCCCACCAGCGCCTTCACCACGGCGCCGAACTCCTGCGCCTCCTCCTCCGAGAGATCGCTGATCTGAGCCGTGGTAACGACGCCGTCGGCATCCTTGTTCACCACCAGCACATCGATCACACGAGCGATGTCGTTCTCCCTGAGGCGCTCCAGGTGCGCGAGCACCTCGCCCTGGAAGTCGGGCTTGTCGAAGCCCACGACAAGCATCTGCACGGGGCCGATCACTGCGTCACCTCCTGGTTGTCTTGCCGGAATATCCCACCCTCGACGCCTCTCTCAACCAGCGGCGAGGATCTTCTGCTTCTCGCGCTCGAACTCTTCGGGTGTCAGCACCCCGCTGTCGCGCAGTTCCCCGAGCTGTTTGAGCTGTTCGACGACCGATCCGCCCGCTGCCGCGGCGGCCGGCGCCGCTGCGGGCGGCGGGGCGCTCGGCGGCGCCTGCTGCTGGCTTTCCAGTTCGGCCAGCCGCTGCTCCTGCGAGGACTCCTGCGAGGACCGGTTGGCGCCCGCCTTGCCGGCCATGTAGCCCATCCCGCCAACCATCGCGCCCCGCATCAGGGGCCTGCGCCTGCGCATCATCGCGTTGCTCCTTCCGGTGCCCAGCGTGCCGTCAGCTGGTAGAGGATGATGATGTCGATCGCGATGATCATGATCGACCACAGCGGGAAGAGCGTGAAGGTGCCGAACTGCACGAGCAGGTCGAGCGACACGAACACGATACCCAGCACCCGCGCCCAGGTCGCACCCGCCAGCAGGCCGAGGCCGGTGCACGCGACCAGCGTTCCGAGGATCAGGTGGCCCCAGCCCCACGCCGAGATATCCCACACGACCACGCCGTGGCCGCCGACCGTGATCACTTCGTTGTTGATCACCGCCGCCAGGCCCCACATCGCATCGAGGAATCCCTCGATCAGCATGATCACGCCGGCAAAGACGATCCAGCCGCTAACCGCTGTGGGTTCGCGCTCATAGCGTGAACCGGGGGCGCCTGGCTCGGGAATGGTGCTGGACATGGCGGTCCTCCTGACAAAGACGTTTGCGCCGCCCCGCCGGGCAGCATTGTTCACTCGTGTTCGTTCGGGCACCGTCGCCCGCCTCCGATGCTGAGCATTGCCGTGCGGCGGGTGAGGGCTCATCACCCCCTTGGGATGACCTGCGCTCACCCCGCGCGCCCAGAAGATAATCGCCATGGCGAGCGCGACCGAAGCCCAGGCGGCATCCCCGGCTGAGCGCTCGACCGCCCCCAAGCGGGCGGGGCTGGTGCTCGCCGCGCTGATCCTCGTCGCCTCGGTCGCGAACCTCAACCTCGCCGTTGCGAACACGGCGCTGCCCGACATCGGCAAGGGGCTGAACGCCTCGCAGACCGCGCTCGACCTGATCGCGGTCGGCTACTCGCTCGGGTTGGCGGCGTCCGTTTTGTACCTTGGGGCGCTCGGCGACCGCTACGGGCGCAAGCTGATGCTCGTGCTGGGCACGTTCCTCGCGATCCCCGCCTCGATCCTCGCCGCGACCGCCTCGAGCGCCGGCATCCTCGTCGGCGCTCGCATCTTCGGCGGGCTCGCGGCCGGGATGGCCTTCCCGACGACACTCGCGCTCATCACCGCGCTATGGTCGGGCCCGGCGCGCACGAAGGCGATCGCCCTGTGGTCGAGCATCGGCGCCTCGATGTCGGCGCTCGGCCCGCTCCTGTCGGGCGCGCTGCTCGAGCACCACGCTTGGGGCTCGGTGTTCTTGATCACCGTCCCGCTCGCGGCGGTCGCCGTCGTACTCGCGATCATGCTCGTGCCGGCCCACGTCAACGAGACCACCAACCCCGTCGACAACCCCGGTGGGATCCTCTCGATCGTCGCGATCGCCTCGCTCGTACTCGCGATCAACTTCGCGCCCGTCCCCGGGAAGGGCAGGGTCGCGATCGCGCTGGGCCTCCTCGCGCTCGTCGCACTCGCCATCTTCTACCTCCGCCAGCGACGCACGCGCTTCCCGCTGTTCGACCTGCAGGTGGCGGCGCGGCGGATCTTCTGGGTCGCCGCACTCGGCGGGATCGTCGTCTTTGGCAGCCTGATGGGCGCGATCTTCGTCGGCCAGCAGTTCCTGCAGAACGTGCTCGGCTACTCCACGCTCGGCGCCGGTGCCTCGATCCTGCCGGCGGCGGTGCTGATGGTGCTGATCGCGCCGCACTCGGCCAAGCTGATCGAGACGCGCGGGGCGCGCTTCACGCTGCTCGTCGGCTACTTCTTCTGCCTGCTCGGCTTCATCGCGATGCTCGCGCTGTGGGAAACCGGCATCCCCTACTGGAAGGTCGCGCTCGCCTACGGCTTCATCGGGATCGGCGTCGGCTTCGCCGGCACCCCCGCCTCGCGGTCCCTGACGGGCTCGGTCCCGGTCAAACGCGCCGGCATGGCCTCGGGCACCGCCGACCTGCAACGCGACCTCGGCGGCGCGATCATCCAGTCGATCATGGGCGCACTGCTCACCGCCGGCTTCGCGACCGCCGTCTCCAAGGCGATCGCGGCCGCGCCGAACAAAGCGCTGATCACGAGCTCCGTGCAGAACACCTTGACGAAGTCGTTCTCCAGCGCCGAAGCGGTCGCCAACCAGTACCCGCACTACTCCAGCGCGATCATCGCCGGTGCGCGCTCCTCGTTCGTGTCCGGCTCGGACTGGTCCTATGTCGCGGGCATCATCGCGATCGTGTTTGGCGCCGGGCTGATCTTCTTCATGTTCCCGGGCAAGCTCGACGAGGAACGCCTGCTGGCCGCCTACCACGCGCAAGACACCCACGGTGGGTGAGGCAGCCTCACCCACACGCGCGCCATCGTGGGGCGCTATGGCCGACAGCGACATCGTGGGGCGCTATGGCGGGCACTGACACCGCGGACGCCCACGCTGCGAGCACCGAGGCCGCGAACACCGATACCACGGACGCCCACACCGCGGGCACCGATACCGCGAGCGCCCACACTGCGAGCACCGAGGCCGAGGGCACCACGCCGGGGGCATCGATCCGCCCGCCCAAGCGTGCGGGCGGCGGCGGAGCGCAGGTGCCCCACCTCACCCCGCAGGAGCGCGCTGCGCGCGGCAAAGCGGCGCGGGCGGAGGCGCCGCGCTCGCGCCACGCAGAGTGGGAGCCATGGGCGGAGCGGCCCGACCCGATCGCGATGCTGGAAGAGCAGGCCACAACGCGCGTGCCCGAGCTGGTGCCGATCCGCTACGGGCGGATGGTCGCCTCGCCGTTCGCGTTCTTCCGCGGCGCCGCCTACGTGATGGCAGCCGACCTCGCGGGCACCCCCCGCTCGGGGATCCAGGCACAGCTGTGCGGCGACGCGCACCTGTCCAACTTCGGCGGCTTTGCCTCGCCCGAGCGCGACCTCCTGTTCGACGTCAACGACTTCGACGAGACGCTGCCAGGCCCGTGGGAGTGGGATGTCAAGCGCCTGGCGGCGAGCGTCGCGATCGCCGGTCGCGAAAACGGGTTCAGCACCAAGCAGCGCTGTGAGACGGTGGCCGCGACGGTACGCCAGTACCGCGAGACGGTGGCCAACTTCGCCGGTATGCGCAACCTCGACATCTGGTATGCGCGCCTCGACCGCGCGACGATCATCTCCCGCTTCGAGTCCGACGCCAGCGCCGCGCAGGTGAAGGTCTTCGAAAAGACGGCGGCGAAGGCGATGCGCAAGGACAACACGCGCGCTTTCTCGCGGCTGGCACTCACCGGTGAAGGCGAGCCCCGCATCATCAGCGACCCGCCGCTGATCGAGCGGATCGAGGATCTGCTTCCGCCTGCGCAGGCGGCTGAATTCGAAGAGGGTATGCACCAACTGCTGCGCTCCTACCGCTCGAGTCTCCAGGGCGATCGGCGGCGTCTGCTGGAGCGCTACCGCTACATCGACCTCGCGCGCAAGGTCGTCGGGGTCGGCAGTGTCGGCACGCGCGCCTGGGTGGTGCTGATGCTGGGACGCGACGACGACGACCCGCTGTTCCTGCAGTGCAAGGAGGCACAGCCCTCGGTGCTGGAGCCGTTCGTGGGCAAGAGCGAGTTCTCCCACCACGGCCGCCGCGTGGTGGAGGGTCAGCGGATGATGCAGGCCTCCAGCGACATCATGCTGGGCTGGCTGCGCACGACCGGGATCGACGGCGAGACACGCGACTTCTACGTGCGCCAGCTGTGGGATTGGAAGAGCTCCGCCGATGTCGAAGCGATGGCGCCGCCGGGGATGGCGCTGTACGGGCGCATGTGCGGCGGAACGCTCGCCCGCGCCCATGCCCGCTCGGGCGATGGCATCGCGATCGCGAGCTACCTCGGACGCAGCGACACCTTCGATCGCGCGATCTGCGCCTTCGCCGAGACGTACGCCGATCAGAACGAACTCGACCACAACGCGCTCGAGCAGGCGATCGCGAGTGGCAGGGTCAAGGCCGAGAGCGGCGTATGAAGCACTCATGAACAATTCCCCAAAAACTCCTCCCGCTGACGTGCTCGTAGTCTTCGGTATCACTGGCGACCTCGCCAAGGTGATGACCTTCCGCTCGCTCTATCGCCTGGAGAAGCGGGGGCTCTTGCACTGCCCGATCGTCGGGGTCGCCGGCGACGACTGGACGCTCGAGCATCTGCGCACCCACGCCCGCGAATGCATCGCAGGGACCGGCGAGTCCGTCGACGACGCCGTCTTCGAGCGCTTCGCCGCGCGTCTGTCCTATGTCAGCGGCGACTTCACCAACGCCGCCACCTACGAGCGCCTGACCGCCGCGGTGGGCGATGCGCGCAGCCCCGTGTTCTACCTGGAGATCCCTCCCTTCCTGTTTGGGGCCGTGATCGGGCAGCTCGCCGCCGCCGGCCTCACCAAGAGCGGGCGCGTGGTCGTCGAGAAGCCCTTCGGCCACGACCTCGCCTCCGCGCGCACGCTCGCCGCCGAAATCCACCAGTACATCGATGAGTCCCAGCTCTACCGCATCGACCATTTCCTGGGAAAGATGGGCACCGACGAGTTCCTCTACCTGCGCTTCGCCAACACGATGATCGAGCCGATCTGGAACCGCAACCACATCGCCTGCGTGCAGATAACGATGGCCGAGAGCTTCGGCGTCGAGGACCGCGGGCACTTCTACGACCCCGTCGGCGCCGTCCGCGACGTCGTCGTCAACCACCTCATGCAGGTCGTCGCCGTCGCCGCGATGGAGGCCCCCGCGGGCGATGACGCCGAAACCGTCAAGGACGCCAAGTACGCCGTCTTCCGCTCTACCGCCGACACCAACCCCGCTCACTATGTCCGCGGGCAGTACGACGGCTACCTCGACATCGACGGCGTCGCGCAGGACTCCACCACCGAGACCTACGCCGCAATGCGCCTGGAGATCGACAACTGGCGCTGGTCGGGGGTGCCATGGTTCATCCGCACGGGCAAGAGGCTGCCCGTCACCCAGACCGAGCTGCGGGTCGTGTTTCGCCACCCCCCGCGCCTGGGGTTCATGGAGCACGGACACCGCCGCCCCGAACCCAACCAGCTCGTGATCAAGCTCGACCCCACCACCGGCACCCAGGTGATCCTCGACGCCCACCGCGCCGACCGCGGCGGACCCCAGGCGATCACGCTCGACATGGAGTTCGCCGAGGAGGGCGGCGAGGCGCCGACACCCTACGAGGTGCTGCTGCTCGACGCGATGAACGGCGACTCCACGCGCTTCACCCGCCAGGACAGCGTCGAAGAGGCGTGGCGCATCTTCGAACCGCTGCTGAACGCCCCTCCGCCCGTGCATCCCTATGAGCCCGGCACGTGGGGACCGAAGGAGGGCGATCGCCTGGTGAACGGCTACGGCGCCTGGCATGGACCGTGGGTGGCCAAGTGAGCGACACCGCCCCCAAGCGCGCCGGCACCGCCAAAAGCAACACCGCCCCCAAGCGCCCCGACGCCGCCAAGAGCAACACCGCCCCCAAGCGCCCCGACGCCGCCAAGAGCGACACCGCCCCCAAGCGCCCCGACGCCACCGAGAGCGACTCCGCCCCCAAGAGCGCCGCCGCGCCCTCCCCCTTTCCGCCAATCGCCGACTACGCGTTCCTCTCGGACTGCCACACCGGCGCACTGGTGGCACCCGACGGGGCGATCGACTGGCTGTGCGTGCCGCGCTTCGACGCGCCCTCGGTGTTCGGCATGCTGCTCGACCGCGAGGCCGGGGCGTTCCGGTTCGGACCGTTCGGGATCAACGTGCCGACCGCACGCGTGTATGAGCCCGGCACCAACACGCTGCTGACCACCTGGACCACCTCCAGCGGCTGGGTCGCGGTGCGCGACGCCCTCACGCTCGGGCCCCGCCGCGGAGTGGACATCGTCACCCCCCACACCCGGCCTCCCACCGACGAAGACGCCGAGCACTTGCTCGTGCGGGTTGCGTTCTGCATCGAGGGCGAAGTCGAGGTGGAGCTCACCTGCGAACCGGTCTTCGACTACGGGCGCGTCCCCGCCGAGTGGACCGTTGCCGAGGACGGCCACCAGGCCGATGCCTCCGGCGCCGGGCTGACGATCCGCCTGCACACCGACATGGCCCTCGGCGTGGAGGGCAACTGGGTCAGGGCCCGCCACGTGCTCAAACAGGGAGAGCAGATCTTCTGCTCGCTCTCCTGGGGCGGGCACCTGGAAGGGCCTGCCGACGTCGATGACGCCAACGCCCGCCTCGCCACCACTGGCCGTTACTGGCGCGACTGGCTCGGGCGCGCCCGGCTGCCCGATCACCGCTGGCGCGAGCCGATCCAACGCTCGGCGCTGGCGATCAAGGGCCTCACCTACATGCCCACCGGCGCGACCGTCGCCGCACTTACCACCTCGCTGCCCGAGACCCCCGGAGGCGAGCGCAACTGGGACTACCGCTACACCTGGCTGCGCGACTCTACCTTCACGCTGCAGGCGCTGCACTACCTGAACCTCGACTGGGAGGCCCAGGAGTTCATGCAGTTCGTCGCCGACTTGGAGTGCAACGAGGACGGGGCGCTGCAGATCATGTACGGGATCGACGGGCGGCGCGATTTGACGGAGTCCACCCGCGACGATCTCTCCGGCTACGCCGGCGCCAGTCCCGTGCGGGTGGGCAACGGCGCCTTCGACCAGCGCCAGAACGACGTCTTCGGGGCCGCCCTCGATTCGATCTTCCTGCACTCGCGCCGCTCCCAGCGCCTGCCCCGGCGGCTGTGGCCGATCGTCGAGGCCCAGGCCGAGTGCGCCACGCGTGTGTGGGGCGAACCGGACCAGGGCATCTGGGAGGCACGCGGCGCGCCCCAGCAATACGTCTCCTCGAAGCTGATGTGCTGGGTGGCGATGGACCGCGCCGCCAAGCTGGCCGCGATGCGCGGCGACGCCAAGCGCCAGGATTCCTGGGGCGCCACCGCCGAGGAGATCCGTGCTGACATCCTCGCCCACGGGCTCACCAAGGACGGCGTCCTGCGCCAGCACTACGACACCGACGCACTGGACGCCTCCACGCTGCTGGCCGCGATCTTTGGCTTCCTGCCCCCCGGCGACGAGCGCCTGAAGGCCTCCGTGCTCGCGATCGCCGACGATCTGACCGAGGACGGCTTCGTGCTGCGCTACCGCACCGGCGAGACCGACGACGGCATGTCGGGCAAGGAGGGCTCCTTCCTGATCTGCTCCTTCTGGCTGGTGTCGGCGCTCGCGATCGTCGGCGAAGAGCAGCGCGCCCGCGACCTAATGGAACGGCTGCTGCGCGTGGCCTCCCCGCTCGGGCTGTACGCAGAGGAGTTCGACACCTCCACCGGCCGGCACCTCGGCAACTTTCCCCAGGCCTTCTCCCATCTCGCATTGATCGAGGCCGCCTCGCGCATCATCCTCGCCGAGCGTCTCGCGGAGCTCTCATGATGAGCTCCACCACGACGACCACCTCCCTCCAGTCCTCGCCCGCGGAATTGGTCGCCGCAGGGACTAGCCGCGAGACCTCGTGATGGACTCCTACGACGTCATCATCATCGGTAGCGGCGCCGGCGGAGGCACGCTCGCGCGCCACCTCGCGCCGTCGGGCAAGCGCATCCTGCTGCTCGAGCGCGGCGACTGGTTGCCCCGCGAGCCCCAGTGCTGGTCGGCCGCCGAGGTGTTCGTCGACAATCGCTACGTCTCCCCCGACACCTGGTACGACGGCGAGGGCAAGCCCTTCCAGCCGCAGGTCCACTACTACGTCGGGGGCGCGACCAAGCTGTACGGGGCCGCGCTGTACAGGATGCGCAAAGAGGACTTCGGCGAGCTGCGCCACCACGGCGGCATCTCCCCCGCCTGGCCAATCGCCTACGAGGAGATGGAGCCCTACTACACGAAGGCCGAGCAGCTCTACGAAGTGCACGGCGCGCGCGGCCAGGACCCCACCGAACCGCCGGCGAGCGCGCCCTACCCCCACCCCGCCGTCTCGCACGAGCCGCGCATCGCGCAGCTCGCCGAAGACTTCGCCGCCGCCGGCCTGCACCCCTTCCACGCCCCATGCGGGGTGATGCTGCGCGAGGACAACATGCCCAACAGCGCCTGTGTGCGCTGCTCGACTTGCGATGGCTTCCCCTGTCTTGTGCAGGCCAAGTCCGACGCCGAGGTGCTGGGGGTGCGGCCGGCGCTCGCGTACCCCAACGTCACACTGCTCACCGGCGCCACCGCCGTGGCGCTGCGCACCAACGACTCGGGGAGCGCCGTCACCGAGGTGGTGGTAGAACGCAGCGGAGCCAGCACCTCGGGCGGCTGGAGCGAAACGGGCGGTAGGAGCAACGCGGGCGGTAGGAGCACTGCAGACGGCAAAGACGGGGCCGGTGCCGGCCGGCTCGAAAGCTACACCGCCGACATCGTCGTGGTGTCGTGCGGTGCCGCCAACACCGCCAAGCTGCTGCTGCGCTCGGCCACCGACAAGCACCCCGCCGGCCTCGCCAACGGTTCCGACCAGGTGGGGCGCAACTACATGTTCCACAACAGCCAAGCCGTGCTGGCGATCTCCAAAGAGCCCAACCCCACCCTCTTCCAGAAGACGCTCGGGGTCAACGACTACTACTTCGCCTCCGACGCCTGGGAGTACCCGATGGGCAACATCCAGATGGTGGGCAAGTCCGTACCCGATATGTACCGCGGCGAGAAGCCCCTGATCACCAAACTCGCCCCCTTCGGGCTCTCCCTCGAGGAGGTCGCCGAGCACGCCGTCGACTTCTGGCTCTCCACCGAGGACCTCCCTCAGGCTGAGAACCGCGTCACCGTCGATCGCGACGGCAAGTTGACGCTCGCCTACGCCTCCTCCAACGACGGCGCCCGCGATCGGCTGCTCGAGCAGCTGCGCTCCCTGCTCGGGCACCTCGGCATGCACGAGCACCACCTGATCCCCAGATGGGCCTACCTCGAGAACAAGATCCCCGTCGCCGGCGTCGCCCACCAGGCCGGCACCTGCCGCTTCGGCTCGGACCCCGCCACCTCGGCGCTCAACACCGACTGCCGCGCGCACGAGCTCGACAACCTGTACGTGGTCGACACCAGCTTCTTCCCGAGCATCTCCGCCGTCAACCCGGCGCTGACGGCGATGGCCAACGCCGTGCGCGTGGGCGATCACCTGCTGGAGCGCCTCGGGGCCAATGGCGGGTGAGAGCGAGAGCGCGCCCCTGTCGCCGCCGCGCGAGGCGAACGGGGTCGAGCCGAGTGTCGCTGAGGCAAACGACGGTGCGCCGCGCACGGGTCGCCGCAAGGTTGTGATCGTCGGCGGCGGCGGCTTCGGCGGGCTCACCGCCGCGCGCGAGCTACGCCGCGCCGACGACGTGGAGGTGACGGTGGTCGATCGCATGCACCATCACCTCTTTCAGCCGCTGCTCTACCAGGTGGCGCTCGGCGGCCTCTCCGAGGGCGAGATCGCGCCGCCGATTCGCACGGTACTGCGCCACAGCGACAACACCACCGTGCTGATGGCACAGGCCGTCGGGCTCGACCCTGCGCAGCGCACGTTGGAGCTCGACAACGGCGCGCGGTTGGAGTACGACAGCCTGATCGTCGCCTGCGGCGCCCACACCTCCTACTTCGGCAACGATGCCTGGGAGGGGGTCACCTGCGGCCTGAAGACACTCGCCGACGCGCGTGAGCTGCGCAACCGCGTCTACGGCGCGTTCGAGCGCGCCGAGCGCAGCGACGACGAGCAGGAGCGCCGCGAGCTGATGACGTTCGTCGTGATCGGCGGCGGTCCGACCGGCGTGGAGGTCGCCGGAGAGCTGGCGATCGTCACCAAAGACACGATGAGCCGCGACTACGCGCGGATCCAGCCGCGCGACACCCGCGTGATCCTGTTGGACGCCGGCGAGCGAGTCGTCTCCGCCTTCAGCGAACGGCTCTCGCGCAAGGCCGCCAAGCAGCTCGCCTCGCTCGGGGTGAGCGTACGCGAGCGCACTCGGGTCACCGCGATCGACGAGCGCGGGGTGAGCGTCGAGACCGGCGACTCCACCGAGCGGATCGCGGCACGCACCGTGATCTGGGCCGCTGGCGTGCAGGCCGTGCCGTTCGCCGCCACGCTCGCCGCCGCGACCGGGGCGAGCACCGACCGCGCTGGGCGCGTGCAGATCGAACCCGATTTGACGATCCCCGGACACCGCGAGATTTCGATGATCGGCGACGCCACCTCGTTGAGCGCGCCCGACGGCAAGCCGCTACCCGGGCTCGCGACCGTGGCAATCCAGCAGGCCCGCCACGTCGCCAAGGCGATCCACGCAGGCGCGCCAAGTGCCTCGACGCCGTTTCGCTACTTCGACAAGGGTGCCCTCGCGGTGGTCGGGCGCGGGCGGGCGGTGTGCGAAATCCGCGGCCTGGAGCTCTCGGGGCGGCCTGCGTTCTTCACCTACCTCACCGTGCACATGTACTACCTAGGGGGTGTCCCCGGACAGCGCCTGAAGGTGCTGATCGACTGGTTCACCTCGCGGCTGGGGAAACTTCAGAACCAGGTGGTCGAGGGGGAGCTTCGGCCATGATCCGGGCGCGGAAGACGTAGAAAGACCAGCCCTGGTAGAGCAGCACCACCGGCAGGAAGATCACCACGACGATCGACATCACCACCAGTGCGTAGTGCCCGGACGCGGCGTTGTTGACGGTCAGGTTGTAAGCAGCGTTGGTGCTGGACACCATCACCCGCGGGTAGAGGTCGATGAAGATCGAGCCCACCGTCGCGGCGATCGCGACCGCCGAGGCGGTGAAGGCCCAGCCGTCGTGGTCGCTGCTGGCGAGGCGCGCGGCGAACACCACGGCGATCACCGCCAGCACCTGCACGGGACCGGGGATGTCGGTGGAGCTGTTGAGGGAGAGCGTCCAGGCCACGAAGCCGACCACCAGCGCGATCGCCGCCCAGCCCAGCGGCCGCGCGGCGGAGCGCGCTCGCTCGCGCAGCTCGCTGGTTGTGCGCAGCTTCAGGAACGTGGCGCCGTGCAGCAGGCACAGCCCGAGCAGTGTCACTCCGGTCCACAGGCCATAGGGCGTGAGCAGGTCGAAGAAGTCGCCGGTGAAGTCGTGATGGGAGTCGATCGGCAGGCCGTTCAGCAGATCGCCGAGGCCGACGCCGATCAGCAGCGGGATCAGGAGGCTGCCGAGCGTCGTGCACCACGCCCACGTCGCCCGCCAGCGCGGATCCTCGCTCTTGCCTCTGAACTCGAACGCCACCCCGCGGGCCATCAGCGCGAGGAGCACCACCAGCAGCGCCAGGTAGAGGGCGGAGAACATCGTCGCGTACCAAGCCGGAAAAGCCGCGAACGTGCCGGCGCCGGCGACGACCAGCCACACCTCGTTGCCGTCCCACCATGGACCGATCGTGTTGATCGCCACGCGCCGCTCGGTGTCGGTGCGGCCGAGCAGCATGTGCAGCGCGCCCACACCGAAGTCAAAGCCCTCCAGCACGAAGAACCCCACCCACAGGATCGCGAGGATCACAAACCAGAGCGTGTGCAGGTGCATATTGCCTCAGCCGTCGGGGAGTCGTGTTTAGAGACGTACTTTCCGGACCCAAACCCTTCATTTTGTGAAGTGGTGGGGGTGCGTTTGGATGACATATCCAGCCCTCCTCAGTAGGTCAACGCCGGAATCGAAGTCCCGCCCACACCAGCCGCGCCCGCCATCGGGGTCCCGCCGGGCGCGGAGCCCGACTCGCCACCATCCCCGCCCTCTGGCTCGAGGCCTTTGCGCGCGTAGCGCGTCATCAGCACGACCTCGACGGCGCCGAGCGCGATGTACACCAGCACGAACGCCGCGAGGCTGATCCCGATCTCGGTGGCGCTCACCGATGGCGAGTTGGCGTTGGCGGTCTTCATCAGGCCCTGCACGATCCACGGCTGGCGCCCGCTCTCGGTCAGCAACCAACCGGCGGTGTTCATCAGGAAGGGCGTGACCACCGCCCAGATCGAGAATCGCAGGAACCACTTCGAGCGATCAAAGCGCCCGCGGTGCAGCAGCCAGCCGCCCCACAGCGCCAGCAGCACGATCAGCGTCGCTAGATAGGCCATGACCCGCATCGACCAGTACTGGATGAACACGTCCGGCACGTAGTTGCCCGGCCCGTATTTCTTTTCGTATTCGCGCTGCAGCTGGTTGAGGCCGGTCACGCCGCCGCTGAGCGAGTTGGTGGCGAGCACCGACAGCAGTTTGGGGATTTCGATGATCTGCGAGGGCGTCTTGTCGTTGTTGCCACCGCCGATCTGAAACAGCGAGAAGGAGCACGGCTGGCAGTTTTCCCACTGCGCCTCGGCGGCGGCGATCTTCATCGGCTGGTACTTGGTCTCGACCACGCCCAGCTCGCTGCCCACGAACATCGTCAGCAGAATCGAGGGGAGCAGCACCGCCACCGACAGCTGCGCCGCTTTGTGGAAGGCGGCGACTTCGCGCTGCCTGCGCAGATACCAGGCCGCAACGGCGAGCATCACAAGCGCCCCGGTGATCAGCGAGGCGAGGATCACGTGCACGTAGCCCCACAGGAACGTCGGGTTGGTGAACAGCGCCGCGACGTTGGACAGCTGCGGTTCGCCGTGGCTGTTCATCGTGTAGCCCACGGGGTGCTGCATCCACGAGTTGGCGACCATGATGAACATCGCCGAGAGCATCGCCCCGGCCGCGACCAGCCAGATGCACGCCAGGTGCACGCGCTTGGGCAGCCGCCCCCAGCCGAACAGCCACAGCCCGAGGAAGGTGGACTCCAGGAAGAACGCCGCCAGACCCTCCATTGCCAGCGGCCCGCCGAACACGTCGCCGACGTAGCGCGAGTAGGTGGACCAGTTCATCCCGAACTCGAACTCCTGCACGAGGCCGGTGACGACCCCAACGGCGACGTTGATCAACAGCAGCGTCCCGAAGAAGCGCGTCAGGCGCCGGTAGTCGTCGTTGCCGCCCCGGTGCCATGCCGTCTGCAGGATCGCGACGAGGAAGGCCAGCCCGATCGTCACGGGAACGAACAGGAAGTGGTAGATGCTCGTGGTCGCGAACTGCCAGCGCGCGAGGTCGTTGGTCATCCGCGGGCGGCCTCCGGAAAAATGGGCGGGGACGGACCGCACGATCCTCGCGCCGCGGAGGGTGAGCGGTCCTCATCCCCCAAGAGCGAACCGCTTTCACCCGAGCCGAGTGAGGGCCGCTCACCCGCCACCCGCATAGCGTGACGGCGTGCGCTACCGCGTCGCCCTCCTCGGCCTGCTGATGCCGCTCGCGTTCGCTACGGGATGCGGCGAATCCGCACAGGCGAAGGCCGAAAAGACCGTGTGCGAAGGCAAGAAGGAAATCGGCACGAGCGTGGACAGCCTGAAGAGCATGACCCTCACCACAGCCAGCGCCAGTACGGTGCAGAACGACATCAAAGGCATCGAAGCGGGCCTGCAGAAGGTCAAAGGGGCCCAGGGCCAGCTGAGCAGCTCACGCCGCGAAGCAGCCGAAAAGGCCAACGCCCAGATGTCCGCGGAACTGAGCAGCATCTCGCACGAACTGACCAGTCTCTCGCTGCCGGGAGCGCTGACGAAAGTGCTGACCGTGGGCGAAAAGCTTGCCGCGGGCTACAAGCAGGCGTTTACGCCGGTCGAATGCTGAGCGGCCTCAGGTAGGCGGACCGGCCGCCTCGCCCCGCTCCTGCTCGATCTGGCGACGCAGCGCGAGCACCCCGATGACGACCAGCACAAGCTCGATCAGCAGCGGCAGCGCTTGGCCGGGTGTGCGGTCGGGCCCGAGCGTCGCGATCAGCAGCACGATTGCCGCGGCCCCCGTGGCAAACCAGCCGGGGTGGTGCTCGAGCGGTTCGGCGATCAGGTCGCGCAGGCGCCTGGCCCAGCGCATCGGGCCTGCCAACCAGCCAGCGAAGATCACGATCACGCCGGTGATCAGCAGCCACAGCGCGCGGCTGCGCCAGCCGGCCGTGGCTATCTCCAGCACTTCGCGCGCGGCTGGGCGCACACCTTCGTTCTTGACGAGGTTGTTGACCACGTAAGAGTCGATCCAACGCCGCAGCACCAGCGCCAGCAGCGCGCCGGCGATGATCCCCACGCCGATCTCCAGCAGCACCCGGCGGCGGTCGCCGGCACCGAGCGCGATGGCGCCGACGTACATCAAGATCACCAGCAGCGGCAGGATGACGGAGAGGCCTTTCATCACTTTCACGCCGTCCTGCGCCAACTTCAGCTGGTTGGAGTGCAACAGCTCCAGTTTGCGTTTGTCGGCGGGAAGTTTGGAGCCCACGTCGCTGCCCACCCCGAGCCGCGCGCCAATCCGGTCGAGCAACACTTCGAGGTTGATGCTCACCACCCCACCCTGGGTGGAGAGCGCAGCGGTGCCGCCATTCAACACCTTCATCACCTGTTCGTGCGTCAGATGGTTGGCGCGTCCCCACAGTTCCTGGATCGCGGGGACTTCAAGCGCCTTTTCGATCGCTTTGGGCACCACCTGCGAGGCGGCCGTGGACAGCACCGGGGCCAGCGCGCGCAGTTCCTTGGGCAGCTTTTCGGTCGCCAGGCCCTGGACGTCGGCGGCCGCGAGCACGCGTTCGGAGAGGTCGTTGGCGACGACTTCGCGGACCTTTTCGTTCTGCAGCAGCCGCACGCTGGTTTGCGTCCAGCCTTCCGTGTCGATGATCTGGGCGCGGATCCAAGTCGCCATGATCGCGAAGATCAGCAGGATGCTCGCCAGGATCACCAGCGTCCGTGCGCGCCAGAACCCCGGCGGATGTCGCCTCGCCGCGACCGCGCCACCGGCAACGCCACTCCCACCGGTCGCGGCAGGTACTCCGCTCGCGGCAGGCGTTCCGCTCGCGGCGGTGTCTCCCCCCTCAGGGGATGGGCTCGCTCCGGTGGGGCCTGCGCTCGTCATCCGCTTGCAGCCTCCCCGCCGCGGAGGTGATCCGGCCTCGCCCGCCAGGGGTGGTAGGACGTTCGGGGCACTCTACACCGCCGCCTGCGGGTTGGAGGTCGACGCCACCGGTTGGTCCTCCGTCGTGGCTAGTGCCTCGCCGGGCAGGGAGCGGGCAAACCACAGCCCCACGAGCGCAAACGCACAGGCGACCAACAGCGAGCGCTTGAGCGCTTCGATCTGCGCGTCGTTGTAGAAGCCGACCAGCTTGGTGGTCTGCTCGGGCGGCAGCCCGGCCTGCTCGACCTCGGCTTTGAATTGCGCCTGGGAGACCATCGGCAGGCCCTCCTCGGTGCCGCTCACCACCTGCTGCTGCACCTGCGAGGGAATTGCCTGGTCGCTGAGCACGCGATCGTGAAAGCCAGTGGTCAAGCCGGTAAGCAGGACGGCGCCGATCAGCGCCGTGCCGAGCGACTGGCCGAGGTTCTGCGCGGCGCCCTGCACGCCACCAGCCTCGCTGGAGCGCGCTTCCCCGACCGATGACATCACGACGTTGCCGAGCTGGGAGAACGCCAGGCCGATCCCCACGCCGAAGCCCGCCAGCGAGAGCGCGAACGCAACAGAGGAGAGCGACGGGGAGATGCTCGCCAGGAGGCAGGCGATCGAGACGAACAGGAAGCCGAGCCCGATCTGCACGACTTTGCGCGGTGAGGTGCGGGTCGCCAGGCGCGGGCCGAGCACCGCGGCGAGCATCATCGTTACCGAGATCGGCAGGATTGCCACGCCGGTTTCCAGAGCATTCTTGCCGAGCACCAGCTGCAGGTAGAGCGGCAGCACGAAGAAGGTGCCGGCGAGGATCAGGTACTGCGAGACGAGCGTCGAGAGACCGGCGCGCAGCTGCGGGATGCGCAGCAGGTCGGGTGCTAGCAGCGGCGCGCGCCCGGCGGCGGCCACGTGCTGCTCCCAGCGGGCGAACAGGCCGAGGATCACAAGGCCGGCGAGGATCAGGAAAGGCACGACCGAGAAGCCGAACGGGGTGATCTCGGTGCCGCCGATCGTGAGCGCCCCGATCGGTTTGAACAGGCCCCAGGTGCTGATCTTGAGGATCGAGAACACGGTGAGACCAAGCCCGAGCGCCGACAGCACCGCGCCGACGAGGTCGAGCTTGACCCGCTCTCCCGTCGGCCGGTCGCCGATCTTGCGCACCAACGTGAGCAGCACGAGCACGATCACGGTCTCCGCGGCGAACACCACTCGCCAGCTGAACTCGGTGGTGACGAAGCCGCCGATCAGCGGCCCGGCGGCCGCGCCGGCGCCGGCGATCCCGCCGAGCAGCCCGTACGCGAGCGCCCGTTCGCGGCCGGTGTAGTTGGCCGCGGTGAGCGAGGCGATCGCCGGGATCACCAGTACCGCGCCGAGCCCCTCGATCAGCGACCAGCCGATCAACAGAACGCCGAGGTTGGGGCTGAGCGCGGTCGTAAGCGACCCCACCCCGTAGATCGCAAGGCCGATCGAGAAGGCCCGCCGGCGGCCCAAGATGTCCCCGAGCTTCGCGCCGGTGAGCATGAACGCCGCCATCACCAGCGTGTAGGCAGTGATCGCCAGCTGCACCCCCGACACCGTGGTATGCAGATCCGCCACGACCTGGGAGATCGACACGTTCATGACCGTGCTGTCGAGCACCATCACGAACTGCGCCGTGCCCAGGATCAGGATCGTCGTGCGGCTGCGCACGTTCTCAGCGTGCCGATCTGCGTCGCGCCGCCCTCATTCCCAGGGCACGGTAGACGATGCGCGGCGGGCGCGCGGGCAACGCGAGCATGATTGCAGGCGACACAATGCCGGGACGGGTCGCTGGCGCAGCCCAGCGGCACCAATCTGCTTGAACAAAGCGCCGCAGGTGAACGTTTAAGGCGCGAACTCTCGCCCGAAGAGGTGGCGCGCGGCCACGAGCTTGGCGATCTGGGCGGTGCCGTCGCCGATCTCCAGGCCGATGACGTCCCGCAGCCGCTGGGCCTGCGGCAGCTCCTCGCTGTAGGCGGCGTGCCCGAAGGCGAGCAGCGCCTGGTGGCACACCTCGGCCGCCAGCCTCGGACCCCACCACTTCACCATGTTGGCCTCCAGGGCATGAGGCAGCCCCTGGTCCTTGCGCCACAGCGCTTCGTAGCTGAGCAACCGCGCGCCGCGCAGCTGAGCCGCCAGCTCGACCAGCGGGAAGGCGACGGCCTGCTGGCGCGAGATCGGCTGGCCGAACGCGCGGCGCTCGCGCGTGTAGGCGATCGCCTCGTCGAGGGACTGCTGAGCGCAGGCCAGGCACATCAGCGCGATCAGCGCGCGCGAGTAGTCGAAGCCCTGCATGCAGCGCACGAACCCCTCCCCTTCGCGACCGACCAGGCAGTCTCCGCCGACGGGGTGGCCGTCGAACGCCAGCGAGGCCCGGCCGATCGCCCGCTCACCGAGATCCTCGAAGGGTGAGCGCTGCACGAAGCGATCGTCGAGCTCGATGTAGAACGCGCTGATGCCGCGCGCGCCCTCGCCGCCAGTGCGCGCGAACACGAGCGCCGTGTGCGCACCCATGCCCAGCGAGATCGAGGTCTTCTCCCCGGTGAGCCGCCAGCCCGTGCCGTCGCACTCGGCGCGCAGGCCCAGGCGCGCCGCGTCGGAGCCGTGCTCGGGCTCGGTGAGGCAGAAGCAGGGGAGCGTCTCCCCCGCGGCAATCGCCGGCAGCCAGCGCTCGCGCTGGCGCTCATCGGCGGCTCCCACCAGCACCTCCGCCACCAGAGCGGGCAAAAAGACGAGGTAGGAGGCGTTCAGGTCGGCGCGCGCCACCTCCTCGACGGCGATCCCGGCGCTGAGCGCATCCGCGCCCTGGCCGCCGTGCTCCTGCGGGATGCGCAGCCCCACCAGGCCCAACTCCGCCATCTCGCCCACCAATCCCTCGCGGAACGCGCCCCGGCGGTCGGCGCCAGCGTAGTCGCCGACCAGGCGGTCGTGGGCGAAGGCTGCGACGGCGTCGCGAAAGGCGCGCTGCTCATCGTTCAGGGCGAAGTCCATCGGCGCCCCCCCTCACAGCCGGTAGCCCGGACTCACTGAGCGCGCAGTTGCAGCGTCAGCTCGTCCACGAAGCACCAGCTCCAGGTCTCGCCGGGCTCCGCCGAGCGGATGATCGGGTGACCGGTGCTGCGATGGTGAGCCGTCGCGTGGCGTCCCGGTGAGCTGTCACAACAGCCGATGTGACCGCAGGTTTGGCACATCCGCAGATGCACCCATCGCCCGCCGGTGGCCAGACACTCCTCGCAACCCGCAATCTCCGCCGGCAGGTCGAGGATCTCCACCGCATCGAGATGGGAGCAGGTGGCCATTGCGCACAAGATAGCGAGGGTGACGCCGCTCTGCCGGCACGGGATCCCTAACGAGGGTGGCACCGCTCTGCCGGCACGGGATCCACATGCCACCGCCGAGATCGCCGATCGGTGGCGGGCGATCCCGAGTTGCACTGCTCGCCCCACTGGTGGCCTCGCTCAGGCGAGCATGAGCTGGTGTGCCTGGTTGCCGTGCTCGTCGACGTATTCCACTTTGATCTGTGGCCCATCGAAGTCGAGCACGGCGAAGCCAAACCGCAGCCACTTGTTGCCGTCGGCCGTTTCCGCCCCTTCGTAGGCCCAGCTCAGCGGCGCATAGCCTTCGACCTCGCGCGCGGCGCCCGATAGCGGGGGGTCGGGCAGGATCTGCGGCACGCCGCCGTTGCCCACGCATGAGCCGAAGCGCAGCCATGGCACCGGGCCATCGGGGTGTTCCTCGTCGGGACCGTACGCGGTGCAGCGATGCTCGTGGCCCCAGAACCACGCGTCCAGCCGTTTGGCCTCGTTGAACAGCGGCTCGATCTGCTTGGTCATCTTCTGCGTGACCGTTTCGTAGGCGCTGAACGGCTGGTGGTGGGTGAGCAGCATCGTTTTGCGGGCGCCCCCGAGCTTGCTCGCCACCCACGCGGCCTGCGAGCCGGCGAGATCGTGGTTTTCATAGGCGCTGTCGAGACCGAGGATCTGCCAATCGCCGTTCTCCAGGCTGAAGTGACTCGATGGCGTCTGCGCGGGATGCCCCCCGAGCCAGTGCCCGCGGAAGCGCGGATCGTGCAGCAGGTAGCCGAAGTAGCCGTGACCGCCCGAGTACATGTCGTGGTTGCCGTTGAGCGACCAGCACAGCACGTCCTGCTCCTTGCGATCCACCGGCCAGTAGCGCAGGAAGCGCGTTTCATACTCCTCCTGCCAGCCCGAGTAGTAGGTGTCGCCGAGGTGAATCAGGTGCTGCTCGCGGCCCCGCCCCTCCTCGAGCCGCCGGCGTATCTGCGCGGCGACCGCGACCGCGCCGGGAAGACCCGTGGCCCAATCGCCGACCAGGATCACCCGTGCGTTCGTCGCCAGCGCCACCGGGCCGGCGGGGACGTCCGGGAAGTCGGGTCGGCCATCGATCTTGGCAAATTCTTCGGCGAGCTTCGTCTCCATCCACAGCGGGTCGCAGGGACCGAACTTGCGGAATATCTCGATGTCGCCGATGATCGCGTGCGCCAACCGGTCGAGTCCGTCAGGGAGCGCTTTCAACAGGTTCTCCAACCGCGACTCGATGCAGACCGTGAGCACCGACTGCAGGTTGCTGTTGGTGGCGGTGCGCGGCATGAAGGGCGTCGTCTGATCGCCCGCTTTGGCTTCCTCGAGCTCCTTGTTTGCCTTTTCGTAGGCCGCTTCCGGCAACCGATTGCCACCCGGGCTCTGCGCCCCCGCCGCCTGGATGACATCGAGCTGGCGCTTGAGGAAAGTGGGGTCCATCACGTCACGGATGATCCGCCCTCCCCCTGGCGCGCCGGCCTCGGCGCCACCGGCAGGCGCGTCGCGATGTCGCAGCCGCCCAAGCACATCACGAAAGCGCTCCTCGACCTCCTCAAACATCCGGTTCTCCTTTTTTTGCCAACCTTTGGAAGATAGTGTAGGGTCGCGCCCATGGATGCGACCTACGACGCGATCGTGGTCGGATCGGGCTTTGGCGGCGGGATCGCGGCCTGCCGACTGGCCGAAGCGGGACTCCGTGTGGCAGTGCTCGAGCGGGGGCGGCGCTTCGCCCCAGCGGACTTCCCGGCCACGCCCGCGCAGGCACCCGCGGCCCTGTGGCACCCGACGCTCAACCCGCACGGTCTGTTCGACCTGCGGCTGATGCGCGACCTCTCGGTGGTGACCGCCGCCGGGGTCGGCGGGGGATCGCTGGTGTACGCCAACGTGCAGCTGCGTACCCCGGCGGACGTGTTCCAAACGGGCTGGCCGCGGGCGATCGATCGCGCTGAGCTCGACCCTTACTACGACCGCACCGAGGAGGCGCTGCTACCGATGCAGACGCCCCCCGGGCTGCCCAAGATGAACGCGTTCGCCGCCGCCGGTCAGCGTATCGGCAAGCAGGCTGAGCGCCTACCGCTGGCGGTCAACTTCGAAGGGGAGCGCGAGCACCCGTTCAGCGGCGTTCACCAGAAGCCGTGTGAAAACCTCGGCCGCTGCGACATCGGCTGCCCGATCCACGCCAAGAACACGATCGACATAACCTACGTGGCGCGCGCCGAGCAGCGGGGCGCGCAGGTGTACCCGCTCCACGAAGTGCAGCGCCTGGAGCCGCCCGGGCGCGCCGGCGAGATGTGGAAGATCGGCTTCCGCGACCTGGAAGGGCGCAAGAACGGCACGGTGCAGGCACCGACGGTGGTGCTCGCCGCCGGCACGCTCGGGTCGACGCGGCTGCTGTTGAAGAACCGCGCGCGCCTTCCCCACCTCAGCCCTGCGCTGGGGAGCCATTTCTCGGGCAACGGCGACGCGCTGGGCGCGGCATTCGACCCGCCCGCGAGCGAGGTCGGCAGCCCGCGCACCGACTTCGGGCCGTCGATGACGAGCGTGCTGGACTACACCGCGGAGCACGGCTTCCTGCTGGCCGACGGTGGGCTGCCGTCGAGCTTCGGTGGGCTGCTCGAGATCGTGCGCGTCGTGGACAGGATCCACGGCTGGCGCACGCTACTGTTGCGCGCCAAGCGCTTTGCGGCCCACCTGGGCTTCGGCGACCAGCACATCACCCACCGCCATCTGCGTCCGCTTCCTCCCGAGCGGCCGATTGACGATTCGCTGGTGTTCCTGATGATCGGCCGCGACGCCGCCGACGGGCAGATGCGCCTGACGCCGCTGCTGAAATGCTTCGACATCCGCTGGAGCCGGCGCGGCAGCGAAACGCTGTTCACGGCGATGAAGCAGGTTGCCCAGGAGCTGGCCCGCGGCGTGGGCGCCGAGCCGTTCTTCGCGCTCGACACCTGGCCACTCAGCGCCTACATCACCGTGCATCCACTGGGCGGTTGCCCGATGGCCGACGATCCCACGTTGGGCGTCGTCGACGACGGCGGGAAGGTGTACGGCTACGAGGGGCTGCACGTACTCGACGGGTCGATCGTGCCGACCGCGCTCGGGGTGAATCCGTCGAAGACGATCGCCGCGCTCGCCGAGCGGGGCATCGAGCGGCTGATCGGCGAGCTGGGAGCCTAGATGGGGCTGCGCGAGCGCGTCACACTGCGCAATCGCTGGCGCAACAACACCGGCAACGAGGGCATCGACCCGCTACGCCAGGTGACCCCGACGACGCTCGAGGAGCTGTGCGCGATCGTCCGCGACGCCGAACGCGACGGCTGCGCTGTGCGCGCCGTCGGGTCGGGGCACTCCTGGTCGGACGTGGCGTTGACCGACGGCATTCTCATCCATCCCACTGGGATGAGCCAGCCACTTGATCTGGAGTGGGATCTGCTGCGTCCCGGTATCGCAGAGGAGCGCACGTTCGTGCGAGTGCAGGCCGGGATGACGGTCGCCGCGCTCAACGCCTATCTGCAGGGGCGCGAGCTCGCCCTACCGAACATGGGTGGCTTCGACGGCCAGACCGTCGCGGGGGTGATCTCGACCTCGACGCACGGATCGGGGATCGCCTTCGGTCCGCTGTCCGACTTCGTCCGCTCGCTCGACATCGTCGCCGCCGGCGGCACCATCCACCGGATCGAGCCAAGCGATGGGCCCAGCGACCCCGACGCCTACCGAGCGCGCTACCCCGACCATCAACTCCACCAGGACGACCGCTGGTTTGACGCCGCCGTCGTGGGCATGGGCTGCATGGGAGTGATCCACTCCGTAATCCTCGAGGTGGGGCCGCTGTTCTATCTGCGCGAGGTGCGCACAATGAGCACCTGGTCGCAGGTGCGCGAAGAGCTCGCCCGCGGCGAGGTGCTCGCGCAGAACGCCCACTACGAGCTGATCTTCAGCCCTTACCCCAACGGCGATGGGGAGATCGAATGCCTCGTCACCACGCGCAACCCGATCCCTCCCTCCGAATACCGTCACGACCACCGCCGCAGCCGCAGCCTGTTGATGGAACTGGCCGCGCGCTTTCCACTCACCCCGCTGCTGATCAACCTCGCGGTCGGCCTGCGCCCGCAGATCTCCCCGTTCCTGCTAAAGCAGTCACTCAAAGCACTGGTGAACGACGACTACGTCAACATCAGCTACCGGGTGTTCAACATCGGCGCGGCCAACTACCTGCCCGCCTACTCGTGCGAGATCGGCGTCCCGATCGACGAGCGGGGGTTTCACCTCGCCGTGGTCGAGCGGATCGTCAAGCTCGCCGCCCAGCGCCGGCGCCTCGGCAACGTCTACCACAGCGCGCCGATCTCGCTGCGCTTCGTGAAGGCCAGCGACGCCTACCTGTCGATGATGCAGGGCCAGGACACGATGATGATCGAGCTGATCATGGCCACCCACACCGTCGGCGGCATGGAGCTGCAAGCCGCTCACGAAACCGCGCTCCGGGCGCTGGAGGGACGCCCGCATTGGGGCCAGGTGAACACGCTCACCGGCAGCCACGGACTGATCGAAGCGATGTACCCCCGCTATCACGAATGGCAGGAGGTCCACGCCGAGCTCAACTCGAGCGGCGTGTTCGACAGCCCGTTCAGCAAGCGGGTGGGGATCTCGGGGTGGAGCTCGCGGGGTTGGCCCCGGCCGCAGTAGTCCTCGGCCTTGGCCCGGCCATAATCGTTCGGCCTCAGGAGGCAGTGGACGGCCCGGGTCGGCAATATGTGTGGCCGCCCCACCTGCGCCTGTGACCTGAGTGCTATAGGCTGCTCGCAATCGTTGGGGCCAACAGCGAAGGGGGCGAGGATGCGCTGGGTGAGACCGTTTGTGGTAGTGGGAATGGTTTTCGTCGTTCTCCTTACGAGTGCCGTCGGAGCAATCGCCAAGTCAGGGGCATTTAAGAGCGCCTATCAAAATGAGTGCTGTAGTTGTTGGTGGCAGATGAGGGCGGCGCCGATGGTGAGGAAGGCTTCGTGGATGTCGGCGCGCCGGTCGTAGCGGCGATCGAGGCGGCGTTGGCGGTGTAGCCAGGAGAGCGTGCGCTCGACCACCCAGCGATCTTTGCCGAGGCCCGAGCCGTGCTCGCTGTTGCGTTTGGCGATCCGTGGTGTGATCCCGCGCTCCCTGAGCGCTTCGCGATGGCGGCGACTGTCGTAAGCGCGGTCAGCGAGCAGCGCTTTGGGACGGAACTTGCCGTAGCGCCCGGTCGGCGGGACACGATCCACGAGCGGGAGAAGCTCGGTGATGTCGTGGCGGTTCCCGCCGGTCAAGATCACGGCCAAGGGGATGCCCCGCCCCTCGCAGATTATGTGGTGCTTTGAGCCCGGCCGGCGCCGGTCGACGGGCGAGGGACCTGTCTTTTCGCCCCCCCTTTTGCCCGCACATGCGAGCTGTCAACGACCGCGCGGGACCAGTCGAGCTGGCCGGCGTCCTGAAGCTCATCCAGCAGCGCTTGGTGCAAGCGTTCCCAGACCCCCGCTTCGTTCCAATCCCGCAACCTTCGCCAACACGTCATCCCCGACCCGCACCCCATCTCTTGCGGCAGATCCTCCCACGGGATACCTGTTTTCAGCACGAACAGGATGCCCGTCAGAGCCTGCCGATCAGGCACCCGCTTGCGCCCCGGATACCGATACCGGCGCTCGACCCGCGGCAACAACGGCTCGATCCGAGCCCACAACCCATCACTGACCAGTGGTTTCGCCATAGACACCGTCTACGACAACGATACCCCAAACCCTCTTTCTGTTAGGCGCTCTAAGACTGGTACGTACAACCTGAAGCCTCCCGGCTACACGGTGACGCTTAAGCACGCGCAGTGTGGCGGCAAGCCGCAGCTCTGTGTGGCGCTCCCCAAGTCCCCGGCGATCCTCTGCTCAGGGCCAGCCGACGCAACTCTCACCGTCGGCAACTTCGCGACTCCGGCCGCACTCCCAAGCTCCGGCAAGATCACCCAGCACGCCACTAGTACCCAAGTAGTATCGGCGCTAGGCCCCGGCACACCGGCGCAAACTGTGCAGTCGGCGTTCTCGATCGCCTTCAAGAAGAACGGCACCGCCAGCGGTTATGTTGAAGTGGGCATGACGGTGGTGGTCGGGAATCAACCTGTTCCGTGCTCGGGCAAGGTGCGTTTCACCGCCAAGCTCGCTTAGGGACGCCTGGACAATTTGATTGGACGGCGTTAGCGCGCGTGACGCGCTAACGGAAGCCCGGGGCTGCGATGCACACGGGGCCAGGCCGGAGGCTGTCGGAGCGCTAGCGCTGAACAGCACGGCGATCGAGAGCAACTTCACATACGGCGGCACGGGGTGGCACGGAATGCCTCGCCCCCACCGCGCGGCCCGCCACTGCTTCGGCTTCCTCGCGCACGCACACCGCGCCTTCCTGAGGAACACGGTCGGCCGTCGGGTCGTTGTCCTGCATTGCGAATCCCACCTGCGGGGTGCCGGCGGCGAGCGTGCTCCTTATGACTCCTCTCGATCGCCGACCATCGTAGCCGCTAACCAAACGATCATTTGCTAAGCTACACAACCAAACGATCGTTTGGCAAATGTGGCAAGCGAAAGGAGCAGCAATGAGCACGCACGCGAACGGAGCGGCAATGGGCGGCAACGAGCGCTGGGACACCATCGTGGTCGGCGGCGGAGCAGGCGGGGCCACGGCCGCCGCCTACCTCGCGGCCGCGGGGCGACGTACGCTGCTGCTGGAGCAGTACGACGTGGTGGGGGGCTCCTCGCACGTGTTCCGTCGCAAGGGGGCGTGGGAGTGGGATGTCGGCGTCCACTACATCGGCGACTGCGGCCCCGGGGGGGCTGCTGCCGACGCTGCTGCTGCGCGGCTTGGCGCTGGAGGACCGAATCGAGTTCTTGCCGATGGACGCCGACGGCTTCGACACCGTGATCCGCCCCGACCTCCACGTGCGCGTCCCCGTCGGCTGGGACCGCTTTTTGGAGGAGCTGATCGCCGCCTTCCCCGCCGACGAGCGCGGCCTGCGTCGTTTGATCGGTGTGCTGCGCCGCCTGGGGGCTGCGGTGGACCGCAGCACAACCCCCGCCTCGCTGCGTGGGAGCGCGCGGATGGCACTTGACGCTGGCGCAGCGGTGCACTGGGCGATGCGGCCGCTGAGCGCCCTGCTGGAGGCTTGCGGGCTGGGTGAGCCGGCACGCGCGGCGTTGTCGGCCCACTGCGGTGCATATGGCTGCCCACCCGAACGCGCGCCGGTGGTGCTGCACGCGAGCTTCCTGGAGGAGTACGTAGGGGGCGGTGCTTGGTTTCCCCGCGGCGGCGGGCAGGTGCTGGCAGCGCACCTGGTGGACGTGATCCGCGGTCACGGCGGCACGGTGCGCACGCACGCGCCCGTCGCCAACATCCTCGTCGAGGGCGGACGTGTGGCGGGGGTGCGGCTGGAGAGCGGCGAGGTGCTACGCGCACCGGCTGTCGTGTCGGGCGCCGACATCAAGCGCACCTACCTGCAGTTGGTTGGCCGCCAGCACCTGCGCCGCGGCACCCTGCGCCGCGTGCGGCGCTGGACGATGACTCCGCCGTTTCTCAACCTCTACCTCGGCGTTGATGTGGATTTGCGCGAGCGTGTCCCCAACACCAACTACTACTGCAACCCCACCACCCGTGACATCGGGCGCGTGTTCACCGAGATCGTTCAACGGCGGCGCGCGGCCGCGCGCAGAGTGGCTGGCCGACGCGGTCGCGCACATGCCGGCGTTCGTGCACTGCTCCACCCTCAAGGATCCCGACAATCCCCGCCTGGCGCCACCTGGGTGCTCGACGCTGGAGGTGATGACCGCGGTGCCCCCCAACCGCCCCCTGTGGTCGGGCAGCTCGGCGGGCGAGGAGTACCGGCGCGATCCCGAGTACCTGGAGCTCAAGGAGCAACTGGCGCAGATGCTGCTGGAACGTGCCGAGGCCGCAATCCCCTGCATCAAGGGCAGGGTCGCGTGGAGCGAGCTGTCCACGCCGCTGACCCACGAGCGCTACACCCGCAGCACCAACGGCACCACCTACGGCCTGGAGCCCAACGCCCGCCAGTTCGGCCCGCTGCGCCCCGGCTGCCGCACGGAGATCGACGGCCTCTTCCTGGCGGGCGCCTCGCTCGCCTGGGGGCCGGGCGTAGTCGGCTCGATGCTCAGCGGAATGCACGCCGCCGGCGCCGTACTCGGCCGCAACCTCGATCGCGAGGTCCGCGCCGGAGGCGTGATCGCCGACCCGGCGCGGCTGAGCCAGCACGGCCCCGATTGGGATCCGCTATTGGCCTCCAAGCGGCTGGCCGTCAAGCAGGTGCCGGTTCCGGTGTGACGGGTTTGCTAGACCTATCGCGTGCCACGCCCCACCACCCCCACGCCGCGCCGGCGCCTGAGCGCAGAGGAGCGCCGCGAGCGCATCCTCGGCGGCGCCATGCGGCTGTTCGCCGAACGCGGCTACCCCGAGACCTCAATGGACGAAATCGCGCGCACGGCGGGGATCACGGCGGCGGTGATCTATGACCACTTCCCCTCCAAGGCGGCGCTTCAGATCGAGCTGCTGGAGCGTCAAACCGACGAGCTGATCGCCTACGTGGCCGCCGCGCTTGAGGTCTCGCCGCCGCAGGCGGGAGCGCGTATGCACGCCGGGGTGGACGCGTTCTTCCGCTTCGTCGAAGAGCACCCCTTCGCCTGGCGGATGCTGTTCCGCGACCCCCCAAGCGACCCCGAGGTGGCCACCGCCTACCGGCGACTCAGCCAGCAGGGCACCGCTGGGATCACCGGCTTCATCCAAGCCGCCGCGGAGGACGCGCTGGCCGACTACCCCGATCCCCACCAGGCTGCGGAGATGTTCGCCGAGCAGGTGCGCAGCGCCCAGAACGGCCTTGCCGCCTGGTGGTACGAGCACCGCGACGTACCCCGCACCACGATCGTCGAGCGTCTGCTGGAGCTCTGCTGGCTCGGCCTCCAGCGCGTGGCAGGCGGCGAGCGGGTGCGCCTGGACGCAACCCCCACAAGCTGATTGCTGCCCAGCTTCAGGCAGCCTGACCACCCGTCGCGTGTAGTTGACGCCTCGAGATCGGAAAGCAAATCTATTCTCGACGGATCAGAGTCGCGGATCGACCGGCTCGCTCTCCATCGCTAGAACACCGAAGACACATTCGTGAACGCGGTAGAGGGGCTCCCGGCGTACAAATCGCTCGAGCGCCTCGATACCCAGCCCGAACTCCCGAACGGCGAGGGAGCGCTTGCGGCCAAGACTACGAGAGCGCAGCCGCTCGATCTGGCTTGGATCGGTGTACTCGGGGCCATAGATGATACGTAGGTACTCGCGCCCGCGGCACTTGATGCCGGGTTGAACGATGCCCTTGCGTCCGCGCGCGACGAAGCTGATCGGCTTGACGACCATCCCCTCGCCCCCGCCGCCGGTGAGCTCCTCCCACCAGGCCACGCCTCGGGCCTCGTCCTCGGCATCAGTGACGTCGACAACGAGACGGCCCGTCCGTTGGAGCCAACCAGCGCCGACATCCACCAACCGGTCACAAAGCGCGAGATGCCAGGCGTGATCGTGGTCGGCAAAGACTCCCGTCTCAGCAGCGAGGATGTGAAACGGAGCCAGGCGAAGATCTGCGACCCTGCTCACCGGCCAGACGTAACGCCTGTATGCGTCCACATAGCGATCGATGTGCCCGATCCTGTGACGCTGATGGTCGAGTAGCTCCCCGACTTCGAGGCCTCGTGCCTCCGCGGGTTCGAGCGTCGCGACGGTGCCGGCGAGCCCAGCGTGAGCAGCGGCGCCAACAGCCGCATACTGGTGCCGGATCAGCTCCATGGCCTTCGCCGACCACGGCATCAGCTCGCAATCGAGCACAAGCCAGCCGGTTTCGAGCTCCTTCCACAGCCCAGCGGACTCGACAGCGTCGCGCACGCGACTGAGCGCAGTTTCGGTATCGGCGTCCCCGCCGAGGAACGGACGTCCGGTCCGCGTGTAGATAGCGCCCGTCTCGCCGCTATCGATGCCGAAGCGCTCACGGGCGATGTCGGCATCGCGGCAGACGACAACGATCGCGCGTGATCCCATGTGCTTCTCCTCGCAGATCACGTGCGGCACTCCGGCGGACCTGTATGCGGCAAAGGCCTCCTCGGGATGCTCCAGGAGGTCCGGCCGATTGGAGGTGGCGGTCGGCGCCATCGTTGGCGGTAGATAGATCAGCCAGCGAGGGTCTGTCGCGAAGCGGCTCATCACCTCCAGCGCAGCGGCGGCGTTCTCCTCCCGAATTGTGACGCTGCGCGTCAGCCGCGTCTGAATGATGCGCTTGCCCGCCACGTCCTCGACATCGAGCAGCAGCGCGGGACGGTCTTGATTAATCGCCGGCGCTGCGTCCTCGGGCACGAGGAACGGCTTGGCCGGTTCGTAGTACATGCGACTCGCCGGCACCGAGACGAGCTGGCGCTCGGGCCAGCGCAGCGCTGAGAGCTTGCCACCGAAGACGCAGCCAGTGTCGATATTGATCGTGTTGTTGAGCCATTCGGCCTCGATGACCGGGGTGTGGCCATAGACCACGCTTGCATTGCCGCGGTAGTCCCCCGCCCATTGCCCGCGGACGGGCAAACCGAACTCATCGGTCTCTCCCGTCGTCTCGCCAAAGAGTGCGAAGTCGCGGACTCGACCCGACGATCGCCCCTGATAGGACTCCTTCATTCCGGCGTGTGCCACCACGAGCTTTCCGTCATCAAGCACGACGTGGCTTACCAGCCGATCGAGGAAGTCGAGCGCTTGCTCGCTGAACTCTTCGGGCTCCGCTTGAAGCTGTTCAAGGGTCTCCCCCAGCCCGTGAGTGATCTGGACGTTCCGGCCCTTGAGCTTGCGGACAAGCTTGATGTCGTGGTTCCCCGGCAGGCAGATCGCCGTGCCGGCGTCAGCCATGGCCATGACCAGCCTGAGCACGCTTGGCGTGTCGGGGCCCCGGTCGCCATAGTCACCGACGAACACTGCGCAACGCCCATCGGGGGGAGTAACAGTGACGCCGTCCGCGGCAACCTCGTAGCCCAGCTCACGTAGCAGAGCCACCAGCTCGTCGTAGCAGCCATGAACGTCGCCGATGATGTCGAACGGCCCGTGCTCAGACCGCCGGTCGGCCCATAGTGGAGCGCGGTGTACCTCAGTACTCGCCACCTCCTCGGGAGAGCGCAGAACCCATACTCGTCGAAAACCCTCGCGCCTCAGGACCTTGATCGACTTGTGCAGCTGGGAGCGCTGCCGGCGCACCACATGAGCTCCGAAGTCGCGATCGGATCGGGAGCGGTTACGTTCCTGGCAGATCGACTCGGAAATGTCCAGCACTATGGCCACCGGGAAGAGGTCGTGTTCCTTGGCGAGCTCGATCAGCGGCTTACGTGCCTCACGCTGAACATTCGTCGCATCGACTACGGTGAAGCGCGGTTGCGCCAAGCGTCGTCCAGCGATGAAGCGGAGCACAGCAAATGCGTCCGCGGTCGCAGCCTGATCGTTCTCGTCATCGGAAACCAAGCCACGGCAAAAATCCGAGGAGATCACCTCGGTTACCTTGAAGTGCTCACGCCCAAACGTGCTCTTCCCCGACCCCGAGGCACCGATGAGCACTACGAGGCTTGGATCGGGCAGGTCGATCCTCATCGGCTGAACACCGCCATCTGCGTCGGCGATCCGACCTCGGCGTCAACTGGTCCGACAGGCAGAAAGCGCACCTCGTACCCGTGCCCATCGGCTACGGTCTGTGCCCACGCGGCAAACTCAGAGCGTGTCCACTCGAAGCGATGGTCGGGGTGCCGGAACTGGCCCGCTGGCAAGGTTTCCCAGCGCACGTTGTACTCCGCGTTTGGCGTCGTGACGACGACGGTCCCCGGCCTTGCGGACCCAAATATGTTCTGCTCGAAGGCTGCGAGACGTGGCGGATCCAAGTGCTCGATGACCTCGACGAGCGCCGCCCCGTCGAACCCGATGAGGCGCTTGTCCCGGTAGGTCAATGGGCTGTGGAGCAGATTGATGCGCTGTCGCTGCGCGTCGTGCATGTCGTCGAGCTTCAAGCGCCGCGCTGCCTGTTCCAGGGATCGAACGCTCACGTCAATGCCGACAACCAGCTCGTAGTCATCCCGGATCAGGCGAGCCAGGAGCGCCCCTGAGCCGCACCCGAGGTCCAGAACGCGCTTGGCGCCAGACGCCTTCAGCACCGATTGCACCGTGCCGAGGCGCTGGTCACGCAGCGACACGCGCTCCTCGAGCTGATCCTCGCGACCAGGCTCCTCCGAATCCTCCGGGGACGATGCCGACTCATCGAGTTGCGCGAGCGCCGGAAAGTATAGGCGCGACTGCTCCTTGAGATAGCGCCGAACGATCAGGTCGCGCTCCGGATGGGCGGCAAGCCATCCCTCACCCCGCCGTATGAGCTTCTCGATCTCGGCCTCGTTGACCCAGTAGTGCTTGTCGTCGTCGAGCACAGGAAGCAGCACATAAAGGTGGTTGAGCAGGTCAGCCAAGCGCGGCTCACCAACGAGGCGCAAACCTACGTGGCGACTGTCTCCCCAATCAGGAAATCGGGGGTCAAGCGCGATCGCGGTGACCTCCACGGTGTATCCGAGGGGCTCGAATAGACTGCGCACGAGCGACTCCCCGCCTCGAGCGGGGACCGCGGGCAGCGCAGCCTCCAGGGGGATGGCCGCCGCCGCGAGCTCTTCGTGTCCTTTGCAGGTCCCAGCCATGGCGCTCTTGAACACGTTGACGAGCGCAACCGAGAGAAAAGACGAGGCGACGTAGGGTCGATCGTTCACGTACTCGGCGAGCGCGAAGCTGTTGACACCTCGGCCACGCCGGATGAGCCCAACCGGATCTATGTCAAGCAGCAGCGCCGCCGTGCACCGCTGCTCGCTCGCCTCCGGGTAGAAGACGTGTGCCTCGCCAAAGGGCACGGGGAAGGTCTGCACACGATCCGGGCGCTTGTGCAGCAGGTAGCCGAGATCGGTGGCAGGATGATGTGTAGTTGTGATCGTGAGCAGCACTCGCGTGGAGGCTATCGGGGCTTGGCGATGGTGCACTCGGACGACTGCTCTTCGCCGAAAAGCGGTCGTCCAGGCGTATCGTCATCCAGTAGAAGCCGCTATCCGTCGGCTCCCGACGTGCACTCCCAGCTACATCCACCAGATGGCGAACATATGTTCGCCATCTACTCGGAACGAGCATGCCCAAATTCCAGAGACTAAGATCGGACAGCTTACCCATAGAGAGCCGCGACAAACGAGGAGCCAAACTGTATGGCACGCCGAAGCGTTTGGGTACAAATGCAGCGCGAAGCTGAGCGCCGCCGGCGCGACGCCGAGCGAGCGGCTCGCGCGCTCGAGCGTGAGCGACAGCGCCGGCTGAAAGAAGCGACTCGTCAGCGGGCGTACGACGAAAAAGAGCAGAAGCGACTCTATGCTGAGCAGCGCGCGCACGAAGCTGAGCAGCTGACCAGGGAGATCACAGAGCGTGTCGGGCAACTCGACGGACTTCTAACGGCCTCCTTGTCTACAAACACATCTTTTGAGATCCAGACATTGAAGGAGCAGCCGGCCACGATCCCGTTCGATCCCGGCGAGCTTACAATCCCAATCGAGCCTCCCGTCAAGCAACTACCTCCACCCCCCTCGGGCCTGCAGAAGCTTCTCCCGGGAGCAAAGGCTAAGCACGCACAGGCGGTGACCGAGGCTGAGGCTCGGTACGCCGAGGATCTCGCCAAGGCCGTCGAGGCCGAGCGTAACCGACAGACGGCGCTGACCGCAGCCAAATGCAACCACGAAGCACGCGTCCATGCCGAGGCTGAGCGGGTGGCGACCCAGAACAAGGAGGTGGAGGCGTTCAAAGCTGGTTATGAGGCGCGTGATCCCGATTCGGTCGTCACTTACTGCTCCATGGTGCTCGCCGCGAGTCGATACCCGGACGGGTTTCCCCAGCAACACAAGGTCGCTTACGTGCCGGAGTCGCGACAGCTCGTCATCGAGATGGATCTACCGACGTTCGACGTCGTGCCAGACGTGGCCGAATATCGCTACGTCAAAGTCAAAGATGAGATCACCTCAAAAGCACGCCCAGCGACCCAAAGCAGGGCGCTCTACGCAAACGTCGTCGCACAGGTGACACTGCGATCGGTGTACGAGATGTTTCGAACAGATCGAGCCGGCCACGTTGAGTCGGTCGTCTTCAACGGACACGTTAACACCATCGACCCTCGCACCGGACAGCCAACGCATCCCTGCTTGATCACGCTCCGCACAACTCGCGACCTCTTCGACAGCCTTGACCTCGCACGAGTTGAGCCAGGTGCCTGCCTACAAGGACTCAACGCATCGATCTCACGCAACCCAGCGGAGCTTGCCCCTGTGCGTCCCGTTCTCGAATTCAGCATGGTCGATCCACGCTTCGTCGAGAGTACCGACGTCCTGTCTTCGATCGACCAACGACCAAACCTCATGGAGCTGACACCCGGCGAATTCGAGACGTTAATTACCAACCTGTTCGAGAAGATGGGCCTTGAGACACGGTTGACGCAAGCCTCCCGCGATGGCGGGGTTGACTGCGTCGCCTACGATCCGCGACCCATCTTTGGCGGCAAGGTCGTCATCCAAGCAAAGCGCTACAGGAACACGGTCGGGGTGAGCGCTGTTCGAGATCTGTTCGGGACGATGCAGAACGAAGGAGCGAGCAAGGGGATCCTCGTCACTACAAGCGGATACGGCAAAGCTTCGTTCGAGTTCGCGCAGAACAAGCCACTCGAGCTGCTGAGCGGCAGCAACCTGCTCTACCTACTAGAGGAGCACGCGGGAATCACGGCCAAGATCGAACCGCCCGAGGATTGGGCTCAGCCCGAAGAAAAATCGGCTGGCGAAGCACAGGTCGAGACAAACCCTCCACGGGTGCACGTTCCTGCTTCCGACGGCTCCGTGCCCGAAGCTGATGCTGTTTAGCGGCCGACGACGTCGCCCTCCGCCAAGTGCCGACTCAGCCTCTCCAATCGTGGACGCAAACTGGGCAGCTCGCGCCGCGCTCGACCACGTCCCAGACAAGCGCTAGATCGACTCCGAAGTAATCGTGGATAAGCTTGTCACGCATCCCGGCGATCTGCCGCCAAGGCACCGTCCCATCGAGTGCACGCGTTTCGCCCGAGATCCCCTTGACGGCCTGACCAATAATCTCGATATTGCGAATGACCGCGTCCTGGGTCTTGCCGTCCGCGAAGAACGCCTCGCGACCTCCGATCGTGTAGCTCTGGATCGCATCGATCGCCGCGATCGCGTGGAGCAGGTAGGTCCGCTCGTCCTTCACAGGGGCACGGCGTCGGCGTGGATGCGCTCGCGTAGAAACGGGCTCACGCCACCCTCGCTGAGCACATCGACATGGGTACCGAGCAGATCCTCGAGGTCCTGCCACAAACCGACTAGATCGATCAGGCTGCGCCCCGATTCCATCTCGACCAAGAGATCGACATCGCTTCCTGCGCCAAGCTCGCCGCGCGCGATCGAGCCGAACAGGCGCACATTGCGCGCGCCGCGCTCGGCCGCATACCCCAGGATCTCCTCTCGCCGGGCACGGAGCCCACGCAGATCGAGTTGAGCGGATTCGGTTTCCATTGAGCGGTAGGGCCTGTTCGCAATCGGGCATCTGGAGAGTAACCAAACCAGCGACGTGGTTCGATTAGCGACGTTCTGTTCTCCGAAAATCGGGGAGACAGTGTTAATTTGGCTTCCTTCCTGGGTTTTTGGGCTGTTCTGCAAACGTTTTGCAAACGTCGTGTACGCCGGATGCACGCGCCGAGGCTCGCGGCGCACGCTCCGTGCACATAATGCTAACGCGCGGGCCAGTCGCCAACCAGCGACCGCCCGGCCCACGACCGGGTGCGCGCACAGCGCGCGGCGCCTTACGGCCTTCCGGGCGGGTGCGGCGATCCTATCGCGGTGGGCGCCGGCCACCGGCCCTCGCGGCGGCGCGGCGGCGGGACGCGCCGGGCGGTCAGTCGCTGCTCAGATAGCGCAGCGCCGCTTCGTTGGCGCTCTTGACCGTCCCGTGGTGTTCTTGGACGACGCTCGCGGCCGGCCAGGGTCCGCCCTGCCAACCTTCTTGCAGGCGGCGCAGGCGCTCGCCGTCGTCGTGCGGCGCGCGCAAGCGGGCGTAGGTCAGCGACAGGTCGGTGCTGGTAGCCGGACGGCCGTGGCACTCGTGCCAGGCGCGCAGCGCCGCCTCGATCCGCGGGCGGTCCCACTTCGCGCTGGCCCGGCCGTTGCAGCGCGCGCAGATGCTCTTGGGCTGGCCGGGACCGGCGCCGCTTGTCTTTGCGCCACAGCGCGAGCATGTCCCGCGGTAGCGATCCTTGACCAGCTGCGCCTTCGAGCCGTCGGGGTCATACAGGTATTCGCGGATCGTCGCTCGGGAGCGCCCGAGCAGCACGGCTATCTCAGCGAGCGCCAGCCGCTCGCTGTCGCGGTAGTGGCGGGCGAGCTTCACGGCCCGCTGGCGTTCGCGGCAGCGATGCAGCTCGCCCGGCACCGCTCACCCGCCGCATCGGGCGCCGGGCTGTGGGCCGCTACAGGCCGGGAACCTCGTGCAGATCAAAGCGCAGAGCGCGCACGATCTTCGCCGCGATCTCCACACCGACCTGCGTCTGATACTCGCCGTCCTCGCGCTTGCCCCCGCGGACTCTGGCGGGAGTCTTGGCGAGGCCAAGCGCGCGCAGCAGGTCGGTGCGATCGAGTTTCGCCTCGCGCGCGAGCACGGACTGATTGAGGCTTGGGTCTTCCTCCAGGCGCTGCTCATAGAGCGTCCGTATCCGCTCGACGGGCACGTGGTCGAGCGGTGCCCGAGCAGGTCACGCGCGAGCTCCTCTTCTTCGACGTAGCGTTCGGTGCGCGGCACGGTGAGGCGCATCTTGCTTGCGATGTCCTCGATCGACTGCCCTTCTTCGAGCAGTTGCATCGCTCGGCGGCGTCGCTGGATGCAGGCTGGGCAGGGACGGTCCGGGTATTCCCCGCACCGTCTGCAGCCGCCTATCGCTCGCTCGCACAACTCGCTCCCGCCCGCCGTTGCTCGGGGCCGACCTGAGCGGCCCTGTGCTGTTGTCGGCGCTGAGCGCCGTTTGCCCCCGGCCGGGTTGGGCGCGGCGTGGAGTGTCCGGGCGGGCGTCCGTTGGGTGGCGGTGGCTTTCATCGCGAACGAAGAATAGGACCGTCCGGCGACACGGCCCCTTTGAGCGGGTGGGCGGGCGTTTCGTGTCGGTCTAACCCGCCCGGTAGTGCGGCACTCAAAAAAAGGGGCGGCCGACTGCAAGCGGTCTTGCAGAACGCCCCCCCCATAGGGCGCGAGGAGGCTCGCGGCGCGCACCCGCAGGGGTAGGAAATCCCTTTAGGGACGGCACATGGACAGATGTTCGCCAGCCCTCTTGCGTTCGTAAGGCCCGAACTCTGAGCGACCGAAAATACTAGGGAACGGGAATCTGGCCGGTGGCATTTGCGTCTCTGGACCGACATTGGGAACAGCGGCTGACCTTTGCCGTGGACCCGATGTGGAAAGGAATCCAACCCAATGAGCAAGACAAATCATCGCCCCAAGCTAACTCTCCTTCCGGCTCTCGCGCTGATCGCGGCACTCGCGATCTGCAGTCCCGTGGCGCTTCCGCGGCGCCGCCCGGTGCCTCCGCGACACCGAACATCATCACCCAGGCACCCGCCGACCCGCCGGCATCCGGGCTCCCCGGATACTGGTCACAGACCACTTGCTCAGAAGGCGACGAAGCCGTGTGGGACGAAAACGGCTGGAGCCCTCTAATGGGGGGCTCATATCCGAGCAGCTACGGCAACATCGACACCTGCCTCCAGATCGGCGGGTCACTCGAGCTGCGAGACGAAGGCTCCCGCGACTCGTGGCCCGAAACCGGGCCGGTCTACGTCTATGAAGCGCCACCCGTCTCGACCATCGCCGGCGGCGTGCTGCAGGTCCACGTGAAGACCCCCCACGGCGAGGCGTACATCGCGACTCCAGAGAACAACTTGGAAGTGTCCAACGAGCTATTCAAGTGCACCACTCAGTGCGCGAGCGGCGAAGAAAAGACGATCGCGATAACGCACGTGGGCGGCTGGGAGCTGTTCGCCGGTGCGCTGTGCATCCCCCCAGCGGAAGAAAGCGCGTGCGCGGCCGGGCTCGACGCCGAACTCGACATCTCCAGCGCCAAGATCGTGCTGCGCAACGAATCCACGCCGACCGCGAACGGATTCGCCGGGAGCCTCTTGAACGACCCAGCGAGCGGCAAGGCCAGCCTCACGTTCAACGCAAAGGACAAGGAAGGTCCCGGCGTCTACCGCGTCAGCGCCCAAGTTGACGGTCAGGTGGTCTCCTCCGCCACACCGAACGTGAACGAAGGCAAGTGCGTGGCCTACGGCACCTACTACGGGGCGCTCAACTTCCACTACCGCCAGCCCTGCCCCCAGGAAACAGCCGTCAGTATCGAAATCCCGACCTCCGGGATCACCGACGGTGAGCACCAGCTCAAGGTAGAAGTCGAAGACGCGGCCGGTAACACCGCGACCGTCTACTCGGGCGCCATCACGATCGCGAACGATCCCATCTCTCTTGTCCCCGAAGTACCTACCACCCCCACCACCATCACTCCGACGGTCTCCTCTGCGGCCCCACCAGCGCGCGGGCCCGCGAACGGCAGCCCGGCCTCCGAAGACGCCACGATCGCCGCACACTGGCAGGGCGCATCCGGGGTCGCACTCGCGAGCTCCTATGGTCACTCGCGCCAAATCGAAGGACGGCTGACCGATTCGGCTGGCGCCCCGATCGCCGGCGCGGTGATCGAAGTGAGCCAGCGAGCGTCATCTCTCGGGGCGATCGCCTCGTCGATGACGGCCGCTCACACCTCACCGGAGGGCACCTTCACTCTCCGGGTGCCCGCCTCGGACTCCTCAGCCAACATCGAGATCGTCTACCGAAGCCACCTCGGCGATGCGCAGCCCGCCGCCACAGACACGCTCACGCTGCGCGTCCCGGCGCACCTGCATCTCACGATCTCAAAGCACGTCACGAGCGTCGGGCACACCGTCGTCCTGCACGGCACCCTCGCCGGCCCGCTCCCGTCGAGCGGCAAGCAGGTCATCTTCGAGGCGCGGGCCGTCGGCAGCAGGCAGTGGATTGAATTTCACAACGTGACCGTAACTGGCTCCGGCGCCTTCAAGACCGGCCACCGCTTCGTTCTGCCCGGCCCCGAGCGCTACCAATTCCGGGTCGTATGCGAACCCGAACCGGCCTTCGGGCGCGGCGTATCGAACGTCGTGGTCGTCCGGGAGCGATGAGCGACGCTAAACCGCCGTGTTGCCGCTCAGGCTAGATGCAAGTGTGAGGGTTAGTTTCCAGTGGGACTTTCCAGTGTGCAACGGAGTTTACAGTCGCGAGCAGACGCAGCGAGGTCGTGCTGTGGTGGATTGATTACGTAATCACGGTCGGGTTGCGTCTGATCGTGTTCGTATCGTTTGGTGTGTGCCTTCGGCCGTGGGCCCAGAGGTCGCTGTGGAAGGACCTTTTCTTGTGTCTGTCCGCATTGGCGGTGAGGAGGTTCGTTGCTGTTTGTCGGATCTCTCGCTTGATGTTCTTCGGGGTTGCTGTCCGGTGCGCCGCCCGTCGGTTCATGCACGTCAGCGGCATATGCCGGGGCGTTGGTTTTCGACTACGGCCGGCGCGTTTCTTGAGTATGAGAGTTTGCTTGAGCGTGACTGGATGGTGCTGCTCGATTTCGACCGGCAGGTCGGCTGGATGTGTGAGCAGCCGTTGCGCTTGCGTTTTGTCAGGGATGGTGAGCGGGTGAGCCATGTCCCTGATTTGTTGGTCTGGCGGGCTGGAGTCCCGGAGATTTGTGATGTCAAGAGCCGGGAGCGTGTTGAAGAGCCCGGCTTTCGGGCTCAAGTTCGCGCTATGGAGTTGGCCTGCGGTGAGGCTGGCTTGGGTTATCGGGTGCTTTCAGAGCCCGATCGTTCAGTTGCTGGTGAATGTGCGGTGGTTGGCGGGGTTTCGTGAGTCACCTGTTGATCCTGATAGCCTGGGCGGCAACAATTACTGTCACCGCTCACGCTAGCTCGGAACGTGCAATAAGCGCGTGAGGGTGACTGCGCGTGGCTGTTTTGGCGGGTCGGTGGCTTGTTGGTCGGCGATCGGGCTGGGTGGCGTTGTTTGTGGGTGTTCGAGCGGGAGCGGGGTGTGCGCTCGGCCCGTTTCGGGGCAGGGTGATTACGGCCGGTGGCCGAGTGGTCTGCTGGGTGGTGGCGGGGTCGCTGGTGGCTGCTGTCAGCCGCTCGCGGTGTGAAGCGTTTTGAGCTTCTGAAACGCGGCGAGGAGCTCGGCCGTCCACGGCCATGTGTCCTGGAGGTGGAGCTTCGCGCGGCGGCCGGAGAACGCGAGCCGCCCAGCGACGTGCAGCAGTTGGTAGCGCAGTCGCTTGGGCTCGGCCTTGGCGAGCGCCCCGTCGAGGAGGAGTGCTTGTGTCCAGACGATCAGGTCGTGCGCGAGCATCACGATCTCCAGCCATACCTCGTTGAGCGCGAACTCTTTGAACGGGAACTTGGATAGGCCGGTGTCCTTGTCGTCACGGATGCGGTCCTCGACGTGGGCGTGCTGGCGGTGGCGGCACTCCAAGACGGCGATGTCGGTGTCGGCCTGGTCGGTGAGGATCGCTTGGAAGCGGTACCCGTCGTCGTCGGTGAACGACATTTGTGCTCCGGGGTGCGGGCGCTCTCTGCGAACGACCAGCCTGGAGCCCTCGGGCCACGCCGACAGATCGACCATGCCGGTGATCTCTGTGACCTCGCCGTTCTTGCGGGCCGACCCGTCCTGGTCGAGCGCCGGGACCCACGCGTCCTTGGGGATCGTGAGGATCGCGCCACGAACCTTCTCGGTCAGCTCGTAGCCGATCGAGAACCGCATCCGTGCCTCGCGGCAGTAGTCAACGAGGCCGTGCGTAGCACCGGCCGTGTCCGCGCGCACCAAGATATCCAGAGCCTCGACGTACCGGGTGGGGATCTGCGCCAGCGCCAAGTCCAGCGCCGCGACATGGTCATCGGCGGTGTTGGAGCCGGCGTTCCCGGGGCGCAGAAGACCGCCGAGCGCCTCGCGTGTCTCATCCAGGTAGACCTGCAGCGGGTGAAACCCGTAGCCGCCCTTGTATGTCCCGGCCGCCTTCTCCTTCTCCGAATGCGCTGTGATCAGCGTCGCGTCGATATCGAGCGTCAACCGCTCAGGCGCCCCATGCATCTCCCAGAACCGCTCGCGTGCCTGCGCGTGCGCGACACGCAGGGCATCCAGCAGCCCCGGTGTTGAAGCGATCCGGTCGATCATCCGAAACGCTGTCGAGTCAGACGCCACCACCCCGAACAACGCGTCCTGCTCGCGGACCACGCCGAGATCCGAGACACACTCGCCACCATCGACCAGCATCACCGCGAGATCACGAACCACCCTGCCCGGATCATGGCCGCGACGGCGCTGCTTGATCCCGGCCAGCCCCAACGACAGCGCCCTCGTCAACCCGAGCATGTCGGCTATTTGAGCGACCAGCGCACTGCCCGCATGCGAAACCAAACCCGCTCCGTCCGACGTGACTTCTACGGTTACCGGGCGTCCATCACGCATCACCTTCAAGGTGACCTCCAAGCTCGGGATCAAGGACCTTCGACAAGCCCAAGGATCCCTACTCAACCGGACGTTCCGCGCCCCCGCTCAACCCGGGGGCGCGGTCATTACTGCACGCTCCGGGCTAGTTGTCAGTGTGGTGGCTAGTTGGCAGCGGTAGTTGTTGGTCTGCGGGGTAGTTGTCAGCGGATGTCGAGGTGCGCAGCGAGGATGAAGCGAGAGCTTCGCCTGATGTCGGTGTTTGGGTTCCGGGGAAATCGCTGGGTGTCTCGACTAGCTGGCTTCTGTCCGGGTCTGGGCGGGCGCGCGGGGGTTGTCGAGGTCGGCCGTGATGTCCGCCACGTCGGCGTGCCAGCTTGAGAGGAGGTCGAGTTGTTGTTGTGCTCGGCTTGCCGGTTGGGCTGTGTAGGCGATGAGGATCAGCCCGTCGCCTGTCAGCTCGAGGGCGTCTCCGGTGAGCTCGATCTCCCCGACGAGTGTGTTGTTCAGGCGCTTGGTCGCGGTTTGGTGGAGGCGAACGTCGTGGCGTGCCCAGCGGGTAGAGAACGCCGTGCTGTTGGTCGCTAGTTCGCCGACGAGTTGGTTGAGCGCTGCGTCGTTGGGGTTCTTTCCTGCTTGGATGCGCAGTGCTGATGTGAAGTCGTCGGCGATGCTGTCCCACTGGACGAAGAAGTCGGGGGCGCGTGGGTCGAGGAATACGAAGCGGGCGATGTTCAGCGGCAACGTGTCCGGGGCGAGCACTCCTTGGTAGAGCGCGAAGCAGAGCCGGTTCGCGGCGAGGATGTCCATGCGGGCGTTGCGGACATAGGCGGGTGTCGCGGTCATCGAGTCCAGTAGCCGGCGGATGCTCGGACGGACCTCTGCGCGGCCGCGTCTCGTGGCTGGCCGGCTGGTCGGGGCGCCACCGGGCGGGGCGGCGGCGCGGGCGAGGTCAAAGAGATGGATGCGCTCTGCCTCGTCTAGCTGGAGGGCGCGGGCGAGCGCGTTCAGGACCGACTCGGAGACGCCTTGGAGGTTGCCGCGCTCGAGGCGGGCGTAGTACTCGTTGCTGATCCCGGCGAGGATCGCGACCTCCTCGCGCTTGAGGCCCGCGACTCGGCGGCCGCGGCCGTACTCGGTGATGCCCGCCTGCGCCGGTGTCAGCCGTGCCCGGCGGCTCATCAGGAACTCCCGGATGTCGGCTGCCTGCTCCACGAACAGCACGTTACGCCGTCTCCGCCGGTTGAACCACGTACTGGCGGTACACGTTCTGATAGGTCCTTTCGCGCTGGCACGTTCCGCGCTGAGATTGATCGTACGCCAGATTCAGACCGAAAGGGAAGCCATGCGATATGTGACTCTCAACAACGATGTCCAGATGCCGGCTCTCGGCTTCGGCGTCTTCCAGGTCCCCGATCCCGCTGAGTGCGAGCGGGCCGTCGCACAAGCCCTGGAGACCGGCTACCGGCTGATCGACACAGCAGCCTCCTACGACAACGAGGAGGCAGTCGGACGCGCGCTTGCAGCGAGCGGCATCCCGCGCGAGGAGCTGTTCGTCACGACCAAGCTCTGGGTCGCGGACGCCGGGTACGACCGGACCAAGCAGGCGTTCGCCCGGTCGCTGGAGAAGCTCGGACTCGGCTACCTCGACCTTTATCTCATCCATCAGCCCTACGGCGACTACTACGGCGCTTGGTGCGCGATGGAAGACCTGTACGCCGACGGGCAGATCCGTGCGATCGGGGTCAGCAACTTCCACCCCGACAGACTCATCGATCTGATCCTCAACAACGAGATCACGCCCGCTGTGAACCAGATCGAGACGCACGTGTTCAACCAGCGGACCGTCGATCAGGCACTGGCGAGCGAGCACCATGTCCAGGTCGAGGCGTGGGGGCCGTTCGCCGAGGGCCAAAACGGCTTCTTCACGGACCCGACGCTGACCACAATCGCGGAGAACCACCAGAAGACCGTCGCGCAGGTCGCGCTTCACTGGCTGATCCAGCGCGGCATCGTCGCGATCCCGAAGTCAGTCCGCACAGACCGGATGGCCGAGAACTTCGACGTCTTCGACTTCGACCTCTCCGACGATGAGATGCAGCAGATCGCGGCGCTCGACACACGCACAAGCCTGTTCTTCGACCACCGCGACCCCGAGGCAGTAATCCGGCTGGTCTCACGCCCCACACCATGAGACCGAAATCTGCAGCGCAGCGCAACACGACTCGACCGACACAGGCCCCGTGTTTGCAGGGCACTGTCAACTGGCCGTCAAACTGACAACTAGCGTGAGCGGCTACAGCTGTTGTTGCCGCTCACGCTAGTTGCGAATATGCAACGTAGTTGAGAGCGGTAGTTGCGAATGTGAAAGGTAGTTGTGAACAACGCCATAGGAGCCCGGGAAACACTCGGCAAGTCCGGCGCTCGGCGGTCATCCACTTGGGCGACCGGCGCGCGTTGCCATCCGTGCTAAAATACTTCCCCGTGAGCAACGAGTTTTCTGGAACCACACCGCTGATCACGCGCCGGGAGGCCGCCGAGCTGAGCGGCACGACTTTGGGCGCGGTCAACAAGGCGATCGAGCAGAAAGTATTGCGGACAAAACGGCGCAAGGGCCGGATGCTGCTGACCCCGGAGGGTGTCGGGGCGCTTGCGTTGCTTGCACAGACGCGGGTCGTCCTGCCGGTCGCCGTGAAGCGGCGCATTGTCGCGTGGGCTCTCAGCGGTCCGGGAGTGAACGCGGAGCTTGCGCTCGACGGCGCGCTCGTCGTGCGCATGGGGCCGGAGGTCGAGCAGGCGGTGCAGCGCGCGCAACGCTACGTCGAGCTGCGCGAGCGACTGGTCGAAGTCAACCCGGAAGTGCGAGGCGGCGAGCCGGTTATCGCGGAAACGCGCGTGCCGGTTCGGAGTCTCGCCCGGCGGATCGAGCTGGGCGAGACACGGGAGGTTCTGCGTGAAGACTACGCGCATCTCCCCGAGGAGTCCTTCGAGCTGGCTCCGCTGTGGGCGAAGGCCAACCCACGGCAGGGTCGTCCCTCGCGTCCGTGGACTTCGGGCGAGCGTACTCCGGTTAGCCCGTTGCGCCCTCACGCGCGCGCCGCGTGAGGTTGTGGATCGACGAGTGTCTCTCGCCCACGCTCGTGGATGTCGTCCAGCGGCGTTATGAGGCGACCTGCAACAAGCACCGCGGGCTGCTGTGTGCCAAGGATCCGGTGCTCTACGCGGTGGTCTCCCACGAGGAGTGGGTGCTCGTCACCGACGACGATGACTTCCTCGCCCTGGCTAGGCGCTCGGAGCTGCATCCGGGCCTGATCCTCCTGCCGCAGCGCACCCGCTCAGACCAGCCGCCGATGCTGGAAGCGGTTCTTGACCGCATCGAGCTGCACAGCGCCAAGGACGGTGTGCCGCCGGCGGCCTGGATGACCAATCGCGTGGTCGAGTACCACGACGAGGACGACACGATCAGCGTCGGCGAGCGTCCACCAAGCCCTTCCTGACCTACACGCCCGTCATGCTGCGCCCAAGGCAGGCGCCGTTCGCAACCAGCCTGCACATTCGCAACTAGCATGAGCGGCAACAGCTGTGTTGCCGTTGCTCAGTCTGGTTTCCAGTATGAAGCCCTTGTTCGGGTCTTGCTTGAACGTGCATTCCGCGCTCGCAAAAGTGGCAGCGTCAAACGTCATGAGGTAGGCTCGTTATGAGACCAGTCGAGACGAGTGGGGAGAGCAATGGCCACGTCAGATACCGCCGCCGAGCTGTCGTCGTTGCCGCAGGCGGACCAGGAAGCGATCGGCGCGACGCTGATCGCTCTCAGGACCGGCTTTCAGGAGCGTGATGCCGAGAAGCTGGTAGGCGTTTATAGCGTGGACGCCGATTGGGTCAACGCCTTCGGTAGCGTGAAGAAGGGAAGCGAGGAGATCGTCGCATACCTACGAGGTCTGTTCGCGGACGTGAACTTCAACGCGGGCACGCTCAGAGCTCCGCCCGAGGTAGTGATCCGGGTCCTTACGCCCGAGGTCGTGCTCGTATCAGCTCACCTGCAGGTAGAGGGTCAAGGGCTGCTTGCCGGAGGCGAGATCGAGCTGCGGGACAACTACTCGTTGCGGGTTCTGCGCCGGCAGGCAGACGGATCTTGGCCGATCGTGTCGGAGATGTTCAACGACGCGAATCGCGAGAGCACCTACGCCCCCAACTCCTAGCGACGCTCAACCGGGCGCGGGGCTTACGCATCGACAGCATTTCGACCGCCCCTCTCTGCCAATGTCGTGTGAGACGCTCATGATCAAGGAATTACTGACCCTTGAGGGCGAGAACGGAGCACGACACGATGTTGGAGATGGAGCACGATGGAGCCGACGACCCTGGAGTGGAGGGAGCCGTAGGCGACCGGAACGGAGGGGCCGTCGGGCGCGCCGCGCCCGGGGGGGTCCCCGATCCTGAGCTGGTCGAGCAGGCTCGGCGGCGGCGGTTCACGGCTGAGTACAAGCTGGCGGTCCTGCGCGAGGCCGACGGGTGCACGCAGCCGGGTCAGCTCGGAGCGCTGTTGCGCCGCGAGGGCTTGTATTCCTCGCATCTGGCGACGTGGCGTAAGCAGCGCGAGGAGGGGTCGATCAAGGCGCTCTCTCGGCCGCGGGGGCGTAAGCCCGGTGATCCGCGTGACGCGCAGATCGCGGCGCTGCAGCGGCGTGCGCAGCGCGCGGAGGCGGAGCTCGCGAAGGCGCGCAAGGTGATCGAGGTGCAGGGAAACGTCTCTGCGCTCTTGGGGGAGTTGCTCGAGCCCAGGGGCGCGACCGAGCCGGGGAGCACAGGGCGATGATCGAGCAGACCGTGCAGGAACTCACCCCGATCGTTGGGACCCGCCCGGCGTGCCGGGCCTTGGGTGCGGCACCGGCGACGATCTACCGTCGGCGGCGTCCATCCGAGCCCAGGTTGACGCGGGCGCGGGCCGTCCCGGCCAGGGCGCTATCAGAGGCCGAGCGCCAGGCTGTCCTCGCCGAGCTTCACTGCGAGCGGTTCGTCGACTGCTCCCCTGCGCAAGTCTGGGCGACGCTGCTGGACGAGGGCCGTTACCTGGCTTCGGAGCGCACGATGTACCGGCTGCTCGCCGCTCAAAATGGCGGGGTGCGGGAGCGACGCGACCAGCGCACGCACCCGGCCTATGCGAAGCCGGAGCTGCTCGCCGAGCACCCGAACGAGGTCTGGTCTTGGGACATCACGAAGTTGAAGGGCCCCGTGAAGTGGACGTACTTTTACCTCTACGTGATCCTCGACGTGTTCAGCCGCTACGTCGTCGGCTGGACCGTCCAGCACCGCGAGGGCGCACAGCTCGCCAAGGCGCTGATCAGCCAAGCCTGCGCGCAGCAGAAAATCCCGCGCGAGCAGCTGACCGTGCACGCCGACCGCGGCAGCTCGATGACCAGCAAGCCGGTCGCGTTCCTCCTGGCCGACCTCGGCGTGATCCGCTCGCACAACAGGCCCTACACCTCGACGGACAACCCCTACTCCGAGGCGCACTTCAAGACGCTGAAGTACCGGCCCGAGTTCCCTCGGCGCTTCGAGAACATCGAGGGAGCCCGCGCGTTCTGCCGCACGTTCTTCGACTGGTACAACCACCAGCACCGCCACTCCGGGATCGGCCTGATGACCCCCGCCGCCATCCACCACGGCCGCGCCCAAGAACTCCACGACCAGCGCCAGCGCGTCCTCACCGCCGCCTACGCCGCGACACCCGAGCGGTTCGTCCGCCGCCCGCCCCAGCCACCAGCGCTGCCGACCGCCGCCTGGATCAACAAGCCCACAACAGAGGAGGCCGCTCACTAAATTCGACGACCAAGTGTCTCATTCGACTTGACAGGCTCCACCCGGCCTCGATGCGAGCGGCTAGGAGCTGATCGCGCAGCGCCGCTAGGTCGTGTGAGTAGAGATAGAACAACACGCCCTGCCCGTCCCGGTCGATCGGGTCGCCGTCGAGCGTCACCATCAACTCGGCGCTCTCGCTCTCGAGCGCCGCCCATACCGGACGCTCACGGTACTTGTGGACGCTCTGCACTGTGAACCCGAGATGTTGGTAAAAGGCGATCGAGCGCTCGACATCCTCGACGTGAACGAATGGGACCAGCCGGTTGACGCGATGCTCAGGGGGCTCGGCGACATCATCAGGAGGCTGCACCCCGCTGGTGATAGACGGGGCGTCAGGGGTTTCGCCACTCTGTGCGTAGGTCACGGCGGCGGCGCGGTCGGCGCACCCCTTCAGCTCGGTGATCTTCCCGTCACTGATCGTGACCACCATGTAGGCGACCCCCTCATCCAACGGCCGGTCAACCTGTGCCGGCAGCTCCGGGCGGAACGCCACGATCACGCGTGGCCCGTCTTGGATCGTCTCTTCGATCCTGCCTTGCAAACGACCGCGCAGATTGCGTCTCATCACCTGGAGAATCGTCTTGCGGTTCTCACAGAACTGCCCGTCCTCTACCCCGAGCCATTGCGCGTCTGCCGCCAGCGCCTCCTCGAGAACCGCGAAGTCGCCTCCGCTCATCGCCTCCCAGGCGCGATGCAGTAGCGCTATCTCTGGACCGTCGCTCATCGTGTTCATTCTCGCTCACCTACTTTGATCTTGGCCATGTTGGTCTGTCCTCTCTGCTTGGTGGGTACATTTACGGGCAAGGTCAATGCACCGCCAGGAGGCGGACGAGGGTAGGCCGCATACGGAAGCGGTCAACGTCAACCAGGCATGTACCGGAAGCTACTCCTGTGAGGCTCGCCGTTCAAGATCGGATAGGCCGCGGGCGGCTGCCAGACTGCTTGTCGTGCTTACGATCTTTGGTGCCTGCGCGGTCACGTTCATGGTGGCGATGTATGGGCTCGAACGGCGCGGCCGGGGGTTCATCCTCGCCTTCGCGTGCGGCTGCGCCCTGTCGAGTGCCTACGGATTTCTGGCCGGCACCTGGCCCTTCGGAGTGGTCGAGGCGTTGTGGGCTCTGATCGCAGTCAACCGCTATCGCTCCCAGCCGCTCACGCCCCACGAGCCATGAAGGTCGAACTGCTCTACTTCGATGGCTGTCCCGGCTATTCGGAGTTGCGCGCCCGCCTGATGCGCCTGCTCGAACAGGCCGGAGTTGATGCCACGATCGAGGGGCGCAGCATCGACTCCGAGGGCTCGGCGCAGCGGGAGCGGTTTCTTGGATCGCCGACGTTGCGCGTTGACGGCCGCGACGTAGACCGCACCGCCGCCGCCCGCCACGATTACGGCTTGCGCTGCCGCCTGTATCAGACAGAGGACGGCCTACACCGAACACCGCCGGACACCTGGATTGCCAATGCCCTGCGAGGTGCCCGCGTCTCAGACGCATAAGCTGCTGACGCTTCATGCTGCGGCGATCTGGTGGGCTACTGCGGTAAGAGCGTCTGTGGACCGGGATGAACCTCGTGCGTCGTGTCGCTCATGCCGCGGGCGCCGCGCTCGGCTTGCGGGCACGCACGATCGCGGAGACTGCCTGCGGGTGGACGCGATGAGTCTCGCGTATCTCTATCTCGGCAAGGCCCGCGTCGGCGAGCGCTTGGGTGAACTGTCCGTGGGTGAGCGCTCCGGCGATACAGCCGGTGTACGCCTGCATGTCCGCGCGGGTCGCATCATCCATGTCCTCGTCGGCGATCACATCGGATACCGCGAAGCGTCCGCCCGGTCGCAGGACTCGCGCGACCTCGCGCAGCACCTTCGGCTTGTCGGCGGAGAGGTTGATGACGCAGTTTGAGATCACCACGTCAACGCTCGCGTCGGGGAGCGGTATCGCCTCGATGTAGCCCTTGTGAAACTCGACATTCTCGACACCTGCCTTCCGGGCGTTCTCACGGGCGAGGGCAAGCATCTCGTCGGTCATGTCCAGACCGTGCGCTTTGCCGGTCGGGCCGACGCGCTTGGCGGAGAGCAGCACGTCGATCCCCCCGCCGGAGCCGAGGTCGAGGACCGTCTCGCCCTCGTGCAGTTCGGCAACGGCGGTGGGGTTGCCACAGCCGAGGGAAGCCAGCTTGGCGGTGTCGGGTAGCTGTTCGCGGTCGCCGAGCGCGTAGAGCGCCGCGCCGAAAACCTCGCTGCCGCCGTCGAATGTCTCGCTCGGCGCGCAGCAGCCCGCGCCGGGATCAGTCGTCGTGACCTGCACGGCGGCGGCGGCGTAGCGCTCGCGCACCTGCTCGCGCACGTCGCCGGCCTGTGTCGTGGTGTCGGCGGCGCAACCGCAGCCCTCGCCGTGGCTGGGGTCGCAGCACTCGGCCTTGGCGCTCGGCTCACAGCACGTCGCCTGAGTCTCAGGTGCGCAACAGGAGGTCGCGGTCGTCTCAGCGGGGGTGGTCAGCTCAGCCATGCAGATAGCTCCTTGAGTGCGTCGGGGATGACGTAGTAGTAGGCCCATAGGCCCTTGCGCTCGGAGTCCACGATCCCGGCGGCGCGGAGCTTGCCTAGATGGTGGGAGAGCGTGGACTGAGATATGTCGAACAGCGGCACGAGCTCGCAGACACAGACCTTGCCGGCGTGCTTGCGCAGCACGTCCACGAGCTGCAAACGGATCGGGTCACCGAGAGCCTTGGCGACCTCGGCCATCCGCAGCGCTTCCTCGCGCTGAACGTCGGGGTAGACGACGGGCTCACAACAAGGCGAGCCATTGGCGCGCTTCTGCTTGGGGGCTAGCTCCAAATCGACGGGCATCAATCTACTTATATCAATAACACTCACGTCTGTCGATGTAATATCATCCGCGCCCATGAACACCAGCGACGTACCCACCGAGGAGCAGGTAGGCGAGCAGCCGATCCGTTACGTGCTGTTCGTCTGCAACCACAACGCCGGGCGCTCACAGATGGCCCAAGTGTTCTTTGAGCGCTACGGCCCCGAGGACGTGCGCGCCGAGTCCGCCGGCACCGAACCCGCCCCCGAGATATGGCCGCCCGTGGTGCAGGCGATGCACGAGGTCGGATTCGACCTCGCCGGGCGCAAGCCGAAGAAGCTCACGCTCGAGATGCAGCTGCACGCCGATTGGGCGATCACGATGGGCTGCGGCGATGCCTGCCCCTACGTGCCGACGATGGTGGAGGCGTGGGACATACCCGACCCGGCCGGCAGGCCGATCGAGGACGTGCGTGCGATCCGTGACGGCATCCAAGCCCAAATCCGCGAGCTGATCGCCCTGCGCCTGCAAGCGATCCGCGCCGACCGCACCGCCCACGAGTTCCGTCTCAGACGGCTGCTGCCGATGCTCGCTGAGGAGTTCGCCGCCACTCGCTCCCCGGAGGAGATACGCGCCTGCGCCGATGCCGTCCTCGAGGGCTTCGACGGTGCGCGCGTGCGCTCGCATGTGATGACCCTCGCGCACCGCCAAACCCGCGAGTGCCTACGCCGCGACACCTGCGACCTAATCGCCGCACGGGAGGGATCGTGAGCACCGACCCCGGCACCGTTGCCGTCATCACCGACATTCACGGCAACCTCCCAGCGTTGCAAGCGGCGCTCGCGCGGATCGAGGAGCTTGGCATCGAGAGCGTGTTCTGCGGCGGAGACCTCGTGGGCTACGGCCCGCACCCCAACGAGGTCTGCGCCCTGATTGCCGAGCGCGACATTCCGACGATCTACGGCAACTACGACTACGCCATCGCGCGTGACCTTGAGGATTGCGGCTGCGCGTATGTCACCGCGCATGACCGCGAGCTTGGGCAGCGCTCGGTGGACTGGACGCTCGCACACACAAGCCAAGCGTCCAAGGACTTCATGCGCGGCCTGCCGTTCGATCTGCACTTTCCGGTCGGCAGCGTTGACGTTCACCTCGTTCATGGCTCGCCTCGGAAGGTCAACGAGTACCTGTTCGAGGACAAGCCGGCCAGCCTGTATGAACGCCTCGCGGCGGGCGAGAGTGACCCGGTGCTCGTGTTCGGGCACACGCACAAGCCTTGGGTGCGGGAGTACGGCGGGGTGCTGTTCGTCAACTGCGGCTCGGTCGGCAAGCCCAAGGACGGCGACCCGCGTTGCGCGTTCGCCGTCCTGACACCGAGCGCTGGCAGCGTGGCCGTAAGCATCGAGCGGATCGCCTACGACGCCGATGCGGTCGCCGCCGAGGTCCGCGAGGCCGGTCTGCCGGGCGAGTTCGCAGACAAGCTCTTGGTCGCGGCATGAGCGACACGCCTCCGCTCGCTCGCCGTCTCCTCGCCGAGCTGTTGGGCTCGGCGTTCCTCGCCGCCCTGGTGATCGGGTCGGGGATCGCCGCGCAGACGCTCTCGCCAAACGACGTTGGCCTCCAGTTGTTCGAGAACGCCGCCGCCACAGCAGCCGGCTTGTTCACGATCATCCTCATGTTCGGACCCATATCTGGCGGTCACTTCAACCCCGTTGTCTCGCTTGCCGACGCGACCTTTGGCGGCATCCGCTGGCGCCACGCACTCGCCTACATACCCGCGCAGGTGGCTGGCTGCGTGCTCGGCGCCGTCGTGGCTAACGGCATGTTCTCGCTGGCCGCCGTCAGTATCTCCACGCACCACCGTGCCACGCCCGCGCACCTGTTCAGTGAGGTGATCGCCACCGCCGGGCTGCTGCTCGTGATCTTCTCCCTCGCACGGACCAAACGCGCGCACATCGCCCCGGCCGCTGTCGGCGCGTACATCGGCGCCGCCTACTTCTTCACAAGCTCAGCGAGCTTCGCCAACCCGGCGATCAGCGTTGGGCGCATGTTCTCCAACACGTTCGCCGTGGAGCCTGTCAAGTCGAATGAGACACTTGGTCGTCGAATTTAGTGAGCGGCCTCCTCTGTTGTGGGCTTGTTGATCCAGGCGGCGGTCGGCAGCGCTGGTGGCTGGGGCGGGCGGCGGACGAACCGCTCGGGTGTCGCGGCGTAGGCGGCGGTGAGGACGCGCTGGCGCTGGTCGTGGAGTTCTTGGGCGCGGCCGTGGTGGATGGCGGCGGGGGTCATCAGGCCGATCCCGGAGTGGCGGTGCTGGTGGTTGTACCAGTCGAAGAACGTGCGGCAGAACGCGCGGGCTCCCTCGATGTTCTCGAAGCGCCGAGGGAACTCGGGCCGGTACTTCAGCGTCTTGAAGTGCGCCTCGGAGTAGGGGTTGTCCGTCGAGGTGTAGGGCCTGTTGTGCGAGCGGATCACGCCGAGGTCGGCCAGGAGGAACGCGACCGGCTTGCTGGTCATCGAGCTGCCGCGGTCGGCGTGCACGGTCAGCTGCTCGCGCGGGATTTTCTGCTGCGCGCAGGCTTGGCTGATCAGCGCCTTGGCGAGCTGTGCGCCCTCGCGGTGCTGGACGGTCCAGCCGACGACGTAGCGGCTGAACACGTCGAGGATCACGTAGAGGTAAAAGTACGTCCACTTCACGGGGCCCTTCAACTTCGTGATGTCCCAAGACCAGACCTCGTTCGGGTGCTCGGCGAGCAGCTCCGGCTTCGCATAGGCCGGGTGCGTGCGCTGGTCGCGTCGCTCCCGCACCCCGCCATTTTGAGCGGCGAGCAGCCGGTACATCGTGCGCTCCGAAGCCAGGTAACGGCCCTCGTCCAGCAGCGTCGCCCAGACTTGCGCAGGGGAGCAGTCGACGAACCGCTCGCAGTGAAGCTCGGCGAGGACAGCCTGGCGCTCGGCCTCTGATAGCGCCCTGGCCGGGACGGCCCGCGCCCGCGTCAACCTGGGCTCGGATGGACGCCGCCGACGGTAGATCGTCGCCGGTGCCGCACCCAAGGCCCGGCACGCCGGGCGGGTCCCAACGATCGGGGTGAGTTCCTGCACGGTCTGCTCGATCATCGCCCTGTGCTCCCCGGCTCGGTCGCGCCCCTGGGCTCGAGCAACTCCCCCAAGAGCGCAGAGACGTTTCCCTGCACCTCGATCACCTTGCGCGCCTTCGCGAGCTCCGCCTCCGCGCGCTGCGCACGCCGCTGCAGCGCCGCGATCTGCGCGTCACGCGGATCACCGGGCTTACGCCCCCGCGGCCGAGAGAGCGCCTTGATCGACCCCTCCTCGCGCTGCTTACGCCACGTCGCCAGATGCGAGGAATACAAGCCCTCGCGGCGCAACAGCGCTCCGAGCTGACCCGGCTGCGTGCACCCGTCGGCCTCGCGCAGGACCGCCAGCTTGTACTCAGCCGTGAACCGCCGCCGCCGAGCCTGCTCGACCAGCTCAGGATCGGGGACCCCCCCGGGCGCGGCGCGCCCGACGGCCCCTCCGTTCCGGTCGCCTACGGCTCCCTCCACTCCAGGGTCGTCGGCTCCATCGTGCTCCATCTCCAACATCGTGTCGTGCTCCGTTCTCGCCCTCAAGGGTCAGTAATTCCTTGATCATGAGCGTCTCACACGACATTGGCAGAGAGGGCCGGCATCGCGCCCGCGTCCGTGCCCGGCTACATCCTCGCGCAGCTCGTCGGCTGCGTTTGCGCGATCCTCGCCGTCAGAGTGCTCTACCCGGACCTGACGCCGGAGGAGGCAGCGGAAGCCGTCATGCCCCACCACGAAGGGCAGGCGGGCGCCGATGGCTCGACCGGCGCTGTTCGTCTGCCTGCATAGCACCCGATCCCTAGCAAATGAGCCAAGCCCTGTGCGAGCGCGCCGCCACGGGAGGACACCTATCCTGAAGGACGATGGCCTCTGCTACCTATGAACTCCTCAAAGGCGACGTACACCGTCACGGTGCCCTGCGCCACGCTCACTCGCATACAGGCCCGCACGAGCACCCTTCCCACGACGATCGCCGTGACGATCACGACGAGCACGCGCATGGTCATTCGCACGGCCTCGTGGATGAGAGCATCAAGCGCTCCCGCGAGGGTGTACGCGCTGTCACGCTCGCGCTTGGCGTCCTCGCCGCCACTGCCTCGGTGCAGGTGCTCGTGTTCGCGCTCAGCGGCAGTCTGGCGCTGCTGGCCGACCTGATCCACAACGGCGGGGACGCGCTGACCGCTATTCCTCTCGGTATCGCGTTCGCGCTGCGCTCCCCTCGCGCTGAGCGCCTAGCCGGCCTGGCTGTGGTGGCGGCGATCTTCATCTCCGCGTGCGTGGCTGGGTATGAGTCGATCCTGCGCCTCATCCAACCATCCACGCCGAACCACCTGCTCGCGCTCGCCGCGGCCGGGGCGGTCGGGTTCGCCGGAAACTGGCTGGCCGCGCTGGTACGCAGCCGCGCTGGGCACCGGCTGAACAGTCCCGCGCTGATCGCGGACGGCGATCATGCTCGCGTCAACGCATACGTCTCGCTCGCCGTGATCGCGAGCGCCCTCGCGATAGCCGCGGGCGTTCCGATCCTCGATCCGCTCATCGGCCTGGGCATGACCGTCGTGATCCTGCGCATCACCCGCGAGAGCTGGCGAACAGTACGGGGACACCCAAGCCTCTAGCCGGGCGAGGAACCGGGGGGCCGTGTGCCCTGGGCAGTTCGCCGGGTCTTACGCGCGGCACAAAATCTGTGTGGGGGGAAACGCCTGCCGCGTTCGACTAACGACCGGAGGAGTGCGCCCTCGCGCACCCCAGGAGTTGCGACGGGGTAGCGACGTCCGATTTGTTTGGGGGCAAACGGCGAGTCCGTTCGACAGACGATCAGGGCAAGTGCGCCCGCGCAACCCACACGGAAAGGACTCCAGATGAGAACGTCTCTACACGCCTGCCGTCCAACTTCGGCCGGCTCCTCACCCGCCGGACAGTCAACCTCGACGCGATCGCCGGCCGCTGGGCTTGCGGTGCTCTGTGGCCTTGTGCTGTTCGCGGCGCTGGTGCTGCCGGGCGCGGCGCTCGCGGACTCGATGTCGCTGTCGATCGCCCCCGAACCCGTGCAGGAACTCACTGGCCAGGTCACGTATGCGACCTCGAGCGAAGAGGCGACCTACCCGGTGCTCTACGCGAACAACCCCGGCATCCCCTGCGCCGCGAGCCCGCAAGGCGACGCGGGGCAGATGCTCACTGCGACGCATTTCGCTGAAGGCGGCAACATCGGGCAGGCCAGCGGATCGGTCAACTGGACGGCGCCATCGACGGGCACCTACACGCTCTGCGGGTGGACGACGATCCCTGCCGGTCTGCTGGAAATGGAAGGCGGCCCGGTCACAGCGACCGCATCGCTGCCGGTCGTAGTTCGCCCGTCGAACATCTCGCTGGCGTTGAGCTTCGCCCGGCCGGTGGTGGCGGGCAGGGGCTTCACGCTCGACCTGAACGCGTCCAGTGAAGTCAAGCGGGAGGTCGTCGTCGAGGGCGTCCCATACACCCGTGCGGGCTGCCCGATCGACCCGGCGGCCAGTACAGCGCAGCACCTCATCGAAACGGAAGTTACGGGCGGCCCGTGGCTGAGCAGGAGCAACGTCAACGCGCTGTCTGGCGGGCGGTGGATCTTCTGCGCGTGGGCGGACCCGCCGGAAGATCGTGGTTTGTATCCGCAGGCGAGCACGAGCCTGTTGCTGAACCTCTCGGGCCATCCCAAGCCCAGGCGCAAGCGCAAGCGGGCCGCGTTGGATAAGCGGGCGGCGACGCCCACGGAGTTCGCGGCGATCGACCGCTACTTCGCTGGGAGCGAGAGTTCCCTTCACGTGCGCCTGGATTGGGTGCGCGTCAGCACCCGCGCGCCGTATGCGCTGGCGTACCTCGCCGGTCCCGAGCAGGTCAGCGTGAACGTGCTGCGCGGCGCCGGCAGATCGTGGCGGAATCTCGCCACGATCTCCGATGAGGGCCTGCGCTGCGGCCTCGTGCCGCCCTCGGTCGTCAGCGGCCTGGAAATGGAGCGCTGGAACGAGGGGCCAAAGCCCTGCTCCGGTTGAGCAGGGGTGTCGCGATTCGAGAACCCAAAGGCGCCACCAACCTACGCCGCGCGCGAGTGTCGTGGGAGGCTGATGCCGACGGACACATCGGCATACTCGCGGCGAGTGGCCGCCCCGCCAGCCGACCAGATCGTCGGGGCTTGCTGGGGCTGGCTGGATGTGTAGGTCGTCGTTGTTGTGGTCGTGGCCGGGCGGGGACGTCGTGTCGCCTTGCCCCTTTCCGGCCGGCGGACCGGCGCCGATGGCGGCTTGTAGACATCGGGGTGGCGCTCGGCGTAGTCGCGCATCGCACGTTTCGCGCGCTCACGCGCACGGTGCTCGGCGAGCTTGGTGTAGACGTTCGCGATCAGCCAGCCGCCGTCGTCGTGGCCTGCCATCTCCGCGGCGGTCGCCGAGTCGAGGCCCAGGCCCCCGTCCTCGATCGGGTCGATCATCCACTGCAGCGCCCGGTGCTTGAGTTCGTAGAACTCAAGGTTCGGCATCCCCGCCGCGATCCGCACCGCGTTCCAATGCACGTACCAGTTGGCGAGTGAGAGGTATCCGCCGCGCACCGCCGGAAAGAGGATCTTCCGGTCGAACTGCATGACGACCTCGAGGTGTGCGCGGAATCGCGGGCTCGGGACCACCCAGCGCGGATCGCCGTCCTTGGTCGGCACCCGCTTGCGTGTCCGTGAGTCGATCTGCCAGCGCACGCCGATGACGTCCTCATCCAGGTCCACTTCGTCTTTGTGCAGCGCGAAAATCTCGCTCGGGCGGATCGCCGCCTCCCCGACGCACAGCACGCAGCCCTCGATGACCAACGCGAAGTCGTCGGTGCGCCCGTGGCGGGCACAGTTCAGCAGACGCGCGTACTGCTCGTCGGTCACGATTTCGAAGTCGGGTCGTTCGATGCGGCGCTTCTGCTTGCTGATGCCGAGATTGGTGAAGTGGTTGCGGGGGATCAGCTCCCGGTCAAGCGCATGGTTGAAGAACTGGCGAACGACCTCCTGGGTGCCCGCGCCCTTCGGCAAGATGTACGTCAGGGCCTCATCGCGGCTGAAGCTGTCGAGCGGACGTTCGCCGTACTCGCGCAGGAACGGCACCAGCATTTCGCGCATCCACCGCACCGTTTTATCGCGCCGGCCCTCTCGCTTGCGGGCACGCTGACCGTCGGGCCAGGTCATCGTGATCCGCCCGTCAGGATCGGTGCTCGCGACCGCGAACTCCAGACACGTGGGGACGGGTTTGGCGTCCGGTTTCTCGACCTTCGCGCGCAGCTCGGCGCGCGCCTTCTCAACCGCCTCTTCCCACTCGGCGACGCTCGCGCAGCCGCTGACCCACTTGCGCTTGCCTTTGTAGGAGGCGACCCCTACCCAGTTTGGCTTTCGGCGTGTGCCGCGGTTGTGTGGCATCACGCACCCCCGGTGGCTGGGCAGGAGAGCAGCCAGGACTCGACCTCGGAGATCCGGTAGCGGACGATGCCGCCCCGGCGCAGGTGCGGCAGCCCGAGGGGGTGTTGCATCTCGATCCAGCGGGGAGTGACCTGCAGATGAGTCGCGAGCTGCTGCTTGGTGACCCACTTCTCGGTGCCCGTGCCACCTAGCGCTCTCCCCGGCTTGCGTGGCGGTGAGCCGCGCCCGCGCGTGGAAGTGGTGGAGGTCACGGAGGTCATCGCCATGCGGCTGCCTTTCAGGGAACTGCGATCGCGTTCGGCCACCCCAGACGGCACGCCGGCTGGGCAGAGTCCAGGCCGCCCCACCCTGCAGGGGGGTGAGCCATGTCCTTTTGTCGCTGCCGAGACGCGTTTGCCACCGGGGCATTTCCGCCGGCGCGCGGCACAAGCGCGCGGGTCGCCGGACGGGGCGCTCCGCGGCTCGTCAGGGCGCTGGCGGGCGGGATGCCGCTGCAAACGTTTTGCAAACGTTTCGCGGCTGGCTGCAAACGTTTTGCAGCCGATGGGTACGCGAACCCCACCAAATAGGGGCGAAGCGGCTTGCGCGATCCCCAGCGTTTTCGGGGCATTTCGCCCGTGTTTGCTGGGCTTCGCGAGATTTTCTAGTATCGGGGAGACAGGATTTGAACCTGCGACCGCCCGGCCCCCAGCCGGAGGGATTGGGTGTCGCTCAGTTGATGGAGCCCGTGTTTGCTGGGGGTGTTGGTCTCTGAGTGCTCCTGGGTTTTCCTCAATTTGTTCCCCGGATTGTTCCCCGTCCGATCGGCCAGTTGCACCGACGGCATACGATGACACGGAGGCAAAGCTACGAGAGCAGACAGCAGTCGGACCCGCCACATGCCGATAACTTGTCGAAATAGCGCCGGAATGCTAAGCTTGGCGACATGACCCTTGCATACGCCGAAGAGGCAATCCACGTCCACGACAGCGGCCATCTCTCCGACCGCGAGATCGCACGCGCAACCGGCGCGGCCCCGAGCACCGTACGCGAATGGCTCGCACGTCGCAGCTCCCCGAGCGGCCCGCGCGCAGAGCGCCTGGTCGAGCTCTCATCGCTCGTCGAACGCCTCGGGCGAGTGATCCGACCGACCTACATCCCGGTCTGGTTGAACAAGCCCGTCCCCGCGCTCGATGACGACAAGCCCATCGACCGCATCGCCGCCGGCGACTACCGCGCTGTCGCCCGACTCATCTCCGGCATCGAGGACCCGGGCGCAAGCTGAAGTGCCGCTCAGCGTTACAGCGCTCGCCGTGCGCGGACGCTGGATCAAGCACACCTACCCCGGCTCGGCGCCGCTGCCCGACCGCGAACCGCCCCCAGACAACCGCTGGCAACGCGGCGACGTCATCGATGCGCTCTACCTCGCCGACAGCGAGGCGACCGCATGGGCCGAGTGGTACCGCCACCTGGCCGAGCGCATGATCCCTCCACTCGCGCAGATGCCCCGCGAGCTGTGGACCTGGCAGGTAGACATCGTGGTCGCCGACCTCTCCACACGAGAGAGCCTTGCCGCCGTCGGACTCAGTACGCCCGCGCCGGGACGTCGCAATTGGCCCGCCTATCAAAGCATCGGCGAGCAGCTCTCAAAAGAGGGCTGGGCGGGATTGCTCGCACCCAGCGCCGCCCGCCCCGAAGGCAAGATCCTGTGTCTCTTCCGCGACAAGCGCGGTGTGCGCGGCGCCAAGGCGCTTTCTCCACCGCGCCGCGTCGATGAGCCGCCGCCCCCACCCACGGGGTTACGGACGTAGACCGCTGGCTCGCAGTGAGTTTGAGACTCGACAGAGGCCGCTATCGCGTGGAGCAGATAGGCGCGCTCGCCCCTCACAGGGCTACTGCGTCCGCGTAGATGCGCTCGTGTAGAAACGGGCTCACGCGGCGCGAAGCCTCGCGCGGGAGCGGCCTTCAAGCGCGGGAAGCGGTTCGTCAAGCCAACGGCGATAGTAGTCATTGAGAAGCTGACGCTCGACATCTCGATCCGCCGCTGCCGCCAGCGCGGTCCGAGGCTTGCGTCGTTGCTGCGAGTGGTCGGGTCCCGGCGAAGAAGGGTCGGCTTCGATCGGCAGGATGCTCCGGTCACGCAGCACCGCGAGCGCGCCGAGGCGCTGGCTGATCAACTCGCTCGCGGCGTCGAGCCTGGCTTCGGAGACCGCCGTGCAGCGCAGCTCCTGGTCGGTCAGCTCGAACGTCGCCAAGCAGACCCGCCCAGGCAGCTCGGTGAGGCTGCTCTCAAAACGCAGCGCACCCGGCGGCAGCGGCGTCTCCGACATGCGTAGCTGCTCCCGCGGGACGGTCCACTGAAACGCCTCCCCCGACCCGTCTTCGCTCTCACCAACCCACGCCAGCTGCGGCGGGTCGTCCAACAATTCCAGTGCGGTGGCGGGCTCTGTGATTCGCCAGCTCGTCCGGCCGTCGACGAGCGGGTCGCCCTCAGCCGTGAAGAGGCTCTGAGCGGCACAGCGGCCGGCGGGCACGAAGCGCATCAACTCAAGCGCAGCCGCACTGAACAGGCAGTCGCTGCCGATCGGCATGCGATGTACACCGGCGAGACGCTCACACTCGGCGAGCAGGTCCGGCTCTTCGTCGGGCCGGTAGAACTGCACGGGACCCCACAGCGAGGAAATCAAGTCATCTTCCATCACGCGGCAGAGCAGGATGTCCCAACGCGTCGCCTCGCGCGAGACGTCTCCGCTGCGCACGCGCGTCACTGCCCCGCTCAGCACGTCTTCGAGCTCGATCCAGCGGCCCGCCTCAACGCTACGCACGCGCTGCAGGCGCAGTCGCGCGGCGGCGATCCGTGCAGCCACATCCCGTTCGCGCACATCAATGTCGGAGCGCGCGGCGTAGCTCGCCGCTGGGGTTTCCCCGCAGGCAAGCTCTCGATCCGAGCAGAACCACGTGACGAAGATCGTCATGTCGCGGTCGTTCAACCCGGCCCCGGAATCCCCGCCGAAGCTTCCCAATGCCGCGCTCAGCTCATCCGGAAACTGTGCCGCCGCCCACTTCGAGATGCGCTTGCCGACAGCGCTCTCGAAGCGCGCGGTCTCCTGCTCACGGTTCGCGACCTCAAGACAGCAACGCTTGTACTTCAGGCCACTTCCACAGGGACACGGGGCGTTACGCGAATGCGCTCCCATCAGATGCAAGCTACGACTCACAGCGGATGGAAAGCGTGGTGCTTATAGGCCGTCACGCCATCTCCGGCGGAATCACCCGCTTGGCCCCAGGGTCGCCTCGTCGCTCTGGATGCTGTAGCCGGCCGGCGTCTCGGAGAGCGTGTAGCCGAGAGCGTGGTAGGTCTTCAGGCGCTTGGCGAACATGCGGCGCAGCACGGGCAGCTCGGCGTCTACATAGTCGTAGACGAGCGCTTCGTGCTTGCCGCGGTGCGCGCGGTGCAGGCGTCCGGCGTATTGCACGACGGTGCCCTTCCAGGCGATCGGCATCGCGAGCAGCAGCGTGTCCAGGCGCGGATCGTCGAAGCCCTCACCGATGTAGCGGCCCGTGGCGAGCACCACCCGCGCCGTGTCCTCGCTGGTGGTGGCGAGTTGCTCAACCGCGGCGCGGCGTGCACGGGGACGCATCTCGCCGTGCAGTTCGATCAACACCAGTACTCGATCGCGCAGGCGCGCGGCGAGTCGCTGTAGATGCTCGCGCCGCTCGGTGAGAATGATTGGCGAGCGCCCCTCAACAATCAGCTGGAGGGTGTCCTTCACGATGAGCTCAGTGCGGCGTTCGTCCACAGCGAGTGCCCCGTAGATCTCCTGGATGCCGGCATCGGTCGGGAGCACGGCCGGATCGAAGGTCGTCTCGCGGCGAACGATGCACAGGCGCAGCTCCTCCCCCGCGCGCTCCGTGCGACGTTCGATTTCGTGACGGATTGGGCCGCATTGCATAGCTATGATCGGGTGGTGCCCGTCGCGCCGATAAGGCGTTGCTGTCAGACCGGTCACGCAACGCGCGGCAGCGGATCGCAGCACCCGCTCAGCCGTGACCGCGGGGACGTGGTGGCACTCGTCGACGACGATGTGCCCGTACCCGGCCAGCAGCTCCTGCAGGCCTTTCTTGCGGACAAGGCTCTGGACGGTCGCGATGTCCAGGCGACCGGTTGGCTTGCTCCTCCCGGCACCGATTACCCCGATCTGCTTGATGTCTACGTCGAGAAACTGGGTCAGGCGCTGAATCCACTGCTCCAGCAGCGGCTTGCTGTGCACGATCACGAGCGTCGAGCGGCGGCGGGCGGCGATCAGGTGCGCTGCGATCACGGTCTTCCCGATCCCGGGAGGCGCACACAGCACTCCGAGCTCGTGGGCAAGCATTTCCCGCGCGGCATCGGCCTGGACGTCGGTGAGCTTGCCGGTGAACCGGACGTCGAGTTCGATCCCGTCGATGCGCTCGTCGGCCAGATCCAGCCTTACACCGAGGTCGTCGAGCAGCTTCTTCAGTGGCAAGAGGCTGCCGCGGGGAAGCACCAGGAATCGACCCTGCTGCTCGAAGCATGCGATCACGCGTGGTGTGCGCCCTGTTGAGAGCCGCAGCCGCTGGCGTTCGAGGAACAGCGGGTTGGAGAACGTCGCGAGCCTCCGCATCGCATCCGCCAAGGCCGGAGGGAGCTCATCAGCGCGTACGTACAGGCACTGCGCAAGCGTCGCGCTGAGGACATCCGGCATCGCCGTCGCAGCGAGCCTGCTGGAGAGTGATCGAGGTGGCCGCCACGGCGCCTCACGGTCAACATCCTCGCCGGCCACTCCAAGCACGCGACCGTCGATGTCGGCCTGCGCAACGAGAGCCTCCAGGCGGTCCGGCGCGATGCGAGGCAGCGACTCCAGGTACGACCACTGATCCTCATATGGCTCGAGCTGCTCATCCACGAACAGCGAGTTGCCCTGCTGACGTGGGCCGTGTTGCAAGGGCAACGCGATCAGGTTTCCGAAGCGGCCCTTGGGCAGCGTGTCCTGGCTTGGGAACAGACGGTCGTAGGAGGCCATGTCGAGCGTCGAGCAACGCCCCATCGCGTCCGTCAAGAGCATCAGCCCAAAGCGCCGCGCCAATACGGCAGGGATCGGCGCGCTGAAGAAAAACCAGAGGTGCGCGCCATCCCCCGACCGCGAGCGCTCGACGGCCGGGAGCACCCCCAGCTCACCGCATGTCTCGCGCAGCGTCGCGACATCACCACGCCAGGAGACTCCGTCGAGATCGATCGCCAACAGCCAGCACGTGTCATCCGCCATGAGCGGATAGACACCCATTACCTGCCGACCCTGTAGATGCGCGAGCAGCTCCGCGTCCACCGGCGCGAGAAACGACTGGCTTGAGCACTCCCCGCACCTCACACGCGGCTTCGAGCATATGCCTCGAACCCACTCATTCGAGCAACGCGGCGCCCACCCGCTGCGGCCCTTCCCCTTGTTCTCCCACCGCAGCGGAAACACATCCTCGCGCCCCCGAAAGAGGCTCGCGAACAGCGCCACCTTACGCTCCGCGGACCACGCCGCGCCCGGCCCAGGGCTGGTGCGCTCATCATCAACCTTGCGCTCCGCCCGCTCGCGTGCGACACGCAGCTCCAGAAGACGCCCGCGTGCGGCCTCGCTCAACTGGTCGAGCTCGGCGAGCCTCGTCTCCTCTGCGGCAATCGCCACGTCCAGCTCCATTCCGGATGGCATGGCCGGATTCTCCAACCACGACCGGCGCGAACCCATGGCTCCCGTCAGCCGAACCCCCCTGAACGATTCAGTCCGCCCGCCAGGCGATCATGCCAGGATGGGCAAGCGCTCCCGCGGAGGCCACCAGCCACCACTCCCAGCCGGGCAGAAGCAGCCCCCGCTCTCGCCACCCGCGTCGATCTCTCCCGCACGCTCGCTGCTTGACGCGGTGGCAAACGGCGAGCTTGACGAGCACCTCACCGCTCTCGCCGACGCCATCCACGCCCGCCGCCATCTCCTGCACACCGTCCGCTCCGCGACCGCGCTGGCCGAGTTGTGCGTCGGCGACGAGGTCCGCATCAACCACACCATCAGCCCCCGCTACCTCCAAGGTCTCCACGGCACCGTTGTCGAGCTCGACGACGAACGGGCCACCGTCTGCCTGCACCGCCCCGTCGGACGCTTTCACACCGGCGAGATCCGCTGCCCACCACTCACCCTCGAGAAGCTTGCAAGAGCAAGAGCGAGCTGAACATCCATCCGCCCAGTACGACGGGTGCGCAAGGAAGCGGCGTCGACGCGCCGGACCAGGTTCTGGAGCTTCGGCCGGACGGCCAGACCTTTGCCTTTCTTGCTTACGTACCGAACAGGCTCGGCGTCTGGCTCTCCAATCCCCGGGGTCGCCATTTGCGCACCGACGCGTTGGTGTCCGCGTGCGCACGACGCCGCGCTGTCTCGGACCCGTCGAGCTCGCACAACTGGTCGAGTGCGGTGCGCCGCACGCTGGCCTGCGCCGTCTGCAGACCACGCCGTATGAGACGACGCCGCCGAGCTTCCTCGAGCACCTCGGCGGCGTCGAGCAACCCATGGATGAGCGCATCGCATTGGCGCGGCTGAAACGCCTCGGCACCGTCCAAAAGCTCATCGAGCCTCGCCGGGGCAACCCGGAGTGCACGCCGCGCCCCCCAGCGGCGCAGCGGCGGCTCGAAGGAGAGACGATGCTTGGCGAGCGTGTCCTCATCAACGGTGTAGGTCCGGCTCGTTCCGTCGCTGAGATCTACCTCCAGCCACTGCGGCGAGACCCATGCCAGCGGGTAGGAGATCACGTGCTCGTGCGCAAGGAAGCACTCCGCCAGCTCATCGAGGTCGGCGTCGCTCAGCAAGCCGCTGTCCTCGATCGCGACGATCAGCCTGGCCGTGCACCGATCCCACCGCCGGCACGTGCACAACAGCAACGCGACGAACGAACCCGGCAGCTCTCCGGTGCCGTGAACTCTGCCGAGCAGCTCAACTGCCTCGACATGGCTGGTGCTCGACCCCCAACCGTCCGGCGAAGCCAGCAACTGCCGGCAAAGCTCCTCGGAATCCTCGATCGCCCTCAGCTTTTCGAGCCTCGAATCCCCGTCCCCAAACACCTTCGCAGCGTAGAATCCCCACCGGACGTTTGCGGACACGTACGCACCGTTCAGACCACCATACGACCGTCTGCCCAGGAGAATATCCTTGTGCGGTGGCTTCGATGAGCATGAGCAAGACGCAGCTCGACGCGATGGTCGAGGAGGCCACTGTCGACTGCTACAACGAGAGCGAGCAGGTTACCGGCCTGCTCACCGTGATCGAAGACGAGCTCAAGGTGCCCTTCACGACGCAGGTACTGGGTGTAGACGTCAAGGTTGAGCGCGTTGACTTGACAGGCGAGGACCAGATCGTGGCGATCTGCTCGCGCGAGAAGCTCCGACAGTCAATCCCGCTCCTCGACCTGCCTCTACCAACCCCGCCGCCCAAGGGCTCGGAGTGGATCGAGGCATATCGCCACTGGCTGCACTAAACCCAAGCGAGCGATCGTGAGACCCGGGAACGCCCCGCTCGATCCCAACATACTGATTTTGTAACCTGCGACCACCCGGTCCCTACAGGCAACTTCCAGCATTGAGCGGACTTTGGACCCCAAATTTGACCCCAACTCCAAAACTGGCCGCTTAGCCAAAACCCACAACCTGCCAATTTACAGGTACTTCCTTATCGGCCCGGACGGGTCGCCTCACTCACCGGGTTGTCGCTGATGAACTTCCGTCTCTTCGCGTGCGAAGATCGGCGAGCGTTTGGGCGCTGGCGTCGGCGATCTCATCGACGGTTGGGATCTCAGCTCCCGGCGCGGGGCGCGGCGCGCGGTCCTCCTCCTCGCGCTTGCGCGCCATCTCGCGCTCAGCTTGAACACGTGTGAGACCGCCGCTGCGCTGCCCGACCGGGCGTACCTTGCCGGCCCATGAGCTTTATATGGCTGTATTTGCTCAGAGCATAAAGTCAAATAATCCCGTGCCGATGCGGCCTCCGAACTGTTGGTCGGAGCTGCTCGCTCCGAAGGGCCAGAGATTTGAGAAGGGCCATCCCAACCCTGGCTTGATCGCCGGCCAGCGTGGCAGGCAACCGTCCCGCTTTGCAAGTTGTCCGAGAAATTGTTCCCCGTGGGGGTTTTTCTATCTCGAGGAGCTAACCGCAGTTTTTGTCTCTATCACTTGCTTTTCCTGCAATCGGGGAGACTGGTTTAATTTGGCTTAGATCCTTGTGTTTCGGCAGGTCTTGCAGCCGATTTGCAGCCGGTATGCACGCCGAACGCACGTCGCGAGGCTCCGCAATGCACATTCTACCGCACGTAACTTGCGATCGCCAGTCCTCAGCCGGGGTGATCGCGTGCCCTACGTCGGCCACCGCAGACCCGCATCGCCAGCCGACAACTCGTTGAAGTACACCGGCTGCTCTTGAACCGCACGACCGCTGATTCGGAGGCCAGGAAGAGCGTCTTCAAGCTGCCGTACACGCGCCCGCTGGACGACGCACGCCAGGGGCGGGGACAGGCCATCGAGCACGGACCTGGAACAACGCTCTACGACATCAGCCGAACCTCCAATCCTGCCTGTTCACTCGATTACGTGCGACCTCGCGTCGCACCGTCCAACTCGGGCGTCTCGATCGCGAGGCTGACTGTGCCTGCTCGCTGCGGAAAGCGGGAGCGACGAGGGTCGCCCCGGACTGTCAACCCGACGACATCCCGGTTTGGCGCACGCCATCACCGATCGGGGTTCGTAGCGGAGGCGTGCTCGGTCCCCTCTGCGTGACCTCACGCACGGAGTACGGGCTGGCTGCTTGAGCCGCTACCCTTGGGTCGATGAAGCCAGCAGTCCCGATCCGCAACAACGAGAAATCGATCCATATACGCCAAGCGGTCGCTGAGGAACTTCGCCGCAAAGACGAAGAAGCGAAGCTCCAGGCGTCGCTGGCTTCGATCGCCCGCTCCTTGGGCTGAGTCGCCGTCAGGCGGGCCTCCGAGCGCGAGCGCACTGGCCCCCCGACTGCACACCAGGCAGCTGTAGCGACTCGCGAGGGCATCCGAGGGCCCGGAAGGGCGGCCAACGTGGAATCATCGAGCCGTGGACGATGTCGTCACAGGGGCGCTGATCGGTGTTGGGGGAGTCGTGCTCGGTGTCGCGCTCACGGCGGGATTTGATTACTTAGCTCGGCGACACGTCCGCGAGGAACAGCGCGAGCAGGCACGACACGCGCGCGAGCTGGTCGCCGCCGAGCAGCTCGACGAGGCACTGATCAGGGCATCGGAAGCCCTCGACCGCAATGCCCACACGATGACGCTAGAGCAGCGCTACGTGGTCGCACACAAAGAGTGGGAGGCGGGATGGGTCGCCTACTCGCCGCGGATTCGCCAGCCCGAGCTCCTCGACCGCTATAGCGCGGTCGGCGGGATTCTCAACGAGGTGCTGTTGAGCGGGCGCACTACGCTCGAAGTGCCGCGCAGGCTGCCGAGACGAGCGATCGCTAACGCCCGCGCGACTTTGGCCTACTTCATGCGTGGCGACAAGGAGCTGCCCGCGACGAGCTTTCCCGAACCCACAGAGCTGATCGGCCTACTCGGCGAAGGCGATGGGCTTGAAGATCCAATGGAGCCGCTCAAGGATTGGGTGACGAGTCACCCCGAACCAGAGTTCCACTGAGGATCGTGTCACATGAGAGAGGCTCCCGTGCGGAAGATCGGGCAGGGTCCAACTACGTGTCAGATGGGAAAGTCGGGGTCCAACTGCGTGTCATAAGTCCAAATAGCCTGAGCGGCAACACCAGAGGCGTTCAAGGTGTGACGCGCACGCTGGAGCCTGTCAAGTCGAATGAGACACTTGGTCGTCGAATTTAGTGAGCGGCCTCCTCTGTTGTGGGCTTGTTGATCCAGGCGGCGGTCGGCAGCGCTGGTGGCTGGGGCGGGCGGCGGACGAACCGCTCGGGTGTCGCGGCGTAGGCGGCGGTGAGGACGCGCTGGCGCTGGTCGTGGAGTTCTTGGGCGCGGCCGTGGTGGATGGCGGCGGGGGTCATCAGGCCGATCCCGGAGTGGCGGTGCTGGTGGTTGTACCAGTCGAAGAACGTGCGGCAGAACGCGCGGGCTCCCTCGATGTTCTCGAAGCGCCGAGGGAACTCGGGCCGGTACTTCAGCGTCTTGAAGTGCGCCTCGGAGTAGGGGTTGTCCGTCGAGGTGTAGGGCCTGTTGTGCGAGCGGATCACGCCGAGGTCGGCCAGGAGGAACGCGACCGGCTTGCTGGTCATCGAGCTGCCGCGGTCGGCGTGCACGGTCAGCTGCTCGCGCGGGATTTTCTGCTGCGCGCAGGCTTGGCTGATCAGCGCCTTGGCGAGCTGTGCGCCCTCGCGGTGCTGGACGGTCCAGCCGACGACGTAGCGGCTGAACACGTCGAGGATCACGTAGAGGTAAAAGTACGTCCACTTCACGGGGCCCTTCAACTTCGTGATGTCCCAAGACCAGACCTCGTTCGGGTGCTCGGCGAGCAGCTCCGGCTTCGCATAGGCCGGGTGCGTGCGCTGGTCGCGTCGCTCCCGCACCCCGCCATTTTGAGCGGCGAGCAGCCGGTACATCGTGCGCTCCGAAGCCAGGTAACGGCCCTCGTCCAGCAGCGTCGCCCAGACTTGCGCAGGGGAGCAGTCGACGAACCGCTCGCAGTGAAGCTCGGCGAGGACAGCCTGGCGCTCGGCCTCTGATAGCGCCCTGGCCGGGACGGCCCGCGCCCGCGTCAACCTGGGCTCGGATGGACGCCGCCGACGGTAGATCGTCGCCGGTGCCGCACCCAAGGCCCGGCACGCCGGGCGGGTCCCAACGATCGGGGTGAGTTCCTGCACGGTCTGCTCGATCATCGCCCTGTGCTCCCCGGCTCGGTCGCGCCCCTGGGCTCGAGCAACTCCCCCAAGAGCGCAGAGACGTTTCCCTGCACCTCGATCACCTTGCGCGCCTTCGCGAGCTCCGCCTCCGCGCGCTGCGCACGCCGCTGCAGCGCCGCGATCTGCGCGTCACGCGGATCACCGGGCTTACGCCCCCGCGGCCGAGAGAGCGCCTTGATCGACCCCTCCTCGCGCTGCTTACGCCACGTCGCCAGATGCGAGGAATACAAGCCCTCGCGGCGCAACAGCGCTCCGAGCTGACCCGGCTGCGTGCACCCGTCGGCCTCGCGCAGGACCGCCAGCTTGTACTCAGCCGTGAACCGCCGCCGCCGAGCCTGCTCGACCAGCTCAGGATCGGGGACCCCCCCGGGCGCGGCGCGCCCGACGGCCCCTCCGTTCCGGTCGCCTACGGCTCCCTCCACTCCAGGGTCGTCGGCTCCATCGTGCTCCATCTCCAACATCGTGTCGTGCTCCGTTCTCGCCCTCAAGGGTCAGTAATTCCTTGATCATGAGCGTCTCACACGACATTGGCAGAGAGGGCGGGCGCGAACGCGGTGGCCCTCCCGGTGCATGTGACGTGGGCAGCCGTTGACAGCGATGTCAGTGGTGGCGTTGATCCGGGCGTCGCTCAGATCAGTCAGTCGGTAGAACAGCTTTAGCTGCTTGGCGCAAAGGTTCGTGGTGCCGAGTTTGACCCCTTGCGTGATGAGGGTATCCTACGCTGAGAGACTCCTCGCAGGAGGAGTCCCTATCGAGCATCTACACGCCGAAGACCAGATGCACCGCTTCCTGATGGTCAACCGCGCGATCCCCTGAGCCAGCGAGCTGATCGACCATCTGGCCGACGCACTTGCCGCTCGCAGCCGAATTGCAAACTCGGACTGCGCAAGGACAACGGGTGCGATAGCCGCTAGCTTCTAGCAGCCGCACCAGCGGAGCACACGCGGTACGACTGTGAGTCGCGCTGTGCATGTCAGGTACACCTCGCCGTCCAGCTCGAGTGCGAACGCCCGCGAACTGGAAAGGTGCACCGTGCGAGCCTTGGCGCAGATGCTCTTCGGGTGCGATCGGAACCCTCCGGCGTAGAGACGGGGGATCATCCCCAGGAGCTCCGCCTTGCTCACCTCCGGGAACACGTTGACGGCGAACGTCCCATCGTCGCACGCCACCGGAGTGTCGTAGCGCATGCCTCCAGCGAAATGCACACTCTTGAGGATCCCGGCCGCGCTGATGGACTGACTCCGGGGAGCGCCGTCGTCGAGCCTCAGGGTCACCGGCACGGACTCGAACGTCGCCACAGTCCGCACGCCGGACCAGACGATTGCCGCCTCGACGCTCATCCGCTTGAGCCGGTCGATCATTGGCCCCGGGCGGTTGAAGTACGCATTGCTCTCCGCAATCACGCCGACGCTGGCGTTCAGCAGGAAGTACCTCACGACATGTCCGGCATCGCCCAGATCGACGTCGGCTCGGCCGACGTCGATCTGGCTGGATCGCTCACGTGAGATGCGGACCGGAGCACCGGCCAGCTTGTGCTCGGGCTGGAACGGCTTGTGGGCATCGTTGCTGCTGCCGAGCCCGATGGCACCGAGGGCCACGCCCGCCCGCGGGCGATCCGAGACTGGATCGATGAGCGCGTTGAGAACGGTGTTCACCGTCCCGTCGCCTCCGGCTGCGACGATCGTTTCGGCGCCTCCGGCGATCGCGTCCTGGACGGCTCGAACCGTGTCGGCCGCCGAATCCGGCGCGGACACGGCAAACGGTCCGTGGCGATCTCTGAGCGTCTGCTCGACCGGCATCCACCTCCGTGCGGCAGCACCGCTGTTTGCGGACCGGTTGACGATGACCCACATCGAGGCGGCCGGCGGGCGAGGATCCGCTCGTCGCTGTGGCTCTCCCGCAAGTTGCGGTTGCCCGAGCGCACCGAGACCACCCGTCGCCATCAGGCCTGCCCCGTGCCCACCGTCTCGCGGATCGCCAGCTCGAACGCCACAGCGATCACCGGCAGCACAGCTATTGCGAGCAGCGGGCGGTGCGCCGCGATCAGCGCGAGCGTCAGCGCTAGCGTGCCGCGCGTGTACCACACCAGCGCGGCATAGGCATGTCGCTCGGGCTCGGATACGAGCGCGCGGCTGGCGACGGCAAATGAGATAACCGACACACCGAGCATCACCCAGAACACACCGTTGGCGGCACCGGCGTGGAGCGCGGCCGGGGCTGCTACCACGATCCCCGCGGTAGCGATCACCGCCACAGCCGGAAACGGCAGCACCGTCCAGCGCGCCGCGCGTGCTCCGAGCACGACGGGCAGTGTGCGATAGCCCGCGGCGCGGTCACCAGGAATGTCCTTGAAGTAGCTGATTAGGCTGTATCCGGTGAGCGCCACCGCGAGCAATCCCCACAGCGTCAGCGCCCCGGGCGGCAGCGCCAGCAGGCTGCCGTGGTTCACAGTGGCAGCCCCCCCGACCAGGACCATCACCGCGATGTCACCACCGTTGACGAAGTTGCCCAGAAGCGGGATCGGCTTGGTCGCGGCATACATGAGATGGCCGACCGCAGCCACCGCGGTCCACAGCGCCACGCGGGGGGCGAGCAACACCTCGGTTCCGACCACCACGACGGCGACCACCGAGACGATCAGGATCGCAGCCAGCGGATCGACAGCACCTGAGACCAGCGGCCGGTCGGGTGCATTCACCGCGTCAGCCGCCCGGTCGAAGTAGTCGTTGATGACCTGGCCGACTCCGTAGGCGAAGGCGCAGGTGAAAAGCGCCAGCGCGACCGGGACGGGGCGCGGTGAGGCTTCGCCGGCAAGCACGCCAAGCAGCCCGGCACTGAGGGTAATAGGGGCAAAGTGCAGGCGCAGCAACCGTCTCCAGGCGCTCGCGTACTGCCACCGTCGCGTCGCGGCGGGCGGCTCTACGAAGGTGGGTCGGTCGAGTGCCGTCATGGCTTCCCCATCGTGACCGCCGACGCCTGGAGCGACCGCTCGGAAGCCTCCACCGTGGCCGGAACGTATCGAACCATCCAGCGCGGCACCCACCAGTTCCAGCGGCCGAGCAACTGCATCATCGCCGGTACGAGCACCAGCCTCACCAGCGTCGCGTCAATGGCGACTCCGACAGCCAGCCCGAGGCCCACCTCCTTGACGGCCGGCATACTGGTGCCGATGAACACCGCGAACACGCTGACCATGATCAATGCAGCGCCGCTGATCGCGCGAGCGCTCGAGGCCAGACCATGTGAAATCGACTCAGTTAGGTCGCCAGTTCGCCGGAACCGCTCGACGATGCGGGATAGCAGGAAGATCTCGTAGTCCATCGACAGTCCGAACACGACCGCGAGCACTAGCGCCGGCGAGGTCTGGTCTATGAAGCCCACGGAACGCAAGCCGAGCACTCCGTCGAGCCAACCCCACTGGAAAACAATCACCATTACCCCAAAGGCAGCACCGACGGACAGGAAGGTCATGGCCGCCCCCTTGAGCGGAATCACGATCGAACGCAGCAGGACCATCATCAGCAGACAGGTCATCACGAACGCGAACAGGGCAGCCTTCCACAGTCCGCCGAACACGCGTGTCTTGCCATCGAGAATGAACGCCGTGGCCCCGCCCACCAACACCGCAGTACCCGGGCCGGCCGCAGCCGGGAGCTCTGCCCGCAGGCGGCCGACCAGCGCACGGCTGGCGGGATCGTCGCCGAAGTGACGCCCGTACGCGACGATCAGTGCGATCCGCCGGTCATCCGAGAAGTGGGTAGGGATGATCCGCTGGACCTCGCGGTCGCGGGCGACGATCGCCCGCACCCGGCGCAGGGCTCCTCCAGCGATTGGCCCCGTACCCGCCGGGGCCTGCAAGACGATGTCGAACGGGCTCATCGAGCCCTCGCCGGTGGCCACGGCGGCGCGCTCATAGCCGACGCGGGTGTCGTTGGCCGGCGGCAGCTCGTGCAGGAAATCCTCGCCCGCTACCAAGCTGAGTGCCGGGGCGGCCAGTGCCAGCAGCGCGAGCGTGGCCGCCGAGGCGTACAGCAGGGGACGGCGCATGATGCGCATCGTCCACCGGTCCCAGAAGTCCTGCGTACGCGGCCTCGAGGTCCGCACTCGCACTGCCGGCCAGCGCAGCCCGCCCGGGATCAGGCGCGACCTGCGGTACTCCAGCCGCGCCCCCACGAGACGGATTAGCTGTGGCAGCAGCGTGATCGCCAGCGCCATCGAGATGATCACGACAATGATCCCACCCAGAGCCATCGACCGGACCGCCGCATCGTCGATCAGGAACAGGCCGGCCAGGGCGCAGACGACCGCAACTCCGGAGAACGTGATCGCCACCCCCGAGGTTGACAGTGCCGTCGCCCGTGCCACCGCAGGGTCGGAACCGTTGCGGCGCTCCTCGCGGTAGCGCACCAGGATGAACAGGGAGTAGTCCACCGCCACCCCGATGCCGATCATCGAGGCGACGTTCAGCGAGAGGACCGACATTGTCACGGTCTGGGAGAGCAAGAAGATCGAGGCGCCGGTCAACGTGATCGCGACAACGCCCAGCAGAACCGGAAGCATGGCCGCGAAAATCGAGCCGAAGATCAGCAGCAGGATCAGCAGCAAGAACGGGAAGCCGATGTCCTCGGCGGCGGCGAGCTGCTTCTCCGAGAGCCCGACGACGGCTTCATCCAGCGCTCCGCGGCCGATCACGTAGGCGGACACCGGCGCGCCCGCCGCATGCAGCAACCGTGTGCGCAGGCGCGCAGCGACTTCGGGTTCAACACCTTCCGAGCCACGAACCAAGACCGGCAGCACCGCCAGGTGCCCGGCGGTGACCAACTCGACCGCGGCGCGCGCGGCGCCCGCGGACACCTGCGCCAGGCGCGTGCCCGCCGCCAGCCTCGTCAGCCGCGCTGCCTCAAGTCCACGACTCGATGATGCAGACCCCAGCCCAGGAGCCAGCACGACCGCCAATTGCACGTTGTCCTGGCTGAAGTGCTGCTCGAGTATGTGGCTGACGCTCGCGGACTGCGAGCCGGGGACCGAGAAGCCGCCCACGCTGAGATGTGCCGAGCGCTGGATCGCGAACGGGATCGACGCGATGATCAGAGCAGCCCAAATACTGAGCACGATCCAGTGGTGTCTGTCGAGTCGGCTACTCAGCTTGTTCATCATGGTCAGGGAAGCTCCGCGGCCGTGATCGCGGCATTGGCGGTGACGTAGAGCTCAACCCGCGCCTCGCTCCCGATTCCGGCGAAGGTCGGCAGATCCTCGAGGTCCAGCGGCACGACGCGATCACCGACCGCGACCGTGAAAAGGGCCGGATCGGCGGTCAGCTCGCCAATCTCGTGGAGGTCCGGGACCACAGCGCGGGCGGCGGCGAGGGACTCCCGCGGAATCGCCAGCAGCAGCTCGAACTCGGCGTGTTCGGCCAGCCACAACCACCACAGCGGCAGACCGGCCTCACGGAAGTACGCCACTGCGTCCCGATCCAGCGATTGCTCGTTCCACACCAGCCCAGCGCCCAAGCCGTTGACGCCTGCCAGCGCCTGCACCGCACGCAAAACCCCGTCGCTGGCGTCAATGCAGGCGGACGCGAATGGCCGCAAAAACTCGCCCTCGCGCAGCCGGGCGCAGGGCCGGTAGCGCTCCTCGGCCCACTCCGGCCCGGCCGACGACAGCAACAGGCTGGCGCCAAGAGCGGCGCCGCCCCCAGTCGATCCGGTCACACACAGCACGTCCCCCGGCCGGGCGCCACGACGCGACATGGGCGGCTCGGCCGAGGCTCCCAAGGCGGTGATCGAGACGACGGTGCCGGCCCCGTTTGAGTTGTCGCCTCCCAGCAGCCCCGTACCGCAGCGCCGCAGCGCGTCGGCGACCCCACGGGCCACGGCGCCCCGCTGCTCCACCCCCCAGCCGTCGGCCCAGATCGTAGTCAGCAGAACCCCGAGCGGGGCGGCCCCCACAGCCGCGATGTCGGACAATCCGGCCATCACCGCCACCCACCCCGCCGTGTACGGATCGCGATATAACCCGGCGGCGATCTCCTCCTCGACCGAGTCCGTCGAGGAGGCCAAGAAGAGGTTGTCGCTCAGCCTGATCACCTCGGCGTCCGACTCACCTGGCAGGTGGGTCTGGGCCGGACTGCGCGGCTGGTCGCCCAGCCAGTCCTCGAGTGCGATCGCAGCAGCGGTGCTCATGACGGGGCACCAGATCCCGATAGGAACTGGACCAGTCCAAACTCACGCCCCACGCGCACCAGCGCGTCAATCGCGAAGTCGAGCTCGGCATGGCTGAGCGTCGCCATCACGCTCAAACGCAGGCGCTGCTCGTCGAGGCCGACGGCCGGGTAGGCCACCCCGTTGACGAACACTCCCTCCTGATGCAGCCGGCCCACAACCTCGTGCACAGGGACACCCGCCGGAAGGTGCACGGGAACGATCCCCGTCTCAGAGCCGACATCGAAGCCGTGTCGGCGCAGGCCGTTGAACGAGATAGGCGACGTTCTCGTGTAGCCGCCCCACTCGCTCAGGGTGCAGCTCGAGGAAGTCGATCGCCGCCAGCACCGTCGCTACCACACTCGGCGCGAGCGATGCCGAGAACATGTACGATCGCGCCGAGAAGCGCAGGTAGTCGATCAGCTTGCCCGACCCGGCGATAAACCCGCCGGTCGTGGTGAACATCTTGCTGAACGTGCCCATCACGATGTCCACGCGGCCCTCCAGGCCGAAGTGGGCTGGCGTGCCCGCTCCCGATGGCCCGAGCACGCCGGTCCCGTGCGCATCATCGACGGCCAGCAAAGCGTCGTACTCATCACACAGTGCCCGCAGCTCCACAAGCGGGGCAATGTCGCCGTCCATCGAGAAGACACCCTCGGTACAGACGACGATGTTGGCTGTGGGCCTGCTGCTGCGCACCTGATCGAGCGCACGCTTGAACGCCGCGACGTCGTTATGGGCGACGGCCACCGAGCGAATCCGTCCCATGCGGATGCCGTCGATCAGGCTGGCGTGGCTCTGCTCGTCGTACACGAGCACGTCGCCCGCAGTCAGCAGACCCGTCGTCCAGCCCACGTTGGCGGCATATCCCGAGGAGAAGAGAAGCGCCGCCTCACAATGCTTGAACTCGGCCAGCCGATGCTCCAGATCGCGATGTAGCCGAGTCATGCCGTTCAGCAGTGGTGGCCCACCGCACCCGACGCCGAACGCCTCGATGGCCTCCACGGCGGTACGCAGGATCGCCGGCTCACTCGCCAGCCCGAGATAGTTGTTGGAACCGAGCATCAGCAGCTCGCTGGGCTCACCATCGCCGCCGCGGATCATCATCCGCGGCGCCGAGGCGCTCAGCACCTCGCGCATCACCATGCCGCTCGACTCCGCCGCCCCGGCCAGAGCAGCCATCGCCTCGAAGCGCTCAGCGAAGCTGCCCCCCTGCCCCAGGATCTCAGCCAGCGAGAAGTTCTCCAAGTGCTTGGCCATTCACGTAGCGCTCAGGTCACGGAGTGCACGCAAGCGCGTGAGGTCGCCCACGGTCTCGACATCCTCCAGCGACTCCAGATCGAGCTCCCGTCCCACCATCTCCTCCAAGACCACGATCAACTCGGCGACATCCAGGCTGTCGAGGCCGAGCTCGCGCAGCGGGGTTCGGGCATCGACCGCGATTCCGTCGCCGTGCCGTGCCCGCAGCACGTCGCCAACGGCCGTGACGGCCGCCTCATGGCTCACCACTTCAGCGACCTGTCCGCCGTCGGTGCCGGTCTTCAGCATGGGACGCGCTCCAGGATCGCCGGGGCGTCGCCGAGGAGCATCTCACGGCAGCGGAACCGCTGCACCTTCCCGGAGGGCGTCTTCGGCAGGCTCCCCCGGGTGACCAACACACACTCGCTCAACCGGATTCCGGCGGTCTCAAAGACCCTGCGCTTCAGGGTGGACGCGAGGCTTGCGGCCTGGACCGTGTGCGTGTCAGGCTCGGCCAGCACGACCACCGAAGGACGATCGCCAGTCGGGCCGGGGACGTCGATCAGCACGCAGCAGCCGACTCGCACCCCCGGGACGTCGCACAGCAGCGACTCAACATCACGAGCGTGGAGCTTACGGCCACCGACGTTCAGTACATCGTCTGTGCGTCCAAGAACATACAGCTCACCGTTGTGCAGTAGGCCCAGGTCTTCTGTGATGAATTCACCTTCGTGGAATATGCCACCGCCGGTCGCCCCTCCGTCGCCGGCGTCATCTCCACCACCGAGGTACCCACAGGCAAGGCTGGGTGACTGAATCCGGATCCGCCCGGGCTCGGCGACAGAGCCCGCCTGCACACGAACCCCGGTCAGCGGGGATCCGCAGGACACGATCCAGGCGAGATCGGGGTGGTCCTCCGGCCGCGGCTCCACCGCGCCGGCCAGCAGCGCCCTGCGGTCCACCGCGAGCGCGCTCGCCGCGGTCCCCGATGGCTTGCAGGTGACACCCAGGGTCGCCTCGGCCAGGCCGTAGGCGGGCCGGATCGACTCGCACGTGACACCGCACGACCCGAGCACACGCACTGCCTCCTCGACGATTCCCCAGTCGATCCGCTCGCCACCCAGCACCAGCTCGCGCAGCGGGAAGGGCCGATTCGAGCCGGCGGCCGCCGCGGCCCGGGAGGCCAGACCCAGCGCGAAGGCCGGCGCAACCGTGTCGGTCGCCTGGAAGTCGGCGCAGTCGGCCAGCCACGTGCGGGGCGAGCGCAGAAACCGCTCTGGAGCGCCCAGTGCGAGCGAGCCGCCGCTCGTCCAGGAGAGCAGCAGCGCTCCGAACAGACCCATGTCGTGCGACAGCGGCAGCCATGAAACTCCGCGGCGAGCGGGCTCCATGTCGAACCGCTCGCACAACATCTCGAGCTGCGCCGCGATCGCCCGCGCCGTCAGCATGCACCCACACGGCTCGCGTGTGCTGCCCGACGAGAACTGCACGAACACGACGTCGTCATCGCCCGGCAGCTCAGCGTCGAAGGGACCCGGGTCGATCAGCGACTCGAACGACGCCACCGGCATGCCGAGCGTCTCGGCGTCGAGTGCGCCCGCATACTGGCCCTCGAGCAGGAGCAGCTCGGCGTCAGCTGTCCGGCAGGCCCGGCTCAGCAGATCGAGGTACCGCTCCAGGCTTGTCCCCCGTGGCTGGGTGGGCAGGGAAACGAGCGTGGCTCCGGTCAGCCAGACGCCGATCACGGTGGTGACGGCCTCGAACGTGTTGGTCAGCACGGCGGCGACGCGTGCGCCCCGCCGGATCCCCGCTCGCCGAAGGCCGCGCGCGCTCGCCTCCGATCCGGCTCGCCACTCGTCCCAGCTTAGGGCCTGGTAGCCATGATTGCTCCAGACGTACAGCTGCGGGGACGATCCGCGGTCCTCCTGGAGCGGCGCCCACAGAGCGTCGGTGCCGTCTGTCAACCGGTCACCCGCAGGTCGCCCCCGATCTGAAACGCTTGTCTGAGGTGTCATTTCGCTTCCTTTAATCGGGTGGGGATGCCGTGCGAGAAATCGGAGTGGCCCACGGTACCCAAGAACCGGGAAATAGCAAAACCCAGGCCAGGTACGCGAGACTGTTACTTCTACGATGCGAAGTGTCAGCCTCAGTGCGATGCGATGAGGGCCGCTTCCATGCGGAGCGCCGCCTTGATCGATTCACCACGGCTGTTGAGCACGACCGCTTCCAACTGCCACATGCGCGCCTCAGTATTCGCGCCGTTGCGTACGGAAGCCGCGCCACCAAGCGCGCGTCGTCATCCGGTTGAGCTTTGAGCGCTCGGCGCGCATCTGCGCCTGGCGATCATCCAGACCATCCTCGGCGGCTTCCCAGCCCAAGCGGAACGCTCGCTGCATATGCCACTGCGTGTACGGGTTGAGCTTGTCGGTATACATGCTCAACTCGCCACGCTCGTGCGAGCCAAGCCGTCACGAGTTCGCCGGTCCCGCAGCGGCGACCGGGAGGGCGGATGGGTAGTGGCAGTTCTCTCCGGGCGACGGTTCAAGCCGTTGACCTGCTCCTCAATTGCTTTCGCGAACTCCCCGAACCTCGACCTTGACCGAGGCGGCGCCGCGCAGGGTGGCGAGCGCTTGAGCAGCGAGGCGAGCGCCATAGGACCTCACGACCGCCGCCGGCCTGGGCCGCTCGATCGAGCAAGACCTTGGCGCCTCACGGCTGTTTTGGGCCTTGTTCTTGGTTTTCTTGACCCGGGGAACGGTTCAGCAGCGCTGCCCGCTCGGACTCCGAAGATGCCCGCCTCCGATGAGGACTCACCGGTGCCCGGCGCGAACGGCGGTGGCGCGCCCGGCGGCGCGCGTGACGTGGGCAGCCGTTGACGGCAATGTGGGCGGTAGCGTTGATCTGAGCGTCGCTCTGGGCAGTCAACTGGTAGGACAGCTTCAGGGGTTTGGTGCAGATATCGGTGGTGGCACCGAGGATCGCGTGCGAGCCGCGGGGCAGTTCGAGCGTGAGCCTGCTGACGGGCACGTCGGGCAGATCACGAAAGGCGACACTGATCGATCCGGCGGGGGAGACCGCGAGCGTGCCCGTCAGTTCGGCGTTAATGCCGTCGCCGTTCAGAAGCAAGGCGAGCGAGGGCCGCGAGGTGCCCCCGTGGGTGACGAGGTAGATCACGCCGCTCAGCGGGCGGGCGAGCATCGGCGTGGTAGCGACCGCGGTACCGATCTGCGACTGCGGCGGGCAGGCGCTTGGTCGTAGCGGCCCGGCGCTCGTTTGCAGGCAGGCATTTTGGATCGCACTGAGGCGCGGACGCAGAGCGGCAGGCATCTCAACGATTGCCGAACTGATCGCTGTGCCTAGGCCGTCGGCCGCAGCGGAGTCGGTGATCGTGAGCGCGAGACTCACGCCACCGCCGAGGGCGCCGGCCTTCCCAGCGGTGGCGGCGATGAGCTTGGGCGCAAAACGCAGCGAAGCGCACCCTGAGACGCGGAAGGGCTCCGTAAGCGTCGCGACGGCGCCTTCGCTGCCAGTTACCGTGGCGGCGATCTGCTGGGCTTTACAGTCGGAGGGGTTAAAGAGGAAGTCGGGTCGGTTCAATTCGATCGCAAGCGAGCGCACACGCAGCGGGACCCCTTCAAGGACCTGGGGCAGCGGATCGGAGACGACCGTCAGGGCCAACGTTGTGGGGTTCACGAGCACGCGCGCCCTGGTCATGACCGTGCCGAGGTCGAACGGCCCAGCGGTCGCGTTGACCGTTATCGCTAGCCCGAAGGGTGCTCCGTCGTAGGGGCCAGTGAGGTAGACCGGACCACTGAGCGAGAGTGGCTGCGGTCCTGCGCCAGCGGCTATCGTGGCAGTCCCAACTTGGGCGGCCGGGCCGCACGAGGCCCGCGCCGCTTGCGGTTCCGGGCAGAGGTCCACGCTCCCCAACATGCCCTGCAGACCGGGCGGCAGCTCGGTGGTGAACCGGGCGATGTACGGTTCACCGTCTTCCCGCGAGATGCTTAGCGTGAAGGGGCTAAAGCCGGCGGCAAGCGGGATCGCGGTGCCAGCGACGAAGCGGGGCGCGAAAGGGTGGCTGGCATCGGGGCAGTCACCGCTAACGCCATTCCCATCGACGGTGAACGTCGCAGACGGTTCGGCGCTCTGGCCGGCATAGGTGACGATTCGGGCGGTGCTCGTCGCCGGGCCGCAGCTCTGGGGGTTCGCGAGCGGTGCACTGGGACCACCGAAGAGGTTCAGCGTCAGTTCGCTGAAAGGCAGTTGCGGCAGTGCTTCGAAGACGGCCGTGACCTGGCCGTTCGTTGGGTTCGGCTCGATCTGGCCCGTGAGGTGGATCACCGCGCCCGGCGCGTCCACTGTGAGAAAGACCCTATATTTCGCGGCGTTTGTGGGTGTCGCGATATAGAGCCCGCCGGTGAGGTGTTCGGCAAGCAGTGGTGTCGCCATTTCGACGCTGCCGAGCAGCGCCGAGGGCGGGCATTCGTTTGCGGAGAACTGCGCTTCACCGCACTCCTGCAGGCCGTTTGCGAACGCAGGCGAGAGCGAGACACCTTCGGGCAGCGTGACTTCGACGGCGCTCGGCGCCGGGGTCGCCAGACCTTCCGGTTCGCCATTTTGGGGCACCTGTACGTTGATCCGATAACCAGAAGGCGTGTCGCGCTCGGTCGTGGCGGGGGTCACGCGCAGGGTGGGCGCGGGGGCGAGGCGCAGCGCCTGACAGCCGGTGATAGGCGACAGCGTCGTGGCGGCGCTCGCCGGCTCGCCTGACCATGATTCGACTCTCAGTTCCGCTTCCGGCGACGGCTTGTCGCAATCGGTGGGGTTCGTAACGAATGGCGCCGGTTCCCCGCCATGCAGCCCACAGGCCGAGCCGAGCTGGTTGCAGCGTTCGGAGTCGTGTTCAGGGCTCGCTGGTACACCCCAAAGGGTTAGCGTCGCTCCATGTAGAGGCAGCAGCGTGGAGAGTTCTTCGAGCTTCGCGACCAAACCACCCCTAGGAGTGACGTTCATCTGCACGAGCATATTCACGATCAAAAGCGAGGCCCCAAGTGTGGCGGCGTGCCCGGGCGTCGGTTCCAGATCGAACAGCGGTATCGACACGGACACGGGCTGCGCTCGATGGACGACCGCTTCGCCGGCGGGCTGGGCGTGCACGAGCGGCGCCTCCAGTTCGAGCGTGGTTTCGCTAAGCACATTTGCGATCTGCACGGTTTCGGCTGAGGAGCCGGTGCCGATCGTGAGCGTGTTCTGGCCTTCGTCCGCACACAGGCCGCTCGTGCTGGTCACGGTTATTGTCTGGGTTTTGGCTGCGACCTGCGCTTCTTTAGCGAGCTGAGTCGCGACGCCCTGGCAGACGACGAATGAGGCTTCCAGCACACCGACCTGGGTGTTCGGCGTACAGCGCAGTTCCTGGAAAGCCGCCTGCGAACACCGTTCACTCGCGCGGGGGTCGCCGATCAGGCCGGTCGGCAGCGAGACGGTTGCATTCCGCGCCTGGCCGACGGGGTTGCCAAGCGTTTCGGCGGCAAGCGCGAACGACACCCCCACGTTCGGGTGCGAGCCAGCCTGTGAACTCGAAGAGGCCATCGTGAACGACGAGATCCCGAACTGTGCTGCGGCGGGCATGGGCGAGGAATAGAGCAGCGCCGTCACGAGCGCGAGCGTTAGCATTAAAGGGATGCTCTAGGCATGGCGCCTTTGTCTCCTCGTCGCGGTGGTGGCCGGCGCACGCAGGTGGAGTACGAAGCTTGTGGCCGTGGCGCCGTCGGAGTCGCTGACCTCAATGCGCAGGGCCAACGTGCCAGCGCGCACGAGGAGCCTGTGCACCGCACGGTCGATGGTGAGCATCAGGCTAGCGGTGGCAGCGTCCTTTAGCGTCGCGGTCGCGTGCGCGGCCCTTAGCGGTTTGCCGTGCGGGCGAATGCTCGCGGCGACCGCGATCGTGCCGGGAGCGGTGGCAGCGACAGTGACGATCAGGCGGCCGGTGCGTGCGAAGCGGCGCAATTGCGCGGCGGTGACGCGGACGACCGCGAGCTTCGGGAGCACGGACGGTCCCTGTTCTTCCAGGCCGACCGTCGCACCGAGGATCGCGCTGCCCGGGAGCGGGCCGGTCAGCGTGATCCCGCCGCCGAGTGCACTCGCGCGGCACGCTTCGCTCGAACACGGCTGCGCTTCCAGTGGTGTTTCGGGCAGGCCACCGCCGACGCGGGCATCATAGATCTCCAGATCGCCGCTGGTGTCAATGCCAGTCAGCTGGACATGGGTGCTGATAAAGACGTCATTGCCGCTGGGTGTGGTGCCGTCCAGCTCAAAGCCTGCGTCCGACCCGTTTGAGATCAGCTGAATCTGGCCGTTCTCCCACTCATAGACATTGTCCGGCGGCGAGACGGCACCCGGCGGCGAGGACTGCGCTTCGGGAACGAGCGGGTTCGGGGATTGGAAGAAGACCTGAGCACCGTTTTCGCCGATCGGTGCCGAACGACCGTCAGGCGCGTAGCTGCCGCCAGCTCCGGGGTACCCAAGCGAGGAGTTGCCGGCAGGCGTCGCCCCCGAGGACAAGCAGGAAAGGCATTCGAGCGAACCCGCAGCAGCAGAGTAACGGTATACCTCCTCGATTAGGCGCACCACCGAGCTACCAGCGGGATGGTTCTCGGCCAGACGGCGCAAGCCGTCGGCGCCGTATTCGCTGAGCGTAATCTCGTTCGGCGGATCGACCGCTTCGATTGTGTCGAACTCCTCTTCGGGACCACTGCCGATCGTGATCGTCTGCCCCGCCACGAAGCCGCTCGTACCCGCGACCTGCAGCGTGCGTTCGCCGCCCTTCGCTTCGCCACTCAGCGTCGTCCGCGGACCGCCGGCCTGCCCGGTGATGTCCGCGTTGGAGGCGAACACGAGCACAGTGCCGTCGGGGGTTGGATATGCCGGGCGCGCGGTGTCGGGCTGAGCTACTAGACCAGTGACGTGTTCGCTCGCGCAGTCGGGATCGCACGCGTTCAACATCCGGCCAGGCGAGCGTTGCGACGAACGTCGTCTGGCCCGAGGCCGTAGCGTAGGCGTAGAGGTTAGGTTCGTTCGCGACCGCGTTCGCGCCGAGCGGGTTCTGATTGGACGCAAGCACACTGTCGGAGACGAAGTAGACGGTGGAGCCGTCGCTCGCGATTGCTGTCTCCCCTACAACTCCTTTGCGCCCCCCGATCGCGATCGCCGACATTGCCGGGACGGGGCCGATTGCGCCGGGAGTCGTGTTGAACTCGTACAGTTCGTTCGTTCTCGGGGCCCCGTCGAGGCCCTCGTCGCTCGTAAAGAAGACCAGCGAGCCATCGGCCGAGGCGCCCTCATAACGCGCTGACCCGCTCGAGCCCGGTTCGTCGAGCGGTGTCGTGACGCCCGTGCCGAAGTCGCGCATATAGAGGTGCGCACCGCCCGCACCCTCGACTTCGTCGGCAACACCGGAAGGCGGCGCCTCGAAGAAAACCTTCGAGCCATCCTGCGAGATCGCATTAGTCGTTGTGCCCATATAATCGGGCGGGACCAGTTCTTCGTGCAGCCAGTTGCCGTTGCCGAGCGTCGCGCCGTAGGGACTGATCAGCGCACCAGAGTTGTTCACATCCAGCAAACTCGTCGTTTCAGCCGCTATGTTCCTGAGATAGAGGTACTGTGGCGGCGTGTTCTCCGAGCCCAACCCCTCAGCATTCGGCGTGAGGCTTTCAGCACTGCTGAAGACGACCTCGCCCAGACTTGAGTTCGCGCCATCGAGCTCTGCCGACACCGGGCTCGATCCCGTGCCCGACGGGCCCTGCGACAGCCACTTCAGTGCGCCGTCCGGGGCATCCTGCAAATAGAGATCGTATGCATGCGCACCGCGCGGCCGGTGATCGCCGGCCGCGTATGGGACAGGCGTCGCGAAGACCGTGCGGTCAAGTTCGCTCGTCCAAGCCATCGGCGCCTGCTCTCCGAAGAAGCCGCTCAGCGGTTCACTCGGCTTAGGCGTCAGCGCCTGCGTCTGCCACCCTGCAGGCCCGCGCACGGATTGGAACAGGTTCAGGGCGCCCGAGCTCGCCCCGCAACAGCCACCGAAGCCCTCCCAATCGACGACCCCGCCCGAAACCGAGCCAGCCAGGAAATCAGGCGTCAGTCCGGTCACCGCTTCGTCCTCGGGACTGCTCGCGGCGCGCGTGACAAGCTCGTATGCGCGGTTGTCGGGGAGTGCGCGAGCACTGGGCACGAGCGCGCACAACATCCAGCAGCATGCGACCGACACCCGCGCCAACATGCGTGCCGACGGTCCGAACCCGTGTGGCAGCCGGCCACTCATGCCCGACTCCCGCCAACCACGCGAGTACACAGAACGACGCTGCGGCTACGTACCTCGGAGCCATCCTGGGTGAGGCGTCCGGCGAATACGGCCCGTGCGGTACGTCCTGAAGCGATTGATCGCCCCGAAGGCGCAGACATACTGATCCCTAGACCGGCGAGCACACTGCCGTGGAAGTAGTTTGCTGCTACCGGCTCCGTCATAAAGATCGACGCGGGTGCAATCTCCGTGAGCAGCTGCGGACTAAACGGCACCTGCGCGACCATGTGGCCCAAGCCCATAAGGGAGTCTCGCGGCCAATCGACAGCGCCATGCGCGAGCAGTTCTCGGTCGGAGCGCGTCGCAAGGCCGAGGGTCGAGGCCAAGCCCATGCCGGGACAACACAGCGCGGAGCGCGGCATACGCGGGAAGGGGCTTGAGAGATGCTGACGCTTACGGCGGCTGAGCATCGGTCTATTAATGATTCATAGCTCGCATGTCGTCAAGTTGTGCTTCCACCAAACTCTCGCCTCGAAAGGTTCCCAGGTCGAGGGTGCTCTCGCAGGCGACAGCTCAGGGTCCAGCGGTGCGGGTGGCCGCCGACACTAAGAGCGCCTAACAGAAAGAGGGTTTGGGGTATCGTTGTCGTAGACGGTGTCTATGGCGAAACCACTGGTCAGTGATGGGTTGTGGGCTCGGATCGAGCCGTTGTTGCCGCGGGTCGAGCGCCGGTATCGGTATCCGGGGCGCAAGCGGGTGCCTGATCGGCAGGCTCTGACGGGCATCCTGTTCGTGCTGAAAACAGGTATCCCGTGGGAGGATCTGCCGCAAGAGATGGGGTGCGGGTCGGGGATGACGTGTTGGCGAAGGTTGCGGGATTGGAACGAAGCGGGGGTCTGGGAACGCTTGCACCAAGCGCTGCTGGATGAGCTTCAGGACGCCGGCCAGCTCGACTGGTCCCGCGCGGTCGTTGACAGCTCGCATGTGCGGGCAAAAGGGGGGGCGAAAAGACAGGTCCCTCGCCCGTCGACCGGCGCCGGCCGGGCTCAAAGCACCACATAATCTGCGAGGGGCGGGGCATCCCCTTGGCCGTGATCTTGACCGGCGGGAACCGCCACGACATCACCGAGCTTCTCCCGCTCGTGGATCGTGTCCCGCCGACCGGGCGCTACGGCAAGTTCCGTCCCAAAGCGCTGCTCGCTGACCGCGCTTACGACAGTCGCCGCCATCGCGAAGCGCTCAGGGAGCGCGGGATCACACCACGGATCGCCAAACGCAACAGCGAGCACGGCTCGGGCCTCGGCAAAGATCGCTGGGTGGTCGAGCGCACGCTCTCCTGGCTACACCGCCAACGCCGCCTCGATCGCCGCTACGACCGGCGCGCCGACATCCACGAAGCCTTCCTCACCATCGGCGCCGCCCTCATCTGCCACCAACAACTACAGCACTCATTTTGATAGGCGCTCTAAAGACCCTCGATTCGTCGTCAGCGCTCGTTGGCTGAGTGAGTCGAGGGCTCTGATGTCCCCTTGGGCGAGGAGGATTGTGGTTGATGAGGTTCTGCAATCCACCCGCTCAGGAGGTTCACCTTGAAGGTGATTGGGATGTCTGCGATTCAGTACGGTAGATTCCGTACGGTAGATGCGGTGGCGGACGCATGGGTTTGTCCTCGCGTGCGGTCCGGCTGCGGCCGTGGTGGCCGCCGGGCTGGAGTTTGATCGACTGGCTCTGATCTAGGGTGTGTGCAATGTGCAATCTGGCGGTGATAGCGGCCTATGGACGGCAAGTGCAACTTCACCGCGAAGCGCATTGCCGGGGGGGAGTAGCGCGGCCACGACGGTCTCAACTGCCGAAGGGCATTAGGGCTCGCGACTTAACAAACGCCGCGGAGAGCACTCAGATCCCCAGTGTTTTAGGGCTTTTGATCGCTCGATCGCAGCAATTATTTGGTCGTGAGCTCTAACCACCCACGGCGATCAAACCAGAGGTCGCGTGTGCGTACAACTTGCCGTCGGCGTCTAGCAGGCGCCCCTCGGCGGTTCCCGTGCTCCGGCCTATGTGCACCGCGCGAGCTTCGGCCCGCAGATCGCTCGCGCTCGTGGGCAGCTGCTTGACCAAATACAGGCTGAGGCTGGTGGTGCTGAGGAGCCGATCCTCGACACTGGTTTGGGCAGCGATCCACATTGCCGCGTCCAACACCGTGGCGGTCACTCCGGCGGCGACGACGCCCATCGCGTTGCAGTGGTACTCCTTCGCGGAGAACCCCAACAGCACCCTGCCGGGTTCAACCTCGATGACGTCGAACCCGAGCAGCTCGGCGATTGGCGGCTTGGGGAAGTCGGGCGAAGTGAACGTCCGCAGCAGTTCCTCGCGGCTCATCGTCAGTGCGAGTTGCAACGCGGCGAGCGGGTCCGACCATGTCACCGTTAGCGAGCGCTCCGGATCGGCAGCAGTCGTGCTAGTGTTCTCGGCGGTACCGTCACTCATGAGTTACGCCTTCAGTTTTTTCGGCGGTACCCATGTCAATCGGTCGCTGGCGTCGGCAGCGACCGCAGATCGGCGGTGGCGGGCAGCGCGGTGTCGGAACGCAGATCAGAGGTAGCGGGCAGCAGCGCGGCATCGGAACGCTCCGGGTGGGAGGGAAGCAGGAGCGCGACCATCACCGCCCCCCCCAATGCACAGCCACCGGCGACCAAACAACCGATACTCAGACCCTGGTGGAACGCTTCGGTGGCGGCGTGACGCAACGGCGCGCCGAGTTCAGTCCAGCCATCGTGGTCGAGCCCCTGGGCGACGGCCAGCGCACCCCCCACTGAGCGGCGCGCGAGGTTGACGAGGTGGTGGGGAAGCGCAATCGGGATTCCGCGCGCCAGCCGATGACTATACAGCGACGCGTAGATGCTCCCGATTATTGCAACCCCCAGCGTTCCCCCAAGCAGACGTGTCGTGTCGTTGACGGCCGAACCCACGCCGGCCTTGTGGATCGGGACCACTCCGAGGATCGCCTCGGTGGCGGGCGCGCTCGTGAAGCCCATCCCGACACCGAAGACGATCATCTGGGCGGCGATCACCGCGTACGCAGTGAATTGAACATCGTTTGCCGCCCACGCATAGAAGACCGCCACCATGACCAGCCCGCAGGTGACCACCTGCTTGGTGCCGATCCGGATCGCCAGCTTGGTGCCGATCACCGAGCCGGCGGCCACCGAGACCGCCACCGGCAGCATGTGCACGCCCGTTGACAACGGGTTGTAGCCCTTGAAGAACTGGAAGAACTGGGTCACAAGGAAGATGAAACCGAACAGCGTGAAGAACGCGATCGTGACCGCACCACACGCGGCAGTGAAGCGCGGGTTGAGGAACAGGTTGACGTCGAGCATCGGCTCTTTGACGTGGTGCTCCCAAGCCACAAACCCGCTCAGCAGCACGGCCGCCGCGGCGAAGCCCGCGAAGCTGCGAGCGCTGGTCCAGCCGTAGTTAGGAGCATCGATGATCGTGAACACGAGCAGCGCCATCGCCGTCACCGAAAGCACCAGCCCCAGACGGTCAAGCGTGGGGCGCTCGGGATCACGAGAGGTGGGCACCCGCCACGCTACGAGCATCGCAGCGGTCGCCGCGATCGGGGTCATCGCAAAGAATATGCTCGACCAGCGAAAATGCGCCAGCAGCGCTCCGCCGATGATCGGACCGAGCGCGATCGCCAACCCCGCCACAGCACCCCACAACCCGATCGCGCGCGCGCGCGCCGCCCGTGCGGTGTATACGTTGGAGATGATCGACAGCGTCGACGGAAATACCATCGCCGCGCCCAAGCCCATGAAGCAGCGCGCGATGATCAGCTGTCCCGGGCTGCCCGTAAACCCGCCAGCGGCGCTTGCCAACCCAAACAGGCTGAGGCCCGCCAGCAGCATGCCCTTGCGCCCGAGACGATCGCTGAAGCTTCCCGCCGCCAGCAGCAACGACGCGAACACTAGATTGTAGGAGTCAACAATCCATTGCAGTTGACTGTTGGTGGCATGCATCTCCCGCACAAACGTCGGCAGCGCTACGTTGACGATCGTGGTATCGATATTGATCGCAAACGACGACAACAGCAGTGCGACCAAGACGAACGGCGAACGTCGCATCGCTCACGCTCCTCGCAATGCCGTTTCGCGCGGCCTGATCGCCGTCGTCATCGTGGCCTCGAGTCAGCAGGCCGGCGCAGCATCAGACGCAACGGCGGACTGTCGCGCATGCGCATTTCACCCGTCAGCGCAAACCCCAGCCGCTCATAGAGCGCGGCGTTGCGCTCAGAGGTCGCCTCTACATAGGCCGGCAGTTTCCGCGCGTCGCACAAGTCGAGCGTGGGACGCAGGAGCTTGGTGCCCCACCCCTGCCCCTGCGCTTCGGGAGATACGCCCACCGTCGCGACGTAGTGATGGGGACCGTTGACGTGCAGATGCTCCATGCGCACCAGATACGCCAACGCCCGGGGCATCTGAGCGCCAAACACCTTCGCGAAGCGGCGCCCGTTGCGCATCATCACGGTCGGCGGTAGACGCCACATCCCCGGTGGGGTTGTGATCGCGGCGCCCACCAGATGCTCGCTGGTCCACACATCTCCTCGCGCCAGACCCAGCGTGCGCAGCTGAATCGCGAAGAACGTCCGCAGGCTGGATGGCCGCTTCGCGTCGGACGGAATCAGCCAACCGTAGATTGGGTCATCCCGAAAGGCTGCGGCCAGCGTGTCCGCGAGCTGGGCGACGTCGGCCACGGTCGCCCGGCGCAACATCGGCGCGTTGGATGCCCCGCTCGGAGAGTCTGGGAAGGAGACGGGCGCCTGCAAGCTGGTCATGTGGTATCCCTTCGGTCTGGAACAAAGCGTCTTATGGATTTATACCACCGTCTTATACACGTGTCTATCTTCCCGAGCAAGTGCCCACCCCGAGGCGGCAAACACATCGCGACGCTCTGCTGATCGCCGCGAAGACGCTGCTGCGCGACTCGGGACGCGCTACCATCACGGCCCGGGACCTCGTCGCCGCCTCCGACACCAATCTGGGCTCGATCAGCTACCACTTCGGCTCCAAGGACGCCCTCTTGGACGAGGCGGCGCGTATGGTCTTCGAGGAGTGGGCACAGACCGTCGCAAGGACCACCAGTATGGATCCGAACACGCCTCCCATGGCGCGTCTGGCGCGGTCCCTGGAAATGGTTATCGATGAATTCGAGGCATTGCGCCCTTATTTTCTGGGGTTTATCGAAATCGTGGCACGCGCTGCCCGTTCGCCCAAGGAACGCCATCAGCTCGTGGTGCATTACCGCAAGCAGCGCACCACGGTGGCGAGAATGGTCTCCGAGTCCCTGGGCGACATGCTCAAAGCCGACGATGCCAAGAACCTCGCGTCGCTACTGATGGCGATCAGCGACGGGCTAATGCTGCAGTGCTTCATCGACCCTGAGCAGATGCCCAATAGCCGCCAGCTGACCGCCGCCTCGCGTGACGCCTTCGTCGTCGCCCTCCGGCTCGCCTCACCCGACGCCGAGCGGGCGAGCACGGCCGCCAAGACCGCCGGAGCAGCCAAGACGAAGGAGGCTGCGAACACCGTTGACGTCACCGGCAAGACACCCCGGGCGGGCAAGACGACCAAAGCCAGCGGCAAGAAACCTCGCACGGCCAAGACCACCAAAGCCGCTGGCAAGACACCCGGGACGGCCAAGTCGACTAGGGCGGCCGCTGCGTCGGACACCTAGTGGACGTGTCCGCAAGTCCTGCGGACTATCGGGAGGGATAACGGTGGGTGCGGGGAATTATGTGGTGTGCCGCGGACCAGCCAGTATGTGATCGAGCTTTCTGAGGAGGAGTGTGTCGAGCTGGAGCGGCGGGCTTGCACGGTCACGATGCCGTTCCGTGTGGTGCAGCGGGCGAGAATGATCCTGTATGCGGCGGAGGGGATGCAGGACATCGATATCGCCGCTCGGCTGGACTGCTCACCCGACAGTGTTGCTCGGCGAAGATCGCGGTTCTGCGCTGAGCGGCTGGATGGGCTTGAGGATCAAGCGCGGTCGGGTCGACCGCGTCGTTTTCCCCCCGGAACAGGTCGCCGAGGTCAAGGCCATCGCGTGCGAGCTGCCGCGCACCCACGAGCTGCCGCTCTCGCGCTTCTCCCGGGTTGAGCTGCACCGTCTGGTGCTCGAGCGTGGCGTGACTGAGGCGTCGGCCTCGACGATCTGGCGGTGGCTGCACGAGGACGCGATCAAGCCGTGGCAGACGCGCTCCTGGATCTTTCCACGCGACCCTGATTTCGCCGAGAAGGCCGGCCGTGCGCTTGACCTCTACGCCCGCGTGTTCGACGGCAAGCGGCTGCGCCCGGACGAGTACGTCATCAGCGCCGATGAGAAGACCCAGCTGCAAGCCCTCGGCCGCGACCACGAGACGATCCCGCCCGGCCCGGGACGGCCGGGGCTCCTCGAGTTCGAGTACCTGCGCGGTGGGACGCTCGCCTACCTCGCTGCCTGGGACGTCCACCACGCCAACCTGTTTGACCGCATCGAGCGGACGACCGGGATCGTCCCGTTCGGACGGCTCGTGGACCAGGTCATGAAGGTCGAGCCCTACCGGTCTGCCCGCACCGTCTACTGGGTCGTAGACAACGGCTCCAGCCACGCCGGGAAAACCTCCATCAAACGGATGACCGAGGCGTACCCGAACGCCAGGCTGATCCACCTTCCCATCCACGCCTCGTGGCTGAACCAGATCGAGATCTACTTCTCGATCGTGCAGCGCAAGGCCCTAACACCCAACGACTTCGCCACCCTCCCCGAACTGGCTCGACACCTGATGGACTTCGGCCAGCACTATCGCACCCTCGCCCAACCCTTCCAATGGACCTTCACCCGAGCCAAGCTCGATGCCGTAATCGAGAAGATCACCCGTCACGAGCCCCAGCCCCTCGCCCGCGCCGCATGAGCCGCATCACTTCCGGACGGCCCCACTAGCGGTGCAAGGATGGCGGTGCCGCGCACGCCGCGCGGGCCTCGATCGGCGGGCGGAAGCCTTTCGCCCGCGCCCGGCGTTCTCCGGCGCGGCGCTCTTTGGCAAGTTGGTAGAGATAGTCCTTGACATCCACCTGGATGGTGTGCCGCCGCGAACGCACGTAGCGCTCGCGTATCGCCGCTTGATCGGCGTCGATGTCGGCCTTCATCTTGGCGGGATCGGGAAGCGCATAGCGACCCAGTAGGTACTCCCCCATCCACACGCCCTGAGCCTCCGCGATCGGCATCGTCGCCCCCTGCGGCTGGAGCAGGCCCATGAACGCCAGGTTGGGGATCGCGGGATCGAACGCGCGCCGGAACAGCTCGATCTGGTTATCCGGAATCGAGCAGAAGGTTTCATCGAAGAACGGGAAGGTGATCTTGTACCCCGTGCAGTACACGATGATATCTGCGTTGACGCTGGTGTTGTCGATGAAGCGTACCGTTTCGCCGTCGAGCGATTCGATCTCCGGCTTGGGTGTGATCGCTCCGTGCGCCAGTCGATCGAACAGCCTACTGGAGACAGTGCCGTGCGACGCCAGAATCTTGTGCTTGGGCTTGGGCAGCCCAAAGTTTTCCGGGTTGCCGACAATCAGCAGAATGAGATTTTCTTTGATGAGGCGTCGCAACGCAAACGGCAGTTGGGGGTGTTCGGGATACTGATCCCAGGGCCTTCCGAACAGGTACTTGGGAAGGATCCAGGCGCCTTCGCGAACAACGAGGGTGGTGCTCTTCGCCACGTATGACGCCTCGACGACGATATCCATCGCCGAGTTGCCCATTCCCACGACCACCACCCGCTTGCCGCTGAAGATAGAGTTGTCGCGGTATGTGTGTGAGTGCATTTGCACGCCGGTAAAGTGCTCAGCTCCCTTGATTGGCGGGTCCGGCCAGCGTGGATTCCAGTGGTGGCCGTTGGCCACCAACAACATGTCGTACAGCCGTGTCTCCCCCGTGTCCAGCTCAACCTCCCACAGCTTGTCTTCACGCAGCTCGGCGTGCTCGACGTTTGTTTCGAACGTGATCTTGTGGCGGAAGCCGAAGTGGTTGACATAGTCGGAGAAGTAGCGCGCCAAATAGGTGTGGTGACAGAAGTCTGGGTAACTGTCCGGGATCGGGTAGTCGGAGTACTGCATCCGCGGCTTGGACGTGTTGATGCACAGGTCTCGATAGGCTGCCGCCACCCCGTTCTTGTTGTTGTAGACCCACAACCCGCCAACGGTGTCAGATCGCTCGAAGCAATCGAACGGGATCCCCCGCTCATACAATGCCTTGGCGGTGGTTATTCCCGTAGAGCCTGCCCCGATCAAGCACACCTTCGGCGGTTCGCCTGAGCCGGAGCGCGACACGCCCCTCGTCGATATGCCGTTTGCGCTAGCCATGTCTTGTCACACTCCTCGCGATCAATATGTCGGCGTGCCGATGCTACGTTGCCGATCCAAGAGGGTCAAAAACGAGTTCCGCGGCACCGCGCCATTCAGATACCTGTGCGCCGCGCGCAGCACGAGCGCGGCTCAGTACATTACCGAGGGCAGCCACCCTCCCCGAGGCCGACTGTAGGCGGAAGTGGTCATGTACGTCATAGGCTTGATCACCCGCATCCCTTCCTCCAGGCACCAGCGCAACAGCGCCCCCTGATGTGTCGGCAACAGGAACGACAGCGGCTTGCGCGCCAGCGCGGCCGCGCCTGCGATGAGACCCTGCAGGTCGTGTTCGTTGCGCCCCACCGCGTAGGCGGCGGGGAAGTAGTTGAGCGTGGTCGCATACGCCACAATCGCCCCTTCGCGAATCGCGACGATCGGCGAGCACATCGCGTCTCCCGTGGCGTCGCGCAACTCGCGCGTGCGATCGAAGCCGTGCACGTCTACACACAACCGCTCGCACTGCTCGACATCCTCGTTTTCCAGGGGGCGCACCTCGTGCGCGGACCGAAAGGCGCCGCGGAGTTGCCCCGCGAGCAGCACCAGCGCCTCTCGAACTTCGAATCCCATCGACACATACAAAGCCAGCGACATCCTGTTGAAAGCATCCTGCAGCAACCGCACATCCGCCCCCGCTCCGGCCCGATCGAGCACTGCCCGTGTAAGGCTGCGGCCCACTCCGCGGGTCTGTGCCCGAGGATCGACGCTCACCGGACCCACTGCCTTGACCAGACCGCGCTCGTCCAGGAACGACGTGCCGAGCAGTTCGCCGTCGCTATGGGCCGCCACGCCCCAGATCGCGGGGTGGGCGATCAGCCCCTCGATCACCCGGGCGGCAAACTCTGGCGTTGGATAGGCGCCTGGAAAGCGGTGATAATCGTACAGATCGTGGAACGCCTCGAAGAGGATCCGCGCGCCCTCGGCGGCGTCCTGCTCGCTGATCGGCGACACCCGCACCGCCTGCTCCGCGGCAGCAGCGAACGGAGACTGAATCTGAGTCGCGTTCATCTCGAAGCCTCTCTCGATCGGCCGTGCCTAGGAGGTTTCTCTGGGCGCGCGACGGACGACATCGGCGATGAAGGGACTCACGGTGGTGGCTGCCGGCTCACCGTCACCATCCCCGTTGCGAGCAGCGGAGATCGCGCCCGCATTCTGGACCCCGGCGCGTGCATGCTTCTCGGCCAGGCGCTTGAAGGTGATCAGCTGCTTTCTCATCATCAGCAGCTCACCCCACGGATAGATCCTGCGACGGAGCTCTGGCAGCACACCCGAGTTGGCGTGTGTGACCACGTTGACCACCACTCGGCAGCGGTGCTCGTCGTACGGCAGCAGCAGATAGGTCGCGCCCACATCCGAACCCCAAAACCAGCGCGCACGCGCGATACGCAGGGTAATTCGCCTGCCAGGCTCAAACTCGACGAGTTCGAATATTTTCAGAAACCAACGTTGCCCGACCCTGAGATCGTCAACGCCCGGAATCAGTCGTCGCGGGCTGCGACGGCAGTAGTTGTCGATCCAGTCGTAGCTATAGGGGGCGATGCGAAGCTGGCAAAGCCATCGATACACGACCTCCGCCGACGCCTGGATGTCGATCGCGCGGTAATAGTGAGCGTGCGGTTGCTGCACGTATCGGTCGCAGGGAAAATTATGCTTGAGGTCGTTTTCGGTGGTTCCCCAGAAGGAGACGGCGAACATCGCTTTGGCCCGGAGACGGCGAAGTGCGGCTCTCACCCCGGAACCATGCTGAGTAGTTGCGGCAGACGAATGATCGGTGGGCATCGAAATCCTCTTGACTCGGTTGTCTCTGGATCGTAGGTATGTTGTGGCGGCCCGGTCAAATCGGGGTCGGCAACCCTACCCATCAACCGTCCGCGCGAGTCCCCTATCTCAATCCACGCGCCTGCTCAGCCATGCATCGGCGGCGGCCGCGCTCTCTGCGGCCGCGCTCTCGATCACCGCGAAGTGATCGCCATGCACCTCGATCACTGTCTGCGGCCTGAGCCACTCCGGCGCGTCCTCTTCCCCAGAGTCGGCGTCAACGGACTCGCGTGCGCGAATCAACAGGGACGGAGCCTCGATGGGCACGGGCTTCCATTCGTCTAGCATGCGCAGATACGCGCCGAGCGCGAGTAGGTTGGCGTCGTCCAGCGACATGAGCTCGTGTTCGCGCTCCACAATCAGCCCGAGCACCTCGGCCAGAATCGCACGTCGCCGCTCCTCGGGGGCCGGAGCGTAGGTATCGATCAGCACCACCCCAGCGGGACCGCGCCGCCGCTCCTCAAGCAGTCCGGCGAGCGCATGCGCGAGCGCCCCACCGGTGGAATAGCCGACCAGCACGAACGGCTCACGGCCGGCGATCTCGTTCAGCGATACGGCGAGCGCTTCAATCGCAACCGCCCATGAGGATGGCAGTGTCTCCGCGGTCCGGAAGCCCGGCAGCACGAACGCGCTGACACTCCGGGCGTCTCCCAACGCGCGTGAAAGTCGCGCAAACTGATGCGGACCGGAGCCGGGCAGGAAGGAAGGAAGACACACCAGGCGCGGACCGCCTCCCCTGGCGAGTGCGACGAGTTGTGGCGGAGCTCTCAGTTCGGTGACCGAGTCGAAAGTGGCACAGAACATCGACGCCTCCCTGAGCAGCGGGATGAAACCGGTGATCGCTCCGCGCGCGTGAGCGCTTCGCAACAGCACGCCGAACGAGCCGGTACCGCTCTCGTTTTGCACGGCAGCACCCGGCGTCTGGTCCGGCGCACCTTTCTTTTTCAGCTGCTCACACAAATGCATCGCCATCGCTTCGGGAGTCGGGTTGTCAAACACCATCGACGCCTGCAGACGCACTCCGCTGGCGTGGCTCAGCCGGTTGCGCAGTTCGACGGAGGTCAGCGAGTCCAGTCCAAGTTCGTGCACACTGCGCCCAGCATCGATTGTCTCGAGGGTGTCGTGGCCGAGGACGGCGGCGACCTGAGAACGCACGAGTTCCAACACCACCCCCTCCCACTCTGCGGACGGCACACCGGCCAACCGCCGCGCCAACGAGCCACCACCACGCTCACGCCGCGCCGGCGCGGCCACCACACCCCGCAACAACCCTGGCAACACACCAGCCCGCGCCTGCGCTCGCAACGTCACACCATCCAAACGCACCGCCGCGACTAACGCCTCCCCCACACCACGCCCCTCATCCAACAACCGCAGCCCCTCCTCGGGCTCCAACGGCAACATCCCCATACGGGCATGAATCAACCGGCCAAACCGCTCCAACCCAGCCTCATCCAAACCTGCGGCCATACCACTCTCCTGCTCCCACAAACCCCATGCCAACGACACCCCCGCCAACCCCTCCGCACGACGCCGCTGCGCAAGTGCATCCAAAAACCCATTCGCCGCCGCATAGTTACCCTGACCCGCACCCCCCAACAGTGGCGCCGCCGAAGAAAACAACACAAACTCCGCCAAACCCGATCCCGCCGTCAATTCATGCAAATGCCACGCTCCATCCACCTTCGGACGCAACACCCTCTCAACCTGCTCCACCCCCAACGACTCAACCACCCCATCCTCCAACACCCCCGCCGTATGAAATACCGCCGACAACGGATAATCCACAGGCACCTCCGCCAACACCTCCGCCAACGCCTCCCGGTCACCCACATCACACGCCACCACACTCACACACGCACCCAACCTCTCCAACTCTCCCACCAACTCACCCACACCCTCAGCCCCACCACCACGACGACTCACCAACAACAAGTGTCGCGCCCCCAAACCAACCAAATGACGCGCCACCAACCCACCCAAACCACCAGTACCACCCGTCACCAACACCGTCCCCGACCAGGCCGACGGCGCTCGCATGGTGAGCACCACCTTGCCTACGTGGCGAGCCTCCCGCAGATGACGGAACGCTTCAGGCGCGCGATGCACGTCCCAGGTGCGAATCGGCGGAAGGCGCAACTCATCGGTGGCGAATAGATCGAGCACCTCAACCAGCAGTTGTTGCAACCGCTCAGGTCCAGCCTCAGCGACGTCGAACGCCCTGTAGCGCACGCCCGGCCACTCCGCACCTACCCGGTCGGCGTCACGGGTGTCTACCTTGCCCATCTCGATGAACCGTCCACCTCGCGGCAGCAGTCGCAGCGAGGCGTCTACGAACTCACCCGCAAGCGAGTTCAGCACAACGTCCACACCCCTGCCGTCGGTGACCCTCGTGAACCGCTCGACGAACTGGAGATCCCGCGAAGAAGCGATGTGGTCGTCCCGCAGTCCAAGCTTTCGCAGCGCCGGCCACTTCCCCGGGCTTGCCGTCGCGAAGACCTCCGCGCCGAGATGATGGGCAAACTGTATGGCCGCCATGCCCACACCGCCGGCCCCCGCGTGCACCAGCACAGCCTCTCCCGCACTGAGCCCGGCAAGATCGAGAAGCCCGTAGCGGGCCGTCAGGAACGCGACTGGCACAGCTGCGGCCTGTGTAAACGACCACTGCTCGGGGATCGGCGCAAGCAACTGGCGCAGAGCCACCGCCACCGGCCCGAACGCCTCTCCAAAGGTACCCATCACGCGGTCTCCCGGCGCCAAATCGCGCACCTGCGATCCCACCTCAAGCACTACCCCCGCGCCCTCCCCGCCGAGCGGCGCGGCACCGGGGTAGTGACCAAGCGCCAGCAGCACGTCGCGGAAGTTCACGCCTGCCGCATGCATGGCGAGCCTGACCTCGTCGGGCGCCAGCGCCCGTTCGGCGTGCGCGTTGGGTAGCAACGCCAAGCCGTCCAGGGTTCCCGGACGCTGTATTCCGAGCGACCAAGCCCCGACGCTGGGGGGCTCGGTCAGTCGCTCGTCGGTGGCGGGTGTGAGGCGTGGTGTGTGTGATGTGTTGCTGCGGATTGCGAGTTGTGGTTCGGAGGTGTTGAGTAGGGTGGACCAGGGTGGTGTTTGGTTGGGGTTATCGGGGTCGAGGTTGACGATTTGGAAGCGTCCAGGGTGCTCGGCTTGGGCGCTGCGGAGCAGGCCCCAGAGTGGTGCGGTGGTGAGGTCGGGCAGCTCGTGTTGGTTGGTGGCAAGGGCACCTTGGGTGATGAACACCAGGCGTGTGTCGGTGAGGCGCTCGTCGGCGAGCCAGTCTTTGAGGAGCTTGAGCGTTTGGTGAATGTTGTGGTGCGTGGTTTGGGGAAGGTCCGAGGTGTAGGAGTCGCTATTCTGGAGGGGATTGGCTGGGTCCTGGTTGGTGTCAGGTGGGGCTGGGTTGGTTGGGGGAATGGGGAGGAGTACTGCGTGGGGTGGTGGGGTACCGGCGTCGAGTGCGTGTTGCAGGTCGGCGAGGGTCTGATGCTGTTCGACGACCTCGCTGTCGAGTAGCGATGGGTGGGTTGGTGTGGGCTGGATGAGGGTTAGTCGGGGGGTGGGTTGATCGGTGGAGGTAGGGAGTGTGATCGTCTCCCAGCGCATTCGGTAGAGGGAGCCTTGCTGGAGGGTTGGGCTGATTGCGCGGGCTGCTTTGTGGAGCTGCTCGGCGGCTACGGGACGGGTCTCGAGCGCTTGGACGGTGAGCACCGGGGTGTTGTGCTCGTCCACTGCGGTGATCTGCAGCGCGTTCTCGCCGGCGGCTGTGATGTGGACGCGCAGCGTTCTCGCTCCGGGCTCGTAGACTCGGACCCCAGCCCAGGAGAACGGCAGTCGCAGTGTGCCTGAATCGAGACCCTCATCCAGTGTGCTGATGATTGGGTGAAACGCGCTGTCGAGCAGCGCCGGGTGCAGCGCATAACCGGACGCTTCGCGGGCTTGCTCCTCCGCTAGCGAGACCTCCGCGAAAACCTCTCGTCCGCGTCGCCATGCCGCCGTGGCGCCCTGGAACGCCGGACCATAGGCGAACCCTACATCCGCCAGACGCTCATACAGCCCATCTACCGGTAGTTCCTCAGTATTGCTAGGCGGCCAATTCTCTGCGGCCATCCGCGCGAGCGCCGCGGCGGCCGGGTCTTCGTTGCCTCCGTTGGTGGAGCCCTGTGCTGGTGCGAGTACGCCGTTGGCGTGATTGACCCACGGCGACTCATCCTCGAGCGTGGATCGTGAGTAAATGGCGATTTGGCGCCAGCCCGTGTCGGGGTCGGGTTCCCCGAGCGTCAGCTGCAGCTGCAGCGCTCCCTCGTGTGGGAGGATCAATGGTGCTTGGAGGGTAAGCTCCTCGATCGTCTCACACCCGACCTGCGCGCCAGCGGCGAGCGCGAGGTCCATGAACGCGGTGCCAGGCAAAAGCACGATGTCGAAGACCGCGTGGTCGGCAAGCCATGGGGGGGACGCCGCGGACAAGCGCCCCGTGAACGCCCACCCTTCTTCCCCCGCGAGCGCGATAGCCGCGCCAAGCAAGGGGTGGGCACTGGAGCGCAGCCCCGCGGCCGATAGGTCGCCGGTGCTGCGCTCGGGCATCAGCCAGTAACGCTCACGCTGAAACGCGTACGTAGGCAGCTCCACGGGTCGCCCGCCGCTGCCTTCAAAAAATGCTTCCCAATCCACGCTCACTCCATGCGCGTCAGCCAACGCCACCGCGCCGAGCAGCGTCTGGACCTCGTCCCGGCCACCCCGCAACACGGGTGCGAACGCCGCATCCCGCTGCTCCTCCTCACTCAAACAAGCACTCGCCATCGCGCACAACACCCCATCCGGCCCCAACTCAAGCCACAGCGTGACACCCGCCTCATGCAACGCCCGCACGCCATCACCAAACCTCACCGCCTCACGCACATGCCTTACCCAATACCCGGGCGAGGCGATCTGCGCCTCATCCATCAAACCACCCGACACATTCGACACGATCGGGATCCCCATCCGCCCGAACTCCAACCCAGCCGCAACCCGCCCAAACTCCTCCAACATCGGCTCCATTAGCCGCGAATGAAACGCATGACTGACACGCAAACGCCGCGTCCTGCGACCCCGCCTCGACCACACCCCTTCAAACTCCACCACCGCATCCCCGTCACCCGACACCACCACCGCTCGCGGCCCATTCACCGCCGCTACACACAACCGCCCCTCAAACCTCACAAGCCCCTCCAACACCTCACCCTCAGAACCCTCCACCGCAAGCATCCCCCCACCAGCAGGCAGCCCACTCATCAACCGCGCCCGCGCCGCGACCAGCGCACAAGCATCAGCAAGCGACAACACCCCCGACACATGCGCCGCGACCAGCTCCCCCACCGAATGCCCCACCAACAAATCCGGCTTCACCCCCCACGACTCCAACAACCTACAAAGTGCCACCTCCAACGCAAACAACGCCGGTTGCGTGAACCCCGTCTCATCCAACAACCCCACCTCGACAGACCCCTCTCCAGCAAACAACAACTCCCGCAAAGACCACCCCAACAACCCATCAAGCTCACCACACACACCATCCAACGCCTCGGCAAACACTGGAAAACGCTCATACAAGCCCATCCCCATCCCTGCTCGCTGCGCACCCTGTCCCGTAAACAAAAACGCCACCTTGCCAGACCTCACGCAACCACCAACCACACCGCCGCCAGCCTCACCCCGTGCAACCGCCTCCAACCCCTCCAACAAACCCTCCCTACTACCACCAACCACGGCCGCACGCTCCCCAAACCGCGCCCGGCAGAAAGCCAACGTAAACGCCACATCCACCAAATCAAGCTCCGGCCGCTCCCGCAAAAACCCGGCCAACCGCTCCGCCTGCGCCCGCAACGCACCACCACTCCTACCCGACACCAACAACGGCACGACCGCACCCACATCCCAACCCCCAGCCACCCCACCCTCAGGCGACTCCTCCACCACCGGAGCCTCCTCCAACACCACATGCACATTCGTCCCACTAATCCCAAACGACGACACCCCCACCCGTCGCGGACGCCTAGCCTCCGGCCACTCCACACCCTCAGTCAACAACCGCACCCCACCGGACGACCAATCCACCAACGGCGAAGGCTCATCCACATGCAGCGTCGCAGGCAAGAACCCACGACGCATCGCCATCACCATCTTAATCACACCACCCATACCCGCCGCCGCCTGCGCGTGACCAATATTCGACTTAATAGACCCAAGCCACAGCGGGTCACCCACATGCTCCCGACCATAAGTCGCAAGCAACGCCTGCGCCTCAATCGGATCACCCAACACCGTCCCCGTCCCATGCGCCTCCACCACATCAACCTCACCAGCCGACACACCCGCATTCGCCAACGCCTGACTAATCACTCGCTCCTGCGACGGTCCATTCGGCGCAGTCAGCCCATTACTCGCCCCATCCTGATTCACCGCCGACCCGCGCACCAAACCCAACACACCGTGCCCCAACCGCTGCGCATCACACAAACGCTCCAACAACAACACACCCACACCCTCAGCCCAACCAGTACCATCCGCACACCCAGCAAACGACTTACACCGACCATCCACCGCCAAACCACGCTGCCGCGAAAACTCAATAAACAAAAAGGGTGTTGGCATGATCGTCGCGCCGCCGGCAAGGGCCAACGAACACTCCCCGCCCCGCAACGCCCCACACGCCAAATGCAACGCCACCAGCGACGACGAACACGCCGTATCCACCGATAGTGCCGGCCCCTCAAGCCCAAACGTATAAGCCAACCGCCCCGACGCAACACTGGCCCCACTGCCGGTTGCCAGGAAGCCTTCGGTGGTTTGCGTCATCGCTCCCGAGCTGGCGATGAATCCATAGTCCTGATACATCACGCCGATGAAGGTGCCGGTATCGCTGCCCCGCAGCGATACCGGGGGATACCCGCCCGCTCGAACGCCTCCCACGCACACTCCAACAACAACCGCTGTTGCGGATCCATCGCCAACGCCTCACGCGGACTAACACCAAAAAACCCGGCATCAAACTCACCCGCATCATGCAAAAACCCACCCTCACGCACATACGACGCCCCCAAAGACTCCGGATCCGGATCAAACAACCCCTCCAAATCCCAACCACGATCCGTGGGAAAACCAGACACCGCATCCCCACCAGAAACAACTAACTCCCACAAATCCTCAGGCGAACACACCCCACCCGGAAAACGACACCCCATACCCACAATGGCCACCGGCTCAGACAAAGCCGCCTGCCGGTGCGCCACGGCCTTCGTCGCCACCTGGGCGCCGTTGACGCGCGAGCGCAACAGCTTGGCGACCGCGGCGGGCGTCGGATGGTCGAACACCAACGTCGAGGGTAGCCGCAGGGTGGTGATCTTGTTCAAACGGTTGCGCAACTCGACCGCCGTCAAGGAGTCAAAGCCGAGGTCCTTGAAGCTCGACTGCATGTCGATCGCTTGTGGTGTGTCGTGGCCGAGGACGGCGGCGACCTGGTCACGCACCAACTCCAACACCATGCCCTCCCACTCGCCCTCAGGCACCCCTGCCAAACGCCGCGCCAACGAACCACCACCCTTACGCTCGCGACGCGCCGGCCGATGCACCACCCCACGCAACAACGAAGGCAACGTCTCAGCCCGCGCTTGCGCACGCAAAGCCACCCCATCCAACCGCACCGGCACAACCAACGCCTCACCCAAACGACGCGCAACATCAAACAACCGCAAACCCTGCTCAGGCTCCAACGGCAACATCCCCATCCGCGCATGTATCAAGCGACCAAAACGCTCCAACGCCACTTCATCCAATCGCTCAGCCATACCACTTTCCTGACCCCACAAACCCCACGCCAACGAAATCCCCACCAAACCCCGCGCACGACGCCAATGAGCAAGCGCATCAAGAAAACCATTCGCCGCCGCGTAATTCCCCTGCCCCGCACCCCCCAACAACGGAGCCGCCGACGAAAACAACACAAACTCTGACAAATCCAAACCCTCAGTCAACTCATGCAAGTGCCAAGCAGCGTCAATCTTCGGACGCAGCACCCGCTCAACCTTCCCCATATCCAACGACTCAATAACCCCATCCTCCAGCACACCAGCCACATGAAACACACCAACCAGCGGATGTTCAGCAGAGACCGAACCGATCACATCAGCCAACGCCTCACGATCAGACACATCACACGCAACAACACTCACACACGCGCCGGCAGCCTCCAACTCCCCCACCAACTCCCGCGCACCACCAGCCTCCAAACCGCGACGGCTCACCAACAACAATCGCCCCACACCCTCACTAACCAAGCGACGAGCCACCAAACCACCCAAACCACCAGTCCCACCCGTCACCAAGACCGTCCCGCCAGCCAGCCCTGAGCCCTGCCGCTCCTGGTGCGCACCTGCGTCATCGAACGCACTCACGCGGGCTAGTCGTGGTGTGTGAGGTGTGTCGTTGCGGATGGCGATTTGGGGCTCCTCGGCAGTGAGGAGCGCGGGCCAACGGGGCTGGTCGGGGTTGGGTTGATTGGGATTAGGGTCGAGGTCGATCAGTAGGAAGCGGCTGGGATGCTCGGATTGGGCGCTACGCACGAGTCCCCAGAGCGGCGCGATCGTGAGGTCGGGGAACTCCTCGATCGTGGTCGCGACCGCGCCCTGGGTGACGAGCACCAATTGTGTCTCGGCGAACCGCTCATCGGCGACCCACTCCTGCAGCAACGCCAGCGTCGCCTGCACGTTCGCACGCGCAACCCCTGCCACACCCTCGGCTTGCCCCTCCTCGGCGGGCTCCCCGGATCGACTGGTGCTGGTTGGCGGCGCGATCAGCACAGCGTCGGGAGGCGTGACCCTCTGCTCGTCGATCGCGGCGCGCAACTCCGCGAGGCTCGGATAACGCTCGACGGTCTGAACACCGGCAGACTCTTGCCCGTCGGGCTCCTGAGCGGCAGGGTCCTGCGTAGAGGCCTCTTGAGTGTTGAGCTCTTGTGCGGCCAGTCCCGGGGGGTCTAGTTCTCCAATGAGTGTTAGGCGTTGGGAGTAGCCGTTCGGGGAGTCTTGTAGGGGGAGCTCGTCCCAGTCGAGGCGGTAGAGGGACTCCTGCTCGGCGCGCGGCAGGCTACGTAGCTGCTCGGTCTGTACGGCCCGCGAGGCGAGCGAGTCCACATACAGCACCGGCGCTCCATCCTCGTCCAACGCCGCGATCTGCAGCGCACCCTCCTGCCCGACAGGAGCAACACGCACCCGCAAGCCACTTACACCACCGCCAAATACACGCACACCCGACCACGCAAACGGCAACCGCAGGCTGCCAGCGACGTCGGCGGCGAGCTCGTTGACGACCGGATGGAATGCTGAGTCGAGTAGTGCGGGGTGGAGCTGGTAGTAAGCGGCTTCGCGTGTTTGTTGGTCGGCTAGGCGTAGTTCGGCGTAGATGGTGGTGTCGTCTCGCCAGGCGGCCGTGGTGCCTTGAAAGGCGGGGCCGTAGCCGAAGCCGACATCCGCTAGGCGGTCGTATAGCTCCTCGGTCTGTATTGGCTGGGCTCCGGGAGGTGGCCATGCGCTGTCGCGGAGCTGTTGCATCGGTGGCTGGGGCTGTTCTTCGGGGTCCATGGGCGCAAGCGTGCCGCTGGCGTGCCTGACCCACTGCGCGCCCTCCTGCTGCTCGTCGCTGCCGTCGCTAATGGTTTCGGTCTTGGAGGTGTGCGCGCGGGAGTAGATCGCGATCTGTCGCGTGCCGCTGTCGGGATCCGCGTCATCGACGGCGATCTGCAACTGCATCGTGCTGTGCTCCTCGAAGATCAGCGGCATCTCCAACGTCAGCTCCTCGACCAGCTCACAACCAACACGGGCACCAGCGTTCAGCGCGAACTCCAAGAACGCCGTGCCGGGCAACAGCACGGTGTCGAAGACCGCATGATCAGCCAGCCAGGGATGCGTCGCCAACGACACTCGGCCCGTCAACGCCCAACCCTGTGCCCCCGCGAGCTCCACCGCCGCGCCGAGCAACGGATGACCCGTCGCCTCGATACCCACTGCCGATAGATCACCGCCCCCCCGTTCGGGCGGCAGCCAATAACGCTCACGCTGAAACGCATAAGTCGGCAGCTGCACCTGCCGCGCGCCACCACCCTTAAAGAACGACGCCCAGTCCACCGCGACACCATCCGCATCAACCCACGCGAGCATCCCCACCAGCGACTCCAACTCCCCCTCACGCGCACGCAACGCCGACGCGAGCAGCACGTCATCAAGCTCGGATTCGCTCAAGCACTCCCCAACCATCGCGCACAACACTTCACCAGGACCAAGCTCCAACAACCGCTCAGCGCCCGCCCCAAGCACCGCACGCGCACCGTCACCAAAACGAACCGCCTCACGCACGTGCCTGACCCAATACTCCGCGCTGCAAAGCTCATCCTCACCAGCCAACCCACCCGACACGTTCGACACGACCGGGATCTGCGGCCGCCCATACTCGATCCCCGCAGCGATCTCGCCGAACTCCGCCAGCATCGGCTCCATCAAGGGCGAATGAAACGCATGACTGACCCGCAAACGCATCGTCCTGCGCTCCTGCTCCCGCCAAACAGACTCCAACTCCCCGACCGCGTCCCCATCACCAGACAACACAACCGCGCGCGGCCCATTCACCGCCGCCAACGACACCCTCCCCTCGAACCTGGCAAGGCTCTCCAACGCTTCACTCTCAGAAGCCTCCAATGCGAGCATCGCGCCACCTCCCGGCAGCACACTCATCAACCGCGCTCGCGCCGCGACCAACGCACAAGCATCAGTAAGCGAGAACACCCCCGCGACATGCGCCGCGACCAGCTCACCAACCGAATGACCAATCAACACATCCGGCTTGATACCCCAAGACTGCACCAGCCGACATAGCGCCACCTCCAACGCGAACAAAGCAGGCTGCGTGAACTCCGTTTGATCCAACAACACCACCTCATCAGACCCTTCTCCCGCAAACATCACCTCACGCAAAGACCGCCTCAACAATCCATCAAACTCAGCAAACACCTCATCCAGCACACCCGCGAACACCGGAACACACTCATACAAACCTGCACCCATCCCAGCCCGCTGGGCACCCTGCCCTGTGAACATGAACGCTGTCTTCCCAGACCGCGCCACACCCCGCACCACACCACCAGCGACCTCACCCGCCGCCAACGCCTCCAAACCAGCAAGCAAACTCTCACGATCACCGCCAACCACCGCCGCACGCTCCCCAAACCGCGCACGACCTACAGCTAACGTATAAGCGACATCCAACAACCCAACCTCAGAAGACCTCTGCACAAACTCACACAACCGTTCTGCCTGCGCACGAACAGCAGCCTCACTCTTCCCCGACACCAACCACGGCATCACCCCCAAATCAAGCCCAGCCCTACCCTCGGACTCGGGCTCCTCAACCGCAGGCGCTTCCTCCAACACCACATGCACGTTCGTCCCACTAATCCCAAACGAAGAAACTCCCACCCGCCGCGGACGCTCCCCCGCCAGCCACGGCATAGCCTCCTGCAACAGCTCAACCTCACCCACCGACCAATCCACATGCGGCGAAGGCTCATCCACGTGCAACGTCGGCGGCAACACCCCATGACGCATCGCCATGACCATCTTGATCACACCACCAACACCAGCCGCCGCCTGCGCATGACCAATATTCGACTTAATCGACCCCAGCCACAACGGACCCCCCACCCGCTCCCGACCATACGTCGCCAACAATGCCTGCGCCTCAATCGGATCACCCAATGCCGTCCCCGTCCCATGCGCCTCAACCACGTCAACCTCACCAGCCCCCACACCAGCATTCGCCAACGCCTGCCGAATCACCCTTTCCTGCGAAGGCCCATTCGGCGCAGTCAAGCCATTACTCGCCCCATCCTGATTCACCGCACTACCACGCACCAACCCCAGCACCCGATGCCCCAATCGCCGAGCATCACACAAACGCTCCAACAACAACAACCCCGCACCCTCAGCCCAACCAGTCCCATCCGCACCAGCCGCAAACGACTTACACCGCCCATCCATCGCCAACCCACGCTGACGCGAAAACTCAACAAAGACCCCGGGCAGGGCGAGGACGGTCACCCCGCCCGCCAAAGCAAACGAGCACTCGCCTTTGCGTAGTGCACCGCACGCCAAATGCAATGCCACCAACGACGACGAACACGCTGTATCCACCGAAACTGCCGGCCCCTCAAAACCAAAAACGTACGCTAACCGACCCGATGCCACACTCGGTGCCGAGCCGAACATGAGATATCCCTCGAACTCGTCGCTCCTAGTGTTGGAGGCGGCCGCCACCGCATAGTCGTGGTACATCAGTCCGGCGAAGGTGCCGGTGTTGCTGCCACGGAGGGTGGTTGGATCTATACCAGCGCTCTCAAACGCCTCCCACGCACACTCCAACAACAACCGCTGCTGCGGATCCATCGCCAACGCCTCACGCGGACTAACACCAAAAAACCCCGCATCAAACTCACCCGCATCATGCAAAAACCCACCCTCACGCACATACGACGTCCCCAAAGACTCCGGATCCGGATCAAACAACCCCTCCAAATCCCAACCACGATCCGTGGGAAAACCAGACACCGCATCCCCACCAGAAACAACTAACTTCCACAAATCCTCAGGCGAACACACCCCACCCGGAAAACGACAGCCCATACCCACAATCGCCACCGGTTCGGCGGCGCGATCCTCGTACTTCTGCAGCCGCTCCTTCGCGTCGGCCAGATCGACCGTCACGCGCTTGAGGTATTCGAGCAGCTTCTGCTGCTCCGCCGACCCATTCCCCTCGCTCATCGCGCCACCTCGCCGGACTGCTCCAGCCCCAGCTCGTTGTCGATCATCTCGAAGATCTCCTCTGCCGTGCCTGATTCGATGCGCTGCCTGTCGAGTGCGGCCGGTGTGCCGACGCCGATCGACGACAGCAGCCCACGCAAGCGGGCGTCGACGCGCTCGCGCTCGCCGTTGGCCATCACGGCGAGCGTCTTCTCGAGCCTGTCCAGCGCGTCGTCGATCGCAGGCTGTGGCGCCGCGATGTCGCCGACCTGCGAGCGCACGAAGTCGGCCACCGCAGCAACCGTCGGATGGTCAAAAACCAGCGTCGCAGGCAGCCGCTTGTCGAGCATGTGAGCGAGGCGGTTGCGCAGCTCGACGGCCGCCAGCGAGTCGAAGCCGAGCTCCTCGAAGGAGCGGTCGATCTCGACGCTCCCAGGGGAGTCGTGACCCAGCACGATCGCTACCTGGCCGCGCACGAGCTCCAGCACGAGCGCGTCACGCTCGTCTTCTGGCACGCCGGCGAGGCGCTGTGCGAGCGTGGCTGCGCGTTTGCGCCGACCTGCGACCAACACCAGGTCGCGCAGCGGCGGCGCTAGCAGCCCCGCGCGAGCGTGAGAGCGCAGCACCGCCCACTCGAAGCGCATCGGCACGAGTTGCACGCGGTCGCTGGCCAGCGCAGCGTCGAACAGCGCCAGCGCCTGCTCGTTGGTGAGCGCGTCGATGCCCAGCCGCCTGATCTGCGCGAGCCCGCCCTCCTCCAACTCCGAGGCCATGCCGCCAGCCTCGCTCCACAGCCCCCAGGCCAGCGACTTGCCCGCCAGCCCTGCTGCGTGACGGCGCGCAGCGAGCGCGTCGAGGTAGGAGTTAGCCGCCGCGTAGTTGCCCTGGCCCGGCGCGCCCAGCATCGCGGCGCCGGAGGAGAACATCACGAATTGGGAGAGCTTCAGGTGCTCGGTCAGCTCGTGCAGATGAAGCGCGCCGTTAACCTTCGGACGCATCACGCGCTCGACCTGCTCGGCGCTGAGCGTCTCGATCACGCCGTCATCGAGCACGCCCGCGCCGTGGACGATCGCCGTCAGCGGATGCTCAGCGGGGATCTCCTCGATCACTGCGGCAAGCGCGGCGCGATCGGCGATGTCGCATGCCACCGCGCGCGCCTCGCAGTCCAGCTCGGCAAGCTCGCCGAGGAGCTCGCTCGCCCCATCCGCCTCGGCACCGCGGCGACTCACGAGCAGAAGATGGCGAGCGCCGTGTCGGTTGACCAGATGCCGGGCGAGCACCCCGCCGAGCCCTCCGGTGCCGCCAGTGAGCAGGATCGTGCCCTCAAGGTCGAAGGCCGGAGCCGCCGGGTCCTCCTGCTGGGCCATAGCGCGTGACAGGCGCGGCGCGTAGGCCGTTCCCGCGCGCAGCGCCACCTGCGGCTCTTCGGCCGCGAGCAGCTCAGACCAAGGCACGTCCTCGTCCTCGCCTTCGTCGAGATCGACCAGCACGAAGCGATCGGGGTGCTCGGACTGGGCGCTGCGCACCAGTCCCCACAACGCCGCCGCCGCAGGGTCGGGTGCCTCTCCTGGAAGCGCCGTTACCGCGCCGCGTGTGACGAGCGCCAACCGCGTGTCGGCGAGCCTCTCCTGCGCTAGCCACGTCTGCAGCAGTTTCAGTGTGCGCTGCACCTGCTCGTGGGCGCTGAGCGCTAGTTCGCCCTGCTCAGGCTCGGCGCCCGTGGACGCGAACCAGAGCACGACCTCGGGCGCCAAAGCGCTCATGTCGATGTTCTTCATGAGCGCCGGCAGGTCTGCACAGCGCTCGACCTCGGCGCCCACCGCCTGGTCGAACTCGCCGAGTACGGTCATCTGCTTGGGCAGTTCGTCCCCGGAGGACAGCGGGATATATGTCCAGGTGAGCTCGAACAGCGGGTCCTCGGCAGCACGGTTGGCGGCCGCGAGCTGCTCGGTGTCGATCGCCCGTGCAATGAGCGACTCGACCGAGAGCACCGTCTCTCCGCTGGGCTCGCGCGCGAGGATGCGCAGGCCGTCCTCACCCTCGGCCGTGAGCTGTACCCGCAGCGACGCCGCGCCGCCGCGATGTAGGCGCACACCGGCCCAAGCGAACGGCAGCAGCAGCTTGCCCGGCTCCGAGTGCTGGCGCTCGCCGATCGCCGCGTGCAGCGCAGAGTCAAGCAGGGCGGGGTGCACGCCGTAGTCGCGCGCGTCCTGGGCGTGCTGCTCGTCCAGCTCGACCTCGGCGAAGATCTCCTCACCGCGACGCCAAGCGGCGCGGACCCCCTGGAATGCGGGGCCGTAGCCGAAGCCGGCCTCCGCGAGTCGGTCGTAGAGGAACTCGACTTCGACGGGCTCGGCTCCCGCTGGCGGCCAGTCGGCGGTGGGTGCCGCCTGCAAAGTTCCCTCCTCGCCGGGCGCCACCGATCCGCTGGCGTGCAGCATCCATGCAACCTCCTCGTCGAGGTCAGCGGCTGTTGGGTGACATTCAGTTTGAGGATGTAGATGCCTCTGGGCGGCGAGGGGCCGCAGGCGGCGGGCATGGACCGCGAGCTCGCGACGAGCGCGCTCGTCGGGCTCGCCGATTCGCAGCTGGAGCTGAAGCGCGCCACTCTCGGGCAGGACCAGCGGCACGTGCAGCGTCAGCTCCTCGAGTAGCTCACAACCCACCGCCGCGCCCGCCGCCAGCGCCAACTCGACGAGCGCAGTCCCCGCAATCAGCACCGTGTCGAACACCACGTGATCAGCCAGCCACGGATGCGTACCGACGGAGACCTGGCCCGTGAACAGCCATTCGCCGCGCCCGGCGACCTGCACGGCCGCGCCCAGCAGGGGGTGCGTGGCCGTGCCCAGGCCGGCCGAGCCAAGTTCGCCGCGACCGGCGCCCACCTGTGGCCAGTAGCGATCGCGCTTGAAGGCATACGTAGGCAGATCGACCTGCCGCGCGCCGCGCCCGGCGAAGAACGCCCTCCAGTCCACCTCGACGCCATGCGTCTCCGCCTGGGCCAGGAACGTCGCGAACACCTCGTCTTCGGCCCGGCGAGCGTGCAGCACAGGCGCGATCAACATCTGGTCCCGCGCCTCCTCGAGACATTCGCGCGTCATCGCCGAGAGCACCCCGTCGGGCCCGAGCTCCAGCAGACGGGTCACGCCAGCGGCCGCAAGCGTCTGCACACCCTGTGCGAAACGGACCGTCCCACGCAGATGGGTGACCCAGTAGTCGGGGTTCAGCAGCTCCTCTCCCGCCACCTCACCGGACACGTTCGAGACAATCGGGATGTGCGGCGCGCCCAACTCAACGCTCGCAGCGGCCGCGCGGAACTCCTCCAGCGCCGGCTCCATCAGAGGCGAGTGAAATGCGTGGCTGACTCGTAGACGTCTGGTCCTGCGCTCCTGCTCCCGCCAGAGGCGAGCGACCTCCTCGACCACTTCCGCCTCGCCGGAGAGGACCACCGCACGGGGTCCGTTGACGGCAGCCAGCGCCACGCGCGAGCCGAGATCCTCGATGCTCTGCAGGACCTCCTCCTCGGTCGCCTCGACGGCGAGCATCGCGCCACCGCTCGGCAGCGCCCCCATCAGACGTCCCCGGGCCGCGACGAGCAGGCATGCGTCGGCGAGCGAGAGCACGCCGGCGACATGCACCGCCGCCAGCTCGCCAATCGAATGGCCAATTAGCAGGTCGGGCCTCAGCCCGAGCGATTCCAGGAGTCTGAAGAGCGCCACCTCAAGCGCGAACAAACTAGTCTGGGTGTTCTCCGTCTCATCCAGCAGAGCCGCCTGAGTGGAGTCCTTCCCGGCAAACATAAGCTCCTTCAGCGAACTCCCTAGGAGGGGATCCAACTCGGCGCATACCTCGTCCAGCGACTCGGCGAACGCCGGGAACAAACGGTAGAGGCCCGCACCCATACCCGGCCGTTGGGCGCCCTGGCCGGTGAACATGAACGCCGTCTTGCCCTGCGTGGCGCGTCCCCGGATCGCCATCGACGCGAGCTTGCCCTCGACGAAAGCCTCGAGGTCCTCAAGCAGCTGCGAGCGGTCGCTGCCGACCACCGCCATCCGCTCCTCGAACCGCGGCCGGGTGCTCGCCAGCGTGAACGCGACATCCAGTGGCGACAGCTCGGGATGGCGCTGCAGATGCGCGTGCAGCTGCTCGGCCTGCACGCGCAGCCGCTCCTCGCTCTTGGCCGAGACGAGCAACGGGAGCGCCGGCAGCGCGGAGGTACCCGGCAGCGCGGGAGCCTCGGAGGCGACCGGAGGCTCCTCAAGGATCACGTGCGCGTTGGTGCCGCTCACGCCGAAAGAGGACACGGCGGCGCGACGGACGCGTTCACCAGCCGGCCAGGCCTGGCTCTTGGTGAGCAGCCGCACCTCCCCGGCCGACCAGTCCACGTGTGGCGAGGGCTCGTCCACGTGCAAGGTGGGCGGAAGCTCGCCGTGACGCAGCGCCATCACCATCTTGATCACCCCGGCGACTCCTGCGGCGGCCTGTGCGTGCCCGATATTGGACTTGATCGAGCCGAGCCACAGGGGACCGTTAGCCCGCTCGCGCCCGTACGTCGAGAGCAGCGCCTGCGCCTCAATCGGGTCGCCCAGGGTGGTGCCGGTCCCGTGTCCCTCGACCGCCTGCACGTCGCCAACCAACAGCCCGGCGTTGGCCAGCGCCTGGTGGATCACGCGTTCCTGCGAAGGCCCGTTGGGTGCCACCAGCCCGTTGCTCGCGCCGTCCTGGTTGATCGCGCTGCCGCGCACCAGCGCGAGCACTTCGTGACCGTTGCGCTGCGCATCAGCGAGCCGCTCGACGATCAGTAGACCGACCCCCTCCGACCAGCTCACACCGTCGGCGGCCCCCGCGAAGGACTTGCAGCGCCCGTCGGCGGCAAGCCCACGTTGACGTGCGAAGTCGATGAACACCATCGGAGAGGTGAGCACCGTCGCGCCGCCCGCCAGCGCCAGCGAGCATTCCCCGTGACGCAGCGCCTGGCAGGCAAGATGCAACGCCACCAGCGAGGAGGAGCAGGCCGTGTCGACCGTCATCGCCGGGCCTTCGAAGCCGAACGTGTAGGCGACGCGTCCGGACGCCACGCTGCCGGCCGAGCCGATCGTCAGATACCCCTCAAGCTCGTTGCGCTTGGAGCTGGAGCTGGCCAGGACGCCGTAGTCCTGGTACATGACGCCGGAGAAGACCCCCGTCTCGCTGCCGCGCAGCGATACGGGATCGATGCCCGCCTGTTCGCACGCCTCCCAGGTGCCCTCCAGCAGCAGCCGCTGCTGGGGGTCCATCGACAGCGCCTCGCGTGGGCTGATGCCGAAGAAGTCCGGGTCGAAGGAGGCGATGTCCTGCATGAAGCCTCCTTCGCGCGTGTAGAAGGTGCCGGGCTTGACGGGGTTTGGGTCGTACAGCTGATCCAGGTCCCACCCGCGGTTCTGAGGAAAGCCCGAGATCGCGTCGGTGCCCGTCGCCACCAGCTGCCACAGCTCCTCGGGCGAGCTCACCCCGCCTGGGTAGCGGCAGCTCATGCCCACGATCGCGATCGGTTCGTCGGCGTGCATGCGCGCCCGTCTGACCACCCTCCGGGCACCGTCTGTGCCGGCCACCCGCGAGCGCAGGAATCTGGCGACGCCAGCGGGGGTCGGATGGTCGAACACGAGCGTCGCCGGCAGGCGCATGCCGGTGCTCTGGTGCAGGCGGTTGCGCAGCTCCACCGCCGCGAGCGAGTCGAAACCCAAATCTTTGAACGCGCGCTCCGGCTCGACCGCATAGGACGAAGACTCGCCGAGCACCGCCGCGACCTCGGCGCGCACGAGCGCCAGAACGAGCGCGTCCCACTCGGACTCGGGCGCACTCGCCAGTCGCCGTGCGAGCGAGCCCGCTCGCACGCTTCGCGCTGGCGCGCGCACAAGGCCGCGCAGCACGGCCGGCAGCATGCCCATCCGCGCCTGACCGCGCAGCGCGGGAACGTCCAGGCGAACCAGCACGAGCAGCGGCTCCTCGGTGCCGAGCGCCGCATCGAGCAGCGTCAAGCCGAGCTCACCTTCGATCGCCAGGATCCCGAGGCGCTGCAGGCGCTGCGCGCTGGCGAGATCCAGGCCGCCGGCCATGCCTCCCTCCTGATTCCACAGGCCCCAGGCGAGCGATCGCCCGGGGAGGCCCTGCACGCAACGCGCGTGCGCGAGCGCGTCGAGGAACGCGTTGGCCGCGGCATAGGCACCCTGTCCCGGGCCGCCGATCGTCGCAACGGCCGAGGAGAACATCGCAAACTCGCTCAGCTCGAGGTCCCTCGTCAGCTCGTGCAGATTGAGCGCGCCCTCGACCTTCGGACGCATCACGCGGCGCACCTGCTCCGGCGAGAGCGTCTCGATCACGCCGTCATCGAGCACGCCCGCCGCGTGGATCACCGCTCGCAGTGGATGCTCGCCCGGGATCGACGCCAACAGCTCCGCGAGCCGCTCGCGCTCGCTCACGTCGCACGCCGCGACGATCACCGCGCAGCCGAGCCCTTCGAGTTCCACCACCAACTCGGCCGCACCGTCCGCCTGCGCACCGCGACGGCTCGTGAGCAACAGGTGCCGCACGCCGCGCCGGAGGACCAGATGACGGGCCACGACCATACCGAGCATCCCCGTGCCGCCCGTGATCAGCACAGTTCCCTCGGCGTCGAGCAGCTCCTTTGGCGCCTCCTGCGCGGGCTGCGGCACCCGCGCCAGACGCGGCGCGTGGAGCTTGCCCGCGCGAACGGCCAGCTGTGGCTGCTCCTCCGCGGCAAGCGCTAGCTTGAGCGCGGGGCCGAGCAGCTCGCCCGCTTCGAGGTCGAGCAGCGCGAACCGACCAGGGTACTCGGCCTGGGCACTACGCAGCAGACCTGCAAGCGGGGCCTGCTCGAGCGAGGGCATCTCAGCCCCGCCGACGACGAGCGCCTGCCTCGTGACCAGCACCAGACGCGCCTCGAGTAGGCACTCCTCGGCAAGCCATTCCTGCAGCAGCTTCAGCATGCGCTCGACCTGCGCGAGGGCCGCCGGTGCCGTCTCCTCCCCGGCCGCGCAATCGGCAGCAGCGACCTGCGCGACCACCACGTCCGGCGCCGGAGCACCATCTGCGATCGCCGTTCGCAACTCGTCGAGGTCGGCGTAGCACTCGAAGGATCCGTCTGGCCCGGCGGCCGCCTCGCCCAGCAGCGCCACGCGTCCGACGGCGTCGTTCGGAGAGTCGGGCGCGAGCTCCGGCCACTCGATCCGGAACACCGTTCTCGTGTCCGCGCCCCGACGCTGGAGCTGAGCTGCCTCCACCGGCCGTCCGAGGACGTCCTCGACTGTCACGACCGGCACCCCGTGCTCGTCCAGCGCGGTGATTTGCATCGCGTTCTCGCCGGTTTCCGCGACACACACGCGCAACGATGAGGCGCCGTTCTGGTGAAGCCGCACGCCACGCCAGGAGAACGGCAGCCGCACGCCGAGATCCTCGTCCCCATCGAGCAGGCCCGGGTGCAGCGAAGCGTCCAGCAGCGCTGGATGGACCACGAACCGCGCAGCTTCGCCCGCATGCTCGGCCGCGAGGCCGACCTCCACGAAGATCTCGTGCTCGCGCCGCCACGCCGCATGCACCAGCCGGAATGCCGGGCCGTAGCCGAAGCCGAGCTCGCCGAGGCGGTCGTGCAGGAACTCGACCTGGATCGGCTCCGCGCCCTCAGGCGGCCATGATGCCGTCGCGAGCGCCTGCGCCGCCTCGTCTTCGCCCGTGCCCGCCGGCGCGAGCACGCCGCTGGCGCAACGGCTCCATTGGTCGTGTGCCTCGGTTGCCTCGTCGAGCGCCTCATCCGGGCAAGTGTGCAGTGCGAACGCTCGCCGGCCGGCCTGCTCGGCCTGCTCGACGACCAGCTGCAGCAGGACCCCACCCTGCTCCGGTATGACGAGCGGCGTTTCGAGCGTCAGCTCCTCGATCGCCTCGCACTCGCACATGCGACCAGCGGCGAGCGCCAGCTCGAGAACGCTCGTGCCGGGCAACAGCACCGTGTCGAACATCGCGTGATCGGCCAGCCAGGGATGGGTCGCCAGCGAGAGGCGACCGGTAAACAGCCATTGATCCTCGCCCGCCAGCCGCACGCCCGCGCCGAGCAGCGGGTGCTCGAGGTCGTGCAGACCCGCTTGTGCCAGACCCGCGGCTGCCAGACACGGCAGCTGCCAGTAGCGTTTATGCTGGAATGCATACATAGGGAGATCGACTTGGCGAGCCTCGCCGACGCTGAGCAGCAGAGCCCGCCAGTCAACCTGTGCGCCATGCACGTGCGCTTGGGCCAGGCAGCGCACGAACGACTCTCCCTCGTCGCGTCCACGACGCAACGTCGAAGTCAACAGCGCGCGCTCGCCCAGCTCCTCGCCGAGCGATTCACGCGCGAGCGTGCAGAGCACGCTGTCGGGCCCGAGCTCCAAAAAGCGCGTGACGCCGGTGCACTCCAGCTTCTGTACGCCATCGGCAAAGCGAACCGTCTCGCGCACGTGACGCACCCAGTACTCGGGGTCGGTGTGCCGCGCGTCCGGCAGGTTGGAGACGATCGCCAGCGTCGGCTCCTGATAGGAGACGCTCTCGGCGACCCCACGGAAGTCCGCCAGCATCGGCTCCATTAGCGGCGAGTGAAACGCGTGGCTGACACGCAGGCGCGTCGTGCGCCGGCCCTTGCCCTGCCATTCAGCCTCGAGTTCCTCGATCGCGCCCTCCTCGCCCGAGAGCACCACCGCGCGCGGCCCGTTGACCGCTGCGAGCGAGATGCTCTGTGCGCGCTCGCATACGGTGGCGTCGAGCTCCTGCTCGCTCGCCTCGAGCGCGAACATCGCCCCGCCCGGCGGCAGCGCTGCCATCAGTCGCCCCCGCGCGGCGACGAGCTTGCACGCGTCGGCGAGCGATAAGACGCCAGCGACGTGTACCGCCGCCAGCTCGCCCACCGAGTGGCCGATCAGCAGGTCGGGCTCCAGCCCACAGGACTCGAGCAGCCGAAACAGCGCCACCTCAAGCGCAAACATGCTCGCCTGCGCGAACGCTGTCCCGTCGAGCTGGGCAGCCTGCGGCGAACCCTCCTCGGCGAACATAACCTCCTTCAGCGAGCATCCGAGATGGGGGTCGAGCTCGGCGCAGCAACGATCGAGCTCCTGGGCGAACACGGGGAAAGCCCGATGAAGCTGCGCGCCCATGCCGGACCGCTGCGCTCCCTGTCCGGAGAACAAGAACGCCGTCCTGCCCCAGCTGGCCGCGCCCTGCACGACATTCGCGGCCGACTCTCCCTCGGCTAGCGCCCGCAGACCGGCGAGCGGCGCCTCGCGTCCGGTGCCGATCGCCGCCGCACGCCACTCAAACTGTTCGCGGGTACCCACGAGCGAGAGCGCCACGTCTGCCAGCGTGAGCTCGGGGCGCTCATGCAGGTGCGCCAGCAGCCGCCTCGCCTGGCCCCGCAGCGCCTCCTCGCTCTTGGCGGACAGGAGCAGCGCGAGCGCCGGCTCGCGAGCGGGGGTGTCCCCGTCCCGGTGCTCGATCTCCTCCGTGGGCGCCTCCTCGAGGATGACATGCGCGTTGGTACCGCTCACGCCGAAGGAGGAGACGCCTGCGCGTCGGGGTCGCTCGTTGCGTAGCCATGGCTCAGGGAGGGTCAGCAGTCGGATGTCGCCGCTCGACCAATCGACGTGCGGCGAGGGATCCTCGGCGTGCAGCGTTCGCGGTAGCACCTGCTGGCGCAGCGCCATCACCATCTTGATCACGCCGGCGACGCCAGCGGCGGCGATGCAGTGGCCGAGGTTCGACTTGATCGAGCCTAGCCGCAAGGGGCCGTTTGTGCGCTCTCGACCGTAGGTTGCGAGCAGCGCCTGCGCCTCGATCGGATCGCCCAGCGCGGTGCCCGTGCCGTGCGCCTCGACCGCGTCGATGTCGTCCGCGCTCAGGCCCGCGTTGGCGAGGGCTTGGCGGATTACGCGTTCCTGGGCGGGGCCGTTCGGCGCCGTCAGCCCGTTGCTCGCACCGTCCTGGTTGGTCGCGCTGCCCCGCACCAGCGCCAGGATGCGACGGCCGTTGGCGCGCGCATCCGAGAGGCACTCCAGCGCGAGCACGCCGATGCCCTCCGACCACACTGTTCCGTCCGCGCCCGCGCCGAAAGACTTGCAGCGCCCGTCCCGCGAAAGAGCGCGCTGACGGCTGAACTCGACAAACATCCCTGGCGTGGCCTGCACGGTCACGCCCCCGGCAAGCGCCAGCGAGCACTCACCCAGGCGCAGTGCCTGGCAAGCTAGATGCAGCGCGACCAGCGAGGAGGAGCAGGCCGTGTCGATCGAGACCGCCGCGCCCTCCAGGCCCAGGACGTAGGACAGTCGCCCCGATACGACGCTGGTGGTCGTGCCCGTCAGCGTCAAGCCCTCGTGCTGGGCGACTGCGTTCTCGAGGTAGCTCGAGGAGCTGGCGCCAGCGAACACACTGGTGTCGCTGCCGCGCAGCGACATGGGCTCGATGCGCGCATCCTCCAGCGCCTCCCACGCGACCTCGAGCATCAGCCGCTGCTGGGGGTCCATCGCCAGCGCCTCGCGCGGGCTGATGCCGAAGAATCCTGCGTCGAACTCGCCCGCATCGTGCAGGAAGCCGCCTTCGCGCACGTAGGAGGTCCCCCGTCGATCGGGATCGGGGTCGAACAGGCTGTCGAGGCTCCAGCCGCGATCCTCGGGGAACGGCGTGATCGCGTCGGTGCCGGCGAGCAGCAGCTCCCACAGCTCCTGGGGGGAGCCCACGCCGCCCGGGTAACGACAGCCCATGCCGACGATCGCGATTGGCTCTCCGGTGCGCACCGGACGACGTGCCGTCGCCGGAGCGGCGCGCTCGTCTTGCTCTATCTGCGAGCGCAGGAAGCTTGCGACGGCGATTGCGTTGGGATGGTCGAACACCAGCGTCACCGGCAGGCGCAGGCCCGTCGTCTGCATCAGCTGGTTGCGCAGTTCGACCGCCGCGAGCGAGTCGAAGCCGAGTTCTTTGAACGCCAGCCTGGGGGCGACCACCTCGAGTGAGTCGTGGCCGAGGATCGACGCGACCTGCCCGCGCACGACCTCGAGCACCGCGCCGTCCCACTCGCTCTCGGGAAGATCGAGCAGACGACGAGCCAGCGACCCGCTGGCATCGCGCCACCGTCGCGCCGGCGTCCGCACCACACCCTGCAACAACGCCGGCAGCATCCCCAGCCGAGCCTGGCTGCGCAGGGCCGCTGCGTCGAGCAAAACCGGTGCCAGCATCGCATCGGGCATGTCAAGCGCCCTGTCGAACAGCGCGAGTCCCTCCTCGCTGTCGAGCGCCGCCATGCCGAGGCGGGTCATGCGCGCCATCGCCGCCCTGTCGAGCGCCCGCGTCATGCCGCTCGCCTCGCCCCACAGGCCCCAGGCCAGCGACGTCGCGACGAGCCCCTGCGCACGGCGCCGCTGCGCCAGCGCATCCAGGAACGCGTTGGCAGCGGAGTAGTTGCCCTGCCCCGACCCGCCGAACAGGGTGGAGGCAGAGGAGAAGAGCACGAACGCGCGGAGCGGTAGTTCGGCGGTCAGCTCATGCAGGTTCAGCGCCCCCTCGATCTTCGGCCGCATTACCCGGTCCACCTGCTCGTCGGTCAGCGTTTCGATCACTCCGTCCCCGAGCACGCCAGCGGCATGGATCACCGCTCGCAGCGGCTGCTCGTCGGGGATCGCATCGATCAGCGCCGCGAGCGACTCCCGGTCGGCAACGTCGCACGCATGCACATGGGCATTGCAGCCGCGAGCAGCAAGCTCAGCCACAAGCTCCTGCGCGCCCTCCGCCTCGAGCCCCCGGCGATTGAGCAGCAGCAGCCGCCCGACATCGTGGGCGCTCGCCAGATGACGCGCGATCTGCGCGCCGAGCCCGCCTGTGCCGCCCGTGATTAGCACCGTGCCGTCGAGCGCTCGCGCGGCGTCCCGTGCAGGCTCATGCTCCTTGCCGGGACAGCGCAGACGAGGCGCGTGCAGCTCACCGTCGCGGATCGCAAGCTGCGGCTCCTCACTCGCCAGCAGCTGCTCCCAAATGAGCTCTTCCTTTCTCTCCTCGCCGCTCGCGCCGGGATCCAGGTCGAGTGCCAGGAACTGCCCCGGATGCTCGGACTGGGCGCTGCGCAGCAGGCCTAGCGCGGCGGCGCCAGCGGCGTCTGGGGCCTCGCCGGGCCGCACGACCGTTGCCCCACGCGTCACCACCGCCAGCCGGGTGTCGGCGAGCCGCTCCTCTGCCAGCCACGCCTGCAGCAGCGCAAGCAGCGTACGGACGCACTCACGCGCCGCAGCGGCGAGGTCGCACTCCCCATTCCCGCCTGCACCCTCACCCGCCAGCCCGACGAGCACCACGTCCGGCGCCAACGAGCCTGCTTCGATCGCAGCGCATAATCCCTGGAGATCCGCGTATCGCTCCTGCACGCCGCTCGCCCACAACTCGCCGATCGCGGCGATCCGCTGCTGCGCGCCGCCCAGGGCAGGCACGACGGGCAGCCACTCGAGCCCGAACAGGGAACTCTCGGGGCTGCCCTGATGGGCCGGGCGCAGCTGGCTGGCATGCACCGGACGCGTCGCGAGCGTCTGCACGAAGAGCGCCGGCGCACCGTCCTGATCGAGCGCCGCCAGCGTCTGCGCGCCGTCGTCCGCCTGCGCTAGGCGCACCCGGAGCACAGAGGCTCCCGCTCGGTGGACGCTGATGCCGCTCCAGGCGAACGGTAGTGGCAAGCCGTCGGGGTCGAGCGCGCCTTCGCCCTGCAGCAGATAAAGGCCGTGCAGCGCAGCGTCGAACAGCGCCGGATGAGCGCAGAAGCGAGCTGCCTCGCCCGCCTGTCGCTCGTCGAGCGCGATCTCGGCGAACACCTCGCCGGCGCGTCGCCAGGCAGCGCCGACGCCCTGGAATGCCGGCCCATATGCAAAACCCAGCTCCAGCAGGCGGTCGTAGAAAGGCTCGACGTCTACCCTCTCCGCCCCCTCTGGTGGCCAGCTCTCCTCACCGAGCCACTGCAGCTGCGGGTCGATCGCCTTGGAATCGGGCGCGGGAGCAAGCACGCCGCGCGCATGACGGCGCCATTCGGGCTGGCGCACCGCGACCACGCCGGGCTCCACGGCCTCGCCGCGATCTGGACGAGCCGGCGGGGAATCCTGCGGACAGGAGTAGATCGCGACCACGCGCCGTCCCTCCTCGTCGGGTTCGGCGAGCGTCACTTGCAGCGCCACCGCGCGGTCGTCCTCGAGCACCAGCGGCGCCTCGAAGGTCAGCTCCTCGACCGTCGGACAGCCGACCTCCAGACCGGCCCGCAACGTCACCTCGGCCAGGGCCGCACCTGGCACCACTACGGTGTCCAGCACCACGTGATCGGCGAGCCACTCGTGGGTCCCGGTGGAGACACGTCCGGTGAAGACCCATTCGTCGCGATCGGCCAGGCACATCGCTGCGCCGAGCAGCGGATGGTTGGCGGCCCGCAGCCCGGCTCGTGTGACGTCGCCGGCGCCGGAGACGCCCTGCAGCCAGAAGCGCTCGCGCTGGAAGGCGTACGTCGGCAGCTCGACGCGACGCGCGCCGGTGTCGGCAAACACGGCGCGCCAGTTGACCTCCACGCCGTGCACGTGCGCTTCAGCTAGCGAGGCGAGGAACCGCTCTTCGCCTCCCTCCTTGCGTTGCAGCGAGCCGAACGTCACTACCCGCTCGGCCGCGCCGAGACTCTCGATCGTCGCACCCACATCGTAGATCAGCACGGGATGAGGACTGACCTCGATGAAGGCGTAGGCGCCTTCCTCGATCAGCGTGCGCGTGGCCTGCGCGAACTGCACATGCTCGCGCAGGCTGCGATACCAGTAGGCGGCCGTCAGCTCGGCGGTATCCAGAAGGCTCGCGGTGGTGGCGGAGAAGAACGGCACCGAGCCAGTGCGCGGCTCGATCGGTGCCAGATCCTCGTGCAGCCGCTCGCGGATCGCCTCCACCTGGACTGAGTGGGAGGCGTAGTTGACGGGGATCTGCCGCGCCCTGATGTCCTGGTCCTTACATTGGGCGAGCAGCTGCGCGAGCGCATCGGGCACGCCGGAGACGACCACCGTGCCGGGGCCGTTGACCGCCGCCAGCGAGACGCGACCCTCGTAGGGCTTGAGCAGCTCCTCGACCTGCTCCGGCGCGACTGCGACCGACACCATGCCGCCGCGACCGGCGAGCTCGTCCGCGAGCGCCAGGCTGCGCAGCGCCACTACACGCGCCGCGTCCTGCAGCGACAGGCCGCCGGCCACATGCGCGGCGGCGATCTCTCCCTGCGAGTGGCCCACGACCATCGCCGGCTCCACTCGGGCCGAACGCCACAGCGCGGCCAGCGAGACCATCACCGCGAACAGCGTGGGCTGCACGACGTCCACGCGCTCGAGCCTCGGCTGCCCCTGCCCGCCCCGCAGCACCTCGATCAGCGACCAGTCGATGTACCGCGAGAGCGCCTCCTCGCAGTCCCTCATTGCCTGAGCGAACACCGGCGAGGAGTCGAGCAGCTTGAGCGCCATCCCCTCCCACTGGGCCCCTTGCCCGGGGAAGACGAAGACCGTCTTGCCCGCCACGGCCACGCCGCGGAGAGCAGCCGAGGTCGGCTCTTCACGCGCCAGTGCGTCGAGGTGCTCGAGCAGGGACTCGCGCTCGGAGGCGATCACGGCCGCGCGATGCTTGAGGTGCGCGCGTGTGGTCGCCAACGAGAAGGCGAGGTCGCGCGCAGCGAGCCCAGGGCGCTCCAGCAAATGGGCGCGCAAGCGCGCGGCCTGGGCGCGTAGCGCAGGCGCGCTATTGGCGGACAGCACGAAGGGGTGCGCCTGAGTGGGCTGGGAACCCGGCTCGGGCTCGAGCTCCTGCGGCGGCGCCTCCTCAAGCACGACGTGGGCGTTGGTGCCGCTGGCGCCGAACGACGAAACGCCAGCGCGGCGCGGACGCTCGCTGGGCGGCCACGACGCGGGCTCGCGCAGCAGCTCCAGCTCGCCCATCGACCAGTCTACGTGCGGCGAGGGAGCATCGAGATGAAGAGTCGCCGGCAGCTGCTCGTGGCGCATTGCCATGACCATCTTGACCACGCCTGCCACGCCGGCCGCCGCAGAGGTGTGACCGATGTTCGACTTGATCGAGCCTACGCGCAGCGGGCCGGAGCGGCGTCCCTGCCCGTAGGTCGCCAGCAGCGCATGCGCCTCGATCGGGTCGCCGAGCGGGGTTCCCGTGCCGTGCGCCTCGACCGCGTCCACGTCGGCCGGCGAGAGGCCAGCATTGGCGAGCGCGTGCATGATCACCCGTTCCTGCGAAGGCCCGTTGGGAGCGGTCAGCCCGTTGCTCGCGCCGTCCTGGTTGATCGCGCTGCCGCGGATCACAGCCTGCACGGGGTGGCCATTGCGCAGCGCGTCTGAGAGCCGCTCGAGCAGCAGCACCCCGGCCCCCTCGGAGAAGCCGACCCCGTCGGCCGCGGCGGCGAACGCCCGGCAACGACCGTCGGGGGAGAGCGCGCGCTGGCGGCTGAAGGCGAGCAGTAGGCTGGTCGTGCTCATCACGGTCACGCCGCCGGCAAACGCAAGCGAGCACTCGCCCTGACGCAGGGCCTGACAGGCCAGATGCAACGCCACCAGCGAGGAGGAGCACGCCGTGTTGACCGCCACGGCCGGCCCCTGGAAGCCGAATCCATACGCGACGCGTCCGCAGAACACGCTCGAAGCAGTGCCGCCGTATTTGTACACCTCGATGCCCGAGGGCATGGCCTCGGGCGCAATGCCCGTGCCGTACTCGTCGTGGATCACCCCGGCGAAAACGCCGGTCGGCGTGCCGCGCAACGAGTCGGGTGGGATGCCGGCCTGCTCGCAGACCTCCCACACGATTTCAAGCATCAGCCGTTGCTGGGGATCCATCGCGAGCGCCTCGCGACGGCTGATGCCGAAGAAGTCCGCGTCGAACTCGGCGGCGTCGTGCAGGAAGCCACTATGCCGCGTCGAGACCTTCCCGGGCTGGTCGGGGTCAGCGTCGTAAAGGTGCTTGAGGTCCCAGCCACGATCGGTCGGGAACGTCGAGATCGCATCCGTCTCGCTAGCGACCAGTCGCCACAGCGCCTCGGGCGAGCTGGCGCCGCCGGGGTAGCGGCAGCCCATCGCCACGATAGCGATCGGCTCGCGCCGGGCCTCCTCGAGCTCACGTGCGCGGCGCGTGGCCTTGCGCAGGTCGGTTGCGACCTTGCGCAGGTACTCGCGTAGCTTGGCCTCGTCGCTCAACTCCCGAACTCCCTGTCGATCAGCGCGAACATCTCTTCGTCGGAGACCTCGGACAGGTCTTCGTCCGCGACCTCCTCGCCGGCCCCACTCGCCACCTGAGCGAGGAACTGCTCCAGACGCGCATGGAACGCACGCAGCGGCGCCTGTGCCTGCGTGCGCGCCGTCTCGTCGCCAAGCGAGGCGAGGACCGCCTCGAGTCGGTCGAGCTCCCGCTCGATGCGCCCCTGCGAGGAGCCGTTCGCGTCCACGACCACGTTCGCCTCGATGTGCGTCGCGACGGCCGCAGGCGTCGGATGGTCGAACATCAAGGTCGCCGCCAGCTTGAGCCCCGTCGCACCGATCAGACGATTGCGCAGCTCGACCGCGTCAAGCGAGTCGAAGCCGAACTCGGTGAACGGCAGCCGGGGGTCCACCAGGTTGCCCGAGGCGAGCCCGAGCACGGCGGCGATCTGCTCGCGCACGAGGTCGAGCACGACCGCACCCCAGCTCGCCTGCGGCAGCTCGGCGAGTCGCCGCGCGAGTGAGTCGGCGGCCTGGGCGCGCCGCGCGGGCGCGCGCACGACGCCACGGAACAGGCTGGGCAGCCGTCCGTCGGTGGCGTGCGCGCGCAGAGCGGCGGTCTCAAGCTGTACGGGGACGAGCACCGCCTGGCCGGTGGCGAGCGCCACGTCAAACAGCTCCAGCGCCCGTTCGGTCGGCAGCGGCGCGACCCCTGAGCGACGCATGCGCGCGATGTCGGTCTCGTCGCGCTCGCTGCTCATTCCCGCCTCCAGCCACGGCCCCCAGGCGAGCGACGTCGCCGCCAACCCCTGCGCGCGGCGCGAGCGCGCCAACGCATCCAGGTAGGCGTTCGCCGCAGCGTAGCTGCCCTGTCCCAGCGCACCCATGCTGGCTGCGACCGATGAGAACATCACGAACGCCGAGAGCTCACAGCCCGCGGTCAGCTCGTGCAGATACTGGGCTGCGTAGGCCTTCGCGAGCATCACCCGCTCCACCTGCTCGGCGCTCAGGGACTCGATCAGGGCGTCCTCAAGCACCCCAGCGGCATGCACGATCGCCGTCAGCGGGTGCTCGTCGGGTACGCGCTGGAGCATGTTCGCGAGCGCTTGCCGGTCGCCGACGTCGCAGGACTCGACCTGCGTCTCGCAGCCGAGTGCGTCGAGCTCTTCCCGCAGCGCGCGGGCGCCCGTCGCCCCCTCGCCGCTTCGACTCACAAGCAACACGCGACGCACACCGTGGGCCCTTGCCAGGTGACGCGCCAGCTGTGCGCCGAGCCCACCCGTGCCGCCTGTGATCAGCACCGTGCTGTCGGCGCCTAACACGCCCGCCGGTGCGATGTCTCCGGCCGGCGCCGCAACGCGCTCCAAGCGGGGCACGTGCAGCTCGCCGCCCCGCACTGCGAGCTGAGGCTCCTCGCCCCCGAGTGAGGCGAGGAGCGCCTTCCAGGAGAGCTGCTGGCCGTCCATGTCGGCCAACAAGAAGCGCTCGGGGTGCTCGGACTGGGCGCTGCTCACCAGGCCCCACGCGGACGCAGTCGCGAGATCGACCGCGTCCTCCTCACCCACCACCACCGCCCGCTGCGTGACGAGCACGAGCCGGCTCGCGCCCAGCGACTCGGTCGCGAGCCAGCTCTGCAGCAGCTCAAGTGTGCTCTGAGCAGTTGCGTGCGCCGCTTGTGCAGGCCCACCTTCATGGCCCGCGGCGGGCGCGACGGCTACGAGCACCACCTCCGGGGCGGGTGCGCCTGCCGCGATCGCCTCGCAGAGCGCGCCCACGTCCTCGTGGCGCTGTGTCTCGGCACCTGCGATCGAGAGATCTCCGAGCACGGCGACCGAGGAGGGCACGCCGCTAACCGTGGCCATCGGCAACCCGGGCCAGGAGACTTCGAACAGCGAGTCCTGCCGGCGCGGCACGGCGCCGAGAAGCTGGCCGGCGTCGATCGGCCGGTGCGTGAGCGAGTTGACGCTCAGCACCGGCGTGCCGTCGGTGCCGATCGCCGCGATGCTCCAGGCGGACTCGCCCGCGGGAGTCAGGCGCACACGCAGCGAGGAGACTCCGCCCGCGAGGCAGCGCACGCCGCCCCAGCTAAACAGCATGCGACCTTTGTCGGGCTCCACGCCCTCCGCGTCTAGCGGCTCCAACATCGTTCCCGCGTGTACGACCGCGTCGAACAGCCCCGGATGGATACCGTAGCGGCCGGCCTCCTCGGCGTGCTCTCCGTGCAGGGCGACCTCTGTGAAGAGCTCGTCGCCGCGCTGCCAGGCGGCCTCTATGCCGGTGAAGGAGGGCCCGTAGGCATAGCCCACCACCGCGATGCGCTCATACACGTCCTCGACGTCGAGCGCCTCGGCGCCGGCCGGTGGCCAGGACTCTGCGAGCAGCGACGCAAGCGCGTCCTGTGCCTGGTCCTGCGCGCTCGAGGTGACCGCCCCGCTGGCGTGACACGTCCAGTCCCGCTCGTACTCGTCCCGTCCGCCGTTCGCGTCGGCCGGACGGGAGTAGATAGCGAACTCCCGCCGGCCAGTCTGAGCGGGCGACTTGACGACGAGCTGCAGATCGACGGCGCCGTCGTCCTCAAGGACGAGCGGCGCCATCAGTGTCAACTCTTCGAGCGCCTCGCAGGCCATCTCCGCGCCCGCGGCGAGCACGAACTCGACAAACGCTGTGCCCGGCACGACGATCGCGCCCAGCAGAACATGATCGGCGATCCAGGGATGGGTGTCCAGCGAGACGCGCGCGGTAAACAGCCATTCGTCCTCGCCCGCGACGTGCACGGCGGCGCCGAGCAGCGGGTGCTCGGCACTGGCTAAACCAAAGCTCGAGAGGTCGCCGCCCACAGATGGCGCGTCGAGCCAATAACGCTTGCGCTGGAAGGCGTACGTCGGCAGCTCGACGCGACGCGCGCCGCGCCTGGCGAAGAGGGCCTGCCAGTCGATCTCCATGCCGTGCAGGTGCGCCTCGGCGAGGAAGGCGGTGAACGTCTGGAGCTCGTCCCGCCGGGCACGGAGGGCGGGCACGAGCAGCACACGCTGCTCGTCCTCCTCGCCGAGGCAGCCGCGCGCTATCGCAGTGAGCACGCCGTCGGGGCCCATCTCCAGCAGGCGTGTCGCGCCCACCGCCCGCAGCGCCGCGATGCCGTCCCCGAAGCGAACCGGTTGGCGCACGTGACGCACCCAATGCTCGGCGCTCGCGAGCTCCTCGCCCGCGAGTTCGCCCGAAATGTTGGAGACGATCGGTATGCGCGGCGCGTGAAAGTTCAGCCCTTCGGCGACGGAGCGGAACTCCTCGAGCATTGGCTCCATCAACGGTGAGTGAAACGCGTGACTGACACGCAGGCGCGTCGTCTTGCGTCCGCGCTTCCCCCAGCTCGCGGCGATCTGCTCGATCGCATCTGTTGTGCCCGAGACCACGACCGCACGAGGTCCGTTAATCGCCGCGAGCGCGACCGTCGCCGGCGATTCGGCCAAGCTCTCGCGCACCTCCTCCTCGCTCGCCTGCAGTGCGAGCATCGCCCCGCCCGTGGGCAGCGCGCCCATCAGCCGCCCGCGCGCGGCCACCAGCGTGCAGGCGTCGGCGAGCGAGAGCACGCCGGCTACGTGCGCGGCGACGAGCTCGCCTACGGAGTGGCCGATCAGATAGCTGGGCTTGACGCCGAGCGACTCGACCAGGCGGAAGAGCGCCACCTCGAGCGCGAACAGCGCCGGCTGCGAGAACTCGGTCCGATCCAGAAGCGACTCCGGAGAGCACCCCTCGGCGAGCATCAGCTCCTTCAGCGAGCATCCGAGATGCGGGTCGAGCTCAGCACACGCCTCCTCCAGCGCGTCGGCGAAGACGAGGAAGCAGGCGTACAGCTCGGCGCCCGCCCCGGGGCGCTGCGCTCCCTGCCCGGTGAACATGAACGCCGTCCTGCCCGGCGCGGAAGAGCCCCGCAGTACGCCTGCCACGGCCTCGCAGTGGGCGAGCGACCACAGGCTCGCGAGCAACTCCTCTCGGTCAGCGCCGAGCACCGCCGCGCGACGCTCAAAGCTCGGACGGGCACAGGCCAGCGTGTAGGCGACGTCGACCGGTGTCAGCTCAGGCTCGGCCTGCAGGCGCTCGTACAGGCGCGTAGCCTGCGCGCACAGCGCCTCCTCGTTCTTGGCGGAGACCAGCAGCGGCACGTGGCCCAGCGCCGGCAGGCTGGGAGCCGGCGAGTCCTGCTGCAGTGGCGCCTCTTCGATGATTGCGTGCGCGTTCGTACCGCTGACGCCGAACGACGAGACCCCCGCACGGCGCGGACGCTCGCCGCGCGGCCACGACTCGAGCTCGGTCAGCAGCCGCGCCTCGCCGGCCGACCAGTCGATGTGTGGCGAGGGCTCGTCCACGTGCAGGGTGGGTGGCAGTTGCTCGTTGCACAGCGCAAGCACGATCTTCATCACGCCACCGACGCCCGCCGCCGCGACCGCGTGGCCGATGTTCGACTTGATCGAGCCGATCCTGACCGGCCCGTCGGTACGTTCCTGGCCGTAGGTCGCCATCAGTGCCTGCGCCTCGATGGGATCGCCGAGTGTGGTGCCCGTGCCGTGCGCCTCGACCACGTCAACGTCAGTCGGCGAGAGCCCCGCGTCGGCGAGCGCCTGCGCGATCACGCGTTCCTGGGAGGGTCCATTTGGCGCGGTCAGTCCATTGCTGGCGCCGTCCTGGTTGGTGGCGCTGCCGCGAACCAGCGCGAGCACCGGATGGCAGTTGCCCCGCGCGTCGGAAAGGCGCTCCAGCACGAGCACGCCGGCGCCGTCGCCGAACGCTACGCCGTCGGCGCTCGCAGCGAACGACTTGCAGCGTCCGTCCGGCGAGAGGCCCCTCTGACGCGCGAAGTCAACGAACAGGGCGGGCGAGGTCATCACGCTCACGCCGCCTGCGAGTGCCAGCGAGCACTCACCCCGCCGCAGCGCCTGGCAGGCGAGGTGCAGCGCCACCAGCGAGGAGGAGCACGCCGTGTCAACCGACAATGCCGGTCCCTCAAGCCCGAACACGTACGCCAGGCGGCCCGAGATGACGCTCGCCGTGGTACCGGTCAGGCGAAACCCCTCCAACTCCCCCGGAATCCGCGTCATGTAGTCGGTGGTGCTCGCCCCCGCGAACACGCCGGTGTCGCTGCCGCGCAGAGTGGTGGGATCGATGCCGGCATGTTCGAGCGCCTCCCAGGCGATTTCCAGCAGCAGCCGCTGCTGGGGCTCCATCGCCAGCGCCTCGGTGGGACCGATGTCGAAGAAGCCGGCGTCGAACTCGTCGGCGTCGTGCACGAACCCTCCGTGGCGCGAGTAGCAGGTGCCCGGACGATCGGGGTCGGGGTCGTACAGCCGCTCGAGATCCCAGCCGCGGTTGCGGGGGAAAACCGAGATCGCGTCGACGCCGCCGGCCAGCAGCGCCCACAGCTCATCGGGGGAAGTCGCTCCCCCGGGGTAGCGGCAGCCCATTCCCACGATCGCGATCGACTCCTCCCCGCCGTGCGAGCGGCGTACGGCGGGGAGCACGGCCGGGCGCTCAACTCGGTCAACCTGCGTCAGCAGCAGTTTGGCGACGGCGGTGGCGGTGGGATGGTCGAACACGAGCGTGGAGGGCAGCCGTACGCCGGTCGCGCGCGAGAGCCGGTTGCGCAGGTCCACGCCGCTCAGCGAGTCAAAGCCGAGTTCGCTGAAGTTGCGCTCCGGGTCGATCGTGGCGGGGGAGTCGTGCCTGAGCACAGCCGCCACCTCGCGGCGCACCAGATCGAGCGCATGCGCGGCGCGATCAGCGTCAGGCACGCCGGCCAGCGCCCGCGCGAGCGACCCCTCACTTCGCTCCCACTGCGCGGTCACCGACACGACGCGACTCCACAACGACATCAGCAGCCCCGCCCGCGCCTGCTCGCGCAGCGCCGCCATACCGAGTCGGGCGGTGAGCAACGCCCCTCCGGGAAGCGCCCTTGCCACATCGAGCATCGCCAGCCCCTGCTCGGAGGTGAGCGGGACGATCCCCATGCGCCTGATCCGTGCGGCGTCAACCCCGTCGAGCGCGCCGGCCATACCTCCCTGGCGAGCCCACGGGCCCCAAGCCAGCGAGCTGCCCGGCATGCCCTCTGCGCAGCGACTGTGCGCGAGCGCGTCGAGCACTGCATTGGCGGCCGCGTAGTTGCCTTGGCCGGGCGCCCCCAGCGTGGCCGCCGCAGAGGAGAACAGCACGAACTCCGCGAGATCCAGCCCGCCGGTGAGTTCGTGCAGATGCAGGGCAGCATCCACCTTCGGGCGCAGTACTCGCGACACTCGCTCGTTGTCGAGGGTTTCGACCACGCCGTCGTCGAGCACGCCGGCGGCGTGGACTACGCCGGTCAGGGGATGCTCGTCCGGGACCTGCTGCAGCAGTCGCGCCAGCGCGTCGCGGTCAGCCACATCGCACGCCGCAATCACCGGCTCGCAGCCCAGCTCCCGCAGATCCGACTCGAGCCGCTCGATGCCTGGCGCCTCCCGTCCGCGGCGACCGACGAGCAGCAGGCGCCGGACGCCGTGCGCGGCTGCAAGATGCCGGGCGACGATCCCGCCGAGCGCTCCAGTGGCCCCGGTGATCAGCACGGTGCCCTCCGGGTCGAGCGAACGCCGGGGCGCAAGGTGTGCTGGCGCACGCCTCAAAGGGGGCGCTTCGCGCACAAGCCGCGGCACCCACGGGCGCCCCTCCCGAAGCGCCACCTGGGGTTCGCCGAGCGCGAGCGCGGCCGGCAACGCCCGCCACGACTCCGGTGAGCCGTCGAGGTCAACGAGTACGAAGCGACCCGGGTGCTCTGACTGGGCACTGCGCACTAGGCCCCACACGGCCGCGGCAGCCAGATCGGGGGCCTCGGATTCTTCAATCGCGGCGCCGCGCTGGGTGACGAGCGCCAGCGGCACGTCGAGCAGTTGCTCGTGGGCAAGCCACTCCTGCAGTAGCGAGAGTGTGTGGGCGACACTCGCGTGCACGAGCGCGGCAAGCCCCTCGGAACCCCCGCCCGAGACGGCCGCCTGCTCGCCCGCGGTGAGCGGGAGCGTGCCCACCGGAGCGATCACCGCTCGAGGAGTGGCGGCGCCCGCCTGCAGCGCGCCAGCGAGCGCGGCGGCGTCGGGGTGCGCGGCGAGGTCCGTCTGCGCGGCCTTCGCCGCACCGAGCTTGCGCTGCATCCCGGGCTCGCCCAGCAAATAAAGCTTCCTGCGCGCCCCAGCCTCATCCTCATCAGAGCGCGCTGGAGCGTTCGCGGCATGCTCCTCTCCGTTTGCGGCCAGCTCCTCCCAGCGCAGGCGAAGGGGCGCGTCGCGCTCGCGGTGCACGGCGTCCCGCAGCCGCGCGGCATCCACCTCGCGCATCACTACGGCATCCACCGCCATCACCGGCTCCCCCGCCTCGTCGAACGCCTCCACGGCCAGTGCGCCGGCAGACGACAGGCGAGCCCGAACGCGCAGCGCGGCGGCGCCCCGCGTGTACAAGCGCGCTCCAGCCCAGCGGAACAGCACTTTGCCGCGCTCGTCGCCCTCGGCGTCTCCCAGCAGCGTCATGCCGGCGTGCAGTGCTGCGTCGAACAAGGCGGGGTGCAAGCCGAAGTGCCGCGCCTCCTCGGCGTGCTCGGACTCGAGCGCGACCTCGGAGAGCACCTCCCCATTGTGCCGCCACGCCCGCCGCAGGCCGAGGAAGGCCGGGCCGTAGTCGAACTTGCCGACCTGCGCTGCCCGCTCGTACACATCTTTCACCGCAACCGGCTCGGCGCCGTCGGGGGGCCAGCTTTCGCCGAGCGCCGCCGCAGTCAGCTCGCCCGCACGGCCGAGCATGCCGCTGCCGGTGCGCGTCCAGTCCTCCGGCGAGTCCACATCCGCCTCCCTCGTCTGCTCCGTGCGGAAGTGGATCGCGAAGGCACGGCTTCCCGACTCCTCGGCGGGCTCAAGCGCCACCTGCAGATGCACCGTGTCGTGCTCGGGCGGGATCAGCGGCGCTTCGAGCGTCAGCTCCTCGACAACATCGCAGCCCACCGCCTGACCGACCTCGAGAAGCAGGTCAACGAGCGTAGTGCTGGGGAGGATCACCGTGTCGAGCACCACGTGGTCGGCCACCCATTTGTGCGTCAACAGCGAGAAGCGGGCGTCGAATATCCACCGATCCTCCCCCGCCACCGGCAGCTGGGTGACCAGCAGTGGATGGCCGCCGATCACCGTTTCGCGCGCCCGCGGACGCGACTCGATCCAGTGGCGCCGACGCTGGAACGGATATGTGGGAAGCTCAACGGCGCGCGCACCCTCGCCGAGCAGAGCCGGCCAGTCTACCCTCAATCCGTTGATGTGGGCCTCGCCGAGCATCGCAAGCAGCGCCTCCGGCTCGGGTCGATCGGCGCGCAGGGCGGGCATAAGCGCCATGCGATGCTCGCCATCCTGTAGGCAGGCGTCCGCCATCACGCATAGCACGCCGCCCGGCCCCAGCTCCAGACAGCGGGTGACGCCGGCGCGCGACAACGTCACGACGCCGTCGGCGAAACGCACCGGCTGTCGCACGTGCCGCACCCAATACTCGGCGCGAGTCACCTCGTCGGCTGCGATCTCACCCGTGAGGTTGGCGACGAGCGGGACGCGCGGCCGCGCGTACGACAGACGCGCAGTGACAACGCCGAACTCCTCGAGCATCGGATCCATGTGGCGCGAATGAAAGGCGTGGCTTACGTTGAGAGCCCTCGTCTTGCGACCACGCACCTGCCATTCGGCGCTCACCCGTTCGACGGCGTCGGCATCGCCCGAGAGCACGATCGCTTCGGGGCCGTTGATCGCGGCGATCTCCAGCCGCCCTTCCAGCTCCCGCAGGACCTGCGCCAGCTCCTCCTCGGTGGCTTGTACCCCAAGCATGGCCCCACCCTCGGGAAGCGCACACATCAGCGTGCCACGCCTCGCCACCAGCGCACACGCGTCGGGCAGCGACAGCACGCCGGCGACGTGTGCCGCAGCGAGCTCACCGACGGAGTGTCCGATTACCAGGTCGGGGCTCACCCCGAACGTCTCCAGCAGTCGGGAGAGCGCAACCTCCAGCGCGAACAGCGAGGCTTGCGTGAAATCAGTCCGGTCGAGCAGCCACGCGTCGGGGGAGTCAGCGGCGGCGAACATCACCTCCCGCAGCGGTCGCTCCAGGTGAGAGTCGAACTCGGCGCACACCTCCTCCAGCGCGCTGGCGAAGGCGGGGAACGCGCCATACAGCTGGGCACCCATTCCCGGGCGCTGGGCACCTTGTCCAGTGAACATGAACGCGGTACGACCCCCGGCAACCGACCCTTCGCACAAGCCGGCCGCCGAACGACCGGCGCCGAGCGCGTCGAGCCCGGCCATCAGCGCCCGGCGATCGGTGCCGAACACAGCCGCGCGGTGATCGAAATGAGGACGGGTGCTGACGAGCGAAAACGCGATGTCGCCCGTGTCGAGATCGGGGCGCGCGCGCATGTGCGCCGCGAGCCGCGCGCCCTGTGCGCGCAGCGCCTGGGCGTTTTGGGCCGAAAGGAGCAGCACGGTTTCGGCGCGAGCGCCACTCGATGGCTGCTCGCCCCGTTCCTGCCCCTGGCACAGGGGCGCCTCCTCGAGGATCACGTGGGCGTTGGTGCCGCTGATGCCGAACGAGGAAACCGCGGCGCGGCGGGGACGCTCCCTGAGCGGCCACGGCACGTTCTCGATAAGTAGCTCCACCGCGCCAGCCGACCAGTCCACGTTCCCGGAGGGCGCATCCACGTGCAGCGTGCGCGGCAGCGTCTCGTGCCGCAACGCCAGCACCATCTTCAGCACTCCCGCCACGCCGCTGGCGGTGAGCGAGTGGCCGATGTTGGACTTGATCGAGCCCAGCCGCAGCGGGCCGTCGACCCGTTCCTGTCCATAGGTCGCGAGCAGCGCCTGCGCCTCGATCGGATCGCCGAGCCTGGTGCCTGTCCCGTGCCCCTCGACCGCGTCCACGTCCCTGGCCGCCAGCCCCGCGCTGGCGAGCGCCTCGCGGATCAGCCGTTCCTGGGAGGGCCCGTGCGGGGCCGTCAACCCGTTGCTCGCCCCATCCTGGTTGACCGCACTGCCCCGCACCACCGCCAGCACCCGCCGCCCCGACCGCTGCGCGTCCGAGAGGCGCTCCAACACCACCAGGCCAGCACCCTCCGCCCATGCGACGCCGTCGGCGGACGCCGCGAAGGACTTGCAGCGCCCGTCCAGCGCGAGACCCCGCTGGCGGCTGAACTCAATGAACATAAACGGGCTCGGCATGCACGCCACCCCGCCCGCCAGCGCCATCGAGCACTCGCCCCGACGCAGCGCCTGACACGCCAGGTGTAGCGCCACCAGCGAAGACGAACAGGCCGTATCGACGGTCATCGACACGGCCTCGAGGCCGAGCGCGTACGCGAGGCGCCCCGAGACGACGCTGGTGGTGGACCCCGTTAAGCACATCCCTTCGAGGTCATCGGGCACGTGCGAGCGCGCGATGTAGTCAGAGGAGCTCGCGCCGGCGTAGACGGCGGTGTTGGTGCCACGCATCGCCAGCGGATCAATTCGCGCGTCTTCGAACGCCTCCCACGCACATTCCAACAGCAACCGCTGCTGCGGATCCATCGCCAACGCCTCACGCGGACTGATCCCAAAAAACCCAGCATCAAACTCCGCCACCCCACGCAAAAATCCACCATGCGCCGTATACGAAGTCCCAAACCCATCCGGATCGGGATCAAACAAACCCTCCAAATCCCAACCACGATCATCCGGAAAGCCAGAAATCGCATCCACCCCACCAACAACCAACTCCCACAACTCACCAGGCGAACACACACCACCCGGATACCGACAACTCATCCCCACAATCGCAACCGGCTCCTCCAACCGACCACGCAACAACCGGTTCTCACGCCGCAAACGCTCCCCATCCTTCACAGACACACGCAACGCCTCCACCAACTCACCATCCGACGCCACACCCATCACCCCCCACCAGCCCCAGCAGCACCGGCCGTCACACCCAACGCCCGCGCCACCAACGACTCCACATCCAACTCATCAACCCCACCCACATCACCATCACCCTCATCATCCACCCCCACCTCACGCTCCTCCGCCAACGCCAACAACACATCCAACAACCCCGCACTACGCAACCGCACAAGCGGAATCGACGCCAACGCCCGACGCACCCGCACCTCCTGCGCATCCACACTCACACCACCCAACACCCGACCAACCAAAAACTCAGCCACAGCCCCAGCCGTCGGATGATCAAACACCAACGTCATCGGCAAACGCAAACCCGTCACATTCCCCAACCGATTACGCAACTCCACCGCCGCCAACGAATCAACACCAAGATCACCAAACACCCGGTCAGGCTCAACCGCCTCACCCGAACCAAGACCAAGCACCCCCGCAAGCTGACCACGCACCACCTCAAGCACGAGCGCGCGCGCCTGCGCCTCCGAGGCCCCCGCGAGGCGCTGAGCGAGTGAGCCCGACGATTCGCGGCGCCGCGTGCGCGTGCGCACCAAGCCGCGCAGCACCGGCGCGAGCTCGCCGGTGTGCGCCTGCGTCCGCAACACCACGCCGTCGAGGTGTAACGGCACGAGCAGCGGCTCGCTGAGCGCCCGTGCAGAGTCGAACAGTTCGAGCCCCAGCTGCTCGTCGATCTGCGCGATCCCGAGCCGTCCGAGGCGCGCCTGATCGAGCTCGGCCAGTGCGCTACCCATCCCGGCGGTGCTCCACAGCCCCCAAGCCAGCGCCTGAGCGGCAAGTCCCGAGCGGGCGCGGTGTTGCGCGAGCGCGATCAGGAAGGCGTTGGCGGCGGCGTAGTTGCCCTGCCCGGGGGCACCGACGAGGGTGGCGACCGAGGAGAACGACACGAACTCGGCAAGCTCGATAGTACGCGTGAGCTCGTGCAGGTGCAGGACGGCCTCCACCTTGGGACGCATCACGCGCTCCAGTCGCTCGGGGGTGAGGCTCCCCACCAAGCCGTCGTCGAGCACCCCGGCGGCGTGGATTACGGCCGTCAGCGCGTGCTCACGCGGAATCGCCTCGAGCACCGCTTGAAGCGCCTGGCGATCGGTGACGTCACAGGCCGCGATCCGTACCTGCGCGCCGAGCCCGGCCAGCTCGCGGGTAAGCTCCTGCGCACCCTCGGCGTCCGCCCCGCGCCGGCTGACGAGCACGAGCCTGCGAACGTCGTGCCGGCGTACGAGATGGCGGGCCATCAGCGCGCCGAGTCCGCCGGTACCACCGGTGATCAGCACCGTCCCCTGCGGATCGAGCGTCCGCGGCAGGGTCAGCACCACCTTGCCGATGTTGCGTCCCTCGCGTAGGAAGCGGAACGCGCGGACACCGCGGCGCACGTCCCATGTGCGGATCGGCGAGTGGCGCAGTGCGCCGCCTTCGAACAGCGCCACGAGCTCGCCGAGCATCTCGCCGATGCGCGGCGGACCGGCTTCAACAAGGTCGAACGCGCGATAGCGGACCCCCGGGCGTGCCGCGGCCACCTGATCGGGATCGCGGATATCGGCCTTACCCATCTCCACGAAGCGCCCGCCGCGTGGCAGCAAATCGAGCGAGGCGTTGACGAACTCCCCCGCGAGCGCGTCCAGCACCACGTTGACCCCGCGACCGTCGGTGGCCGCCAGGAACTTCTCCCGGAAGGAGAGGTCGCGCGAGGAGGCGATGCGTTCATCGGCAAGCCCGAGCCCGCGCAGCGCATCCCACTTATACGGGCTGGCGGTCGCGTACACCTCAGCGCCAAGGTGGCGGGCAATCTGGATCGCGGCCATGCCGACCCCTCCAGCGCCGGCATGAATCAGCACGGCGTCCCCGGGTGCAACCCCGGCGAGGTTAACGAGCGCATAGTGGGCGGTGAGAAAGGTGATCGGCACCGACGCCGCCTGCGCGAACGACCAGCCCGGCGGAATCAGTGCGAGCTGTCGGCGATCGGCGATCGCGACCGGACCGAAGGCGTCGGCAATCATCCCCATCACGCGATCTCCGGGTGCGAGATCGCGCACGTCAGGGCCCACCTCAAGTACCACTCCCGCGCCCTCGCTGCCGATCGCGGCGGCGCCCGGATAGCGCCCGAGCGCGATTAACACATCGCGGAAGTTGAGCCCGGCGACGCGCACCGCGACGCGCACCTTCGCACCCTCGAGCTGGCGTACGGCGGCGTCGCTCGGGCGCAGCGCGAGTCCCTCGAGCGTACACGTGTCACCCGCGGTGAGGCTCCACGCGGAGGCGTCACCCGGGGCGCACAGACCGCCGTCGGGAAGACCGAGTTCGGGCACAAGCGCGCGTCCGCGACGCACCGCCAACTGCCCCTCGCGCTCGAACGGAAGCGCGTGCCACGGGATCTCCTCGTCGTCCACGTCGAGCAGCACGAAGCGATCGGGGTGCTCGGACTGAGCGCTGCCGACCAATCCCCACAGCGGCGCCTGCGCGAGCGACGGTGTGTCCTCGTCGTCGACCGCGACGGCCGCGCGGGTGACCAGCGCTAGGCGCGCGTCGGCGAGGCGCTCCTCGGCGATCCAGCTCTGCAGCAGCTCGAGCGCCCAGCGCGCAGCGGCATGGGCTTGCGCGCCGACATCCTGCGCGTGAGTCGCTTCGGGGGCGCCGGCCAGCACGAGGTCGGGAGCGGTGGCCCCCTGCGCGACAGCCTCCGCGAGGGCCTGCAGGTCGCAGTGCCGTGCCGCGTCGAGCCCTGGCGCCCGCAGATCGCCGAGCACCGCCAGGCGCGGCACGTCGCCGTTGGGGGAGTCGAGCTGCGCCTCGCGCCACGCGAGTTCGAACAGAGAGCCGCTCGCGGCCCGGCGGGCGCCGAACTGGGCGGAGCTGATCGGGCGTATCACGATCGACTCGGCCGACAGCACCGCCGCGCCACTCTCGTCGAAGGTGTCGATGCGCATCCCGCCTTCCCGGTCGGGTCGCATATGCACCCGCAACGATGCGCTCCCAGGCCGATGCAGCCGCACGCCGTTCCAGGAGAAGGGCAGCGGCAGGCTGCCCCCCTCGAGCCCTCCGCCCAGCCGGTCGAGCGAGGCGTGACCGGCGGCGTCGAGCAGCGCGGGATGGATGCGATAGCGATCGGCTTCGCCGACGAGGGCCTCCTCCAAACTCACCTCGGCGAGCACCTCCTCGCCGAGGCGCCAGGCCGCAACAACCCCTTGGAAAGCCGGCCCATAGCCGAATCCCGCCGTGGCGAGCTCGCCGTACAGCGACTCGGTCGGGATCGGCTGGGCATCCACCGGAGGCCATACATCGTCGAGAGTGCGCTCCGCAAGGCGCTCCTCCCCGGAGGAGGCGAGCATGCCGCTGGCGTGCCGCGTCCACCCCCGCTCGCCGGCGGACCCGCTTATCCCGGCGTCCGTGGCGCGCTCGGGCCGCGCGTGGATGGCAATCGCGCGCCGCCCGGCGTCGTCCGGCTCGGCCAGCGACACCTGAATCAGATACACCTCTTCGCCCATGAGCGCCAGCGGCGACTCGAAGGTAAGCTCCTCGATCGCGTCGCAGCCCGCGTGCGACCCTGCTGCAAGTGCCAGCTCGACGAAGGCGGTGCCTGGGAACAGCACGGTGTCGAACACCTCGTGGTCGGCCAGCCACGGATGCGTGGACAGCGAGACGCGCCCGGTTGACAGCCATTCATCGCGACCGGCGAGCTGCACGGCAGCCGCAAGCAGTGGGTGCTCGGCGGGGGCCAGGCCGCAAGCGTAGAGATCGCCGCCGCCGGGACGCGGCGCGAGCCAGTAACGCTCGCGCTGGAAGGGATAGGTGGGGAGATCCACTGCCTGCGCCCCGCTGCCGGCGAAGAACTCGGCCCAATCGACCTCCACGCCGTGGCAGTGGGCGTCGGCGAGCAGCGCGATCAGCGTCTCGTTCTCGGCGCCTCGCGCGCGCAACGCCGGCGCCAGCAGCGCCCGCGCCTCGACCTCCTGGCTGAGTGTTTCGCGCGCCATCGCCACCAGCACCCCGTCGGGCCCGAGCTCCAGCAGGCGCGTCACGCCGGCCCGCTCGAGCGCTTGCACGCCCTGCGCAAAGCGCACCGTTCCCCGCACATGACGGACCCAGTAGTCGGGCTCAAGCATCTCCTCGCCGCCGATCTCTCCCGAAACGTTCGAGACGATCGGGATACGGGGCGGGCGGAATTGAAGGCCAGTGGCGATCGCGCGGAACTCCTCGAGCATGGGGTCCATCAGCGGTGAATGGAACGCGTGACTCACTTTCAGCAGCGACGTCTTGCGACCCCGCTCGCGCCACTGCTCCTGGAGCCGCTCGATCGCGTCGCGCTGACCGGACATCACGACCGCGGCGGGGGCGTTGATGGCCGCGAGCGAGACCTGCTCGCCGACGCGCTCCAGATCCGCGGCGACCTCCCGCTCGGTGACCTGGACGGCGAGCATCGCCCCACCCTTCGGAAGTTCGCCCATCAGCCGTCCGCGCGCCGCCACCAGCACACAGGCGTCGGCGAGCGACAGCATCCCCGCGACATGGGCGGCGGCCAGCTCCCCCACCGAGTGGCCGATCAGGTGGTCGGGCTTCACAGATAGCGACTCCAGCAACCGGAACAGCGCCACCTCGACAGCGAACAGCGCTGCCTGGGTGTACTGCGTGTGATCCAGCAGAGCCGCCTCGGAGGAACCCTCCGGGGCGAACATCAGGTCCTTCAGCGGGTATCCGAGGAGCGGATCGAGGTGCTCGCAGATCTCCTCGAGCGCCGTGGCGAACACCGGGAACGATCGCTGCAGCTCGGCCCCCATCCCTGGTCGCTGGGCGCCTTGCCCAGTAAACAGGAAGGCCGTCTTGCCGCGACCGGGGGCGCCGTTCGCCGACCCGGCCGCAGTCTCGCCGCGAGCGAGCGCCGATAGGCCTTCGAGCAACATGTCGCGGTCGGAGCCGAGCACGGCCGCGCGCCGCTCGAGGTGGGGACGCATACAGGCCAGCGAGAAGGCTACGTCGAGCAGGTCCAGCTCGGGCGCGGCGCGCAGACGGTCGTGCAAGCGCTCGGCCTGGCTGCGCAGGGCCGGTGCGGTCTTGCCCGACAAGAGTAGAGCCGGCACGAGCGGTCGGGTGGGTGGCGGCGTGAGACGCTCGGCCGATGCGGCTCGCTCGGACGCGGACACCGGCTGCGCGGCGGACGCGGCCTGCTCGCGCGTATCCGGGAGTGGCTCGGCGGATGCGGATCGCTCCGGTGTTCCGCCGGGAGCCTCCTCCAGGATCAGATGGGCATTGGTGCCGCTCACCCCGAACGAGGAGATTGCGGCGCGGCGGGGACGCTTCCCATGCGGCCACGGCACGTTCTCGATAAGTAGCTCCACCGCGCCAGCCGACCAGTCCACGTTGCCGGAGGGCGCATCCACGTGCAGCGTGCGCGGCAGCGTCTCGTGCCGCAACGCCAGCACCATCTTCAGCACGCCGGTGATGCCAGCCGCGGCCGAGGTGTGGCCGATGTTGGACTTGATCGAGCCCAGCCGCAGCGGGCCGTTGACCCGTTCCTGTCCATAGGTCGCGAGCAGCGCCTGCGCCTCGATCGGATCGCCGAGCCTGGTGCCTGTCCCGTGCCCCTCGACCGCGTCCACGTCCCTGGCCGCCAGCCCCGCGCTGGCGAGCGCCTCGCGGATCAGCCGTTCCTGGGAGGGCCCGTGCGGGGCCGTCAACCCGTTGCTCGCCCCATCCTGGTTGACCGCACTGCCCCGCACCACCGCCAGCACCCGCCGCCCCGACCGCTGCGCGTCCGAGAGGCGCTCCAACACCAGCACGGCGGCACCCTCGGAGAAGCTAGTGCCGTCGGCGGACGCCGCGAAGGACTTGCAGCGCCCGTCCGGCGCGAGACCCCGCTGGCGGCTGAACTCGACGAACACGAACGGGCTCGGCATGCACGCCACCCCGCCCGCCAGCGCCATCGAGCACTCGCCCCGACGCAGCGCCTGACACGCCAGGTGCAGCGCCACCAGCGAAGACGAACAGGCCGTATCCACCGACACCGCCTCTCCTTCGAGGCCGAGGGTATAAGCAACGCGGCCGGAGGCGACGCTGGGAGCGCCTCCCGTTAGACGCAGGCCCTCGACCTCCCTGGGGGTGGCCACCCGCCAGCCGGCCTGCCAACCGTATCGTTCGCACAGCACCCCGGCGTAGACGGCGGTGTTGGTGCCACGCATCGCCAGCGGATCAATTCGCGCGTCTTCGAACGCCTCCCACGCACATTCCAACAGCAACCGCTGCTGCGGATCCATCGCCAACGCCTCACGCGGACTGATCCCAAAAAACCCAGCATCAAACTCCGCCACCCCACGCAAAAATCCACCATGCGCCGTATACGAAGTCCCAAACCCATCCGGATCGGGATCAAACAAACCCTCCAAATCCCAACCACGATCATCCGGAAAGCCAGAAATCGCATCCACCCCACCAACAACCAACTCCCACAACTCACCAGGCGAACACACACCACCCGGATACCGACAACTCATCCCCACAATCGCAACCGGCTCCTCCAACCGACCACGCAACAACCGGTTCTCACGCCGCAAACGCTCCCCATCCTTCACAGACACACGCAACGCCTCCACCAACTCACCATCCGACGCCACACCCATCACCCCCCACCAGCCCCAGCAGCACCGGCCGTCACACCCAACGCCCGCGCCACCAACGACTCCACATCCAACTCATCAACCCCACCCACATCACCATCACCCTCATCATCCACCCCCACCTCACGCTCCTCCGCCAACGCCAACAACACATCCAACAACCCCGCACTACGCAACCGCACAAGCGGAATCGACGCCAACGCCCGACGCACCCGCACCTCCTGCGCATCCACACTCACACCACCCAACACCCGACCAACCAAAAACTCAGCCACAGCCCCAGCCGTCGGATGATCAAACACCAACGTCATCGGCAAACGCAAACCCGTCACATTCCCCAACCGATTACGCAACTCCACCGCCGCCAACGAATCAACACCAAGATCACCAAACACCCGGTCAGGCTCAACCGCCTCACCCGAACCAAGACCAAGCACCCCCGCAAGCTGACCACGCACCACCTCAAGCGCCACTGCGGCGCGCTCCTGCGGGTCGGCAGCTAGCAGCCGCCCCGCCCAGATCTCGCTCACCTCGGCGGCCAGCCGCGCAGGTTTGGCACCCTCCATGTCGGCGGGCTCGGCGAGCAGCGCACCGTTGAAGGCCGCGAGCGCGTCTTGCGCGCTTGCAGTCCCCGCACGGTCGTCGGCGCGATCGATCGCCCCACCCGCACCTCGTGCCGGCGGGGCTGGTACAGGCGCGCTCGTTTGCTCCTCGAAGTGTCGCCGCAGCAGCGCTCGATCGATCTTGCCATTGACGTTCTTGGGCAGCCGCTCCATCGCCGCCCAGCGGGAGGGCAGCATGTAAGCGGGGAGTTGCAGCGCCAGCCGGCGTCGCAGCTCGCCGAACGAGAGCTCGACCCCGGGCACCGCCGCATATGCGCAGCAAATCGCGGTCCCCTCGAAGCCTTCGCTGCTGACACCCACCACCGCGCACTCCCTCACCTGCTCATCAGCATTCAGCGCCGCTTCGATCTCACCCAGCTCGATGCGATACCCGCGGCTCTTGATCTGCGAGTCCGCGCGCCCCACGAAATGGAACAGGCCATCCGCGTCGACTCGCCCCAGATCTCCGGTGCGATACAGCACCTGTCCGCTGGCGGTGCCGGGATGAACGCGAAAGGCGGCAGCGGTCTTCTCCACGTCTCGCCAGTACCCCGGACTGAGACCCACCCCGCCGATGTAGAGTTCCCCGATCTCCCCCGGCGGTACCGCGTTCATGTCGCGGTCGAGCACGTACAACTCCTCTCCGGCACACGGCGTGCCGATCGGGATCGGCGCGGTCACGTCGGTGGGACACGCGGGCACCATGTAGAAGCTCGATGCGACGGTCGTCTCGGTGGGGCCGTAGAGGTTGGTGAAGCGTACGTGCGGAAGTCGCTGCATCCAGTGGATCAAGGTCGGCGTCGGCAACACCTCGCCGCACCACAGCAGCCGGCGAAGATGTGGGAGGTCGCGGTGTTCGAGCCCTCCGAAGTTGGCCATGAACGTCAACGCGGAGGGAACCGAGTGCCACTGTGTCAGCTCGTGCTCGCGCATGAAGCCGACCAGGTCGGCTGGGTGGCGATTGGCGGCGACCGGTACGAGATGCAGCTCGGCACCCGTCTGAAACGCCCCGTACATGTCGAAGGTGGAGAGGTCAAAGTGCAGCGGGGGATGGCTGGAAATCCGCTCGGATGACTCGATCCCAAAGTACTCAACCGCCCAATCGACGAAGTGACCGACGTTGGCGTGCGAAATCCCCACCCCCTTCGGCGTGCCGGTGGAACCCGAGGTAAAAAGCAGATATGCCAGATCTCCAACGTCGTTGCGCACTGCCAACGGCTCGGGATCCTGCGCGTCGATGTCGCGGCGGTCGAACGCAACCTTCAACGAGCCTTGCGGGTCGCGCTTCTCCAGGTGACCGATGGCGATCTCATCCACCAGGGCGCCGACGGTGAGTAGCTCTTGCGCTAGTGCCACCGTCTCGGCGCACACCAGCAATACACGGGGTTCGCTAGCCGCCACGATGCGGGCGATCCGCGGCGGGGGGGATTCGATGTCGATCGGCACGTACACGCAGTCCGCTTTGAGCGTGGCGTGAATCGCCGCAACCGCCGCAGGACACTTCGGCAGCAACAAGCAGACGCGCTCGCCGCGCCGACACCCGCACTGGGCGAGTAAGCGCGCAATGCGGTTGGCCTCCCGCTCAAGCTCTCCGTAGGTGAGTCGATCCTCCCCCAGCACCACTGCCACCTTTTCCGGGTGGCGCTCGGCGCCGCGCGTGACATGACTCTGCAGCAGTCCGGTCATCTTGCCGCGCCCATCGAGCGGTGAGAGGAAAGCGGCAGTGAGCTGTGCGTGTGCAGCTCAAGCGCCTGCGCCAACTGTTCGCGGGTGACCTCTGGCGCGACGATCTCATCGACGAACCCGCTGGTAGCCGCCACATCCACCTTCAAGTGACTGGCGGCGTACAGGTCGGCAAGTTGCTCGACATCTCCCCCCGCCGCGATCGCCCGCCGCTCCGCGATCGCCACAGCCTGACGGGCACCCATGATCCCGATGTGCGCTGATGGCCAGGCGAGCGTCAGGTCGGCGCCAAGATCGCGCGAGTTCATCACGATGTGCGCCCCTCCGTACGCCTGACGTAACGTGACCGTCACCCGCGGCACGGTCGCGCGGGCAAAGGCGCGCAGCAGAGCGGCTCCATGGCGGATCACCCCGGCCCGCTCCTGCTTGGTGCCCGGGAGGAACCCGGGGGTGTTGACGAGCACCACCAGCGGCAAGCCAATCCGGTCGCACAGGTTGACGAACCACACCCCCTTCTCGCATGCAGATGTGTCGATCGTCCCTCCGAGATGGCGCGGCTGGTTGGCGATTACACCCACCGGGTGGCCGTCCAGACGCGCGAGCGAGGTAACCATGTTGCGGGCCCATCCCGCCGCCAACTCGAGCTGGTCACCTCCGTCCACAAGCGCAATGATTACCTCGCGCACGTCATACACGCGGCGGGTGTCCGTGGGAATCGCCGCGGCAGGACTTCCCGGCGGCGGCGCGACGGCAAGCGCACTCGGTGGCTCACCCCCGAGCGTCGAGGGCAGGTAGCCCAGCAGCCTGCGCAGCAGACTCGCGGCCGACGCGTCGCTGTCGGCAGCGAGATGCGCGACCCCGTTGAGCGCGTGCACGCGCGGTCCCCCGAGCTGCTCGGAGCTGATCTGCTCGCTGGTCACCTGCTGCACTACCCGCGGGCCGGTGAGGAACAAGCGCCCCTGTGGACGCATCATCAGCACGAAATCGCCAAGCGCGGGTGAATAGGCGGCGCCGCCGGCGCACGTGCCGGCAATCACCGTGAGCTGCGGCACCCGCGACAGCGCCTGCTCGCGAAAGATTGCCCCGTACGCACTGAGTGCGCCCACGCCCTCCTGCAGGCGGGCGCCGCCCGAATGGGGAACTCCGATCACGGGCACCCCCGCGCTGTTGGCCCTGCGGATCGTGCGAGCGATCGTTTCGCCACCGGCCCTGCCAAGCGAGCCGCCACGATGAGTGACGTCCTGTGTCCACACAAACACCAGTCGCCGGTCTACCCGTGCCAGTCCCGCGAGCACGCCGTCGCCCACAGCCGAGCGCCACGGTCTGAAACTATCCCTATCCACGAGCGCGTTCAACAGCGCGACTGTGGTGCCAGCGTGTTCTCCGCTCGCCTCAATTCGCGTGCGCGACTCGATCGACGCTTCACCGCGTCCGCCGCGCGGCTCGTCCCGATGCGCAGCGTATGGCCTCATGTTCACTGTCCGTGGACAGGCGTGGAGTTGGTCGCAGGTTTTGGCTTGGGAGGAACTCATCGCCTCGTTGATCTTCGCAACCACCGTCGGTAACGCCAAACTCGGTGAGTGCGAGATCCACGGTGCGTGCGACGGTCAACGATTCAATCATCTGAGTGGTGGCCAAACACGACCGTCAGCGGGGGGCGGAGGGAGTTGAGAGGAATGGGCCGCATCAGCGGAACCGCGTACCGAAATGTTGACGCTACAGGTGCATGCTGCCGCTGATCTCCATCGAAATCGTTCCCTTCAGGCGGTTCATGCTACCTTCAATGTGAATCCCGCTTCCATATGCATGCGCGTAGGTGCCGCTTCCATTCGATATGGAGATGGTGCCGGTGAAGGACAGCACGCTCCCCGCAACCCGGTAAGTGGAGACTCCCCTGCCGCTAAGGGTTCCCGCCCGAGAACTGCCGGAGAAGGTCTGGCTAGTGCGGGTGGCGTTTTCTACGACGATTCGCAGGTACAACGCTCCGGCAATGGTTCCCGAGCACTGTCCGTGAGCTTCGTGGACCGTTGGGGTGTTCTTCGTGACGCGCAGCTGTGCGGTCTCTTTTAGCATGATCACTCGTGACGACGCTTTCGCCGCGCCCGGGTCGGCAATGGCCGGCAGACCGGTGCCCCCGACGCAAGCGATCGCCGCAAAGGTCAGGATCAGGAGGGAAACGGCGGTGGCGCGATCGCGCCACACCGGCTTTTTATTGCACTCGCCTGTTCTCATCCGAGTCTCCTACAGTTGTTTGAGGTGTGTAGGTTTGGGCGTCTGGGCCTTTGGCGTTGCCGTCGGTCGCGCATCGCCCGGGCAGCGGACCGCACGTTTAGAGTGAATCACGCTGCCGTCCTGGAAAGAGAAGACGGCTTCGAACAGGAAACCCCCGCGGGGGCAGCGGGCGGGAAGCAGGAAGCCTTCGGGCGTGTACCCGACAACAACGCCGTGGGAGCGCCGGTGATAGGTGAGGCCTTTGGGACCGATGTTGGAGTTCAACCGCAGGAGTGCGGCATCCGGCGCTCCAGGCAGGCCGGTGATCGGCGGAACATTCGTGTCGAGACTGCCGCTGAACGGCCCCGAGGCTTCCAACAGTAGGCTGGGGAAGATCAGCCGTGCGATCACCGGGGTGGTGCCGGACGCATAAAACAAGACCGTCGTGTGGCCTTCCGTGAGCGGCGCCATCAGCAGGGTGACGTCGGCCTGCTCATAGAGCACTTCCGGGCCCAAGCGAATTCCTACCCGCGCGCTGCCGTGCCCCATGACTGCGTTCCCTGGGCAGCCTCCGACTCCCGCGTCGGACAGTGTGGCCGCTGTGCACGTCGCCACCCCGAGCGTGCTGGAGCCGAACAGCAGGCCAGCGGGCAGACGGACCGCCACGTTGGTGAGTGGCGAGGGCAATTCGGCTTCACGCGGATGGATAGTGAAGCCGACCGAGACCGTAGTGCCGCGACCCAGCGTGTAGGGTGCGAAGCCCACGCGCAGCGATGCCGTCTGCGACGCCCACGTACCACTTGCGCTCGCCAGCGAACTCGCGCCGCAGATGAGCGCCGCCAACAGACTCCGTCTCAGTCCACGTCGAACCATCAGGCTACCGTACCTTCCCGTGCGCACCTGACAACTGATGAGTCGTTAGCAGAGCAAGCGGACTTGCTGCAAACCCACCACCCCGACGCGCTATGCGCCTTTCGCGCGCAGACCGTCCATGTCCAGCCGGCCACTAGAGCAACGAGCGGGGCGACGGCCATCCGGGTGGTCCCGAGGACGCTGCCGTCCCGATCGCAGCTTCGGTTCTTCCGACCCATCCTACTGTTTGTATTCGACATTGCGCGCTCGCGGCGACATCCATCGTTGGGAACTGTTCATGGCATATGCAATTTACACGGTCGTCCAACAACTGCCAAGTAACCAACCGTGACCAGCGAGCCGATCGGACCGCATGGCACCCTAGACGGCAGCGGCGAAGGCGACTTTATGCCTGGAGCATCGACCCCAACTCGAAGCCACACTGCGGACAAAGCACGGCCGCGCGGTCGCCTACGGGCTCCTCGATCGTCTTCGGCCGCTTGTCGGTCTCCGCACGGGCACCGCGGCGTGCCGCTCGCAGCTCGATGCGCAAGTCACTCACCGACAGACGGTGCTCTGTCGCCAAATCCAGCCAGCGGGAACACTCCACGTCGTCTAGCGAGGCAACAAGAAAATGGTGGCTCCAACTCAAATTCTCCCTACGTAGGGAGATCTCGAAACGCGACGCGACGTAGACCATGTTTTCCAGACTGTGGGGATCATAGCCGGTGATCCTCGAGGCGAGAACATACTTCTCCCCCCACTTCGCAGCCCCATATCGCAGCCAATCGCCCACCCACCAGTTGCTTACACGACTCATGGTGCCGATGCGTTTGCCTGCCGAGACCCACGCCGCCCGCTCCATATCGCCGGGGGGGATCCATGCCACGGGTCTGGGGTGTGAAGGTGGAGCTGGTGTGGTGTTCTGTCCAGAACGAGACGGCGGCACAGATATCGTAGACATGAAGCAGCTCTCCCCGCGGTAGCTCAGACAATCGAGTTCGACATGTTGACTTTAGAAAAAACTTCTATCAAATGGAGTTATCATTGCCACGTGCCCGTCATGCTCCGACTCCCTAAAGACGTCCCGGTTTGCCCACTTTTGCCGTAGTCGCGGGCATCGGCCATACGGCCTTCCGCTCAGCAGCAAGAACTTCTATCGCGTATCGAAAGACCTGTGATCGCCCAATATGTCTAGTCGTTTGGACACATCGCCAACGTGAGCATGGTTCAGGGGATCCCGTCGAGATCCTCAAGTCGTAGTACTACCTCAAGCTCAGCTAAGCACTTGTGTATCGGCCTGCCGATAGCCTTCTCGATCTCCCGGAGCCGGTTTTCGACCGTATGACGTGATCGAACTCCGAGCGAGTGGGCCGTCGATGACAGATTGCGGTCGCAGCTGAAGTAGTGGCGCAGCGTCTCTCGGGCCACCGGGCCTCCCATGCGGAGCTTGTCCAATGGCGTCAGATAGGCTGCTGCCAGTGAACTCGCCACCGCATCCGCGCGCAGCATGGCCGCCTCCAATGGAACATCGGCGCAACGTGTCATCGTCCGCGGCTTGCGTCGGGCAACCAGTAGTGCGGCTTGGGCTTCATGATGGGTAATACGCCACCCGTCGAATCCCCAGCCTGGCTCGCCCACCGCCAGCGACACGCCCGTAGCGCAGGCTTTGGGGATGTGACGCTCAACGTCGGTGATGGAGGACCGGCGACGAGCACCGAGCCACGTCCATAGCAGCGCGTCACCACTCGGAACGATAAGCAGCTGGTGGCCAAGGTGATCTGCCAAGCATTGGATCGACTTTTCCGCCCGGGTGCCTATGGCGATTATCCCTATGTGCCAAGCCGCGTCAAGCGTGTAGTCGAGTTCCGATGCATCTGTTGGCTCACCTGCTAGCAGCGCCCGGACTGTCTCTCTATTACGCTGCTCGGTTGTATGAGCCAGGCGCTCCCGCTCCTGCCGGTACTCGTGAACGATGGCCGCAGTAAGGCGCTCTAGCAATGCCTCCTGAACGCTCCGTAGACGTCGGTGAGTAGAACCGTGTCCCAAAATGCCGCACTGGTCAGCCTCGTCCATCACAAACGTGCCTAGCAGTCTGTGTCCAGCAATGTAGCGCAGGACCATTGCATCTACGCCAATTCCGAGGCGAGCCGCTCGATGTGCCTGTACGATCGCTGCCGAGGGAATCGGCTCCTGCTCGTTACCCTGCTCAAGGCATGTGAGGCTGTGGTTGACGACCGCTACGACAGCCGAGCGCAGCCCGTCCTGATAGTCAGTATCTTCGCTTCCGACGACCGTCGATACGCTGCGAACACGACCGAGTATTGCCGTTTCGATCTCTGACTGCCGCGCGCGAAGCCTCTGCGTCACGCGCAAATAGCGATCCTCAGATGATGCCCCGCGGCGTCGTGTCTCTGAATTCATCGCTCATCCTATGTTGACGGCCGCGGCTACTTGGGCAACTCGTCGTCGCGGCGATATCCCAGCTGTGCGGAGATGCGGTCGGCGGTAGACACGAGATGCGGGCTGAGGGCCTCTACCAGCTCCTCTAGGGAGATCATCGAAGAATGGGCGGCCATGTTGACGGCGGCAATGACCTCCCGGTTCGCGTTACGAACTGGTGCGGAGATCGAGTGCAGTTCTGCGGCCAGCTCTTCGTCGTTGACTGCCAAGCCCGTACTTAGCACTCCGTCGAACTCGTCGCGTAGTGCTCTCTTACTCGTAATCGTGTTAGGACCACGCTTCCCGAGTTTGATCTCGGCGAGCAGATCGCGCCGCTGAGTCTCGGGCAAGTGTGCCATCAGCAGCTTGCCCATTGATGTGCAGTACGCGGGTAGCCGTGAGCCTGACTGTAGGCCAAGGTCGATCTTGTGCTGTCCTCGACGAAAGCTCCGCGCTCGATCCACATATAGGATCTCTTCGCCATCAAGTACAGATAGATTGACGGTGAAACTGGTGCGCTGCCGGAGTTCCTCTAGGTATGGATGTGAGTGCTCACGCAGCCCCGTTGAGTTGAGCGCCGACATGCCCAGATCGGTCACGCGCATGCCGAGTCGATACTTGCGCGAGGCACCCTGCTCAAGATACCCAAGTGCGACGAGCGTAATAACATACCGATGCGTGGTAGAGCGGCTCATTAGCAGCTCATCGGCGATCTCGGCGATGCCCAGCACGGGCCGCTCGGCTGTAAAGCAGCGCAGGATCGCGAGTCCTCGCTCAAGCGACTGCGAGTAGCGCGGTTCGCGCAGGCTAGGTATCTGCTCCCTGCCGTCGAGCGGCAGGGGTACGGGTGGCGCTGTGCGTGGCATCAAGTCATCCCGTCCCGCACACTTCGTCGAACCAAGGCCACGGCACGGTGTCGTACTGCCTCCCGCCTTTCGCAATAGGAAGGAAGGTGGCCCCGTCTCCCCCGAGGACCTCTCCTTCCCTGGCGGTCTCGGCCACGCAGGCCGCGGCCACCATAGCCGTCACCGAGACTGAAGGGAGATCGTCCCGATGATGACCTACCAACGCCCTCAGTGGGGATGAAGACGTTGGAGCTTGGAAAGACAGAAGCACGAGTCTGTATATCGCCAAGATCGCGATGCCCGCGACGCCACTCACCGTGCTGGTGCGGGACGATCGATCGCTCACCCGAAGGACGCTGCAGCATCTCTTCTGCAAATGAAGCGTGGGTGGGACCGGGCATCCGACTCCAGAGGCGTCTTGTGGACGCCCGGCCCACTTTTGGACCGGCGACCCACGCCAGCGCGACGGCGCCAGGGCTCGGTCGACGTAGGTCGCTCATCCTCCCCTCACGGGCACCTGAGCGGATGGTGCCCGTGCAGACTCGGGCGGTGCCTTGCGGATCGCCCACGCCGTCCGTGACCGTCAAGTCCGTCCTCGCCACCCTGCCGCCTTCCGGCGACGCTTGCTCTCGGCCATGCGCATTCACACCCGCGCACGTTAGCGCCACCAGCGTGGCCGGTCAAGATGTAGGGCTAACGGTGAACCCTATCGGTTAGGGCCAACGGTTAGGGCTAACGGTCATCCGCCCTGCGGTTACTTGGCACTGTTCACCGACAGGCTTACGACGCAGCCGCAGCTTGGCACTCAGGCTTAAGAGGTAACACCAAGGTGAACGCCGCGAGACAGTGCGCCGACAGCTCACATAGCACCGCGAGCGGGCTGTCATCGCCTGCCACTTCGACCGCCGTCCTCTTGGCTTGCTCAGCATATCGCTTGCAGATCTCGGCGGCCCGGGTCGGTCCCGGCCCTTGCCATATGACGTTGACTATCGCATCCCACTCCGCGCTCTCCTTTTCCCCCACCAGGAGAGTAGCTAGACGCGCGTCCTCCACGAGTGCAAGCAGGATCGGCAGTGAAAAGTAGCCTTCTTCCAGCGCATTGCGAGGATGACGGCCTGTCACCGGGTCATCTCCTGCTAGCGCAAGGATGTCCTCGCAAATCTGTACCGCGACCCCGAGGCTCTCGCCGGTGGCTCGAAGGGCGTCCAGCGCTGCGGGGCCGGTACCGGCTAGATGGGCGCCGAGGCTGGCGGCGAGTGAAAGATTAGTGCCGCTCGTGAGACGCGCCCATTCGATGTAGCGCTCTACCGAACGCGCTACCTGGGCCTGGTCACGCGCGAGCAGCGCGACCCCCTCGCTGTTGGCCTCGATCGCCTTACCAAGAGCCTCGCTGACCTCCGCGCCAAGGTCGGGAACGGAGGCCAGCGCCCGACATAGACTGTAATCACCAATCATCACCGCCAGAGCGTTGTTTGTGCTCGCATATGGGGTGTCCGTGGCGCCCACGCGGCTTAGCATTGTGGGAAAGGCGGAAAGCAGCTCGACACACAGCGCAGCGTCTACCGACTGACTGTCTGGTTTTGACCCACAGGCAAGCTCGCTGGCGATGACCGTGAGCGCGCCGACCGGACCCACACCGGCGCACACCTCGCGTTGGAGCAGCTCTGCGGCCAAGGTGAAATCGCTGTGGATCTCCTCGCGCAGCCGTTCGTCGAGTGCAACCAGGTAGTCTACGGAACCGAGCCGCGACGCAAGCTCTCCGACGGGCGTAGCCACTGGCGACGGATGCGCCCTGTCTGCGGTAAGCATTGAGGCTGCTGTCGAGAGCAGTGGACCCGAGGCGCCCAATAGATCTGCCGAGTCCGCCGGCTGTGTAACGCGTCGCTTCAGTAGCTCGTGTGCCAGCCGAGCTATCATAGAGCTATCCTGGCCGAGCCTGAGATTTGCGTGCCCGATCGCCCGGCCGACCTCTATCTGTCTTGCATGTCGCCGTATTGCACGATCGAGGATTAGAGCAGCAGTGCGGGCGCTCCTCATAGCCTGATCGATCCCCTCGCCGGTGATGGGGTCCGTTGCCTGCCCCGCATCACCCAGGAAGATGACCCCTTCAAGCTGGCATTGCTCGGCCGCGAAATCACCGCCAAACGCACCCCCGATCGCTCGCCCGGTCGGATCAAGGTTGCCCAGACGCTCGCCCTGGTATCGCTGTAGTGCCGTCAAGAATGAATCGAGAAGCTCGTTGATGGACCGCGGATGCGGCAATCCACGTGTGCTCAGGTAGCCGATACCGACGTTTGCCACCTGCTTGCCAACTGGGAAAACCCAGCCATAGCCGTAATTCATCACACCGTCTGGGAGGGGTGCATATATCTTAAATGCCGGGGTGAACTGGCGGTCGCTGCGAACATATCGGCGCACGGCATACGCAAATGTTTCTGGCTGGGAGAGCTGTCCGCCCAGCTGGCGGCGAAGCCGTGAGGTAGCGCCGTCGGCTGCTACGACGTGGCGCGCGTGAATTGCTAGCTGCCCGGCTCCGCGCGTGAGCTCGACACCGACCACGCTCCCGTTGCTTCGCAACGGCTGCGTCACATATCCATGCACCAGACGCACGCCTGCGGCACAGGCCATTTCGACCAGCGCGTGATCGAGCTGTTTGCGAGGTATGCAGCACGCATGGCGCGGCCGGCCGGGTGACCTAGCGTTCATAGTGGTTGATTCACGCTCTCGCCAGTCCACGAAGACTCGCACGGCGTCGATTGGCTGCGCACCAACGAGAACCTGCTCCAGCCCGAGCTCGTGCAGAAAAGCAACCGCCGAGCTGGTAAGTCCATCCCCGCACGCCTTGTCCCGGGGGAATGAACGCTTATCAATCAGGATCACATCATGCCCGCGCTCCGCCAACGTGAACGCGGCGATCGATCCCGCCGGGCCAGCACCGACGACGGCGATCTCCGCCTCATCCAGCACGGGTGAGCTCGCCATCATGACTAAGGGCTCAGCCGTTCGAGCTCGGCGTCCGCAATCGTGGGCAGCCCATAAGCTTTCGGCAACATTCGCACGGCATCCTTGGCCTGCGAGATCCAGTCTTGTGTGTCGACGCTCGCGCGTGCAACTCCCTCTGTTTCGAGTATCTGGTTTACCACGTTCTCGGTCGGCGCGCCCTCCCGCAGGAGCGAACCCAGCTTTGGATCTTCCTCAAGTGCATAGATCGCCGGCAGTGTGTAGTTGCCATTACTCAGATCGTTGCCGCATCGCTTACCCATCTGCTCCTGGTTCCCCGTGAAATCGAGAATATCGTCGATAAGCTGAAACCCGACACCCAACGCGATCCCATACTGTTTGAGATGGCGTTGCGCTGTTTCGTCGGCGCCGCCGAGCATCGCTCCGAGTTCGGCGGCGAGCCGGAACATGCCCGCCGTCTTGCCCTTGATCGCCTCGAGGTAGCGCGCTGGCGTTCTGGCGGTGTTATACCGGTCTTGCAGCTCAAGCATTTGGCCTGTACACACGCGCCCTGTCGCTTCCACGGCGATCACGACGGCGTCCTGCCCGCAGCGAGCAAACAGCGTCAACGCCCTCCCGAAGAACAGCCCACCTGCGGCAGCAGCAAGCGGCGCTCCATAGCGAGCAGGCAGGCTTTCCACCCCGCGCCTGAGGCTGCTGTCGTCCATCACATCGTCGTGTGGGAGAGTCGCGAGATGGAACATCTCAACGGCGGTTGCTGCTATGTCGGTGCGTGCGCACGCGTCACCCTTGCCTGCGCGTGCTGTAGCCTCGGCAGATAACAGCACCTTTGAGCGGGTCTGCTTGCTTGAGCCGCCGACGGCATAGCTCCATACCTCCTCAAGAACGTCGGTCCGCAGATCTGCGTCAAGACTCGCAAGCTCCATTAGCCTCTCCTTACGCGACAGACCTCGACATGATCGAGCGACGCGTCACAAGATAGCCTAGCAATCCCGTGGCAAGTATCGCCAGCGCTGTAGACACCGCAAGTGTACTAAAGCCAAGCCTAAACGCCGGCGAGAAAATCTCGGGGAACCCGGTGCTCTCGCGTATGTACTGCGTGGCGAGCGGCTCAGCCCCCAGGCCAAACACGGCGCCGATCGTACACCCGAGCAACACGACAATACCCGTCTCGATGTATATGGTGCCCACCAATCCACCCCTTGACATACCCAGCCGCTTCAACGTGGCCAGCCGTCCCCGGCGCTGCCAGATCGATCCCGACATCACCGCTACAACCGCGAGCACCGCGCTGATCAGCAAAAGCGTGGAGATCTGGCCCAGCTGCGCCAGCCCCTGGTTTGTAACCGCGCGTACGCTGGCCTCATCCTGGCGCCCTGTCCTGGCAGTCAGACCCGTTCCCCCAAGCGCCTCTTCGACGACCCGAAGACCCTGCGCAGCCTCTACACCGGGATACAGGCCAACACGTATAGCTGTAACGCTTTTGGTTTTCCACAAGCGAGTGTAATCCCTGCTGTTCATCAAAATTGCGCCAGGCGGCCACCCGTAATTGGTGATGGTAGCCGCCAGTTGAAACGTCTCATATCCCGACGGGGTGGGCAGAACAAATGGATCGCCGAGATGAAGGCCGCGTTCGGACGCCACCGTTGCGGACAACGCTGCCCAGCCTCCCCGCCTGAGCAAGGTTGCCGCTCTATTCGCTGACCCTGCGATGATCTGTGAGGAGGGCACGGGGCTCGGATCATCTGGTGGCTTGGCGATCACGAGGAGGCGCCGGTCGCCGGCGTCAAGAAACGAACCCTGGAGCAGTTCAGTCCAGGCAACGTCCTTCACCGACCGAAGGCGCGCCAACGCCGGCGCCGGCTTGAACTGCTGTACTGGAAATGGATCGTCTTCCAACCTGGTTGCCAAGATTCCGACGGGCGCAGCACCGACGATGTCTCGTGTCGCCGCTTCTGCTCCTCGACGGATGTCATTGAGCGTGCCCCCAATCGCGACGATCGCGTAGACCGCGATCGCGCCGGTTGCGGCGACCGCCGTGGCGCGTATCGGTGCGGCTTTCAGCTCGATTGTGGCGACATAAGCGGCCGGGCTGCGCAGACGAATCGACACTCCAACGCAGCGCTGGATGAGCCACGGCACGGCCGGCGCGAGCACGAAACCGAGCCCGACCGCCAGAGCACCGACCGCGACAAGGCTGCTGCCGGGAACGAGCAGCGCGACCGCGATCGTCGCGACAATCGCGATGATCCCAACCGCAAGCCCCGCACGTTCCGAGAACCACCCAAGCGATGGTGAGGCCTCCCCGGACTCGCTTGTCTGTTCCAGTGGCCGCCCCCGCAGCGTGCCAATCCCGGGACCGATGGCCGCAACGATCGCCGCGAGCATGCCACCGCTGATCGAGACCAGCACCGCCACCGGGGTGATCACGCGCTGGGTGCCAATCGCAAAGCCCGACGCGAGATAACCCGGCACCGACCCAAATACGCTGCCCGAGAGCAGGTCACCAAGCACGAGCCCGACGAGCGATGCCACAACCCCCAAAGCGAGGACTTCAAGCGCCATAAGACTTGCCAGCTCGTAGCGATACGCGCCCTGATTACGCAGACGCGTCACGTAGCGTCGCCGCCCAGGAAGCGAGAGAAGCATCGCGTTGTAGGCAAACAGCATCCCCACGATCACGCTCAACGCGGTGAACAGGGTCGCGACTTGATTTGAGGAGCGTGTCGCCGCTTCGAGCAGGGTGACTTCGCTGTCGCTCGAGCGCACATTGAGCGTGCTGCCAAAGAGCTGGGTCAGGGTGCGTCTCGCGAGCGCTTCCCGTCCGTGCTGGGGCAAGACCAGGATGCGCGTGATGCGGTGGGGAAGGCCTGTGATCCGCTGCACCGCGGGCAACAGCGCGACCGCAATCGGGCTTTCGGCCGCGGCACCCACCTGCTGCGCGCTCAAGATTCCGCCGCAGAGCACGACGACCGAGCGCCCGGCGACGTTGATCGAAAGCAGCTGGCCAACGGAGGCACCCAGCGCCCGTGCGGCACCTTCGGGAAGCGCGATCGTATCTACGTGTGCGCCCTGCAGCCGGCTGGCGAGCGCAGCGGGCTGCACGCCCGCCGGAGCAGCGCTTGTAAGCGTCCGCCACGGGAAATTGCGCGCGAGCGACCCACCGATCGCGGCGATGCCGGCATCGGCACCCACTAGAGTCAAGGGGAGCTGACCGTGAGGGCCGATCACCGTGACGCGAGCGTCGAGAACTCCAGCGTCGCCTACGACTCCCGGAGCTTCCCCAACCTTGGTTACGAGCCCTTGATCGAAGCCTTCCGGCGAGCGAGCAGCGATTTCAACGCTTGCGCCGCCGGCAATGCCGCGCTCAAGATCCCGCACGGAGGCCGGCACAGAAGTACTGGCGATCTCCACAGCGAAAATCAGCGCGACGCCGGCAGCGATGCCGATCAGCGCCAGCGCCTCCTGCGCCGGCTGCTGGCGCAGCCGGTACCAGTAGAGACGCAGAAGCACCGGCAGGAAGCGAAGCCGGTAACGACGAGAGCCCCCTCCGTCCGTCGCCCGCGTCGGGTCCGAGTCTCTCCTCGCTGCAAGCTCGCTGACGCTGCTCGTCTGCACGATCAGCCCGTCGCAAGCCGCTCATCGTCCACGCGCCCGTGCAGACGCCCGTCCCTCAGCTCCCAGACGCGGTCGGCATAGCCGCTCGCACGCGTGTCATGGGTCACCAGGATCACAGCCGTATCCTGGTCCTGGGCGAGCTCGCGCAGCGCTGAGAACACCTGCTCGCCGCGCGCGGTGTCCAGATTGCCGGTAGGCTCATCGGCGAGCACGAGACTCGGCTTGACCGCGAGCGCACGCGCGACCGCGACGCGCTGGCGCTCCCCACCGGACAGCCGCGCCGGCAGAAAGCCGGCACGGTGGGAGAGATCCACCCGGTCCATCAGGGCACCCGCCTGCGCCCGCGACTCACGCCACCCGGCGCGGTTCAACCACAGCGGGAAGGCCACGTTCTCCAACGCGCTCATGCCCGGAAACAGGTTGTAATCCTGAAAGATGAACCCCACATCCGAGCGCCGATGGCGAGCCCGCTCGCGCTCAGACATCGCACCCAGGTCACGGCCTCGAAAGCGGATGACGCCCGCATCCGGCGAGAGCATCGCCCCGATCAACTCCAACAACGTGCTCTTGCCCGAGCCACTTGGCCCCAGCACAGCCACGACTTCGTTCGGCTCGACCACGAGCGAGACCTCATGCAGCGCGACGACGACCTCCGCGGGAGTGCGATAGGACTTGCACACCCCCTCGAGCTCAAGCATCGGAGCCATCGCCAGCCGCCCTGCGCGCAGGAAACTCGATAATCTCACCGCGCGCAGGCGGCAGCGAGGGAACAGTCAGGCGCCCGGCATCGAGCCGTACAAGCCGGCTGCAGCGAAGCGCCTCATCGGCGTGCACGGCACTGAACAACACCGCCGCGCCGCGCTCCGAGGCATAGCCGCGCAAAAGCTCAAGGACACGGTCGCGCTCGATCGGATCGAGACCGCTTGCCGGCACATCGGCCAGCAGCAGACGCGGTCGTTTTACGATCCCCTGCGCGAGCGCCGTGAGCCGCAGCTCACCGTCAGAGAGCTCGCACGGCCTCGCTTCGGCGCACTGTTCGATCCCGGCCGACTTCAGCACCTTGCGGGCCTCCTCCTCCGAACGGACGTGGTCCCGCGATCCCATGTAGCCGGCCAGCGCGACCTGCTCGAGAACGCTCAGGCCGGGGTGGAAATCCAGTGACGCCGGCACCCAGGAGACCTCCGAGCGCAAGAGGCTCGAGCGCTGGCGTTCGCTGAGAGCGCCCAAGTCCTTGCCCTCGTAGCGCACCGACCCCGAGGTGGGCGTCTCCTCGCCGGCCGCCAGGCGCAGCAGCGTGGTCTTACCTGAGCGGCTCGCGCCATAGACGGCGACGCACTCGCCGCGCTCGATAGCGAGGCAAACGCGGTCGAGCGCCACAACCAGGCGCGCTCCCCGTCTGAAGACCCTTCCTACGTCCTTGAACTCGAGCATCATGGCGCACCTACGATACCGCGCGCCGCCGTGACAGACTCAAACTACCTGATGGACTCTTGCCATATGTAGTATCGTCGCAGCACGCGGAAGCAGGGGCCGCCGATTCGCCATGGTCTCCGACACTCGATATGCGATCTTGGGCTTGCTGCTGCAAGGGCCGAGCCATGGCTACAAGATCGCGAGCCGCTTCGACGAGCTGTTCGGGCCGGGATGGGCGATCAACCGGGGGCAGGTGTCCGACATGCTCCGCACCCTCGAGCGCAAAAGCTGGGTGGAGAGCCTGCCTCCAGAGACTCCCCGAGGCTCACAGCGCTATCGGATAACGCCAGCGGGCGAACACGCGTTCGTAAAATGGCTCTCTGGACGCCCCTCGAGCACTCGCTCCCACCGCGAACCGCTCCACCTCAAGCTCGCGATGACAGGCCCCAAGGACGCGCACCGCCTGCTGAAGGACATCGAGATCGAAAAACAAGCCTGCCTTGACCGATTGAACGCCTACACCGCCGAAGAAGCATGTTCCCTCCCCGCAAACGCCAGCGACTGGGAAACGCTCACCCGCGAGGCAATCGACGAGGATGTGACCACCCAGCTGGACGCAAAACTCGAATGGCTGGAGAAACTACGCAAGCGCATCGAGCACCGCCTCTCCGAGCGCTCCCAGGACATCTCGGTAGAAGCCGGTGTCCAGCCCGGGCGCAGAGACGCCGCCGCTTGATGACCTACTCGCCGCCTTCCCTCAGCTGGTCGAGCGCTCGCCACCTCTTCTGCGTCTGTACGGCGATCCTCCTCGGCGCGATTCCGGCTACGCTCGCACCGAACGCCGCAGATGCAACGTTGAAGTCGGGCGCTAGACCTGCGCGCTCGATCTCAATCAACGACAAGGCCACACTGCACCGCGTCAAGGTGATCGGCAACACCCTGATCGAGGAAGGCAACGCCGAAGGGACGCTCAAGGGACACGTCAAGATCAGCCTCGACCTCGAAGAAGCGGGCAGCGCGACATCCCACTTTACCCTGTACCTGTCAGGGGGAGACCTGCTCGGCGACGCCAGCGGGAAGGCGACCACGCCCAAGGGAGGCTGGGAAAGCTTCGGCGGGAAGATGTCGATCGACCACGGCACCGGCCGCTACGCCCACGCCTCGGGATCAGGGAAGCTGTACGGGGCGCTCAATCGCCATACCTACGTCCTCGTCGTGCAGGTCACGGGCCACGCAAGCGGGTTGTGACGGCGATTGGTCGGCCGTGCGCACAACTACTCCGCTGTACTGGCATGCTCCTGCTGCTCGCGAGCATGCCAGCCCAAGCCAGCGGCGCCCAGCACGCACAGCTCAACGCCTCATTTACCCCCAAGCGCCTCGGCGAGGGCACCACGCTTGGATTCAGCTTCACGATCACCAGCAGCAGCCAGGTCCCCGCCCCGCTGTCCTCGCTCGACCTCTACTACCCCGCCAACCTCGGCCTCGCCACCAGTGGCCTTGGCGTCGCTACATGCACACCCGCGATCCTCGAAATCGAGGGGCCGGAAGGATGCCCATCTCAATCGCAGATGGGTCGTGGCAACGCGACCGTCGAGGTGCCGTTTGGCCCGGAAGTCATCACCCAGACCGCGCACACCCTGATCTTCATGGCCCATCGCCATCAAGGGCGAGTCCAGCTGCTCTTCTACGCCTATAGCGGCGAAGGGGTCGCCACGATAATCGTCTTCGAAGGATCGCTACTGCCAGCCAAAACACCGTTCGGCGGGGAGCTCGAGATATCGATCCCGCCCGTGCCGACCCTCCCCGGCGCCCCGAACGCCGCCGTCGTGCAACTGCACGCCACGATCGGGCCACAGCACCTCACTTACTACGAACGAGCTCGCGGCAGATACCTTCCCTACCACCCCGAAGGCATCCTGCTACCAGGCACTTGCCCACGCGGCGGCTTCCCATTCGCGGCGACGTTCGGCTTCGAAGACGGCACCCAGACAACCGCGCGCACTGCCATCCCATGCCCACAGGTTTAGCCACGCGGGGCGATGGTGTGGCATGGCTGGCCCACTCGCCGCTAGTCGGCAAACGGTTGCGCCTCGCCGGCGCCGTCGATGTCCCTGAACCCGGTTTCTATCCGCGCGCCCACCGCAGCCTGCCAGAGCCTCCTCACGGCCCCGAGTATGCAGCACGGGAGACACTTTTTCTTCGGAACATGCGGGAACACCCGAAAACAACGCTTGCGTCCTACGTCGCATGGTGGTTAACCTGCTTGCAGACGCGGGGCTGAGCCGCAAAGAGCGAGGCCGTAGAGGTGTGAGGCTGCGCCGCCCCGACCGAGCGCCGCAAGGCGGGCGAGATGGGCGCCTCAAGCGGCCGGACCCGCGTCGATTTTTCGTAACCCCCAAATCCGCAATGAGCAGCCGGCGAATAGCCTCCTTCGCCGGCTGCTTTTGGCTGCTGTTACCGCCGTGGGACGCGGGTCACCCGGACCGATTGGAGGATGGCAGCGTGTAGCCGCTCAACCAACGGCGTCGGTCAATAGCAACTCGACCACAAGCACGTCGCGCCACTCGCCATACACCCGGCCGTGGCGAAGATGCAGGCCAACCTCCCGGAACCCGTACCTGGCGACGAGACGCCGCGACACCTCGTTGTCGGCGAACAGTTTGCCGATCACCTTCTCAAACCCGACCTCTTCGGCGCGCTCACGAAGCGCGGACGCCAGCGCACCGCGAGGCCGCGACCGCGCACAGACGCCCGCACGTAAACGCTCGCCTCGGCGATATGCGCATAGCACGCGCGCGGGCTGTAGGGCGCAATCCGCGCCCACCCGGCAACCAGTCCGGCGCTCTCGGCCACCAGCAGAGGATGTCTTGGCGAGCCAAGCCATCCGTCGATGTCGGCGGCCGACCGTATCTCGGTCTCGAACGTTGAGCGGCCCTCGGCGATCCCTTCGTTGTAGACCGCCGCGATCGACGTGCAATCTTCGGCAATCGCGTCACGGATCACATCGCGTCCCATCGTCTGATTATTCGACGCCCCCCGTGCTGTCAGTGGCCCACGTCCAAGCAGGGTATAGGCTTCGCGCACGTCAACGATGGCTGAGAGCCGCTACGACCAGATCGGCGCGGGGTATGCCATGACGCGCCGCGAAGACCCGCGTATCGCCGCGCGTATCCACGCAGCGCTCGGCGAGTCACAGACAGTCGTAAACGTCGGGGCTGGCGCGGGCTCCTACGAGCCACGCGGCCGCCAGGTGATCGCGGTCGAGCCGAGCAGGGTGATGGCCGCCCAGCGCCCACCCGAGCCACCCCGCGCGATACTCGCCGAGGCGTACCCGCTGCCGCTGGCCGACAGCAGCGTCGACGCGGCGATGGCGCTGCTTACGGTCCACCATTGGGACACTCAGCAGGAGCACGGCGTCCGCGAGCTGCGGCGCGTGGCGCGCGGGCCAGTCGTGATCCTCACATACGACCCCCGGATCAGCGCGCGTATGTGGCTGATGGAGTACGTGCCGGAGGTAGCGGCGCTCGACCGGCGCATCTTCCCGCTTCCGGAGGACATCGCGCGATGGCTGGGCGCCACTACCGTGATCGAGACGGTGCCGATCGCAAGCGATACGCCCGACTGGACGCTTGGCTCCTTTTGGGCGCACCCTGAGCGTGTGCTCGACGCCCAGGCTCGCGCCGGGACATCCGGCTTTGCGCGCATGCCGGCCGACGTGGTCGCCCGTGTCGTGAAGGCCGTCCGCAACGACCTCGAGGACGGCACATGGGATAAGCGTCACGGGCAGCTGTGCGACCTCACCGAGTACGACGCTGGGTTGCGCCTGGTCACTCACAGCCCCCGCTGCCCATGCCGCGCTCGATGAGCCCGCGTACTCAAGCGGGCTCCCCGAGTTGCGCACAGCCATGGCGCGACTGACTAGCGAGCCAGCCCCGTGTCGCGAGCAGCCTGGGAGGCCGACCGGCACCTCTGCGCACTCACGGCGGGTGATCGCCCGACAGACCACAGGTTGCGGGTCTCCTCGGGTTGCGCCAAAGTGTAGGTCGTGGTCGTGGCCGTCTTGGCACTCCGAGTGGATGCTGCCTTGCCCCACGCCCGCCTTCCGGGGCGCGCGACCGCACGGGGCTTGCGAGCATCGCCAGGGTGACGCTCTGCGTAGTCGCGCATCGCGTGTTTGGCCCGCTCCTTCGCACGGCGCTCAGCGAGCTTGGTGTAGACGTTGGCGATCAGCCAGCCGCCATCGTCGTGGCCAGCCATCTCGGCGGCAGTCGCGGCGTCGAGGCCGAGGCCGCCGTCCTCGATCGGGTTGACCATCCACTGCAGCGCCCGGTGCTTGAGTTCATAGAACTCGAGGCTCAGCATACCGGCCGCGATCCGCACAGCGTTCCAGTGCGGATACCAGTTGGAGAGCGAAAGGTATCCGCCTCGTATCGCGGGAAAGAGGATGGTCCGGTCGTACTGCATGACGAGCTCCAGGTGCGCGCGGAGCCGCGGACTGGGGACCACCCAGCGCGGATCGCCGTCCTTGGTCGGTACGCGCTTGCGTGTCCGCGAGTCGATCTGCCAGCGCACGCCGATGACGTCCTCGTTGAGGTCCACTTCGTCTTTGTGCAGCGCGAAGATCTCGCTCGGGCGGATCGCGGCCTCACCAATCGCGAGGATCGCGCCCTCGACGACGAGCGCGTAGTCGTCGGTGCGGCACGTCCTGGCACAGTGCAAAAGCCGCGCGTACTGCTCGTTGCTCACGATCTCGAAGTCGGGTCGTTCGACGCGGCGTTTCTGCTTGTTGATGCCGAGATTAGTGAAGTGGTTGCGCGGGATCAGTTCCCGGTCGAGCGCGTGGTTGAAGAACTGGCGTACAACCTCCTGGGTACCAGCACTCTTTGGCAGGATGTACGTCAGAGCCTCATCGCGGGTGAAGCTGTCGAGCGGTCGCTCGCCGTACTCGCGCAGGAAGGGCACCAGCGTTTCGCGCATCCACCGCACCGTTTTATCGCGCCGGCCTTCTCGCTTGCGCGCACGCTGGCCCTCGGGCCAGCTCATCGTCATCCGGCCGTCCGGCTGGATGCTCGCGCCCGCGAACTCCATGCATGTCGGGACGGGCTTGGCGTCCGGCCTCTCGATTTTCTCGCGCAGTTCCCCGCGCGCCTTTGCGGCCGCCTGTTCGTACTCGGAGACGCTCGCGCAGCCACTGACCCATTTGCGCCTGCCCTTGTAGGAGGCGTACCCCGCCCAGTTCGGCTTTCGCCGCGTACCGCGGTTGTGCGGCATCACGCACCTCCTCGGGCCGGGCTGGCGAGCAGCCAAGCCTCCACGTCGGAGATGCGGTAGCGAACGATACCGCCCCGGCGCAGGTGCGGCAGGCCCTGGCGATGCTGCAATTCGATCCAGCGCGCAGTCACCTGCAGGTGATCGGCCAGCTGGCGCCTGGTCACCCACGGCTCCTCACTCGGCCCGATAGGCCGCGCTCCCGGCGCACGCGCCGGCAAGCCGCCGTCGCGGTCCTCGCGCGACACAAAGGCCGCACGCACGAACAGACGCTCCGACTCGCGCAGGCGAGACCTGAGACGAGTCGAGCCGGTTGACGTCAAGGTGCTCGTCGGCATCTGCCCGTCTTTCAGGGAGGTGCGCTTGAGCCTGCGGGTAGCGTCCACTCTGCCCGGCTGGGCTGCGGGGTCGGCGCGCTGCGATCGGCTGTGCTCGGCCATCCTGTTCTTTTGTCGCTTGCGAAAGGCGTTTGCCCCCGGAGCTTTTTCGCCGGCGCCAACAATGCACAGCCGCACGCGCTGAGCACCCCGACGCAAACGCCACACCGGCGCGGGCCAAGGTCGCCCGAGCAGCTCAGCGCCTGGCGCAGCGCGCAGACGCCTGCACGCTCGCGGCACGCGCCCAGCCGCAGCCGGTTTGCAGCCGATTCGCCGGCTGGCCGCAGCCGGTTTGCAGCCGCCCGGTACGCGAACGCCGCCGAACAGGGGCGAAACGGCGCACGTGACCACTAGCATTTTCGGGCTCTTTCGCCCGTGTTCGCTGGGGTTCGCGGGGATTTCTACTATCGGGGAGACTGGATTCGAACCAGCGACCGCCCGGCCCCCAGCCGGGTGCGCTACCAGACTGCGCCACTCCCCGTGGCACCCCGAGTCTACGGACAATGCCAACGTCCCGTCGCCCTGCCGTCCGCTCGACGTGGGAACATATGTTCGTGAATGTACCTGTCGAACCGACGAGACACTGCGGACGGTGTGGGCAACTCAAGCCTACCTCGGAATTCGCATGGCGACGCAAGGCGCGCGGGCAGCTAGACAACTACTGCCGTGCCTGCCGAGCCGACTACAAGCAGGAACACTACGCGGCGCACCGAGAGCGCTACGTAGCGAACGCTCTACGCCGCAAGCGTGCCATCGCCGTCGAGCGCGCTGCACTCCTCGTGGAGCTCTTCCGCGAGCGGCCATGCGTGGATTGCGGCGAGGCCGACCCACTCGTCCTCGAGTTCGACCATCTTGGAGATAAGGATTTCAACATCTCCAAAGGGCTCCGCGACCATAGCTGGCAGGCTGTGCTAGACGAGATCGAAAAGTGCGACGTGGTTTGTGCTAATTGTCATCGTTGACGGACCTCGCGTCGGGCAGGGTTTGCACGCGCGGTGGTAGCTCAACGGTAGAGCCTCGCCCTTCCAAGGCGATGATGCGGGTTCGATTCCCGTCCGCCGCTTCGACAACCCGGCGCCCGACCTCGCGCACCGCGCTCCGAGCCGAGCACCTCTCCCCCCAAGCACCTCGGCCCTCCCACCCCCCGCGCCCCATCCGTCCCGACACCCCGCTAGGGTTTAAGCCGTGCCCCAACGGCCCATACGGTCCCTGGCCGTCGTCGGCGTGCTCGCCCTAGGCGACTACATGCTGTGGAACTGGTCGGTGGGCGCCAACCACGATGTCATCGCGCTGGTCGCGGGCGTGACCCTGATCCCGCTGCTGATCGCGCTTGCGTGGCTGGTGGTGGTCGCGATCGCGCGATTCCTAGCCCACGTCGCACAGCGCTCCCGAGCGACCGGGTCCGGTGCGCGTGCGACTGCCGCCCATCGGGATGCCCGCGCCGGTGGGCGCTCCCGCGGGTCCCGCGTGGGGGTCTCCCCCGCGAGCACCGCCACCGCACGCGCAGCTGCCGCGACAGGCGCCCAACCGACCTCCGCCGCCGAGCCCCACCACGCACTCGGCGATCCCACCCCCGCCGCAGCAACCGCCTCCCCGTCTTCGAAGCTCGCCGCGTGAAGCGCCGCTGGATCGCGCTCACCGCTCTGCTGATACTCGCCGGTATGGCGCTCGGCGGTTATGTGTACGCACGCAACCGCACCGGCTCGATCTACCACCCGCACGCCCGCTTCGTGCCTCAAGCCAACCCCACGCTGCCCAAGCGCGGGCCCGAACGGTTTTCGTGGCCGCTGTACGGCTACACCAAGAACCACGCCCGCTACTACCCGGCTCCCGCCAGCCTGCGCCCGCCGTTCAGGAAAGTGTGGGCCGTGGGCGGCAGCTCGCTACGCGAGTTTCCCCCGGTGCTCTCCGAAGACCGGATCTTCCAGCTCACCGACAACGGGGTGCTCACCGCGATCGACAAGTGGGATGGCCAGGTCCTCTGGAGCCGCGGCCTCGGCGCCCTCTCCGCCTCCTCACCCGCCGTGGGGGGCAACACGGTGTATACGACGGTGCTCGCCCGCGCCCCCGGATCTGAAGAAGGGCGCATCGTCGCGCTCGATGTCGCCAACGGCGCGATCCGCTGGTCGCGCAACCTGCCCTCGCGTAGCGAGTCCTCGCCGCTGCTCGCCCACGGCAGGCTGTACTTCGGCTCCGAAGACGGCACCGTGTACGCACTCGAAGCCAACAGCGGGCGCACCGTGTGGACCTACCACGCCGCCGGCGCGGTCAAGGCCAGCCCCACGCTCGTCAATGGAGTGCTCTACTTCGGCGACTACTCCGGGCACGTTCAGGCGATCAGCGAGCGTACGGGGGAGCGCCTGTGGCTGGCGAGCTCCGAAGGGGCGCTGTTTGGCAGCGGCACCTTCTACTCGACCGCCGCCGTTGTGTACGGCCGCGTGTTCCTCGGCAACACCGACGGGCGGATCTACGCCTACGACGCCCGCACCGGCGAGCTGGACTGGGCCTACCAGACCGGCGCCTACGTGTACGCCTCCCCCGCCGTCACCAACACCCCCGGTCTCGGCCCCACGATCTACCTGGGCTCCTACGACGGCAACTTCTACGCGATCAACGCGCACACCGGGCACGTCGACTGGAGCTACGACGCCGGCGGCAAGATCTCGGGCTCGGCCACGATCATCGGCAACGTCGTGTACTTCTCCGACCTCGGCACTCACACCACCTACGGCCTCGGGATCTCCACCGGCCACGTGGTCTTCCAGATGGACACCGGCGCCTTCGATCCCGTGATCAGCGACGGCCGGCGCATCTACCTCACCGGCTACTCCGCCCTCTACGACCTCGCCCCCTCGGGCTGACCTCGACAGGAGCGCCCAGCCAAGCCGAATGCGCGGCCGAGCGAGAAGCGCGCCGCGACCGTCACCGCGCCCGCCCGCGAGGCGCTCACCTCGGTCCAGCCGCCCGGAGCCTCCCCCACGCACGCGGCGCCGGCCGCCACTGTGAAGTAGCGGGTGTAGCGCACCCGCACCGTGAAGTGACCCGCCGCGAGGGCGCGCAGCGAGAACCAGTCGTGGCCCACCGCGGTGAGCGCGCCCGGCCCCTGCGCAAGCGGGGTGGCGTGGCGCACTTCATAGATCCGCCAATGCCGCGTGCGCTCCAATTCGCGCAGGTAAGGCAGCCCCGCCTCGATCAGGCGGCCCTCGCCGGCGCTGGAGGGATCGAGCGGAGCGTCCGGCAGCGCCACATAACGCACGGCCTCCACCTCCAACCACCGGTGATAGTCGCCCGCCGTAAGACCCCTGCCGAGCAGCACCCCGTTGTAGCGCTCGTCCAGTTGCTTCTCCCAGCCCCTCGCCAGCGACACTTTCGGCGCCAGCCACGCCGCCTCCCAGTGGCCGCGCGTGAACGGCACCTCCACCCTCACAGCGCTGCCCCCGTGTGCGGCCACGAAGCGCTCGACCGGTAGGTAGTAGGAGGCGCTCGTCGAGAGGTTGCCCGCCACCGCCGCCGTTTCGCGCACCGGCCCCCACACCGTCCACACGCCGATGCCCACCAAAGCGACCACAGCCACCGCGGAGAACCGCCCCCTAGAACCCCGCCCCTTGGAAAGCCGCCCCCTGGAGCCCCACCCCCTAGAGCCCCGCGCCGCCGAGAGACGCCCCCCGGAGCTCTGCAACGCGCACAGCAGCAGCGGCCCCGCCAGCAGCACCCCGTAGCGCTCCACATTGGCGCCCATCGGGGAGTGCACCGCCACGCACGCCACGCACGCCACGAGATACACCACGCCACCGACCCACAACAGCCGCTGCCCGTCTGGAAGCGCCACCAGGAATGCCAAGATCGCCGCGACCGTCGCCAGGAACGAGAGCAGCGGGTAGGGCTCCCATCCCCCCTCGCCGAACAAGCCCGCCAGCGTCCCCGCAACCACGACCGCAGGCACTCCGAGCACCAACAGGCTGCGCGGCGAGCGCACGACGAGCGTGTGCGTGAGCCCCGCCAACGCCAGCAACACGCCCGCCACCGGGCTGCACGCCGCGCACACCGCCGCGAGGATCGCCGCCGCAAGCAGACGGCGGTGCATCAATGCCAGCACCGCACCCAGCGCGAAGCTCACCCCGAGGGCAAACGTGATCCGCCCGCTCCACGCATCCCCCAACGCCGCCAGCGCAAACCACACCGCGCCCCACCGCGCAGCGCGCCCGTACACGCGCACGACGATCCGTTCGAACAGCGCCGCCGACGCCAGCACCGCCGCGGCGCCCACCGCGCGCACTCCCACGAGCGCTCCCAGCGGCGGGAACACGAGGCTGTACCCGGGGATGTCGTGCCCCCCATACCAGCGGCTGTCCCACACCAGGAAGCCCGCTTCGCGGAAGAGGTTGGCGCGATACACCTGCGCCGCGAGGTCGGGGGTGCGGGGATCGACGATCAGCCACACCGCCACGCCCACCGCCGCCGTCAGGACGCCCCAGGGAGCGCCCTCCCCCAGCAGGGCCGATGCCCTCGGCTTGGACGCTGTCGCTACGTACGTCCCCATCTCAGGGCACCCTATGCGAAGATCGACTGGGGCCCGGTGCGCTACCCCACCGGACCCCAGTCCCCACGAGTTGTGAACCTCTGCCTGTCCCGCGGGATCTATACCTCTCAAACAGCCCACCTGCCCGAAAGTCGCGTGAACATCGCCCGTATCTCTGCGCCCGTCGCCATCCTGCTTGCCGCCGCCCTATTCACCAGTGGCTGCGCCACCAGCCAGCCCGCACCGCTCACCGTGCGCGAGCTCGCCGAAGCCCAGACCTTCCCCTTCTACCGCGTCTACTGGGTCGGGCCCCACTTCGGCTCCTACAGCCTGGTGGCCGCCGACGGCCGCCAGAACTACAGCAGCAGCGTGGGCGACAGCGTGTACTACGGCAACTGCCTGCCCGGCAAGACCTCCGCGCTGGACGGCGGCGGCTGCGAACTGCCGTTGCGGGTCACCACGCTGGTCTACACGCGCCAAGCCAACGCGTCGCTGGGCGCCCAGCGCAACACGATCATGCGCGGCGTGCCGGCGGTCATCTACAACGGCGGCGACACGGTCGAGCTCTACAGCGGGCGCGTCGCGATCGAGGTCTTCTCGGACGACCTCTCCGAAGCGTTGCACGCGATCAGGAAGCTGCGCCCGATCAACGCACCCGGCGGCGGCGCTGGAGCGCTGCCCCCCCCCGTCTACTGCCCGGGCCTCTCCGGGCCACGCCCGGCGGCCGTGCGGGCGGCGCTGCTGGACCTGCCGGGGCACGCCTGCCAGAAGGTGGCCGCCACGCTGAAGATCGATCGGGCTCTGTTCGGCAAAGGCTAAGACGTGCTAGCCGGCCGCGGACGCAGGGGCTCGCCGATCTCCCCGCGCAGGCTCAGGAACGCCACCGTCCCGATCAGCGCCGGCACCCACAGGGAGATCGCGCGGTAGGTGACGACCGCCGCCAGCACCGTCGAGCCGGGGCGCACGCCGAACAGCAGCAGCATCCCCACGATGCCCCCTTCCACCGCGAAGAAGCCGCCCGGGATCGGGATCGAGTTGGCGAGCATCCCCACCAGGTAGGCCATCGCCACCGCCCAGAACGTCGGCGAGGAGCCGTATGCCTCCAGGCAGGCGAGCAGCGATGCGATGTCCCACACGCAGTACCCCACCGCTCCCAGCAAACGCCAGTCGTGGGCGCGGATCAGGCCCACCGCAGCTTCCACCCCGCCGCCGAGCGCGACCAGCGCCACCACCGCGCGGCTGTGCTCGCCGCTGCGGCGCTCCGCCGCCCGGCGCGCCCAGCGCGCGGCCGCCAGCGTGCCAAGGATCGTCACCAGGGCCGCCGCGGCCGGCAGCAGCGTCAGCAGGGGGTTGCGCGAGCCCGGCAGCAACCCCAGCCACATCGGCACCCCGATCACCACCACCAGGGACACGTTCACGGCGCTGGTCATCACGAACAGCAGCACCGAGCGCTTGGCGATCCGCTCGACCGACACACCCTTGGTGCTCAGCACCCACGCGCCCAGCGCGATCCCCCCCAGCCCGCTCGCTGACACGACCGAGTTGACGGCCAGCTCCGCCAGCGAGAGGCGACGGCTGAGGCTGCGGCTGAGGCGCCCGAACACCAGCCCGAACAACACCACGTAGGAGATGCACGAGAGCACCTCCAGCCCGATGCCGATCGCCACCCAGCCCCACTGCGCGTCCGTGATCTTCTCCCCCGCCGCCTTGAGGCCCGGCACCGCCAGCAGCAAGCCGGCGACGATCGCGAAGAACACCGCCAGGCTGATGATGCTGTTGCGCAGCCTGCGCGACTGCGCCGCCAACCCCCGTGCAGTCTCCTCGTCGCGCCCAGGGAGATCCTCCACGCCAGTGGCCCCCTCTTCGTTGATTCTTCGATCTCTCCTCACCACAGTATTAGCCTGGTAGTTCGCAGGATTGGTCGGTAGGCCCCGTCGGGCCTACATGGCCGCTCAACCCCACCCGCTCACTACCCCCATCATGGCCGAACACGCGCGCATCCTCGTCGTCGACGACGAGCCAGCCGTCCAGCAGGCGCTCGCGCGGGCGCTTACGCTCGAACGCTACGAGGTCGAGCAGGCCTCGGATGGCGCCCGCGCACTGGAGCGTATCGGCGCCGATCCCTACGACGCCGTGGTGCTCGACGTCTCGATGCCCAGAGTCGACGGCTTGGAGGTTTGTCGGCGGATGCGCAGCGGCGGCGACCGCACGCCGGTGCTGATGCTCACCGCGCGCGGGGAGATCGACGACCGCGTCGCGGGCTTGGACGCGGGGGCCGACGACTATCTCGTGAAGCCGTTTGCGCTGCGCGAGCTGATGGCCCGCCTGCGCGCGCTGCTGCGCCGCACCGGCGAGGACGAGCAGGAGCAGACGCTCACCTTCGCCGATCTGCGCCTCGATCGCCTCGCGCACGAGGCCTTCCGCGGGGAGCGCCCGCTGCACCTGACCCGCACGGAGTTCCTGCTGCTGGAGCTGTTCCTGCGCCACCCCCGCCAGGTGCTCACGCGCTCGGTGATCTTCGAGCACGTGTGGGGTTACGACTTCGGGGCGACCTCCAACTCGCTCGGCGTCTACATGGGCTACCTGCGCCGCAAGACCGAGGCCGAGGACGAGCCGCGGCTGCTGCACACCGTGCGCGGCGTCGGCTACATCCTGCGGGGACCGTAATGAGCTTCCGCCGTCGGAGTGCGCTGCTGGCCGCCGCCGCGGTCGCGATCGCGGTGGTGCTGGCCTCCGCGCTCACCTACCTGCTGGTCGCCCACCAGCTGCGCGGACAGATCGACGCGCAGCTACGCGACCGCGCGCGCAACGCGGGCCTGCGGCTCGCGCACGAGGCACGCACAGGACTGGCACCCTTCCTGGGCGGCGGCGAAGCGACGCACTTCAACCCCTTCGGCAACCTCCCCCCACGCCCTAACCAGGTGCAGGGCTACCAGCAGCTGGTCAGCTCCAGCGGCGGCGTGCTCTCCGACCGAGGCGGCGTGAAGCTGCCGGTGGGCGCCACCACACGCGCGCTTGCCGCCAAGGGCAGAGGCTCGTCCCTGCAGAGCGTGAGCGTGGACGGCACCCACCTGCGAATCCTCACCGAGGGGGTGCGCGCAGCCACCGCCGGCAAGCCCGGCCTGGCGGTGCAGTTCGCGCAGCCACTCACCGAAGACGACCATCTGCTGCGTCGGCTGCGCCTGATCCTGCTGGCGATCGCGCTGGGCGGGATCGCGCTCGCGGCGCTGCTCGGACGGCTGGTCGCCGACGCCGTCGTCGCTCCCGTCGGGCGCCTCACGCGCGCCGCCGAGCACGTCGCGCGCACGCAGGACCTCTCCGAGCGGATCGACACCGACGGCGCCGAGCAGGTCGGCCACGCCGATGAGATCGCGCGCCTGGCGGTGAGCTTCAACGCGATGCTCGACGCGCTGGAGCGCTCGATGAGCGCGCTCGACGCCTCTGTGCACGCCCAGCGCCAACTCGTCGCCGACGCCTCGCACGAGCTCCGCACGCCGATCACCAGCCTGCGCACCAACATCGAGATCCTGCAGCAGGCCCCCGACATCGACCCCGCCGATCGCGAGCAGCTGTTTGCGGAGGTGATCGAGCAGATCGAGGAGCTCACGCAGCTGGTCGGCGACCTGATCGATCTCGCCCGCGGCGAGGAGCCCCCCGCGGACACCGAGGACGTGCGCCTCGATCAGGTCGTGCGCGAGGCCGCCGAACGCGCCCGGCGACTCGCTGGCTGGGCGGGCTCCGACACGCCGCTGAGCGTAGAGCTCGAGCCGGTGGTGCTCCCGGGTGTCCCCGCGCGGTTGGGGCGCGCGGTCAACAACCTGATCGACAACGCCGTCAAGTACAGCCCCGCCGGCGCGCCGGTGGAGATTCTCCTGGTGGGAGCCAGGCGTCCTGTCGAGGCCAGTCGTGTGGGCGCGAGCCGGCGGATGGAGAGCGCGGATCGATCGCCGAAAGAGCCGCGCCTGCCCGCGGAGGGTGCGGAGCTCACCGTGCGCGACCACGGGCCGGGGATCGCCGCGGAGGATCTCCCCCACATCTTCGACCGCTTCTACCGCGGCTCCGAGGCCCGCGGGCGGCCGGGGTCGGGGTTGGGCCTGGCGATCGTGCGCCAGGTGGTGGAGCAGCACGGCGGCAGCATCACCGCCGAGGCGGCCCCGGGGGGCGGCACGCTGATGCGGGTGCGCCTCCCGCGGGCGGAGTGCGTCTCCGCCGAGGGCATCGCGCCGGAGCGAGACGAAGCCCTCACTCCACACCGCGTGGTGGTGTGAGTGACAGCCCGCTGCCACACCGCGGTCTGACGACAGACCCCTACCGCACGGCGGTGTGAGCGACAGCCCGCCGCCACATCGCGGTCTGACGACAGACCCTTACCGCACGGCGGTGTGAGCGACAGCCCGCCGCCACATCGCGGTCTGACGACAGACCCTTACCGCACGGCGGCCTGATGACGGCGTGCACACTCGCGAAAACGCGCCGGTGAGAGCCCGTAGCGGCGGTTGAAGGCGCGCGCGAAGTGCGAGCCACCGCTGTAGCCGACCAAGCGCGCCACGTCGCTCACCGACAGCGGCTGCTCGGCCAGCAGTTCGGCCGCCGCGGCCATCCGCCGCTCGGCGAGATCCTCCTGGAAGGTGGTGTCCCCGAACTGCGCGTACGCGCGCTGCAGTTGGCGCGGCGAGCAGGAGAGCGCGCTTGCGACCGCGTTCAGCGTCAGCGACCGGCGGTAGTGGCGCTTGACGAGCACTCGCGCCAGCAGGTACAGGCGGCGGCGTTCGCTGTAGGTGTCGGCCCGCACACCTCTCTACTCCGACACGCCGTCCAGGATGGGACCTCAACTGGCGTAGCGGCAGGCGACCCGTTCGGCCGCGGCGACGTAGGAGCCGCCAAATAGCACGGCGTGCACGAGCAGCGGCAGCAGCTGCCACAGCTCCACCCGCTCCTCCCAGCCCTCGGCGAGCGGCGCGGCCTCCTCGTAGGCAGCGAAGATGCGTGGCGAAGGGGCGCCGAACAGTCGCAGCATCGCTAGATCCACCTCACGGTGGCCGCCGTAGGCGGAGGGGTCGATCAGCCACGGGCGGCCGTCGGCGTCCGCCATCGCGTTGCCGGTCCAAAGATCTCCGTGCAGCCGCGCCGGGGGCTCGGGCGGGCCGGCAAGTGCGGGCAGGCGCTCACACACCGCGTCCACCGCGCGCGCTCCGCGCTCTGAGAGGGCACCTCGCTCACGAGCGAGGGCGGCCAGCGGTAGCAGGCGCCGCTGGGCGTAGAAGGCCGGCCAGTCAGGGGTTGGGTCGTTGGGGAGTCGCAGCGAGCCGAAGGTCGAGGCCGCCGCGCCGCCCTCCCCGGGTGCTTGGTGGCGCTGGGTGGCGGCAGCAATGCCAGGAGATCCGTGAGCGGGGGCGCGAAACGCTGGGGCGTCGGCGGCGTGCACGGGGGCGCCAAACGCCGGGGCGCTAGCGGCGTACACGGGGGCACCGAACGCCGGGGCGCCGGCGGCGTGCGTGAGCGCCAAGCCACGGCCGAGATCCTCGGCGCCATCCGCGCTCAGGCTGCCCTGCTGCACCCACTCGAGCACGAGGTAGTCCTTGGCCACCTCCAGCACCCGCGGCGTGCGCAGCGCGCCCGGCTCGGCCAGCCACTGCAGGCCACGCGCCTCCGTGGCGTACTCCTCCGGGCCGGCGTCGGGGCGCGTCTTCACGAATGCCTCGCGCCCGTCGGCGAGGGTGAGGAGCCACGCCTCGTTGATGTCGCCGCCGCCCACCCGCCGGGGGTTGGTGGCTCCGGGCGGGAGGCTCATGCCCGCCCGGGGCGGGGGCGCTCGCGACTCATGAGGAGGGTGCTGTCTCCCCTGCGTCTCGCGGAGATAGCGCTGTTCGCTGTGCGTCGCCCTCGCGCAACTGCTCCAGCAGCGACGTGCACGCGGCCTGCACCAGGTCGAGCACCTCATCGAAGCCGCCCGGCCCGCCGTAGTAGGGGTCGGGCACATCGAGGTCGCCATCCGAGGATTGGGATCCCGCCCGCCCCCACTCGCGCAGCAGCCTCACCTTCTCCCGCGCCCGCTCATCGGGGGCGACGCGCTGCAGGTCGCGCAGGTTGCTGGCGTCCATCGCGAGGATCAGGTCGAACTCCTCGAAGTCGCGGGGCCGTACCTTCCTGGCGGCTCCCTCCAGCACGATGCCCCGCCGCCCGGCAGCCTCCGTGGCACGGGCGTCTGGCGATTCTCCCACATGCCATCCTCCCGTCCCGGCGCTATCCACTTCGATGCGCTTCTGCAGGCCAGCTTCGCGCACGAGCGAGCGCATCACGCCCTCTGCGGTCGGCGAGCGGCAGATGTTGCCAAGGCACACGAACAGCACACGAACCCGACCACCATCTCTCGCGGCGCCGTCGAAGCGCACTCCATCCGCGCCGTCACGAGTCACGAGCCCCACCCCTTCTCCTCCCCTTCCCCCTCACTTCGACTCCTCTCCGAGCTCCAACACCGCCAGGAACGCCTCCTGGGGGACCTCCACACGGCCGACCTGCTTCATCCGCTTCTTGCCCTCCTTCTGCTTCTCCAGCAGCTTTTTCTTGCGCGTTATGTCGCCCCCGTAGCACTTCGCGATCACGTCCTTGCGGAACGCCTTGACGGTCTCGCGGGCGATGATGTGCGAGCCCACCGCCGCCTGGATCGGCACGTCGTACTGCTGGCGGGGGATGCGCTTGCGCAGGCGCTCCGCCAGCGCCCGGCCGACCTCGTAGGCCTTGTCGCGGTGGACGACCATCGAGAGCGCGTCCACCGCGTCCCCGGCGAGCAGCACGTCGAGCTTGACGAGGTTGGAGGGCTTCATCCCGTCGAGCTCGTAGTCCAGCGAGGCGTACCCTTTGGTGCGCGACTTCAGCTGGTCGAAGAAGTCGAGCACGATTTCCACCAGCGGCAGGTCGTAGGTCATCTGCACCCGCTCGGGCGAGAGGTAGTGCATGCCGGCATGTACCCCACGGCGCTCCTGGCAAAGCTCCATGATTGCCCCCACGTGCTCGCGCGGGGCGATGATCTGCGCCTTGATGAACGGCTCCCTGATCTCCGCGATCGTGCCGGGGTCGGGCATGTCGGAGGGGTTGTGCACCTCCAGCTCCTCCCCGTTGGTCAGCGTCAGGTCGAACTCCACGGAGGGCATCGTCGCCATCAGCTCGAGGTCGTACTCGCGTTCCAAGCGCTCTTTCACGATGTCCATGTGCAGCAGCCCCAGGAAGCCGCAGCGAAAGCCGAAGCCAAGCGCGTCCGAGGTCTCCGGCACCCACGAGAGCGCGGCGTCGTTGAGCGTCAGCTTTTCCAGCGCGTCGCGCAGGTCGGCATAGGCGTCGGAGTCGATCGGGAAGAGGCCGCAGAACACCATCGGCTTCACCTCGCGGTAGCCCGGCAGCGCCTCGGTCGCTTCGACGCCGGCCCCTTGGCGTGCGCGGGCGGGAGCGTGCGTCGCCTGCGTATTCGACGATGCTCCACCGGCTCCACCGCGGGGCGAGGGTGCACCCGCCCTGCCGCGCGTGGTCAGCGTGTCTCCCACCCGCAGCTGCGAGACGTCCTTGACACCCGTGATCAGGTAGCCGACCTCGCCCGCGGCGAGCTGGTCGGTGGGCATCATCTGCGGCGAGAAGCAGCCGATGTCGTCGATGTCGGCGTGCAGCCCGCTCGCCATCGCCCTGATCGGCGCGCCCTTGCGGAACACCCCGTCGACCACGCGGATGTAGGCGATCACGCCTCGGTACTGATCGAACTCGGAGTCGAAGATCAGCGCGCGGGGCGGCGCCTCGGGGTCGCCGGCCGGCGGGGGGACGCGGGCGACCAGCTGCTCCAGCACCTCGACCACCCCGGCGCCGGTCTTGCCGGAGATGCGCAGAATCGCTTCCGGTGGCTCGCCGATCAGCTCGGCCACTTCGCCCGCCACCCGCTCGGGCTCGGCGCCGGGGAGGTCGAGCTTGTTCAGGCAGGGAATCAACTCCAGGCCCGCATCCACGGCGAGGTAGGTGTTCGCGACGGTTTGGGCCTCCACGCCCTGGGAGGCGTCCACCACCAGTAGCGCGCCCTCGCAGGCGGCCAGCGAGCGCGACACCTCGTAGGTGAAGTCCACGTGGCCGGGCGTGTCGATCAGGTGCAGCTGGTAGGTCTGCCCGGAGGCGCTCTCGTAGAACACCCGCACCGCCTGCGCCTTGATTGTGATGCCGCGCTCGCGCTCGAGGTCCATCGAGTCCAGCACCTGCGCGCGCATCTCGCGTTGGTCCACGGTGTGCGTCAGCTCGAGGATCCTGTCCGCGAGCGTCGACTTGCCGTGGTCGATGTGCGCGATGATCGAGAAGTTGCGGATGTGCTGTTGGTCCATGTTGGATCAGACTCTAGATTGGCAGGCTCCCCGATGTGCCTTGGCAGGCCCCTCGATGTGCCCTATCCTTGGAGGCCCGGCGGATTGCCTACTCGACCAGGGTCGCAAGACTCAAGCTGGGCAACGCGCCGGCCTTCGGGCCGGCGGCCAGTCCTGGTGGTTGAGAGTGTCATGCCGCCCAGGCAATAAGACACGCAAGTCCTGGGACGTAGTAGTTCAGCGGCGATCTATGACCGGGGGCCGCCGGGCGGGTCTCGCGGCCCGCCCGGTCGCATTTCTCTCAGGCCCTCCCAAGCTGGGTGCGGATCAGGCGGCTCACCTGGTGGGCCTCGGGGATGCGCATCGCCAGCACCGCGCGCATGTACACCAGCAGCCCCGCCACGCCGGCGCCGCCGACGCTTACGATCTGCGCCGGCAGCGAGCCGCCGAGGAGCGAGTCGAGCGCGTACCACACCCCCCACGCGACCCCGGCGAGCAGCGCGGAGGCCACGAGGATCCGGGCGGTGATCATCGTCGTCTGGGCGCCTTCGAGGCGGCCGTTGAAGCCGATCCGCAGGCGGTGCACCTGCAGCGCGGTCATCACCACGTTGGCCGACACCGTGCCGATGATCAGCCCCGCGATCCCCAACGGCTTGTAGAGCGATAGCGAGACGATGATGTCCACGATCATGTTGAGCGCCGCCAGGCTGGTGGGGATCCAGGGGCGCTGCACCGCGAAGAAGGTGCGCGTCAACAGCAGGTTGAGCCCCCCGAAGGGCAGCGAGAACGCAAACCAGAACAGCGCGATCGAAACGAGGTGGGTGGAGTCGGCGTCGAAGTTGCCGCGTTCGTAGAGCAGCCGCACGATCGGGGTCGTGAGCACGATCATGAACGCGGCGGCGGGGATCAGCAGGAGGTTGATCTGGCGCATCCCCACCCCCACCGCGCGGCGCATCCCGGCCGGGTCGCGGCGCGAGGCCATGCGGCTGAGCGTGGGGAACAGCACGGTGGCAACCGCCACGCTGAAGATCCCTTGGGGCAGCATGTACACGCGGAACGCGTTTTCGATCGCGCGCGGCGCTTCTTTGCTGACGAGCGTGCCGAAGGCGGCGTTGATGAACTGATCGAGGTTGACGATCCCCAGGCCGATCGTGACGGGCAGCATCAGGATGAACACCTGGCGGATGCGCGGGTCGTGCCAGTCGATCGAGAACTGCAGGCGGAAGTCGATCCGCGCGAGCGCCCCGAGCGCCATCGCGAACTGCACAGCTGTTGCGATCACGATGCCGATCGCGTAGGCGTAGATCTCGTCTTCGCCGTGGAAGTCGTGGCGCAGCAGCAACAGCGCGACGATGATCACGATGTTCCACACCGCGGGCGCGAGCGCGGGGATCGTGAAGTGTTCGTAGGACTGCAGGATCCCCACCAGCAGGCCGGTCAGCCCGAGCAGCAGCACGACGGGGAACAGCACCTGCGAGAGCCCCACCGTGAGCGTGTCGAGCGCCGCGCCGAAGGTGGGGCCGGTGAACAGCGGCATGATCACCCCGGCGGCGATCTCGAAGAAGGCGGTGATCGCGGTGAGCGCGATCAGCATGATCCAGAACAGCGTGGACGCCAAGCGGAAGGCCTCGCGGCGGCGGCCCTGCTGGAGCAGGTCGGTGAACACCGGCACGAATGCCGCCGACAGCGCCGCCTGGGCAAACAGGTTGGCGACCAGGTTGGGGACGAGGTTGGCGAGCGTAAACGCCGAGGCGGGGCCGGAGGTGCCGAAGAAGCTGGCAGCCAGGATTTCCCGCCCGAGGCCCGCGACGCGCGAGAACATCGTGAGGATCGAGAAGATCGCGGTGTTGCGGGCCACCCGTTCGCTGCCACCCGGGGGACCGGCACCGGCGGGGTCCGCGCCTGCCGCTGGGGTTTCGTGGCCTTCCCCCGCATGCCTTCGTCCCGCGACGGTTGCTCCCAACCCGTCCACTGCGCCCTCTCGCCCACTAGCGGAGGCCCCTCGCTCCCTGGCCCTCTCCCGATCTACGCTACCTTCGGCTTGGTCGCCCACGCCCTCAATGCTCAACGACTCGGTGGGGGGCTCATCGGTGGCGGACAAGGCCGCTATAGTACGGCGCTCCCGCGATGGCAAACATTCATTCACAGAAGAAGCGGATCCTCCGCTCCGAGCGCGAGCGTCTGGAGAACCGTCTCCACACCTCCACGATCAAGACGCTCTTCCGGCGCCTGGAAGCAGCGGTGCAGGGCGGCGACACACCGACCGCCGAGAGCGAGCACCGCGCGCTGATGAGCCGCATCGACACCGCCGTCAAGCGTGGCGCGCTGCATCGCAACACCGGCGACCGCAAGAAGAGCCGCGCCGCGCGCGTGCTCGCCGGCAAGTCCTGACCGGCGTCTGCCGGGATCTTGGCGGTGGAGGTGTGTCTTTTTGTACCCCTACCACTTCACAAAATGAAGGGTTTGGGTCCGAAAAGTAAAAACACGGCGTCAGGCCTACGCACTAACTGCCGATAGCAGCGATCGCCCGCAGCGCGAGCGTGTCTTCGTGCAGCCCCGACAGCCGCGAGCGTGCGCCGCGCAGCTCCGCTCCGCCGCGCGTGTCCAGTTCGAGGTCGGCCAGCACGCCGAGCGCGGCGCGCAGCCGCTCCGGGTCCGCTATGCGGGCGACGTCGGCGACGAAGCGCTCGGCCGCCCGCGAGGGCATCCGCAGGGTGCGCTTCACCTCGGCCGCCGACTCCCCCGCCTGCAGGCGCAGCGCGACCGTGAGCGCCTCGCGCATGCGCGAGGCCATCAGGTAGCCGAGGCCGCCGAGGCGCTCGCCCTGGCGGCGCAGGCGCAGGTAGGTGAGCGTCGCCTCGCGCGTGTCGCCGCCCACGAGCGCGTCGGCGAGCACGAACACGCGCCGCTCGGCGGAGTGGGCAGCGCGCTCCTCTATTAGCTCCGCACTCACGCGGATCGGCTTGGCGGCCGCTGTGCCTTTGGCTGCCGCGGCTGCCGCTGTGTCTGTGGCAACCGCCGTGTCGGTGGCGGCCGTAGCGGTGGTCCCGCCAGCAGCGACGGTGCCTGTGGCATCCGTCGCACCCGCGAGTTCGAGCGCCAGCTTCTCCAGCTCGCGCAGGATCCGCTGCTGGCGCTCCCCCACCTGCGCTACCAGCGCCTTCGCCGCCGCCTGGTCGAGCGCCAAACCGAGGCGGGCCGCCTGCTCGCGCGCCCACTTGGGCAGCTCCCACGGCTTGACGGTGCCCTGCTGGACGATCTGGCCCTTCGCCGCCTTCACGGCCGCGTGCACCGCGGCGGGCGCCTTCGTGCGGCCCTCCTCGCGTGCGAACAGCGCGACGGTCGTGTCGGGCGGCATCTCCTTCAACGCGGGCAGCAGGTGCTGCTCGACCTCCGCCTGCTTCCAGCGCTCCACGCCGTTGACGACGATCACCCGCCGGCCGATCGCGAACGTCAGCGCCGCCAGCGCCTGCGCCACGCCGGCGGGGGTGGCGGCGTCGCCGGCGAGCACTTCGACGCTGCCCGCGTCTCCCTGCTTCAGCGCCAGCGCCTGCAGCCCCGCGCGGCGCTCGGCGATCGCGCCGTGGTCGTCGCCGTGGATCAGGTAGGCGGGCTTCAGCTCGGGCATCACGCCGAGTGTATGCCCACGCGACGACAACTTGGCCGAGCGGCCCGATCGGAGATCGGCTGGCGCCGTCAGGTCTATCGCACCACCAGATTTACGAGCTTGCCCGGCACCACGATCTCCTTGACGATCTCTTTGCCGTCGAGGTGCGCCTGCACATTGGGCGCGGCGCGGCACAGCTCCTTGAGCTGCTCGGGGGTGGCGTCGGCGGGAGCGGGCACGCGGTCGCGCAGCTTGCCGTTGACCTGGCACACCAGCTCGTACTCCTCGCGCTCCAGCAGCGCGGGGTCGGCCTGCGGCCACGGCTGCTCCCACACCCGCTCCCCCGTCAACCGCTCGTAGACGTCGGCGCCCAGATGCGGGGCGAACGGGAAGATCAGCGAGGCGGCGGTCGCGAGCGTAAAGCGCAGGGTGGCCGTCGATGCCCGCTCGCGCAGCCGCGAGCATTCGTTCAGCAGCTCCATCACCGCGGAGATCGCGGTGTTGAACGCGAAGCGGCGCAGGTCGGTCGAGACCTTGTCGATCGCCCAGTGCGTCTTGCGCAGCAGCTCGAGATCGTCCCCTTCGAGGTCTGTTCCAGTTGGCGCATGCGCCGCATCGGGCAGGGTGCCGGCGTGCGCCTGAGAAGCTGATGCTGTTCCAGTCGGCGCATGCGCCGACTGGCGGGACGGCGCATGCGCCGTCCCGGGCAGGGCCGCATGCGGCCCTGCCGACCCCGCCGCATGCGGCGGGGATCCCTCCCCCTCTTGCTCGGCGACCTCCGCCGCCAGCCGCCACAAGCGGCTGAGGAAGCGGTGCACCCCTTCGATGCCGTCATCCGACCAGTCGGCATCCTGGTCGGGGGGCGCGATGAACAGGATGTAGCAGCGCGCCGTATCGGCGCCGTAGCGCTCGACGATCGCCGCCGGCGAGACGACGTTGCCGCGGGACTTGCTCATCTTGGCGCCGTCCTTGGTGACCATCCCCTGCGTGAACAGCGCTTGGAAGGGCTCTTGGAAGTCGAGGTGGCCGAGGTCGGCGAGCGCCTTGGTGAAGAAGCGCGCGTACATCAGGTGCAATATCGCGTGCTCCACGCCGCCGATGTACTGGTCCACCGGCATCCACCTGCGCAGCACCGCCGGGTCCCAGGCGGCCTCGTCGTTGGCGGCGTCGCAGTAGCGCAGGAAGTACCAGGAGGAGTCCACGAACGTGTCCATCGTGTCGGTCTCGCGGCGGGCCTCCCCGTCGCAGCCGGGGCAGCTCGTCCTCACCCACTCGGTGGCGGCCGCCAGCGGCGAGCGTCCGCGCGGGGCGTAGTCCTCGATCTCCGGCAGCACCACCGGGAGCTGCTCCTCGGGCACCGGCACCATCCCGCAGCGCTCGCAGTACACCACCGGGATCGGGCAGCCCCAGTAGCGCTGACGGGACACCAGCCAGTCGCGCAGGCGGTAGTTGACCGAGGCGTGGCCCTTGCCCTCGCGGTCCAGCCACTCCACGATCGCCGCCAGCGCCTCGCGGTTGCCCATGCCGTCGAAGTCTGGGTGGGAGTTGACCAGCGGGCCGTCGCCGGTGTAGGGGAGGCTGCGCTCGGAGCGCTCCCAGGCATGCTGGATAGAGCCAGGATCGCCGGGCTCGGCACTTGACTCGGCGCCGGGCTGAGGACTCGAACCGGAACCCGACTCGGGGCTTGGCTCCGTCAACGAGAAGTCCGCCGGCGGTAGCTCGGAGGCCCCCGCGATCACTCGGCGGATCGGTAGCCCCTGCGCACGCGCGAAGGCGTAGTCGCGCTCGTCGTGCCCCGGCACCGCCATAATCGCCCCGGTTCCGTACTCCATCAACACGTAGTCGGCCACGTACATCGGGATCTGCTCGCCGTTGACGGGGTTGGTGACGGTGCGGCCCAGCGCCACGCCCGTCTTCGGCTTGTCGGTGGCGCCGCGCTCCTCGTTGGACTCGGTGAGCGCGTGGTTGACGTACTCGCGCACCCGCTGCTCTTGCTCGGTGCCCTCGGCGAGGCGCAGCACGTCAGGGTGCTCGGGCGCCATCACGAAGAAGGTCGCGCCGAACAGCGTGTCGGGGCGGGTGGTGAAGACCGGGTAGTCGATCGGGGTCCCGCCCATCCGGGCGGGGCGGGCGGGACCCAGATCCTCGCAGCGGAACATCACCTCGGCGCCCTCCGAGCGCCCGATCCAGTTGCGCTGCATCGTCTTCACGTGCTCCGGCCACTCGATCCCGTCGAGGTCGCCCAGTAGCCGCTCGGCGTAGTCGGTGATGCGCAAGAACCACTGCTCCAGCTGGCGGATCTCCACCTCCGCGCCGCAGCGCTCGCAGCAGCCGTCCACCACCTGCTCGTTGGCGAGCACCGTCTGGTCGTTGGGGCACCACTTCACCGCCGCCTCCTTGCGGTAGGCAAGGCCGGCGTGCAGCAACTGCAGGAAGATCCACTGCGTCCAGCGGTAATAGCTCGGTTCATGCGTGGCCAGCTCGCGCGACCAGTCGATCGAGATCCCCCATTCGCGGAACTGGCGCTGGAAGGAGGCGATCGAGGCGGCGGTGGAGTCGCGCGGGTTGACACCGGTGTTGATCGCGTGGTTCTCCGCCGGCAGCCCAAACGCGTCGTAGCCCATCGGGTGCAGCACGCGGTGGCCGAGGCGGCGGCGGAAGTGCGCGATGGCGTCGCCCACCGAGTACACCTTCAGGTGGCCGATATGAGGCTCGCCGCTGGGGTAGGGCAGCATCTCCAGCACGTACGACTTGGGATGCTGGGAGGAGGAGGATGGGCTGTTGGCTGCGCTCCCCGGCCCACCGTTGGCGGCCGCGGGCTCGTTTGACACCTCCCACGTGCGCTCCTGCGCCCACACCGCCTGCCAGCGGGGCTCGATCTGCTTCGGGTCATACCGTTGCTCGGTCATCTCCGCGGAGGTTATCGAGCACCCCCCGACGGAACGCTCGCCGAGTCGCCACCCGGCCGCGAGGAGCCGGGGGCTGGGGTTTATGTCATAAAAATCGGACCCCAACCCTTCAGAAAATGAAGCGGTAGGGGTCGGCGTTCAAACCAGTTCCTCCGACACCGACTGGAAACGACCCATCGCTTCGCCGAGCGCCTGCCCGGTGAAGGCGTTGATCACACCCACGTTGTCGACCACGGTCGCGGCGCGCACCACAGCCCGTTCGAACTCTTCGCTCGTGCGAATCTCATCCAGCTTGCCGCGTTCGCCGCGCAGCAGCACGAAGCCGCCGAGGTCGCCCCCGTGCGGCGCGATCAGCACCGGCTCGAAGCTGTCGATCTTTCCTTCCTGCTGCAGTCGGCCGTAGTATTCGATGGTCTCCTGGAAGACCTTGAAAGCCGTCTGCTCGCGGCCCCTGACAACAGGGCCCCAACCCAGGAACAGCGCCTCACCAGCCATATCTCAATCCTCCTCGTGTTGGGTTCATCGAGACTACTCCGACCAGCGCGATCGCGTCAGGTAGCTACGGATTCGAAGCGCGAGTAGGCGCGCACCGCCTCGACGATCGCCGCGGGAGCCTTGTGCGGCGAGCCGGCGTCGAACGGCGGCTGGGGGTCGTACTCGATGCCCAGTTGGATCGCCTGTGCAACCTGCTCGCCCGCGATCCTGCCCACAAGCGCGAGCGCCATGTCGATCCCCGCCGACACCCCGGCGGCGGTGGCGAGCTTGCCGTCGAACACCACGCGCTCCTCCACCACCTCCACTCCCAGCCGGCGCAGCTCCTCCAGCGCCTGCCAGTGGGTTGTGGCGCGCCGGCCTTCGAGCACGCCCGCGGCGGCGAGGATCAGCGAGCCGGTGCACACCGAGGTGGTCCACGTCGAGGTCTCGTGTGCCGTACGCAGCCACTCGTGCACGGGGCCGTCTTCCATCAGCTCCGCCTGGGCCGGCCCGCCGGGCACCAGCACGACGTCCGGGTGGGGAACCTCCGAGAGCGATGCGTCCGCGAGCAGCCCGAGGCGGCCGGTGTCGGTGCGCTTCAGCCCCGGCTCCTGCGCGACGAACGTCAGCTCGGCGCCGGGCAGGCGGCTGAGTACCTCGTAGGGCCCCACCGCGTCGAGCGCGGTGAGTCGGTCGTAGATGAGGATGGCGATCTGCATGGTGTGGCTCCTTGGTGGAAATGGACGGGGACCTTGGATGTGGATGAGGACAGGGATCTTGGATGTGGACGATTGGTTGCCTTCGTCGGCGAGCGCGTCCTTCGCCCGCGTCAAGCGGCGGCGGGTGGCACGGCGGCGGTATGGAAACGACGGCGGTACTCGGCTGGGCCAACTCCGAGTGCGCGCAGGAACGACCGGCGCATCGTCTCGGCGGTGCCGAAGCCGCAGGCACTCGCGACCCCCGCCACCGGCTCCTCGCTCTCCTCCAGCCGCCTCCGGGCGGCCTCCAGGCGCAGGCGCTCCACGTAACGGGCAGGCGTGAGCCCCACCTCGGCGCGGAAGCTGCGCGCGAAGTGGCGCGGGCTCATGTGGGCGAGCTGCGCTAGCGCCTCGACCGTGAGGTCGGCCGCGAGGTGCTCCACCGCGTAGCGCTGCACCTCACGCAGACCATGCCGCGCGGGCGCGTGCGTGGCGAGCGTGGCGCTGAACTGCGATTGGTTGCCGGGCCGGCGCAAAAACAGCGCGAGGTGGCGCGCGATCGTGAGCGCCGCGTCGCGGTCGAGATCCTCCTCGACCATCGCCAATGCGAGATCCATGCCGGCGGTGACACCGGCCGATGTCCACACCTGTCCGTCGCGTACGAAGATCGGCTCGGGGTCGACTTCCACCTGCGGGTGGCGCCGCGCAAGCTCCGCCGCTGCCGCCCAGTGCGTGGTCGCGCGCCGCCCGTCCAGCAGGCCGGCCGCCGCGAGCAGGAACGCGCCGGTGCACACCGATGCGATGCGACGCGACGTCGGTGCGCGGGCGGCGATCCACTCGATCAGCGCGGGGTCCGCACACGCCTGCTCCGCCCCGGCCCCACCGGCGACGAGCAGCGTGTCGATCTTCTTGGGGGCGTGGTTGAGATCTGCGTGGGGGACGATCGTCAGGCCGCTGGAGGTTGCCATCGGGGCGCCGTCGAGGCTGACAACGGTGGTGATGTAGCCGCGGTCGATGCCCCCTTCTCGGTTCGCCTCGGCGAGTGGCCTCCCGGCCGGTATGCGGCGAGGCCCGGCTTCCAGCAGCAGCTGCGCCCCGCTGAACACCTCCAGTGGCCCGGTCACGTCGAGGCTCTGCACGCCCGGGTACACGAGGATCACGACGTCGCGCGGGGGGCTTGGGCGAGTCATTGCTTGGGATCGTGACCGATTGCGTGGTTGTCCGCAAGGACGGATTTCCCACGATTCCTGCCAGTCCCGACCCGAGCCCTCAGCCACTGAGGGTTTGTCACAACCTTGGCGCAGACTTGTCACACACGCATCTCTCACGTCACACGGTGGGCAAGCTGGCGAGACGTCACCTCGGTGTCCTCGTGGTGGCGCTCCAAACCAACCGCTGCACTCCAGATGGCTATGTATCGACGAGCTACACCGCCACCGAAATCGACGCCATCGCCGCGTACGACCCCGATTTCCATCGCTGCTACCTGATCCCCATCTCTGAAGCAGAGGGCCGCCGCGCCATCCATCTCCGCCTCGACCCTACGAGGAACAACCAAGCGCAGGGCATCAAATGGGCCCGCGACTACGAGCTTGGAGAGGTAGTCCGCCAGATGCAACGCGGGCTCGCGCTGACCCCCTCCAGTCTGGATAGACTTGACAGTCGATGACCCTGGGGCTATAGCTCAGTTGGGAGAGCGTCTGGCTGGCAGCCAGAAGGTCGCCGGTTCGAGCCCGGCTAGCTCCATTTCGCCGGAGGTTTGGTGTCGCGTGTGAACCGTCAATAGCAACGGCCTGGCCGACGCGGGATATGCAGCGCGACGATCAGCGCTAGATCGCTCGGCGACTGTAGGTAGGCTGTCCTCGTCATGACCACCCAGGAGTTGGTCCAGCTTGCAGGGCAGCGACTCGTAGACGCTGCGGCTTCGCCTGCTCGGGTGATGCTTGATGATGTCGTGGGCTTCCACGCTCAGTAGGCGGTCGAGAAGACTCTGAAGGTCGCCCTCGTTTTGGCAGACATCGACTTCCCGCGCTCCCACGATCTTCGTGGGCTGGCAGATATCGCCATCGACAACAATCTCAAAGTCCCCAACTCGATTCGTGAGGCCCGCTGGCTCACACCCTGGGCCGCACAGTTGCGCTACGAGATGCTGGAACCACTTGATCGCGACGCCGCCCTCTCCATCGCCTCTGAGGCCGTTGAGTGGGCGAGCGATCAGCTCACTGTCTAGCAACAGGCCGGGTGAGGCGTAGCGCCGTCGGTGGCGCTCCACATCGGGTCGAACCAAGCCTCAGCACGCATGTCCGCCTTGCCCATCTGGCGACTAATCTGATCGTGCCCATGAACAGCGGCATCGGCAGGCTCCTCCATGCCATAGAGGTCTAGGACATCGTCGTCTTGGCAAATCTCGAAAACCCCCTATAGGGCCTGGGTGGATTGCTCGTTGGTTTCAGACTCCTCGAGCAGGTCGGCCGCCAAACGCCTGATGACCTCAAGAGCCAGCTCCTCCGCCAAGCACCCGGGGCGGATGGCGGGGTCCTGTGCAAGCTTGTAGCCCACCACGACCAAACAGATGCGAAAACACTCGAGAAACCGCTCGTCGTATGCAGGGATGAACCCCGCGGGAAGGTAGTCCTGTACAAGTCGGTCTAAAGACTCACTTGGGATAGAACGCTCGCTCGGCCTCCGGCGCCGCCCCGGCGCGCAGCGCTGCGGCCACCTCGGAGAGGCATCCGGCGAGGATCGCGCCGCGCAGGTCGGCCATCAGGCGCGAAAGGAAGGCGAGGTTGTGCAGCGTCAGCAGCCGCATCCCGGTGAGCTCGCCGGCGCGTGCAAGGTAGGAGAGGTAGGCGCGCGAGAGGCCGCGGGCGCAGGCCGGGCAGGGGCAGCCCTCCAGCAGCGGCTCCTCCGAATCTCGCCAGCGGCCCTTCTGCAGGTCGAGGCGCCAGCGGCCCGAGGGATCGGGCACGAGCGCGGTGCCGTGGCGGCCGAGGCGGGTGGGCATCGCACAGTCGAAGGTGTCGATCCCGAGCTCCACCCCCGCGATCAGGTCGTCCACCTCGCCGATCCCCAGCAGGTGGCGGGGCAGCGCCTCGTGCGCCCCACCCAGCTCGCCGGTGGCGTAGCCGACCACCTCGTACATCTGCTCCTTGCTGGCTCCCAGCGAGCCACCGATCGCCACGCCGGCGCAACCGCTCGCCGCGACCGTGCGCGCGGAGGCGCGGCGCAGGTCCTCGTGGACGCCGCCCTGCACGATCCCGTACACGAGCTGCTCGGGGGGCCCGTGCTCGGCATGCCAGCTCAGGCAGCGCTCCAGCCAGCGGTGGGTGCGTTCGGTCGAGCGCGCGGTGTATGCACGATCGACGTGGAACGGGGTGCACTCGTCGAATACGAGCGCGATGTCCGAGCGCAGCGCGGCCTGTACCTCCATCGAGCCCTCGGGTGAGAGGAAGCGCTCGCGGCCGTCCACGTAGGAGCGAAAGCGCACCCCCTCCTCCTCGATCGAGAGGATCGCCCCGGTGCGCTCGCTGGACTCGCCCAGCCCGCCACGGCGCCTGCTTGTCTGCGCGCCGCCTCCGGCGGCCGTGTCGGCAACCCCCTGACCGGCGGCCGTGTCGGCATCCCCCCTACTCCCCGCCGGACGGGCCCTACCGCCACCCCGGGTTGGGCGGGCCTTGATCTCATCCGCAACGGTGCCGTGCCCCATCGAGAAGACCTGAAAGCCGCCCGAGTCGGTGATCACAGGGCCCTCCCAGCCCATGAAGGCACCGACGCCGCCAAACCGCTCGATCAGCTCGGGGCCGGGGTTGAGCAGCAGGTGGAAGGTGTTGCCCAGCACCATCTCGTACCCCAGCGCCGCAACCTCCTCGGGCAGCAGGCCTTTGACGGTGGCCTTGGTCGCCAGCGGCACGAACGCCGGCGTACGCACATCGCCCCGGTGGGTGTGCAGCGTCGCGGCGCGGGCTCTCGACGTTGGATCGCGGGCTTCGATGGTCAGTGCGGCCACCCGCGGCATCCTAGGGCTCATGGCGTGGGCCCTATGGTTAGACAATGCTGGCCTCGCTGATCGACGTCAATCACCTGGTCGAAGTCTCGGGCTACCCGATCCTCTTCCTGCTGGTGATGGCCGAGTCAGGTGGGGTGCCGGTGCCGGGCGAGACCGCTGTGATCGTGGGCGGCGTGTTGGCGAGCCGGGGCAAAATGGAGATCGAGCTGGTGATCGCAGTGGCGGCGCTGGCAGCGATCGTGGGCGACAACATCGGCTACCAGATAGGGCGCAAGGGAGGACGCTGGCTGCTGGAACGGCCCGGCCCCTTCCGCAGCCAGCGCCAGATGGTGCTGGAGACGGGAGAGCCGTTCTTCGAGCGCCACGGCCCGAAGGCGGTGTTCTTCGGGCGCTTCGTCCTCGGCCTGCGCACGTGGGCGTCGTGGCTGGCGGGCGCCAACCACATGCGCTGGCGCACTTTCTTCCTGTGGAACGCGCTCGGGGGCATCTGCTGGGCGACGGGCGTCGGGCTGATCGCCTACTTCATCGGGCAGTCGGCGAGCAACGCGATCACCACGTTCGGGATCTACGGCCTGGTGGCGGTCGCGCTGGCGCTCGGAGGAGCGTTCATCCTGCACCGCCGCCACCGTCGCCATCAGCGGGCACAGGAGGAGATGCACCACCAGCGCATCCAACAACAGGCCGCAGAGGAGTCAAACCGCCGCCAGCGAGCCGCCGAGACGGCTGACGGAGGTAATGCCCAGGGAAGTATCCGATAGGCCGTTCGGAAACCGCGGCGCAGGGCTCGTTGATCCCTACCGCAGGGCTCGTTGATCCCTACCGCAGGGCTCGTTGATCCCTACCGCAGGGCTCGTTGGTCCCCTACCGAGATGGGCTCAGGGCCGCATGACTAGAGGGAGCGGCAGCGCCGCAGGGGGCGATGCGGTCCCACAGCTCCGCCAGCGCGCCGAGCTCATCCTCGGTGAAGCGCGAGAGGAACTGCTCGCGCACGACCGCGAGATGCGTGCCGCGCGCGGCACTGAGGCGTCCGCGGCCGAGCTCGGTGAGGCAGGCATAGGCGCCGCGGGCGTCGTGTTCGCAGGAGCAGCGCTCCAGCAAGCCCTCCTTTTCCAGGCGATCGGCCAGGCGGGTGAGCCCGCTGCGCGAGAGCTGAGCCTGTTCGGCGAGGTCGCACATGCGCATCCTGCCGCCCGGGGACTCGACCAGATGGTGGAGCACCTCATAGGAGGAGAGCGGCAGCCCGTGGGTGCGCTCGAGCTCGGCGTCGACGCGTTTGGCGAGCGAGGCGTGCGCCCGCTTGAGCCCGCGCCAGGCTCGGAGCTCGCCTTCGCTGAGCGTCTGCCCCCCGCCCGTGCTCGCGACGTGCTCTCCCGGGCATTTTTCGCTGAGCGCCCGTGACCCTGCGGCGAGAATGCTCGGCGCCGGCGGTTCGGTGGTGATGGCTGTTGCGGTTGCCATTGCGCTCGGTGCGGACACGATCCGGACTCTCCCTGCTCAATCGAACATAGCAGCCATGGAGCGCTTAGGACCGAGGCGCACCCACCCGGGTGGCCCGCCACGCCCACCACATCGCCAGCGGCTGGAGCGGCAGTCGCGCATACAGCGCCCAGCGGGGGATGCGACGGAACTCCTCGGGGTTGAGCGCCATGTGGAGGTTGGCGGGGAACACCGCGAGGAGCAGCGCGATCAACCACAGCCCGGAGATGCGCCGGGTGGCGGGCACCAGCACGCCAAGCCCCCCGGCGACCTCGGCGACGCCGCTGATCGCGACGATCGTATCCGCGTCAGCCAAACGGGCCGTCCACGGCGGGACGATCTGGCGATAGGGACGGGGAATGACGAAGTGGTTGACGCCCGCGCCGACGAACAACAGACCCAGCAGCCGCGTGCCGCGTCGGCGCCCGTGCGGGCTCGACGCCAGCGGCGTGTCGCAATCGACACGATCAGTGGGTGGTGGAGTCATAGGAAAATCACAGGATCAGCGAGCGCCCCGACATCTCCTCGGGCTGGGGGATGCCAAGCAGCGCGAGCACGGTGGGGGCCACGTCGGCAAGAATACCCTCACCCTGCAGCAGCCGCACGCCATCGAGCGTGAGGATCAGCGGCACCGGGTTGGAGGTGTGGGCGGTGTTGGGGGAGCCGTCGGGCTCCAGCATGTGCTCGGCATTGCCGTGATCGGCGGTGATCAGGCAGGCGCCGCCGGCGGCGAGCACCGCGTTGACGACCTCGCGCAGGCAAGAGTTGACCGTCTCGATCGCGCGCACCGCGGCGGGGATCACGCCGGTGTGGCCGACCATGTCGGGGTTGGCGAAGTTGATTACCGAGAACCGGAACCCGCCTTCGGGGTGCTCGCGCCAGGCGGCGAGGAAGCGGTCGGCGACCGCGCGGGCGCTCATCTCGGGTGAGAGATCGTAGGTGGGGACGTCCCGCACGGAAGGGGCCAGCTCACGCCGTTCGCCGTCGTAGGGCGCCTCGTCGCCGCCGTTGAAGAAGTAGGTGACGTGCGCGTACTTCTCGGTCTCGGCGACATGCAGCTGCGAGGCACGAGCGGTGGCCAGCACCCCGGCGAGCGTGACGGTGGGGCGCTGCGGGGGGAAGGCGATCGGGTAGTCCCACTCTTCCTCGTACTCGGTGAGCGTGGTGAGCTGGTTGACCGGCTCGATCCCGCGGCGCCCCTCCCAGCCGGGCAGCAGCTCCTCGCCATCGCCAAATCCCGGCTCGGCCAGCGCGCGCACGATCTCGCGCATACGGTCGGGGCGGAAGTTGAAGCAGAGCACGGAGTCCCACGGACGGACCAAGGCCTCCTCGCCGACCGTGGTGGGGGCGATGAACTCGTCGGTCTCCCCCCGCTCGTAGGCATGCCGCACCGCCTGCACCCCGGTCTCCTCATGGTGGGCGGCACGGCCGTGGACCAGCAGGTCGTAGGCGGCCTGGATGCGCTCCCAGCGGCGGTCGCGGTCCATCGCGTACCAGCGGCCCACGACCGAGCCGATCCGCACCCGCCCACGTGAGCCAGACGGCCACAGCTCGCCGCACCACCGTTCGAGCAGCGCGATGTGCTCGATGCCCGATTCAGGCTGGGTGTCGCGACCGTCGGCGAAGCAGTGGATCACGAGATCGCGCACCGAGAGGCGCCCAGCGAGCTCCAGCAGCGCCTGCAGGTGGCCGAGGCTGGAGTGCACGCCGCCGTCGGACACCAATCCGATCAGATGCACGCGCTCCGAGCAGGTGAGCGCGTGGACGATCGCGGGGTTCTCGCTCAGCACCCCGTCGAGCACGGCGTCGTTGATGCGCGTGAGATCCTGGCGGATGACGGCGCCGGCGCCGAGGTTGAGATGACCGACCTCGGAGTTGCCCATCTGCCCCTCGGGCAGCCCCACGGCACGCCCGGAGGCCGTCAGCGTGGTGTGCGGGTAGGCACCCCACAGCTCGTCGAACACCGGCGTGCGCGCTAGCGAGACGGCGTTACCGGGACCGGGATCGGCGAGCCCCCAGCCATCCAGCACAACCAAACAGGCGCAGGGCACGGGCAGCGTCGTCAAGAGGCCGCCTGCACGATCGCGGCGAATGTATCCGCCTGCAACGAGGCCCCGCCGACGAGCGCGCCGTCCACATCGGGGAGTGCCAGCAGCGAGGAGGCGTTGTCGGGGTTGACCGAGCCGCCGTAGAGGATCCGCACGCGCTCGCTGAGCTCGGCGCCGGCGCGATCGGCGATCAGCGCGCGGACGAAGGCGACGGCGTCCTGGGCCTGCTCGGGCGCGGCGGTCTGTCCGGTGCCGATCGCCCAGATCGGCTCGTAGGCGATCGCCACCTGCGGCAGCTGCTCATCGGCGAGCCCCGCGAGGTCGTCGCGGATCTGCTGGCGTAGCTTGCGCTCGGTGTCGCCGGCGGCGCGCTCGCTCTCGCTCTCCCCCACGCACAGGATCGGGTGCAGCCCGACACCCAGCGCGGCGGGCAGCTTCAGCGCGAGCGCGCGGTCGGTCTCGCCGAACAGCGCGCGCCGCTCGGAGTGGCCGAGCACGACGCCGTGGGCACCGGTCTCGGCGAGCATCGGCGGGGAGATCTCGCCGGTGTAGGCGCCCTCGGGCTCGGCGTGCATGTTCTGGGCGTACACCTCCACGCGCGAGCCGCGCGCGGAGTTGACCATCGCGCGCAGGTCGGTGAAGGGCACGCAGATGCCCACGTTGACGCCGCTCACCGCGCCCAGCCGCGGCAGCAGCGCCTGGATGTACAGCTCTGCGTCGGCTTCGGTCTTGTACATCTTCCAGTTGCCCGCGATCAGGGGCGTGCGCGCCACTACCCCACCCCCACGTGGTGCGGGGCAGGGCGGCCGGGAGCGGCGTTGCCCGCGATCGCAGAGGTGCGCGCGCTCACGATACGCAGGCGCCTTCCAGGGCGTGGACGCCGGGCAGCGTGCGGCCCTCGACCAGCTCGAGCGTCGCGCCACCCCCGGTCGAGAGGTGATCGACGGCGTCCTCCAAGCCGAAGTGGGCAAGCGCGGCGCCCGAGTCGCCGCCGCCGACGACCGTCAGGCCGGGCGCCTTCGCCACCGCTTCGGCGACCGCGCGCGTGCCTGACGCGAACGGGGCGTACTCGAAGGCGCCCATCGGGCCGTTCCAGAAGACGGTTCCCGCGCTCTCGATCTCGCGCCCGTAGCGCTCCGCCGTGCCAGGGCCGATGTCGAGGCCCATCCAGCCGGTGGCACCTCGACGCCGTCGAGCGCGCGGTGCTGCGCGTCGTCGGCGAGATGGTCGCCGAGCACGAGATCGTGCGGCACCAGCAGGCGCGCGCGGCCGGGCTGCGGTGAGTGCGTATTGCTCGCCCGCTGCAGCAGGTGGCGCGCGTGCTCGACGTCCTCCTCGCAACATAACGACTCGCCCACGGAGTGCCCTTGGGCGCACAGGAACGGAAAGCACATCGCGCCGCCGATCATCACCACGTCGGCGACCTGCAGGAAGCGGTCGATCACGGCGATCTTGTCCGCCACCTTCGAGCCGCCCACGATCGCCACCAGCGGCCGTGCGGGGCGCTCGAGGATCTCGGTGAGCGTCGTCACCTCGTGCTCGAGCAGTCGTCCGGCGGCGCTCGGCAGCAGATGGGCGACCCCCTCGGTCGAGGCGTGGGCGCGGTGGGCCACGCCGAAGGCGTCGTTGACGTACACGTCGGCGAGCTCCGCCAGCGCCCGCGCGAAGGCCGGGTCGTTGGCGGTCTCGCCCTCCTCGAAGCGCACGTTCTCCAGCAGCAGCATCTCGCCGTCGGCCAGCTGCTCGGTGAGCGCCCTCACCTCCTCGCCGACCACCGCCGGCGCCTGCACGACCGGCGCACCGGTCAGCTCGCCGAGGCGCGCGGCCACCGGCGCCATCGACAGCGCCGCGTCCACCTGCCCGCCGCGCGGGCGGCCGAGATGGGATAGCAGCACCAGGCGAGCGCCCTTGGAGCGCAGCTCTTCGACCGTCGGCAGCGCCGCGCGGATGCGGGTGTCGTCGGCGATCTCGACCTCGCCCCCGGATCCGGTGGTGAGCGGGACGTTGAAGTCCACGCGCACCAGTGCGCGCCGCTCGTGAACGTCGAGGTCGTCGAGGCTTCTCAAGGCGATCCCCCCGGACCTTGCCTCAGAGGACCCTCTGCGCGAGGTCCACCAGCCGGTTGGAGTAGCCCCACTCGTTGTCGTACCAGGCCACGACCTTCAACATCGTAGCGTCCACCACTGCGGTGAGCTGGGAGTCCACGATCGAGGAGTAGGGCGAGCCGACGATGTCGCTGGAGACGATCGGGTCCTCGGTGTAGGCCATGATCCCCTGCAGCGGCCCGCTCTCCGAAGCCGCTTTGAGCGCCGCGTTGACCTCCTCGACGGTCGTCGCGCGCTTGCACTCGACCGTCAGGTCCACGACCGAGCCGGTGGGCACCGGGGCGCGCACCGCGAAGCCGTGCAGCTTGCCCTGCAGCGACGGGATCACGAGGCCGATCGCCTTGGCGGCACCGGTCGAGGCCGGGATCAGGTTGATCGCGGCGGCGCGCGCGCGGCGCAGGTCCTTGTGCGGCAGGTCCTGCAGCCGCTGGTCGGCGGTGTAGGCGTGGATCGTGGTCATCAGCCCATGCTCGATGCCAACCGTGTCGTCGATGACCTTCGCCACCGGCGCGAGGCAGTTGGTGGTGCAGGAGGCGCCCGAGATCACGTGGTGCACGGCGGGGTCATAGGCGGTCTCGAAGTTGACCCCCGGCACGACCGTCACGTCGGGGTCGGTCGCCGGTGCGGAGATGATCACCTTCTTGGCTCCGCGCTCCAGGTGGATCGCGGCGTGAGCGCGGTCGGTGAAGCGCCCCGTTCGACTCGATCACCACGTCCACGCCCAGCTCATCCCACGGCAGCTTCGCCGGGTCGGTCTCGGCCAGCACCTTCAGCTCGTGGCCATCCACCTCGATCGCGCCAGCCGATTGGGGAGACACTCCCTGCGCTCGCGTCCCCGAATCGGCCAGCGCCCGCACATCGCCCGGGTAAGGGCCGTTGATCGAGTCGTACTTCAAGAGATGCGCGAGCGTGCGCGCGTCGGTGAGGTCGTTGACGGCGACCCACTCGATTTGATCGAGAACGAGGGGGCCAGCCGACTGCGCCACCCTCGACGCCGCGTCGGTACGCGCCGTGGCAGCGCGCAGCACGTTGCGGCCGATGCGGCCAAATCCGTTGATTCCGACACGTACGGGCATTTTTCCTTTGGAGCCTCCTCAGGCGCACACCACTAACGGGCGATGAGGTCGAAAACGAACGATGCCGGACCGTGGGAGCGTGACCCCGACGACCCGGCTACACCTGCAAGGCTATCGGACGGCGCCGTCAAGGGCAGGGCGGCTCGACGGAAATCGCCCGTGTCGGCCGGCCGGCAGCGCGTGATCCTCAACGGGAATTGGCGACGATCTCCACTCGCAGACCGTCCGGATCGAGCAGGTAGGCGGCATAGTAGAGCGGCCCATAGCGCGTCCTTGGTCCCGGCTCGCCGTCGCCCCGGCCCCCGGCGGCGAGGCCGGCCTCATAGGCGTGATCGACCGCCACGCGCCCGACGGCGCGGAAGGCGACGTGACCATAGCCCGGCGCCGGCGGGCGCCCGCGGGTGACGATCCAGAAGACCGGCGCGGTCACGCCGTAGGCGATCGCGTGCTCGCTCTCGTGCATGCGGCGCACCCCGATCGCGAAGAACACCGCGTCGTAGAAGCACGCCGAGCGCGCGAGGTCGGAGACCTCGACTCCAAGGTGGTCGATCATCGGCGGCAGTCTGACGCACTGGTGACACCGAAGCGTCGCTGCGTCCATGCCCCGTGGAAAAGACGGGGGGCCCGCGCCCGAGCGCATAGCCGCGTCGCGTCAGGAGTCGCGCGAGCGCTTGTCGATGTCGCGGTGGGTGACCGCCACCGTGAGACCGTCCTGCTCGCGGTAGCGGGCCGCCAGGCCCTCGGCGATCGCCACCGAGCGGTGGCGACCCCCGGTGCAGCCGATCGCCACGACGAGGTGGGCGCGCCCCTCGTCGATGTACTGCGGCAGCAGGAAGTCCAGCAGCGCGTACAGCCGCTCGTACAGTTCCTCCAGGCGTCCGTCGCGGGCAACGTACTCGACCACCCGGGGGTCGATCCCGGTCAGCTCGCGCAGCTCGGGCACGTAGTGGGGGTTGGGCAGGAAGCGCACGTCGAAGGCGAGGTCCTCCTCGCGCGGGGGCCCGTGCTTGAAGCCGAAGCTCATGAAGGTCAGCGCGAGGCGACCCGTGGCGCGGCGCGGCACCAGCTCGTCGGCGATCTTGCCGCGCAGCATCGCCGCGGACATGCCGGTCGTGTCGATCACCACGTCGGCGCGGTTGCGCAGCGGCTCCAGCAACGCGCGCTCGGCCGCCACCCCCGCGGTGACCGAGCCGTCGGGCGCCAGCGGGTGGCGGCGGCGGGTCTCCTTGTAGCGGTTGACGAGCGTCTGCTCGGCGGCCTCCAGGAACAGCACGTGGTGGTCGAGGCCAACCGACTCCAGTTCGTCCACCACCGCCTGCAGCGCCTCGAAGTAGACGCCGCCGCGCACGTCGGAGACGACCGCGGCGCGCTCGACCTTCGAGCCCGCATGCATGAACAACTCGGTCAACGAGCGGATCATCTCCGGGGGGAGGTTGTCCACGCAGAAGTAGCCGGCGTCCTCGAACACGTTCATCGCCGTTGACTTGCCGGCACCGGAGAAGCCGGTGATCACCACCAGCTCCTTGAGGCTCGACTGCACGACCGGCTTGCTCTGCTGGAAGCGCAGCGGACTTCGCAGCGGCCGGAACACGGACATGGCTTGATTGTGCCGCGTATGGCGGACATCGGCGACACCAGGCTGTTACCAGCACGCCCTCGAGAGGACCCAGCACCAAGCGAGGCCAGGATCAAGACCCCGCCCGCCCCCGCGAAGTGTGCTGGCGGAGCGGGATCGCAGCTGATCATCCTGTCCTGTTGAGGTGTGCGTGCAGCTCCCGCGCCACCTTCGCCGGCAGCCCCGGCACCGCCTGCAGCTCCTCGCGCGTGGCTCCGACCACCGCCTCGGGCGAGCCGAAGTGGGCGAGCAGGGCGCGCTTGCGCGTGGGGCCCACGCCCGGCAGCTCGTCCAGCAGCGAGCTGGTGAGCGCGCGATCGCGGCGGCTGCGATGGTGGGTGATCGCGAAGCGGTGGGCCTCGTCGCGAGCTCGCTGCAGCAGCTGCAGCTCGGGCGTGGAGTGGTCGAGCACGAGCGGGGCGCGGCGGCCGGGGATGAACACCTCCTCGATCCGCTTGGCGAGCGAGATCACCGCCACGCCGCGTTCGCGAAAGCCGCGCAGCGGCTCGATCCCGGCCGCCAGCTGGCCCTTGCCACCGTCGATCACGACCACGTTGGGCAGCGCCGCGAAGCTGGCGTCGTACTCGGGGTCGTGCGGGGAGAGGTCGGCCTGGCGCTCCCACTGGGCGAAGCGGCGGCCGAGCACCTCCGCCATCGCCGCGAAGTCGTCGGACTCGCCCTCCCCCAGCGAGCGGATCTTGAAGCGGCGGTAGTCGGATTTCTTCGGCGCGCCGCCCTCCAGCACGACCATCGAGGCGACCGTGTGGGTGCCGCCGAGGTTGGAGATGTCGAAGCACTCGATCCGCACCGGTGGCACGTCGAGGCCGAGCGCGCTCTGCAGCCCCTCCAGCGCCTCCACGCGGCTCTGGCGGCGGCGCTCGGCGCGCAGGTGCTCCTGGTCGAGCGCGAGACGCGCGTTGCGCTCGGCCAGCTCGAGGATCCGGCGCTTGTCGCCGCGCTCGGCGGCGCGCAGCTCGACGGGACCGCCGCGGCGGCTGGCGAGGGCCTCGGCGAGGGCGTCGCGGTTCTCCTGCAGGATCTCCCGCTGCACCACGATCTGCGCTGGGATCGAGGAGTGGCCGGCGTAGTACTGCAACATGAACTCCTCCGCCACCTCGGGCAGCGCGCGCTCGGCCTCGTTGGCGAGGTAGAACGACTGGCGGTCGGAGAGCACCCCGTCGCGCACCTGGAACACCTGGGCGTTGGCCTCGGTGCCGTCGAGCGCGACCGCCACCGCGTCGAGCGTGCCGATCGACTCGCTCGCCACGCGCTGGCGCTCCAGCAGCGAGCGCACCGCGCGCAGGCGGTTGCGCTCCAGCGTGGCCTGCTCGTACTCCCGCGCCTGCGAGGCCGCCTTCATCCGCGCCTGCAGGTCGCGCTCGATCGTGCGGTAGCGCCCGGAGAGGAAGTCCACCACGCCGTCGATGCTGCGGCGATACTCCTCCTTGGTGACATACCCGACGCACGGGGCCTCGCAGCGCTTGATGTAGTAATCGAGGCAGGGGCTGCCGCTGCGCCGCCCCGGCTCGGGGCCGGTGCAGGAGCGGAACATGAATATCTTCGTCAACAGGTCCAGCGTGCCGCGCACGCGCTTGGCGTTGGAGTAGGGGCCGAAGTAGGCCCTGCCGGGGCGGTGGCGCTCGCGCGTGAAGTACACCCGGGGGAAGTCCTCGTCGAGTGAGATCGCGATGAACGGGTAGGACTTGTCGTCGCGCAGGCGGATGTTGAAGCGGGGGCGGTACTGCTTGATGAAGCTCTGCTCCGCCAGCAGCGCCTCGGCCTCGGAGCCGACGACCACGAACTCGATCTGCTCCACGGCGGCCACCATCTCGGCGTGGCCGGGGCTGCTTGGTACCTGTGCCTTGGCGAAGTGCGAGGCGACGCGCTTGCGAATCGACTTCGCCTTGCCCACGTACACCACGCGGCCTTTGCGGTCGCGGAAGAGGTAAACCCCCGGCTGGTCGGGGAGGCCGCGACGTTGCTCGGCGAGCGTGGCGGTCAATAGCTGCGCGAGTAGCGGTAGAGCGCGAACAGCGTGTACGCCACCAGCCCCAGCAGGACAAACCAGGCGAACTCGCCGAAGCCCGTTTCCCACATCCGCGGTTTGGCCGCCACCGTCACCGTGCCCACGCCGAGCGCCCCGTACAGCAGCGCGCGGCGGCGGTCGCCGAGGCCGTAGATGTCGAGGCGGCGCGACAGGTACAAGCGCAGTCCCGCGAAGCCGAGGCCGAGCATGAAGATGACGCCGAGGATCGTCTGGAAGGTCGCCGCCGCGCGACCACCCCCGGGCAGGTAGGCGATCGCGGCCGCCAGCAGCAGCAGGATCGCCACGTTGCGCGCGGTCTTCTTGCGGTCGTACATGGGCCTCAGTCTAGCCGCGTCGCCGGCCGAGCCGCGGGTTGCAGAACCCGGGGGCGAAGCCGCACCCCCGGGCATGCACTGGACAGCCTATTCGTCGTAGACCCCGAATTTTTCTCCACTCGCCATGTTGGCGATGATGCTACCTGAGAGGATGGCCGGTTTTTTTTCGATTTCCAATCCAGCTGAATATTCTTTGAATTTTTCACCCGCCACCGTGTCCCACGTCCGCGTGATCGGGGTACTCGGGAAGGTCAATTCGAGTTCTTTTGCTTGAGTCCGTTCGGGACTGTTGTTGGCAACGACGGAGCCCGTGACTTTATATGTGCCGCTGCAAAGGAGCCCCCCCAGCTGCACCACGGCGAATTCTTCTTCTTTCGTAGGCCTGAAATAAGTGGTGATCTTGGTTCTGTTGGGTTCGGGATTGGTTTCGTAGTCGAGGAACGAATATATCGGTCTGGTCGTGAACCCTCCACCCGTCACGCTGCAGCCGGCGGCGGGTTTGGCCACCGTACATTCCCCAAAGATCAGGCTTTTCATTTCACTCTCGCCTTGGAGGGACGCGTTGAAGAAGACAGCATTTTCAGCTTTCACGGATTTGCACACCGCTTCGATGGCGACACCCAGGTGTTCGGTGTTCAGTTTCATGCTCGTCCCGGGCTTGATCCCTATCGTCAGTTCTTTTGCGGTCGAGCCTATCTTTGTGCCTTCCACGTGATAGAACGGCCCCGGGAAGGCCGACGCAATGCTCGGCACCACCCCCAGGACACACACGACGACCGTGCTCAACAGCATGGCTTTGACTTTAGACATTGTGGTTTATCTCCTTATCTTCGATTTAGCTTGGCGTCGCCCCTCGACACGAGGAGCGGACGCCCTCTTGATGCCTCCACGAAGTCGCCGCGATGGTGCCCTCGGAAGGTCATGCGCAATTTTGAAGAATGGATCCAAGAGTCGAGCCCAGGCCTTCCCCCAGGGTGAAACCATCTCCGCAAAGCACGAAAATCGCCGTGCCTTCTACTGTTTTCTCCGTCGCGTAAAAGTCAGAAACACGGCGATGTGTCTGAAAACCCGAGCGCCTACCCCGTCAGCGCTTCGAGGCGCGAGTATGCCGCCTCCACAGCCCGGCGCGCCGCGGTGTGACGGGCCTCGGACTTGGCCGACTCGTACTTGGTGGCCCACGCCGCCGGGTCGGCCAGCGCATCCTCGACCTCCCGCAGCGCGGCCTCGGCCTCTTCGATCTCGAGCTCTGCCTTCTGCTGGTCGTTGAGGCGGTTCTTCGACGGGCCCTTGGACTTGGCTTTGGGCTTGGCCTTGGCGCCCTTCGACTTCGCGCCAGCCGCCTCGCCGAGCGCCGCGCCGTTTGCGGAGGCCGCGTCTCCATCCGCTCCAGCGCCGCCGGAACCGCCCTGCCCCGCGGAGCCGCCCCGCCCCACGGAACTGCCCTGCCCCGCGGCCGCACCGTTGGTGGAGCCCGACCCGTCTGGCGCCGTGGGCGGGCGGGCCCCGGCCAAACGGCGCTCTTCGCGCACCCGCACGTACTCCGGCCAGCCGCCCTCGTAGCTGCGCAGCGCGCGGCCCTCCACCGCCACCGTGCGGGTGCCGACGGCGTCGAGCAGGGCGCGATCGTGGGAGACGAGCAGCACCGCGCCCTGGAACGCCCGCAGCGCGTCCTCCAGCGCCTCGCGGCTCTCGATGTCGAGGTGGTTGGTGGGCTCGTCGAGGATCAGCACATTGGCGCCGGAGTGCACCAGCACCGCCAAAGACAATCTGCGCCGCTCCCCGCCGGAGAGGCCCGCGAGCGGTTTTTCGGCCTCCTCACCGGAGAACAGGAACTGGCCGAGCAGTGCGCGCGCCTTGTTCGGCGTGAGGCCGGTCGCGCGCTGGGCGGCGTCGAGCACGCTCTGGCCCGGCGAACCGCCGGCGCCCAGCTCGTCCGCGTGCTGGGAGAGGTAGCCGACCTTCACGTTGTGGCCGGTGCCCAGCTTGCCCGCCGCCAGCGGCCGCTGTCCCGCGAGCGTCTCGATCAGCGTGGTCTTGCCGCTGCCGTTGGGCCCGACCAGCGAGACGTGCTCGCCGCGCTCCAGCCACAGCTCGGCGTGCTCCAGCAGGGTTATCGCCGGCTCTCCCACCTGTATGAGGCCGCCGCTCAACTCGAAGATCACCCGGCCCGAGCGCTCCGGCGCCTTGAACGCGAACTCGAGGCCCTGCCCGTCGCGTGGATCGCGCTCGATCCGCTCGATCTTCGCCAGCTTCTTCACGCGCGACTGCGCCTGTTTGGCCTTCGTCGCCTTGTAGCGGAAGCGCTCGATGAAACGCTCCATGCGCTCGATCTCCGCCTGCTGCTTGTCGATCGCCTTGCCCTGTGCGATCTCGCGCGCGGCCTGCTCGCGGCGCCAGTTGTGCCAGCTGCCGGCGAAGAAGCGCGAGCGGCCGGCCTCTAGCTCCAGCACAGCGGTGCCTACGGCCTCCAGGAACCAGCGGTCGTGGGCGACCAGCACGATCGCCGTGTCGAGGCTCGTCAGCGTCTGCTCCAGCCACTCCAGCGACTCGATGTCGAGGTGGTTGGTGGGCTCGTCCAGCAGCAGCACGTCCGCGTTGGCTGCCAGCGCGCGCGCCAGCGAGGCGCGCGTCAGCTGCCCGCCGGAGAAGGTGTCAAGCGGGCGCTCCAGGTCCTTCTCCGCAAACCCCAGCCCCCTTGTCATCACGGTCGCGCGGTCACGCCACAGGTAGCCCCCGAGCGCCTCGAGTCGCGCCTGCGCCCGCGCGTAGCGGTCCAGCGTTGTCTCCTCGGTGCCAGCACCCTCCCCCATCCTCCTCTCCAGCTCCGCCAACTCCGCCTCCGCGGCCAGCTCCTGTGCGCAGCCGGAGAGCACGTACTCGCGCAGCGCGACCCCGCGCTCGCGGGGCGGGCGCTGATCGTGGAGCGCCACGCGTGTATCGCCCTTCCGCAGGCTCAGCTCGCCTTTGTCGATCGACTGCTCCCCCGCCAGCATTCGCAGCAGCGTCGTCTTGCCGGCGCCGTTGCGCCCGGCGATCGTCATCCGCTCGCGCCGCTCCAGCTTGAACGACACCCCGCGCAGCAGCGGTTTGCCGGCGATCTCCTTGTGGAGGTCCGATGCGATCAGCACAGCCATTTCGATCGCCCATGGTAGGCGGGCGGCGGCATCCGGCTGGCCGGCCTGTCGCCACCGGCGGGCGACGGGCGAGGGCGCACCCCGCGGCCGAGCGCATACCGCGAGCCGGGCGCACCCCACGGCCGAACGTTCCGCGGGCCGGGCACGCCGCGCGGCCGAGCGCTCCGGTACCATTCTCACCGTTATGCGCCGCCTGCTCTGGAGTCTCCCCACCGGCATCGCCCTGCTGCTGCTGTGCGCCCCCGTGGCGCTCGCGGCGAACGACGGGCGCGGCTTCTACGGGGCGACCGACGACAAGGTCGTGACCGTGGCCGGGTTCATCCTGATCATCTTCTTCCCGACCTTCGTGCTGCTCGCCAGCCTGCTGCAGAAACACCTGGAAAAGCGTAAAGACGCACGCGTCGCCGCGGCTCGCCCGCACCGCGACGGCGACCGCTTCAGCGGCGGCTGGTAGCCCGGCGGCGAACGCCGATGAGCGACGCGGCCGCGCCGGCACCGGTCCACTACGAGCGCCGCGGCTCCGCGGCGCTCTTGACCATCGACCGCCAGGAGCGGCGCAACGCCGTCGACGGGCCCACCGCCGTCGCGCTGCACGAGGCCTATCTGCGCTTCGAAGCCGACGATCAGGCGCGCGTGCTGGTGCTCACCGGCGCGGGCGGCGTCTCCTTTTGCGCCGGCGCCGACCTCAAGGCGATCAAGTCCTTCGACGAGCGCCTCACCGCGCCCGAGGGGCCGATGGGCTTCACCCGCCTCACGCCGCTGAAGCCGACGATCGCCGCGATCTCCGGCTTCGCGCTCGCCGGCGGTTTGGAGCTGGCGCTGTGGTGCGACCTGCGGGTTGCCACCGAGGACTCTCGTCTCGGCTTCCCCGAGCGCCGCTGGGGGGTGCCGCTGATCGATGGGGGCACCCAGCGCCTGCCGCGCGTCGTCGGCCTCGGCCGGGCGCTCGACATGATCCTCACCGGGCGCATCATGGACGCCTCCGAGGCCCTTTCGATCGGGCTCCTCACCGAGGTGGTCGCGCCCGGTCGCCACCTAGAGCGAGCGTTGGAGCTGGCTGAGGGCCTCGCCCGCTTCCCGCAGCGCACGATGCTCGCCGACCGCTCCGCCGCGATCCACGGGCTCGGGATGCCGCTTCCCGACGGTCTTGCCTTGGAGTCTCGGGCTGGTCCGGAGGTGTTCGAGGATGCCATCCGTGGGGCAGCTCGGTTCGCTGGAGGGGAGGGAAGAGGGGGGGCTGGGGCTGGGGTTTAGAGCCGGGACGTAAGATCACCAAAGTCGGAGATCCACAGGTCGGCTACAGGCTCCCTTTTGGGGCGATCCAGCGCGCAGGCTGGCCGGTGATCGCCGCGATGCGGTCGAAATCCTCGTCGTAGTGCAGCAGCTCCACATCGGCTGCCTCTGCGGCAGCGGCAATCAGCAAGTCGGCGTGACCCACGCTGCGCTGGTGGGCGCCACCCTGGTGCGCCAGTTCGCGGTAGACCTGAATTGCGCGTCGCCATTGCGGCTGTCCAATCTGGTAATGACGCAGGGCATCGAACTCCTCCTGCATGCGGTCGAAGTCCAGTCCGTTGCGAGCGCTGGCGAGAATCTCCAGCATCACCATCGAGCAAGTCCCGACGAGGCCGGTTCTGACCCTGGCGTCGAACTGCTCACCGGCCTCACCGGCACGCTTCGCAACCTGCCACGCGCTTGTGTCGGCGAGCTCCACCTGACCCTATGCGGCCTTCTTGGCCTTGCCGAGAGCGGGATCGTCCTTGCTACGCGGAGCTTCCCGAGCGGGTGGCTCGAGATCCCCGAAGTCGGCATTCAGAGATCCCCACGGCCTCGTTTCCATGCGCGATCGCCGCATCTCCTCGAGATCCTCCAATGTGAAGTCCCACTCCCGTTCCGACAGCCGCCGCAAGCGGTCGCGGCGCACCACATCGCGTAGCGCGGCGTGCACCGTCTCTGTCGTGTTCCCGGTCTCCAGCACCTCGCGTGCTTGGGCGACCAGCTCCATGTCGAGATTGATCGTCGTTCGTTTCACCATAGTCACCCTCGCATGTATTAGGACCTATATCAAGGGCCATATGATAATTGTAACAGTGCGTGCACAAACTTGGCACACTCCGGGCACACTCTGAGCACATTACGGTACTGCCCAAGTGCCCCCTACGGACTGATGCTAGAATCACGCATCGTGAATCAGACACGGAGGACGACGGTCGCTGCCAAGCGCTCATCGCTCGACACGCTGGAGGCTGAGGCCCACAGGCGTGGCGTGGCGCTCACCGTGGTGTTGGCTGAGGCCGTCGATGAGAAGGCGGCATCGCTGCACCGCGCCCGCCGGCCACGATTTGGTGTCGGGCGCTCGACCGACGGGCTCTCCGCGGCGCAGGTAACGGCGGAACCGGTGGCAGAGCCGCCCTCGTAGGTGCCGCTCGTACTAGACACCGGTCCGCTGCTGGCCGCACTTGACGCGGCGGACCCCGACCACACCCGCTGCGCCGAGCTCTTGAGTGAGTCAGGCGAGGATCTGGTCATTCCCACCCTTGTGCTCGCGGAGCTCGACTACTGGTGTCACCGGCGCCTCGGCGTTGACGTGTGGCTCACCTTCCTCGATGACCTCCTCGCGGGCGTCTACCGGCCCGAGCACCCCAACACCGGCGACCTGCAGCGCTGCCGCGAGCTTCAGTCCCAGTACGAAGACCAACCGCTCGGCGTCGTCAACGCCAGCGTGCTCGCGCTGGTCGAGCGACTTGATGAGAGGAAGCTCGCAACGCTTGACCACCGCCACTTCGCGATGGTCCGCCCCACCCATGTCGAGGCGCTCGAGCTCTTGCCCTGACAGTATCGAGGTGCGTGGCCTGCCGGCGGAGACCTGGCGGACGTGGCTTTCGCCTACCCCCCTGGCGCGGCCTGCCGGCGGATCGTGCGCTCGATCTCCGCGCCCTTCGACGTGAGCTGCCAGACGTTGGGCTCTCCGCGTGCGGGGCCCGCGGTGGCGTTCTCGATCAGCCCGAGGTGCTCCAGACGCGCGAGCAGCTTCGATATCTGGCCCTGGTCGGCGACGTCGGCCGCTTCGGAGACGCGGCGGTTGCTGGGGCCCGGTCCCCGGCCGTCGCTCAGCTCGGCGATCGCCAGCAGCACCCTTACCGTGCGGTAGGTGAGGCGCATGTCGAGCTCGCGCAGCGGGTCGCCGGGCGGGGGCGCCGCGCGTTTGCGCCTCGATGCCGGCTTGGCGGTCTCGCGCACGGCGGCGGCCTGGCCCTGATATGGCAGGACGATCATTCCCATCAGCGGGCCGAGCAAGGCAACCATCGGCCGGGCGCTGCCGGTCCGGGTGGCGGCCATCAGCGTGATGCCTTCCTGAGCGCCGTTTGGATGGGCGTCGCTGCTTCTTGCCAACCGTGCGTGCAGCACCCCCAGCACCGCACCCACGACGCCCTCCGCTGTCAGCCGCGTCGGCTTCGCGCCGGCCTTCGCCTCACGCCGGCCTTCGTGCACCGCTTCGATCAGCGCCCCCACCACCTGCGTGCGGCGCTCCAGCGCGACGGGGCCCGCACCGAGCGCGTCCACGATGCACAGCGCGCCCATCCCCGGCTCGTCGTCCAGATACTCCAGCAGCGCGCACAGACCAGCTCGGACCCGCTCACGCCATGGGCCCGGTGCTCGAAACGCGGGGACCACCCGCTTCGCGCCGCGCTCGACCGCCTGGTCGAACGCCGCGAGGAAGCAGTCCTCCCTGTCGTCGAACAGTTCGTAGAACGTTCTGCGCGAGACACCCGAGCGCGCGACGATGTGCGCGACCGTCACCCCACCCACTCCGCGCTCGCCGGCAACCTCGACCAGCGCGGCGATCATCCTGGCGCGCTGGATCTCCGCGACGCCGCCCCGGCCACCGCCGCGGTCCACATTCCTGTGGGCCGGGCGGCGCTCCGCGCTCTGGCGAGTGCCGCTGCCGCGGCCGGGGGAGACCACCGCGCTCACCGGCCTCTAGCCCTTCTTCTTGCTGGCGCGCTTGCGCTTGGCATCCCCCCGCTTGCCTCTCTTCTTGTTCGTCGCCTGCTTCTGCTTCGGGCGAGCGGGCGGGCATCCCGTCACCGCGATCTTCGTGCTCTGCGCGATCACGAGGCCGTTCTGGCCCACCAGTTCCGTCGGCATCAGCAACGTGCCCTTGCAGAGGCTCCCGTTCGCGGTCAACGCCGGGAATTCCCGCTGGGGAAGCGTCAGTTCGAAGCTCGAGAACGGCACATCCGGCACCGTCGCGAACGTCGCGGTGGTGATCCCTGTTTTGCTGATCTGCGTTTCCCCATGCACCTGCACCGTCACACCGTTCTGGCCCGTGAGGACGAGAATCAGTTCTGGATACTTCGCACCACCATGGGAGACGAAGTACGCCGTCCCCGACAGGCCACCCGGCAACACCGGCGTCGAGACCTTTACTGTCCCAACCTGCGATGCGACCGGGCAGCTCTTGGGGTTTTCCGCGAACGTCTTTTCCAAACACGCCTTCTGCAACGTTTTCAACGGCGAGGGCAACTGCTTCGGCAGCGACACCTTGACGCGCTGCACGTTCGCGGTGCTGCTCAGACCGCCTTCGTCGGGGAGCGTCATCGTGACGTGCAGGCTCGCGCCTTCGGTGCGCGACGTCTTCGCCGAGGTCGAGACCTTGAACCCGGGCTTGAACGTCAAGCTGCGACACGACCCGACCTGGAACGGGCTCGACAACCCCGCTTCGGTGCCCTCCACGCTGGTCGCGGTCCCACTGAACGACGACGGGTTGCAGTTGGTCGGGTTGAACATGAACTCCTGCCGGTCGATCACCGCATCAATCGTCCGCAGATCGGTTGGGACACCGTCGAGGATCGTCGGCAACGGGTCTGTTGTGATCGTCAGCTGCGAGGTCACCGGGTCCACTTCGATCTTCCCGCGCACCACGGTCGTGCCCAGGTTGAACGGGCCGGCCAGGACAGGCACTGCGATCAGCAGGCCGTATGGGGCTCCCTCGTAGGGGCCGGTGATGTAGATCGGCGCCGGCGCCTGACCTTCTTCTGGGATATACAGCTGATACGGGCCAGGACCGGCACCCACCACCGTATGCCCAATCAACGAGCTCGCCGGGCATTCGCCCTTTGCTGCCTGTGGTTCTTCGCATAGCGAGACGTGGCTGATCATCCCCAGCAGGCCCGGTGGGGTCTTGAACTTCAGTTTTGAGATCCGCTGCTGCCCATCACCCCGCGTCAACAACATCGAGAAGTCGGTGTAGCCCCCAGCCTGGTCGGTTGACGCGCCGGCGCTCATCACCGGGCTGAACGGCAGCGGCGAGGCGCATGGGGTGCCGTCGGGGCCGCTGTTGATCGTGAAGTTGCCTTCCACCAGCGCGTTTTCGGCGAACGGGGTGCTCCACGGCGTGAAGTCCGCGCTCGTGCCATACACCCCACACCCCGACGGCGTCACCAACGCCGCCTGCGCGCCACCGCTGAAGGACAGCTTGTAGTCAGTCAACGGCGCATCCGGCGTGTTTTCGAACGTCGTCGTCAACCGCCCCGTCGCTTCATCCATATGCACCGTCCCAACAAGCTTCAGGTTCACGCCCTCCCCAGAAGCCGCGAGGAGGATCTTTACGTCGGGTGGGTTGGACGGCAGCAGGTACACGCTGCCCTTCAGCGGTTCGGCCAGCAACGGCGTCACGATTTCGTCTTCACCGACTTTCGACGCCGACGGACACGAAGGTGGACCCTCGTCGCCTTTTTCGCTGCCGATTTCCGCCTGCGCGAGTGAGCATGTCCCCAGCCCCTTGGCTTGCCCTGGATTGATCGCGATCCCTTCGGGCAAGACCACCGTCGTATCCTTCAGACCTGCGGTCGCGAGCCCTTCGGGGTTCAGACCCTGCGGCATCCGCACCGCGGTCGTCAACCCAGCCGGCGTATCGCCCTGGCTGGTATCCGGCGCAATCGACACCACCGGATCGAAATGGGCGAGACGTTCACAGCCTATGAGGCCGACTGCTGCACTGCTTTCATTTGGATGCCACACTTCTGTTTCCGGGGTCAGCGGAAGATCCACACCGTCAGATAAAAGGAATTCCTTTTCGGAGAAGAGGTTGGGGTTCTTCCACGTCCCTAACGCTTCTGCGGAGAACCGCAACGGCGCTCCGCACGACGTCGGCAAGGTCAAGTACGGCGTTCCCCCCCGTTCTACAGGCGCGCCCCACGGCGCTTCGTGGTCGGCCGGGGTACCCCAGATCGTGATCTGGTCGGAGATGATCTGATGCTGTGGGATGTTATCGACATGCACCGTGAGCCCGTTGTCCCCACCGCTGCGCACACCTACGTCCAGCAAGACGTCGTTATCTGATAATTGGAACGCAAACTGCGCTGCGACACCAGGCGGTGGCACCATGTTGAAAACAGGCGCATAAAGATATCCACCCCCTCCCGCCCCGAGGTGCACAGCGTTAATGCCGACCTCGGTGTCCGCAGGGCAACCGCCGTTTTCTCCTTCGTTGTAGTTCTTGCGGATGCACTGCGGTACCGCCTCCGGATCACCAATCAAACCAGGCGGCAGATTGATATTCATATTCCGAACCTGACCAACTGGATCTTCAAACCCATGTTCTTCGATGTATGTGTTGAAGGAGAATCCGAGCGTCAACGCGTAGGGATGCGACCCTGCCTGCCTATCGACTATCCCATCCGCGTTCGACAAAGAGCCTTCGAAGTTCGCCAACCCAAACCCAACCGACGGCAAACCAGCCACAGCCACCGACGCAAACACCAAGCTCACACCACACACAGCGAAAAGTAGAACCAGCGATCTCTTCAACATGCCTACCGTGCCCCCTTCGCCGACCCGGACGATCCCGACCTGGACGATCTCTTCCCCCGCTCACCCATACTCCCGTAGCGCTTGCGCGCACGCGCCCTACAAGCCATCCTCCTTGCCCTCGCCTGCCTGCGACACACCCTCAACGCACCCGCGAGCTTCTGCGCCCGCGTCAACCCCCGCACCTTCGGGGTACTCTTCCCAGGCGCCGCACCGGGCTCGCCCGCCGGCGGCGGATAGTTCCCGACCCCGTTGAACGTCTCACTCGACGGTGTCGCGAACACCGGCGGCGCACCAGGCACACCCTGACACCCCGCCCCCGAACACACCGGCGGAGAAACCGGCCGCACACCACCAACCCGCGCATCGAACAGATTGTAATCTTCGTTCTGATCCTCAGGGGTCAGCTGCGCACGCGAGATCACGAACACATCATCACCACTCGCACTCGCACCCAACAGCCACGACGCAGAATTGCTCGTACCACCCGACAGGAGATAGTCACACCCAGATTCCTCGCGGCAACTGCCCACGCCATCGCGCTCCCACTCATACACATCCTGCACTTCGTTCGTATCTCCCGAGACTAGCGGCTGACCACTGTCGAAGAAGACCCGAGCCCCTTCATCCGTCAGCCACCGCGGAAGATACGTATTGCTCCAACTCACCGGCAAAAACCCACCCGCAACCGCCTCTGCAGAGTCAACATTATCCTGAATCCGTTCTCCGCTCGGACTACACGAGACACAGAACAGATGACGAGCGCCTTCCACCTCATAAACGTATACCTCCTCGAACTGCTTGGGATAGGAACCTGCATACTTGCTTTCGTTGTCGTAACCCGTCAGGCTCTCTTCTGACATGAAGACCACGCTGAGCCCGTTCGGCGCGACCTCGGCAGTACGATGCCCAAGACCTGGCTGCCAATCACCGAACGCACCATCGTTGAGGCGGCTGAATGGTGCTACTTCGGTTCCGTCACTGCTGACCAGCATGGCGATCAATCTCGGCTTTGCTCCTTCATGCCATACGTAGAGTCCGCCGCCTTCCTCGACGAAGTACACGTACGAGCCGTTCGTGCTGGTCCCGACCACGCCTTCCACAGGAGCGCCTTCGCTGAGATTGCTCGTCTGGCCGCTTGCCAGGTCGTACTCGTACAACGGGCCTTCCTTGGTGAAGAACACCTTCGACCCGTCGCTGCTCGCGGCCCAGAACCGCCCATCTGCAGACACCAGCACCGTGCACGCATCACCAGGCACCATGCATTCGTCCCGCGCGTCGAGTGGACTCTGTGACTGGCTGGCGTTCTCCCGGACATACAGATCGCCCGTGTTTATGTCCGTCCAGAAGATCCGCGACCCATCTTCAGAGATCACATGGCTGAAATCAGGCGGATTCTGCCCATAATGATAGCTCAGTGGCGGGGCGCCGAATGTCGCGTTTGCTTCCGTGCTGCCATCAGGCAACACGTTCACCAAAACCACTCGACCCGCGACCGAATCATAGAGATTGTTCTCTGCGGAAAATTGCAGATGCGTCACCGGGTCTTCCCCGGCACCACCAGCCGCGTTTTCGGTCAGTGCGTCGTTCACCTCAAACAACAACTGACTTGAATCTTCCGTGGAACCGGCATATGCAGGTTCTTTGCCTTCTGGCGAAATATGTGGGACATTGTACGCGCTAAATTCCCCCAACGCCGGGGAACGGTTAGGCGGAGTCTTGGTGAACAGCGGTTGATAGCTGCCATCGCTGTTGCTCCGCTGATATAGCACGTCGTAGCCTCCACCCGGTGCCTGCGACGAAAGCGCAGGCACCGCTCTAGACTCGAGGATCCCCACCGAGAGATCGCTCGAGAACGCCTGGTAGGCTGCGGGCGGTTCCTCTTCTGGCTCAAGGCTTTCCTGCCTCCAACCGCCGCTTGGCAATCGTCTCGCCAGATACTCAGCGCCCTTGCCAGCGCCACTTTCCCCCGACCCACCAACGGTCGGATCACCCACGTATGTGACCGTTTCACCATCTACCGAAGCCTGAAACGGAAGTATCGTAGAAACACCATTCCCAGTCTGGAATAAGCCAGCGATAGCATTCGGCGTATAGACTTCCGCATTTTCGTTGTTCGGCGGAGTGACCATTTCAAACACCCGACCATCAGGAAGACCTGGTACCCCAGTAGACAGTGTCGTGAACCTCGCATCAACGCCCTGAACCGTGCCTGATTCATTGCTCGCAACGACGCGGAAGTAATAGACCGTGCCAGGCTGTAGGCCGCCCAGTCTCGCTGGCGCTTCGACAACACGGTTGGCATCGCCGCCACTCACCGGGGACGTCGCATAACCATACGCGGTGCTCGTGCCATATTCGTAGAAGTACGTGGTGGGTGACCCCTCAGCGTCGACCTGTGCGTCTACCCACGTGCCCGACGATCCCACATCAGAGAAGGACTCCCCTCCGACCACGGGCGCCGCCTTCTGAGTCGTAAAGGTCACCGACGACCCCATAGAGGTTTCGCCCGCTTCGTTGCGCGCCAGCAGGCAGACCGTGTACTCGGTGTTCGGCGATAGACCGGTCACTTCAGAAGAGACAGCTTCTTCCCTGGCCCCCAGCGCGCTCCCACCAGACCCAGCGCCTCCCTCACATTCACTGGTTGACGCCGCATACAGGAATTCATAGCTACCCGCTTCGCCTTCCCCGCCCGGATTCAGAACACCATGCAATGTCGCTGAGGTCGTACCGACACCAGTTGCAGCCGAGGTGACAGGCGTTTCCGGAGTGAGTGCGGTTTTGAATGTCACCGCCGGCCCCACAGTAGCTTCGCCCCCGATCCCATTCCGAGCAAGCAGACACACCGTGTACTCGCTATGCGCCACCAGACCGGTCACTTCTAGCGGCGGGAGCACTTCCTGTCCACCACCCAGAGAGATCCCCGGCGATTCGGGCGCCACACTTCCGCCTTTGCATTCCGTCGCCGACCGGTTATACAAGAACTCGTAGGTACCCAGTTCAAAGGTCCCCGGACCGCCTTCTTTACCCGGGTTCAACTCACCAATGAACGTCGCAGAGCCAGCTTTGATCGATTCCACCACGACCGCCGCCGGCGCTTCAGGACCAGCAGCCAACGCCGAGACACTCCCGAACAGCAGCCCACCCACCAGCGTAAAAAGGGCCGCCAAGATCAGCCCACGAGCAGCATTCATCACACCGTCTCCTCCAAGACAGAGGGGACGACCCCTCGATTACAAAACCAAGCACCGAGAGGCGCAACCCACCCGTACACACGAGAGCCATTACAGGCCGCCGCGAACCCACCCCCTACGGGGACAACTGCGAGACGGCGCAAACGCGCCCGGCGAGCGACCTTGGGGCTTAGAGCCCTAGGCGAAGAGAGAGAGAGAGAGAGAGAGATGCGACAGCGCCAAGCTGGCGCATCTAGCATCACTCAACCCGGGGGGCACAACGACCCCTGACACGTCAATCCCTCTCAAAGACACGCGAAAACCAACTCCCTCACCGAAATGACCCAGCCCCTCTCCCAAGCAGACCCCGTCAACACCATTGGAAGGCCGGCCACAAGGCCCCGACCCCAACCCGATCCTATGTTCAAGACCAAGCCCTGCACCCAAGCTCCAGGCACATGACGAGGCCACTATAGACACTTCGGACGGTGTTGTCAACTCCCAGAGGCCGCGTTCAACGACCCGGCCTGCACATGCCTCGCCGGCCACCCACACCGCAAGCTCATGAAAAGCGCGTTACGTTGCAGGCGCAAGCCGCAGTAGGGTGAGCGTCGAGTGCTTGGCGATCTCGGTGGCGAGCGCACCGTCCTTGGTCGCGAACGGCTCATCGAGCTGCTCGGCGAGCGCGGCGAACAGCGCATCGGCCGCTGTGAGGTTGGCCCGCAGCGTCCAAGCCCGGCTGCGCAGGGGCAGGCTGGGAAAGAGCTCGATCGGGAGGTCGCCGAGATCTTCCACGGCCGCGGTTGCGCGATCGCCCGCGACCGACCCTCGATGCGTCTCTCGCCGCAGCACGGCGAGCACCTCGAAAATGAGCAAGTCGGGCGCCGCAAGCTCGCCCTCGTCTTCCATGAGCTTCCCGACGTGCCCGGCGACGCCGACGCCGAGCAGGAAGTTGACGACCCCAGACGTGTCGATGACGGTCACTCGCCCTGGTCGCGAATCGCGCGGACGACGATCTCACTCGGCTGTGCCAGCTCCGCGACGCCACGAGCCTCGATGCGAGCCGCCAACTCGGTTGGGGTCGGGCGGGTGGCCGTGCGGGTGAGCACCGCACGTACATACTCGGAGAGGGAGACACCCGCGACAGCCGCGCGCGCCTTCAGGGTGCGGTGCACCCCATCAGGTACGTCTCGGATCTGGACCAGAACACCCATACGCTGCGCGATGATATCATAGGTTACACATCCTTAGCGGGGGAAGCCTGGGTTGTACGAGATCTCCGAGCGGCTTCTATCCGCCGCCAGTGCTTCCCGCCTGGCGGCGGATCGTGCGCTCGATCTCCGCACCCTTGCTGGTCAGCCGCCACACGTTCGGCTCTCCTCGCGCGGGGCCGGCGCCGCCGTTCTCGATCAGCCCGAGGTGCTCTAGGCGTGCGAGGAGCTTTGAGATCTGGCCTTGGTCTGAAACGTCCGCGGCTTCCGCGACGCGGCGGTTGCTGGGACCCGGCACCCGGCCCCCACTCAGCTCGGCGATAGCCAGCAGCACTCTGACCGTGCGGTACGTAAGGCGCATCTCGAGCTCGCGCAGCGGATCACCGGTCGAAACTGCCGCGCGCTTGCGGCGGGGACCTGGCTTCGAGGTCTCCCGTGCTGCCGCGGCCTGGCCCTGGTACGGCAGCACGATCATCCCCATCAGCGGGCCGAGCAGACTCGCCATCGGCTGGGTGCCGCCCATCCGCGCACCGACGCCATTCCCGTGGGCATCGAGCCTTGACAGCCGCGCATGCAATACCGCGAGGACAGCGCCGACGACACCCTCGGCCGTCAGCCGCGTCGGCTTCGCGACCTGCGCCTCCCTACGGCCCTCGTGCACGGCATCGATCAGCACCTGCACCACTCGGGCGCGGCGCTCCAACGCCACCGGACCCGCACCGAGCGCGTCCACAACGCACAGCGCACCCATCCCCGGCTCCTCGTCCAGATACTCCAGCAGCGCGCCCAGACCGGCCCGGACCCGCTCCCGCCACGCCCCAGAGCCCCGAAACGCGGGCACCACGCGCCGCGCCCCCCGTTCGACCGCCTCGTCGAACCCCGCGAGGAAACAATCCTCCCTGTCGTCGAACAGTTCGTAGAACGTCCTGCGCGAGACCCCCGAACGCGCTACGACATGCGCCACCGTCACTCCACCGACACCACGCTCCCCGGCAACCTCCACCAGCGCCGCGATCATCCGCGCACGCTGAATCTCCGCCACACCACCGCGGCCACCGGCACGGTCCACATCATCCCCGTGGACCGGTCCGCGAACCGCACCGTTGCGGACACCACCACTACGGGCACGCGAGGCCACCGCGACCATCGTGCCTCTAGCCCTTCTTCTTGCTGGCGCGCTTGCGCTTGGCATCCCCCCGCTTGCCTTTCTTCTTGTTCGTCGCCTTCTTCTGCTTCGGCGGGCAACCGGTGACCGCGATCTTCGTGCTCTGATCCACCACCAGCCCGTTCTGACCAACCAGTTCCGTCGGCATCAGCAACGTCCCCTTGCAAAGGTTCCCGTTCGCGGTCAACGCCGGGAATTCCCGCTGCGGCAACGTCAGTTCGAAGCTCGAGAACGGCACATCCGGCACCGATGCGAACACCGCTGTCGTGATCCCCGCCTTGCTGATCTGCGTTTCCCCATGCACCTGCACCGTCACACCATTCTGACCCGTTAAGACCATGATCAGTTCCGGGTACTTCGCACCACCATGGGAGACGAAGTACGCCGTCCCTGATAGGCCACCGGGGAGGACCGGGGTTGAGACCTTGACCGTCCCGACCTGCGATGCGACCGGGCAGCTCTTGGGGTTTTCCGCGAACGTCTTTTCCAAACACGCCTTCTGCAACGTTTTCAACGGCGTCGGCAACTGTTTGGGCAGCGAGACCTTGACGCGCTGCACATTCGCGGTGCTGCTCAACCCGCCTTCGTCGGGGAGGGTCATCGTGACATGCAGGCTCGCGCCCTGCGTCCGCGAGGTCTTCGCCGACGTCGAGACCTTGAAACCAGGCTTGAACGTCAAGCTCCGGCAAGACCCAACCTGGAACGGGCTCGACAACGACGCTTCTGTGCCCTCGACACTCGTCGCGGTCCCGCTGAACGACGACGGGTTGCAGTTGGTCGGGTTGAACATGAATTCCTTACGGTCGATCACCGCATCGATCGTCCGCAGATCAGTTGGGACACCATCGAGGATCGTCGGCAACGGGTCCGTTGTGATCGTCAGCTGCGAGGTCACGGGGTCCACTTCGATCTTCCCACGCACCACCGTCGTGCCGAGGTTGAACGGGCCGGCAAGCACCGGCACCGCGATCAGCAGGCCATAGGGGGCGCCCTCGTAGGGGCCAGTAATGTAGATCGGCGCCGGCGCCTGACCTTCTTCCGGGATATACAGCTGATACGGGCCCGGACCGGCACCCACCACCGTATGCCCGATCTGCGAGCTTGCCGGGCATTCGCCTTTCGCGGCCTGGGGTTCTTCGCACAGCGAGACGTGGCTGATCATCCCCAGCAGCCCTGGTGGGGTCTTGAACTTCAGTTTGGAGATCCGTTGCTGCCCATCACCCCGCGTCAACAGCATCGAGAAGCTCGTGTAGCCCCCGGCTTGATCGGTTGACGCACCAGCGCTCATCACCGGGGTGAACGGCAGCGGCGAGGCGCACGGGGAGCCGTTGGGTCCGCTGTTGATCGTGAAGTTGCTTTCCACCAGGGCGTTTTCGGTGAACGGGGTGCTCCACGGCGTGAAGTCTGCGCTCGTGCCATACACCCCGCACCCCGACGGGGTCACCAGCGCTGCCTGCGCGCCACCGCTGAACGACAGTTTGTAGTCGGTCAGCGGCGCGTCCGGTGTGTTTTCGAATGTCGTCGTCAGCTGCCCCGTCGCTTCGTTCATCTGGACGGTGCCGACGAGCTTCAGGTTGATGCCCTCGCCCGAAGCCGCGAGGAGGATCTTCACGTTGGGTGGATTGGACGGCAACAGATACACGCTGCCCTTCAACGGTTCCGCCAGCAACGGCGTCACGATTTCGTCTTCGCCGACTTTCGAGGCCGCCGGACACGACGGTGGGCCCTCGTCTCCTATTTCGCTGCCGATTTCCGCCTGCGCCAGCGAGCACGTCGCCAACCCCTTGGCCTGCCCCGGGTTGACCGCGATCCCTTCCGGCAGGACCACAGTCGTGTCCTTCAGGCCCGCAGTCGCGAGACCTTCGGGGTTCAACCCCTGCGGCATCCGTACCGTGGTCGTCAGCCCGGCTGGGGTGTCGCCCTGGCTTGTATCGGGGGCGATCGACACCACTGGGTTGAAGTGCGCTAGGCGTTCGCAGCCCGTCAAGCCGACCGCCGCACCGCCTTCGCTTGGATGCCACGACCCTACCGTTTCGGGGGTCAATGGCGGATCCACACCTTCGGACATCAGGAATTCCTTTTCGGAGAACAGATCCGGGTTCCCCCACGTCCCGAGCGCTTCCGCGGTGAACCGCAGCGGCGCCCCACACGACGTCGGCAACGTCAAGAACGGTGCTCCACCGCGTTCGACGAACGCACCCGATTCTCCTTCGTGATCGGCCGGGGTACCCCAGATCACTATTTGATCAGAGGTGATCTGGTGCTGCGGAAGGTTATCGACATGCACCGTGAGCCCATTGTCCCCACCGCTGCGCACACCCACATCCAGAAAGACATTGTTCCCCGAGAGCGTGAACCCGAACTGCGCCGCGACACCCGGCGGCGGTACCAGGTTGAACACAGGTACATAGACACCTCCAAGCCCACCGATATGTGCCGCATTGATCCCGACCTCGCTGCTCGCTGGACACACTGGCCCATCCGCGCGGTTTTCGCCTCCTTTGTCGAAGGTCTTGCGGGTGCACTGCGATACCACCTGCGGGTTTCCAATCAAACCCGGAGGCAGATTGAAGTTCATATTCCGCACTTGACCGACTGGGGCTTCATACCCGAGTTTTTCGTTATACGCAGTGTTGAGGGAGAACCCGAGCGTCAGCGCGTAGGGATGCGACCCCGCCTGCGTATCGACTGTCCCGTCCGCGTTCAACAACGAGCCTTCGAAGCTCGCCAACCCAAACCCGGCCGACGGCGAACCGGCCACAGCTACCGACACAAACACCAAGCCCACGCCGCACACCGCGAGCAGCAGAACCAGCGATCTCCTCAACATGGCTACCGTGCCCCCCCTGCCGACATGGACAATCTCTTCCCCTGCCTACCCACAGTCCCGTAGCGCTTGCGCGCCCGCGCCTTACAGGCCATCCGCCTTGCCCTCCCCCGCTTGCGACATGCCCTCAGCGCGCCCGCGAGCTTCTGCGCCCGCGTCAACCCCCTGGCCTTCGGGGCACCCTTCTTGGACGCCCCACCGGGCTTACCCACCGTGGACGGCGGATAGTTCCCGACACCGTTGAACGTCTCACTCGACGGCGTCGCGAACACCGGCGGCGCACCCGGCACACCCTGACACCCCGTCCCCGAACACACCGGCGGGGAAACCGGCCGCACGCCACCAACACGCGCATCGAACAGATTGTAATCTTCGTTCTGATCCTGCGCAGTCAGCTGTGCTTGCGAGCTTATGAACACATCGTCGCCACTCACGCTCGCACCAAGCAGCCACGACGCCGCATGGCTCGTGCCACCCGACAGGAGATAGTCACACCCCGCTTCCTCACGGCAACTGCCCGTGCCATCGCGCTCCCACTCATACACATCCTGCGCTTCATTCGTGTCCCCCGACACCAGCGGCTGGCCGCTATCAAAGAACACCCGAGCCCCTTCATCGGCCAACCACTGCGGAAGATACGTATTGCTCCAGCTCACCGGCAGAAACCCACCCGCAATCGCCTTTTCAGAGTCAAAATTATCCTGAATCCGTTCTCCGCTCGGACTGCACGAGACACAAAACAGATGCCGAGCGCCTTCCACCTCATAAACGTATACCTCCTCGAACTGCTCGGGATCACCTGCATACGTGCTTTCGTTGTCGTAACCCGTCAGACTCTCTTCTGACATGAAGACCACGCTGAGCCCGTTCGGCGCGACCTCGGCAGTACGATGCCCAAGACCTGGCTGCCAATCACCAAATTCCCCCCAAGCGTGGTTATACTGCTTTCCAAACTGTCTGCCGTCGTTGCCGGAGAGAGGCGCGATCAGCTTCGGCTTTGCTCCTTCGTGCCAGACGTACAGCCCGCCGCCTTCCTCGACGAAGTACACGTACGACCCGTTCGTGCTGGTCCCGACCACGCCTTCCACAGGAGCGCCTTCGCTGAGATCGCTCGTCTGGCCGCTTTCCAGGTCGTACTCGTACAACGGGCCTTCCTTGGTGAAGAACACCTTCGCCCCGTCGCTGCTCGCAGCCCAGAACCGCCCACCGGCGGACACCAGCACCGTGCAGGCATCCCCCGATACCTGGCATTCATCCTGTGCGTTGAGCGGGCTCTGCGGCTGGTCGGCGTTCTCCCGCACATACAGATCGCCCGTATTCAGATCCGTCCAGAAGATCCGCGACCCATCTTCAGAGATCACATGGCTGAAATCAGGCGGATTCTGCCCATAATGATAGCTCAGTGGCGGGGCGCCGAATGTCGCATTCGCCTCGGTCCCACCATCGGGCAACACGTTCACCAAAACCACTCGACCCGCGACCGCATCATAGAGATTGTTCTCTGCGGAAAATTGCAGATGCGTCACCGGGTCTTCCCCGGCACCACCAGCCGCGTTTTCGGTCAGCGCATCGTTCGCCTCGAACAGCAGCTGGCTCAAATCCGCCGAGGCACCAGCATACGCAGGTTCTTTGCCTTCCGCTGTAACAAATGGAACGTTGTAGGCGCCAAATTCTTCCACCGCCGGAGGCCGGTTGGGCGGAGTCTCGGTGAACATCGGCCGATAGCTGCCATCGCTATCGCTCCGTGTATATAGCACCTTGTAGCCGCCATCCGGTGCCTGCGGCGAAAGCGCAGGTTCCGCCCGGGACTCGAGGATCCCCACCGAAAGATCACTTGAGAACGCCTGATAGGCCGCGGGCGGTTCCTCTTCGGGCTCGAGGTTCTCCTGCGTCCAACCACCCCCCGCAGACCGCCTCGCCAGATACTCACCACCATGGCTATTGCCACTTTCCCCCGAGCCACCCGCGGTCGGATCACCCACATACGCTACCGCTTCGCCATCCACCGAAGCCTGGAAAGGAAGCTCCGTGGGATAGCCATTCCCCGATTCATGGAATTCGACGATCGCCTGCGGTGCATAGACTTCCGCGTTTTCGTTGCTCGGCGGGGTCACCATTTCAAACACCCGGCCATCCGGTAGACCCGGCACACCCACGGGTAAAGTCGTGAACATCGCCTCAGCACCTTGGACTGTTCCAGACTCGTTGCTCGCGACCACACGGAAGTGATAGACCGTACCCGGCTGCAATCCGCTCAGCCTTGTGGGCACTTCAACCATACGGTTGGTATCGCCGAGGCTCACCGTGGACGTCGCGGAACCATACACGGTACCGGTGCCGTATTCGTAGACGTACGTGGTCGGCGACCCCTCCGCGTCGACCTGAGCATCCACCGACGCTCCCGCGGACCCCACATGCGAGAAAGACCCCCCTTCGACCACAGGTGCCGCCTTCTGCGTCGTGAACGTCACAGGCGACCCCACCATCGTTTCTCCGGCTTCGTTGCGCGCCAACAGACAGACCGTGTACTCGGTGTTCGCCAGCAAACCGGCCACTTCAGAGGAAACCGCTTCATCCTTGTGTCCCGGCACACTCCCACCAGACCCCGCCCCGCCCTGGCATTCGCCAGCCGACGCCGCGTACAGGAATTCGTAGCCGCCGGGTTCACCTTCCCCGCCCGGATTCAGAACACCATGCAACGTCGCGGAGGTCGCGCCTACATCAGTCACAGCCGACGTGACAGGCGTTTCCGGTGTCAACGCGGTTTTGAACGTCACCGCCGACCCCACCGTCGCTTCCCCGTTGATCCCATTACGAGCCAGCAGACACACCGTGTACTCGGAATGCGCTTCCAGACCGGTCACTTCCACCGGCGGGAGAGCTTCCTGCCCACCACCCAACGAGATCCCCGGCGATTCAGGCGCCATGCTCCCGCCTTCGCATTCCGTCGCCGACTTCTTGTACAAGAACTCATAGGTACCCAGTTCAAAGGTCCCCGGGGCGCCTTCTTTACCCGGGTTCAGCTCGCCACGGAACGTCGCGGAACCAGCTTTGATCGATTCCACCACGACCGCCGCCGGCTCTTCGGGGCCAGCAGCCAACGCCGGCACACTCCCGAACAACAGCCCACCCACCAGCGCGAAAAGAGTCGCCACAGTCAGCCTACGAGCAGCATTCATCACACCGTCTCCTCCAAGACAGAGGGGACGACCCCTCGATTACAAGACCAAGCACCGAGAGGCGCAACCAACCCGTACACACGAGAGCCATTACAGGCCGCCGCGAACCCACCCCCTACGGGGAACCCTACGAGACGGCGCGAACGCGCCCGGCGAGCGACCTTGGGGCTTAGCGCCCTAGGCGAAGAGAGAGAGAGAGAGAGAGAGATGCGACAGCGCCAAGCTGGCGCATCTAGCATCACTCAATCCCGGGGGCACAACGACCCCTGACACGTCAATCCCTCTCAAAGACACGCGAAAACCAACTCCCTCACCGAAATGACCCGGCCCCTCTCCCAAGCAGACCCTTGTCAATACATCGAAGGCCGGCCACAAGGCACCCGACCCCAACCCGATCCTATGTTCAAGACGATGCCCTGCACCCACACTCCCGGGCACATGACGAGGCCACTATAGACACTTCGGACGGTGTTGTCAACTCCTACGGGTTCGTGAAGATCCGGTACGTGCCGATCCGACGCCACCGCACGGCCGGCTCCCCATCGATCTCGGTCCATTCCCAGGTAGCGCGGCCGTCGGGACGATCCATGCTCCAGGTCATCTCCCACACGCCACTCCTCCCCTGTACCTTCTTGACGCGCAGGCCCGACGGCCACGGGTTGGCCTCGCCCGCCGCGGCTCGCTCGGCCGCCGATTGGAAGACCTTCGTGATCACCCGCCGCGCAAGCTCACGATGACTGTGGGGGAGCGCCCAATAGTCGTGGGCGAAGCGCGGGGTCTGTTCAAACTTCACGACGCTCGGCGCCCTCGGCTTCGCGCAGCCGCGCCTCGCGCTCGAGCGTATCGAACATCTCCTCCGCGCTGTCGAATGTGCGGCCCTCTCCACGAGCGACCTCTTCGTCCACTTCCCGTTCCCCGGCCTGCCACTCCTCGGTCCAGTGCCACGCCTGATCGGCTGGGATCGTGATGACAGGGATCAGCTCGATCACGCCGTCCTCTCGCAGGCGTGCCTCCACCTGGCTGTCCGGGCGGTCCAGTCGCGCGGCCTTCCTCAGCGCCGCCGGCAGCGTGATCGTGCCGCGCTCTCGCACCTTGATCGTCATATCAGCAATATACCGTAATGCGGAGATTCTGTATTACGGGGACGCGACCCGGGCCTCCACGACCGCGACCGGGTGTCAGCTCTCAGCCGGCACGGCCTGCCGACGGATCGTCTGCGCGATCTCCTGGCCCTTGGGGGTGAGGCTCCATACGTTGGGCTCTCCACGCGCAACCCCGGTGCCGGCGTTCTCGATCAGGCCGAGGTGCTCTAGGCGAGCGAGGAGCTTTGAGATTTGGCCCTGGTCGGCGACGCCCGCGGCCTCGGAGACGCGGCGGTTGCTGGGGCCCGGCCCGCCCGTAGATCGCCCCCCGCCCGCGGAGTCCCGCCCTCCCAGCTCGGCGATCGCCAGCAGCACCCTGACCGTGCGGTACGTGAGACGCATATCGAGCTCGCGCAACGGGTCGCCGGGCGGAGCCACCGCGCGCTTGCGGCGAGGCCCCGGCCTCGAGGTCTCCCGAGCCGCCGCGGCCTGGCCTAAGTAGGGCAGCACGATCATCCCCATCAGCGGGCCGAGTAGACCGGCCATCGGCTGGGCGCCACCCACCCGCGGACTGGCGCCATTGCCGCGGGCATCGCCTCCCGTCAGCCGCGCGTGCAACACCGCGAGCACGGCGCCGACGACGCCCTCGGCCGTCAACCGCGTTGGCTTCGTGCCAGCCCTCGCCTCCCTGCGGCCCTCGTGCACCGCATCGATCAGCGCCCGCACGACCAAAGCACGACGCTGCAGCGCCACCGGGCCCGCTCCGAGCGCGTCCACGACGCACAGCGCGCACATCCCCGGCTCCTCATCCAGATACTCCAGCAACGCGCCCAGACCAGCCCGAACCCGCTCACACCACACGCCCTGTGAGCGGAACGCAGGCACCACGCGCCGCGCCCCGCGCTCCACCGCCTGATCAAAAGCTGCGAGGAAGCAGTCCTCTCGATCATCGAACAGTTCGTAGAACGTCCTGCGCGACACACCTGAGCGCGCGACGATGTGCGCGACCGTCACTCCACCAACCCCGCGCTCCCCTGCGACCTCCACCAGCGCGGTGATCATCCGGGCGCGTTGGATCTCCGCCACACCACCCCGGCCACCACCACGATCCACATCATCCCCGTGGACCGGAGGGCGCACCGTACCCACGCGAGAGGCCGCACTGTGAGCCGCATCCACGCGAGCCCCGCTGCTTCGACTGCGGGAGGCCACCGCGCTCACCCGATCCCTAGCCCTTCTTGCGGCTGGCGCGCTTGCGCTTGGCATCCCCCCGCTTGCCTTTCTTCTTGTTCGTCGCCTTCTTCTGCTTCGGGCGGGCGGGCGGGCATCCCGTCACCGCGATCTTCGTGCTCTGGTCCACGACCAGCCCGTTCTGGCCGACCAGTTCCGTCGGCATCAGCAGTGTCCCCTTGCAGAGGTTCCCGTTCGCGGTCAACGCCGGGTATTCCCGTTTGGGGAGCGTCAGTTCGAAGCTCGAGAACGGCACATCCGGCACCGACGCGAACGTCGCGGTCGTAATCCCCGCTTTGCTGATGAACGTTTCCCCGTGCACCTGCACCGTCACACCGTTCTGGCCGGTCAGGACGAGGATCAGTTCGGGGTACTTCGCGCCACCGTGGGAGACGAAGTACGCCGTCCCCGATAGGCCACCCGGCAGCACCGGGGTTGAGACCTTGACCGTCCCGACCTGGGAGGCGACGGGGCAGTTCTTGGGGTTTTCCGCGAACGTCTTTTCCAAGCACGCCTTCTGCAACGTTTTCAACGGCGAGGGCAGCTGTTTGGGTAGCGACACCTTGACCCGCTGCACGTTCGCGGTGCTGCTGAGGCCGCCTTCGTCGGGGAGCGTCATCGTGACGTGCAGGCTCGCGCCTTCCGTGCGCGAGGTCTTCGCCGACGTCAACACCTTGAAACCCGGCTTGAACGTCAGGCTGCGACAGGAGCCGACCTGGAACGGGCTCGACAGCCCCGCTTCGGTACCTTCCGTGCTGGTTGCTGTCCCGCTGAACGAGGACGGGTTGCAGTTGGTCGGGTTGAACATGAATTCCTTGCGGTCGATCACCGCGTCGATCGTCCGCAAATCCGTCGGCACACCATCGAGGATCGTCGGCAACGGGTCCGTCGTGATCGTCAGCTGCGAGGTCACCGGGTCCACTTCGATCTTCCCCCGCACCACCGTCGTGCCGAGGTTGAACGGGCCGGCGAGCACCGGTACTGCGATCAGCAGGCCGTATGGGGCTCCCTCATAGGGGCCGGTGATGTAGATCGGCGCCGGCGCCTGACCTTCTTCGGGGATATACAGCTGATACGGGCCAGGGCCGGCACCCACCACCGTGTGCCCTATCAGCGAGCTTGCCGGGCATACGCCCTTCGCTGCCTGGGGTTCTTCGCACAGCGCGACGTGGCTGATCATCCCCAGCAGGCCCGGTGGGGTCTTGAACTTCAGTTTCGAGATCCGCTGCTGCCCATCACCCCGCGTCAACAACATCGAGAAGCTCGTGTACCCGCCGGCCTGGTCGGTTGAGGCACCCGCGCTCATCACCGGGCTGAACGGCAGCGGCGATGCGCATGAGGTGCCGTTGGGGCCACTGTTGATCGTGAAGTTGCTTTCCACCAGCGCGTTTTCAGCGAACGGGGTGCTCCACGGCGTGAAATCGGCGCTCGTGCCATACACCCCACACCCCGACGGCGTCACAAGCGCAGCTTGCGCACCACCGCTGAACGACAGCTTGTAGTCAGTCAGCGGCGCGTCCGGTGTGTTTTCGAACGTCGTCGTCAACTGCCCCGTCGCTTCATCCATATGCACAGTGCCGACGAGCTTCAGGTTGATGCCCTCGCCCGAGGCCGCGAGGAGGATCTTCACGTCCGGGGGGTTGGACGGCAGCAGGTACACGCTGCCCTTCAGCGGTTCCGCCAGCAACGGCGTCACGACTTCGTCTTCGCCGACTTTCGAGGCCGCCGGACACGACGGCGGGCCCTCATCGCCCTTTTCGCTGCCGATTTCCGCCTGCGCCAGCGAGCACGTCGCCAACCCCTTCGCCTGCCCCGGATTGACCGCGATCCCTTCCGGCAGGACCACGGTCGTATCCTTCAGACCGGCGGTCGCGAGCCCTTCGGGGTTCAACCCCTGCGGCATCCGTACTGTGGTCGTCAGTCCGGCTGGGGTGTCGCCCTGGCTGGTATCCGGTGCGATCGACACGACCGGGTTGAAATGCGCCAGACGTTCACAGCCCGTCAAGCCGACCGCCGCACCGCCTTCGCTTGGATGCCACGACCCTTCCGTTTCCGGCGTCAATGGCGGATCCACACCTTCGGACATCAGGAATTCCTTTTCGGAGAACAGGTTGGGGTTCCCCCACGTCCCGAGCGCTTCCGCGGTAAACCGCAGCGGCGCTCCACACGATGTCGGCAACGTCAAAAACGGTGTTCCACCGCGTTCGACGAGCGTACCCGATTGTCCTTCGTGATCGGCCGGGGTACCCCAGATCACTATCTGATCGGAGATGATCTGGTGCTGCGGAAGGTTATCGACATGCACCGTGAGCCCATTGTCCCCACCGCTACGCACATCCACATCCAGAAAGACGGGGTTGCCCACCAGCGTGAACCCGAACTGCGCCGCGACACCCGGCGGCGGCACCAAGTTGAACACCGGCTCATAAACATGTCCACCCAACGAACCGATGTGTACCGCGTTGATCCCGACCTCGCTGCTAGCTGGACACGGCGCCCCATCCGTGACGAATTCTTCGCCTCCTTTATCGAAGGCCTTACGGGTGCACTGCGATACCGCCTGGGGGTTCCCGATCAAACCCGGCGGCAGATTGAAGTTCATATCCCGTATCTGACCGACCGGAGCTTCATACCCAAGTTTTTCGGAATACGCAGTGTTGAAGGAGAACCCGATCGTCAACGCATAAGGATGCGACCCCGCTTGCGTATCGACCGTCCCGTTCGCGTTCAACAACGAGCCTTCGAAGCTCGCTAACCCAAATTCAGCCGACGACCCAGCCACAGCCACCGACGCAAACACCAAGCTCACGCCACACACAGCGAGAAGTAGAACCAGCGATCTCTTCAACATGCTACCGCGCCCCCTTCGCCGACCTGGACGATCTCTTCCCCCGCTCACCCATACTCCCGTAGCGCTTGCGCGCCCGCGACCTACAGGCCATCCGCCTTGCCCTCGCCTGCCTGCGACACGCCCTCAACGCGCCTGCGAGCTTCTGCGCCCGCGTCAACCCCCGCGCCTTCGGGGTGCTCTTCCCGGGCGCCGCACCGGGCTTACCCGCCGGCGGCGGATAGTTCCCGACCCCGTTGAACGTCTCACTCGACGGTGTCGCGAACACCGGCGGCGCACCCGGCACACCCTGACACCCCGTACCCGAGCACACCGGCGGCGACACCGGCCGCACACCACCAACACGCGCATCGAACACATTGTAATCTTCGTTCTGATCCTGCGCGGTCAACTGCGCACGCGAGATCACGAACACATCATCACCACTCGCGCTGGCACCGAGCAACCACGACGCCGCATGGCTCGTGCCACCCGACAGGAGATAGTCACATCCTGCTTCCGCATGGCAACTGCCCGTGCCATCGCGCTCCCACTCATACACATCCTGCGCTTCATTCGTGTCCCCCGACACCAGCGGCTGGCCGCTATCGAAGAACACCCGCGCCCCTTCATCCGTCAGCCACTGTGGAAGATACGTATTGCTCCAACTCACCGGCAGAAACCCACCCGCAATCGCCTCTTCAGAGTCAAAATTATCCTGAATCCGTTCTCCGCTCGGACTACACGAGACACAAAACAGATGACGGGCGCCTTCCACCTCATAGACATATACCTCCTCGAACTGCTTGGGATGACCTACCCACGTGCTTTCGTTGTCATAGCCGGTCAAGCTTTCTTCTGACATGAAGACCACGCTGAGCCCATTCGGCGCGACCTCGGCGGTACGGTGCCCAAGACCTGGCTGCCAATCACCAAATTCCCCCCAAGCGGAGTTATACTGCTTTTCTAACTGTTTGCCGTCGTTGCCGGAGAGAGTCGCGATCAGCTTCGGCTTAGCTCCTTCGTGCCAGACGTACAGCCCGCCGCCTTCCTCGACGAAGTACACATACGAGCCGTCCGTGCTCGACCCGACCACACCCTCCACAGAAGCGCCTTCGCTGAGATCACTCGTCTGGCCGCTTGCCAAGTCGTACTCGTACAACGAGCCTTCCTTGGTGAAGAACACCCTCGACCCGTCGCTGCTCGCGGCCCAGAACCGGCCACCGGCCGACACCAACACCGTGCAAGCATCCCCCGACACCAGGCATTCATCCTGCGCGTTGAGCGGGCTCTGCGGCTGATCGGCGTTCTCCCGCACATACAGATCGCCCGTATTCAGATCCGTCCAGAAGATCCGCGACCCATCTTCAGAGATCACATCACTGAAATCAGGCGGATTCTGTGCTTCGTGGTAGTTCAGTGGCGGGGCGCCGAATGTCGCATTCGCCTCCGTCCCGCCATCGGGCAACACGTTCACCAAAACTACACGACCCCCGGCCGACTCATAGAGATTGTTCTCTTGCGCAAACTGAAGATGCGTCACCGGATCTTCCCCCGCACCACCGGCCGCGTTTTCAGTCAACGCATCGTTCGCCTCGAACAGCAGCTGGCTCAAATCCGCCGAGGAACCAGCATACACAGGTTCTTTGCCTTCCTCTGTCACAAATGGAACGTTGTAGGCGCCGAATTCTCCCAGCGTCGGAGGCCGGTTGGGCGGAGTCTCGGTGAACAACGGTTGATAGCCACCACCACCATCGCTCCGCGTATACAGCACGTCATAGCCGCCACCCGGTGCCTGCGAGGAAAGCGCAGGTTCGGCCCTGGACTCGAGGATCCCCACCGAAAGATCGCCCGAGAACGCCTGATAGGCCGCGGGCGGTTCCTCTTCAGGCTCGAGATTCTCCTGCGTCCAACCGCCCCCCGCAGACCGCCTCGCCAAATACTCACCACCAAGGCTATAGCCACTTTCCCCCGACCCACCCGCAGTCGGATCACCCACATACGCAACCGCTTCGCCATCCACCGCAGCCTGAAAAGGAAGGTCCGTCGCGACACCATTCCCTGACAAGTAGAGTCTCTTGATCGCCTTCGGCGTATAGACCTCTGCGTTTTCGTTGCTCGGCGGGGTCACCATTTCGAACACCCGGCCATCCGGTAGACCCGGCACACCCGCGGGCAAAGTCGTAAACGTCGCGTCAGCACCCTCGACCGTGCCGGATTCGTTGCGCGCGACCACACGGAAGTGATAGACCGTACCCGGCTGCAGGCCACTCAACCTCGCCGGCGCTTCAACGATGTCGTTGGCATCGCCGAGACCCATCGCGGACGTCGAGGATCCATAGGCGACGCTGGCGCCGTATTCATAGAAGTACGTGGTCGCCAGCCCCTCGGGATCGACCTGAGCATCCACCGACGCACCCGCAGACCCCACGCCCGCGAAGGACTCCCCTTCGACCACAGGCGCCACCCCAAGCGTCGTGAACGTCACGGCCGATCCCACCGCGGTTTCGCCGGCTTCGTTGCGCGCCAGCAAACAGAACGTGTACCGGGTGCTCGGCAATAGCCCCGTCACTTCGGAGGAGACGGCTTCTTCCCTATGCCCCAACGCGCTCCCACCAGACCCCGCGCCACCCAGGCATTCGCCGGCCGAAGCGGCATACAGGAATTCGTAGCCACCGGGTTCACCTTCGCCACCGGGGTTCAAGACACCATGCAACGTCACCGAGGTCGCACCGATCCCCGTCGCCGATGACGTCGTCGGAGCTTCCGGCGCAAGCGCGGTTTTGAACGTCACCGCCGGCCCCACCGTCACTTCGCCTTTGACCCCATCACGAGCCAGCAGGCACACCGTGTACTCGGAATGCGCTTCCAGACCGGTCACTTCCACCGGCGGGAGAGCTTCCTGCCCACCACCCAGCGAGATCCCCAGCGATTCAGGCGCCATGCTCCCGCCTTCGCATTCCGTCGCAGACTTCCTATACAAGAACTCATAGGTACCCAATTCGAAGCTCCCCGGCCCACCTTCTTTACCCGGGTTCAACTCGCCAGCGAACGTCGCAGAACCAGCTTTGATCGACTCCACCACGACCGCCGCCGGCGCTTCAGGACCAGCCGCCAACGCCGAGACACCCCCGAACACCAGCCCGCCCACCAGCGCAAAAAGGGTCGCCAAGATCAGTCCACGAGCAGCATTCATCACACCGTCTCCTCCAAGACAGAGGGGACGACCCCTCGATTACAAGACCATGCACCGAGAGGCGCAACCCACACACACCCACGAAGGCCATCCCGGGCCGCCGCGAACCCACCCCCTACGGGGAACCCTGCGAGACGGCGCGAACGCGCCCGGCGAGCGAACCCTGGGCTTAGCGCCCTAGGCGAAGAGAGAGAGAGAGAGAGAGAGATGCGACAGCGCCAAGCTGGCGCATCTAGCATCACTCAATCCCGGGGGTGCAACGACCCCTGACACGTCAATCCCTCTCAAAGACACGCGAAAACCAACTCCCTCACCGAAATGACCCGGCCCCTCTCCCAAGCAGACCCTTGTCAATACATCGAAGGCCGGCCACAAGGCGCCCCGGCCCAAACCCGATCCTATGTTTTGAAAACCACACCACGCACCCGGACAACGGGCACATGACGAGGCCACTATAGACACTTCGGACGGTGTTGTCAACTCCCTGCGTCGTTCGGCCGGTCGCGGGGCATGGAGGCCCCGCGCCTATGCGGCTGTCGCCAGCCGGCAGGCGCGCGGACGATCCCCTGCCCCCACACCCCTCCCTGGCCGGCGCTCGGGACAGACCGCAACCCTCTATCCTCGACCCACCATGACCTACTTCATAACGGGCGCAACCGGCTTCATCGGGCGCAACCTGATGGAGCGCCTGCTGGGAAACCGCAACGGCAAGATCTACGTCCTCGTCCGCGAGGGCTCCACCGGCCGCCTCGACGACCTCGCCGACCGCTGGTCCACGGCGACCGGCGAGCCCGCGGCGAAACGGATCATCCCCGTCGTGGGCGACCTGCGCCGGCCGCTGCTGGGGCTGGACGGGGAGCAGATCACCGAGCTGCGGGGCAAGATCGACCACTTCGTCCACCTGGCCGCGATCTACGACATGACCGCGCCCGCGGAGCAGAGCACGGTGGCGAACGTCGGCGGCACCACGCACGCGGTCGAGCTGGCGCGCTCGCTGGAGGTGGGGTGCTTGCACCACGTCTCCTCGATCGCCGTCGCCGGCGCGTACAGGGGCACGTTCAGCGAGGAGATGTTCGACGAGGGCCAGCGGCTGCCCTCGCCCTACCACCGCACCAAGTGGGAGGCCGAGCGGATCGTGCGCGAGCAGCCGTTCGTCCCGTGGCGGGTGTACCGGCCAGCGATCGTCGTCGGCGACTCGCGCACCGGCGAGATGGACAAGGTCGATGGGCCGTACTACTTCTTCAAGGCGATCCAGCGCGCGCGGGGCCTCTTGCCAGAATGGCTGCCTCTGGTGGGCGTGGACCTCGGGCGCACCAACGTCGTGCCCGTGGACTGGGTGGCGGGCGCGATCGACCAGCTGATCCACCAGCCCGACCTCGACGGCAGGGCCTTCCACCTCACCGACCCGCGCGGGCAGCGCGTGGACGAGCTGGTGAACGAGCTGGCGACCGCCGCGCACGCCCCCCGTTTCGCGGTGAGCCTCGACAAGCGCATCACGCGCGTGGTGCCCAAGTGGCCGCTGACGCTGACGATGGCGCTGCCCCCGTGGCGCCAGCTGCGCGGCCTGGCGCTGCGCGAGCTGGGGATCCCCGAGGAGGTGCTCGAGCACATGGAGCTGGTGCCCCGCTTCGACAACCGCACCACGCAGCTGGCGCTCGCCGGCTCGGGCCTCGAGCAGCCGCCTGAGCTGCGCGGCTACGCACAGCGGCTGTGGGACTACTGGGAGCGCGAGATGGACCCCAACCTCAGCAAAGACCGCACGCTGCAGGAAGCCGTGGAGGGCAGGCGCGTGCTGATCACCGGCGCCTCCTCCGGGATCGGCCGGGCCGCCGCGCTGCAGGTCGCCACGGCAGGCGGCATCCCGCTGCTGGTTGCCCGCAACGTCGAGAAGCTCGAGGAGCTGCGCGCGGAGATCGTCGCCGCGGGCGGCACCGCGTTCGTGTACGCCGCCGACATGTCCGACATGGACTCGGTGGACGACCTCGTCGCGCGGATCCTCGCCGACCACCGCCACGTGGACATGGTGGTCAACAACGCCGGCCGCTCGATCCGCCGCTCGATCGCGCTCTCATACGACCGCTTCCACGACTTCGAACGCACGATGCAGCTCAACTACTTCGGCGCGATCCGCCTGATCATCAGGCTGCTCCCCGACATGCGCGAGCGCGGCAGCGGTCACATCGTGAACATCTCCTCGATCGGCGTGCAGACGAACCCGCCCCGTTTCTCCGCCTATGTTGCCTCGAAGGCCGCGCTCGACGCCTTCACCCGCGTGGTCGCCTCGGAGACGATCGGCGACGGCGTGACCTTCACCACGATTCACATGCCGCTCGTGCGCACCCCGATGATCGCCCCGACGAAGATGTACGACGCCTTCCCCGCGATCACCCCCGAGCAGGCCGCCGACATGATCTGCGAGGCGCTGCGCACCCACCCCAAGCACATGGGCACCCGCCTCGGCACGGCAGGCGAGGTCCTCTACGCCCTCTCCCCCAAGGCGGTGGACCGCATCCTGCACCTCGCCTACCGGGTGTTCCCCGATTCAGCCGCCTCGCGCGGGCAGCAGGACGCCGAGGAGCGGGCCTCCTTCGAGCAGATCGCGATGGCGACGCTTACGCGCGGGGTTCACTGGTAGGCGCAGGGCTGGGGGCGCCTCCGCGCGCCGGCCGTGTTACCCATCCGCCCAGGGGCAGGCCCTCCATGGCCCGCCACCAGCGTCAACTCCCAGTCGGGGCGGCCTGCCGGCGGATCGTGTGCTCGATCTCCGCGCCCTTGACGGTCAGCCGCCACACGTTCGGCTCGCCACGGAGCGGGCCGACGCCGCCGTTCTCGATCAGGCCGAGGTGCTCCAGGCGCGCGAGTAGCTTGGAGATCTGGCCCTGGTCTGAGACGTCCGCGGCTTCGGAGACCCTCCGGTTGCTGGCACCGGGATCGGCGGCGATCGCCAGCAGCACCCGCACCGTGCGATATGTCAGCCGCATGTCGAGCTCCCGCAGCGGATCGCCCTGTGTTGGTGGCACCGCGCGTTTGCGCCGCGGGGACGGTCGCGCCGCCTCGCGCGCCGCCGCCGCCTGCCCCAGGTAGGGCAGCACGATCATCGCCATCAACGGGCCGAGCAGACTCGCCATCGGCTGCATACCACCGTTATGGCGGGCACTTCCCGCCGACAGTCGCGCGTGCAGCACCGACAGCACCGCGCCAACCACGCCCTCGGCCGTCAGACGCGTTGGCTTCGCGCCGGCCCGCGCTTCCTTGCGGCCCTCGTGCACCACGTCGATCAACGCGCCCACGACCCGCGCGCGACGCTCCAACGCGACAGGGCCACCACCGAGCGCGTCAACTACACACAGCGCGCCCATGCCCGGCTCATCACCCAGGTACACCAACAGCGCCTGCAAACCGGCGCGGACCCGCTCCCGCCACGTACCCGGCGCCCGAAAGGCCGGAATCGCGCGCTGGGCGCCGCGCTCCACCGAAAGATCGAAGGCCGCTAGGAAGCAATCCTCACGGTCTTCGAAGAGCTCGTAGAACGTACGCCGCGAAACCCCCGAGCGCCCGACGATACGGCCGACCGTGATACCTCCGACACCGCGCTCCCCCGCGACCTCGACCAGCGCAGCGATCATCCGCGCACGCTGGATCTCCACAACTCCTCCACGTCCCCCGCCACGATCCACCTCCCGGCGGGCCTGACCTCGCGCTCCACCACGGCCCGAACCGCCACGCTCCACATCCCCGCCGGCCGGACGGCCCTCCACACCACGGCGCGCACCGCCGTCTCGGCCACGGGAGGCCACCGCGATCACCTTGCCTCGGCCGCCCCGAACCCTACTTCTTGCCGGCACGCTTGCGCTTGGCATGACCACGCTTGCCCTTCTTCTTGTGGGTCGCCTTCTTCGCCTTCGGGCATCCGGTGACCGCGATCTTCGTGTTCTGCTGGATCACGAGGCCGTTCTGGCCGACCAGTTCGGTCGGCATCAGCAGCGTGCCCTTGCAGAGGTTCCCGTTCGCGGTCAACGCCGGGAATTCCCTCTGCGGCAGGGTGAGTTCGAAGTTCGAGAACGGCACGTCGGGCACCGTCGCGAACGTCGCAGTCGTGATCCCCGCTTTGCTGATCTGCGTTTCCCCATGCACCTGCACCGTCACACCATTCTCGCCAACCAGCACCATGATCAGTTCCGGGTACTTCGCGCCACCATGGGAGACGAAGTACGCCGTCCCCGTCAGACCACCGGGGAGGACGGGGGTTGAGACCTTGACCGTCCCGACCTGCGAGGCGACGGGGCAGTTCTTGGGGTTTTCCGCGAACGTCTTTTCCAAACACGCCTTCTGCAGCGTTTTCAACGGGGTCGGCAGCTGTTTCGGCAGCGATACCTTGACGCGTTGGACGTTCGCGGTGCTGCTCAACCCGCCTTCGTCGGGCAGGGTCATCGTGACCCGGAGGCTCGCGCCCTGCGTCCGCGACGTCTTCGCCGAGGTCGAGACGCTGAACCCCGGCTTGAACGTGAGGCTGCGACAGGAGCCGACCTGGAACGGACTCGACAATGCCGCAGTGGTTCCTTCGGTGCTGGTCGCGGTGCCTGAGAAGGCTTGTGGGTTGCAGTTGGTGGGGTTGAACATGAATTCCTTACGGTCGATCACCGCGTTGATCGTCCGCATATCCACCGGCACCCCATCCAGAATCGTCGGCACCGGATCCGTCGTGATCGTCAGCTGCGAGGTCTGCGGGTCCACTTCGATCTTGCCTCGCACGACAGTCGTACCGAGGTTGAACGGGCCGGCGATCACGGGGACCGCGATCAGTAGCCCGTAAGGGGCACCGTCGTAGGGGCCGGTGATGTAGATCGGTGCTTCGGGCTTGCCTTCCTCCGGCACATACAACGGATCCGGGCCAGCACCAGCACCCACAATCGTATGACCTATCTGGGACCCCTGGGGGCATTCGCTTTTTGCGGCTTGGGGTTCTTCGCAGAGCTGGACGTGGCTGATCATCCCGAGTAGGCCCTTCGGCGTCTTGAACTGCAGTTTGGAGATCCGCTGCTGATCATCCGCCCGCGAGAGCAACAGCGAGAACGCCGTATACCCACCCGCCTGATCGGTCGTCGCACCGGCGATCATCGTCGGGTTGAACGGCAACGGCGACTCGCACGGAGCACCGTTGGTGCCAGTTGCAATCTGGAAGCTGCTCGGCGAAAACACGTCTTCGACTGCCGGGGAGCTCCACGGCGTGAAGTCCGAGGTGCTCGTGAACAACCCACACCCTGGTGGGGTCACGAGCGCCGCCTGGGATCCACCGCTGAACGCGAGTTTGAAGCTCGTGAACGGCACCTCCGGGGTTTCCTTGAACACCGTCGTCAACTGCCCGGTCGTCGTGTTCAGATGCACGTCCCCGACCAACTTGACTTCGATGCCCTGCCCGGCGAGCGCGATCAGCAGTTTCACGTCCGGTGGCTGGGATTCGACCACGTACACCTTGCCTTCCTCTGGTTCGGAGAGCAGCGGGGTCAATACCGTCGCTGTCCCGACCTGCGAGGCCGCCGGGCACCGCGGCGGCCCTTCCTGACCCACACCATCTTCATCAAGCGGACACGCCACCAGGCCGGACGCCCGCCCGGGGTTCAGGACCAGCCCTTCCGGGAGCACGACCGTCGCGTCCCTCTGATTGGACGTCGCGATCCCGTTCAGGGTCTCAAGGCCTTCCTGGGGGACTTTGATTTCGGTCGTCAACCCCGCCGGGGTATCCCCCGCGCTCGTATCCGGCGCCACACTCAACGACGGATCGAACCCCAGATTGCCGCAGCCCGTGAACCCAACCGGCGCACCCGTGCTTTCGTGCGTCAGCACCGACGCACGCGAATGCAGATTCGCGTACTGCCAGGTGTTGAGTGCTTCGATCGAGAATTCCTGAGGGCCTTCACAGGACGTCGGCAACGTCAACAACGGCACTGACCCACCGGCCGAAGGAGCTTCACGCTGCACATCGTGGCTTTCTTCGCTCGGCACGCCCCAGATCGTCGTCGTGTTGAACAGCACCGCTTTCTGCGGGATGAGCGTATGCACGCTGATCCCGTAGTCCGAGTCAAGCGGCGTCGGCCCACCTGACCGCACACCCGCATTCAAGAACACATCCGTGCCCTGATCGTTGAACGCGAACTGCGCCGCGATCCCGGGCGGCGGCACCAGATTGTACACCTTGAATGGAACATGAACTCCCTGCACGATCGATTCGTCAACACCGATCTGTGTCAACGCCGGACACGACGGTTCCTCAAAATGCGATTCGCTTTCGCCGTCGAACTGCCGGCGGGAGCAGCGCGACGTCGCGGTCGGATCCCCGACGATCCCCGGCGGCAGATTCACAACCACCTGCTGCGTTTCACCACCCGCAGGATATTCATCGAAGCCACCGTAGCCTCTGCCATTCACCGAGAACACGACCGTCATCTCGTACGGATGCGAACCGGCCAGCGTGTCCGCCGTCCCATCGGCATTCGTCAACCACGCATCGAAACCAGAGAACCCAAACGGCACTTCTTCCCCACTGAACCTGACCTGCGTCAACTCCACCGCCGGACTCAACGCACCACCCCCAGTAACCGCGACACGGTTGGCCGCTTCGCCGCTCACGCCCGCATCGACGCTCACTTCGATGAGCACGATCGCAGACTCGCCCGCAGGCACCGCATCCGCGGTACACGTCACGACCTGCACATCCGAGCATTCACCATCCCCACCGTTCACGAAGCCAACTTCTCCGATGCCAGTCCAGAGACCCACTGTGGCGCTAGTCGCACTCACCCCCGCCGGCAGCTGATCCACGATCCTCGGATCTTCACCCGTACTCGACCCAGTGTTATAAACACGCACTTCGATCTGCCCCGTCCCCCCGGGCGGCAGGTACGCGGGCGAGACCCGCGTGAACACCTCCCACCCCGGCGACGCCCACGCAGCAACCGGGGACACCAACATCCCCACCACACACACACCGAGCAGCAAGATCAGCTTATGTATACGCATGGCTATCGACCCTCCACTCGCAACGACGACTTACCAGCACCCGACCCCGCTCCGTAGCGCCGCCGCGCACGCGCCACACACAGCGACCGCGCTCGCCCCCGCCGCCGCTCACACGCCCGCAATGCACCCGCCAACTCCCTGACACGCACACTCTTCGACCTCGCCTTGCCTTTCAACCTCGGTTTGCTCCTCGATGGCGCCGTTGTGCTTGGTGCTGGGAAGTTCCCGACCCCGGCGAATGTCACGCTCGCTGGCGTCGCGAAGATCGGCGCTGCCGGTGGCACACCCTGACAACCCGAACCCGTACACACCGGCGACGCAACCGGCTGCACACCGCCAACCCGCGCGTCATACACAGCAAACCCTTCATACCCACTACCCGCCGTCAGATCCGCCCGGGAGATCACAAACGCATCATCACCGCTCGCACTCGCCCCCAAAAACCACGACGACGACGAACTGGTACCACCCGAGAGCAGATACACACAACCCTCGCTTTCATGGCAACTGCCCGCACCATCCCGCTCCCACTCATACACATCGAGCTTCCCATTCGTATCCTGCGACACCAACGGCTCCCAACTATCGAAGAACACCCTGCTCCCATCATCAGAGATCACCTGCGGCTGCTCCGTCGTCATCCAGCTCACCGGCAAAAACGCTGCCGCGCCGTACCCGGCCGACGGGGGCGCTTCCCCGCTGCGACCGCACGAGACACAGAAAAGACTCCCGCCGCCTTCAGCCTCATACACATATACCTCCTCCAGCCCGTCGTTCGAATAGCCATGTGGATAACCCACCACCGGCAGGCTCCGATTCGACATGAACACCACGGCTCCCCCTCCCGGCGTCACCTCCGACGTCCGCTGCCCAATCTGCCCCGCCCAATCACCGACTTGCCTGTGGAGGTTGTTTAAAGGTACATATGGCGGAATCGGTTCATGTTCATTCCCGCTGTCTCGGGACGAAAGGTTGGCCGCGACCAGTGTCGAGACGCCCGCGTGCCACAGGTAGAGGTTGTTGCTGCTATCGACGTAATAGAGAGATTCTCCATCTTCGCTTGCGCCGACCACACCCACCACTTCGACACCGGGTGTCAGATCGGTTGTCCGGTCATTTTCGACTTCGTACTCGTACAAGCCGCCGTCGGTGTAGAACACCCTCGACCCGTCCGCGCTCGCCGTCCAGAAGTGCCCCCCGGCAGCGATCTCCACCGTTTTGGCGTCACTCGATGTCGGATTCTCCCGCACATACAGATCCTTTGTCCTCAAATCCGTCCAAAAGACCCGCGACCCGTCAGCCGAAATCACATGGCTGAGATCAACCTCATGGTCACCGTTATAAAGCCTGCCTTCTTCGGTCAAGGAGCCGAAGGTCGCCTGCGGTTCAGAGGAGGAGTCGCCCGGAGGCACATTGATCAAGCTCAAACGCCCACCAACCGAGACATAGAGATTGCCTTCAACGAGATATTCGGACCCTGTTATTTCCTTGGCATTTTCGGTCAACGCGTCGTTCACTTGAAACAGCTGCTCGCCGAAGTCGGCCGAGGCGCCCGCATAAACTACTTCCAGTCCTCCGGCAGGCCGGTGGATCGTCGCATCATCGGTAAAAAAGGGTTCATAAGCTTCGCTGGTAAAAGCATGCTGGAAGAGATCCGTATAGCCGTCGCCTGGTGCTTCAGGGGAGAGCGGCGGCAGCCCATCTTCAGCCCCCGTCACACTCGAGGCAGTGAGAACCGCACTGGTCAGGTCGCTCGAAAACGCCTGGTATCTCGCGCTTAGCCTCCCGTGAGGCTGGATGTTCACCTGCCGCCACCCACCCCCGGCGAGCCGCGTCGCCATATACTCGTTGCCCGAGTTCTGCCCACCCTTACCGTTGCCACCGTTCGACGGGTCGCCCGCATACACCGCGGCTTCACCGTCCGCAGCTGCCTGAAACGGCAACAACGTGAAGATACCTTCCGCCAAGATCAATTCGTCGATGTATACGCTGGGTATGTACGCTTGCGCGGTTCCGTTCTGTGCACTCCCGAACGAGCTCACTTTTTCATATACCCGGCCGTCCGGCAGCCCGAGCGGGGTGGCCGGCAACGTGCGGAACGTGATGTCGCTGCCGTGTTCTGTGCCCACGGCGTTGACCGCGACGACCCGGAGATGGTATTCGCTGTTCGCGGCCAGGCCTTCCAGGTGCGTCGGGACCGGCAGCACACTCTGCCCTTCGCCGAGAGGCACTTCGGGTGTGCGCGACCCGTACGCTTCGCTCGGCCCGTATTCCCAGTAGGAGCTGGTGGCAGAGCCGTTGGGGTCGATCTCCGCGTTCAGCGTCACGTTCGAGGAGCCGACAGCCGAGAAGGACTCCCCTTCGATCGTTGCTGGAACCGCTGACGTCGTGAAGCCCACCGCGGCACCCTGGGCCTGCCCCAGCGCGTTGGTCGCGATCAGACACACCGTGTACGGCGTGTTCGGTAGCAGACCCGTCACTTTTGCTTCCACGCTCTTCTCGCCGCTCTGGCCTTCGGCGACCTGAACCGTCGGACTGCTTTCGCCGCCAGCGCACTGGCCGGCCGTGTTGTACTCGAAGTGGTATTTCAGCCCGGCCGTCAAGCCGCCCGGGTTTAGCTCTCCGTGCAACGTCGCCGAGCGAGACTGCACCTCACTCGCGGCTTCGGTGTCCGGTATTTCTGGGGCAGCGTCCACGGTTGTGAAGAGATCCACGAAGCCGCCGACGATCAGCGACCCATACACATCGTGCGTGGTCGCGTTCACCGCCAGACCGTAGGAGCCGTACCCGACGAAGTCGCCTTCGCCGAATTCGCGGATCGGCGCGGCACCCGGCGTGCTGTACTCGACGATCTTGAAGCTCGGGGACAAGATGTTCTCCCCGACGAACACATCGCCGGTCGAGGGATCAACCGCGACGGCCTGCGGGCTGACGCTATCCACCACGTTCGTCCCCGTCCCATTGACTACCGGCACACCCGCTTCGCCGAACTCCCTGACGCTCACTTCCTGATCGACGGCATACACGTCCCCGTGCGCGTCGACCGCGAGGCTTTCCACCGCCCCGACTTCGCCTTTCCCGAACTCCCGCACAAGCTTCCACTCCCCACCGGAGGCTTCAGCCAGCTCGTCGATCCGGCCACCTTCGGCGCGATCGCCGACATACAAATCGCCGTTGGACGGATTCACCGCCACCCCAGACGGTTCGAAGCCCCCGGCGAGCCCTCCTTCGATGCTGACCTTGGAGATCTGCGACACATACACGCCGACAGCGGTGAACCTGTCCACGACCTGGGTCCCCCTGTCGGAGACATACAGATCGCCCCCCGAGGAGCCACCAGAGTCATCGACCGCGACATACGCCGGGTTGATGAAGGGTTCAAGCGGCGTGCCCCTCAGCGTCGCGAGTTCTTCGCTGCCCGCTGCGTTGAACTTCGCGACCGTCCCGCTGCTGATATTCGCGATATACACATCGCCCTTGGAGGCGCTACCGGAGTTATCCACCGCGACACCCGACGGGTTGGAGAACGACCCAAACGTACCCGACAATTCATACGCGACTTCAGCCGACGCCGCAGCACTCCACAACGCCATACAACCGGCCACACCACACAGGACGACAACGGCACGCGCCACGATCACACGAGCAGCAGAGAACCTCATCAACACATCCCCTCCCCGGGCGCGCACACGCGAGAGCCCCAGTTGACAAACCCAGCCCAAGGCACACACGCCCCAGCCAGCACAAGAGAACGCCACCCCACAAACCAAGAGGCAACGCGCGTCACACCCGGAACAGCCAACCCACGGCCATCCCACCCCCCAACGGGAGCAGACAGAAGACGGCGCAAGCGCGCCCGTAACGAGCCCGCACCGCGCCCACGTCTTCTCTTTCCCCCTATGGGGGAACCCAGCTGGCCCGTTAGGAGTGAACGGCGGGAGCCGCTAAGAAGCGAAGAGAGAGAGAGAGAGAGAGAGATGCGACAGCGCCATGCTGGCGCATCTAGCATCGCCCCCACGGTGAGCCGCAACGACTCTCGGCACGCTTATCCCTCTCGAACTCACGCGAAAATCAACTCCCTCATCAAATGACCCGAGTCCCTCTCCCTGGCAAAGAACCCGCCAGTACTTCCCTTCAAAGGCCGGCCGCAGAGCGACCAGACCCGAACCCGATCCTATGTTCAAGACCCTGCCCTGCAACCCGCGCAGCGGGCACATGACGAGGCCACTATAGACACTCCTGACGGTGTTGTCAAGTCCGAAGGTACGTCGGCGGTCCGCCGGCGCCCGCAGCCTGCTTCAGACTCGGATCACAGTGACCGAGGAGAACGCCGAGAAATCGTCGTCCTGCGTGACCACGGCGACTCCGTGCCGCAGGGCAGTGGCGGCGATCCATGCGTCGTGCCGGCGCAGCTTGCGGCCCGCATCGAGCTCCTTGGCGGCGATACGCGCGAAGCAGGACGCCGTCTGCGCGTCGATCGGTAGCAGGGGATATGCGCCGCGCACGCGCGACAGCGTGGCGAGGCGGCGAGCACGTGTGTCCGTATCCCGCGCACACAGCACACCCAACTCCAGCTCGGCGGCGGTGATCACAGACACCGCGATCCGCTCGGGCACCTCACCCAGCTTGCGCCCGACCTCCTGCGCCACAAAGACCGATGTGTCGGCGATTCCGCGCTTCACACGTCCTCTACAAGCGCTCCACGCACGTCGGCAAGATCGGCCAACAGATCCTCATCGGCTGGCGCCTCACGAACGATGCTGTGCAGCACAGTCGATGGCACCCAGGGATCCCGCGACTCGGCGTGAGGCACGATGTCGGCAACGGGATCGCGATTGACGGTCAGTGTCACCCGCTCGCCGGAGCGAACGGCAGCAATGACGTCCGCAGTGCTGTTGCGCAGGTCGCGGACCGATACAGCTCGAGCCATGTGCACGAGCGTAGCACACAGTGCCCACACGGCGACACCACGACCACCGAGAAGCCGCTCAGCCTCGAGCTGGCGTGGCCTGCTGGCGGATCGTGTGCTCGATCTCCGCGCCCTTGGCGGTGAGCCGCCACACGTTCGGCTCGCCACGGAGCGGGCCGACGCCGCCGTTCTCGATCAGGCCAAGGTGCTCCAGGCGCGCGAGTAGCTTGGAGATCTGGCCCTGGTCTGAGACGTCCGCGGCTTCGGAGACCCTCCGGTTGCTGGCACCGGGATCGGCGGCGATCGCCAGCAGCACCCGCACCGTGCGGTAGGTCAGCCGCATGTCAAGCTCGCGCAACGGATCGCCCTGTAGTGGCGGCGCGGCGCGTTTGCGCCGTGGGGACGGTCGCGCCGCCTCTCGCGCCGCCGCGGCCTGCCCGAGGTAGGGCAGCACGATCATCGCCATCAACGGGCCGAGCAGACTCGCCATCGGCTGCGCGCCACCGTTATGGCGTGCACTTCCCGCCGACAGTCGCGCGTGCAGCACCGACAGCACCGCCCCGACCACGCCCTCGGCCGTCAACCGGGTCGGCTTCGCGGAGGCCCGCGCTTCCTTGCGACCCTCGTGCACCGCGTCGATCAACGCGCTCACGACCCGCGCACGGCGCTCCAACCCAACAGGACCACCACCGAGCGCGTCCACCACGCACAACGCGCCCATACCCGGCTCATCATCCAGATAACCCAACAGCGCCTGCAAACCAGCGCGGATCCGCTCCCGCCACGACCCCGGCGCCTGAAACGCCGGGACCACCCGTTGGGCGCCGCGCTCCACCGCCTGATCGAATGCTGCCAGGAAGCAATCCTCGCGGTCTTCGAAGAGCTCGTAGAACGTACGCCGCGACACCCCCGAGCGCCCCACGATCCGCCCCACCGTGATACCCCCGATACCGCGCTCGCCCGCGACCTCGACCAGCGCGGCGATCATCCGCGCACGCTGGATCTCCACAACCCCACCACGCCCACCACCACGATCCACATCGGCGTGGGCCGGACGGCGCTCCGCCCCTCGACGGGCGCCGCCACGAGCACGCGAGGCCACCCCGATCACCTCCTACCCCCGCTTGCCTTTGCCCTTGCGCTTGGCCTTGGCCTTCCGATGCGCCTTCTTGCGCTTATGGGTGGCCTTCTTGACCTTGGGGCAGCCCGTGACGGAGATCTTCGTTTCCTCGCTGATCTTGATCCCGTTCTGCCCGACCATTTCCGTCGGCATCAGCAGCTTGCCGGCGGCCTGGGCCTGGCAGAGGTTCCCGTTGGCGCTGAGCGCCGGGTATTCCCGCTCGGGGAGCTCCAATTCGAAATTGGAGAACGGCACATCCGGGACCGTCGCGAACGTCGCGGTGGTGATCCCTTGTTTGCTGATGAACGTTTCCCCATGCACCTGGACGGTTACTCCATCCTCGCCTGTGAGGACCATGATCAGTTCCGGGTACTTCGCGCCACCGTGGGAGACGAAGTACGCCGGGCCCGACAGGCCACCTTCCAGCACCGGGGTGCTGACGTGCGCTTCGCCGACCCGCGAGGCCACCGGGCAGTTGGACGGGTTTTCCGCGAAGACCTTTTCCGTGCACGCCTTCTGCAGCGTTTTCAACGGAGAGGGCAGCTGTTTGGGCAGGGAGACCTTGACCTTCGCGACATTCGCCCCCGTGCCCCGCGGCGTGTTCGGTAGCGTCAACGACACATGCAGGCTCGCGCCTTCAGTCCGCGACGTCTTCGCGCTCGTCTGAACCTTGAATTCCGGCTTGAAGGCGAGCGACCCACAGTTGGTCACCTGGAACGGCGAGGCGACATCAGCGGTCGCGCCTTCTGAGCTTTCCAGCTCACCGGTGAGCTTCACCGGTTCGCAGCTCGTCGGGTTGAACACGAACCCCGGACGGTTGACCGTCACGTTGATGTGCTGCAACTGCAACGGGATCCCATCCAGGATCGTCGGGAACGGGTTGCTCACCACCGTCAGCTGCGCCGTGGTCGGGTTGACCTCGACCTTCGAGCGCACCACCTCCGTCCCAAGGTTGAACGGGCCCGCGATCGCCGGGACGACCACGTCCACCCCGAACGGCGCGCCCCCGTACGGGCCGGTGATGTATGCCTTTCCGTCTTCCACCGAGTACGGGTCCCCACCCAGCCCGGCGCTCGCGACCACCTGCCCGATCTGGCTTTCCGCCGGGCATTCCCCGCTCGCGGCCTGCGGTTCCTGGCACAGCTTCACGCCCTGCAACCCTGCTGAGATCCCCGGCGGGAACACCACGCTCAGCCTTCCAAGCGCCTGGTCGGCATCCGGACGAGTCATCGTCATCGTCATCGTGCTGTACGCACCAGCCTGGATGTTCGTCGTGCCGGCCTCAAACCCCGGCTGGAATGGGCGCGGGCTCGAACACGGCGTGCCGTCCGGGCCCGAGGTGATCTGGAATTTCGACGTCGGCGACACCGCCGGGGTACCCGACCACGGTTCAAACGAAGATTCCGTCGCATACGTCCCACACGACGCCGGCGTGCTCAACGGTGCACGGTCGGTCCCAAAGAAATCGAGCTTGAAATCGCTATACGGCAGCTCCGGCGTTTCCGCGAACGTCGTAACAAGCTGCCCCGACACCGAGTTCAACACGACCTGCCCCGCAACCTTGATACGCACCCCGGCGACCGGATCTTCGGCGAACACATACAGAGCGATCAACGACCCGAACGGGTTTTCATCCTGCGTCGCCAGATACACATAGCCCTTCAACGGTTCCGGCAACACCGGCGTATCCGCTTCGACGGTCCCGACCTTCGACGCTTCCGGACACGACGGCGCTTCATCGTTATGCAACCCGAACTGCGCCTGCGAACAGGCCTGCAGCCCATCCGCCGCCGCCGGGCTGATCTGCACCCCTTCCGGCAGCGTGACCATCGTGTTCTTCACGTTGGCCTCCGCCAACCCAACCGGATTCAACAACGTTTCCTGCGGCACATGCACATCCACATTCAAACCCGTCGGCGTGCTCCCCCCGGTCCCATCCGGCGTCGCCTGGATCGTCGGACTGAAATCCAGTTTTTCACAGCCGACCAGCTCCGGCATCGACGTGCTTCTCGTCCTCGCGCCGCTGAAATCACCCGGTTCCTCCCACGAATCCACGCCGATCGTCGCCGTACGCGGCACCCCACACGACGTCGGGTTCGTCAACAACGGCAGCTTCGGCGCCTGCGACGGACACCCTCCCGCTTCTTCGCTCTCCTTCGTTGGTGCTACCAGAGCAGTCAAGACATAGTTTACTTCTGTGCCTATCGGCCCTTCAGCTTCGTCTTCGCCTTCACGCAACCCGAAGCCAGGTCGTTCGATAGGAAAGCTGCTAGCAAGCACGGGGGACACGCATTCCCCGCGGAGCAGGTCATGGGACGGTTCCGCGGGCACACCCCAGATCGTCACCTTACCACCACCTATCAGCACAGTCTGGCTTACACTGGGCACACGAACCGTCAGACCATAGTCCCCGCCTGTTCGAACCGTTGCATAGAGAAACACCGGTACTTTGCCCGCCACCAGATAGGCGAACTCGGCCGCGACGCCCGTCGGCGGAACCAGGTTATAAACCGCGTCGGTCGTGGGATTCACTTCTCCGCGCAGTTCGGTCTCTTCGACGAGGGTAGTCGCGATCCCAACCGCCGCTTCATTCGGACAATGGATGCCTGGGTTATAACTAGCTCTGATGAATGTCTGGTAGGAGCAACGTGGGGTCGCCGTCGGGTCCCCAACGAACCCCGGCGGCAGCTCAACCTTGGCGTCCTTCAGATCGCCGTTCGTCGGGCCCGCTTCGTGCAACACGAAGGTCGTCGTCAACGCATACGGGTGCGACCCAGCCTGCACATCCGGCGTGCCGTTCTGATTCGTCGCGCCAACAGCGAACCGCTGCACCGCAAGTTCCGCTATCGCGGGCGGCGCAGCGAACGCGGACGCCGCCAGCAGCGCGGCAAAAGCCAGGAAGGAGTGCCTCGGTGACATGCGCATGATCAATTGCTCCCCGTGCCGTGGCTTGACTTTTTCGCTTTGGGCTTCCTCACCGTCTTCTTCCTGCCGCACTTCCCGTGCGTGAGCTTCTTGCCCTCCGTGCACTTCACCACTTTCTTCGCGCTTTTCACCGATGTCGGGGCGACAGGCGTCGCCGTTATGTTCCCGGCGCCGGAGAACGTCGCGCTCGCGGGCGCACCGAATACCGCCGGCTGTGGCGTCGGTGGGGGTTTGCACGAATCGCCGTTATCGCACGGCGGCGGCGACACCGACACGGGGAACCCTCCATCCACCCTGGCGTCATACACCACCACGTTGTTGCTCACATCTTGCGGCAGCAACTGGTCAGCGGTCGCGAAGAACACATCGTCCCCGCTGGCGCTCGCGTCGAGGAAAAACGATTCAAAGCCGCCCGCCACATTCGAGATCGCATACACGTGACCATCCTCGTACTCGTACACGTTCTGGCGGCCGTCGCTGGCGTGCGGCACAAGCGCATCGGAGCTGTCGAAGAACAGCGCGCCATCTTCAACCAGCGCACGCGGCCGATACTGCGACTTGCCGTACGCTGCGCTGAGGCTCGATTCGCCGATCGGTCGCGCCCCCGTCGGGTCACACGACGCGCACTCCACACCACCCGTCTCGGCGTCGTAGAGGAACAACTCCGGGCATCTACCGGCTTCCCCTTTGCACTCACCCGGTTTAGCCTGCTCGTTGTCATAGCCCGTCAGGCTCCGTTCGGACATGAACGCCAACCATCCCCCCCCGGGTGCCACCACGGCATTGTTTTCCGCCAAGCCGGCGCCCCAGTCGCCGCCGTCGTTCCCGGCCAGCGTCGCGACGAACTGCGTCGCCCCCGCATGCACCAGATACACGTTGTCTTCGCCGGCGACCGGTTCTGCCCCCTGGCCGTTGCGCAGGATCGCGCCACCGGCGCCCTTCAGCGCGCCCTTGGCGACGAAGTAGACATACGAGCCATCTTCTGAGACCTGTACGACGCCCTGCACCGTGCCCGCCAGCGCAACCGTCTGGCCGGATTCCACGTCGTACCGGTCAAGCTCTTCGCCTTCGGTGAAGAACGCCTCCGAGCCCTCCGCATTCGCTCCCCAAAACCGTGCCGCGCCAGGCGAGATCGCGACCGTGCACGCCTTCGCCGCTTCCACGCATTCCCCGCCGGCGCCGAGAGCGCTCTGTTCCCGTTCGGCGTTCTCACGCAAATACACCTGTTCGCCGTTGATGAAGAAGACACGCGAACCGTCGGGAGACACCACATGCAAACCCTCCGTCCGCGCTGAGATTTCTTCACCATCTGGGGCGATACCCACGGGCAGGACCTTGCCGTTCACCCACTCCGACAAGCTCCCTCGTTCGCCAAAAACCACATGGCTGAGATCGATCGATGCGCCCAGAACCGCTATCCCACGCAATTGACCCTCTCCCACATACCGATACGAGCCGCTGGCGAAGTCGTCCACGTACAGCCCCCATGTTCCTTCTCCTTCTGTCGGCGGAGGAGCCTCGCTGGTCAACTGGGCGTTGGTTCGCATGACCCCTGCTGTGAGTTCGGGCGTAAAGATACCGTTTTCATAAGAGGAGAAATTAACTTCGGTGTGGAATGGATCGTGCAGCGGCGCAATGCCCTGCGTTGACCAGCCCCCCGGCCCACGCCGGGAAAGAAACTCGTTCTGGCTCCCGCTCCCCGTCGGGTCGGCGAAAGAGGCTATGGACACGTAGGCAACCGCTTCGCCAGACACTGCCGCCTCAGGCGGCGACACCACTTCACCGTCGTGATAGAGTTCCTTGCCGGTCGCGTCATATCCTTCCGTTTCGACCGGCGAGACCATCTCATACGCACGGCAGTCCGGCAACTTGACCCCATAAGGCTGTTCCAGGCGCAGTTTTTCGTTTTCGCAATGCTGTGGCGACGTAGACCTGGGAGCGGGTGGCGTCGTAAAGGTTTTGTCAGGGCCGAACACTCCACCCGGGCTCAGTGAGTTGGTCGCCACAACGCGATAGTGGTAGGTCGTGCCAGGTTCCAGGCCCGTAACCCTGGCGTTCGCGGAAAGCGCGAGATCGTCATCCCCGACCAACACAGACCCGGGCGTGCTCTGCCCATAGGTCTCCGTCGCCCCGTATTCGAAGCGATACGTAGTTTCCAGGCCAGTCGCTGCGAACTCGGCGTTCAACGTCGCTGCCGACGCTTCCACATATTCCACCGACTCGCTCGCGACCGTCGGCGGCGCCGGCAGAGTCCTGAATGTCACCGCCGGCCCCACCGCTTCTTCGCCAACGCTGTTACGAGCTAGCAGGCACACCGTGTATTCGGTGTGCGCCTCCAGACCGCGCACTTCCAGTGACGGAAGCACTTCTTCCCCACGTTCCTTTGACAGGGCCGGTGGTTCCGGCGTCTTGCTTTCTCCCTCGCATTCGACGGAGGACTTCCTGTAGAGAAATTCGTAAGTGTATGGTTGGGCGAAATAATCATGTTGATGGGGGCTCAGCTCACCACCAAAGATCGCCGAGGTTTCCGTCAGCCCTTCCACAACCACAGCAGTCGGCGCTTCCGGGGGTTCCGTCGCCAGCGCTGGAACGCTCCCAAACACCAGTCCACCGAACAACACACACAACGACACCACACCAGCCGACAACGACCGACGAATACCTACAGGCATATCTCCTCCTCCAAAGAGCAGAGGGGAAGAGCCCCTCGATTACGTGACGACGCGCCGAGGGGCGCGAATGACGGGCGCGCGCGAGGACCAAACCAGCCTGCCGCGAACCCACCCCCTATGGGGGACCCAACCAGACGGCGCAAACGCGCCCGATGAGAAGCCCCGGGGCTTAACGCCCTAGGCGAAGAGAGAGAGAGAGAGAGAGAGATGCGACAGCGCCAAGCTGGCGCATCTAGCATCACCCTCGGGGCGAGTCGCAACGACTCTCGACACGTCGATCCCTCTCGAACTCACGCGGAAAATCAACTCCCTCACCGAAATGACCCGGTCCCTCTCCCTGGCAAAACAACCCTGCCAGTACTTCCCTTGAAAGGCCGGCCGCAGAGCGGCCAGACCCGAACCCGATCCTATGTTCAAGACCCTGCCCTGAAACCCGCGCAGCGGGCACATGACGAGGCCACTATAGACACTCCTGACGGTGTTGTCAAGTCAGGGGACGGACCTCACGCTTCCACCCTCCTCCCCTTGACGCTGTTGTAGATCCTGTGCCATCTGCTATCGTGGCGTCATGGTCGTCAAGGCTCACACCGAGGTGCTTGAGGCGCTGGATCGTGCCGAGTCGTCGCTGCGCGAAGCCGTCTCCGACGTTGAGCGCACGAAGGCGTCGGTCATCGAACTGGACGGAGAGAAGCTTGGGCTCACACTCGCCGAGCTCTCCTCACAGTCGCACGTCTCCGAGGAGGCGCTAGTCGCTTTCGCGCAGACCGTGGGCGAGCTCCTCGGCCAGGAGCGCAGCCTCGGCGTCGAGGCTGCCCGCCGCAGCGCGCTGTTGGCGGTCGCTGGCCAGGTGTGGGAGAGCGAGCTCGGACCATTGCTGGGCACCGCCGAAGCGCGCGAGCTGCTCGGCGTCTCCCGTCAGCGCGTGGACGAGCTGCTGCGCGCCAAGCGGTTGATCGCCCTCCTCGACAGCGGCGGACATCGCCGGTACCCGGCGTTTCAGTTCGGCGACGGCCGGCCACTGCCATCGCTGGTAGCCGCGTTCTGGGCGATCGCCGACGCCGCGATCAGCCCCTGGACCGCCGCCTCGTGGTGCACGGCGGCGGACGAGGCGCTCGAAGGCCTCTCGCCGGCGGCGTGGGCTCGCAGTGGGCGAGACGCGGCGCACCTCGCCCGGATCGCTTATCAGGACGCCGCGCGCCTCGCTCGGTGAGCCCAGCGGGTTTCCCACGCCGGACGCTGCGCGGCGATCGGACGATCTACCGCATCCACAGGTCCGCCGGCAGCCCCTGGTGGTTCTCCTCGATGGGGGCGGGGCGCTTCGATCCCGTGGGCACCGGTGCCGGCGCCTGCTATCTGGCCGAGGCCCCGCTGGGCGCATGGGTGGAGGTCTTCCGCAAGCGCCAGCTGCTGCCTGAGGCGGAGATTGCACAACGGTCGCTGCTGGCCGTCACCCTGAAACGCAGTCTGCGCCTCGCCGACATCACCTCCCGCCGCGCGCTGAGCTTCGGCATCACCGCGTCGCTGGGCGCCGATGAGCGGTACGAGAACAGCCAGGCATTCGCCTCGCAAGCACTGCAGGAAGGATTCGACGGCGTGCGCTACCTCCTCCGCCACGATCCCGCCCAGAAACTCCACGGCCTCGTGCTGTTCGCCCAAGCAGGGGCGCCCGATCCCACAGATCCGCGGTGGCCGACCGGCAGCGAAGCCATATCCGACGCGCTCGTCGCCGACGCCCAGCGTCTGTTCGGCTATCGGGTTCTGCCCACGCCGTAACCCGGCGATGCACGCCTATGACGTGGCGGCCTGCTGGCGGATCGTGCGCTCGATCTCCGCGCCCTTGGCGGTCAGCCGCCACACGTTCGGCTCGCCACGGAGCGGGCCGACGCCGCCGTTCTCGATCAGGCCGAGGTGCTCCAGGCGCGCGAGTAGCTTCGAGATCTGACCCTGGTCTGAGACGTCCGCGGCTTCGGAGACCCTCCGGTTGCTGGCACCGGGATCGGCGGCGATCGCCAGCAGCACCCGCACCGTGCGGTAGGTCAGCCGCATGTCAAGCTCGCGCAACGGGTCACCCTGTAGTGGCGGCGCGACGCGTTTGCGCCGTGGGGACGGTCGCGCCGCCTCTCGCGCCGCCGCGGCCTGCCCGAGGTAGGGCAGCACGATCATCGCCATCAACGGGCCGAGCAGACTCGCCATCGGCTGCGCACCACCGTTATGGCGGGCACTTCCCGCCGACAGTCGCGCGTGCAGCACCGACAGCACCGCCCCGACCACGCCCTCGGCCGTCAACCGGGTCGGTTTCGCGGAGGCCCACGCTTCCTTGCGACCCTCGTGCACCGCGTCGATCAACGCGCTCACGACCCGCGCACGGCGCTCCAACCCAACAGGACCACCACCGAGCGCGTCCACCACGCACAACGCGCCCATACCCGGCTCATCATCCAGATAACCCAACAGCGCCTGCAAACCAGCGCGGATCCGCTCCCGCCACGACCCCGGCGTCTGAAACGCCGGGACCACCCGTTGGGCGCCGCGCTCCACCGCCTGATCGAATGCTGCCAGGAAGCAATCCTCGCGGTCTTCGAAGAGCTCGTAGAACGTACGCCGCGACACCCCCGAGCGCCCCACAATCCGCCCCACCGTGATACCCCCGACACCACGCTCGCCCGCGACCTCGACCAGCGCGGCGATCATCCGCGCACGCTGGATCTCCACAACCCCACCACGCCCACCACCACGATCCACCTCCCTGCGGGCCTGACCACGCGTCACACCACGACCCGAACCGCCACGCTCCACATCCTCAGGAGCCAGACGGCGCTCCACGCCACGACGCGCAGCGCCGTCTCGGCCACGGGAGGCCACCGCGATCGCCTTGCCTCGGCCGCCCCCAACCCTATTTCTTCTTGCTGACACGCTTGCGCTTGCCATGACCACCCCTGCCCTTCTTCTTATGCGATGCCTTTTTCGCCTTCGGACATCCGGTGACCGCGATCTTCGTGCTCTGCTGGATCACCAGACCGTTCTGGCCGACCAGTTCGGTCGGCATCAAAAGCGTGCCCTTGCAGAGGTTCCCGTTCGCGGTCAACGCCGGGAATTCCCTCTGCGGCAACGTCAGTTCGAAGCTCGAGAACGGCACATCCGGCACCGTCGCAAACGTCGCGGTCGTGATCCCCGCTTTGCTGATCTGCGTTTCCCCATGCACCTGCACCGTCACGTTGTTCTGGCCCACTAGGACCATGATCAGTTCCGGGTACTTCGCGCCACCATGGGAGACGAAGTACGCCGTGCCCGTCAGACCACCGGGGAGGACCGGGGTTGAGACCTTAACCGTCCCGACCTGCGACGCGACGGGGCAGTTCTTGGGGTTTTCCGCGAACGTCTTTTCCAAACACGCCTTCTGCAGCGTTTTCAACGGCGTCGGCAACTGTTTGGGCAGCGACACCTTGACGCGTTGGACGTTCGCGGTGCTGCTCAACCCGCCTTCGTCGGGGAGCGTCATCGTGACCCGAAGGCTCGCGCCCTGCGTCCGCGACGTCTTCGCCGACGTCGAGACCTTGAACCCTGGTTTGAATGTCAAGCTGCGACACGACCCCACCTGGAACGGGCTCGAGAGCGCCGCGTTGGTTCCTTCCGTGCTGGTTGCTGTGCCTGAGAAGGATTGTGGGTTGCAGTTGGTTGGGTTGAACATGAATTCCTTACGGTCGATCACCGCGTTGATCGTCCTCAGATCCACCGGCACCCCATCCAGAATCACGGGCAGTGGATCCGTCGTGATCGTCAACTGCGAAGTCTGCGGGTCAACTTCGATCTTGCCCCGCACCACCGTCGTCCCGAGGTTGAACGGCCCGGCGATCACCGGCACCGCGATCAATAGCCCGTAGGGGGCGCCCTCGTAGGGGCCGGTGATGTAGATCGGGGCTTCCGGCTTGCCTTCCTCCGGCACATACAACGGATCCGGGCCAGCACCACTACCCACAACCGTATGCCCGATCTGCGAGCCCGCCGGGCATTCGCCCTTCGCGGCCTGAGGTTCTTCGCAGAGCTGGACGTGGCTGATCATCCCCAGCAGGCCCTTCGGGGTCTTGAACTGCAGTTTGGAGATCCGCTGCTGATCATCAGCCCGCGAGAGCAACAACGAGAACGCCGTATAACCACCCGCCTGATCGGTCGTCGCACCCGCGATCATGCTCGGCGTGAACGGCAGCGGCGACTGGCACGGAGAACCGTTGGTCCCGGTCGCGATCTGGAAGCTGCTCGGCGAGAAGACGTCTTCCACCGCCGGGGAGCTCCACGGCGTGAAGTCCGAGGCACTCGTGAACAGCCCACACGTGGGTGGAGTCACCAGCGCCGCCTGCGCCCCGCCGCTGAACGCGAGTTTGAAGCTCGTGAACGGAACCTCCGGCGTTTCCTTGAACACCGTCGTCAACTGCCCCGTCGTCGTATTCAGATGCACGTCGCCGACCAGCTTGATTTCGACACCTTGCCCGGCGAGCGCGATCAGCAATTTCAAATCCGGCGGCTGAGATTCAACCGTATACACCTTGCCTTCCAACGGTTCGGCCAGCAGCGGGGTCAACACCGTCGCCGTGCCGACCTGCGAAGCCGCCGGACACCGCGGCGGACCTTCCTGACCCACACCATCTTCATCAAGCGGACACGCCGCCAACCCCGACGCCCGCCCCGGGTTCAACACCATCCCTTCAGGCAACACTACCGTCGCATCCCTCTGATTGGACGTCGCGATCCCGTTCACGGTCTCCAAACCTTCCTGGGGGACTTTGATTTCGGTCGTCAACCCCGCCGGGGTATCCCCCGCGCTCGTATCCGGCGCCACACTCAACGACGGATCGAACCCCAGATCGCTGCAGCCCGTGAACCCGACCGGCGTACCCGTGCTGTCATGCGTCAGCACCGACGCACGCGAGTGCAGATTCGCGTACTGCCAGGTGTCGAGCGCTTCGATCGAGAATTCCTGCGGGCCTTCACAGGAGGTCGGCAACGTCAACAACGGCACAGACCCACCGGCCGACGGTGCTTCGCGCTGCACATCATGACTTTCTTCGCTCGGCACACCCCAAATCGTCGTCGTATTGAACAACACCGCGTCCTGCGGCACCAGCGTATGCACAGTGATCCCGTAGTCCGAGTCCAGCGGGGTCGGCCCACCAGACCGCACACCCGCGTTCAAGAACACATCCGTGCCCTGATCGTCGAACGCGAACTGCGCCGCGATACCCGGCGGCGGCACCAGGTCGTACACCTTGAACGAAACATGAATGCCCTGCACGATCGATTCATCCACACCGACCTGCGTTAACGCCGGGCACGTCGGCTTCTCTTCATTCGATTGGCTTTCGCCGTCGAACTGCCGGCGGGAGCAGCGCGGCGCCGCGGTCGGATCCCCTACGATCCCCGGCGGCAAATTCACCACCAGCTGCTGCGTTTCACCATCCGCAGGATATTCTTCGAAGACACCATGACCTCTGCTGTTCACGGCGAACGCGACCGTCATCTCATACGGATGCGAGCCGGCCTGCGTATCCGTCAACCCATCCGCATTCGTCAACCACGCATCGAAACCAGAGAACCCAAACGGCGCTTCTTCCCCACTGAACCTAACCTGCGTCGACTCCACCGCCGGACTCAACGCACCACCCCCAGTGACCTCGACGCGGTTAGCCGTCTGGCTACTCACGCCCCCATCGACGCTCACGTCGATGAGCACGATCGCAGACGCGCCCGCCGGCACCGCTTCCGCAGTACACGTCACAACCTGCACACCCGAGCATTCACCATCCCCGCCTTCCGGAACGCCCACTTCTTCGGCGACCCCGGCCCGGAGACCCACCGTGGCGCCAGTCGCGCTCACCCCCGCCGGCAGCTCATCCACAATCCTCGGATCTTCACCCGTACTCGACCCCGTGTTATAAACACGCACTTCGATCCGCCCCGTGCCACCCGGCGGCAGATACGCCGGCGAGACCCGCGTAAACGCCTCCCACCCCGGCGACGCCCACGCAGCAACCGGCGACACCAACACCCCCACCACACACACACCAAGCAACAACGCCAGCCTATGTATCCGCATGGCTACCGCCCCCCCACTCGCAACGACGACTTACCAACATCTGTACCCGACTTGTACCGCCGTCGCGCTCGCGCCACACACACAGACCGCGCTTGCCCACGTCGCCGCCCACACGCCCGCAACGCGCTCGCCAACCGCCTCGCGCGTACGTCCTTCGAGGTCGACTTGGCTTTCGACCTCGGTTTGGCTTTTGACTTCAGCTTGTTCTTCGGCGGCGCCGTCGTACTCGGCGCTGGGAAGTTCCCAACGCCAGCGAACGTCACGCTCGCCGGCGTCGCGAAGATCGGCGCCGCCGGCGGCACGCCCTGACAACCCGAACCCGTACACACCGGCGCCGCGACCGGGTGCACACCGCCGACCCGCGCGTCATACACAGCGAACCCTTCATACCCGGCGGTACCCGTGAGATCCGCACGCGAGATCACAAACGCGTCATCGCCGCTCGAGCTCGACCCCAAGAACCACGACGAAGACGAGCTGGTGCCACCTGAGAGCAAGTAGATACACCCCTCGCTTTCGTGGCAGCTGCCCGCACCGTCACGCTCCCACTCATAAACATCGAGCTTCCCATTCGTATCCTGCGACACAAGCGGCTCCCAACTATCGAAGAACACCCTGCTCCCATCATCGGAAATCACCTGCGGCTGCTCCGTCGCCATCCAGCTCACCGGCAAAAACCCAGGACCGTAACGGGGCGCTTCCCCGCTGCGACTGCATGAGACACAGAACAGACTTCCGCCTCCTTCGGCCTCATAGACATATACCTCCTCCTGTCCCTCATTTGGATAACCATGCGGATAACCCACCACCGGCAGGCTCTGACCCGACATGAACACCACAGCCCCCCCGTCCGGCGTCACCTCCGACGTCCGCAGCCCAATCTGTCCCACCCAATCCCCGACATGCGTTTGGTAGGTGCCTGGGTAAGGCGGTATCGGCCCTCCACTCCCGCCATCTTCGGACGAAAGGTTGGCCGCAACCAACGTCGAGGCGCCTTCGTGCCACATGTAGAGGTTGTCGTCGCTGTCAACGTAGTAGAGGTATTCCCCATCTTCACTCGTACCGACCACACCCAACACTTCGACACCAGGCGTCAAATCAGTCGTCCGGCCACTTTCAACTTCATACTCGTACAGGCCGTCATCGGTGTAGAACACCTTTGACCCGTCCGCGCTCGCCGTCCAGAAATGCCCGCCGGCCGCGATCTCCACCGTCTTCGCGTCACTCGATGTCGGATTCTCTCGCACATACAGATCCATTGTCGTCAAATCCGTCCAGAAGACCCGCGACCCATCCGCCGAAATCACATGGCTGAGATCGATTTCTTCGCCTTCGAACGGATCATCCTGGCCGGCCAAGGAGCCGAAGGTCGCTTGTGGCTCAGAGGAGGATCCGTCCGGAAGCACATTGATCAAGCTCAAACGCCCACCAGCCAACACATAGAGATTACCTTCACGATAGTGGCCAGATTCAGTTTTTTCCCATGGTTCTGCCATTTCAGTTGCATTTCCTGTCAGCGCGTCATTTGCCTCAAACAACTGCTCGCTGGAATCGGCTGACCCACCTGCATAAACTACCTCCAGTGCTTTACTTTTGAAGGGTTCTGCTTTGGGAGGTCGATGTAACGTTACATCCTTGGTGAAAAAGGGTTTATAGGCTTCGCCGGCGAGAGCGTGCTGGAAGATATCCGGATAGCCGTCGCCTGGCGCTTCAGGCGACAGCGGTGGCAGTCCGTCTTCGATCCCGGTCTCGCCCGAGGCCGTGAGGGTTGCGCTAGTAAGGTCACTCGAAAACGCCCGGTATGTTGCGCTGACCTTCCCGTGAGGCTGAATGTTCACCTGCTGCCACCCACCCCCAGGGAGCCTGGTCGCCAGATAATTGTTACCGGAGTTCTGCCCACCCTGGCCGGTGCCGCCACTCGACGGGTCGCCCGCATACACCGCGGCTTCACCATTGGTAGCCACCTGAAAGGGCAGTTTCGTGAACGTGCCTTCCGCCAAGTCCAATTCGAGGCTGTATACCTGGGGCGTGTAGACTTGCCGGGTTCCGTTCTGCGCGCTCCCAAACGAGCTCACTTTTTCATACACTCGACTGTCCGGCAGCCCAAGCGGAGTGGCCGGCAGCGTGTGGAATGTGATGTCGCTGCCGCGTTCGGTGCCCGCGGCGTTGACCGCGACAACCCGGACGTGGTATTCGCTGTCTGCGGCGAGGCCTTCCAGGTGCGTCGGGACCGGCAGCGCACTCTGCCCTTCGCCAATCGAGACTTCGGGTGTGCGTGACCCGTACGCAGTGCTCTGCCCGTATTCCCAGTAGTAGCTGGTCGAGGAGCCATTCGGGTCGATCTGCGCGTTCAACGTCACATTCGAGGAGCCGACGTCCGAGAAAGACTCACCTTCGATCACCACCGGCGCACTCGAGGTCAAAGGCGAAACACCAGACCTCGGCATCGTCGCCCCGTAAGCGTCACTTGCGACCAGAGAGAACACCAGCGCCCCACACGTCGCGCACACAACAATCCAAGCCCGCAGGCCCACCACACGATCACGAACCAGACCACCACTCATCAACACATCCCCTCCCCGGGCGCGCACACGCGAAAGCCCCAGTCGACAAACCCAGCCCAAGGCACACACGCCCCAGCCAGCACAAGAGAACGCCGCCCCACAAACCAAGAGGCAAAGCGCGTCACACCCGAGACAGCCAACCCACGGCCACCCCACCCCCCGACGGGGGCAAGCAGAAGACGGCGCAAACGCGCCTGTAACAGGCCCGCACCGCGCCCACGTCTTCTCCTTTCCCCTACGGGGAAACCCAGCTGGCCCGCTAGGGCTGAACGGCGGGAGCCGCTAAGAAGCGAAGAGAGAGAGAGAGAGAGAGAGATGCGACAGCGCCATGCTGGCGCATCTAGCATCGCCCCTCGGGTGAGCCGCAACGACTCTCGACACGCTTATCCCTCTCGAACTCACGCGAAAATCAACTCCCTCACCGAAATGACCCGGTCCCTCTCCCTGGCAAACAACCCTGCCAGTACTTCCCTTGAAAGGCCGGCCGCAGAGCGGCCAGACCCGAACCCGATCCTATGTTCAAGACCCTGCCCTGTGACCCGCGCAGCGGGCACATGACGAGGCCACTATAGACACTCCTGACGGTGTTGTCAAGTCAGGTAGGTGCGTCGGCGGCCCACAGGCCTTCGGGACCGGCGACTGCGGCTCTACCGCAAGCGTCAGTCAGAGCTCGGTCGGCCCGACGACAAAACCAAGCCGATCCGCACCGCGACGCAACCGGGCGTCAACGGTCACGAGCCGGCAACCGAGCAGAGAGGCCAGCGCCACGTACTCGGCGTCGTAGGTTTTCGCCCAGCCGAAGTCGTCGGCGATCCGCCACGCCTCGTCCGCGAGGCCGGGGTGAAGCTTGCGCTCGACATCGGTGCTCTCCAGGCGAACGCGAGCCTCTGCCGCCTGATCGGTGCTCAGCAGGCCGCGCCAAGCGAGCTCGTGCAGCGCCGAGCGCGCCTCTGACCACATTAGCGGTGGCGCACAGAGATCGTCTGCGACGAGCGTTCCGAATTGATCCTCGCCGGGCGCGGTGCACCACTCGACGAGCAGGCTGGCATCGACGACCAGCACTCTGCCGCTCAGTGACTTTCCCGCGACTCCCTGACCCAAGCCACGACGTCGGGCATGGGGGTACCCCAGCGGGTCTTGTCCCAACCCCACTCCTTCGGCACCGGCAGCATGCCCGGATGCGGGTCGATCCGCATCGCCTCGAGATCCCGCTCCTCGATCACGTGCTGGGTGCCAACCTTGCTTGCACGCAGCTTGCCCTCACGGATCCAGCGGCGGATCGTCTCAGGATTGCGGCCCGTGCGCTTGGCCACCTGCGGAACGGTCAACATCGTTGTAGCATGTTACTACATCCCTGATCTGACGTAGAGGGCCTTGCCCCGTCAACATGTCCAGCGGCCGATGCCTCTACGCTGGTGCGGCCTGCCGCCGAATCGCGCGCTCGATCTCCGCGCCCTTGGTGGTCAGCCTCCACACGTTCGGCTCACCGCGGAGCGGGCCGACGCCGCCGTTGCTGATCAGGCCGAGGTGCTCAAGGCGCGCGAGCAGCTTGGAGATCTGACCCTGGTCTGAGACATCCGCCGCTTCGGAGACCCGCCGGTTGCTCGCCCCGGGATCCTCGGCGATCGCGAGCAGCACTCGTACCGTGCGATACGTCAACCGCATCTCAAGCTCCCGCAGCGGATCGCCCTGCGTGGGGGGCGCCACACGCCTGCGCCGCGGGGACGGCCGCGACGTTTCCCTTGCTGCCGCCGCCTGCCCCAGGTAGGGCAGCACGATCATTGCCATCAACGGGCCAAGCAGACTCACCATCGACGCCACGCCACCGTTGCGACGGGCATCCCCCGCCGACAGTCGCGCATGCAGCACCGACAGCACCGCCCCCACCACGCCCTCCGCCGTCAACCGCGTCGGCTTCGCGGAGGCCCGCGCCTCCTTGCGGCCCTCGTGCACCGCGTCGATCAACGCGTTCACGACCCGCGCCCGACGCTCCAACGCCACAGGGCCACCGCCGAGCGCGTCTACCACGCACAACGCGCCCATACCCGGCTCATCATCCAGATAACCCAACAACCCCGCAAGACCGGCGCGTACGCGGTCCCGCCAGGACCCCGGCGCCCCGAACGCCGGCACCACACGCTGCGCGCCGCGCTCCACCGATTGATCGAACGCCGCCAAGAAGCAATCCTCACGGTCTTCGAAGAGCTCATAGAACGTGCGCCGCGACACCCCCGAGCGCCCCACGATCCGCCCGACCGTGATACCCCCAACACCACGCTCCCCCGCGACCTCCACCAGCGCGGCGATCATCCGGGCGCGCTGGATATCCACAACCCCGCCACGCCCACCACCACGATCCACCTCCCCGCGAGCCAGACCACGTTCCACACCACGACCCGAACCGCCACGCTCCACGTCCCACCCGGCCGGACGGCGCTCCACGCCACGGCGTGCACCGCCATCTCGGCCACGGGAGGCCACCGCCATCACCTCGCCTCGAGCGCCCCGCGCCCTACTTCTTGCCGGCACGCTTGCTCTTGGCATGACCACGCTTGCCCTTCTTCTTGTGTGAGACTTTCTTCGCCTTCGGGCGGGCCGGCGGGCATCCCGTCACAGCGATCTTCGTGCTCTGCTGGATCACGAGGCCGTTCTGGGCGACCAGTTCGGTGGGCATCAGCAGCGCGCCCTTGCAGAGGTTCCCGTTCGCGGTCAACGCCGGGAATTCCCGCTGCGGCAGCGTCAGTTCGAAGCTCGAGAACGGCACATCGGGCACCGTCGCGAACGTCGCGGTCGTGATCCCCGCTTTGCTGATCTGCGTTTCCCCATGCACCTGGACCGCCACACCATTCTCGCCGACAAGGACCATGATGAGTTCCGGGTACTTCGCGCCACCGTGCGAGACGAAGTACGCCGTGCCAGTCAGGCCGCCTGGGAGGACTGGGGTTGAGACCTTGACCGTCCCGACCTGCGAGGCGACGGGGCAGTTCTTGGGGTTTTCCGCAAACGTCTTTTCCAAACACGCCTTCTGCAGCGTTTTCAACGGGGTCGGCAACTGTTTAGGTAGCGATACCCTGACCCGCTGCACATTCGCGGTGCTGCTGAGGCCGCCTTCGTCGGGGAGTGTCATCGTGACGTGCAGGCTTGCGCCCTGCGTCCGTGAGGTCTTCGCCGAGGTCGAGACCTTGAACCCCGGTTTGAACGTCAAGCTGCGACAGGACCCCACCTGGAACGGGCTCGACAATGGCGCGTTGGTTCCTTCGGTGCTGGTTGCGGTGCCTGAGAAGGATTGGGGGTTGCAGTTGGTGGGGTTGAACATGAATTCCTTGCGGTCGATCACCGCGTTGATCGTCCGCATATTCACCGGCACACCGTTGAGGATCGTCGGTACCGGATCAGTCGTGATCGTCAACTGCGAGGTCTGCGGGTCAACTTCGATCTTCCCCCGCACCACCGTCGTCCCCAGATTGAACGGGCCAGCAATCACCGGCACAGCGATCACCAACCCATACGGGGCACCATCGTACGGGCCCGAAATGTAGATCGGGGCTTCAGGCTTGCCTTCCTCCGGCACATACAGCGGATCCGGGCCAGCACCCGCACCTACAATCGTATGCCCGATCTGCGAGCCGGTGGGGCATTCGCCCTTCGCGGCCTGCGGTTCTTCGCAGAGCTGGACATGGCTGATCATCCCCAGCAGGCCCTTCGGCGTCTTGAACTGCAGTTTGGAGATCCGCTGCTGATCATCAGCCCGCGACAACAGCATCGAGAACGCGGTATACCCACCCGCCTGGTCAGTCGTGGCACCCGCGATCATCGTAGGGGTGAACGGCAGCGGCGACTCGCACGGCGCACCGTTGGTGCCCGTGGCGATCTGGAAGCTGCTCGGGGAGAAGACGTCTTCGACAGCCGGAGAGCTCCACGGCGTGAAGTCCGAAGCGCTCGTGAACAGCCCGCATGTTGGTGGGGTCACGAGCGCTGCCTGCCCCCCTCCGCTGAAGGAGAGCTTGAAGACGGTGAACGGGAACTCCGGGTTTTCCTTGAAGACCGTCGTCAACTGGCCCGTCGTCGTGTTCAGATGTACGTCGCCGGCCAGCTTGACTTCAATGCCTTGCCCCGCCAGCGCTACCAGCAGTTTCACGTCCGGTGGCTGGGATTCGAGCACGTATACCTTGCCTTCCAGCGGTTCGGACAGCAGAGGGGTCAACACCGTCGCCGTACCGACCTGCGACGCCGCCGGACACCGCGGCGGACCTTCCTGACCCACACCGTCTTGGTCTAGCGGGCACAATGACAGGCCAGCCGCGCGGCCGGGGTTGAGAACCGTTCCTTCCGGAAGCACCACCGTCCCATCCTTGAGATTCGACGCCGCAAGCCCTTCAGGGCTAGAGAGGCCTTCCTGGGGAACCTTGATTTCGGTCGTCAACCCCGCCGGAGTGTCCGCTGCCGTAGTGTCCGGGGCGACACTCAACGACGGGCCGAACCCCAGATGATCACAGCCCGTGAACCCAACCGGCGTGCCAGTGCTGTCGTGCGTGAGAATCGAGTCCCGTGCATACTCGCTTTCGTTCTGCCACGTCCCGAATGCTTCAATCGAGACTTCCTGCGGACCTTCACACGACGTTGGGACGGTCAACAACGGCGTCGTCCCAACTCCAGAGGATCCTCCCCGCTGTTCGTCGTGGCTCGCTTCGCCCGGCTCCCCCCAGATCGTGGTTGTGTTGAACACGATCCCCCTCTGCGGGAACGGATCGACGCGCGCGCTTAGCCCATAGTCGCTCGCCAGTGCGCTCGGACCACCCGAACGCACACCAACATCGATGAAGACCAGCGCCCCTTCGAAACTGAAACCGAACTCGGCAGCCACGCCTGGCGGCGGCACCAAATTATACACCTTGAACTCAACTGGGGTACCGTTGGCGTCCGCCTGATCGATGCCGACCTGCGTCGCGGCAGGACACGACGGTTCGTACAGTCCGCCAGGACCTCCGATGTTGGATTCCCCATCGAACTGCCTGCGGGAGCAACGCGGCACAGCCGTCACATTACCGGCAATCCCCGGCGGCAAATTGACGACCACATTCCGCATTTCGCCACCAGTGTTCACGCTTTGACTACCCGCTGTGAATTCTTCGAATACGCCCACGCCGATACTGTTTGTCGCGAACACAGTAGTCAATGCGTAGGGATGGGAACCGGCCTGTGTGTCGGTCGTCCCATTCGCATTCGTGAACCACGTATCAAACCCGGCGAACCCGAACCCGGCCGAAGCCGAATCAAACTTCAACGCCTTTGTTTCACTCGCCGGATCCAACGCGCCACCCCCACTCACGCTCGCCATATTCATCGCTTCACTACCCAACACCACACCTCCTCCGATGCTCACCGAGATCACGGCCTCGAGCTCCGTACCGGGGGGCACACTCCCCACCGTGCATCTCACCACCCGAGCAAAGGCCACCGTGCATTCACCCACAGGGTTGTCCAGGCCGGGACCGGGCACGGCCGGTAGATCCAACACCGCACCGGTCGCCGTCACGCCTTCCGGCAGGGTATCGGTGATCGTCGGATTTTCGCCCGCTCCCGCACCCACGTTATACACATAAAGAAACACCCGCCCCGCGCCACCAGGCGGCAAGTCGGTCGGTGCGGTCCTCGTAAAAGTCTCCCAGCCCGGCGCGGACACAGACGCGGATGCAATTCCGGACCCAGTCGACAGCGCTACCGCACTCAACACCAGCAGCAGATACACGCGCTTCACGAACATCCTACCTCCCCTCCCTTGCCGAACCCTTGGCCTTGGACCGCGCCCCATACCGCCTCCGCGCCTGCGCCTCACACCCCGCACGAGCTCGCGCACGCCGCTTTCGACACGCTCGCAACGCACGCGTCAACTTCTGCGCACGCGTCAACACCCTCGCCTTCGACTTCGGCTTACTCTTCACCGACCCCGACATGCTTGAGGAGGTGGAGAAGTTACCAACACCCGCAAACGTCACACTCGCCGGAGTCGCAAAGATCGGTGCCGCCGGCGGCACACCCTGACAACCCGACCCCGCACACTCCGGCGCAGCCACAGACTGCACACCACCAACACGTGCGTCATAGACAGCAAACGCTTCATACGGATCACCCGGGACCAACTCCGCCCGCGAGATCACAAACACATCTTCCCCACTCGAGCTAGCATCCAGCAACCACGACGCCGACCCACTCGTTCCACCCGACAACAAGTAGATGCAGCCATCCGCTTCCTGGCAATTGCCGATACCATCTCGCTCCCACTCATACACATCCTGCTTGCCATTCGTATCCTGCGCAACCAGCGGCTCGGCGCTATCGAAGAACACCCGGCCACCACCTTCGGAGATCGCCCGCGGCGCATACGTATGGCTATAGCTAATCGGCAGAAATGCAGCCGCCGCGTCCGCTCCTTCTTGACCTGCCGCGGTCTCCTGGTTGCGTTCCGGCGGCTCGCCGCTCGGGTTGCACGAAGCACAGAACAACTGGCCGCCCTGCGCCTCGTATACATATACCTCCTCCATCCCTTCATTGCGATACCCCTCCGGGAAGCCGACCACCGGCAGGCTTTCTCTCGACATGAACACGACCCCAAACCCTTCGGGTGTCACGTCGGCTGTACGAGTCCCGAGACCCGGCGTCCAATCGCCACGCGGCCCTTCGTACGTCGAGTAGGGCCCTACCTTTTCTCCATCCTTTTCAGAGAGCCGTGCGATCGCACTGGAGGTCCCGGCGTGCCACAGCTTGAGCTCATTGGTACTATCGACGTAGTAGATGTATTCCCCGTTTTCGCTGGCACCGATCACACCCTGCACTTCGACCCCAGGCGTCAGATCGGTCGTCTGTCCATCTTCCACGTCGTATTCGTAGAGACCCCCCTTGGTGAAGAAGACCTTCGACCCATCCGCCGTCGCCGTCCAGAACCTGCCTCCTTCGGATATCAAGACCGTACATGCATCTGCGGGCACCGTGCAACGCTCCCCTTCGAGCGGGCTCTGCGGCTGCCACGGGTTCTCACGCACATACAGCGCCTTGGGATACTCTTCGTTTTCGCCTTCTATCTGCGTCCAAAATACACGCGACCCGTTCACCGAAATCACATGGCTGAAATCTGAGAAGTTACTCATATCATCACTTTCGTGACGACCAGGTCCGCTAATTGCTGGTGCACCAAATGTGGCATTCGGCTCAGACGAGCCATCGGGAAGCACGTTTACCAAGTCCAATCGACCTACCATTGACATATAGAGGTTGTTTTCCCGCTTGCCAGCCTCGACAGCGTTTCCCGTCAGCGCATCGTTGGCCTCGAACAGCATCTCTTCGAGATTCGCGGAGGAGCCTGCATACAGGGCCCCATGTTCAGCATAGGCGATCCCGCCAGCGTTGTAAGTTCCAAATTCTTCGTTCGGGCGGTGGATCGTCGCCGTCTTGGTGAACAGCGGCTGATACGCGCCATCGCTGCTGGAGCGCGCGTACAGCACTTTGTACTTACCTGGCGCTTCCGGCGAAAGCGGCGGCAGTTCTTCTTCAAATCCACTTTCGCTATTGGCTACAACCCACCCGACGGAAAGATCGTCGCTGAAGGCCTGATACTCGGCCTTGCGGTAACCCGGCGGTTGTAGATTGACCTGTGTCCAACCACCGCCCGGCGACCGTGTCGCAAGGTAATCGTCACCCGCACCTTCCCCACTGTCCCCGGTTCCCCCACTTGTCGATGGACTGGCCACATACACCACTCCGTCACCATCGGCCGCCGCTCGGAACGGCCGTTCAGTATACAGGCCTTCCGCATACGACAGTTCATGGTCAAATACTTCCGGTGTGTAGACACTGAAGCCACGTTCATCGGTCGGAGTTACACGTTCATAGATCCGGCCATCGGGCAGGCCAAGCAAGCCAGTGGACAATGTGCGAAACGTCGCGTCCGCGCCATGTTCGGTGCCTGCTTCGCTAACCGCCACAACCCTGAAGTGGTATTCGCTATTTGCGGCCAGGCCTTCCACATACGCAGGAGCAGGTAGCCCGCTTTCGCCTTCGCCGAGGAGTACTTCGGGCGTCTTCGAGCCGTACGCCGCACTCGGCCCGTATTCCCAGTAGTAGCTGGTGGACCCGCCGTTGGGATCGATCTGGGCGGTAAACTCCACGCTCGAAGACCCGACATCCGAGAAGGACTCGCCTTCGATCGTCGCCAGCGCACCCGTGGTCAAAGGCGAAACATCAGACCCCGGCGTTACCCCATAAGCGTCGCTCGCAGCAAGACAAAACACCAGCGCCCCACTCACCACAACCCAAACCCACACACCCACCACACGGCCACGAACCAGACCACCACTCATCAACACATCCCCTCCCCGGGCGCGCACACGCGAAAGCCCCAGTCAACAAACCCAGCCCAGGGCACACACACCCCAGCCGGCACAAGAGAACGCCACCCCACAAATCGAAGGGCAACGCGCGTCACACCCGAGACAGCCGACCCACGGCTACCCCAACCCCCCACGGGGGAAAAGACAAACCGGCGCAAACACGCCCGCAACGGGCCCGCACCGCGCCCGCCGCGCCCCTTTCCCCCTACGGGGAAACCGGGGTGACCCGTCAGGCCCGGACAGCGGGAGCCGCTAAGAGGCGAAGAGAGAGAGGAGAGAGAGAGAGAGAGATGCGACAGCGCCAAGCTGGCGCATCTAGCATCACCCTCGGGGCGAGTCGCAACGACTCTCGACACGTCGATCCCTCTCGAACTCACGCGAAAATCAACTCCCTCACCGAAACGACCCGGTCCCTCTCCCTGGCAAACAACCCTGCCAGTACTTCCCTTGAAAGGCCGGCCGCAGAGCGGCCAGACCCGAACCCGATCCTATGTTCAAGACTCTGCCGTGTGACCCGCATGGCGGGCACATGACGAGGCCACTATAGACACTCCTGACGGTGTTGTCAAGTCCGAGGTGGCGCACGCCGATCTTCGGTTGGAGATCCACCACCCCCGGAGCGGGTGCCGTGGCGCCGCGAGGCTCCTGCGATGATTCGGGGCCGTGAGCGAGAGCCCCGCGATCGAGGTGCATGACCTACACAAGCGCTACGGCGAGTACGAGGCCGTGCGCGGGATCGACGTCGAGGTGCGCCGCGGCGAAGTGTTCGGGCTGCTGGGGCCCAACGGCGCCGGCAAGACCACAACGGTGGAGATCCTCGAGGGATACCGCGCGCGCGACAGCGGAGAGGTGTCGGTCCTCGGGTATGACCCCGCGCGCCGGCAGATACAGCTGCGCAAGCGCATCGGGATCGTGCTGCAGGCGGGCGGCATCTACAGCCACGTCACCCCGCGCGAGGCGCTGCGCCACTGGGCGAGCTTCTACCCACACCCGCGCAAGGTCGAGGAGGTGCTGGAGCTGGCGGGCCTGCAAGAGAAGGCCGACGTGCGCAGCCGGAGGCTCTCCGGAGGGCAGCTGCGGCGCTTGGACTTCGCGCTGGCGCTGGTGGGCGACCCCGAGCTGATCTTCCTCGACGAGCCCACCACCGGCTTCGACCCCGAGGCACGCAGGGCCGCCTGGGAGACGATCCGCTCGCTGCGCGCGCTGGGCAAGACGATATTGCTGACCACGCACTACCTCGACGAGGCACAGGCGCTGGCGGACCGCGTGGCGATCGTCAAGGATGGGCGCGTGCTGGCGATCGGCCCGCCGCGGGAATTGGGAACCCACCGATCCGGAACCCACCCGCCCTCGCACTACCGCATCGCCTACCGCGGCCCCGACGGCGCGCTGGTGGAGCGCGAGACCGACGACCCCACCGCCCTCCTGCACACGCTCACGGCCGAAGCGCTCGCGCGCGGGGAGCGGCTGGAGGAGCTGACCGTCGGGCGCCCGTCGCTCGAGGACGTGTACCTGGAGCTGACCGCGGATGTCGAGGCCCCCACACCCCCGATCACTGCCACCGCCGGCGAAGACCTCGCCGCCGAGCCTGCCCATGGAAGGGTCGCCTGATGTCTGACACCATCGCGCTCTCCTGGCGCCAGTACCGCTTGGAGCGGCGCATGTTCTGGCGCAACCCGAGCGCCGCCTTCTTCAACTTCGTGCTGCCGCTGGTGATCCTCGCCGGCGCCGGGGCGGCGCTCAGCGGCAACCAGCACCAGCTGGACAAGCTGGTGCCGATGATCGCGGGGATGAGCGTGATGTCGACCACGTTCACGGCGCTGGCGTACAACATCGTCTTCCTGCGCGAGCGCGGCGTGCTGAAGCGGATCCACGGCACACCGCTGCCGACGATCTCCTACTTCGGCGGGGTGGCCGCCAACGCGGTCACCAACACGGCGATGCAGATCGCGATCGTGGTGCTCGCCGGACGGGTGTTCTTCGGGATCGGCTGGCCGCAGCAGTGGGGCGCGCTGGTGGTGTTCGTGCTCGTCGGGGTCGTCTGCTTCGCCGCCCTCGGCGTGGCATTCGCCCACGCGATCCCCAACTTCGAGTCGACCGCCGCGTACGTCAACGCGGTGTTCCTGCCAGTGGTGGCAGTCTCCTTCTACGCCTTCGACTCCTCGAGCGCCCCCGGCTTCGTGCGCACGATCGCCGCAGCGCTGCCGTTGAAGCCGCTGATCGACGGCCTCTCCGGCGCGATGGTGACCGGCTCCACCCTGAGCGCAAACCTCGACGCGCTCGCGGTGATCGCGCTGTGGGGCGCGTTCGGGCTGTACTTCGCAGTAAGGGGCTTCTCGTGGGAGCAGCGGCGGACGTGAGGCGCCACCACGCGAGCCGACACCCGCGCGAACCCGACCGGACATGAGACCACCTGCACGCGGACCGGATGCAGAGGTGAGACCCCGCGAGCAGGCGGGCCAACGATAGGATCGACACCGTGAGGCAACTGGCCGAGGGCCTATACCAACTGGACGGCAGGCCGCGCAACGTGATCAACGTGTACCTCGCGGGCGACGTGCTGATCGACGCCGGCACCCGCCAGGCGGAGGGCCGCATATTGCGCCAGCTGCAGGGCAAGACCGTGACCGCGCACGCGCTCACCCACGCCCACCCCGACCACCAGGGCTCGAGCCACGCCGTGTGCGAGCGCCTCGGCATCCCGCTGTGGTGCGGCGAGGCCGATGTGCCCGCGATGGAGACGCCGGGGGCGATCAAAAACCCCAAAGTCCCCCGCTGGCTGAACTGGACGCAGGAACGCCTCTGGACGGGCCCGCCCCACCCCGTGGCGAAAGCGCTGCACGAGGGCGACGAGGTGGCGGGCTTCACCGTGCTGGAGACGCCCGGGCACTCCTCCGGTCACATCTCCCTGTGGCGCGAGGCCGACCGCGTGCTGATCGTGGGCGACGTGGTGGGCAACATGAACTTCATCACCTGCATCCCCGGGCTGAATCTGCCGCCCGACCTCGCCACCCCCAACCCCGCGCGCAACCGCGAATCGGCACGGCGCCTCGCGGCGCTGGAACCGGCGCTCGCCTGCTTCGGCCACGGCGCCCCGCTGCGCAATCCCGAGAAGCTCTCCGAGTTCGTCGCGCGGTTGCCGCAGTGAGCGCACGCCTACCGGCGCGCGGCGACGGGTAGCATTCCGCCCCGCGATGGCCGAGAGCACACCAGCGGCGGCGGCCGGCCACGACTCGACTGACGGCATCGAGAGCATCTTCATCCCCGAGGGCGAGGGGCGCTACACGCCGACCGAGTACGCGCGCGGCCCGTGGGACCCAAGAGCGCAGCACGGCGGCGCGCCGGCGACGCTGATCGCGGGCGCGTTCGAGCGCATGGAGCCCGGCGCCGAGCTGCCGTTCGCGCGCCTCTCCTTCTCCTTCCTGCGACCGGTGCCGCTCGCGCCGCTGACGCTGACCACCCGCATCGTACGCCCCGGTCGCCGCGTGCAGGAGCTCGAAGCGCAGCTGCGCGCGGTCGGGCCGGAGGATGGCAAAGAGGGTAAGGAGCAGGAGGGAGGGGTGCTCGTGTGTCGCGCCCACGCGCTGCGGCTCGTCCCAGCGCCCGAAGAGCTGCCCGAGCTGGCGCTGAAGGTCGTGCAGGAGGGCGAGGCCCCGCCCCTGCCGGGGCGCGAGGAGGGGCACTCGGTGACCTTTGCGCCGGACGGCGGCGAGTACAAGAGCTTCGCGGCGAGCGCGATGGAAATGCGCTTCCTGCACGGCCGCCCGCTGAAAGGTCAGCTGCCCGAGGTGGGGGTGAGCAGCGCCCACACTCCCGTCGGCACGGCCGGCGTGTGGATGCGCCTCTGCTGCCCCGTGCTCCCCGGCGAGGCCCCCACCCCACTGGTGTACACGATGGCGGCGGCGGACTTCGGCAACGGCATCGCCGCTGTATTGCCGTTCGACCAGTACGTGTTCATCAACGCCGACCTTGCGATCACGTTCAACCGCCGCCCCGAGGGCGAATGGATCGGCCTCGACGCCCGCACCATGCTGCACCCCGGCGGGATCGCGTGGGCACAGAGCATTCTGCACGACGAGCGCGGCCCGTTCGGGTTGGCCACGCAGGCGCTGGTGGTGCAGCGGCGCTAAGAGCACCCGCCTCCCGCCCCCTGCCCTCCTCGTTCCACCCGCCTCAGACCCCCATCCAGACCGCCTGAGATCACCGCCTCAGGCACCCCACCCCAGGCATCCCCCCGCCTCAGACCCCATCCAAGACCCGCCTCAGATCACTGCCTCAGGCGCCCCATTCCAGGCACCCTCCTGAGATCACGCCTCAGGCACCCCACCCCAGGCCTCCCCCCACCTCAGGCCTCCCGCCTCGCTTCCTCCGTTTCTCCCTGGCTCCCCGAACGGAGGTAGTTGCACGTGCACTTACCTTTGATAAGGTTGTATACGCAACTACATGAGGGTACTTATCCCAAGTGGGTATGACCCTTCTGCCATCCCTTCCCCGAAAAAGGAGCTCCGATGTCCACACAGTCCGCCAGCCCAGCCGCCACGGCCCTCTCCGTCCCCACGGGCACGTGGAAGGTCGACCCCGTCCACTCGAGCGTGGAGTTCCAGGTCAAACACCTCGGCATCGCCACCGTGAAGGGCCAGTTCAAGGAGTTCGAGGGGACGCTCGAGGTGGGCCCCGACGGCGCCGTCGCGTACGGCACGGTGAAAACCGCGAGCGTCGACACGCGTGAGCCCCAGCGCGACGACCACCTGCGCTCGGCGGACTTCTTCGAGGTCAACAAGTACCCCGAGATCGGCTTCCGCTCGACCGCGATCCGCGCGACCGGCGAGGACGAATTCGAGATCGACGCCGACCTCAGCATCCACGGGGTCACGCGCCCGGTCACGCTGAAGGCGACGCTGGAGGGCTACGAGCCGGAGGACCACCAGGGCAAGACGCGCGTGGGCATCTCCGCGAGCACCCAGATCAACCGCTCGGACTTCGAGATGCGCTTCAACGCCGCGCTGGGCTCGGGCAACATGGTGGTGAGCGACAAGGTGAAGATCCTCGTCGACGTCTCCGCCGTGAAGGCCGACTGAGGACTGGGTCCAACCAGCTCCCACCAAGGCGCCCGTGACCTCCTCCACCGCGGCGGGGGTCCGGGCGTCGGCGTCATCCGCCACCCTCCCCAATTCACCACCAACCCAAGCTTCTCCGGCTGGGTGGGGCCGACGAACCTCTACCTGACCACGACATCCCCCATCGCCTCGTCGATCGCGGCGAGGATTGGGGGGTCGAGGGCGACGCCGGACGCGGAGGCATTCGCGTGCACCTGCTCGGGCCGGCTGGCGCCGACGATCGCCGAGGCGACATTGGGCTCGCGCAGCACCCACGCAAGCGCAAGCTGCGCCATCGTGAGCCCCGCGCCCTCCGCGATCGGCACCAGCCGCTGCACGGCCTCCAGCACACGGTCGTCGAGCAGCTGGCTCATGAACACGCTCATGCTCTCGCTCGTCGCGCGGGAGTCGGATGGCGGCGGCGACCCGGGCGGGTACTTGCCGGTGAGCACTCCCTGGGCGAGCGGCGACCACACGATCTGCGAGATCCCCTCGCGCTCGCACAGCGGGATCACCTCGGCCTCGGGCGCGCGCCAGATCATCGAGTACTGCGGCTGACTGGATACCCAGCGCTCGACGTCGGGCAGCTCCAGCGACTCGGCGATCCGCGGCGCGGGCCACTCGCTGAAGCCGATGTGACGAGCCTTGCCGGCCCGCACCACTTCGGCGAGCGCCTCCATCGTCTCCTCCAGCGGCGTCTGCTCGTCGTAGCGGTGGCACTGGTAGAGATCGACGTAATCGGTACGCAAACGCGCGAGCGAAGCATCGATCTGCTTGTGGATCTGCGCCGCCGAAAGCCCCCGATCGGTGTCGGACATCGGGAAGTAGACCTTCGTGGCAAGCACATACGAGGAGCGCTCATACCCAGCGAGCACCTCCCCCAGCAGCGTCTCCGACGCCCCCCGCCCGTAGACGTTGGCGGTGTCGAAGAAGTTGATCCCCGCCTCGAACGCCGCCTTCACGCAAGCCTCCGACTGCGCGCGCTCCACCCCGCCGGAGTAGGTCAGCCACGAGCCAAGGCTAATCTCCGACACCTCGAGGTCGCTGGCGCCGAGCTTGCGGTAGTTCACGGTGGGAGGAGCCTAGCGGGTTGGGGTCGATTCCCCTAACGGCGGCTTCCTAGCGATGAGGGCTACTCCCTTGCGGCGATCTCTGCTGGCCCGGGCTACTCCTGGCGAGCAAACTCCTAGCTGGCTGGGGCCACTCCCATCGTCGCGCCCCTCTGAGCCTCGATTGTCTTCTTGACGGTCTGCGTCCCCTGCTCCATCATCTCGCTGGTAGGAAGCGCAACCGCGTCCGGCAGCAGATCGGCCACCCAAACGAACGTGGCCGCGTTCTCTCCATCGGCGAAGACTTGCGCCGATGCGTTGTGGTGGGTGTACGGTCCGTCGACCACCGACCACACGAGCCGGCGGGCCTCATCATCAAGGTCCACGAGCACCTCCCGGAGGACCGTGCCGTTGAAGAAGGTGACGATCCGGTCGTCTCCGTCGAGGCGGGTATCGACCACGAAGCCCGGCACGAGACGCTCATGCAGCGCCCCCCAATCACGAACCGCGGACCACACGTCCTCCGGGCTCGCATCGACCTTGATCTCCTTGCGAATGGAAGCCATGTCTGGATGATGACGACCCGAACCCCAGCTGTCTGGCGGAAATCAGCCAACGACAACCGGCCTCCCGGCGATGGGTTCCTACCGCCGCCGCCCGGACGCAAAGCTCTGCACGGCCGGGGCGACGGCTCGCAGGCTCGCCCCCACTTCGGCGCCGTCCTCCTCCCCGTCCTGGCCCGCCCCATCGCCATCCACCACGCCAGCGCCGTCCTGCTGCGCGAAACCGGGACGCAGACGGTGGACCTGTGCTTGCCCGGTGACACGCTCCCCAACGGCGGGCGCGAGGAAGCGCTCCAGCGGGGCCAGCTCGCCCACGACCACATTTACCACGGGAGGCACCTCCTCCATGCCCGGGACGCGCTCGACCTCGCTGCGCTCCAGGCGCCCGCGGGCAAGCAGCAACGGCTCGGCGCGGGCGAGCGGACGGTGGCGCTCGTACACCGCGCGCGGGACGATCAGGTTGATGTGGCCCCACTCGTCCTCGAACAGCAGGAACATCGTGCCCTTCGCGGTGCCGGGCCGCTGGCGGGCGATCACGAGGCCGGCGACGGTGACGGCGGAGCCCTGGGGCAGCCGGGCAAGCTGGGGCGAGGTGGCGAGCATCCGCGCGGTGAGCCGGGGGCGCAGCGCGGCGATCGCCTGATCGCCGACGGTCACCCCGGTGGCGGCGTAGTCGGCGATCAGCCGCTGCCATCGAGTGAGCGGGCGCAGGCGCGGCGCCTCAGGGAGCCCCAGCGGCAGAGCGAGCTGGGTGCCCCTTGCGCCCACCGCTCGTCCGGGCGCGGCAATCCCGAGCTGCCACAGGGCGAGGCGGCGGCGGGCGTCCGCACCAGGGGCGCCCGCCCTCTCCCTCATTCCGGCAGCCGCCCCGGGTGCACCGGCCCTCGCCGCTCCCCCCGCGTGGCAAATCGCGTCGGCGGACTCATCCACCAGTCCGTCGCAGGCGCCCGACCACGCCAGCTGCTCCAGCGTCGGGCGTCCGGCGCCGCAGCGCGCAGCCAAATCCCCAAGGTTGCGGAAGTGCCCGCCGCGCTCCCGCTCGGCAACCAGCTGACGGATCTGATCGGCGCGAACGTCCTTGATGTAGCCGAGGCCGAGACGTACACCCAGGCGCGTCTCCGCCACGCCACGCCCTTCCACCGTCCCGTTCGGCTCCTCCACCCCTCGCGGTTCCCCCGAGGAGGCAGGTGCGATCAGCGCCTCCACCGTGCACCCCACCTCCGAGGCGTTGATGTCGAGCCCGAGCACGGGGATGCCGCGAACTTCGGCCTCGTGCACGAGCGTGTCCGGGGCGTAGAAGCCCATCGGCTGCTCGTTCATCAGCGCGCAGAGGAACTCGGGGCCGTAGTGGACACGCAGCCAGGTGGACTGGTAGGCGAGCAGCCCGAAGGCGGCGCCGTGCGCCTTGGGGAAGCCAAAGCCGGCGAAGCCCTCCACCATCTCCCACACCTGCCGCGCCGTGGCGGGGTCGGCGCCGACGTGCCGGCGGGCGCCGGCGATGAAGCGCTCGCGGTGGCTCTGCAGCGCCTCGTGGGAGCGCTTGCGGCTCATCGCGCGGCGCAGCCCGTCGGCCTCGCGGGGGGAGAAGCCGGCGAACGCCTGGGCGACCTCCATCACCTGATCTTGGAAGATCACGGTGCCGAGCGTGCTCTCCAGCACGGGACGCAGCGATGGATGGGGGTAGGGCACCTCGTAGGTGGGGTCTACGCGCAGGCGACGGCGGCGCTCGATGTAGGGGTTGATCGCGCCGCCCTGGATCGGGCCGGGGCGCACGATCGCGACCTGCACGGTGAGATCGTCGAGGCTCTCGGGGAGCGTGCGCCGCAGCGACTGCATCTGCGCGCGGCTCTCGATCTGGAAGACCCCCACCGTGTCCGCGCGGCGCACCGCCCGGAAGGTGGCGGGGTCGTCGAAGGGGATGCGCGAGAGGTCGATCCGTTCGCCGCGCGCGCGAGCGATCAGCTCGACGCACCCTTCCACGGCGGAGAGCATCCCCAGGCCCAGCAGGTCGATCTTCAGGAAGCCGGCGTCGGCACAGGAGTCCTTGTCCCACTGCACCATCTGGCGGCCCTCCATCGCGGCGGGCACCACGGGGCAGCAGTCGATTAGCGGCCGCGTGGAGATCACCATTCCGCCGGGGTGCTGGGAGAGGTGACGGGGCAGCCCATACGCCTCGGCCACCAGGCGCGCCAGCCACGCCCAGCGGGGGGAGGCGGGCGGCACATCCACTCCCATGGGAGTCCTCTCCAGGTCCGCCCCGGAGCGCGCCTGCGCCGATGAGCCCACCACGGGCCCCTCTTCCAAGGAGCCCGCCCCTGAGCCCCCGGCTCCCCGGCCGAGCGCGCCGTCGATGTCGTGCTCGGCGGCACCGCGGTAGTTGTCCGCCGCTCGGGCCACGCGCTCGATCTCTCCCGGAGGCAGGCCGAGCACCTTGCCCAGCTCGCGGATCGCCCCGCGCGCGCGGAAGGTCGGGAAGGCGGCGACCAGCGCGGCGCGCTCATTGCCGTAGCGCTCGTGCACGCGGGGGATCAGCACCTCGCGGATGTCACGCGGGAAGTCGAGGTCGATGTCGGGCAACGACTCGAGGCCGGTGTGCAGGAAGCGCCCGAGTAACAGGCGATTGCTGATCGGGTCGATGTGCGAGAGGCCGGTGAGGTGGCAGACGATCGAGGACACCGACGAGCCCCGCCCGCGCCCGGGCGTAAGCAGCGCGCGAGCGGAGTCTGGCCCGCGTACCTCGGCGGCGACCTCGCGGGCCAGCTCCAGCAGCTCGTGGTGCAGCAGGAAGAACCCCGCGAGCTCCAGCTCGTCGATGATCCGCAGCTCCTCCTCCAGCCGCGCCGCGGCCTCGGAGTGCATCGCCGCAGCGCTCCCCCTGCCCCGCTTGCCCTCCCCGCTCCCTCGACTGCCGTCACCGCCCGATCCTCCTCCGCCGGCAGCGGCCCGGGCGCCGTAGCGCTCCTCCAGCCGCACACCGCACAGCTCCGCGAGGCGGCGCATCGCGCCGGGGTCCTCCGAGCCCGGGTAGCGGTAACCGAGGTCGCGCGTCAGGTCGAAGCGCAGCTGCTCGGCGAGACGCACCGTCTCGCGCACCGCGTCGGGGTGCTCGGCGAAGCGCGCCGCCATCGCCGCGGGGGCGGCCAGCACGTGGCTGTGGTTGCCGCGCCGCAGCGGCTCGCTGGCGTCGAGCGTGGTGCGGTGGCGCAGCGCCACGAAGGCGTCCTGCAGCTCCGCGCGACTGCGCGCGTGGGCGTGGACGTCGCCGCTGGCCACGCACGCCACCCCGAGGCGCCGGGCAAGCGCCTGCAGCGCCCGGTTGCGCGCGCGATCGTGGCGGGCGTAGGGGCGCTGCAACTCCACGCGCAGGCCATGCGGCCCGAACGCCTCCAGCAGCCGCCGCGCGGTCGGCTCGTCGTGCACGCCGTGGGTGGCGCAGCCGGTGAGGCACACCAGCCCCTCGCTGTGTTCACGCACCGCCTCCAGGCTCACCGACGGCTCGCCCCGCTCGCGGTGCCCGAGCCCTTCGCGCGTGTGGGCGTGCGCCAAGGTCAGCAGCCGGCAGAGGTTGCGCCAGCCGCGCGCGTCGCGCACCAGCAGCGTCAGGTGGAAGACACGATCGCTCGGAGGCCCGCCGGTGGGGTGTCGGCCATCGACGCCAGTGGAGTGCCGGCCATCGACGCCAGTGGAGTGCCGGCCATCGACACGGCCACCGCCCGCCACCGCGACATCGAGCTCGGCGCCGTGGAGCGCGCGGATCCCGTACGCCGCGGCGGCCTGGGCGAGCTCCATCGAACCGGACACGGAATTGTGGTCGGTGAGCGCCAGCGCCTCATAACCGAGCTCCCCAGCCCGCCGCGCCAGCTCATCCGGCAGCGAAGTCCCATCCAGGAATGAGTAGGCCGAGTGGCAGTGCAGCTCGATGTACTGCTTCCCGTTGGCCCCGCCCCCGCTCGCCTTGCCCCCGTCCGGCCTACCCCCATCCACCCCGCCAACCCCCACCTCACCGAGACCCACCCCATCGACACTCATCCCGCCGACATCCACCGTGCCCACCTCTCAACCAGCCTGGGTAAACCACTCGCCGGAGCAGAGGTCGTGGAAGACGACGAGGTTGCGCCCACCTGCGCTCACGATCTCCCAGTAGCGGCGACGCAGCGGCCGGCCGGTCCACCAACGGTCCTCGATCAGCCACGACTCGCGTACCTGCTCGATCTGCCGGCCGTCCACCGTGCGCGGCGCACCACCGGGGCCCATCCGCACGCGCGCGGGCCGGGGCAGGTTGAGCGTCCGGGTCCCGCTCGAGGCTGTGGGAGCGTGGCCCCTCATCCCGGGAAGGGGGTGAAGACGACCCGCCGCTCGGGCACGCGCGAGTCGGGGTTGACGCACACCGCGCGCAGCGCCGCCTCCGGACCGGCCGCCACGCGCACCTGAGCCACGGCCTCCCGCAGGCGCTCGCGGTGCTTCTCCCGGCGAGCAGGGCTGGTGGAGTCCGGGTCGAACAGTGCCCCCTGCGCTCCCTCCGGAGGGCCGAAGCGCTCGGCCTCGAGGCGCAGGTAGTCAGCGGGCGCGGGGAGCAACGCCAGACGCGGCGCGAGCGCGAGGCGCATCCGCCGCGGGTCGGACAGCGCTTCGCGCAGCACCACCCGCTCACGCCAGGTGCCGCCCTCCACCAGCCGCGCGGAGATGCTCAGCGCGCGCAGCGTCCGTCCGCGCCGCTCGGGGCGGGCGAGCAGGCGGTTGACGAGCACGCCGAGCACGCGTTCCAGCGCCGGCCCCGAGTTGGCCTCCTCCAGCTCCAGCGACTCCCGCAGGCGCTCCTCGGCGATGTGCGTGCGCAGCGGGTCGTCCTCGCCGCGTGCCAAGCGCCGCGCGAGCACCCCTGGCGCGCCGAAGCGATCGGCCACCGCATCGCGTCCCAGCGCCGCCAGCGCCCCGAGCGTCTCGATCCCCAGCCGCGTGAGGGGCTCCACCAGCGCGGCGGTCTCCGCGCGAAAGCCGAGCAGCGTCACCGGCCGAGAGGCGAGGTAGCGGCGGGCCGCGCGGTGGTCGGGCTGCGGGGAGTGACCGCCCGGCGCGGAGCCGTGCAGTGCGGAACCGTGCAGTGCGGAACCGTGCAGTGCGGAGCCGTGCAGTGCGGAGCCACGTGGCGCGGAACCGTCTAGCGCGTAGCCAGACCGCGCGGAGGTGCTGCCCCGTGCGGTGAGATCGCCCTGTACGGAAGAGGAAGCGACGATCCGTGCGCGGCGCGAGCGGACCTCCAGCGCCGCGGCAAGCGCACAGAAGCGCGTCGGGCCCGCGCCCACTCTCGCGGGGCGCCGCAGCGCTAGGCGCGCGGCAGCAACCACCCCCTCCTCCCCCCCGTGCAGCCCGAGCAAACCGTCGGACTCGAAGTACGCGAGGCCGGCCCGCGGCAGCTCCAGAGCAGCGCCGATCCCCTCCAGCGCTCGTGCCGCCCGCCCCCACTCCTGCGCCACCCCCAGCGGATCGCCCGCCACCAGGCGCAGTCGCGGGCAGCGCGCGAGCGCCTCCCCCAGCGCCATCCCGCGCGTGACGCCCTGCGCCTCCGCGGCCCCCGATACCTCCCCCACCCGGGCCTCTCCTCCGGGCGCCGGCGCGATCGCCAGCGCATGCCCTGCCAGCGCCTCGGCGCCGCCGGCGGCGACGGTCAGCTCGAAGCGGGGAAGATGGACGCATACGACCATGGGCGAACGTATGTTCGCATACGATGGGGCGCCCGCAACAGACAGATGCGTCAGTCGGCCCCACCTCGATCGATCGACCCTACCTCGACCGGCAGGCCATGGTCGAGCTACACGCAGCCAATAAATTTGGTCCCCCTACCAAATGAGATTGAGTCTTGATCTCATTTGGTTAGAGGGCCGAAAAGAAGAACGCAACCCGCCCGCCGACTGCGCGGAAGCTCTTTAAACGCCCTAACCAAATCAGATTGAGTCTTATTTGGTATAGGGCCGAGAAGAAGCAGAAGAAGAACAAGCGGCCCGACGGCTGGGGCAAAGCTCTTTTGCGGGCCTACCAAATGAGATTGAGTCTAGATCTCATTTGGTTAGAGGGCGCAAAAAATGAATCCACGCACGGCGACGCGGAATCGCCAGCTCTCTCCAATCCGCCGGAGGAAGATCGGAAGGGAGACCTTTTTCCCTTCCCGCTTCTTTCTCAATCCATCCCCAGCGGGCCCTCGGCGGAGCCGCTGAGGAACTGGCGCACGAAGTGGTTCTCCGAGGAGAACATCTTCGAGGCGTCGCCCGCCTCCACAATCCGCCCACGCCACAGCAGCGCGATGTATTCGCCGATCCGCCGCGCCGAGGCGATGTCGTGGGTAACGACGATGTAGGTGCCCCCGTGCAGGCCGTGCATCTCCTGGATCAACTCGCACAGCAGCGCCGTGCGCACCGGGTCCAGACCCGAGTCGGGCTCGTCGAAGATCACGATCTCCGGTTCCATCACCAGCGCGCGGGCAAACCCGGCGCGCTTGCGCATGCCCCCCGACAGCTGGTTGGGGTAGTAGTCGATCGCGTCGGTCAGCCCCACGTCGTTGACCCGCTCGCGCACCCGCTGTGAGATCTGCGCCTCCGACATGTCGGTGTGCTGGCGCAGCGGGAAGGCGACGTTGTCGTACAGCGACATCGACCCGAACAGCGCGCCGTCCTGGAACAGCACCCCGATCCTGCGGCGCAGCTTGAGCAGCTCCTGCATCGGCAGGCTGGGCACCGACAAGCCCTTCACGATGATGTCGCCGGAGTCGGGGAACATCAGGCCGATCAGGTGTTTGATCAGCACGCTCTTGCCCGTCCCCGAGGGACCGAGCACGGTCGTGATCGTCTGGTCGGGGATCGCCACGTTGAGCCCGTCCAGCACCGGCACCCCGCCGAGGCGCTTGTGCACGTCGTAGCAGCGGATCGACCAATCCTCGTCGCCGTGCTCGCTGTCCCAGTCGAACTCCGTGTGGTATTCGAAGTGGGCGGCAGCGTCGAGCATCGCGCTGTCCCGCGCGCTCACCTCCTCGCCAGCGGGGACCTGCACGCCCCGGGCGGCGGGTCCACCAGCCTCCGCGTCCCTCTCCGGCTCCTCCTCCATACCCGGATACTAATGCTCGCTGCCGACCACATCAACCCGACATCCTCACGAGTCGCGTCAACCACCGGCCGCGGTCCATCCCCGCAAGGCCACAACCAGCGCCCGTGCCGCCGTCCCCGTAGTATCGCGCCCATGGCACAGACGATCGCGGTCCTCTCGCAGAAGGGAGGCACGGGCAAGACGACCACGGTGCGCACGCTCGCGGACGCACTGCGACGCGCGCAGGTGCGCACGCTGGCGGTGGACCTCGACCCGCAGGGCAACCTCTCCGACTACTTCGACGTGCCCCCCGACGCGCAGCCGACGATCGGCGACGTGCTGAGCGGGCGCGCCGGCGCCGCCGAGGCGATCCACGGGGACGTGATCCCCGCCAACCTCAACCTCGCCGAGACCGAGCTCGCGCTCGGCGGTCGCCTGGGGCGCGAGCTGACGCTGCGGCGGGCGCTCGCGAAGCTGCCCGCCGACGCCTACGAGCTCGTGCTGATCGACTGCCCCCCATCGCTCGGCCTGCTCACCGTCAACGCGCTGGTGGCCGCCGACTTCGCGCTGATCACCGCCGAGGCCCAGTACTTCGCGCTGCAGGGCGTCGAGCAGGCGCTCGAGGTGATCGAGCTCGCGCGCGACACGCTCAACCCCGAGCTGGAGCTGCTCGGCGTGCTGCTCAACCTCGCCGACATGCGCACCGTGCACTCCCGCGAGGCGCTCGCCTCCCTGCGCGAGCAGCTCGGCGAGCGAGTGCTCGACACGGTCGTGCGCTCCTCGATCGCCTACGCCGAATCTTCCGAGCGCGCCGTCTCGATTCTCGACCACCGCCCCGACCTCGGCACCGACTACGTCGCAGTCGCCGGGGAGGTGCTCGCCCGGATGCCGGGGTTCGAGGAGGCTCGGGGGCGGCTGGCGGGGTTGGGGTAGGGACCAGCAGGCGACGCACAAGGACCCAAACGCGCCAAGTTTGCGAGTGGAAGTCCCCGGAAATAGGGCATGGTCCTCGGCCCCTTGACGCTCTTCATGCGCGAGTAGACACCCAACTCCCAGCCCTACAACCCCCCCACGTAAGCTCCCTGCGGCTCGAAGGGGACTCGCAACAGCTCGGCCCAGCCCTCGATCTCCCCGCGCAGCGCCTCGACCACGGCGCCGGTCTGCTCGTAGAAGCACCACACCAACACAGTCGGACCGGCGCCGGAGATCGTGGCGCCGAGGGCGCCGAGCTTGGGGGCGCGCTGTGTCAGCTGGAAGGAGCGGGGGAAGAGGTGGGCTCGATGGGACTGGTGGAGGCGGTCTTGCAGGCCGCGTGCCACGAGATCCCAGTCGCCGCGGGCAAGGCCGAGCGTCAAGAGAGTGCCGTGGGCCACGTTGAAGACGGCGTCCTGCATTGGCACCTCGGCGGGGAGCGCTTCACGCGCGGCCTGGGTGCGTACGGGGTCGTGCGGCACGACCGCCAGCGCCTCCAGCCCGGTGGGGGGATCGAAGCGGGTGGTTTGGCCGTCGGTGCACACGACGAAGCCGCCGTGCATGGCCGCCGCCACGTTGTCGGGGTGGCCCTCCAGCTCCGTGGCCAGGTCGAGCAGCGGGGCGTCCAGCTCGAAGATGTGGTCGGCCGCCATCAGGCCCGCGACGATCGCCGCGGCGCTCGAGCCCATGCCGCCGGCGAGCGGGATGTCGGAGTGGATGCGGAAGGTGAAGCCCTCCGCGGGGTGCAGGCGCTCGAAGGCGCGCACGCAGAGGTTGTCCCGGCCCCGCGGCAGCGGCAGCTCGGTCTCGACCGCGAAGCGCCCCGTCTCCTCCACCTCCAGCGTCACGTGCAGCGCGAGCGCCGCCGCCATGCAGTCGAAGCCGGGGCCCAGATTCGCCGATGAGGCCGGCGCGCGCACGACGCGGCGGCGTATCATCCCCACCACTCCACGCGGTCTTTCGCCCTACTCGCGACTCTCGACCTGCAGGTTGTCGATTCTTTTTCGGCCTTACCCAGAAGGTGTTGGGCCGGACTACGGATCACCCAGAACCGCCTCTTCCAGCGCCACCGTTTCCGCCGCGCAGGGGATCACGCGGCCGTTGGAGTTGTCCAGCGCCGTCTGCTGGTCCTTGAGGCCTCTACCGGTCATCACGCACACGACCCGTTCCGCCCCGTCGGCGCCGTACTTGAGCAGGCCCGCGACCGAGGCCGCGGAGGCCGGCTCGCAGAAGAGGCCTTCCTTGGCCGCCAGCAGGCGGTAGGCGGCGAGGATCTCGCCATCGGCCACGGAGCGGATCGCACCGCGCGAGTCGGTCATCGCCGCCATCGCGTCCTCCCAGCGCACCGGGTTGCCGATCCGGATCGCGCTGGCGACGGTCTCGGGGTGCTCGACGGGGTGGCCGAGCACCAGCGGCGCGGCGCCCTCGGCCTGGAAGCCGAACAGCCGCGGGGCGGCGCCCATCTCGGTGAAGCCGCGCCAGTAGGAGGTGACGTTGCCGGCGTTGCCCACGGGGATGCACAGCAGGTCGGGGCCGCCATCGAGCGCCTCCACCAGCTCGAACGCTGCGGTCTTCTGGCCTTCGATGCGGAATTCGTTGACGGAGTTGACCAGCGTGATCGGGTGGCGCTCCACCAGCTCGCGCACCAGCTCCAGGCCCCGGTCGAAGTTGCCCGACAGCGCGATCACGCGACCCCCGTGGATCAGCGTCTGCGCGAGCTTGCCGATCGCGATCTTGCCGTCCGGCACGATCACCGCGCAGGTGAGCCCGGCGCGCGAGGCGTACGCGGCGGCGCTCGCCGCGGTGTTGCCCGTGGAGGCGCAGATCACCGCCTTGGAGCCTTCGCGCACCGCCGCCGACACGGCGCAGGTCATGCCGCGGTCCTTGAAGCTGCCAGTGGGGTTGCCGCCCTCGAGCTTCAGGTGCACCTCGGCGCCCACCATCTCCGAGATCACGGGCGCCGACAGCAGCGGCGTCTCACCCTCGCAGAGGCTCACCACCGGGTCCTCGGGCGCGAACGGCAGGCGCTCGCGCCAGCGCTCGATCAGTGAAGGTCTCATCCGAACTCCTCTTCTATCACCCTGATCGCACGCGGGGCCGAGCGCACCAGCTCCAGCCCGGCGATCTGCGCCAGCGCCTCGCGCAGACGCGACTCCATCAGCGGGTGCAGCACCATCGTTAGCGGCACCACGTCGCCGCCCACGCGGCGCTGCATCACCGACTTGATCGAGGCGCCGTGCTCGCCCAGCACCTGCGCGATCGCCCCCAGCACTCCCGGGCGGTCGGCGACGTCGAAGTGCAGGTAGAAGGCGCTCTCCACGTCCTGCAGCAGCGGTAACGCCAGCGGCGGGGCGGGCGGCTGGGCGCCGCCGGTCATCACGCTGACGACGTCGCCCAGCACCGCGCTCGCGGTCTGGCGACCACCGGCGCCGGGGCCGGAGAGGGTGATCTCGGTGACCGTCTCCGATTCCACCGTCACCGCGTTGAACGGGCCCGACACCGAGGAGAGCGGGTGGCCGGCGTAGAGGAACACGGGGTGCACCCTCACCGACAGCCCGCCTCCGAGTCGCTCGGCGGTGCCGATCAGCTTCAGGCCGAGGCCCATTTCGCGCGCCGAGCGCAGGTCGTCCGGCTGCAGCTGCTCGATCCCCTCGTAGCGCACGTCGTCGAGGTGCACCGGCGCGCCGAACGCCAGGCGCGCGAGGATCGCCATCTTCGCCGCCGCGTCCCTGCCGCTGACATCGTCTGACGGGTCGGCCTCGGCGTAGCCGCGGCGCTGGGCCTCCGCGAGCGCCTCGGGGTAGGTGCCGCCGCGGTCCATCTCGCCGAGGATGTAGTTGGTGGTGCCGTTGACGATCCCGTGGATCCGCTCGATCGGGGTCGCCGACAGCGACTCCTCCAGCACGCGCACCACCGGGACGGCGCCGGCGACGGCGGCCTCGAAGCGCAGCCGCACGCCGTGCTCGCGCGCGGTCTCGAACAGCTCCTCCCCGTACTGGGAGAGCAGCTGCTTGTTGGCGGTGACGATGTCGATGCCGGCGCGCATCGCCGCCAGCAGGTGCTCGCGTGCGGGCTCCACCCCGCCCATCACCTCGACGATGATGTCCGCCTCGGGGAGGATCTCGGCGAATTCTCCGCGCGTGCGCGTCAGCACGCCGGTGACCACCGGGCGGCGGCCGTTGAAGCGCTCGATCTCATCGGCGCGCTCCTGCAGCAGCGTCGCGAAGGCGCCGCCCACCGTGCCGTGGCCGAGCAGGCCGATGCGGAAGGGCTCAGCGGGCATCGCGGGGGGATACCTCCCTCGTCGAGCAGTTCGCGGATGGGGTCGCCACCCGCTCGTCCGCGAGCGCCATCGCGGGCAGGCAGGCCTTATGCGACATCGCGGGCCGATTTATGCGACATCGCGGCCGATTTATGCGACATCGCGGCCGATGAGATCGTCGTAGGACTCGCGCCGCACCACCACGCGCGCGTCGCCGTCCTTGCAGAAGATGACAGGCGGGCGGGGAACGCCGTTGTAGTTGTTGGCCATCGCATATCCGTAGGCCCCGGTGGCGGGTGTCACGATCACGTCGCCGGGGCGGGGGTCGTCGAGCAAAGCCTCGCGCACGATCACATCGCCCGACTCGCAGTGCTTGCCGGCCAACACGCATGGGGTGCCACCGCCGGGGCGGTCGGCGACGTGCGCTTCGTACAACGCCCCGTACAGCATTGGGCGCAGGTTGTCGGACATGCCGCCGTCCACCGCCACCCAGGTGGAGACGTTGCGCTTGACGCTCTGCACCGTGTACAGCGTCACCGCGGCGTTGGCGGTGAGCGCGCGGCCGGGCTCGATCAGCAGGCGCCGGTAGTCGCCGAGGCGCTCGCGCGCGGCCTCGACGAGAGCGCCCACGTACTCCTCGATCGAGGGGGGGCATTGCTCGGCGGTGTACGCCACGCCGAGGCCACCGCCGAGGTCCCAGGTGGGAAATCCGTCCCCCGGGGCGAGCTCGCGCAGCCCGGCGAGCTGGGCGACCTCGCGGCGAAAGGGCTCGAGATCGAACAGCTGCGAGCCGATGTGCGCGTGCACGCCCTCCAGCGCCAGGCCCGGGATGCCGCGGATGCGCTCGACCGCGCCCGCCACCTGGTCCATCGCGAAGCCGAACTTCGAGTCGGCCTGGCCGGTGGAGATCTTCTCGTGCGTGTCGCCTTTGACGTTGGGCGTGACCCTCACCAACACCGGCTGGGGAGGGAGGTCGGCAAGCTCCGGGGGGGCGGGACTCGGGTGGGTGGGACTCGGGTGGGTGGGACTCGAATCCCCCAACAGGCGCTCCAAGGCGGCGACCTCGTCGAGGTTGTCGATCACGATCAGCCCCACGCGGTGGCGCAGCGCCATCCGCAGCTCGGCCTCGGACTTGGCGTTGCCGTGCAGCACCAGCCGCTCGGGCGCGAAGCCGGCCTGCAGCGCGAGGTGCATCTCCCCGCCGGATGCCACATCGCACCACAGCCCCTCTTGTGCGAGCGTGCGCAACACGGCGGTGCAGGGGAACGCCTTGGAGGCGAATAGCACGTGCAGTTCCGCCCCGGGGCCGGGGTCGCGCCTCAACTCCCCGGCGCCAGGGTTGGGCCCCGGCCCCCCGGCATCAGCGGTCTCGCCCGCCTCCGCGCAGGCGGCACGGGCCGCCTCGACGAAGGCCCGCGCCCGCGCCCGCAGGTCGTCCTCGGCGACGACGTACGCCGGGGTGCCGAACTCGCGCGCCAGCTCGATCGTGTCGCACCCACCCACCTCCAGGCGCCCCCGCTCGTCGATGCGGCTGCCCAGCGGGAAGACCCGCGCGAGGCTCTCCGCGATGCCGGTGGTGGTCTCCGTGGCCATTGCGCCGTTGATTATCGCGTGTGGCCCGAGGTCAGGCGGTGGCGGGACGCGCGGGCTTGGACCCGGCCCCACCGGAGGACCCATCCGCCCGCAGGCCGGAGAGGCCGCGCCCGCCGCGCATCATCAGCGACAGCCACACCGCGCCGACGATCATCAGCACGATGCTCTCCAGCTGTGGAGCGGTGAGCCCGAAGAGCACCTCTTTGTTGCGACGGATGAACTCGACGAGGAAGCGCTCGAAGCCGGAGAGCAGGCAGTAGAGGGCGAACACGACCCCGGGGCGCACGCGGTCGCGCAGGTGCCACAGCAGGTAGGCGACGAGACCCATCGTGACGGTCTCGTAGATCGGGGTCGGCTGCACGGTGACCCCCGGCGGGGTGGGGACAGTGCCGTGCGGGTAGCCCATCGCCCACGGCAACGAGGAGCGGATCCCGTAGTCGCCGTCGCCTGAGACCTGACAGCCGATGCGCCCGATCGCGTACCCCAAGGCGAGCGCGGTGGCACACATGTCGAGCATGATCAGCCGCAGCTGGTCGCGCCAGCGCATCCACAGGAACACGCCGATCGCCCCGCCGATCACGCCCCCGTACCAGACCAGCCCCGAGCCGGAGAAGATGCTCTTGAAGAGGTGGCCCTTGACTTCGTTGTAGTTCTGGATCACGAAGTACCCGCGCGCCCCCACCAGCCCGCCGATCAGGGCGGCGAACACGATCTCATACGCCCAGTCCACCGGCTTGCCGAGCTCGCGCAGGCGGCGCGCCACGAGCAGCCCGCAGGCGAGGAAGCCGAGTGCGAAGACGACGCCGAAGCTCTTGATCGAGATGCCGAAGACGTCGAAGGCGGGTTTCACAGAGGCCACTCTAAGGCGTCACCGCAGGTCCGGGCGTCGCCAGGGACCCCCGCGTGCGAAGGAGTGGAGCGCGGGCAAGATCGAGGCAAGAGCGACACCTACGCAGCCCGGCGCCTTTAGGGAATGGCAATCCCCGTCTGCGACAATTACGTCGATGGCTGCCACCGCACACAGACAGGGGCGCAAGGCGTTCGGCAAGGACACGGGCCTGCAGGCGCGGATGGTGCTGACGATGTTCCTGCTGGTCGTCGTGTACGTGGTGCTGGTGGGCGTGCTGTTCGCGGTCGGGGCGAGCGGCGTGACGATCCTCGTGGTCGCGCTGGCGCTGATGGGGCTGCAGCTGTTCACCTCAGACAAGATCGCGATGGGGACGATGGGCGTCAAGGAGGTCTCGCCCCAGGAGGAGCCGGAGCTGCACGGGATCATCGAACGGCTGTGCGTGCAGGCCGACCTGCCCAAGCCGCGGGTGTGCGTGATGGAGCACCCGATGCCCAACGCGTTCGCGATGGGCCGCTCCCAGAAAGGCGCGACTGTGTGCGCAACGCGGGGGATCCTGCAGCTGCTTTCCCCCGCGGAGCTCGAAGGGGTGATGGCGCACGAGTTGACCCACGTGATCAACCGCGACGTGATGGTGATGACCCTGGCGAGCTTCTTCGCGATGGTGGCGTCGCTGATCGTGCAGTTCGGCTTCTTCTTCGGCGGCGGCTTCGGCGGTGGGTACGGGCGCAACCAGGAAGCGCAGGAGGCGATGTTCGCCGCGATCGCCGCGGCCGCGGTGGTCTACGCGATCTCGTTCATGCTGCTGCGCGCACTGTCGCGCTACCGCGAGTTCGCCGCCGACCGCGGCAGCGCAGTGCTGACGGGGCGCCCCTCGGCGCTCGCCTCAGCTCTGCTGAAGATCAGCGGCACGATGGAGCGGATTCCCAGCCGCGACCTGCGCACGGTGGAAGGGATGAGCGCCTTCTTCATCGTGCCCGCGCGCGCGAAGAACTCGCTGATGAACCTGTTCGCCGACCACCCGCCGCTGGAGCAGCGGCTGGCGGCGCTGGAGCGGCTGGAGTCCCAGCTGCAGGGCACCGCATAGTGACCCGTCCCGCACAAGTCCCTGGCCGGCAGGTCCACCACCAGCCGCGGGGCTGCTCGACGCCCCCACGGGCCGCCGGGTGAAGAGCTAGCCGTGGGCCTGCTCGACGCCCTCACGGGCCGCCACCAGGTGAAGGGCCCCGCGCCCGACCACCTGTTTGCGATCGCCACGGCATACATCGCCCTCCAGAGCGAGCACCAGATCGACCCCGCCGGCGCCGCGGCGATCGTCTTCCAGAAACTGGAAAACAGCGAGTTCGAGGCGACGATGCGCGAAATGGAAGAAGTCGTCACCGCCACCGGCGGCGAGAGCGGCACGCAGGTCAAGAGCAAAGACGACGAGTACGGCTACCGCTGGATGGTGCTGCACAACCCCGACGGCGCCCCCAGCGTCGAAGACCTCGCGGTGGGCATCAACGCCGTCTCCAGCTCGATCGAGATGGGCGGCCACGGCGAGCGGCTGCTGTGCGCGGTGTTCGCCTTCCGCGACGCGCAGAAGCGCAAGCTGTACTTCATCTACAACTACAAGCGCGGCTTCTGGTACCCGTTCGTGCCGGCCGGGGGATCGCAGGAACGCTCGACCGAGCGGGAGCTGCAGCTGAAGGCGCAGATGGGAAAGGAACTGCCGATGGAGCCAGAACTGGAGCGGTGGTTTCCGCTGTGGGGGATCCCGATCTAGATAGCTTTGTTGCGCAAATAGAGACTGATACTTGCTACACAAAGCGCTATAGTGTCTCTCATATGCTGCATCAACCCTCAAGTAAACGTCTCGCCAAGTCGGGGCATCCGCTGCCACTACCAGTCCGCCGCACGCTCAGTCATCTAGCGGATGACCTCGCCACGTGGCGCAAGCTGCGTGGCTTGACCCAGGCCCAGCTGGCCGATCGAGCCGGCGTCTCTCGTGACACCCTGATCCGCGTGGAGCACGGCGACGGGGGGGTGAGCGTGGGCAACATGCTCCTGGTTCTCCGCGCGCTCGGAATCCTCGAGAGCCTACCCAAGGCCCTCGATCCCTACGAGAGCGATGTCGGCAGGCTGCGCTCCGAGGAGCGGCTGCCACAGCGCGTACGGCCGCGGCAACTGACCGACCACGGCGATGGCTGAGATCGAGGTCGAGGTCCTCGTTGAGATCGCCGGCGAGGATCTCCTCGCCGGCCGGTTGTGGTCACACCGCCGGCGCGCCACCGAGTCGGCGACCTTCGCCTATGCGACCAGCTACCTGGCGCGGCGCGGAGCCTACGAGCTGGATCCCGCGCTGCCGCTCCTGGCCGGAACCCAGCAGACCCCGTCCAATCGAGCGATCTTCGGAGCCTTCTCCGATTGCGCGCCGGATCGTTGGGGGCGCACGCTCATGCACCGCACGGAGCGAGAGCGGGTCCGCCGCGAGGGCGGAGCCGAACGGAGCTTCGGCGAAATCCAATATCTGCTCGGCGTGCGCGATGACCTGCGCCAGGGCGCGCTGCGCTTCCGCGATCCCGAGCGCAAGACGTACCTGGCCGACGACCATTGGGGAGTCCCACAGCTCCTCGATCTCCCGGAGCTGCTCGCCGCGGCCGAGCGACTCGAGCGTGACGAAGCGAGCACGGCCGAGCTCGAGGTGCTGTTGCGCGGGGGCAGCTCACTCGGAGGGGCACGGCCGAAAGCACACGTTCTGGACGCGGACTCCCACTTGGCGATCGCGAAGCTCCCCAGCCCAACCAAAGACGCCTGGGACGTGATCCGCTGGGAGGGGGTCGCCCTGAGACTGGCGGAGGAGGCCGGGATCGCGGTCTCGCGAAGGAGGCTGCACACGATCGCCGGGAGGACAGTGCTGATAGTCGATCGCTTCGACCGCGAGGGAGCCGAGCGCGTGGGCTACGTCAGCGCGATGACGATGCTCGAGGCCACCGCTGGTGAGCCGGGCAGCTATCTGGACATCGCCGATGTGATCGAACGGCACTCCCCAAGCGCCGGGGAGGACCTGCGTCAGCTGTGGCGGAGGATCGCCTTTTCGATCCTCATCTCGAACACCGACGACCACCTGCGCAACCACGGCTTCGTGCGGACCAGCACCGCCGGCTGGTCGCTCTCCCCCGCCTTCGACCTCAACCCGAACCCGGAACCGGGGCCGAAGGAGCTGAGTACCGCGATCGACTACACCAGCACCGCCGCCCGCATCGACGCGCTGATGGATGTTGCGGAGCATTTTCGCCTGAGTGAGGAGCGGGCGCGCGCTGTGTTGCACGACGTGGTACGGGCCACGAGCCGTTGGCGTACAACGGCTGGGGAGCTTGAACTCAACGATGCTGCGCTCGAGCAGATGGCCCCCGCCTTCGAGCACGAGCAGGCAGAGCAGGCGAGGGAGCTCCTCGGTTCAGCTCGCGGCACGGCCTTGAGCGGATGGGCGGAGCCGGCTGAGGCTGAGCCCTCACCCCTCTTCGCGGACGCCCCTTCTCAGTCCGGGATCAACCCCACGCCCGTGAACTCGCCCTGGGCCTCGGCGAGCGAGATGTCGGCCGGCGGCAGGATCAGATCGGAGCCCTCCAGCTCATCTTCGGCGAGCGGGGCGCCGTGGCTGCGCACGAACGAGAGCAGCTCGTCGTAGGCGCCACGGAAGCGCTGCTCGTCGCCGGCCTCGACCGCGGCGACGACCGCGTTGTCGAGCTCGTTGACCTGCCCGTCAACGCCCTCGAGGCGGTACTGGTTGTCCCCCGAGATACGAACGATCATCCCTGGCCACCCTCAGCCGGAGCCTGCGACGCCTCCGCGGCCGCGGAGGACCCGCCCGCCGCGGGGATCTCGCCCGCCGCGGCGGGGCCGGCACCGACTTCGGCCTTCAGCTTGGCGAGGTCGTCGTCCACCGCGGAGGTGGAGGAGAGCTGCTTGAGCTGGCGATCGATGTCGTCTTCGCCGGAGCCGAGCGCGGTGATGTCGTCGAAGGTGCCGGCCGCTTCGAGCTCGGTGACGGCGTTGGCGCGGGCCTTCATGTTTTCGGTCTTGTCCACCGCGCGCTGCATCGCCAGGCCGACGTCGGCCATCTGCTCGCCCACCCCGGTGGCCGCTTCGGAGATCCGCACCTGCGCGTCGGCGGCGGAGTACTGCGCCTTGATGACCTCCTTCTTGGTGCGGAAGGCTTCGATCTTGGCGCGCAGCTTCTGCTCGGAGTCGACCAGTTTGGTCTGCTGGTCCTCCAGTTCGGACACCTGCGTGTCGAGCGACTGCAGCTCGGTCTGCACCACGTTCTTGCGCTCCAGCGCCTGACGGGCGAGGTCCTCCTGGCCGCCGGAGAGCGCCTGGCGGGCCTGGGTGTCGAGCTTGACGACCTGCTGCTGAAGCGTGGCCTCCTGCATCTGCAGGCGCTTCTTGGCGGTCACCACGTCGGCGATCCCCTTCTTCACGTTCTGGAGCTGTTCGACCTGCTTCTGATAGCTGTAGTCGAGGGTCTCCGCGGGATCTTCGGCTTTGTCCAGCAGCTTGGACACCTTCGCCTTCACCACGGTTGACATGCGCCCGGTCAGGCCGGCCATTGCGTTCCTCCTGGGATCTTCTGAGCAGTACGGGGCAGACTCAAGCGTAGCCTACGGAGAGCGGTCGAACCCACGGTGCACCCGAGTCGGGAGCGCCACCGAGACAATCGCACTCGGGTGGCAATGTCATTTTCTGAGTCCTATAACCACTTCACAAAATGAAGGGTTGGGGTCCGAAAAATACATACACAACCCCACCACCGGCCGCCCGCAACCCGGCGACTCGCGTCCTCTTCCTACAGCCCAAGCGGGTGGCGCTTGACGAAGCCGCTGTTTTCCGGCCGCAGCGGGCGCCAGCGGGGGCCCTCCCGGTCGGAGGGGTCGTCGGCGGGGCTGGTATCGAGACGGATGCCGGCGACAGTCATGTAGGCGTGTTCGGGGTTGGAGAAGATCGTGACCCACTGCCCCACCCCGTGTTCGCCCCAGCCCATGAATTCCGAGGAGTCCATCGGCGTGGCGATCAGGTCGGCGCCGTGCAGCGCGAAGGAGACGGTGCCGGAGCAGTCGTAGCCGGGCGAGATGAAGGAGCCGTGGCCGCCGCCGTAGATGTAGGGCAGGCCGATTAGCTGGTTGCCGGCCCAGATGATCGACTGCACCGCGGCGGGGGCATCCATCGGCGCGGCGGCGAGCCCTTTGACGTAGCGCGCGATCATGCCGGGCACGAGCAGCTCGGGCTTGGCGTTGGCCGTCAGGTTGACGGAGCTGCCACCGGTCACGCCGTTGGTGGTGCCGGCGGGCGGCGGGGGCGTGTAGGGGACGACCGCGCCGGTGGCGGTCTTTTCGTAGATCGGGCCTTTGTAGGCGAGGCTCGCGGTGCGCGCGGTGATCGGCGCGGTGTGGAGGTGCGTCTTGGGCGCACCGCCCGCGGTGGTGCCTTCCGTGGTCGAGCCCCCCGTGACGGTGGGGCTGGCCGGCGGGGTGGAAGTGGAGGCGGAGCCCGAGGAGGCCGAGCTGGCGGAGGTGCCACCGGAGACTTTGGCGGTGCCGCTGGCCCACACCACCGCGGGGGCCGCGATGAGCAGAACCACCATGCTGACTAGCGCTGAGCCAAAGGCGCGTACCCGCAAGACGACATCCTCTTTCGTTGGCCTGCGGGGTTAGCTGACGGGCTAGCGCTAAAAGAGCCTGCGCTTCCCACGTCCTCTGCGTGGGATTCGCCCCAACAACTTGGTTCCCCCGTTCCAGGGCATCTGGCCATGGATTCGGCGTTCGCGGCGGAACCCTAGCAAAGCGCAATGACGGTTGCACGACATGCATCGCTTTTCCCACGTTTTACCCGTAAATTGCGGGGACTTTCAGCGAACCTGCCGCCGCTGGGCGGCCGATCGGGTGAATCTGGGCAGACGGCTGGGTGGGAGATCGTCCGCGCGCGTGGCCGCTTCGCCCAACCCGCTGGGGGTGGGGCCTCCGTGCCCCACCACCGGCGTTCATCTGCTTCGCCACACCCAGGATCCCGTGCTGCTCGCTGTTTGCGAGCGAATCCGTTCTCTGATCGCGAGCATTTCGTGCGTGATGCACGCAGCCGTAGGGCCTTGCGACGTCGGCCCGCATTCCCGACCCACTCCACATCCACTCCCTCGTGTCGAGGCGGGGACGAAGTGTAATTGACTATTGTTTAGCACGCTACACTTCGTACCATGAGCGCAAGGCGATTCGTGGGGCGCGAGGCCGAGCTCGCCAGGCTCCAAGGCCATCTCGATCACGTGCGCCACACCGGGTCGGGGCGGATGGTTGCCTTGCGCGGCCGGCGGCAGATCGGCAAGTCGCGCCTCGTGGAGGAGTTCATCCGGCGCAGCGAGGCCGACGCGGTCTTCTATACCGCCTCGCGCCAGAGCGCAGCCGAGGAGCTGCGCAACTTCGGTGCGCAACTCGCCTCCTCCTCGGCGGCCGACGCCGCCACCGTCGCCGCCACGGGGCCGATCGGCTCGTGGGAGGCCGCGCTGACGATCGCCGCAAGCGACGCCCGCGCACAACGGCCGCTCGTGCTCGTGATCGACGAGCTTCCGTTTCTAATCGAAAGCGAGCCCGCAATCGAGGCGATCATCCAGAAGCAGTGGGACCGTCAGCTGGAGGCCCTGCCCGTGCTGCTGCTGCTGATCGGCTCCGACCTGTCGATGATGGCTGCGCTGAGCGAGTATGGGCGGCCGTTGTACGGACGTCTCGCCGAGATGACCGTCAAGCCGCTCTCGCCCGCCGCGATCGGAGAGCTGCTGGAGCTGCCCGCCGCATCCGCGCTCGATGCCCACCTCGCGATCGGCGGCTTTCCGCGGCTGGCGGAGATCTGGCACCGCGGCGAGGACCTCTGGAGGTTCCTGCGCCGCGAGCTGCAGAATCCCGAGTCGCCGCTGATCGTGCTCGGCGAGCGCTCCCTGGCGGCGGAGTTCCCTGCGGAGCTGAAGGCACGCGCCGCGCTCGAAGCGATCGGCGCCGGCGAGCGCGTGTTCACCGCGATCCTCCAGCGCGCGCAGATGTCCAATAAGACACTCGAGACCACGCTCACCATGCTGGCCACAAAGCGCGTGATCGACAGAGCCCTCCCCTACAGCGCCCAGCCCCGCCCCAAGCTCTCCCGCTACCACGTCGCCGATCCCTACCTGCGCTTCTGGCTGCGTTTCATCCGCCCCAGCATCCCCGCGCTGGAGCGCGGGCGCGGCGACCTCGTCCATCGGCAGATCCACGAGCACTGGAGCTCATACGCCGGCCACGCGATCGAGCCGCTCGTGCGCGAAGCGATCCAGATCTTGCTTCCCGACACGCGCTTCGGCGCCGCCGAGCAGGTCGGCTCATCCTGGAACCGCGACGGCAGCATCGAGGTCAACCTCGTCGGGGGTCGCGGCGAGGCCACAAGCGAGCAGATCGACTTCGTCGGCTCGATCAAGTGGCGCGAGCGAGGCGACTTCGACCGCGGCGACTTCAGCAAGCTGATCCGGCACCGCGCGCGGATACCCGGCGCGAGCGATAGCACGCTCCTGGTTGGCGTCTCCCGCCACGGCTTCGGCGTCGATGGCCTCGACGTGCGCCTCACTCCCGAGGACATCCTCGCTGCGTTCCGACCCTGACGCAGGCGCATCTGGCGCTTCCGCGTGGCGGCAGAGTGACTCAACCTCGGAGGCTTCTACCTGCGAGCCGCGAGCGGCCTCGCTAAGGCACACCCCAGCCGGCCAGCCGTAATCGCGACCCGCGACGCCCTCCACTTCGCGACCCACTGCGCGCTCGGCCCCAAGGGATCGCGGTAACCCGCCGCCTGCCCCGCGGATAGTGTCTGGACATGCCCTCTCCCCCGCTCCGCCTGGCCGCCGCGCTGCTACTCGGCGCGACGCTCGCCGGCTGCGGCAAGTCGCTGCCCTCCGAAGGGCACGGCAGCGGGGCGTCGGTCACCACGGTCGCCGGCACCTCCCAGCTGGCGGCGAGCGGGCTGGCGACCAAGAACACCACGCGGCTGGGCGGCGCCGACCCCGTCGCGGACGCGGCAGCGGTGGCGCTGGCAACCTATCCGGGGCTGACCCCAACGACACGCCCGCAGGCGGTGGTGCTGGTGGACGACCGCGACTGGACGGCCGCGCTGGCGGCCTCGGCGCTGGCCAGCTCCCCCCTGCGCGCACCGATCCTCTACAGCGAAGGAAGCACGCTGCCGGCGCTCTCCACCCAGGCGCTGGCGGCGCTGAAGCCAACCGGCACCACGCTGCTGCACGGCACGCCGCAGGTGATCGCGATCGGGGCCGCCACGGCCCCCGCCGGCTACCGCACGCTGGCGTTGAGCGGCGAACCGGCCGCGCTGGCCGCGCGGGTGCAGCGGCTGGTGGCGGTCATCCACGGCGGCCGTCCCCACCGCGTGATCGTGGTGGGGAAGGGCGGGCCTGAGGCGCTGGCGATGCCCGCGGCGGGCCTCGCCGCGGAGTCGGGCGCCCCGATCCTGCCGGTCGCGCCCGCGGGCATCCCGCCGGCGACCCGCAGGGTGCTGGCACGCCTGCACCACCCCGTCATCTACGCGGTCGGCCCACCCACCGCGGTGAGCCACGCCGTGTTCGCCAAGCTCGAGCGCTTCGGCGCGGTGCGGCGGATCTACCCCACGGCGGGCACGAACGGCACCACCGGGCCGGGCACGAGCGGCGAAGATCCGGCCGACAACGCGATCGCGGTGGCGCGCTACTCCGATGGGCCATTCGGCTGGGGCGTGGAACAGCCGGGGCACGGCCTGGTGTTCGCGCGCGCCTCCCGCCCGCTGGACGCCCCCGCCGCGGCACCGCTGTCGGCCAACGGCGACTACGCGCCGCTGCTGCTGCTGGAAGCGCCCAACCAGGTGCCGACCGTGCTGCGCGAATACCTGGGTGACATCCAGCCGGCCTACGCCGACGCGCCCGAATACCAGCCGGTGCACGGTGCGTACAATCACGGCTGGCTGATCGGGGACGAAGAAGCGATCGCCCCGACGGTGCAGGCCGAACTGGACGCAATGCTCGAGATCGCCCCCCAGAGCACCTCGAGCACCACCACCCCCACGGCGCCCGCGGGCACCGAACCGACGACCCCCGCCGAACCGACGACCACCACGCCCTCCAACCCCACACCTTGACCCACGGCCACCGCCGCCGCAGCCGACAACGACACCCTGACCCACCGAGCATCTACCACCGCGACCCCAACACCACACCATGAGCCAAGCCGAGGACCCCAACCGCCTGCAACGCGTGAGCGCACGCGAGGTGACCGTCGAGGACGTGCGCCAGCTGATGGGCGCCTCCACCCCCCACTTCGCGCTGCAGCTGCGCGAGCGGATCGCGCGGCTGATCGCGGACCTCCCGGAGGGCCATCCAGCGCGAATCGAAGGCGAGCGCGAGATCGCCCGCCTGGAGCAGCTGGGCTTCGAGGGGGAGACGCGGGGGGAGCCGGGAGAAAAAGATTGGAAGATGCACGTTCTGCCCTCCCTAACGCCGGAGCGCTTGCTTGACTAGGGGTTGATGCGCTCCTCCAGTTCACGCTCCTCCGAGGACTCCCCGCGCTGTCCGCTCGGCATCTGCGACGGCAGCGGCTTCGAGATCGATGAGCAGACCAACACCGCACGGGACTGCGCCTGCCGCCCCCAGCTGGTGGCCAACGCGCGGGTGCGCCACCTGCGCGGCCGGGTCCCGCGCCGCTACCTGGACCTCTCCTGGGACCGCCACCCGCTGACGACGCTCGCCAACGACCCGCTGAACGCCGCCTCGGTGCGCAAGGTGAAGCGCTACTGCGCCGACATCCAGCGCAATCTCGCGGAGGGCAAGGGGCTGTGGCTGATGGGACACACGGGCACGGGCAAGACGACCCTCGGCTACACGATCGCAGCGACCGCCGCGCACGGGCGCCACTCGGTGCTGAGCTTCAACGCGGTGGCGCTCCTCAACCGGCTGAGGGACACGATCGACCCTGACAGCCGCGAGCGCCGCGGCGATGTGATCAGGACGCTCGCCGAAGTGGAGCTGCTGCACATCGAGGACCTGCGCGTGGTGCGCCCCACCGAGTGGGTACTGGAGCAGCTGTATCTGATCGTCAACGCGCGCTACGAGGAGCAGCGCGCGATCGTGTTCACCTCCGACGTCGAGTCCGACGCGGACGGGCCACTCGCCTACGACGCGCGCGAGCTGGCCGACCACATCGGCATGCGCACCTTCTCGCGGCTGATCGAGATCTGCGGCGACCCCGCGGTGATCGCCGGCAGGGACAACCGACTGGACTACGACGTCCCCGGCGTGGTCGCCCCCGAGGAGCAGTGGGCCACGCCCGAGCCCCCGCTGGGCCGCGAGCCCCCGCTGGGCCGCGAGCGCCCGCTGAGCCACGAGCCACCCCTGGGCCGCGACCCGGCGTCGGCGCTCACCCTGCTCTGATCACCCGCCTTCGGGACGCATCGAGGCTGCGCGCCAAGCGGATTCCACCCCACCTCACCCTTCCCTCCACCTCACCCTTCCCTCCACCCCACACCTCAGCCTTCTCTGATCACCCGCGCGTGGCGCGCCTGGACGAAGCGGGCGCGGAGCAGTTTGAAGAGCACCGCGAACAGCGCGAAGTCGGCAGCGACCAGCACGAGGGTGAAGATCCGCGGCAGCGTGGTGAACGAGGTGAGCGCGAGCACGAGGATGGAGTCGAACACGAGCACCAGCAGCCCGGCGAGCATCACGGTGTGCGAGCGGTAGCCGCTGCGGTGCTCGCGCAAGGTCACCTCGATCGTGCCGATCCCCACCGCGCCAAGGCCGGCGAGCAGCAGTCGCTCCCCGTTCGACGCATCGTGACCGGAGCGGGCCAGCCCGAGCGCGGCGGCGATCGCACCGATGAGGATCAACAGCTCCGAGAGCGGCAGCGGATGCCAGGGCGCGTTGGGGCGCTCGCCGTAGGTGGGCGCGGCGGGCGAGCGCGACTTCTTGGCGGCGCCGGATGAGCCCCTCGGGGAGGTGACGTCTTTCTTGGCTCTCGCCGGTGCCCGTGTGGCGCCGGTGGGACGACGCTTGCGGGAGCGGGCACGTGCCACGGGAAATCGATCCTAGCGGCAATTAACTAGAGAACGAGGGACCTGGTTCGCCGGCCTTCGGCCGTCTGCGCCACCCTCTACGCTCATAGGAGATGTCCGGCAACGACACGCTTACGCCGGCCCCCACCACGCGCGCGGGCATTCCGGGGAGCGCGCTGGCGGGCCCGTTCGGGGTGGGAGAGTACGCAGCGGCGCTGCGCGCACGGCTGCGCGAGTTCGCGCGCGTGCAGCTGGTGGGCGAGCTGGCCGATCTACGGCCCTCGCGAGCACGGGTGTACTTCGAGCTGCGCGACGCCCACGGCGCGATCCCGTGCGCGGCGTGGAAGGCCGATTGGGAGGCGATCGTGAAGCGCGCCGGCACCATCAGGGAGGGGATGCAGGTGGTGGTGGCAGGCGGTTGCGACTACTACCCCGGCAGCGCCTCCGCCTCCCCCAGCTTCAGCTTCGCGGTGAGCGACCTGCGAGTCGCCGGCGAGGGCGACCTGCTGGCGCGAATCGAGCGCCTGCGCAAGGCACTGGCGGCGGAGGGCCTGCTGGAGCGCCAGCGGCGCCTGCCACGCCCGCTGCTGCCGCGCACGATCGGCGTGGTGACGGGCGAGGGGGGCAAGGCCCGCGACGACGTCCTCGCGGGTCTGCGCCGCCGCGGCTGGGCGGGCACGATCGTGTGGGGCTTCGCGCCCGTGCAAGACCGCCACGCCGCCCCCGCGATCACCCGCGCGCTACAGGACCTGGCGTCGGTGGGCAGCGTGGACGTGGCGATCGTCGCACGCGGCGGGGGTTCGCTGGCGGACCTGCTGTGCTTCTGCGACGAGACCCTCTGCCGCACCGTGGCGCTGCTGGGGGTGCCGGTGATCGCCTCGGTGGGCCACCACACCGACCGCACGCTGCTCGACGACGTGGCGGCGGTGAGCTGCTCGACCCCGACGCATGCCGCCGAGGAGGCGGTGGGTGTGGACTGCGCGCAGGCTCGCGCCGAACTGGGGCGGGCCGCCAAGCGACTGCATCGTCACGGCCGCCGCGCGGTGCTCGAACGGGCACGGACGCTGGCGGCGCTCTCGCGCGCGCCCACCGAACAACTGGAGCGCCAGCGCACGCGGCTGCACCAGCAGCTGCGAGAGATCCGCGCCGGCGCACGCCGGCGGGTGGAGGGCGAGCGCGCGCTGACACGACGCCGGGCGATCGTGCTGGAGCGCAAGACCCAAGCGGCGATCGGCGACTGCCAGCGGCGCCGTCCCCGCGAACTGGAGCGCCTCGCCCTGGCACTGGCGGCGCACGACCCGCAGCGCACGCTGGAGCGGGGGTATGCGCTGGTGCAAAGCCCCACCGGCGAGCCTCTGTCGAGCGCGGCAGCCGCCCGCGAGCAGGCGCGGGTGCGGTTGCACTTCGCCGACGGCGATGTCGGCGCGCGGATCGAGGAGAAGTCATGAGCGAGGGATCCCCGATCGAGCGGACGACGGGCGCACAGAGCTACGAGACAAACGTGGCCCGCGTCGAGGAGATCATTCGCCGGCTGGACTCGGGCGAGGCGAGCCTCACCGATACGCTGGGGCTGGTGAAGGAGGGCAAGGAGCTGATCGAGCTTTGTGCGGGCGAGCTGGAGGCGGTGGGCGGCGCCCTGGAGGAGCTGCGCCTGGAGGAGCTGGTCGCCAAGCTGGAGGGCGAGGGCGCCAGAGGCGAGGCGGGCGGGTGAGCACCCACCAGCCGCACGGGGAGAGGCCCGGAGAGGAGCCTGCCCCCCTCCGGCCAAGCACCTGGGAGCTCCTCGCGGAGCTGCCGGTGACGATCGAGGATTACGCGCTGGAGCCGCTCAGCGCGAAGGTGTCGAGCGAGTTCGAGCGCCTCTCCACCGTGATCCGGCTGCGCGGCGCGAGCGAGGAAGGGCAGGGTGAGGACGTCACCTACGACGCGCTCGATCACGAAATCCTCCAGGCCGCCGGGCCGACGCTGCCGCTGGCGGGCAGCTTCACGATCGCCTCCTTCGCCGAGCGCCTGCGCGAGCTGGAGCTCTTCCCCGAGCCACCCCAGCGGGAGGTGTCGCAGCGCTACCGCCTGTGGGCATACGAGTCGGCGGCGCTCGACCTCGGGCTGCGCCAGGCGGGGACGACGCTGCACAGGCTGCTCGGCAGGGAGCCGGCGCCGGTGCGCTTCGTGGTGTCGCTGCGCTTGGGCGAGCCCCCCACGCTCGCGCCGCTGCAACGGCGCCTGGATCTCTACCCGGGGCTGTGCTTCAAGCTCGACCCGACCAGCTCCTGGGATGCGCCGCTGATTGCCGAATTGGCGGCGACTGGCGCCGTGGAGTCGGTCGATTTCAAGGCCTACTACAGCGGCTCGATCGTCAACCAGCCGGCCGACCCGAAGCTGTACCGGCGGGTGGTGGAGGCGCTCCCCGACGCATGGATCGAGGACCCTGCGCTGACGCCTGAGACCGACGCAGTGCTGGCGGAGCACCGGGAGCGCTTCTCGTGGGACGCACCGATCCACTCGGTGGCGGATATCGAAGCGTTGCGCTACCCCCCGCGAATGGTCAACATCAAGCCCTCGCGCTTGGGCGGGTTGCGCAACCTCGTGGACGCGTTCGATTACTGCGCCCAGCAGGGCATCGGCAACTACGGCGGCGGACAGTTCGAGCTGGGGGTCGGCCGCGGGCAGATCCAGTACCTTGCCTCGCTGTTCCACGCCGACGCCCCGAACGACGTGGCGCCCAGCGGCTTCAACCTGCCCGATCCCCCCGCGGACCTGCCTGCAAGCCCGCTTGCACCGTCGCTTGCGCCGCGCGGCTTTCGCTGGGTGTGACGCCCAGTCCGGCCCAACTGCACCTTGGCCGGCCCAACTGCACCTTGGCTCGCCAGCCTCTTAGCGCAACTTCTGTCCCGCGCATAGGTTGCGAACCCCATTAGCCGTTATGGTCGGTCGCGCGCATCGGCCCCTCATCGCATGGAAAGCACTCGGGCGAACAAGCGATTTCGGTTCCTCGCATTAGCGGCGGCGGTAGCGCTGGCGCTACCTGCGGGCGCGGCGGCCGCCAAGATCACCGGCGGCACGTCCCCCCCGGCTGGTGGATCGGGATCGTCGGGCGGCGGGTCGGGGTCGGGGTCGTCGAGCAGTAAATCGTCGGGCGGGTCGGCGTCGGGCGGGTCGGCAGGATCTTCGGGCGGCGCAACGGCGACGAGCCCCTCCGGCGGCACCGCGACGGGCGGCGGGTCGGCGAAGAAATCGACCAGCACGCCGCAGGCAAAGGGCAAGAGCAAGCCCAAGGCCAAGAAGGCCCCTGCCCAGCCGGCGGTGACGATCTCGGGTGCGCGCTGCGTGCCGGCCAGCACTTGCGACATCAAGGAGCACGAAGTCTCCACGCACGGGACGCTGCTGCTGCAGGGGAAGGGCCTCAAGAGCGGGCAGGCGGTGGCGTTCCCGCACTCATGGGACGCGCGGATCGCCAGCAACTCCCCCAGCGCCCATCTGCACTCCTCGACGCAAGGGTTGGTCGTGACTGTTCCGAGTAGCGCCCACTCCGGGGAGATCGCGGTGATGCTGGGGAACGGCCGCAAATCGAACCTGTTCGGCCCGATCAAAGTTGTGACGCACGCGCTGCACCCTCCGGCCCCGCCGAAACCGGCGCCCGTGCCGGCACCCACCAGCGTGGCCAGCACCGCTAACGGGACGGCGCTCGCCGGGCAGGGCATGTGGATCTGGTACCTCAGCGCCTCCAACGGTGGCAACGTCGCCTTGATCGCGGCGCAGGCGAAGGCGGCGGGGGTGGGGACGCTGCTGATCAAGAGCTCCGACGGCTCGACCAACTACTGGAGCCAGTTCAGCAAGAAACTGGTGGAAGAAGTTCATGCGCAGGGCCTGAAAGTGTGCGCTTGGCAGTACGTATACGGCACCAACCCGGTGGGCGAGGCCGAACTCGGGGCGAAGGCCGTCGCCGAAGGGGCCGAATGCCTGGTGATCGACGCCGAGACGCAGTACGAAGGACTGTATGGGGCGGCGCAGACCTACATCGACACGCTGCGGGCGAAGATCGGCCCGGCCTACCCGCTGGCGCTGGCGTCCTTCCCGTATGTCAACTACCACCCCTCCTTCCCCTACTCGGTGTTCCTCGGCCCGGACGGAGCGCAGTTCGACGTGCCGCAGATGTACTGGCACGACATCGGCACGAGCGTGGCGCAGGTGTACATCGACACCTACGAACAGAACCTCATCTACGGGCGGCCGATCCTGCCACTGGGTCAGACCTACGGCGGCGTGAGCTCCTCGGAAATCGTCGCCTTCCGGTCGCTGGCGAGCGCCTACGGGGCGGCGGGGGACTCCTTTTGGGACTGGCAGGAAACCAAGGCGGCGGGGTGGACCTCGATGGTCACACCGCTCGACACCGCCCTGACAGTGCCCCAGCCGGAGCTGACCTCGCCGCTGCTCAAGGAAGGCGCCAAGAGCGACCAGGTGCTGTGGCTGCAGGAGCACCTCGCGGGCGCGATCCCCACGCAGCCGACGACGGGCATCTTCGAATCGCAGACCGCCACGAACGTGCGGGAGATCCAGACCGAGCACGGTCTGCCGGCGACCGGCGAAACCGATGCCGCCACGTGGGGCTACATCCTCGCGTTGCCGATGGTGGCGGTCAACTGGACCGCGACCGGACCGAACACCTGATCTGCCCCCTCGGCGGCCGGACCTCGGATGATCCAACCTGTCTAGACCCTTCACAAAATGAAGAGGAATAGGCCGAAAAAATATATGGCCCGGGACGCCAGGGCGCTATGTCATCAAACAGGCCTAGAACCCTTCACAAAGTGAAGTGGTTCTAGGCCCAAAAAGCAATGAATGCTTCGCGCGTCAGACCCGCTGGATCGGCGTCGCCGTGAGCAATGAATGCTTGGCGCGTCAGACCCGCTGGATCAGCGTCGCCGTGCCAAGCCCCCCGCCGCAGCACATCGTGACGAAGCCGATCTCCTTGTCGGAGCGCTCGAGCTCGTGCAGCAGCGTGGTGATCAGCCGCGCGCCGGTGGAGCCGAGCGGGTGCCCGAGCGCCATCGCGCCGCCGTTGACGTTGACGCGGTCCATATCGGGGTTGTGCTCGCGCCGCCAAGCAGCGATCACCGGGGCGAAGGCCTCGTTGATCTCGATCAGGTCGATGTCGTCGATCTTCATGCCGTTGCGCTCGAGGATCCTCGCCGTGGCGGGGATCGGGCCCTCCAGCATTTTCACGGGGTCGCAGCCGACGGTGGTCTGATCGACGATCCGCGCGCGGGCACGCAGGCCGAGGGAAGCCGCCTTCTCCGCCGACATCAAAAGCACCGCGGAGGCGCCGTCTGAGATCTGCGAGGAGTTGCCGGCGGTGATCTTGCCGTCGGGCTTGAACGCGGGCTTCAGCTGCGCGAGCGTCTCGAGGTTGGTGTCGGGACGGATCCCCTGGTCGGTGACGAACGTGTCGCCGTTGACGGAGAAGGGCACGATCTCGCGCTCGAAGCGGCCCTCCTCGGTCGCCTGGTGGGCCAGCCGGTGCGAGCGCACCGCCAGCTCGTCGAGCTCCGAGCGGGGGACCTCCCACTGGTCGGCGATCATCTCCGCGCCGAGGCCCTGGCCGACGATGTTGTGCTTGGCCATCAGCTCGGGCGTGAAGGCGAAGCCGAACTCCTGCTGGGTCTGCATCCCCGCCGCGAAGGGCAGGTGGCCCATGTGCTCCACGCCGCCGCCGATCATCGTGTCGTGCACGCCGGCGGCGATCAGCGCCGCGGAGAAGTTGACGGCCTGCTGGGCAGACCCACACTGGCGGTCCACTGTGGTGGCGGGGGTCTCGATCGGCAGGCCCTCCTGCAGCCAGGCGTTGCGGGCGATGTTGAAGGCCTGCTCGCCGAACTGCTGCACGCAGCCGGCGACCACGTCTTCGACCTCGGCGGCGTCGATCCCGGCGCGGGCGATCACCTCGCTGTAGCACTTGCCCAGCAGCGCGTTGGGGTGGGTGTCCTTGTAGTAGCCCTTCTCCTTGTGCCCACGCCCGATCGGGGTGCGCACCGCCTCCACGATCACGACCTCACGGCCCTCTGGCTTTCTCATTTGGACATCCTCCGTGTGTTGCAGTTGATCGGCACGTGCCGCGCAGCGCCTCCAACACATACTCTACCGCGTGAGACCCTTAGATTGACTGGTCAGTCAACCAGTTCTTTCGACTCCCCCGGACCCGGGAGGAGCAAAGCCATCTCGCATCGCATCCGTCTCGCATCGTCGCCCGAAGCCGTCTCGTTACAGAAGGAGCAGAGCTACCGTGGAGAAGCGCGTATGAACGAGCACCTGGCAATCGTCGGATCCGGAGCGATCGCGTGCGGACTGGCGGCAACCGCCGCACACCACGGACCGGTGATGCTGCTGGCGCGCTCGCAGAGCTCCGCCGAGCGAGCCCAGACCAGGGTGGATCAGACCCTGACGCGCCTGGCCGTGGAGATCGACCCCGAGCACGTGCAGGTCGTCACCGAGCCAGAAGAGCTGAGCGAGGCGACCTTCGTGGTGGAGGCGGTGGTGGAGGAGTACGCGGTGAAGGAGGCGGTGCACGCGGAACTGCTCGCGGTGCTGGGCGCCGACGCGGTGCTGGCGAGCACCACCTCCTCGCTCTCGATCGAGGGGCTGGCGCAGGCAAGTGGCATCCCCGAGCGCTTCGTGGGCCTGCACGTGTTCAACCCCGTCACGCGAATGCAGCTGGTCGAGCTGATCTTCCCGCAGGCGGCGAGCGAGCAGACCCGCGCCCGCGCGCTGGCGCTGTGCGAGACCTTCGAGAAGACGCCGGTGGTGGTGCCCGACGTGCCGGGATTCGTCGTCAACCGCCTGTTGTTCCCCTACCTGTTCAGCGCCGTGCGGCTGCTCGAAGAGACCGGGATGCCAGCCGAGGACATCGACACCTGCATGAAGCTGGGAGCCGGCCACCCGATGGGCCCACTGGCGCTGCTGGACCTGGTGGGACTCGACGTGTCGCAGGCGATCGGGAAGACGCTCGGAGAGCAGGTGCCTCCGCGCATCGAGCAGCTGATCGGCGAAGGCGCCCTCGGCCGCAAGAGCGGGCGCGGGTTCCACAGCTATTGAGTGAGCGGAGGTGTACCTGTGCGCTTGAGTGAGCGGAAGTACGCCTGTGCGCGCGGGCACGCCGGCCGCCTGTGATCGAAAGTCCCACATGACTCATCGAGCGAGGAGCTGCCCTTTGGCAGGGAGCGTCGACTTGCCGCTTGTGACCAAAGTCACCCATCGACAAGAATCTTCTTAGTGACGGCGAACGTTTTAAGTGGGCTTGATCAAGAAGTGGATACTTGAAAGCGCGACACAGATCGCAACGCACACCCGCCTCCTCCCAGTGCACACGCTCCGGCCCGCTCCCCCCGCGGGCCGGACGTGTGCCTGGGAGGGTTTTACTCTTCGGCGGCAGCCTCGCGAGCCGGCACTGGGCGACGCTCGCGGATGCGCACCGCCTCGATGCGGTTCTGGCGCACCGACTCCACGCGGATCGAGAAGGGGCCGGCGGTGATCGAGTCGCCGCGCCGCGGGAGCCGCCCGAGCTCGGCGAAGACGAAGCCGCCGACCGAGTTGTAGGCGTCGGAGTCGACCGGCAGCGGCACGCCATAGTCGGCGAGGTCGGCTACCGGGACGTGGCCGCGCACGAACAGGTCGCCGTCGGGCAGCCGCCGCACCTCCCCCGCCGTGGGGTCGGTCTCGTCGGCGATCTCGCCGACGACCTCCTCGATGATGTCCTCGACGGTGACGATCCCCGCGACGCGACCGTACTCGTCGACGACGACCGCCAGCGAGGTGCGCTGGCGCTGCAGGTCGGCCAGCAGGTCATCGAGCGGCTTGGTCTCGGGCACGATCGGCGCGTCGTGCACCTCCGGCTCAAGCGAGGCGTGCGGCCCCTCGTCCATCAGCCGGCGGGCGAGCGCGCTGGCGTGCACCAGCCCGCGCACGCGATCGCGATCCTCGCCTTCGGTCACCACCAGGCGCGTGTGCCCCGAGGAGATGCACAGCTTCAAAGCGGTCTCCACGTCGCGCGAGACGTCGATCGCCACGAGGGCGGGACTCGGGGTCATCACCTGGCGGGCCTCCTGCTCGTGCAGGTGGAAGACGCCGGTGAGCATCCCCGCCTCCCCCGGGTCGAGGTGGCCGCCGGCGTAGGACTCGGCGATCAGGCGCTTGAGCTCATCGGGCGAGCCGCCGCCCTGCTCGCGGGTCATGTCGACGCCGAGCAGCTTGAGGATCCGCGCCGACACCGTGGTTGTCGCGTGGATGATCGGGCGGAACAGCACGGCGAAGCCCTGTAGCGGCCCCGCGATGCGGCGGGCGACCGACTCGGCGCGATCGATCGCGTAGAACTTCGGCACCATCTCCCCGAAGATCAGCTGCACGGAGATCACGATCGCGTAGGCGATCACCACCGCGATCACCACCGCGACATCGTGGGAGATGCTGCCGCCGAACGCTTCCTGCAGCGCATGCGCCAGCGTGGGCGTGGCGAGCGCGCCGATCCCGATCGAGGTCATCGTGACCCCGATCTGCACCGCGGAGATGTAGTCGTTGATCCGCTCCAGCTGCCTGAGCGCAAGCGCGGCGCCGCGCATGTCCTGCTCGCGCATCACTTCCAGCCGGGCGCGCCGGGAGCGCACGAGCGCGTACTCGGCGATCACGAAGAACGCGTTGACCGCGACCAGTACGACCGCGAGGATCAGCTTCAGCCCGGTCACGCCCAACCGTGCACGGCAGCCCGCCGCGCCCCTGCCGAGATCGGCCTTGGGGCGCTGCTACTTCGGGGAGGTTCTTCGTCTTCGTTCATCGGTGGACGACGCCTTCGCAAACCGTAGCAGGGGGTTCAGTCGAGACGATCGATCTGCGAGGCAAGCGCGAAGTCGGCATCGGTGAGGCCGCCCTCGGAGTGGGTGGAGAGCTCCAAGCGCACCTTGTTCCAGCCGTGCACGAGGATGTCGGGATGGTGGTTGGCGTTCTGCGCCAGCTCGGCGACACGGTTGACGAAGGCGATCGCCGCCGCGAAGTCCGCGAGCTTGCGCTCGCGCACGATCGTCTCACCGTCACGAGCCCACTCGCTGCCGGCGAGCTGCTGCTGGATCTGCTCCTCCGCAAGCAACGCCACAGCTCAGACGATACCGGCGGCTGTGGACTGCGCGGCGGCAAGCCCGCCGACGACCGCCGCTATCGATAGCGCCAGGCAGGCGAGAAGCCCCAGCGCAAGCGCGTAACGGCCGGTCGCGAGGCGAAAGGAGAGACCGGCGAGCGCGCCGCCGATCAGCCCGCCGATGTGGGCGCCGACGGAGATGTTGGGGATCGAGAAGCTGAGGATCAGGTTGAAGATGATCAGCGCCCCGATGCCCCCCTCCATCACGCTGCGTCCCTGCGCGCGCAGCTCCACCGCGGCGGCGCCCATCAGCCCGAAGATCGCCCCCGAGGCGCCGAGGCTGGGGTTGGCGGTGGCGATCAGCGCACCGCAGGAGCCGGCGAGCAGCGAGGTGAAGTAGATCGCGGCAAACCGCACCGAGCCGAGCGCGGGCTCGAGCATCAGGCCGAGCAGGTACAGCAGGTACATGTTGAAGCCGATGTGCAACAGGTTGACGTGCAGGAAGGCGCTCGTCACCAACCGGTAGTACTGGTGGCCTTCGGAGATCGCGGCGCGATACAGATCGCCTTCGTTGATGACCTTTCCGTACGCCTCGCCGGTGAGCGTGAACTGGCCTTTCTCGGTGAGGTAGACGATCACGTTGATCGCGATCAGCGCGTAGGTGACGCGAGGCACGGTCGCCATCTCGCGCATCCGCACGACCTTGGTGCGCTGGGAGGCGCACTCCGGGCAGCGCATCCCCACCTGGGTGGGGGTCATGCAGTCGGGGCAGATGGGCCGCCCACACGAGGAGCATGAGACCGCGGTCTCGCGGGAGGGGTGGCGGTAGCAGGTGGCCATCGGGGGGAGAGCGTATCTCGCCCATCCCCGGACACCCCCATGGGGATCCCGGTTGGGTGGCGATGCAGAAGAGGCTCGGCGGGATGCGACGTAGCGGTTGGCGCGCCGTGTTTGCGCGCCGTTGTTACACCGAGCCGCCGATCGCCGCGCCCACACCCGGCGTCAGCACTCCCGCGAGGCTCGGGAGCGGGCGCCGCGGGAATAGCCGCCGCGGGGTTGAGGCCGCCGGGACGAGCGAAGCTGAGAGCGCATCTTCCGTAACCCAAGGCGCATTCTGCCCTTGATCGTTCCCACCGGCATGTCGAGCATCGCCGCGATCTCGGCGTGCGAGAGACCGCCGTAGTAGGCGAGCTCGATGACACGGCTTTGCTCCGGCGGAAGACCATCGAGGACGGCGCGCACCTCGCGCGCTTCGTCGCGGCGACCCACCTCCTGCTCGGTGCGCTCCGGAGCCACCAACTGCTCCTCGATCCCCTCGTCGCTGACCCCCACGCGCTCCTGGAGCACACCTCGACGCAGAGCGTCGATCGCACGGTGGTGGACGATGCCGAGGACCCACGTGCGCACGCTCCCGCGGAGCGGGTTGTAGCCGGCGGCGCTGCGCCACATCGAGAGGAACGCCTCCTGCACCACGTCCTCGGCGGCCGCCCGTCTGCCGCACATGCGCAGGGCGAGCGCGTAGGCCGCATCGGCGTGGCGCTCGTAGAGGGTCTCGAAGGCGGCCGCGTCGTCCTCGCCCACGAGTGTCATCAACTCCTCGTCGGCGAGCATTCGCAGGATCGCCGAGGCGGCCTCCGCGGAGCGCTTGTAGAGGATCAGGTTGGACATCGAGCTTGACTTCAGCGCCGCCGGCCAGGGAGCCGGCGAGCGACGGACGAAAGTCAATCACTTTTAGCAGATGGACTTGCTGAAGACCAGAATTGTTCAATGCTGGTGGGGCTGCTCTCGCGGCGGAGCGCCGGGCGCCGACCCGAGCCTCGCGCGGCGACGGATGCGCAGCGCCACGAGGGCGGCGCCGGCGGCGCCGCCGACCACCAGCGCGGCGGCGGGCCGCGCCCAATTGCGTGGATCGCGCATGGCTGAGAGCTCCCACCCCTCCAGCTCCTCGGCGGCGAGCTCGGTGATGCTGGTGAGCGTCTCCTCGACCCTGCCGACCAGATCGGCGGGGGGCTCGACGGGCGCAAGCGCCCGCCGCAAGAGGCTCTCGAAGTTGGGGATTGCCTCGGTCATAGCTCGCTTTCCCTCATCGTGCTGTCTGGTCCTCGGAGCGGCCCACCCCGGGCGCCGCGCGACCGGCTTTCGCGCCGGGCGGTCCAACCTCCTCCTCGGAGCGGCGCGACTCCCCTTCGGGGGCGTCCGCCACGAGCCCCTCCAACTGCTTGATCGCGCGGTGGATCAGCACCTTGGTGGCCCCATCGGAGCGTCCCAAGGCCCGTGCGATCTCGCGGTTGTCCATGTCCAGGGCAAAGCGCATGATCAGCGCCTCGCGGCGGTCGTCGGGCAGCTGGCGCACCCCCTCCAGCACACGCGAGAGCTCGCTGCGGCTCTCGACCAGGTCCTCGGTGGTGTGCAGGTCGCTCAAAGTGTCGGTCGCCTCGATCGGCGACACCGGCCGGCGGGAGCGGTCGCGGTAGAGGTTGGCGGCGAGGTTGTGGGCGATCCTGATCAGCCACGGCCGCAACGGGCGCCCCCGCGACTCGCGCTGGGCGCGCTCGAAGTGGCGGTAGGCCTGCAGGAAGGTCTGCTCGGTGAGGTCCTCGGCGTCGTGGTGGTTGCCGACGCGGTAGTAGGCGTAGCTGTACACGTCGCGCAGGTGGGTGCGGTAGAGCTCCGAGAACTCCTCGTCGAGCTGCGCCTTGGGCTTGGGTGTGGTCTCCGCCACTCACAGCACCCTACCCCCACGCCACCAAACGGCCGGTTTGACGCGGCCGGGGAATGCGCCCACACACCTCGGGAGTCGCCGGTCGCTCATACGCCTGGATACCCGAGGGCGCGCGGGCCGTTACAGTGGGAGACAATGGCGATCGACCGTGGCAAGACGATTCGCGGGGCCCTGGCGGGAGCGCTGGCGGCCGGCGCGTGGGCGGCGCTGATGCCGCTCGACAAGCGCCTGTTGGGCAGCGACTTCGACGACGTGGAGCTGCTCGGCAAGGCGATCACGCGCGAGCGCTGGTGGCCGGCGGCGGGTTTGCTGGCGCACCTGCAGAACGGGGCGCTGTTCGGAGCCGTATACGCAAATGTCGCCCCGCGTACCCCCCTCCCCTCGTGGGCGCGGGGGCCGGCGGCGGGGATGGCGGAGAATTTCGCGACGTGGCCACTATTGGCACTCACCGACCGCCTGCATCCCGCGCGCGAGGAGCTGCCCGGGGCCTTCGCCAACCCGCGAGCGCTGGCGCAGTTGACGTGGCGCCACCTGCTGTTCGGGGTGCTACTGGGGGAGCTGGAGCGGCGCCTCAACGCCGACGACCGCGTTGACCCGCCCGACTACTCGCACCTGATCTCGACCAACGGTCACGCCCGCCCCGAGCACTTCGCGCCGACGAGCTGAGGCTCCTCGAGCGCGGCAACCAGCTCCTCGCGGGCCCGCGCCACCCGCGAGCGGATCGTCCCGACGGGGCAGTCGCAGATCGAGGCAGTCTGCTCGTAGGAGAAGCGGAACATCTGCGTGAGCACGAAGGCAACGCGGCGGTCGGGGTCGAGCAGCGAAAGCAACTCGTGGGTGGCCACATCGCCGTAGGTGTCGGGAACGGTGAGCGCCTCCTCCACGGTAGATGCCGCAATCCGCGTGTCGCGCCGCCGACGCCGGGAGCGCGCGCGCAGCTCGTCCATGCAGACGTGGCGGGCGATCGCCAGTACCCAGGTGCGCGCGGAGGAGTGCCAGCGAAAGCCGTCCAGCGCGCGCGTGGCGCGCACGAACGTCTCCTGCGCGAGATCCTCGGCGGCCTGCTCGTCCACAAGCGCGGCGCACAGCCGCCACACCTCCCGATAGCTCGCGCGAACCCATGCGTCCAGGGCCTTGCTGTCCCCGAGCTGGGCGGCGCGCGCATGCAGAGTGGCCTCGTCCATCGCGCGCATATAACCAGATGCCGGCTGTCGCCCGGGGAACCAGAGCGGGGGCAGGCGCGACCAATGGGTCATGAACTGCAACTCTGCGCGCGAGACGCTCTCCGCCTCACTCGACGGCGAGCTCGGGCGACATTCGCGCGCGGAGCTCGACGCGCATCTGGACGCGTGCGCCGAGTGCCGACATTGGCGGGAGGGAGCGCACGCGGTAACCAGACGCATGCGCCTCGGCCCCGCACGAGCGGTGCCGGGTGCCACACCACAGGTGCTCGCCGCAGCGCGAGCCGCCGCCCACGGCCGGCCGCTTGTGGGCCGCCACCGGTTGGCCCGCACGCAGACCGCGCGTGCTCACCCGCTCTCCGACCAGAACGTCGCCGGCGCCGCAACGACGATCGAGCAGACGTTGCTCACGATTTTGCAGGGGCTGGCTGTCGATGCCCCTCGCGCGCCACGGCGAGGCACCTCAGGCCCTGCCGAACCGATGGCTGAGGGGAGCTGAGCGATGACTGGAATGGGCGCCGACCGCAAAGGCGTCAACGAAAGCCTGATCGTCTCGGCCTTCCACCACAGCCTCTCCACACAGGCGCAGGTACTGATCATCGCGTTCGTGATCGTCGCCGTCGTGCTGGTCGTCGGCCGGCTGATCGCCGCGCTGCTCGCCGACCCCGGCTCGGGGGAGCTGGCGGGTGGCGGGGAGGAAGGAAAGGAGGAGGGGGGGCGGGGCAGTGGCGGCGAGCCCACCCGCATCGCTCAAGTCATACCCGAGCCACTCGCCCGGCGGGTGCTGCGCATCGGCTTCGGCCTGCTGTGGCTGCTGGACGGCGCGCTGCAGATCCAGTCGCACATGCCGCTGGGCCTACCCGAAAACGTGGTTGCCCCCTCCGCGCAGGGCAGCCCCGCCTGGCTGGCGAACGTCGTGCACTGGGGACTGCGGGTGTGGGAAAACCATCCCGTGCAGGCGGCCGTGGCCGCCGTGTGGATCCAGCTCGGGCTGGGCTTGTGGCTGCTGCTGGTGGTGCGCGGCCGCTGGTCGCGGATCGGCGGTCTGGTGAGCGTCGGATGGGCGCTCAGCGTGTGGGTGTTCGGCGAGAGCATGGGCGGCACGCTCGCCTCGGGCGCCAGCTGGATGTTCGGCGCGCCGGGGGCGGCGCTCCTCTACGCGCTCGCCGGCGCGCTGCTGGCGCTGCCCGAACGGACATGGCGCAACCCGCGGCTGGGCCGCTACCTGCTCACCGGCTTCGGCGTGTACTTCGTCGCGATGGCGGTGCTCCAGGCGTGGCCGGGCAACGGCTTCTGGACCGCGGGCTCGAGCGGTGCGCTGCCGGCGATGGCGGCGGAAATGTCGGAAACGCCACAGCCGCATGCGATCGCGCAGGTGGTGGGCCACTTCGGTGGCTTCGCGGCCGAACACGCCGTGCTGGTCAACGCGTTCGTGGTGGCGGCGCTCGGCGCGATCGGCCTCGCCCTGCTCAGCGGCCGCCGCCGCGCGGCGCGGGCAGCGGTGGCGGCGGCGCTCGTGCTGTGCCTCGCCGACTGGGTGCTGGTGCAGGACTTCGGGGTGTTCGGCGGCGTGGGTACCGACCCCAACAGCGCGATCCCCACGCTGCTGGTGCTGTTGGCCTCCTACTTGGCGCTGGTGCGCCCCGGGATCGCCACCGCGCCCTCCCCCGCACCTGCCACGGCGGCCAGCGCGGGCCGCCCGAGCCTGCGGCCGGCGATCGGCGCGCTCGCGGTGATCGCGGCGTGCGCCACCACCGCGCTGGGCGCCGTGCCGTACGCGATCGCCGCGATCGAGCCCAACGCGACGACGCTGCTGGCGGAAAGTATCGACGGCGCCGCCACGACGGTGCCCGGGAACGTGCGGCCCCCCAACGTGCAGCTGCTCGAACAGCACGGTCGGCCGATCACCTTCGAGAAGCTCCACGGGAAGGTGCTGCTGGTGACCTATATCGACCCGGTGTGCACCACCGACTGCCCGGTGATCGCCCAGGAGTTCAAGCAGGCCGACAGCCTGCTCGGCGGCGAAGCCCACGACGTGGAGCTGGTCGCGATCAACGCCAACCCGCTCTACCGCTCCCCCGCCTACCTGCGCGCGTTCGACCGTCAGGAGCGCCTCGAACGGCTGCCCAACTGGATCTACATGACAGGGAGCGTCGGGGAGCTGCGCCGGCTGTGGAGCTCGTTTGGCGTCGAAATCTATGTGCCCCGAGGCGGCGCGATGGTGGATCACCCCGACGGTGCGGCGATCGTCGACCGCGCAGGCCACATCCGTTCGCTCGCCAACTTCGACCCGGGTCCCGCGACCGCGAGCACGAAGTCGTCGTTTGCCGTCACCCTCGTGCAGGCCGCCCGACAGGCTCTGAACGAGGCATGAGCGCCCCACGACGCGCGGCCTCCGGCCTGCTCGCGCTTTGCCTGCTCGCATCGGGCCTGGCCGCGTGCGGCTCCAGCGGTGGAGGTGGAAACGGAAGCGCCACGCACGCCCTCTCGACGCCGCTGGCAACATCCCTCTCAAGTGCAGGTGGTAACTGGGCGCTGCTCCCGGCGGGGGCGAGCTCGGGCGAAGAACACTTCTGGGAGTTGCTCCACCGAGGCGCGGGCGGCTCGCGCTGGTCGCTGGCGACCCCACCAGGCGTGCAGGACAACGGCGGCCTCGCAATCGCCGCGGCGGGTGGCACGCTGCTGGGGGGGTTCCTGCCGAGCTACAACCTCCATTTCTCCCCGCTGGCGCTAACCACTAACGGCGGCGCAACCTGGACTCCTACTCCCGTCCCCCTCCCAAGCGGGTTGACGAGCGTCCCCGACTCACTCACGCTCGATGCAAGTGGCACGATCCACGCGCTGCTCGCCGACGACGGGAACGAAATCGTCGTGGGCAATACGCGGGGCGGCGAATGGCGCTCCCTCACGACCGCGCGGGCGCTCGCCGCCACTGCACCCACGCGCGGCTGCGGATTGACGAGCATCGACGCCATCGCCAGCCTTTCCTCCGAAGGCGTGCTGGCAGGCGGCACCTGCACCAAAGCAGGGCAGATCGGCGAGTACGCCTACGCCCACGGCAGCTGGCGGGCAGCGGCGCCACCAACACCCGCCGCGCTGCGGAGCATCCCCAGTCGGGTGTTGTGGCTGACGTCCACCGGCGCCACGACACTCACCCTGGTCGACTTCCCAGCACCCTCGCAGAACACGCTCCTCGCCGCCTGGAGCACCGACGGCGGGCACCGCTGGAGCGAGTCGCCACCACTGGTGATGGGCGCCAGAGAAGACCTGATCGCGGCCGGCCCGGCGCCGCACAATCAGACATTCCTGCTCGTCAACACCCCCCACGGAGATCGACTCCGCATCGGAGCCCCGGCAACCCCGTGGCACGCAACCCCCCGCCCCCCCGAAGGCACGGCGACGGTGGTGGTGGGGAGCAACGGCGAGATCGACGCGCTGGCGGTACACGTCTACGACATCGTCGACTGGAGGCTCGTCGGGACGCCGGGCACGTGGCACAGCGTCGGCACACTGCACATCAGCGTGTCCACCACCTCGCACTGAGCGAAAAATTGGCGAAGACGACGAGAGTCCACCGCCTCTCAATGAGCGTGTGGATCGGCGAGGATATCCAACTTCCTCTCTCGCACTGAGCGTAGATTGGCAAGGATGACGAGTGTGACCGACGCCGCGAAAGACCCCGATCGTCAACTGCGAATCACCAGCGGGCTAACGATCCCCCTCGCCGAGGTGACGGTGCGCACCAGCCGCTCCTCGGGCCCGGGCGGCCAGCACGCCAACGTCACCGCATCCCGGGTGGAAGCCATCTTCGACGTGCTCGCCTCCTCCACGCTCGCGGACGCACAGCGCGAGCGCATCCTCACGCGTGTCGGCTCGCGAGTGGTGGCAATCTCCCAGGACGGGCGCTCCCAGGCGCGCAACCGCGAGCTGGCCCTCGCCCGCCTCGGCGAGCGGCTGGCGCGAGCGCTGGCAACCCCCAAGCACCGTCGCGCCACGCGCCCTACCGCGGCCTCGCGAGAGCGCCGTCTCGCTGCCAAGCGTCGAGGCACCGAACGCAAGCGCGAGCGCCGGCGGCCGGAGGAGTCGTGAGCCACGCTCGCCGTCGTCGGACCCGTGCTCCTGCTCCTCGACGCAGAAGTAGGCGTCCCGCGGGCGTCGGACGACACGCTCCAAGCTCGTCCGTTGCACGAGTGTCGGGAGCGGTCGATTGACGCGCTCGCTTTTGCGCTAAGGCGCGAGGGCGGTGCTCTTCGGGTCGACCAGGATCTTCGCGTGGGTCTCGGGATCTCCGAGCGCCTCGAAGGCCCTGTTGACGCCGTCGAGTCCCACGGTGCCGGTGACAAGAGGACCGGGGTTCACCTTTCCCTCGGCCAGCATGTGAAGCGTGTCGCGGAACTCGACGGGGGTGTAGCCGAGGACGAAGCGCAGGTCGATTTCCTTGTTGATCGCCATCGCCGGCCTGATCTTGTCCATACCCATACACACGCCGACAACGACCACGCGGGAGAACAGAGGCGCACTCGCGATCACCTGGGCGAGTACCCCGGGCACGCCCACGCATTCGAAGATCACGGGGCTCTTGGGCTTGGCTAGGCCGAGCGCTTCGGCCGCACGCCAGGTGTGATGCCAGGGAATCGGCAGCCGCTGCATTTTGCCCATGCCGTCGACTGCGAGGTCGAGGGCGGCGGGAACCGTGGTGAGGTGCCCGTGCTGCTCGGCTGAGGCGTGGGGCGATTCGTGTGCTGGGTTGACGACGACGTCAGCGCCGCTTGCCCTCGCCAACGCGCGACGCCCCGCGGAGAAGTCGCTCGCGATGACGGTGCGCACGCCGTGTGCCTTGAGCATGCAGATCACCGACAGGCCGATCGGCCCGCAGCCGATGACGACCGCGACGGTGCGCTTCTTGACCTCGCCTCGGCGCACAGCGTGCCAGCCGACAGCCATCGGCTCGGTCAGCACGGCGACGCCGGGCGCGAGGCCATTGGGTACGGGAACGGTCAGAGACTCCTGCACGAGCATCCGCTCTGCATAAGCACCGGGAGCCGCCACCGACAGGCCGGTGGCGTGGATGTCCTTCCCGACACGCAGCAGAGGCAACGAGACCACCGTCGTCCCCGTCGGCACCGACCGCCGACAGGAGGGGCCATGTTCGACGATCTCACCGCAGAACTCGTGCCCCATGACGACGTCCTGGTCGGAGCGCATGAAATCCGCATAGCCAGTCTCCAAAGCCACGTCTGCCATCTCGTTGCAGTGATGGCGAGCATGAAGGTCTGATCCGCAGATACCACAGCGAAGGACATCGATCAATACCTGCCCCCGTTCGGGGGCCGGCGTCGGCAGATCGACGACCGTCAACCGGCCCTCTTTACAGTTCACGGCCTTCATCGGGCACCCGCGACGATCGATCCGGCGAGCACGCGCAAGAGCTCGACCCAGTCCGACCCGGGAAGGTTGGGCTCGACGGCACGCTGCACCCCGGTGCCGAGTCCGAGCGCGAGGATGATGGTGCTCAGCGCCTCGGGGTCAATCGGGAAGTCCTCGCCGAGCCGCGCAGCGATCACTTCGGCCCAGCCCGCGCGAAGGCGCGCGTGGCGAGCGGCGGTGGCGGCCTTGTAGGTGTCGTCGTGAGCGCTGAATGCCGCGAGCTCTATCTCAAAGCGCGTCCACTGGGGTGCGCCGATGGTGTCCTGCGCCCACGCAGCGAGCACGTCAAACCACTCATCGAGGCTGTCTGTCTGCTCAAGTGAATGTCTGAGATCGCGTGCCATGCGCTCGTACAGCTCATCGATCACGGCGATCCCCATCGCGGTCTTGCTGGGGAAGTTGGAGTAGACCGCGCCGCGGGTGAACCCTGCGTCCTCGCCGATCTGCTCGAGGGAGGTGACCTGGAAACCGTCGCGCAGAAACAGGCGGGTGGCCGCGTTAACGATCAGCGCTCGGGTTCGCGCCCGGGACTCTGCACGCGTTAGACGGGTCATCGTGAGAACGCGTAGTCGTCGAGGTCGAAGCGGGCGCTGCGCCAGGCCGCCTCGAGCGAGAGGCTGGGCCGGAACGGCGCGTCGCCGTGCTTGTCGAAGTAGTAGCTGTTAGCGTTCGAGCAGGCGCCCCGGAAGAAAACCTGGTTGTGGCGGCGCCCGAGCATCGACTCGAAGTAGCGACGGTTGGCCTCGGGCGTGATCTCCACGCGCGTGGCGCCTTCGCTGCGCGCCCGCTTCAGGCAGCGCACGATGTGGCGCATCTGGGTCTCGATCAGACCGAAGTAGGACTGGCCGTTGAACCCGTAGGGACCGAGGATCGAGAAGGAGTTCGGAAAGCCGGGAACGCTCACGCCCTCATAGGCCTGCAGCCGGTTGGCATCCCACCACTCCTCGAGGTCAACACCACCCGCGCCCAGCATCTCGAATGCCGGCAGGTTCCCGGAGTCGAACACCTTGAACCCAGTTGCGAGGACGAGCACGTCGAAAGGATGCTCGACCCCGTCGCTCGTGCGAACGCCTGTCTCGGCGATCGCCTCAATGGAGGTGGTTTCTAGCAGCACGTTCTCCCGGTTGAAGACGGGGATGTACTCATTGGAGTAGCTCGGGCGCTTGCACCCGAGGGAGTACTTAGGCGTGAGCTTCTCGCGCACGACGGGATCCTTGACCTCGCGGAGCATTTTGCGAGCGGTGGCTTCGCCGCGGGCGGTAAGGCTCGGGAACTGGCCGGCGAAGTGCGCGGCGAGCACGAAGGTGACCTCCACGAAGGCCTGACTGGCCCAGCGTGTGGCGAGCTCGGCGCCGGGCACCGAGCGCAGTGCCCGGCGCGCGCGCGGGCTCATCGGGGCGTCGAGCTTGGGTAGGCACCAAATGGGAGTGCGCTGGAAGACGGTGACCTGCTCGACTTCGGGGGCGATCGCGGGGATGAGCTGGATCGCCGAGGCACCCGTGCCGATCACCCCGACGCGCTTGCCGCGCAGGTCGACCGAGTGATCCCAGCGCGCCGTGTGCATAGTCGTGCCGGCGAAGGAGTCGAGGCCCTCGATCTCGGGCGGTTTGGGCTGGCTGAACACGCCTGTCGCGCCGACCACGTATCGCGCGGCGATCTGCTCGCCGTTCGCGGTCTGGATGTGCCACGCGTGGGCATCCTCGTCGAACCTCGCCCCGACCACCTTGGTGTTCAGCTGGATGCGATCGCGCACCCCGTACTTGTCCACGCAGTGCTCCGCGTAGGCCTTGAGCTCCGTCCCCGGCGCGTACACGCGCGACCAGTCGCTGCGCTTCTCGAAGGAGAACTGGTAGCTGAAAGACGGGATGTTGACCGCTATCCCCGGGTAGGTGTTCCAGTGCCAGGCGCCCCCGACACCGTCCCCGGCCTCGAGCACCACGAAGTCGCGGAAGCCGGCCTGGTCGAGCTTGATCGCCGCCCCGATGCCCGAGAAGCCAGCACCGATCACAACAACCTCGTAGTCCATTGCGATATCCGAAGTATCCATGTGCTCAAGGTATCGAGAACGCTCGCCGAGCGCCGCGGCGGCGCTGGCCACGAGCGCCCACCTGGAAGGGCCGCGGTAGGCAGGACGACGGCGTGCACTACAGCGGTACGATACGACCGCCAAGCCGACGTAGCTCAGCTGGTAGAGCACCGCTCTTGTAAAGCGGTTGTCGCCGGTTCGATCCCGGCCGTCGGCTCTAACCGCGCCAGGCGACAGATCGTCGAGCTCAGACTACGCTGAGCAGCTCGTTGCGACGGGAGATGCCATGCGACGTATCGAGCTCGGGACGAGTGGCGGTAGCCGTGGCGCCGGTGGGACCAAGTTCTATGCGGATCAGAGCTGTCTCGAATGCAGCGACGATCTCGCTGGCGAGCTTGATGGTTTGCGCAACCTCGGGGGCAGGCACCTGGCATGTTGCGAGGAAGCGCTGGATATGAACATCGGTGGTGAGTGCTGGGGCGTCCACCTCAAGCTCCTCCAACTGTGTGCAATCGCCATGGCTCGTCGCTTGTGATCCAAGGATGCATGCCGCCATGTCGTCGGGGGTGGCCAGCGTGCTCGCTCGTACCCGCTGGAGTAGATCTGCCGCAACGGGTTGAGGGCCGAGCTCGTCGAGAATCTCGCCCAGGCGCTTGCGTCCTAGCAATCCGTCCTCGCAGCGTGCCTCGATCAGGCCGTCGCTGAAGAAGCACACCTCGCCGCCCGCGGAAAGTGAGAGGGTGCTCTGGCGGCGCCCCGTCGGTACACCCCAGCCAATCGGCGGAGAGGAGCAGACCGTCGAGGGCTGGTGCACCCAGGAGCCGCGCAAGATCGGAGGAGGATGGCCGGCGAGAGCGTAGGTGAGCTGGTTGCCTCGAGCGTCGTAGACCCCGACCGCGACGGTGGCATAGCGCTCACCCGCGGGATCGGCGAGGACTCGGCCGGCTAACGCGAGTGCTGCGCGTGGCTCCAGGCCTGCCTGGATATAGGCCCGCAGGGTGTAGCGCGTGAGCGCGGCGTGAGTGAGCGCTTCATGGCCGTGTCCAGCGACATCGCCGAGGATGATCGCGACCTTCCCCGGCTGGGGGACGAACAGGTCGTAGAAGTCCCCGCCAGCGGCCGGACCCTCGGCGGGCCGGTAGGCCACAGAAGTCGCCAACCCGCCGAGGCGGGCGGGCACCTCGGGCACGAGCGCCATCTGCATGGCGCCCAGATCCCGGAGCAACGTGACACGCTGACCCTCCAAGCGTCGAGCGCGCAGCGCCGTCACGCGGGAGCGAACCCCAAGCCAAATCGCCAGGAGCAGTAGGGCCACGATGATCGGCTTGCTCCAGTCAGGCACCGGAATCGGCAGGGGTATATGTCTGCCGATCGCGTCGAGGGGATTATTCGGGGCGTGCGTTGTCTCACCACGACGCGACCTCGAGTCGCGCACAACGCCCGAGGAACCACGTCGAGAAGAGCCCAGCGTGGACCCAACATACGGAGAGAGTTCCGCGGTCGAATGGCTGCCCGGGTGTCGTCGATGCTGGCTACTTGTCGCCGAAAGGCGAGTGTGCGAGCGCTGCCCTTTGGCGGAGGGCGGGTGCTGGCTATGTGTGCCACCCGCTGTCCCTTCGACAGGTGCCGTGCCGGGTGGAGACGAGGGAGGCGCGATGGAGCCAGGCACGGGAGTCCTACCCGCGCTCCCAGAAGGCTTGACCGTCGAGCCAGACGGGCCACTGGAGAGCGTCGAAGGGCCGCCGGCAGATGGTGCTGGAGGGGGACCGCCGGCGGTGGATTCTGGGGGACCGCCGGTAGTGGATTCTGAGGGGCTGCCGGAGGACGCTGGTGGGCTGCTGGTGGGGGGCGGGACGCTGACGGTGGAAGTGCCCGGCAGCGACACGCTGATCAGCGGTGCGCCGGACGAGGACGTTGCCGGCAAGGAGACGCTGATCGAAGGCGCGCCAGTCGGAGACGCTCCCAGCAGCGACACATTGACCAGGGGAGCATTTGGCGCGGACCCTTCAGGCAGCGACACGCTGATCACAGAGGTGTGTAGCAGCGACAGGCTGACCAGCGGCGTGCCCGACGAGGACACGGTGGAGGAGCTCGACGAAGCGGGCGCCTGTGCGTTGGCATATCCGGCGGTGAGCAGTGCTGTGCACAGACCGGCGAGCAGCCCCACTGCGCCCGCCCCTACGCACCGAGGTCGCGGACTCACCGTCCGCCCGTGCAGTCCCTGGTGGGGTATGGAGTCACGCACGAGCCTTGGAGAGACGAACGATGGTGCTTCCAGGTTTGATGTGCAGTTGGACCTCGTCCATGACGCCGGCCATCAAAGCAAGCCCTCTGCCGTGCTCGGAGCTCGTGTCGGTATCCAGGACCGGTATCGCGAATGTCCCACAGTCATGGACGACGAACGTCAAGCGGTCGACGTCGGCGACAACGCTCAAGGAGATCAACCCCTGCTCGTCGGGAGCACCGTGCCTGATCGCATTGGTCACTGCCTCGTTGACGGCAAAGACGAGTTCAAAACGGCTGGTGGCGTCGAAGCCGAATGTTGCGGCGACCTCCTCGACATACCGCCGTGCCACATCGAGCGCCGATCGCAAGGCGGGTAGCCGCAGCTCGCTTGCGGCAAAGCTCTCGGCGTCCCGCTCGATCCAAGCCTGCACTTCAACCAGCCACGGCGAGCGCGGTGAGGGCCTCCTCGCACGAGCTGTACAGCGAAATCATGCTCTCGAGGCCGCTGATCGTAAAGATTTGCAACACATTCTCATGCGTGCAGACGACCGCCAGCGATCCGCCGTCGGCTTCGCGCAGTTTTGTGGCGGCACCCGTGAGAACGCCGATCGCTGTCGAATCGATGAAGGTCGCCGCTGAGAGATCAAGTACCAGACGCCGCCTGTCGGCCTTGATATGGGCGAGAATTCGCTCCCTGAGCTGCGGGCTGGCGGCGTAGTCGATCTCGCCGCCCACAGCCAGCACAACTACGTCATCGCACGTCGTACCGTCACCGATATAGAAAGAGCTCATACGATCCTCCGGGTCCGTACGACCGAGAGTTGCCGAAACTACCCCATGTTTCGATCATGCAGAACCATATCTGTAGCCAGCTCCCAAACGCGTAGACAGAAAGACGAAGAGAAGCTTGGTTTGCTTGTGCAACTTGGCGGGCTGGTTGAGCCTCCGCCCGTGGCGCTTCGACCCACGTTGGACTCGCTCGAGCACGCCGGGAACTGAGATGGCCGCCGCCGCGACTAACCCAAGAGCATGAGCGCAAGCATTGCCAGCATCGACGTGGAGCCGATCGGGGAGACACGGATCGCGCGGGCGCCGGCCGGGGAGGCGGTGGCAGGGGACGTCCGCGGCCGAGCCATGCTGACCCGTGCGTACGCGTATTTCGCCTCCGACCACCGCCGCGCGATCCAGACCGCACTCGGCCTGGTATGGCTGCTGGACGGTGGGCTGCAGCTCCAGTCGTTCATGTACTCCAAGGGCTTCATCGAAATGCTGCAGAGCGGTGCGTCGGGTCAGCCGGGGTGGCTGGCGAGCAGCATCGAATGGGGCGCTCATACAGCCCAACACAACCTGATCGTGTGGAACACGCTGTTCGCGCTGACCCAACTCGCGATCGGGTTGGGGCTGCTGTACCGCCCCACCGTCAAGCTCGCACTCGGCGGGTCGTTTGCGTGGGTACTCGTGGTGTGGTGGTTCGGGGAGGGCTTCGGGATGCTGTTCATGAACACCGCCAACCCGCTCACGGGCGCGCCGGGAGCTGTCCTGCTGTACGCGATCGTCGGCATGTTGGTGTGGCCGAACAAACGCCCGGGAGGGCTGCTGGGGGTGCGCGGCGCCAAGGTGACCTGGGCCGCGCTGTGGCTGGTGATGGCGTGGTTGTGGCTGCTGGGCCCCAACAGCAGCGCCAACGCCACGCACGATGCGATCAACGCGGCTCCGTCGGGCATGAGCTGGTTGAGCACGGTGCAGGATTGGGCCGCCGAAGGGGCGCAGGGCAACGGCCTCGTGATCGCGCTTGTGCTCGCGGCGGTGTCAGCCGCGATCGGGATCGCCGTCGCGATCGATTGGCGTCCGCGGCAGTTTCTCGTGCTCGCGATCGTGCTCAACCTCCTCTCCTGGATGCTCGGGCAGGGCTTTGGTGGGATCTTCGAAGGGGGCGCGACCGACCCCAACGCGGGGTTGCTGTTCGTGCTGCTGGCGCTCGCTCTGTACCCGCTCACGCCCGCCGAACGCCCTCGATCCCGCAGGGCAGCACAGCGTGCGGGCCTCGCCGCAGGGGCGCTCGCGGCGATCGCGCTGCTGGCCGGCTGCGCCAAGGCCGACAAGCAGGCGTCGATGTCTGCGCCGACGAGCAGCTCGGCGGGCCCCACCATGGACATGAGCGCGGGCTCTGCCCAGGCGGGCGCGAGCTCCTCCTCCGGGGATGCGACGGCGAACGGGATCAAGCCGGTGCCGATCCAGGTGCTCGGCACGGCGGATTGGCAGGGCATGAAGATCACCGCGCAGGCGATGACACCGGTGCCGTTCGTCGTCTACAACGGCACCAGCAAGCAACTGGTGAAACCCGGTAAGGCGAGCTTTCACCTGATGGTGATGCTCAACGATGCAGACACGGACGTGCCGATTCCGTACGCGACGGTGTGGGCGACGATCACTAAGAACGGCAAGGTCGTCTTCGACGAGCGCCAGTGGCCGATGATCTCCCGCTACATGGGTCCGCACTACGGCAACGACGTCACGCTCCCCGGCCCCGGCACCTACAAGCTGAGCCTGCTGGTCAGTCCACCGGTGTCCGCGCGGCACATCGAATATCAGAACGTGTGGCTGCAACCCCACCGAGTCAGCTTTACGTTCCCCTGGAAGCCAGCCTGATCGGTGTAGGACGCTGAGGGAAATGCACCACGACTGGCGAGTATTTGCAGCCCTCCAGCACCTGGCATCGGCAACGACGATCGCAAATGACGCCCGATGCAAGAGCGAAACGGGACGCTGACGCGCAGGCGCCTGCTGCTCCGCGCGGCTGCGCTGGCCGCCGGCGGCGCCGCGGTCGGGGTGGGGCTCGACCGCGCGCTCAGCAGCCCCAAGCCGCGGCCGTGGGTGGCGCTCGGAGACCAGCCCGCCGGCCTGCCCGGCCGCCAGTACGCATGGGAAGCGACGCTGGCGCGCGACGCCTACGGCAATCCGATCCCGCCTCGGTATGACCGGCTGCTGTTCTTCGACGTCGAGGGCAGCCCCACGCCGGCCGCCGCCCGAATGCTGGAGGCCGCGCTGCGCACGCTCGAGCGGGCCTACCGATGGAGTCCCTCCGGGCTGCTGTTCACCATCGGCTGGGGGCCGAGCTATTTCGAGCACACACTCGGTGTGGCTTCGCCGATCCCGCCGGCGAAGGGCCTGTCGGACTTCGAGCTGCCGACGATCGACGACTACGACCTGTGCCTGCACCTCGCCTGCGACGACGAGCAGCGACTGGCAGCCGTGGAGTCGGTGCTGAGGGGTGAGGCCTCAGCGGAGGGGTTGGGAGACGGCGTTCCGCTCCCGGGCGCCGACGGGCCGCTTGACCTCTCGCATGCCGCTCTGCGCTGGCGCGAAACGCGGACGGGGTTCGTGGGCGAGGGCCTGCCGGCGGCGCACCAGAGCACCGGCGGGATTCCCCCCGGCAACCCCGTGCCGAAGGGCTCGCCGCTGTTCATGGGCTTCAAGTCGAGCCTGCGCAGAAACCAAGCCACCGAGCAGTTCGTCACGATCGCCGACGGACCGTTCGCGGGGGGCACGACGATGCAGGTCAGCTACATGCGCCTGCGGCTGGACAGCTGGTATGAACAGCTCGAGGAGCGCGAGCGCGTGGCGCTCATGTACGCGCCGCAGGTGACACCCGAGCAGGTCAGCCACTTCACCACCGACGCCGCCGGCGATCCCGCCCTGCTGGGGCAGGCGATCGGCCACTACGGCGTGATCGGGCACGCGCAGACATCGGCGCGCGCGCGACGCAACGGCAAGCCGCTGATCATCCGGCGCGACTTCGACACCGTTGACGGCGGCCAGGCGGGTCTGCACTTCGTCTCGCTGCAACGCACGATCGAGGACTTCGTCACCACCCGCAAGGCGATGAACGCAAGCTCCGCGCAACTGGAAAACCCGGCGATCACCGACACAGTCAACAATGGGATCAACGCATTTATGCTGGTGCTGAGACGCGCCAACTTCATCCTACCCTCCCGGCCGCAGCGCTCGTTCCCGCTGCTGCCGGGACGGGAGCGCGCGGTGGCATGAACGTTCGCCCTCGGGTAGCACGAACGTTCGGCCTCGGCGGAAATGCGAAGGACCTGTGCGGCGGAACGTGCGGACCCACCTCGAGCACGATCTCGGAGTGCGACACGAGCGGCACGCTCCCCGGCGCCCCCCGCCAGCGTCGCCCGTTGACGAAGACCGCCACGCGCCTGTCGGGGGACGCCAGGAACGATCCCAGTCGCGAGGGCGAAAGCGGCTGGCCCCAGGAGCGGAAGAGGGAGGAGAGGGGGATGGGCTCATGTGCGCGCACCAACACCACTCCGGTGGGTTCGAGCGTCACCAGCGCGCCGTAGCAGCGGGCGCCGACGATCCGACCGGCCGACAGGACCAAGGGAGGCCGGACGCCGGTGATCAGCCCGGCCGACAGGACCAAGGGAGGCCGGACGCCGGTGATCAGCCCAGCCGACAGGACCAAGGGAGGCCGGACGCCGGTGATCAGCCCAGCCGACAGGACCAAGGGAGGCCGGACGCCGGTGATCAGCCCAGCCGACAGGACCAAGGGAGGCCGGACGCCGGTGATCAGCCCAGCCGACAGGACCAAGGGAGGCCGGACGCCGGTGATCAGCCCAGCCGACAGGACCAAGGGAGGCCGGACGCCGGTGATCAGCCCAGCCGACAGGACCAAGGGAGGCCGGACGCCGGTGATCAGCCCAGCCGACAGGACCAAGGGAGGCCGGACGCCGGTGATCAGCCCAGCCGACAGGACCAAGGGAGGCCGGACGCCGGTGATCAGCCCAGCCGACAGGACCAAGGGAGGCCGGACGCCGATGCCCGCCGGCACGATCACGACCCGGTTGGCGGCGAATACCTCGACGTGCACGGCGCTGCGCGCGCCCAGCCTGCGCGCACAGCGACCGACGACTGCGCCGCCGGGAGCGGGATGAAAGCGCGGGCCTACCCCGATCGGACGGGCCTCCAAAAGCAGGGCCTTCGGGATCTCGGTCGCCGACTTGGAGTGACCGCGCGTCGCTGGCGCTTGGCGGAGGATTGGGGTCGCGAGACGTTGCATCGTTCCGCATCCGAGTAGCACAAAGGCTGACACGAGCACCACTGCCAGAGGCCCTAGCCAAACGAGAACGAGACTTGGTCTCATTTCGTTGTGGTCCCAGAGGTCATCTTCGATCCAACCATCACCGTCGCGCCGTTGGTTCCTTTTCCGGGCATAACCAGAGAAAAATGGGACTTGATCTCATTTGGTTGGGCTCTCAAAAGCAACTAACGCAGAAGTCGGCACCTTCAGGAGGAGCTTCCAACGGACGCGCGGGAGTCGTCCACGGCGATACGCACCGCCAACAGGATGAGCCCGAGACCGCCGCCGATGCAGAGCACCGCCGCGGATCGCGCCACGAACGCAGGCACCGCCGTGAGCGCGAAGCCATGTACAAGCGTGGAGAGCAGTTCGAAGCCCATCCACAACACGACGAACCCGATTACTAGGTCGAGCACGAAGCCAACCCGATCGCGCAGCGCCCGGCTCACTCCCCAAGCGGCGAAGGCGAGGACGATCACCGTCAGGAAGAGCTGTTCGATCGAGACGCCCGGCCGGCCGTGAAGCTCGCGGCCGACACCGCCGACCGCGAGCGCAATCAGCACCACCACCGCGAGCACGCGGGCGAGCCGCGCATGCAACTCGGGCCGCGGCAGCCGCCATGCCGCAAGCAGACACGCGACCATCACGACGATCAGCCAGAACCAGACCAGCGATGGATTGGGCGCATGCCACAGGCCGCCGGCGACTGCGCTCAAGTGTCCGTCGAGCAGCACGGCGATGCTCCATCGGCCGACGTACAACGTCCCCGGCGCAAGAACGGTCGCGGCCAGGGAGCCGATCCGACCATCGTGCCACTCGTATTCGTGCCCTTTGCTCACCCGCCGCCACTTCGCCGGGGTGCCGCGGCTGAGGTGCGAGGGAGGGATCTCGGGGAAGGTTTGATTGAGGTAGTACATCTCCGAACTTTCGTTGACATACACCCCCGTGCGCGTGAAACGCAGGTAGGGGGCGCCGCGATAGTCCAACACCACCACCGTCTCGGACGGCGGCACGCGCAGCCACAGCCGTAGGTAGCCGTCGACCACCTTCGCGCCCACCCCTGCGGGGGCCTGGCCGACCCTCGCCAGGTAGCTGGTCGCTGCCGGGGCGACCGGTCCATGTGCCGTGGCAGCCGCTGGGAACATGCTCATCGCCGCCATCCCACCGAGCAGGGCGAGCGCGGGGAGGTGCACACACACGAGGCGCTTACACTTCGGCGGTGGCAGCTCGCCTGAAGTCGGTCGGAGTGGCAGCTCGCCTAAAATCGGTGGGAGTGGCAACTCGCCTGAAGTCGGTGGCGGCGGCATTCATTCTCGTAGTCGCCCTGGGGGCAGGCTGGGTTCCCGGATTGGCGCGCGCCGACGGCGATCCCGCCAGCGACGTGCTGGTCACGCAGACCCTGTTCCTGCCATGGGACGCGGGCGTCTCCGCTAGCCAACAGACCCAGCTGACCACGCTGCTGAGGGAGGCCGAACACAAAGGCCACCCGCTGCGCGTGGCCCTGATCGCATCCTCGGCGGACCTCGGCTCGGTGACGGAACTGTGGCGCCAGCCCCAGAGCTATGCCGATTTCCTCGGCGACGAGCTCTCGCTGGTGTACAAGGGGACGCTACTCGTGATCATGCCCGACGGCTTTGGCCTGTATCGCACAAATGGATCGCTCGGTCCCGAGCGGGCGGCGCTCGCCAGCCTGCGCGGAGCAGTGGCAGGCGCGGGCCTCGGCACCGCTGCGCTGCTGGCTGTGCGGCACGTGGCGGCGGCAGCCGGCCATCCGCTGAGCATCCCGAGCGACATCCGAGTGCCCAGCACAGTGTCCGGCTCGTCCGACGCGATCGCGTGGATCGTGTTCGTGATCGGTGGCGCACTGATCGCGCTGGCCTGGACCGGCAGCCTGCGCGCTCAGCCGCTGCGTGTGCACTTACATGGCAGGGACGTCTCGTCAACCTGAGCAGTCGCACCGCGGCTAGTGCAGCAGGTGTTCGACGATGCTGCCGACTTCATGCACGACCGTCCCCACGAGTGAACCCGGCTGTTCGCTGTCCGAGGATTCCGAGCCGCTGGAGCCGCCCGAGGTACCTTCGCTGCCCGAGCCTTCCGAGCCGCCCGTGCCGGACCCCGATTCCGAGCTCGACTGGCCGCTGCCGGAGGCGCCCCCTTCCGAGGTGCTTCCGGAAGAGCCGCTGGTGTCGGAGCCACTAGGAGAGCCGCTGCCCGCGGCGGAGCCCACGGGACCGCCCGAGCCAGCGCTCGATTCGCCGGACCCCCCACTCTGACCGGACCCCGGGTCGGATCCCGCGCCAGACCCACCACCAGCCTGGCTGGAGCCCTGGGTCGGGCCGGCGGCGGGGCTCTGCGCAGCGGGAGTCTTCGCCGGTGCGTCACCGGCTACCCGCGTCGATTGCGGCGCGTGGCTGCCACCGGAAACCGTGGGCGTCCCAACGGAGCCGCCATCGCCAGCAACGCGGGGCAGCCCGTGGGTCTTCCCGATGGAGAAACCTGCACCACGCCCGCCGCGACGACCCGGGGCACCGCGATCGGTGCCGGCGGCGCTGGCGGAGAGCTCGCCGTCGCCGACCGCCGAGTGCGCCGCCGTCGTGGAGCCCGCGCCGGCACCGCTCGGGGATGGCGCCGAAGAAGCGATCGGCCCGTGCCGGCGGTGGGGAGTGGAGGCGCTGAGGTGCACCACCGCCGCACCGGTGATCACGGTGCCGACGGTGAGCGCCACCGCGCCTCCCTTCAGCAGCAGCCCGCCGACGCCGGCCGCTCCCCCGACGCCGACCGCCGTACCCCCGCCCGCCGCGAGTTCGGTGAGCCGTTCGGGGCCGGGGCCTCCCTGGTTGGAGCGCCCCGCCAGCCAACTCAGCAGCGGCGGTGGGGTGAGCGCGGTGACCCCCGTGCGCAGCGTGGTGCGAGCCCGGTAGAGCAGGCCGCGCACGGCGCCGTTGGTGATGCCGAGGTCGCTGGCGACCTGCTCGTGGCTGTCGCCGCCGACGGCGGTGCGGACGATCACCTCGCGCTGCAGCGGCGGCAGCGCGGCGACCTCGGCGAGCGCCTCGCGCATCGCCATTCCCCGGTCGAGCTGCGAGTCGTCGGTGCGCGGGTCGAAGCTCGAGCCCAGCGTCGGGTCGGGCAGTGGCTGGCCGTCGTGGACGGAGTCGCGCATCGCGTTGACGGCGGTGTTGTGCACCACCCGGTACAGCCACGCTTTGAGATCGCGCACCTCCGAGCCCTCCCGCACGGCGATCCAGGTCTTCAGCAGCGCGAGCTGGACGATGTCCTCCGCCCGGGCATCCTCCAGCCGCATCCGCCGGCAGTAGCCGAGCAGCGGCTTGCGGTAGCGGTGGACGATCGCCTCGAATGCGCGCTCGTGACCCTGGCGCACCAACGCGAGCAGCCGGTCATCCGACTGAGTCGCCAGCAGGCGGGTAGGGATTCCTGGACTCATTGCACACCATGAGCGCCATGGCGGCCCCAAAGGTCGATGCGACCCCGGCGGCGACGAGCGCCCAACCATCCTTACGACATATTAGACACCCGCCATCACCGCTCTTCACGTAGATCAACGAAAAGACACGGAAGAATCGGATGTCCGGGACAGCTGATCGACAAGGCCCAGGGTGGTTCGAGGCAGGCCGGGATGCCCAAGGCAGCCGATGGACACTGGACCCCCAAGGGTGGCTAGGGGCGGGGCCGGGATGCCCAGGACAGCTGACGGACACAGGCCCAAGGGTGGTTCGCCGAGGGTGGTTCGGGGCGGCCCGCCAGGATGGGCCGCCCCGAAACCTTGTCCCGCCCCGTGGGGAGGGGCGCCTGGCGCGGAACTCGTCCCGCCGACGGAGGATGGAGCGCCATCGACGAGTCCGAGAGCGGATTGCCGCGCTTACGTCTGGTTATTGCCAGCGGACATACCTGAGACACCGCCGCGCCGCAAACTTCACGCAGAAAGGCACCGCATCGATTGCGAGGCAGTCGGGTTATTGGGGTCGTAGATCGAAGATCAACCGGGAGCGCAAGCAACAGAGCCCGGCGGGATCGGCCACGACCGGGGGGATTCGGACCGAGCGAGGGCGGCCCACCTGAATAGTCGACGACCATCCACTCGAAGGAGAAGGATCACATGCGCTTGAGAGGTATCGCCTTGTCGTGCGCGGTTGCAGTCTCGTCGCTGGCGCTGTCTGCAACGGGAGCATCCGCGTTCTTCCATCCCAGTCCCAGCGGCCGCTGCCGAGTGACCATCCACTCCCCCGTGCGGATCACCGCCGGAGAATCGGCCACCGTCTTCGGCCAGCTCGTCTGCCGTCGCGCCGTGAACACGGAAGGTAAGACCGTGAGGCTCTTCCGCCGGGTTCCCGGCGTCCCCGGGTTCACCCTCGAGGCAACCACCACCACCGGCGCAGGCGGCGCCTACCAGTTCCAGCTGACCGGCAGCGTCGTCGAAAACAGCGGCGTGTGGCATGTGCGCTCCCACGGCGCGGAGAGCGTCAACAGAAGCATCCGCGTAGCTCCTCAGGTGACGCTGGAAGGACCGCCGGAAGGCACCCAGATCCTGACGGGGATCGCCAACAAAGTCACGTTCACCGGCAAAGTCACCCCGGCGGACATCGGCGCGCGAGTGGTGTTGCAGCGCCAGAACGCGCTCACCGGCAACGAATGGCACCGGATCGACATCGGCGTGGTGGAAGCGGGAGGCGGTTACTCGATCCCCCACACCTTCCTCGTCCCCGGCGACGCCAACCTCCGCGTGCTGGTGCTCAGCCAGGGCCGCAACGTCCCCGAAACATCGAGCCCGCTGACCTACGAGATCTCCCAGACGCAGAACAAAGAACTGACGATCGAAGCCACCCCCGACCCGATCTTCTACGGGCAGTCGGTGGTCATCGGCGGAACGCTCGCGGGCGTCACCGCCAGCCAGCCGGTGACGCTGCTAGCGCGCACCCTCCACCAGCACGGCTTCGCGCCGGTCGCCCAGATCGACACCAGCAGCACGGGCACGTACACATTCCCCGCGCAGACGCCGGTCAACAGCACCTACTACAAGGTGCAGGGCGACGGCAAGACCTCGGCGGTACTGTTCGAGGGCGTCAAGTACGTGCTCACCGCCGAAGCGTCGGCGACATCGCTGATGGAGGGCCAGGTGGTGACCTTCTCGGGCAAGGTCGCCCCCACGCCGGCCCGCCCCGGCCACCTGATCTACCTGCAGCGCGAGAACGCCTCCGGCACGGGCTTCCACGTCGTGCGGGTGGGCAGGGTCACCGCGGAAGCTACGTTCTCGATTCCCTACCAGGTGTTTAGCCTCGGGACCAACGTCTTCCGCGTGTACATCCCCGGTGGCCCCGACAACGGGGGCACGGCCAGCCAGACGTTCACGGTCAACGTGAGCCCGGCGCCGGCCGCGGCTCTGAAAGAAGCCCCGAGCAACTCATCGACCCCCTCGGAAGGATCGACCAACTCCACCGAAGTGGAAAGGGAAGGCGAAGAACGGGGCAACAGAGAAGGCGAAGCAACCGAAAGAGAAGAAGCTCCCCGCGGGCATCACCACCGCCGGTAGCGACGCAGCCCACCACCAACCTGGTCATGCCGAGGCCGCCCCAAGAGGGCGGCCTCGGTCGTCAAGCCGCGACCGCCCGCGCGTCCAGATGGGCGCCCACCTTGCGCTTGACACGCTGCAGGGCGTTGTCCACGGTCTTGGTGTCGCAAGCGAGGTGCTCGCCCACCTGCTCGTAGGAGCAGCCATCCAGATACAGCGACAGCACCCTGCTCTCGAGCTCCGAGAGCGCCGTGGAGAGACAGCCCACCAGCGAGCGCAGCTCCTCGGAGGAGATCACCTGGTTGGCGGGGTCGTGCACCGTGGGACCGGGCAGCACCTGGTCGAGCGTGGGCACGTCTTCCCCGCCCCCGGCGGGCGTGGCGGAGAAGGAGACGTACTGGTTGAGGGGCGTGTGCTTGTTGCGCGTGGCGGTCTTCACGGCGGTGATGATCTGGCGGGTGATGCAGAGCTCGGCGAAGTTGCGAAAGCTCGACTCGCGGTCGGTACGGAAGTCGCGAATCGCCTTGTAGAGGCCCACCAGGCCCTCCTGGATGAGATCGTCGGAGTCGCCTCCGGCGAGGAAGTAGGAGGAGGCCTTCAACCGCACGAAGCCGTGGTAGCGGCGCACGAGGCGGTCGTAGGCGGTGCGGTCGCCCTGCTTCGCGAGGGCGATCAGAAAACCATCGTCAACCTTGACCTCAGATTGAGGGTTACGGAAGATACGTGCCACGAGCAAGCCTTTCTCGGGTGCAGAGCAGCCCGGATCGCTCAGTGGCGCACTCCTCCCCCGGCGCCAACGACTATTCGGAATCAACTACTTGGTAATCAACTACAACTACTTGGTAATCAACTACGGGACAACACGGTAAGTCAAATCAAAACTTCTGTCCACCAACTGCAAATCCATTCCACTCCTCCACTCCAACCGCCAAATCGACCACGGCTCAAGCTTAGGTTCAGCGTTACGGATGCGAGATTGGCACAGTTATGACACGTTGTCAAGGGCACGACTGCGATTGTGCAAGATCTCGTACAGGATCGCCGCCGCGGCGGCGGAAACGCCGGCCGACTCGATCCGCCCCAGCAGCGGCAGCGCGATCAGCTCGTCGCACGCCCCCGCCACGCGCGGACGCAGACCGCGACCCTCGCTGCCGAGCACCAGCACCACCCCACCGCGGTAGTCGGGGCGGTGATAGGGGATGGCGGCGCCGGCACTCGCTCCATACGACCAGCAGCCCGCCTTTTGCGCTTCGCCGAGGAAGTCGGCGAGGTTGCGCACCCGCGCCACCCGCAGGTGCTCGACCGCGCCGGCGGACGCCTTGCACACCGCGGGCGTGACCTCAGCGGCGCGGCGTTCGGGGATAACTACCCCGGCGACGCCGACGCACTCCGCGGTGCGGCAGATCGAGCCGAGGTTCTGCGGGTCTTGCACCTGGTCGAGCGCCACGATCAGGGGGTCGCCTAGAGGGTGGCGCAGTCGGCCGGAGGCCGATGAGCCGGGCCCCTCTTTCTCGATCTCGCCGAGCAGCTCGTCCGCGGAGACGTACGGGTAGCCCCCCACCTCCACGCAGATGCCTTGGTGGGCGTCTGAGCCGCAGCGCCGGGCGATCTCCTCGGGGGTGGCAGTGCGCACCGCCACCCCCTCCAACCACGGCTCCTTGGCGGCGCCGGTGGTCGCCCACACCACGCCGGCGGTGTGTGCGCGCCGGCCGCGCAGCGCCTCTTTGGTGGGGTTGCGTCCGTAGACGATCACAACGGCAGCAACTCGAACCCACCAGCCACGTCGCGGACCTCCCAGCCCATCGCGGCAATCTCGTCGCGCAGTCGGTCGGACGCCGCAAAGTCGCGCAGCGAGCGGGCGTTCATTCGCTCTTCGGCCATCCTGCGTACCTCGACCGGCGCCTGCTCTGGAGCATCCAACAGCGAGGCCAGCCCCAGCACGCCGAGCATCTCACGCAGGTCGGCGTCCCCCCGAACGCCGAGATGGGCCGCTGCCCGCAGCCACTCGTTGAGCTGTGCCAGGGCGGCCGCGGTGTTGAAATCGAGGGATAGCCCGTCGAAGAATTTCAGGCGGAAGCTCTCGAGACGCTGCTTCTCGGCTGGATCGCCTGGCTTGGTGGGCCCGGGGCCAAGCTTACGACCAGCCTCGCGGATCCGCTTGACGTTCGCACGCGCCTGCTCGAGGGCCTCCTTGGAGAACGCCAGCGGCTGACGGTAGTGCCCGGAGATCAGATACATCACCACTGTCTCACGGCCATACTCGCCCACTATCTCATGCAACAGAGCGATGTTCCCGGCCGACTTTGCCATCTTCTCCCCGGTCAGCTGGATCATGCCGTTGTGCATCCAGATCCGCGCCAACTCCGCGCCACGGGCAGCACGCGTCTGAGCCGCCTCGTTCTCATGGTGGGGGAAGAGCAGGTCGGAGCCGCCGCCGTGGATGTCGAAGCCGACACCCAGGAACTCCTCGGCCATGGCCGAGCACTCGATGTGCCAGCCCGGTCGCCCGTCCCCCCACGGGGAAGCCCAGTAAGTGTCCTCGCCCTCCTTGCGTGACTTCCACAGCGCAAAATCCAGCGGATCCTCCTTGCGCTCGGCGCCTTCGATGCCCTCGCCCTGGTCCATATTCTGAAGCTGGCGATGGGAAAGGCTGCCGTAGCCGTCGTCGGAGCGTACGCGGAAGTAGACGTCACCCTGGACGCTGTAGGCATGATCGCGATCGATCAGCGCCTGGATGTAATCGACGATCGGTCCGATCGTCTCCGAGGCCAGCGGCTCGTGATCGGGCCGGCCGAGGCCGAGGGCGTCGGTGTCGGCCCTGTAGTGGGCGGTCATCTCCGCTGCCAACTCAGCGCTGGCACGACCCAGCGATCGCGCCGCGTCGTAGATCTTGTCGTTGACGTCGGTCACGTTCACCACCAGATTCACCTTGTAGCCCTCGTGCTCCAGATACCGCTTGAGCAGGCTGAAGACGACGAAAGGCCGGGCGTTGCCGATATGTATGCGGCTGTACACGGTGGGTCCGCACGCGTAAATGCCCACACGGCCCGCCTCACGTGGCGGCAGGTGTTGCAGCCTGCCGCTGCGCGTGTCCTCCAGCTGGATCTGTCTCATCGCGCGCCAACCCTAGCGGAGCGGCAGCGTCAGACGAAAGGCGCGAGGATGCGTGCCAGGCCCACGGCGGCCGGGCTAACGAGCGTTCAGACTGGCCACGGCCAGCGCAGCGACGCCTTCGCCGCGACCGACGAAACCCATACCCTCGCCCGTCGTCGCCTTCACGTTGACGCGACCCACCGGCAGATTCAGCGCCAAGGCGAGGCGCTCGCGGATCTCCTGGCGGTACGGCCCAAGCTTCGGAGCCTCCATGATCACCGTGCCGTTGACGTTCTCGATTTCGAAGCCCGACGCGATCACGGTCGTGAGGACTGTCTCCAGCAGCGTGAGCGAGTCGGCATCGCGGAAGCGCTCGTCGGTGTCGGGAAAGTGCTCGCCGATGTCCCCCAGCCCGGCTGCCCCGAGCAGCGCATCGATCACCGCGTGGGTGAGCACGTCGGCATCGGAATGCCCATCCAAGCCACGCTCATGCGGGATCTCCACGCCGCCCAGCACCAACCGCCGCCCCGCGGCGAAGCGATGGCAGTCGTAGCCGATCCCGCTCAGGCTCATGTGGGATCGTCCGCGGGAGATGCCAACCGATGAGCTCTCACCGCACACCGGCGCCGATCGGCTCCAGCCGCCGCGAGCGGCGCTCGAACAGGCTCAGATCGCGCACGCCCACGTTTGCCAGCAGCTCCAGCGCCTGCTCGTACTCGGCGCCCACATCCTCGGGACGGTGGGCGTCGCTTGAGAGCGCCACCGGCGCGCCGGCCTCCACGCACATCTCGAGGAAGTGGGGCGCGGGGTAGATCTCCCGCGCGCGCTTGCGCAGGCCCGCCGTGGAGACCTCCACCGCGACGCCCGACTCGGCGATGCCCTCAATCGCCAGCTCGTAGTAGCGGCGCAAGTCGCCTTCCGGGCGGGGACGGTCGGGGCCCCACACCTTCACGAGGTCGGGGTGCGCGAGGATGTCGAACAGGCCGCTGCGCGCCGCCTCCCCCAGCGTCTGGAAGTAGCGGCGCCAGATCTCCTCGGCGCTGCGGGTGGTGTCCCACACGCTGTACTCCGCCATATCCAGCGATTCGTCGCGCAGGAAGTGCACCGAGCCAACCACGTAGTCGAAGTCGTGCGCCTCCAGCAGGTTGGCCGTGCGGTCCTCCCCGCCGAGGATGAAGTCGGCCTCGATCCCCAACCGCAGGTCGGTGTGCTCGCGCACGAACCGGCAGTACTCCTCCAGGTCGTCGTGCGCGAATTCCCGCCACAGCGGGTGCTGCCACACGGTGAGGGCCTGGCGGAAGCGATAGACGTGCTCGGAGACCCCCAGCTCGGCGATCCCGCGCTCCTCGGCGACCTCCCGGTAGCGCTCCACGTTGGCGGCGGTGAAGTAGTCGGCCGCGGTCGCGTCGAGCTGGTCGGGGCGCAGGTGGAGGTGGTAGTCGGTGAGCATTTGGCCGTGATTCAAGCAGGAAGCCGGTGGCCGGACCCTGGTGGCGCGGCCAGGTCCTGTGATGGTCCCGTCCGGGCGTGGGTCAGGTCCTGCGGCGGCCGGTCCTGCGATGGGCCTTCGGGCGACGGGTCTGTCGAGCGAGGGGTCAGGTCCTGCGAGCCATCAACAGCTCCGCTAGCGCGAGGTCGAGCGGCGTGGTGATCTTGAGGTTCTCGCGCGGCGCCTCGACGACGACGACCCGGCCGCCCGCGCGCTCGACCAGCCAGGCGTCGTCGGTCGCCTGCGCCAGTACCTCGTCGGGCACCTCCAGTGCCCGGTCGAGCGCGGCGCGGCGGAACACCTGCGGGGTCTGCACCGCCCACAGACTCGAGCGGTCGAGCGTCTCGATCACTGCACCCCCCTCCCCCTCTCCCACCCGCTTGATCGTGTCGGTGACGGGGGCCGCAGCGATCGCCGCGTCCACGCCCTCCGCGAGCGCAGCGGCGATCGCCCGCTCGGCGAGCTCGCCCGTCAGCAGGGGACGCGCGGCGTCGTGCACGAGCACCGGATCACCCGGGCCGGCGGCGGCGAGCGCGAGGCGCACCGACTCCGAGCGCACCGCGCCGCCCGGCACCCCGATAGTGCCCGCCGGTGCGCTCACGCCGGGGGGCAACGCCACCACGATCCGCTCGATCGAGGCGACCGCGCGCAGCGCGTCGACGCTCCACTGCAACAGCGGGCTGCCGGCGAGCGGTACGAGCGCCTTGGGGCCATCCGTCCCCAGGCGCTCACCCTTGCCGGCGGCGACGATCAGCGCGACGGTCACGACGGGAACGAGGGCCGACTGTCGCGCACGCGGCAGGGATCAACTGCCGCGTGCGCGAGAGCCCTTGCTACTTGGCCATCGCCAGCTTGCTCGACGCCGAGTTGGCTAGCAGCTCGTCGAGATAGCCTTCGGCCTCGTCCTCGTCCTTGTCGAGCGCATACATCAGCTCGGAGGCGAGGATCTTCTTGGCGCGCGTGAACATCTGCTTCTCGCCGGTGGAGAGCCCCTTTTCGCTCTCGCGCAGCGCGAGGTTGCGCACCACCTCGGCGAGCTCGTAGATGTCGCCGGTCTTGATCTTGTCGCGGTTGTGCTTAAACCGCCGGTTCCAGTTCTTGGGCATCTCCGAGACTTCGTCCTGGAGCACGTCCAGCACCTTCTTGACGGTGTCTTCGTCGATCACCCTGCGCAAACCGGCGATCCCCGCGTTCTCGGTGGGAACCTTGACGGTCATGTCGTTGTGCAGGATCTTGATCGTCAGGTACTCGCGACATTCGCCGAGCACCTCCAGATCCTCCTTCTTGAGGACCTTGCCGGCGCCGTGATGGGGGTACACCACGTGGTCCCCCAACTCGAACTCGATGCACTCGACTTCGCTGACGACGTCGAGATCCTCCATCAACTCTGCTTCGATTGCCTGGGGAATGGGAATGACTGTCCTCCTTTGTGATCGAGCCGGTCGGGAGTGACCTCGCTCTTGGGTTCACGTCTGCAGATAACGGTCCACGAGGTTGATCTCCTGCAGGCGACGAAGGCCCTCGCGGATGTCCTTCGCGCGTATCTCCCCAACTCCCTCGATCGCCTCGAGCTCGGCGTCCGTCGCCGCCAGCAGCTCGTCCAAACCCCCAACCTCCTTGATGATCTCCGCGACCACCAGCTTCGGCAGCCTGGGGATACGTCCCAGGATGCGATGACCGCGCGGCGACACCGCGTAGTCGAGCGTGTTCAGCTTGCGGTCGTACCCGAACAGCTCGGCGAGACGGCCGAAGTCGAGCAGGTCCTGATGACCCAGCCGCCCCATCTGGTCCAGCGATGAGGCAAACGCCTCGTCGCTGTAGCCCGCAAGGTAGTCCTGCACGAGCGCGGCCTTTTCGGAGGCGGCGCCAACCATCGTCTCCTCCAGCTGCATCTCGATCAGGCGGCCCTCGGTGCCCAGCTCGACGATGTAGCGCTCGATCTCGACCGCCATCCGCGTCACCAGCTCCGAGCGCTGCAGCACGGTGAGCACGTCGTGCAGCGTCACGCCGCCCTCGAACTCCAGGGCGGTGAGACGTGTGGAGACCTGGTCGAGGCGGGTGCGGTACTTCTCGAGGGTTGCCAGCGCCTGGTTGGCCTTGGCGAGCACCACCGGGATGTCCTGCAGGATGTACTTGGTGCCGCCCGAGTACAGCGACACCACCTCGCGGCGCTGGGAGATCGCGATCACCAGCGCGTCGGTCTGCTTGGAGATGCGCTCCGCGGTGCGGTGGCGGGTGCCGGTCTCCAGCGTGAGGATCGTCGGATCCGGCATCAGCTGGACGTTGGCGAGCGCGATCTTGGTGGAGTTGGCGTTGAGGATGATCGCCCCATCCATCTTGGCCACCTGATAGAGCAGCGCCGGCGCGTAGTCGATGTCGAGCTTGATCCCCCCCGAGAAGAGGAAGCTCAGCTCCTCGGGGTCGCCGATCACGATCAGCCCGCCGGTGCGCGCGTGCAGGATGTTCTCCATCCCCTCGCGCAGGGCGGTCCCCGGCGCGACCATCTCCAGCGCTCTCATCAGGCCGGGCTCCGAGCGTGCTTCGCTATCGAAATCTTCGCCTGATCGTGGAGCCACATGGCCATTTTACGGCATTGAGCCTAGATTTAGCTCCTCCTCTGGCTGGTCGCCCCTGGGGGTAGCATGGGAGGAGCGCCGGGAACTGCAGCTAGGTGTAAGTCCTGAGCAGGTTGTTCAGCTAGGCCGCGGCCCGAGCCGGAAGATCCGGGGCGCGCCGCTCGCGTGGCAGTGCCGCCGCGAGCGCCTCGCGCAGGGTGCCAACCTCGCGGGCGCCCGCGCCGCTGCCGGCGGGGGCGAGAACGTGGCTTAGCCCATATCTGGCGGCCTCCTGCAGGCGGCGCTCGGGGTGGCCTACCCAGCGCAGCTCTCCCGTGAGGCCCAGCTCGCCAAAGCACGCGAGGGGGGCGCCGCCGCTCCCCGCGCCACCAGCGCCACTCACGCCACCGCCACCACTCACGCCACCGCCAAGCCCAGCGCTGGAGCCGCCCACGCCACCTGCCTCGCCCACGCCACCCTTGGATCCCACGCCGTCGCCCGTGACGCCGACGATCGGCACGCCGCGACGCGCGCCGGCGACCGCGAGGGCGATCGCGAGGTCCACGCCGGGCTCGTCCACGCGCACGCCGCCGACCACGTTGACGAACACGTCATGACCGCCCACGCCGACGCGGCCGTGGCGGACGAGGATCGCGAGCACCAGCGCCAGACGGTTGCGATCGAGACCCGAGGCCACGCGGCGGGGCTGCTCGAGCTCCGAGGGCGCCACCAGCGCCTGCACCTCCACCAGCAGCGGCCGCGAGCCCTCCATCGCCGCCAGCATCACGCTGCCGGGAGCGCGCGTGGCCTGTGCGACGAAGCGCGCGGAGGCGTCCAGCACCTCCACGAGGCCGCCCTGGCGCATCTCGAACAGCCCCGCCTCGTTGGTCGAGCCGAAGCGGTTCTTCAGCGCGCGCAGCTCGCGGTAAGGGCGCTCGCGCTCGCCTTCGAACTGCAGCACGCAGTCCACGAGGTGCTCCAGCACGCGCGGGCCGGCCAGCGCGCCGTCCTTGGTGACGTGCCCCACGAGGATCGTCGCGATCCCGCGCGCCTTGGCCAGCTCCATCACTCGCACCGCCACCTCGCGCACCTGGCCCACCGAGCCGGGAGCGCCGGTCAGCTCGCTCGCGTGGAGCGTCTGCACGGAGTCGATCACACATGCTTCGGGCGCGTGCGCTTCGAGCACTTCGAGCACCGCGTCGAGGTCGGTCTCGGCGACTATCGGCACAGCCAACGCGCCGTTCTTGCGAGACGAGACGGGATCGCCGGCTCGATCGTCGGGGCTCGCGTCGAGACGCTCCGCGCGCAGTCTCACCTGCTCGGGCGACTCCTCCGCGCTGACGTACAGCGTCCGCCGGCCCGACCCGGCGAGATGGCCGAGCACCATGTTGGTGAGCGTCAACTTGCCGATCCCCGGCGCACCTCCGAGCAACACCAACGAGCCGGGCACGAGGCCCCCGCCGAGCACGCGGTCAAGCTCCCCGATACCGGTCGATAGTCGCGCCACCGGCGCCGCCCCGACCTCGGCGAGCGCCACCGGCACGAGCGCCGGGGAGCCGTCTCTGCCTCCCCTGCCTCCTCTGCCTCCTTGACCGCCGGTGGCCCGCCCGCTTCGACTTCGATCCCCGGACCGCGCGCCAGCCGGTGCACGTTCCTCAACGAGGGTGTTCCATGCCTCACAGCCGGGGCATTGCCCATACCAGCGGGCAGATTGATGTCCGCACTGCGAGCAGACGTGAATCGATTGCGTGCGAGGCACCCTCGCAGGTTACGGTCTGGTGTGGACACTTAACCTTTCGGCCCCTAACCAAATAAGAACGAGACCCAATCTCATTTGGTTAGGGCAGGAAAAAGAACATCACACCCTGGGACCGGGGCGCGTGGCGAGCCCGCCCCGCTGAGGTGTTTCGACTACTCGCCGCCGTCGGCGGGCAGGTCGGACGCGGCGTCGTGGTCGTCCTCGCCGTGCTCGACATCGCCCTCGGGGAGGCCTTCGCCGGAGGGCAGCTCGCCGCCGTCCGAGCCGCCGGCCTCGGTGGAGCCGGCGCCGACGCCGACCGGGGTCTTCTGCTTCTTGGGCTTGACGATCGTCAGTTTGACCTCGCCCTCCTCGCCCTCGGCGGCGGGGTTGACCACCACCGTGGCGCCGGGGACGACCTGCTCGCGCAGCACGAAGTCCGCGAGCGGGTCCTCGATGTAGCGCTGGATCGCGCGGCGCAGCGGGCGGGCGCCCATCGCGGGATCCCAGCCCTTCTCCACGAGCAGTTCCTTGGCGGGGTCGGTCAGCTCCAGCTGCAGCTCGCGTTCGGCCATCGACTCGCGGATCCGCAGCAGCAGCAGCTCGACGATCTGCTTGATTTCGTCCTTCCCCAGCTTGTGGAAGACGATCACGTCGTCGATGCGGTTGAGGAACTCCGGCCTGAACACCTTCTTCAGCTCGCCCATGATCCGGTTCTTCATGTCGTCGTAGGTGATCCCCGTCTCGTCGTCCGACACCGCGAAGCCCAGCGGCGTGTTGCGCGCGATCTCGGCAGCGCCGATGTTGGAGGTCATGATCACGATCGCGTGGCGGAAGTCCACCGTGCGCCCCTGCGCGTCGGTGAGGCGGCCGTCCTCGAGGATCTGCAGCAGGATGTTGAAGACGTCGGGGTGGGCCTTCTCGATCTCGTCGAGCAGCAGCACGCAGTAGGGCTTGCGCCTGACCGCCTCGGTCAGCTGGCCGCCCTCGTCGTAGCCGATGTAGCCGGGGGGCGACCCGACCAGGCGCGAGACGGCGTGCTTCTCCATGTACTCCGACATGTCGATCCTGACCATCGCGTCCTCGTCGCCGAACAGGAACTCGGCGAGCGTGCGCGCCAGCTCGGTCTTGCCCACGCCGGAGGGGCCGAGGAAGATGAACGAGCCGGTCGGGCGCTTGGGGTCCTTCAGCCCCGCCCGCGAGCGGCGGATCGCCTTCGAGATGACCTCGATCGCGGGGTGCTGGCCGATCACGCGCTTGTGCAGTTCGTCCTCCATGCGCATCAGCTTCTGGGTCTCGGCCTCGGTCAGCTTGAAGACGGGGATGCCGGTCCACATCGAGACGATTTCGGCGATCTCCTCCTCGCCGATCGCGGGGCGGTCACCGGACTCGCCCGCTTCCCACTCTTCCTCCAGCTCGCGCTTGCGGTTGGTGAGCTTGCGCTCCTGGTCGCGCAGCGCAGCGGCCTTCTCGAACTCCTGCGCCTCGATCGCGCTCTCCTTCTCGCGCCGCGTGGTCTCGATTTCCTCCTCCAGCTCGCGGTTGGCAGGCGGGGAGGTCATCGACTTGATCCGCATCCGCGAGGCCGCCTCGTCGATCAGGTCGATCGCCTTGTCGGGCAGGAAGCGGTCGGAGATGTAGCGGTCGGCCAGTTCGGCCGCAGCGCGCAGTGCGTCGTCGGTGATCTGCACCTTGTGGTGCTGCTCGTAGCGGTCGCGCAGCCCCTGCAGGATCTCCACGGTCTGGTCGATCGAGGGCTCCTCCACGCGGATCTGCTGGAAGCGGCGCTCCAGCGCCGAGTCGCGCTCCAGGTACTTGCGGTACTCGTCGAGCGTGGTCGCGCCGATCGTCTGCAGCTCACCGCGCGCCAGCGCCGGCTTGAGGATCGAGGCGGCGTCGATCGCGCCCTCGGCGGCACCCGCGCCGACAAGGTTGTGGAGCTCGTCGATGAACAGGATGATGTCCCCGCGCTGGGTGATCTCCTTCATCACCTTCTTCAAGCGCTCCTCGAACTCGCCCCGGTACTTCGAGCCGGCGACCAGTGCCGCCAGGTCGAGCGTGTAGATCTGCTTGTTCTTCAGCAACTCCGGCACGTCGGCGTTGGTGATCCGCTGCGCCAGGCCCTCGACCACGGCGGTCTTGCCGACGCCCGGCTCGCCGATCAGCACCGGGTTGTTCTTGGTGCGCCGCGAAAGGATCTGCATGATCCGCTCGATCTCCGTCTCGCGCCCCACGCAGGGGTCGAGCTTGCCTTCGGCGGCAAGCTTGGTGAGGTTGCGCCCGAACTGGTCGAGCAGCTTCGAGGACTTCTTGCCTTCCGCACCGCTGCCCCCGCCCGCGCCGGCTGCGGCACCGGGCGCACCCGCGCCCTGGCCCTGGCGGCGACCGGAGGGGCCGGAGAGCATCCGGATCACCTCGTTGCGAATCTTCTCGGAGTCGGCGTCGAAGTCGAGCAGGATGCGGGCGGCGACGCCCTCGTTCTCGCGCACCAGCCCGAGCAGGATGTGCTCGGTGCCGATGTAGTTGTGGCCGAGCGACAGCGCCTCGCGCAGCGCCAGCTCCAGCACCTTCTTGGCGCGCGGCGTGAACGGGATCTGCCCCGAGGTGACCTCCTCGCCGGAGCCGACGATCCGCACGACCTGCGCACGCACGCGCTCGACGGTGATGTCGAGGCTCTCCAGCACTCTTGCCGCGAGCCCCTCCTCCTCGCGCAGCAGCCCGAGCAGGATGTGCTCGGTGCCGATGTAGTTGTGCTTGAGCGTGCGCGCCTCTTCCTGCGCGAGAACGACAACCTGCCGGGCCCGTTCTGTGAATCGCTCGAACATGGTGCTGATACGACCTCTCCGTCTACGATCTTGGTGTCGGTCCGGTCTGCGGGGACAGTGATCCCGGGGTGGGTTGGTGCCCCACCCATCTCTTCGTCGCAAAGCGCGAGAAAGATGAGCCTCCAGGTCCTATCGCCGCCATGGGACAGTCTACCAACGGGCCCCCCGGCACTCCAGGGGGAACCTTCCGCGAGCCTTCACCGGCGAACGCCGGATCGGCACACCGCACGAACGCCGGATCGGCACACCGCAACTTCTACGGTGCACGGCCCACTGGCCCCGGGCGCCACCCGGCAGGAAGCGGCCCCAATACGCTAGGAGCGCATCGCCGGGAACAGCACCACCTCGCGGATCGAGTCGCGCCCGGTGAGCAGCATCACGAGGCGGTCGACGCCGAGGCCGACGCCCGCAGTCGGCGGCATCCCCTGCTCCAGCGCCTGCACGAAATCCTCGTCGTAGGGCATCGTCTCGGCGTCGCCGCCGGTCAGCTTGTCGATCCGGTCCTGCTCGCGGAAGCGCGTACGCTGCTCGTCGGGGTCGATCAGCTCGCTGAAGCCGTTGGCGATCTCCATCCCCGCCGCAAACGCCTCGAAGCGCTCCACGATTGTGGGATCGTCGGGGCGCTCGCGCGCGAGCGGCGAGAGCTCCTTCGGGTAGTCGACGACGAACGTCGGCTGCTTCAGGTTGGGCTCGACGTACTTGGAGAGCAGGTCGTCGGCCATTTGAAACCAGGCGAATCCCTCCGTCTTCAGCTCGAGGCCGACTCGCCCGATCTCGGCCGCCAACGCCTCGGCGGTGGGGTGCTCGGCGAGGTCGATGCCCGACGCCTCCCTGATCGCCTCGACGAAGCCGACCCGCTTCCATGGCGCGGAGAAGTCGAGCTCGCCGGCGTACCCGCTTGCCGTCGCGGCCGCGCGCACGATCGCTTCGGTGCGCGCCATCGCGCCCTCGTAGTCGGCGTAGGCCTCGTACCACTCGACCACCGTGAACTCCGGGTTGTGCTTGTGCGAGACGCCCTCGTTGCGGAAGTCCTTGCCGAGCTCGTACACCCGCTCCAGACCGCCGACGATCAGCCGCTTGAGATAGAGCTCGGTGGCGATCCGCAGGTAGAGGTCGCGGTCGAGCGCGTTGTGGTGGGTGGTGAACGGGCGCGCCATCGCGCCGCCGTAGAGCGGCTGCAGCACGGGGGTCTCGACCTCGATGAAGCCGTCGCCGTCGAGCTCTGCACGAATCGCCGAGATGACGCGCGCGCGGTCGACGAACAGCCGCCGGGACTCCTCGCTGGCGATCAGGTCGAGCTCGCGATGGCGGTAGCGGGTCTCCACGTCGGTCAGGCCGTGGTGCTTGTCAGGCGGGGGACGCAGCGCCTTGGTGAGCACCTGGAAGCCTTCGACGCGCAGCGAGACCTCCCCGTGGCGGCTGCGCATCGCCGCGCCGTTGACGCCGATCAGGTCGCCGAGATCGAGTGAGGTGATCAGCTTCAGGCGCTCCTCGCCGAGCACGTCCAGACGCGCGTGCAGCTGGATCTTGCCGCTGCGGTCGACGAGGTCGAGGAAGGCGGCCTTGCCCGAGCCGCGCCTGGCGGCCAGACGCCCGGCGACGCGGTGGCGCTCGTCTGTTTCCTCGCCTGCCTGCAGGTGCTCGTAGGCCGCGAGTACCTGTGCGATCGGCTCGACGCCCGGAAAAGAGTGCGGGAAGGCGCTCTGGTCTGACGCGGCGATGCGCTCGGCCTTCGCTCGCCGCTCAGCGATCAGCTCCTGCAGGCCGTGCCGTTGGCCATCTCCCGGCTCCTGCCTCCCACTCGGGTCACGCCCCGGCTCCTCCGTCCCGCTCGGGTCCCGTCCCGGCTCCTGCAGGCCGTGCCGCTGGCCCTCCCCCGGCTCCTGCCTCCCACTCGGGTCACGCCCCGGCTCCTCCGTCCCGCTCGGGTCCCGTCCCGGCTCCTGCAGGCCGTGCCGCTGGCCCTCCCCCGGCTCCTGCCTCCCACTCGGGTCACGCCCCGGCTCCTCCGTCCCGCTCGGGTCCCGTCCCGGCTCCCGCGGGCCACGCCGTCGGCCCTCCCCAGGCTCCTGCCTCCCACTCGGGTCACGCCCCGGCTCCTCTGTCCCGCTCATGCGGGCAGGCTACTTGAGCCCGACGTCGATCTTCGTGATCTTCAGCTTGCGGGCCGGCCCGCGCGGGACCTGCACGGCGACCGTGTCGCCCCGCTTGTGGCCGAGCAGCGCGCGCCCGACGGGCGACTCGTTGGAGAGCTTGCTCTCCTCGGGCTTCGCCTCGGCGGAGCCGACGATCGTGTACTTCACCGACTTGCCTGTCTTTTCGTCCTTGACATGCACCACCGAGCCGACCTGCACGACGTCGGTCGAGAGCTCCTTGGAGTCGATCACCGTGGCCATCCGCAGCTTCTCCTGCAGCTGGGCGATCTTGCTCTCGAGCATCGCCTGCTCGTTCTTGGCGTCGTCGTACTCGGAGTTCTCGGAGATGTCCCCGAACTCGCGCGCCTCCTTGATGCGTTCGGCGACCTCGCGACGGCGCGCGGTGGAGAGGGTCTCCAGCTCGTCCTTCAGCTTCTCGAGACCTTCGGGTGTGAGGATGACGTCCTTCGGCATGTGGGCGGGTGGGATTCGATTCCGCGTAATGGAGTCGATTACGAACGAAACCCGCCGGTTGAACGGGCCTGCCCGGGCCTGGGCGAGGCAAATCCGCAGTCGGCGGGCTGCAGCGAGCGCAGCAGTATAGCGAGGCAGCGGCGCCCCACCAATCTACTTAGGCCGCGAGCGCTGCCGGCCGCACGACAGCATGCAGCAGGCGCCGGGCCTCATCCAGGTCGGGGGTGGCCTGCAGCGACTGTTGCAGAGACATCAGCTGTGTCCGATCGAGGCCCAATCGCGGCAGATACCACGGGTAGAACTTGCGCAAGTAGCGCCCCGCGCGCTCGGGCCCGAGGTGCAGGGCGGCGCGATCGATCACCCACTCCAGCTCGCCCAGCACCTCCGCCGGCGTCGGCTCGGCCACGCGCCCCCGCACGAGCTCCTCGAACAGCCACGGGTTGCCGAGGCAGCCGCGCGCGAGCATCACCGCTGCCACGCCGGTCTGCGCGAACGTCTCGCGGATGCCCCGCGCGTCGTTCATGCCGCCGGTGAGGATCACCGGCGCGGGCAGCGACTCCGCCAGCCGCGCGGCCAGCTCGTAGTCGGGTACGCCTTTGTGGTGCACGGCGGCGGAACGCGGGTGGAAGGCGATCGCCGCGACTCCCGCCTCCTGCACCAGGCGGTGGGCAAGCTCGAAGCCCGAGGTCTCGCCGGGACGCTGGCCGGAGCGGAGCTTCACGGTCACCGGCGGCGCCCTGCCCGTATCGCCTCGTGCTTCCGCGGCCCCCTCCACGGCGGCGCGCGCGACGGCCACCGCGTTGGCGGGGTCGCCCAGTAGCGCGGCGCCCGCGCCGGTCTTGCACACCTTGGGCACGGGGCAGCCCATGTTGAGGTCGAGCGCGTCGGCTCCCGCGGCGACCGCCTCCGCGGCGGCCGAGCGCATCACCTCGGGGTCGCTGCCGAACAGCTGGATCGAGGTCGGCGCAAGTGTCGGGCCCAGCGGGCCGGCGGGGGGGCTGGAGCCAGCGGAGGGGCTGGCAGAGGTGTTGGAGCCGGCGGAGGGGCTGGCAGAGGTGTTGGAGCCGGCGGAGGGGCTGGCAGAGGTGTTGGAGCCGGCGGAGGGGCTGGCAGAGGTGTTGGAGCCGGCGGAGGGGCTGCAACCAGTGGGGGAACCGGTGGCGTCTCGGTCCACGGCGCAGATGGCGTCCCAGTCCACAGCGCGCTCCTCCGGATGGATGCACAGCAACTCGCGCAGCGTGCGCTCGTTGCGGTAGTGGATCGCGTGGCTGGACACCATCTCCGACACCGCCATCCCGGCGCCGTAGCGCTTGGCCTGCAGACGCACCACCCAGTTGCCGATACCCGCCAGCGGCGCCAGCAGCACGCGGTTGGGCACACGCAGTGCGCCTAGCTGCCAGGGGTCGGTCAGTTGGGTGATGGGCACGCCCCCATTATTAGACGCCCCCTTCCTCCGGGGACGGCTTCCAGCCGTGCAGCGGGTGACCTGGCAGGCCGCACAGCTTGACGATCCCGTCATGTCCGTTGTTAACGCATGTGCGCCCGCCATACCGGTAGGTGATCGCGGTGAGCACGCCCGTCAGCCCCGCGGGCCTGGTGTCGTCGGGGTTGTCGCTGCCTGGTGCCACGCCGATCCCTTCCAGTCGCCGACCCCGCCGCGCATCGCTCACCACCAGGTAGGCGCCCAGTCCGCGGAGCACCGATCGCCTCGTCACGGCGCCGTGCGCCAACGGGTAGGAGATCGTCAGCGCGTGCGGGCCCAGCAGGCCAAATGAGATCAGGCGCCGGTCGCCGTCCGGCAGCGCATCGCCGAGTGGATCGCTCAGCGCGTTGCGGTCCAGGCCGTCGATTTCGGCCGCGAACGTTTCGTCGGGCGCCACGCACTCCGCGTTGTCAACAGCTTCCGGCACGCCCCATCTGGGGAGGGCGTCAACCGAGATCGGATGGCGCCGGCCGTCGTCGGCGAATGCGCCATCGATCCCGAGCTGTACGAGCTGTCCGGCGGAGATGCGACCCACCTGCAGGCACACGAGACCACCGGTGGTGTGCACCAGCCGCATCCCCCACGGCAGCCCTCCCCGCGGATCGGGAACCTGCAGCGGCAGCAAACGACTGGAGGCCGCCACCAGCGCACCGGCGTCGTCGGCCCCGGCTTCCGAGCCCGAGCCTGAGCTCGCGTCCCCGGCTTGCGAGCCTGAGCCCGCGCCTGAGCCCGCGCCACCGGCTTCCGAGCCTGACCCCGAGCCTGAGCCCGCGCCACCGGCTTCCGAGCCCGCCCCCCAGCTTCGCCGCCGGCTCCCTTACCCGCACGTCCGACGGCGGAGGGCGACCCTTCGCCCGGTGATCTCGCCTTCCATCCACCGAGCGTGGCCGCCACCACCGTCGCCCCGGCGGCCACGACCAGCGTGAGCGCCAGCCGACCGCGCAGGCGACGCCTGCGCGGAGCAGCTGGTGTGGGCCCGGAGGGTGCGGCACGTCTCATGCTGCTGATCCGACCACCTCATTCTTCGTTTCGCACCTGCGCGCCGGGGTGTTCGGCGAGCTGCAACAGGGCTTCGTCCTGCTGGGTGGCGCCAAGCTCCTGGTAATCGGTGTAGTGCTCCTTCAAGACATCCAGTTCCGGGGTGCCGTGTTCGTTGTTGACCAGGCTCTCCTGCACATATTCAAGCGGCACGAAGGTGCTCGCGTCCACCACGACCATGGGGTTGGCGAGCTGCTGACCGTCGAACGTGGGCTCCGGAGTGGGCGGATGGACTTCCAGCTGCCACACCGGACGTCCGTCGAGGGTCGTCTTCGCCGCAACCGTCAGCTCACCCTTGGCGTCGAATTCGCGGAGTATCTCCACGGGTGAGCGTTCGGTCGTGTCAATCCCGGCGGGCACGCTCTGCTTGATCACGTCCGGCTGGGATTGCGACCATTGCGACTCCTTCAGCGGCGCGGTGTCGAGCGCGGTTTCGGTGACTTCGCCTTCTGAGTTGGTCAGCACGAGGTGCATCCGCCGCGGATCCTGAGCGGTCCAGATCTGCTCGTGCATCGTCGTGGTGGCCTGGTTTCCGACCGTGCTTTCCGTGACGGTCGTCATGTGCAGGACGCCGGCGCCCGGGGCGAGCGCCCGATACATGGCCGCCGCCACGTTGACCGTCCCGCCGCCGCCGGGAATGACCGTCAGCGCGACGCCGCCCAGCGCGATACCGCATGCCGCGGCCCCCGCGAACGCCAGCGGGCGACGGGCGCGCGCGGCGCGCGGAGCCGTTGTGGTGCGCTCGGGGTCGTGCAGCGAGCGCACCGACTCGTCCAGCTGTTCCAGCAGTGGTGCGATCGGCGGCGAGGCGGGCTCCTCCGGCAGCGGGTTGACGCGGCGCAGCCGCTCGATTGCGGGTAGATCGTTCATCTTGCCTCCAGTGGGGTTGTGACTTCGGGGGTTGTCGTCGAGTGACGGTCGGCCAGCGCGCGCTCCAAACGCCGCTTGGCACGGTGCAAGCGCACGCCGAAAGTGCTCTCCCTCACGCCCAGCACGCGGGCCGCCTCCCTGTGGCTGAGCTCCTCCCAGGCGATCAGCAACAGCGCTTCGCGGTCGCTCTCGCGCATGCTGCGCAACGCGTCCATGACCTGCTGCGCAGCCGGCTCCAGCGTCAGCAGCTGCTCGGCGGTCGGCGCCCGCTCGGGGTGGGTGCGCACGTCGAGCTCCAGGCGACCTCGCACGGCCTGCTGGCGCGCGGAGCTGCGACGCTCGTTGGCCAGCACCTTGCGTGCCGCCCCCAGCAGCCACACGCGCGCGTCCGTGGGAACTTCGTCGAGCCGCCGCCAGGCGACCAAGAACACCTCGGCGACCACGTCGTCGGCCTGCGCGGGGGTGGTGCGGCGCATCGCATAGCCGCGCACCGCCCCGGCGTGGGCGTGGTAGAGAGCTTCGAAGTGCTGGTGAGCGCCCACGGACTGTAAATGTCCGGCAGGCCTCGATTCTTTACAAGGGCAAAGGCACTACGGGAAGAAGGCGCGACGCCGGCGCCCGGCACCCCCGCTGCGGTTGGCAAAGGCGCAAATGCCGCCGCCCAGCAACGCCGCTGCGACCGGCGAAGGCGCGAAGCCAGCGCCCGGCAGCCGGCTTAGAGCCTATCCCGGAAGGATTATGTAGCGCTGCGTTGAACTTTTGATCGGCTGGTCTTGTGCCATTCGATCAGGAGGTCTGTGATGGGCTACATGGTCAGTAAGGATGATGGTTGGCGGATGCCGGACTGGTTGTGGGAGCGGATCGAGCCGTTGCTGCCGCCACCGCCGTTTCACCCGTTGGGTACGCATCGCTCGAGGGTGCCCGATCGGGGCGCGATGGACGCAATCTTGTTGGTGCTCAGGACGGGGATGCAGTGGAACGCTTTGAACGCTACAGGGGTGTGCTCCTCGAGTTCTGCGCACCGGCGTTTTCAGGAATGGGAGCAGGCCGGTGTGTTTGCTGAGATCTGGCGTCAGGGACTGTTGGAGTACGACAAGGTTGTCGGGATCGATTGGGCATGGCTGGCAGCCGACGGCGCGATGACCAAGGCACCGCTGGGCGGAGGAAAGACGGGGCCAAATCCCACTGATAGAGCCAAGGGGGGGCGAAGCGTGAGGTTCTCAGCGAGGGAGCGGGGGTCCCGATTGGGTTGGCGCACGACGGTGCGAACCGCCACGACCAGAAGCTGCTAGAGCCGACCCTGCAAAGCATTCCGATCGAGCGCCCTGAGCCGACCGCGGAGTGCCCGCAGGGGCTGTGCCTCGACAAGGGCTTTGACTCCCCGCCGGTGCGTGATCTCGCGGTCAAGCACGGTTACACGCCTCACATCCGCACGCGTGGCGACGAGATCGCCGAAAAGGTTCGCACGCCCGGCTGGCGAGCACGACGCTGGGTCGTCGAGGCGACCCACTCCTGGATGAACCGCAACCGCGGGATCCTTATCCGCTGGTCCAAGAAGGAGGAGAACCACCTCGCCCTCCTACAACTCGCCAGCGGCCTGATCGCGTTCAAGAAGGCACAGCTCGCAACCCACGCCGCCACCCAACCGGGATAGGCCCTTAGACGCGGTTGCGCTCGTAGATGAGGCGCAGGCCCGTCAACGTCAGCAAGTCGTCGACCGCTTCGATCGTCGTCGTGTAGGGGACGATCGCGTGCGCGAGGCCCCCCGTGGCGATCGTCTTGGTCTCCGGTCCCAGCTCCGCGCGCAGGCGGCTCACGATCGCGTCCACCTGGCCGGCGGTGCCGTACACGATCCCCGAGCGGATCGCGTCGATCGTGGTCTTGCCGATCAGCGCGCGCGGCGCGGTCACGTCAACCTTGGGCAACGCCGCCGCCCGCTCGGTGAGCGCCTCCAGCGAGATCTCCACGCCCGGGGAGATGATCCCTCCGAGGTACTCGCCTTCGGCGGAGACCGGGTCGTAGGTGATCGCGGTGCCGAAGTCGACGACCACGCACGGACCCCCGAGGCGCTCGTGGGCAGCCACCGCGTTGACCAGCCGGTCGGGGCCGATCTCGCGAGGGTTGTCGTAGCGGATCGGCATCCCCGTCTTCACCCCCGGCCCCACGGAGAGCATCGTGTGCCCGAGGTAGCGCTCCGTCATCGCCGACCATTCCGGCCCCAGCACCGGCACCGTCGAGGAGACGATCGACGCGTCGATCTCCCCCATCGACACCTGCCGCAGCTCCAGCAGGTTGCGCAGCGCGGCGCCCAGCTGATCGGAGGTGGACTGGCGCACGGTGGAGAAGCGCCAGTGCTCGGTGAGCTGTCCCTCGCGGAAGGTCCCGAAGTGGGTTTGGGTGTTGCCGACGTCAACAGCGAGCAGCATCAGTGAGCGCAAGCCTACCTTCCTATATCCTTGGCCGTCCAGCCAAAAGGAAGGTGCGCAATGAGCGTCAAGCTGTACGTCCTGCCGGGCTCCCACCCGTGCGCCGCAGTAGAAGTGGCGATGCGACGCAAGGGAATCCCCTTTCAGCAGATCAACCTGCTGCCGCTGGTGCCCGTCGCAGTGGGGCCGCTGCTGTACGGAGGCAACACCGTCCCGGGGATGCGGATCGACGGCGAGCGGCTGGTGGGCTCGCGCACGATCATGCGCCGCCTCGACCTGCTCACGCCCGAGCCGCCGCTGCTGCCGGCCGATCCCGCGGAGCGCGAGCGCGTGCTGGAGGCCGAGCGGTGGGGCGATGATGTCTTCCAGAGCGTGCCGCGGCGGATCCTCGACGCCGGGTTCCTGCGCAATTCGGCGGCGATGGAGAGCTATGCGGGCGAGGCCAAGCTGCCGCTTCCGCGGGCCATGCTGCGTCCCGCGCTGCCGCTCACGGCGAAATTGATGGCGCGGCGCAACCATGCCCAGGAGGCGCCGGTGCGGGCCGACCTCGCAGCGCTCTGCGATCACCTCGAGACGGTCAACGCCTGGATCGCGGAAGGGCTGCTCGGCGGCGAGGAGCCCAATGCCGCCGACCTGCAGATCGGCTCCACGATCCGCCTGCTGGAGACGATCGCGGACGTTCGTCCCCTGATCGACGGCCACCCCGCGGCGGCCCTCACGCGCTACTTCCCGCCGATGGTCGGCGAAATCCCGGCGGGGACCCTGCCGGCGGATTGGCTGCCGGTGCGCGCGGCGGCAGTGTAGAGCGCTTCCTCGCGGCGCACGCTCACCGGACCGATTGAAGACCAGCCATCAGTGGCGGCCCCGCCCAACGCACGCCCTCACTGGGCGGCAGCACGGCGAGCGCGTCGGCGAGGCGACTGCCGTCGGGGGCCCGCAATCCGAGATCCAACTCCAATGCGGGGATCAGCACAAAGCGGCGGCTGAGCAGCTGCTCGTGGGGCAAGCTCATGCGCTCGTTACTTAGCTCCACGTCGCCGAGCAGCAGGATGTCGATGTCGATCGCGCGCGGCCCGTGGCGGGGTCCCCCGGCCGCGCGGCCGAGCTCACGCTCCAGCTCCTTCACGGCATCGAGCAACGCACGCGGCTCCAGCGCGGTGCGCACGCGCACGCAGGCGTTCAGGAAACTCGGTTGGTCGGGCAGCTCGCCGACGGGGTCGGTGTCGTACACCGAGGAGGATGCCTCCACCTCCACGCCCGCGGCGGGCAGCGCGTCAACGGCGCCCTGCAGCTGGGCGCGGCGGTCGCCTAAGTTGGAGCCGAGGCCGAGCAGGCCGATCCGTACGGACACGCGCGGCACGCTATACGCCGCTAAGCCCCTGCGGCCTCGCCTACCTCGGAGCCTGAGCTACCCTCGCGCAGGCCGATGCGGGCGTGGAGGCGGCGCAGGGGCCGGGGCGCCCACCAGGCGCGCTCGCCGAGGCGACCCATCAGCGCGGGAACGAGCAGCGCCCGCACGAACGTGGCGTCGATCGCCACCGCGAGCGCGGAGCCAAAGCCGAGCTCTTTGATGAAGAAGATGTCAGAGGTGACGAACGCCCCGATCGCCACGCAGAACAGCAGCGCGGCGGCGGTCACGAGCCGCCCGGTGCGCTCGAGGCCGTACGCCACCGCGTCGCGAGCCGCGAGCCCGTCGTCGTGGGCCTCCTTGATGCGAGCGAACAGGAACACGCCGTAGTCGGTGGAGAGCGCGAACGCGATGATGAACAGCAGCACGAGGTTGGACTCCTCCAGGCCGCCGATTGGGGTGAAGCCCAGCAGCGAGGAGAAGTGGCCGTCCTGGAACACCAGTACCAGCAGACCGGCGCCGACGGCGACCGTCAGCAGGTTCATCAGCAGCGCCAGCACCGGGATCACGAGCGAGCCGGTCATCATGAACAGGAAGCCGCCGGTGACGAGCACGAGGATCGCGAGCGTCAGGGGGACGTGCGCGGCGATCGCTTCCTTCTGGTCGATGAACCACGCGGTGCCGCCGCCCACCAGCAGGGTCGATGGGCCAGCGAGAGCCCGCAGGCTGTGCACCATACGCTGGTTGCCGGCCGAGCCAACGCTGCCGCGCGGCACCATTTCGGCCACCCACGTGTTGCGACCGAGATAGCGCGGCTGTCCCACGAGCGTGGCCTGACTGGCTGCCACCGACTGCGCCCGGCGCACCAGCGCCGCCACGCTCGCCCCGGCGGGTGTGGCTCCTGCCGGGCCCGCGTGCAGCACCAGGGTCACCGTCTGTGCGCCGTCAACGGCGAAGTCGCGGGAGATCGCTTGCGCCACCTGGCGGGGCTGCGAGGAGGTCGGCAGCACGTGCGAGTCGGCGGGCGTCAGCGCCAAGTGCAGCGCCGGCGAGGCGATCGCGAGCAGCAGCACCGCGGTCCCGAGCGCGACCGCGCCCGGACGGCGCATCACCCCGTGAGCCAGCCGATACCAGACGCCGCTCTCCGCCGGTCGTGCCGCCCGCGCGGCGTTGCGCTGCAGGCGGGCGGGCGCCAGCGCGTTGATGCGGGGACCGAGCGCCACGAGCACGGCCGGCAGCACGATCAGCGAGACCGCCCCGGCCGACAGCGCCACGAGCCCGCCGCCGACCCCCATCGAGTAGAGGAAGCGCATCGGCATCGCCAGCATCGATGCGGCCGCACCGGCGACCGCCAGCGAGCTGTACAGCACCGTGCGCCCCGCGGTCTGCAGCGTGCGCGTGATCGCCGCGGCCGAGTCCGCCCGCGACACGACTCCACCATCCGCCTGAGCACCGGCCGCCCGACCAGCCGGCCCGGAGCCGCCCGCCCCGCCCCCCGAGCCACGCGCCAGCTCCTCGCGGTAGCGCGAGAGCACGAACAGGCTGTAGTCGATCCCGAGGCCCAGCCCCATACCGGTGACGAGGTTGACGGCGAACACCGACAGCCCGAGCACGTGGTCGATCAGGCGCAGCAGTAGGAACGTGAGCACGATCGCAAAGCCACCCACCAGCAGCGGCAGCGCGGCGGCGATCAAGCCGCGGAAGACCCAGAAGGAGAGCAGCAGCAGGATCGGGATCGCGAACTCCTCGGCGCGTTTGAGGTCGGAGGCCGTGCGTTCGTTGATTTCGTGGTAGGTGACGTCGTTGCCGCCGAAGAGAACGCCGCTGCCGTCCAGCTCATGGCTCACGCGGGCGACCGCGGTGGCGGAGCCATCCTGCGTAGCGAACGCGGCCAGCACCAGTGTCTGGCGGCCGTCGCGCGAGACGAGCGCGGGCAGGCGGGTGGCGGAGTAGTCGAGGTCGCGCTGGAAGCCCGGCTGGGTGGCCAGCAGCGCCGCCACGTGCTGCGCCTCGGCGGCGGCCGCGGGGTGAGTGCGCACGTCGGCGGTGGCCGGCACGAGTGCGGCGACGCCGTATTCGGCGGACTGCCCGGTGGCGTGTTCGATCGCTCGCAGCACCTGCTGGTTCTGCGCGTTGCGATCCTGGAATTCGGAGTTTTCGCTCTTGAGGATCGTGACCACGGGCGCGCCCAGCGCGGCGGCTAGCAGGAACACCGCGCCTGCGATCAGCAGGACACGTCGCGTGCGCTCGGAGGCCAGCCGCGCGAGACGATCGATCATCGTGGTCTTCCGATGCGCCGCTGCGGGGGGTCGAGCCGAGCCATCTTCGGCGAGTATAGTGACTGCTAACTAATTGTCAAGAAACTCGCCGCCTACTCCTCCGCCTCGCGCCACACCTCGACCGAGACTTCGGCGACCGGAAGCGGGATCGGCGGCTCGGGCTTGGTGGCCTTCACCCACACCCCTTCGAGCTCGTAGTCGGCGAGCAGGCGATCGGCGATCGAGCTGCACAGCCGCTCGAGCGTGCGATGCGAGCGCTGCTGGGCGACGAGCGCGACCAGCTGGCACACCTCGCCGTAGTCAACCGTGTCCTCGATGCGATCGGTGACGGTCGCATCCGTTTCGCCGATCTCAAGGCGCAGGTCGAGCATCAGCCGCTGGCCGATCTCGCGCTCCGCCTCGCTCACGCCGTGGTGGGTGTAGAGCGAGAGGCCGGTGATCTCGATCGTGACCGACTCGGTGCCCTCCCCGTCGTCATCGTCGAGCTCCTCGTCTTCGTAGGGCTCGGGCTCCTCTTCGGGCGCGTCCCGCTCCAGCTCCTCGCGCCAACCGGCCTCCCCCTCCGGAGCACCGGGCCGATCGGCTGCGTCGCCTCCATCCAGATCGTCGTCGTCGCCCGTCGCGTCGTCGCTCATCGCGCGCCCAACGTAGCAGCGGCCACCTCGAGCGCGGCACGCACGGGAGCGACGTCGTGCACGCGCAACACGCTCGCGCCGCGCTCGTAGGCCAGCACGCACGTGGCGATCGTGCCCGGGAGCCTGTCCGCGACCGATCCCCGGCCCACACCCGTTGCCCTCGAAGCGACTTGCGCCGGCGCCGCCTCCTCGGCGATCCGCCCGATGAAGCTCTTGCGCGAAGTACCGACCACCAGCGGGCAGCCGAGTGCGGCCAGCTCGGGGAGGCGACGCAACAGCTGGAGGTTGTGCTCCAGCGTCTTGCCAAAGCCAATCCCGGGATCGAGCAATACGCGCTCCTCGGCGATCCCCGCCCCCACGGCAAACGCCAGGCGCTGCTCGAGGAATAGCTTGACGTCGTCAACAACGTCCCCGTAGCGAGGTTCGCTCTGCATCGTGCGCGGCTCGCCGAGCATGTGCATCAGGCAGCACTCCGCGCCGCTCTGCGCGACCACCGCCGCCATCTCGGGATCGCCGCGCAGAGCGGTCACGTCGTTGACGAGCGTCGCGCCCGCATCGAGTGCGGCGCGGGCAACCGCCGCCTTGGCCGTGTCGATCGAGATGACCGCGCCACTCGCCATCGCGGCAAGGCCCTCCACCACCGGCAGCACTCGCCGCAGCTCCTCCTCGGCAGCCACCGGGTGGGCACCGGGCCGTGTCGATTCCCCGCCAACGTCGAGGATCTCGGCCCCCTGCTGGGCAAGCCGCCACCCATGCGCGACCGCGGCGCCCGGGTCGAGAAACAAGCCCCCGTCGGAGAACGAGTCGGGCGTCACGTTCACGACGCCCATCAGGCGGAAGCCGCCCGCGCCGCTCACGTCAGCGCTCAGGCAAGCTCGGGGCGCTCGGGGTCCGCCCCGCGCATGTCCGCCGTCCCGCCGGCCAGCCCGGGCCGCGGCAGCGGACGCGGCACTTCGCGGCCGGGACGTTCCGCCGGGGCGGGCGGCGCGGGGGGCAGCTCAGGCGCACTGGGCTCCTCGGAGCCGAACACTTCCTGCTCGCTCTTGCCCTCCAGCAGCGCGTTGAACTCCTCCTTCTCGAGCGTCTCGCGTTTGACGAGGGTCTCGGAGAGCGAGCTGAGGTGCTGGCGGTGCTCGGTGAGGATGTCACGTGCGCGCTGATGGGCAGCCTCGATGATGCGCCTGACCTCGTCGTCGATCTCGCGCGCGATCTCGTCGGAGTAGTCGGGCTCGGTGGAGAACTCGCGGCCGAGGAACGGCTGGCCGTGGTCGTGGCCGAACACGCGCGGGCCGAGCTTCTCGGACATGCCGAAGCGCATCACCATCTGCTTGGCGGTGGCGGTCACCTTCTCGAGGTCGTTGGATGCCCCGGTGGTGATCTCCCCGAACACGATCTCCTCCGCGGCGCGCCCGCCGAGCGTCATCGCCATCGTGTCGTTGAGCTCCGCGCGGGTGGTCAGGAAGCGGTCCTCCTGGGGCATCGAGATCGTGTAGCCGAGCGCCTGGCCGCGGGAGATCACGGAGATCTTGTGCACCGGGTCGGAGTGCTCGAGGTAGTGGCCGACGATCGCGTGGCCCATCTCGTGGTAGGCGGTGATCAGGCGCTCTTTCTCGCTCATCACGCGCGTCTTCTTCTCGGGGCCGGCGATCACGCGCATGATCCCCTCCTCGAGCTCTTCCTGGCCGATTTCGCGCTTGCCCGTGCGGGCCGACAGCAGCGCGGCCTCGTTAATCAGGTTGGAAAGGTCTGCGCCGGTAAAGCCGGGGGTCTGACCAGCGAGCGCATCGATGTCGATCACCTTCGCCAGCGGCTTGCCGCGGGTGTGGACTTCGAGGATCTTCGCGCGGCCCTTGCGATCGGGTCGGTTGACGGCGATCTGGCGGTCGAAGCGCCCGGGGCGCAGCAGGGCGGGGTCGAGGATGTCGGGCCGGTTGGTGGCCGCGATCATGATGATGTTGTCCTTCGCCTCGAACCCGTCCATCTCGACCAGCAGCTGGTTGAGGGTCTGCTCGCGCTCGTCGTGCCCACCGCCGAGGCCGGCGCCGCGGTGGCGCCCGACGGCGTCGATCTCGTCCATGAAGATGATGCACGGTGAGTTCTGCTTGGCCTGCTCGAACAGATCGCGCACACGCGAAGCGCCGACGCCGACGAACATCTCCACGAAGTCCGACCCGGAGATCGAGAAGAACGGCACGCCTGCCTCGCCGGCGACTGCGCGGGCGAGCAGCGTCTTGCCGGTGCCAGGAGGCCCGTACAGCAGCACACCGGTGGGGATGCGCGCGCCGAGCGCCTGGAACTTCTTGGGGTTCTCGAGGAACTCCTTGATCTCGTGCAGCTCCTCCACCGCCTCGTCGACACCGGCGACGTCGCGGAAGGTGATCTTCGGGGAGTCGGCCGACAGCCGCTTGGCGCGGGACTTGCCGAACGACATCACCTTCGAGCCGCCCCCCTGAATCTGGTTGAGCAGGAAGATCCAGATGAAGACGAAGATCAGGATCGGCAGCACCGTGACGAGCAACGACAGGATTACGCTGCTCTTGTTGGCTTCGACGTTGAAATGGACGTTGGCGGCTTCGAGCTTTTTGAAGAGTTCGGGCGCAGCCTGATCGACGTAGCCGATTTCGTACTTTTCTTTGTTTTTCAGTTCGACTTCGAGGGCGCTCGACTTGGTCTTGAACTCGACCGATTTGACTTCGCCTTTCGGGATTTCCTGGGACACCAGCGTCTGATAGGAGTGCGAACGCCCGTTGCTGGAGCCGCTCGGGAAGAGTTTCATGACGAAGAACACCAGCACGACCACGATCAGGATCGGGAAGGCGGCGCTCTTGAAGAAACGGCTCATAGCTGGATCACTGGTGTTGGGGTGACGGCTGACATGGTTAGCAGAGGAAGAGCGCCGCTCGTCGGCCTGTGACCGACCCTGCCGCCCTCCAACACTGCCACCAGCCGACTAGCGTACCACGAAGGTTCGGATTTTCCGGGTATCAGACGGTCCCGCGAGCCGTGTCCGGCACTCCCCCAATCGACCCCCAGACAATGCCTGCCAGGCTGGTGATCGACCTGCGGACAAGCGCCATACTTCATGAGACCTCCAACGCCGCCACGAAGGGAAGGTTGCGGTGACGCTCGGCGTAGTCGAGGCCGTAGCCGATCACGAAGCGGTCGGGGATCTCGAAGCCGACATAGCGAGGGGGTTGGTCGGCCTCGCGGCGGCCGATCTTCGAGCGGTCGGGCTTCATCAGCAGCGTGCACACCTCCAGTGTCCGGGGATCGCGCGAGCCGAGGTTGCGCAGCAGGTACTGCAGCGTCAGCCCTGAGTCCACGATGTCCTCGATGATCAGCACATCCCGGTCATCGATCGCCGCGTCGAGATCCTTGAGGATGCGCACCACCCCGGAGGAGTCGGTGGCCGAGCCGTAGGAGGCGACCGCCATGAAGTCGACCTCCACCGGGATCTCGATCAGGCGCATCAGGTCGGAGAGGAAGAACATCGCGCCCTTCAGCACCCCCACCAGCAGCAGTGGGCGATCGACGCCGGCGTAGTCGTGCGAGATCTCTCGCGCCAACTCGGCCACGCGCAGACGCAGCCGCTCGGCGTCGACGAGCACCTCGCCCACCTCGGCCGCGTGGTCGAGTGCCTCGGCAGCGCCACCCGAGGCCTCGCTCAGGTCAACGGGCGCAATGCGCTCGGGGGGCATGACGGCCACGCCGGGGAGTGTAGGGGCTCGCGTCTCAGGAGCGTGGCGGCAGCCTCACCATGCGCAGACGGCCATTCTCGATCACGGCCCCCACCAGCGCACCCACGTGCACCTCCGCTCGACCACCGCGATCGGCGAGCGCGAGAATCTCATCCACACGGGCGCCCGCCTGGGGCACGTACGTGCCCGCGGCCTCCTCGGCGAGGCGCACCACGACCAGGCGCGCGAGCACTGGCGGCAGATCCTGCAGCCGTTCGATCGCGACGCTCGGCTCGCCCCCGCGGTCGTGCAAGCCGCCCCCTGACGCGGCAAAATCGCCCCCCGGCGCAGCAAAATCGCCTCCCAGCGCAGCGAAGTCGCCCCCTGGCGCAGCAAAATCACCCTGCGGCGCGGCGAAATCGCCCCTTGACGCAGCAAAATCACCCTGCGGCGCAGCAAAATCACCCTGCGGCGCAGCAAAATCACCCTGCGGCGCGGCGAAATCGCCCCTTGACGCAGCAAAATCGCCTCCCAGCGCAGCGAAGTCGCGTTCTAACTCCGCATCGACAAGCGCATCGAGCACGACCGCCTCCTCGCGTAGCAGCCGAGCGGTACGCAGCACGTTCTCGCGCGCCGCGGGGTGCACCGTGTCGAGCGCCGGTAGCAGGCGGTTGCGCACGCGCGCACGCGCGTATCGCTCGTCATCGTTGCTGGCGTCCTCCCGCCACGGCAGGCCACGCGCGCGGCAGTAGGCGGCGGTCTGCTCGCGCGTGAGCTCCAGCAGCGGGCGTATGAGGCGACCCTCGCGCGGCGACATCCCCAGCAGCGCGCGCCGGCCAGGCGAGGCCGCCAGACGGTAGAGGATCGTCTCGACCTGATCGGTGGCGGTGTGGCCAGTGGCAATCAGAGTGGTGGGGGCGTGGCCAGTGGCGCCCAGAGCGGTGGCGGCAGGGTCGGTGGCGCCCAGAGCAGTGGCGGCAGGGTCGGTGGCGCCCAGAGCAATAGCGGCGGGGCCGGTGGCGCTCGGAGCGTCGAGGCCTCGGGCGAGCTCATCGGCGGCGCCGTAGCGCAGCTCGCGCGCCCAAGCTTGCAGGTTGCCGGCCCCCGCGGGGCGCTCGGCCCGCACGACCTCCAGCGCGACCCCCAACCGCTCGCAGAGCTCCCGGCAGTGGCGCTCATCCCCGTCGGCCCCAGGCCGCAGCCCGTAGTTGACGTGCAGCGCGTGCACGTTCTCCGCGCCGCAGATGACCACAGCCACGTCGAGCAGACAGACCGAGTCGCGCCCGCCGGAGAGCATCGCGAGAACACGATGCCCGCCCCACTCCCCAGACGGCAGCAGGCCGCCCATCCGCACTCGCTCGGCTACCTCTTCGTAGGACATGCTTGTTGAGGATGCCCAATCGGCGGCCAGGCTGGGGCGATGTCCACCCAAACGCGCCTATAACCACTTCACAAAATGAAGGGTTGGAGGCCAAAAAAATAGATATACAACCCCCGAAGCCGCGAAGGAGCTCACCCCCCCCGGAGGCAACGAACAGCTCGGCGGGCCCGCGAAGCCAAGGAAAAACCCAGCCCCCCGAGGCACGACAGCTCAGCGGGCCCGCGAAGCCAAGGAAAAACCCAGCCCCCCGAGGCACGACAGCTCAGCGGGCCCGCGAAGCCAAGGAGAAACCCAGCCCCCCGAGGCACGACAGCTCGGCGGGCCCGCGAAGCCGCGGAGAAGCTCACCCCCCCGAGGCAACGAACAGCTCGGTGGGCTCGGAGAAGCCCTTCAAGCCCACCTCCCCGATCAGCTTGAAGGCGAGACCCTCGACGCCCTCGGCGAGGTCGACGACGACACGCGTCACCAGCACCTCGCCGCCAGCCGCGCGGGCGACCACCCGCGCGGCCTGGTTGACCTCGCGACCGTAGTAGTCCCCGTCGCGATAGATCGCCTCGCCGTAGTGGATGCCGATCCGCGGCGGCGGCACCCCCGCGGGAGCACGCGCCTGGAAGCCGACGGCCCAGCGCGTCAGCGCGACCGAGTCGGCGGCGACGATCATCACCTCGTCGCCGAGCGTCTTGAGCACGCGGGCGTCGATCGGCAGCGTGCGTTCGACCTCTTCCACGAAGCGCTCCACCGCGCTCACCGCGTGCTCGTCGCCCTGCTCCTCGGTGAGCCGGGTGTAGCCGGCCAGGTCGGCGAACGCGATCGCCACCCGCAGGCGGCCGGCCTCGGGCTCCTGCGCGTCGATCGTTTCGGCCTCCATATGGCTGATCACCTCCTGCTCGACGAAGTAGGCAAGGAATCGGCCGTGCAATGAGTTCATCAGCGGTGCTGTGAACGGCACCAGCTCGCGCGCGATGCCGTCCATCTGCTCGCCGATCTCGCGGCCCGAGACCCCCTCGCGCATCAGCGGCTCGTGGATGTACATGCGAAACAGACGCACCTCGGTTTCGGCGATCTGGGCAAGCGCCTGCCCGTAGACACGGGCGATCTGGATGAACGCCACCTCGGGCATGCCGGCCTCCAGCACGGCTGCCACGTACTTCAACATCTCCAGGTCCTCGTCGGACATCGCCTCCACCGCCAGCGCGCTCAGGCCGAGGGCGACGAAGATCCGCTTGATCAGCTCGGCCGCGAGGCCGGTCTCGCGCGCGGCCTGCCTGAGCGTATGGCGACCGCCGGACCCGGAGAGGAAGTCTTCCAGGTCCCCCAACGCCAGGCGCCCGCTGTCGCTGGCTTCGCGAATCTGCTCGAGCGTGTAGCCGCGCTCGCGCAGGCGGGCGACGATCCCCACCTGCCTGGCGGCGGGCGCGCTCCAGCCTACGTTGTACTGGGGAATCAGCCCCTCGTTGACCCAGCGCCTGACCGTCCCCGGCGAGACGCCGGCGCGGGCGGCAACCCGCCCGAGAGTGAGCCCCTCCGTGTCCTGCGTTCCCATTGCGAGCAGTCTATGGACCTCCCCCGGCGGCGGTGGGCTCGTAGCGTTATTTGGGAAAGAGACGGATGGGTGGAACCGGCTCCACCTCCACCGAGCGCCGAGCGTTCAAAGGTAGGACGCCCAGAGATAGCCGAGCCTCCAAAGGTAGGACGCCCGGAGATAGCCGAGCCTCCGCCCGGAGATAGCCGAGCCTCCGCCCGGAGATAGCCGAGCCTCCGCCCGGAGATAGCCGAGCCTCCGCCCGGAGATAGCCGAGCCTCCGCCCGGAGATAGCCGAGCCTCCGCCCGGAGATAGCCGAGCCTCCGCCCGGAGATAGCCGAGCCTCCGCCCGGAGATGGCCGAGCCTACGCCCGGAGCCAACCGAGCCTAAAGTCCTGGCAGATGACCCCACGTCGGCCCATCCACCTGCGTCCCACGGCCGAGCTGGCCGAGCGCGTGCTGTTGCCAGGAGACCCCGGCCGGGCGCTGGCGCTGGCACAGCTGCTGATCGAGGGACCACTGATGTTCAACCACCACCGCGGCCTGTGGGGCTACACCGGCCCGGCGATCGCCGACGGGGAGCAGCTGACGATCCAGAGCACGGGCATGGGCGGCCCCTCGGCGGCGATCGTGCTGCAAGAGCTGATCGTCCTCGGCGCGCGGCGCGCGATCCGCGTGGGCACGTGCGGCGCGCTCGACGGCGGCCTCGAGCTCGGCGATCTGGTGGTGGCACGCGAGGCGCTCGCCGCGGATGGCACCAGCCGCAAGCTGGGAGCAGGCGAGCGGATCGCCGCCGACCGCGAGCTGACCGCGGCGCTGGCTGGCATCGCCGATGGAAATGGAAGCGCGACCGTGGTGAGCACCGATCTCTTCTACGAGCACGATCGCGCACGCGAGCAGGCGTGGCGCGCGGCGGGGGCGGTTGCGGTCGAGATGGAGGCCGCCACCCTGTTCGCAGTGGGCGCGCGGGCCGGGATCCCGGTCGCGTGCGTGCTCGCGGTGTCGGACCTGATCGGCGAGCACCCCGGGGACGGGCACGAGCGCATCGACGACGATGCGCTGCTGGCCTCGGCCGAGGCGATGGGCCGAGCAGCGGTTAGCGCGCTGGTTTAGCGCGTTTTTTCGCCGAAGCTTTTTTGGGAGCCGCCGGTTTAGCGGTGCGCGCAGCCGGTGGCTTTGCGGCGGACGACACCGGCTTGGCGGTGCGCGAGGCCGCCGGCTTGGCGGTGCGCGAGGCCGCCGGCTTGGCGGTGCGCGACGCCGCCGGCTTGGCGGCAGGCCGCTGCTGGCCAAAACGGGGAGGCTCGCCGGAGGCGCGTGTCTCCCGGCTTCGGTCAAGCTTGCCCGAGAGCGCCCGCAACTGCTCCTCGATCGCCGCCAAGCGCACCTCGATCGAGGGAGTGGAGAGCGTGCGCCCGATGCGATGCACCCCGTCCTCGATCCCCTCCAGCCGCTGGGAGATCGAGCGCAGGCGACGCGTGAGCCGTTCGACGTCGGCCGCCGACGGCAGGTTGAGCGCGCCCATCGCCAGCTCCTGCGCCTGGACGGCCTTCTCGCGCGCATCGGAGGCGCGGCCGAGCGCGCCATTCAGCAACGGGTTGTCAAACAGCTCGATGATCGCTTTGCCGAGGCGGTCCTCGGTACCGCCGGCGAGGCGCTCACGCAGGCCCTTGGCGGATTCTGCATCGGACATCCGGCTGCTCCTCGTCGGTCGCGAATGGGAAGACGGCAACGCAAGAGAGGAGGAGCGGTCAACCGACGGTCGGCGGTCCCGGCCCTCTTCTCCTGGCAAAGGATACGGTGCGAGGATGGCAGAGCGGCTGTTCCTCTTCGTCCAGATGGAGTTCCCGTGGGAGCTGGGGCCGGCCGACGGCCGCTACCTGCTGCGCGCGGGAGCCGGCGAGGGGCCCGAGCGGGTGGTGATCCTGGAAACCGTCGGCGCCACCCTGCGACGCGGGCGACTCGGCGCGCGCCGGCGCCCCCCGGTGGAGCCCGAGCCAGAGCCGACGACGGTGCCGAGCACCCGCGCGACCGCGATCGACCCCGTGTCGGTGTCGGCGGAGCGCCAGGCCCGCACGTGGCTGGCGCAGCTGGACGTCGAGCGCGAGACGTACGCCGCGGCGGCAACCTTCAACCGCCTGCTGTTCGCCCACCGCATCGCCACCGCCGACCCCCACGTACGCGAGCTCTCTCCCGCGCAGGCGCTGACGACCCGCGCGGGGTGGGGCGAAGGCGAGCAGGTCGCCTACGGGCAGTGGTCGCACGCGCGCGAACTGCGCTTCGGCGAGCATCGGACGCGGCGTCGCTCGGCGGCGTTGCGTCCCCAGGAGCGCTTGGCCGCGCTGCTGGGAGCGCGCGAAGCGCCGCTGCTGTGCGAGGAGCACGTGCTGCGAGCCCGCCTCGACCTCGACCAGGGCCGCATCGCGCACGCCGCGCTCGAGCTCGAGCGGGCATACGGCGCGGCGACGCTGGAGCTGTCGGCGGAGGACCGTCCCGACCTCGCGGATCGGATCGCCGAGCTGGAGCAGCTGCACCCCGGCGTGATCGCGGCCGCCCGCACCGCCCTCGACACGCGCGAGCCGGCAACCCTCTCCGAATCCGACCTGCAGGCGCTGCGCCACGCGCTCGTCCGTCTCGAAGCGGCGCTGCGCGCCCGCACCGCGGTGGGCCTCGGCCCGGGTGGCGAGGACGTAAAGTGAGAGGCGCCATGGACCCCACCACCACAGCCCTCGGCACCTGGAGCGGCGGGCGCTTCATGCACTTCGGCGAGCCGCTGGAGGAGGAGCGGCTGAAGGCGCTGCTGCGACCCGGCGCGGGAATCGACACCGTGATCACCGCCGACGTGTACGGCGAGGGCGCGGCCGACCGGCTGTTGGGGGAGGCGCTGCACGGGATCGATCGCGACAGCTACTGCCTGGTGGGGGCGATCGGGCACGACTTCTACACCGGCGAGCGCGAAGGCGCGAAAGGCTTTCCCCGCTTCACCGACCCGCGGCTGCGCGGGGAGGACGAGTACGCGGCGTACATCCGGATGGCGACCGAGCGCAGCCTGGAGCGGATCGGCGTAGAGCACTTCGACCTGCTGCTGCTGCACAACCCCGACCGCACCGGGTACACGAGTGCCGCGGTGTGGGAGGGAATGCAGGCCATCCGCGAGGCCGGACTTACGCGCCTGCTGGGGGTGGCGCCGGGCCCCGCCAACGGGTTCACGCTCGACCTGATCGACTGCATCGAGCGCTTCGGCGAGCTGCTCGACTGGGCAATGATTATCTTCGGCCCGCTGGAGCCGTGGCCGGGCAAGCTGGTGCTGGACGCCGCCGCCGCCCACGATGTGAGCCTGATCGCGCGCGTGGTGGACTACGGCGGGCTGTTCCACGACGACGTGCTGCCCGGCCACCAGTTTGCCGCCCACGACCACCGCAAGTTCCGCCCCGAGGGCTGGGTTGAGGAGGGCCGCGAAACGCTCGAATGGATGCGCCCCTACGCCGCCCGTCACGGCCTGACGATGCTTCAGCTGGCCTGCCAGTGGGCGCTCGCGCACCCACCCGTGCGCTGCGTGGCGCCCACCTTGATCCAGGAGGCAGCGGCTTCTGATGGAGGAGAAGGAGGGGGAGGGGGCTCGCAACTCGCTCCCCCCGCCCGATCGAGGACAAGCGGGCGGAGCTAGCGGCGCTTAGCACCCTGCGGTCAACCTCGGAGGCACACCTCGGCGACGACGAGGTGGCGGCGCTGCGCGCGAAGGGCGACAACGCCGGCTGCATGGCGCTGAAGGGCGCCAACCCCGACTTCGAGGGCCAGCCACAGCCCGACCGCTGGCCGCTCACGGGCGAGCTTGCCGAGCTGGCAGAGCGCTGGCGGATCGAGCCTGCGCGCGACCTCAGCTACTTGTCTTAAACCTCCGGCCGCCAGGCACGTAGCGGTCATATTTGCAGACAGACCAACGTCTGCATCGAGTCGTCCGTCGCGTTGACTAAAAGTGTTCTTGTGTCAACGGATTCCGAGACACCACCAGCAGAGGAGCAGAAAACTCCGGTCTGGCAGACAGCCATCGGGGTCGTGGTGCTGGCTGCCCTTGTCGTGGCAGCTGTGCTGGCGGTCATCCAGATCTATCCGCACAAGCTGCCAACCACCGCGAACCCGAGCTTCGTAGACAACATCTTCGACAGTCGGGTCGTCATCTTGGGCGTGCGTGTAGCCCTCATTTTTGCGGCGGGCTACATCGTAAATCTCCGTCGTGGGACTAATCCTTGCGCGTCGATGGCTCTCTCAGCTTGGACCATTCAAGGCCTCGGATCCAATCGCTCGACTCGATAACAACGCCCAGCTATTGGACAGTGATCTTCAGGATGCGGTCCATACAATCCAAGATCTCGAACAGCGCCTTGTCGAGAGCGACGAGAGCCTCGCCAAGGCCCAAACAGATATTGATGCTCTGCTCGCGCTTGTCGATACGATAGAAGCCAAGAAGGAGGGGGACTAATGCCACCAGAGGACAGAGCGAGACTCCAAAGCGACCGGCAGAAAATCGAGCGTACGCTCGAGCGTAACAAGGCTGCCCTACAGACCTCGCGGCGGAAGGCAGGCAAATACACCAGCACCCTGACGAGCTCGGGTGCAGAAATCCGAAGCGCGCGAAGCGACCTCCGCAAAGCCGGCTACCTCAAGTAGCAGCTACTCTCGGGCCGTCGGCGCCCGGCCGATGCCGCTCCGCTCGCAAACCGCCACCACCCCCTCTGGTCACCGCCCCTCGAACCGAGGCGCGCGTTTGCCCAGGAACGCCGCGATCCCCTCGCGCGCGTCGGCGGAGGCGAAGGCCTTGGCGAAGCCGCCCTTCTCCGCCTCGATCCCCTCGTCGAGGTCGCCCTTCGCGGAAACCTGCTTGATCTGCTCCAACGCGAGCGGCGCCTGGCCGGCGAGCTTGCGCGCCCACGAGAGCGCGGTGTCGAGCAGTTCGTGGTCGTCCACCACCGCGCTCGCCAACCCGTACTCGTAGGCCTCCTCCGCGAGCAGCGGATCGCCGACGAGGTTCATCTCCAACGCCTTGCTCTGGCCCACCAGGCGAGGCAGCCGCTGGGTGCCGCCGAAGCCGGGGATGATCCCGAGCTTGATCTCGGGCTGGCCGAAGATCGCCGCGCGCGCGACGATCCGCAGGTCGCACGCCATCGCCAGCTCGCAGCCGCCGCCGAACGCGAGGCCGTTGACGGCGGCGATCGTCGCAATCCGCTCGCTGCCCAGTTCGCGGAACAGCGCGTGCGCGTCGTCGACCAGCTTGCGCCCGCCCGCCTCGTCCAGCTGCGTGAACGCCTTGATGTCGGCGCCGGCGCTGTAGAGGAAGGGGTTGGAGGAGGCGATCACCAGCGCCCGGATCGGGGGGTCGGCGGCCTTGACGTGCGCCCACACCCTGCCGAGGTCCTCGATCACCGCGGGCGCGATCGCGTTCATCTGGCCGTTGGCCAGCCACGCGATCGCCACGCTCGCTGCACCCCCATCCCCGACATCCGCGCCCGCCGAGCCGGCAGCTGCCTGCGCAACCCCGCCCGCGCCGTTCGCCGCCCCCGCGCCGACGCGGATCGTCTGCAGCTTGACGACGCCCTCGCCGGGCTGATCGGCGTCGGGCTGCGGGTAGGCGTAGAAGCCCTGGCCGCTCTTCTGCCCGAGGCGACCCTGCGCGACCAGGCGGCGCAGGATCGTGGGCGGGGCGAAGCGCTCGCCATGGCTCTCGCTCAGGGCCTCCAGCCGCTCCAGCGCGACATCCAAGCCCTCCGCGTCGACGGCCATGAACGGCGGCAGGGTGCCGCGCCGCGGGTCCATGCCGGCGCCCGCCATCATCCCGAAGTCGATGTCGCGGTGGGTGGCGATGCCCTCCTCGAGCAGCATGCAGGCCTCGACCAGCACCTTCGCGCGAAGCAGCTGCCCCAGCGCGGGCACGTCGGGCTGGGCGTCGCCGGGGAGGTTGGGCTGGCCCTGCGGGTCGTAGCAGCCGTCGCCGCCGGTCTTCGCGCCGAGCTTGCCTTCGGCGACCAGCTTCTGCATCCCCTTGGAGATGTAGAAGCGCTCTTCGCCGTACGACTCGGCGAGGTATTCGGCGACGTGCATGACCGTGTCCAGCCCGAGCAGGCCGGTGAGGAAGTAGGGGCCCAGCGGCAGGCCGCTGCCCTGCGCCAAGCCCTCGTCGATCAGCTTGATCGAGAGGCCCTTGGACTCCTGTTCGCGCCAGATCTCCGAGATGCCGGAGTTGAGGATGCGGTTGACGACGAAGCCGGGCGCCTCGGCGCAGACGATCGGCTGCTTGCGAATCGCCTGCGCGAACGTCACCGCGGAGGTGATCGTCTCCTGGGAGGTCTCATCCCCTTCGATCACCTCGATCAACGGCAGCACCGAGGCGGGGTAGAAGTAGTGGAAGCCGACGACCTTGTCGGGGCGCAGCGTCGCTTCGCCGATCTCGGTGATCGACAGCGAGGAGGTGTTGGAGGCGAGGATCGCGTGCCCGGGCGTGGCCGCGTCGAGCTCGGCGAACACCGCGTGCTTGATCTCCATCCGCTCGGGCACCGCCTCGATCACGAAGTCCACGTCGCCGAAGCTCGCGTAGGAGGTAGTGCCCTCGATGCGCCCGACGATCTCCGCGATCTGCGCCTCGCCCTGCTCGGCGGTGAGCTTGCCGCGCTCCACCAGTTTGCCCACCTGCCCGGAGGTGACGCCCCGCGCCTCGTCGATCCCGGCCTGCACGAGCTCCTCGCCGATGTCCTTGAGCACGACCGGGAACCCGGCGGCGGCGATCGTCTGCGCGATCTGCCCCCCCATCGTCCCTGCGCCCACCACAGCTGCCTTGAACACGAACATGCCGGCCTCCTCGTCTCTCCCGCTCAGGATCATCGCTTTGCCCATCTATTTTCCGAGGCGGGAGCCTAGCGGGGCGTACGCCACAGCGCATCGACCGAGCGCCCCCGGCTTCCCGAGCGCATCGACCGGGCGACCCAGGGCTTCCAGAGCACATCGACCGAGCGCCCCCGGCTTCCCGAGCTCATCGACCGGGCAACCTCGAGCTCCCCAGCGCATCGACCGCCCCGCCCACGGGTTTCACAAGCTGGGGGACGGGCAGATACTGCGGCAGCAGATACGTGGGTGGATCCATACGAAAGGTGTGTGCACGATGAGCAAAGACAGAACGCGCTCAGCGCTTGGAGCGATCATTGCGGGGCTTACGCTGCTGGCGCTCCCGGCGGCCACCTCCGGGCTGGCGCTGCTGGCGCTGCCGCAGGCCGCCTCGGCTCTTGCTCTACCAGGTGTCTCCACCGGGCCCGCGACCGGCGTGAGCTACGGGTCGGCCACACTCACGGGGTCGATCGACCCGCGCGGGAGCAACACCTCCTACTACTTCCAGTACGGGCCCACCAAGGCATACGGCGCGCAGACCACGCTCGCCGACGCCGGCTCGGGCACCACTTCCGTGAAGGTCACGGTGCCGGTGAGCGGGCTGCAGCCGATCACCGTCTACCACTACCGCCTGATCGCGGTCAACTCCGGCGGCGCGGCAACCGGCGGCGACGGAGCCTTCAAAACCGCGAAGGTGCCGCTCTCGCTGGCGATCACAGCCGGCCCCAACCCCACGATCTTCGGGGGAACGCTCGTGATCCAGGGCACCCTCTCGGGCACCGGCAACGAGAACGTGCCGGTAACGCTGCAGAGCAACCCCTTCCCCTACACGCAGGGGTTCGCGAACACCGGCAACCCCGAGCTGACGAGCGCCACCGGCGGCTTCTCGTTCCCGTTCGTGGGCCTCACCACGGCGACGCAGTTCCGCGTGGTGACGACCACCACCAAACCGGTCGTCATCAGCACGGTCGCGCCCGAGGGCGTGGCGGTGAAGGTGGAAGCCCATGTGGCCGGCACGCGCCGGCGCCACCACGCGCGCATCTACGGCACCGTGACCCCGGCGATCGACGGCATGGAAGTCGGCATCATGCACGTGGTGGGCGGGCACGAAGTGCTGGTGGCGGGCACCGTGCTGCTGCACCACAACGCCACCAGCTCCCGCTTCAGCCGCGTGATCCGCGTCAAGCGGCATGGGCTGTACCGCGTGTTCGTGAAGGTCACCAACGGGGCGCAGGTCTCCAACTACAGCCAGCCGCTGTTCATCCGCTGAGGTTTCTCATTCTGCAGACAGCGGCGCATGCGCCGCTGTCCGGGCCGGCGCATGCGCCGGCCCGCGGGGGCGCGCATGCGCGCCCCCGAACAACATAATTGGGGAGGTCCCCTACGCGGCGACCGTCTCCGCGGCCTCGATCCGCCGCGGCAGCAGCGTCTCGCGGGCGATCACCAAGCGCTGGATCTGCGAGGTGCCCTCGTACAGCTGCATGATCTTCGCGTCGCGGAACAGCTTCTCCACGGGGTAGTCCTTGATGAAGCCGTACCCGCCGTAGATCTGCACGGCGTCGGTGGCGACCTTCATCGCGGCGTCGGCGGCGAAGCGCTTGGCGTGCGAGGAGACGAGCGTGTTGCGTTCGCCTTTGTCCAGCATGCTCGCGGACTTCCACGTCAACAGGCGCGCCGCTTCGACGTCGGTGGCCATGTCGGCGATCATGAACTGCACGCCCTGGTGCATCGCGATCGGCACCCCGAACTGGATGCGTTCCTTGGAGTACTCGGTGGCGAACTCGAACGCCGCGCGGGCGATCCCTGTGGCCATCGCCGCCACGCCGGGGCGGGTGCGGTCGAGCGTCATCATCGCCAGCTTGAAGCCCTTGTTTTCCTCGCCCAGCAGGTTCTCGGCGGGGACCTCGACGTCGTTGAAGCTGATCGTCGCGGTGTTGGAGGCGCGCTGGCCGAGCTTGTCCTCCTTCTTGTCGACGACCACGCCCCAGTCGCGCTCGACCACGAACGCGGAGATGCCGCGGTGGCCGGCCTCCTTGTCGGTCTTCGCGTAGACGGTGTAGTAGTCCGCGTAGCCCCCATTGGTGATGAAGCACTTCGAGCCGTTGAGCACGTACTTGTCGCCCATCTTGACAGCGCTCGTGCGCATCCCCGACACGTCCGAGCCCGCGTCGGGCTCGGTGAGGCAGAACGACGCCAGCTTGAGCTCCTCGGTGATCGCCCCGAGGTACTTCTTCTTGACCTCCTCCGAGCCGCCCAACACGATCGGCGCGGTCGCCAGGCCGTTGCATCCCAACGAGGTCTGGATGCCCGAGCAGCCCCACGAGAGCTCCTCCTCGATCAGGCAGCCGTCGAGGTAGCCCAGGCCCGGCCCGCCGTACTCCTCCGGGATGTGGGTGTTCATCAGCCCCACCTCCCACGCCTTCTGGAGGATCTCCTGCGGCCAGGTGCCCTCCTTGTCGTACTCCCAGGCGACCGGACGGATCTCTTTCTCGGCGAAGTCGTGCGCCAGCTCGCGCAGATTCTTCTGCTCGTCGGTGAGCGTGAAATCAACCATGTTCTCTTTGGCTCCTCGGGCTGGCGCGGGGCGGGCCTCCCGGGTGGGCGATCCGTTCGCCGCGCGAAGTAGATTGACTGGTCAGTCAACGCTGACAGGTGGGAGGGTAGCGGAGCGCGCGCCAGTGCGCCACAATTCCACGATGCAGTCACTCTTCCCCGATGTGATGTTCGTCGCGGTCGGCCTCTTCGTGCTGGCGGGCGTGCTCTCGATGTTCACGCGCCGCAACCTCCACGACCAGATCGGCGAGGACGGCCTGCTCACCGGCAGTGGCCTCACCGGGCCGGGCGAAGAATCCTCGCCGATGTCGCCCGCCGTGGCCGCGCCGCTCGATCCCGCCGAGCGCGAGGTCGAGATCCGTCAGATGCTCAGCGCCCGCAGCGACCGCCTCGTGCGCCAGGGCCGTGCTCCGCTGGACATCGACGCGGAGGTGGCCCGAATCGACGGCGCGGGTCAGACGACCTCGCATGACGCCGCGCTCACCGAGGAGGTGCGCCAGCTGGTGCGCGCCCGCAACGAGCGCCGTGAGCGCCAGGGCCTCGAGACGCTCGACGTCGAGGCCGAGGTGCAGCGGACGCTTTCCGAGCTCAGTCCCTGAGGGTTTGCAACGCAAGCTGCGCATCCGCCACGCACCGTGCGTAGCATCCCCTCGATGCGTTTGCAGACGCTCGGCGCGCTCGCGCGCGGATTGCTTTTGTGCGGTCTCGCTCTCGCTGCGGCCGCCCTCCCCGCCACCGCGGCGGCGCGGGGGCCGACCGTGTACGGCGCGCTGCAGAGCCTTGACCGCAGTGGTGCGCTGAGCGCCACGGCCTACGGCGAAGACTCCGCCACGTACACATCCGCCCTGAACGCCGCCAAGCACCTGAGCGGCACGCGGCACGCGGAACTGGAAAGCGTGATCGCCAACGTGCAGCAGATCGCCGCCTCCGGGCAGCTGATCGCCTCGCGGCTGCCCGCCGTGATGCTCACGCTTGAAAGCAACGTCCAGTGGTGGAGCCACCAACCGCTGCCGGCGGCCGACCAGCACGTCACCGTCCCGGGCAGCCACCTGGTGTGGGAGTACTACCCCGGACAGGGCATCGAGATCCAGTGGCTGGCGACCTTCGGCGAGGCCAACGGCTACTACGACAACGGGCACGAGAACACGCAGCTGCGCGAAGTCCTCGAAGAAGCGATCCCGCTAGCTACCCAGCGCGCCGGGGGCATCGCGTGGGAGTACTTCTTCCACTTCGACGGCGGCTCGCCGCCGTGGACGAGCGGGCTCTCGCAGGGCACCGCCCTGCAGGCGCTCTCCCGCGCGTATGTGCGCCTGAAAGAAACGGCGTTCCTGACGGCCGCCAAGCAGGCACTCGGGATCTTCCAGACGCCGCCGCCGGCGGGGGTGCGTGTGGCACAGCCGGCCGGCACGCTTTACGCGGAGTACACCTACGCCCCCACCGACCGGATCCTCAACGGCTTCATCCAGGCGCTCAACGGCCTCTACGAATACGCCAAGCTCACCGGCGACCCGCTCGGCCGCCAGCTCTTCGAAGCCGGTGATGCGGAGGCGCGCGCGATCACGCCGTCGTACGACACCGGCGCCTGGTCGAAGTACGACCAGTACACCGAATCCAACCTCAACTACCACGAGCTGCTCGCCGAATTCCTGCAGAGCCTCTGCCAGCGCACCTCGCAAGGCGAGCCGACGCTGACCCCTACCACCAAACCGGCGACCCCTGCCCCCACCGCCTCCAACTCGCCTGCCTCCACCACCTCTGGGGGCGCCGCGGCCTCCGGAGGCGCCACGACTCCCGGGGGGCCCACGACTTCCGGGGGCGCCACGGCCTCCGGGGACCCCGCGACTTCCCGGGACGCCAAGGCCTCCGGAGGCGCCACTGCATCGGCCGCAACGGCCAACCCGCCGCCCACGCCGATCCCCGGCGATCAGATCTACTGCACCACCGCCCAGCGCTTCACCGCCGACTTGCACACTCCGCCGGCGATCGCGCTGCTGACGCGCACGCTGCCCGAGGGAGTGCGCGGCGGCGTGCAGGTGTCGCTCTCGAAGGTCGCCACCGTCAGCCTGACGGTCCGCCAGGGCGGGCGCGTGATTTGGACCAACAGCGCGCTCGTCGCAGGCGGCAAGCCGCGGCTGCTTTGGGTCACTCCCAGGAAGCCCGGCACATACTCGGCGAGCATCACCGCCGTGGACCTCGCCGGCAACACCGCCACCACGAGCAGCACGATCGCGCTGGGTGCCCCCACACCTACCAAAGCCCCCGCGCACTCCAAAACCACCACCCATCCCAAAGCCGCTAACCACCCCAGGCACCCCTGACCCCTCCCTCCCCCACGGCGCCGGGCCACCCAGGCGCCGCGGAGAGCCGAGGCGCCGCTGAGAGCCTCCGTACAATCGGTGTGTGCCAAGCGAAGCGCGCATCCGTGGCGGCGCCGACCCCGAGAGCCGCCGCCCCGCGGGCTCAGGGATCGGGCACGCCTGGGGGTCCCTCGACCGGGACCGGCGCCTGGCGGCGATCGCCGCGATCGCGCTGTTCGTGACGATGTTCCTGCCTTGGTACCAGCAGAACGCGGTCGTCACTGCGGCGAAGAACCAGCCGCTCATCAGTCGCAACCTGAACGCCTTCCAGGTCTTCTCGTTCGTCGAGGCCGCCGTGCTGCTGGTGGCGGTCGCGGTGCTGGTGCTGCTGTACATGCGCGCGGAGGGCCGCGAGTTCCGGCTGCCCGGCGGGGACGGCGCGGTGGTGTTCGCCGCCGGCCTCTGGAGCGCGCTGCTGCTGATCCTGCGGCTGTTCGACAAGCCCGGGATCACCCAGCACGGGGTCGCCGCCAACGTCGGCATCCAGTGGGGGATCTTCTTCGCGCTCGCCGCCGCCGGCCTACTCGCCTACGCCGGCTCGCGGATGCGCGCCACGCAGCGGCCCGAGCCGCCGCTGCTGCGCCGCAACGACCTGCCGCGCTCACCCGACCCCGACCCGCCGCGCTCGTCCAACCCCGACCCGCCGCGCTCGTCCAACCCCGACCCGCCGCGCTCACCCAACCTCGACCCGCCGCGCGCCGAGCGGTGGGGCCCCGACACGCCGGAACGCCAGCCGCCTGCTCGTGACCCGGCCCCACCCCACCCGCCCGACCAGGAGGAGACGGTCGTCGTGCGCCGCAGGACACCGGTTCCCGCGAAGCCGCGCAGCCGCTACCCTCCGGCGCCCCGCGACGATCAGCTCTCCTTCGAGGACACCCACCCGGTCGCCGAGCAGTGAGGGCCGGACCTCCCAGCAGTGCCCTGGGGCGAGCCCCTACCATTGCGATGACGATGCCCCCCGCCTCCCCCCAACCCCGACCTCGGCCGCCGAGGTGGCGGAGGGCCTGACCGCGGTGGGTTACCTGCCGGCCGAGTCGACGGCGCTGGTGGCCTACCTGGCGACGCGGCTGGGTAAGCCGGTGCTGGTGGAGGGCCCCGCGGGGGTCGGCAAGACCGAGCTGGCGAAGGCGCTGGCGCACTACCTGGGCCGCGAGCTCGTGCGGCTGCAGTGCTACGAGGGACTCGACGAGGCGAAGGCGCTGTACGAGTGGAACTACCGCAAGCAGCTGCTGCGTATCCAGGCGCAAGGCGGCGACGCCGGCTGGAGCGAGGTGCAGGAGGACATCTTCGGCGAGGAGTTCCTGCTGGCGCGGCCGCTGATGACCGCGATCGCCTCCGAGGAGCCGGTGGTGCTGTTGATCGACGAGATCGACAAGACCGACCAGGAGTTCGAGGCGATGCTGCTGGAGGTGCTCTCCGACTTCCAGATCTCGATCCCCGAGCTCGGCCGCGTGGAGTCGCGCACGCACCCGGTGGTGCTGCTCACCTCCAACAACTCGCGCGAGCTCACCGAGGCGCTGAAGCGCCGCTGCCTCTACCTGTGGCTGGACTACCCCTGCCTCGAGCACGAGCTGGCGATCGTGCGCCTGCACACGCCGGAGCTCTCCGAGACGATCGCCCGCCGGCTGGTCGAGGTGGTGGGGATGGTGCGCGAGCTGGACCTCAAGAAGCCGCCGTCGATCGCCGAGTCGATCGACTGGGCGCGCGCGCTGCTTTTGCTCGGCGCGCACGACATCGACTCCGACACCTTCATGCAGACGATGTCGGTGATCGTCAAGCACCGCACCGACATGGACGTTGTGGCAGAGCGCGTCGGCCTGAAGCTGGGGCGGGACGAGTCCGTCGCCGGCGCGGCCTGAGCGAGGCCTCCATGGCCCCGTCCGGCCCGCCCCCACCCCCAGACCCATCCGGCCCAGCCATGCCCCCAAGCCTCACCGGGCCCCCCGTTCCCACCGCCACCTCCCCGCCCGAGGGCATCGCGGCGCGGCTGCTGGAGCTCGGCGAGGAGCTGCGCAAGGAGGGCGTGGCGGTCGGCACCTCCGAGCTGCTCGACGCCTTCGCGGTGCTGCGCGAGATCGAGTGGACCTCCCAGCAGGACTTCCGCGAGGCGCTGGCGGCCACGCTCGCCAAGAGCCAGGACGACCGGCGGGTCTTCGAGCTGGTGTTCGAGCGCTTCTTCTTCCGCGCAGTCGAGCTGGCCGCGGTACGCGAGGGGGTGCGCGAGGACTCCGCCGCCCAGCTGCGCGACGGCGACGACGGCGAGCTGGACCTCGAAGAGCTCTCGGAGATGCAGCTCGACGCGCTGCGCCGCCAGATCGCCGCCGCCCTGCGCGACGGCGACGACAGCACGATGCGCGACCTGGCGCGGATGGCGATTGCGGCGCTCGCCCGCCGTGACGGCGGCTCGGGCGTGATCGGGGTGGACGTGCAGCGCATCCGCCGCGCGCTCGGCCTGCGCGCCGAGCCCCAGCCGGAGCTGCCCGAGGAGGACCCCCGCCGCGAGGGCCTGCCGCGCGCCGCGCTGCGCCGCTTCGAGGCGATGCTGCGCCGCGAGCTGGAGCGCGCGCAGGTGCAGCGCACGGGGACCCTCCCGCCCGCGCGCCCACTGGGGGAGCTCGACCGCGCGCTGCCCTCCGGCCCGCTGGCCGACCTTGCCGCGGTGCACCGCGTGGTGGCACAGCTGCGCCGGCGCCTGGCCACGCAGGGCCACCAGACGCGCGGGCACCGCCACCACGCGCACGTGGATGTGCGCCGCACGATGCGCGCCTCGCTGCAGACCGGCGGCGTGCCGGTCGTGCTCAAGTACCGCCCGCGCCGCCCGCGGCGACCGGAGGTGTACGTGCTGTGCGACGTCTCCACCTCCGTGACCTCCGCCTCGGTGTTCTTCCTATCCGTGCTGCACGCCTTGCACGACTCCTTCCGCAAGATGCGCTCGTTCGTGTTCATCGAGCGGATCTCCGAGGTCACCGACATCTTCGAACGCGAGCGCGACTTCAAAGCGGTCAACGAGCGGATCGCCTCCGACGCGGGCGTCGCCGACATCTCCGGCTACACCGACTACGGGCGCGTGTGGTCGGAGCTGCTGGAGCAGATCGGCGACGACCTCAACCCGCGCGCCACGGTGATCGTGCTGGGCGACGCTCGTACCAACGGCCGTCCGCCCCGGGCAGATGCCTTCGCGACGATCGCCGCGCGGGCGGGGCGCACCTTCTGGCTGAACCCCGAGCCGCGTTTGTACTGGAACTACGGCGACTCGGTGATCGCCGCCTACGAGCAGCACTGCACCGCGTTCGAGTGCTGGACCACGGCGCAGCTGGAGGACTTCGTGCGGGCTTTGACGCGGCCCGAGCTGGCGGCGGGGGGTCGGTAAAGGTGGGCGGCGGGTCGTGAGCGGCGAGTCTCGAGCGGCAGGAGCTGGTAGATGAGCCAGCGAGTCTCAAGCAGCAGGAGCTGGTAGATGAGCCAGCAAGTGTCGATCGCATGGCAGTGGTTGCGCGCGCTGCTCGCAAGACGCAAATGGATCGTCTGGGTCGCGCTGGTGATCCTCGTGCTCATCGCAGTCCAGATCGGCGTGTCGCTGCTGCCTCATCACGTCATCAACACGCTGCAGGAGTTCGAAGAAAAACCCAATGGTGTGCAGGAAGGTCCCAACACCACCAACGCGCCCGGGCTAGACACGAACCACTAGCCAACGCCGACAGAGCCTTACTTCACGATCGTAAAGCTCAGCGACTGCGGCGCAGAGCGCACTCCGGCAGAGTTGGTGGCCGTGATCGCAAGCGCGTAGCGCCCCGGCTCGAGCTTCTGCACAGCTGAGATGCGGCCCTGGAACGCCACCTTGTTGGCGCCACCGTGGCCCGTGAAGGTGAACCTGCCCGCCATCACGGTCCGCCCGCAGGCGGGCTTGCGGCGATTCTTCTCGCTCTGCGCGACGCACTTGCCGCCAACCTCGCGGCCGCTAACGCGCTGGGCGAAGCTGAAGGTCACGGTGGCCTGCTCGTCGAGCGAGAACGAGAAGGTCGTTCCAGTGGGCGTCTTCTCGCGGCTGACGGTGGCTGGCACGCGGCTGATGCTGGCGAGCTGATTGCCCTCACGCCATCTCGAGGTGGATTGGCGTGCGTTCTGCACCCTAGGGGGCGGGGACGTCTCGCTGGACACCGACGACGAGCTGGAGATCGACGACGAGCTGGAGATGGAGGGGGAGGTGTGGGGGGTCGGCGGAGTGGTGACCACGGGGCTCGTGGAGGTCGCGCCAAGTGCTTCTGTGGTGAACGTCTGATCCCCGCCGTAGACCACTCCGCCGGAGTTTTCGGCGACGAGTCGGAAGTGGTATGTCGTTTCTGGCGCAAGCCCATCGATGGCGCCGTCAAATGAGCTCGGGCCGCTGGAGGCATCGATGCTCTGGGTGGCGGTGAAGGCCCCGTAGGCCGCGGTCGTGCCGTATTGGAAGTACACCGTGCTCGAGCTTCCCGCAGCGAGGCTCCCGTTGAGAGTCGCGCTGGTTTCGCCGACGCCCGTCGCTGCGCCCGTCGTCGCGGTGGGCGGGTCCACGAAGACCCACGCCGCGCCCCTGCCGCCGTTGTCGCGCCACGCGCCGCTCATCGCCGTGGCACCGTCGGCGGAGAGCGCGACGTTCGTGCCAAATTCGCCTTCTCCGCCCTCGCCCGCGCCCTCGTTGGCGCAGCTGCCGGTGCAGTCCCCGACGAGCTTCTCGCCCTGCTGGCTCCACGTGCCGTCCGAGCGCGCGAACACCCACATCGCGCCTCTGGTGCCGTCGTCGTCGAGCCCGCTGATCAGCGCCATGTTGCCGTCGGCGGACAGCGCGACGCTCACGCCGAATCTGCCTTCTCCGGTCTCGCCCGTGCCCTCGTTGGCACAGCTGGCGGTGCAGTCCCCGACGAGCTTTTCGCCCTGCTGGCTCCACGTGCCGTCCGAGCGCGCGAACACCCACGCCGCGCCCTTGCTGCCGTTGTCGTCCCATCCGCCGACCATCGCCGTGTCGCCATCGGCGGAGAGCGCCACGCTTGTCCCGAACTTGCCCTCGCCGACCTCGCCTGTGCCCTCGTTGGCACAGCTGGCGGTGCAGTCCCCGACGAGCTTCTCGCCCTGCTGGGCCCAGGTGGAGCCCGAGCGCGCGAACACCCACGCTGCGCCCTTGCCGCTGTAGTGTTCGTTGCCGGCCAGCACGTTGTCGTCGTTCCAGCTGCCGATCAGCGCGGTGTTGCCGTCGGCGGACAGCGCCACCATCGTGCCGAACATGCCGTTTCCGATCTCGCCCGTGCCCTCGTTGGCGCAGCTGCCGGCGCAGTCGCCGACGAGCTTTTCGCCCTGCTGGGTCCACGCGCCGTCCGAGCGCGTGAACATCCACGCGGCTCCTCTCCAGCCGTTGTCACGAAAGCCACCGATCAGCGCGGTGTTGCCGTCGGCGGACAGCGCGACGTTGTAACCGAACCAGGCATTCTCGGTCTCGCCCGTGCCCTCGTGGGCGCAGTTGCCGGTGCAGTCGCCCACGAGCTTTTCGCCCTGCTGGGTCCACGCGCCGTCCGAGCGCGTGAACACCCACGCGGCGCCCTTGCCGAATAGGCCGCCATTGTCGCCCGGGGCGCCGATCAGCGCCGTGTTGCCGTCGGCGGACAGCGCGACGCTTACGCCGAACCCGCCGGTTTCGGTCGCGGTCTCGCCGGTGCCCTCGTGGGCGCAGTTGCTGGTGCAGTCGCCGACGAGCTTTTCGCCCTGCTGGCTCCACACCCCGTCCGAGCGCGTGAACACCCACGCCGCACCGGCGTCGTCGTTGTCGCCGGGGCCGCCGATCAGTGCCGTGTTGCCGTCGGCGGAGAGCGCCACGAGCACGCCGAATTGGCTGTTGCCCTCTTCGCCGCCGGTGAGCTTCTGCCCCTGTTGGCTCCACGCCCCGCCCGAGCGCGTGAACACCCACACCGCACCCGTGGCGGAGTCGTCTTCGGGCCCCCCGACCAGCGCGGTTTCGCCGTTTTCGGATAGCGCCACGCTCGCACCGAATTCGCCTTCTCCGGTCTCGCCCGTGCCCTCGTTGGCGCAGCTGCCGGTGCAGTCCCCGACGAGCTTTTCGCCCTGCTGAGTCCAGGTGGACCCCGAGCGCGTGAACACCCACGCCGCACCCGCACCGCCGTTGTCGGCGGGCCCCCCGATCAACGCGGTGTCGCCGTCGGCGGACAGCGCCACGCTCGAACCGAATCTGCCTGCTCCCGTCTCGCCTGTGCCGGTGAGCGTTTCACCCTGCTGGCTCCAAGTGGAGCCGGAGCGCGTGAACACCCACGCCGCCCCGACGTAGCCGGTTTCGCGGGGACCGCCGATCAGCGCGGTGTCGCCGTCGGCGGACAGCGCCACGCTCGAACCGAATTCGCCTTCTCCGGCTTCGCCCGTGCTGGTGAGCTTTTCGCCCTGCTGGGCCCACGTGGAGCCGGAGCGCGTGAACACCCACGCCGCCCCGATGTGGCCGGTTCCGCGAGGACCGCCGATCAGCGCGGTGTCGCCGTCTTCGGACAGTGCGACGCTCGAACCGAATTCGCCTTCTCCGGTCTCGCCCGTGCCCTCGCTGGCGCAGCTGCCGGTGCAGTCCCCGACGAGCTTTTCGCCCTGCTGAGTCCAGGTGGACCCCGAGCGCGCGAACACCCACGCCGCCCCTACTTCGCCGTTGTCGCCGGGCGCGCCGATCAGCGCGATTTCACCGTCGGCCGACAACGCAACGCTCTTGCCGAATTCGCCTTTCCCGGTCTCGCCAGTGCCCTCGTTGGCGCAGCTGCCGGTGCAGTCCCCGACGAGCTTTTCGCCCTGCTGAGTCCAGGTGGACCCCGAGCGCGCGAACACCCACGCCGCCCCGTCGCGGTAGTTGTCGAGGGGCCCGCCGATCAGCACCGTGTCGCCGTCGGCGGACAGCGCCACGCTGTAGCCGAATTCGCCTTCTCCGATGTGGTCGAACAGGGTTTCTCCAGCGTGCCCCGTGCCGTTGAGCTTGCCCCCCTGCTGGGTCCAGGTGGACCCCGAGCGCGCGAACACCCACGCCCCCCCGGCTTCATCGCCGTTCGGCGTGTCGTAGCGCGCGCCGATCAGCGCAGCGTCGCCGTCCGCGGACAGCGCCACGCTGTAGCCGAACCGGCCGCTTGCGATTTCGCCCGCGCCGGTGAGCTTTTCGCCCTGCTGGATCAACGGGTCGATCCGCAGCGGGTAGCGCGCGCGGGCCGTGTCAACCCGCAACACGATGCGTCCCCTTTCGAGCGCAAGCCAGCTGTGCAACGCGCGCCCGCCGGCGTCGGTTGCGAGCAGACCCGTGTAGCGCAGGACAGCCTTGCCAGCGCGACTGATGACGATGTTCTGCCCGCCCTTGGCGAGCGAGGCCCCCACATTGCTGGAGAGCAGCATCGAGAGCGTCAAAGGCCCATCCGTACGTCCACTTGGCGCGCGAGGGACGGTGAACCCTTGCTCGAGGCCGAGCGGACCGTTCGCATACCACTCCTCCAGGCCGGGGTGCCGGTAGAGAACCCGGTTTGCATGAGCGCTCGGCGCTACCCGCGCCAGCGGAGCGAGCGTAGAGCCATATCCGACGGCGAGAAGGCCGAGCCCTACCTTGGTGGTCCCCGAGCGCACCGACACCCCCGAGCGAGTGAAGCTCGTGCTCAGATGCTGTGCAGGGCTCGACGCCGTGAGGCGTCCCCTCAGATGACCAACCCGATACGCCTGACCTTCGGCTCCCAATGCCGCGGACACAGGTCCGCGAGCGGCGACGGGGAGACTCAGGAGGCCAACATGCGAAAAGCTGTGGGCTCGCGCGTGTGCAGCGCCTACGGAGCGCCTACCGGGCAAGCTCTCGTGCACCGCTGTTCCGACGGCCAGCGCCAGCAGCGCGGCCGCGAGCAGCAGCGGCCACCAGCCTGGTGCCTGGGCCCGCGGCGCACGGCGAGCGTCCACCGAGAGAGCCGGTACGGACCCCAGCGGACCTGCCGGCCCGAGCTTCACGGTCCCCGCTGATCGTGTCTCCATCGTCCCCGCTCCTCCCACTGTCCACGTCACCCCTGCGAGCGAAGTCTGCCAGATCTGACGTCAACCCGAGCCCTAACGCAAACGACCAAATACCTCGGGGACCCGGGCCGACCGTCATGCGCGCTCGAGGGTCATCTCGGCGCCGGGTGCACCCGCGCTAGGCTTTGCGAAGAGCAGACAACACCAGGGGGGCTGGCGGGAAGGCCGGCTGAGATGGCGCCAACGAAGACCCGGCGCCGACCCTTCGAACCTGTGGGGTAATGCCCGCGGAGGGAGTGGCGTGGGTGTCGATAGGACTCAGAGCCAAAACGCAGCCGCTTGAGCGAGCAGGGCTGCCGGATGCTGTTGCGGTCAGCAGTGTGAGCCGGGTCTACCCAGCACGCAACGGGGGCGGGTCGGTGCCCGCGCTCGCCGGCGTCTCCCTGCACGCCGCGGCCGGGGAGCTGGTCGCCGTGGTCGGCCCCAGCGGCTGCGGCAAGACCACCCTGCTGGAGCTGATCTGCGGCTTGCAGCAGCCGGACGCCGGCAGCGTGCGCAGCGCGCCGGCGGTGTTGATGCCCCAGCACGACCTGCTGCTGCCGTGGCTGAGCGCGGTGGACAACGCGGCGCTGGCGCTGCGGATCGCGCGCCGACCGCGTGCGCAGGCTCGTGCCCGAGCACAGGAGCTGTTCGCCGAGCTCGGGCTGGCGGGCTTCGAGGCGGCGCGCCCGTACGAGCTCTCCGGCGGGATGCGCCAGCGCGTGGCGTTCGTGCGCACGCTGCTCTCCGGCAAGCCGGTGCTGTGCCTCGACGAGCCGTTCGGCGCGCTCGACGCGATCACGCGCGCGGAGATGCAGGGGTGGCTGGCGCGGGCGCTGCAACGTGACCGATCGAAGATCGGCCAGCGCACCGTGGTGCTGGTGACGCACGACGTCGAGGAGGCGGTGCTGCTGGCCGACCGCGTGGTGGTGCTCTCCCCCCGCCCCGGCCGCACGGTCGCGGAGCTCGAGATCGGGCTGCCGCGCCCGCGGGCGCGCACCGACACCGCGGTGACGGCGCTGCGCGAGCAGGCGTTCACTGCATTGGGGCTCCGGTGAGAAACCGCGTCGCCCTCCTCCTCCCCCCCTCCTCCTCGCCGCCGTGGCGCTCGGCGCGTGGGAGCTGTACGTGGACCTCGGCGGCGTCGACCCCGCGGTGCTGCCGGCCCCGCACGAAGTGGCGGTGGCGCTGTGGGACAACACGGGGCTGTTGTGGCAGAACTTCAAGATCACCGCCGAGGAGGTCCTGCTCGGCCTGCTGCTGGCGCTGCTGGCCGGCTTCGCGCTGGCGGTGGCGATCCACTTCTCCAAGTGGCTGCGCCGCGCCGTCTACCCGCACGCGGTCGGCTCGCAGGCGGTGCCGATCGCGGTGATCGCCGCGCCGCTGGTGTTCTGGTGGGGCTTCGGCATCTTCCCGAAGCTGGTGGTGATCGCGCTGATCTGCTTCTTCCCCGTGGTCGTCACCACCGTGGACGGCCTCGCCTCGGTGGACCCCGACCAGTTGAAGCTGCTGCGCACGCTCGACGCCTCGCGCTGGCAGGCGTTTCGCTTCGCCGAGCTGCCCGCCGCGCTGCCGGCGGCGCTCAGCGGCGCGCGGATCGCGCTTGCGGTGGGCGTGATCGGCGCCTTCATCGCCGAGACCTCGACTGCCACCACCGGCCCCTACTCGGGTTTGGGGCGGGAGATCATGAGCGACCTCAACAGCCTCCAGACCCCGCGCGAGTACGCCGCCACGGCCGTGCTGTTCGTGTTCGCGATCGTCTGCTTTCACACGCTGACGCTCGCCGAGCGCCGGCTTGCCCCGTGGGCCACCCGATCGAAGGGGGAGGCGTGAGAGAAGTCTTTCAAAACGGAGCCCAACCACTTCACAAGATGAAGGGTTTGAGCCCAAAAAGTAAACACACAACACCCCCCTACTACTTCACAAAGTGAAGGGTTGGGGCTCAAAAAGTAAGCACACAACACCACCGACAGGAGAGCCACGTTGAGAATCACCGTCCCCCGCCTTCCGTCCGCGCGACCCCGCGCCCGCCGGCGCGCAACTGCGCTGCTCCTGGGTGGTTTGGCTGCCCTCGGCGCACTCGCGCTCACCGCCTGCGGCACCGCGCAGAACGTGACGACGGCGCCGGCGAGCGCGAAGCGCTTCACGGTGATGCTCGACTGGTTCCCCAACGCCGACCACGCGCCGCTGTACGCGGCGATCTCCCACGGCGACTTCCGCGCGGTAGGCCTCGACGTGCAGCCGGTGGTCCCCTCCGAATCGGCCGAACCGCTGAAGCTGCTCGCCGCCGGCCGGGTGGACATAGCGATCTCCTACGAGCCAGAGCTGCTGCTGGCGCGCGATGAGGGGCTGAAACTGGTGTCGATCGGGGCGCTCGTGCAGCGCCCGTTGACCTCGATCATCGCCCCGGGGAGCGCGCACATCAAGAGCGTCGCCGACCTCGCCGGCAAGAAGGTCGGCACCGCCGGGATCCCCTATCAGGCCGCCGAGCTGACGGCGGCGCTGCAGCACGCGGGCGTGAGCCCGGGGAAGGTGCAGGAAGTGAACGTGGGCTTCAACCTCGTGCCCGCGATGCTCTCTCACGAGGTGAGCGCAACACTCGGCGGCTTCTGGAACTACGAGGCGATCCAGCTGCAGCTGAAGCACAAGCACCCGACCGTGATCCCGATCAACGAAGCCGGGGTGCCCAACTACGACGAACTGGTGGTGGTGGTGCGCAGCGAAGAGGCCCACCACGACGGCGTCAACCTGCGCGCCTTCATGCAGGCCCTCACCCGTGGCGAGCGCGCCGTGCAGGCCAACCCGAAGGCGGCGGCCAAGCTGATCATGGCCGCCAACCCATCGCTGGAAGAAAAGCTCGAGGTCGAGTCGATCGAACGGACGCTGCCAGCCGCCCAGCCGGCCGAAGGCAAGCCCTACGGCTACCAGAACCCCGCGCAGTGGGCCGCGTTCGGGGCCTGGATGTACGGCAAGGGCCTGCTCAAAACCAACCCCGACACGACCGGCTTTCCGCCGTTCACCAACGAGTTCCTGCCCGGGGAAGGGATCTGATGCGCGTACGCACGAGCGTCCCGTCCCAAGTCGTGAGTAGCCTCGGCGACTACCATGCAAACCGTGAGCAGACAGGCCCATGTGACGCTCAGCGGCGACATCGCCGGGGAGTACGTGGTCGAGGACCGAGGGCCCGATGGGCGCCTCGTACTCGTACCCGACACCTCCGCGGAGGCGATCCGTACGCGCGGCGGCGCTAGCCGCCTTACCGCGCAGGAATGGCAGGACTTCCTCTCCAAGAACGGGCCTCATATGCTCCCTCCAGACGACGAGGGATAGGCCGTGCGCGACATTCCGCGTGCCCTCCCGGTGCGATTCGATGGCGATACCTGGCAGGAGGATCTTGCTCGTGCAAGCAGAGCCGGTCGTGCCATAGCCGCAAGCGCTCGACATGACTATGAGCAAAAGGGGGTACCACTCGATCAACTCCGCCAAGTCCATGAGGAGGGTCCTGACGGGACAGTCTTGCCCCACTGCACCAAGGTTTACCTACCGCCGCCCGTCGGCAGATTCGGAATTGTCTTTGAAGTCGTGCGGACAGCGCGCGGATTGCGACTCGAACACATCGCCTTCGGTGCGCGCCATCACCCACGAGGATCAAACGCGCCGACCGTCTACCAGATCGCTCACAAACGGCTACACAGCTGAGCAGATCCTCTCCCGCCCGTAGACTGCCAGCATGAGCACAATCACCCCCGACACACCTCCCCTCCGCAGCCGCCCCGCGTGGTCGACGCTCGCCGCGCACTACGAAACGATCAAGGGGACGCACCTGCGCGAGCTGTTCGCCGCGGACCCCACGCGCGGGGAGCGGATGACGGCGCAGGGCGCGGGGCTGTACCTGGACTACTCCAAGAACCGCATAGCCGACGAGACGCTGAAGCTGCTGGTGGCGCTCGCCGAGCAGTCGGGCGCGGCCGCGCGGATCGAGGCGATGTTCAGAGGCGAGCGGATCAACGTGTCGGAGGACCGCTCGGTGCTGCACGTGGCGCTGCGGATGCCGAAGAGCGCCTCGCTGATCGTCGAGGGCGTCAACGTGGTGAAGCAGGTGCACGAGGTGCTGGAGCGGATGGCGGCGTTCGCCACGCGGGTGCGCTCGGGCGAGTGGAGAGGTCACACCGGGAAGGCGATCCGCAACGTGGTGAACATCGGCATCGGCGGGTCGGACCTCGGCCCGGTGATGGCGTACGAGGCGCTGCGCCACTACTCCAAGCGCGAGATGACCTTCCGCTTCGTCTCCAACGTGGACGCAACCGACTTCGTCGAGGCCACGCGCGACCTGGACCCGGAGGAGACGCTGTTCATCGTCAGCTCGAAGACCTTCACGACGGTCGAGACGATGACCAACGCACGCTCGGCACGGGCGTGGCTGATGGGGGGATTGGGAGGGGGCAGTGGTGGCGCCGACGACGCGATCGCGAAGCACTTCGTCGCGGTCTCCACCAACGCGGAGCTGGTCGGGCAGTTCGGGATCGACACCGAGAACATGTTCGGCTTCTGGGACTGGGTGGGAGGCCGCTACTCGATGGACTCGGCGATCGGCCTCTCCACCATGCTGGCGATCGGCCCCGAGCGCTTCGAGGAGCTGCTGGGTGGCTTTCACGCGATCGACGAGCACTTCCGCTACACCCCCCTCGCCGAGAACTTGCCCGTGCTGATGGGCCTGCTGTCCCTCTGGTACGGCAACTTCTTCGGCGCCGAGACACACGGGGTGATGCCCTACGACCAGTACCTGAAGCGCTTCCCCGCCTACCTGCAGCAGCTGACGATGGAGTCGGGCGGCAAGCGCGTGACGCTGACGGGAGCCGAGGTCGACTACCAGACCGGAGCGGTGTACTGGGGCGAGCCGGGCACCAACGGCCAGCACAGCTTCTACCAGCTGCTGCACCAGGGCACGAAGCTGATCCCCGTAGACCTGATCGGCTTCGCCCAGAGCAACAACCCGCTCGGCGAGCACCACGACCTGCTGATGTCGAACGTCTTCGCCCAAGCGGAGGCGCTCGCGTTCGGCAAGACCGCGCAGCAGGTGCGCGAAGAGGGCACCCCCGAGGCGATCGTCCCCCACCGCACGATGCCCGGCAACCGCCCCACCAACACGATCCTCGCCACCCGCCTGGACCCCCACACACTCGGCACGCTCGTGGCGCTGTACGAGCACAGCGTCTTCACCCAGGGCGCGATCTGGGGCATCGACTCCTTCGACCAGTGGGGCGTGGAGCTCGGCAAGGCGCTGGCGAAGAAGATCGTCCCCGAGCTGCAGAGCGAGGTCGAGCCGAGCCTCGAGCACGACAGCTCGACCAATGCGTTGATCCGCCGCTACCGCGCCGCGCGCCAGCGCTGAGGTTCGACCGTCCGCCTGAGCACAGGCGTCACAGCGGGAATCGCTCAGCCGCCCACCTGAGGAGCGGCGTCACAGCAACAATGGCTCAGCCGCCCGCCTGAGCCTGAAGCGTCCGTGTGACGTCCCGCCCCCGCGAGGTGAGCGCCCACGCGTTGGGCTCCCCCTTGGCGTGATCGCCCCCCGCGTTGCCGATCAGCCCAAGCGCCCGCAAACGAGCCAACAGCTTCGAGATCTGACCCTGGTCGGAGATCCCGGCGGCGGTCGCGACCTGCCGGTTGCTCGGGCTGGCTCCACTCCCCGCAAGCGAGTCGATCGCCATCAACACCCGCACCGTGCGGTAGGTCAGCCGCATGTCGAGCTCCCGCAACGGATCGACCCGCGGTGCGGCGTGCCGGCGCGCCCGGGGCGCAGGCCGGCGCTGCTCGCGCTCGGAGGCCGCCGCGCCGAGGTAGGGCAGCACGATCATCCCCATCAGCGGGTTCAGCAGTGAGAGCAGCGGCTTGGCGGGCCGCGCCACGTCGGCCTTGCGCCGGGGGGATCGCGCCGCGAATCGTGCGGCGCCCAGGGAGCCGGGGGCAGATCGTGCGGCACCGGGGGACCCGCCACCCTCGGGCCGCCCGGCCTGCTCGACCAGCCGCGCATGGATCACCGCCAGCACCGCACCCACCAGGCCCTCGGCCACCAGGCGCTCCGGCAGCCTGGCCGCCTTGCTGTCGAGGCGCCCTGCGTGCACCACATCCACGAGCTTGCGCACAACAGCGGTGCGGCGCTCCAAAGCGCGGTCCCCACCGCCGAGCGCTCCCACCACACAGAGATACCCCAGCTCCGTCTCCGCATCCAAGAAGCAAAGCGTGGCCTCCAGACCCGCCCTGACACGCTCCCGCCACCTCCCCGGCGCCTCATACGCCGGGACCACGGTCTCCACGGCGCGGGCAATCGCGATGTCGAACGCGGCGAGGAAGCAATCCTCACGATCGGCGAACAGCTCATAGAACGTACGCCGCGAAACACCCGAGCGGGCAACCACGTGCGCGACGGTGACCGCCCCGGGCCCGCGCTCGCGGACCAACTCACCCATCGCCGCAACGATCCGCGCACGCTGAATCTCCCCCACCCGCCCACGGACGGTGTTCCCGGATGCTGTATCCCCATGTGCCATGGACCCGGGAGCCATAGACCCGGGAGCCGTGGGCCCAGGAGCCATGGACCCAGGAGCCGTGGGCCCGACGGCTGCGATCCCGCGCCTCTTGCCCACAGGGGCCGAACCGTTGACCCCCGGGGTCGCCTCACCTCGGCTGCGCGCAGACACCGCGACCATCCCCCTTCCTACTTCTTCCTGCCCTTCTTCGAGTTGCCGTGCGACTTGTGCCTCTTCTTGTGCTCCACCTTCTTCACCTTGGGGCAGCCGGTGACCGCGATCTTCGTGCTCTGCGTGATCTTGATCCCGTTCTGTCCGACCATTTCCGTGGGCATCAGCAGCTTGCCGGCGGCTTGAGTCTGGCACAGGTTGCCGTTGGCGCTGAGCGCCGGGTATTCCCGTTTGGGCAGTTCCAGTTCGAAGGTTTCAAACGGCACATCCGGGACCGTGGCGAACGTCGCGGTCGTGATCCCCTGTTTGCTGATGAACGTTTCCCCGTGCACCTGGACTGTCACGCCGTCCTCACCGGCCAGAACCATGATCAGTTCCGGGTACTTGGCGCCACCGTGGGAGACGAAATACGCCGGGCCCTTGAGGCCACCTTCCAGGACGGGGGTGGTCACGTGCGCTTCACCGACCCGCGAGGCGACCGGGCAGTTGGCTGGGTTTTCCGCAAAGACCTTTTCCGTGCACGCCTTCTGCAGCGTTTTCAACGGGGATGGGAGCTGTTTGGGCAGCGACACCTTGACCTCTTTGACGTTTGCTTTCGTGCCCCTTGCCCCCGACGGCAGCGTCAACCTCACGCGCAGCGCCGCGCCTTCCGTGCGGGAGGTCTTCGCTTCGGTCGCGACCTTGAATTCCGGTTTGAACGACAGCGACCCGCAGTTGGTGACCTGGAACGGCGAGGCGACGTTCGCGGTCGTTCCTTCGGTGCCTTCGAGCTCCCCGGTCAGCTTCATCGGTTCGCAGCTGGTCGGGTTGAACACGAAGTCGGGCCGGTTGACCGTCACGTTGATGTGCTGCAACTGCAGGGGGATCCCGTCCAAGATCGTCGGGAACGGGTCGCTCACGACCGTCAGCTGCGCCGTCGTCGGGTTGACCTCGACCTTCGAGCGGACCACCTCGGTCCCCAGGTCGAACGGGCCCGCGACCGCCGGCACGACGACATCGACGCCAAATGGGGCGCCACCGTACGGGCCGGTTATATAGGCCTTGCCATCTTCCACGCTGTAGGGGTCGTTGCCCAGTCCGGCACTTGCGATGACCTGCCCGATCTGGCTTTCCGCCGGACAGGCCCCTGTCGCGGCCTGCGGTTCCTCGCAGAGCTTCACGCCCTGCAGCCCCGCCGAGATCCCCGGCGGGAACACCACCGCGAGTTTCCCGAGCGTCTCGTCTGCGTCCGGGCGGGTCATCGTCAGCGTCAGCGGCGTGTACGCGCCCGCTTGGATGTTCGTCGTGCCGGCCTCGAACCCGGGCTGGAATGGCCTCGGGTCCTGGCAGGAGGTCCCGTCCGGGCCGCTCGTGATCTGGAAGCTCGACGATGGCTTCGTCGCCGGGGTCCCCGACCACGGTTCCAATGAGGCCCCCGTGGTGTAGGTGCCGCACAGCGCGGGCGTGCTCAACGGCGCCCTGTCGGTTCCGAAGAACGACAGCTTGAAGTCGCTGACCGGGAACTGCGGCGTTTCGTCGAACGTCGTGGTGAGCTGCCCCGTGACCGGGTTCAACGACACCTGGCCGGCGACCTTCACGAGAACTCCCGCGACCGGGTTTTCGAAGACGAGGTAGAGCGCGACCAGCGAACCGAACGGGTTTTCATCCTGTGTCGCCAGATACGCCCCACCCGTCAACGGTTCCGGCAGCACCGGCGTGTTCACTTCGACCGTGCCGACCTTCGACGCTTCCGGGCATGCCGGCTTTTCTGGCGTATGCAGCCCGATCTGCACCGGCGCGCAGGCCTGCAGGCCATCGGCCGCGCCCGGGCTGATCTGCATCCCTTCAGGGAGCGTGACCGTCGTGTTCTTGACGTCCGCCTCGGCCAGCCCCACCGGGTTTTCCGTCGACGCCTGGGGGACGCGCAGATTGACGTTCAACCCCGTCGGCGTACTACCTGCCGTATCATCCGGCGTCGCGGCGATCGTGGGGCTGAAATCCAGTTTTTCGCAGCCCGACAGCTCAGGCAACGACACGTGCATCGTCCTGTCACCGGAGATGTTCCCCGGCTCCTCCCACGAATCCACACTAAGCCTCGCCGTACGCGGCACCCCGCACGAGGTCGGGTTCGTCAACAACGGCGCCAACGGAGCTTGCGTCGCGCACCCGCCGTCCTGTTCGCTTTCCTGGGTAGGTTGAATGACATCATCCGACCCGGCCGGACCATCCGGTCCTTCCAGTTCGTCTTCGCTTTCACTCAAACCCAGACCGGACCCTTCGGGAGAATAGTAAACTTCGCCCGCGACGGCGGCTAGGCAGCTTCTTCCGCGGTACAAGTCGTGGGACGGATCCGCAGGCACACCCCAAATCGTGACCTTGCTCGCGACTATGAGCACGGACTGGCCTAGATTGGGAACAGTCACGTTAAGACCATAATCTGAACCCGTACGAACTCCAGCCTGCAAGAACACGGGTATATCCCCTATCACTATGAAGCCAAACTCGGCCGCGACACCCCTCGGAGGCACCACGTTATATACCGGATTCTCCGTAGGGAAGATTTCGTTTGATTCCTCGTCAAGATATGCCGCCGATACACCAACCACAGTTTCATTTGGACATTTGTTATTCACGAACGCTTGATAGCTGCAGCGTGGCGTGGCATCGGGATTACCCACGAAACCGGGAGGCATTTCAAGCTTGACATCCTTCAGATTACCTCTGTTTGGCAGGTTCAGCACGAACGTAGTCGTGAGCGCGTATGGATGCGAGCCAGCCTGCACGTCCGGCGTCCCGTCCTGGTTGCGTGCCGAGAAAGCGAAACGCTGCAAACCAAATTCAGCCATCGCAGGCGCCGCAGTAACCGCGACCGCGACGAGCAGGGCGACGATGGTTACGAGGAGGAGATTTCGTGGTATGCGCATGATTATTTGCTCCTCTTGCGATCGCGTGACTTCTTAGCCTTCTTCTTGACCTGCCTTACGCACTTATCCTTCTTCTTCTCATGGCCTTTCTTGCATTTCACCATCTTTGCCTTTGCTTTGATCACCGGCGTCACCCCCGGCGCCGGCACGATGTTGCCCGAGCCGGAGAATGTTGCACTCCCAGGAGCGCCGAACACCCCGGGCTGCGGTGCGGACGGCGGCCTACACGAATCGCCGTTATCACACGGCGGTGGAGCGACGGTCACCGGGAACCCACCGTCAACCCTCGCGTCATACACCACGACATTGTTGCTCGTGTCTTGCGGCAGCAACTGATTCGAGCTGCCGAAAAATACGTCGTCTCCGCTTGGGCTCGCATCCATGAAAAACGATTCATAACCACCGGCGACATCAGAAATCGGGTAAACATCCCCGTCCTCATACTCATATACATTTTCCCGACCATCGGTTGCATGAGGCACGAGCGCGTCGCTGCTGTCGAAGAACAAGGTGCCATCTTCGAGCAGATTACGCGGACGATACTGAGCATACGGCCTGAACTCGTCGTAGTTACCGGCGTTGGCGTAGAAATTAGCTGGCCCTACCGGTCGCGCACCACTCGGATTACACGACGCGCACACAAGCCCACCCGTTTCAGCATTGTAAAGATATATCTCCCGACACTCACCCGTTTCGGGGCCGATATCACCCGAGCCTATAGATTCTGTGCACTCCCCCGGCTCTACCTGCTCATTGTCGTAACCCGTCAGACTCCGTTCTGAAATAAACGCCAGACGGGCTCCGCTGGGTGTCACCACGGCGGTGCCGGTCTCCGGACCACCACCGCCTTCAACGCCATTGTTGCTGGCTTCCCAGTCCGTTACGTCCCTCGCCGCCAGCGTAGCGATGAACCTTGGCGCTCCGTCATCGTGGGACACATATAGGTTGGGCTCATCCGCTGTCGCACCCGTGGCGAGGTCACCGTCGGCAACGAAATACACATACGAACCATCTTCAGATACCTGGACGACACCCTGCACCGCGGCGCCATCGACGTCGGCCTCATCGATCGTAAGATCCTTCAGTCGTTCGCCCACAGGCCGTTCCAGGTCGTATTCGTAGAGATTCGCCGCGTTATCCGCAGGTCCCGTAGCAGCGTCTTCGGTCAACTCCGCGCTGCTGGTGAAAAACACCCTCGACCCATCCGTGCTCGCCCCCCAATAGTGCGCCGTCTGAGGCCCATGAGGATCGACGGCTTTCCTCTGCGAAGCAGATACTTCGATCGTGCAAGCATCTGTCGGCACCGCACATTCTTCGCCGCTCATAGGACTCTGAGGCTGTTCAGCATCCACACGCACATACAACTGTCCAGGTATCGGGCTGACATAGGTGAGTTCCGCTCGGTTGTACGCGTGACTAGAGAAATATACGCGCGACCCGTTGGCCGATACCGCTCGCCACACATTGTCAATCGACGCCGCGCCAACAGCGGGGACTTCTATTTCTTCGCCCTTGTTGGTTACACTCACGAGAACGACCTTCCCATCCACCCACTCGGACACCGGCCATGCACCACTACCAGCGCCACGCACAATCGTACCCACCACCACATGGCTGAGATCCGTAGAGGTGCCCGCAGTATCGAGAACATAACCGCCCCCACCCAGTGCGAAAGGGTCATCCACATACCGGTAGGAGCCATTGGCGAAATCATCAACATACAAACCAAAATTCCACTCGCCTTCGGGAGCTTCTCCCGTCAGCGAAGCATTTGTGCTCGCGATCCCGTCCTTCAAATCCGGCGTAAAAGCCATCGTTTCAAATGAAGGTGGCGTTTCGGCGCTGACAGCATGGTGCAGTGGCGTGATCGCCTGCGTTGACCAGCCTTCGGGCCCACGACGAGAAAGGAACTGATTTTCGAAAGTGCCACCGGTTGGGCCAGCGAAGCTGCCCCTCGACGCATACGTGACAGCTTCACCAGAGACCGCGGCACGTGCCACCGCCCTCACGAACGGGTCCGTCGCGTCCTGCCCTTCCGTGTTCGGCGGAGAGACCATCTCATAGGCACGACAATCAGGCAACCCCAATCCGTAAGGCTGCTCCGTGCGCAACTGCTCGTTGGGACACGCTTCGGTCTGCCCTGAGCCCGGGAGTTGACCGGTGGCGGTCGGTGTCGTGAAGGTCTGGTCAGGACCTTCGACGGTCCCCGCTCCACTCCGCGCAAGCATCCGGTAGTGGTAGGTAGTGGCAGGCGCCAGATCCTGCAGGATCTGGCTGACCGTCTTGGCTTCCTGGCCGGAGCCGGCGTCTGCGCCGGGCAATGCCGGCACGTCGGTGCACGATGACGGACTCACGGCGCAACTCACGGTGCCGTACTGGACGTAGTAGTGGGTGTCATCGCCGAACGGGTTGACCTGTGCTTCCACCTGGGCGCTTGTGCTCAGCACGTTCCGGACCGACTCTTCCGCGAGCGTCGGCGCCACCGCGCTCGTTGTGAACGTCACGGGCGCCCCCAGGGCTGTTTCCCCCGCTTTGTTGCGCACCAGCACGCAGACCGCGTACTGCGTGTTTGGCAGCAGTTCCTTCACTTCAGCCACGACCGCTTCCTTTTCATGCCCCAGCGCGCTGCCGCCGGTCGCCTCGCCGCCCTGGCATTCGCTTTCGGAGGCGTTGTAGAGGAATTCATAGCCACCGGGTTCGCCTTCGCCACCGGGGTTCAGCACCCCGTTTAGCATCGCCGAGGTCGAGGTGACGTTGGTCGGCGCGGTCGCTTCCGGTGCTTCGAGCGCCGTGCGGAACGTCGCCGCCGGCCCCACCGTCGTTTCCCCCGCTTTGCTGCGAGCGCGCAGGCACACCGTGTATTCGGTGTGCGGCTTCAGGCCAATCACTTCTTCCGATGGAAGCGATTCCTGGCCTCCGCCGAATGACATGCCCGGGGTTTGCGGCGCATGGCTGCCGCCTTCGCAGTCATTGCCTTGTTTGTACAAGAATTCATAGGTGCCCAGTTCGTAGGTGCCAGCTTCCCCTTCTTTGCCCGGGTTGAGCTCGCCGTAGAACGTCGCCGAGGTTGTCCTCGCTTCCACTCCCACGGGCCCCGGCGCTTCCAGCGTTTCCAACGCCAACGCCGAAGCGCACGACAACACCAACCCCCCAACCAGCGCAAACAGCGTTGCCACAAACAGCCTACGAGCAGCGCTCATCGAACCACCGCCTCCTCGAGTACGGAGGGGACGTGAGCCCCTCGCCAGGTCACACCACCACTACACACGCGCGCACGCGTGCGAGAAACCATCACCACTACACACGCGCGCAGATGCGTGCGAGAAACCGAACGGGCCCACACGCAAAAAATCGCGCGAGGACCCACGAGACACAGCCTCAACCCTCACCCCCGCAGGGGCGCTTGGCCGACTAGCCGGAACCCCTCGCTGGGGACGTTTTAGGCTGAACCCATTAGGCGAAGAGAGAGAGAGAGAGAGAGAGATGCGACAGCGCCATGCTGGCGCATCTAGCATCAGCCACGACGCCAGGTGCGACGACTCTCGACACGTTGTTCCCTCTCAAAAGCACGCGAAGACCAACTCCCTCATCGAGACGACCCGGTCCCTCTCCCAGAGAAACCTCTGCCAAAATGCTTGAAGGCCAGGCCACAGAAGCCCCGACCCCAACCAGACCCATATGTTCAAAACGGCCCGCCGCCCGCTACGGGCGACAAGGTAAGACGACTATATCCACACCGCGAGGCACTTGTCAAGTCCTAAGGGCTTCGAAGCCCCCGAGGAGGCCTCAGAGATGTGAGTACCGCATGATGTCGATTCCTCAGCGATCGGGCTCTGCGACATCGTCGACGAGCTCGAGGAAGCGGGCGCAACGGGTGGCGCCAGCGCAGAGAGCCGGCTACAAGTAGGTGACCTCGACCCCAAGCCGCTCGTAGGTGGCGGCGGCGCGACGGTCGCAGCTGAGCAGGCGATACCCGTGGTGGGCAGCTGTGACCGCGACCATCGCGTCGTAGACAGCGCCGCCGGCGATCGAGAGCCCGGCCAGTTGCGCGATCAGATCGTGGCGCTCAGACTCCGGCAAGACCATCCGCTTCCCTGGAAAATCCTTTTGCAGGTACTCCGCTACCAGCTGCGGCGCCGCCCGGAACGGCTCCGGCAGGCGGGTCAACACCGAGTAGGACTCGAGCTCTGCGTGCGCGACAAGGTCCCTAGCCGCGCCGAGCGCCTTGATCGCCGCCTCGTGGTGCTGATTCCAGCCTGCGAAAGCGGCGATCACGACACTGCTGTCGGGAGTCGCCGAGGCAGACCCGGAGCTCACCGGCGAATCTGTTCCAGAGTCTCGCGCACGAGCTCCGGAGTCAACGTCGGCATCGGGCGGTCGGCGACTGCCACGAGCCTTCCTTCACGCTCCTCCAAGTGCATGGGCGTGGTCGGATGCACCACCTCGAGCCTCCCATCCACCGCGCTCAGCTCCAGCTTCTGCCCCGGTCTGAAGCCAAGCTCATCGCGTAGCCGCTTGGGAACCACGATCCGTCCGGCAGAATCGATGGTGGTATTCATGGTATGGAATATACCATTGCGCTCACCGGCGGATCGGATATGGGGCAAAGCCCATGCCCGGCGACCGTCATCCCCCGTCCGAGCCTGAAGCGTTCAATCAACGGCCGTCAGCTAAAGCCAGCGGGTGACGCCAACGCAGACCCTCGAAGCGAGCGAAGTCCCGGTCGGTCGTGACCCACTCGCTGCCCGACTCGATCGCGAGCGCCGCCAGGTAGGCGTCGGGGATGCGGTTGCCCCGCGCCCCCGTGGTGCGACAGAGGTCGACGAAGATCTTCCAGTGGCGCGGCCCCGGCACAACCTCCACCGCGTTTGGGCTGGCGCGCAGCGATTCCACGAACTCCAGCGCGGTATCGAGCGGCGTCGGCTGCGCGAACACGCGCGGGTGCGTCACGATCCGCAGCACCCCGCTCAGCACCAAGCCCGCGAGGCCGACGGGAGCGCTGCCGTTGAGGAGCGTCTCCAGCCACTCTCCCATCCGGTCGTTCTCTGGCGTGCCGCCGCGGTGGGCATACACCAGCACGTTGACGTCGGGCAGGATCAGCGCAGCCCGTCCATCAGGTCGCGCAACGCAGCCGAGTCGTCAAGGTCCACACCCGGAAGCGTCACCGCCCCGCCGAAGCGACGTATCGAGATCCGCTCCCCCGGCTCCGCGGGCCGCTGCGCGAGCGAGCGCCGCAGGGCGCCTTCGATCAGCGAACCCAGCGTCGTGCGGTCGGCTGCCGCTCGCTGCTTTGCGGCTGCCAGCAGATCGTCGTCGAGTGTGATTGTCGTACGCATCTCATCAAAGCATACCGGCTTTGCATCTTGATGCCGACCAGGGGCTCCTGCGAAGAACCGACACCACGCCGACCCGACCCCGGGTGTTTCACCCAGACAGCGCCCACAGCAGCAGCGCCGCGGGGACCAGATTGGCGGCCGGTGAGAACCGCAGCTCCTCACGCGTCGCCACCAGCGCGGGACGGCCGGGGAGGGCTCGCATCGGCGCGGTGGCCTTCTGGCGGTTGACCGTCGCCCAGTCGGCGACCTCGACCGCCTCGATCGCCTCGCGGGGACCGCAGACGAAGTCGATCTCACCGCCCCGGCGGGTGCCCCACACATGCAGGCGCTCGGGCGCGCGGAAGCCCTCCGCGCTGTGCTCGGCCGGCTCGTAGCGACGGTAGAGCGCCAGCGCGAGCGCGTTCTCGACCTCCGCGTGCCGGTCGCGCGGCAGGCCTGTGCGGGCCGTCGCGATCGTGTACAGCAGCGGATCGCCGAAGTAGAGCTTCTTGTCCTTGGCGAGGTCTCCGGAGCCCGTATAGCCCTTCCAGAAGTAGAGGATCAGCGCGAAGTAGTTGACCGCGAGCAGCTCCACGTAGCTCTGAACCGTGCGTGGATCGTTTGCCTCGCCGCCTTGCCGGCGCGCGCCGGAGCCGAGTGGCACGCCCAGCTCGCGGGCGATCCGCGACCAGCTCACCTTCGCGCCGAGCGAGCGTACGATCCGCTCGAGCAGCGCATGCGCCGCCGGCATGCTCGCGCCGCGACGCTGCACCTCGCGCGCGAGCGAGTCCCACAGCAACCGCTGCACCTCCTCGCTCGGCTCCGGCAGCCCAGACGCCGCCTCCACGACCGCGGCGGGCAGGCCGCCGAACAGCAGGTAGCGCTCCAGTGCGACCCGCAGCGCCGGCAGGTGCGCGCGTGCGTCGAGCAGCGCCGCCCGGCCATCGTCGCTCAGCAGCTGGCCAATCGTCAAGCCGGGCCCGGGGGGCAGCCCATCCGGGGAGCAGGCTCGCGCGAAGGAGGCGAAGCTCTGTGGCAGCACCAGCATGTCGCGACCCGCCCCGCGACGGCCCGGCAGCCGCTCCGCGGCGCCCTCCGCCAGGTCGATCGCCGAGGATCCCGTGCAGATCACGACGTCGCGGTCGAGCAGCCCGTCGTCCCACAGCGCCTTGATCGAGGTGCGCCAGCTGCGGGCGGCGGTGACCTCGTCCAGCAGGATCAGCCGCGTCCCCTCCCCTCCGTCCACGGCGAGCTCGAGCGCGCGTTCCACCGTCGCGACCAGCTCGGCGGCCGGCTGGTCCTCCAGCAGGTCGAGCGACAGGTACACCACCCCGCGCGGCGCCACGCCCTCCCGCAGCGCCCGGCTCACCAGCAGCTTCAGGTCCGTGGACTTCCCCACCTGCCGCGGCCCGCGCAGGATGTGCACCGCTGCGCGTGTCAGATTGACCTCATCGACCTCTGGCGCCGGCAGCCTCACCGGCCGCATACGCAGACGGCGCAGATGCGGATCGTCAGCCTCCCACCCCGACCGGCCCCACCACGGGTTGTACCGATAGATCCGCTCATCCGCCAACATCGTGGGACTTATTTTAGCATTCTATTGCGGAAAAGACCCCCTCTTTTATGGCATAGGACGCAGATAAGCACACCTCTATCGTCGCGGTGTAGGAGCCCCGCCCCCACCTGGTAGAGAGATCCGGCGCGCGGACGCGCCCCGAAGAACTGGCTACCCGCTGCCGAGGATGAACCGCTCGACCGCGTGGGCGAAGCCATCCTCCTCATTGGAGGAGGTGACGCGCCGCGCGGCGCGCTGCACCTCGCGGTCGGCGTTGCCCATCGCGATCGACAGCCCCGAGTGGGCGAACATCAGGACGTCGTTGGGCATGTCGCCGATCGTCGCGATCGCCTCCCCGGGGACGCCGTAGCGCGCGGCCAGCCAGCGCACCACGCACCCCTTGTTGGCCTCCGGGTGGGTCACGTTGACGTAGTAGGGCTGTGAGCGCGAGGCCGATACGCGATCGCCGAAGCGATCGTGCGCCGCGGCGGCGGCACGTGCCACGGCGTCGTGGTCGTCGCTCACCCCGACGATCTTGGCAACGCCCTCGCGCAGCTGCCCGTAGGCGTCGATCACGGTCGGTGGGAACTGCACGGTGAAGGACTCGTGCTCCACGTGCGGACCCCGCGGGTTGCGCACATACCAGTCGGCGCCCTGGTAGACCCACACGTCGAGCGCAAACGACTCCAGCAGCGCGATCGTCTCTCCGACCAGCTCGGCCGGGATCGCGCGCTCTTCGATCGTCTGCATGTGGCTATCCACCAGCATCCCCCCGTTGAACGCCGCGATCGGCGTGCTCAACCGCAGCGGCTCCACGTACATCGCCATCCCGCGCGGTGGGCGGCCGCTGGTCAACGCGAACGTGATGCCGGCCTCCCCCAGTCGCCGTACCGCCTCGATCGACCGCGGCGTCAGCTCCTTGGCCTGCGTCACCAGCGTGCCGTTGACGTCGGAGAGCACTAGCTTGATCGTGGGTCCGGTCACACCAGCACCGCGATGCCTTTGATCACGAGGTACAGCCCGAGCACCGCGAGCACCCCGGTGATCAGGGCGCGCGCGTTCGTGTGCATCCATGCATCGAGGCGGGTGATCGCCGACTTGGTCTCCTCGGGGCGAAACGACAGCAACGCGAGCGGAACGATCGCCGGTGAGAGCATGAGGACGTTGAATAGCAGGATTGCGAGCACCTGCTCCTGTTTGGAGACTTCCGCCACGACGATCTCCTTCATCGCCTCGATGTACCTGACGCTCGGGAAGTTCAGCACCACGCCGGCGAAGAACGCCAGCGACACGCGCCCCGAGAGCAGCCGCTCGGCCAGCGGGGGCTTGCTCGGCTTCGCGGGGTCGGGGGCCGGCTTGGCGGCGGCTCTGCGGGCTTTGAAGCGATCCGCGCGACCGGTGCCCTTCAGGAAGGCACCCGCGAGCAGCAGGCCACCCACGACCAGGTCGAAGATCGGCCGCGACTGGGAGGAGTGACCGCCGAACACTTCGGCGTCGCTCGCCACCGTCACCACGCCGATGCCCAGGCCCACGCTCCACGTGAAGGCGCCGGCGAAGTAGGCGCCGAGCATCCGTTTGGGGTGCTCGGAGGCCAGCGTCAGCAGTACCACCGCGAGCAGCACGGGGTTCAGCGCGCAGCTCGCGCCGAGCAGGGCGACGTTGAGGATCATGGTGATGATCTCCCGCCCCGCATCCAGCGAGCAGTCTCGCGGTTGGCGAGATTAGCGGCGCTCACCCCCGCGGGGTGATTCGCGGGGCGAGGGCGTCGGCGAGGCGCGCGTGGGCGAGGCGCGTGTGGGAGAGGCGCGTGTGGGCGAGGCGCGCGTGGGCGAGGCGCGTGTGGGAGAGGCGCACGTAGGCGAGGCGCACGTGGGCGAGGCGCGTGTGGGAGAGGCGCACGTAGGAGAGGCGCACGTGGGCGAGGCGCGTGTGGGAGAGGCGCACGTAGGCGAGGCGCACGTGGGCGAGGCGCGTGTGGGCGTGTGAAGCACAGGACAGGGCGACAGACGGCAGCAGGCAGGTGCGACCCGCGAGGCCCTACCCTGTGGCCAATGGCGCGCATCGGCCTGCTCACCGGCGGTGGGGACTGCCCCGGCCTGAACGCCGTGATCCGCGCCGCCGTGCGCAGCGGGCTGGCGCGCGGCGAGCACAGCTTCCTCGGCTTTCGCCACGGCTGGGCGGGGGTGCTGAACGACGAGGCGGTCGAGCTCAACCTGCAGAGCACCGTCGGCATCCTGCCCCGCGGCGGCACGATCCTCGGCACCTCGCGCACCAACCCGTTCGCCGAGGACATGGGCGGCCTCGAGGCGATCCGCGCGACGCTGGAGCGCCGCGGCGTCGACGCGCTGATCCCGATCGGCGGCGAGGACACGCTCGGGGTGGCGCTGCTGCTGTACGAAGAGGGCATCCCGATCGTCGGGGTGCCGAAGACGATCGACAACGACCTCGGCGGCACCGACGTCACGTTCGGCTTCGACACCGCCGTGCAGATCGTCACCGACGCGATCGACCGCCTGCACACCACCGCGGAGTCCCACAACCGCGTGATGGTCGTCGAGGTGATGGGCCGCCACGCCGGCTGGATCGCCACGCACGCCGGGATCGCCGGCGGCGCCGACGCGATCCTCGTGCCCGAGCGCCCGTTCGACGTCGAGGAGGTGTGCGCCCACCTGCGCCGCCGCCACGAGCGCGGGCGCTCCTTCTCGATCGTGGTCGTCTCCGAGGGGGCGTCCCCGCGCGAAGGGACGATGCAAACCGTGCAGGGCGCGGCCACCGACGCCTTCGGCCACGCGCGCCTCGGCGGGATCGGCGTCACGCTCGAGCGCGAGATCGAGCAGCGCACCGGCTACGAGACGCGCGTCACGATCCTCGGCCACGTGCAGCGCGGGGGCACCCCGACGGCGTTCGATCGCGTGCTCGCCACCCGCTTCGGCGTCGCCGCGATGTACGCCGTCGCCTCCGGCCACTTCGGCAAGATGGTCGCCTTGCACGGCGCGCGGATCGCCGAGGTTGACCTCGCGCAGGCTTTGGCCGCCCCGAAGCTGCTGGACCCCGAGCTGTACGCCACGGCGGAGCTGTTTTTCGGCTGAGGCTGGGGGTAGATATGTTTTCTCACGACCCCAACCACTTCACAAAATGAAGGGTTGTGGTCCCAAAATAAAACATCCAACCCCACCCCTCGCTTCACAAAATGAAGGGTTTGGGTCCCAAAACAAAACATCCAACCCCACCCCCTCACTTCACAAAATGAAGGGTTTGCGTCTTGAAAAGTAGATACACAACCCCCGCCGCCTAGGCGTTCGAAATGCAGGCGATGGTGTTCGAGGAGGTCGGGCAGCCGCTGCGAGCGGTCGAGCGCCCGATCCCCATGCCCGCGCCCGGCCAGCTGCTGCTGAAGGTGCAGGCCTGCGGGGTGTGCCGCACCGACCTGCACCTGCTTGACGGCGAGGTGCGGATCGCCACGCCGCCGCGGATCCTCGGCCACCAGATCGTCGCCACCGTCGAGTCCGACGGCCGCCGCGTCGGCGTCCCCTGGCTGGGGTGGACCTGCGGCGAATGCACCTACTGCCGCTCCGGCCGCGAGAACCTCTGCCCGCTGGCGCGCTTCACCGGCCGCGACATCGACGGCGGCATGGCCGAGTACGCGCTCGCCGACGAGCGCTTCTGCTTCGAGATCCCACCCGGCTACCCCGACGCGCAGGCCGCGCCGCTGCTGTGCGCCGGGCTGATCGGCTACCGCGCGCTGCGGATGGCCGGCCGCGCGCGGCGCCTCGGCCTGTACGGCTTCGGCGCCGCCGCCCACATCCTCGCCCAGGTGGCCATCTGGCAGGGCAGGCGCGTGTTCGCCTTCACCAGCCCCGGCGACATCGCCGCGCAGACCTTCGCGCTGGAGCTCGGCGCCACCTGGGCGGGGGGCTCGGACGAGCCGCCCCCCGAGCCGCTCGACGCCGCGATCGTGTTCGCCCCCGACGGCGCGCTGGTCCCGCTCGCGCTACGCGCCCTCGCCCCCGGCGGCACGGTGGTGTGCGGCGGCATCCACATGAGCGACATCCCCTCCTTCCCCTACGCCGACTTGTGGGAGGAGCGCACGATCCGCTCGGTCGCCAACCTCACCCGCCGCGACGCCGAGGAGTTCCTCGCCCTCGCCCCTCGCATCCCGGTCAAGACCCAGGTCACCGTCTACCCGCTGGAGGACGCCAACGGCGCCCTTGGAGACCTGCGCGCGGGACGCTTTACGGGCGCCGCGGTGCTCACGCCGTCCTAGCCTCCCCGGGCGGCCGGTTGCGGTCCAGCCACTGCCGCGGTGGTTCCAGCTCCCGTGTACGGAGGTTCCACACATCGTTCTCGGCGCGGACGATCGGGTTGAGCATGCCACCCTTTGGCACGAACTCCGCAAGCTTGAAATACGTCGCTGCCGGAAGGCCGCCGAGCAGCACAACGGTTGGATCGTTCGGCCGCACCGCTCCAGGTTGCTCGAAGCCGACGAAGAACAACTCCTGCGGCGAATGCTCGCGATGCCGCTCGTACACGTTCACGACGTGACTTGGCCTCCACGCGCTTTCTGAGCCACAGGACTTCAGGCCGACACCGGTGGGCAAGCCGACACCGGCGGCACCCAGCTCGAAGTCGGGCTTGGGATCGGTCGAGCCGTTCCATATGTGATCCACCAGTTCGCGCTCCAGCCAGCGATGAAAGGCGCACTCGGCGACGAAGCCCTGGAATCTGCGATTGGAGAAGTTGCGCATGTCGTTGGGCTTGGACTTGTCTCCTTCGGCCAGGACCCACTGCGCCCACTCAAGGGTCTCGGCGGACGGCGTGGCCCGCAGCCAGCCCTCTCGTGTCGAACGAAACGTGGCCGCGTCGCTCATCCGCTCATCAGGTGGGTCGCCGCCAGTCCCGCCCACTCCCCGTACGGGGCGAAGAACTCCCTCACTTCGGACTCCTGCGCGCGATTATGGGAGCCCCACCCACTCCGGCCGCCGCTGAGCGCGCGGCCCACCAGCTTCAGCAGACCGACGTCGCCGGCCGGCACCTGGTCGTGGCGGCCCTGACCGTGGAGGGCCAGCATCTCCACCGTCCACGGACCGATGCCCGGAATCGCACGCAGCCGCTGCCAGGTGCGCTCGTGATCGGGGGAGTGAAGGTCGATCCTCCCCCGCGCCACCTCGCGGGCCACGCGCACCAACGTGCGCGCCCGCGCGCCGCCGAGGTCAAGCGATTGCAGCAGCGCCGGCGCCACGCCCGCCAGCGCCGCCGGGGTCGGCACGTCGCGCAGGGGCCAGGCCGCTTCTCCCCCACCCCCCGCCGGAGGCCGGCGCGCACCGTCGCCGCGCGCCCCACGCCGCACGCCCCGCTCCTCCTCCGGCCAGCTGCGCCCCAGCCGCCGCACGATCCGCCGCTCGATCGCCGCGGCGCGCTCGAACTCGATCAGCTGCTCGCACACCGCCCAGGCGAGCGCCTCCCACGGCTCGGGGCGCCGGCGCACTCGCAGCCACGGCCGGCGGCGCAGCGACTCCCCGATCAGAGGGTCGCGCGCGAAGCGGGCGTGGAACGCGCGCAGGTCCTCGTCCACCCCGAGCGCGAAGCGCATCCGCGCGATCCCGTGCTCGGCCGCCTCGCCGGTGGGGGCACTCGCATCGAACACGACCCGATCGGATGACGGCTGCGCGACGCGCACCACCACCGGCTGCTCGCCGTGGTGCAGCAACCGTTCGAGCACGCCCCCGCGGTGACGTAGCACCCCATCCATGCCACCGTAGGCCGGCAGGCGGAACGGCCACGGGGGCCGCACCTCGACAACGCTAGTCGCGGCCACCGAGCAGGTGCACGTCCACGAGCAGCGAGCGGCTGCCCACGATCTGCACGAGCTCCCCCATGCCGCGAGAGCCGCGCCCTCCGCTTGCGGCGCGGCGGCCACCGCCCCGGCCGAGGCCTCGCCGCCGCGCGCCCGCGCGCACCAGCTCGCGGCGCCGTTGGCGGCGGTGGGCAAGCCCCATCATCGCCGCACCCGCGACGAAGCTGCCGGCGGCCACGGCCACGGCCTGCACGGCCGGCACCACCGTGCGGGCTTCCGTACGCTCAGGAAGCGCCCGGGCCGATGGCGCCACCACGACGGCGTCCACTTCCTCGGTGTCGCCGCCGAACGATTTCAGCGCGTCAGGTTGGAGCGAGTCGCTCACCCGCCGAAGTGTACGGAGCGCCTCGGACCCCTGGTCGCGCTCGACCTCGCGCGGCTACGCCGAAGCCAGCGCGGCATCAGCGGGAGGCGTCTCCGAGGCCGGGGCCTCGAACACCCGCTCGTACATCCGATAGCGCTTGACGACGCGCCCGCCCATCGCCTCCATGCCACGGTTCATCGCCGTGTTGGTCTCGAGGATCCAGCCCATCTCGCCGCCCTTCTGGGGGCGCGCTTCGGCCGCGTCGAAGTGCATCTGGTAGAGCTTCGCCGCGATGCCGGTGTGCTGGTACTCGGGTCGCACGCCCAGCCAGCCGACGCGCACGCGGGTCATGATGCTGCCCTTGCGCAGGAAGTGCCACCAGCCAAGCGGCAGCAGGCGCCCTTTCATCTTTTCGAGCGCCTGGTTGAGATCGGGGATCGTGATCGCCATGCCGACCACCTCGCCGGTGTCTTCACGCTCGGCGATCATGAACCAGTGCTTGTCGAAGGCGAGCTGCAGCTCCTGGGCGAGAGCATCGAGATCCTTCTTGGTGTACGGCACGAAGTCCCAGTTCTTCGACCACGCTTCGTTGTAGACCTCGCCGAAGAACTCCATGTCTTTGCGCAGCTGGCGGCGGCGCATAGGGCGCACGCGGATCCCGTGCTCGCTCTGCGCCTTGTCGGCGAGCTCCCAGATCACCGGCAGCACGCGGTCGCGTTCGGTCACCTCCAGTTTCCACATCAGCAGGTCGATCGCCTTGCTCATCCCCGCCTCCTCCAGCAGCCGCTGGTAGTAGGGCGGGTGCCACGGCTGGTGGATCATCGGGCGCACGTCGAAGCCCTCGATCAGGATGCCGCACTCGTCGTTCATCGCGAAGTCGGCGGGCCCCACCATCCGCTCGCAGCCACGCTCCCGCAGCCACCGCTGCGCGGCGTCGAGCAGCGCCTGGAGGACCTCCAGATCCTCCTCGAACTCCAGGAAGCCAAACCAGCCCCACTTCGAATCGTGCTGGGCGTTGAAGGCGTGGTTGATCTGCGCGGTGATCCTGCCGACCACGCACCCGGCGCGGCGGGCGAGGAAGTATTCGGCCTCGCCGTGGCTGAAGAAGGCGTTCATGCGCCGGTTGAGGAAGATGCGCCGCTCGAGTTTCAGCGGCGGCACCCACAGCGGGTGGTTAGCATGCAGGCGAAAGGGCACCTCGACGAACCGCTTCAGGTCACTCCCGCCCGCCACCGGGCTGACTTCGACGCTCACAGCCACGGCACCCTACACCCAACGCGCCCGCGACCACATGGCCATCGGCACCAACCAACCACCGACCGCTGGCGAGCGCCAGCCGACCACCAAAGACCCCATCATCGGCGAGGCCCAAGCGACCCCCGACAACGCCGACGCCGGCAACGGCGAGGCCGACAACGCCGGCGACGGCCAGGCGACTTCCGGCGACACCGGCGCCATCGCCGACCGGCCTCCCCGCGACGTGTTCGCCAAGGCCCGCCACCACGAGCGCGCCGAGCTGCTGGCGGCGGCACGCGAGGCGGACGTGCTCCCCTACTTCCACGTGCTCACCTCGCCGGCGATGCCGGTGGTGGAGATGGAGGGGGCGCAGCGGATCATGCTGGGCTCCAACAACTACCTCGGCCTGACCGGCGACGAGCGCGTGCTGGCGGGCGCGCAGGATGCCCTGCACCGCTACGGCACCGGCCTCACCGGCAGCCGCCCGCTGAACGGCACGACGCCGCTGCACCTCGAACTGGAGGCGGAGATCGCCGAGTGGATGGGCAGCGAGGACGCGCTGGTGTTCACCACCGGGCACCAGGCCAACCTCGGCACGCTCGGCACGATCCTCGGCGTGGGCGACACCGTGATCGCGGACTCTGGCGACCACGCCTCGATCCTCGACGGGTGTCTGCTCTCGCGCGCGAAGCTGCGCCCCTTCCGCCACAACCGCTTGGAGAAGCTGGAGAAGATGCTCCAGCGCGCGAAAGGCGACGGGGGCGGCGTGCTGGTGGTGGTGGACGGCGTCTTCTCGATGGAGGGCGACATCGCCCCACTGAGCGACATCTGCGAGCTGTGCGAAAGCCACGGCGCGCGGCTGATGGTGGACGAGGCGCACGGCGCCGGGGTGCTGGGCGCGCGCGGCGCCGGCACCGCCGAGCTACTCGGATTGGAGGATCGCGTGGACTTGCGGGTGGGCACCTTCTCGAAGTCGCTGGCCTCCTGCGGCGGCTTCGTGGCGGGGCCCGCCGACGTGCTGGAGTACCTGCGCTACTACTCGCGCGCCTTCATCTTCACCGCCTCCGCGGTGCCCGCCGCGCTCGGCGCCGCGCTCGCCGCGCTGCGCGTGCTGCGCTCGCCCGACGGCACGGCACTGCTGGCGAGGGTGCTCGACAACGCCTGGCGGTTGCGCGACGGGCTGGAGCAGTTGGGCTTCGCGGTGGTCGCCCCCCAGCCGTTGCCGGTCCGCCCCAGCGTGATGGGCGCGCAGGCACCCGACCCCCTGGCCACGCAGGCCGCGCCCAATCCGCCGGCCACCGGCAGGGCTCTTCATCCGGAGGGCGCCGCGCCCGGCGTGCGGCTCGGCCAAGGCGGCGCCCCGAGGATCGTCACGCCAATCGTGCCGGTGCTGGTGGGCGACGACTGGAAGGCGGCGCTGCTGTGGCGCGCGCTGTACGACGAGGGCGTGTTCGTCAACACCGCGCTGCACCCGGCGGTCCCCCCGGGAGGGGCGCTGCTGCGCACGAGCGTGATGGCCACCCACGACGAGGCGGTGATCGATCGCGCGCTCGACGCCTTCGCACGGGTCAAGCGCAGCTTCGAGGCCGAGCACGGCGCGCTGCCGGGACCGAAAGGGGCCGACGCCCCGGCCCAGCCGGACCGCACACGACGCGGCTGAACGCGATACGGCGCGACCCGACCAAGGAGCGGCCCAAGCAATCACCACCGGGCCGGTGAGAAAAGAAAAAGGTCGCTTTTAGCGCACGATCTGTCTTAAAAGTATTGACCGGAGCGTCAAGCTCGCGTAGCTTGATGGGGCGCTTTGCTTCAACGCTCGGAACTCGCTCCGTGTCGCCGGTAGAGGGGTGCTGGCGACTGGTGGGATGTCCAGTGGGCGAGCGATGAGCGATCGTTGCAGGCGCGCTACTCGTTAAAAATCAAGCAAGTATGTTGTGCCCCGCGGTGGACTCCCGCACCGGGCGCAACGGGGAGTGAGACCAAATGAGCGCGACAGCGACGCTGGCCCCTGCCGGTCCTCAATACATGCGTGCCCTCGAACGCGCCAACAAGGTGCGCCTCGCCCGCGCGGACCTCAAGCGGCGAATCGCCACCGGCGAGCTCCCGGCCGCCGAGGTGATCGTCGAATGCCCCTGGGAGGCCCAGAGCATGACGATCGCCGACCTGTTGATGAGCCAGCGCCGCTGGGGCGAGAGCCGCTGCCGCAAGCTGCTGGCGCAGCTGCAGATCTCCGAATCCAAGACGCTCGCCTCGCTCACCGAGCGCCAAAGACAGACGCTCGCCACGGTGTGCCGCGAGCAGGGCGCCATTCCCGCCCTCAGCAGGTGAGCAGGCCTTCGGCGCGGGGCCTCGGCCCCCGCCGTCCCCGCCTACCCCGGCTGACGCGCATCCGCGGAGACGAGGTGTTCTGCCGTGCCCCGGGGCCGCACGGCTATCCGGCGCACTGCGACCCCGCTTGCCCTCCGGCTGAAAGCAGATGCACGCAAGCTCCTACCGCGACCGCTCGCGGGACCGCGCTGCCTCGCATCGAGAGACGCCGCGCGCAATCAGCGCGCGGCCCCGGTAACGGACAGCCGGAGGAGAGCTTCAGCTGCCACCACCCCGCGAGCATCCCGATCAGGCCGAGGCGCGGACGCACCTCCCACACGCCGCAGCCACGTTCGCCGAGGTCGGCGACGCGCAGGCGCACGAACCTGTAGCGGCCCGGTTCCAGACGCATCCGCTCCAACAGGTCGCGCGAGCGCAGCTCGAGCTCCGCGCGCTCGCACGCCTGTGACTGCGCCCGGCGCAGGCACGCCACCAGCCGGTCGCGCTCGCGCTCCAGCTCGGCGAGGGAGAGCAGTCGCGGGCCGGCGCACGCGGGCGCCGGGAACGTTGCCGGGGAGATGTGGGGGAAGCCACGCGCGACCAGCCCCGAGAGCTCGCCCTCCAGCTTGGCCACCTGCGCGCGAAGCGACTCGCGCGCGGCGCGCTCGGCGTTGGCACGCTCCTCCGTCGACTGACGGTTGAACGGCACATCACGATCGACCGTGAGCTGCTCGGTTGCGGTCACTTCCGACTCCTCCTCGGCTGTAGCCTGCGAAGGATTCTACCAGCGCTGGGCACCCCCTACCACGGTCCTTCGAGCATCGCGCTGCACATCCACAGCGCCTCCTCCACATGCAGCGAGGGCACGCCGGGAACCTGCAGCGTGAACAGCGCTACCTCATCCGCGCCTGCGCCGGCTGCGTGGCCGGGGGCGATCTCGCCGAATAGCACCGCCACAGCGCAATGGGCGTCGGCGATGACCAGACGGCCGACAGGCAGCAGTGGCGCGTTGGAGGATCGGGAGGGGTCGCCGAATCGCTCGCCCTCGCGGCTGGAGCGGATCCCGAGCGATGTTTGAACGGTGCCCGCGTCGAACGCCCAGACCGGCACACCGGTGTCCACCAGCGTGATCAGCAGCGCGTCGGCGAGCAGGTGGTGGGAGTGGAAGCCGCCCTGCATCATCCGCGCGAACATCGCCTCCTCGACCGGCGTGCGCACCACGTCGGGGTCGAGGCCGATGTGTCGGAAGAAGACGCGATAGGCGGCGGGCACGGGGCGCTGGCGCAAGCCGACCGCGTCCGCCCCGCCCCAGCGGTTGGAGAGCGCCGCCAGGCGCCGCTTCACCGTCGGCGGGGAGTCCCGCCGCAGACGCGCGACGGGGGAGCGAATGTGGATCAGGTGCAGGCCGGGCAGCTCTTCGGAGACCTCGCGCGCGCACCAGCCGCGCGTGGGCTCGGGCCGCTCGGGCTCCTCGTAGCCGGGGGAGCGCTCGGGCCTCATCGTGGCGGCCTCCATCCACGCACGACGGACGCCGACACCAATTCGCCCACGCGCCTGCGCAGCACGGCGGGAGAGGGCGTGGTGAGCAGGGCCTTACTCTGCACGACCCCCCCAGGGTAGGCGAATGTGATCTGGGGGCAGCTGGCCATCGCATACAACCCCGGCAGCACCCCTTCGGGGTCGTTGCCGACCGGGAAGGTGAGGCGCTCGGAGCGCACCAAAGCTCGCAGCACCGAGCGTTCGCCTTTGATCGCCACCGCGGCGAACCGCACGCCGGAGAATCGGCGCCCGCCCGCTCGCACGAGCGCCTGCATCTCGCCGAGGACGCCGTCGCAGGCGGAGCCTTCGACGAACAGCGCCAGCACCACCGGCCCCTGTTGGTAGAGCTGGCAGATGTTGAGGACCTGGGGGCCCCTCACCGTGCAGGCCGCGTGCTTGGCGGGGCCGTCGTGGGGATGCGTGGCGACGTTGACGGAGCCCTGTAGATCGCCGGTGGCCAGCGGCGCCGCGAAGGGCGGCAGGCGCTTCCCGGGCGCGATGCCCGCCAGCCCGTGGGAGGGAGTGACGATCGTGTTGATGGTGATCAGGATGAGAATCACGATCGCCAGCAAGCCGATCCAGCGGCCCTGGTGCTGGCTGGCGAACAGCCCCGCACGTCGCCGGGGTGAGCTCGGCCGAGGGGCGCGCCGCGTCGATCCACCCGGCTCGGGTGAGCGCACCGAAGAGCTGTGATGCCCGTCGGGCAAAGCGGACTCCTCGCCCTCGGGCGGCTCAGGCGGGCTCATGGCGCGGGCGCCGGCGGAGGCGGAATCGCTGTCCGCCTGTGCGGGGGACGATGCCTCGCCACCCCAGCCCACCTGGCTCGGCGAGCAGCAGCGAGGCGGGCAACGCGATCAGGACGCCGACGAGCGAGACGCTGAGATCGATCAGGGTGACCACGCCGAAGTCGCGGAGCATGGCGATGTCGGAGAGCACCAGCACGCCGAAGCCGACGATCGCGGTGACGCCGGAAGCCGCCACGGCGGCGCCGGTGCGCGCGTAGGTGAGGCGCAGCGCCTCGGGCAGCGGCAGACCGGCAGCCCGCTCCTGGCGCAGACGCTCGGAGAGCAGCACGCTGAACTCGGTGGAGATCGCGATCACGAGCGCGGAGAGCGTGACCGACATCGGGTTGAGCGGCACCCTGATCGCGAACACCACGAGCGCCGACCACCCGGTGGCGAGCAGCACCGGCAGCAGCGGCGCCAGCGCTCGCCGGCGGTCGCCGCGGAAGGCGATCAGCAGCACCAGCGCCGCGGCGGCGATCCCCGCGAGCAGCGTCAGCACGCGCCGCCACGGAGAGGCCACGAGCGCGCCCGACTGCGCGGCGAGGACGGGTAGCCCCACCAGCTGCACGTTCACCCCGGGCGGTGGGTGCAGAGCGGCGCGCATCGCTTCGATCACTTGCTGCTGTTCGGCGAGCGGCATCAGGCGGATGCCGAACGCGAGCGTGGCGGCGCGCCGGTTGGCGGTGATGGTGTTCTGCGAGAAGTACGGCGGGATCGTCCGCAGCAGGCCGCTCACCTCGGCGGGGGTGAGCTTGGAGGTGGTGGGCGAGGACTTGGCGTGGGTGGAGGCTTTGGACGGGGATTTGGAGGAGGGGGAGGAGGGGGAGGAGGGGGCAGCTGCGGGGGACCCGGCCGGGGTGCTTGTTCCGAGCGCTCCTCCTTCGAACAGGGTCGGCAGCGAGAAGGCCGGGCAGAGCCGCGCGCGGCCGCAGCCGCGGGTGGGGCTGTAGCCGAAGCGCCGCAGCACCTTGCTCTGGTAGGAGCTCATCCATTCGATCGTCTTCGGCGTCGCGACGTTCTTGCCGGACACCATCAGATCGATTTCCCCACCGACCCCGGAGGCGGCCTCGAGCGCGTCGAGGGCACGCAGCGAAGCCAGGTTCTGGGGCACCAGCTTTTCGAGGTTGGTTTCGACGTGCGTCTGCGTGTCGAGCGCCCAACCCAGCACGGCGAAGGCGAGGCCGACGGCGATCACACGGCCGGGGTTGCGCACCGCGTACCCGAGCGCGACGCGGGAGAGCAGGCGCGTGAGGGGGTTGTCGCGCACCAGCTCCTGCGCCCCTCGCCAGGAGGATGCCAACGTCCCCTCACCGGGCGGGCGCGAAGAAGTCGCCCCCCCCGTGAGCGCGAGCACGGCCGACCCGGCGGTGAGCGCGCAGAGCAGCGCGATCCCGATGCCCACGACCAGCAGCACGGCGAAGCCCCGCACGGTGGGCACGGGCGAGAGCGTCATCACCAGCAACGCGGCCGAGCCGGCGGCGGCAGCGGCGAGGATCGTCGGGCCCGCGACCGCGGCGGCCTGCCGGATCGCGGTGGGGGCATCGGGCGCCCCCGCCGCGCGGGCCTCCTGCACGCGCGACTGGAACTGGATCGCGTAGTCGACGGCCAGCCCAACGAGCACCGGCAGGACCGCGACCTGAGCGACCGTGAGCGAGGCGCCGACGGCGGCGAGCGCGCCGAACGTGAGTGCCACGGCGAGCACGGCGACCGCCAGCGGCAGCATCCGCGGACGTCCGCGGAAGACGAGGCTGAGCGCGGCCGCCATCGCGAGCAGCACCGCCACCAGCAGCAGCTCGATCGAGCGGGAGATGGAGCTGGTGAGTTCGTCGACGATCACCGGCTGGCCGGTGAGCAGGTAGTGCTCGCCGTGCTGCAGGCGCCACTGGGGCATCGCCAGCGCGCGGCGGATCACGGCGATCGTGTGCGTGCGCTGCGCTTCGCTCAAACCGGCCTTCATGCGCACCGAGATCAGCGCCGCTTCGCGGCCGGGGAAGAGGTAGGCGAAGCGCTGCTTGGGTGTGCCCGGCAGCTTCGCGGTGTTGTCGAACACGAGCGTGTAGACGAAGCTCGGGTCGTTGAGCGTGGGCGGCGCGCTGAGCCCATACTCGGACCCCAGCAGCTCGAGCTGCTGGGCGTAGCGTTCGCGCGTGATCTTGCCGGCTTCTTCGGCGAGCGTGTCGGCTTCGGGGGCACTGCGACCTTGCGAGAGCGCCACGCGGCGGACGGCATGTTCGTTCTGCGCCGCCTCGCGCTCGGCCTGGTTGCCCTGCGTGGTGAGCAGCCCGTCGATCTGTTCGACGGCCTCGTTGACGAACGTGCCGGGGCCGATCACCACCTTCACGGTGCCCAGCCGGTCGAGCTGGGCGCAGGGGCCGTTGGTCCCTCCCTCGTGTGGCAGCCCGGCGGCGGGGACCTTGCCCGCGAGACACCCCTCGAGACCGAGCAGGCGGTCGATGTCGGCGCTGAGCAGCAGATCCTCCAGGTTGCCCTTCACCAGCACGTTAACCGGCTCTTCCCCGAACGAGCGGTAGTAGCTCTGCGTGGCGCGGTAGCCCGTGCTGGAGCGCCCGACGAAGGTGTCGGTCGCGGCGCTCGGACGCAGGCTCAGCGCCAGCGCGGCGCCGCCCAGCCCGAGCAGCCCCATCACCACCACGACCAGCAGCGGCCGGCGGGCGGCGCCTCCCGCAAGGGCGGATAGCAGTCGTGCGACGCTCACAAGAAGAGGCTAGCCCGACCCGAACACCACGCCGCCGGTTGCTACTCCATCCCCAGCGGCCCGGCCGATTCGCCGGAGAGGAACTGGCGCACGAACGGGTTTTCCGAGGCGAACAGCTCGGCGGCGGGGCCCGATTCGACGATCCGCCCGCGCCACAGGATCGAGATGTGCTCGGCGACGCGGCGTGCGGAGAGGATGTCGTGGGTGATCACCACGTAGGTGCCGCCGTTCTCGGCGTGGACTTCCTTGATCAGCTCGCACAAGAGGGCGGTGCGCACCGGGTCCAGGCCGGAGTCGGGCTCGTCGAACAGCACGATCTCGGGGTCGAGCACGAGCGCGCGGGCGAACCCGGCGCGCTTGCGCATCCCGCCCGAGAGCTCGTTGGGCATCTTCTCGTTGGCGTCGCCGAGGCCGACCTCGCGCAGGCGACGGTTGACGATCTCGGCGATCTCCTCCTCGCCCTTCTCGGTGTGCTGGCGCAGTGGGAAGGCGACGTTGTCGTAGAGGTTGAGCGAGCCAAACAGCGCGCCGTCCTGGAACAGCACGCCGAACTTCTTGCGCAGCTCGAAGAGGTCGTCGTCGGCGAGCGAGGGGATCGAATGCCCGGCGACGATCACGTCGCCCTGGTCGGGGTAGAGCAGGCCGACGATGTGCTTGATGCACACCGACTTGCCGGTGCCCGACGGGCCGAGGATCATCGACACCTGGCCTTCGGGGATGCCGAGGTTGAGCCCGCGCAGCACGCGGTTGGAGCCGAACGCCTTGTGCACGTCGATGAACTCGATCGCGTCGGGAGCGTCGCTGGGGCGGCTGGAGCCGGTGTGGTACTGGAAGTCCTCCGCCTCGGTCTCGTTGGGGGTGTCGCGCTGGCCCGCCACCTCAGCCCCCGATCGGCGCGCGGGGGTTGGCCCCCCAGAAGATCTGGGTCCCCAACATTCCAATGATGTGAACGAGTACGATATTCATGACCATTGACTTGGCTGTGGCCGTACCAACCCCTACAGGGCCTCCGGAGGCGTTGTAACCGTAGTAGCAGCCGACCAGCACGATCGCGGTGGCCATCACCATCGCCTTGATCAGGCTGTAGAGGAAGTCAGGCGGGTTCTGGAACTGCCAGAAGATCAGCTCATACCCACCGGAGGAGACCACCCCCACCTGCTGCACCACGGCGATGTAGGAGGCGAGGAACGCGCCGCCGATCCCGGCCAGGTAGATGAACGGCAGCACCATCCAGGCGGCGAGCAGGCGGGTGGCGCAGAGGAAGGTGAGGGAGTCGATCCCCATTACCTCCAGCGCGTCGATCTCGTCGGAGATGCGCATCGCGCCGAGCTCCGCCACGATCCCGGTGCCGACCTTCGCCGACATCATGTAGCCGAACGCGTAGGGGATGATCTCGCGCAGGTCGCACCATGCGGTGAACACGCCCGAGTAGGCGGGCGCCCCCTGCGCCTGCGTGAAGTAGGCGCCCTGGATCCCGCACTGCAGGCCGAGGATGAACATCAGCGCCCAGATGATCAGCGTCGAGGAGATGATCACGATGCCCGCCTGGCGCAGCGTCTCGCCGAAGAAGCGAAACACGCGCAGGCTGTAGACATCGCCCATGATTTTGCCGGAGAAGCCAGCGATTTCCCCCGAGGCGGCGATCCATTCGCGCGGCAGCGCGAACCATTCGTTCATCTCGACGACCTCCCGCCGCCTTCGGTCGATGGCTGCGCCAACGACCCCTTGTCCTCGGTCGCTCGCGTGCTGATGAGCACGCCACGCGTGGGTGGGGGGGCAGCCATCCCTTGCCAGGAACGACGGGACGCCGTCGAGAGGCCTGGCTTTTTCAACGAACGCATTATTTGATGACCAAAATCTGCGGGTGGGTGGCGAGCAGCGTCTGCTCGAATACGTAGTCGAACGCGAAGATCGCGAGGAAGGTCACCACCACCGCCTGGTTGACGGCACGGCCGACGCCCTCGGCGCCGCCGGAGGCGGTCATGCCCTTGTAGCAGCAGACGATCGCGATGATCGCCCCGAACAGGGTGGCCTTCAGCGCCGAGCCCCACATGTCGGTCGTGTCGGCGTTGGCGAAGAAGGTGTTCCAGAACGGCCCCAGCGGATACCCGTTGACGATCTCGGCGAGGATCCCGCCGAAGATCCCGAACAGGATCGCGTAGATGTTGAACAGGCCCGTCACCAGCATCAGCGCGAGGAAGCGGGGCACCACGAGGTTCTTGATCGGGTCCACGCCCAGCACCTGCAGCGCGTCGAGCTCCTCGCGGATCTTGCGCGCACCGAGATCGGCGGTGATCGCCGTGCCGGCGACCCCGGCCAGCACGATCGCGGTCACGTCGGGGCCGATCTCGCGAATCGCGCCGAGCACGAAGAAGCCGCCGAGGCGGTCGAGCGCGCCGAACAGCGTGAGGAAGTTGGCCGCCTGCAGACCGGGCGCGGCGTAGTCGATGCACACCGTTGACACCAGCAGCGGAAACCAGCAGAGGCGCAACGCGAACAGGAACTGCGAGACGAACTCGCCCCCGTATGGGTAGGGAGGCCGCAGCGCCGACCTGACCGTCCTGCCGGTCAGGATCATCATGTCGCCCACTTCCTCGATGAAGTTCCTCGCCGGGAGGAACGCCCGCTCCGTCGCACTGCGAACCACTGCTCTACCTACCCCTCCTCGGGTGGACAGTCCACGGCAAGTGTACGCCGATGGTAGAACTCTACGCGATGCACTGGCGTCGCGCCACCCCTAGAGCCGCAACTCCTTCATGTGTCGGGTCCACCGCTCCCCCAAGGGTGCGCCGCGCGGGAGAGGGCTCCTCTCGCCGGCGCCACGATGTGGCGAGGTGCACACGGTTACGGGGGAAGGCTCTCCTCGCGAAGGCTCTCCTCACCGGCATCGCCCCCCACTGGTATCGTGACAGCGCTGTGAGGGGGAGTCGCATGGTCAAGGCGGTGCTGCTCAGCGTATGCGGAGCGTTGGCGGGCGTGCTCGCGGCCGGCTGCGGCGGATCGCGCCATCAGAACGCCTCCGAACCAAAAGGCCGCTACACGGTGAAGGTCACGCACGCAAGCTTCCCCCTCGACCAGGCCGTGGCGCAGTCGGCACAGATGGTGCTGGACGTACGCAACACCGGCAGGCGCACGCTGCCCGACGTGACCGTGGCGGTGACCTCGTTCGACTACCTCAGCGACTACCCCAACCTCGCCAGCCGCCGGCGCCCGATCTGGGTTGTCGACCAGGGCCCCGGCCGGGTTGCCAACCCGCCAGTCGAAACGGTGGAGGTGGACCCGCCCGGCAGCGGCATCACCGCCAACTACAACGTCTGGACGCTCGGGCCACTGGCGCCGGGCGCCACGCGCAGCTTCGTGTGGAGCGTCTCCCCCGTCAAGCCGGGAACGCACAGGATCTCCTACCGGGTGTACGCCGGCCTCAACGGCAACGCGCAGGCCGCGCTCGCCAACGGCTCCCCACCGGCGGGGAGCTTCGACGTGAACGTCGCCGACCGCCCGCCGCCGACGCACGTCAACCCGACGACCGGCAAGGTCGTCGCGGGGCCGTACGTACCCTCCGAAGAGTAGGTTTCGCAGCAGCCTCCGTTCGGCCCACGTCGCAGCCCCCGTTCGGCCCGCGCGGCAGCCCCCGTTCGGCCCACGTCGCAGCCCCCGTTCGGCCCGCGCGGCAGCCCCCGTTCGGCCCACGTCGCAGCCCCCGTTCGGCCCGCGCGGCAGCCCCCGTTCGGCCCACGTCGCAGCCCCCGTTCGGCCCGCGCGGCAGCCCCCGTTCGGCCCACGTCGCAGCCCCCGTTCGGCCCGCGCGGCAGCCTCCGTTTGGCCCGCAGCCGCAGCCCCCGTTTGGCCCGCTGTCGAAAGATCCCACCGGGGATTTCGCCAGTCGAGCGACACTCGCGCACCCGCGGGGGTCTACGATTCATAGTCGGCCCGATCCTCGGAGGAGCGGGCCTGTGCAGGGCCGGCGGCGACGCCCCCACACCGGCTTCGGGCGCCCACTCATATCGATTCGCGACGAGGAGGAACAGAACCCCCCCATGCCCAGGACACGCCAGCAGAACGTCACAGCCGCACAGTGGAGCGCCAACGGCAGCGCCCTCGGCTCGCTCGACCTCACCCTCCCCGTCAACCAGGTGTTCGCCGCCAACGTGTTCAGCCCGGTCGTGCAACGCCAGCGCCTGCCGAAGGACGTGTACAAGGCGCTGAAGAAGACGCTCGAGCGCGGCGAGGCGCTCGACACCTCGCTGGCGGACGCCGTGGCGCAGGCGATGAAGGAGTGGGCGCTGGAGAAGGGCGCCACGCACTACACGCACTGGTTTCAGCCGTTGACCGGCTCCACCGCGGAGAAGCACGACTCCTTCTACGCGCCCGTCGGCGACGGCACCGCGATCGCCGAGTTCTCCGGCAAGGAGCTGATCCAGGGCGAGCCCGACGCCTCCTCGTTCCCCACGGGCGGCATCCGCGCCACGTTCGAGGCCCGCGGCTACACCGCCTGGGACCCCACCTCGCCGGCGTTCCTGCTGGAGAACCCCAACGGCGCGCTGCTGTGCATCCCCACCGCGTTCACGTCGTGGACCGGTGAGGCGCTCGACCACAAGATCCCGCTGCTGCGCTCGATGGACGCGCTCTCCGGCGCGGCGATCCGCGCGCTGAAGCTGCTCGGCGTGGAGGACGCGCGGCGGGTGTTCACCACCGTGGGCCCCGAGCAGGAGTACTTCCTGATCGACGAGCAGTACTACTTCGAGCGCCCCGACCTGTTGACGACCGGGCGCACGCTGTTCGGCGCCAAGCCGCCCAAGGGCCACGAGCTGGACGACCACTACTTCGGCTCGATCCCCGAGCGGATCCTCGCCTACATGCTGGAGACCGAGCGTGAGCTGGCGAGGCTGGGCGTGCCCGTCAAGACCCGCCACAACGAGGTCGCCCCCAACCAGTACGAGCTGGCGCCGATCTTCGAGAACTCCAACGTCGGCAGCGACCACCAGCAGCTGACGATGCAGGTGATGCAGAATGTCGCCCGCCGCTACGGCCTCGTGTGCCTGCTGCACGAGAAGCCGTTCGCCGGCGTCAACGGGTCGGGCAAGCACAACAACTGGTCGATGGGCACCGACACTCACGCCAACCTGCTGGAGCCGGGCGACACCCCGCACGAGAACCTCCAGTTCCTGTTCTTCTGCGCGGCGGTCATCCAGGCCGTCAACGCCCACCAGGCGCTGCTGCGCGCGTCGATCGCCTCACCCGGCCAGGATCACCGCCTCGGGGCCAACGAGGCGCCGCCGGCGATCATCTCGATCTTCCTCGGCTCGGAGCTGGAGCGCGTGTTCGGGGCGATCGAGGCGGGCAAGGCGCAGACCTCCAAGCCCGGCTCGTTCCTCGGTCTCGGCACGCCGGTGCTGCCGCCGCTGCCGCTGCACGGCGGCGACCGCAACCGCACCTCGCCATTCGCGTTCACCGGCAACAAGTTCGAGTTCCGCGCGCTGGGGTCGAGCATGTCGCTGGCGCTGCCCAACACAGTGCTCAACACGATCGTCGCCGAGGCGATCGACGACCTCGCCGACAAGCTGGCCGCCGCGATGAAAGGCTCGGGCGCCAACCTCGAGAAGGCGCTCACGAAAGTCGTCAAGGAGAGCTACGCCGCCAACAAGCAGATCGTGTTTGGCGGCGACAACTACTCCGAGGAGTGGCACAAGGAGGCCGAGAAGCGCGGCCTCTACAACCTGCGCTCCACGCCCGACGCGCTGCCGTGGCTGGTGGACAAGGGCACCGTCGCGCTGTTCAAGAAGTACAAAGTGCTCTCCAAGCGCGAGCTGGAGTCCCGCTACGAGGTGTTCACCGAGCAGTACGCGGTGAAGCTCAACATCGAGTCGGAGACCGCCGCGGCGATCGCCCGCACGATGCTGCTGCCGGCGGCGGTGCGCTACCTCAACGAGCTGAAGGCCACTGGCCTGGAGGAGCTGATCGCCGAGGTGGAGCCGCTGGTGAAGGAGCTGCACTACAACCTCGTCAAGCTGGAGGACGCCAACCTCGCCGACAACCAGCCCGACGAGTCGGCGCCCAAGTGGGCGCTCTACATGCGCGACAAGGTGCTCCCCGCGATGGACGACGTGCGCGAAGTCGCCGACCAGCTCGAGGGGATCGTGCCGGACGACCTGTGGCCGCTGCCGAAGTACTCGGAGATGCTGTTCATCAAGTAACCGAATAGGGGGACACCCGCTTCGCGCGCATCCCCGTTTCCGCCCGCACGCCACGCGGGGTGGGTCCACGCGGGGTGGGTGGGCCCCGATCAATTGTCAGGCTTGCCCTCCAGCCGTCAGGGCTGCGCAGCCAGCCGCGCCAGCACCTCGGCGCGGTCGGTGCCGTGGGCGCGCAGCACGCGATCGAACTCCTCGCCGTAGATGCGCATTACGGCGAGGAGCAGGTCCCTGGTGCCCACGCCTGCGGCGCCTCGCCGCGCGGCGATCTCGACCGCCTGCGCGCTCACCAGCGCGACGGGGTCGCGTGCGGCGTCGCCGGGACCAGGGGCCGGGGCGGCCGGTTCGCGCTCGTGGCCCTCGCCATCCTCCGTTTCGAAGGCTCCCTCGCTGACGCCCAGCGCCTGCAGCGCGATCCCCGACTCGCCGTGCAGGCGCAGCACTCGCAGCCAGCGCTCGGCCTCACCCTCCGGGGTGCGCGCGAACGGCATCGCGGTGGCGGCGATCCCGAGCGCCATCGCCGCGTCGGGGGCGAGCGTCGTGGTGGTGGTGCTCACGGCGTCGCCCCCACCATCGCCCCCACCCCCGCCCGACCGCGCGCGAGCGCGGTCGGCAGATGGGTGACGCCGTCGCGTCGCAGCTTCACGCTCGACGGTCCGCCGGCGGCGGTGGGGCTCAGCTCGAGGATCGCGGTGCCCGCCATGCCCGCGGCGTGACGCGCGTTGGCGATCAGTTCGGGGATCTCGTCCCGCTGCACCCCGCAGGCGAGCAGCAGCTGCTCGGCGCGGCGGTTGGAGGGCGTCTCGCGGTCGAACTCCAGCTCCTCGAGAATCACCGCCGGCGCGGCGGGGTCCCCTGCGATGTTGAGCACACATGCGGCCATGTCGTCAGAGCGTGTATCGGTCGCTTCGGCCACGCGCTGTAGCAGCTGCGATGCGTTCGCCGTCGGGCCGAGCTCGGCAAGCGCGTCGGTGAGCCGTCCGGCGCCGAACAGCTCGCCGTCGATGCGCGCCTCGGTGACGCCGTCTGTGAAGAAGCACACCTGCGCCCCGCCGGGCACCGCCACGGTGGTTTGGCGCGATCCGGTGCGCATCCCCGCGCCGATCGGCGGCGCGGCGCAGACGGTGATCGGCGTGATCGCCTCCACCAGCTCCGCCGACCCAACGGACCCTCGCGAGCCCACCGATCCCGTCGACTCGATCGACCCCGCCGAGGGGGTGCCGACCACCACCGGCGGCGGGTGGCCGGCGCAGGCGTACACCAAGGTGCGCTCATCCGGGTCGTAGGTGGCCACCACCACGGTCGCGAACGATCCGCCGAGCTGGCGCTCCAGCACGCTCTCCGCCGTCTGCACCGCGGCGCGCGGGGAGAGACCTGCCTCCATATAGGCGCGCAGGGTGAAGCGCACGAGCGCGGTGTGGGGCAACGCCTGGCGGCCGTGGCCGGAGATGTCTCCGAGGATCACCGCGACACGGCCGTCGCCGAGCGCGAACACGTCGTAGAAGTCGCCCCCCGCGCCGGGGCCGTCGGCCGGGCGATAGGCGGCCGAGGTGCCCACCACGCCGAGGTGCTTCGGGGTCTCCGGCAGCAGCGCGGCCTGCAGCAGGCCGACGTCCTCCAGCAGTTCGCCGCGCTGGCGCTCCAGCCGCCGCGCGCGCAGCGCCGCCAACCATGAGCGCGTGCCGAGTGCGAGCGACAGCGACAGCAGCAGCCCGAGCAGGAACCGCACCGGCAGGGGCACCACGTCGGCGATCGTGGTGATCGTTGTGACCAGCGGCGAGCCGCGCCCGTGCGGCGCAGGGTGCGAGGATGCCGCCCCCTGGTGCGCGCCCCGCGCCGCGGCCTGCCGCGACGCCTTCGTGCCCGCGCCGGCGGCGGTGAGCGCTAGCGGCGAGGACGCGGCGGGGTGTCCCGCCACGCGGTGAGCAGCGCTCACTCCGCCGCGGGTCACGCTCTGGTGGCGTGCGCGATCGGCGTGGCCCGTGCCGTGGTGGGTGGGAACGCCGGTTTGAGCGCCGCCTTTGGCCTGTGGCGATGTCGTCCCGGTGCCCGCCGGCGTCAGGGCGGTCGTCAGCGGCGCGACGGTGGGCGCGCTCGAGGAGACAGCCGCGGTGGGAGTGGAAGTGGTTGGTGCCGGCGCCGAGGCAGTGGTCGATGAGGTGGTCGTTGACGAGGCGGAGCCCGTGGAACCCGACGAGGCGGAGCCCGTGGAACCCGATGAGGCTGAGCCGGTGGAGCCCGAGCTCGAGTTGCCGGCAGGAGCGGTTTGCGACTTGCTTTCTACGTCATGTCGTTCATGGCCCTTGGTGCGCTGCTGCGTCTCGGTCTGCGTGCCGTGGTCTTGGTCGTGGCCGCGAGCTTGATCGTGGCCGCCGCCCTGCCGTCCGCGTCCACGACCGCCGGCTTCCGACCGCGTTTGCGTTTCCGTTGGCTGCGTCTGCGCTTGAGCCCCCTGCCCCTGGGGCTGCCCGCTTTGCCCTGCGCTGCCGCTTTGCCGTTCGCTGCCGCCCTGCTGTTCGCTGCCACCCTGTTCGCCGGCCGACTCACCGGCCGCCCCACCCTGCTGTTCGCGACCGCCCCCACCGTGCGAGCGTTCGTGGCCCCCACCCTGCTGTTCGGGGCTTTCGGCGCCCTGCTGGGAATGGACGCCCCAACCCGCCTGCCCGCGGGCTTCGGGGTGGGCATCGGCCACCGGGGCGTCAGCGCTGGGGATGTAGGTCAAGGCAAGCGCGCAGCCGACCGCGACCGCGCCCCACTGTCCGCGTCGGCTAGTTGAGAGGCGCGTCATGTCCCCGCGCGCTTGCGAGTGCCCCGTCGAGCGCGGGGAAGATCGTGAAGGCACCATCCATCCCCGCGAACTCGAAGATCTGCAGAACGTCGCTCTCGGGGCAGACGATCGCCAGCCGCTCACCGGCTTCGAGACCCCGCTTGACCGCGACGAGCACGCCCAGCGCGGTCGAGTCCATGAAGGTCGTGGATGAGAGGTCGAGGACCAACTGGCTGTGCCCGGCCCCCAGCGCGTCGAGCAGCGTCCACTTCAGGCGGGGGGCTGTGGAGAGGTCGAGCTCGCCCTCGATCGAGATCACGCAGATGTGCTCGTCGAGCGGGCGTTGCGTGATCTCGAACGCCTTCGCGCTCGCCGTCCGCGCCCCGGGAACCGGGGGCTGTGAGCGGGTGGATGTCTGGGCCGAGCTAGGCATCGGGGCCTCCTTCGCGCATGGGTGGTGTTCCACGAGCGCGACGTCGTCAAGTACGTCCCCGCGCGTGTGAGGATCTACTTCGGCCGCCGGCTACCGGTCTTAATGGCGAAGCCGGATGATCGAACAAGCGTCCAGTCCGCGTGAGATATATCGAGTCGCCCTGCCACCAGCCCACAGCAGATCGTGAAGCTCAGAAGGTCGGGATCCCACGTGCCCGGCGAGACGTCATGCATACCCGGCGCAACCTCATATATAAGTTTTTCGCCCTAACCAGCAACTGGACCTCTCACGGAAACCGTCTAATCGCAATCCACAGGTCCAGTCGCTGGTATGCCCAAAAGTTAATACGTACTCCACAGCGACTGGTCCTCCTCGCCCAACCGCCACACCCCGGCGGCTAGCCCGTAGCGGCGGGCGATGGCGATGCGAGCGAGGATCGCGCGCGCGTCCATGTACCAGACGCAGTGGGAAACGCCAGCCCGTACGTAGGTGAAAGTCACCTCGCCCGCGGAGGGATCCCACACCGGTACGACGGCCGCCGATCGGGCAAGCGCGAGCGTGTCGGCGTACTGCAACGCGGTGGCACGAGCAGGTCCCGCCGCCTCGCCACCGCGCAAGCGCCCACGAGAGACCGGCCAATCGAGCCCATACATCGGCACCCCCAGCACGAAGCGGCGGGCGTGCGGCAGCGAGGCCACGTAGCGGGCGACGCCCCGCACGAACGAGAGCGGCGCGATCGGTCCGGGTCCGGAGCCTTCCCAGTGGGGACCCCACGCCATCACGAACACGGTGTCGGCGACGGCGGCCAGTGCTGGATCGTCGTAAAAGCCGGCGGCCGGACGGGGAACCGCTTCGCGCGTGACGCCGACCACGTTGACGGCGAGCTTGCGCCCTTCGCCGTGCAACCGCGCGGCGAGCGCGGCGACGAACGCTGTGAGCGCCTCACGATCACGGGCGCCGTCGTTCTCGAGATCGAGGTTGAGCCCGGCGTAGGAAGGGCTGTCCGCGAGTTCCACCAGCCGCGCGAACACCCGCGCGCGCAGGGCCGGCAGCGTGAGGATGCGATGCACGAGCGCCCCGTTCTGGCAGCTGAAGCGCGGCATCTCGACCAGCCCGTGGGCGGCAGCGTAGGCATCGACTTCGGCGTCGGCGGCACCCACCACCCCGCCGCCAGGTGAGCATTCGAAGTAGGTCGGGTACACCACCCCGATCGCTCCGACGTGCGCCTGCAGATCGGCGAACGAGTCGGGGGCGCCCGTGAGCATGAAGGCCTGCAACGGCGTAGCGGGAGGGCTTGGATTGCTCATCGCCGCAGGGGCGGCCGGCGGGACAGCCGCGCGAGCGCTCGCCGCCCTCGTCGCCGCGGCAGGGGCCAGCAGCAGCACTACGACACACATCAGGGTCAGGCGCAACCTCACAGGCGCAGAGTGGTGGGCCTCACGGAGCCTCACGGGAGCAGTGTGGTGGGCCTCAACCGCCCAGCTGCGGCAGTTCCCAGATGGACTGGTCCTCGCTGCCGAGGTGCCACAGCCCGATGCCGAGGCCGAGCGATTCCGCGAGCTGGGCCCGCGCCTGCACCGACTGCTGGTCGGTGTACCAGACTTCATGGTGGACACCGCTGGAGTCGGTGTAGGAGAAGTGCGGTTCGGCCGCCGTCGGTTCCCATTCGCCCAGCGCCCCGAACTCGCCCTGCTCGGCCGTCACGTTGTTGTACTCCAGCGGCGTGGCGGGGTTGGCGGAGCCGCCGCCGTTGGGCCAGTCGAGCCCGTACAGCGGCATCCCGAGGACGAACTTGCTCTTGTTGGGCATCGTCGCGGTGTAGTCGGCGACCTTCGTGAACCACGGCAGTTCGGCCAACCCACCCGGCGTGGAGGTCGTCCAGTGAAGACCCCAGTCGAGCACGAATATGTAGTCGGAGGGAACCGAGAGGGCAGCGTCGTTGTACATCGCGGCGCGGCCCGTGGTGACGTTGTAGTACTTGGCGGTGACCACCGTCGAGAGCTTGTCGCCGATCGCGTGCAGCCGCGCGGCGAGCGCGGTGATCCACGCGGTGAACGGTTCGCGCTCGCTCGGGGAGGCGCCCTCGAAGTCGATCTGAACGCCCGCGTAGCCGTTACCTTCGCACAGCGACACCAGCTGGTCGATCATGTTCTGACCGGCGGCCGGTTCGTTGAGGATCTGAGCCTCGTCGTTGGGGTTCTGGCAGTTCAAGCGCGGCATCACCGCGACCTGGCGCGCCCGCGCCCAGCCGGTGACGAGCGGCCAGTCCTTGCCGGTGACGGTGCCGCCAGCGCCGCATTCTAAGTACGTGGGGTACACCACCCCGATCTGCTGGTAGTGGGCCTCGAGGTCGAAGAAGCTCTGGTCGGTGGAGGCCAGCAGGAAAGCCTGCACGTTGCCGTGGGTGGGGGGCGGATCGGAGGTTTCGAACGTCAGCGGAGCGGTGGGAGCGCTGATCGCCCCGAGCGAGTCCACGGCGACGACGGTGATCTTGTAGCTGGTGGAAGGCGCGAGCTCGGCGAGCGAGATTTCCGGCGCGGACACCTGAGCGACAGGGATTTCATCGCGGAAGACGCGATAGCCGACGATCGTGCCGCTCACCGGCGTGGCGGGCGACCAGGCAAGCGCCGCGGAGGAGGCGGTCACTTCGGTGGTGTGCAGATCCCCCGGCGCGGAGGGCGGGGTGTGAGTGGTGAACACGCTCACTTCCGGCGCGGGCGCGCTGAGGTAGCCGTAGGAGTCAAGGGCACGCACGGTGAAGGTGTAGTGGCGCTCGGAGGCGAGCGTCACCGTGGTGGTCTGGCCATCGACCACACGCTCGGGGGAGCCGTCCTCGAACAGGAGGTACCCCACCAGCCGCCCGCTGTTGGCGGTGCCAGCCTGCCACGACAGCGTGGCGGAGGTGTCGGTGACGCGCTCGGCGGAGATCAGCGCCGGCCCCTCCGGCGGCGTGTGGGAGGTGGTGAGGGCAAGTTCGGGCGTGCGCGCGCTCACGCGGTGGTCGGCATCGACGGCGGCGACCGCAAGCTGGTAGGTGCGCAGCGAGGAGAGATGGGTGAGGCGCATCGAGTCCTGCGGCGTCTGCCCCACCAAGGCGCCGTTGCGGTAGACGCGGTAGCCGATGATCCGCGCCGAGCCGGGGGTGGCGGGCGTCCACCACAGCGTGGCGCCCGCTTCGCTGACTTCGGAGACGCTCAGCTGGCCGGGCACCCCGGGACCGGTGTCGCCGGCGACGGCCGCCGTCCGTTTGCCGCCCCGGCGGATGCGGATGCCAAGCCGCAACGCCCTGCTGGATCGGCCGAGGCGCCCGCGGGTGTCGACGGCGGTGACTGTGATGCGGTGCGCGCGGTAGAGGTTGAACTTGACGACGTACACGCGCCCGGGCGTCTGTCCGGCAACGACCCCGTCGCACCTGATGCGGTAGCCCTCGACCGGCGCCGAGCCGCGGCGGGCAGGACTCCACGTAATGCGCACGCCGGTGTTGGTGTCGGCGAGCACGCGCACCCCCCGCACCTGGCCGGGCGGGTGCACGACGTGACGATGCCCGTGGTGGCCCGACCGGCTCGCGGTGGCGTGGTGACCGTGAGCGGACGCGGCAAACGAGACCGGGGCACCCCCGCGAGCGAACGCGGCAAACGAGATGCGAGCACCCCCGGGACCCTGCGGACGCACGACCTGCAGCCCCCCCTGCGAGGGGCCCATCAGCGAGATCGCAGCAACCGTCGCCGCCAGCACGCCGCTCACCGCGCGCCGCCTTCCGGTTCACCGGTGACAAGGAGGATCGGCGCGTGCACCTTTTCTTCGCGCGTCTGGTGTTCGGCGAGCGCCGAGACACCCACCTGCGGGGTGAGGATGCGGGCGACCGGCGCGAAGATGTCACGCTCCAAGCGGGAGGCACCGGGCGGATAGCGGGAGGGTTCTGAGGGGGCGCTGCGCGCGGGGTGCTGTGTTGGCATCACGATCCGCTCGAGGCGGCCGATCAGCGTCGCCGGCGCGCGCGCGAGCGAGGGCGCGAGCAGCACCACCGGCAGCAGCGAAAGCGGCAGTAACAGCATCGCGAGCCCGCGCCGAAGCAACACCCCGGCCGCCGTTGGCCGCACCGCTGGGAGCTCATCCACTGCCATCCCCTATCCCCCCTCCCCCCCGGCGCCGAGGCCGGCCGTCGCGGGTCGCGTGCCCCAGGCGGAGGTGCGGCAGGTGGCGATCGCGTAGTAGGTCTGCCACAGCATGATCCCGAGGTAGAAGAAGACGAACAGGATCCCGTACAGCCACAGCACGTTGTAGCGGTCTTGGAAGAGCAGGAAGTAGAAGGAGTACACCAGCGCCAGCGCGTAGATCCCGGCGAGGTAGGTGAGCGGCAGCACCCCGTGGTGGGTGACCAGCGGCGCCCACACCAGCGAGTGCAGCGCGGCGATCGGCGCGAGCAGCGGCAGCAGGATGCTCATGTACGCGAACAGCGCCGCGATCGGGTGCTTGCGCCAGATGAATTTGGCGACCAGCAGCGACTCGCGCGTCCACGAGCGCTTCCAGCGGGTCTGCTGGATCAGGAAGGCGCGGAAGGTGACGGGCACGATCGTGTGCGACACGGCGCGCCGTTCGTAGAGGATGCGCCAGTCGCGCAGCACGCAGTTGGTGAGCGAGCGGTCATCGCCGAAGGTGGACTCCACGCCGAGGAAGGTCTGGTTCTCCCACCACTCCAATCGCGGCATGATCGCCTCGCGCCGGTAGGCGGAGAAGCAGCCCGAGCAGCAGGTGACCGCGCCGAACACCGATTCGGCGGCCTTCACCACGCGGAAGGCGACGAAGTAGCGCACCGCCTGCATGCGGGTGATCCAGGAGTCGCGCACGTTGAGCACGTCGGCGTGCCCGCACACCGCCCCGACCCGCGGGTCGGCGAGCGGCTGCACCAGCCGTTTGAGCGCCTGCGGCTCGACGGTGGAGTCGGAGTCGACGAACACGATCACCTCCGCCGAGGTGGCGCGGATGCCGGCCGCCATCGCCGCGCGCTTGCCGCGGTTGTCCGGGAAGTTGATCACCCTCACGCGCCCTTTCGATTCGGTCGAGACGCGCCGCATCTCCGCGAGCGTGTTGTCGGTCGAGCCGTCGTTGACCGCCACCAGCTCGAGCTTCTCGGGCGGGTAGTCGAGCTCCAGCAGCGATCTCAGCGAGTCGGCGATCGCCTCCTCCTCGTTGAAGCCCGGCATCACGATCGCGATCTGCGGCTCCACGCCGGCGTCCGGACGGGTGCGGTAGAAGAGGCTGAACACGAAGCGCGAGACGATGTATGCCGCGACCGTGAGCGAGTAGACGCCGAAGAACACGTTGGTGAACAGCAGCCCCGCGAAGGCCGCCTTGTAGGCCATCACCGCGGCCAGCAGCAGCAGCAGGTAGAGGCCTGCCAGACCCTTCAGGATGCGGTGCGTGGTGATGTTGCGGGGGAACACGGTCAGCTACCCGCGTCGGCACCGACGCCGGCATCCGTGGGCAGATGCCATCGCCGAGGTGGGGTTTGTGTTTGCATTTTTTCAGGCCCCAACCCTTCATTTTGTGAAGCAGCGGAGGTTCGCATCAGGGGGTGAAGCGCAGCAGGCCGGCGTCGCGACGGCGGTAGGTGCAGTCGAGCACCGCGGGAGCGCGCTCCAGCCACTCGTAGTCGTGCTCGGGGTGCAAGGTGGTGAGAATCGCCAGGTCGTAGCTCTCGGGATCGAACGCCGGGCCGCCGACCTGCCCCCCCGGGGAGGCTTGGTCGGCTGGTTCCGAGCCCTCCCCGGCAGGAGCGGCCATCCCGATCAGGCGCCCGCCGCTCACCTCCAGCGCCGGCACGAGTGGGTCGTGGTAGTCGACGTGGGCGCCCTCGGCGCGCAGGCGGGCGACGATCTCCAGGGCCGGCGACTCGCGCGTGTCGGCGACGCCGGGCTTGTAGGAGATGCCGACGACCAGCACGCGCGCCTCGGGCAGGGGTCGCCCCAGCCCCACCAGCACTTCGTGCGCGCGCCACGCCACGTGCCGGGGGCGTCCGGCGAGCTTGCGCAGCGCCTCCTCGGCCATCTTCGCGGGGCGACCGCGTTCGCGCAGGTCGTGCAGCAGGTAGTGGGGATCGACCGCGATGCAGTGCCCGCCGACCCCCGCGGAGGGATAGTGGGGCATAAAGCCGTAGGGCTTGGTGGCGGCGCCCTCGATCACCTCGATCGGGTCGAGCCCGTGCGCCTCGCACGCTTCGGCGAGCTCGAAGGCGAGCGCGATGTTGACGGCGCGGAAGGTGTTCTCGTGCAGCTTCACCAGCTCCGCCGTCTCGGGCGAGGAGACGCGGTGCAGGCGCTTGCAGGTGTGGCGCAGCACGCTTGCAGCGCGCGTTGTGCACTCCTCCGTGACGCCGCCCAGCACGCGCGGGGTCTTCAGCTGCTCGTGGTCGCTCACGCCGGGGTCGATCCGCTCGGGGGCGAACGCCACGAAGACGTCCTCGCCGACGTGCAGCCCCCGCTCGGCGAGCGGGTCGGCGAGCAGCTCGCGGGTGGTGCCCACGTAGGTGGTGGAGGTCAGCACCAGTGTCTGCCCGGGACGGGCGTGGCGCACGACCGAGGCGCACGCCTGGCGCAGGATCCGCGGGTCGGGGCGCAGCTGCTCGTCGACCGGCGTGGGCACGCAGATCAGCACGAGGTCGGCGGCGTCGAGCGCCTTGATGCGGTTGGTGAGCACGAACCCGTCGCTCGCCAGGTGCCTTGCCAGGTCGCGCTGTTCGGACTCCAGCAGCTCGGCCTCCCCGTTGCGGATCGCGCTCAGGCGTGGGCCGCTGACGTCGATCCCGACGATCCGGCATCCTGCCCCTCGCAGCGCGATCGCCGTCGGCAGCCCGACGTATCCCAACCCCACGACTGCCACGACGGTGTGGCCGGCGCGCTTAGAGCGGTTTGGAGTTGCGCGCCGGCGGGTAGCCTGGGAGGAGGCGTGTACGACGACTGGCTCTGGGATGGAGGCGGTTGGCTGTGGCATGGGGTCCTCTCCTGGCTGTAGAGGGGCGAGGGGTGGCCTGGCAGTGGCCGTGCAGAATGGTCGCTCGCACGCCGAGTTTCACGGCGCTTGGACGAGTGGTTGATGGACATCCCAAAGAGTGAGACCGACTTGTCGTTCCAAATGGGCGACAGGCGCGTCCCAAGCGGGCAGTTTGCGTAGGGCCGGCCGCACAAGTGTGTGAAGAGTTGTGAACCACCGTCCGGCGAACTCCGCCTCCCTCCACATAGCCCACCCAGCACGACCTGCTGCCTGCCCCGGAACATCCTTCGATGGGAGGGCGGGGACCGCGGTACCCGGACGACCTGCGTTCAGCCAGTGGACGCCAGGCCAAGAAACACGACGATTGCCCGGTTGAGGCGGATCATGTCAATCCCGGTGAGCACGCCAACGCGCCCGCCGAGCTTGGCTCGAGGGATCGTGGTGAGCTTGTCGACCATCAGCCTGGATGTCTCCCGCAGGCCATTGTCTGGCGAGGGCTCGATCTCCAGTCGGAACAGAGGCGCGTCCACGGGGTCGGTCGTGAGCGGGCAGATTGTGACCGAGTCGGTGTCGAAATGATCGTCTTGCACGATCACCGCCGGCCGTGGCTTGCCGGCGTAATCGGTGCCGCCCGCGACCGTCCAAACCTCAGCGCGCTTCACTACCCCGGCCATTCGGAGATCGAGTCCACGAATGCTTGGTCTTCGACAGCAGCTCGGCTGTCCGCCACCGCGCGGGACTGCAGGTGAGCCTCCTCGACAAATCGCGGCGCACGAACGTCGGGCACCCATATCTGGATGGGCCGCAGGCCCTGCCTGCGCAACCGCGCTCGGTGCTCGCGCACTCGTACGCTCGAGTTGGAATGGCTACGCGGCATGAAGACCTCCAGTCGTTTCATGTAACGCTGAGAAGAGAAGCGTAGCGGACCTCCCCGACCTCTACCAGCTGATCTTTTTGACCCCCAACCAAACAAGAATAAGACTTAGTCTTATTTGGTTAGGGCCCAAAGGGAAACATCGATCCCCGACCCACCGAGCCGCGCCCCCATGAGGGTGGCGATCGAGGCCGGTAGCATCGGTGTATGCGCGACTTCCTCCAGGCGATCCACAGCCATGTCGTCATCTACGACGGCGGCATGGGCGCAACCCTGGAGCAGTTCGACCTCACCCCTGAGGATTACGGCGGGCTGCAGGGCAAGTGCCACGAGGCGCTCGTGCTCAATCGCCCAGACGTGATCGAGGGCGTGCACGCCTCGATGCTCGACGCCGGCGCCGAAGTGGTCGAGACCGACACCTTCCAGGCCTCGCGGCTGAAGCTCGGCGAGTGGGGCCTTGCCGACTACACGGTCGAGATCAACACCAAGGCCGCTGAAATCGCGCGCAAGGCCGCCGGCGAGCACCGTTACGTCGCCGGCTCGATCGGCCCCACTGGCTACCTGCCCGCCTCCGAGGACCCCTCGCTCGGGCAGATCCGCTTCGGCGAGCTGGTGGAGATCTTCGCCGAGCAGGCGGCGGGCCTGATCGACGGCGGCGCCGACCTGATCATCATCGAGACCGCCCAGGACATCCTCGAGGTAAAGGCCGCCGTATTCGGGGCGCGCGAGGCGTTCGGTACGACGGGGCGCACATTGCCGATCCACACCTCGGTGTCGCTGCTGCCCAACGGCGGCAAGATGCTACTCGGCACCGACATCTCCGCGGTGCTGACCACGCTCGAGGCGCTGAAGGTGGACGTGATCGGGCTGAACTGCTCGACCGGGCCCGAGGACATGCGCGACGCGATCCGCTTCCTCGGCGAGTATTGCCCGGTCCCGGTCGCGTGCATCCCCAACGCCGGCCTGCCGTTGCAGGGCCCCGACGGCGAGACGATCTTCCCCGAGAAGCCCGCGCCGCTGGCGGAGGCGCTGAAGGAGTTCGTGGAGCGCTACGGCGTCGGGATCGTCGGCGGCTGCTGCGGCACGACGCCTGCGCACATCGCCGCGATCGCCGAGCGCCTCGGCAGCCCGGGGAGCGCGCAGGCGGACAGCTCCACGGCGGGCGCGCAGGTGGGCGGCTCCACGGCGGGCGCGCAGGTGGGCGGCCTCACCACGCGCCCGGTCGGACCCCGTCCAGCCCCTCGCCCCCCCCACCTCTCCTCGATGATCGCCGCGACCCCGCTCGCACAGGAGCCAGCTCCGACGATGGTGGGCGAGCGCGTCAACTCGCAGGGCTCGCGCAAGGCCAAGGAGCTGCTGCTGGCCGACGACTACGACGGGCTCGTGCAGATCGCCGAGGACCAGGTGACCGGCGGCGCGCACGTGCTCGACCTCTGCGTGGCGCTGACCGAGCGCCCCGATGAGGACGAACAGATGCGCCTCGTCGCGAAGAAGGTCTCGCTGACCCAGCCCGCCCCCATCCAGGTGGACTCGACCGAGCCGGAGGTGATCGAACGCGCGCTCGAGCAGATCCCCGGCCGGGCGATCGTCAACTCGGTCAACCTCGAGGCCGGCCGCGCCAAGCTCGACCGCGTCGTCCCCGTCGCGCTCGCCCACGGCGCGGCGCTGATCGCGCTGACGATCGACGAGGTCGGGATGGCGAAGACGGCCGAGCGCAAGGTCGAGATCGCCAAGCGCATCCGCGATCTCTGCTGCGAGGAGCATGGCCTCGACCCACAGCTCTTGATCTTCGATTGCCTCACGTTCACGCTCACCACGGGCGACGAGGAGTGGCGGCCATCCGCCGTGGAGACGATCGCCGGGATCAAGGCGATCAAGGAGCAGATCCCGGACGTGAAGACCTCGCTGGGCGTCTCCAACGTCTCCTTCGGCGTTTCGCCGGGCGCACGCGCGGTGCTCAACTCGGTGTTCCTGCACCACTGCGTGCAGGCGGGGCTCGACCTGGCGATGGTCAACCCCAACCACATCACCCCCTACTCGGAGATCCCCGACGTCGAGCGCGAGCTGGCGGACGACCTCGTGTTCAACCGCCGCGAGGACGCGCTGGAGAAGTTCATCGAGCACTTCGAGTCCAAGGGTCCCGAGGATGCTGCCCAAGGAGCCACCGATCCGACGGAGGGGATGGAGCCAGAGGAGGCGCTGCACTTCCACATCCTGCGACGTCGCCGCGAGGGCGTCGAGGACTGGATCGACAAGAGCGTCGAGAAGATCGGCGCGGTGCCCACGCTCAACGAGGTGCTGCTGCCGGCCATGAAAGAGGTCGGCGACAAGTTTGGCGCCGGCGAACTGATCCTGCCGTTCGTGCTGCAGTCGGCCGAGGTGATGAAGCGCGCGGTGGCGCAGCTGGAGAAATACCTCGACAAGATCGAGGGCTACACCAAGGGCACCGTGGTGCTGGCGACGGTGTTCGGCGACGTGCACGACATCGGCAAGTCACTCGTCAACACGATCCTCACCAACAACGGCTACACAGTGGTGGATCTAGGCAAGCAGGTCCCGATCCAGACGATCCTCGACGCCGCCCAGGAGCACGACGCCACGGCGATCGGCCTGAGCGCGTTGCTCGTCTCGACCTCCAAGCAGATGCCCGCGTGCATCCAGGAGCTGCACGCCAAGGGCCTCCCCTACCCGGTGCTGATCGGCGGCGCCGCGATCAACCGCGCGTTCGGCTACCGCGCGCTGTACCCCGGCGGCAAAGACTCCGACGTCGTCTACCAGCCGGGCGTCTTCTACTGCAAGGACGCCTTCGAGGGTCTCGCGGTGATGGATCAGCTGATCGACGCGGACGCCCGCGGGGCACTCGTGCAGAAGCTGCTCGCCGGCGCCACCGAGTTCCGCGCCAAGGGCGACGCGCCCGCGGAGGAGCTCAACTTCGCCGACGACTCCGTGCGCTCCGCCGCGCGCACCGACGTGCCGATCCCCACGCCGCCGTTCTGGGGCGTGCGCGAGACCCCGGTCAACCTCGATGAGGTATACAGCCACCTCGACACGCACGTGCTGTTCAAGCTGCACTGGGGCGGGCGGGGCGTCAAAGGCGAGGCGTGGCAGACGTTGCTACGCGATGACTTCCAGCCTCGCCTGGAGCGGATGTGGCGCGAGCAGACCTACCTGCACCCCCGCGCGCTGCTGGGCTTCTTTCCCTGCTACAGCGCGGGCAACGACATCGTCGTGCTCGACCCCGCCGTCATGGACCCCACCGGCGGCAGCGACCCGGCCGACCCCGCGAGCGAGTTGACCCGCTTCGTCTGCCCGCGCCAGCCCAAGGGCGACCGCCTCTGCCTCGCCGACTTCTTCCGCCCGGGAATCAAATCCCACCCATCCGAGCCCACCCAGCCACCCGAGGAGCTCGACGTGATCGCCGTGCAGGCCGTCACCGTCGGCTCGGAGGTCACCGAGCTGATGGCCAAGCTCGAGGCAGAAGGCGAGTTCGCCGAGCAGCTGTTCGTGCACGGGCTCGGCGTGCAGACGGCCGAGGGGCTGGCCGAGTGGCTGCACTACGAGGTCAGGCGCATGCTCGACATCCCGCTCACCCAGGGAAGGCGGTATTCGTGGGGCTACCCGGCAGTCCCCGAGCAGGCCGAGCACCTGAAGGTCGAGAAGCTGCTCCACCTCGAGCAGATCGGCATGCACATCACCGACGGCTACGCCCCCGAGCCGGAGCAGTCCACGCTCGCGCTCGTCGCCCACCATCCGCAGGCGATCTACTTCGGCACGCGCCAGGGGCGCCTGCTGCCCAACGGCTCGCCCGACGATGTCATCCGGGGCTCCTACCGCGACCCTTCGCTATTCGGCGAGGAAAGCCCAGCGCTGGGGGACGAGGATCCGCCCGACGGAGCGGTGGAGGAAGAGGACGAGCCGGCGATGGCCGGCTGAAGTCCAGTCACGCTCGATCTCAGGCCACTTTCCCATATGATGATCGATCGTGGCAGATCGAACGCTTGTCAAGGTTTTGTCGATCGACGGCGGTGGGATCCGCGGGATCATCCCGGCGCTCGTGCTCGCCGAGATCGAGCGCCAAACGAAGCGGTCCGCGTGCGAGCTGTTCGATCTGATCGCCGGCACCTCGGCCGGCGGCATCATCACACTCGGCGTGACCGCGCCCGGGAAGAACGGCAAGCCGCTCCACAGCGCCCAAGAGCTCGCCGACTTCTTCATCACGGATGGGCCAACGATCTTCTCGCGCTCGCTGCTGCGGACGATCAAGACGGTTGACGGCCTGCTGGAGGAGAAGTACTCCGTGGGCGGCTTGCAAGAGGCGCTGCGGCGCAACCTCGGGGAGGCGCTTCTCTCAGAAGCGCTCAGCGATGTGCTGATCACCTCCTATGACATCCAGAGCCACGAACCGTTCTTCTTCAAGAGCAGCCAAGCACGGGAAGAACCCGAGCGCAACTATCGGATGCGCGTGGTGGCACGCGCCACCTCGGCCGCCCCAACCTACTTCGAGCCCGAGCACGCGATCCCGCCCGCGGTGCGCAGTGGCGAACCCAGCGACTACGCGCTCCTCGACGGCGGCACGTTCGCCAACAACCCGGCGATGTGCGCGTACGCCGAGGCGATGCGCGACCACCCGGGCGCCGACATCCTCGTGGTGTCGCTCGGTACGGGCCGTCTCACCGAGACGATCCCTTTCCGCAGGGCCAAGCACTGGGGCCTCGTGGAGTGGGCGCGACCGCTGCTCGGGGTGATCATGGACGGCACCAGCGCGGCGGTCAACTACCAGCTCGATCAGCTGCTCGAACGCAACGTGCGTCACTTCCGCTTTCAGACGGAACTGAAAGGTGTGAGCGACAGCCTCGACGATGCCAGCGCCGCCAACATCGAAGGGCTCGCTCGGCTGGCCAAAGGCCTGATCGAAGACAACGCCGCGCAGCTCGCCGCGGTGTGCAAGCTGGTGGAATAGCGGCGAGGGTGTCGAGAAGCGCGTGACCGACGCCGAGGATCGCTACGCCCGAGAGGTGACCTCCCCGCCCCCCGGCAGCGGCGGCAGGCGCACCGGCGTGGCGTGCAGCGTGCGCAGGCGGACCTCCTTCCAGGAGAGGCCCTCCTTGACGAGCGCGGGCATGCCCATGATCACCGCGGCGGCCACCTCCACCGCCTGCAACACGATCCCGTAGGCGACGGCGTCAGGGGTGGAGACGTGGTAGGCGCCGGCGAGCACCGCTACACACGCCGCCTGGAAGATGCCGACGTTGGCGGGCGTGGCGGGCACCACCGCGGTGACGTTGACCGCGAACAGCACGCCCGCGGCGCCGGCGATCCCAACGCGGTGGTCGAGGCCAAGCGCCATCAGCAGCAGCCAGCAGGAGGCACACTGCAGCGCCCATGCCGAGAGCTGCACCGTCGTTGCCACCGCCGCGCGGCGCGGCTGGCGGAAGATCCGCAGGCCCTCGCGCACGCGCAGCAGCGAGCGGCGCAGCCCGAGCACCAGCGAGTGCAGCCGCGCGTAACGCGAGATCGCCGAGCGAGGTAGCAGCACGGGGGTGAGCAGCACCAGCATCAGTGCCGCCACGGGCACCAGCGCGGCGGCGGCCAGCGCCCCGTCGTGGCCGCGCAGGAGCGGCACGCCGGAGAGCATCGCGGCCGCGAGCAGCGCCAGCGCGAGCAGGTTGAGCAGTGTCTGCGACACCATCGTGCCGAGCACCACCGGCAGCGTCTCGCGCGGGCGCCCGAGACGGCGTGCGACGATCAGCGCGCGCGAGGGCTCGCCCAGACGGGCGGGCAGTGTGGCGGACATCAACACGCCGATGAACGTCCCCTGCAGCGCGTCGCGCCGACGCGCAGGTCGCCAGGTGGGGGCGGCCCTGAGGATCGCGTACCAGGCAAGGCCGCGAACGACCATCGAGAGGCACATCAAGCCAAGTCCGGCGGCGATCAGGCCCGGGCTGGAGGCGACGAGGCTGGCGAGCACGCGCCCGACGCCGATCCGCGACAGCGCGGTGAGCGCGAGCGCCAGACCCGCGAGCGACACTGCGGCGAGCGCACCGCGACGGGCAAACCGCAATGCGCGCCGCACCGGCGCGACCGCAAGCGCCGGCTCGGGGGTGGGTAGACGCTTGGCGGGCACCCTGGGCAGCAGGTCGGCTGGGGCGAGGCCCAAGCGCACGGCGAGCCGCCTCGATCTGCTTAGAGCCGCGAGCTGTCCCGACGTGCTCACAGCCGCGGGCGCCGCCCCCGCCTGGCTCGCAGCCCGTCCAGGTTGGGCGGGCTCCCGCCCCACCACGGCGAGCGCCTGCTCGTAGACCTCGAGCACCTCGGCGGCAACGCGGGGCCAGGCAAAGCGCTCCGCGCGCTTGCGGGCGGCGGCCGCCATCCGCGCGCGCCGGGCGTTGTCGAGCGCCAAAACGCGCAGCGCCTCCGCAAGCTCCCGTGCGTCCCCGCGCGGGGTGAGCAGGCCGTCGACGCCGTTGCGCACGACGTCGCGGTAGCCAGCGATGTCCGACGCCACCACGGGTGTACCGGCGGCGAACGCCTCGGTGAGCACCATCCCGAAGCTCTCGCCACCGAGCGAGGGCGCGCAGAGCACGTCGGCGCGGCGCAGCTGCTCGGCCTTCTCATCCTCGGTGACCTTGCCTAACGCACGCACCCCGCGGTCGTCGAGCAGCAGCGGGGCGATCTCCTCCGGCGCCGCTCCCACCAGCGTGAGGGTGGCGGGCACGTGCTCGCGCAGCGCCTCGAAGGCGCGCAGCAGCACCGGCAGTCCCTTGCGCTCGACGGCCTGGCCGATGAACAGGATGCGCAGCGGCACCTGCTGGGCATCGCGATCCCCTCCGGCCTGTGTCCAATCGGCAACGTCGGCATTCGCACCCCGATCCCCACCAGCGGCCAGAAGTCCTAGGCCGGACTCCCCCCGAGGACCCGGGCCAGCCGGCGCGAGGGCCGGCGCGAGGTGCACCCCGTTGGGCACGATCCGGTAGCGCCCGCCGAAGAAGCGCCGCGCGGTCCAGGCGGCGGCCTCGGAGACCGCAATCCGCGCGTGCAGGCGGTTGATGTGCCGGCGCGCCCCGAGCGCCACCCCGATCCCGTTGGTGAAGGCGTTCTCGGAGAAGCTGTGGAAGGTGCCCACCATCGGGAGGCCGCCCGCGCAGCTGGGGGCATACCAGCCGACGAGGGGCACGACGGGCTCGTGCACGTGGACGAGGTCGTAGCCGCCGGTCTGCAGCTCCCGCCACAGCGCGAGCACGGAATCGACGGTGGGCGCCAGGTTGGAGATGGCCCCATTGGCCGGGAACCCCGCGGTGCGCCCGAGCGGCACCACACGGTCGGGCAGGGGCATCGGCTGCGGGCGGGCCCCCCGGTGCATCCTGCGCGCGAGCGCATCGTCGGGATCGAAGGGCGCGAGGATGCGCGCCTCGTGACCGACCGCCTGCAGCTCGTCGGCGAGCGCCTCGATGTGGCGGGTGACGCCGCCCGGATAGGTCCACGAGTAGGGCGAGACGAGTGCGATCCGCACGCCCCCACTCTAACCCCTCCGGCACCGGCATCTCCCCGCGGTCGCCTCGTCCACTCGCGATTCGGCCGTCGCGCACCAGCCGCGGTCCCGCGGAGCCATGGTGCCGTGCCGTCGCGCACCAGCCGCGGTCCCGCGGAGCCATGGTGCCGTGCCGTCGCGCACCAGCCGCAGTCCCGCGGAGCCATGGTGCCGTGCCGTCGCGCACCAGCCGCGGTCCCGCGGAGCCATGGTGCCGTGCCGTCGCGCAAGGTCCAGGCGGAGGGCCGCTAGCCTGTGAGCGTGAGCAAGCGCCACTTCGTCAAGTACACCTTCCTGCGGCTCGACCCGGCGTGGCGGCGCCTGGACGCCGAGCAGCGTGCGCAGGACAAGCGCGAGTTCATGGCCGCGTGCGAGGACTTCGCCGATGGGCACCTGCTGCAGAGCTTCTCGCTGGTGGGCACCCGCGGCGACGCGGAGCTGCTGCTGATCTCCGAGGCGGAGAACCTCGATCGCATCCACGAGTTCCACGTGGTGCTGCTGCAGAGCGGCTTGATGAAGTGGGCCAGCACCCCCTATTCGTTCCTGGGGATGCGCAAGAGCTCGGAGTACTCCGAAGACGAGCGCACCAACCCGCGTGCGTTCCGCGGCAAGTACGTGTTCGTGTACCCGTTCGTGAAGTCTCGTGAGTGGTACAGCCTGCCCGCGCAGGAGCGCTGGCGGATCATGCAGGGGCACATCGCCGTGGGACGGGAATACCCGGGCGTGGACAATCACACGACCTACTCCTTCGGCCTCGACGACCAGGAGTTCGTGGTCGCGTTCGACACCGACGACGTGGGCACTTTCCTCGACCTCGTGCAGCGCCTGCGTACGACCGAGGCCTCGCGCTACACCGTCAGGGATACGCCGAGCTTCACCTGCCTCGCCGTCTCGCTCGCCCGCGCGCTCAACGCGCTCGACGGCGAGCCGGTGGCGCTGGAGGCCGCGGCGAGCATCTGAGATCGACGCGCCGCCGACGAGGCCCGAGCGTGACCCCACCAACCCCAGCAAGGTGACCCCACCAACCCCCGCAAAGCGCCCCGCCGCACGCCGCCCCTCGCAACGGGCGGCTCTGGCGCACCTACGGGCGGCCGATCCGGTGATGGCGGCGATCATCGAGGCGGTGGGGCCAAAGCTGGGCGATGCGCGCGCCGGGCGCCCCGCCGACCACTACGGGGCGCTGGTGCGCGCGATCGTCGGCCAGCAGCTCTCGACGAAGGCGGCGCGCTCGATCTACCTGCGCCTCACCGAACGCTTCGACGGCCGCACCCCGACACCCGAGCAGGTGCTCGCGGACGAGCCCGAAGAGCTGCGCGCCGCGGCGGGACTGTCACGCGCCAAGGTGGGCTATCTGCGCTCGCTGGCCGAGCACGTGCTCTCGGGCGAGCTGGAGCTCGAGCGCCTCGACGATCTTGACGACGACACGGCGATCGCGGAGCTGGTCGCGGTCAAGGGCTTGGGCATGTGGACGGCGCACATGTTCTTGATGTTCCACCTCCAGCGTCCCGACGTGCTGCCGGTCGGCGACCTCGGCATCCGCCGCGCGATCGAACGCGCCTATGGGCTTGGCGCACTTCCCGACGCCCCCGAGATCGAACGGATCGCCGAGCCGTGGCGCCCGCACCGGACGCTGGCCTGCCGCTATCTGTGGCGCTCGCTGGACAACGAGCCCAACTAGACGGCTGAGACCTGCTCCTCCTCGGCGACGCGGAAGGACGAGCCGCAGCCGCAGGCGGCGACGACGTTGGGGTTGTTGACTTTGAAGCCCGCGCCCTGGAGGCTTTCCTCGTAGTCGACCTCCGAGCCGTACACGTACTGCAGGCTCTGACGATCGACCAGCAGCTTCAGTCCGTGGCTCTCGAACACGGCGTCGCTCTCGCGCTGCTCGTCGAAGGCGAGCTGGTACTGGAAGCCCGAGCAGCCGCCTCCGCGCACCCCGACGCGCAGCCCCGCGAGGGCCACGTCGGCGTTCTGGGCGGCGAGGAACTCGCGCACCTTCTCGGCTCCCTTGTCGGTGAATGCAACCATCGCTATCCAAAGTGTAGCGAGGCTGGCCGCCGCGGCTATCCTTGGCCTGGATGCCCACCCCCGAAGAGATCAAGCAGCGCATCGAGGCCGCGATCCCAGGTGCCCGCGCCGAGGTCGAGGACTACACCGGCGGCGGCGATCACTTTCGCGCGACGGTCACCGCGGAGGCGTTCGCGGGACGTAGCCGCATCGAGCAGCATCGCCTCGTCTACGACGTCTTCGGCACGGAGATCGGCGGGCCGATCCATGCCCTGTCGCTGAAGACCGCAATCGCCCGAGAGCCAGAACCCACCACCTGAAGACCCCCAGCCGCCCGAGAGCCAGAACCCACCACCCGAAGACCCCAGCCGCCCGAGAGCCAGAGCCCACCACCGCAAGCGCCCCAAGGAGACACCCATGAAGAGCATCGATCCCATCACCGCCCCCTCCACCCAGTCCAACCCGATTCGCGTGGCGATCGAGCAGGCGATCGCCGAGAACCCCGTGATCCTCTTCATGAAGGGCACCCCGGAGGCTCCCGCGTGCGGCTTCTCGGCGCGCACGGTCGCCGCGCTGCAGGCGCTCGACGCCGGCTTCGCGGCGGTGGACATCCTCCCCGACCCCCGCATCCGCCAGGAGCTCTCCGCTCTCTCCAACTGGCCGACGATCCCCCAGCTGTTCGTCAACGGCGAGCTGGTGGGAGGCTGCGACATCGTCATGGAGATGTACGAGTCGGGCGAGCTGGCGCAGACCCTCGGGGTCGAGAGCGGCTCCGCACAGACGCCAGCTGAGCAGCTGCCGGACGAGGTCGCTGCGGGCGGCCTGCAGATCGAGAACCGGCTGGGCTGAGCGCGGGAGCGACGGAACCCGCGGTCACGTGTCCGGGAACAGGGCGCGCGGGGCGTTGCTATAGGGTGCTCGCCCGATGCCCCCAGTAACGATCGTCACCGACACCACCCAGTACCTGCCGCGCACGCTGGCGGAGAGCGAAGGCATCCACCAGGTGAGCCTGTATGTGGGGTGGGGCGATGACAAACAGCGCGAGAGCGAGATGGCGAACTTCGACGCCTTCTACGAGCAGCTGCGCTCCAACCCGGATCTGCCCACCACCTCCCAGCCCTCGATCGGGGACTTCCTCGCGGTGTGGGAGCCGCTGCTGGAGGCAGGGCAGGACATCGTCTCGGTGCACCTCTCGGGAGGAATCTCCGGCACCTGCGAGGCAGCCCGCCAGGCCCGTGGCCTGCTCGCCGAGCGCGGGATGGGCGAGCGCGTGGAGGTGATCGACGGGGAGACGGCCTGCGGCGGGCTCGGCCTGCTTGCGCTCGCGGGCGCCGCGGCGGCGCGGGGCGGCGCCGACAAGGAGGGCGTGATCGCTCGCATCCGCGAGACCCGGGCGGCGCTGAAAATCTGGTTTTGCATCGACACCCTCGAGTACCTGCGCCGCGGCGGGCGCGTTGGCAAGGCGCAGGCGTGGCTGGGGGGCACGCTACGGATCAAGCCGATCCTCACGCTGGGCTACGAAATCACCCCTGTCGAGCGCGTACGCACCGCCGGCAGGGCGTTTGAGCGGATGGTGCAGTACATGCACGAACTGCGCGAGGCCGGCTCGGATGCGTGGGTGGTGCAGCACATCCAAGCCACCGAGCAGGCCCAGCGGCTGATCGACCACGGACGTGAGATCTACGGCTCCGAGCCGCTGTTCGTCTCCGAGGTCGGCCCCGTGATCGGCACCTATGTCGGCCCGGGCCTCGTGGGCGTCGGAGGGATCCCCCGCGCGCTGGTGGCCTGAGGGACCTTTCCTCGAGGGGGCGGTGGAGATGCCTCCTTTCAAGCCTCTAACCACTTCACAAAATGAAGGGTTTGGGCCCCAAAACAAAACATCGAACCACACCGGTGGTCTCAGTTTGAATATGCCCGTCCGTTTGGGCATTTGAGGGGGTAGGGACCACACCAGACCACTTCACAAAGTAAAGGGTTTGGCCTCCAAAATAGCATCCACCCCAGCCCCCACCACTTCACAAAATGAATGGTTGGGGGCCGAAAAGTTGATGTGCAACACCCACGGTCACTCCATCCCCAGCGGCCCGACCCCGCCACCCTCAGGCGACCCCTCGTCCGCCCGAGGTGCCCGCCCGCGCCGCGGGCGTGAAAGCTAGCGCCGACGGCGCCGGCGGCGGCTGCGCATGCCGAGCGTGAGGCCGATGACGGCGGCGCCGATCAGCAGCTCGCGTTTGTGGCGCTCGACGTGGGCACGCCAATCGGTGATCCGCGCCACCTCGACATGCAGACGCTCCATCGACACCGCCAGCTCCGCGCGGTTGGCCTCCATCGAGCTGCGGATCTCCTCCGGCGAGCGCTGCGCCATCACAGCACCCCTTTGCCGTCGTGCTCTGAGCCCGAGCCCATCGTCTCGCGGATCAGGCGTGCCTCCTCGATTGCCATCGTGGGCACCGGTGGGGAGCTTTTTTTGACGACTTTGGCGGCCACCAGCCCCGCGAGCGCCCCGAGCACCACCAGGATCAGCGCCATTGCGAAGAAGCCCCAGAAGTATGTGAAGGAGTTGCCGATCGGCAACTCGTAGTAGAGCAGCCAGGCGAGGCCGATCAGCACGAAGAAGAGCGCGGTCACCATGAAGATGCCCGCGGCGACCGCCACCACCGCGCCGCGCGCCAGCTTGGCTACCTTCTCGGTGACCTCCGCCTTGGCGAGCTCGACCTCCTCGTGCACCAGCACCGCCATGCGTTCGGAGACGTCGCTGATCGCGGTGGCGATGTTTTGCGACCCCTCCCTCCGGGACCCGACCGTCCCGGCGCCCACTCGTGTCCCCCCGGCCCCGGCGCTGGGCGGAGGCGGGGTCGCACCAGACGCGCCCACTCCGAACCCGCTCGCGTCGCTCCCCGGTGGGCGGGCGGGCTCCGGCCCCGCCGCCGCGCTCACTCCGGAGGCTCCTCGTCGAACACCCGCCGCCACACCACGCCTGCGGCGCGCTGCACGAGGACGCTCGCGAGGGCGCCGAGCGCGGTGAGCATGCCCGACCACATCAAACGCTTGACCATCTCGTTCTCCATCATCTCGGGAGTGTATTGCCCACGGTGGTCGTCTTTGACTCCCCCCTCCGAGAAGCGCCCGTGGAAGGAGCCTCCAAGCCCCCGCACACGGTCTCCACCACCAGCCACTTGGCGCGCTCGTACTGATCCTCCTCGCAGGGCAGCAGCCCGAAGATCCAGCCGGTCAGCATCTGCTCGATCGCGCCATAGAAGGACATCGCCGCGAAGCGCGCGTCGATCTCGGCCTTGAACGTGCCCTCGGCCTGTGCGGCGGTGACGATCTCGGCGATCAGCTCATACGCCTGGCGGATCTGCGCGAGGTGAGTCTGCCCGAAGGAGTTGGCCGCGCGGGTGACCTCGACGATGATCACCTTCATCAGGTCGGGGTCGTGGCGGTAGGAGTCCACGATGAAGGAGGCGATCTCGTGCAGCTTCTCGCGCGCGCCCAGCTCGTCGCGCGCGTCCACCCCGCGGATCGTCTCGAGCATCACGTTCCAGCGCTCGAGGAAGAGCGTGTCGAGGATCTCGTCCTTGGAGGCGAAGTAGTGGTACACCAGCCCATACGCCACCCCCGCCTCGTCGGCGATGTCGGAGACCCGGCAGGCGTGGAAACCCTGGCGCGCGAACACCCGCACGGCGGCGTCGAGGATCATGCGCCGCTTGTCCGGGCCGTTCTTGGCGCGCGAGACGCTCATCGGGAATACACCCGTGGGCGGCGGTGGGCAAGGACGGGCAGCTGGGCGCGGATCTCCACCTGACGGTCGAGGTCGAGGTCGGCCGCGACGAAGCCCTCGCGGTCGTCGGCGCTCGCGAGCACGACCCCCCACGGGTCGACGATCATCGAGCGCCCGCCGGAATGATGCCCACCGGGGTGGGGACCGACCTGATTGGCGGCGATCACGAACACCTCGTTCTCGATCGCCCGCGCACGCACGAGGATCTCCCAGTGGTCGCGGGTGGTGGGCAGCGTGAAGGCGGAGGGCAGCGCCACCACGCGGGCACCGCGCAGCGCCAGCGCCCCGAACAGCTCGGGGAAGCGCAGGTCGTAGCAGATCGACATCCCCAGCTCGACCCCATCGGCGGTCGTGCTCGACACGACCTCCTCGCCGGGCTCGGTGACCGCGGACTCGCGGTAGGCGCGTCCGGCGACCTCGACGTCGAACATGTGCAGCTTGCGGTACACCGCCCGCACCTCCCCCCGCGGATCGACGTGCACGGAGGTGTTGGCCAGCCGCTCGCGCCCCTCCCGCGACTCGACGATCGACCCCGCCACGAGGTCGATCGCAAGCTCCCGCGCGATCGCCCGGGCCCACGAGACCGCCGGCCCGTCGAGCCGCTCGGCGCCCGCGCGCAAATCGTCGTCGGCCCCGAGAACCGACCACTTCTCTGGGAGTACGATCAGTCGCGCGCCATCCGCCGCCGCCGCGCGCGTGAGGCGATCGGCGGCAGCCGTGTTCGCGGCCTTGTCGGCCGTGGAGTTCAGCTGTACCGCGGCGACCCTCAAAAGCGCACTCCCTTCCATGAGCGTCTCCCCACAGAATAGATTGACTAGTCAGTCAACAACTTCAAGCATAGCGCCGGCAGGGCCTGTGCCGCCAGCCCGCATGCCTCTCTTCCGTGGAACGCGCCCCCTGAAGCGCTGGCGCTACGTGGGGATCTTCTGCGAGGAGCTGATGGCGTGCGCGGCCACCGTGCAGGTGGGACCGGCGCGTCAGACGTTCTGGGCGGTCGTCTCGCGCGAGGATGGCCGACTGCGTGAGCGTACGCATACGCTCGGCGGCCACGGGGCGGTGGAGCTCGTGCCGGGGAGTCTGCGCGTGCGCGACAACGGCGTGGCGCTCGACCTCGCGCTGGACGAAGACACGGGCATCGAGGCACTGTGCACCCACGGCCAAGCCTACGTTTGGACACGCAAGCAGGCCGGGATCCCAGCGCGCGGCACCGTGGCCCTTGACGGCGGCCCCCCACGCGAGATCGAGGCACTGGCGGTGGTGGACGACACCGCCGGCTACCACGCACGCGTGACCGAGTGGCGGTGGGCGGCGGGGGTCGGCGTGGACCCTGTGGGGACGCCATTGGCGTTCAATCTCGTCGAGGGCGTCAACGACCCCCCGACCGGCAGCGAGCGCGCGGTGTGGGTGGCAGGCCAGCCGCACGAGGTGGCCGCCATCCATTTCGCGGCCGACCTGTCACAGATTGAGTCCGGCGACGGCTCGCAGCTTCGCTTCACCGCCGTGGCGCGGCGCAGCCGCCGCGAGAACCTGCTGCTGGTGCGCAGCGACTACCGCGCGCCGTTTGGGACCTTCAGCGGCACGCTCCCCGGCGGGGTCGAGCTGGCACACGGCGTGGGCGTGGTGGAGCATCACCGCGCGCGTTGGTAGGGCTACGCCCGGAACATTGCGCCCTGCCCCGCCGCGGCGGGATGGGCGGGGCCCGCGACCGCGCCGGACTCCAGCAGCGCGGCGATCTCCTCGGCGGAGTAGCCGACCGCGGCGAGCACCTCCTCGGTGTGCTCGCCCAGCGCGGGGCCGGGGAGGCGGTCGTGGGTGCCGGGGGTTCGCTCCAGCTTGACGGGCACTCCTAGCTGGCGCACCCCTCCATCGACGCCGGGCTGCTGGAGGTTGACGACCATCTCGCGGGCGCGCACCAGCTCGGAGTCGAGCGCCTCGTCGAGCTCCAGCACCGGCTCCAGGCAGCAGTCGTGCTCGCGCGCGAACTGCTCCCACTGCGCACGGGTGCGCGTCTTGAAGATCTCCACCACCTGCGCGTGCGCGTCGGAGCCCGGCGCTTCGAACTGGCGCTCGATCAGCTCCTCGCGCGCGACGCCCCGGCACCACGCCTGCCAGAACTTGGGCTCCAGCGCGCCCAGCGTCACCCAGCCGTCGGCGCACTCGTAGGGGCGGTAGCAGATCACCGAGCCCGCCAGCAGCAGCCCGCCGCGGTGGGGCGTGTCGCCGTCGGCGAAGTAGGCGGCGGCCACCATCGCCAGCCACGAGAGCGCGCCGTCGGCCATCGAGACGTCCACCACCTGGCCTTCGCCGGAGCCTGTGCGCGCCAGCGGGGCCGGCTCTCCGGCTTGCGCCGGCTGGGCACGACCAGCGCCCGCGTCGGCATCGGGAGATCGCTGGGCCGGCGCTGGGCGGGCAGGCGCCGCCGGGCGGGCGGGCGCCCCATCCCTCTCGCGCAGCGCCGCGAGGATTCCGAACGCCGCCATCAGCGCGCCGCCGCCGAGGTCGGCGATCTGCCCTGCCGCCTGCACCGGTGGGCCGCCTCCGTCTCCCGTGAGACCGAGCAGGCCGACGAGGCCGAGGTAGTTCATGTCGTGCCCCGACGCCTCCCGTTTGGGGCCGCTCTGGCCGTAGCCCGAGATCGCGCAGTACACGATCCCCGGGTTGACCTCCCGCATCCGCTCGTAGCCCACGCCGAGACGGTCCAGCACGCCGGGGCGGAAGGACTCCAGCACCACGTCGTGCTCCGCCACCAGTCGCAGCAGCGCCTCGCGTCCCTGCTCGTTCTTGAGGTCGAGCCTGATCGAGCGCTTGTTGCGGTTGAGCGCGAGGAACAGCGCCGACTTCGCGCTCTGCTCGGCGCCCTCCACGTAGGGCGGCGACCAGCGGATGTAGTCGCCCATCCCGGTGTCCTCCACCTTCAGCACCTCCGCGCCGAAGTCCGCCAGCAGCAGCGAGCAGAAGCCGCCCGGCAGAAGGCGCGAGAGATCGAGCACGCCAATGCCCTCCAGCGGCAGGCTCATGCCGGGCCCACGGCTGTCCCGTCCGTCCCCCAGGGGACGGACGGCGATCGCGTTCCTAACCGCCGCGCGAGCCCCGCCCGCGGCCGGAGGCCGCTCATCCAAATCCTTTCCCCGTCAGCCATCGCGCTGCGGGATGTTCAAGAGGCCGCGCGCCTCCTGCACGGTCGCCGGGCGCCGGCCGACGTCTTCGGTCATCTGCCGCGCCTTGGCGATCAGCTCGCCGTTGGAGCGCGCCATCTCGCCGTTTGGCAGGTAGAGGTTGTCCTCGAGGCCCACCCTGATCGAGCCGCCGAGCGTGAGCGCGGCCGCTACCAGCTCCCACTGCCGGCGGCTGATGCCGATCACCGCCCAATGCGATTTGGACCCGCCCCGCCCGCCGGCGCCGTCTTCCACCCCGGGGATGTTGGCCACCATCGCCGCGAGGTTGCGCGCGCCCGGGGGGATCCCACCGAGCACGCCCATGATGCAATCCACGTGCAGGGGGGGCTCCAGCACGCCCATGTCGATCAGCGGCTCCAGGCTGCCCACGTGGCCGAGGTCGAAGCACTCGTGCTCCGGTTTGATGCCCAGCTCGCGCATCGCGCCCAGCAGCTCGATGATCTCGCCGAAGGGGTTGGCGAACACCATGTTGAAGACGAAGTCCTTGCGCGTCCGCGAGTACTTGGCGTAGTTCATCGAGCCCATGTTCAGCGCCGCCACCTCGGGGCGGCACTCGCGCAGGTAGGCCACCCGCTTCTCCACGCTCACCCCCATCGCGCCGGTGGAGAAGTTGATGATCGCGGCGTTCCCCACCTCCGCGCGGATGGCGTCGCCGATCGCCTTGTAGTCCTCCACCTCGAAGCTCGGCCCGCCCGCGGGGGTGCGCGCGTGGATGTGGATCATCGTGCCGCCCTCGTCCACGATCCGCCGCGCCTCGGCGGCGTACTCCGCGGGGGTGTAGGGGATCGCCGGGCACTGCTCGCGGTTGGCCAGCACGCCCGAGATCGCGCAGGTGATGACTACGGGGTCCCCGACGCTCATGGCGGAAGTATCCCAGCCGGGGGCGATACTCGTCGCCTGGCCTGGCCAGTCAGCCAGTCGGCGGGGTGCGCCGGGTCAGGCGTATCACCCCGCGACCCCGGCATCGGCCGGAAGCACGGTGAAGAAGCCACCCTGTAGCGGCGTCACCGCACGAAACGCGCGCTCATCGAGCGTGAGAATACGCCGGGTCTGCCAGCGCGCGGCAAGCACCACCAGCGAGGCATCGGCCAGCCCGAGTTCGAGGTCGCGATAGCGAGCGGCGACATCGCGCGCGACGGCGAGCTCGGGGGGCGTGAGGGCATCCATCACGTAGGTGCCCGCGGCAAGATCGTCGAGAAACGCCAGCTCGACGTCGATCCCGAGGCGACGCATGATCAGGTAGTCAGCCTCGGCGGCGACGATCTGCGAGGTGACCAAGGTGTCGCGCTCCTCACGCAGCAACCCTGCCACCGCATCGTGCTGCGGCTCGTCGACGTCGGCCTGCGCATAGAGCGCGCCGGCGTCGAGGATCAGCGCCGTCATCCGTGTCAGCGACCGCGGCCAGTCACCGCACGGTGAAGCTCCTCGGGATCCCACCTACGGTACGGAGCTCCCCCGCCACGGCCCTTGGCCATGCTGCGAAACGTACGGCTCTCGCGCTCGCGGGCGCCCGCCACGAGCCGCACCCCCTCACGGATCAGCTCCGCCTGCGAGCGGCCCGTGCGAGTCGCGGCGAGGCGTAGGCTCTGAGCCTCCTCCGGGCTTAGATAGACCGAGGTCTTATACATTGCCCTATGTAGGGTATCACCATCACTCGACGTTCAGAAGGCACATCCTCGGATTACACCGAAAGGCATAATGCCGACTGGCATCATGCTCGTTCACACCGGCACCACCCCGTGCCGCTTCCACGGCCGCTCGACCCGCTTGCTCTGCGCCATCTCCAGCGCCTTGCAGATCGTCGCCCGCGTCTCCCGCGGGTCGATCACGTCGTTGACCAAGTCGTTGCCGGCGGCGATGTACACGTCGAACTGCTTGCGGAAGGCCTCGATCAGCTCGGCGCGCTTGGCCACCGGGTCCTCCGCTTCCTCGACGACCTTGCGGAAGGCGATCTCCACGACGCCCTCGGCGCCCATCACGGAGATCTCGGCGGCGGGCCACGCGACGATCAGGTCGGGTTCGTAGGCGCGGCCGTTCATCACGTAGTAGCCGGCGCCGTACGCCTTGCGCGTGATGACGGTGATCTTCGGGACGGTCGCATTGGCGACGGCGTACAGCATCTTGGCGCCGTGGCGGATGATCCCTTCGGCCTCCACTTTGGTGCCCACCATGAAGCCGGGCACATCCTGGATGAACAGGAGCGGGACGCCAAACGCGTTGCAAAGGTTGACGAAGCGCGCGGCCTTGTCGGCGGAGTCGTTGTCGAGGATCCCCCCCAGCTGCCGCGGCTGGTTGGCGACGATCCCGACGGGCCGCCCGCCGAAGCGCGCGAAGCAGGTGATGATCGTCTTCGCCCACTGGCGCTTGATGTCGAGGTAGTCGCCGTCGTTGACGATCAGCTTGATCACGTCGTACATGTCGTACGGCTTGCGGTTGGACTCCGGCAGCACGTCCAGCAGCGCCTCCTCCGCGCGCTCGATCGGGTCGGGCTCGGCCCCGCCCACCCCGCCCGTCCGAACCGGCGGGGCCTCTTCGCAGTTGGAGGGGAAGTAGGAGAGGTACTCCTTGATGCGCGCGATGCACTCCTCGTCGTCGGCCACTTCCATGTCGCCCACGCCCGACTTGCGGCAGTGCACGCGCGCGCCGCCCAGTTCCTCCTGGGTGACGTCCTCCCCCACGGCGGCTTTCACCAGGTGGGGACCGGCGAGCGCCATCGAGCCGCGGCCCTTCACCATCGGAACGAAGTCGGCGAGACCGGGGATGTAAGCGGTGCCGGCGGCACACGGCCCCATCAGCGCGGCGACCTGCGGGATCACACCGCTCGCCACGACCTCCTCGCGGAACAGGTGCCCCGAGCCGGCGAACATCGCGCCGGCGGCCTCCTGCACGCGCGCCCCGGCGGAGTCGAGCAGCCATACGAACGGGATCCGCTTGGTGAGCGCCAGCTCGCGCAGGCGCGTCACCTTGATCTCACCCGTCATCCCCATCGAGCCGGCCATCACGGTGAAGTCGTACGCGCACACCGCCGCCAAGCGGCCGTCGATCTTGCCGTAGCCGGTGATCACGCCGTCGGCGGGAGCATCCACGCCGTCCATCGCGCGCTGCGCGGAGTGCGGGCGGCCGTGGATGCCCAGCTCGACGAACGTGCCCGCGTCGATCAGCAGCGCGATCCGCTCGCGCGCGGTGAGCTTTTCGCGCTCGTGCTGCTTGGCGATCTTCTCCTCGCCGCCGCCCAGCATCGCCTTCGCGCGGCGCGCTTCGAGGTCCTCCACCAGCGGGCGCAGCAGGGAGGTTGGTGCCTCGGTCGGCACGGCGACCGGAACGGCCGGGGCCTCGGCCACCGGCGCATCGGGAGCATCGGTTGGGGCGTCGTCGCTCATCATCGTCCTTTCCATACCGGGTCGCGCTTCTCGAAGAACGCGGTGACGCCCTCGACGATGTCCTCCGTGGAGAGCGCGAGCGTCAGCTGCGCGCGCAGGTAGTCGAGGGCATCCTCCAAGGGCATGTCGAGCTGGCGGCGCATCGCCTCCTTGCCGAGGCGCATGATCAGCGGCGACTTGGCGGCCAGCTTCCCCGCCCACTCGGCGACGGCGGCATCGAACTCCTCCGCGGGCACGACCTTGTTGACGATCCCCGCCGCCAGCGCCTCCTGTGCGGACCAGCGCTCGCCGAGCAGCAACAGCTCGTTGGCGCGCTTGCGCGGCACGTTGCGGTAGATCAGCGCCATGATCATGAACGGGAACGCCCCCACGTTGATCTCCGGCGTGCCGAACGTGGCAGCCTCGGAGGCGACGATCAGATCGCACGCCAGCGCGATCCCGAGCGCCCCCGCGAGCACGTGCCCGCGCGCCGCGCAGATCACCGGCTTGCCGAGCGCGCCGATCAGCTTGAACAGGCCGACGAAGCTCTCGCTGCCGAAGTGCTTGTACACCAGCGGCACATCGCCGGCGAACCCGCCGAGGTTGGCGCCGGAGGAGAACACCTTCTCGTGCGAGGACGCCAGTACCACGCAGCGCACCTCTTGCTCCTCGCGCGCGCGCTCGAGCGCCGCGATCAGCCCGCCCAGCAGCTCGGCGGAGAGCGCGTTGCGAGTGGCGGGTTCGTTCAGCGTGATCGTGGCGACGCCGTCGGCCACCTCGTAGAGCACGGGCCCCGACCGGGTGTCGGGCGCGGGCGGGGACTGCGGGGCGGCGGGCTGGTCGGACACGTTGGGCATCGTACCCGGCTGACGCGGCACCCGCGCCCCGGGCTGGCTGGTTGGCCAGGGCACCTCACACGACCTTTCAAACGCCGGCACCGTCTTCGCCAAGGTCTAGAGTTCGTCAGGGACCATGCACCTGATCGAACCCATCCGACGGACACTGTTCTCTTGCGGAGCGTCCGTATGGCGGAGCCCTTGATGACTGCGCTGGCAACAACCGACTTCCGCTCCCCCGCCGGCTTTCTGGCGCTGCAGTCGCTCCCCCGGGTTGGTCCAGCGACCGCCCTGCGAGCGACGCTTCATGCCACGGACATGGAGCGGCTGCTCGAACGTCATGGCGCCCAGCTCGATGAGGCATTGGCGCGTTCACTCGCCAGCTTGGCGGACTACGCGGCTGCGGGTGTGGAGCTGGTGAGCTTCTTCGATGAGCGCTACCCAGATCGCCTGCGCGAGCTGGCCGACCCACCACCGCTGCTCTACGTTAGCGGCGATGTGGGCCTGCTCGCTCGCGAGAAGCTGGTGGCCGTGGTAGGCACACGCAAGCCCACCATCTTCGGTGTCTCGGCTGCGGAGAGCCTGACGAGCGTCCTCGCGGACAGCGGATGGGGAATCGTCAGCGGCCTCGCCAAGGGCATCGACACGATCGCCCATCGGACCGCAATCGAGCGGGGGGCACCAACGATCGCGGTGTTGGGCGGTGGGCTGGATCGCGTCTATCCAGCAGAGAACAAGGGCTTGGCCGCCCAGATCGTGGGCTCTGGCGGTGCGTTGATCTCCGAGCAGCCTCTCGGCGAGCAGTCTCGACCGCATCACCTGATCGCGCGAGACCGCTTGCAGAGCGGATTGTCTGTCGCTGTGGTTGTCGCCCAGAGCGGGGCGCAGAGCGGCACCATGCATACGGCCCGGTTCGCCGCCGCACAGGGAAGACCGCTCTTCTGTCCGGTACCCCACAACGGGAACGGCGCGAACGAGGGCCTGCGCGCATTGCTGGAGCGTCCCGCGCAGGAGCTGTATTCGATCTTTCCGGCGTGGCGTGACGCGCGCGGATTGTGCGCACGTCTGGGCGACCGACCACTCGGCCACCCCGTCGATCGCGATGACCTTGGGACGTTCGTCAACGCCGTCGAGCTCGCCCGTCGGTGGCCGGAGCTCAGACGCGACCAGCAGACGCAGATCGTGCCCGTCGGCGTGGAGTGACGGCGTTCACGCCGACGGCGCCTGCTCGGTGTAGCGACAGCCGAGTCGGAAATTGGAGCAGCCGATGAAGTCGCCGTGCCGTCCGGTCACGAGGCGCAGGATGCCGCCGCACGCCGGGCAGGAGCGTGGCAACGCATCTTGTGTGACGCCGAGCACGAGGATGGTCACGCTGCCCGCGCCCTGATCGAGCATCTGACGACGGCACTCCTCGACCTGGCCACCGCTTGTGATCACGTCATCGATCAACAGGACACGCTCACCGCTCAAACCCGCCGAGGCGAAGCGTTCAGCCACCCTTCTGGGACGGTCCTCTGCGCGCTGATGCTTGTAATTGGGGTCGTCAAAGCGCTGCCGCAACACCTCGCCACGCTCGACTGCGTCCGTCGCAGCAGCAACGGCAGCTCTCACGAGAGCGAAGCGATCGTAGGTCTGGTCGGGTTTGGGCGGTACGGATGTGACGAGATCGACTGCCATGCCCCGCCACGGCGTGGCAGCCAAGCCTGCTAGCACCCTACCGACCCGGCCAGCAGCACGCCGATCGTCCTTGGCCCGGATGATTAGTCGCGAGAGCTTGTCGCCTGGGTGACGGCTGTCGGACACCTTGTAGTAGTGCCCTACGCCGAAGACCCCATCGCCGAGCCTCAGCAACGAACCCCAGTGCCAGAGGGGCTTGCCCCCCGCCAGCATCACCTCGGCGAAGGGCAACCGAGAATCCGGGTCTTCCAGTACATCGATAACTCGGTCTGGGCGAGCAACCGCCACATCTGGCCAGCGTCGGCGCCATGCCTGCGGTGCATGTCGTGACCATGCGACACCGATGCAAACCGCGCCGATGTTCTGGGCCGCGCCGACATCGGCAGCATCGTCGCCGACCATGATGCACTCCTCGATCGGTACGCCGAGCTCCTCGGCGATCGCTCCTAACGAGCTTGGGTCGGGCTTGGGCGCGTAACCGTCAGAGCCGGTGACCAGAGCGTCACAGCGAATGCCAAACGCGTCGAGCAGGCGCTCCGCGTACCACCGCGGGCTGTGAGTCAGGATCCCGATTCGAAACCCCATCGCCCGTGCTCGGGCGGGCAGGTCCGCCGCCTGTAAGCTCGATTCCATGTGTGCGTATGGTCTGACCTCGTCCAGACGTGTCGCAAGCCGCCGCCAATGTCCGTGCTCGCGATCGGTGCGCAGCATGGTGGTATCGAGCAGCGTCTCGTCGAGATCAAAGATGACAGCAGGCATCCCGCCCAGCAGATTCCCATATGAGGGAGGATCCGTCTAGCCGGGCGGACATCCTAACCGCCCGCCGAGCCTCCCGGCTCAGGGCTGACTGGCATTCTTGCTCGCAGTCGCAGCACGAGACGTGGTCTGCTCGTTTACCGCTTGCGTTTGGAGTGCCGACGGCGAGCCCGCCGTTCGAGCTTGCGCAGCTGCCCGATGCCGATCGTCTGCGAGGCTGGCGGGGCTTCGACCATGAGCGGGAAGTTGATCGCGGGGATGTCGATCGTGGCGGTGAGCGTCAACCCTTCTCCGTGCTCGGCGAGCACGGTGCGCATCGGCAGGCCGTTCTGCGCCAGCGACGTTTCGAGCGTGACCATCGGCGGCTGCGGCGAGGGACGCCGCAGCGAGGTGGACGCGAGGTCTTTCTCGTGCTCGAGCTGTTCGGGTTCGAGGATCGCGAGGAAGCTCGTCACCGGCTGCCCGTAGAGCGTGGAGGTCCCGGTTTCGCGCACTTCCTCCGCGCCCGCCAAGGCTTTGCGCAGGCCCGTGAACGGCGGTTCTGCGAGCGCTGGCTGGTCCACTTTCGATTCAGGGGTCTTGGGCAGCTTCACATGCTTCCCGTTGACCTTGAAAAGTTCGAAGAAGCCGCCAGGACCGAGCTTGATCCAGGGCCGGCCGTGGTCGTGGCGGGCGAGCGCGCGAAAATAGAGATAGGTGGTGTTGCCCACCGCGCGCAGCTTGAACGGGTGCCCGAACAGGGTGAACGTGACGTTTCCCGCCGCCGGCGAGAAGGTCTCTTCTCCGGAGATCCCCGTAGATAGGAGCAGCTTCAGGAGCTTCTTGAGCTTGTGGTTGCCGCGCGACACGGCAAAAGAGGTCTCCGCCGAGAAACGCATGCTGGTCACCTTCAGTTCTTCCATCTTCTGCTCGAGCGCGACCAGCGATGCGGGCAGCGGCGCATGCGCCGGCGCAGGGGCGGGTGCCGGCGCAGGTTCTGCGGCAGATGCCACCCCGGGCACCCCAGCCAGCGCCAGCACCAGCACGATTCCCAACAGCACACACGTCCCCCGCATCTCAATGCCTCCCGATTGGTGAGCGAGCCAGCCTATATCAACTGTGTGAACGCGGCAGGCTCGGAGCCTGGGGGAGTATCGCTGGGCCTACGACCAAGTGCTGAGCTACGACCAGGCGATCCGCTCGGCCAGCTCCTTCGGCCCAAGCTCGATCAGGCCGCTGCGCTCGATCGGCTCGTAGTGGTCGCCGCGCAGCGCGAGCCACTGCACCTCGTGCTTCTTGGGATCCACGATCAAGACCTCCTCGACGTCGTGGGCGGCGTAGAAGGGGAGCTTGGCGAATGTCTCGTCGTAGGGAGAGACGATCTCCACGACGAGCGCCGCGGTGGGGTAGTACAGCTGATCGGGTCCAGGGCGAAGGATGCCGCTGTCGGGCACGCGGTAGTTGCCCTCGGTCCCGAGATTGAAGTCCGCGATCGGGATGAAACCCGCGGCGTGCGCCAGCGGTCCGACGATCTCAGCGAGCTGCTGCAGCACGCGACCGTGGCGACCGTGCGGGGAGGGATTCACGTGCAGCACCCCGTCCCACATCTCGTCGGCGTGATCGAGGCCGAGCTGTTTGCGGCGATACAGCAGCTCATCGATCTCCACCGGGAGCGGATCGAGAATGACTGTCGGCATGGCGCGAGTTTAAGCGCTAGTTTCCACAAGCACAAGCGATCCAGACAAGGAGCCCACCGATGGCCGCCACCGCCGAGCCCGTACTCAAGCCGGACTTCGCAGCCAAGCGCAAGCACTTCCTGTTCACCGACGAGCACGAACAGCTGCGCGAGTCGATCCGCAACTTCGCAACCAAAGAGCTGGCGCCGCACGCGGAGGAGTGGGAGGAGACGACGTTCCCGGACTCGGTGTTCACGCGCATGGGCGAGCTGGGCTTTCTCGGCCTCGACAAGCCCGAGGAGTGGGGCGGCCAGGGCGGGGACTACTACAGCGCGCTGGTGCTGGCCGAGGCGATCGGGTACGCCAACAGCGGCGGCCTGGCGATGGGCGTGGCGGTGCAGACCGACATGGCGATGCCGCCGATCCTCGCGTTCGGCACCGACGAGCAGAAGCGGGAGTGGGCGGCGCCCGCGATCGCCGGCACGAAGATCCTCTGCCTCGGCATCACCGAGCCCGACGCGGGCAGCGACGTGAAAGGGATCAAGACGCGCGCCGTCAAAGACGGCGACGAATACGTGATCAACGGCTCGAAGACCTACATCACCAACGGCCACCGCGCGCACGTGATCGTGCTGGTGACGAAGACCGACGCCGACGCCGGGTACGACGGCTTCACGCTGTTCCTCGTGCCGATGGACTCACCGGGGGTGATCCGCGAGAAGAAGCTGGAGAAGATGGGGATGCACGCCTCCGACACGGCGCTCTTGGCCTTCCAGGACGTGCGCGTGCCCGAGTCGGCCGTGCTCGGCCAGGTGGGCAGGGGCTTCTACCACATCATGTGGGAGCTCCAGGGCGAGCGCCTGATCGGCGCCGCCGGTAGCGTGGCGGGCGCGCAGCGCTGTTTCGAGCGGACGCTGGAGTACGCCAAAGAGCGCACCGCCTTCGGCCGCCCGATCGGCAACTTCCAGGTGATCCGCCACAAGTTCGCGGAGATGGCCACGAAGATCGAGACCGCCCGCCAGATGGTGTACATGACCGCGTGGCGCCAGCAGAACGGCGACTACCCCGTGCGCGAGATCTCGATGGCGAAGCTGTACGCCTCGCGGATCGCCTGCGAGGTCGCCGACGAGTGCCTGCAGATCCACGGCGGCGCCGGCTACATGCGCGAGTACGGGATCGAGCGGGCGTGGCGCGACCTGCGCCTCAACCGCATCGGCGCGGGCACCGATGAGGTGATGCTCGAGGTGATCGGGCGCTCGTACGGGCTGTGATGGTGTTCACCTGCCCGCATGCTGGCCGATCTTCGATCGGTAGGTGCCCCACGCCGCATGCGGCGTGGGGAGCAGGGCCGCATGCGGCCCTGCTGGGGAGCGCACATGTGCGCTCCCCCCGGATGGTGCATGCACCATCCGGCCTGCCGGCGCATGCACCGGCAGGAACTACAGAATCAGCGAGGAGGCTTCGTCGAACCGCGGATCTCGACCGCAACGACGCTCGGCGGCGCAGTGGGTGGCATCGGGTTCGACGGAAGGGGCTTGGGTGAAGGGGGTGTATCGCTCATCTCAACTCACAAGTGTAACGACCAGGGCAACGACCAACGCGAGGATCTCGACAGTCAACAGGATGATCGCACGGCCAACGCACCTAGCCGCGTTCTCGAGAATGGCTTGGTTGTGCTTGTACCCATCGTCGAGGTAGCCGGCTGCCGCGGCTTGCATCTGGCGAAGATCAGCGCCACTCGTCTTGGCAGTCTCAAGCAGCTCGCCCCCAAGAAGGCCGACGTGGACGCCGCGCGGAAGCAACGCGACGCCGCACTCGCGTACGCACAAGACGTATGCCACGGCAGCTCCTCCGAAAGGGATCGCAACACCCGAAGGACCATGGCCAACCGCAAGGGCAGCTACGGGTACGACAATCGACGCGGCCGCCAACACAGCAGTCGCCTTCTCACGAAGCTGATTCTCGCTCTGCTCTTGCGCTTGAACCGATGACCGCGAAAGGTCGAGGGCAAGTTCCTCCGGGGTCCTAGCCATGAGACGCAACGATATGCGCGACGCAGGACGAGTCCCGATGTTGGCGATCGACGATCCTGGCCATGCTCAGATCCGACGCGATAGCCTCGCGGCGGCGTCGAACACTTCGAGCACACCAACCATGACCCCACCCACGCCCCCCTTCGCCGACGAGCACGAGCAGTTGCGCGAGTCGATCCGGCGCTTCGTCGAGCGCGAGCTGGCGCCCCACGCGCAGGAGTGGGAGCGCGATGAATGGTTTCCCGACGAGGTGTTCGGGAAGCTTGCCGCGCACGGCTTCCTCGGCCTCAAGTACCCGGAGGAGTACGGCGGCCAGGGCGGGGACTACCTGCACGACGCGATCCTGATCGAGGAGCTCACGCGCACCGGCTCGGGCGGCACCGCGGCGGGGATCGGAGCGCACGTCAACATCGCCACGCCGCCGATCTGGAAGTTCGGAAGCGAGGAGCAGAAGCAGCGCTATCTCGTGCCCGCGATCCGCGGGGAGAAGATCGGGGCGCTCGCGATCACCGAGCCCGGCGCCGGGTCGGACGTCGCCGCACTGCGCACCCTCGCCACCCCCGTCAACGGCGGATGGGTCCTCAACGGCGAGAAGACCTACATCACCAACGGCGTGCGCGCGCACTTCCTCGTCACCGCGGTGAAGACCACCGCGGAGGGCGGCCACCACGGGATCTCGTTCCTGATCGTCGAGCGCGGCGAGGGCGTGCGCTCCTCGAAGCTGAAGAAGCTCGGCTGGGCCGCCTCCGACACGGCGACGATCGCCTTCGAGGACGTGTTCGTGCCGGCGGAGAACCTGCTGGGCCCCGAGCACGAGGGCTTCAAGCTGATCATGGCCAACTTCCAGTGGGAGCGTCTGGCGATGGCGCTCGGCGCGAGCGCGGCGATGGGCCTCGCGTGGGAGCGCACGGCGCAATTCGCGCGCGAGCGCACCGTCTTCGGGCGGCCGCTGTCAGGGCACCAGGTGACCCGCCACAAGCTCGCCGAGCTGGCCACCTCGGTGTACACCTGCCGCTGCGTCACCTACGACGCGCTGCGCCGCTTCATGGCCGGCGAGGACCCGCTGAAGGAGGTCACGATGGCGAAGCTGCTCACCCAGCGCGCCTCCTACGAGCTGATGGACGCCTGCCTGCAGATCCACGGCGGGGCCGGCTACATGCGCGAGCAGTGGGTCGAGCGCGCCGCCCGCGACGCCCGACTCGGCCCGATCGGCGGCGGCAGCGACGAGATCATGCGCGAGATCCTCGGGCGCGTGCTGGCACTCTGACTCGCGGCTGACCCCTCCCGGGGGGAGGTCGGGAGGGGGGCCCGCCCCCCTCCCGCTCAGATCCTCGGGCGCGTGCTGGCGCTGTAGGTAGTAGAGGTGTCCAAACCTCCGCCCAACGCTCAGGCGGAGGTGCCCCCCGGCCGATGCCACGGACGTGGCACGCCTGTCCATCACGTCGCTGCCTGCCCGCGCAGCCTGTCTGTGCGCGATCGCGGCCGCGGCGATGCTGCCGGCTTCCGCCGCGGCGGCCTCCTGCGCGAACGCCAACCTGACGCCCACCTCCGGCAACGTCGAACAGGTGCGCGCCGCGGTGCTGTGCTTGATCAACCAGGAACGCGAACACCACGGCGAGGGCGCGCTCGCGACCAACGCGAGGCTCGCGCACGCCGCGCAGGCGCACAGCCGCGACATGGCCGAACAGGACTACTTCTCCCACGTCGCCCCCAACGGCTCCACGCCGCTCGACCGGATGCGCGCCAGCGGCTACCTACCCAACTCGCAGGACGGCTATGTGGTGGGCGAGAACATCGCGTGGGGCACGATGTGGCTGGCCACGCCGCAGTCGATCGTCAACGCCTGGATGGCCTCCCCCGGGCACCGCGCCAACATCCTCGACGGCGCCTACCGCGAAACGGGGGTCGGGGTCGAGCCGCGGCCGCCCGCCGCGCTCGCCGAAGGGCAGCCGGGGGCGCTGTACACCCAGGACTTCGGCACGATCATCCCTGCCGGGCGCTCCTCGCGCCACGTCGCCGATTCCGCCCCCTCTGCTGGCGGGCACTTGACGCACAGCTCGAAACACAGACGCTCCCACCGCTCCCCGAAGGGCTCCGGACGGATAACCTCCGGCACCCCGCAAAAAGGCGAAAGGAGCAACACACACCATGGGAGTTCTCGACGGCAAAGCCGCCATCGTCACAGGGTCCGCGCGCGGCATCGGGCGCGCCACCGCAGAGCTGCTCGCCGCAAACGGCGCGCAGGTGCTCATAAACGATCTCGACGGCGACGTCGCAAAGCAGGCCGCTGAGGAGATCGCGGGCGAGACGGCGGTGTTCGCCGGCGACCTCACCAAGCCGGGCGTGCCCGACCAGCTCGTGCAGAGCGCCGTGGACGCGTTCGGCAGGATCGACATCATCGTCAACAACGCCGGTTACACGATCGACGCGCCGATCCACAAGATGTCCGACGAGCAGTACCAGGCGATGCTCGACATCCACCTCGTCGCCCCCTTCCGCATCATCCGCGCCGCCGCGCCGCACCTGCGCGAGCCCGCCAAGAAGGAGCGCGAGGAAGGCAAGGAGGTGTTCCGCAAGGTCGTCAACATCTCCTCGATCTCCGGCACGATGGGCAACGCGGGGCAGGCCAACTACTCCTCCGCGAAGGCCGGCATCACCGGTTTGACGAAGACGCTGGCGAAGGAGTGGGGCCAGTTCAAGGTCAATGTCAACGCGGTGGCGTTTGGCTTCATCGACACGCGTCTGACGGCCGCCAAGGTCGAGGACAACACGATGGAGATCGGCGGCGAGAAAGTGCAGCTGGGGATCCCCGAGCAGATGCGCCAGATGGCCTCGATGCTGATCCCGCTGGGGCGCCCCGGCACCCCGGAGGAGGCGGCGGGAGGCGTCTTCTTCCTCTGCTCACCGTGGTCCAACTACGTGCACGGGCAGGTGCTCAACGTCACCGGCGGGCAGTTCGTGGGGATGACCAGCTAGAGCCGCGCCAGTCACACAGGGCAGTGCGGAGGGGCCCGGGCGACCGGGCCCCTCCCGGTTGAGGGCCGCCGGGCCCGGCCTCCCGACGGACTACTCGGCCGCGGGCGGGAACCCACCCGTCTGGAACCCGGGGAGCTGCGGCTCCTCGGGTGGCGTCGCCTCCGCGTGCGCCTTGCGCAGGTCGAAGTACAGCACCGCAGCGGCGAGCGCGGAGATCGGGGCGGTGAGGATGCCGACGATCACGCGCACCACGAGGCCCACGGCGGTGCCGGCGGCGTCGCCGCCGGCCTCGATCAGGGCGGCGACGAGGCCGACGAAGATCACGAGCAGCAGGATCACCGCGAATACGTTCCACGCATTGCCGCGCACCAGCTCGCGGCTGCGTCCCAACGCACGCAGGCCGGCGGGGCGCTCGAGCACCACCACGGGCGCCGCCACCGACCAGATCGTGGCGAGGATCAGGCCGGGGACGATGATCAGGACGAAGCCGATCGCGATGCCGACGCCGGCGACGACCCCCACCAGGATCAGCTTGCCGAGCACCGGCGTGACCGCGCGCAGCAGCTGGCCGGCGCTGGCATCGCGCTTGCCGTCTTGCACGTCCGACACCAGCTCGACCACCATCCCGGTGAACAGCGTGGTCGCCACGAGGCTGACGACCAACGCGACGAGCGCCAGCCCCGCCGAGGCGGCGATCAGCAGCACGCCGAACACCGCGCTGGCCGCGAACACCACGGCGGCCGCGGGCATCAGCACCGGCGCCTGGTTGACGTAGATCTGGAACGTGCGGCGGATGATCGTGCCGACGTCGATCGAACCGGTATTCATGCGCTCCTCCTCATAGTGCTCCCGCGACGGCTTCGGCCCAGTGCCGGAGCTCGTGGCCCAAGCCTGAGCCGCCGATCCCGTGGGGATCGGCGGATCCAGCCTCAGCTGACCTGGCCCACTGTACGGGACGCCCCCGACGCCTTGGCGGCGCGGCGCTGTTCGCGCACCCGCCGCAGCGCGCCGCGGCGCCCGTGCTGCTCGAGGCCGGCGTACAGGCGCTTGATCTCGACGAGCACCTCGTCGGCGACGGCCTGCTGCTGCGCGGCCGTGGGGTCGGGCACCTGCTCCCAGCGCAGCGCCGGCCCGTACTGCACGGTGATCGAGGGCAGGCGCAGGCGCTTCCAGTTGCGAATCCGCGAGGAGCCGTGGATCGCGATCGGCACGATCGGCGCCCCCGTTTCGAGCGCCAGGCGCCCGATCCCGCGCTTGGCCTGCTGCGCCAGGTTGCCGTCGCGCGAGCGGCCCCCCTCGCAGTACATCGTGATCGCCCCCCCGCGCGCGAGGATCGCGTTGGCGGTGGTGAACACCTCTTCGTCGCGCGCCCCGCGGCGCACGGGGAAGACACCGCCGTGGGTGTAGATGAACTGCATCGGCCCTTTGAAGAGCTGCGACTTGGCCATGAAGCGCACCTTGCGGCGGATGTAACAGCCCATCAGGAAGTGGTCCATGAACGAGAAGTGGTTGGGCGCGAGGATCACCGCGCCGCTGCCGGGCACGTTGTCGGTGGCGATCGCGCGCGTGCGCAGGCCGGCGAACGCGTACAGCGAGGTGAGCAGCCGCGTCAGCTCGTACGCCCAATCCGGTTCGCGCGTGCGCGCGCGCGTGTGGAAGCGGTCGAAGTGCTCCTTCGGCCGCGGGTCGCTATACACCTGCTCGCGCATCGGCGCCAGCTCGCTCATCTGCTCTTTGCTCCCCTGCCTGGTCGGGTGGTGGCTGGTGGTCACTACTCCAGTGTGACTGCTGTACCTCGCGGGGACGGCAAAGTTACGCAGTCGCCGGCGCGTGTCCACCCTGCACGCAAGGAGAGTCCACTGCCCCACCACCGGCCACTCACTGGTCGCGAGCAAATCTGCTCTGTGGTTGCGAGCATTTGGGGGTCCGCTTGCCTGCCGCCCCAGCATTCCAAATAATCGAGCAAAGACGAATTCGCGCCAGGTTTGGGGGCAGCCGCCCAGCAAACGCCGGCAATCTGGCTCTTCAGGCGAGCGTTGTGTCCCAAGCAGACCATACGGTGTTCGATGTGCTCATCACAGCCATCATCCACGTCTTTTGCGAGACGAACCCCTCGCTGGAGACCGCCGTAGTCAACGGCCTGCTCGCCTGGGCGACGGTCCTCGGCGGCTGCACAACCTTCGGCGGCGGACTGATGGCGGCTCCGTTCGCCCTGGACACCACCCGCGCGGACCTGCGCGCGGACCTGATCAACCGTGGCATGGGAATGGGCTTTATTTTCGGGATGGGCGGCGGCCTCTTGATGTTCTTTGTCTTCATCTCTAAGCTGGCCTCATGACCGACTTCGACCGCTACGACTTCGCTCTCTCGCTGCTGGACGGCGCGATCTTGATCGGCGCCCTTCTGCTGGGTGCGCCCCTATGGGCGCTGGCGCTGATCCTCTTTGCCGGCGTTACCGTCAGCGTGCTCCGTCACGACGAACTCCGCCCACGCAAAAGATAGATCGCCCCAGAGACTCACTCGCGACCGCGAGCACGCCTCAGCGCCCCATGCCACCCGGCGAGCAGGCCGGCCCGCTGGTCACCGGACATGTCAGGCTCATACCGGGCGCGCAAGCGCCAGCCGTCGCGCACGTCGCCGAGCGTCCACAGCCCGGCGCCGACACCTGCCAGCAGTGCGGCACCGAGCGCCGTGGTCTCCGAAACCTCGGGCACGAGCACCGGCACGCCGAGGATGTCGGCCTGGAACTGCATCAGCCAGCGATTGGCGGTGGCCCCCCCGTCGGCGCGCAGCTCCGCCAGCTGCACGCCCGCACCGGCCTCCATCGCGCGCACGGCATCCACGGTCTGGTAGGCAATCGCCTCAAGGGCCGCGCGCGCGAAGTGCGCTCGCGTGGAGCCGCGCGTGAGGCCGACGATCGTCCCGCGCGCGTGCGGGTCCCAGTGCGGTGAGCCGAGCCCGGTGAGAGCAGGCACGAAGTAAACCTGCTCGTTGGAGGAGAGCGAGGCGGCGAGCGCCTCTGACTCGGCGGCGTCGGCGATGATCCCGAGGCCGTCGCGCAGCCACTGGACAGCGGCGCCAGTGACGAAGATCGACGCCTCCAACGCGTAGGTGAGCGCGTCGCCCACCCCCCACGCGACCGTACTCAGCAGCCCGGGCGCCGGCGAAGGCGCGGTGAAACCAGCGTTGAGCAGCACGAACGAGCCGGTGCCGTAGGTGTTCTTGCCCATCCCCGGGTCCACGCACCCCTGCCCGAAGAGCGCGGCCTGCTGGTCGCCGGCGACGCCCGCAACCGGCACCGCGTGGCCGTGAAGCGCCGCGGGCAGCGTGACGCCGAACGGCCCGGCGCTCGGCCGCACCTCGGGGAGCGCCCGCGAAGGCACCCCGAACAGCTCCAGCAGCTCAGGGTCCCAGCGCCCGGCGGCAATGTCGAAGAGCATCGTGCGCGAAGCATTGGAGGCATCGGTGAGATGCAGCCCCGTGAGCTTGAACAGCAGCCACGAATCGACCGTCCCAAACAGCGCCCGGCCGGCCAGCGCCCGCTCGCGCAGCCCGTCCACGTGCTCGAGCAGCCACTCGATCTTGGTGGCCGAGAAGTAGGGGTCGAGCACCAGGCCGGTGCGCGCCCGAACCAGCTCCTCGAGCCCCCGATCGCGCAGCTGCGCGCAACGCTCGGAGGTGCGCCGATCCTGCCACACGATCGCCCGATGCAGCGGCTGCCCCGTGGAGGGATCCCAAACGCACACGGTCTCCCGCTGGCAGGTGATCCCCACCGCGGCAAGCTCACCCGGCCGCACGCCGGCATCGGCCAGCGCCTCGCCCGCGACGGCGCAGGTGAGCTCCCAGATCTCCCCCGCATCGTGCTCCACCCAGCCGGGCTCGGGAAAGTGCTGCGCGAGCTCCCGGTAGGCGCGCCCGACCGGCTCGGCGCGCTCGTCGAAGACGATGCAGGTGCAGCCAGTCGTGCCGGAATCGATCGCGAGAACCATCCATGCGGAGGGTACCGGCAGTCATCAGGTGCGCATCCGCGCGCGTGATCGTGGATCCCAACCGCCCGGTCGCGGGGCCTCCCTGCCCCGCGACCGGCGCCCGTCGGGGGGCGACGGCGGCCCGCCGCGCCTCGTCGCTCCCAGGCGCCTCGACGGCGCCCGGGACTCAGCGCGGCGCTATTTCTTCTTCCGCTTGCCCTTGGCGGCCTTGTGGTGCGCTTTCTTCTTTGAGGCCTTCTTCGCCTTCGGGCATCCGGTGACCGCGATCTTCGTGTTCTGCTGGATCACGAGGCCGTTCTGGCCGACCAGTTCGGTGGGCATCAAAAGCGTGCCCTTGCAGAGGTTCCCGTTCGCGGTCAACGCCGGGAATTCCCGCTGCGGCAGGGTGAGTTCGAAGTTCGAGAACGGCACATCGGGCACCGTCGCGAACGTCGCGGTCGTGATCCCCGCTTTGCTGATCTGCGTTTCCCCGTGCACCTGGACCGTGACGCCGTTCTGGCCGACGAGAACCATGATGAGTTCCGGGTACTTCGCACCACCATGGGAGACGAAGTACGCGGTGCCCGTCAGACCACCGGGGAGGACCGGAGTTGAGACCTTGACCGTCCCGACCTGCGACGCTACGGGGCAGTTCTTGGGGTTTTCCGCGAACGTCTTTTCCAAACACGCCTTCTGCAGCGTTTTCAACGGCGTCGGGAGCTGTTTCGGCAGCGACACCTTGACGCGCTGCACGTTCGCGGTGCTGCTCAACCCGCCTTCGTCGGGCAGCGTCATCTTCACGTCCAGGCTCGCGCCCTGCGTCCGTGACGTCTTTGCGGAGGTCGAGACGCTGAACCCCGGTTTGAACGTGAGGCTGCGGCAGGACCCGACCTGGAATGGACTTGAGAGCGCCGCGTTCGTGCCTTCGGTGCTGGTGGCTGTGCCTGAGAAGGATTGTGGGTTGCAGTTTGTGGGGTTGAACATGAATTCCTTGCGGTCGATCACCGCGTTGATCGTCCGCATATCCACCGGCACCCCATCCAAGACCACAGGCAACGGATCAGTCGTGATCGTCAACTGCGAAGTCTGCGGGTCCACTTCGATCTTCCCCCGAACCACCGTCGTCCCCAAGTTGAACGGGCCAGCGATCACGGGGACCGCGATCACCAACCCATACGGGGCACCCTCGTAAGGGCCCGAGATATAGATCGGGGCTTCCGGCTTGCCTGCCTCCGGCACATACAACGGATCAGGGCCCGCACCAGCACCCACAATCGTGTGCCCAATCTGCGAGCCTGTGGGGCATTCGCCCTTCGTGGCTTGGGGTTCTTCGCAGAGCTGGACGTGGCTGATCATCCCGAGCAGACCCTTCGGGGTCTTGAACTGCAGTTTGGAGATCCGCTGCTGATCATCAGCCCGCGAGAGCAACAACGAGAACGCCGTATACCCACCCGCCTGATCCGTCGTCGCACCGGCGATCATGCTCGGCGTGAACGGCAACGGCGACTCGCACGGCGCACCGCTGGTGCCAGTCGCGATCTGGAAGCTGCTGGGTGAGAACACGTCTTCGACCGCCGGGGAGCTCCACGGCGTGAAGTCCGAGGTACTCGTGAATAGCCCACACCCCGGTGGGGTCACGAGCGCCGCCTGTGACCCCCCGCTGAAGGCGAGTTTGAAGCTCGTGAACGGGACCTCCGGGGTTTCCTTGAAGACCGTCGTCAACTGGCCCGTACTCGTGTTCAGATGCACGTCGCCGACCAGCTTGACTTCGATGCCCTGCCCGGCGAGCGCGATCAGCAGTTTCACGTCCGGTGGCTGAGATTCAACGACATACACCTTGCCTTCAAGCGGTTCGGCGAGCAGCGGGGTCAACACCGTCGCGGTCCCCACCTGCGATGCCGACGGGCACCGCGGCGGGCCTTCCTGACCGACACCATCTTCATCGACCGGACACGCCACCAGGCCGGACGCGCGACCGGGGTTCAACACCAGCCCTTCCGGGAGCACGACCGTCGCGTCTCTCTGGTTGGACGTCGCGATCCCATGCAGGGTCTCCAGGCCTTCTTGGGGGACTTTGATTTCGGTCGTCAACCCAGCCGGGGTATCCGCCGCACTCGTATCAGGCGCCACACTCAATGACGGGTCGAACCCGAGATCGCTGCAGCCCGTGAACCCAACCGCCGCACCGGTGCTGTCGTGCGTCAGCACCGACGCACGCGAGTGCAGATTCGCGTACTGCCATGTATCGAGCGCTTCGATCGAGAATTCCTGAGGGCCTTCACAGGATGTCGGCAGCGTCAGTAACGGCACCGACCCACCGGTCGATGGCGCTTCGCGCTGTTCGTTATGGCTTTCTTCGCTTGGCACACCCCAAATCGTCGTCGTGTTGAACAACACCGCTTTCTGCGGCACGAGCGTATGCACGCTGATCCCGTAGTCCGAGTCGAGCGGCGTCGGCCCGCCTGAGCGCACCCCTGCGTTCAAGAACACGTCCGTGCCCTGATCGTCGAACGCGAACTCTGCCGCGATACCCGGCGGGGGCACCAGGTTGTACACCTTGAACGAAACATGAAGTCCCTGCACGATCGATTCATCCACACCAATCTGAGTTGACGCCGGACACGTCGGTTCCTCTTCATGCGCTCCGCCTTCACCGTCGAACTGTCGGCGAGTACAGCGCGGCGTCGCGGTCGGGTCCCCGACGACCCCCGGCGGCAGATTGACGACCACCCGTTGCGTTTCGCCATCCGCAGGATATTCCTGGAAGAAACCGTGGCCTTTGCCGTTCACCGAGAACGCGACCGTCATCTCGTAGGGGTGCGAGCCGGCCTGCGTATCCGTCGTCCCGTCCGCGTTCGTCAACCAGGCATCAAAACCGGAGAACCCGAACGGTGCTTCTTCCCCGCTGAACCTGACCTGCGTCGATTCCACCGCCGGACTCAGCGCACCACCCCCGGTAACCGCGACGTGGTTGGTCGCTTCGCCACTTACGCCCGCGTTGACGCTCACGTTGATGAGGACGATCGCATACGCACCCGGCGGCACAGCTTCCGCGGCACATGTCACGACCTGTGCACCCGAGCATTCACCATCCCCGCCCCCGACACCATTTCCTTCGACAAGCCCGGTCCGGAGAGTCACTGCGGCGCTGGTCGCGCTCACACCAGCCGGTAGCTCATCGGTGATCGTTGGATGTTCGCCAGTACTCGACCCGGTGTTATACACATGCACTTCGATCTGCCCCGTACCCCCCGGCGGCAGATACGCTGGCGAGATCCGCGTGAACGTCTCCCATCCCGACGTCGCCCATGCAGCAACCGGCCACGCCAGCACACCCACCACACATACCCCAAACAACAACGCCAGCTTATGTATACGCATGGCTACCGCCCCCCCACTCGCAACGACGACTTACCAGCACCCGACCCGGACCCGTAGCGCCGCCGCGCCCGCGCCACACACACCGACCGCGCTCGCCCACGCCGCCGATCGCACACCCGCAGTGCACCCGCCAACCTCCGTTCCCGCACGCTCTTCGGCCTCGACTTCAATCTCGGCTTACTCTTCGACGGTACCGCCGCGGCCGGGACCGGGAAGTTCCCGACGCCCGCAAATGTCACACTCGCCGGAGTCGCGAAGATCGGCGCCGCCGGTGGGACACCCTGACAACCCGAGCCCGTACATACCGGCGCGGCAACCGGCTGCACACCGCCGACCCGAGCGTCGTACACAGCAAATCCTTCATACCCATTGTCTCCCGTGAGGTCCGCGCGGGAGATCACAAGCGCGTCGTCGCCGCTCGCGCTCGCGCCCAGGAACCACGATGAAGACGAGCTGGTGCCACCCGACAGCAGGTAGACACAACCCTCGCTTTCGTGGCAGCTTCCCGCGCCGTCACGCTCCCACTCATATACGTCGAGCTTCCCATTCGTATCCTGCGACACAAGCGGCTCCCAACTATCGAAGAACACCCTGCTCCCATCATCGGAGATCACCTGCGGCTGCTCCGTCGTCATATAGCTGATCGGCAGAAACGCGGCCGCTCCTCCTCCGTTCACCGGGGGGGCTTCCCCGCTGCGGCCGCACGAAACGCAGAACAGTCCGCCGCCTTCGGCCTCATAGACATACACCTCCTCCATCCCTCCACTTGGATAGCCATGCGCGTAACCCACGGCCGGTAGGCTCTGTTTCGACATGAACACAACAGCCCCCCCGTCTGGCGCCACCTCCGATGTACGCAGCCCAATCTGCCCCGCCCAATCGCCGACTCCGTTCTCTTCACCACTTGACTGGAAGGGGTAAGGTGATATCGGCAGGCGTTCATGTCCGCTGTCTTCAGGGGAAAGATTGGCCGCGACCAGTGTCGAGGTGCCCGCGTGCCACAGATAGAGGTTGTCGTCGTTATCAACGTAGTAGAGATACTCCCCATCTTCGCTCTCCCCGACCACACCCACCACTTCGATGCCCGGCGTCAAATCGGTCGTTTGGCCGCTTTCGACTTCGTACTCATACAGGCCATCATTGGTGTAGAACACCTTCGACCCATTGGCGCTCGCAGTCCAGAAACGCCCTCCAGTCGCGATCTCGACTGTCCTTGCATCACTGGACGTCGGGTTTTCCCGCATATAAAGGCCATTCGTCGTCATATCTGTCCAAAAGATCCGCGACCCATCGGCCGAAATCACATGACTGAGATCGACTTCACCTACAAAAGGTTCACCGTTGCCAGTCAAGGAGCCAAAAGTCACCTGCGGATCGGAGGAGCCATTCGGAAGCACATTCACCAAGCTCAAACGCCCAGCGGCCAAAACGTAGAGATTGCCTTCAAGTTCTTCGATCGGCTTGACGATTTCAGTGGCGTTTTCGGTCAGGGCGTCGTTCACCTGAAACAACCGCTCACCGGAGTTAGCCGACGCACCAGCATAAGCTACTTTTAGTTCGTATTCTTTTCCGGAAATCCTTCCGGGGGGCCGATGGATCGTCGCGCCGTCGGTAATGAAAGGTTCATAGGTTTCGCCGGCAAAGGCATGCTGGAAGAGATCCGTGTAGCCGTCGCCCGGCGCTTCAGGCGACAGCGGTGGCAGCCCGTCTTCAAGCCCCGTCTCGCTCGAGGCAGTAAGGATCGCGCTGGTGAGATCGCTCGAAAACGCCTTGTACCGTGCGCTGATCCTCCCGTGGGGCTGGATGTTCACCTGCTGCCATCCACCCCCGGGGAGCCGCGTCGCCAGATACTCGTTACCTGAGTTCTGCCCGCCCTTGCCGCTGCCGCCACTCGACGGGTCGCCCGCATACGCCGCGGCTTCGCCATCGGCAGCCACCTCAAACGGGAGCTTCGTGAAGGTGCCTTCCGACAGGGCCAATTCGAGGCTGTATACATCGGGCGTGTACACCTGTGCGGTTCCGTTCTGTGCGCTCCCGAACGAGCTCACCATTTCATACACCCTGCCATCCGGCAACCCCAGCGGGCTGATCGGCAGCGTGCGGAAGGTGGTGTCAGGGCCGTGTACGGTGCCCGCTTCGCTGACCGCGACGACCCGGAAGTGGTATTCGCTGTTCGCGGCAAGGCCTTCCAAGTGCGCCGAGGCCGGCAGCGCGCTTTCGCCTTCGCCGAGCAATACTTCAGGCGTTTTCGACCCGTACGCTTCGGTCGGCCCGTATTCCCAGTAGTAGCTCGTGGCCACGCCGTTGGGGTCGATCTGCGCATTCAGCGTCGCATTCGAGGAGCCGACCCCCGAGAAGGACTCCCCTTCGATCGTGGGCGCGCCCGCCGCTGACGCCAACGGGCTCCCTCCCAACATCCCGACCAACACGCCCAGCGAAACCAAGCCAGCCAGAGTGAACCTGCGAGCAATCATCGAGCCATCTCCTCCTCTAGAGCAGAGGGGAGAACCCCTCGATCGATCAACAACGACACGCCCACAGGCGCACAACGACAAACCGTCAAACAGACAAAGACCCGAGCGGGCATCACGCGGCCTCCCTTTCGAACCGGCTGTGAGCACGGATGCTCCCCGCGACCAACTCACCCTGAGCGGTGAGCCGCCACGCGTTCGGCTCGCCCTTCAGATGCCCCGGACCGCCATTCGCCAGCAACCCCAGACGCTCCAGACGCCGCAAAAGCTTCGAAACCTGCCCCGCGTCGGGTATCCCCGCAAACTCACCCACCTGCCGGTTATTCGGGTCAGAGCCGTGCCCGGCTAGCTCGGCGACGCCCTCCAGCACCCGCGAGGTGCGATACGTCAGACGCATCGGGACACCCTCCAGCGGATCGGCCGTGGGCTCAGAGCTTCCGGGGTCAGACGAGACGCGAGCTGTCACGGCACGCGCGGGAGCCGGACGGGCCAGTTCACGCCGCGCCGCCGCCGGCCCCAGATACGGCAGCACGATCATCCCCATCAACTCACCCAACAGACCCGTGAACGGCTGGCGCTGGCCCTTCAACAGCCGCGCATACACAATCCCAAACGCCGCACCCACCAAACCCTCCGCGGTCAACGCCGTGCACTCTCCCCCACGCGCGCCCTCCCCACGGCCACCGTTGACCACGGCCGTCAACTGCGCGAGCACCGCCTCACGGCGCTCCAGCACCCGTGGGCCACCACGCAACGCCTGCACCACCAACACCCGCGCCAACACCGGCTCACGATCGAAGAACACCAGGATCCTCCACAGGCCCCCCCGCACCCGCTCACGCCACGCAAGACCCCCCGGGACCGCCTCGGCGAGGTCACTTACAACCACGCCGAGCGCGTCCTCGAGCGCAGCCGCCAAACATGCTTCACGATCCGGAAACTGCTCGTAGAACGTGCGCCGCGACACCCGCGCACGCGTGGTGATGTCAGCTACCGAGGTATCGGAGTACCCCAGCTCATCTATCGCGCGAAGCGCCGCCGACAAGAGCCGCGAACGCTGGATGCCCGCAAACCGACCCTGCCGGCCAGCCGCAGAGCGCTCATCGCCGCGCGAGCGCGACACCACCGGACGCCGACGCGTCTGCGCCGGCATCACACCAACCTCCCACAGAGCACATCAAGCCCGCCAACTCGCGGGAGATCAACGCGGGGCGTCGAGCGCTCGCACGCGCACGACCGTCCCATGTCCCCCGCAGGGGACTCCGATCGGCCCGCTAGACCCGGCCGATCGGGGCGCTCGCCAGGCTCAGCCCGGAGTGCCCCAGGCGAAGAGAGAGAGAGAGAGAGAGAGATGCGACAGCGCCAAGCTGGCGCATCTAGCATCACCATTTCGGCGACGCGCTGGGACTCCTATCACGTTTCTCCCTCTCGAAACCACGCTAATCAATGCTCCCTCTTGAGCCCTACGACCCGGTCCCTCTCCCCGACAGCGCCCCAAGAGCGCTCCAGCAGTAGGTCAACCACGGACACCGATCGACCCAACCCGATCCTCTATGTATTGACTCGACGATCCACACACGGAACATCAAGACAACACGACTATAACCACACCCGCAACCAGTTGTCAAGTCCCGAGCTGCCAGAGCGGCCTTCCTCGCCTTCCCGGTTCTAGCCAGCTCTCGTACCGGCGCGTTCGAGCCCCCGCCGACAACTCGCAGAACGCCGAAGGCGCCGATCGATCGGCGCCTTCGGCGGGCCCGACCCCGGGCGCCCCGACAGCGCCCGGGACTCAGCGCGAGCGCTTACTTCTTCTTCCGCTTGCCCTTGACGGCCTTGCGATGCGCCTTCCTCTTCGCGGGCTTCTTGTGGGTCGCCTTCTTCGCCTTCGGGCACCCGGTGACGGCGATCTTCGTGTTCTGGGTGATCACGAGGCCGTTCTGGGCGACCAGTTCGGTGGGCATCAGCAGCGTGCCCTTGCAGAGGTTCCCGTTCGCGGTCAACGCCGGGAATTCCCGCTGCGGCAACGTCAATTCGAAGCTCGAGAACGGCACATCCGGCACCGTCGCGAACGTCGCAGTCGTGATCCCCGCTTTGCTGATCTGCGTTTCGCCGTGCACCTGGACCGTGACGCCGCTCTGGCCGACGAGGACCATGATCAGTTCCGGGTACTTCGCGCCACCATGCGAGACGAAGTACGCCGTGCCGGTCAGGCCACCGGGGAGGACCGGGGTTGAGACCTTGACCGTCCCCACCTGCGAGGCGACGGGGCAGTTCTTGGGGTTTTCCGCGAACGTCTTTTCAAGACAGGCCTTCTGCAGCGTTTTCAGCGGGGTTGGGAGCTGTTTCGGTAGCGACACCTTGACCCTTTGCACGTTCGCGGTGCTGCTCAGACCGCCTTCGTCGGGGAGCGTCATCTTCACGTCCAGGCTCGCACCCTGCGTCCGCGACGTCTTCGCCGACGTCGAGACCTCAAAGCCTGGTTTGAACGTCAGGCTGCGGCAGGAGCCGACCTGGAAGGGGCTGGACAATGGCGCTTGGGTTCCTTCGGTGCTGGTTGCTGTGCCTGAGAAAGCTTGAGGGTTGCAGTTGGTGGGGTTGAACATGAATTCCTTGCGGTCGATCACCGCGTTGATCGTCCGCAGATCGGCCGGCACGCCATCCAAGACCACCGGCAACGGGTCCGTCGTGATCGTCAACTGCGAGGTCTGCGGATCAACTTCGATCTTCCCCCGCACGACAGTCGTCCCGAGGTTGAACGGGCCGGCGATCACGGGGACCGCGATCAGTAGCCCGTAGGGGGCGCCCTCGTAGGGGCCGGTGATGTAGATCGGGGCTTCCGGCTTGCCTTCCTCCGGCACGTACAACGGATCCGGGCCCGCACCTGCACCCACGATCGTATGCCCAATCTGCGAGCCCGATGGGCATTCGCCCTTGGCGGCCTGGGGTTCTTCGCAGAGCTGGACGTGGCTGATCATCCCCAGCAGGCCCTTCGGCGTCTTGAACTGCAGTTTGGAGATCCGCTGCTGATCATCCCCACGCGACAGCAACAACGAGAACGCCGTATACCCACCCGCCTGATCAGTCGTAGCACCCGCGATCATCGTCGGCGTGAACGGCAGCGGCGAAGCGCATGGCGCACCGTTGGTCCCGGTCGCGATTTGGAAGCTGCTCGGCGAGAACACATCTTCGACCGCCGGGGAGCTCCACGGCGTGAAGTCCGAAGTGCTCGTGAACAGCCCACACCCCGGCGGAGTAATAAGCGCTGCCTGCGACCCGCCGCTGAACGCGAGTTTGAAACTCGTGAACGGCACCTCCGGCGTTTCCTTGAACACCGTCGTCAACTGCCCCGTACTGGTATTCAGGTGCACATCGCCTACCAACTTGACTTCAATGCCCTGGCCGGCGAGCGCGATCAGCAGTTTCACGTCAGGCGGCTGAGATTCGACGACATACACCTTGCCTTCCAACGGTTCAGCAAGAAGCGGAGTCAACACCGTTGCAGTTCCGACCTGCGAGGCCGACGGACACCGCGGCGGACCTTCCTGACCCACACCATCTTCATCGACCGGACACGCAGCCAGGCCTGATGCCCGCCCGGGGTTCAGCACCAGCCCTTCTGGAAGCACGACCGTCGCGTCCCTCTGGTTGGACGTCGCGATCCCGTGCAGGGTCTCCAGGCCTTCTTGGGGTACTTTGATTTCGGTCGTCAACCCCGCCGGGGTATCCCCCGCGCTCGTATCCGGCGCGACACTCAACGACGGATCGAACCCCAGATCGCTGCAGCCCGTGAACCCAACCGGCGTGTCGGCGCTGTCGTGCGTGAGCACCGACGCCCGTGAGTGCAGGTTCGCGTACTGCCAGGTGTTGAGTGCTTCGATCGAGAATTCCTGTGGGCCTTCACAGGAGGTCGGCACCGTCAACAACGGCACCGATCCACCGGTTGACGGCGCTTCGCGCTGTTCGTTGTGGCTTTCTTCGCTCGGGACACCCCAGATCGTCGTAGTGTTGAACAGCACCGCTTTCTGCGGTACGAGCGTATGCACACTGATCCCGTAGTCCGAGTCGAGCGGCGTCGGCCCGCCTGATCGCACCCCCGCATTCAAGAACACATCCGTGCCCTGAAAATCGAACGCGAACTGTGCCGCGATATCAGGCGGCGGTACTAGGTTGTACACCTTGAACGGAATATTTATTCCCTGCACGACCGATTCATCCACACCGATCTGCGTCGACGCCGGACATGTCGGTTCCTCTTCGTGCGGTTCTCCCTCTCCGGTTTCGCCGTCGAACTGCCGGCGGGTGCAGCGCGGTATAGCCGCCGGGCTACCGACGATCCCCGGCGGCAGATTGACAACCAGCTGCTGTGATTCGCCACCCGTGGGATATTCCAATGGTGAACCATGACCTCTTCCGTTCATGGCGTATACAACTGTCATCTCGTACGGGTGCGAGCCAGCCTGCGTATCCGCCGACCCATCCGCGTTCGTCAGCCACGCATCGAAGGCGGAGAAACCAAAGGGTGCTTCTTCCCCACTGAACCTGATCTGCGTCGATTCCACCGCCGGGCTCAACGCGCCACCCCCAGTGACCGCAACATGGTTGGTCGCTTCACCACCCACGCTTGCGGCGACGCTCACGTTGATGAGCACGATCGCGTACGCGCCCGCCGGAACCACTTCCGCGGTACACGTCACGACCTGCACACCCACGCATTCACCATCTTCGCTCCCGCTACCATATTGCTGGTTCGAAAGGCCGGTCCGGAGACCTACTATGGCGCTGGTCGCGCTCACGCCGGCTGGCAGCTCATCCACGATCCTCGGACGTTCGCCCATGCTCGACCCGGTGTTATAGACATGCACTTCGATCTGCCCAGTACCCCCCGGCGGGAGGTACGCCGGCGAAACCCGCGTAAACGCCTCCCAACCCGGCGCGGGAGTCTCAGCCCAGGCTGTAGCGCTAAACGACACAAGGGTCGCGAAAGCGGCCAGGAGGATCACGATTCCAGCTACGCCACACGGAAATACCGACCCACGGCTAGTGAGTTTGCCCGCCGCTGTCGGCTCAGGCACCAGGTTTTTCATCGCTTGCCCCCCTCGCGGCCAGATTTCTTCGCCTTCTTAGATTTTGGCTTTCGCACGCATTTGTCGCGCTCGCGCACCTCGCCCTTTTTGCACTTCGCGGGCTTGGCCTTGGCTTTCGATTTCACGACCACTTTTGCCGACGTGGGCGGGGGGAAGTTCCCGACGCCGGCGAACGTCACGCTCGCCGGCGTCGCGAAGATCGGCGCCGCCGGCGGGACACCCTGACAACCCGAGCCCGTACACACCGGCGACGCGACCGGCTGCACACCGCCGACCCGCGCGTCATACACCGCGAACCCTTCATACCCAGCGGTCCCCGTGAGATCCGCACGGGAGATCACAAACGCGTCGTCACCGCTCGCGCTCGCACCCAGGAACCACGACGAAGACGAGCTGGTACCACCCGAAAGCAAGTACAGGCACCCCTCGCCTTCACGGCAGCTGCCCACACCGTCGCGCTCCCACTCATACACGTCGAGCTTCCCATTCGTATCCTGCGAGACGAGCGGCTCCCAGCTATCGAAGAACACCCTGCTCCCATCGTCGGAGACCACCTGCGGCTGCTCCGTCGTCATCCAGCTGACCGGCAGAAACGCGGCCGCACCTTCACCGTTCACCGGGGGCGCTTCGCCGCTGCGACCGCACGAGACGCAGAACAGGCTCCCGCCGCCTTCAGTCTCATACACGTACACCTCCTCCAGCCCTTCGTTCGGATAGCCATGCGGGTAACCCGCCACCGGCAGGCTCTGTTTCGACATGAACGCCACAGCCCCCCCATCCGGCGTCACCTCCGACGTCCGCAACCCAATCTCCCCAGCCCAGTCCCCGACTTCAGGTTCGTATCGGCCACCGGCGTAAGGCGGTACCGGATCTACACTTCCGCCATCGTCGGGCGAAAGGCCCGCCGCGACCAGTGTCGAGACGCCAGCATGCCACAGGTAGAGGTTTTCGCTGCTATCGACGTAGTAGAGAGATTCCCCATCTTCACTCGCGCCGACCACACCCACCACTTCAACACCGGGCGTCAAATCGATCGTCCGGCCACTTTCGACTTCGTACTCATACAGTCCGCCATCGGTGTAGAACACCTTCGACCCATCCGCGCTCGCCGTCCAGAAGTGCCCCCCAGCCGCGATCTCGACCGTCTTCGCGTCGCTGGACGTCGGGTTCTCCCGCACATACAGACCACCCGAACCCCAATCAGTCCAGAAGACCCGCGACCCATCCCCCGAAATCACATGACTGAGATTGACTTGACCGTTGTAAGGGAGGCCGTTACTGACCAAGGAGCCAAAGGTCACCTGTGGATCCGTGGAGCCATCCGGGAGCACGTTCACCAGGCTCAAATGCCCACCAACCGAAACATATAGATTGCCTTCAGGAACTTCGTTTCCCGAATTGGGTTCTGCGAGTTCACTGGCGTTTGCGGTCAGCGCATCGTTAACCTCAAACAACTGCTCGCTGGCATCGGCCGACGCGCCGGCATAGACTACCTTTAGTGCAGCTATCCCATAGCCTGGTACTTCGGCAGGCCGGTGAAGCGTCACGCCATCGGTGAAGAACGGTTCATACGCTTCTCCGTCAAAAGTGTGCCGAAAGAGATCCGTATAGGCGTCGCCGGGTGCTTCAGGCGACAGCGGCGGCAGTCCGTCTTCGAGCCCCGTCTCACTCGAGGCCGTAAGGACCGCGCTTGTAAGATCACTCGAAAAAGCTCGGTAGAACGTGCTGTACTTCCCGAGGGGCTGGATATTCACCTGCCGCCAACCACCCCCAGCGAGCCGCGTCGCCATATACTCGTTACCCGAGTTGTTTCCACCCTTACCGTTGCCGCCGCTCGACGGGTCGCCCGCATACGCCGCGGCTTCGCCGTCCGCAGCTACCTCAAACGGCAGCTCTGTGGGGATGCCTTCCGCCAAGGCCAAATTGCGGCCGTGTACGTTGGGCGTGTATACTTGCGCGGTTCCGTTCTGTGCGCTCCCGAACGAGCTCACCATTTCATACACCCTGCCATCCGGCAGCCCAAGCGGGCTGATCGGCAGCGTGCGGAAGGTGGTGTCGGTGCCGTGTTCGGTGCCCGCTTCGCCGACCGCGACGACCCGGAAGTGGTATTCGCTGTTCGCGGCCAAGCCTTCCAAGTGCGCCATGGCAGGCAGCGCGCTTTCGCCTTCGCCGAGGAGCACTTCGGGCGTCTTCGACCCGTACGCTTCAGTCGAGCCGTATTCCCAGTAATAGCTGGCGGAGGAGCCGTTGGGGTCGATCTGCGCATTCAACGTCGCATTCGAGGAACCGACCCCCGAGAAGGACTCCCCTTCGATCGTGGGGACCCCTGCCGCCAGCGCCGCGGTACCCCCGAGCAGCAGCGTCCCGACCGTCAGGCACAGCAATACCAAGCCAGCCAGCGTCAACCTACGAGCGATCATCTAACCATCTCCTCCTCCAAGGCAGAGGGGAGAACCCCTCGATCGGTGAACAACGACGCGCCCAACCGCGCACCGCCACAAGACTCATCAACAGCGGGAGCGTGCATCCGGATACTCCCGGCGACCGCCTCCCCCTTCGCGGTCAGCGACCACGCGTTCGGCTCTCCCTTCACACGCCCCGGACCAGTATTCGCAAGCAGCCCCAGGCGCTCCAGGCGCGCCAACAGCTTGGAGACCTGCCCAGGGTCCGAGATCCCCGCATGCTCGCCCACCTCACGGTTGCTCGGGCTCGATCCCTGGCGGCCGAGCTCAGCGATCCCTTCAAGGACCCGCGCGGTTCGATACGTCAGACGCATCGCCACACCGCCCAATGGGTCGGCTGCACCCTCCGCGGACCCACGCTGCGCGCCCACACTCCTCGCAGACAGAACCGGCACAGGACGCGTCTGCTCCCGTCGCGCCACGGAGGCACCCTGGTAGGGCAGCACGATCATTCCCATCAACTCCCCCAGCAGGCCCGTGAGTGGCTCGAGCTCACCGCGCAGCAGCCGTGCATACACGATTGCGAACGCCGCACCAACCAGTCCCTCCGCGGTCAGCGGCGTCCACTGCTGCGTGCGCACGCTCTGTAGATGCCCTTCGTCCACTACACCAGCCAGCTGCGCCAGGACCTCCTCGCGCCGCTTTAGCACCTGCGTACCACCACGCAGGGCCTGCACCACCAGCACCCGCGCGAGCACCGGCTCACGATCCAGGAACGAGAGGATCGTAAATAGCCCCACCCGGACCTGCTCGCGCCATACCTGGCGCTCAAGCTCTGCAGCGGCGAGCTCTGCCTGGATCAGCCCTAGAGCATCCTCCAGCACTGCTGCCAGGCACGCTTCGCGGTCGCAGAACAGCTCGTAGAAGGTGCGCCGCGAGACCCGCGCGCGACTCGTGATGTCCGCGACCGTGGTATCCGCGTAACCCAGCTCATCAACCGCGCGAACCGCCGCCGCGAGCAGCCGCATGCGCTGAATCTCCACCAAACGCGTACGCGAGACAACCTCACCGCCGGAACGCCTCGCCACCGGAGTCCTCGGTACCGGAACGCCACGCCTCGCCGCCGCGCGCGTGGGCATCAGACTGCCCCCCAAGCTAGACGTCGGCCGAGGTGATTGGCCGCGTGAAGCCTACCCCCGCGTGCGGGGGCGGGATGGCCGTTTAGGGCCCGGTGATCAGCGTGTTCGGGGCGTGGCCCTCTAGGGCAAGAGAGAGAGAGAGAGAGAGAGATGCGACAGCGCCAAGCTGGCGCATCTAGCATCACATCTCACCGCGGGTGCAATGACCCCTATCACGTTTCTCCCTCTAGAAAACACGCTGAACAAGCTCCCTCATAACGCTTCGCGACCCAGGCCCTCTTCCCAATCGTTCCCTGCTCGCGTCGAGTCAACCACAAGGTTGGTTGACCCAAACCCGGTCTTATGTCTACGTCCAGCCACCCGGGGGGGTGGCCAACAGCAACGCCATTGTAACCACACCTGCGTCTTGCTGTCAAGTCCCGACACACCCAGCCGACCCACCACCACCGCACCCCGGCGACGAGCACCCCAAAGCGCTGCTAGGGCATCCATGCCCTCGGAACTGGGGCCTCAGCGCGGCTACTTCTTCTTCCGCTTGCCCTTGGCGGCCTTGTGGTGCGCCTTCTTCTTGTGGGTCGCCTTCTTCGTCTTCGGGCACCCGGTAACGGCGATCTTCGTGTTCTGGCTGATCACGAGGCCGTTCTGGCCGACTAGTTCGGTGGGCATCAGCAGCGTGCCCTTGCAGAGGTTCCCGTTCGCGGTCAACGCCGGGAATTCCCTCTGCGGCAGCGTGAGTTCGAAGTTCGAGAACGGCACATCAGGCACCGTCGCGAACGTCGCAGTCGTGATCCCCGCTTTGCTGATCTGCGTTTCCCCATGCACCTGCACCGTCACACCATTCTCGCCGACCAGCACCATGATCAGTTCCGGGTACTTCGCGCCACCATGGGAGACGAAGTACGCCGTCCCCGTCAGACCACCCTGGAGCACCGGGGTTGAGACCTTGACCGTCCCGACCTGTGAGGCCACGGGGCAGTTCTTGGGGTTTTCCGCGAACGTCTTTTCCAAACAGGCCTTCTGCAGCGTTTTCAACGGTGTCGGCAGCTGTTTCGGTAGCGACACCTTGACTCGCTGCACATTCGCTGTACTGCTCAACCCGCCTTCGTCGGGCAGGGTCATCGTGACCCGGAGGCTCGCGCCCTGCGTCCGCGACGTCTTCGCCGACGTCGAGACCTTGAACCCCGGTTTGAACGTCAGGCTGCGGCAGGAGCCGACCTGGAAGGGGCTTGAGAGCGCGGCTTGGGTTCCTTCGACGCTGGTTGCGGTGCCTGAGAAGGCTTGTGGGTTGCAGTTGGTGGGGTTGAACATGAATTCCTTGCGGTCGATCACCGCGTCGATCGTCCGCATATCCACCGGCACCCCATCCAAGACCACAGGCAACGGATCAGTCGTGATCGTCAACTGCGAGGTCTCCGGGTCCACTTCGATCCTCCCCCGCACCACCGTCGTGCCCAGGTTGAACGGTCCGGCGATCACCGGCACCACGATCGCCAACCCGTAGGGGGCGCCCTTGTAGCTGCCGGTGAGGTAGATCGGCGCGGGTGGCTGCCCCGGTTCGGGGACCACTAGCGGGTAGGGACCAGGGCCGGCAGTGACGACGGTGTGCCCGATCTCGCTCGCTCCCGGACACGTCCCTTCCGCAGCCTGCGGTTCCCCGCACAACGGGACCTTGCTGATCATTCCCAGCAGACCCTCCGGGGTCTTGAACTGCAGGCTCTTGATCCGCTGCTGGCCATCACCACGCTGCAACAACATCGAGAAGTCCGTGTACCCACCGGCCTGGTCGGTCGTCGCACCCGCGATCATCTCCGGCGCGAACGGCAATGGATCCTGACACGCGGTGCCATCCGGGCCACTGGTGATCGCGAAGCTGCTGAATGGGTAGGCGTCCTGGACCAACGGTGCCGTCCACGGCGTGAAATCTGAGGTCGTTTCATAGCTGCCGCACAGCGTCGGCGTCGCGAGTGCTGCTTGCGCACCGCCGCTGAAGGACAGTTTCAGGTCGCTGAACGGCAACTCCGGGGTATCGCTGAACGTTGTCGTGAGCTGCCCGGTGGCTTCGTCGAGATGCACGTGGCCGATTAGCTTGAGGTTCACGCCTCCGCCGGACGCGGCGACCAGCAGCTGTATGTTCGGCGGATCGGGCGGGAGGATGTAGACGTTGCCCTTCATCTCTTCAGCCAGAAGGGGCGTTTCGATTTCAACCGTCCCGACCTTCGAAGCAGCCGGACATTCCGGCGGGCCTTCGCCGCTCATCCCGTCCTGGGCGTACTGGCACGCGACCAGACCAGCGGCCTGACCCGGGTTGATCGCCACACCCGCTGGCAGCGTGACTGTCGTGTCCTTGATATTCGACGTGGAGAGCCCTTCCGGGGTGGCGAGACCTTGCTCGGGCGCTTCGACCTCGACCGTCATCCCGGCCGGGCTATCCGCCCGGCTCGTGTCGGGCGAGACCGAAATCGCCGGCGCGAACGCCATATGGTCACAGCCTATGAACCCTACCGGCGTACCGGTGCTGTCGTGCGTCACCATCGACGCGTTGCCCGTCAGGTTGGCGTCCTGCCACGTACCGAGCGCTTCGATCGAGAATTCCTGAGGGCCTTCACACGACGTCGGGACCGTCAAAAACGGCTTATCACCCGTACCAGAGGGCAGCCCGCCACGCTGTTCGGCATGACTTTCTTCGCCGGGGACACCCCAGATCGTCGTCCTGTTGAAAAGAACCGCTTTCTGCGGGATGTTTTCGACGCTCGCGCTGATTCCATAGTCCCCGGAGAGCGCCGAGGAGCCACCCGTCCGCACACGCGCGTCCAAGAACACCGGGTTACCCTGAAAATCAAAGCCAAACTGAGCCGCCACCCCCGGCGGCGGAACCAGGTTATACAGCTTGAAGGCAACCACGATACCCAGTACATCCGCTTCATCGACGCCGATCTGCGTCGATGCCGGACACGAAGGTTCTTCGGACCTGCTTTCGCCGTCGAACTGTTGAACCGTGCAGCGCGGCACCGCCGTCGGGTTACCAACGACACCCGGAGGCAGATTGACAACTATATGCCTCGCTTCCCCGCCCGTCGGATTTTCGAAGCGGCCAACTCCTTCTTCGTAGTTCCCTTCGCTGTTCACCGAGTAGACGACGGTCAGCTCGTACGGGTGCGATCCCGCCTGCGTATCCGTCATCCCGTCCGCGTTCGTAAACCACGCATCGAAACCCGAGACCCCGAACCCCGGCAACGTCGAACTGAATCGTACCTGCTTGGATTGCTCCGCCGGCGCGAGCGTACCACCACCTGCCGCCGAAACCTGATTCGTGCCTTCACTGCCCGACACAACACCCGACGCCACCTTCACCTTGACTGCAATTTCCTCAACTTCGCCGACGGGTATGCTCCCTGCCCCCTTACACGTCACGACCCTTGTGCCACCACCTGTGCATTCACCTACGAATTCGCCCGTCGCCGTTACACCGGCTGGTAGCACGTCGGTAACCGTCGGATCTTCCCCAGACGCCGCACCGACATTATATACAAAGATTTCGACCCGTCCTTCACCACCGGGCGGCAGGTAGCCGGGCGCCACACGCGTAAAGACCTCCCAGCCGGGCGCCGGCAACGTCGATGCCGACGCACATACCGGCAGCCACAACGCGCTACCAACGCACACAACCAGCAATACAGCGACACGTCTCGCCAACATCACTACCTCCCCACCCTAATCGAAGACTTCCCAGCACCAGCCCTGGCCGCGTAACGCCTGCGCTCCCGCGAGCGACACACCACACGAGCGTCCCCCCGTTTCTTCTTACACGCCTTCAGGGCTCGTGCGAGCTTCTGCACCTGCGTCAGCGATTTGGCCTTTGCTTTGGGCTTTGGCTTGCCCTTCCCCAAAGTCGATGTCTTGGACGTTAACGGAGCGGGGAAGTTGCCCACCCCAGCAAACGTCACGCTCGCCGGGGTCGCAAAGATCGGCGGCGCTGGCGGCAGTCCCTGGCATCCAGTGCCCGAACACGCCGGCGGCACCAGCGACTGCACACCACCGACCCGCGCGTCATACACAGCAAACGCGTCGTACGGATCACCCGCCACCAACGGCGCACGCGACGCCAAGAACACATCATCTCCACTCCCACTCGAACCCAACAACCACGAGGAAGACCCGTCCTGCCCACCCGAAAGCAAATAGATACACCCGGTGCTTTCAGCACAGCTGCCCGCCCCGTCGCGCTCCCACTCATACACGTCGAGCTTGCCATTCGTATCCTGCGGCACCAGCGGCTCAGCGCTGTCGAAGAACACCCGGCTGCCGTCGTCAGAGATCACCTGCGGCTGATAGGTGCCATGCCAGCTGACCGGCACAAATGCCGCCGCACCATACGAGCCGACCGGCGGAGCTTCCCCGCTGGGGCTGCACGAAGCGCAGAACAATCGCCCGCCGTCTTCAGCCTCGTACACGTAGACCTCCTCCATCCCACCGTTTGCAGGCCCGTTCGGGTATCCCACAGCCGCCAGGCTCTGATTGGACATAAACACCAGCGCGTTCCCTTCCGGCGTGACCTCGGCGGTACGCTCGCCAAGATTGGCATACCAATCACCCGCCGGATGCTGGTAGGGGCTGATTGGCTCTTCTTCTTCTCCGCCATCCGAGGTGGAGAGAGTCGCAAGGAAAGTGGATGTACCGTCATGCCAAAGCTCGAGCTTATTGTTACTCTCGACGTAGTAGAGGTATTCAGCGTTTTCGCTGGCGCCGATCACACCAACGACTTCCACCCCGGGCGTGAGATCGTTCGTCCGCCCGCTTTCCAGTTCGTACTCATAGAGTTCGCCGTCCGGTTCACCAAGGAAATCGCGGCTGCCCTTCGTAAAGAACACCTTGGACCCGGTCACGCTTGCCGTCCAGAACCGCCCGTGGCCGCCGATACTGGCGTCCACTTGTACCGTCCGCGCGTCACCCGATGAGGGATCTTCACGCACATACAGGTCACCCGTATCCAGATCGGTCCAGAAAACCCGCGACCCATCAGCCGAAACCACACGACTGAGATCCGCGGCTTCACCGGTCGGCAGTTGGTCCGTCCGACTGCCCTCATGCGGTTCGAAGCAGAAGGCGGGCCCATGATGGGAGATGCATGGGGCACCGAAGACCGCATTTGGTTCCGTGGTTTCATTGGGCAAGACATTGACGAGACTCAACCGACCATCCACAGACTCATACAAGTTTTCTGCGACATATATTCCGGGCGCACCAGGGCGACTAGTTTCGAACGGGTCGATTTCAGCGGCATTTTTCGTCAATGCGTCGTTCGCGCCGAAGAACACCTGGCTGAGATCCGCCGAAGACCCGGCATAGTTGGCATGCAATTCTTCTCCGCGATGCAGCGAGGCAGACTTTGTGATCAGCGGCTGATAACTTTCGCTCTCCAGACCGTGCTCATAGGGAATCCAATGGCCTTCGCCGGGCGCTTCCGGGGAGAGCGGTAGAACCCCTTGGTCGAGCCCGACTTCGCTGGACGCTTCGATAAAGCCAGTCGATAGATTACTGGAAAAAGCAAAGTAGTCGGCACCACGACTGCCGGCCGGCTCGATGTCACTCTGTCGCCAGCCACCGCTCGCGGAGCGTGTCGCAAGATACGCATTACCTTCGCTCTTCCCACCAACGGTCGCAGCACCCTGATATACCACCGAATCACCTTCCGTCGAGACAGCAAACACATTTTCTGTAAAGATGCCTTCCGACCGTGGCAGTCGGTTTTCGTAGACAGCTGGCGTATAGACCTCCGCCTGTCCGTCTTCGACGGGGCTAACTCGTTCATAAACGCGTCCATCGGGCAGTCCGAGGAGACTCTTGGGTAGCGTTTTGAACGTTGCGTTCGGTCCGTCGGTCGTTTCGCCGTTTGTGTTCGTGACAACGATCCGGAAGTCGTATTCGGTGTTCGGTTGCAGGCCGTTCAGCTGCGCTGGCGCCCCGAGTGTTTCTTGACCCGCACCGAAGCTCGTAGCCGGCGTCATGGAGCCATACGTGGAGCTAGCGGCGTATTCGGTTGCCGTCGCGTATTCATAGAAGTATTCGCTCAGCGAGCCTTCCGCGTTGACCCGCGCGGTCAATTCCGCGCTGCCGGAGCCGACGTCCGTGAACGTCTCCCCTTCGACCACGGGCGCCGCGGCCAGCGCCGGGGCGCCCGTCAACGCGAGCCCGCAGACTATCGCGCAAAGTAAAACCAGAACTGCCGAGATCAGTCTACGAGCACCCATCAAAGCATCTCCTCCAGTACAGAGGGGAGCACCCCTCGATCGATCAACGACGACACGCCCACCGGCGCACAACCACAAGCCACACGACCAACAAGGTCACGGCCACGCATCACGCGGCCTCGCTCTCAAACCGGCCGTGCGCAAGGATGCTCCGCGCAACCAGCTCGCCCTGAGCGGTCAGCCGCCACGCGTTCGGCTCGCCCTTCAGATGCCCCGGGCCGCCATTCGCCAGCAACCCCAGGCGCTCCAGACGACGCAGCAGCTTCGAGACCTGGCCCGCGTCGGGGATTCCCGCAAACTCACCGACCTGGCGGTTGCTCGGGTCAGTGCCCCGGCCAGCCAGCTCGGCTACACCCTCCAGCACCCGCGAGGTCCGATACGTCAGGCGCATCGGTACGGTCTCCAGAGGATCGGCCTCGGGACGCGCAGAGCTTGTAGCACCGGGTGAGACGCGCGTGGTTGCAGAACGCACGGGGGCCGCCGGCGCCGGACGAGCCAGCTCACGCCGCGCCGCCGCGGGCCCCAGGTAGGGCAGCACGATCATCCCCATCAACCCACCCAACAGCCCCACAAGCTGCCGGCGCTCACCCTTCAACAACCGCGCATACACGATCCCAAACGCCGCACCCACCAGGCCCTCGGCGGTCAACTGCGTGCACTCAGCCCCACGCGCGCCCTCCGAGCCGCCCTCGTCAACGACGGCCGTCAGCTGCGCGAGGACAGCCTCGCGACGCTCCAGCACCCGCGGGCCACCACGCAACGCCTGCACCACCAGCACCCGTGCCAGCGCCGGCTCACGATCGAAGAACACCAGGACCGTCCACAGGCCTGTACGCACCCGCTCACGCCACGCAAGATCCTCCAGGGCCACCTCCGCGAGGTCGCTCACGACTACGCCAAGCGCGTCGTCGAGCGCTGCCGCCAGGCACGCTTCGCGATCCGCGAACTGCTCATAGAACGTGCGCCGGGAGACCCCTGCGCGCGTCGTGATGTCCGCTACCGAGGTGTCGGAATACCCCAACTCGTTGACCGCGCGAATCGCCGCCGACAACAGCCGCGAACGCTGAATACCCGCAAACCGACCCTGCCGACCAACCCGAGATTGGTCATCGCCGCGCGCACGCGACACCGCAGGACGCCGATTCACGCTCGCGGGCATCACGCCACGCTGCCTTTCAGACGCATGCGCATCCCGCCCCGTGCGGAGAGGAACGAAAGGCCCGTCAGGGCCGGGCGGTTGGCGCGATCGCGCCAACTACTCCCCTTTCCCCCTGCGGGGGAACCCGGACGGCCCGTTAGGACCGAGGGGAGGGGACCACTACGAGGCGAAGAGAGAGAGAGAGAGAGATATGCGACAGCGCCAAGCTGGCGCATCTAGCATCACCTTTTCGGCGACGCGCTGCGACTCCTATCACGTTTCTCGCTCTCGAAACCACGCTAATCAATGCTCCCTCTCGAGCCTACGACCCGGTCCCTCTCCCAACAACGCCCCAAGAGCGCTCCAACGAAGGTCAACCACGGACACCGATCGACCCAACCCGATCCTCTATGTATTGACTCGACGATCCACTCGCGGAACATCAAGACAACACGACTATAACCACACCGGCAACCAGTTGTCAAGTCCCGAGCTGCCGGCGACCCTGACAGATGGCGACCTGGCAACTCCCCAGACCCCAAGCGGGGTCCGCGACCGAGCCTGCTACCCCCGCTCCCCCACCACCAAGCGATCGATCCCTCCGAGGTCCCGCTCGACGCGTACCGTGGGAAAGCCCGCCGCGCGCATCAGCTCTGTTACCGCGTCCGCCTGCCCGGCGCCGACCTCCAGCGCCGCCATCCGCACGCGCGGGCGCTCGGGCAGCTGGGATAGCAGCGAGCGGATCGTGTCGAGGCCGTCGGGCCCGGCGAACAGCGCCCCGGGGGGCTCGTGGCGGAGGATCTCGGGCGCCAGCGCGGCCCGCTCGGACTCGGCCACGTAGGGGGGGTTGCACAGCAGGGCGTCGAAGTCTTCGGGCATCCCCTCCAGCAGGTCGGCGTGCATCCATGCGACCTTCAGCCGCAGCTTGACGCCGTTTACGCGCGCCAGCTCCAGCGCCCGCTCGCTCGCGTCGCTGCCCGTCACGCGCAGGTCGGGACGCTCGTCCTTGAGCGCCAGCGCCACGGCGCCGCTGCCGGTGCCGATGTCCAGCACGCTCGCGCCTTTAGGCAGGCCGAGGGCCGCTTCGACCAGCAGCTCGGTCTCGGGGCGCGGGATCAGAGCTCGGGGGTCCACGTCCAGCTCCAGGCGGCGAAAGCCGCGCACCCCGGTGATGTAGGCCACCGGCTCGCGCTGCACGGCGCGGCGGCGCACCGCCTCCTGGTAGGGCCTCACGGCGGGGCCGCCCACGGTCAGCTCGTCGTCGGTCAGCAGACGCGTGCGGTCCACGCCGAGAATGTGCGCGAGCAGCACTTCGGCGTCGAGACGTGGGGTTTCCACGCCGGCCGCGGTGAACGCGGTGATCGCACCGTCCAGCGCGTCCTTGGCACTCACCGCCCGTCTCGGCGGGGCGCGCCGGAAGTAAGCACCGCCCTCGGTATGAGGTGCGAGCACCTCCCCCCTTCCCAATCGATTAGGACCCGCCCACCCCGCCCATCCCCAACCCCCCGGCGCGCGGCTCATTGCTGGGCCGCCGTCTGCGCCTCCAGCCGGCGGCGCTTCTCGTCGGATTGCAGCGCCTGGGTGAACTCGTCCAGCTCGCCTTCCAGCACCGCGTCGAGGTTGTGCGTGGTGAGCTTGATGCGGTGGTCGGTGACGCGCCGCTCGCCGTAGTTGTAGGTGCGGATCTTCTCCGCGCGGTCGCCCGTGCCCACCTGCGCGCGGCGGTCGGCCGACAGCTCGGCCTGCTGCTCGGCCAGCGCCCGCTCGTACAGGCGCGCGCGCAGCACCCGCAGCGCCTTCTCGCGGTTCTGCAGCTGTGACTTCTCGTCCTGCATCGCCACCACCACGCCCGAGGGCTTGTGCGTGATGCGCACCGCCGAGTCGGTCGTGTTGACCGACTGGCCGCCCGGGCCGGTCGAGCGGTAGACGTCGATCTGCAAGTCGTTCTGGTCGATCTCCACCTCCACCTCCTCCACCTCGGGCAGCACCGCCACGGTGGCGGTCGAGGTGTGGATGCGGCCCTGGGACTCGGTCGCCGGCACGCGCTGCACGCGGTGGGTGCCGCCCTCGAACTTCAACACCGAGTAGGCGCCCGTGCCCTTGATCGCGAACGTGTACTTGCCCTCCCCCGCCTCCAGCGGTTCCACCTGCAGGCCGCGGCGCTCGGCGTAGCGGGTGAGCATCCGGTACAGGTCGCCCGCCCACAGCCCCGCCTCCTCGCCGCCGGCGCCGCCCTGGATTTCGACGATCACGTTCTTCTCGTCGTTGGGGTCCTCTTCCACCATCGCCAGGCGGATCTCCTCTTCGAGTCCCTCGCTGCGCGCGCGGGCGCTCGTGAGTAGCTCGCGCACCTCCGCGTCCTCGCCGTCCTCGCTCAGCAGCTCCTCCGCGCCCGCCGCGTCGTCCTGCGCGCGGCGCCACTCAGCGGCCAGCTTTGCCGCCGGCTCCAGCTGGCTGTAGGCGCGCCCCGCCTCCGCGTACCGCGCGCGGTCGCCGATCACCGCGGGGTCCGTCAGCTGCGCGCCCAGCTCGGCGAAGCGCGCCTCGATCTGCTCGACGAGGTCTTCGATCATCGTCTCAGTCTATGTGGCCCCGCTGGCCAGGGTGCCCGTGCGGCAGGGCGGACGGCGCAGCGCGGCGCGAGCCGAGCGCGGACGCCGGGGAGAGGCTCCTACGCCACGACCTCCACGCCCACCAGATCGGCGGCGCTCAGCTCGCCCGGGGTCTCGTGGGCCAGCACTGCCTGTAGGGCGGCGATCGCTACCGCCAGCTGGTGGAGATCTGGCTCGCGGGTGGTGAGCAACTGCAACTTGAGGCCCGGCCACATCAGCGCCTGCACCCAGCGGCGGCTGCGGTTGCGCCCGGCGAACTTGATGATCTCGAAGGAGATGCCGGCGATGATCGGCACGCCGAGGATGCGCGTGAGCACCAGCCAGTACCACGCCGGCAGGCCGATCGGGGCGAACACGAAGATCGCCACGATCATCACCACCAGCAGGAAGCTGGTGCCGCAGCGGGGGTGCAAGCGCGAGAAGCGCTGCGCGTTCGTGGGGGTCAGCTCCAGCTCTGCCTCATAGCAGGAGATCGTCTTGTGCTCGGCGCCGTGGTACTCGAACACGCGGCGCAGGTCTTTCAGACGCGACAGCAGCAGCATGTAGCCGAGGAAGATCGCCGTGCGGATCAGCCCCTCGATCAGCCAGAACAGCACCGAGTTGTCGCCGAGCTGGCCCTTGATCAGGCTGGTGATGCCGACGGGCACGAGGAAGAAGAGGCCGATCGCGAACACCACGGCGATGACCACGGTGCCGGCCCACACCGCGCCGGGGATCTCCTGGGACTCCGCCTCCGCGCCATCCTGCCCGTCGCCGTCGCCCTCGCCCGCGCTCTCGACCGGGGGCAGCTGCGCGTTGGCGGAGACGCTCAGCGCACGGAAGCCGATCGCCATCGACTCGCCGAGTGCCACCACGCCGCGCACGATCGGCAGGCGCAGGATGCGGTGGCGGCGCAGCGGGGAGCTCAGCTGGAAGCTTGAGACCTCGATCTCGCCCAACGGCTCGTCGGCCTCCGTGGGGCCGTGGCCGTTTTCGCCGGCTGGCGGCGTCTGCGTGCTCGCCACGACCTGGCCGTTCCCGTTGGGCGACGCCGGCGGCGCGACCGATCCGTCGAGGGCCGGCTTGCGCACCGCCACGGCCCAGTTGGAGACCCCGCGCATCATCACGCCCTCGAGCACCGCCTGCCCGCCGAGCGGGGCGTCGCGCTGGGCGACCAGCTGACCGCCGTCGCTCTCGTTACCGGCCGCCGCCTGCGGTGGAGCAACGGCGGTGGCCATCGGCTACTCGGGCTGTTTCTGACCGGGCGCCGCGGCGGCGGTCTGCGCCTGGCGCAGACGGGCCTTCGCCACCCGGCGCTGGAAGCGCTCGACGCGGCCACCGGTGTCCACCAGCTTCTGGCGGCCGGTGTAGAACGGGTGGCAGTTGGAGCACACCTCGACGTGGATCTCATCGCGCGTGGCGCGCGTCGTGAACTCGTTGCCGCAGGTGCAGCGCACGTGGGCCTGCACGTAGGTGGGGTGGATCGATGTCTTCATGCTCAGTGCATTGTAGCGGGGGACGCCGTTGCGGTTTTGGCGCGTTCCCCGGGCTGCTTGCAGATCGGGGTGCGGCGCTCGTCGTGGCGGACGACCTGGCCCTTTTCGTTCATCCAGCGGTAGCGCACGATCGCGCGGAAGACGGCGGGGGCGGGGAGGTCGGTGACCGCCTGGCGCACCTTGTAGATCTTGACTCCTGCTTCCGAGCGCTGCCAGGAGCCGAGGCCCGCGGTGGTGAGCGTGTGGAAGCCTTCTTCTTCGATCGTGTGCTCCTGCACCACGATCTCGATCGCCATCCTGTGTGCGCCCGCCACTGTTTCCATCTGCCCCGTGAACGTCACCGAGCGGTCCGCCTGGGTTGGCGCGGTCACGCACTGTTCGACGCCCGCGCTCAAAGTCGGGTTGGATCCGGTGCCCGTCGTGCCGGTGCCGGTGGTGCCCGTGCCGGCGCCGGTGGTGGCGCCGGCGCCCGCCGCCGGCAGGGCCAGGGCAAGCGCGGCCAGGGAAGCCGTGCTCAGGGCCGTGAACAACTTCGATCTCGACATCGCTCCCCCCTAACACACCAAGACGCCTCTTGGTTGCGCAGGCGCATGCATCGCATTGACTTTTTCAGACGAGCCAGTACATCCACGTATTGCCCGGAGGCTTTGGTGGAGCCGTCAGAGTATCTGGTACAAAGGCCCGTCGCCCCCCTCGGGGGTCGTGAGGCGTCCGCCCTTAGCCGTGATCGCGCCGCACTGCACGCAGTTGGTGTAGTTGACGGTCACGTCCACCATGCCGGATTTGTCCCCGCCCTCCCCGTCCTCGGGGATCTCGTAGACCCCGGCCGGGCACATCCAGCGCCACGTCTCGGCGATCTCCCGCGGAACGTGTTTCTGGATGCGGATGTGGTTGGGCGCGTCGTCGCGGGTGGCATTGCCGGTGATGAACACCGAGGAGAGCTTGTCGAAGGTGTATTTGCCGTCGGGCTTCGGGTAGGCGTCCTTGGTGTTGCCGATGAACATCGGCTCGGCGTCGTCGGGGTGCCACGCCTGCCGGCCCGGCGGCACCTTGCCCTTCGACATGATCGACGGGCCCGCCAGCAGGCTGCCGATCAGGAAGCCCTTCTGGAATGCCTGCCGTGTGTTGCGCACCTGGTAGAGCTCGGTGCCGATCGTGGATTTCTCGACCGCATCCTCGTAGTCGGAGAGGTCGCTGCTACCGCGCTTGAGCGCCGCGTAGATCGACTCGGCCGCCAGCATCCCCGACTTGATGCAGTGGTGGACGCCCTTCAGCGCCGCCGTGTTGACCATCCCGCCGGCGTCGCCGACGAGCAGCGCGCCGGGCATCGAGAGCTTCGGCATCGACCAGTAGCCGCCGCCCGGAAGCGCCTTCGCGCCCCAGGCGATCCGCTCGCCGCCGTCGAGGATGCCCTTGACGAGCGGGTGCGTCTTGAACGTCTGCAGCAGGTCGTGCGCCGAGGTCGTCGCGTCGCGGTAGTTGAGGTTGACCACGAACCCGATCGAAACCATGTCCTCGCCCGTCTTCTCGTCCTTCATCGGGTACATCCAGGTGCCGCCGAGCTGGCCGTACTTGGCCGCCACCTTCAGCGGCCACGGCTGCACGAACGTGTGGATCACCCGGTCCAGCGGCTTCTTGACCTTCCACACCTCCTTCACGCCGAGCTCCCACACCTGCGGCTCGCGGCCCTTGCCGAGGTCGAACTCCTTGATCGCGGCGCCTGTCAGGTGGCCCCAGCAGCCCTCCGCCAGCACGGTCGCCTGCGCCTTGATGTCGGTGCCGGGCTCGAAGTTGCCGAGCGGCTCGCCGTCCTTGCCGCGGCCCTTGTCGCCCGAGCGCACGCCGACGACCTTGCCGTCCTCGACGATCAGCTGCGTCGCCGAGGTCTCGGCGAGGATGTAGGCGCCGGCCTCCTCCGCCACGCGCTGCTGGTAGCGCGCCATCGCGGACACCGACACCACCTCGTTGCCGTGGTTCTTGAAGTTCGGCACCGCCGGGATCGGGACCGGGAGCTTGGACTTCGGGCCGGTGAGCATGTACACCGACTCCTTCTTCACCTCGCCGAACGCGAAGCCCTCTTCGCGCCACTGCTCGCGGGTCATAGCGGGGAATAGCTCCTGCAGCGGACCGGGGCGCATGACCGCGCCGGAGAGGTTGTGCCCGCCGCAGGTCTTCGCCTTCTCGACCACCGCCACCGGCACTTCGCCCAAGCGCTCCATCATCTCTGGATCGTCTGCCAGCAACTGCAGCAGGCGGTTGGCGCAGGCCAAGCCCGCGGTGCCGCCACCCACGATCACCACGCCGACCTCGATCAGCTCGTCCTCGGCGTCTAGTTCGCGCTTGACGAATTCCTTCTTGGAGTCCACTGGCGGCGGGTAGGCCGCGGGGACGACCCTGCCGTTGCTGGAACCATTATGGCCAGACATAGTGCTCAGATGCTCCCTTCGGGGTCGGCGTGGCTCATCGCCTCGAGCTCCCTCTGATTTTCCGCCCTAGCTCGCCTTCTTCGCCTTCACGGCCTCTGTCAGCTTCGGCAGGATCTTGTTGAGATCGCCGACGATGCCGAGGTCGGAGAACTCGAAGATCGGCGCGTTGGAGTCCTTGTTGATCGCGACGATGTTCTCCGAGGACTGCATCCCGACCTTGTGCTGGATCGCCCCCGAGATGCCGGCGGCGAGGTAGAGCTTCGGCGAGACCGTCTTGCCGGTCTGGCCGATCTGCGCCGCGTAGGGGTACCAGCCGGCGTCGACCACCGCGCGAGTGGCGGCTACGGCGGTGTTGCCGCCGAAGGCCGCGGCGAGGTCTTCGCAGAGCTGGAAGCCCTCGGCCTTGCCGAGGCCGCGCCCGCCGGCGACAAGGATCGAGGCGCCCTCGATGTCCACGTCGGCGCCGCGCTGTTCGCCGCGGGTGAGCATCTTCGCCTGCGAGGCGTGCGGGGAGAGCTCGAAGGAGAGCTGCTCCACGGGCGCATCGCCGGCGCCGGACTCCTTGATCTCGAACGCGTTGAGGCGGCCGATGATGATCCCCACGGGCGAGCGGTATTTGATCTCGGAGATCGCGGAGTCGCCGAGGATCGGGCGCTCGGCGATCAGCTCGCCGCCCTCCGCGCGCACGCCGGTGACCTCCATCGCCACGCCGGCGCCGAGGCGCGCGGCGAGGCCGGCGCCGATCTCGAAGCCGAGCAGGCCGCCGCCGAACAGCGCGTACTTGTAGTCGCCGCCGGAGATCGCCGCCGCCATCGCGTCAACCAGCGGCTGCGCCAGCCCTTCGGGGCCCTCGGCGACCAGCACCTTCTTGGCGCCGTACTTGCCGAGCGTGGCCGCCAGCTCATGCGGGACGTTCTCGCCGAGCAGGATCGCGTGCGCCTCGCCGCCGAGCTGCGCGGCTAGCTTCGCGCCCTCGGAGACGGCGCCGAGCGAGTTCTTGTTGATCGCGCCTTCGTAGTGCAGCGCGTAGACCAGGATGTTTGCCATTTCAGTTCCTTTCCGCCGAGCGCCGCGGGGTGTCGCACATAAACTTTTCGGACCCCAACCCTTCATTTTGTGAAGTGGTTAGGGTCGATTTAGAAGACAACATCATCCGGCCCCGCATCAGATCAACTTCCTCTCGTCGAGCCAGGCAACGATTTTTTCGACTGTCTCGCCGGTGTCCTCGTCCTCGATGATTTCCCCGGAGGCCTTCGCGGGCGGCGCCTTCGCGGAGACCCACTGCGCGGCGGAGTTCTCGCCGCCGACCTTCGAGGCGTCGATGCCGACGTCGCCGACGCCGACGGTGTCGAGCGGCTTCTTCTTGGCGCCCATGATCGCCTTCAGCGAGGGGTAGCGCGGCTCGTTGATCGCGTCGCCCACGGAGATCACCGCGGGCAGGCCGACCTGCACGGTGTCGTAGCCATACTCGGCCTGGCGCTCACAGCGCAGTGCACCATCGGCGACGTCCATCTTGATCACCTGCGTGAGCGAGGGCATCCCGAGGTGCTCGGCGACGACGGCGCCGATCGTGTAGCACTCGCCGTCATCGGACTGCTGGCCGAGCAGCACCAGGTCGGGGCTCTCGCGCTCGAGCGTCTTGGCGAGCGCATAGCCGGTGGCGGCCACGTCGGAGCCGGCGACCGCGGGGTCGGCGAGGTGCACCGAGCGGTCGGCGCCGAGCGAGACGGCCTTGTGCAGAGCGCGTACGGCGCTCTCCGGCCCCATGGTGACGGCGACGATCTCCTCCACCGGCGCCACGCCGCCCTCGCGGATCTGCATGGCAGCCTCGATGGCGTGGGTGTCGTAGGGGTTGAGGTTCTTCTCACCGCTGCGGTCCATGCGCCCCGTCGAGGGGTCGATGCGCTTCTCGACGGCGGCGTCCGGAACCTCCTTGACAAGGACGCAAATCTTCATTCGGTCGATCTCCTAATGGGTATCTGGACGTGACAATGCTACTGCTTTAAGCGGTTGACTGACGAGTCAATCAATCATCGGCGACGCCGGCGCGGATGAAGTCGACGATCGCCTGCGTGGGCGCGCCGGGCGTGAAGACCTCGGCCACCCCCAAACGCTTGAGCTCGGGGATGTCTTCCGCGGGGATCGTGCCGCCGACGGTCACGAGCACGTCGTCGATCCCCTGCTCGTGCAGCAGCGCCACCACCCGCGGCACCAGCGTCATGTGGGCGCCGGAGAGGATCGAGAGACCGACCGCGTCGGCGTCCTCCTGGATCACGGTCTCGACGATCTGCTCGGGCGTCTGGTGCAGGCCCGTGTAGATAACCTCCATGCCTGCGTCGCGCAACGCGCGGGCGATGATCTTGGCGCCACGGTCGTGCCCGTCGAGCCCGGGCTTGGCGACGACGACGCGGATCTTGCCGTGGGTGGGGCTGGAGGACATCGCGGAGGATTATGCCCGCGCGGCGTCGCGGCTGACGGCACGCCCCCGCACGACCCCGCCGAGACCGGCGAGCGTGGCGCCGGCGGAGAGCGCGACGGCGATCTTCAAGCGCCGCCCGAGATGGTCGAGGCGCAGCACCTCCCAGCCCTCCTGCGCGGCGATGCGCGAGAGGTCGGTGTCGGGGTTGACGACCACCGGATGCCCGACGGCGCGCAGCATCGGCAGGTCGGACTCGGAGTCGGAGTAGGCGTAGGAGGCGGCGAGGTCGATGCCGTCCCGCGCGGCGAGCTCGCGCAGCGATAGCACCTTGCCCTCGCGGTAGTTGAAGGGCCCGTCGGCGCGACCGGTGTAGCGGCCGTCGCGCACCTCCAGGCGGGAGCCGACGCCGCCGTCGAAGACCAGCACGTGCGCGAGCAGGTCGGCCATCTCCTGGGAGGCGGCGGTGACGATGTACACGGGCCGCCCCGCGTCCTGGTGGGCGTAGGCGCGCTCGAGCATCTGCGGGTACAGCCGCGGCAGCACCCCGGCGAGCACGCGCGGAGACATGCGCTGCAGGTCGCGCACGGCGACACCCGCCAGCATCTCGCCGACCCGCCGGCGCACCTCGTCGGCCCAGTCGTCGGTGGAGCCGCGCAGGCGAAAGCGGAGGTTCTGGTAGAGGTCGCCGAGCAACTGCCCGCGCGTGATCATCCCCGCCTCATAGGCCGCGCGTGCGAAGAAGACGCCGGAGGAACCGGCCATCAACGTCCTGTCGAGGTCGAAGAACGCGGCGGCGCGCAGATCCTTGTCGTTCAGGGGGGGCGCATCCGCGCGCCGCAACTCCTCCACAGCGGGCTGGGGGCGGGACATCGTGTCCCGCCACCCTCCGTGTGGCTCAGAGGGAGGCGCGCTCATCCGCGATGTCAGACGCGGACGATCACCGCGTCGCCCTGCCCGCCCCCGGAGCAGATCGCCGCGCAGCCGAGACCGCCGCCGCGGCGGCGCAGCTCGAGCACGAGCGAGGCGATGATGCGCGCGCCGGAGGCGCCGATCGGGTGGCCGAGCGCGACCGCGCCGCCGTTGACGTTGACGCGCTCCTCCTCGATGCCGAGCATCCGGATCGAGTTGAGCGTGACCGAGGCGAAGGCCTCGTTGATCTCCCACACATCGATGTCCTTCGCGCTCAAGCCGGCTTTTTGCAGCGCCTTGGTCGCGGCCGTGGCGGGCGTGCGGGCGAGGTAGGCGAAGTCGTCGCCGCTCTGCGCGTGGGTGACGATCTCGCCGAGCACCTCCCTGCCGTTGGCGGTGGCCCACTCCTCGGAGGAGACCACCAGCGCGCCGGCGGCGTCGTTGACGCCGGGGGAGTTGCCGGCGGTGTGCGAGCCCTCCTTGCCGACCAGGCCGGGCAGGGCCGCAAGCTTCTCAAGTGAGGTGTCGCGGCGGGGGCCCTCGTCGATCTCGACGACGGTGTCGCCCTTCCTGCCCTTGACGGTGACGGGGACGATCTCCTCGGACAGGCGCCCCTCGTCGATCGCCTGCAGCGCGAGCTCGTGCGAGCGCAGCGCCCAGCGATCGAGGTCGGCGCGCGTGATCTCCAGCTCGTCGGCGACGGCGGTCGCCTCGACGAACATCTGCTTGCCGGAGAAGGGGTTGGTGAGGCCGTCGTGCACCATCGCGTCGAGCGCCTTCACGTCGCCCATGCGAAAGCCGAAGCGCGCGCCGGGCAGCAGGTAGGGAGCACGGGACATCGACTCCATGCCGCCGCCCACGCCAACCTGCACGTCGCCGGCGCGGATCGCCTGGTCGAGCATCACGGTCGCGCGCAAGCCGGAGGCGCACACCTTGTTGATCGTCTCCGAGGAGACCTCCTTGGGGATCCCGGCCTTGATCTGCGCCTGACGCGAGGGGATCTGCCCCTGGCCGGCCTGCAGCACCTGACCCATCACGACGTGCTCCACCTGCGCGGGCTCGACCCCGGCGCGCTCCAAAGCGGCCTCGATCGCGATCCCCCCCAGCTCGGTGGCGTCGAGTGTCGACAGCCCGCCTCCCATCTTGCCGATCGGCGTGCGCGCGGCGCCGAGGATCACGGTCTTGGTCATTTGCTCGAGCTCTCCTAGGGTCGATGACGAACGGTGGATGCCGCCACCATGCTAGTGCAGGCCCGGAGCAGCCTCTCGCAGGCCACGGATCCACTTGCTGGTCGTGCCCAAGCAAAGACATGAGACACAGACATCGCCAGCGCGGCCAAAGACATGAGACGCGGACATCGCCGGCGCGGCGCAACCTTCTGACGGCGCAACGGATATCGTGCCGGGCGTGAACATCTCTGCCACGACCCAACCAGGCGCGAGCAGCGACGCAGACACCATCGCGGTCGGGATCTTCGACGGCGAGGATGCCCCCGGCGGGCTGCCCGAAGCGGCGGCGCAGCTGATCGCCGCCGGCGAGGCGCGCCCGACCCCGAAGGCACTCGCGCTCGCGCACGCCGACGGCAGGCGATGGCTGCTGGTGGGCCTCGGCAAGCGCAAGGACTTCAGCCCCGAGCGCGCTCGCTCGGCGGCGGCTGGCGCGCACGCGCGGGCGCTGGAGCTCTCGACCCGCACGCTCTGCTGGCAGGCGCCCAGCGAGGACCTCGCGGTGTGCACGGCGCTGGTGGAGGGCACCGCGCTGGCCGACTACCGCTTCGACAGCCATCGCTCGGCCCCACCCGAGGGCGAGGACGCCGCGCCGAAGCACCTGCGGGCGCTGATCGTCGGTGCACCCGGGGCCGCCGACGTGCAGGAGCTGGAGCGCGCCGTCGCCGAAGCGGCGATCGTGGCCGCGGCGGTCAACGCCGCGCGGGACCTGCAGAACCGGCCCGCCAACGACCTCACCCCGACCGCGCTGGCCGAGCACGCACGGGCACTGGCGCAGGAGGTCGAGGGGCTCACGGTCGAGACCGAGGGACGCGAGGAGATCCTCGCGCGGGGCATGGGCGCGTTCGCGGCGGTGGCGCAGGGCTCGGCGCAGGAGCCGGCGCTGATCGTGCTGCGCTACGAGCACCCCGAGGCACGCGGCCCGCTGCTGGGAATGGTGGGCAAGGCGGTGACGTTCGACAGCGGCGGCATCTCGCTGAAGCCGGGGGCGAAGATGGCGGAGATGAAGTTCGACATGTCCGGCGGCGCCGCCGTGGTCGAGGCCGTCGCGGCGATCGCGCGGCTGAAACTGCCGGTGAAGCTCCTCGGCGTGGTCGGCGCCACCGAGAACCTGCCGAGCGACCGCTCGGTGAAGCCCGGCGACATCGTGACCGCGGCGAACGGGAAGACGATCGAGGTCAACAACACCGACGCCGAGGGCCGGCTGGTGCTGGCCGACTGCCTGCACCACGCCGTCTCGCTGGGGGCCGAACGGCTGGTGGATCTCGCGACGCTCACCGGCGCGGTGATCATCGCGCTCGGCTCCACCCACGCGGGGCTGATCGGCAACGACGACGAGCTCGCCGAGCGGATCGCGGCAGCCGGCGGCCTGACGGGCGAGATCGTGTGGCGGCTGCCGCTGCACGAGGAGTACGACGAGCTGATCAAAGGCACCTATGGCGACCTCGACAACGCCCCGGAAGGACGCAAGGCGGGCACGATCGTGGGCGCCGCGTTCCTCTCCAACTTCGTCGGGGAGACCCCTTGGGCGCACCTCGACATCGCCGGCTCCGCCTGGGATCTCGGCCGCGCCTACGCCCCCAAAGGCGCCTCGGGCTACGGCGTGCGGCTGCTCGTCGAGCTCGCGCGCTCGTACGTGCCGAACGGCTGACGCTCGGCCTCCTCCGTCCCGCTACATATATCTACTTGCAAAATTTTCAAGTAGAAAGATGCAAGCCAGCATCAAGGAGATGCGCTACGCCGGCCTCAACGATCCGATCTACCGGTAGGCAAGTCCGCCCGCGACCCAAGGGCCTACTGGCAGATACGCGCCACCTGAGATCGTGCCCAAACCCCCCTTGCAAGTCTTATTACAAGCAGTTGCAAGTAGCCACCACGGACCGACATGCGCCTCTGCGCAGGTTCCTGTGAGAATGCCGCCATGGACTTCGACCTCTCCCCCGACCACGAGCTGATCCGCCGTACCGTGCGGGAATTCGCCGAGGGCGAGGTCGCCCCCGTGGCGGAGGAGCTCGACCGCACGAAGGCATTCCCCTACGAGATCGTCGCCCAACTGGGGAAGCTCAACCTGATGGGGATCCCCTTCCCCGAGGAGTACGGCGGCGGCGGCGGAGACTCGCTGGCGTACGCGCTGGCGGTGGAGGAGCTGGCCCGCGTGGACTCCTCGGTGGCGATCACGCTCTGCGCACACACCTCGCTGGGCACCCAGCCGATCTACCTGTTCGGCAGCGAGGAGCAGAAGCGCGAGTGGCTGCCGCGGCTGTGCGCGGGCGAGCAGCTCGGCGCGTTCGGGCTGACCGAGCCGGAGGCAGGGTCGGACGCGGGCAACACGCGCACCCGCGCACGCCTGCAGGACGGCGAGTGGGCGATCGACGGAGCCAAGCAGTTCATCACCAACGCCGGCACGGAGATCTCCGGCGTGGTGTGCATCACCGCCGTGACGGGTGACAGCGACGACACCCGCGGCGCGAACGGCGGCACGAGCGACGCCAGCGGGGAAGCCGATCGCGTCACCGCCAAGGAGATCTCCAACATCTTGATCCCCAACGGCACCCCCGGCTACGAGCAGGGGGAGCCGTACCGCAAGATGGGCTGGAACGCCTCCGACACGCGGCCATTGAGCTTCGCCGACTGCCGGGTGCCACAGGAGAACCTGCTGGGGCCCCGCGGGCAGGGCTTCAAGCAGTTCCTGCACGTGCTCGACATCGGGCGCATCGGCGTGGCGGCGATGGGCGTGGGCCTCGCGCAGGGAGCGCTCGACGAGGCGCTCAAGTACGCCAAGGAGCGCAGGGCGTTCGGCAAGCCGATCTCGAAGTTCCAGGCGATTCAGGGCAAGCTGGCGGACATGTCAACCGAGATCGCCGCCGCCCGCCTGCTGGTGCACAAGGCCGCGCGCGAGAAGGACGCGGGACGCAACTTCACGCTCACCGCCGCTCAGGCCAAGCTCAAGACGGGCCGTCTGGCGGTGCGCTGCGCCGAGGAGGCAGTGCAGATCCACGGCGGGTATGGCTTCATCGAGGAGTACCCCGTGTGCCGCTTCTACCGCGACGCGAAGATCCTCACGATTGGAGAGGGCACCGACGAGGTGCAGCAGATGGTGATCGCGCGAGCCCTCGGCGCTTAGATCCTACGCTCCGAGCGCCGACCAGCTGGTTCTTGGATGGCCGCCTCGGCCCCACGCCCCGAGAGCTCTCGATCACAAGCCTGGTGTGTCGCGGTCGCAGGCCGAGGAACGGGCAGGCCGGCAGCACGCCGGTGCGGCAGGCAACAGCGCGCCGCGACAGCTCGTCGTCGTCCATGCGGTGCCAGCGCGCCTGACGCAGGCGGCGAGCGAGATAGTCGGGGGTGCTCATATCAACGCCGCCGCGATCCGCTGAGTCGCGACCTGCTCATGTTGACGCCACCCGCGATCTGCTGACTCGCGACCCGGCTCATATCAACGCCGCCGCGATCCGCTGAGCCGTGGCCGTGACTTTGGACCCGAGTTGGGAGCGCAGCTCATCGTTGCTGTAAGCCTCAGCCGGCACCGCCACCTCGACGGCGGCGACCGGGCGGCCCTCCTTGTCGAGCACCGCGGCCGCGATTGCGCGCCGGCCCGCGAACAGCTCCTCATCCTCGATCGCCACGCCATCGGCGAGGATCCGCTCGAGCTCGGCACGCAGCGCCGTCTTGGTGGTGATCGCCTTCGGTCCCCGCCGCCCCAGGCGCAGCCCGGAGAGCAGGCTCCGCTGCTCCGCCTCGGGCAAGCGCGCCAGGAGCGCCTTACCCGCGGCGGTGCAGTGGATGGGCAACCGCGTGCCCAGCCCGATGCCCTCATCGACCGCGTACTGCCCTTGACGAGACCCCTGCCAGCGGTCGATGTAGGCAACCTCGGCGCCCCCCAGGACCCCCAGGCTTGCGGTGCGTCCGGTCCGCGCCCGCAGCTCGCGCAGGTGCTCGCGCGCGACTCGACGCACCACCATCGAGTCGAGCAGCGAGAGCCCGAAATCCGATACGCGCGAGGACAGCCGATACTTGCGCGAAGGCCCCTGCTCGAGATACCCGAGCGTTACCAGCGTGGTCGCATAGCGGTGCGTGGTGGAGCGGCCCAAGTCGAGTTCCTCGGCCATGTCGGCAATCCCCCTTACCGGGTGCTCGGCGGTGAAGCAGGTGAGCATCGCCAAGCCCGCCACCAGCGAGGAGGAGAACCTGCCCGGGTGCTCTGGATCCAATGGCTTTGACATGGCTGATGGCTTGGAAATGACGATTTGTCGGTTGGTGACGGTGGGGCGGGCGCGGTGTGAACCGATGCGGCGTGCGCTCGATCCAATGGATACGGCGATGCAGGGATGCGGCAGATACGGCTTGGTCTATAGAAGGGATGTGGCGATGCGGATTGATCTAGCTACGTGGAACCGGGGACGGAAGCACGTCACCGGCAACCACCATCACATCATGACTAACACCCCGGCGGACGAAAAGTCGCAACAAGAATGGTCGCATTGCGAGTAATTAATGCCTGTCGCGACGATCTGCCTACCAACTATACAAAGTCACTTTCATTGTTTCCAATTGAGCTGCCGTGTGCCGCAAATTTGACGCGCGATCACCCGCGCTCGGCCACCCGGCGGGCACCCATCACGAGCATCGCCGGAGCCGCGAGGCTACCGATCGCCCCCAGCACCGAACGCGTCGCCGGCAGCGCTTCCGGCAGCGTGGCCTCGCGCGCGGAGAGGTAGTGGCTGGCCATGCCCGCAAGCACCAGCGAGTGGCGGCACCCGTTGGGGAGGGCGGTGGCTTGACGCAGCGACTCGACCGCCAGTCGCGCCAGGCCGGTGGCCGCATCTTGCGAGGAGGCGTAGTAGTCCAGCAGGCTGCACTGACCGACCGCGGCGTCCTCGCATTTGTTGACCAGGCTGTCGAGCAGCGTGTGCAGCGATCCGATCCAGGGGAAGTAAGCAGCTTCGATCGCGATCGCATCCTCGGTGCGGACGGCCTGTTCGGCCGCGGCCGCGATCAGCACGAAGATCCCGAGCGAGGAGCCGGCGGAGGCCGCGATCTCCCACCATTGCAGATCGCTGTCGGGCAATTTGTGCTCGTGAGCCCAGCGCTCCAACTCCGCGTGCCCACCGCGGCACTCGCTCTGGTTGAGGCTTTGGTAGGCCGCGATCCGCGCGGCCGCTCTGCGCACGGGAGCCGCCACCGAGGGGAAGGATGGAAGCAGCTTCAGCGCGGCGCGACAGGCCTCGACGAGGCTCTCCAGATAGTCGCCGTCGTCGCGGTGGGCGTGATGCGCGTAGTAGTCGATCCGCTGGGGCGTGGAATCGACCGCGGCCAGCAGCGCGCGGTGGAGTCGGTCGCCGTTGCGCACCGGATTGGGGTTGTCCTGCTCGGCGAGCGTATCGACGTAGTCGTAGGCCGCCTGAAAGGCGACCTGGGCCCGCACCACGATCGGCCGGCGCGCGGCGGGCGCAAACGCGGCGAAGGCGGCCGCGCCATCGAGGTTCATACGCTCCGCCTGCAGGTTCTCGAGCGCCGATTGGCGCAGCACCGGATCGGGGATCGCGCCCGCTCTGCAGCGCCATTGGCCGACTTCCCGACAGACGCGCGGAAAGACTCTCAACCAGTAGCGCTGTGCCGCTCCCGCGAACTCCCCAGCCAGCCCCGTTGCCGTTCCTCTGCCTCCAGCCACCACTACAGCTTGGCGCGTTGGGAAGACGACATCCCGCAACATCTGTCCATTCGCGCATACCCGCCCCGGCCGTTGGGCATAAACGAACCTTTGGGGCCGGTCAAACCACTTGAGAAGTTTCCTACTAGCTTGTTCCCGAGCTCGCCCGCACGCTCGGCCGCGCGCGGGCCTCGCCATTGGACGGGTTTCCTTACTCCCGCAGTCCACGTTCGCCGGCACCTTCGCCGCGCGCACGAGTCTCACTGGGCGAGCTTCTCTATTCCTGCAGTCCTACGCTCGCCGGCACCCTCGCCGCGCGCAGGCCGGGGATCGCGATGACCGCTAGAGCCATCGCCGCGACCAGTAGGAAAGTCTCCAAGATCTGCGTCCCCGCCAGCGAGAACGGCGCCGGGAAGCCGGTGGTGAGCTGCAGCCAGCGGCTCGCCAGCGCGTGCCCGTACACCCCGAGCACGGCGCCATCGAGGCCGCCGATGCTCAACAGGATCAGGCTCTCGAGCAGCAGCGCGCGCCACAACTGGCGGTAGTCGAAGCCCTGGATCCGCAACGACGCCAGCCGCGCGCGACGCTGCCAGATCGCCGCGCCGAGCGCCGAGGCGACCGAGAGCGCGGCGGCGATCAGCAGCAGCGTCGCGATCGCGCCGAGGTTCTGCAGCCCCTGACGCGCGTTCTGGTCGTACTGGTGTTCTCGTTCGGCCAGCGTCTGCACCCCCAGCCCCGGGTAGCCGCGTCGCAGCGCCCGCACGACTTCGCGCCGGCCGCGCGCGGGAGGCACGCCGGGCCGCAGGTCGACCTCGAGCGCCGAGGGGTTGGTGGTCTGCCAAGCACGGCTGTAGTCGCTCGTGTTGAGGATGACCGAGCCCGACGGCCACCCGAGGTTGGTGGTGATCGCCGCCACGCCGAAGCGGGTGCTGCCCGAAGGCGTGGGCAGGGTGAAGAAGCTGCCCACCCGCAGCCCGCGGCTGGAGGCGAACCCTTCGGAGATCGCGGCCCATCCGCCATGGCGCAGAAGCGCGGTGGCGTGCGCGAGGTTGCCGTGCAGCATCTGGCTGGCGGGGATCATCGTGGGGTCGTCGGAGGGCCGGGCGATGATCCACATGCGCCGCTCGCCGACGTCCAGGAACGCGCCCTGGTAATCGCGCACCGAGGCAACGCCCGGCGCCTTCAGGATCGCGGCCGGCGCGCCGGCGGCGGGGAAGGAGTTGGTGGTGAGATCGTTGCCGCCACTCGTCACCCAGATGTCGGCGGTGGCGAGATACTGCCCGAAGGCGTTGTCGAGGCCGTGCAGGAGATCCTGTCTGGCCCCGCCGATCGCGACGCTGCCGTAGACCGCCAGCGCGGCCACCCCCGCGAGTGCGATCGAGCGCGTCGCCGTCGAGCGCAGCTCGGTCACCGCGATCACCAGCATGCTTCCGTGGATCCGCTCGCCCGCCCGCGAGAGCACCCTGATGGCCGCGGCGAAGATCGCCGGGATCAGGGCGATCGCCGCCAGCGCCAGCGCCATCCCGCCGATCACCGTCAGCTGCGGAGCCACCAGCACGAGCACGGTGACGATCGCGATCAGCGCGAGACCTGCAACCCCCAGCCACAACACCACGGGCCTGCCGATGCCGATTTCCCCGCGCCCTTCGCGAAACACGGCGTCGGTGGGCCGCTGCGAGCGCAGATCGAGCAGCGGCGGCAGTGCCGCCAGCAGCGTCGCGAGCACGCCCGCACCCAGCGCCAGCAGCACCGTGCCCGGGTGGACGATCTGGTGGGCGCTGATCGGAAAGGCCACCGCGAGGTAGACGGGCACTTTGTGGAACAGCGTGCGCGACAGCACCTCGCCGAGCGCGACCCCCACGAGCGATGCGATCAACCCCAACAGCAGCGCCTGGAAGATCAGGATCAACAGCATCTGGGCGGAGTCGAAGCCCTGCATGCGCATGTCGGCGATGAACCGCCGGCGCTCGGGGACGGTGAGCAGCATCGCGTTGACGGCCAGCAGGAAGCCCACCATCGCGCCGATCGCGGCGAACAGCGTGGTCGATTGGTTGGTGGGCTGCGACGCGGTGGCGAGCAGGAGCAGTTCGTTGTTCGCCGACTCCACGTTCAGGCGTCCGCCGGCGAGACCTCGAAGCTCGCGGGCGACCAGCCGATCGTCGCCCGGCAGCGGGCGCACCAGCACTTCGGTCACCTGTTCGGGCCTGCCCGCGAGCTCCTGTGCGAGCGGCAGCAGGGTGATCGCCACCGTGCCATACCTCGCCACCCCGGCGGGCCCGCCGGAGAGCACCGCGCGGACCGAGGTGGGATGCGCCTGGCCGGCCGCCAGCAGCCTCAACGCGTCGCCCCGGCGCACCCCGATCGCGCTTGCCACCCCAGCGGGCAGCCCCAATCCGCGCGTGAGCTGCAGCAATTCGGGGCTGGCTTCCTGGCTGCCCAGAACGCCCAGTTTGACGATGTTGGGATCCACGCCGATCAGCTGCACCGACTCCCGGCCATGGGGGCCGACGACGATCGCGTCCTCGCGCAGGAGCGCGGCCGCGACTCCCACGCCGGGCAGCTCGCGGACCGCGCCGGCGAGCCGCTCTTCGAAGCCGTCGCTGGAGCGCGCCACCAGCTGCAAGCGGGCCGAGCCAACCAGCCCGTGCAGCAGGTTCCCCGCCGAGCCCATCAAGCTGCCGTTGGCCACCAGCACCCCGAACACCAGCGCCACGCCGACGGCGATCCCGCCGCCGGCCAGCATCTCCTGCGCGGTGTGGCGGCGCAACCGCCAGACGTAGAAGCGAACCAGCATGCTCGGGCGCAACCCGAGGATCGTCAGATTCAGCTTGGGGCGACTCATCTTGTCTGGCGCGCGCGGAGGCGCATCCTCACGCGAGGCTCACAGCCAGCTCCGCGTCGAGGCCCTCGGCGAGGTGGCCGTCGCGAAGCGTGTGCACCCGATCGGCGAACGCCCGCGCCTGGGGGTCGTGGGTGACCAGCAGGCCGGGGATGCCGCGCTCGCGGCAGAGGTCGCGCAGCAGCGTCAGCACCTCCCGGCCGCGCTTGGAGTCGAGGCTGCCGGTGGGCTCGTCGGCGAGCAGCAGGTGGGGCTCGCCGGCGAGCGCGCGCGCGATCGCCACCCGTTGGCGCTCGCCCATCGAGAGCCTGTCGGGGGTGTGGGCGGCGCGGTCGCGCAACCCCACGCGCTCCAGCCACGGACGCGTCACGCGGCGGGCATCGCGCAACGTCCAGCCATCGCCGAGCAGCTTCAGCGCGGCGTTGTCAAGCGCGGTGGCACCAGCCATCAGGTGGAAGGATTGAAACACGAAGCCCACCTCGCGGCGGCGCAAGCGCGCGCCCTCGGCAGCCGGCAGAGAGCTCACCTCGCGCTGACCGAACCACACGCTCCCGCTGTCGGGCACGAGCAGACCGGCGGCGAGCAGCAGCAGCGTGGTCTTGCCCGATCCACTGGGCCCGTACAGCGCCACCAGCTCGCCGGGGGCGACCGTCAGCGAGACGCCGTCGACCGCACGCACGACCTCCGCGTCGCTGGTGTAGTGCTTGACGAGCTCGCGCAGCTCCAGCCCCGCGCCGGCGCTCACGACCCCGAGCGCTCCAACCCGCCGGGCTGGCGCGGCAGGTGCCGGGGTGGAAACGGCACCACCTTCGCCGGCTCGCCGCCAACCCGCACCAGATCGCCGCCGCCGATCGACATCAGCATGTCGGTGCCCCGTCCGGCCTCGGTGTCCTCGGAGGCGACGAGCAGCGCCGCGTTGTGCTCGCGCGCACCCTCGCGCAGCAGCTCATATAGCGCTTTGCGCTCTTCGAGGCTGGGCACCACCGCGGGCTCGTCGACCAGCAGCAGACGCGGCTGGCGCACGAGCGCGCGGGCCAGCAGCACCCGCATGCGCTCGCCGATCGCCAGCGGCGCGGCGAGGTCGTCGGCGCAGTCGGAGGCGCCCGCCCACGACAGGGTCTTGCGCGCCCGGCTGCGCGCTTCGTGCATCGTCGCCCCGTCGCTCACCAGCGGCAGCGCCACGAGATCCACGACCCGCTCGCCCTTGGCGGGATGCCAGTCTTCGCTGGCGAGCAGCCCGATGCGGTCGCGCAGCAGCCGCTCGCGTAACAGCGTCGGCATCCGCGCGAGGTTGTAGCCCTGGAAGTCGATCCGTCCCTCATCGGGGGCCTCGATGCCGGCCGCCAGCCGCAGCAGCGTGGACTTGCCGGTGCGGCGCGAGCCGAGGATCGCGATGTGCTCGCCACGGTGCACCTCGAAGGAGACCTTCTCCAGCACCTCGATCCGACGGCACCCGTCGGGGTAGGCCTTGCTGACCTGCTCGAAGCGCAGCAGCGGCGCGGGGCCGGCGGTGCTACTCGGCGCGCGCCGCATGCTCCTCGATCCGCCGGCGCGTGCGTTTGGCCCACTCGACCTCGGCTCGCAGCTGGGAGTCGGAGGCGTCGCGCACGATGTCCATCACCAACCCCATCCACGAGCGCACCGGCAGCGGCGGCCCCGAGCTCTGGCGCAGCAGCTCCAGGCACTCGCGCTCATACTGGAGCAGCGCCTGGCGCAGCTGCGGCACGTCCTGTTCGCGCGCGGCCGCCACCTTGGCCTGGATTTCCACGCGCGTGGGCTCGCGCGGGGCCAGCGTTTCCAGCCACATCCGCAGCGCGTCGGGAGCGAGCTCGGTGGCGCTGTAGATGGTGCGCTGCAGGCGCGGGTTGTCGGGATCGGTCTCGACCGCGCCAGAGATCAGGCTCGCCCGCTCGAGCTGGTCGAGCATCCGGTAGAGGCGCTTGGGGTCGATCGCCCACGACGGGCCGAGGCGGGCGCGCAGACGGGCGCCGAGGTCGTAGCCGTGCCCGGGGCGCTCCAACACGAGCCCGAGGATCGCGCCCTTCAGCGGAGAGGAGCCCCGCATCCAAGTTCGGTCGCCGGGAGCGCCCGAACCATTGGCCGACTCGTCCTCGACAGCTCTCGCTCTTTCCACTGACATCTCGTCTCCCGGTCGTCCCTCGACCACCGCTCTACTTGCCTTCACCTACCTTCTGGAACGTTACAGCAAACCACTCCCAAGTGCAGCGAACTTAAGAACCTTTCAAATAGAATGGTGCCTACGTTGCCGTTGCCGGTAAGTTCGCCAGCCCGGATTTCACGAGGCATCCGCCGGCGCCATCTCCTCCGCGCCCACGCCGACTCGCTCCAGCAGCGCCGCCGCCGCGCTCGCCGGATCGAGGCGACGCTCCACCACCTCGTCCAGCAGGCGCTCGAGCTCGGCGTCCCCTTGCAGGCGGGCTTCCAGGCGTCGGCGCATGCGCGCGCTCGCCAGCGCCAGCACCTCGCCGCGCAGGTTGCGCCGGCGGCGCTCGGCGAGCTGGCCGGCGGCGAGGATGTGCGCGCGGTGCTCCTCCAGACGCTCGACGAGCTCCTCGACGCCGCGGCCGTGGGCAGCCTCGGTCCTGACGATCGGCACCCGCCAGCGGGGGGCGGCATCGGCGGCGTCGCGATCGAGGTTGGCGAGCGACAGCACGCCGCGGATCTCGCGCACCATCGTGTCGGTGAGCGGGTGGTCGGCCTTGTTGATCACGATCACGTCGGGGATCTCCATCACGCCCGCCTTCAGCGCCTGGATCGAGTCGCCCGAGCCGGGCATCAGCACGAGCACCACGGTGTCGGCGTGGTCGATGATGTCCACCTCCGCCTGCCCCACCCCGACGGTCTCCACGAACACGTCCTGGCGCCCGGCGGCGTCGAGCAGCAGCGCGGCCTGCAGCGCCGCCTCGGAGAGGCCTCCGAGCGCGCCGCGGTTGGCCATCGAGCGGATGAACACGCCCGGGTCCAGGAAGTGCTCGCCGAGGCGGATGCGGTCGCCGAGCAGCGCGCCGTGGGTGAAGGGCGAGGAGGGGTCGATCGAGAGCACCCCGACCGTGCGCCCGGCCTCGCGGCGCAGGCGGGTGAGCGCGCCGATCAGCGTCGACTTGCCGACGCCGGGGGGGCCGGTGAAGCCGACCACGGCGGCAGCGCCGGTGTGGGAGTAGATCTCCCGCACCAGCTGCCACCCCTCGGCGCGGTTGTCCTCGACCAGCGAGATTCCCCGCGCCAGGGCGCGGCGGTCTCCGGCGAGCAGGCGTTGGGCGAGGGTGGTGGGCATGAGGGAAGATTACGTTGGGATGGCACCCAGCCGTCGCCTTGAATGGAGTCCAGGCTCCCTTGACCGGCCTTCGGCCCTAGGATGCCCGCTCGTGACACGGACCCGGGAGTGCCTGCGCACGTGGCGGTGGATGCGCGCCAACAACATGATCAGCCGCCACTACGCGGTGCTGGGGGCGCGGTGGCTGTGGCTGAAGCTGCGCTGGCGCGGGCGCCTGGTGACCGACGGCATCTGCTTCATCTGCCCTGGCGTGCAGTTCGAGATCGGCAAGCACGCCAAGCTGCACATCGGCCGCTGGGCGTGGGTGGGACACGGCACCAAGCTACGCGTGCACGAGGGGGAGGTGAGGATCGGCGCGAAGACGGTGATGGGGCAGGAGTGCACGATCTCGGCCTTCCAGCACGTCTCGATCGGGCGCGAGTGCATCGTCGCCGACCGCGTGATGTTGATCGACTTCGACCACGGCATGGTCGAGGTCGATCGCCCGATCCGCCTGCAGGGCATCTACAAGCGCGACGTGCGCGTGGGGCACAACGTGTGGATCGGCTACGGCGCCTGCGTCCTGCGCGGGGTGACGGTCGGCGACAACAGCGTGATCGGCACCAGCGCGGTGGTCACCAAGGAGGTTCCCGCCAACGCCATCGTCGGCGGCATCCCCGCGCGCGTGATCCGCATGCGCGAGACGCCGCGGTCGCTGCGCTGGGAGTGAGCCTCAGCCCGTCAGCAGCGTCCGGGGCGCCGCGTGCACCGCCAGGTTGCGCAGCGCTCCGGGATCGGCATCTGCGCCCGCGGCGAGCGCCAGCTCGACGCCACGGCGGTGGGCATCGAAGCGCTCGTGCGCGTAGGGCACCGCGAGGCCGCGGGTGATCATGAAGGCCCAGTCGCTCGCCTGCAGCGCCAGCAGCTCGCGCACCGCGGCGGCGCCCGCGCGGTGGCCGGCGCGCACCACTTCCAGCTCCGCCGCGCGGGTGGCGAACGCGATCTCCGCCACGGCCGGGCCCGACCAGGTCGAGAGGTCGCCGCCCGCGCCCCAGGTGCTCACGTCCCACCTCCGGGCATCCGAGGCGCTGACGTCCACCAGCTGGACAGCCTCCGGCGGGAAGGCCTCCGGCGAGACGGTCTCCAAAGGCGCCGGCTCGTGGCGCTCCAGTGCATCGTCGAGGCGCACCAGCGGGAGGCCCTGGCGGGTGCACTCCCCCACCACCGCCTCCAACCACGCGAGGCCCTCGTACCACCAGTGACCGAGCAGCTCGGTGTCGAGCGCGCACACGACCAGGCCGCCACCCGGCAGATCGCGCCCGTCGCGCTCGAGCCGCGCGAGGACGCCCGCCACGAAGTCCTGCGCGTGCGCGCGCGCGAGGCTAAGCGCGTGCTGGTGGTCGTAGATGTCGCCGTCGTTGGCCCACGGGTTGTGGTGGTGGGTGGTGTGGTGGTGGTAGTCGCGGTAGCGACCGTGCGCGGGGTAGCCCTGATCGCTCCACACGCGCGCGATCGTGGCGCGATCGATCGGCACCAGCACCACGCCCGACTCCCCCACGAGCGGACGCAGGTGCGCGGGGGCCCCCAGGCCGAAGCGGCCGGTCAGCTCCACGCACACCGCGTGCACCCCCGCGTCCGCCAGCGCGGGCTCCAGGTAGCCGGCGTGCGCGCACTCGGGCAGCCAGAAGCCCCCCCGCCAGGCCTCCGCGCCGAAGCGGGCGCGGTGGGACTCCACGCCGCCGCGTATCTGCAGCGCCAGACCGGCGTCGCTCGCCAGCAGCGGCAGCACCGCGTGGGTGGCCGCGGAGGTCCACTGCGCGTAGGGGGCGAACGCGCTCAGGATCTGGCCACCGCGACGCTCGAAGCTGGCAAGCGCCCGCTCGTAGTCCCCCCAGGAGCGCTCGACCTCGCGCGCCAGGGTCTCGTGTCCCCCCGCGCGCATCCCGTGGGCGTCCTTGGTGTGGGTGTGGCGGCGGGTCTCGCCGACGAACCGCGTGAAGCGCTCGCCCGCGCCGATCGCCTCGAGCTGGTCGCACAGCACGGGGGTGAGCGACACGGTCAGCGGCGCCCCGCGCTCCAGCAGCTCCAGCAGCGGCAGGTAGCAGGTGGCGAGCGCCTCCCACAGCCACTCCTCGCCGAACGGCCACGTCCCGAAGCCCTCCACGTAGGGCATGTGGGTGTGTAGGACAATCGCGAGCTCGCCCCGCGCGCCCCCGCGCCGCCGACGCCCCTCACCCGCGGAGCCCGGCTCGCCCCCCGCGGGCCGTCGGTGGGAGTCGCTCACGAAGGCACGCCACCAGCCGCGAGACCGATCACGCCCGGCACACCGCCACGAAGTCGAGCGCCCGGTCGAGGTCGGCCTGGCCGCGGGGGCGCAGCGCGAAGTCGGCGGCGGAGATCGCCGGGGTGAACCAGTCGTAGAAGCGCGAGGTGAGGCCGAGCCGCCGGTGCACGCCGTCCCAGCCTGCCCGCAGGGCAAGCTCGTGCGCGCGCAGCTTGCGGGCGTGGAAGAGGCCGAACAGCGCCACCGAGGCGAAGTGCTCGCGGCACAGCAACTCGAACTCGTGCGCGCGGTACTCGTGCACGTGCCACGGGTTGTCCGAGCGCGGCGATCCCTTCGGCGCGAGCGTGAGCACGTTGGGCGTGGAGAGGTACACCACGCCGCCGGCGCCGACCAGCTCGCGGAAGTGATCGAGCGCCGAGCCGGGGTTCTGCAGATGCTCGATCGTCTGCAGGAACACCACCGCGTCGGCGGGCGCGGAGAAGCTTTCGATCAGATCGCGCTCGAAGCTCAGGTTGGGGCGCCGGTAGCGCATGCGCGCGTGCTGGTGCGCCTCGGGGTTGGCGTCAACCCCGACGACGCTCGCCGCGCCGGCGGCCGCGAGCACGTCCGAGCCGTACCCCTCCCCACACGCCATGTCGATCACCCGCAGGCCGCCGACGCGCGCGGCGATCCACTGGTAGACGACCAGATGACGGCGGTACCAGTAGTTCTCCTCGGGCACGTCCGGCAGCGTGCGCTCCCCCGTCAGCGCGAGCGGGGGAACCCCCTCGGGCTGGTTGCGCTGCTCGTAGAGGGACGCCGACACCGCGCGCGAGTATATGGTTCCGGGCGTGACGCCCCCGCTCACAGCCGAGGAGATCCGCGACGTCAACACGCGCTACCACGACGTGGCGGCGGGCCACTACGACGCCAAGTGGGGGATCGACTTCGGGGAGATCGGCCTCGAGCAGGTGGGCGCCAAGGTGCGCAAGGCGCTCGGCCAGCGCCCGGGCCACTACGAACGCTCGCTTGAGATCGGCTCGGGGACGGGGTACTTCACGCTCAACATGATGCGCGCCGGGCTGATCGAGCAGGCCACCTGCACCGACATCTCCCCCGGGATGCTCGCCACGCTCGACGCCAACGCCGAGCGGCTGGGATTGAAGGTGAAGACCGTGAGCGCCGACGCCGAGCGGCTGCCGTTCAAGGACGGGAGCTTCGATCTCGTGCTGGGGCACGCCGTGCTGCACCACATCCCCGACCTCCCCACCGCCTTCGGCGAGCTCGCGCGCGTGCTGGCGCCCGGCGGCACGCTGCTGTTCGCGGGCGAGCCCTCGCGCTCGGGCGACCGCATCGCGAACGTGCCCAAGCGCTTCGCCGGCACGGTGGCCCCGCTGTGGCGAGCGGCGCTGCGCGCGCGTCCCGCCCCGCCGGCGGAGGGCGGGGCCCCCGATGCCGCGCTGGAGGGCGTCGTTGACGTGCACGCGTTCGTGCCCGGCGAACTGCGCGAGCTGGCCCGCGACGCGGGCCTGGAGCGGGTGCGCGTGAGCGGCGAGGAGCTGCTGGCGAACTGGTTTGGCTGGACCAATCGCACCCTCGAGTCGACCGCCGAGCCGGCGGACGTGCCGTGGGCGTGGCGTCAGTACGCCTACCGCGGCTACGTCGCCTTACAAGAGCTGGACCGCAGGCTGCTCGAGCCACGGCTGCCCGCCGCGATCTTCTACAACCTGCTGCTCTCCGCCCGCAAGGGTGGTTGACACCCCCCCCGAGGTTCGCAGACACCTGACGGTTCACCCCCTTAGACTCTCTATATGTCGGAGGGCTTGCACCGCGACTTCCCGCTGTTCCCGCTCGGCATCGTGGCGCTGCCGACCGAGAACGTGCCGTTGCACATCTTCGAGGACCGCTACCGCACGATGATCGAGCAGTGCCTGGAGGAGCGTCGCGAGTTCGGGATCCTGTGGATGGCCGAGGACGAGCTCAAGCCGATCGGCTGCGCCTGCACCGTCGAGACGGTGCTGGAGCGGTTGGAGGACGGGCGCATGAACATCCTCGCGCGCGGCACCCGCCCCTTCCGCCTGGTGGAGCGCCAGGACGACCTGCCCTACCCCGCCGGCGTGGTGGAGTTCCTCGACGAGCAGGACGAGCCGGCCGACCCCGAGATCGTGAGCGCCACCCGCCAGCTGTATGCCGAGCTGGTGGAGCAGGCCACCGACAACGCCCTCTCCGAGGAGGAGATCGAGGCGCTGAACGCCTACCGCATGGCGGCCACCGTGGAGTTCGGGGCGGACGCCAAGCAGGAGCTGCTGGAGCTGCGCTCGGAGAACGCCCGCCTGCGGCTGCTGACGATGCTGTTCCGCGCCGCGATCAAGCGGATGGAGCTGGTGGAGCGCGCCCAGGCGCACGCGCGCTCCAACGGCAAGGTGCGCTTCGGGTAGGGAGGGGTTGGTGGTCGCGTGAGGCCGCCGCCATCTTTCTATGGGATTCTAAGCTATCCTTTAGAAAGACTCCGAGCACTTTCTCGGCTTTTCTAAGGACCCAACACCACGCCTTAGAAAACCCGAGAAAGGAGGCCGACAGCCAGATGACCAGCACCACCAAGATGTCCGGCGAAGCTCAAAGAACAGCGGCATGACCAGCACATCGTGAACAAGCGGGAGAACCCATACACGCCCGGCGCCGGCCGCAGACCACGGACGCTCGCGGGCCGTGACCGCGACCTGGAGAACTTCGGCTCGCTGGTCGAGCGCCTGGGGTCGGGGGCCTACGAGCGCAGCCTTATCTACGCCGGGCTGCGCGGGGTGGGGAAGACCGTTCTGCTGATGGAGTTCGACGTGCTGGCGAGCGAGGCCGGGTGGGCCACCACCGATGTGCAGGAGGTGGGCTCCCAGCCGGACTTCCGCACCACCTTCGCCCGCATGGCCGCGCGACTGCTGCACGAGATGAGCCGCCGCCACCGACTCAAGGAGCGCGTGGATCGCGCCTTCGGAGTGGTGAAGGCCTTCAGCCTCGCCGCCCCCGGCGGCGTGCAGCTCAAGCTCGACGTGCAAGCCGCAACGGGGATCGCCGACTCCGGCGATCCCGAGCAGGATCTCGCCGACCTGCTGTGCGAGATCGGCGAGGTCGCACGCGCCAACCACACGGGGGCGCTGTTCCTCCTCGACGAGATGCACAACCTCGACTCCGCCTCGCTGGCGGCGATCTGCATCGCCTTCCAGGCGATCAGCCGCAGGAGCCTGCCCGTGGCGCTCGTCGGCGCCGGGCTGCCCGACCTACGCACGCGGTTGATGACGGCAAAGCCATACGCCGACCGTCTGTTCACCTACGCCGAGCTCAGCCGCCTGCCGCCAGCCGCGGCGAGAGTCGCGCTGATCGGCCCGGCCGCGGCGCTCGGCGTGGACTACGAGGAGCAGGTGGCACGCCGGATCGTCGCCGAAACCGCGGGCTACCCCTACTTCCTGCAGGAGTACGGGCGCGAGCTGTGGAACCACGCGGATCGGACCCCGATCCCAATGGACGACCTGCAGACGGTCGCCGACATCGTCCAGGATTCCCTCGCACGCGACTTCTTCGGCACCCGCTTCGAACTGGCGACCGACGCCGAGCAGCGTTATCTCGCCGCGATGGCGACCCTGCCGCGGCCGCCCTACGCCGTCGGCGAGGTAGCCCGCGAGTACGGGGCCCGCGATCAGCGCGCCGTGTCGGTGCATCGCGATTCGCTGATCGGCAAGGGCCTGATCTGGAGCCCCCGCCGTGGGCTGGTCGACTTCACCGTGCCCCTGTTCGCCGAGTTCCTCGACGAGCACCACCCGATCGCCTCGTTCTCCTCCCGGTAAGGGCCCTCGCACACCCACACGGCCACCCCGCCGGCCCCCTCAAGCCCACACCGCCACCCCGCCGCGGCGGGGGTCGCCCGCGCCGAGCAGCTCGCCGTCGCGGCGCTGGACCGCTTGGACGCCGCCGAAGAAGAGGTTGAGCGCATGGAAGGCGATGACCTCGCGGCCCGGCGCCGCCAGCGCCCGCAACGGGATCCCCGGCTCGGCGTAAACCGCCCCCTCCTCGTAGTGCACCCGCGGCGCGCGGACCGCCTCGGAGGCGCTCAGGCCGTGGTTGACGACCCCGACGATCGTCTGCAGCAGGGCAGAGCGGATGCGGTTGGAGCCGGCGCTGCCGAGCACCAGCTCGACCTCCCCGGCGCCGTCCAGCACCACCGAGGGGGCCATCATGCTCGGCATCCGCCGGCCCGCAGGGTGACGGTGGAAGCCAAGCGGGTTGAGGTCTTGCTCGCCCATGATGTTGTTGACGTGGATGCCGGTGCCGGGCACGACCACGCCGGAGCCCTCGCCGTTGGTGCAGGTGACGCTGCAGGCGCGGCCCTCGCCGTCGAGCACGGAGATGTGCGTGGTGGCCCCGAGGTGGCCGGCGTTTTCCCCGCCACCCCCGCCCTCGGTCGCCCCGAGACGGCTGGAGAGGAAGCGCTCGAGAAAGCCCTCCGCGCCGAGGCCCTCGACGAACTCGGGGGTGCGCTCGCCCTGGGCAGCCTCCATTGCCGCCACTATCTCGCCAAGCCCGGGCGGACCGGGGCTGCGATCGAGCAGGCCGAGTGCATAGGCCAGCAGCGTCCCTCCCGCGGAGGGCGGTGGGTTGGTGAGCACCTCGCGGTCGCGGTAGGCGACCCGCACCGGCGCGCGCAGAAGCGCCCGGTAGCAGGCAAGCGCCTCGCCGGTGACCGAGCCACCGCGCTCGCCCAGCCAAGCGCTGACGGCGGCGGCGATGTCACCGGCGTAGAACGGCGAGGCGCCCTCGCCGCCGAGACGCTCGAGCGCATCCCCGAGCTCGGGGTTGCGGAGCACCTCGCCCTCGCGCAGCACGTGGCCGGCGGGCGCCCACAGCGCGGCGCACTCCGCCGTGGAGAGCAGCAGCTCGGCGAGGATCTCCGCGATGTAGGCCTGCCCCGCGTTGAGCGCCACGCCGTCGCGCGCCAGCGCGGCCGCGGGGGCGGCGAGCTCCGCCAAGGACACCGTGCCCCACCGCGCGATCGCCTCGCAGGCCCCCGCCGGCGTCCCGTACACCCCGCAGGAGGCGGGCCCGATGTGGAACACCTGGGCGGCGTCGCCGAAGGAGACGTCGATCGCCTGCAGCTCGGCGGCCGAGCCGTCGGTGGCCCGCGACGGCGCCTCCACGAAGAAGTCGAGCAGGGCAGGCTCCCACCCGCCGCCGGCGACCATCAGGTAGCCCCCCGCCCCGAGGCCGGTGAGCAGCGGCTCGGCCACGAACGACACCAGCATCGCCCCGACCGCCGCGTCCACCGCATTGCCGCCCGCGCGCAGCACGCGCGCGCCCGCCTCCGCCGTCAGCGGGTGGCCGGCGGCGATGACTCCTCGCTTGACCCTGCTCATCCGCGAAGGGTAGTCGGGGGCCGGCTCAGCCCAGCGCCCGCCGCAGCGCGGCCGGCGCGACCGGCCCCGCCCGCACGACGCTCCAGCCACCGCCGTCCTCGTAGTCGCGCAGGTCGAGCACCGTCGAGGCGACGCCCGGCAGCTCGCCGCCGTCCAGCACGAGGTCGGCGCCCTCCAGCAGCGCCGGCGAGACATCCGCCAGACGCCGCGCCTCGGGACCGCCGGAGAGGTTGGCGCTCGACTGCATCACCGGGACATCGACCGCACCCAGGGCCGAAAGCGGCGCGGACAGCAGCGGCACGCGCAGGCCGAGCACATCGCCACCGCCGCTCAGCGGATAGCGCCGCGCGCGGTTGGGCAGCAGCACCGTCAACGGGCCCGGCAGGAGCGCCCGCAGGGCAGCCCGCTCGCGCTCGCCGAGCTCGGGGAGCGCCTCGAGCGCGGCGGCCAGCGAGAAGAACATCACCGCCGCGGGCTGTGTGGGGGGCCGACCCTTCAGCTCGTAGAGCCGCTCGACCGCCTCACCCTGCAGCGGATCGCAAGCGAGGCCGTAGACCGTGTCCGCCGGGAACACCGCCACCCCGCCGGCGGCGATGCACTCCCGCAAGCGCTTGGCGTCCTCGGCTTCGACCATACGGTGGGGAGGCTACCGGCCGTACGGAGCGCGGAACGGGATGCTTGGGGATCGTCCACGCGCGTGGCTGATGATCCCGCCGGCGTAGGCGCGGGGCCTCCGTGCCCCGCGACCAGCGTCCAGGTGCTACCGCTTCTTGTGCTTCGGGTGCTTGGCCTTCCTCTTCGCGGCCTTCTTGTGGGTCGCCTTCTTCGTCTTCGGGCATCCGGTGACCGCGATCTTCGTGTTCTGCTGGATCACGAGGCCGTTCTGGCCGACCAGTTCGGTGGGCATCAAAAGCGTGCCCTTGCAGAGGTTCCCGTTCGCGGTCAACGCCGGGAATTCCCGCTGCGGCAACGTCAGTTCGAAGTTCGAGAACGGCACGTCGGGTACCGTCGCGAACGTCGCGGTCGTGATCCCCGCTTTGCTGATCTGCGTTTCGCCGTGCACCTGGACCGTGACGCCGTTCTGGCCGACGAGGACCATGATGAGTTCCGGGTACTTCGCGCCACCGTGGGAGACGAAGTACGCGGTGCCGGTCAGGCCGCCGGGGAGGACTGGGGTTGAGACCTTGACCGTCCCTACCTGCGAGGCGACGGGGCAGTTCTTGGGGTTTTCCGCGAACGTCTTTTCCAAACACGCCTTCTGGAGTGTTTTCAACGGCGTCGGGAGCTGTTTCGGTAGCGACACCTTGACTCGCTGCACGTTCGCGGTGCTGCTCAGCCCGCCTTCGTCAGGGAGCGTCATCGTGACGCGGAGGCTCGCGCCCTGCGTCCGCGATGTCTTCGCGGACGTCGAGACCGTGAAACCAGGCTTGAACGTCAGACTGCGGCAGGAGCCGACCTGGAAGGGGCTCGAGAGCGCGGCAGTGGTTCCTTCGGTGCTGGTGGCTGTGCCTGAGAAGGATTGTGGGTTGCAGTTGGTGGGGTTGAACATGAATTCCTTGCGGTCGATCACCGCGTTGATCGTCCGCAGATCCGCCGGCACCCCATCCAAGACCACCGGCAACGGGTCCGTCGTGATCGTCAACTGCGAAGTCTCCGGGTCCACTTCGATCTTCCCCCGCACCACCGTCGTCCCCAAATTGAACGGGCCAGCGATCACCGGCACCGCGATCAGCAGACCGTAGGGGGCACCCTCGTAAGGGCCCGTGATGTAGATCGGCGCTTCGGGCTTGCCTTCCTCCGGCACATACAGCGGATCCGGGCCAGCACCAGCACCCACAATCGTATGCCCAATCTGCGACCCTGCAGGGCATTCGCCCCTGGCGGCCTGTGGTTCTTCGCAGAGCTGCACGTGACTGATCATCCCGAGCAGACCCTTCGGCGTCTTGAACTGCAATTTGGAGATCCGCTGCTGATCATCCCCACGGGAAAGCAACATCGAGAACGCCGTATACCCGCCCGCTTGGTCGGTCGTCGCACCGGCGATCATGCTCGGCGTGAACGGCAGCGGCGACTGACACGGGGCGCCGTTGGTGCCTGTGGCGATCTGGAAGCTGCTCGGGGAGAAGACGTCTTCGACGGCCGGGGAACTCCAGGGCGTGAAGTCCGAGGTACTCGTGAACAACCCACATGTGGGTGGGGTAATGAGCGCCGCCTGCGACCCACCGCTGAACGCGAGTTTGAAGCTCGTGAACGGAACCTCCGGGGTTTCCTTGAAGACCGTCGTCAACTGCCCCGTGCTGGTGTTCAGGTGTACGTCGCCGACCAGCTTGATTTCGACTCCCTGCCCGGCGAGCGCGATCAACAGTTTCACATCCGGTGGCTGGGATTCAACTACGTACACCTTGCCTTCCTCCGGTTCGGAGAGCAGCGGAGTCAACACCGTCGCCGTCCCGACCTGCGACGCCGACGGGCACCGCGGTGGGCCTTCCTGACCGACACCATCTTCATCAAGCGGACACGCAGCCAGCCCAGACGCACGCCCTGGGTTCAGGACCAGCCCTTCAGGGAGCACGACCGTCGCGTCCCGCTGGTTGGACGTCGCGATCCCATGCAAGGTCTCCAGGCCTTCCTGGGGGACTTTGATTTCGGTCGTCAACCCCGCCGGAGTATCCCCTGCGCTCGTATCCGGCGCCACACTCAACGACGGATCGAACCCAAGATCACTGCAACCCGTGAACCCAACCGGCGCACCCGTGCTGTCATGCGTCAGCACCGACGCGCGTGAGTGCAGGTTCGCGTACTGCCACGTGTTGAGTGCTTCGATCGAGAATTCCTGCGGACCTTCACAGGAGGTCGGCAGCGTCAGCAACGGCACCGACCCACCAGTTGACGGAGCTTCGCGCTGTTCATCGTGGCTTTCTTCGCTCGGCACACCCCAGATCGTCGTCGTGTTGAACAGCACCGCTTTCTGCGGCACGAGCGCATGCACGCTGATCCCGTAGTCCGAGTCAAACGGCGTCGGCCCACCAGACCGCACCCCACCGTTCAAGAACACATCCGTGCCTTGATCGTCGAACGCGAACTGCGCCGCGATACCCGGCGGCGGCACCAGGTTGTACAACTTGAACGAAACATAGGCCCCCTCCACGATCGATTCATCTACACCGATCTGCGTCAACGCCGGGCACGTCGGTTCCTCTTCATGCGGTTCCCCCTCGCCGGTTTCGCCGTCGAACTGCCGGCGGGAGCAACGAGGCGTCGCGGTCGGGTCCCCGACGATCCCCGGCGGCAGATTTACAACCACCTGCTGCGTTTCACCACCCGTAGGCAATTCTTCGAGGACACCCTGGCCGCTGCCGTTCACCGCGAACGCGACGGTCATCTCGTACGGGTGCGAGCCAGCCTGCGTATCCGCCGTCCCATCCGCGTTCGTCAGCCACGCGTCGAAACCGGAGAACCCGAACGGCGCTTCTTCCCCGCTGAACCTGACCTGCGTTGACTCCGCCGCCGGACTCAACGCACCACCCCCAGTGACCGCGACATGGTTGGTCGCCTCACCGCTCACGCCCGCGTCAACGCTCACGTGGATGAGCACGATCGCGTACGCGCCCGTGGGCACCGCTTCCGCAGTACACGTCACGACCTGCACACCCGAGCATTCACCATCTGGGTTCCCCACACCATTTCCTTCTCCTCCACGGTCAAGCCCGGTCCGAAGAGTCACCGCAGCGCTGGTCGCACTCACACCGGCCGGCAGCTCATCCACGATCCTCGGATCTTCACCCGTGCTCGACCCAGTGTTATAGACATGTACTTCGATCCGCCCCGTACCCCCCGGCAGCAGATACCCCGGCGCGACGCGCGTGAACGCCTCCCATCCCGGCGACGCCCACGCAACCACCGGCCACGCCAACACCCCCACCACACACACCCCAAGCAACAAGGCCAGTTTCTGTATACGCATAGCTACCGTCCCCCCACTCGCAACGACGACTTACCAGCACCCGACCCCGACCCATAGCGACGCCGCGCGCGCGCCACACACACCGACCGCGCTCGCCCACGCCGCCGCTCACACGCCCGCAACGCACCCGCCAACTTCCTGGCACGCACGCTCTTTGACATCAATTTGCCTTTCGACCTCGGCTTGTTTTTCGGCGGAGCCGCCGTGCTCGGCGCCGGGAAGTTCCCGACCCCAGCGAACGTCACGCTCGCAGGCGTCGCGAAGATCGGCGCCGCCGGCGGCACACCCTGACAACCCGAACCCGTACACACCGGCAAAGCGACCGGCTGCACACCCCCAACCCGCGCATCATACGCGGCGAACCCTTCATACCCACTACCCGCCGTCAAGTCCGCGCGGGAGATCACAAACGCATCGTCACCGCTCGCGCTCGCCCCCAGGAACCATGAAGCAGACGAGCTGGTGCCACCCGAGAGCAGGTACACGCACCCCTCACTTTCGTGGCAGCTACCCGCACCGTCGCGCTCCCACTCATACACGTCGAGCTTTCCATTCGTATCCTGCGACACAAGCGGCTCTGCGCTGTTGAAGAACACCCTGCTCCCATCATCGGAGATCACCTGCGGCTGCTCGGTCGTCATCCAGCCCACCGGCAGAAACGCGGCCGCACCGTACGCGTTCGACGGTGGTGCTTCCCCGCTGTGGCTGCACGAGACGCAGAACAGATCGCCGCCTTCGGCCCGATACACATACACCTCCTCCAGTCCATCGTTCGGATAACCATGCGGATAACCCACCACCGACAGGCTCTGATTCGACATGAACACCACAGCCTTCCCATCCGGTGTCACCTCCGACGTCCGCAACCCAATCTCTCCTGCCCAGTCCCCAAGTTCGGGCTGGTCTGCGGTACCGGCGTAAGGCGATATCGGGTCTTCACTTCCGCCGTCCGCAGGCGAAAGGCTAGCTGCGACCGGTGTCGAGGTACCTGCGTGCCACACATAGAGGTTGTCGCTGCTATCGACGTAGTAGAGATATTCCCCGTCTTCACTCGCCCCGACCACCCCCGCTACTTCAACACCAGGCGTCAGATTAGTCGTCTGGCCACTTTCGACTTCGTACTCGTACAGGCCGCCATCGGTGTAGAACACCCTCGACCCGTCCACACTCGCCGTCCAGAAGTGCCCGCCGGTCGCGATCTCAACCGTCTTCGCGTCGCTGGACGTCGGGTTTTCCCGCATATACAAGCCATTCGTTGTCATATCCGTCCAGAAGACCCGCGACCCATCCGCCGAAATCACGTGGCTGAGATCGATTTCACCAGAGTAAGCTTTGCCCCTGCCAATCAAAGAGCCGAAGGTCACCTGCGGATCAGAGGAGCCATCTGGGAGCACATTCACCAAACTCAGACGCCCACCGACCGAAACATAGAGATTGCCTTCAGAGCGAGGATCGGACCCTGTCATTTCGCTGGCGCCTTCAGTCAACGCGTCGTTCGCCTGAAACAACTGCTCACTGGAATTGGCCGACGCGCCAGCATAAACTACTCTCAGTCCTTCGGCAGACCGGTGGAGCGTCGCACCATCCGTGAAAAAGGGTTCATAAACTTCGCCCGCAAAAGCGTGCTGGAAGAGATCCCCATAACCGGCGCCGGGCGCTTCTGGCGACAACGGCGGCAGCCCGTCTTCAAGCCCCGTCCCACTCGAGGCGGTGAGGACCGCGCTGGTAAGATCGCTAGAAAACGCTTGGTACCTTGCGCTGAACCTCCCATGAGGCTGGATGTTCACCTGCCGCCATCCACCCCCAGGGAGCCGCGTCGCCAGGTACTCGTTACCGGAGTTCTGCCCACCCTTACCGCTGCCGCCACTCGACGGGTCGCCCCCATACGCCGCGGCTTCACCATCGGCAGCCGCCTCAAACGGGAATTGCGTGAAGATGCCTTCCGACAAGGCCAATCCGAGGCCGTATACCTCGGGCGTGTATACCTGCGCGGTCCCGTTCTGTGCACTCCCGAACGAGCTCACCATTTCATACACCCGACCATCCGGCAACCCAAGCGGACTGACCGGCAACGTACGGAACGCCGTGTCGGCGCCGTCTTCGGTACCCGCTTCGCTGACGGCGACAACTCTGAAGTGATACTCGCTGTTCGCGGACAGGCCTTCCAGGTGCGCCGAGGCAGGCAGGGCGCTTTCGCCTTCGCCCAGCGGCACTTCTGGTGTGCGCGATCCGTACGCTTCGGTCGGCCCGTATTCCCAGTAGTAGCTCGTGGCCACGCCGCTGGGGTCGATCTGGGCGCTCAGCGTCGCGTTCGAGGAGCCGACCCCCGAGAAGGACTCCCCTTCGATCACCGGAGTACCGGCCGCCAACGCCACCGTACTCCCTAACACAAACACTCCTACCAGCGCACACAGTGAAACCAAGGAAACCAAGCCAGCCAATGTGAACCCGCGAACGGTCATCGAGCCATCTCCTCCTCTAGAGCAGAGGGGAGAACCCCTCGATCGATCAACAACGACACGCCTACTGGCGCACAACCACAAACCACCGCACACACACGGCCACGAACGCGCATCACGCGGCCTCGCTCTCGAACCGGCTGTGGGCGCGGATACTCCGCGCGACCTGCTCACCCTGAGCTGTCAGCCGCCATGCGTTCGGCTCGCCCTTGGCGTGCCCAGCACCGCTGTTGGCCAACAGCCCCAGACGCTCAAGGCGCCGCAGAAGCTTCGATACCTGCCCCGGATCCTGGATCCCCGCGAAATCCCCAACCTCACGATTACTCGGGGCCGAGCCACGCCCCGCCAGCTCCGCCACACCCTCCAACACCCTTGAGGTGCGATACGTCAAGCGCATCGGGACACTCTCGAGCGGGTCGGCGGCCGGCCGCTGCGGCCACGCCGGGCGCTGCGCGGTACGCGGCCTCACCGCACGCGGGGCGGGGACGTCCTGCTCGCGACGCGCCGCCGCAGGACCCAGGTAGGGCAGCACGATCATCCCCATCAACTCGCCCAACAGCTCCGTCAACGGCTCACGCGGACCCTTCAACAGCCGCGCATACACGATCCCAAACGTGGCACCCACCAGGCCCTCCGCGGTCAACCGCGTACACCTCGCTGCACGCGGGCTCTCACGGCCCTCATCGACCACCGCCACCAGCCCGCCGAGAACCTCCTCCCGACGCGCCAGTACACCCGGGCCACCACTCAACGCCTGCACCACACAGACCCGCGCGAGCACCGGCTCACGATCCAAGAACGCGAGAATCACCCACAGGCCCCCACGCACCCGCTCACGCCACCCCAAACCCTCCAGGCCCGCCCCGGCCAGCTCCCCGGCGATCACACCGAGAATGTCCTCGAGCACCGCAGCCAGGCACTCCTCGCGATTGGCGAACGTCTCATAGAACGTACGCCGCGAAATCCGCGACCGCGCGACGATATCCGCCACCGTCGTATTCGCCCAACCCAACTCATCCACCGCACGGGTGCCCGCCGCGAGCAGCCGCGAACGCTGGATGTCAGCCACCCGCGCACTCTGCCCCCCGGCGCCCTGGCCGGCGGCACGAGCACGCCTACGCACATCGATCGGCGCCGACCGACGCGACACCGCGGTAGCCCCGCGCACGGCCATCACGCAACGCCCCAGACCACACTAGAGCCCAGCCCGCGCGGCGGGCCAAGGCGGCGCTTCGAGGCTAGGCGATAACCGTGCTCAGCCCTGAGATGCCAAGAGCAAGAGAGAGAGAGAGAGAGAGAGATGCGACAGCGCCAAGCTGGCGCATCTAGCATCACCCATCAAGTGATGCGCGGCGACTCCTATCACGTTTCTCCCTGTCGAAACCACGCCTGATTCAGCTCCCTCTCAAGTTGAAACCCGATCCCTCTACCCAACATACACTCCGCGAGCGCTAGATGTCAACCGCGGAATACGCCTACCCAACCCGGTCCTATGTCCACGAGGCCACCACTGGGGATGACCTTGATACAGGCAATCGTACACCACACCTCCACCGCCTGTCAATACCCAAACAACCAACGCCCCCAACACGAACCCCGGCTCCGAGCCGGCACCCTCGCGGCCAGAGCAGAGCACAGGCACCGACGCCCGTGGGCACGGGGGGTCCCTCCCCCGCGCCCACGCCTCGGTTCCCTACCGCTTCTTCTTGTGCTTCGGGTGCTTTGCCTTCCTCTTCGTGGCCTTCTCGTGGGTCGCCTTCTTCGCCTTCGAGCAACCGGTGACCGCGATCTTCGTGTTCTGGCTGATCACCAGGCCGTTCTGGCCGACGAGTTCGGTCGGCATCAACAGGGTGCCCTTGCAGAGGTTCCCGTTCGCAGTCAACGCCGGGAATTCCCTCTGCGGCAACGTTAGTTCGAAGTTCGAGAACGGCACATCCGGCACCGTCGCGAACGTCGCGGTCGTGATCCCCGCTTTGCTGATCTGCGTTTCCCCATGCACCTGCACCGTCACACCGTTCTGACCCACGAGGACCATGATCAGTTCCGGGTACTTCGCGCCACCGTGGGAGACGAAGTACGCGGTGCCCGTCAGGCCGCCGGGGAGAACCGGGGTTGAGACCTTGACCGTCCCAACCTGCGACGCCACCGGGCAGTTCTTGGGGTTTTCCGCGAACGTCTTTTCCAAGCATGCCTTCTGCAGCGTTTTCAACGGCGTCGGCAGCTGTTTGGGTAGCGACACCTTGACTCGTTGCACGTTCGCTGTGCTGCTCAACCCGCCTTCGTCAGGCAAGGTCATCGTGACGTGCAGGCTCGCGCCCTGGGTCCTTGATGTCTTCGCCGACGTTGAGACCTTGAACCCCGGTTTGAACGTGAGGCTGCGGCAGGAGCCTACCTGGAACGGGCTCGACAACGCCGCGTTCGTGCCTTCCACGCTGGTCGCGGTCCCGCTGAAGGACTGTGGGTTGCAGTTGGTTGGGTTGAACATGAATTCCTTGCGGTCGATCACCGCGTTGATCGTCCGCATATCCACCGGCACCCCATCCAAGACCACAGGCAACGGATCCGTCGTGATCGTCAACTGCGAAGTCTCCGGGTCCACTTCGATCTTCCCCCGCACCACCGTCGTCCCCAGGTTGAACGGCCCCGCGATCACAGGGACCGAAATCACCAACCCATACGGGGCACCCTCATAGGGGCCCGAGATATAGATCGGGGCTTCCGGCTTGCCTTCCTCAGGCACATACAACGGATCAGGGCCAGCACCAGCACCCACGATCGTATGCCCGATCTGCGATCCAGTGGGGCATTCGCCCTTCGCGGCTTGGGGTTCTTCGCAGAGCTGGACGTGGCTGATCATCCCCAGCAGGCCCTTCGGCGTCTTGAACGCCAGTTTGGAGATCCGCTGCTGATCATCAGCCCGCGACAGCAACAGCGAGAACGCCGTATACCCACCCGCCTGATCCGTCGTCGCACCAGCGATCATGCTCGGCGTGAACGGCAACGGCGACTCACACGGCACACCATTGGTGCCGGTCGCAATCTGGAAGCTGCTCGGGGAAAACACGTCTTCCACCGCCGGGGAACTCCAGGGCGTGAAGTCCGAGGTGCTCGTGAACAACCCACACGTGGGTGGGGTGATGAGCGCCGCCTGCGACCCACCGCTGAACGCCAGTTTGAAGTTCGTGAACGGGACCTCCGGGGTTTCCTTGAACACCGTTGTCAACTGCCCCGTGCTGGTGTTCAGGTGCACGTCGCCGACGAGCTTGACTTCGATGCCCTGCCCGGCGAGCGCGATCAGCAGTTTCACATCAGGCGGCTGAGATTCCACCACGTACACCTTGCCTTCTAACGGTTCTGCCAACAGCGGGGTCAACACCGTCGCCGTCCCGACCTGCGAAGCCGCCGGACACCGCGGCGGACCTTCCTGGCCGACACCATCTTCATCGAGCGGGCAGGCCACCAGGCCGGATGCCCGCCCGGGGTTCAGGACCAGCCCTTCTGGGAGCACGACCGTCGCGTCCCTCTGGTTCGACGCCGCGATCCCGCGTAGGGTCTCGAGGCCTTCTTGGGGGACTTTGATTTCGGTCGTCAACCCCGCCGGGGTATCCGCCGCGCTCGTATCCGGCGCCACACTCAACGACGGATCGAACCCCAGATCGCTGCAGCCCGTGAACCCAACCGGCATACCCGTGCTGTCGTGCGTCATCACCGACGCACGCGAATGCAGATTCGCGTACTGCCACGTATCGAGCGCTTCGATCGAGAATTCCTGCGGGCCTTCACAGGAAGTCGGCAACGTCAACACCGGCACAGACCCGCCGGCCGAAGGAGCTTCGCGCTCTTCGGTGTGGCTTTCTTCGCTGGGTACGCCCCAGATGGTGGTCGTGTTGAACGTCACGTATTTCTGTGGGATGAGCGTATGCACGCTGATCCCGTAGTCTGAGGCTAGCGGCGTCGGCCCACCGGACCGTACCCCCGCGTTCAAGAACACGTCCGTGCCCTGATCGTTGAACGCGAACTGCGCCGCGATACCCGGCGGCGGCACCAAGTTGTACACCTTGAACGAAACATGCAGTCCCTGCGCGATCGATTCATCCACACCGACCTGCGTTGACGCCGGACACGTCGGTTCCTCAAAATGAGATTCCCCCACGGCGGTTTCGCCGTCGAACTGCCGGCGGGTGCAGCGCGACGTCGCGGTCGGGTCCCCGACGATCCCCGGCGGCAGATTCACAACCACCTGCTGCGCTTCCCCACCCGTAGGAAATTCGTCGAAGAAACCATGGCCCTTGCCGTTCACCGCGAAGGCGACCGTCATCTCGTACGGATGCGAACCGGCCTGCGTGTCCGCCGTCCCGTCCGCGTTCGTCAACCACGCATCGAAGCCAGAGAACCCGAACGGCGCTTCTTCCCCGCTGAACGTGACCTGCGTTGACTGCACCGCCGGACTCGACGCACCACCCCCAGTGACCGCGACATGGTTGGTCGCTTCGCCGCTCGCGCCCGCGGCGACGCTCACTTCGATGAGCACGATCGCGTATGCGCCCGTGGGCACTGCTTCCACGGTACACGTCACGACCTGTACACCCGAGCATTCACCATCTCCGCTTCCATAGCCAAAGGCTTCTGTAAACCCAGTCCGGAGAGTCACCTTCGCGCTGGTCGCGCTCACACCGGGCGGCAACTCATCCACAATCCTCGGATCTTCGCCCGTGCTCGACCCGGTGTTATAAACATGCACTTCGATCTGCCCTGTGCCCCCCGGCGGCAGATACGTCGGCGAGACCCGCGTGAACGCCTCCCAACCCGGCGACGCCCACGCAGCCACCGGCGACGCCAACACCGCCACCACACACACCCCAAGCAACAACGCCAGCTTCTGTATACGCATGGCTATCGCCCCTCCACTCGCAACGACGACCTACCCGCGCCCGACCCCGGCCCGTAGCGCCGTCGCGCGCGCGCCACACACACCGACCGCGCTCGCCCACGCCGCCGCTCACACACCCGCAACGCACCCGCCAACCGCTTCGCCCGCACACCCTTCGACCTCGACCTGCCTTTCGACCTCGGCTTGCTCTTCGACGGCACCGTCGTGCTCGGCGCCGGAAAGTTCCCAACCCCGGCGAATGTCACGCTCGCCGGGGTCGCAAAGATCGGCGCCGCCGGCGGCACACCCTGACAACCCGAACCCGTACACACCGGAGACGCAACCGGGTGCACACCACCGACCCGCGCATCATACACCGCGAACCCTTCATACCCAGCAGTCCCCGTCAGATCCGCACGAGAGATCACAAACGCATCACCACCACTCGCACTCGCACCCAAAAACCACGACGAAGACGAACTAGCCCGGAGCGTGCAGTAATGACCGCGCCCCCGGGTTGAGCGGGGGCGCGGAACGTCCGGTTGAGTAGGGATCCTTGGGCTTGTCGAAGGTCCTTGATCCCGAGCTTGGAGGTCACCTTGAAGGTGATGCGTGATGGACGCCCGGTAACCGTAGAAGTCACGTCGGACGGAGCGGGTTTGGTTTCGCATGCGGGCAGTGCGCTGGTCGCTCAAATAGCCGACATGCTCGGGTTGACGAGGGCGCTGTCGTTGGGGCTGGCCGGGATCAAGCAGCGCCGTCGCGGCCATGATCCGGGCAGGGTGGTTCGTGATCTCGCGGTGATGCTGGTCGATGGTGGCGAGTGTGTCTCGGATCTCGGCGTGGTCCGCGAGCAGGACGCGTTGTTCGGGGTGGTGGCGTCTGACTCGACAGCGTTTCGGATGATCGACCGGATCGCTTCAACACCGGGGCTGCTGGATGCCCTGCGTGTCGCGCACGCGCAGGCACGCGAGCGGTTCTGGGAGATGCATGGGGCGCCTGAGCGGTTGACGCTCGATATCGACGCGACGCTGATCACAGCGCATTCGGAGAAGGAGAAGGCGGCCGGGACATACAAGGGCGGCTACGGGTTTCACCCGCTGCAGGTCTACCTGGATGAGACACGCGAGGCGCTCGGCGGTCTTCTGCGCCCCGGGAACGCCGGCTCCAACACCGCCGATGACCATGTCGCGGCGCTGGACTTGGCGCTGGCGCAGATCCCCACCCGGTACGTCGAGGCTCTGGATATCTTGGTGCGCGCGGACACGGCCGGTGCTACGCACGGCCTCGTTGACTACTGCCGCGAGGCACGGATGCGGTTCTCGATCGGCTACGAGCTGACCGAGAAGGTTCGTGGCGCGATCCTCACGATCCCCAAGGACGCGTGGGTCCCGGCGCTCGACCAGGACGGGTCGGCCCGCAAGAACGGCGAGGTCACAGAGATCACCGGCATGGTCGATCTGTCGGCGTGGCCCGAGGGCTCCAGGCTGGTCGTTCGCAGAGAGCGCCCGCACCCCGGAGCACAAATGTCGTTCACCGACGACGACGGGTACCGCTTCCAAGCGATCCTCACCGACCAGGCCGACACCGACATCGCCGTCTTGGAGTGCCGCCACCGCCAGCACGCCCACGTCGAGGACCGCATCCGTGACGACAAGGACACCGGCCTATCCAAGTTCCCGTTCAAAGAGTTCGCGCTCAACGAGGTATGGCTGGAGATCGTGATGCTCGCGCACGACCTGATCGTCTGGACACAAGCACTCCTCCTCGACGGGGCGCTCGCCAAGGCCGAGCCCAAGCGACTGCGCTACCAACTGCTGCACGTCGCTGGGCGGCTCGCGTTCTCCGGCCGCCGCGCGAAGCTCCACCTCCAGGACACATGGCCGTGGACGGCCGAGCTCCTCGCCGCGTTTCAGAAGCTCAAAACGCTTCACACCGCGAGCGGCTGACAGCAGCCACCAGCGACCCCGCCACCACCCAGCAGACCACTCGGCCACCGGCCGTAATCACCCTGCCCCGAAACGGGCCGAGCGCACACCCCGCTCCCGCTCGAACACCCACAAACAACGCCACCCAGCCCGATCGCCGACCAACAAGCCACCGACCCGCCAAAACAGCCACGCGCAGTCACCCTCACGCGCTTATTGCACGTTCCGAGCTAGTACCACCCGAGAGCAGATACACACAACCATCGCTTTCGCGGCAGCCGCCCGCACCGTCACGCTCCCACTCATACACATCGAGCTTCCCATTCGTATCCTGCGACACAAGCGGCTCCCAACTATCGAAGAACACCCTGCTCCCATCATCAGAGATCACCTGCGGCTGCTCAGTCTTCATCCAGCTCACCGGCAAAAACGCAGCCGCGCCATCCTCTCCGGTCAACGGGGGCGCTTCCCCGCTGCGACTGCACGAGACACAGAACAGGCCGCCTCCTTCGGCCTCATACACATAAACCTCCTCCAGCCCCTCGTTCGGATAACCATGCGGATAACCCACCACCGGCAAACTCCGATTCGACATAAACACCACAGCTTCCCCACCCGGCGTCACCTCGGACGTTCGCAGCCCAATTTCCCCCGCCCAATCACCGAGATGGTCGCCCTCGTAATAGTAAGGCGGTATAGGCTCATGTTCATTCCCGCTGTCTTGGGACGAAAGATTGGCCGCGACCAGCGTTGAGATACCCGCGTGCCACAAGTAAAGGTTGCCGCTGCTGTCGATGTAGTAGAGAGATTCCCCGTCTTCGCTCGCACCGACCACACCCACCACTTCGACACCAGGCGTCAGATCGGTCGTCCGGCCATCTTCCACTTCGTACTCATACAAGCCACCATCGGTGTAGAACACCCTCGACCCATCCACGCTCGCCGTCCAAAAACGCCCCCCCGCCGCGATCTCGACCGTCTTCGCGTCACTGGACGTCGGGTCCTCCCGCATATATAGGTCGTTCGTCGCCGTATCCGTCCAGAAGACCCGCGACCCATCCGCCGAAATCACATGACTGTAATCGAATTCACCTTCTTCATAAGGGTCGGCTCGGCCCGCCGGGGCACCGAACGTCACCCGTGGTTCAGAGGACCCATCCGGGAACACATTCACCAAACTCAAATGCCCATCAGCCGAAACATAGAGATTACCTTCACGGCGGGGTTCTGTGATTTCACTGGCGTTTTCGGTCAACGCATCGTCCACCTGAAACAACTGCTCATCAGCATCAGCCGACGCACCAGCATAAGCTACATGCAATTCTACGGCACTCTGGTGGAGTGTCACATTATCGGTGATGACTGGTTCATAGACTTCACCGGTAAAAGCGTGCCGGTAGAGATCCCTATAGCCTTCACCGAGCGCTTCCGGCGACAGTGGCGGCAGCCCGTCGGCTTCCACCGTATCGCCGCTGGGGGCAGTGAGGATCGCGCTAGTAAGATCACTCGAAAACGCCAGGTAAAATGCCTTGAACCTCCCCTGGGGCTGAATATTCACCTGCCGCCATCCACCGCCGGGGAACCGCGTCGCCAGATACTCGTTACCGGAGCTCTGCCCACCGTGGCCGGTGCCGCCACTCGACGGGTCACCCGCATATACCGCGGCTTCACCACTAGCAGCTACCTGAAACGGGAACTTCGTCGTGAAGATTCCTTCCGCCAAAGCCAATGCGTCGCTGTATACGCTGGGCGCATACACCTGCGCGGTCCCGTTCTGCGCACTCCCAAATGAGCTCACCATTTCATACACCCGCCCATCCGGCAACCCAAGCGGGGTGACCGGCAGCGTATGGAACGTCGTGTCGCCGCCGTGTTCGGTGCCCGCTGCGCTGACCGCGACAACCCGGAAGTGATATTCGCTGTCCGCAGCCAGGCCTTCCACGTGCGCCGACGCCAGCATCGCGCTGTACCCTTCGCCGAGGGACACCTCTGGTGTGCGCAACCCGTACGCCGCGCTCTGCCCGTATTCCCAGTAGTAGCCGGTGGATGTTCCATTCGGGTCGATCTGCGCGTTCAGCGTCACGTTCGTCAACCCGGCATCCGTGAAGGACTCCCTTTCGATCATCGGCGGGACCGCGGTCGTCGCGAAGCTCACCGCGGGACCCTGGGCCTGTCCGAACGCGTTGGTCGCGACCAGGCATACCGTGTACCCCGTCGCGGGCTGAAGCCCGGACAGCGTGGCGGTAGCTTCGACGCTGCCACTCGCCCCCACGGGTTCGGTGCTCGCGCCGCCGGTGCAGCTACTGCCTTGATTGTAAGCGAAGTAGTAGGCGCTCTCCCCACCCGCAAGCTCGCCGTGCAGCGTCGCTTCGGAGCCATTCACGCCCGTCGCGGTGCCCGTGACGGGTTCGCCGGGCGTTTCGCCTTCGAGGAAGATCGCGGCGCTCGCCCCGTCGGAGGCATACACCGTGCCACTCACGCTGTCCACACCAAGCCCCGTGGAGCCTTCCAGAGAGCCCGACCCGAAGCTACCCAGCGATTCCCCGCTCGCGTTGAGCTCCACGATCGAATAGGCCTCATCCAGGGAGACATCGCCACTCACAGGGTTCACGCCGATAGCGCTCACCCCCGCGCCGACCGGCAGCACAGCGGTATAGCCGCCTGCCGCGAACAACTCCAGCGCTTCCCCACCAGCCGCAGTGACATACGCGTCGCCTTCTTTGTTCACCGCGATCCCGGTGAGTGCACTCGACGCGTCCGCCGCGAACTGCGAGACATACACCCCCGCTGGCGAGAAGACATCCACCACGCCGTTATGGGCATCCGCGACGAACACCTCGCCATTCGCCGGGTCAACCGCGACCGCAACCGGCTCAAAGCCACGCACCCCCACATCCGGTGTTTCGCTGCCGTCGATCCGCGAGAGGAATTTCCCCGTCGCACCGCTGAACCTATCCACCACGCCCGCGCCCGGGTCAGCGACATACACATCACCCGCCGATGCGCCACCGGAGTCATCGACCGCCACACCCGTCGGCGAGACAAGCGAAGCACCCGTGAGCGTAGTGCCGGCTTCGTCGTGTTCGGCTTGCGCGGCGGTGAAGCGATCGACCGCGAGCGCACCCTGATCCACTACATACACATCGCCCTTCGACGCGCCCGCGGAGTCATCGACCGCTACGCCGCGTGCGCTTATGAACACGCCGAAAGACGAGGAAAACCCATGACTCTTTACCGCCGATGCCAGTGAATCCCCGGCCAGCAAGCCCACCAACACACCTAGCGAAACCACACCAGCCAGCGTCAGCCTACGAGCGATCATCGAACCATCTCCTCCTCCAAGGCAGAGGGGGAACCCCCTCGATCGGTGAACAGCGACACGCCGAGGGGCGCACCAGCACAAGCTTCATCATCAGCGGGGGCGTGCATCCGAATGCTTCGCGCGACCATCTCCCCCTTCGCGGTGAGCGACCACGCGTTCGGCTCACCCTTCACACGTCCCGGCCCCGTATTCACGAGCAAGCCCAGGCGCTCGAGGCGCGCCAGCAGCTTCGATACCTGCCCCGGGTCCGAGATCCCGGCGCGCTCCCCCGCCTGACGGTTGCTGGGATTCGAGCCCCGCCCGCCCAGCTCCGCGATCCCTTCCAACACCCGCGCCGTGCGATACGTCAACCGCATCGAGACACCACCCAGGGGGTCGCCCACAGCCTCCGTGGACTCACGGCGCCCACGGGCAGAGCTAGTGAAGGGGCCCGGCGCCGGGCGCTTTTGCTCGCGCCGCGCCACGGAGGCGCCCTGGTAGGGCAGCACGATCATCCCCATCAACTCGCCCAATAGGCTCGTCAACGGTCGCCGCTCGCCTTTCAACAGCCGCGCATAGACGATCGAGAACGCCGCCCCGACCAGGCCCTCCGCGGTCAGCGGCGTACACCGTTCCGCGCGCACACTCAATAGACGCCCCTCATCCACCACACCCGCCAGCTGCGCAAGAACCGCTTCGCGACGCTCCAACAGCCGCGGGCCACCACGCAACGCCTGCACCACCAACACCCGCGCGAGTACCGGCTCACGATCGAGAAACCCAAGGATCGCCAGCACTCCCCCGCGGACCCGCTCACGCCACGCCAAGCCCTCCAGGCCCGCCGCGGAGAGCTCCGCGACCAACAGGCCGAGGATGTCCTCGACCACCGTCGCCAGACACTCTTCGCGATCGGCGAACAGCTCATAGAACGTGCGCCGCGAGACCCGCGCCCGCGAAGTGATGTCCGCCACCGAGGTATCCGGGTACCCAAGCTCGTCCACCGCCCGCACCGCTGCCGCGAGCAGCCGCGCGCGCTGGATCTCCACGAAACGCTCGTGCTGGGCGGTCTGCGACCGGTCACGGCCCCCGGCGCCGCTGCCCCGCACGGGCCGGGCAGGCGGACTCGAAGCCTTGATACCGCGCCGCGCCGCCGTACGCGCGGGCATCACACCGCGCTCCCCATCAGAGGTGCGCGAACCCCACCCCGCGCGGGGCGGGAGGACAAGCCCGTTAAGACCGGACGATCGGCGCGCTCTGCCTTCGGTTCCCTAGGGCAAGAGAGAGAGAGAGAGAGAGATGCGACAGCGCCAAGCTGGCGCATCTAGCATCACATCTCACGGCGGGTGCAACGACCCCTATCACGTTTCTCCCTCTAGAAAACACGCTGAACAAACTCCCTCATAACGCTTCACGACCCAGGCCCTCTCCCAAACTAGATCCCTGCTCGCGCGTCGCGTCAACCACAAGGTGAGTTGACCCAAACCCGGTCTTATGTCTTCGATCGACCACCCAGGGGTGGCCAACAACGACGAGAACGTACCACGCCCCACTCTTGCTGTCAAGTCCACGGGGCCATCTCCCTCGTCCACCGGCCTCCACCGACCGGACAACATGGCGACCTTCCCCAGCTCCGACACGCCCTACAGCCGACTCCCAACGTAACTGACGTCCGACGTAACTGACATGGGATGTCAGCTACACGGATCCAAGAGGAGCGAGCACAGCTACGGGCGGATCGACCTCCCCGCCGCATCATCGCTGTCTCGTACGGCGCTGCCGCTGCACCCGCTCGCGGCATGCCCGTTTTGGCAGCGTCAGACCGAACCCCGTGAACGGTACAATGCGCCGCATGGCAGCAATACCTAAAGCGAAGCCGCAGGGGCCGTGGACGCCCGAGGAGATCGCACGCAACAAGCGTGCCAACCAGGTACGGCGCGCCCGTGACCAGGGGAAGACCCCAGCAGAGCGTCTGGAGGAGACGCTGCGCCTCAGCCGCTTCATCGGCGAGCTGAGGCAAGGGGTCCCCGACGATGTTCGAGCCCGATGACCTGCTCCTTGCGCTGAGGAGCGCGCGGGTCAACTTCATCGTCATTGGAGGAGTCGCGGTCGGCGTGCACGGTTTCGTACGCGCCACCAAGGATCTCGACATCGTCCCGGATCCAGCCCCGGACAACCTCGCGCGGCTTGCTCGCGTCCTCGTCGCCATCGGGGCCCAGCACGTCGGCATCGGGGACTTCGCGCCTGAGGAGTTTCCCTACGACCCAACCAACCCCGCACAGCTCGCCGAAGGAGCCAATTTCCGCCTCGATACGACCCACGGACCGCTGGACATCATGCAGTGGGTGGCCGGCATCAATACAGATCTTGCATACAACGAACTCACGTCACAGGCCCTCACGGTGCCGTTTAGGGACACTCAGATACGCGTGTGCGGAGTTGAGCACTTGCGGGCGATGAAGCGCGCAGCCGCCAGGCCGCAGGATCTAACGGACCTGGAGCAGCTCGACGGCGCCTGAGCCTCGCGCGCTGCCGTTCTCGCCGACATTTCGAGCGCCCGCGCCAGCTCGAGCGGCGGCCGCCGGTCCTTCGGCTCATACAGCCGCCTCACTGTCGATACGGCCACAACCACGGGCAACCCTCGCGAAAGCGTCCCGTAATGATCTGCGTCACTGCTCTGTAGCGTGAGCGTTCCGCGCCGGCGTCCATGCCCCGCGACCACCGCGACGCCTACCCCTTCTTCTTGCCCCTCGCCCTGTGCTTACCGGTCTTCTTCTTCCTGGCCTTCTTGTGGGTCGCCTTCTTCGCCTTCGGGCACCCGGTGACGGCGATCTTCGTGTTCTGGTTGATCACGAGGCCGTTCTGGCCGACCAGTTCGGTGGGCATCAGCAGCGTGCCCTTGCAGAGGTTCCCGTTCGCGGTCAACGCCGGGAATTCCCGCTGCGGCAACGTCAGTTCGAAGTTCGAGAACGGCACGTCCGGTACCGTCGCGAACGTCGCGGTCGTGATCCCAGCTTTGCTGATCTGCGTTTCCCCATGCACCTGCACCGTCACACCATTCTCGCCGACCAGCACCATGATCAGTTCCGGGTACTTCGCACCACCATGCGAGACGAAGTACGCCGTGCCTGTCAGGCCACCGGGGAGGACCGGGGTTGAGACCTTGACCGTCCCAACCTGAGAAGCCACGGGGCAGTTCTTCGGGTTTTCCGCGAACGTCTTTTCCAAACACGCCTTCTGCAGCGTTTTCAACGGCGTCGGGAGCTGTTTGGGTAGCGACACCTTGACCCTTTGGACGTTCGAGGTGCTGCTAAGCCCGCCTTCGTCGGGCAGGGTCATCTTCACGAGCAGGCTCGCGCCCTGCGTCCGCGACGTCTTCGCCGAGGTCGAGACCTTGAACCCCGGTTTGAATGTGAGGCTGCGACAGGAGCCGACCTGGAACGGGCTCGACAACGAGGCGTTCGTGCCTTCCACGCTGGTTGCCGTTCCGCTGAAGGATTGTGGGTTGCAGTTGGTGGGGTTGAACATGAATTCCTTGCGGTCGATCACCGCGTTGATCGTCCGCATATCCACCGGCACCCCATCCAAGACCACAGGCAACGGATCCGTCGTGATCGTCAACTGCGAAGTCTCCGGGTCCACTTCGATCTTCCCCCGGACCACCGTCGTTCCCAGGTTGAACGGGCCCGCGATCACCGGGACCGAAATCACCAACCCATATGGGGCACCCTCGTACGGGCCCGAGATGTAGATCGGCGCTTCGGGCTTGCCTTCCTCGGGCACATACAACGGATCAGGGCCAGCACCAGCACCCACGATCGTATGCCCAATCTGCGACCCCGCTGGGCATTCGCCTTTGGCGGCTTGGGGTTCTTCGCAGAGCTGCACGTGGCTGATCATCCCCAGCAGGCCCTTCGGCGTCTTGAACTGCAATTTGGAGATTCGCTGCTGATCATCCGCACGCGACAGCAACAGCGAGAACGCCGTATACCCACCCGCCTGATCAGTCGTCGCACCGGCGATCATGCTCGGCGTGAACGGCAGCGGCGACGCGCATGGCACACCGTTGGTCCCTGTGGCGATCTGGAAGCTGCTCGGCGAGAACACATCTTCCACAGCCGGGGAACTCCACGGCGTGAAGTCCGAGGTGCTCGTGAACAGCCCACACCCTGGCGGGGTAATGAGCGCTGCCTGCGACCCGCCGCTGAACGCGAGTTTGAAGCTCGTGAACGGGACCTCCGGGGTTTCCTTGAACACCGTCGTCAACTGCCCCGTCGTCGTGTTCAAATGCACATCGCCGACCAGCTTGACTTCGATGCCCTGCCCGGCGAGCGCGATCAGCAGTTTCACGTCAGGCGGCTGAGATTCCACGACGTACACCTTGCCTTCAAGCGGTTCGGCGAGCAGCGGGGTCAAGACCGTCGCGGTCCCGACCTGCGAGGCCGACGGGCATCGCGGCGGACCTTCCTGACCCACACCATCTTCATCGACCGGACACGCCACCAGGCCGGATGCCCGCCCGGGGTTCAGCACCAGCCCTTCCGGGAGCACAACCGTCGCGTCCCTCTGGTTGGACGTCGCGATCCCGTGCAAGGTATCCAAGCCTTCCTGGGGGACTTTGATTTCGGTCGTCAACCCCGCTGGGGTATCCCCTGCGCTCGTATCCGGCGCCACACTCAACGACGGGTCGAACCCCAGATCGCTACAGCCCGTGAACCCAACCGGCGTGCCCGTGCTGTCGTGCGTCAGCACCGACGCACGCGAGTGCAGATTCGCGTGCTGCCACGTATTGAGCGCTTCGATCGAGAATTCCTGCGGGCCTTCACACGAAGTTGGCAGCGTCAATAGCGGCACCGACCCACCGGCCGATGGCGCTTCGCGCTGTTCATTGTGGCTTTCTTCGCTGGGTACGCCCCAGATGGTGGTCGTGTTGAATGTCACCTCTTTCTGTGGGATGAGCGTATGCACGCTGATGCCGTAGTCCGAATCGAGCGGCGTCGGCCCACCGGAGCGAACGCCCGCGTTCAAGAACACGTCCGTGCCCTGATCGTCGAACGCGAACTGCGCCGCGATCCCCGGCGGAGGCACCAAGTTGTACACCTTGAACGAAACATGAAGCCCCTGCACGATCGATTCATCCCCACCGACCTGCGTCAACGGCGGACACGTCGGTTCCTCAAAATGAGGTTCCCCCGCAGCGGTTTCGCCGTCGAACTGCCGGCGGAAGCAGCGCGGCGTCGCGGTCGGATCCCCGACGATCCCCGGCGGCAGATTGACCATCACCTGCTGCGTTTCACCACCGGTGGGAAATTCCGTGAAGGAACCATGGCCTCTGCCATTCACCGCGAAGACTACCGTCATCTCGTACGGGTGCGAACCGGCCTGCGTATCCGTCGTTCCGTCCGCGTTCGTCAACCACGCATCAAAACCAGAGAACCCGAACGGCGCTTCTTCCCCGCTGAACCTGACCTGCTTCGACTCCACCGCGGGACCCGACGCACCACCCCCAGTGACCGCGACATGGTTGGCCGCTTCGCCACTCACGCCCGCGTCAACGCTCACTTCGATGAGCACGATCGCGTACGCGCCTGCAGGCACCGCTTCCACGGTACACGTCACGACCTGTACACCCGAGCATTCACCATCCACGCCCCCCGCATTGGGGAGACTGGTCAGTTCGGACCGAAGAGTCACCTTGGCGCTGGTCGCGCTCACACCGGCCGGCAGATCATCCACGACCCTCGGATCTTCGCCCGTACTCGACCCAGTGTTATAAACATGCACTTCGATCTGCCCCGTGCCCCCCGGCGGCAGATACGCCGGCGAGACCCGCGTAAACACCTCCCAACCCGGCGACGCCCACGCAGCAACCGGCGACACCAACACCCCCACCACACACACACCAAGCAACAACGCCAGCTTCTGTATACGCATGGCTACCGCCCCCCCACTCGCAACGACGACTTACCCGCACCCGACCCCGACCCGTAGCGCCGCCGCGCGCGCGCCACACACACCGACCGCGCTCGCCCACGCCGCCGCTCACACACCCGCAACGCACCCGCCAACCGCTTCGCCCGCCCACTCTTCGACCGCGACCTGCCTTTCGACCTCGATTTGCTCTTCGGCGGCACCGCCGTACTCGGCGCCGGGAAGTTCCCAACCCCGGCGAACGTCACACTTGCCGGGGTCGCGAAGATCGGCGCCGCTGGCGGCACACCCTGACAACCCGAACCCGTACACACCGGTGCCGCAACCGGGTGCACACCACCGACGCGCGCGTCATACACCGCGAATCCTTCATACCCGGCAGTCCCTGTGAGATCCGCACGGGAGATCACAAACGCATCGTCACCGCTCGCGCTCGCGCCCAAGAACCACGAAGATGACGAACTGGTGCCACCTGAGAGTAGATACACGCACCCCTCGCTTTCGCGGCAACTGCCCGTACCGTCGCGCTCCCACTCGTACACGTCGAGCTTCCCATTCGTATCCTGCGACACAAGCGGCTCCCAACTATCGAAGAACACCCTGCTCCCATCATCGGAAATCACCTGCGGCTGCTCAGTCTTCATCCAACTCACCGGCAAAAACGCAGCCGCCTTTTCGTACGGCGTAAACCGACCGCCGCTAAACGGGGGCGGTTCCCCGCTGCGACTACACGAGACACAGAACAGGCCGCCGCTTTCTGCCTCATACACATAAACCTCCTCCAGCCCCTCGTTCGGATAACCATGCGGGTAGCCCGCCACCGGCAGGCTTCGATTCGACATGAACACCACAGCTTCCCCATCCGGCGTCACCTCGGACGTCCGATGCCCAATTTCCCCCGCCCAATCACCGAGATTGTGGCCCTCGTAATCGTAAGGCGGTATAGGTTCATGTTCATTCCCGCTGTCTTGGGAGGAAAGATTGGCCGCGACCAGCGTCGAGATACCCGCGTGCCACAGGTAAAGGTTGCCGCTGCTATCGACGTAGTAGAGAGATTCCCCGTCTTCGCTCGCACCGACCACACCCACCACTTCGACACCAGGCGTCAGATCAGTCGTCCGACCGTCTTCCACTGCGTACTCATACAAGCCGCCATTGGTGTAGAACACCCTCGACCCGTCCGCGCTCGCCGTCCAGAAACGCCCCCCGGCCGCGATCTCGACCGTCTTCGCGTCACTGGACGTCGGGTTCTCCCGCATATACAGGTCATTCGTCGCCGTATCCGTCCAAAAGACCCGCGACCCATCCGCCGAAATCACATGACTGTAATCGAATTCACCTTCTTCATAAGGGTCAGCTTTGCCCGCAGGGGCACCGAAGGTCACCCGTGGTTCAGAGGACCCATCCGGGAACACATTTACCAAACTCAAATGCCCATCAGCCGAAACATAAAGATTACCTTCACGGCGGGGTCAACTACCTTCATGTTCTGTGATTTCACTGGCGTTTTCGGTCAACGCAGCGTCCACCTGAAACAACTGCTCGCTGGCATCAGCCGACGCGCCGGCATAAGCTACCTCCAATTCTTCGGCATTCCGGTGGAGTGTCACATTATCGGTTATGAAGGGTTCATAGGCTTCACCGGCAAAAGCGTGCTGGTAGAGATCCGTATAGCCTTCACCGAGCGCTTCTGGCGACAGTGGCGGCAGCCCGTCGGGTTCCACCGTATCGCCGCTGGGGGCAGTGAGGACCGCACTAGTAAGATCGCTCGAAAATGCCCAGTACAATGCCTTGAACCTCCCCTGGGGCTGAATATTCACCTGCCGCCATCCGCCGCCAGGGAACCGCGTCGCCAGATACTCGTTACCAGAGCTCTGCCCACCCTTGCCGGTGCCACCGCTGGACGGGTCACCCGCATATACCGCGGCTTCACCATTAGCAGCCACCTGAAACGGGAAATTCGTCGTGAAGATGCCTTCCGCCAAAGCCAATTCGAGGCTGTATACACTGGGCGTGTACACCTGCGCGGTCCCGCTCTGGGCGCTCCCGAACGAGCTCACCATTTCATACACCCGGCCATCCGGCAACCCGAGCGGAGTGACCGGCAACGTACGGAACGTCGTGTCACTACCGTGTTCGGTGCCCGCCGCGCTGACCGCGACGACCCGGAAGTGATATTCGCTGTCCGCAGCCAGGCCTTCCACGCGCGCCGACGCCAGCATCGCGCTGTACCCTTCTCCGATGGACACTTCGAGTGTGCGTGACCCGTACGCTGCGCTTGGCCCGTATTCCCAGTAGTAGCTGGTGGATGTTCCGCTGGGGTCGATCTGCGCGTTCAGCGTCACATTGGTCAACCCGGCATCCGTGAAGGACTCCCCTTCGATCGTCGCCGGTACCGCGGTCGTCGCGAAGCTCACCGCGGGGCCCTGGGTCTGCCCGAACGCGTTGGTCGCGACCAGGCATACCGTGTACCCCGTCGCGGGCTGAAGCCCGGACAGCGTGGCGGTAGCTTCGACGCTGCCACTCGCCCCCGTAGGTTCGGTGCTAGCCCGGAGCGTGCAGTAATGACCGCGCCCCCGGGTTGAGCGGGGGCGCGGAACGTCCGGTTGAGTAGGGATCCTTGGGCTTGTCGAAGGTCCTTGATCCCGAGCTTGGAGGTCACCTTGAAGGTGATGCGTGATGGACGCCCGGTAACCGTAGAAGTCACGTCGGACGGAGCGGGTTTGGTTTCGCATGCGGGCAGTGCGCTGGTCGCTCAAATAGCCGACATGCTCGGGTTGACGAGGGCGCTGTCGTTGGGGCTGGCCGGGATCAAGCAGCGCCGTCGCGGCCATGATCCGGGCAGGGTGGTTCGTGATCTCGCGGTGATGCTGGTCGATGGTGGCGAGTGTGTCTCGGATCTCGGCGTGGTCCGCGAGCAGGACGCGTTGTTCGGGGTGGTGGCGTCTGACTCGACAGCGTTTCGGATGATCGACCGGATCGCTTCAACACCGGGGCTGCTGGATGCCCTGCGTGTCGCGCACGCGCAGGCACGCGAGCGGTTCTGGGAGATGCATGGGGCGCCTGAGCGGTTGACGCTCGATATCGACGCGACGCTGATCACAGCGCATTCGGAGAAGGAGAAGGCGGCCGGGACATACAAGGGCGGCTACGGGTTTCACCCGCTGCAGGTCTACCTGGATGAGACACGCGAGGCGCTCGGCGGTCTTCTGCGCCCCGGGAACGCCGGCTCCAACACCGCCGATGACCATGTCGCGGCGCTGGACTTGGCGCTGGCGCAGATCCCCACCCGGTACGTCGAGGCTCTGGATATCTTGGTGCGCGCGGACACGGCCGGTGCTACGCACGGCCTCGTTGACTACTGCCGCGAGGCACGGATGCGGTTCTCGATCGGCTACGAGCTGACCGAGAAGGTTCGTGGCGCGATCCTCACGATCCCCAAGGACGCGTGGGTCCCGGCGCTCGACCAGGACGGGTCGGCCCGCAAGAACGGCGAGGTCACAGAGATCACCGGCATGGTCGATCTGTCGGCGTGGCCCGAGGGCTCCAGGCTGGTCGTTCGCAGAGAGCGCCCGCACCCCGGAGCACAAATGTCGTTCACCGACGACGACGGGTACCGCTTCCAAGCGATCCTCACCGACCAGGCCGACACCGACATCGCCGTCTTGGAGTGCCGCCACCGCCAGCACGCCCACGTCGAGGACCGCATCCGTGACGACAAGGACACCGGCCTATCCAAGTTCCCGTTCAAAGAGTTCGCGCTCAACGAGGTATGGCTGGAGATCGTGATGCTCGCGCACGACCTGATCGTCTGGACACAAGCACTCCTCCTCGACGGGGCGCTCGCCAAGGCCGAGCCCAAGCGACTGCGCTACCAACTGCTGCACGTCGCTGGGCGGCTCGCGTTCTCCGGCCGCCGCGCGAAGCTCCACCTCCAGGACACATGGCCGTGGACGGCCGAGCTCCTCGCCGCGTTTCAGAAGCTCAAAACGCTTCACACCGCGAGCGGCTGACAGCAGCCACCAGCGACCCCGCCACCACCCAGCAGACCACTCGGCCACCGGCCGTAATCACCCTGCCCCGAAACGGGCCGAGCGCACACCCCGCTCCCGCTCGAACACCCACAAACAACGCCACCCAGCCCGATCGCCGACCAACAAGCCACCGACCCGCCAAAACAGCCACGCGCAGTCACCCTCACGCGCTTATTGCACGTTCCGAGCTAGCGCCACCTGTGCAGCTACTGCCCTGGCTGTACGCGAAGTAGTAGCCGCTCTCCCCACCCGCCAGCTCGCCGTGCAGCGTCGCTTCGGAGCCATTCACGCCCGTCGCGGCGCCCGTGACGGGTTCTCCCGGGGTTTCGCCTTGGGGGAAGATCGCGGCGCTCGCCCCGTCGGAGGCGTACACCGTGCCACTCGCGCTATCCACACCAACCCCCGCAGAGCCTTCCAGGGAGCCCGACCCGAAGCTACCAAGCGATTCCCCGCTCCCGTTGAGCTCCACGATCGAATAGGCCTCATCCAGGTAGACATCGCTACTGACGGGGTTCACGCTGATAGCGCTCACCCCCGTGCCAACAGGCAGCACCGAGGTGTAGCCGCCTTCCGCGAACAGCTCCAGTGCTTCCCCACCCGCCGCGGTGACATATGCGTCGCCTTCTTCGTTCACCGCGATCCCGGCGAGAGCACTCGAGACGCCCGCCGCGAACTGCGAGACATACACCCCCGCAGGCGAGAAGACATCCACCACGCCGTTGTGGGCATCCGCGACGAACACCTCGCCATTCGCAGGATCCACCACGACCGCAACCGGTTCGAAACCACGCACCCCCACATCCGGGGTTTCGCTGCCGTCGATCCGCGAGAGGAATTTCCCCGTCGTCCCGCTGAACCTATCGACCACGCCCGCGCCCGGGTCAGCGACATACACATCCCCCGTCGAAGCGCCACCCGAGTCATCGACCGCGACGCCTGTCGGAGAGACAAGCGAGGCACCCGTGAGCGAGATGCCGGGTTCGTTGTGTTCGGCTTCCGCGGCGGTGAAGCGATCCACCGCGGACGCACCCCGATCCACCACGTACACATCGCCCTTCGACGCGCCAGCGGAATCGTCAACCGCGACGCCACGCGCGCTCACGAACACGCCAAAGGACGAGGAGAACGCGTGACTCTTCACCGCCAACGCCAGCGAGCTCCCCACCAGCAACCCCACCAACACGCCCAGCGAAACGACACCAGTCAATGTGAACCTGCGAGCGATCATCGAACCATCTCCTCCTCCAGAACAGAGGGGAGAACCCCTCGATCGATCAACAACACAACGCCCGCAGGCGCACAGACACAAACCTCCAAACAGGCAGAGACACGACCCGGCATCACGCGGCCTCACTCTCGAGCCGGCTATGAACACGAATACTCCGCGCGACAAGCTCACCCTGAGCGGTCAGCCGCCAAGCATTCGGCTCGCCCATCTGATGCCCCAAGCCACTATTCACGAGCAGCCCCAGACGCTCCAGGCGCCGCAACAGCTTTGAGACCTGCCCCGCATCCTGAATATCGGCGTATTCCCCGACCTGACGGTTACTCGCAGCCGGATTCTCCGCCACACCCTCCAAAACCCGCGAGGTGCGATACGTCAGACGCATCGGGACACTCTCAAGCGGATCGGCCGCGGCCCGCGCGGAGCTCGCGTCACGCACGACACGCCCCCTCGCGGGACGCGCGGGCGCCGTCGGCGCCGGGCGGGATTGCTCACGCCGTGCTGCCGCGGGCCCGAGGTAAGGCAGCACGATCATCGCCATCAACTCGCCCAGCAGGTCTGTGAGCGGCTCGCGCTGGCCCTTCAACAGCCGCGCGTACACGATCCCAAACGCCGCACCGACCAGCCCCTCCGCAGTCAATGCTGTGCACTCCCAGCTACGCGCGCTCTCCGAGCGGCCCTCGTCGACCACTGTCGCCAGCCGACCGAGGGTCTCCTCGCGGCGCCCCAGCACACCAGGGCCACCGCTCAACGCCTGCACCACACACACCCGCGCGAGCACCGGCTCGCGATCGAAGAACGCGAGGATCACCCACAGGCCCCCACGCACCCGCTCACGCCACCCCAAACCCTCCAAACCCACCCCGGCCAGCCTGCCGGCGATTACCGCGAGGATGTCCTCGAAGACCGCCGCCAGACACTCCTCGCGGTTAGCGAACGTCTCATAGAACGTGCGCCGCGAGATCCTCGACCGCGAGACGATATCCGCGACCGTCGTGTTCGCCCACCCCAGCTCATCCACCGCACGGACCGCCGCAGCCAGCAGCCGCGAACGCTGAATCTCAGCCACCTGCGCACTCTGCGCACCCGCCGCGCGCCCACCCGCGTTTCCGCGAGCACGACGACGGACCGCAGCGGGGGCTGGCCTACGCGACACACCACCAGTGGACGCCCGCGCGGCCATCACGCCACGCTCCCGACCGCCGTACTCCCGGCCGTACGAAGCCCAAGCCCGCGCAGCAAGCCAACCAAACGCCTCCAGGCTAGACGGCTCCTGCGCCCAGCTCTTCCCTTTCCCCCTGCCGGGGAAACCGGGTAGCCTGCTAGGGCCGAACGGCGGAGTCCTCTAGGAGGCGAAGAGAGAGAGAGAGAGAGAGAGATGCGACAGCGCCAAGCTGGCGCATCTAGCATCACCTATCAGGTGATGCGCGGCGACTCCTGTCACGTTTCTCCCTCTCGAAACCACGCCTGTTCAGCTCCCTCTCAACGGTTGCGACCCAGTCCCTCTACCCAACATACACTCCGCGAGCGCTAGATGTCAACCGCGAAATGCCGCCTACCCAACCCGATCCTATGTCCGCATCTCCAACACTTGGCTGACGATGCCAAAGGCAACGATACACCACCCCTCGACCACTTGTCAATACCCAAACAACCCGGTGCGCCTGCAAATGACAGCATTAGCGGCTGTAGGCTCGCCTTTTCATCGACGACGACGGGAGCGTCCAACTCCGTTTTTAGGGCTACAGCCAGTTCTCGTGCCTGAGCCCGGGCACACGTTGGAAGTGGCGAGTATTGCCCGTGATGAGCGTTGCGTCGTGTGCCAGCACCGTCGCGGCAATGCGCAGGTCCGGGTCGTCGAGACGCTTGCCTTGGCGCTCCAGTTCGCTGCGGATCCGCCCGTAGCGCTGGGCGGCGTCGGCATCGAAAGCGAGTACGCGTGTGCCCGCGAGCAGGCCCATCGCGCGCTCGAAGAGATCGGGGCGATCGACGAGGTGGGCGCCGTAGGCCAGCTCGCCGACGGTCACGGCCGTTGTTGCCTGCTCGGAGGACGGCACACCGCCGAGCCGTGCCACAAGGGTCGGGGTGGGACGCGGGCGCATCAGGTCGCCGATGACATCGGTGTCGAGGACGATCATCGCGGAGGTCTTTACTCAGGCAGGCGTGGCGCGAGTCGCGAACGCTGCGTGCGGCGGGCACGGACGGCGTCGGCGAGCGACTCGGCGTAGCCCGGCTCATCCTCGAACGCGCCGACGAGCGCCAGGAAACCCGACGGCTCGGGTGCCCCAGCGGTCTTCTGGAGGTCGGCCACGGGAACCAGCGCCGCCATCGGCGTGCCATTGCGCTCCACCACGTAGCGCTCACCTCGGTAGCGAACCGTGCCGAGCACATCCGCGAAGCGCCGCTTCGCCTCCGCGACGCTGATGTGGATCACCTCAGGCTCTGTCATGATGACATCCCATCATCACGTCGCTAGCTGGCCGCTGCCGCGCCCGCGAAAGCGTCCCGTAGTGAGATCAGGTACGCCGCCAGCAGCGACCGGGGCGAGACGCCCACCCGCACGACCACCCAACCCTACCGTGACGTACTCGAGCGACTCTGGATCCTCGACCCCGTGCCCGCATGGCTACCAACACGCAACCGGCTCGCGCGCCTCTCCTCACCACCCAAGCACCACCTCGCGGATCCGGCGCTCGCGGCTCGCCTCCTGGGAGTCGACGCCACCGCACTGCTCCATCCCCAACCACAGCCGGCCGGACCCTCCATACCCCGCGAGGGGACGCTCCTCGGCGCACTCTTCGAGTCACTGGTCACACTCTCCGTACGCGTCTACGCCCAGGCCGCCGAGGCTCAAACCGCGCACCTGCGCACGTGGAGCGGCGACCGCGAGATCGACCTCATCCTCGAACGCGGACGAAAGATCCTGGCGATCGAGGTGAAGCTCGGACATACACCCAGCGAACGCGACCTTCGCCACCTCAACTGGCTCAGCCACGAGCTCGGCGACGACCTTGCGGATGCCATGATCGTGACAACGGGACAAGCCGCCTACCGGCGTCCCGACGGAATCGCAGTCGTCCCCGCCGCTTTGCTCGGGCCATGAGGAGCATTCTGCGCTGGCGTCCGTGCCCCGCCGTCACCGCGACGCCTACCCCCTCTTCTTGCCGCGCGTCCTGTGCTTGCCGGCCTTCCTCTTCGCGGCCTTCTTGTGGGTCGCCTTCTTCGCCTTCGGGCATCCGGTGACCGTGATCTTCGTGTTCTGGCTGATCACGAGGCCGTTCTGGCCGACCAGTTCGGTGGGCATCAGCAGCGTGCCCTTGCAGAGGTTCCCGTTCGCGGTCAACGCTGGGAATTCCCGCTGCGGCAGGGTCAGTTCGAAGCTCGAGAACGGCACATCCGGCACCGTCGCGAACGTCGCGGTCGTGATCCCCGCTTTGCTGATCTGCGTTTCCCCATGCACCTGCACCGTGACGCCGTTCTGGCCGACGAGGACCATGATGAGTTCCGGGTACTTCGCGCCACCGTGGGAGACGAAGTACGCGGTGCCCGTCAGGCCTCCCGGGAGGACTGGGGTTGAGACCTTGACCGTCCCGACCTGCGAGGCGACAGGGCAGTTCTTGGGGTTTTCCGCGAACGTCTTTTCCAGACACGCCTTCTGCAGCGTTTTCAACGGCGTCGGCAGCTGTTTCGGTAGCGACACCTTGACCCGCTGCACATTCGCGGTGCTACTCAACCCGCCTTCGTCTGGCAACGTCATCGTGACGTGTAGGCTCGCGCCCTGCGTCCGCGATGTCTTCGCCGACGTTGAGACCTTGAACCCAGGTTTGAACGTCAAGCTGCGACAGGAGCCGACCTGGAAAGGGCTCGACAATGGCGCGGTTGTTCCTTCGGTGCTGGTTGCGGTGCCTGAGAAGGCTTGGGGGTTGCAGTTGGTTGGGTTGAACATGAATTCCTTACGATCGATCACCGCGTTGATCGTCCTCATATCCACTGGCACCCCATCCAAGACCACCGGCACCGGGTCCGTCGTGATCGTCAACTGCGAGGTCTGCGGATCGACTTCGATCTTCCCGCGCACAATTGTCGTCCCCAAGTTGAACGGACCTGCGATCACCGGCACTGCGATCACCAACCCATACGGAGCACCCTCGTAGGGGCCCGAGATGTAGATCGGCGCTTCCGGCTTGCCTTCCTCAGGCACATACAGCGGATCCGGGCCGGCACCAGCACCCACGATCGTATGCCCGATCTGGGATCCCGGTGGGCATTCGCCTTTGGCGGCTTGTGGTTCTTCGCAGAGCTGGACATGGCTGATCATCCCGAGCAGGCCCTTTGGCGTCTTGAACTGCAGTTTGGAGATCCGCTGCTGATCATCCGCCCGGGACAGCAACAGCGAGAACGCCGTATACCCACCCGCCTGATCAGTCGTAGCACCCGCGATCATCGTCGGGGTAAACGGCAGTGGCGACTGGCACGGCGCACCGTTGGTTCCTGTGGCGATCTGGAAGCTGCTCGGGGAGAACACGTCTTCGACCGCTGGGGAGCTCCATGGCGTGAAGTCCGAGGTGCTCGTGAACAGCCCACATGTCGGTGGGGTAACGAGCGCTGCCTGTGACCCGCCGCTGAACGCGAGCTTGAAATTCGTGAACGGAACCTCCGGCGTTTCCTTGAACACCGTCGTCAACTGCCCCGTGCTCGTGTTCAGATGAACGTCCCCGACCAGCTTAACTTCGATGCCCTGCCCCGCGAGCGCGATCAACAATTTCACGTCAGGCGGCTGAGATTCAACCACGTACACCTTGCCTTCCAGCGGTTCGGAGAGCAGCGGGGTCAACACCGTCGCGGTCCCGACCTGCGAGGCCGACGGACACCGCGGCGGACCTTCCTGATCGACACCATCTTCATCGACCGGACACGCCACCAGGCCAGACGCCCGCCCCGGGTTCAACACCAGCCCTTCCGGAAGCACGACCGTCGCGTCCCTCTGGTTGGACGTCGCGATCCCATGCAAGGTCTCCAAGCCTTCCTGGGGGACTTTGATTTCGGTCGTCAACCCCGCCGGGGTATCCGCAGCGCTCGTATCCGGCGCCACACTCAACGACGGATCGAACCCCAGATCGCTGCAGCCCGTGAACCCAACCGGCGTACCCGTGCTTTCGTGCGTCAGCACAGACGCCCGCGAATGCAGATTCGCGTACTGCCACGTGTTTAGTGCTTCGATCGAGAATTCCTGCGGGCCTTCACACGAGGTCGGTAGCGTCAGCAACGGCACCGACCCACCAGTCGATGGCGCTTCGCGCTGTTCGTTGTGGCTTTCTTCGCTAGGGACACCCCAGATCGTCGTCGTGTTGAACAGCACCGCTTTCTGCGGCACGAGCGTATGCACGCTGATGCCGTAGTCCGAGTCAAGCGGCGTCGGACCACCGGAGCGCACGCCTGCGTTCAAGAACACGTCCGTGCCCTGATCGTCGAACGCGAACTGCGCCGCGATACCCGGCGGCGGCACCAAGTTGTACACCTTGAACGAAACATGAACTCCCTGCACAATCGATTCATCCACACCGATCTGCGTTGACGCCGGACACGTCGGTTCCTCTTCATGCGGTTCCCCCTCGCCGGTTTCGCCGTCGAACTGTCGGCGGGTGCAGCGCGGCGTCGCGGTCGGATCCCCGACGATCCCCGGCGGCAAATTGACGACCACCTGCTGCGTTTCACCACCCGCAGGAACTTCTTCGAAGAAACCATGACCTCTACCGTTCACCGCGAACGCGACCGTCATCTCATATGGGTGCGACCCAGCCTGCGTATCCGTCGTCCCATCCGCGTTCGTCAACCACGCATCGAAACCGGAGAACCCGAACGGCGCTTCTTCCCCGCTGAACCTGACCTGCGTCGGCTCCACCGCCGGACTCGACGCACCACCCCCGGTGACCGCGACATGGTTGGTCGCTTCGCCGCCCACACCTGGGTCGACGCTCACGTTGATCAGCACGATCGCGTACGCACCCACCGGCACCGCTTCCGCGGTACACGTCACGACCTGCACACCCGAGCATTCACCATCCCCATTCCCCAAGCCATTTCCTTCCTTGTAAAGCCCGACCCGAAGAGTCACCGAAGCGCTGGTAGCGCTCACACCGGCTGGCAGCTCATCCACGATCCTCGGATCTTCGCCCGTGCTCGACCCGGTGTTATAGACATGCAATTCGATCTGCCCCGTTCCACCAGGCGGCAGATACGCCGGCGCGACCCGCGTAAACGCCTCCCAACCCGGCGCCGCCCACGCAGCAACCGGCCACGCCAACACCCCAACCACACACACCCCAAGCAACAAGGTCAGTCTCTGTATACGCATGACTACCGCCCCTCTACTCGCAACGACGACCTACCGGCACCCGACCTCGCTCCGTAGCGTTGACGCGCACGCGCCACGCACACCGACCGCGCTCGCCCACGCCGCCGCTCACACGCGTGCAACGCACCCGCCAACTCCCTCGCCCGCACGCTCTTCGACCTCGACTTGGCTTTCGACCTCGGCTTGCTCTTCGACTTCGACCTGCTCTTCGGTGGCGCCGCAGTGGCCGGCGCCGCATAGTTCCCGACCCCGGCGAACGTCACACTCGCCGGTGTCGCGAAGATCGGCGCCGCCGGCGGCACACCCTGACAACCCGAACCCGTACACACCGGCGACGCAACCGGCTGTACACCACCAACCCGCGCGTCATACGCAGCGAACCCTTCGTACCCACTCCCCCCCGTCAGATCCGCGCGGGAGATCACAAACGCATCGCCACCGCTCGCGCTCGCCCCCAGAAACCACGAAGCGGACGAGCTGGTGCCACCTGAGAGCAGGTACACACACCCCTCGCTTTCGCGGCAGCTACCTGTACCGTCGCGCTCCCACTCATACACGTCGAGCTTCCCGTTCGTATCCTGCGACACGAGCGGCTCCGCGCTATCGAAGAACACCCTACTCCCATCATCGGAGATCACCTGCGGCTGCTCGGTCGCCGTCCAACTCACCGGCAAAAACGCAGCCGCGCCGTACCCAGCCGACGGGGGTGCTTCCCCGCTGCGGCTGCACGAGACGCAGAACAGGTCGCCACTTTCGGCCTGGTACACATACACCTCCTCCAGTCCGTCGTTCGGATAACCATGCGGGTAACCCACCACCGATAGGCTCTGCCTCGACATGAACACCACAGCCCTCCCGTCCGGCGTTACCTCCGATGTCCGCAGCCCAATCTGCCCCGCCCAATCCCCGGCTTCGGGTTCGTCTCTGGTGCCGGCGTAAGGCGGTATCGGGTCTTCACTTCCGCCGTCCGCAGGCGAAAGGCTAGCCGCCAACAATGTCGAGATACCCGCGTGCCACATATAGAGGTTGTCGCCACTATCGACGTAGTAGAGATATTCCCCATCTTCGCTCGCGCCGACCACACCCACCACTTCGACACCAGGCGTCAAGTCAGTCGTCCGGCCGCTTTCGACTTCGTACTCATACAGATCGCCATTGGTATAGAACACCTTCGATCCATCCGCGCTCGCCGTCCAGTAGCGCCCGTCGGCCGCGATCTCAACCGTCTTCGCGTCGCTGGACGTCGGGTTTTCCCGCATATATAGGCCATTCGTCGTCATGTCCGTCCAGAAGACCCGCGACCCATCCGCCGAAATCACATGACTGAGATCCATCTCGCCGAAGTAAACTTTGCCTTCGCTGACCAAGGCACCGAAGGTCACCGATGGATCAGAGGATCCATTCGGGAACACGTTCACCAAGCTCAGCCGTCCACCAACTGAAACATAGAGATTGCCTTCAGAGCGAGGATCGGACCCTGTCATTTCGCTGGCGTTTTCGGTCAGCGCGTCGTTCACCTGAAACAGCTGCTCGCTGGAATTGACCGACGTGCCAGCATAAACTACTCTCAGTGAAGACCTGTGGATCGTGACATGATTGGTGAAAAAGGGTTCATAGGCTTCGCCGGCGAAAGCGTGCTGGAAGATATCCGTATAGCCGTCGCCGGGCGCTTCAGGCGACAGCGGCGGCAGCCCGTCTTCAAGCCCCGTCTCACTTGAGGCTGTGAGGATCGCGCTGGTAAGGTCACTCGAAAACGCCTGGTACTGTGCGCTGATCTTGCCATGAGGCTGGATGTTCGTCTGCCGCCATCCACCCCCGGAGAGCCGCGTCGCCAGATACTCGTTACCGGAGCTCTGCCCACCCTTACCGCTGCCACCACTCGAGGGGTCGCCCGCATACACCGCAGCTTCACCATCCGCAGCTGCCAGAAACGGGAAATTCTGTGTGAAGATGCCTTCCGACAAGGCCAATCCGAGGCCGTACACATTGGGCGTGTACACCTGCGCGGTTCCGTTCTGTGCGCTCCCGAATGAGCTCACCATTTCATAAACCCGGCCGTCCGGCAACCCGAGTGGGCTGGCCGGCAGTGTACGGAACGTGGTGTCGGTGCCGTGTTCAGTACCCGCGGCGTTGACCGCGACAACCCTGAAGTGATATTCGCTGTTTGCGGTCAAGCCTTCCAAATGAGCCGTGGCAGGCAGCGCGCTTTCGCCTTCGCCGAGCGACACTTCGGGCGTGCGCGACCCATACGCTTCGGTCGGCCCGTATTCCCAGTAATAGCTCGCGGGCACACCGTTTGGGTTGATCTGGGCGTTCAACGCAACGTTCGAGGAGCCTACGCCCGAGAAAGACTCCCCTTCAATCGACGGCGCACCAGCCGCAAACGCCATGGCACTCCCCAAAAGCAACCCGACCATCACACTCAGCGAAACCACACCAACCAATGTCAACCTACGAGCGATCATCGAACCATCTCCTCCTCCAGAACAGAGGGGAGAACCCCTCGATCGATCAACAACGACACGCCCACAGGCGCACGAGCACAAACCTCCAAACAGGCAGAGACGCGATCCGGCATCAGGCCGCCTCGCTCTCAAACCGGCTGTGAGCACGGATGCTCCGCGCGACCGACTCACCCTGAGCCGTCAACCGCCACGCGTTCGGCTCGCCCTTCAGATGCCCCGGGCCGCCATTCGCCAGCAATCCCAGACGCTCCAGACGCCGCAAGAGCTTCGAGACCTGCCCCGCATCGGGTATCCCCGCGAACTCCCCTACCTGGCGGTTGCTCGGGTCAGTGCCCTGCCCTGCGAGCTCCGCGACGCCCTCCAGCACCCGCGAGGTGCGATACGTCAAACGCATCGGCACACCCTCAAGCGGATCGGCCACAGCCCGCTCGGAGCTCGCCACGTCGGACGGGACACGCCCGGTCGAGGCACGCGCAGGGGCCGCCGGCGCAGGCCGGGCCAGCTCACGCCGCGCCGCCGCCGGCCCCAGATAGGGCAGCACGATCATTGCCATCAACTCACCCAATAGATCGCTGAGCGGCTCATGCTGGCCCTTCAACAGCCGCGCATACACGATCCCAAACGCCGCGCCCACCAGGCCCTCCGCCGTCAGCGCCGTGCACTCCCCACCACGCGCACCCTCCCCACGGCCCCAGTCAACGACGGCGATGAGCTGTGCGAGGATCGCCTCGCGGCGCTCCAGCACCCGCGAGCCACCACGCAACGCCTGCACCACCAACACCCGCGCCAACACCGGCTCATGATCCAAAAACACCAAGACCTGCCACAAGCCGGTGCGCACTCTCTCACGCCACCCAAGACCCTCAAGGGCCGCGTCTATGAGGTCGCGCACGATCACGCTTAGCGCGTCCTCGAGCGCCGCCGCCAAGCACGCTTCGCGGTCCGGAAACTGCTCGTAGAACGTGCGCCGCGAGACCTTTGCCCGTGTCGTTATGTCCGCGACCGAGGTGTCGGAGTACCCCAGCTCATCGACCGCGCGGATCGCCGCCGACAACAGCCGCGAACGCTGGATACCCGCAAACCGACCCTGCCGACCAACCCGCGAACGCTCATCACCGCGCGAGCGCGACACCACCGGACGCCGACGCGTCTGCGCCGGCATCACACCAACCCCTCACAGAGCACATCAAGCCCACCCCCACGAGGAGGGCCAAACCAGCGCTTTGCGACTAGGCCGCTACGGGCCTCAGACTCAAGACGCCTAGGGCAAGAGAGAGAGAGAGAGAGAGAGATGCGACAGCGCCAAGCTGGCGCATCTAGCATCACCATCTCGGCGACGCGCTGCGACTCCTATCACGTTTCTCCCTCTCGAAACCACGCTGATCAATGCTCCCTCTTGAGCCCTACGACCCGGTCCCTCTCCCCAACAGCGCCCCAAGAGCGCCCCGACAATGGTCAACCACGGACACCGATCGACCCCAACCCGATCCTCTATGTATTGACTCGATGAACCATTCACGGAACATCAAGACAACACGACTATAACCACGTCGGCAACCAGTTGTCAAGTCCCAGCCGACGGAGTGGCCCTCGTGGCCAGGCTTGCCGGCTTTCTCCTGCGTGTCAATACCCAGATGGCTGAGCCACCTTCCCACGCCGGCCGCCGAGTGATTGCATCAGGGCACCGCGCCTACCCCTGTTCGGGCAGCACCAACAGCTCGAGCTTCTCCTCCCCGGCCACCGCGAGCACGTGCTGGTCCGCCGTGGCGATGCGGTCGCCCGGCCTGGCAGTAGCGATCAGCACAGCGTCGGCAAGCGAGATCGGCCGGGAGGAGCGGTGGTAGTGGCCGGCGCGAATCTCGGCGGCCCGTCGTGCGATCTCGAGGTCGAGTGCAACGGCGGTCAGTGGACCCTCCAGCAGCGGCTCGAGAATCTCCATTGCACGGGGAATCGGCAAGCCGTAGAGACGCTGTGAGACATCGAGCGTCTCGGCCAGGTTGGCGCTCGCCACGACCGCGTCACCCTCGCGCAGGATCGCGCGGACCATTGGCGCAGCCGGCCCTCCAACCATGAACGCGACAAGCGCGTAGGCATCTAGCAGCGTCACGGGTCCCGGCGCCGGGACTCGGCGACCCGCTCATCCTCGCGCGCGGTGCGGCGCAGCCGTCCGAGGTCGAGTCCATTCAGCTCCTCGGCGAGCGCGCCCTCCGCCGCGGCGATCGGATCGTCCGGCGCGGGTTCCAGGACGATCCGATGGCCCTCGTCCCGAAACGCAACCGTCGAGGTACCCCACCGATGCCGGATCGGGGCCGGGATCGAGATCTGGCCCCCCTTTGAGATTCTCATGCGAGTCTTCATGCACATGCGTTATAGCATGAAATTGACTGATTTTCGGCCGTCAACCCGCCGGGGTGTCCCTCGCGGGTCCATACGCCGTCTTTTACGGTTGCAGCCAGTTCTCGTGCCTGAGCCCGGGCACGCGTTGGAAGTGGCGAGTGTTGCCGGTGATGAGCGTGGCCTCGTGCGCCAGCACCGTCGCCGCAATGCGTAGGTCGGGGTCGTCGAGGCGTTTGCCCTGGCGCTCCAGCTCGTTGCGGATGCGCCCGTAGCGCTGGGCGACGTCAGCGTCGAAGGCGAGCACGCGCGTGCCGGCGAGCAGGCCCATCGCGCGCTCGAAGAGATCGGAGCGATCGACGCGGTGGGCGCCGTAGGCCAGCTCGCCGACGGTCACGGCCGTGGTCGCCTGTTCGGAGGTCGGCACGCCGCCGAGCCGTGGCACGAGGGTCGGGGTGGGACGCGAGCACATCAGGTCGCTTACGACATCGGTGTCGAGAACGATCATCGCGGAGCCTTCACTCGGGCAGGCTTGGCGCGGGTCGCGAACGCTGCGTACGGCGGGCACGGACGGCGTCGGCGAGCGACTCGGCGCAGCCCGGCTCATCCTCGAACGCACCGACGAGCGCCAGGAAGCCCGACCGCTCGGGCTTCCCAACGGTCTTCTGGAGGTCGGCCACAGGAACCAGCCGCCATCGGCGTGCCATTGCGCTCCACTACGTATCGCTCACCTCGATAGCGAACCGTGCCGAGCACGTCCGCAAAGCGCCGCTTGGCCTCCGCGACGCTGATGTGGGTCACCTCGGACTCTGTCATGATGACATCCTATCATCACGTCGCTGGCCGTCCGCTGCCTCGCTTGCGAAAGCGTCCCGTAGTGACCTGCGTAACTGTTCCGTAGGAGTGCGGAATCGCAGTCTTTCCGCCGCCAGCTCAGGCCATGAGCACTCCGCGCCGGCATCCATGCCTCGCCGTCACCGCGACGCCTACCCCCTCTTCTTGCCGCGCGCCCTGTGCTTGCCGGCCTTCTTCCTAGTCGTCTTCTTGTGCTTCGATTTGGGGCACCCGGTGACCGCGATCTTGGTGCTCTGCTGGATCACGAGGCCGTTCTGGCCAACCAGTTCGGTCGGCATCAAAAGCGTGCCCTTGCAGAGGTTCCCGTTCGCGGTCAACGCCGGGAATTCCCGCTGGGGCAACGTCAGTTCGAAGCTCGAGAACGGCACATCGGGCACCGTCGCGAACGTCGCGGTCGTGATCCCAGCTTTGCTGATCTGCGTTTCTCCATGCACCTGCACCGTCACACCGTTCTGACCAACCAGCACCATGATCAGTTCCGGGTACTTCGCGCCACCATGCGAGACGAAGTACGCCGTCCCTGTTAGGCCGCCGGGGAGGACCGGGGTTGAGACCTTGACCGTCCCGACCTGCGATGCCACGGGGCAGTTCTTGGGGTTTTCCGCGAACGTCTTTTCCAAACACGCCTTCTGCAGCGTTTTCAACGGTGTCGGCAACTGTTTGGGTAGCGACACCTTGACGCGCTGCACGTTCGCGGTGCTACTCAGGCCGCCTTCGTCGGGCAAGGTCATCGTGACGTGCAGGCTCGCGCCCTGCGTCCGCGACGTCTTCGCCGAGGTCGAGACCTTGAACCCTGGTTTGAACGTGAGGCTGCGGCAGGAGCCTACCTGGAACGGGCTCGACAACGCCGCGTTCGTGCCTTCTACGCTGGTCGCGGTTCCTGAGAAGGACTGTGGGTTGCAGTTGGTTGGGTTGAACATGAATTCCTTGCGGTCGATCACCGCGTTGATCGTCCGCATATCCACTGGCACCCCATCCAAGACCACAGGCACCGGATCCGTCGTGATCGTCAACTGCGAGGTCTCCGGGTCCACTTCGATCTTCCCCCGCACCACCGTCGTCCCGAGGTTGAACGGTCCTGCGATCACCGGGACCGCGATTACCAACCCATACGGGGCACCCGCGTAGGGGCCCGAAATGTAGATCGGGGCTTCCGGCTTGCCTTCCTCCGGCACATACAACGGATCAGGGCCAGCACCAGCACCCACGATCGTGTGCCCAATCTGCGACCCCGCTTGGCATTCGCCCTTGGCGGCTTGGGGTTCTTCGCAGAGCTGGACATGGCTGATCATCCCCAGCAGGCCCTTCGGCGTCTTGAACTGCAGTTTAGAGATCCGCTGCTGATCATCCGCCCGCGACAGCAACAACGAGAACGCGGTATACCCACCGGCCTGGTCGGTCGTCGCCCCAGCGATCATGCTCGGCGTAAACGGCAGCGGCGAGGCACATGGCGCACCATCGGTGCCGGTAGCGATCTGGAAGCTGCTCGGCGAGAACACGTCTTCCACGGCTGGGGAGCTCCACGGCGTGAAGTCCGAAGTGCTCGTGAACAGCCCACACCCCGGCGGAGTAATGAGCGCCGCCTGCGACCCACCACTGAACGCGAGTTTGAAGCTCGTGAACGGTACCTCAGGGGTTTCCTTGAACACCGTCGTCAACTGCCCCGTCGTAGTGTTCAGATGTACGTCCCCGACCAGCTTGACTTCGATGCCCTGTCCGGCAAGCGCGATCAACAGTTTCACGTCCGGCGGCTGAGATTCCACGACGTACACCTTGCCTTCCAACGGTTCGGCAAGCAATGGGGTCAAGACCGTTGCCGTTCCCACCTGCGATGCCGCCGGGCACCGCGGAGGACCTTCCTGCCCCACACCATCTTCATCAAGCGGACACGCCACTAGGCCGGATGCGCGACCGGGGTTCAGGACCAGCCCTTCCGGGAGCACGACCGTCGCGTCCCTCTGGTTGGACGTCGCGATCCCGTTCAAGGTCTCGAGACCTTCCTGGGGGACTTTGATTTCGGTTGTCAACCCGGCCGGGGTATCCGCCGCGCTCGTATCCGGTGCCACACTCAACGACGGATCGAACCCCAGATCACCGCAGCCCGTGAACCCAACCGGCACACCCGTGCTGTCGTGCGTCAATACCGACGCGTGCGAGTGCAGGTTCGCGTACTGCCACGTGTTGAGCGCTTCGATCGAGAATTCCTGCGGGCCTTCGCACGACGTTGGCAGCGTCAACAATGGCACCGATCCACCTGTGGATGGCGCTTCGCGCTGCGCATTGTGGCTTTCTTCGCTTGGCACGCCCCAGATCGTCGTTGTGTTGAACAGCACCGCTTTCTGGGGCACAAGCGTATGCACGCTGATCCCGTAGTCCGAGTCGAGCGGCGTCGGCCCACCAGAGCGAACGCCCGCGTTCAAGAACACGTCCGTGCCCTGATCGTCGAACGCGAACTCCGCCGCGATACCCGGCGGGGGCACCAGGTTGTACACCTTGAACGAAACATGAAGTCCCTGCACAATCGATTCATCCACACCGATCTGAGTTGACGCCGGACACGTCGGTTCCTCTTCATGCGCTCCGCCTTCACCATCGAACTGTCGGCGAGTACAACGCGGCGTCGCGGTCGGGTCACCGACGACCCCCGGCGGCAGATTGACGACCACCTGTTGCGTTTCGCCATCTGCAGGATATTCCTGGAAGAAACCGTGACCTCTGCCGTTCACCGAGAACGCAACCGTCATCTCGTAGGGGTGCGAGCCGGCCTGCGTATCCGTCGTTCCGTCCGCGTTCGTCAACCAGGCATCAAAACCGGAGAACCCGAACGGTGCTTCTTCCCCGCTGAACCTGACTTGCGTCGATTCCACCGCCGGACTCGGCGCACCACCCCCGGTAACCGAGACGTGGTTGGTCGCTTCGCCGCTGACGCCCGCGTTGACGCTCACGTTGATGAGGACGATCGCGTATGCGCCCGCCGGCACCGCTTCCGCGGTACACGTCACGACCTGTGCACCCGAGCATTCACCATCCCCATTCCCCAAGCCATTTCCTTCGTTGTCAAGCCCGACCCGGAGGGTCACCGAAGTGCTAGTAGCGCTCACACCGGCCGGCAGCTCATCCACGATCCTCGGATCTTCGCCCATGCTCGACCCCGTGTTATACACATGCACTTCGATCTGTCCCGTGCCGCCCTGGGGCATGTACGCAGGAGAGACCCGCGTGAATGCCTCCCACCCCGGCGACGCCCACGCAGCAACCGGCGACACCAACACTCCCACCGCACACACACCGAGCAACAACGTCAGCTTATGTATACGCATGGCTATCGCCCCCCCACTCGCAGCGACGACTTACCGGCACCCGACCCCACTCCGTAGCGCCGCCGCGCACGCTCGATACAAACCGACCGCGCCCGCCCACGCTTTCGCTCACACGCCCGCAACGCGCCCGCCAACCTCCGCGCCCGCACGCCCTTCGACTTCGACTTCACTTTCGACTTCGACCTGCTCTTCGGTGGCACCGTTGTGCTCGGTGCCGGGAAGTTCCCGACGCCGGCGAACGTCACGCTCGCCGGCGTCGCGAAGATCGGTGCCGCCGGCGGCACACCCTGACAACCCGACCCCGTACACACCGGCGAGGCGACCGGGTGCACACCACCGACGCGCGCGTCATACACAGCGAATCCTTCATACCCAGCAGTCCCCGTGAGATCCGCACGGGAGATCACAAACGCATCGCCACCGCTCGCACTCGCACCCAAAAACCACGACGAAGACGAGCTGCTGCCACCCGAAAGCAAGTACACACACCCCTCGCTTTCGCGGCAGCTGCCCGCACCGTCACGCTCCCACTCATACACATCGAGCTTCCCATTCGTATCCTGCGACACAAGCGGCTCCCAACTATCGAAGAACACCCTGCTCCCATCATCGGAGATCACCTGCGGCTGCTCCGTCATCATCCTGCTCACCGGCAAAAACGCCCCACCGTGCTGGGGCACTTCCCCGCTGCGACTACACGAGACGCAGAACAGGCCACCGCCTTCGGCCTGATACACGTACACCTCCTCCTGCCCCCCGTTCGAATAACCGTGCGGGTAACCCACTACCGGCAGACTTTGACTCGACATAAACACCGCAGCCCCCCCATCCGGAGTCACCTCCGACGTCTGTCTCCCGATCATACCTGCCCAATCCCCGATTTCGCCTTCGGCGTAAGGCGGTATTGGTCCTGTTCCATTCCCACCGTCTTGAGGCGAGAGGTTGGCCGCAACAAGTGTCGAGACGCCCGCATGCCAGAGGTAGAGACTGTCGCTGCTATCGACGTAGTAGAGATATTCCCCATCTTCGCTCGCGCCGACCACACCCGCCACTTCGACACCAGGTGTCAAATCGGTCGTCTGGCCACTTTCAACTTCGTACTCATACAGACCGCCATCGGTGTAGAAGACCCTCGACCCATCCGCATTCGCCGTCCAAAAATGCCCGCCAGCGGAGATCTCGATCGTCTTTGCATCGCTAGATGTCGGGTTTTCACGCATATACAGGCCATTCGTCGTCAGATCCGTCCAGAAGACCCGCGACCCGTTCGCCGAAATCACATGGCTAAGATCGATTTCACCGTTGCCGTTGTAAGCCCTGCCACTGCCGACAAAGGAGCCGAAGGTCACCCGTGTATCGGAGGCACCACCTGGGAGCACATTCACCAAGCTCAAATGCCCACCCGTCGAAACATAGAGATTGCCTTCGAAAGTCCCAGGCCATGGTTCTGCAATTTCATTAGCGTTTTCGGTCAGCGCGTCGTTCACCTGAAACAACTGCTCGCTCGAATTAGCCGACGCGCCAGCATAAACCACCAGAAATTCCGCAGATTGGAAGTTAATTCGATTGACGGGGCGGTGGAGCGTTACATCGTTCGTAAAGAAGGGTTCATAGGCTTCATCAGCAAAAGCGTGCTGGAAGAGATCCGTATAACCGTTACCAGGTGCTTCGGGCGAAAGTGGCGGCAGCCCGTCTTCAAGCCCCGTCTCACTCGAGGCCGTGAGGACCGCGCTGGTGAGATCACTCGAAAACTCCTGGTAGCTCGCACTGAATTTCCCGTGGGGCTGGATATTCGCCTGCTTCCATCCGCCGCCGGGAAGTCGCGTTGCCAGATACTCGTTACCAGAGCTCTGCCCGCCCTTACCGCTGCCACCAGTTAACGGGTCGCCCGCATACGCGGCAGCTTCACCATTGGCAGCTGCCAAAAACGGGAATCCCGTGAAGATGCCTTCCGACAAGGCCAATCCGGTGCTGTATACGTTGGGCGTGTAAACTTGCGCGGTTCCGTTCTGCGCGCTCCCGAACGAGCTCACCATTTCATACACCCTGCCATCTGGCAGCCCGAGCGGGCTGGCCGGCAGCGTACGGAACGTCGTGTCGGTCCCGTGTTCGGTGCCCGCAACGTTGACCGCGACGGCCCTGAAGTGGTATTCGCTGTTCGCGGCCAGACCTTCCAAGTGCGCCGGGGCAGGCAGCGCGTTTTCGCCTTCGCCGAGCGATACTTCTGGCGTGTGCGACCCGTAGGCTTCAGTCGGCCCGTATTCCCAGTAGTAGCCTGTCGCCACGCCGTTGGGGTCAACCTGGGCGTTCAGCGTCGCATTCGAGGAGCCGACGCCCGAGAAGGACTCCCCTTCGATCACCGGCGCACCAGCCGCAAACGCCACAGCACTCCCCAACAGCAACCCCACCATCAGGCCCAGCGAAACGACACCAATCAATGTGAACCTGCGAGCGATCATCGAACCATCTCCTCCTCCAGAACAGAGGGGAGAACCCCTCGATCGATCAACAACGACACGCCCACAGGCGTACAAACACAAACCTCCCAACAGACAGAGACGCGATCCGGCATCACGCCGCCTCGCTCTCAAACCGGCTGTGAGCACGGATACTCCGCGCGACCAGCTCACCCTGAGCCGTCAACCGCCACGCGTTCGGCTCGCCCTTCAGATGCCCCGGGCCACCATTCGCCAACAACCCCAAGCGCTCCAGACGACGCAAGAGCTTCGAGACCTGTCCTGCGTCTGGGATCCCCGCAAACTCTCCAACCTGCCGGTTGCTCGGGTCAGTGCCCTGCCCAGCGAGCTCCGCGACGCCCTCCAGCACCCGCGAAGTGCGATACGTCAACCGCATCGGCACACCCTCGAGCGGATCGGCCACAGCCCGCACAGAGCTCGCGTCACGCGAGACGCGAGCCGTCGCGACCCGCACGGGTGTCGCCGGCGTCGGACGGGCCAGCTCACGCCGCGCCGCCGCCGGTCCGAGATAAGGCAGCACGACCATCGCCATCAACTCACCCAGCAGACCCGTGAGTGGCTCGCGGTGGCCCTTCAACAGCCGGGCATACACAATCCCAAACGCTGCGCCAACCAGGCCCTCCGCGGTCAACTCGGTGCACTCTCCGCCACGCGCGCCCTCTCCCCGGCCTCCGTCGACGATGGCTGTGAGTTGCGCGAGGATCGTCTCGCGGCGCTCCAGTACCCGCGGCCCACCACGCAACGCCTGCACCACCAACACCCGCGCCAGCACCGGCTCACGATCCAAAAACACCAAGATCCCCCACACACCCGTGCGCACTCGCTCACGCCACCCAAGACCCTCAAGGCCCGCATCGGCTAGGTCGCTCACAACCACGCCGAGCGCGTCCTCCAGCGCCGCCGCCAGACACGCTTCGCGATCCGCGAACTGCTCGTAGAACGTTCGCCGCGAGACCTTTGCCCGTGTCGTGATGTCCGCTACCGAGGTGTCGGAATACCCCAGCTCGTCGATCGCGCGGATCGCCGCCGACAACAGCCTCGAACGCTGAATACCCGCAAACCGACCCTGCCGACCGATCTTCGATCGGTCATCGCCACGCGAGCGCGCCACCACTGGATGCCGACGCGTCTGCGCCGACATCACGCCCAACCCCCACAGAGCACATCAAGCCCACCCCGACACGGGGAGCCAGGGCAGCCCCTCAGGGCGGGACAATCAGGGCGTTCAGTCTCGAGTGCCCAAGGCGAAGAGAGAGAGAGAGAGAGAGAGATGCGACAGCGCCAAGCTGGCGCATCTAGCATCACCATTTCGGTGACGCGCTGGGACTCCTATCACGTTTCTCCCTCTCGAAACCACGCTAATCAATGCTCCCTCTTGAGCCCTACGACCCGGTCCCTCTCCCCATCAGCGCCCCAAGAGCGCTCCAGCAGTAGGTCAACCACGGACGCGATCGACCCAACCTGATCCTCTATGTATTGACTCGACGATCCATACGCGGAACATCAAGACAACACGACTATAACCATGCCGGCAACCAGTTGTCAAGTCCCCGGTGTTAGCGGCCTCTTGTCTCTACGGTTGCAGCCGGCTCTCATACCGAGCCCTGGCACGCCGCAACGCGCTAACGCGGAACCTGGAGCCCGGATCGTCTAACCCCCGGTACCAGACTGCTACCATTCTGGGATGAGCAAGCAGATCGCGGTCCGGCTCCCAGAGGAGCTTGTCGCTTTCGTCAACGACGTCGTCGAAGCCGGTACCGAGCCGAGCCGCGCCGCCGTCGTTACTCGCGCGCTCGAACGAGAACGCCGCCGGGCGATCGCCGCTCGTGACGCCGAGATCCTCGCCCACACCGGCCAGGACCCGGAACTCGCGGGACTCGCCGAACACGCCGCCGGCCTGCGCTCCCAGCTCACTTGATGCGCCCCATACACGTCGCGCAACTCGACAAGGCCCGGCCCGTCGTGATCCTCACGCGCGAGCTCGTACGACCCCACCTCACGACGGTCACGGTCGCGCCGATCACCACCACCATTCGCGGCCTCTCGACCGAGGTTCTCCTCGACACAACCAACGGCCTCGCTGGACCCTCAGCCGTCAGCTGCGACAACATCACGACGATCCCCACCAGCGCTCTGGGCACCCAGATCGGCGTGTTGCTCTACCGTCAGGAGCAAGCACTCAGCAGGGCGATGCAAGCGGCGTTCGATCTGGACTGAGCCTCCTACCCCTTCTTCCTCCCGCCTTTGGCCTTCTTCTTGGCTTTGTGCTTCGTCTTATGGGTCGCCTTCTTCGCCTTCGTGCATCCGGTGACGGCGATCTTCGTGCTCTGGGTGATCACGAGGCCGTTCTGGCCGACCAGTTCGGTTGGCATCAAAAGGGTGCCCTTGCAGAGGTTCCCGTTCGCGGTCAACGCCGGGAATTCCCGCTGCGGCAACGTCAGTTCGAAGCTCGAGAACGGCACATCCGGCACCGTCGCGAACGTCGCGGTCGTGATCCCCGCTTTGCTGATCTGCGTTTCACCATGCACCTGCACCGTCACACCATTCTGACCCACGAGGACCATGATGAGTTCCGGGTACTTGGCGCCACCGTGGGAGACGAAGTACGCGGTGCCGGTCAGGCCCCCGGGGAGGACTGGGGTTGAGACCTTGACCGTCCCGACCTGCGATGCGACGGGGCAGTTCTTGGGGTTTTCCGCGAACGTCTTTTCCAGACACGCCTTCTGCAGCGTTTTCAACGGGGTCGGCAGCTGTTTCGGTAGCGACACCTTGACCCGCTGCACATTCGCCGTGCTGCTCAAGCCGCCTTCGTCGGGGAGCGTCATCTTCACGTCCAGGCCCGCGCCCTGCGTCCGCGACGTCTTCGCGGACGTCGAGACCTCAAAGCCTGGTTTGAACGTCAGGCTGCGACACGACCCGACCTGGAACGGACTCGACAAAGGCGCGGTGGTTCCTTCGGTGCTGGTTGCGGTGCCTGAGAAGGACTGTGGGTTGCAGTTGGTGGGGTTGAACATGAATTCCTTGCGGTCGATCACCGCGTTGATCGTCCGCATATCCACCGGCACCCCATCCAGAACCACCGGCAAAGGATCGGTCGTGATCGTCAACTGCGAGGTCTGCGGATCAACTTCGATCTTCCCCCGCACCACCGTCGTCCCCAAGTTGAACGGGCCAGCAATCACCGGAACCGCGATCAGCAGACCGTAAGGGGCGCCCTCATAGGGGCTCGTGATGTAGATCGGGGCTTCCGGCTTGCCTTCCTCCGGCACATACAACGGATCCGGGCCCGCACCCGCACCCACAACCGTATGCCCGATCTGCGACCCCTGGGGGCATTCGCCTTTGGCGGCTTGGGGTTCTTCGCAGAGCTGGACGTGGCTGATCATCCCCAGCAGGCCCTTCGGCGTCTTGAACTGCAGTTTGGAGATCCGCTGCTGATCATCCGCCCGCGAGAGCAACAGCGAGAACGCCGTATACCCACCCGCCTGATCAGTCGTCGCCCCAGCGATCATGCTCGGCGTGAACGGCAGCGGCGACTCACACGGCGCACCGTTGGTGCCGGTCGCGATCTGGAAGCTGCTCGGGGAGAACACGTCTTCGACCGCCGGGGAACTCCAGGGCGTGAAGTCCGAGGTGCTCGTGAACAACCCACACGTGGGTGGGGTGATGAGCGCTGCCTGCGACCCGCCGCTGAACGCCAGTTTGAAGCTCGTGAACGGCACCTCAGGGGTTTCTTTGAAGACCGTCGTCAACTGACCCGTGCTCGTGTTCAGGTGCACGTCGCCGACCAGCTTGACTTCGATGCCCTGCCCCGCGAGCGCGATCAGCAGTTTCACGTCTGGTGGCTGCGATTCGACCACGTACACCTTGCCTTCCAGCGGTTCGGCCAGCAGCGGGGTCAACACCGTCGCGGTCCCGACCTGCGAGGCCGCCGGACATCGCGGCGGGCCTTCCTGGCCGACACCATCTTCATCGAGCGGACACGCCACCAGGCCGGACGCCCGCCCGGGGTTCAGCACCAGCCCTTCGGGGAGCACGACTGTTGTGTCCCTCTGGTTCGATGTCGCGATCCCATGCAGGGTCTCCAGGCCTTCCTGGGGGACTTTGATTTCGGTCGTCAACCCAGCCGGGGTATCCCCCGCGCTCGTATCCGGCGCCACACTCAACGACGGATCGAACCCAAGATCGCTACAGCCCGTGAACCCAACCGGCGTACCCGTGCTGTCGTGCGTCACCACCGACGCCCGCGAATGCAGATTCGCGTACTGCCAGGTGTCGAGCGCTTCGATCGAGAATTCCTGCGGGCCTTCACAGGACGTCGGCAGCGTCAACAACGGCACCGACCCACCAGTGGACGGAGCTTCGCGCTGCACGTTGTGGCTTTCTTCGCTCGGCACACCCCAGATCGTCGTCGTGTTGAACAGCACCGCTTTCTGCGGGATGAGCGTATGCACGCTGATCCCGTAGTCCGAGTCGAGTGGCGTCGGCCCACCGGACCGTACCCCCGCGTTCAAGAACACGTCCGTGCCCTGGTCGTTGAACGCGAACTGCGCCGCGATACCCGGCGGCGGCACCATGTTGTACACCTTGAACGCAATATCAAGGCCCTCCACGATCGATTCGTCCACACCGACCTGCGTTGACGCCGGACACGACGGTTCCTGAAAAAGCGATTCGCTTTCGCCGTCGAACTGCTGGCGGGAGCAGCGCGACGTCGCAGTCGGATCCCCGACGATCCCCGACGGCAGATTCACAACCACCTGCTGCGTTTCACCACCCGTAGGCTCTTCTTCGAAGACACCGTGGCCTCTGCCGTTCACCGCGAACGCGACCGTCATCTCATACGGATGCGACCCGGCCTGCGTATCCGCCGTCCCGTCCCCGTTCGTCAACCACGCATCGAAACCGGAGAACCCAAACGGCGATTCTTCCCCACTGAACCTCACCCGGGTCAACTCTACCGCCGAACTCGACGCACCACCCCCAGTGACCACAACATGGTTGGTCGCCTCGCCACTCGCGCCCGCATCGACACTCACCTTGATGGCTACGGCCACGGACTCGCCAGCAGGCACCGCTTCAGGGGTACACGCCACAACCTGCGCACCCGAGCATTCACCATCCGCGCTCCCCAGGTTAGGTCCTGTGGCTAGCCCGTTCCAGAGAGTCATGGTGGCGCCGGTCGCGCTAACGCCGGCCGGCAACTCATCCACGATCCTCGGATCTTCACCCGTGCTCGACCCCGTGTTATAGACACGCACTTCGATCTGCCCAATACCACCCGGCGGCAGATACGCCGGCGAAACCCGCGTAAACGCCTCCCAACCCGGGGACGCCCACGCAACCACCGGCGACACCAACACCCCAACCACACACACACCCAGCAACAAGGCTAGCTTCTGTATACGCATGGCTACCGCCCCCCCACTCGCAACGACGACTTACCAGCACCCGATCCCGACCCGTAGCGCCGCCGCGCGCGCGCCACACACACCGACCGCGCTCGCCCACGCCGCCGCTCACACACCCGCAACGCACCCGCCAACCGCTTAGCACGCAAACTCTTCGACCTCGACCTGCCTTTCGACCTCGGCTTGCTCTTCGGTGGCGCCGTCGCGCTCGGCGCCGGGAAGTTCCCGACCCCGGCGAACGTCACGCTCGCCGGAGTCGCGAAGATCGGCGCCGCCGGCGGCACACCCTGACAACCCGAACCCGTACACACCGGAGACGCAACCGGGTGCACACCACCGACCCGCGCGTCATACACCGCGAACCCTCCATACCCCGCAGTCCCCGTGAGATCCGCCCGGGAGATCACAAACGCATCGTCACCACTCGCGCTCGCACCCAACAACCACGACGAAGACGAACTGGTACCACCCGAGAGCAGATACACACACCCCTCGCTTTCGCGGCAGCTACCTGCACCGTCGCGCTCCCACTCATACACATCGAGCTTCCCATTCGTATCCTGCGACACGAGCGGCTCCCAACTATCGAAGAACACCCTACTCCCATCATCGGAAATCACCTGCGGCTGCTCCGTCCTCATCCAACTCACCGGCAGAAACGCAGCCACGCTGCCGAATCGATTCCCCTGGCCGCTCACCGGGGGCACTTCCCCGCTGCGATCGCACGAGACACAGAACAGGTCACCGCCTTCGGCCTGATACACGTATACCTCCTCCTGCCCCTCGTTCGGATATCCATGCGGGTAGCCCACCACCGGCAGACTCCGACTCGACATAAACACCACGGCCCCCCCATCCGGAGTCACCTCCGACGTCTGTTTCCCGATCGTACCTGCCCAATCCCCAACCTGTTCCTTGGCGGAATTTCCGGTTTCAGGGTAGGGCGGTATCGGCCCCGTTCCATTCCCCCCTTCCTGGGGCGAAAGGCTGGCAGCGACCAACGTCGATACACCCGCATGCCACAGGTAGAGGTTGTCGTTGCTGTCAACGTAGTAGAGATATTCCCCATCTTCGCTCGCGCCGACCACGCCCACCACTTCGACACCGGGCGTCAAATCGGTCGTCCGGCCACTTTCGACTTCGTACTCATACAAGCCGCTATCGGTGTAGAACACCCTCGACCCATCTGCGCTCGCCGTCCAGAAATGCCCGCCAGCGGCGATCTCGACCGTCTTCGCGTCGCTGGACGTCGGGTCTTCCCGCATATACAGGCCGTTCGTCGCCAGATCCGTCCAGAAGATCCGCGACCCATCCGCCGAGATCACATGGCTAAGATCAACCTCCGGCTGACCTTCATAAGGGTCGGCGTAACCACCTATCGGGGAGCCGAAAGTCACCTGCGCATTGGAGGAGCCATCCGGGAGCACATTAACCAAGCTCAAACGCCCATCAGCCGAAACATAGAGATTACCCTCTTCAGCGAACTGTTCTGTGATTTCACTGGCGTTTTCGGTCAACGCATCGTCCACCTGAAACAACTGCTCACTGGCATCAGCCGACGCACCAGCATAAGCTACGCTCAGTACTTCTCCTCTCCCTTCGGCAGGTCGGTGTATCGTCACATCATCGGTGATGAAGGGTTCATAGACTTCGCCGGAAAAAGCGTGCTGGAAGAGATCCGTATAGCCGTCGCCTGGCGCCTCGGGCGAGAGCGGCGGCAGTCCGTCTTCGAGCCCCGTTTCACTGGAGGCAGTGAGAATCGCACTGGTAAGGTCACTCGAAAATGCCTGGTAGCTCGCGCTGATTCTCCCCTGGGGCTGAATATTCACCTGCCGCCACCCACCGCCGGGGAGCCGCATCGCCAGATACTCGTTACCGGAATTCTGCCCACCCTTACCGCTGCCGCCACTCGACGGATCGCCCGCATACGCAGCAGCTTCACCATCAGCAGCCACCTGAAACGGGAACTTCGTGAAAATGCCTTCCGACAAGACCAATTCATCGCTGTATACGCTGGGCGTGTACACCTGCGCGGTCCCGTTCTGCGCGCTCCCGAACGAGCTCACCATTTCATACACCCGGCCATCCGGCAACCCAAGCGGGGTGACCGGCAGCGTACGAAACGTCATGTCGCCACCGTGTTCGGTACCCGCTTCGCCAACCGCAACGACCCTGAAGTGATATTCGCTGTTGGCGGCTAGGCCTTCCAGGTGCGCCGTGGCGGGCAGCGCGCTTTCACCTTCTCCTAGCGACACTTCCGGCGTGCGCGACCCGTACGCTTCGGTCGGCCCGTATTCGTAGTAATAGTTAGTGGAGGAGCCGTTGGGGTCAATCTGCGCGCTCAGCGTCGCGTTCGAGGACCCGACGCCCGAGAAGGACTCTCCTTCGATCATCGGCGTGCCCGCCGCTAGCGCGGCAGCGCTTCCGAATAGCAGCGTCCCGACGGTCAGGCACAGTGAAACCAAGCCAGTCAGCGTCAACCTACGAGCGATCATCGAACCATCTCCTCCTCCAAGGCAGAGGGGAGAACCCCTCGATCGGTAAACAACGACACGCCCAACGGCGCACCAGCACAAGACTCATCAACGGGGGCGTGCATCCGGATACTCCGCGCGACCGACTCACCCTTCGCGGTCAGCGACCACGCGTTTGGCTCCCCCTTCACACGCCCCTGGCCCGTGTTCGCAAGCAACCCCAGCCGCTCCAGACGCGCCAGCAGCTTCGAGACCTGCCCGGGGTCGGAGATCCCCGCGCGCTCGCCCACCTCGCGGTTGCTCGGGCTCGACCCTCGGCCGCCAAGCTCATCGATTCCTTCAAGGACCCGCGCGGTGCGATACGTCAGGCGCATCGCCACACCCCCGAGCGGGTCGCGCACACTCTCCGGGAGCCCGTCGCTCTCGCGCGCCGCGCGCAAGGACAGCACCGGCGCTGGACGCGCCTGCTCCCGTCGCGCTACCGAGGCGCCCTGGTAGGGCAGCACGATCATCCCCATCAACTCCCCCAGCAGACCGGTGAGCGGCTCGCGCTCACCACGCAACAACCGCGCATACACGATCGAAAACGCCGCGCCAACCAGGCCCTCGGCGGTCAGCGGCGTGCATCGTTCCGCGCGCACACTCGAAAGACGCCCCTCGTCCACCACACCCGCCAGCTGCGAAAGGACCGCTTCACGGCGCTCCAGCACCCGTGGACCGCCGCGCAGTGCCTGCACCACGCAGACCCGTGCGAGCACAGGCTCACGATCCAGGAACGAGAGGATCGTCAACAGCCCCACCCGGATCCGCTCACGCCACACCCGGCTCTCAAGCTCCCCAGCAGCGAGCTCCGCCGCGATCAGCCCGAGTGCGTCCTCCAGCACAGCTGCCAGGCACGCTTCGCGATCGCTGAACAACTCGTAGAAGGTGCGCCGCGAGACCCGCGCGCGACTCGTGATGTCCGCGACCGTGGTATCCGCGTAACCCAGCTCATCGACCGCGCGGACCGCCGCCGCTAGCAGCCGCACGCGCTGGATCTCCACCAGACGCGCGTGCGATACGACCTCACCACCGGAACGCCTCACCACCCGGGCCCCCGGTGCCGGAGCGCCACGCCTCGCCGCGCGCGTGGGCATCAGACCGCCCCCCAAGCTGGACGTCGGCCGATGTGATTGGCCGCGTGAAGCCTACCCCCGCGTGCGGGAGCGAGATGGCCGTTTAGGGCCCGGTGATCAGCGTGTTCGGGGCGTGGCCCTCTAGGGCAAGAGAGAGAGAGAGAGAGAGAGATGCGACAGCGCCAAGCTGGCGCATCTAGCATCACATCTCACGGCGGGTGCAACGACCCCTATCACGTTTCTCCCTCTAGAAAACACGCTGAACAAGCTCCCTCATAACGCTTCGCGACCCAGGCCCTCTACCCAATCAATCCCCTGCTCGCGTCGAGTCAACCACAAGGTCGGTTGACCCCAACCCGGTCTTATGTCTCTGTCCAGCCACCCGGGGGTGACCAACAGCAACGCCATTGTAACCACACCTGCGTCTTGCTGTCAAGTCCCGACACGCCCAGGCCGACCCACCACCCCGACAACAAGCACCCGAGCGCGCCAGGGCATCCATGCCCCGAGGCCAGACCTAGGCGCGGCGCTACTTCTTCTTGCGCCTGCCCTTAGCTGCCTTGTGATGCGCCCTCTTCTTCGCGGCGGCCTTCTTCGCCTTCGGGCACCCGGTGACGGCAATCTTCGTGCTCTGGCTGATCACGAGGCCGTTCTGCCCGACCAGTTCGGTCGGCATCAGCAGCGTGCCCTTGCAGAGGTTCCCGTTCGCGGTCAACGCCGGGAATTCCCGCTGCGGCAACGTCAATTCGAAGCTCGAGAACGGCACATCAGGCACCGTCGCGAACGTCGCGGTCGTGATCCCAGCTTTGCTGATCTGCGTTTCCCCGTGCACCTGCACCGTCACACCGTTCTCGCCGACGAGGACCATAATCAGTTCCGGGTACTTCGCTCCACCATGAGACACGAAGTACGCCGTGCCCGTCAGACCACCCGGAAGGACGGGAGTTGAGACCTTGACCGTCCCAACCTGCGAGGCCACGGGGCAGTTCTTGGGGTTTTCCGCGAACGTCTTTTCCAAACACGCCTTCTGCAGCGTTTTCAACGGCGTCGGCAACTGTTTCGGCAGCGACACCTTGACCCGCTGCACGTTCGCGGTGCTGCTCAGGCCACCTTCGTCAGGCAGCGTCATCGTGACCCGGAGGCTCGCGCCCTGCGTCCGCGACGTCTTCGCCGAGGTCGAGACCTTGAACCCCGGCTTGAACGTCAAGCTGCGGCAGGAGCCGACCTGGAACGGGCTCGACAGCGCCGCGGTGGTTCCTTCGGTACTGGTTGCGGTGCCTGAGAAGGCTTGGGGGTCGCAGTTGGTGGGGTTGAACATGAATTCCTTGCGGTCGATCACCGCGTTGATCGTCCGCAGATCCACCGGCACCCCATCCAAGACCACCGGCAACGGGTCCGTCGTGATCGTCAACTGCGAGGTCTGCGGATCCACTTCGATCTTCCCCCGCACCACCGTCGTTCCCAGGTTGAACGGGCCAGCGACCACCGGCACCGCTATCACCAACCCATACGGGGCACCCTCGTAGGGACCCGAGATGTAGATCGGGGCTTCCGGCTTGCCTTCCTCCGGCACATACAACGGATCAGGGCCCGCACCGGCACCCACGACCGTATGCCCAATCTGCGACCCCTGGGGGCATTCGCCTTTCGCGGCTTGGGGTTCTTCACAGAGCTGCACATGGCTGATCATCCCGAGCAGGCCCTTCGGGGTCTTGAACTGGAGTTTGGAGATCCGCTGCTGATCATCCCCACGCGACAGCAGCATCGAGAACGCGGTGTACCCACCGGCCTGGTCGGTCGTCGCCCCAGCGATCATACTCGGCGTGAACGGCAGCGGCGACGCACACGTGGCACCGTTGGTGCCGGTGGAAATCTGGAAGTTGCTTGGCGAGAAGACGTCTTCGACGGCGGGGGAGCCCCAAGGCGTGAAGTCCGAGGTGCTCGTGAATAGCCCACATGTGGGTGGGGTTACGAGTGCTGCCTGGGAGCCGCCACTGAAGGCGAGTTTGAAAGAGGTGAACGGGAACTCTGGGTTTTCCTTGAAGACCGTCGTCAACTGCCCCGTGCTGGTGTTCAGGTGTACGTCGCCGAGGAGCTTGACTTCGATGCCTTGCCCGGCGAGAGCGATTAGTAGTTTGACGTCTGGTGGCTGGGATTCGAGGACGTATACCTTGCCTTCAAGCGATTCGGAGAGCAGCGGGGTGGAGACCTCTGCGGTTCCGACCTGCGATGCTGCGGGGCACTGGGGTGGGCCTTCCTGGTCAACTCCGTCCTGGTCGAGAGGACACAGCGTGAGGCCGGCTGCCCGGCCCGGGTTGAGGACCATCCCTTCTGGCAGCACGACCGTCCCATCTCTAAGGTTCGACGCGGCGAGCCCTCCCGGGCTTGATAGACCTTCCTGGGGCACTTTGATTTCCGTCGTCAACCCGGCTGGCGTGTCGCCCGCGGTCGTGTCCGGTGCGACGCTCAACGATGGGCCGAACCCCAGATGGTCGCAGCCTGTGAACCCGACCGGGGTGCCGGTGGTGTTGTGCGTGAGAATCGAGGCGCGTGCCCGAGCGTTTTCGTTCTGCCAGCTACCGAGCGCTTCAATTGAGATTTCCTGTGGGCCTTCGCATGATGTCGGCAGCGTCAGCAGCGGTGTCACACCAGCGCCCGACGGTCCCTGGCGTTGTTCTTCGTGGCTGGCTTCGCCCGGCGTCCCCCAGATCGTGATCGTGTTGAACACGATGCCCTTCTGCGGAAATGGATCGATGCGTGTGCTGATCCCGTAGTCGCTTGCTAGCGCACTCGGACCGCCCGAGCGCACACCTATATCCAGGAACACCAGCACTCCTTCGAAGCTGAACCCAAACTGCGCGGCAACACCCGGCGGTGGCACCAGGTTGTACACCTTGAACGAAACACCCTGAACGCCGTTGGGTACCGACTGGTCGATACCGACCTGCGTCGCAGCCGGACACGACGGCACATAGAAGTCGCTGGATTCGTAGTCGGTTAGTTCGCCGTCGAACTGTCTGCGCGAGCAGCGCGGGAGTGCGGTCACGTTACCGACAATTCCAGGTGGTAGATTGACGACCACATCGCGCATTTCCCCGCCATGCTCCCCGTTGCCGCCGGTAGTGAATTCAGTAAATCCTCCCACGCCGATGCTGTTGGTCGCGAACACAGTGGTAAATGCGTACGGGTGCGAGCCGGCCTGCGTATCGATCGTTCCATCCGCATTCGTAAACCACGAATCGAAACCCGCAAACCCGAACCCGGGCGACGCCGAATCGAACCGCACTTTCTTGACATCGCTCGCGGAACTAAGAGCCCCGCCACCACTAACGCCGACCACGTTCGACCCTTCACTGCCAGCGACAACGTTTTCGACGCTGACCGCGATTTCGACTTCCATCACCGCACCCGGCGGCACACTACCCGCCGTGCACGACACCACACGAGCGGACTCGACTGTACATTCACCGCCCGAACTCCCGGGACCGGATTCGCCGAGACCACCGACCGGCACATCCACGTACAGGCTCGCGCTGGTCGCCGTCACGCCTTCGGGCAGCTCATCGGTAACCGCTGGATGTTCGCCCGTACCCGCACCGGTGTTATACACAAAGAGATACACCACGCCACTACCACCAGGCGGCAAATTCGTCGGCGCGGTCCTCGTGAAGATCCCCCACCCCGGCGCAGACACGGACGCCCACGCAGACCCCGACCCAGCCCACAACGCCACCACACACAACACCAGCAGCAGAGACACACGCTTCGCGAACATCCTACCTCACCTTCCTTGCTGAACCGTTGCCCGTGGACCGCGCCCCATACCGCCTTTGAGCCTGCTCCTTACACCCCGTACGCATCCGCACAGGTCGCTTCCGGCACTCCCTCAACGCCCGCACGAGCTTCTGCGTACGCGTCAATACCCGCGCCTTCGCCTTCGATTTGCTCTTCGCCGACCCCAACACACTCGCCGGCGCGGGGAAGTTCCCAACCCCCGCGAACGTCACACTCGCCGGCGTCGCAAAGATTGGCGCCGCCGGCGGCACACCCTGACAACCCGACCCCGTGCACTGCGGCGCCACCACCGGCTGCACACCATCAACCCGCGCATCGAACACCGCAAACCCTTCATAGGGATCACCCGGCACCAGCTCCGCGCGCGAGATCACGAACACATCTTCCCCACTCGAACTTGCGTCCAACAACCACGACGCCGACCCACTCGTACCACCTGAGAGCAGATAGATGCACCCGTCCGCTTCGCGGCAGCTACCGACACCGTCGCGCTCCCACTCATACACATCCTGCTTGCCGTTCGTGTCCTGCGCCACCAGCGGCTCAGCGCTGTCGAAGAACACTCGCCCGCCACCTTCAGAGATCAACCGCGGCGCATACGTATGGCTATAGCTGATCGGCAGAAACGCAGCCGCAGCCCTTCCACGAAAGGCCGCTTCAGTCTCCTGGTTGCGTTCCGGCGGCTCCCCGGTCGGATTGCACGAAGCACAGAACAACTGGCCGCCCACGGCCTCGTACACATATACCTCCTCCATCCCTTCGTTGCGATACCCCTCCGGGAATCCGGCCACCGGCAGGCTTTCCCTCGACATGAACACCACCCCCAGCCCATCCGGCGTCACCTCCGCCGTGCGCGTCCCGATACCAGACGTCAAATCGCCGCGCGGCCCAAAGTACGTCCGGTAGGGCCCCATTTCTTCGCGGTCTTCTCCGGAGAGCTGCGCGATCACCGTAGAGGTCCCCGCATGCCACGACTCCAGCTCATTGGCAGTGTCAACGTAATAAATATATTCGCCGCCTTCGCTGGCGCCAATCACGCCCTGCACTTCGACCCCGGGCGTCAGATCAGTCGTCACGCCATCTCCGACGTCGTATTCGTAGAGATCGCCCTTGGTGAAGAAGACCTTCGACCCATCTGCTGTTGCCGTCCAGAACCTACCCCCTTCAGAGATCAGTACCGTGCACGCGTCCGCAGGCACCGTGCAACGTCCCCCTTCGAGGGGACTCTGTGGCTGCCCCGGGTTCTCACGCACATACAGCGCCTTGGGAGACTGTTCTTCTTCGCCTTCGATCTGCGTCCAAAAGACCCGCGACCCATCCGCAGAGATAACGTGACTGAAATCGGAAAAGGTACTAAAACTGAATGCGAGATCGGAGCCAATTGGCGGCCCGCCGAACGTTGCGTTCGCTTCCGTAGCGCCATCCGGAAGCACGTTCACCAGGCTCAGCTGACCATTCACCGACAGATAGAGATTGTTTTCCGACACGCCACTCTCGACAGCGTTTTCCGTTAGAGCATCGTTGGCCTCGAACAACATCTGCTTTAGATCGGCAGAGGAGCCAGCGTACATGGCCGGATGTTCAGCGTAGAGAGTTTCTCCGGTGTTGTGGGCTCCAAATTCTTCGTTTGACCGGTGGATCGTCGTTGCCCTGTTGAACAGCGACCGATATGCGCCTTCGCTGTTAGAGCGCGCATACAGGACTTTCTGTTTGCCCGGTGCTTCGGGTGAGAGCGGCGGGAGTTCTTCTTCAAAGCCGTTTTCGCTATTGGCAACGAGCCACCCAACCGAGAGATCGTCGCTAAACGCCTGATACAGGGCCTTCCGATAGCCCGGCGGCTGCAGATTGACCTGCGTCCAACCGCCGCCCGGCGACCGCCTCGCAAGATAGTCATTGCCAGCACCTTCCCCACTGGCACCGCTTCCCCCGCTCACCGAAGGACTGGCCACATACACAACGCCGTTACCATCCGCCGCTGCCTGAAACGGCCGTTGAGTATACAAACCTTCCGCGTATGACAGGTAGGATCCAAATGCCATCGGCGTGTAAACGCTGAAACCACGTTCGTTGGTGGGTGTGACGCGTTCGTAGACCCGGCCGTCAGGCAAGCCGAGCAACCCAGTGGACAGGGTACGGAACATCCCGTCCGCACCACGTTCGGTGCCCGCCCCGCTGACGGCCACCACCCTGAAGTGGTATTCGCTGTTGGCAATCAGGCCTTCCACATGCGCAGGAGCCGGCAGCGAGCTTTCCCCTTCGCCAAGGAAGACTTCGGGGGTCTTGGACCCGTACGCCGTGCTCGGCCCATATTCGTAGTAGTAGCTGGTGGAGGCGCCGTCAGGGTTGATCTGGGCATCCAGCGTCACGCTCGAAGACCCGATATCCGAGAAGGACTCCCCTTCGATCGACGGCGCACCAGCCGCCAGCGCTACCGCACTCCCAAACAACAACGTCCCCACCGTCACACACAGCGAAACCAAACCAGCCAAAGTGAACCTGCGAGCGATCATCGAACCATCTCCTCCTCCAGAACAGAGGGGAGAACCCCTCGATCGATCAACAACGACACGCCCACAGGCGCACGACGACAAACCACGACACACACGCGGATGAGGCCGCGCATCACGCGGCCTCGCTCTCAAACCGACTGTGAGCACGAATACACCGCGCGACAAGCTCACCCTGATTGGTAAGCCGCCACGCATTCGGCTCACCCTTCGCGTGCCCAGCGCCGCTGTTGGCCAGCAGCCCCAAGCGCTCCAAGCGCCGCAGAAGCTTCGAAACTTGCCCGGGATCCTGGATCCCCGCGAAATCCCCTACCTCACGATTACTCGGAGCCGACCCACGTCCCGCCAGCTCCGCTACACCCTCCAGTACCCGCGAAGTGCGGTAGGTCAGGCGCATCGGGACACTCTCCAACGGGTCAGCTACCGTCCGCTCTGGCCACGTGAGGCGCTGTGCAGTACGCGGCCTCACCACACGCGGGGCGGGAGCATCCTGCTCGCGACGCGCCGCCGCCGACCCCAAATACGGCAGCACGACCATCCCCATCAACTCACCCAACAACTCCGTCAACGGCTCGCGCGGACCCTTCAACAACCGCGCATACACAATCCCAAACGCCGCGCCCACCAGGCCCTCAGCGGTCAACCGCGTGCACCTTGTTGCACGCGGGCTCTGGCGACCCTCGTTAACGACCGCCACCAGCTGGCCGAGAACCTCCTCACGGCGCGCCAGCACACTCGGGCCACCACTCAACGCCTGCACCACACACACCCGAGCGAGCACCGGCTCACGATCCAAGAACGCAAGGATCACCCACAGGCCCCGGCGCACCCGCTCACGCCACCCGAGACCCTCCGAGCCCGCCGCGGCGAACTCCCCGGCGAGCACGCCAAGGATGTCCTCCAGCACCGCGGCTAGACACTCCTCGCGATTGGCGAACGTCTCATAGAACGTACGCCGCGAGATCCTCGACCGCGCGACGATATCCGCCACCGTCGTATTCGCCCACCCCAACTCATCCACCGCACGCGTCCCCGCCGCAAGCAACCGCGAACGCTGAATGTCAGCCACACGCCCACTCTGACCCCCACCGCCCTGACCGGCAGCACGAGCACGCCTACGCACATCGATCGACGCAGACCGACGCGACACACCCGTGGCACCCCGCGCGGCCATCACGCCACGCCCCAAACCGCGCTAGGTCCCTGCCCGCATGACGGGCCAACACGACGCTTTGCGACTAGGCGGCCGCTGCGCCCAGCGCGCCCCTTCCCCCCTGCGGGGAAACCCAGTCGGCCCGCTAGGGCCGAACGGAGGGGACCCCTAGAGGCCCAAGAGAGAGAGAGAGAGAGAGAGATGCGACAGCGCCAAGCTGGCGCATCTAGCATCACCCATCGGGCAATGCGCGGCGACTCCTGTCACGTTTCTCCCTGTCGAAACCACGCCTGATTCAGCTCCCTCTCAAGTTTGCGACTCAGTCCCTCTACCAACATACATTCCGCGAGCGCTTGATGTCAACCACGAAATGCGCCTACCCAACCCGATCCTATGTTCACGAGGCCATCGCTGGGGATGACCTTGATACAGGCAATCGTACACCATGCCTCGTCGCGTTGTCAATACCCAAACGGTCGGGCTGCCATCCTCATCCCGTGGCGGTGCTCGCCTCCGCCGGTTATCCGGTGGGCAGGAGCGTTAGCCCGCGCTGTGCGAAGTGGTGGTCGAAGGCGAATGCCTCGGTGATTCGTTCGCGGTCCATGAGGGCGAACGAGGTCGCATCTACGTAGCTCCAGTTCTTGTCGGCGTGGGACTGGAGGATCGCCCAGGCCTGCTCCTCGACCGGCTCGTCGACTCGTGCTAGTTCGATTGCCTCTCCGGCGCGAAAGCTACGGCCCCATTGGATCGCCTCCTGCCTGCCGACCCTGATGAGCAGCGCGGTGTAGGTCTCGGCGAAGACGTAGTTGGAGGTCAGCAGCTGCGTGCGTTCGGCCAGGAGCATGGAGAGCGCTTCGCGGGCGGCTTGGTGCTCGTGCTCAGAGCGGTTGCGCAGCGCCACGAACGCGCCGGTATCGACGAATACCCGCCTCAACCGTAGAGGTCCCGATCGAGTGTCTGGACGGTGGAGTCGCTCGAGCCCTCCGCGGGGGGCTCCTCGATCAGGTAGCGAATCAGTGGGTCGCGTGCATGACTCGGTTTGCGTGAGCGCGCCGTGTCGATCAGATCGCGCACCACCGCCGCCACGCTCCCTGCTTGGCGGGCTTGCTGCTTCAGCCAGCGATATTGGCTCTCATCGAGATAGAGCTGCGTGCGGTGCTGCATGACGTCATACAGCATACAGCAACCTCAATGAACTGCTCGCGATCGTTGACGCCGGGCCCGCTGTATCTCGACTGAGCTCTCCTACCCCTTCTTCTTCCTCCCGCCATTGGCTTTTTTGGCGTGGTGCTTCTTCTTGTGGGTCGCCTTCTTCGCTTTGGGACAACCGCTGACGGCGATCTTCGTGCTTTGATCGATCACCAGCCCGTTCTGCCCAACCAGTTCGGTGGGCATCAGCAGCGTGCCCTTGCAGAGGTTCCCGTTCGCGGTCAACGCCGGGAATTCCCGCTGCGGCAGGGTCAGTTCGAAGCTCGAGAACGGCACGTCGGGCACCGTCGCGAACGTCGCCGTCGTGATCCCCGCTTTGCTGATCTGCGTTTCCCCATGCACCTGCACCGTCACGTTGTTCTGGCCCACTAGGACCATGATCAGTTCCGGGTACTTCGCACCACCATGGGAGACGAAGTACGCCGTGCCCGTCAGACCGCCTGGGAGGACGGGGGTTGAGACCTTGACCGTCCCAACCTGAGAAGCCACGGGGCAGCTCTTTGGGTTTTCCGCGAACGTCTTTTCCAAACACGCCTTCTGCAGCGTTTTCAACGGCGTCGGCAACTGTTTCGGTAGCGACACCTTGACCCGCTGAACGTTCGCGGTGCTGCTCAGGCCGCCTTCATCGGGCAAGGTCATCGTGACCCGGAGGCTCGCGCCCTGCGTCCGCGACGTCTTCGCCGAGGTCGAGACCTTGAACCCCGGTTTGAACGTCAAGCTGCGACAGGAGCCGACCTGGAACGGGCTCGACAGCGCCGCGTTGGCTCCTTCGGTACTGGTTGCGGTGCCTGAGAAGGCTTGGGGGTCGCAGTTGGTGGGGTTGAACATGAATTCCTTGCGGTCGATCACCGCGTTGATCGTCCGCAGATCCACCGGCACCCCATCCAAGACCACCGGCAACGGGTCCGTCGTGATCGTCAACTGCGAGGTCTGCGGATCAACTTCGATCTTCCCCCGCACCACCGTCGTCCCCAGGTTGAACGGCCCGGCGATCACCGGGACCGCGATCAGTAGCCCGTAGGGGGCGCCCTCGTAGGGGCCGGTGATGTAGATCGGGGCTTCCGGCTTGCCTTCCTCCGGCACATACAACGGATCCGGGCCAGCACCAGCACCCACAATCGTATGCCCGATCTGCGACCCCTGGGGGCATTCGCCCTTGGCGGCTTCGGGTTCTTCGCAGAGCTGCACGTGGCTAATCATCCCGAGCAGGCCCTTCGGGGTCTTGAACTGCAGTTTGGAGATCCGCTGCTGATCATCCCCACGGGAAAGCAACATCGAGAACGCCGTATAACCACCAGCCTGGTCAGTCGTCGCACCCGCGATCATGCTCGGCGTGAACGGCAGCGGCGACTGGCATGGGGCACCGTTGGTGCCGGTCGCGATCTGGAAGCTGCTCGGCGAGAACACGTCTTCCACCGCCGGGGAGCTCCATGGTGTGAAGTCCGAGGCACTCGTGAACAACCCACACCCCGGTGGGGTCACGAGCGCTGCCTGCGACCCGCCGCTGAACGCGAGCTTGAAGCTCGTGAACGGCACCTCCGGGGTTTCCTTGAAGACCGTCGTCAACTGACCCGTGCTGGTGTTCAGTTGCACGTCGCCGACCAGCTTCACTTCGATGCCCTGCCCGGCGAGCGCGATCAGCAGTTTCACGTCCGGCGGCTGGGATTCGACGACGTATACCTTGCCTTCCAGCGGTTCGGAGAGCAGCGGGGTCAATACCGTCGCGGTCCCGACCTGCGACGCTGCCGGGCACCGCGGTGGGCCTTCCTGCCCGACACCATCTTCATCGAGCGGACACGCCGCCAGACCTGACGCACGCCCGGGGTTCAGCACCAGCCCTTCCGGTAGCACGACCGTCCCGTCCCTCACGTTCGACGTCGCGATCCCGTTCAAGGTCTCAAGGCCTTCCTGGGGAACTTTGATTTCGGTCGTCAACCCAGCCGGCGTATCCCCCGCGCTCGTATCCGGCGCGACACTCAACGACGGATCGAACCCCAGATCGCTGCAGCCCGTGAACCCAACCGGTATGCCGGTGCTGTTGTGTGTCAGCACCGATGCGCGCGCGTGCAGGTTCGCGTACTGCCACGTGTTGAGCGCTTCGATCGAGAATTCCTGCGGGCCTTCACAGGACGTCGGTAGCGTCAACAACGGCACGGACCCGCCGGTCGCCGGCGCTTCGCGCTGTTCGTCGTGGCTTGCTTCGCTCGGGACACCCCAGATCGTCGTCGTGTTGAACAGCACCGCTTTCTGCGGCACAAGCGTATGCACGCTGATCCCGTAGTCCGAGTCGAGTGGCGCCGGCCCACCGGACCGCACCCCCGCATTCAAGAACACATCCGTACCCGAATAGTCGAACGCGAACTGCGCCGCGATACCCGGCGGCGGCACCAGGTTATACACCTTGAACGCAACATGCAGTCCCTCCGCGACCGGTTCATCCACACCGACCTGCGTCAACGCCGGACACGACGGTTCGAACTCATGTGGTTCTGCCTCTGCGGCTTCGCTGTCGAACTGCCGGCGGGTGCAGCGAGGCACCGCAGTCGGGTCCCCCACGATCCCCGGCGGCAGATTGACGACCAACTGCTGCGTTTCGCCACCCGTAGGAAATTCTTCGAAGAAACCATGGCCTCTACTGTTCACCGCATAGGCGATCGTCATCTCATACGGGTGCGACCCGGCCTGCGTATCCGCCGTCCCATCCGCGTTTGTCAACCACGCGTCGAACCCAGAGAACCCGAACGGCGCTTCTTCCCCGCTGAACCTCACCTGCGTCGACTCCGCCGCCGCACTCAACGCACCGCCCCCGGTGACCGCAACACGATTCGTCGCTTCGCCACTCACGCCCGCATCGACGCTCACCTGGATCAGCACGATCGCATAGGCGCCCGCGGGCACCGCTTCCGCGGTACACGTCACGACCTGCACACCCGCGCATTCACCATCCCCAGAAGCCAGAAATTCATTCCCGGCGTGATTCACCACGGCGCTGGTCGCGCTCACACCAGCCGGCAGCTCATCCACGATCCTCGGAAGTTCGCCCGTGCTCGACCCGGTGTTATAGACATGCACTTCGATCTGCCCCGTGCCACCCGGCGGCAGGTACGCCGGCGAGACCCGCGTGAACGTCTCCCACCCCGGCGACGCCCACGCAGCCACCGGCCACGCCAACACCCCCACCACACACACACCAAGCAACAAGACCAGCTTCTGAATACGCATGTCTAGCGCCCCCCCACTCGCAACAACGACTTACCAGCGCCCGACCCCGGCGCGTAGCGCCGCCGCGCGCGCGCCACACACACCGACCGCGCTCGCCCACGCCGCCGCTCACACGCCCGCAACGCACCCGCCAACCTCCGCGCCCGCACGCTCTTCGACGTCGATTTGCCTTTCGACCTCGATTTGCTCTTCGGTGGCGCCGGCGTGGTCGGCGCCGGGAAGTTCCCCACCCCAGCGAATGTCACGCTAGCCGGGGTCGCGAAGATCGGGGCCGCCGGCGGCACCCCCTGACAGCCCGAACCCGTGCACACCGGTGAGGCGACCGGCTGCACACCGCCGACCCGCGCGTCATACACAGCGAACCCTTCATACCCAGCAGTCCCCGTAAGATCAGCACGAGAGATCACAAACGCATCGTCACCACTCGCGCTCGCCCCCAAAAACCATGACGAAGACGAACTGGTGCCGCCCGAGAGAAGGTACACGCATCCCTCGCTTTCGCGGCAGCTGCCTGCACCGTCGCGCTCCCACTCATACACGTCGAGCTTCCCATTCGTATCCTGCGACACAAGCGGCTCCCAGCTATCGAAGAACACCCTGCTCCCATCATCGGAGATCACCTGCGGCTGCTCGGTCACCATCCAGTTAACCGGCAGAAACGCGGCCACGCCGCCGAGGTCCGAGGGGGGTGCTTCCCCGCTGCGACTGCACGAGACACAGAACAAGCCACCGCCTTCGGCCTCATGCACATAAACCTCCTCCAGCCCCCCATTCGGATAACCATGCGGGTAACCCACCACCGGCAGACTCCGACTCGACATGAACACCACAGCCCCCCCACCCGGCGTCACCTCCGACGTCCGACGCCCAATCGCCCCCGCCCAATCCCCGATCCCGCTTTCTGCGCCTCCTTGGCCGTGGTAAGGCGGTATCGGATTTTCTCCATTCCCTCCGTCTTGGGGCGAAAGGTTGGCCGCGACCAGTGTCGAGGCGCCCGCGTGCCACAGGTAGAGGTTGTCGCTACGATCGACGTAATAAAGATATTCCCCGTCTTCGCTCGCGCCGACCACACCCACCACTTCGACACCAGGCGTCAAATCGGTCGTCCGGCCACTTTCGACTTCATACTCGTACAGGTCGCCATTGGTGTAGAACACCCTCGACCCATCCGCGCTCGCCGTCCAGAAGCGCCCCCCGGCCGATATCTCCACCGTCTTCGCGTCGCTGGACGCCGGATTCTCCCGCACATACAAACCATTCGTCGTCAGATCCGTCCAAAAGACCCGCGACCCATCCGCCGAAACCACATGACTGAGATCGATTTCACCGAAGTAGAGGCTACCTCTGGCGGCGTTGGCCTCGGCCACGGCGCCAAAGGTCACCCTTGGATCAGAGGAGCCATCCGGGAGCACATTCACCAAGCTCAAACGCCCACCAACCGAAACATAGAGGTTGCCTTCATAGATAGGATTAGACCCTGTGACTTCGCTGGCGTTTTCAGTCAGCGCGTCATTCACCTCAAACAACTGCTCGCCGGCATTGGCTGAGGCGCCGGCGTAAGCTATCTCCAGCCCTCTCTGCCCTTCGGCAGGCAGGTGGATCGTCACATTATCGGTAAAAAACGGTTCATAGGCTTCGCCATCAAAAGCATGCCGGAAAAGATCCGTGTAACCATCGCCCGGCGCTTCAGGCGACAGCGGCGGCAACCCATCTTCAATCCCCGTCTCACTCGAGGCCGTGAGGACCGCGCTGGAAAGATCACTCGAAAACGCCCGGTATTCCGCACCGGCTTTCCCGTGAGGCTGGATATCCACCTGCCGCCACCCACCCCCAGGGAGCCGCGTCGCCAAATACTCGTTACCAGACCCATCCCCACCCTTACCACTGCCGCCACTCGACGGGTCGCCCGCATACACAGCAGCTTCACCATCCGCAGCCACCTGAAACGGGTGCCGCGTGGGGATACCTTCCGCCAAGGCCAATTCGATGCCATACACGCTCGGCGCGTAGACCTGCGAGGTCCCGTTCTGTGCGCTCCCGAACGAGCTCACCATTTCATACACCCGGCCATCCGGCAACCCAAGCGGACTGGCCGGCAGCGTACGGAACGTCGTGTCGCCGCCGCGTTCAGTGCCCGCTTTGCTGACCGCGACGACCCGGAAGTGGTATTCGCTGTCCGCGGCCAGGCCTTCCAGGTGCGCGGAGGCCGGCTGCGCGCTGTACCCTTCGCCGAGGGACACTTCGGGTGTGCGCGACCCGTACGCCGCGCTCGGCCCGTATTCCCAGTAGTAGCCGGTGGACGTCCCGTTCGGGTCGATCTGCGCGTTCAACGTCACATTCGTCGACCCGGCACCGGCGAAGGACTCTCCTTCGATCGCCGGCGGGACTGCGGACGTCGTGAAGCCCATCGCGGAGCCCTGGGTTTGCCCGTAGGCGTTGGTCGCGACCAGACACACGGTGTACCCGGTCGCGGGCTGAAGCCCCGACAGCGTGGTGGTGGCTTCGGTGCTGCCGCTCGCCCCCGCGGGTTCGGTGCTCGCGCCGCCGGTGCAGCTGCTGCCCTGGCTGTACACGAAGTAGTAGCCGCTCTCCCCGCCCGCAAGCTCACCGTGTAGCGTCGCTTCAGAGCCACCCACCACCGTCACAGCGCCCGTGAGTGGTTCCCCGGGCGTTTCGCCTTCGAGGAAGATAGCGGCGCTCGCACCGTCGGAGGTGTACACCGTGCCACTCACACTGTCCACACCGACTCCCGTGGAGCCTTCCAGCGAGCCCGAGCCGAAGCTGCCAAGCGATTCCCCGTTCGCGTTGAGCTCCACGATCGAAGAGCCCTCATCCAGGTACACATTCCCGCTCACGGAGTCAACGCTGACCGCGCTCACGCCCGCGCCGACCGGCATCACCGAGGCATAGCCGCCTTCGGCGAGCAACTCCAGCGCTTCCCCGCCGGCAGCAATCACGTACGCGTCGCCTTCCTTGTTCACCGCGACTCCGGTGAGAGCGCTCGACACGTCCGCCGTGAACTGCGAGAGGTACACCCCCGCCGGGGAGAAGACATCCACCACGCCGTTATGGCCATCCGCGACGAACACCTCGCCATTGGCGGGGTCCACCGCGACACCGACCGGTTCGAAGCCACGCACCCCGACGTCCGGTGTTTCGCTGCCGTCGATCCGCGCAAGGACTTTCCCCGTCGCACCGCTGAACCTATCGACTACGCCCGCGCCCGGATCGGCGACATACACGTCGCCCGCCGAGGCACTGCCGGAGTTATCGACCGCCACCCCCGTCGGGGAGACAAGCGAGGCACCCGTAAGCGTAGCGCCGGGTTCGTTGTGTTCGGCTTCGGTGGCGGTGAAGCGCTCGACCGCGGGCGCACCCTGATCCACCACATACACATCGCCCTTCGACGCGCCCACGGAGTCGTCAACCGCCACGCCCCGTGCGCTCACGAACACACCGAACGACGAGGAGAACCCATGGCTCTTCACCGCCAACGCCAGTGGACCCCCGGCCAGCAACCCCACCATCACGCCCAGCGAACCCAAACCAGCCAACAGCAAACCACGAGACCTCATCGAACCATCTCCTCCTCCAAGGCAGAGGGGAGAACCCCTCGATCGGTGAACAACGACGCGCCCAGCGGCGCACCGGCACAAGACTCATCAGCAACAGGAGCGTGCATCCGGATGCTCCCCGCGACCATCTCCCCCTTCGCGGTCAGCGACCACGCGTTCGGCTCGCCCTTCACACGCCCCGGACCCGTGTTGGCCAGCAACCCCAGCCGCTCTAGGCGGGCCAGCAGCTTCGAGACCTGCCCCGGGTCAGAGATCCCCGCGCGCTCCCCCGCCTGGCGGTTACTCGACCCCGGATGCTCAGCGATCCCTTCCAAGACCCGCGCGGTGCGATACGTCAACCGCATCGCCACACCACCCAACGGGTCATCCACACCCTCCGCGGACCCACGCCGAGCACGCACGGAGCGCGTGGGGGGAGCCGGCGCCGGGCGCACCTGTTCGCGCCGGGCGGCCGAGGCGCCCTGGTAGGGCAGCACGATCATCCCCATCAGCTCGCCCAGCAGGCTCGTCAACGGACGGCGCTCACCTTTCAACAGCCGCGCGTAGACGATCGAGAACGCCGCGCCGACCAGGCCCTCCGCCGTCAGCGGCGTGCATCGTTGCGCGCGCACACTCAACAGGCGCCCCTCGTCCACCACACCCGCCAGCCGCGCGAGGACCGCTTCGCGGCGCTCCAGCACCCGCGGGCCACCACGCAGCGCCTGCACAACCAGCACCCGCGCGAGCACCGACTCGCGATCCAAGAACCCCAGGATCGCAAGCAGCCCCCCGCGCACCCGCTCACGCCACGCCAAACCCTCCAGGCCAGCCGCTGAAAGCTCCGCGACCAGCAACCCGAGGATGTCCTCGACCACCGTCGCCAGACACTCTTCGCGATCTGGGAACAGCTCATAGAACGTGCGTCGCGAGACCCGCGCCCGCGAAGTGATGTCCGCCACCGAGGTATCGGGGTACCCCAGCTCGTCCACCGCCCGCACCGCCGCCACCAACAGCCGAGCGCGCTGGATCTCCACGAAACGCTCGTGCTGACCGGTCTGCGACCGGCCACCGCCCCGACTCCGCGCCGGCACGCTGGAAGCCTTCACGCCGCGCCGTGCCGTCGTGCGCGCGGGCATCACGCCGCGCTCCCCATCAAAGGCGCGCAAACCCCACCCCGCGCGGGGTGGGAGGCCGGGCCCGTTAGGACCGGACGATCAGCGCGCTTTGCCCCGGGTTCCCTAGGGCAAGAGAGAGAGAGAGAGAGAGAGATGCGACAGCGCCAAGCTGGCGCATCTAGCATCACCCAGTGCGCGAGGTGCGAAGACCCCTGTCACGTTTCTCCCTCTAGAAACCACGCTCAACCAACTCCCTCATAACGCTTCACGACCCAGGCCCTCTTCCCAATCGATCCCCTGCTCGCGCCTCGAGTCAACCACAGGTCGGTTGACCCAAACCCGGTCTTATGTCTTTGATCGACCACCCGGGGGTAGCCAACAACGACTAGAACGTACCACGGCCCACTCTTGCTGTCAAGTCCACAAAGGCACGCGAGCTTGTCCGACCCCAGATCGGCATGTTGCTGACCGCCAATAGCCAGCATTCCGCGAGCGCCGGCAGGGCCGCCAGCAGGCGCTCGCGTGAAGCTGCTGCTCGACGAGATGATCTCCCCCCGCGTCGCCCGAGGACGCACTGCGCAACCGCATCCACCACTTGGGTTGAATCGCCTCCCCGCCGACCGAGCCTCGTGCCTACCGCTTCTTGCGCTTCGGGTGCTTGGCCTTCCTCTTTGTGGCCTTCTTGTGCTTTGACTTGGGACACCCCGAGACCGCAATCTTCGTGTTCTGATCGATCACCAGACCGTTCTGGCCGACCAGTTCGGTGGGCATCAGCAGCGTGCCCTTGCAGAGGTTCCCGTTCGCCGTCAACGCCGGGAATTCCCTTTGCGGCAACGTGAGTTCAAAGCTCGAGAACGGCACATCGGGCACTGTCGCGAACGTCGCGGTCGTGATCCCCGCTTTGCTGATCTGCGTTTCCCCATGCACCTGCACCGTCACACCGTTCTGGCCGACCAGCACCATGATCAGTTCCGGGTACTTCGCGCCACCGTGGGAGACGAAGTACGCGGTCCCGGTCAGGCCGCCGGGGAGGACGGGGGTCGAGACCTTGACCGTCCCGACCTGCGAGGCCTTGGGGCAGCTCGTGGGGTTTTCCGCGAACGTCTTTTCCAGACACGCCTTCTGTAGCGTTTTCAGCGGGGTCGGCAGCTGTTTCGGTAGCGATACCTTGACGCGCTGCACGTTCGAGGTGCTGCTCAACCCGCCTTCGTCGGGCAGGGTCATCGTGACGTGCAGGCTCGCGCCCTCGGTGCGGGACGTCTTCGCCGAGGTCGAGACCTTGAATCCTGGTTTGAACGTGAGGCTGCGACAGGACCCGACCTGGAAGGGGCTGGAGAGCGCGGCCTGGGTTCCTTCTACGCTGGTTGCGGTGCCTGAGAAGGATTGTGGGTCGCAGTTGGTGGGGTTGAACATGAATTCCTTGCGGTCGATCACCGCGTCGATCGTCCGCATATCCACCGGGACCCCATCCAGGATCGTCGGCAACGGGTCCGTCGTGATCGTCAGCTGCGAGGTCTGCGGATCCACTTCGATCTTCCCCCGCACCACCGTTGTCCCCAGGTTGAACGGGCCCGCGATTACGGGGACCGCGATTGCGAGGCCGTAGGGTGCGCCCTCGTAGGGGCCGGTGATGTAGATCGGGGCTTCCGGCTTGCCTTCCTCCGGCACATACAACGGATCAGGGCCAGCACCCGCACCCACGACCGTGTGCCCGATCTGCGATCCCGCGGGGCATTCGCCCTTGGTGGCTTGGGGTTCTTCGCAGAGCTGGACGTGGCTGATCATCCCGAGCAGGCCCTTTGGTGTCTTGAACTGGAGTTTGGAGATCCGCTGCTGATCATCCCCCCGCGACAGCAGCATCGAGAACGCGGTATACCCGCCCGCTTGGTCCGTTGTCGCGCCGGCGATCATGCTCGGTGTGAACGGCAGCGGGGAGGCGCACGGGGCACCGTTGGTGCCGGTCGCGATCTGGAAGCTGCTCGGCGAGAATACGTCTTCGACGGCCGGTGAGCTCCACGGCGTGAAGTCAGAGCTGCTCGTGAACAGCCCACACCCCGGCGGGGTCACCAATGCCGCCTGCGCCCCCCCGCTGAAGGACAGTTTGAAGGTTGTGAACGGCAGCTCCGGGTTTTCCTTGAAGACCGTCGTCAACTGGCCCGTGCTCGTATTCAGATGCACGTCGCCGACTATCTTCACTTCGACGCCCTGCCCCGCGATCGCGACCAGCAGTTTCACGTCCGGCGGCTGGGATTCCAGCACATACACCTTGCCTTCAAGTGGTTCGGGCAACACCGGCGTGGAGATCACCGCGGTCCCGACCTGCGACGCCGACGGGCATCTTGGCGGACCTTCCTGATCGACACCATCCTCCTCAAGCGGACAGGTCGCCAAGCCGGACGCCCGGCCCGGGTTGAGAACCATCCCTTCCGGCAAGACCACCGTCCCATCTCTGAGGTTCGATGTCGCGAGCCCTTCGGGACTCGTCAATCCTTCCTGCGGGATTTTGATTTCGGTCGTCAACCCCGCCGGGGTATCCGCCGCGGTCGTGTCCGGCGCGACACTCAACGACGGGCCGAACCCCAGATGATCACACCCCGTGAACCCAACCGGTGTACCCGTGCTGTCATGCGTGAGAACCGACGCGCGTGCTCGAGCGTTTTCGTTCTGCCACGTCCCGAGCGCTTCGATCGAGATTTCCTGCGGGCCTTTGCACGACGTCGGGACCGTCAACAACGGCGTCGTCCCCGCCCCAGAGGGCCCTCCGCGCTGCACTTCGTGGCTCGCTTCGCCCGGCTCCCCCCAGATCGTGATCGTGTTGAACACGACCCCCTTCTGCGGGAAGGGATCGACGTGCGCGCTTAGCCCGTAGTCGCTCGCCAGCGCACTCGGGCCACCCGAGCGCACTCCAATATCGATGAAGACCAGCGCCCCTTCGAAATTGAACCCGAACTGAGCGGCGACACCCGGCGGCGGCACCAAGTTATACACCTTGAACGAAAGACCACGATAACCGTTGGGCTGAGCCTGATCGATACCGACCTGCGTCGAAGCCGGACACGACGGTTCGAACCCATTCCCGCCACTCGCGGTGGCGGTTTCGCCGTCGAACTGTCTGCGCGAGCAGCGCGGCACAGCCGTCGCGTTACCGACGATCCCCGGCGGGAGATTCACCACCACATCCCGCATTTCCCCACCATAACGCACGCCTCCGCTACCCGACGTGAATTCTTCCAACCCTCCCACACCAGTGCTGTTCGCCGCGAACACAGTGGTGAACGCGTAGGGGTGCGAGCCGGCCTGTGTATCGGTCGTCCCATCCGCGTTCGTGAACCACGCATCGAGCCCCGCGAACCCGAACCCGGGAAAGGCCGAATCGAACCGCACGCTCTTGACATCGTTCGCCGCACTCGGCGCGCCACCCCCACTGACCCCAACCACATTCGAACCTTCACTACCAGAGAGCACGCCTTCGACACTGACCGAGATTACGACTTCCATCACCGCGCCTGGAGGCACACTGCTATCCGTACAGCTCACCACCCGCGCTGACCCCACCGTACATTCACCTTCGGAGCTCCCGGAACCACCCCCTCCAGCCCCTCCGGCCGGCACCCCCACGTACATGCTCGCGCCCGTCGCCGTCACACCTTTGGGCAACTCGTCGGTGACGGTCGGATATTCACCCGTCCCCGCACCAGTGTTATACACATACAGATCCACGCGGCCGTTGCCGCCTGGCGGCAGGTTCGTCGGCGCGGTCCTCGTGAAGATCGCCCACCCCGGCGCAGGCCCAGACGCCGACGCAACCCCCGACCCAGCCCACAAAACCATCGCGCTCAACACTAGCAGCACAGACGCACACTTCGCGAACATTCTACCTCCCCTCCCTTGCCGAACCCTTGGCCTTGGACCCTGCCCCATAGCGCTTGCGCGCCTGCGCCTCACACCCCACGCGTGCTCGCACGGGTCGCTTCCGGCACGCCTTCAACGCCCGCGTCAGCTTCTGCGCGCGCGTCAACGCTCGCGCCTTCGCCTTCGGTTTGTTCTTCACCGACCCCGACGTGCTCGACGGCACAGGAAAGTTCCCAACGCCCGCGAACGTCACGCTCGCCGGCGTCGCGAAGATCGGCGCCGCCGGCGGCACACCCTGACACCCCGAACCCGTGCACTGCGGCGCCACCACCGGCTGTACACCACCAACACGTGCGTCATACACAGCAAACGCTTCATACGGGTCACCCGGTACCAGCTCCGCGCGCGAGATCGCGAACACATCTTCCCCACTGGTACTCGCGTCCAGCAACCACGACGCCGACCCACTCGTGCCACCCGATAGCAGGTAGATGCACCCATCCGCTTCCCCGCAGCTGCCGACACCGTCGCGCTCCCACTCATACACATCCTGCTTGCCGTTCGTGTCCTGCGCCACCAGCGGCTCGGCGCTATCGAAGAACACCCGGCCGCCACCTTCGGAGATCACCCGCGGCGCATACGTATGGCTATAGCTGATCGGCAGAAACGCGGCAGCCGCACCCGCTTGTTCTTCGCCTGCTTCGGTCTCCTGGTTGTGTTCCGGCGGCTCACCGCTGGGGTTGCACGAAGCGCAGAACAACCTGCCGCCTTCGGCCTCGTACACATACACCTCCTCCATCCCTTCACTGCGATAACCCTCCGGGAACCCGACCACTGGCAGGCTTTCCCTCGACATGAACACGACCCCCAGCCCATCGGGCGTCACCTCCGCGGTACGCGTCCCGACACCTGGCGTCCAATCCCCACGCGGCCCACGGTATGTCGAGTAGGGCCCCACGTCTTCGCCGTCCGCGGCGGAGAGCTGCGCGATCGCGGTGGAGGCCCCGGCGTGCCACAGCTCAAGCTCATCGGCGGTGGTGGCGTAGTAGATGTATTCGCCGTTTTCGCTGGCGCCGATCACACCCTGCACTTCCACCCCGGGCGTCAGATCGATCGTCTGGCCATCTTCCACATCGTACTCGTAGAGATCCCCCTTCGTGAAAAACGCCTTCGAGCCATCCGCCGTCGCCGTCCAGAACCTGGCCCCTTCGGAGATCAACACCGTGCACGCATCCGCCGGCACCGTGCAGCGTTCCCCTTCGAGCGGGCTCTGCGGCTGCCCCGGGTTCTCACGCACATACAGCGCCTTGGGCGTCACTTCGCTTTCCAACTGCGTCCAAAATACCCGCGACCCATCCGCAGAGATCACATCACTGAAATCCGAGAAGTTACTTTGCTTGGCTCCTCCGCTTTCGCCGCTGTTTGGCGGAGCACCGAACGTGGCATTTGGCTCTGAAGAACCATCTGGAAGCACATTCACAAGGCTCAACCGGCCACCCACCGACAGATAGAGATTATTTTCTATCCTGCTGCCCTCGACGGCGTTTTCCGTCAGCGCGTCGTTGGCCTCGAACAACATCTCCCCCATATCAGCTGAGGAACCCGCATACACAGCCGGATCTTCAGCCCCGGTGATTGTTCCGGTGTTGTAAGCTCCAAATTCTTCTTTGCCGCGGTGGATGGTCGCCGTCTTGGTGAACAGCGACTGATAGACGCCATCGTCGTTGGAGCGCGCATACAGAACCTCGTATTTGCTCGGCGCTTCCGGCGAGAGCGGCGGCAGTTCTTCTTCAAAAGAAGATTCACCCCGGGCCACGAGCCACCCGCCCGAGAGATCGTCGCTGAACCCCTGATATTCAGCCTTACGGTAACCCGGTGGCTGTAGATTGACCTGCGCCCAACCGCCTTCCGGTGAGCGCGTCGCGAGATAATCATTGCCCTCATATTCCCCGCTGGAGCCACTGCCCCCGCTCGTCGAAGGACTGGCCACATACACCACCCCATCGCCGTTCGCCGCCGCCCGAAACGGCCGTTCGGTATACAGACCTTCCGAGTACGACAGGTGGATCCTAAACACATTTGGTGTGTAGACACTGAAGCCAGCTTCGTCGGTCGGGCTCACGCGTTCATAGACCCGGCCGTCAGGCAGGCCGAGCAGACTGGTGGGCAGCATACGGAATGTGGCGTCCGCGCCGCGTTCGGCACCCGCCGCGCTGACCGCCACGACCCTGAAGTGATATTCCCCGCTCGCCGCCAGGCCTTCCACATGCGCGGGGGCCGGCAGCGCGCTTTCGCCTTCGCCGAGAAACACTTCGGGCGTCCTCGACCCATACGCCGCGCTCGGCCCGTATTCGTAGTAGTAGCTGGTAGACGCGCCGTTCGGGTCGATCTGGGCGCTCAGCGTCACGCTCGAGGACCCGATATCGGAGAAGGACTCCCCTTCGATCGACGGCGCGCCTGCCGCGAGGGCAGCGGCGCTCCCCAGCAGCATCCCGAGCGTCACGCACAGCGAAACCAAGCCAGCCAGCATCAACCTACGAGCAATCATCGAACCATCTCCTCCTCCAGAACAGAGGGGAGAACCCCTCGATCGATCAACACCACCACGCCCACAGGCGCACAACCACAAACCACGACACACCCACGCACTCGGCCGCGCATCACGCGGCCTCGCTCTCGAACCGGCTGTGAGCACGGATACTCCGCGCGACCTGCTCACCCTGGTCGGTGAGCCCCCACGCGTTCGGCTCACCCTTGGCGTGCCCAGCGCCGCTGTTGGCCAGCAACCCCAGACGCTCCAAGCGCCGCAGAAGCTTCGAAACCTGCCCCGGATCCTGGATCCCCGCGTAATCCCCCACCTCACGGTTACTCGGAGCCGACCCACGTCCCCCCAGCTCCGCCACACCCTCCAACACCCGCGAGGTGCGATACGTCAAGCGCATCGGAACACTCTCAAGCGGATCGGCGACCGGGCGCTCCGACCACACGGGGCGCTGCCCGGTACGCGGCGTCACCGCTCGCGGGGCCGGGGCGTCCTGCTCACGGCGTGCCGCCGCCGGCCCCAGGTAGGGCAGCACGATCATCCCCATCAACTCGCCCAACAACTCCGTCAACGGCTCACGCGGACCCTTCAACAACCGCGCGTACACGATCCCAAACGCCGCACCCACCAAGCCCTCCGCGGTCAACCGCGTGCACCTCCTCGCACGCGGACTCTCACGGCCCTCATCGACCACCGCGACCAGCCGGCCGAGGACCTCCTCGCGACGCGCCAGCACACCCGGGCCACCACTCAACGCCTGCACCACACAGACCCGCGCGAGCACCGGCTCACGATCCAAGAACGCCAGGATCACCCACAAGCCCCCACGCACCCGCTCACGCCACCCCAAACCCTCCAGGGCCGCCCCGGCGAGCTCCCCCTCGACCATGGCGAGGATGTCCTCCAACACCGCCGCCAGGCACTCCTCGCGATTGGCGAACGTCTCATAGAAAGTCCGCCGCGAGATCCTCGACCGCGCGACGATATCCGCCACCGTCGTATTCGCCCACCCCAACTCATCCACCGCACGCGTTCCAGCCGCCAGCAGCCGCGAACGCTGAATATCGGCCACCCTCACGCTCTGGCCCCCCGCACCCTGGCCGGCCGCGCGAGCACGCCTACGGACGCCGATCGGCTCTGACCGACGCGACACGCCTGTCGCCCCGCGCGCGGCCATCACACCGCCCCCCAGACCGTGCTAGAGCCCTGCCCGCACAGCGGGCCAAGGCGGCGCTTCGAGGCTAGACGATAACCGCGCCCAGCTCTCCCCTTTCCCCCTTCGGGGGAACCCGGGCGGCCCGCCAGGGCCGAACGGAGGGGCCCCTTACGAGTCGAAGAGAGAGAGAGAGAGAGAGAGATGCGACAGCGCCAAGCTGGCGCATCTAGCATCACCCATCGGGTGATGCGCGGCGACTCCTGTCACGTTTCTCCCTGTCGAAACCACGCCTGATTCAGCTCCCTCTCAAAGTTGCGACCCGATCCCTCTACCCAACATACACTCCGCGAGCGCTAGATGTCAACCGCGAAACGCACCTACCCAACCCGATCCTATGTCCACGAGGCCACCACCAGGGATGACCTTGATACAGGCAACCGTACACCATGCCTCGCCCCGTTGTCAATACCCAGACAACCACGCCGCAACCCGGTCCCCACCCAGCGCCCCCCGCAAGGGACATCCACGCCCTCCACGGCCCGTGGCCTGCCGCCTACCGCTTCACACGCCCCGAGTGCCGGACCTTCCTCTTCGCGGCAGTTCTCGCACCTGAGCCCGGCACCCGCTGAAAGTGGCGCTTGTTGCCGACAACCGCGAGCCGGATCGCCAGCGGGGCAAGCAGCCCCGTCGGCGACCGCGGTACGATGCAGTGCATGGCAGCAATGCCGAAAGCGAAGCCGCGTGGGCCGTGGACACCCGAGGAGATCGCGCGCAACGAGCATGCGAGGATGGCCCAGGTCGCGCGTGACCGCACACGAGGCGTGGGCGCCAACCTCACGGAGGCTGCCGCGCTCGCTCGCTTCGCCAACCGTTTCGCCGCGGCGTTCAAGGATGCCAGACGCCCTTGACCCGCTGCCGCTGCTGATGTATCTGCACGAGCGCGGCATCGACCACATCATCATCGGCGGCTTTGCGGTTACCGCACACGGCTTCATGCGGGTGACCAAGGATCTCGACACGGTCCCACGGCCTACCGACGGAAACCTCACAAGACTCGCCAGCGCACTTCAAGATCTCGAAGCAACCATCCTGGACACGGGCGACTTCTCGCCGGAGGAGCTGCCGATGGACCCGACGCGGCCGGCCGACCTCGCCCAGGGCGGCAACTTCTGCCTCCACACCAGTCTCGGGCGTATCGACATCATGCAGTGGGCCAGCGGCATCGAGGCCGACAACCTCTACGACGAGCTCGACCAAGCAGCCGTCGCGGGAGACATCGATGGCATCACGGTGCGCGTTTGCGGCCTGGAGCACCTGCGTGCGATGAAGCGCGCAGCTGGCCGACCCCAGGATCTGGAGGATCTCAGGCACCTCGAGGGTGCCTGAGCGCCTACACGCGCAAGCTCACACGATAGTTCTAGCCTCCGAGATCGATCGCGGTGCGTGATAATCGCCGCACACAACCCACCGACCGGCACCAACCCCGGAATGCCGTCGTGGGTGTGTGCGTGCCCCGCTTCCCCGCGTCGTTGCTACCGCTTCTTGCGCTTCGGGTGCTTGGCCTTCCTCTTCGTGGCCCTCTTGTGGGTCGCCTTCTTCGTCTTCGGGCACCCGGTGACGGAGATCTTCGTGCTCTGATCGATCACGAGGCCGTTCTGACCGACCAGTTCGGTCGGCATCAACAGCGTGCCCTTGCAGAGGTTCCCGTTCGCGGTCAACGCCGGGAATTCCCTCTGCGGCAACGTCAGTTCGAAGCTCGAGAACGGCACATCCGGCACCGTCGCGAACGTCGCGGTCGTGATCCCCGCTTTGCTGATCTCCGTTTCCCCATGCACCTGCACCGTCACACCGTTCTGGCCCACTAGGACCATGATCAGTTCCGGGTACTTCGCGCCACCATGGGAGACGAAGTACGCGGTGCCGGTCAGGCCACCGGGGAGGACCGGGGTTGAGACCTTGACCGTCCCGACCTGCGACGCCACTGGGCAGTTCGTGGGGTTTTCCGCGAACGTCTTTTCCAAACAGGCCTTCTGCAGTGTTTTCAACGGGGTCGGCAGCTGTTTCGGCAGGGATACCTTGACTCGTTGGACGTTTGCGGTGCTGCTAAGTCCGCCTTCGTCGGGGAGCGTCATCGTGACATGGAGGCTCGCGCCCTGCGTCCGTGACGTCTTCGCGGAGGTCGAGACCTTGAACCCTGGTTTGAACGTCAGGCTGCGGCAGGAGCCAACCTGGAACGGGCTGGAGAGTGCCGCGTTGGTTCCTTCGGTGCTGGTTGCGGTGCCTGAGAAGGCTTGTGGGTCGCAGTTGGTGGGGTTGAACATGAATTCCTTGCGGTCGATCACCGCGTTGATCGTCCGCATATCCACCGGCACCCCATCCAGAATCGTCGGCAACGGATCCGTCGTGATCGTCAACTGCGAGGTCTGCGGATCCACTTCGATCTTCCCCCGCACCACCGTCGTCCCCAGATTGAACGGGCCAGCGATCACCGGCACCGCTATGGCAAGGCCGTAGGGGGCGCCCTCGTATGGACCGGTGATGTAGATCGGCGCTTCCGGCTTGCCTTCCTCCGGCACATACAACGGATCCGGGCCAGCACCAGCACCCACAATCGTGTGCCCAATCTGGGAGGTGGCTGGGCATTCGCCCTTCGCGGCTTGGGGTTCTTCGCAGAGCTGGACGTGGCTGATCATCCCGAGCAGGCCCTTCGGCGTCTTGAACTGCAGTTTCGAGATCCGCTGCTGATCATCCCCACGGGAGAGCAATAGCGAGAACGCGGTATACCCGCCGGCCTGGTCGGTCGTAGCGCCGGCGATCATGCTCGGCGTGAACGGCAGCGGCGACTCACATGGCGCACCGTTGGTGCCGGTCGCGATCTGGAAGCTGCTCGGCGAGAACACGTCTTCGACGGCTGGGGAGCTCCATGGCATGAAGTCCGAGTTGCTCGTGAACAGCCCACACGTCGGTGGAGTCACGAGCGCCGCCTGCGAGCCGCCGCTGAACGCGAGCTTGAAGTCCGTGAACGGGACCTCCGGGTCTTCCTTGAAGACCGTCGTCAACTGGCCCGTACTGGTGTTCAGGTGCACGTCGCCGACCAGCTTGACTTCGATGCCCTGCCCCGCGAGCGCGATCAGCAGTTTCACGTCCGGTGGCGCGGATTCGAGCACGTACACCTTGCCTTCAAGCGGTTCGGACAGCAACGGCGTGGAGACCTCAGCGGTCCCAACCTGCGACGCCGCCGGGCACTGCTGCGGGCCTTCCTGTTCAACACCATCCTCGTCGAGCGGGCACAGCGACAGACCGGCCGCCCGGCCTGGGTTGAGGACCGTCCCTTCGGGCAGCACCACCGTCCCATCTCTGAGGTTCGAGGCGGCGAGTCCTTCGGGGATCGAGAGGCCTTCCTGTGGAACTTTGATTTCAGTCGTCAGCCCGGCCGGGGTGTCCCCCGCGGTGGTGTCCGGCGCGACGCTCAACGACGGGCCGAACCCCAGATGATCACAGCCGGCGAACCCGATGGGCGTGTCGGTACTGTTGTGCGTGAGGACCGATGCGTGTGCTCGGGCATTTTCGTTCTGCCAGGTCCCCAGCGCTTCGATTGAGATTTCCTGCGGGCCTTCACACGACGTCGGCACCGTCAGCAACGGCGTGGATCCCGCCCCGGACGGTCCTTCGCGCTGTTCGTCATGGCTCGCTTCGCCCGGCTCCCCCCAGATCGTGATCGTGTTGAACACAATCCCCCTCTGCGGGAAAGGATCGACGTGCGTGGTGATTCCGTAGTCGCTCGCCAGCGCGCTCGGGCCGCCCGAACGCACACCCACATCCAAGAAGACAGGCACCCCGCTAAAACTGAAACCGAACTGGGCGGCAACACCCGGCGGCGGCACAAGATTATACACCTTGAACGAAACGCCACGAATACCGTTGGGCACCGCCTGGTCGATACCGACCTCAGTCGCAGCCGGACACGACGGCACCCAGAATTCGCCCCCATTCGCAGCCCGCTGGTTAGCTTCGCCATCGAACTGTTTGCGCGAACAGCGCGGCACAGCCGTCACGTTCCCGACGAACCCCGGCGGCAGATTGACAACCAAATTGCGGATTTCACCTCCTATTTTTGCGTTTCCACTACCCGCAGTCTCTTCTTCGAATCCCCTACACCTGTGCTGTTGGCCGCAAACACGGCGGTAAATGCGTAGGGGTGTGAGCCGGCCTGTGTATCGGTCGTCCCATCCGCGTTCGTGAACCACGCATCGAATCCAGCGAACCCAAACCCAGGCGACGCGAAGCCGAACCGCACCTTCTTGACATTACTTGCGGCGCTGGGCGCACCGCCCCCACTCACACCAACCACATTCGACCCTTCGCTGCCAGCCAGAACACCAGCTTCGACATCGACCGAGATCGTGACTTCCATTACCGCACCTGGCGGCACACTCCCCGCCGTACACGACACCACCCGACCGGACACCACCACACATTCACCATTAGAGCTCCCGGGACCGTACACATCGAGATTTCCGAGCGGCACATCCACGAACACGCCGGCCGTGCTCGCCGTCACGCCTTCTGGCAGCTCATCGGTGATCGTCGGACCCTCACCCGTCCCCGCACCCGTGTTATACACATACAGATCCACCTGGCCCGTGCCACCGGGCGGCAAGTTCGTTGGCGCCATCCTAGTAAAAATCTCCCAACCCGGCGCAGGCGTCGAGGCCGACGCCGACGCGACCGACAACGCCATCACACCCAACAACACCAGCAGCAAAGACACACACTTCGCGAACATCCTACCTCCCCTCCCTTGCCGAACCCTTGGCCTTGGATCCTGCCCCGTAGCGCTTGCGCGCCTGCGCCTCACACCTCGGGCGCGCTCGCGCGGATCGCTTCCGGCAAGCCTTCAACGCTCGTGTCAGCTTTTGCGCACGCGTCAACACGCCCGCCTTCGCCTTCGGCTTGCCCTTCACCGGCGCCGACACGCTCGCCGGCGCGGGGAAGTTCCCGACCCCCGCGAACGTCACACTCGCTGGCGTAGCGAAGATCGGCGCGGCCGGCGGCACACCCTGACAACCCGACCCCGTACATACCGGCGCCACCACCGGCTGCACACCACCCACACGCGCGTCATACAAAGCAAACGCTTCATACGGATCACCCGGCACCAGCCCTGCACGCGAGATCACAAACACATCTTCCCCACTGGCACTTGCATCCAACAGCCACGACGCCGACCCACTCGTACCACCCGACAGCAAATAGATACACCCATCCACTTCGCGGCAACTGCCGAGATCGTCACGCTCCCACTCATACACATCCTGCTTGCTATTCGTGTCCTGCGCCACCAACGGCTCATCGCTATCGAAGAACACCCGCCCACCACCTTCAGAGATCACCCGCGGCGCATATGTATGGGTATAGCTGATCGGCAGAAACGCAGCTGCCGCATCCGTATACGCCGCTTCGGTCTCCTGGTTGCTTTCGGGCGGCTCACCGCTTGGGTTGCACGAGGCACAAAACAACTTGCCGCCTTCGGCCTCGTACACATACACCTCCTCCATCCCTTCATTGCGATAACCCTTCGGGAAACCCGCCACCGGCAGGCTTTCCCGCGACATGAACACTACCCCCAGACCATCGGGCGCCACCTCCGCGGTACGCGTCCCAACACCCGGCGTCCAATCACCACGCGGGCCCTTGGAAATCGAATAGGGCCCCACTTCTGCGCCATCCGCCTTGGAGAGCTGCGCGATCGCAGTAGATGTCCCCGCGTGCCACAGCTCCAGCTCGTCGCCGCTATCGACGTAGTAGATATATTCACCATTTTCACTCGCGCCGATCACCCCCTGCACTTCTACCCCGGGCGTCAGATCGGTCGTCTGACCGTCTTCCACATCGTACTCATAAAGATCACTCTTGGTGAAGAACACCTTCAACCCGTCCGACGTCGCAGTCCAGAACCTCCCGCCTTCGGAGATCAGCACCGTGCACGCATCCGCCGGCGTCGTGCAGCGCCCCCCTTCGATCGAGCTCTGTGGCTGTCCCGGATTGTCACGCATATACAGCGCCTCGGGAGACTCTTCACCTGGGAGCGCCTTGGGAGCTTCTTCGCCTTCGATCTGTGTCCAGAATACCCGCGACCCATCTGCAGAAATCACATTACTAAAGTCCGGGAAGTTCCTGGAGTCGGTGTCGAGTTCGCCAATTGGGGGCCCGCCGAACGTTGCGTTTGCTTCAGAGGAGCCGTCTGGAAATACGTTCACCAAGCTCAAATGGCCATCCACTGACAGGTAGAGATTGTGTTCTTTCATGCTCCCCTCCACCGCGTTTCCCGTGAGTGCGTCATTCGCCTCGAACAGCATCTCTTGGAGATCGACTGAGGAGCCGGCGTACACAGCTGGATGTTCAGCGCCGGCGGCTTCACCGACGTTGTAGGCCCCAAATTCTTCGTCGTCGCGGTGGATCGTCGCCGTCTTGGTGAACAGCGGCCGATATGCACCTTCGCTGTTGGAGCGCGCATACAGCACATTGTATTTGCCGGGTGCTTCCGGGGAGAGCGGCAGCAATTCTTCTTCGAATCCGGATTCGCTCAGGGCCGCGAGCCACCCGACCGAGAGGTCATCGCTGAATGCCTGATATAGGGCCTTACGGTAACCCGGCGGCTGAAGATTTACCTGCGTCCAACCGCCCTCCGGCGACCGTGTCGCAAGATAATCGTTGCCCTCATTTTCCCCACTGGCGCCATTACCCCCACTCACCGACGGACTTCCTACATACACCACTCCATCGCCATTCCCAGCCGCCCGAAACGGCCGCTGAGTAAACTGGCCGTCCGAGTACGACAATTCAAATCCAAATGCGCTTGGTGTGTAGACGTTGAAGCCGCCTTCGTCAGTCGGACTCACGCGTTCGTAGACCCGGCCATCGGGCAAGCCGAGCAGGCCAATGAACAGGGTACGGAACGTCGAGTCCGCGCCACGTTCGGTGCCCGCTTCGCTGACGGCCACGACCCTGAAGTGATATTCCCCGCCCGCCGCCAACCCTTCCACGTGCGCCGGAGCCGGCAACGCGCTTTCCCCTTCACCAAGGAACACCTCGGGCGTCCTCGAACCGTACGCTTCGCTCGGTCCGTATTCGTAGTAGTAGCTGGTAGACGCGCCGTCAGGGTCGATCTGAGCGTTCAGAGTCACGCTCGAAGACCCAACGTCAGAGAAAGACTCTCCTTCGATCACCGGCGCGCCCGCCGCTAACGCCACAGCGCTTCCCAGCAACAACATACCCACCGTCAGGCACAGCGAAACCAAGCCAGCCAAAGTGAACCTGCGAACGATCATCGAACCATCTCCTCCTCCAGAACAGAGGGGAGAACCCCTCGATCGATCAACAACACCACGCCCACAGGCGCACAACCACAAACCACAACACCGGCCAAGACACAACCACGCATCACGCGGCCTCGCTTTCAAACCGACTGTGAGCGCGGATACTCCGCGCGACAAGCTCACCCTGGCTGGTGAGCCGCCACGCATTCGGCTCACCCTTGGCATGCCCAGCACCACTGTTGACCAGCAACCCCAGACGCTCCAAGCGCCGCAGAAGCTTCGATACCTGCCCGGGATCCTGGATCCCCGCGTAATCCCCCACCGCACGATTACTAGGAGCCGAACCACGTCCCGCCAACTCCGCCACACCCTCCAACACCCGTGAGGTGCGATACGTCAAACGCATCGGGACGCTCTCCAACGGATCCGCAACCGTCCGCTCCGGCAATGCCGGACGCTGCGCGGTACGCGGCCTCACCACAGGCGGGGCGGGAGCATCCTGCTCGCGACGCGCCGCCGCCGGACCCAGATAGGGCAGCACGACCATTCCCATCAGCTCACCCAACAACTCCGTCAACGGCTCGCGCTGGCCCTTCAGCAGCCGCGCATACACGATCCCAAACGCAGCGCCCACGAGGCCCTCTGCGGTCAACGGCGTGCACCTTGTTGCGCGTGGGTTCTGGCGACCCTCGTCAACCACCTCCACCAGCCCCCCGAGGACCTCCTCACGGCGCGCCAGCACACCCGGGCCACCATTCAATGCCTTCACCACGCACACCCGCGCCAGCACCGGCTCACGATCCAAGAACGCGAGGATCGTCTCCAGGCCCCGACGCACCCGCTCACGCCACCCAAGATCCTCCAGGGCCGCTCCGGCAAGCTCCCCGACAATCATGCCGAGGATGTCCTCGAACACCGCGGCTAGGCACTCTTCGCGATTCGCGAACGTCTCGTAGAACGTGCGCCGCGAGACCCTCGACCGCGCGACGATATCCGCCACCGTCGTATTCGCCCACCCCAACTCATCAACAGCACGAACCGCCGCCGCTAGCAGCCGCGAACGCTGAATCTCAGCCACACGCCCGCTCTGACCCCCACCACCCTGGCCAGCGGCACGAACACGACGACGGACGTCGATCGGCACCGACCGACGCGACACGCCCACGGCACTCCGCGCGGCCATCACGCCACGCTCCAAACCGCGCTAAGGCCCTGCCCGCGCAGCGGGCCAAGGCGGCGCTTCGAGGCTAGGCGATAACCGTGCTCAGCCCTGAGATGCCAAGACCAAGAGAGAGAGAGAGAGAGAGAGATGCGACAGCGCCAAGCTGGCGCATCTAGCATCACCCATCAAGTGATGCGCGGCGACTCCTATCACGTTTCTCCCTCTCGAAACCACGCCTGATTCAGCTCCCTCTCAAGTTACGACCCAGTCCCTCTACCCAACATACACTCCGCGAGCGCTAGATGTCAACCGCGAAATGCGCCTACCCAACCCGATCCTATGTCCACGAGGCCATCCTGGGATGACCTTGATGCAGGCAATCGTACACCAAGGCTTGCCCCCTTGTCAATACCCAACAACCATGCCTCCAACACAGCCCCAGCTCTGAACACCCCCTGAGCAGACCCCAGCCCAGCATCGCCGCCCCGTAGGGCATCCGTGCCCCAACGGCGACACCGCGCCTACCGCTTCTTGCCCTTCGGATGCTTGGCCTTCCTCTTCCTGGCCTTCTTGTGAGTCGCCTTCTTCGCCTTCGGGCACCCGGTGACGGCGATCTTCGTACTCTGCTGGATCACGAGGCCATTCTGGCCGACCAGTTCGGTGGGCATCAAAAGCGTGCCCTTGCAGAGGTTCCCGTTCGCGGTCAACGCCGGGAATTCCCGCTGCGGCAACGTCAGTTCGAAGCTCGAGAACGGCACGTCAGGTACCGTCGCGAACGTCGCGGTCGTGATCCCAGCTTTGCTGATCTGCGTTTCCCCGTGCACCTGCACCGTGACACCGTTCTGGCCGACGAGGACCATGATTAGTTCCGGGTACTTCGCGCCGCCGTGGGAGACGAAGTACGCGGTGCCGGTCAGGCCGCCGGGGAGGACTGGGGTTGAGACCTTGACCGTCCCGACCTGCGACGCCACCGGGCAGCTCTTCGGGTTTTCCGCGAACGTCTTTTCCAAACACGCCTTCTGGAGCGTTTTCAACGGCGTCGGGAGCTGTTTCGGCAGCGACACCTTGACCCGCTGCACGTTCGCCGTGCTGCTGAGACCACCTTCATCGGGCAAGGTCATCGTGACCCGGAGGCTCGCGCCCTGCGTCCGTGACGCCTTCGCCGACGTCGAGACATTGAACCCTGGTTTGAATGTGAGGCTACGACAGGACCCGACCTGGAACGAGCTCGACAAGGCCGCGTTGGTTCCTTCGGTGCTGGTTGCTGTGCCTGAGAAGGATTGTGGGTTGCAGTTGGTGGGGTTGAACATGAATTCCTTGCGGTCGATCACCGCATTGATCGTCCGCATATCCACCGGCACGCCATCGAGGATCGTCGGCAGCGGATCGGTTGTGATCGTCAGCTGCGAGGTTTGCGGGTCCACTTCGATCTTCCCACGCACCACAGTCGTCCCCAGATTGAACGGGCCAGCAATCACCGGGACCGCGATTAGCAGACCGTATGGGGCGCCGTCGTAGGGGCCGGTGATGTAGATCGGGGCTTCCGGCTTGCCTTCCTCCGGCACATACAACGGATCCGGGCCAGCACCCGCACCCACGACCGTATGCCCAATCTGCGACCCCGCTGGGCATTCGCCCTTCGCGGCCTGGGGTTCTTCGCAGAGCTGGACGTGGCTGATCATCCCCAGTAGGCCCTTCGGCGTCTTGAACTGCAGCTTGGAGATCCGCTGCTGATCATCAGCCCTCGACAGCAACAGCGAGAAAGCGGTATACCCGCCCGCCTGGTCGGTCGTCGCGCCGGCGATCATGCTCGGTGTGAACGGCAACGGCGACGCACACGTGGCTCCGTTAGTCCCGGTCGCGATCTGGAAGTCGCTCGGGGAGACCACGTCTTCGACCGCCGGGGAGCCCCATGGCGTGAAGTCCGACGTGCTCGTGAACAACCCACATGTGGGTGGGGTCACCAGCGCCGCCTGCGACCCCCCGCTGAACGCGAGTTTGAAGTCGGTGAATGGAAACTCCGGGTTTTCCTTGAAGACCGTCGTCAACTGACCCGTGCTGGTGTTCAAATACACGTCCCCTACCAGCTTGACTTCAACGCCCTGCCCGGCGAGCGCTACCAGCAGTTTTACATCCGGTGGCTGGGATTCCAGCACATAGACCTTACCCTCCAGCGGTTCGGAGAGCAACGGGGTCAACACCTCCGCCGTCCCGACCTGCGAGGCCGCCGGGCACTGCGGTAGGCCTTCCTGATCGACACCGTCCTGGTTGAGCGGGCAGGTCACTAGGCCAGCCGCTCTACCCGGGTTGAGGACCATCCCTTCGGGTAGCACCACCGTCCCGTCCCTGACGTTCGATGCCGCGAGCCCCCCGGGGGTCGCCAGGCCTTCCTGGGGGACTTTGATTGCGGTCGTCAACCCCGCCGGGGTGTCCCCCGCGGTCGTGTCCGGCGCGACACTCAACGACGGGCCGAACCCCAGATGATCACACCCCGTAAACCCAACCGGGGTGCCCGTGCTGTCGTGCGTCAGGACCGACGCGTGTGCTCGCGCGTTTTCGTCCTGCCACGTGCCGAGCGCTTCGATTGAGATTTCCTGTGGGCCTTCACAGGACGTCGGGACCGTCAGCAAGGGTGTCGACCCTGCCCCAGAGGGTCCTTGGCGCTGTTCTTCATGGCTCGCTTCACCCGGCTCTCCCCAGATCGTGGTTGTATTGAACACGATCCCCTTCTGCGGAAAGGGATCGACGCGCGCACTGATCCCGTAGTCACTCGACAGCGCGCTCGGGCCACCCGAACGCACGCCCACATCGATGAAGACCAGCACACCTTCGAAGTTGAAACCGAATTGAGCGGGCACGCCCGGCGGCGGCACCAGATTATACACCTTGAACGAGACTCGAATGCCGTTGGGCTGCGCCTGATCGATACCGACCTGCGTCAACGCCGGACACGACGGTAGATAGATCGTGTTGGGATTTTCGACGGCAGATTGTTCGCCATCGAACTGTCGGCGCGTGCAGCGCGGTACAGCCGTCACGTTACCGACGATACCTGGCGGCAGATTCACTACCAGATCACGCAGTTCGCCGCCCGTTTTCACGTTTCCGCTACCCGCCGGGTATTCTTCGAATCCTCCCACCCCGTTGCTGTTGGTCGCGAACACCGTGGTCAACGCGTACGGGTGCGACCCCGCCTGCGTATCAATCGTGCCGTCCGCGTTGGAAAGCCACGTATCGAACCCCGCGAACCCAAACCCGGGCGACGTCGAACCGAACCGCACACGCTTGACATCGCTCGCGGCATCAGGTGCACCACCCCCACTGACACCAGCCACATTCGACCCTTCGCTACCAGAGGCCACATCGCCTTCTACGTTGACCGAGATCGTGACTTCCATCACCGCACCCGGAGGCACATTACCCGCCGTACAAGTAACCAGCCGCGCCGTCTCCACCGTACATTCACCAGAGGAGCTTCCGGAACCGTATTCGTGGAAACCTCCGATCGCCACACCCACGAACAGGCCCGCGCCGGTCGCCGTCACGCCTTCGGGCAACTCATCGGTAACCGCCGGACCGTCACCTGTACCGGCGCCCGTGTTATATATATACAGATCCACCTCGCCGCTGCCGCCAGGCGGCAGGTTCGTCGGTGCGGTCCTCGTAAAGATCTCCCACCCAGGCGCCGACGTGGAGGCCCACGCAGAACCCGACCCCACCAGTAGCACCACGACACCCAGCACCAGCAGAACAGAGACACGCTTCGCGAACATCCTACCTCCCCTTCCTTGCCGAACCTTTGGCCTTCGACCGCTCCGCATACCGCCTGCGAGCCTTTGCCTCACACACCGACCTCTCCCGCACAGGTCGCTTCCGGCACACCCTCAACGCCCGCGCAAGCTTCTGCGCGCGCGTCAACGCCCTCGCCTTCGGCTTCGGCTTGCTCTCCACCGAGCCCGACACGTTCGACGGAGCCGGGAAGTTCCCGACCCCCGCGAACGTCACACTCGCTGGCGTCGCGAAGATCGGCGCCGCCGGCGGCACACCCTGACAGCCTGACCCCGTGCATTCCGGCGCCACAACGGGCTGCACACCACCCACACGCGCATCGAACACAGCAAACCCTTCATACGAATCACCAGGCACCAACTCCGCCCGCGAGATCACGAAAACATCTTCCCCACTCGAGCTCGCGTCCAACAACCACGACGCCGACCCACTCGTCCCACCCGAGAGCAGGTAGATGCACCCATCCGCTTCGCGGCAGCTACCCAAACCATCGCGCTCCCACTCATACACATCCTGCTTGCCGTTCGTGTCCTGCGCGACCAACGGCTCGGCGCTGTCGAAGAACACCCGGCCACCACCTTCGGAGATCACCCGCGGCTCATACGTATGGCTAAAGCTGATCGGCAGATATGCGGCCGCCGCATCCACTTCATTGTATGATGGACCTACTTCGGTCTCTTCGTTGCGTTCCGGTGGCTCACCGCTCGGGTTGCACGAAGCACAGAACAACTGGCGGCCCTGCGCCTCGTACACATACACCTCCTCCATCCCTTCGTTGCGATACCCCTCCGGAAAGCCAACCGTCGGCAGACTTTCCCTCGACATGAACACCACCCCGAGCCCGTCGGGTGTCACCTCCGCGGTACGCGTCCCGACCCCCGGCGTCCAATCACCACGCGCGCCCTTGAACGCCGAGTAGGGCCCCACTTCTTCGCCATCCACTCCAGAGAGCTGCGCGATCACCGTTGAGGTCCCGCCGTGCCACAGCTCGAGCTCATTGCTGCTATCGACGTAATAGATGGATTCACCATCTTCGCTGGCGCCAATCACACCCTGCACTTCGATCCCAGGCGTTAGATCGGTCACCATGCCATCTTCCACATCGTACTCATAGAGATCGCCCTTGGTGAAAAACGCCTTCGACCCGTCCACCGTCGCCGTCCAGAACCTCCCTCCTTCAGAGATCAGCGCCGTGCACGCATCGCCCGGCACCGTGCAGCGCCCCCCTTCTATCGGACTCTGCGGCCGCCCGGGGTTCTCACGCACATAAAGCGCCCCAGAAGATAACTGCGTCCAAAACACCCGCGACCCATCCGCAGAAATCACATGGCTGAAATCTGGAAAGTCGCTGTATTTGAAATCCGGGCTGGTGTCAATTTGGGGGCCGCCGAACGTTGCGTTAGCTTCCGAAGAGCCGTCTGGAAGCACATTCACCAGGCTCAACTGGCCATCCATCGACAGATAAAGGTTGCTTTCTTCCTTGTTGCCCTCCACGGCGTTTCCCGTCAGCGCGTCGTTGACCTCGAACAGCATCTCACTGAGATTGGCCGAAGAGCCCGCGTACACAGCCGGATGTTCAGCTCCAGCGGCTTCGCCGGCGTAGTAGGCTCCAAATTCATTCTTGCTGCGGTGAATCGTCGCCGTCTTGGTGAAGAGCGACTGATACACGCCATCGCTGTTGGAGCGCGCATACAAAACGTTAAATTGGCCCGGTGCTTCCCGCGAGAGGGGCGGCAATTCTTCTTCGAATCCTGATTCGCTCAGGGCCGCGAGCCACCCGACTGAGAGGTCGTCGCTAAATGCCTGATATTGGGCCTTACGGTAACCCGGCGGCTGTAGGTTCACCTGCGTCCACCCACCCCCCGGCGACCGCGTCGCTAGATAATCATTGCCCTCATATTCGCCGCTGGAGCCGCTGCCCCCACTCGTTAACGGACTCGCCACATACACCACCCCATTACCATCCGCCCCTGCCTGAAACGGCAGCTCGGTATACAGACCTTCCGCGTACGACAGGCCGTTTCCAAACGCCAATGGCGTGTAGACGCTGAAGCCACGTTCGTCTGTAGACGTAACGCGTTCGTAGACCCGGTCGTCGGGCAGTCCGAGCAGACCAATAGGCAAGGTGCGAAACGTCGCGTCCGAGCCATGTTCAGTGCCGGCCGCGCTCACCGCAACGACCCTGAAGTGATATTCCCCGCTCGGCGCCAGCCCTTCCACGTGCGCCGGAGCCGGCAACGCGCTTTCCCCTTCACCCAGGAACACCTCAGGTGTTTTCGACCCATACGCTTCGCTCGGCCCGTATTCGTAGTAGTAGCCGGTAGATGCGCCGTTGGGGTCAATCTGGGCGTTCAGCGTCACGCTCGAAGACCCGATATCCGAGAAGGACTCACCTTCGATCACCGGCGCGCCAGTCGCCGACGCCACCGCACTCCCCAACGACATCCCCACCATCACACACAGCGATACCAACCCGGCCAAAGTGAACCTGCGAACGATCATCGAACCATCTCCTCCTCCAGAACAGAGGGGAGAACCCCTCGATCGATCAACAACACCACGCCCACAGGCGCACAACCACAAACCACGACACTGGCGAGGCCACATCCACGCATCACGCGGCCTCGCTCTCAAACCGGCTGTGAGCACGAATACTCCGCGCGACAAGCTCACCCTGAGCTGTCAGCCGCCATGCGTTCGGCTCGCCCTTGGCGTGCCCAGCGCCGCTGTTGGCCAGCAGCCCCAGACGCTCCAGGCGCCGCAGAAGCTTCGATACCTGCCCCGGATCCTGGATCCCCGCGTAATCCCCCACCGCACGATTGCTCGGGGCCGACCCACGTCCCGTCAGCTCCGCCACACCCTCCAACACCCGCGAGGTGCGATACGTCAAGCGCATCGGGACGCTCTCGAGCGGGTCGGCGGCCGGCCGCTGCGGCCACACCGGGCGCTGCGCGGTACGCGGCCTCACCACACGCGGGGCCGGAGCGTCCTGCTCACGACGCGCTGCCGCCGGACCCAGATAGGGCAGCACAATCATCCCCATCAACTCGCCCAACAGCTCCGTCAACGGCTCGCGCGGACCCTTCAACAGCCGCGCGTACACGATCCCGAACGCGGCACCCACCAGGCCCTCCGCGGTCAACCGCGTACACCTTGTTGCGCGTGGGCTCTCACGGCCCTCGTCGACCACCGCCACCAGCCCGCCGAGGACCTCCTCGCGACGCGCCAGCACACCCGGGCCGCCGCTCAACGCCTGCACCACGCAGACCCGCGCGAGCACCGGCTCACGATCCAAGAACGCGAGGATCGCCCACAGGCCCCCACGCACCCGCTCACGCCACCCAAGACCCTCCAAGCCCGCCCCCGCGAGCTCCCCGGCGATCACGTCGAGGATGTCCTCCAGCACCGCGGCCAGGCAATCTTCGCGGTTGGCGAACGTCTCATAGAACGTACGCCGCGAGATCCTCGACCGCGCGACGATATCCGCCACCGTCGTATTCCCCCACCCCAACTCATCCACCGCACGCGTCCCCGCCGCCAACAGCCGCGAACGCTGGATGTCAGCCACCCGCGCACTCTGGCCCCCGGCGCCCTGGCCGGCGGCACGAGCACGCCTACGCACATCGATCGGCGCCGACCGACGCGACACCGCGGTGGCCCCGCGCACGGCCATCACGCAACGCCCCAGACCGCACTAAAGCCCAGCCCGCGCGGCGGGCCAGGGCGGCGTTTCGAGACTAGGCGATAACCGCGCTCAGCCCTGAGATGCCAAGACCAAGAGAGAGAGAGAGAGAGAGAGATGCGACAGCGCCAAGCTGGCGCATCTAGCATCACCCATCGGGCGATGCGCTGCGACTCCTATCACGTTTCTCCCTCTCGAAACCACGCCTGATTCAGCTCCCTCTCAAGTTGAAACCCGATCCCTCTACCCAACATACACTCCGCGAGCGCTAGATGTCAACCGCGAAATGCGCCTACCCAACCCGATCCTATTTTCACGAGGCCATCGCTGGGGATGACCTTGATACAGGCAATCGTACACCACACCTCCACCGCTTGTCAATACCCAAACAACCCACGCCCCAACACGAACCCCGGCTCCGAGCCGGCACCCTCGCGGCCGGAGCAGAGCACAGGCACCGACGCCCGCGGGCGCGGGGGTCCCTCCCCAGCGCCCGCGCATCGGTTCCCTACCGCTTCTTGCGCTTCGGATGCTTGGCCTTCCTCTTCGCTGTCTTCTTGTGGGTCGCCTTCTTCGCCTTGGGGCATCCGGTGACGGCGATCTTCGTGTTCTGGGTGATCATGAGGCCGTTCTGGCCGACCAGTTCGGTGGGCATCAACAGCGTGCCCTTGCAGAGGTTCCCGTTCGCGGTCAACGCCGGGAATTCCCGCTGCGGCAACGTCAGTTCGAAGCTCGAGAACGGCACATCGGGCACCGTCGCGAACGTCGCGGTCGTGATCCCCGCTTTGCTGATCTGCGTTTCCCCGTGCACCTGCACCGTCACACCGTTCTGACCGACGAGGACCATGATCAGTTCCGGGTACTTCGCGCCACCATGGGAGACGAAGTACGCGGTGCCCGTCAGCCCGCCGGGGAGGACCGGGGTTGAGACCTTGACCGTCCCGACCTGCGACGCGACTGGGCAGTTCTTGGGATTTTCCGCGAACGTCTTTTCCAGACACGCCTTCTGTAGCGTTTTCAATGGCGTCGGCAACTGTTTTGGCAGCGACACCTTGACGCGCTGTACGTTCGCGGTGCTGCTCAACCCGCCTTCGTCGGGCAGCGTCATCGTGACCCGGAGGCTCGCGCCCTGCGTCCGTGAGGTTTTCGCGGAGGTCGAGACTTTGAACCCTGGTTTGAACGTGAGGCTGCGGCAGGAGCCGACCTGGAACGGGCTCGACAACGCTGCGGTGGTTCCTTCGGTGCTTGTGGCTGTGCCTGAGAAGGCTTGTGGGTTGCAGTTGGTGGGATTGAACATGAATTCCTTGCGGTCGATCACCGCGTTGATCGTCCGCATATCCACCGGCACACCATCCAAAATCGTCGGCACCGGGTCGGTCGTGATCGTCAGCTGCGAGGTCTCCGGGTCCACTTCGATCTTGCCCCGCACCACCGTCGTCCCCAGATTGAACGGCCCGGCGATCACGGGGACCGCGATCAGTAGCCCGTAGGGTGCGCCGTCGTAGGGGCCGGTGATGTAGATCGGGGCTTCAGGCTTGCCTTCCTCCGGCACGTACAGCGGATCAGGGCCCGCGCCTGCACCCACGATCGTGTGCCCGATCTGCGACCCGGTGGGGCATTCGCCTTTGGCTGCCTGTGGTTCTTCGCAGAGCTGGACGTGGCTGATCATCCCGAGCAGGCCCTTCGGGGTCTTGAACTGCAGTTTGGAGATCCGCTGCTGATCATCCGCCCGGGAAAGCAACAACGAGAACGCGGTATACCCACCGGCCTGGTCGGTCGTCGCACCCGCGATCATGCTCGGCGTAAACGGCAGCGGCGAGGCACATGGAGCACCGTCGGTGCCGGTGGCGATCTGGAAGCTGCTTGGCGAGAACACGTCTTCCACGGCTGGGGAGCTCCACGGCGTGAAGTCCGAGGTGCTCGTGAACAGCCCACACCCCGGCGGAGTAATGAGCGCCGCCTGCGACCCACCGCTGAACGCAAGTTTGAAGCTCGTGAACGGGACCTCAGGGGTTTCCTTGAAGACCGTCGTCAACTGCCCCGTCGTCGTGTTCAAATGCACGTCCCCGACCAGCTTGACTTCGATGCCCTGCCCCGCGAGCGCGATCAACAGTTTCACGTCCGGCGGCTGAGATTCCACCACGTACACCTTGCCTTCCAACGGTTCGGCAAGCAATGGGGTCAATACCGTGGCGGTCCCGACCTGCGATGCCGCCGGGCACCGCGGAGGACCTTCCTGCCCCACACCATCTTCATCGACCGGACACGCCACCAGGCCAGACGCCCGCCCGGGGTTCAGCACCAGCCCTTCCGGGAGCACGACGGTTGCGTCTCTCTGGTTGGACGTCGCGATCCCGTGCAAGGTCTCAAGGCCTTCCTGGGGGACTTTGATTTCGGTCGTCAACCCCGCCGGGGTATCCGCAGCGCTCGTATCAGGCGCCACACTCAACGACGGATCGAACCCCAGATCACTGCAGCCCGTGAACCCAACCGGCGTACCCGTGCTTTCGTGCGTCATCACCGACGCCCGCGAGTGCAAATTCGCGTACTGCCAGGTATCGAGTGCTTCGATCGAGAATTCCTGCGGGCCTTCACACGACGTCGGCAGCGTCAGCAACGGCACCGACCCACCAGTCGATGGCGCTTCGCGCTGTTCATCGTGGCTTTCTTCGCTCGGGACACCCCAGATCGTCGTCGTGTTGAACAGCACCGCTTTCTGCGGTATGAGCGTATGCACGCTAATCCCGTAGTCCGAGTCAAGCGGCGTCGGACCACCGGAGCGCACGCCTGCGTTCAAGAACACGTCCGTGCCCTGATCGTCGAACGCGAACTGCGCCGCGATACCCGGCGGCGGCACCAAGTTGTACACCTTGAACGAAACATGAACTCCCTGCACAATCGATTCATCCACACCGATCTGCGTCAACGCCGGACACGTCGGTTCCTCTTCATGCGGTTCCCCCTCGCCGGTTTCGCCATCGAACTGCCGGCGGGTGCAGCGCGGCGTCGCGGTCGGGTCCCCGACGATCCCCGGCGGCAGATTGACGACCACCTGCTGCGTTTCACCACCCGCAGGAACTTCTTCGAAGAAACCATGACCTCTACCGTTCACCGCGAACGCGACCGTCATCTCATATGGGTGCGACCCAGCCTGCGTGTCTGTCGTCCCATCCGCGTTCGTCAACCAGGCATCGAAACCGGAGAACCCGAACGGCGCTTCTTCCCCGCTGAACCTGACCTGCGTCGGCTCCACCGCCGGACTCGACGCACCACCCCCGGTGACCGCGACATGGTTGGTCGCTTCCCCGCTCACACCTGGGTCGACGCTCACGTTGATCAGCACGATCGCGTACGCGCCCGCAGGCACCGCTTCCGCGGTACATGTCACGACCTGCACGCCCGAGCATTCACCATCTCCATTCCCCAAGCCATTTCCTTCGTGGTAAAGCCCGACCCGGAGGGTCACCGAGGCGCTAGTCGCGCTCACACCGGCGGGCAGCTCATCCACGATCCTCGGACCTTCGCCCATGCTCGACCCCGTGTTATAGACGTGCAATTCGATTTCCCCCGTGCCCCCCGGCGGCAGGTACGCGGGCGCGACCCGCGTAAACGCCTCCCACCCCGGCGACGCCCACGCAGCAACCGGCCACGCCAACACCCCAACCACACACACCCCAAGCAACATGACCAGTCTCTGGATACGCATGACTACCGCCCCTCTACTTGCAACGACGACTTACCGGCACCCGACTCCGCTCCGTAGCGCCGCCGCGCACGCGCCACACACGCCGACCGCGCTCGCCCACGCCGCCGCTCACAAGCCCGCAACGCACCCGCCAACTCCCTCGCCCGCACGCTCTTCGACCTCGCCTTAGTTTTCGACCTCGACTTGCTTTTCGGTGGCGCCGCCGCACTCGACGTCGAAAAGTTCCCGACACCGGCGAACGTCACACTCGCCGGTGTTGCGAAGATCGGCGCCGCCGGCGGCACACCCTGACAACCCGAACCCGTACACACCGGCGACGCAACCGGCTGCACACCACCAACCCGCGCGTCATACGCAGCGAACCCTTCATACCCACTACCCGCCGTCAGGTTCGCGCGGGAGATCACAAACGCATCATCACCACTCGCACTCGCCCCCAAGAACCACGAAGCCGACGAGCTGGTACCACCCGAAAGCAGATACACACACCCCTCGCTTTCATGGCAGCTACCCGCGCCGTCACGCTCCCACTCATATACATCGAGCTTCCCGTTCGTATCCTGCGACACAAGCGGCTCCGCGCTGTTGAAGAACACCCTGCTCCCATCGTCGGAGATCACCTGCGGCTGCTCGGTCGTCATCCAGCTCACCGGCAGAAACGCGGCCGCCCCATACGCGTTTGACGGCGGTGCTTCCCCGCTGCGACTGCACGAGACGCAGAACAGGCCGCCGCCTTCGGCCTCATACACATAAACCTCCTCCAGCCCGTTGTTCGGATAACCATGCGGGTAGCCCGCCACCGGCAGGCTCTGCCTCGACATGAACACAACAGCCTGCCCATCCGGCGTCACCTCAGACGTCCGCAGCCCAATCTCCCCTGCCCAATCCCCAAGTTCGGGGGCATCTCGGCCGCCGGCGTAAGGCGGTATCGGGTCTTCACGTCCGCCGTCCGCGGGCGAAAGGCTGGCCGCAACCGGTGTCGAGGCCCCGGCGTGCCATAGGTAGAGGTTGTCGCTGCTATCGACGTAGTAGAGATATTCCCCATCTTCGCTCGCGCCAACCACTCCCACCACTTCCACACCGGGCGTCAAATCCGTTGTCTGGCCGCTTTCGACTTCGTACTCATACAGGTCGCCATTGGTGTAGAACACTCTCGACCCATCCGCGCTCGCCGTCCAGAAACGCCCGTCAGCCGCGATCTCGACCGTCTTCGCGTCACTGGATGTCGGATTCTCCCGCATATACAGGCCATTCGTCATCCGATCCGTCCAGAAGACCCGCGACCCATCCGCGGAAATCACATGGCTGAGATCGATTGCGCCCCAGTATTCTGCGCCGTCCTCGCTGGCCGGCGCGCCAAAAGTCACCTGCGGATTGGAGGAGCCATCCGGAAACACATTCACCAGGCTCAAATGGCCACCAGCCGAGACATAGAGATTGCCTTCAACGAGATATTCAGACCCCGTCATTTCACCGGAGCTTTCCGTCAGTGCATCGTCCACCTGAAACAGCTGCTTATCGGAACTGGGGGAGGCGCCAGCATAAAATACTCGCAGTTCTCCAGCAGTCCTGTGAAGCGTCGCATTATCGGTGAAAAAAGGCTCATAGGCTTCGCTCGCAAAAGCGTGCTGGAAGAGATCCGTATAGCCATCGCCAGGCGCTTCAGGCGACAACGGCGGCAGCCCGTCTTCAAACCCCGTCTCACTCGAGGCGGTGAGAACCGCACTGGAAAGATCACTCGAAAACGCCCTGTACCGTGCGCCAAACCTCCCATGGGGCTGGATATTCACCTGACGCCATCCACCCTCGGGGAGCCGCGTCGCCAGATACTCGTTACCCGAGTTCTGCCCCCCCTTACCGCTGCCACCACTCGACGGGTCGCCCGCATACGCCGCGGCTTCACCATCCGCAGCCACGTCAAACGGGAACTTCGTGAAGATGCCTTCCGACAGGGCCAATCCGAGGCTGTACACTTGAGGCGTGTACACCTGCGCGGTCCCGTTCTGTGCGCTCCCGAACGAGCTCACCATTTCATACACCCGGCCGTCCGGCAGCCCCAGCGGACTGACCGGTAACGTACGGAACGCTGTGTCGCTACCGCGTTCGGTGCCCGCTTCGCTGACGGCGACGACCCTGAAGTGGTATTCGCTGTTCGCAACCAAGCCTTCCAGGTGCACCGAAGCAGGAAGCGCGCTTTCGCCTTCGCCGAGCGATACTTCGGGTGTGCGCGACCCATACGCTTCGCTGGGCCCATATTCCCAGTAATAGCTCGTGGCCACGCCGTTGGGGTTGATCTGGGCGTTCAGCGTCGCGTTCGAGGACCCCACCCCCGAGAAGGACTCCCCTTCGATCGTGGGGGCGCCGGCCGCCAGCGCAGCGGTGCTCCCGAGTAGCAATGTCCCGACCGTCAGGCACAACGAAACCAAGCCAGCCAGCGTCAACCTACGAGCGATCATCTAACCATCTCCTCCTCCAAAGCAGAGGGGAGAACCCCTCGGTCGGTGAACAACGACACGCCCAACGGCGCACCAGCACAAGACTCATCAACAACAGGGGCGTGCATCCGGATGCTCCCCGCGACCATCGCCCCCTTCGCGGTCAGGGACCACGCGTTCGGCTCCCCCTTCACACGCCCCGGACCCGTATTCGCAAGCAACCCCAGGCGCTCCAGGCGCGCCAGCAGCTTGGAGACCTGCCCCGGATCGGAGATCCCCGCACGCTCGCCCACCTCACGGTTACTTGGGCCCGAACCCCGGCCAGCGAGCTCGGCGATCCCTTCCAGGACCCGCGCGGTGCGATACGTCAGGCGCATCGCCACACCACCGAGTGGGTCGCGCACACTCTCCGGGAGCCCATTGCTCCCACGCGCCGCGGACGGGGACAGCGCCGGCGCAGGACGCGCCTGCTCGCGCCGCGCCACCGAGGCCCCCTGGTAGGGCAGCACGATCATCCCCATCAACTCCCCCAGCAAACCCGTAAGCGGCCCGCGCTCACCCCTGAGCAACCGCGCATACACGATCGAAAACGCCGCGCCCACCAGGCCCTCCGCCGTCAGCGGCGTACACCGTTCCGCGCGTGCGCTCTGCTGACGCCCCTCGTCCACCACACCCGCCAACTGCGCAAGGACCGCTTCGCGGCGCTCCAGCACCCGTGGACCGCCGCGCAGCGCCTGCACCACGCATACCCGTGCGAGCATCGGCTCGCGATCCAGGAAGGAGAGGATCGTGAACAGCCCCATCCGGGTCCGCTCACGCCACGCTCGGCCCTCGAGCCCTGCCACGGCGAGCTCTGCCCGGATCAGCCCGAGCGCGTCCTCGAGCACAGCTGCCAGGCACGCTTCGCGGTCAGCGAACAACTCGTAGAAGGTGCGTCGCGAGACCCGTGCGCGGCTCGTGATGTCCGCGACCGTAGTGTCCGCGTAACCAAGCTCGTCGACCGCGCGGACCGCCGCCGCGAGCAGCCGCACGCGCTGGATCTCTACCAGACGCGCGTGCGAGACGACCTCACCCCCGGAGCGCCTAGCCGCCTGACGCCCCTGGACGCCGCGCCCCGCCACCACCGTACGCGCGGGCATCAGAGCGCCCTCCACGCCGCGCGAGCCCCATCCCCGCGAGGAGGAGCGAGACAGCCGCCTAAGGCCGGGCGATCAGCGTGTCTGGGGCGTGGCCCTCTAGGGCAAGAGAGAGAGAGAGAGAGAGATGCGACAGCGCCAAGCTGGCGCATCTAGCATCACTTCTCACGGCGGGTGCAACGACCCCTATCACGTTTCTCCCTCTAGAAACCACGCTGAACAAGCTCCCTCATAACGCTTCGCGACCCAGGCCCTCTACCCAATCAATCCCCTGCTCGCGCGTCGAGTCAACCACAAGGCTGGTTGACCCAAACCCGGTCTTATGTCTACATCCAGCCACCCAGGGGTGGCCAACAGCAACGCCATTGTAACCACACCTGCGTCTTGCTGTCAAGTCCCGACACGCTCAGCCGCGCCGCTACCGCGCCAGCAAACGAGTACCCAAGCGCCGCTGGGGCATCCATGCCCCCGGGACTCCTGAGCCTCCTCCTACCGCTTCTTGCGCTTCGGGTGCTTGGCCTTCCTCTTCGCGGCCCTCTTGTGGCCTGCCTTCTTCGTCTTCGGGCACCCGGTGACGGCGATCTTCGTGCTCTGCTGGATCACGAGGCCGTTCTGGCCGACCAGTTCGGTCGGCATCAGCAGTTGGCCCTTGCAGAGGTTCCCGTTCGCGGTCAACGCCGGGAATTCCCTCTGCGGCAGGGTCAGTTCGAAACGCGAGAACGGCACATCAGGCACCGTCGCGAACGTCGCCGTCGTGATCCCCGCTTTGCTGATCTGCGTTTCCCCATGCACCTGCACCGTCACACCGTTCTGACCAACCAGGACCATGATCAGTTCCGGGTACTTCGCACCACCATGAGACACGAAGTACGCCGTGCCCGTCAGGCCACCCGGGAGAACCGGGGTTGAGACCTTGACCGTCCCAACCTGCGACGCCACCGGGCAGTTCTTCGGGTTTTCCGCGAACGCCTTTTCCAAACACGCCTTCTGCAGCGTTTTCAACGGCGTCGGCAGCTGTTTGGGTAGCGACACCTTGACGCGCTGCACGTTCGCGGTGCTGCTCAACCCGCCTTCGTCCGGCAGGGTCATCTTCACGTCCAGGCTCGCGCCCTGCGTCCGCGACGTCTTCGCCGACGTCGAGACACTGAACCCCGGCTTGAACGTCAAGCTGCGACACGACCCCACCTGGAACGGACTCGACAACGCCGCGTTCGTGCCTTCGACGCTGGTCGCAGTCCCGCTGAAGGATTGCGGGTTGCAGTTAGTGGGGTTGAACATGAATTCCTTGCGGTCGATCACCGCGTTGATCGTCCGCATATCAACCGGCACCCCATCCAGAACCACAGGCAACGGATCCGTCGTGATCGTCAACTGCGAGGTCTGCGGGTCAACTTCGATCTTCCCCCGCACCACCGTCGTCCCCAGATTGAACGGGCCAGCGATCACCGGGACCGCTATCACCAACCCATATGGGGCGCCCTCGTAGGGGCCTGAGATGTAGATCGGGGCTTCCGGCTTGCCTTCCTCAGGCACATACAACGGATCGGGGCCAGCGCCCGCACCCACGATCGTGTGCCCAATCTGGGAACCCTGAGGGCATTCGCCTTTGGCGGCTTGTGGTTCTTCGCAGAGTTGGACGCGGCTGATCATCCCCAGCAGGCCCTTCGGGGTCTTGAACTGCAGTTTTGAGATCCGCTGCTGATCATCAGCCCGCGACAGCAACAACGAGAACGCCGTATACCCACCCGCCTGGTCAGTCGTCGCCCCGGCGATCATCGTCGGCGTGAACGGCAGCGGCGACTCGCACGGAGCACCGTTGGTGCCTGTTGCGATCTGGAAGCTGCTCGGGGAGAACACGTCTTCGACCGCCGGGGAGCTCCACGGCGTGAAGTCCGAGGTGCTCGTGAACAGCCCACAACCCGGTGGGGTCACGAGCGCCGCCTGCGACCCACCGCTGAACGCGAGTTTGAAGCTCGTGAACGGCACCTCGGGGGTTTCCTTGAACACCGTCGTCAACTGCCCCGTGCTCGTGTTCAGATGCACGTCCCCGACCAGCTTGACTTCAATGCCCTGCCCGGCAAGCGCGATCAGCAGTTTCACGTCAGGCGGCTGAGATTCCACCACGTACACCTTGCCTTCCAGCGGTTCGGCTAGCAGCGGGGTCAACACCGTCGCGGTCCCGACCTGCGAGGCCGACGGACACCGCGGAGGCCCTTCCTGGCCCACACCATCTTCATCGACGGGACACGCCACCAGGCCGGAGGCGCGCCCGGGGTTCAGCACCAGCCCTTCCGGGAGCACGACCGTCGCGTCCCTCTGGTTGGACGTCGCGATCCCGTTCAGGGTCTCGAGGCCTTCTTGGGGGACTTTGATTTCGGTCGTCAACCCCGCGGGGGTATCCGCCGCGCTCGTATCCGGCGCCACACTCAACGACGGGCCGAACCCAAGCTCGCTGCAGCCCGTGAACCCGACCGGCGCGCCGGTGCTGTCATGCGTCAGCACCGACGCGCGCGAGTGCAGATTCGCGTACTGCCACGTGTTGAGTGCTTCGATTGAGAATTCCTGCGGGCCTTCACAGGAGGTCGGTAGCGTCAACAGCGGCACCGACCCGCCAGTGGACGGAGCTTCGCGCTGTTCGTTGTGGCTTTCTTCGCTTGGCACACCCCAGATCGTTGTCGTGTTGAACAGCACCGCTTTCTGCGGTATGAGCGTGTGCACGCTAATCCCGTAGTCGGAGTCAAGCGGCGTCGGTCCGCCGGAGCGCACGCCTGCGTTCAAGAACACGTCCGTGCCCTGATCATTGAACGCGAACTGTGCCGCGATACCCGGCGGCGGCACCATGTTGTACACCTTGAACGAAACATGCAGGCCCTGCACGATCGATTCATCCACACCGATCTGCGTCAACGCTGGACACGACGGCTCCTCATAATGTGATTCGCTTTCTTCGCCGTCGAATTGCCGGCGGGTGCAGCGCGGCGTCGCGGTCGGGTCTCCGACGATCCCCGGCGGCAGATTGACGACTACCTGCTGCGTTTCCCCACCCGCAGGAAATTCTTCGAAGAAACCATGACCCCTACCATTCACCGCGAACGCGACGGTCATCTCGTACGGGTGCGAGCCGGCCTGCGTGTCTGCCGTCCCATCCACGTTCGTCAACCAGGCATCGAAACCGGAGAACCCGAACGGCGCTTCTTCCCCGCTGAACCTGACTTGCGTCGGCTCCACCGCCGGGCTCGACGCACCACCCCCGGTGACCGCGACATGGTTGGTCGCTTCGCCACTCACCCCCGCATCAACGCTCACGTCGATGAGCACGATCGCGTACGCGCCAGCGGGCACCGCTTCCGCAGTACACGTCACGACCTGTACACCCGAGCATTCACCATCTCCGCTTCCATAGCCAAGGTCTTCTGTAAACCCAGTCCGGAGAGTCACCGTCGCGCTGGTCGCGCTCACACCGGGCGGCAGCCCATCCATGATCCTCGGATCTTCGCCCGTGCTCGACCCCGTGTTATAGACATGCACTTCGATCTGCCCTGTGCCACCCGGCGGCAGGTACGTCGGCGAGACCCGCGTAAACGTCTCCCACCCCGGTGACGCCCACGCAGCCACCGGCCACACCAGTACCCCAACCACACACGCCACAAGCAACAAAGCCAGTTTCTGTATACGCATGGCTACCGCCCCCCCCTCGCAACGACGACTTACCAGCACTCGACCCCGGCCCATAGCGCCGCCGCGCACGCGCCACACACACCGAGCGCGCTCGCCCACGCCGCCGCTCACACGCCCGCAACGCACCCGACAACCTCTTCGCACGCACATTCTTCGACCTCGACTTGCCTTTCGACCTCGGCTCGCTCTTCGGTGGCGCCGTTGTGCTTGGCACCGGGAAGTTCCCGACCCCGGCGAACGTCACGCTCGCCGGGGTCGCGAAGATTGGCGCCGCTGGCGGCACACCCTGACAACCCGAGCCCGTGCACACCGGCGAGGCAACCGGGTGCACACCGCCGACCCGCGCGTCATACACAGCGAACCCTTCATACTCGCTTTCCCCCGTGAGGTCCGCGCGGGAAATCACAAACGCGTCGTCCCCGCTCGCGCTCGCCCCCAGAAACCACGACGAGGACGAGCTGGTGCCACCCGAGAACAGGTACACGCACCCCTCGCTTTCGCGGCAGCTGCCTGCGCCGTCACGCTCCCACTCATACACGTCGAGCTTCCCATTCGTATCCTGCGACACAAGCGGCTCCCAACTATCGAAGAACACCCTGCTCCCATCATCAGAGATCACCTGCGGCTGCTCAGTCGCCATCCAACTCACCGGCAAAAACCCGGGACCGTACCTGGGCACTTCCCCGCTGCGACTGCACGAGACACAGAACAGGCCGCCGCCTTCGGCCTCATACACATACACCTCCTCCAACCCCTCGTTCGGATAACCATGCGGATAACCCACCACCGGCAGGCTCTGCATCGACATGAAAACCACAGCGCGTCCGTCCGGCGTTACCTCCGACGTCCGCAGCCCAATCTGCCCCGCCCAATCCCCGATTTCATTTTCGGTGCGGGTAGAGGTTCTGGGATAAGGCGGTATTGGCATTCTGTAATTTCCCTGGTCTTCGGGCGAGAGGTTGGCCGCGACCAATGTAGAGGCGCCCGCGTGCCGCAGGTAGAGGTTGTCGTTGCTATCGACGTAGTAGAGGGATTCCCCGTCTTCGCTGGTGCCGACCACGCCCGCCACTTCGACACCGGGCGTCAGGTCGGTCGTCCGGCCATTTTCGACTTGGTATTCATACAGATCGCCATTGGTGTAGAACACCCTCGACCCATCCGCGCTCGCCGTCCAGAAGCGCCCCTCGGCCGCGACCTCCACCGTCTTGGCGTCGCTCGACGTCGGATTTTCTCTCATATATAGGGCATTCGTCGTCAGGTCCGTCCAGAAGACTCGCGACCCATCTGTCGAAATCACATGACTGAGATCGATTTCGCCGTTGTAAGGGTGGCCGGCCAAGGCACCGAAGGTGACCTCTGGGTCGGAAGAGCCATCCGGGAGCACGTTTACCAAGCTCAAATGCCCGCCAGTCGAAACATAGAGATTGCCTTCTCCAGGATCGGACCCTGTCACTTCGCTGGCGTTTTCGGTTAACGCATCGTTCACCTGAAATAACTGCTCGCTGGAATTGGCCGATGCACCGGCATAAACGACTTTCAATTCTCCAGCAGACCGGTGAAGCGTTACGTAATTGGTGAAGAAAGGTTCATAAGCTTCGCTGGCAAAAGCATGCTGGAAGAGATCGGAATAGCCGTCGCCAGGTGCTTCAGGCGAGAGCGGCGGCAGCCCGTCTTCAAACCCCACCTCGCTGGAGGCCGTGAGGGCCGCACTGGTAAGATCATTCGAAAACGCCCGGTAGACTGCGCCGAATCTCCCATGGGGCTGGATATTTATCTGCTGCCATCCACCCCCCGGAAGCCGCGTCGCCAGATACTCGTTACCGGAACTCTGCCCACCCTTACCGCTACCGCCACTCGACGGATCACCCACATATGCCGCGGCTTCGCCGTCGGCAGCCACCTGAAACGGCTTTTTCGTGAAGGTGCCTTCCGCCAAGGTCAATTCGCTGCTGTACACGTCGGGCGTGTACACTTGCGCGGTTCCGTTCTGTGCGCTCCCGAACGAGCTCACCCTTTCATACACCCGACCATCCGGCAACCCAAGTGGGCTGACCGGCAGCGTACGGAACGTCGTGTCGGCGCCGTGTTCGGTGCCCGCTTCGCTGACCGCGACGACCCGGAAGTGGTATTCGCTGTTCGCGGCCAGACCTTCCAAATGCGCCGGGGCCGGCGACGCGCTTTCGCCTTCACCGAGCGACACTGCCGGTGTGCGCGACCCATACGCTTCGCTCGGACCGTATTCCCAGTAATAGCTCGTAGCCACGCCATTGGGGTCAATCTGGGCATTCAGCGTCGCATTCGAGGACCCCACACCCGAGAAGGACTCTCCTTCGATCACCGGCGCGCCCGCCGCCAACGCCGCGGTGCTCCCGAGTAGCAGCGTCCCGACCGTCAGGCACAGCGAAATCAAGCCAGCCAGTGTCAACCTACGAGCGATCATCGAACCATCTCCTCCTCCAAGGCAGAGGGGAGAACCCCTCGATCGGTGAACAACGACACGCCCAACGGCGCACCGGCACAAGACTCATCAACAGCGGGAGCGTGCATCCGAATGCTCCCTGCGACCATCTCTCCCTTCGCGGTCAGCGACCACGCGTTCGGCTCACCCTTCACACGCCCCGACCCCGTGTTGGCCAGCAAGCCGAGGCGCTCTAAGCGTGCCAGCAGCTTGGAGACTTGCCCCGGGTCGGATATCCCCGCATGCTCCCCCGCCTGCCGGTTGCTGGACCCCGGGTGCTCCGCGATCCCTTCCAGCACCCGCGCTGTTCGGTACGTCAGGCGCATCGCCACACCACCCAACGGGTCACCGACACCCTCCGCAGACCCACGGCCCGCACGTACGGAGCGCGTGGAGGGAGCTGGCGCCGGGCGCCCCTGCTCACGCCGCGCTACTGAGGCGCCTTGGTAGGGCAGCACAACCATCCCCATCAACTCGCCCAACAGGCCCGTCAACGGACGGCGCTCACCCCGCAGCAGCCGCGCATAGACGATCGAGAACGCCGCCCCCACCAAGCCCTCCGCGGTCAGCGGCGTGCACCGTTGCGCGCGCACGCTCTGCAGACGTCCCTCGTCCACCGCGCTCGCCAGCTGCGCAAGGACCGCTTCGCGACGCTCCAGCACCCGTGGGCCACCACGAAGCGCCTGCACAACCAGCACCCGCGCCAACACTGGCTCGCGATCCAGGAACCCCAGGATCGCGAGCAACCCCCCGCGCACGCGCTCACGCCACGCCAAACCCTCCAGGCCAGCCGCGGCAAGCTCCGCGACCACCAGGCCAAGGATGCCCTCGACCACCGTCGCCAAGCACTCTTCGCGGTCGGCGAACAGCTCATAGAACGTGCGCCGCGAGACCCGTGCGCGCGAGGTGATGTCCGCCACCGATGCGTCGGGGTACCCGAGCTCGTCCACAGCCCGCACCGCCGCCGCGAGCAGCCGCGCACGCTGAATCTCCACAAAACGCTCGTGCTGACCAGTCTGCGCTCGATCCCGGCCCTGACCCCGCGCAGGCCGGGCGGGCAAGCTCGAAGCCTTGATACCGCGCAGTGCCGTCGTACGCGCGGGCATCACGCCGCGCTCCCCATCAGAGACGCGCGAATCCCGCCCCGCGTGGGGTGGGAGGACAGGCCCGTTAGGACCGGACGATCAGCGCGCTGTGCCCCAGGTGCCCTAAGGCAAGGAGAGAGAGAGAGAGAGAGATGCGACAGCGCCAAGCTGGCGCATCTAGCATCACCCATCACGCGAGGTGCGAAGACCCCTGTCACGTTTCTCCCTCTAGAAACCACGCTCAACCAACTCCCTCATAACGCTTCACGACCCAGGCCCTCTCCCAAACTCAGATCCCTGCTCACGCGTCGAGTCAACCACAGGTCGGTTGACCCAAACCCGGTCTTATGTCTTGGATCGACCACCCCGGGGGGTGGCCAACAACGACGAGAACGTACCACGCCCCACTCTTGCTGTCAAGTCCCACACGCACCCCGCCGCCCACCAACCCAACAACGACCCGGCGAAACCCCAGAACCCAGCGGCACGCGAACACACCCATCGCAAGCCAGCGTCGGCGCTGAACACCCGCGCTGCTAGGCGTCCATGCCCCAGCGATCGAGCTTCCCTACCGCTTCTTGTGCTTCGGGTGCTTGGCCTTCCTCTTCGTGGCCTTCTTGTGGGTCGCCTTCTTCGTCTTCGGGCATCCGGTGACGGCGATCTTCGTGTTCTGCTGGATCACGAGGCCGTTTTGGCCTACTAGTTCGGTGGGCATCAAAAGCGTGCCCTTGCAGAGGTTCCCGTTCGCGGTCAACGCCGGGAATTCCCGCTGCGGCAGGGTCAGTTCGAAGTTCGAGAACGGCACATCGGGTACCGTCGCGAACGTCGCGGTCGTGATCCCCGCTTTGCTGATCTGCGTTTCCCCATGCACCTGCACCGTGACGCCGTTCTCGCCCATCAGCACCATGATGAGTTCCGGGTACTTAGAGCCTATCCCGGAAGGATTATGTAGCGCTGCGTTGAACTTTTGATCGGCTGGTCTTGTGCCATTCGATCAGGAGGTCTGTGATGGGCTACATGGTCAGTAAGGATGATGGTTGGCGGATGCCGGACTGGTTGTGGGAGCGGATCGAGCCGTTGCTGCCGCCACCGCCGTTTCACCCGTTGGGTACGCATCGCTCGAGGGTGCCCGATCGGGGCGCGATGGACGCAATCTTGTTGGTGCTCAGGACGGGGATGCAGTGGAACGCTTTGAACGCTACAGGGGTGTGCTCCTCGAGTTCTGCGCACCGGCGTTTTCAGGAATGGGAGCAGGCCGGTGTGTTTGCTGAGATCTGGCGTCAGGGACTGTTGGAGTACGACAAGGTTGTCGGGATCGATTGGGCATGGCTGGCAGCCGACGGCGCGATGACCAAGGCACCGCTGGGCGGAGGAAAGACGGGGCCAAATCCCACTGATAGAGCCAAGGGGGGGCGAAGCGTGAGGTTCTCAGCGAGGGAGCGGGGGTCCCGATTGGGTTGGCGCACGACGGTGCGAACCGCCACGACCAGAAGCTGCTAGAGCCGACCCTGCAAAGCATTCCGATCGAGCGCCCTGAGCCGACCGCGGAGTGCCCGCAGGGGCTGTGCCTCGACAAGGGCTTTGACTCCCCGCCGGTGCGTGATCTCGCGGTCAAGCACGGTTACACGCCTCACATCCGCACGCGTGGCGACGAGATCGCCGAAAAGGTTCGCACGCCCGGCTGGCGAGCACGACGCTGGGTCGTCGAGGCGACCCACTCCTGGATGAACCGCAACCGCGGGATCCTTATCCGCTGGTCCAAGAAGGAGGAGAACCACCTCGCCCTCCTACAACTCGCCAGCGGCCTGATCGCGTTCAAGAAGGCACAGCTCGCAACCCACGCCGCCACCCAACCGGGATAGGCCCTTAGCGCCACCGTGGGAGACGAAGTACGCGGTGCCCGTCAGACCACCCGGGAGAACGGGGGTTGAGACCTTGACCGTCCCGACCTGCGAGGCGACGGGGCAGTTCTTGGGGTTTTCCGCGAACGTCTTTTCCAAACACGCCTTCTGCAGCGTTTTCAACGGCGTCGGCAGCTGTTTCGGTAGCGAGACCTTGACGCGCTGCACGTTCGCGGTGCTGCTCAATCCGCCTTCGTCGGGCAAGGTCATCGAGACGTGCAGGCTCGCCCCCTGCGTCCGCGACGTCTTCGCGGAGGTTGAAACCTTGAACCCTGGTTTGAATGTGAGGCTGCGACATGAGCCGACCTGGAATGGGCTTGAGATCGCCGCCTGGGTTCCTTCGGTGCTGGTTGCGGTGCCTGAGAAGGATTGTGGGTTGCAGTTGGTGGGGTTGAACATGAATTCCTTGCGGTCGATCACCGCATTGATCGTCCGCATATCCACCGGCACCCCATCCAGAACCACCGGCAACGGATCGGTAGTGATCGTCAACTGCGAGGTCTGCGGATCCACTTCGATCTTCCCCCGCACCACCGTAGTCCCCAAGTTGAACGGGCCAGCGATCACCGGCACCGCGATCACCAACCCATAAGGAGCACCCTCATACGGGCCCGAAATGTAGATCGGGGCTTCCGGCTTGCCTTCCTCGGGCACATACAACGGATCCGGGCCAGCGCCCGCACCCACGATTGTGTGCCCGATCTGCGAGCTTTGGGGGCATTCGCCTTTGGTGGCTTGGGGTTCTTCGCAGAGCTGGACATGGCTGATCATCCCGAGCAGGCCCTTCGGGGTCTTGAACTGCAATTTGGAGATCCGCTGCTGATCATCAGCACGAGATAACAGCAACGAGAACGCCGTATACCCGCCCGCCTGATCCGTCGTCGCACCCGCGATCATGCTCGGCGTAAACGGCAATGGGGACTCACACGGCGCACCGTTGGTTCCGGTGGCGATCTGGAAGCTGCTCGGGGAGAACACGTCTTCGACCGCCGGGGAGCTCCACGGCGTGAAGTCCGAGGCGCTCGTGAACAACCCACACCCTGGCGGGGTAATAAGCGCTGCCTGCGACCCACCGCTGAACGCGAGTTTGAAGCTCGTGAACGGCACCTCGGGGGTTTCTTTGAACACCGTCGTCAACTGACCCGTGCTGGTGTTCAGTTGCACGTCGCCGACCAGCTTGACTTCGATGCCCTGCCCGGCGAGCGCGATCAGCAGTTTCACATCCGGCGGCTGAGATTCCACCACGTACACCTTGCCTTCCAACGGTTCGGCGAGCAGCGGAGTCAGCACCGTCGCTGTCCCGACCTGAGAGGCCGACGGGCACCGCGGCGGGCCTTCCTGACCCACACCATCTTCATCGACCGGACACGCCACCAGGCCGGACGCGCGCCCTGGGTTCAGCACCAGCCCTTCCGGGAGTACGACCGTCGCGTCCCTCTGGTTGGACGTCGCGATCCCATGCAAGGTCTCCAAACCTTCCTGGGGGACTTTGATTTCGGTCGTCAACCCCGCCGGCGTATCCGCCGCACTTGTATCCGGCGCCACACTCAACGACGGGCCAAACCCCAGATCGCTACAGCCCGTGAACCCAACCGGGGTACCCGTGCTGTCGTGCGTCAGCACCGACGCATGCGAATGCAGATTCGCGTACTGCCACGTGCTGAGTGCTTCGATCGAGAATTCCTGCGGGCCTTCACAGGAGGTCGGTAGCGTCAACAACGGCACTGACCCACCAGTCAACGGCGCTTCGCGCTGTTCATCGTGGCTTTCTTCGCTCGGGACACCCCAGATCGTCGTCGTGTTGAACAGCACCGCTTTCTGCGGTATGAGCGTGTGCACGCTAATCCCGTAGTCGGAGTCAAGCGGCGTTGGCCCACCAGAGCGCACGCCCGCGTTCAAGAACACGTCCGTGCCTTGATCGTCGAACGCGAACTGCGCCGCGATTCCTGGCGGGGGCACCAGGTTGTAAACCTTGAACGAAACGTGAACCCCCTGCACGACCGATTCATCCACACCGATCTGCGTTAACGCCGGACACGTCGGTTCCTCGCTTTCGGTTTCGCCGTCGAACTGCCGGCGGGTGCAGCGCGGCGTCGCAGTCGGGTCCCCGACGATTCCCGGCGGCAGATTGACGACCACCTGTTGCGTTTCACCACCCGCAGGAATTTCTTGGAAGAAACCATGGCCCATGCCGTTCACGGCGAACGCAACCGTCATCTCATATGGGTGCGAGCCAGCCTGCGTGTCAGCTGCACCATCCGCGTTCGTCAACCAGGCATCGAAACCGGAGAACCCGAACGGCGCTTCTTCCCCGCTGAACCTGACCTGCGTCGGCTCCACCGCCGGACTCAACGCACCACCCCCAGTGACCGTGACATGGTTGGTCGCTTCGCCACTCACGCCCGCGGCGACGCTCACCTTGATGAGCACGATCGCATACGCGCCCACCGGCACCGCTTCCGCAGTACACGTCACGACCTGCACACCCGAGCATTCACCATCCCCGTTCCCCAAACCATTTCCTTCTCCTAGATAGGAAAGCCCGATCCGAAGAGTCACCGAAGTGCTGGTAGCGCTCACACCGGCCGGCAGCTCATCCACGATCCTTGGATCTTCGCCCGTGCTCGACCCGGTGTTATAGACATGCAGTTCGATCTGCCCCGTGCCACCAGGCGGCAGATACGCCGGCGCGACACGCGTAAACGCCTCCCAACCCGGCAACGCCCACGCAGCCACCGGCCACACCATCACCCCAACCACACACACACCAAGCAACAAAGCCAGCTTCTGGATACGCATGACTACCGCCCCCCCACTCGCAACGACGACTTACCGACCCTCGACCCTGCCCCGTAGCGCCGCCGCGCGCGCGCCACACACACCGACCGCGCTCGCCGACGCTGGCGCTCACACGCCCGCAACGCACCCGCCAACCTCCGTGCCCGCACGCTCTTCGACCTCGACCTAGCTTTCGAGCTCGATTTGCTCTTCGATGGCGCCCCCGTACTCGGTGGCGGGAAGTTCCCAACCCCGGCGAACGTCACGCTCGCCGGCGTCGCGAAGATCGGCGCCGCCGGCGGCACCCCCTGACAACCCGAACCCGTGCACACCGGCGACGCAACCGGCTGCACACCACCGACCCGCGCGTCATACACAGCGAACCCTTCATACCCAGCAGTCCCCGTGAGGTCCGCGCGGGAGATCACAAACGCATCGTCACCGCTCGCGCTCGCGCCCAGAAACCACGAGGAAGACGAGCTGGTGCCACCCGAGAGCAGGTACACACAGCCCTCGCCTTCATGGCAACTGCCCGCACCGTCACGCTCCCACTCATACACATCGAGCTTCGCGTTCGTATCCTGCGGCACGAGCGGCTCAGCGCTATCGAAGAACACCCTGCTCCCATCATCGGAGATCACCTGCGGCTGCTCCGTCGTCATCCAGCTCACCGGCAGAAACGCAGCCGCGCCATACCCGGTCACCGGAGGTTCTTCCCCGCTGCGGCTGCACGAGACGCAGAACAGGCCACCGCCTTCGGCCTCATACACATATACCTCCTCCAGCCCCTCGTTCGGATAGCCATGTGGATAACCCATCACCGGCAGACTCTGTTTCGACATGAACACCACGGCCCTCCCGTCCGGCGTCACCTCCGACGTCCGCTCCCCAATCTGCCCCGCCCAATCCCCGAGTTCGGGGCTATCTTGGGTACCGGCGTAAGGTCGTATCGGATCGTCATTTCCGCCATCTTCGGGTGACAGGTTCGCCGCGATCAGCGTCGCGACGCCCGCGTGCCACACATAAAGGTCGTGGCTGCTATCGACGTAGTAGAGATATTCCCCATCTTCGCTCGCGCCGACCACACCCACCACTTCGACACCAGGCGTCAAATCGATCGTCTGGCCACTTTCAACTTCATACTCGTGCAGGCCGCCATTGGTGTAGAACACCTTCGATCCGTCCGCGCTCGCCGTCCAGTAGCGCCCCTTGGCCGCGATCTCGACCGTCTTTGCGTCACTGGACGTCGGGTTCTCCCGCACATACAGGCCATTCGTCGTCCGATCCGTCCAGAAGACTCGCGACCCATCCGTCGAAATCACATGACTGAGATCGATCTCACCGGAGTACGGGTAGCCTTCGCCAACCAAAGTACCGAAGGTCACCAGCGGATCAGAGGAGCCATCCGGGAGCACATTCACCAAGCTCAAACGCCCACCAGCCGAAACATAGAGATTGCCTTCAAATTCTTCAGCGGGTTCTGCCATTTCACTGGCATTTTCCGTCAGCGCATCATTTATCTGAAACAACTGCTCGCTGGAATTGGCTGAAGCGCCGGCATAGACCATCACCAGTCCCGCCGCGACTCCCCTCAGCCTTTCGGGAGGCCGGTGGAGCGTCACATCATGGGTGAAGAAAGGTTCGTAGGTTTCCCCGGCAAAGGCGTGCTGGAAGAGATCCGTATAGCCGTCGCCGGGCGCTTCTGGCGACAGCGGTGGCAGCCCATCTTCAAGTCCGGTTTCGCTCGAGGCAGTGAGAACCGCGCTGGTAAGCTCACTCGAAAACGCCTGGTACCGTGCGCTGATCTTCCCGTGAGGCTGGATATTCACCTGCTGCCATCCACCCCCGGGAAGCCGCCTCGCCAGATACTCGTTGCCCGAGCTCTGCCCACCCTTACCGCTGCCGCCGCTCGACGGGTCGCCCACATACGCCGCGGCTTCGCCGTCCGCAGCCACCAGAAACGGGGATGCCTTTGTGAAGATGCCTTCCGACAAGGGGAATTCGAGGCCATACACCTTGGGCGTATACACCTGCGCCGTCCCGTTCTGTGCGCTCCCGAACGAGCTCACCATTTCGTACACACGACCATCCGGCAACCCCAGCGGACTGGCCGGCAGCGTACGGAACGTCGTGTCGTTGCCGTGTTCGATACCCGCCGCGCTGACGGCGACTACCCGGAAGTGGTATTCGCCATTCGCGGCCAGGTCTTCCAGATCCGCCGAGGCCGGCAGCGCGCCGTACCCTTCGCCGAGGGACACTTCGGGTGTGCGTGACCCATACGCCGCGCTTGGTCCGTATTCCCAGTAGTAGCTGGTGGGCGTCCCGTTCGGATCGATCTGCGCCCTCAGCGTCACATTTGTCGAACCGGCGTCCGTGAAGGACTCCCCTTCGATCGTCGCCGGGACCACAGACGTCGTGAAGCTAACAACGGCGCCCTGGGTCTGCCCGAACGCGTTGGTCGCGACCAGGCACACGGCGTACCTCGTCGCGGGCTGAAGCCCGGACAGCACGCTGATCGCTTCGACGTTGCCGCTTGCCCCAGTGGGTTCGGTGCTCGCGCCCCCGGTGCAGCTGCTGCCTTGATTGTAAGCGAAGTAGTAGCCGCTCTCCCCACCCGCCAGCTCGCCGTGCAGCGTCGCTTCGAAGCCATTCACGCCCGTCGCGGCGCCAGTAGCGGGTTCGCCGGGGGTTTCGCCTTCGGGGAAGATCGCCGCGCTGGCCCCGTCGGAGGCGTAAACCGTGCCGCTCGCGCTGTCCACACCAACCCCCGCGGAGCCTTCCAAGGAGCCCGAGCCGAAGCTACCAAGCGATTCCCCGTTCGCGTTGAGCTCTACGATCGAAGAGGTCTCGTCCAGGTAGACGTCGCCGCTGACGGGGTTGACGCTGACTGCGCTCACCCCCGCGCCGACGGGCAGCACCGACGTATAGTCGCCTTCGGCGAGCAGCTCGAGCGCTTCCCCACCAGCGCTGGTCACGTACGCGTCGCCTTCTCTGTTCACCGCGATCCCGGTCAGAGCGCTCGACACGTCCGCCGCGAACTGCGAGACGTACACCCCCGCGGGCGAGAAGACATCCACCACGCCGTTGTGCGCATCCGCGACAAATACCTCGCCGTTCGCGGGATCCACCGCAACACCGGCCGGTTCAAAGCCCCGCACCCCGACGTCCGGGGTTTCGCTGCCGTCGATCCGCGAGAGGAATTTCCCGGTTGCCCCGCTGAACCTGTCCACCACGCCCGCGCCCGGGTCGGCGACATACACATCGCCCGCTGAAGCGCTACCGGAGTCATCGACCGCCACACCTATCGGGGAGACGAGCGACACGCCCGTGAGCTTGGTGCCAGCTTCGTCATGTGCGGCTTCCGCGGCGGTGAAGCGATCGACCGCGGGCGCGCCCTGATCCACCACATAAACGTCGCCCTTTGAGGCACCCGCGGAGTCGTCAACTGCCACACCTCGTGCACTCACGAACACGCCAAAGGACGAGGAGAACCCATGGCTCTTCCCCGCCAATGCCAGCGGGCTCATGGTCAGCAACCCCACCATCACGCCCAGCGAAATCACACCAGCCAGCGTCAACCTACGAGCGATCATCGAACCATCTCCTCCTCCAAGGCAGAGGGGGAAACCCCTCGATCGGTGAACAGCGACACGCCGAGGGGCGCACCGGTACAAGACTCATCAACTGCGGGAGCGTGCATCCGGATACTCCCCGCGACCATCTCCCCCTTCGCAGTCAGCGACCACGCGTTTGGCTCTCCCTTCACACGCCCAGGACCCGTGTTCGCAAGCAGGCCGAGGCGCTCGAGGCGTGCCAACAGCTTCGAGACCTGCCCCGGGTCGGCGATCCCCGCGCGCTCGGCCGCCTGACGGTTGCTGGACCCCGGGTGCTCAGCGATCCCTTCGAGCACCCGGGCGGTGCGATACGTCAACCGCATCGAGACACCCCCCAGAGGATCCTCCACACCCTCGGCAGCCCCGCGGCGCCAATCCGCAGAGCGCTGGGAGAGGGCGGGCGCCGGGCGCGCCTGCTCGCGCCGCGCCGCGCTCGCACCCTGGTAGGGCAGCACGATCATTCCCATCAACTCCCCCACCAGGCTCGTCAACGGCCGACGCTGACCTTTCAGCAGCCGCGCATACACGATCGAGAACGCCGCCCCCACCAGGCCCTCCGCGGTGAGCGGCGTGCACCGTTCCGCGCGCACACTCAGCAGGCGTCCCTCGTCCACCACGCCCGCCAACTGCGCAAGGATCGCTTCGCGGCGCTCCAGCACCCGTGGGCCACCACGTAGCGCCTGCACCACCAGCACCCGCGCGAGCACCGGCTCACGATCGAGGAACCCCAGGATCGCCAGCAGCCCCCCGCGCACTCGCTCGCGCCACGCCGAGCCCTCCAGGCCGGCCGCGGCGAGCTCCGCGACCACCAAGCCGAGGATGTCCTCGACCACCGTCGCCAAGCACTCTTCGCGGTCGGCGAACAGCTCGTAGAACGTGCGCCGCGAGACCCGAGCGCGCGAGGTGATGTCCGCCACCGAGGTGTCCGGGTATCCGAGCTCGTCCACCGCCCACACCGCAGCCGCGAGCAGCCGTGCGCGCTGAATCTCCACGAAACGCTCGTGCTGCGCAACCTGCGACCGGTCACGCCTCCCGGAGCCGCTGCTCCGCGCAGGTCGAGCGGGCGGGCTCGAAGCCTTGACCCTGCGTTGTGCTGTCGCACGCGCAGGCATCACGCCGCTCTCCAGCCCTGCGCGGCGAAAAGAGCGACGCGCGTAGCGCTCCCGCAAGGCAGGCGAGTCCCACCCCGCGAGGAGTGAGACGGAAGGCCCGTCAGGGCCGGGCGATCAGCGCTCTCAGCTTCGGCGTACCGAGGCGAAGAGAGAGAGAGAGAGAGAGAGATGCGACAGCGCCAAGCTGGCGCATCTAGCATCACCCATCGCGCGGGGTGCGAAGACCCCTGTCACGTTTCTCCCTCTAGAAACCACGCTCAACCAACTCCCTCATAGCGCTTCACGACCCAGGCCCTCTCCCAAACTCAGATCCTGCTCACGCGTCGAGTCAACCACAGGTCGGTTGACCCAAACCCGGTCTTATGTCTTGGAACGACCACCCCAGGGGGTGGCCAACAACGACGAGAACGTACCACGCCCCACTCTTGCTGTCAAGTCCCACACATACGCCGCCGCCCACCAACCCGACAACGACCCGGCGAAACCCCAGAACCCAAGCGGCACGCGAACACACCCATCGCAAGCCAGCGTCGGCACTGAACACCCGCGCTGCTAGGCGTCCATGCCCCAGCGATCGAGCTTCCCCTACCGCTTCTTGTGCTTCGGGTGCTTGGCCTTCCTCTTCGCGGCCTTCTTGTGGGTCGCCTTCTTCGTCTTCGGGCACCCGGTGACGGCGATCTTCGTGTTCTGCTGGATCACGAGGCCGTTCTGGCCGACCAGTTCGGTGGGCATCAGCAGCTGGCCCTTGCAGAGGTTCCCGTTTGCGGTCAACGCCGGGAATTCCCTTTGCGGGAGGGTGAGTTCGAAGTTCGAGAACGGCACATCGGGCACCGTCGCGAACGTCGCCGTCGTGATCCCCGCTTTACTGATCTGCGTTTCCCCATGCACCTGCACCGTCACACCGTTCTCGCCGACGAGGACCATGATGAGTTCCGGGTACTTCGCGCCACCGTGGGAGACGAAGTACGCGGTACCGGTCAGGCCACCGGGGAGGACCGGGGTTGAGACCTTGACCGTCCCGACCTGCGAGGCGACGGGGCAGTTCTTGGGGTTTTCCGCGAACGTCTTTTCCAAACACGCCTTCTGCAGCGTTTTCAGCGGCGTCGGCAACTGTTTGGGTAGCGATACCTTGACGCGCTGCACGTTCGCGGTGCTGCTCAACCCGCCTTCGTCTGGCAGGGTCATCTTCACCTCCAGGCTCGCGCCCTGCGTCCGCGATGTCTTCGCCGACGTCGAGACCTTGAACCCTGGTTTGAATGTGAGGCTGCGACATGAGCCGACTTGGAATGGGCTTGAGATCGCCGCGTTGGTTCCTTCGACGCTGGTTGCTGTGCCTGAGAAGGATTGTGGGTTGCAGTTGGTTGGGTTGAACATGAATTCCTTGCGGTCGATCACCGCATTGATCGTCCGCATATCCACCGGCACCCCATCCAGAACCACAGGCAACGGATCCGTCGTGATCGTCAACTGCGAAGTCTGCGGGTCCACTTCGATCTTCCCCCGCACCACCGTCGTTCCCAAATTGAACGGGCCAGCGATCACCGGCACCGCGATCAGTAGCCCGTAGGGGGCTCCGTCATAGGGGCCGGTGATGTAGATCGGGGCTTCCGGCTTGCCTGCCTCCGGCACATACAACGGGTCAGGGCCAGCACCAGCACCCACAATCGTGTGCCCAATCTGCGACCCCTGGGGGCATTCGCCCTTGGTGGCTTGGGGTGCTTCGCAGAGCTGGACGTGGCTGATCATCCCTAGCAGGCCCTTCGGGGTCTTGAACTGCAGTTTGGAGATCCGCTGCTGATCATCAGCCCGCGAGAGCAACAACGAGAACGCCGTATACCCACCCGCCTGATCCGTCGTTGCACCCGCGATCATCGTCGGCGCGAACGGCAGCGGCGACTCGCACGGGGCACCGTTGGTGCCGGTCGCGATCTGGAAGCTGCTCGGGGAGAACACATCTTCCACCGCCGGTGAGCTCCATGGCGTGAAGTCCGAGGTGCTCGTGAACAGCCCACACTCCGGTGGTGTCACGAGCGCCGCCTGCGACCCACCGCTGAACGCGAGTTTGAAGTTCGTGAACGGGACCTCTGGCGTTTCTTTGAACACCGTCGTCAACTGGCCCGTGCTCGTGTTCAGGTGCACGTCGCCGACCAGCTTGACTTCGATGCCCTGGCCGGCGAGCGCGATCAGCAGTTTCACGTCCGGCGGCTGAGATTCAACGACGTACACCTTGCCTTCAAGCAGTTCGGCTAGCAGCGGGGTCAACACCGTCGCGGTCCCGACCTGCGAGGCCGACGGGCATCGGGGAGGGCCTTCCTGACCGACACCGTCTTCATCGAGCGGACACGCCACTAGGCCGGATGCGCGACCTGGGTTCAGGACCAGCCCTTCTGGGAGCACGACTGTCGCGTCCCTCTGGTTGGACGTCGCGATCCCGTGCAGGGTCTCGAGGCCTTCCTGGGGGACTTTGATTTCGGTCGTCAACCCAGCCGGGGTATCCGCCGCGCTCGTATCCGGCGCCACACTCAACGACGGGTCGAACCCCAGATCGCTGCAGCCCGTGAACCCAACCGGCGTACCCGTGCTTTCGTGCGTCAGCACGGACGCCCGCGAGTGCAGGTTCGCGTACTGCCAAGTGTTTAGTGCTTCGATCGAGAATTCCTGCGGACCTTCACACGAGGTCGGCAGCGTCAACAATGGCACCGATCCACCCGTGGATGGCGCTTCGCGCTGCGCATTGTGGCTTTCTTCGCTCGGCACACCCCAGATCGTCGTCGTGTTGAACAGCACAAATTTCTGCGGAATGAGCGTATGCACGCTGATCCCGTAGTCCGAGTCGAGCGGCGTCGGCCCACCTGACCGCACCCCTGCGTTCAAGAACACGTCTGTGCCCTGGTCATTGAACGCGAACTGCGCCGCGATACCCGGCGGCGGCACCAGGTTGTACACCTTGAACGAAACATAGGCTCCCTGCACGATCGATTCATTCACACCGACCTGCGTCGAAGCCGGACACGACGGTTCCTGAAAATGCGATTCTGATTCCCCGTCGAACTGCCGGCGGGAGCAGCGCGGCGTCGCGGTCGGGTCACCAACGATCCCAGGCGGCAGATTAACCACCACCTGCTGCGTTTCACCACCCGTGGGCAATTCTTCGATGACACCATGACCTCTGCCATTCACCGAGAACACGACCGTCATCTCATAGGGGTGCGAGCCGGCCTGCGTATCCGCCGACCCATCCGCATTTGTCAACCATGCATCGAAACCAGAGAACCCGAATGGCGCTTCTTCCCCACTGAACGTGACCTGCGTTGACTCCACCGCCGGACTCAATGCACCACCCCCAGTAACCGCAACACGGTTAGTCGCCTGGCTACTCACGCCCCCATCGACGCTCACCTTGATGAGTACGACCGCGGACGCGCCCGCGGGCACCGTTTCCGCGGTACACGTCACGACCTGTACACCCGAGCATTCACCATCCCCACCTTCCGGAACGCCAACTTCTTCGACGACCCCGGCCCGGAGACTCACCGTGGCGCCGGTCTCGGTCACACCCGCCGGCAGCTCATCCACGATCCTCGGATTTTCGCCCGTGCTCGACCCGGTGTTATCAACACGCACTTCGATCTGCCCCGCACCACCCGGCGGCAGATACGTCGGCGAAACTCGCGTAAACGCCTCCCACCCCGGCGACGCCCACGCAGCCACCGGCGACACCAGCACCCCAACCACACACACACCAAGCAACAAAGCCAGCTTCCGTATACACATCGCTACCGCCCCCCCACTCGCAACGACGACTTACCAGCACGCAACCCCGACCCGTAGCGTCGCCGTGCGCGCGCCACACACACCGACCGCGCTTGCCCACGCCGCTGCCTACACGCCCGCAACGCAGCCGTCAACTCCCTGGCTCGCACGCTCTTGGACATCGATTTGCCTTTCGACCTTGGTTTGCTCTTCGGTGGAGCCGCTGTGCTCGACGCCGGGAAGTTTCCGACCCCAGCGAACGTGACGCTGGCCGGGGTCGCGAAGATCGGTGCCGCCGGCGGCACACCCTGACAACCCGAACCCGTGCACACTGGTGAGGCAACCGGGTGTACCCCGCCGACCCGCGCGTCATACACAGCGAACCCTTCATACCCATTATCGCCCGTGAGGTCTGCGCGGGAGATCACAAACGCATCGTCACCACTCGTGCTCGCCCCCAAGAACCACGACGAAGACGAGCTGCTGCCACCCGAGAGCAGGTAGACACAACCCTCGCTTTCGCGGCAGCTGCCTGCACCGTTACGCTCCCACTCATACACGTCGAGCTTTCCGTTCGTGTCTTGCGACACAAGCGGCTCCCAGCTATCGAAGAACACCCTGCTCCCATCGTCGGAGATCACCTGGGGCTGCTCCGTCGTCATAAGGCTGATCGGCAAAAACCCGGGACCGTAACGGGGCGCTTCCCAGCTGCGGCTGCACGAGATGCAGAACAGGCTCCCGCCGTCTTCGGCCTGATACACGTACACCTCCTCCTGTCCCTCGTTCGGATAGCCGTGCGGGTAACCCACCGCCGGCAGGCTCTGATTCGACATGAACACCACAGCCCCCCCATCCGGCGTCACCTCCGACGTCCGCTCCCCGATCTGTCCCGCCCAATCCCCGATATGGTTTCGGTAGGTGCCGGGGTAGGGCGCTATCGGCCCATCATTACCGCCGTCTTCTGATGAAAGGTTGGCCGCGACCAGCGTCGAAGCGCCAGCGTGCCATACGTAGAGGTTGTTGCTGCTATCGACGTAGTAGAGGTATTCCCCATCTTCGCTCGCGCCGACCACACCCACCACTTCGACCCCAGGCGTCAGATCGGTCGTCTGGCCACTTTCGACTTCGTACTCATACAGTTCGCCATTGGTGTAGAACACCCTCGACCCATCCGCGCTCGCCGTCCAGAAGTGCCCCCCGGCCGCGATCTCCACCGTCTTCGCGTCACTCGATGTCGGATTCTCCCGCACATACAGATCCATTGTCGTCAAATCAGTCCAGAAGACCCGCGACCCATCCGCCGAAATCGCATGACTGAGATCGATTTCGCCGGCGTAAGGTTCCCCTTGGCCAGCCAAGGAGCCGAAGGTCGCCTGAGGCTCAGAGGAGGAGCCGTCCGGAAGCACATTGATCAAGCCCAAACGCCCGCCAGCCGACACATAAAGATTACCTTCAGGATAATGACCAGATTCGGTTTTTTCTACAGGTTCCACTATTTCAGATGCATTTTCTGTCAACGCATCATTTGCCTCAAACAACTGCTCGCCAGAATCAGCCGACCCGCCTGCATACACAACTCGCAGTGCTCCATTGAAGCGTTCTCTTTCGGGAGACCGGTGGATCGTCACATCATCAGTGAAGAAGGGTTCATAGGCTTCGCCGGTGAAAGCGCGCTGGAAGAGATCCGTATAGCCATCCCCAGGCGCTTCAGGTGACAGCGGCGGCAGTCCGTCTTCAGCTCCCGTCTCGCTCGAGGCTGTGAGGACCGCGCTGGTAAGCTCGCTCGAAAACGCCCGGTAGACCGCGCCGAATCTTCCGCGGGGCTGGATATTCATCTGCTGCCATCCACCCCCGGAAAGCCGCGTCGCCAGATACTCGTTACCCGAGTTCTGCCCACCCTTACCACTGCCGCCACTCGACGGGTCACCCGCATATACCGCGGCTTCGCCATCCGCAGCCACCTGAAACGGCAATTTCGTAAAGATGCCTTCCGCCAAGATCAATTCGTCGCCGTACACATTGGGCGTGTACACTTGCGCGGTTCCGTTCTGCGCGCTACCAAACGAGCTCACCCTTTCATACACCCGGCCATCCGGCAACCCAAGTGGGCTGACCGGCAGCGTACGGAACGTGGCGTCGCTGCCGCGTTCGGTGCCCGCAGCGCTGACCGCGACGACCCTGAAGTGATATTCGCTGTTCGCGGTCAGCCCTTCCAATTGCGCCGATGCCGGCGACGCGCTTTCGCCTTCGCCGAGCGACACTTCTAGTGTGCGCGACCCATACGCTTCGGTCGGCCCGTATTCGTAGTAATAGCTTGTCGCGGAGCCGTTTGGGTCGATCTGGGCGTTCAGCGCCGCGTTCGAGGATCCGACGTCCGAGAAGGACTCCGCTTCGATCGTTGGCGCGCTCGCCGCCAGCGCCACGGCGCTCCCAAGCAGCAGCAGCCCCACCATCAGGCACAGCGAAACCAAGCCGGCCAGTGTCAACCTACGAGCGATCATCGAACCATCTCCTCCTCCAAGGCCGAGGGGAGAACCCCTCGATCGGTGAACAACGACGACGCGCCCAACGGCGCACCAGCACAAGCTTCATCATCAGCGGGGGCGTGCATCCGGATGCTCCCCGCGACCATCTCCCCCTTCGCGGTCAACACCCACGCGTTGGGCTCCCCCTTCACACGCCCCGACCCCATATTGGCCAGCAACCCCAGACGCTCTAGGCGCGCCAACAGCTTCGAGACCTGCCCCGGGTCGGAGATCCCCGCGCGCTCCCCCGCCTGACGGTTGCTCGACCCCGGGTGCTCCGCGATCCCTTCCAACACCCGCGCCGTGCGATACGTCAGGCGCATCGCCACTCCACCCAACGGGTCAGCGACACCCTCGGAGGATGCACGACCCGCACGCACAGAGCGCGTGGAGGGAGCAGGCGTCGGGCGCATCTGCTCACGCCGCGCAGCCGAGGCTCCCTGGTAGGGCAGCACGATCATCCCCATCAACTCCCCCACCAGATCCGTCAACGGCCGCCGCTCACCCCGCAACAACCGCGCATACACGATCGAGAACGCCGCCCCAACCAGACCCTCCGCGGTCAGCGGTGTGCACCGTTCTGCGCGCACACTCAACAGACGCCCCTCGTCCACCACGCTCGCTAGCTGCGCAAGGACCGCTTCGCGACGCTCCAGCACCCGCGGGCCACCACGCAACGCCTGAACCACCAACACCCGCGCCAACACCGGCTCACGATCCAAGAACCCCAGAATCGCCAGAAGCCCCCCACGGATCCGCTCACGCCACGCCAAACCCTCCAAGCCCGCCCCCGCAAGCTCTGCCACCAGCAGACCGAGGATGTCCTCGACCACCCTCGACAGACACTCTTCGCGGTCGGCGAACAGCTCATAGAACGTCCGCCGCGAGACCCGCGCCCGCGAGGTGATATCCGCCACCGAGGTATCCGAGTACCCGAGCTCGTCCACCGCCCGCACCGCCGCCGCGAGCAGCCGCGCGCGCTGAATCTCCACAAAACGCTCGTGCTGACCAGTCTGTGACCGATCCCGACCCCGACCTCGCGCGGGCCGGGCGGACGAAGCCGAAGCCTTGACGCCGCGTCGTGCCGCTGTACGCGCGGGCATCATGCTGCGCTCCCGATCAGAGGCGCGCGAATCCCGCCCCGCGTGGGGTGGGAGGACAGGCCCGTTAGGACCGGACGATCAGCGCGCTTTGCCCCAGGTGCCCTAAGGCAAGAGAGAGAGAGAGAGAGAGAATGCGACAGCGCCAAGCTGGCGCATCTAGCATCACCCATCACGCGAGGTGCGAAGACCCCTGTCACGTTTCTCCCTCTAGAAACCACGCTCAACCAACTCCCTCATAACGCTTCACGACCCAGGCCCTCTCCCAAACTCAGATCCCTGCTCACGCGTCGAGTCAACCACAGGTCGGTTGACCCAAACCCGGTCTTATGTCTTGGAACGACCACCCGGGGGTGGCCAACAACGACGAGAACGTACCACGCCCCACTCTTGCTGTCAAGTCCCACTCACGCACCCCCACACCCACAACGACCAAGCCAGACCCAGAACCCGATGCCACAACAGGGCGCACCCCAGCACCCGCGCTGCCGGGGTATGGATGCACCAGCAGTCGGACCTCCTCTACCGCTTCTTGAGCTTCGGGTGACTGGCCTTGCTGCCTACCTCAGCGAAGCTGACTTCCGACGTAACTGACGTTTGACGTAACTGACATGGGATGTCAGCTACACTGGCGGCATGTTCGTCAACCGAGCAACCGAGCTGGCGGCACTTGCGGAATGGTGGGAGGACTCCCCCTACGCGGGCCGGATCGCGCTTGTCTGGGGACGGCGGCGCGTGGGCAAGACCGCACTGCTTAGCGCGTTCGCGGAGGGTCGACGCGCGGTTTTCCACACCGGCGCGGGGCGGCCGGCGCACGATGAGCTGCGCCTACTCAGCCATGCCGCAGGGGACGCGCTGGCCGGTGGCGTGCGCGACCTCGGGGCACGGCCGTTCACGGATTGGGACGATGCGCTCGAGAGCGTCGCGGCCGCCGCCGCGACAGAGCCGCTGCTGCTGGTGCTCGACGAGTTTCCCGAGCTGCTGCGTGTCTCTCCCGAGCTGCCGGGCGTGCTGCGAGCGTTCTGGGATCGCGTGCGCAATCGCACGCGGCTGCGGATCCTGCTGTGCGGCTCGGCGGTGCGCACCATGCACGCGATCCAGGAGGAGCGGGCGCCGCTGTACGGGCGGATCGACCTCTCGCTGCCGCTGCACCCGTTCGCGCCACACGAGACGGCATTGATGCTGCGTGGGCTCTCACCCGCCGATCGCGCACTCGTATGGGGCATCCTCGGCGGCATCCCGCTGTACCTCACGTGGTGGGATCAGGCGCGCAGCGTGCGGGAGAACCTCGCGCGGCTGGTGTGCCGCCCCGGCGGGCAGCTTCTCGACGAGGGTCAACTGGTGCTCGCAACCGAGGGCGACTGGAGCGACCTCGGCCAGCTCGTGCTGCGCGCGATCGCCGCCGGCGCCACCAAGCACAGCCAGATCGAGCAGGCCGTCCGCGCCGAGCCGGCACGCACGCTGCAACGCCTGATCGAGCTGCGCCTGATCGAGCGCGTGGAGCCCGTCACCGAGGCCGGCAGGCGCACGCGGCGGCGCAGCTACCGCATCGCCGACAACTTCCTCGCGTTCTGGCTGACGATCGTCGACCCTTACCGCGCAGAGATCGAACGAGGCCTCGGCCCCAGCATCCTCACTCCCCTGATCGCCCGCCTCAACGACCACATGGGGCACCGCTGGGAGGAGGCGTTCCGCGCCCACCTGCGCCGCCTCGCCGCCAGCGGAGCGCTCGCACCCGAAGTCGTCAGGATCGGCCCGTTCTGGGCGGAGCACCCGGCGGTCGAGATCGACGCCGTCGCGCTCGCCGGCCAGCGCGAAGAGGCCGTGCTGCTGGGCGAGGCGAAGTGGGCGCGCTCCGCCGACGCCGCCCGCATCGTACGCACGCTCGACCTCAAGGCCGCTGTGCTGCCGCGCCTCGCGCCCAACCCCACCCACGCCGTCTGCGCGCGAGAGCGTCTCACCGGCCTGCCACCGGCAGCGATCGCAATCACCGCAGCCGACATCTTCGCCTGAGCACCGCACGCCCCGCGCTATCTCTATCCACCTACCGCGCTTCTTGCGCTTCGGTGCTTGGCCCTCCCTCTTCCCGGCTTTTTCTTGTAGGCCAGTCGGCCCAATCGCGTGTTGAGAGCACACCCGAGCGCTAGTATGCACGTATGACACGCACAACGCTGTCGCTGCCAGACGATCTCGCCGAAGCGCTCACCCGCGAGGCGCACCGCCGCTCCACCTCCGCATCGGCGATCGCGCGCGAGGCGATCGCCAAGCACCTGCGCCTCGTCCCGACCGAGACGCGGCCGCTGCCGTTTGCCGCGCTCGGACGCAGCGGTCATCGCAGCACCGGGCGGGACATGGAGGAGCTGCTGGCGCGCGAGTGGGATGACCACTCTCGCGGTCGTTGACGCCGGACCGCTGTACGCGGCGGCCGACTCCGACGACCGCGACCACACCGCCTCGCGCGCCGTGCTCGAGCGCACCGACCTGCGACTCGTGGTCGCGGCCCTCGCGATCGCCGAGGCGACCTACTTCGTCGGACGACGCCTCGGCCCCACCGCCGAGCGCGCCTTCCTCGCAGGTCTCGCCGATTTCGATGTCGAGGGACCCAACGGGGAAGACTTCGAGCGCATGGCGGAGCTCGTCGAGCAGTATCGCGACTTCCCCCTCGGTGGAACCGACGCCTCTGTAGTCGCACTCGCCGAGCGCCTGCAGGCGCCCACCATCGTCACGCTCGACCACCGCCACTTCGCGGCCGTCCAGCCCAGGCACCGCGACGCCTTCGAACTGCTGCCCTGAGGCGCACGCCGTCTCCCCACGTTGCACACAACCCACCGACGGGCACCAACACGGCACGCCGTCGTGGGCGTGTGCATACCCAGCTCCCCGCGTCGTTGCTAGCGCTGCTTGCGCTTTGGATGCTTGGCCTTCCTCTTCGCGGCCTTCTTGTGGGTCGCCTTCTTCGTCTTCGGGCATCCGGTAACCGCGATCTTCGTGTTCTGCTGGATCACGAGGCCGTTCTGGCCGACTAGTTCGGTGGGCATCAGCAGCTGGCCCTTGCAGAGGTTCCCGTTCGCGGTCAACGCCGGGAATTCCCTCTGCGGCAACGTCAATTCGAAGCTCGAGAACGGTACGTCAGGCACCGTTGCGAACGTCGCGGTCGTGATCCCCGCTTTGCTGATCTGCGTTTCGCCATGCACCTGCACCGTCACGTTGTTCTGGCCGACGAGGACCATAATGAGTTCCGGGTACTTGGCGCCACCGTGGGAGACGAAGTACGCCGTGCCCGTCAGGCCGCCGGGGAGGACGGGGGTTGAGACCTTGACCGTCCCGACCTGAGAGGCGACAGGGCAGTTCTTCGGGTTTTCCGCAAACGTCTTTTCCAAACACGCCTTCTGCAGCGTTTTCAACGGAGTCGGCAACTGTTTGGGTAGCGACACCTTGACACGCTGCACGTTCGCGGTGCTGCTCAGGCCCCCTTCGTCGGGGAGTGTCATCTTCACGTCCAGGCTCGCGCCCAGCGTCCGTGACGTCTTCGCCGACGTCGAGACGCTGAACCCCGGCTTGAACGTCAAGCTACGACACGACCCCACTTGGAACGGACTCGACAACGCCGCGTTCGCCCCTTCAATGCTAGTCGCCGTGCCCGAGAAGGCCTGTGGGTTGCAGTTGGTGGGGTTGAACATGAATTCCTTGCGGTCGATCACCGCGTTGATCGTCCGCATATCCACCGGCACCCCATCCAAAATCGTCGGCACCGGATCCGTCGTGATCGTCAACTGCGAAGTCTCCGGATCCACTTCGATCTTCCCCCGCACCACCGTCGTCCCCAAATTGAACGGCCCCGCGATCACCGGCACAGCGATCAGCAGACCGTACGGGGCGCCATCGTAGGGGCCGGTGATGTAGATCGGGGCTTCAGGCTTGCCTTCCTCCGGCACATACAACGGATCAGGGCCAGCACCAGCACCCACAATCGTATGCCCGATCTGCGACCCCTGGGGGCATTCGCCCTTCGCGGCCTGTGGTTCTTCGCAGAGCTGGACATGGCTGATCATCCCGAGCAAGCCCTTCGGTGTCTTGAACTGCAGTTTCGAGATCCGCTGCTGATCATCAGCCCGCGACAGCAACAACGAGAACGCGGTATACCCGCCAGCCTGATCTGTCGTCGCACCCGCGATCATGCTCGGCGTGAACGGTAACGGCGACTCGCACGCAGCACCATTGGTGCCAGTCGCAATCTGGAAGCTGCTCGACGAGAACACATCTTCCACGGCCGGCGAGCTCCACGGCGTGAAGTCTGAGGCGCTCGTGAACAGCCCACATGTGGGTGGGGTTATGAGCGCTGCCTGGCCTCCGCCGCTGAAGGAGAGTTTGAAGTTCGTGAACGGGAACTCCGGGTCTTCCTTGAAGATCGTCGTCAACTGCCCCGTCGTCGTGTTCAGATGCACATCGCCGGTCACCTTGACTTCGATACCTTGACCCGCCAACGCTACCAGGAGTTTTACGTCCGGCGGCTGCGATTCAAGGACGTACACCTTGCCTTCCTCTGGTTCGGAGAGCAGCGGGGTCAACACCGTCGCGGTCCCAACCTGCGACGCCGACGGACACCGCGGCGGACCTTCCTGACCCACACCATCTTCAGCAAGCGGACACGCCACCAGTCCGGACGCCCGCCCAGGGTTCAACACCAGTCCTTCCGGGAGCACGACCGTCACGTCCCTCTGGTTGGACGTCGCGATCCCATGCAGGGTCTCGAGGCCTTCCTGAGGGACTTTGATTTCGGTCGTCAGCCCTGCCGGAGTATCCCCTGCGCTCGTATCCGGCGCCACACTCAACGACGGATCGAATCCAAGATCGCTGCAGCCCGTGAACCCAACCGGCGCGCCGGTGCTTTCGTGCGTCATCACCGACGCCCGCGAGTGCAGGTTCGCGTACTGCCAGGTGTTGAGCGCTTCAATCGAGAATTCCTGCGGGCCTGCACAGGACGTCGGCAGCGTCAACAACGGCACCGACCCACCAGTTAACGCTGCTTCACGCTGTTCGTTGTGGCTTTCTTCGCTTGGCACACCCCAGATCGTGGTCGTGTTGAACAGAACCGCTTTCTGCGGCACGAGCGTATGCACGCTGATGCCATAGTCCGAATCGAGCGGCGTCGGCCCACCGGACCGCACGCCCCCGTTCAAGAACACGTCCGTGCCCTGATCGTCGAACGCGAACTGCGCCGCGATACCCGGCGGCGGCACCAAGTTGTACACCTTGAATGAAACGTGGAGTCCCTGCACGATCGATTCATCCACACCGATCTGCGTCAACGCCGGACACGTTGGTTCCTCAAAATGCGCTCCTTCTTCACCGTCGAACTGCCGGCGGGTGCAGCGCGGCGTTGCGGTCGGATCGCCGACGATCCCCGGCGGCAGATTGACAACCACCTGCTGCGATTCGCCACCCGCAGGAACTTCTTCGAAGAAACCATGGCCTATGCCGTTCACCGCGAACGCGACCGTCATCTCATACGGGTGTGAGCCGGCCTGCGTATCTGTCAACCCATCCGCATTCGTCAACCACGCATCGAAACCAGAGAACCCAAACGGCACTTCTCCCCCACTGAACCTGACCTGCGTCAACTCCACCGCCGGGCTCGACGCACCACCCCCAGTGACCGCAACATGGCTAGTCGCTTCGCCACTCACGCCGGCAGCAACGCTCACTTCGATAAGCACGATCGCATACGCGCCCGCGGGCACTGCTTCCGCGGTACACGTCACGACCTGCACACCCGAGCATCCACCATCCCCGTTACCCAAGCCATTTCCTTCGGATAGCCCAGTCCGGAGAGTTACCGAGGCGCTGGTCGCGCTCACACCGGCCGGCAGCTCATCCACAATCTTCGGACGTTCACCCGTGCTCGACCCGGTGTTATAGACATGCAGTTCGATCTGCCCTGTGCCCCCCGGAGGAAGGTAGGCCGGCGAGACCCGCGTGAACGCCTCCCAACCCGGTGACGCCCACGCAGCGACCGGCCACGCCAACACCCCCACCACACACACACCAAGCAACAAGGCCAGCTTCTGTATACGCATGACTACCGCCTCCCCACTCGCAAAGACGACTTACCGGCACCCGATCCCACCTTGTAGCGCCGTTGCGCGCGCGCTACACACACCGACCGCGCCCGACCACGGCGCCGCTCACACGCCCGCAACGCACCCGCCAGCTTTCGCGCCCGCACGCTCTTCGACTTCGCCTTGGCTTTCAACCTCGATCTGCTCTTCGGTGGCACCGTTGCGCTCGGTGCTGGGAAGTTCCCGACACCGGCGAACGTCACACTCGCCGGTGTCGCGAAGATCGGTGCCGCTGGCGGCACACCCTGACAACCCGAGCCCGTACAGATCGGCGAGGCGACCGGCTGTACACCGCCGACCCGCGCGTCATACACCGCGAACCCTTCATACCCGCTACCCGCAGTCAGGTCCGCACGGGAGATCACAAACGCGTCGTCACCGCTCGCGCTGGCACCCAAAAACCACGAGGCAGACGAGCTGGTGCCACCCGAGAGTAGATACACACAACCCTCGCTTTCGCGGCAGCTGCCCGCACCGTCACGCTCCCACTCATACACATCAATCTTTCCATTCGTGTCCTGCGACACAAGCGGCTCCCAACTATCGAAGAACACCCTACTCCCATCGTCGGAGATCACCTGCGGCTGCTCAGTCGTCATCCAGCTCACCGGCAGAAACGCGGCCGCACCCGCACCATACGCCGTCAGCGGGGGCGCTTCCCCGCTGCGACTGCACGAGGTGCAGAACAGGCCGCCGCCTTCGACCTGATACACGTACACCTCCTCCTGCCCCTCGTTCGGATATCCATGCGGGTAACCAACCACCGGCAGGCTCTGATTCGACATGAACACCACAGACCGCCCATCCGACGCCACCTCCGATGTCCGCAGCCCGACCTCCTCCGCCCAGTCCCCAATCTCTCCGTCGATGCCGTTTGAGCTCATAGGGTAAGGCGGTATCGCACCTGCTCCGTACCCGCCGTCTTGAGGCGAAAGGTTGGCAGCCACCAATGTTAACGCGCCAGCGTGCCACAGATAGAGGCCGTCGCCGCTATCTACGTAGTAGATATATTCCCCATCTTCGCTCGCGCCAACCACACCCACGACCTCGACACCAGGCGTCAAATCGGTGGTCCTGCCACTTTCGACTTCGTACTCATATAGGCCGCCATCGGTGTAGAACACCTTCGACCCATCCGCGCTCGCCGTCCGGAAATGCCCGCCGGCGGAGATCTCGACGGTCTTCGCATCGCTGGACGTCGGGTTTTCCCGCATATACAGGTCATTCGTCGCCAGATCCGTCCAGAAGACCCGCGACCCATCCGCCGAAATCACGTGGCTGAGATCGATTTCGCCGAAGTAACGGTAGCCGTTGCCGGCCGAGGAGCCGAAGGTCGCCAGTGGATCCGAGGAGCCATCCGGAAGCACGTTTACCAAGCTTAAACGTCCACCCGCCGAAATATAGAGATTGCCTTCGGTTTCTCCGCCGGGCTCTCTGGCGTTTTCGGTCAACGCGTCGTTCACCTCAAACAACTGCTCACCGAAGTTGGCCGATGCACCGGCATAAACTACTGCGAGTTCACGAGCAGACCGGTGAAACGTCATACCATTGGTGATAAAGGGCTCATATGCTTCGCCGGCAAAAGCGTGCTGGAAGAGATCCGTAGAGCCGTCACCGGGTGCTTCAGGCGACAGCGGCGGCAGCCCGTCTTCAAACCCCGTTTCGCTCGAAGCTGTGAGAATTGCGCTAGTGAGATCTCTCGAAAAAGCCCGGTATTGCGCACCGAACCTTCCGTGGGGCTGGATGTTCACCTGCCGCCACCCACCCCCGGCGAGCCGCGTCGCCAGATACTCGTTACCCGCGCTCTGCCCACCCCTACCGCTGCCGCCACTCGACGGATCACCCGCATACACCGCAGCTTCGCCGTCCGCAGCCACCTCAAACGGGAGTTTCGTGAAGGTGCCTTCCGACAAGGGTAATTCGAGGCCGTAGGCCTTGGGTGTGTACACTTGCGCGGTTCCGTTCTGCGCGCTCCCGAACGAACTCACCATTTCATACGCCCGACCATCCGGCAACCCAAGCGGACTCACCGGCAGCGTACGGAGCGTCGTGTCGGTGCCGCGTTCGGTGCCCGCGGCGCTGACCGCGACGACCCTGAAGTGGTATTCGCCGTTCGCGGCCAGGCCTTCCAGGTGCGCCGAGGCCGGCAACGCGCTATATCCTTCGCCGAGGGACACTTCGGGTGTCCGCGACCCGTACGCCGTGCTCGGCCCGTATTCCCAGTAGTAGCCGGTGGATGTCCCGTTGGGGTCGATCTGGGCGTTCAGCGTTGCGTTCGTCGGCCCCGCATCTGTGAAGGACTCCCCTTCGATCGTCACTGGGACCGCTGACGTCGAGAAGCTCACCGCGGGGCCCTGGGTCTGCCCGTATGCGTTGGTCGCGACCAGGCACGCGGTGTACCCCGTCGCGGGCTGAAGCCCGGACAGGGTGGCAGTAGCTTCCACGCTCCCGCTCGCGCTTGCGGATTCGGTGCTCGAGCCGCTCGTGCAGCTCGATCCCTGGTCGTACGCGAAGTAGTAGCCGCTCTCCCCACCCGCAAGCTCGCCGTGCAATGTTGCTTCTGAGCCGTTCACGTCTGTCGCCGCATCGGTGGCTGGTTCGACGGGTGTTTCGCCTTCGGCGAAGATCGCCGCGCTTGCGCCGTTGGAGGCGTACACCGTGCCACTCGCGCTATCCGCGCCAACCCCCGTGGAGCCACCCAGCGAGCTCGAGCCGAAGCTCCCCAAAGATTCCCCGTTCTCGTTGAGCACCACGATCGAATAGGCCTCATCCAAGTACACATCCCCGCTCACCGGGTCAACACCAACCGCGCTGACCCCCGCACCAACCGGCAACACCGACGTGTAGCCACCCGCCGCGAACAACTCGAGCGCTTCGCCGCCCGTCGCCGTCACATAGGCATCCCCTTCTTTGCTCACCGCGATCCCAGTCAGCGCACTCGAGGCGCCCGCCGCGAACTGCGAGACATAAGCCCCCGCCGGCGAGAAGACATCCACCAAGCCGTTATGAGCATCCGCGACGAACACCTCACCATTCGCGGGATCCACCGCGACCGCCACCGGTTCAAAGCCACGCACCCCCACATCCGGGGTTTCGCTGCCATCGATCCGCGAAAGGAATTTCCCCGTCGCACCACTGAACCTGTCCACCACACCAGCGCCCGGGTCAGCGACATACACATCACCCGCCGAAGCGCCACCCGAGTCATCGACCGCGACGCCTATCGGAGAGAGAAGCGAGGCACCCGTTAGCGAGATGCCGGGTTCGTTGTGTTCGGCTTGCGTGGCGGTGAAGCGCTCGACCGCGGGCGTACCCTGATCCACGACATACACGTCGCCCTTCGACGCGCCCGCGGAATCGTCAACCGCCACACCACGCGCGCTCACAAACACGCCAAAGGACGAAGAGAACGCGTGACCCTTCACCGCCAACGCCAACGGGCTCCCCACCAGCAACCCCACCAACACACCCAGCGAAACCAGACCAGTCAGTGTGAACCTGCGAGTGATCATCGAACCATCTCCTCCTCCAGAACAGAGGGGAGAACCCCTCGATCGAACAACAACACCACGCCCACAGGCGCACACACACAAACCACCAAACAGGCAGTGACACGACCCGGCATCACGCTGCCTCACTCTCGAGCCGGCTATGAACACGAATGCTCCGCGCGACCAGCTCACCCCGAGGCGTCAACCGCCACGCATTCGGCTCACCCATCTGATGCCCCAAACCACTATTCACGAGCAACCCCAGACGCTCCAAGCGCCGCAGCAGCTTCGAGACCTGCCCCGCATCCTGGATATCGGCGTATTCCCCGACCTGGCGGTTGCTCGCAGCCGGATTCTCAGCCACACCCTCGAGCACCCGCGACGTGCGATACGTCAGGCGCATCGGAACGCTCTCGAGCGGATCAACCGCAGCCCGCGCAGAGCCCGCGTCACGCACGACACGCCCCCTCGCGGAACGCGCGGGCGCCGTCGGCGCCGGGCGGGATTGCTCACGCCGTGCTGCCGCGGGCCCGAGGTAGGGCAGCACGATCATCGCCATCAACTCGCCCTGCAGATCGGTGAGCGGCTCGCGCCGGCCCTTCAGCAGCCGCGCATACACGATCCCAAACGCCGCACCGACCAGCCCCTCAGCCGTCAATGGCGTGCACTCATCGCCACGCGCGCTCTCCGAGCGGCCCTCGTCGACCACTGCCGCCAGCCGACCGAGGGTCTCCTCGCGGCGCCCCAGCACACCAGGGCCGCCGCTCAACGCCTGCACCACACACACCCGCGCGAGCACCGGCTCGCGATCGAAGAACGCGAGGATCACCCACAGGCCCCCACGCACCCGCTCACGCCACCCCAAACCCTCCAAACCCGCCCCGGCAAGCTTGCCGGTAATCACGGCGAGGATGTCCTCGAAGACCGCCGCCAGGCACTCCTCGCGGTTAGCGAACGTCTCATAGAACGTGCGCCGCGAGATCCTCGACCGCGAGACGATATCCGCCACCGTCGTGTTCGCCCACCCCAGCTCGTCCACCGCGCGGACCGCCGCGGCCAGCAGTCGCGAGCGCTGAATCTCAGCCACCTGAGCGCTCTGCGCGCCCCCACCCCGCGCACCAGCGCTAGCGCGAGCACGCCGACGAACCGCGGTGGCCGCCGGCCCACGCGACACACCACCCGTGGACACCCGCCCGGGCATCACGCCACGCTCCCAACCGCCGAACTCCCGGCCGTATGAAGCCCAAGCCCGCGCAGCGAGCCGACCAGGCGCTTCGAGGCTAGACGGCTACTGCACCCGGCTCTTCCCTTTCCCCCTGCCGGGGAAACCGAGCGGCCCGCTAGGACCGAACGGCGGAGTCCTCTAGGAGGCGAAGAGAGAGAGAGAGAGAGAGAGATGCGACAGCGCCAAGCTGGCGCATCTAGCATCACCCATCAGGTGATGCGCGGCGACTCCTGTCACGTTTCTCCCTCTCGAAACCACGCCTGTTCAGCTCCCTCTCAACGGTTGCGACCCAGTCCCTCTACCCAACATACACTCCGCGAGCGCTAGATGTCAACCGCGAAATGCCGCCTACCCAACCCGATCCTATGTCCGCATCTCCAACACTTGTGCTGACGATGCCAAAGGCAACGATACACCACCCCTCGACCACTTGTCAATACCCAAACAACCCAGTGCGCCTGCAAATGACAGCATTAGCGGCTGTAGGCTCGCCTTTTCATCGACGACGACGGGAGCGGGGAGCGTCCAATTCCGTTTTTAGGGCTACAGCCAGTTCTCGTGCCTGAGCCCGGGCACACGTTGGAAGTGGCGAGTATTGCCCGTGATGAGCGTTGCGTCGTGTGCCAGCACCGTCGCGGCAATGCGCAGGTCCGGGTCGTCGAGACGCTTGCCTTGGCGCTCCAGTTCGCTGCGGATCCGCCCGTAGCGCTGGGCGGCGTCGGCATCGAAAGCGAGGACGCGCGTGCCCGCGAGCAGGCCCATCGCGCGCTCGAAGAGATCGGGGCGATCGACACGGTGGGCGCCGTAGGCCAGCTCGCCGACGGTCACGGCCGTGGTCGCCTGCTCGGAGGACGGCACACCGCCGAGCCGTGCCACAAGGGTCGGGGTGGGACGCGGGCGCATCAGGTCGCCGATGACATCGGTGTCGAGGACGATCATCGCGGAGGTCTTTACTCAGGCAGGCGTGGCGCGGGTCGCGAACGCTGCGTACGGCGGGCGCTGACGGCGTCGGCGAGCGAATCGGCGTAGCCCGGCTCATCCTCGAACGCGCCCACGAGCGCCAGGAAGCCCGACGGCTCGGGCGCCCCAGCGGTCTTCTGGAGGTCGGCCACGGGAACCAGCGCCGCCATCGGCGTGCCGTTGCGCTCCACCACGTAGCGCTCACCTCGGTAGCGAACCGTGCCGAGCACATCCGCGAAGCGCCGCTTGGCCTCCGCCACGCTGATATGGGTCACCCCGGGCTCTGTCATGATGACATCCTATCATCACGTCGCTGCCCGGTCGCTGCCGCGCTCGCGAAAGCGTCCCGTAATGATATGCGTAACTGTCTCGTAGCAGCACGCGAAACGGTATAGTAGCGGGGTGAGCCATGAGCCGGGTCCGGACGCGCGCTATCAGAGGCGCATCGTTGACGATGAACTCGACGAGCTGCTCGCCGGCTTGCCCGCGATTGCGATTGAGGGCCCGAAGGCCGTCGGCAAGACCGCCACCGCGCTGCGGCGGGCGGCGACCGTCCACCGCCTCGATGACGATGCCGAGCGCTCGATCGCCCAGGCCGACCCCTCACGCCTGCTCGACGGCCACCGGCCGGTACTGATCGACGAGTGGCAGCGCCTGCCGGAGTCCTTCGACCGCGTGCGTCGCGCGGTTGACGAAGGCGCTGGACCCGCGAGCTTCCTCCTGACCGGATCGGCCTCCCCGATGGACCCTCCAACGCATTCGGGAGCCGGCCGGATTGTACGCGTGCGCTTGCGGCCGATGACCCTCGCCGAGCGCGGCACGGGCTCCCCGACCGTCAGCATCAAAGAGCTGCTCGAAGGCGGACGACCGCCCCTCACCGGTCGCACCGACGTCAATCTGGAGCGCTACGTCGATGAGATCCTCGCCTCTGGGTTCCCCGCGATTCGAGGGCTCACTGGCCGCCTCTCTCGGGCGCAGCTCGACGGATACCTCGATCGCATCGTTGACCGCGACTTCGAGGACCTCGGCCGCCAGGTACGCCGGCCCGCAACGCTGCGACGGTGGATGCAAGCGTACGCGGCAGCGACCGCGACGACGGCCTCCTACGAGAAGATCAGGGACGCCGCCAGCAGCGACCGGGGCGAGACGCCCGCCCGCATGACCACCCAACCTTACCGTGACGTACTCGAGCGACTCTGGATCCTCGACCCCGTGCCCGCATGGCTACCAACACGCAACCGGCTCGCGCGCCTCTCCTCCCCACCCAAGCACCACCTCGCGGATCCGGCGCTCGCGGCTCGCCTCCTGGGAGTCGACGCCACCGCGCTGCTCCACCCCCAACCACAGCCGGCCGGACCCTCCATACCCCGCGAGGGGACGCTCCTCGGCTCGCTCTTCGAGTCCCTGGTCACACTCTCAGTACGCGTCTACGCCCAGGCCGCCGAGGCTCAAACCGCGCACCTGCGCACGTGGAGCGGCGACCGCGAGATCGACCTCATCGTCGAACGCGGACGAAAGATCCTGGCGATCGAGGTAAAGCTCGGACATACACCCAGCGAACGAGACCTTCGCCACCTCCACTGGCTCAGCCACGAGCTCGGCGACGACCTTGCGGACGCCATGATCGTGACAACGGGACAAGCCGCCTACCGGCGTCCCGACGGAATCGCAGTCGTACCCGCCGCCCTGCTCGGGCCATGAGGAGCATTCCGCGCGGCATCCATGCCCCGCCGTCACCGCGACGCCTACCCCCTCTTCTTGCCGCGCGTCCTGTGCCTGCCGGCCTTCCTCTTCGCGGCCTTCTTGTGGGTCGCCTTCTTCGCCTTGGGGCATCCGGTGACGGCGATCTTCGTGTTCTGGGTGATCACGAGGCCGTTCTGGCCGACCAGTTCGGTGGGCATCAACAGCGTGCCCTTGCAGAGGTTCCCGTTCGCGGTCAACGCCGGGAATTCCCTTTGCGGCAGGGTCAGTTCGAAGCTCGAGAACGGCACATCGGGCACCGTCGCGAACGTCGCGGTCGTGATCCCCGCTTTGCTGATCTGCGTTTCCCCGTGCACCTGCACCGTCACACCGTTCTGACCGACGAGGACCATGATCAGTTCCGGGTACTTCGCGCCACCATGGGAGACGAAGTACGCGGTGCCCGTCAGCCCGCCGGGGAGGACCGGGGTTGAGACCTTGACCGTCCCGACCTGCGACGCGACTGGGCAGTTCTTGGGATTTTCCGCGAACGTCTTTTCCAGACACGCCTTCTGTAGCGTTTTCAATGGCGTCGGCAACTGTTTTGGTAGCGACACCTTGACGCGCTGTACGTTCGCGGTGCTGCTCAACCCGCCTTCGTCGGGCAGCGTCATCGTGACCCGGAGGCTCGCGCCCTGCGTCCGTGAGGTTTTCGCGGAGGTCGAGACTTTGAACCCTGGTTTGAACGTGAGGCTGCGGCAGGAGCCGACCTGGAACGGGCTCGACAACGCTGCGGTGGTTCCTTCGGTGCTTGTGGCTGTGCCTGAGAAGGCTTGTGGGTTGCAGTTGGTGGGATTGAACATGAATTCCTTGCGGTCGATCACCGCGTTGATCGTCCGCATATCCACCGGCACACCATCCAAAATCGTCGGCACCGGGTCGGTCGTGATCGTCAGCTGCGAGGTCTCCGGGTCCACTTCGATCTTGCCCCGCACAACCGTCGTCCCCAGGTTGAACGGCCCGGCGATCACGGGGACCGCGATCAGTAGCCCGTAGGGTGCGCCGTCGTAGGGGCCGGTGATGTAGATCGGGGCTTCAGGCTTGCCTTCCTCCGGCACGTACAGCGGATCAGGGCCCGCGCCTGCACCCACGATCGTGTGCCCGATCTGCGACCCGGTGGGGCATTCGCCTTTGGCTGCCTGTGGTTCTTCGCAGAGCTGGACGTGGCTGATCATCCCGAGCAGGCCCTTCGGGGTCTTGAACTGCAGTTTGGAGATCCGCTGCTGATCATCCGCCCGGGAAAGCAACAACGAGAACGCGGTATACCCACCGGCCTGGTCGGTCGTCGCACCCGCGATCATGCTCGGCGTAAACGGCAGCGGCGAGGCACATGGAGCACCGTTGGTGCCGGTGGCGATCTGGAAGCTGCTTGGCGAGAACACGTCTTCCACGGCTGGGGAGCTCCACGGCGTGAAGTCCGAGGTGCTCGTGAACAGCCCACACCCCGGCGGAGTAATGAGCGCCGCCTGCGACCCACCGCTGAACGCAAGTTTGAAGCTCGTGAACGGGACCTCAGGGGTTTCCTTGAAGACCGTCGTCAACTGCCCCGTCGTCGTGTTCAAATGCACGTCCCCGACCAGCTTGACTTCGATGCCCTGCCCCGCGAGCGCGATCAACAGTTTCACGTCCGGCGGCTGAGATTCCACCACGTACACCTTGCCTTCCAACGGTTCGGCAAGCAATGGGGTCAATACCGTGGCGGTCCCGACCTGCGATGCCGCCGGGCACCGCGGAGGACCTTCCTGCCCCACACCATCTTCATCGACCGGACACGCCACTAGGCCGGATGCGCGACCGGGGTTCAGGACCAGTCCTTCCGGGAGCACGACGGTTGCGTCTCTCTGGTTGGACGTCGCGATCCCGTGCAAGGTCTCAAGGCCTTCCTGGGGGACTTTTATTTCGGTCGTCAACCCCGCCGGGGTATCCGCAGCGCTCGTATCAGGCGCCACACTCAACGACGGATCGAACCCCAGATCACTGCAGCCCGTGAACCCAACCGGCGTACCCGTGCTTTCGTGCGTCAGCACCGACGCCCGCGAATGCAGATTCGCATACTGCCACGTATCGAGTGCTTCGATCGAGAATTCCTGCGGGCCTTCACACGAGGTCGGTAGCGTCAGCAACGGCACCGACCCACCAGTCGATGGCGCTTCGCGCTGTTCATCGTGGCTTTCTTCGCTCGGGACACCCCAGATCGTCGTCGTGTTGAACAGCACCGCTTTCTGCGGCACGAGCGTATGCACGCTAATCCCGTAGTCCGAGTCAAGCGGCGTCGGACCACCGGACCTCACGCCTGCGTTCAAGAACACGTCCGTGCCCTGATCGTCGAACGCGAACTGCGCCGCGATACCCGGCGGCGGCACCAAGTTGTACACCTTGAACGAAACATGAACTCCCTGCACAATCGATTCATCCACACCGATCTGCGTTGACGCCGGACACGTCGGTTCCTCTTCATGCGGTTCCCCCTCGCCGGTTTCGCCATCGAACTGCCGGCGGGTGCAGCGCGGCGTTGCGGTCGGGTCCCCGACGATCCCAGGCGGCAGATTGACGACCACCTGCTGCGTTTCCCCACCCGCAGGAACTTCTTCGAAGAAACCATGACCTCTACCGTTCACCGCGAACGCGACCGTCATCTCATATGGGTGCGAGCCAGCCTGCGTGTCTGTCGTCCCATCCGCGTTCGTCAACCAGGCATCGAAACCGGAGAACCCGAACGGCGCTTCTTCCCCGCTGAACCTGACCTGCGTCGGCTCCACCGCCGGACTCGACGCACCACCCCCCGTGACCGCGACATGGTTGGTCGCTTCCCCGCTCACACCTGGGTTGACGCTCACGTTGATCAGCACGATCGCGTACGCGCCCGCAGGCACCGCTTCCGCGGTACACGTCACGACCTGCACGCCCGAGCATTCACCATCCCCATTCCCCAAGCCATTTCCTTCGTGGTAAAGCCCGACCCGGAGGGTCACCGAGGCGCTAGTCGCGCTCACACCGGCGGGCAGCTCATCCACGATCCTCGGACCTTCGCCCATGCTCGACCCCGTGTTATAGACGTGCAATTCGATTTCCCCCGTGCCCCCCGGCGGGAGGTACGCCGGCGCGACCCGCGTAAACGCCTCCCACCCCGGCGACGCCCACGCAGCAACCGGCCACACCAACACCCCAACCACACACACCCCAAGCAACAAGGTCAGCTTCTGTATACGCATGGCTACCGCCCCCTCACTCGCAACGACGACTTACCGGCACTCGACCCCGCTCCGTAGCGTCGACGCACACGCGCCACGCACACCGACCGCGCTCGCCCACGCCGCCGCTTACACACCCGCAACGCACCCGCCAACTCCCTCGCCCGCACGCTCTTCGACCTCGACCTAGCCTTCGAGCTCGATTTGCTCTTCGATGGCGCCCCCGCGCTCGGTGGCGGGAAGTTCCCAACCCCCGCGAACGTCACGCTCGCCGGAGTCGCGAAGATCGGCGCCGCCGGCGGCACACCCTGACAACCCGAACCCGTGCACACCGGAGAGGCAACAGGGTGCACACCGCCAACCCGCGCATCATAGACAGCGAACCCTTCATACCCGGCAGTCCCCGTGAGATCAGCGCGGGAGATCACGAACGCATCATCACCGCTCGCGCTCGCACCAAGCAACCAAGACGACGACGAGCTGGTGCCTCCCGAGAGCAGGTACACACAACCCTCGCTTTCGCGGCAGCTACCCGCCCCGTTACGCTCCCACTCGTACACATCGAGCTTCCCATTCGTATCCTGCGACACAAGCGGCTCCCAACTATCGAAGAACACCCTGCTCCCATCATCGGAGATCACCTGCGGCTGCTCCGTCATCATCCTGCTCACCGGCAAAAACGCCCCACCGTGCTGGGGCACTTCCCCGCTGCGACTACACGAGACGCAGAACAGGCCATCGCCTTCGGCCTGATACACGTACACCTCCTCCTGCCCCCCGTTCGAATAACCGTGCGGGTAACCCACTACCGGCAGACTTTGACTCGACATAAACACCGCAGCCCCCCCATCCGGAGTCACCTCCGACGTCTGTCTCCCGATCATACCTGCCCAATCCCCGATTTCGCCTTCGGCGTAAGGCGGTATTGGTCCTGTTCCATTCCCACCGTCTTGAGGCGAGAGGTTGGCCGCAACAAGTGTCGAGACGCCCGCATGCCAGAGGTAGAGGCTGTCGCTGCTATCGACGTAGTAGAGATATTCCCCATCTTCGCTCGCGCCGACCACACCCGCCACTTCGACACCAGGTGTCAAATCGGTCGTCTGGCCACTTTCAACTTCGTACTCATACAGACCGCCATCGGTGTAGAAGACCCTCGACCCATCCGCATTCGCCGTCCAAAAATGCCCGCCAGCGGAGATCTCGATCGTCTTCGCGTCGCTAGATGTCGGGTTTTCACGCATATACAGGCCATTCGTCGTCAGATCCGTCCAGAAGACCCGCGACCCGTTCGCCGAAATCACATGGCTAAGATCGATTTCACCGTTGCCGTTGTAAGCCCTGCCACTGCCGACAAAGGAACCGAAGGTCACCCGTGTATCGGAGGCACCACCTGGGAGCACATTCACCAAGCTCAAATGCCCACCCGTCGAAACATAGAGATTGCCTTCGAAAGTCCCAGGCCATGGTTCTGCAATTTCATTAGCGTTTTCGGTCAGCGCGTCGTTCACCTGAAACAACTGCTCGCTCGAATTAGCCGACGCGCCAGCATAAACTACCAGAAATTCCGCAGATTGGAAGTCAATTTGATTGACGGGGCGGTGGAGCGTCACATCGTTCGTAAAGAAGGGTTCATAGGCTTCATCAGCAAAAGCGTGCTGGAAGAGATCTGTATAACCGTGACCAGGTGCTTCGGGCGAAAGTGGCGGCAGCCCGTCTTCAAGCCCCGTTTCACTCGAGGCCGTGAGGACTGCGCTGGTGAGATCACTCGAAAACTCCTGGTAGCTCGCGCTGAATTTCCCGTGGGGCTGGATATTCGCCTGCTTCCATCCGCCGCCGGGAAGTCGCGTTGCCAGATACTCGTTACCAGAGCTCTGCCCGCCCTTACCGCTGCCACCAGTTAACGGGTCGCCCGCATACGCGGCAGCTTCACCATTGGCAGCTGCCAAAAACGGGAATTTCGTGAAGATGCCTTCTGACAGGGCCAATCCGAGGCCGTATACGTCGGGCGTATACACCTGCGCGGTTCCGTTCTGCGCGCTCCCGAATGAGCTCACCATTTCATAAACCCGGCCGTCCGGCAACCCGAGCGGACTGGCCGGCAGCGTGCGGAACGTCGTGTCGCTGCCGTGTTCGGTGCCCGCAGGGTTGACTGCGACGATCCTGAAGTGGTATTCGCTGTTCGCGGCCAGGCCTTCCAGATGCGCCGGGGCAGGGAGCGTGCTTTCGCTTTCGCCGAGCGACACTTCCGGTGTGCGCGACCCGTACGCTTCGCTCGGCCCGTATTCCCAGTAGTAGCTCGTCGCCACACCGTTGGGGTCGATCTGCGCGTTCAGCGTCGCATTCGAGGAGCCGACATCCGAGAAGGACTCCCCTTCGATCGACGGCGCACCAGCCGCAAACGCCACTGCACTCCCCAACAGCAACCCCATCATCACACTCAGCGAAACCACACCAACCAATGTCAACCTGCGAGCGATCATCGAACCATCTCCTCCTCTAGAACAGAGGGGAGAACCCCTCGATCGATCAACAACGACACGCCCACAGGCGCATAAACACAAACCTCCAAGCAGGCAGAGACGCGATCCGGCATCACGCGGCCTCGCTCTCAAACCGGCTGTGAGCACGGATGCTCCGCGCGACCGACTCACCCTGAGCCGTCAACCGCCACGCGTTCGGCTCGCCCTTCAGATGCCCCGGGCCGCCATTCGCCAGCAATCCCAGACGCTCCAGACGCCGCAAGAGCTTCGAGACCTGCCCCGCATCGGGTATCCCCGCGAACTCCCCTACCTGGCGGTTGCTCGGGTCAGTGCCCTGCCCTGCGAGCTCCGCGACGCCCTCCAGCACCCGCGAGGTGCGATACGTCAAACGCATCGGCACACCCTCAAGCGGATCGGCCACAGCCCGCACAGAGCTCGCCACGTCGGACGGGACACGCCCGGTCGAGGCACGCGCAGGGGCCCCCGGCGCAGGCCGGGCCAGCTCACGCCGCGCCGCCGCCGGCCCCAGATAGGGCAGCACGATCATTGCCATCAACTCACCCAATAGATCGCTGAGCGGCTCATGCTGGCCCTTCAACAGCCGCGCATACACGATCCCAAACGCCGCGCCCACCAGGCCCTCCGCCGTCAGCGCCGTGCACTCCCCACCACGCGCACCCTCCCCACGGCCCCAGTCAACGACGGCGATGAGCTGTGCGAGGATCGCCTCGCGGCGCTCCAGCACCCGCGAGCCACCACGCAACGCCTGCACCACCAACACCCGCGCCAACACCGGCTCATGATCCAAAAACACCAAGACCTGCCACAAGCCGGTGCGCACTCTCTCACGCCACCCAAGACCCTCAAGGGCCGCGTCTATGAGGTCGCGCACGATCACGCTTAGCGCGTCCTCGAGCGCCGCCGCCAAGCACGCTTCGCGGTCCGGAAACTGCTCGTAGAACGTGCGCCGCGACACCTTTGCCCGCGTCGTGATGTCCGCCACCGAGGTGTCGGAGTACCCCAGCTCATCGACCGCACGGATCGCCGCCGACAACAGCCGCGAACGCTGAATACCCGCAAACCGACCCTGCCGACCAACCCACGAACGCTCATCACCGCGCGAGCGCGACACCACCGGACGCCGACGCGTCTGCGCCGGCATCACACCAATCCTCCACAGAGCACATCAAGCCCACCCCCACGAGGAGGGCCAAACCAGCGCTTTGCGACTAGGCCGCTACGGGCCTCAGACTCAAGACGCCTAGGGCAAGAGAGAGAGAGAGAGAGAGAGATGCGACAGCGCCAAGCTGGCGCATCTAGCATCACCTTTTCGGTGACGCGTAACGACTCCTATCACGTTTCTCCCTCTCGAAACCACGCTAATCAATGCTCCCTCTTGAGCCCAACGACCCGGTCCCTCTCCCCGACAGCGCCCTAAGAGCGCTCCAACGAAGGTCAACCACGGACACCGATCGACCCAACCTGATCCTCTATGTATTGACTCGATGATCCATACGCGGAACATCAAGACAACACGACTATAACCACGCCGGCAACCAGTTGTCAAGTCCCGGCCGCCAGAGCGACCCTCGTAGCGATGTGAGACATCGAGCGTCTCGGCCAGGTTGGCGCTCGCCACAGCCGCGTCACCCTCGCGCGCAGGATCGCGCGGACCATTGGCGTAGCCGGCCCCCCAAACCATGAACGCGACAAGCACGTAGGCATCCAGCGGCGTCACGGATCACAACCGAGGACCCCAAAGAGTGTCCGTGGTCCTGCGATGTCAAAGCCGTACCACTAGTATGGTATTCTCTTGCCATGCAAGTGTCAATCGACAGCGCGGGTCGGGTGGTGGTGCCCAAGCATCTACGGGAGGAGCTTGGGTTCTCGCCCGATACGCCGCTTGAGATCGACGTGGTTGACGGCCACCTCGAGCTGTCGGCATCGCATGAGCCGGCCAAGCTGGTCGAAGGGCCCAGCGGGCCAATGGTTGCAGCAACTGGTACTCCCCTCACCGACGAAGAGGTGCGACGCACGCTCGAAGCGGTGCGCGAGCGCCGGTGAGGAGGACAGCAGACAGCAGCATCACGATCGCGGCCTTCGTCGCCGATCACGAGGCCCGTGCTCTCGCTGAAGATGCGCTGAAGCAGTGCACGACGACTATCGCCCACGTGGCGATCGAGACCTACAGCGTCCTCACGAGATTCCCCCCTCCCCGCCGCTTGACGAGCACCGACGCAGCTGCACTCGTTGACACAAGACTGCCAGCGGCATACGCCACGCTCGACGCGAGCAGGTACGCAAAAGCGCCTGTGCAACTGGCCAAAGCTGGTGTCAGCGGCGGAGCAACCTACGACGGACTGATCGCCCTCACCGCACTAGAGCACGACCTCGAGCTCCTCACACGCGACGGGCGCGCCGAGCGCACCTATCGCGCACTCGGCGTGCCCTACCAGCTGCTGCGCTAGCGGGCTGCCACGACCGCCAAGCCGCGCCACCGCACGTGGCTGGGGCTACGCTTTTTGACCTGCGTAACTGCCTCGTAGGGGTGCGGGATCGCAGTTGTACCCGCCGCCTGCTCGGGTCATGAGCAGCGCTCCGCGCCGGCATCCATGCCCAGCCGTCACCGCGACGCCTACCCCCTCTTCTTGCCGCGCGCCCTGTGCTTGCCGGCCTTCCTCTTCGCGGCCTTCTTGTGGGTCGCCTTCTTCGTCTTCGGGCACCCGGTGACGGCGATCTTCGTGTTCTGCTGGATCACGAGGCCGTTCTGGCCGACCAGTTCCGTCGGCATCAAGCGCGTACCCTTGCAGAGGTTCCCGTTTGCGGTCAACGCCGGGAATTCCCTCTGCGGCAGGGTGAGTTCGAAGTTCGAGAACGGCACATCGGGCACCGTCGCGAACGTCGCGGTCGTGATCCCCGCTTTGCTGATCTGCGTTTCCCCATGCACCTGCACCGTCACACCGTTCTGGCCGACGAGGACCATGATGAGTTCCGGGTACTTCGCGCCACCGTGGGAGACGAAGTACGCGGTGCCCGTTAGGCCACCGGGGAGGACCGGGGTTGAGACCTTGACCGTCCCGACCTGCGAGGCGACGGGGCAGTTCTTGGGGTTTTCCGCGAACGTCTTTTCCAAGCAGGCCTTCTGCAGCGTTTTCAACGGGGTCGGCAGCTGTTTCGGTAGCGACACCTTGACCCGCTGCACGTTCGCGGTGCTGCTCAACCCGCCTTCGTCGGGCAAGGTCATCGTGACCCGGAGGCTCGCGCCCTGCGTCCGCGACGTCTTCGCCGACGTCGAGACCTTGAACCCCGGTTTGAACGTCAGGCTGCGACAGGACCCCACCTGGAACGGGCTGGACAAGGTTGCGTTCGTGCCTTCGACGCTTGTGGCTGTGCCGCTGAAGGATTGTGGGTTGCAGTTGGTTGGGTTGAACATGAATTCCTTGCGGTCGATCACCGCGTTGATCGTCCGCATATCCACCGGCACCCCATCCAGGACCACCGGCAAAGGATCCGTCCTGATCGTCAACTGCGCGCTCTGCGGATCCACTTCGATCTTCCCCCGCACCACCGTCGTCCCCAGATTGAACGGGCCAGCGATCACCGGAACCGCGATCAGCAGCCCGTAGGGGGCGCCCTCGTAGGGGCCGGTGATGTAGATCGGGGCTTCCGGCTTGCCTTCCTCTGGCACATACAACGGATCCGGGCCAGCACCAGCACCCACGATCGTATGCCCGATCTGCGAGCCGGTGGGGCATTCGCCTTTGGCGGCTTGGGGTTCTTCGCAGAGCTGGACGTGGCTGATCATCCCGAGCAGGCCCTTCGGGGTCTTGAACTGCAGTTTGGAGATCCGCTGCTGATCATCCCCACGGGTCAGCAGCATCGTGAACGCGGTATACCCACCGGCTTGGTCAGTCGTCGCCCCAGCGATCATGCCCGGCGTGAACGGCAGCGGCGACGCACACGTGGCACCGTTGGTGCCGGTGGCGATCTGGAAGTTGCTTGACGAGAAGACGTCTTCCACGGCGGGGGAGCTCCACGGTGTGAAGTCCGAGGTGCTCGTGAACAACCCACACCCTGGTGGGGTCACAAGCGCCGCCTGTGATCCCCCGCTGAACGCGAGCTTGAAGTCTGTGAACGGCAACTCCGGGTTTTCTTTGAACACCGTCGTCAACTGCCCCGTACTGGTGTTCAGATGCACGTCCCCGACCAGCTTGACTTCGATGCCCTGCCCCGCCAGCGCTACGAGCAGTTTCACGTCGGGTGGCTGGGATTCAAGGACGTACACCTTGCCTTCAAGCGGTTCGGGCAACACCGGAGTGGAGATCACCGCGGTTCCGACCTGCGATGCCGGCGAACACTGGGGTGGGCCTTCCTGGTTGACCCCGTCCTGGTCGAGCGGACATGACGCCAGGCCGGCCGCCCTCCCTGGGTTCAGGACCATCCCTTCAGGTAGCACAACCGTCCCGTCCCTGAGGTTCGACGCGGCGATCCCCCCAGGGGCCGCCAGGCCTTCTTGGGGTACTTTGATTTCGGTAGTCAACCCCGCCGGGGTATCCCCCGCGGTCGTGTCTGGCGCGATACTCAGCGTCGGGCCGAACCCGAGATGATCGCAGCCGGTGAACCCGACCGGGGTGCCCGTGCTGTCGTGCGTGAGAATCGAGTCCCGTGCGCGTACGTTTTCGTTTTGCCAAGTCCCGAGCGCTTCGATTGAGAATTCCTGCGGGCCTTCACATGACGTCGGAACCGTCAGCAACGGCGCCGATCCCGCCCCCGACGACCCCCCTCCGCGCTGTTCTGCGTGGCTCGCTTCCCCCGGCGTTCCCCAGATCGTAGTCGTGTTGAACACGACTCCCTTCTGCGGAAAGGGATCGACATGCGCGCTGATCCCATAGTCGCTCGCCAGCGCACTCGGGCCACCCGAGCGTACCCCAAAGTCCATGAAGACCAACGCCCCTTCGAAGCTGAACCCGAACTGCGCGACGACACCCGGCGGCGGTACCAGGTTGTACACCTTGAACGAAACGCGAATGCCGTTGGGTTGCGCCTGGTCGATACCGACCTGCGTTGACGCCGGACACGTCGGTTCATAAAACGTGTTGGGGTTTTCGAACACGGATTGTTCGCCGTCGAACTGTCTGCGCGAGCAACGCGGCACAGCCGTCACGTTACCGACGATCCCAGGCGGCAGGTTCACGACCACATCCCGCATTTCGCCACCTGTCATGCTGCCGCTCCCAGCCGTGGTTTCTTCGAATTCTCCTACGCCGTTGCTGTTGGTCGCGAACACTGTGGTCAGAGCGTACGGGTGCGAGCCCGCCTGCGTATCAATCGTGCCATCCGCGTTGGAAAGCCACGAGTCGAACCCCGCGAACCCGAACCCGGGCGACGCCGAACCGAACCGCACACGCTTGATATCGCTCGCTGAATCAGGCGCGCCACCACCACTGACACCAGCCACATTCGACCCTTCGCTGCCAGAAGCCACGTCGCCTTCAACGTTGACCCCGATCGTGACTTCCATCACTGCACCCGGTGGCACACTACCCGCTGTACAAGTCACCCGTTGCGCAGACGCCACCGTACATTCACCCTCGGAGCTCCCAGGACCACCAATACCACCTCCTACTGGCACTTGCACATCCAAGCTCGCACTGGTCACCGCCAGGCCTTCGGGCAGCTCATCGGTGATTGCGGGGTGTTCGCCCGTCCCCGCACCGGTGTTATACACATACAGATCCACCACGCCTGTACCACCGGGCGGCAGGTTCGTCGGCGCGGTCCTCGCGAAGATCTCCCACCCTGGTGCTGGTGCGGCAGCCCACACAGAGCCCGATCTTGCCAACAGCACCACAAAGCCCAACGCCAACAGCACAAACACACGCTTCGCGAACATTCTACCTCCCCTCCTTTGCCAAACCCTTGGCCTTCAACCGCGCCCCATATCGCTTGCGAGCCTGCACCTCGCACCCGGCACGCGCCCGCACAGGCCGCTGCTTCCGGCACGCCCTTAACGCCCGCGCGAGCCTCTGCACGCGCGTCAACACCCGCGCCTTAGGCTTGCTCTTCACCGGCCCCGACACACTCGACGGCGCTGGGAAGTTCCCGACCCCAGCAAACGTAACGCTCGCCGGTGTCGCGAAGATCGGTGCCGCTGGCGGCACACCCTGACAACCGGACCCCGTGCACTCCGGCGCCACCACCGGCTGCATACCACCAACCCGTGCGTCAAACACAGCGAACCCTTCGTACGGATCATCTGGCACTAGCTCCGCGCGCGAGATAACGAACACGTCTTCCCCACTCGAGCTCGCATCCAGCAGCCACGACGCCGACCCACTCGTACCACCCGAAAGCAGATAAACACACCCATCCGCTTCCCGGCAGCTACCGACACCGTCACGCTCCCACTCATACACATCCTGCTTGCCATTCGTGTCCTGCGCCACCAACGGCTCAGCGCTATCGAAGAACACCCTGCCACCGCCTTCGGAGATCACCCGCGGCGCATACGTATGGCTATAGCTGATCGGCAGAAACGCAGCCGCCGCCTTCCCGCGATAGGCTGCTCCGGTCTCTTCGTTGTGTTCCGGTGATTCCCCGCTAGGGTTGCACGAGGCGCAGAACAATTGGCCGCCTTCAGCCTCGTACACATACACCTCCTCCATCCCTTCATTGCGATACCCCCCGGGGAAGCCGACCGCCGGCAGACTTTCCCTCGACATGAACACCACGCCGAGTCCGTCCGGTGTCACCTCAGCAGTGCGCGTTCCGATGCCAGGAGTCCAATCGCCGCGCGGCCCAAAGTTCGGCGAGTAGGGCCCTACCTTTTCGCCATCCCCTTCGGAGAGCTGCGCAATCACCGTGGATGTCCCGGCGTGCCACAACTCAAGCTGGTCGCCGCTGTTGACGTAGTAGATGTATTCCTCATTCTCGCCGGCGCCGATCACGCCCTGAACTTCGATCCCAGGAGTCAGATCAGTCGTCTGACCATCTTCTACGTCGTACTCATAGAGGCCGCCGTTGGTGAAGATCACTTTCGACCCGTCCGCAGTTGCAGTCCAGAACCTGCCCCCTTCGGAGATCAACACCGTGCACGCATCCGCCGGCACCGCGCAGCGACCCCCTTCGAGCGGGCTCTGCGGCTGTGCGGGGTTCTCACGCACATACAGCGCCTTCGGAGAACCGTCGCCTTCCATCTGGGTCCAAAATACCCGCGACCCATCCGCAGAGATCACATGACTAAAGTCCGGGAAGATACCAGAATCGCCAGCCACAAAGCTAAATGGTGGCGCACCGAATGTGGCATTCGCTTCCGAAGATCCATCTGGAAGCACATTCACCAGGCTCAAGCGGCCATCTACCGTCAAGTAAAGATTGTTCTCCTCTTCGCCGCCCTCGATGGCGTTGTCGGTCAGCGCGTCGTTGGCCTCGAACAACATCTCTTGGAGATTGTCTGAGGAACCGGCGTATACAGCCGAATGTTCACCTCCGATGATTTCACCGGCATTGTAGGCTCCGAATTCTCTTTCGTCGCGGTGGAACGTCGCTGTCTTGGTGAACAGGGGCCGATACGCACCATCGCTGTTGGAGCGCGCATACAACACTTTGTATTTGCCCGGCGCTTCCGGCGAGAGCGGTGGCAGTTCTTCTTCAAACCCGGATTCGCCCCGGGCAATGAGCCATCCGGTCGAGAGATCATCGCTGAATGCCTGATATTCGGCCTTACGGTAGCCCGTAGGCTGTAGATTCACCTGCGTCCACCCACCTCCCGGTGACCGCGTCGCTAGATAGTCGTTTCCCTCAGATTCGCCACTGGAACCACTACCCCCACTCACCGACGGGCTCGCCACATACACCACCCCATCGCCGTCTGCCGCTGCCCGAAACGGCCGTTCGGTATACAGACCTTCCGCGTACGACAGGTGGTTTTTGAAGACCAGCGGGGTATAGACGCTGAAGCCACGTTCGTCGGTAGGCGTAACGCGTTCGTAGACCCGGCCGTCAGGCAAACCGAGCAGACCAACGGACAGGGTACGAAACGGCGTGTCCGCGCCACGTTCCGTACCCGCTTCGCTAACCGTCACTACCCTGAAGTGGTATTCCTCGCTCGCCACCAGCCCTTCCACATGCGACGGAGCCGGCAACGCGCCTTCCCCTTCACCGAGAAACACTTCGGGAGTCCTCGACCCATACGCCGCGCTCGACCCATATTCGTAGTAGTAGCCGGTGGGCTCACCATTAGGGTCAATCTGGGCGTTCAGCGTCACGCTCGAAGACCCAACATCCGAGAAGGACTCCGCTTCGATCACCGGCGCACCAGCCGCCAGCGCCACCGCACTCCCCAACAACAACGTCCCCACCGTCACACACAGCGAAACCAAGCCAGCGAACACAAACCTGCGAACGATCATCGAACCATCTCCTCCTCCAGAACAGAGGGGAGAACCCCTCGATCGATCAACAACGACACGCCCACAGGCGCACTGCGACAAACCACGACACACACAAGGCCACAACCACTCATCACGCGGCCTCGCTCTCGAACCGACTGTGAGCGCGGATACTCCGCGCGACAAGCTCACCCTGGTGAGTGTGCCGCCACGCATTCGGCTCGCCCTTGACATGCCCAGCACCGCTGTTAACCAGCAGCCCTAAGCGCTCCAGGCGCCGCAGAAGCTTCGATACCTGCCCGGGATCCTGGATCCCTGCGAAATCCCCCACCGCACGATTGCTCGGGGCCGACCCATGCCCCGCCAGCTCCGCCACACCCTCCAACACCCGCGAAGTGCGATACGTCAGACGCATCGGGACACTCTCCAAAGGATCCGCCGCCGCCCGCTCCGGCCACGCGGGGCGCTGCGCGGTACGCGGCGTCACCACACGCGGTGCAGGTGCATCCTGCTCGCGACGCGCCGCCGCCGACCCCAGATAGGGCAACACAATCATCCCCATCACCTCACCCAACAGCTCTGTCAATGGCTCGCGCTGGCCCTTCAACAGCCGCGCATACACAATCCCAAACGCAGCACCCACCAAACCCTCCGCGGTCAACCGCGTGCACCTTGTTGCGCGCGGGCTCTCACGACCCTCATCGACCACCGCCACCAGCCCGCCAAGGACCTCCTCGCGACGCGCCAGCACACCCGGGCCGCCACTCAACGCCTGCACCACACACACCCGAGCGAGCACCGGCTCACGATCCAAGAACGCGAGAATCACGCACAGGCCCCGGCGCACCTGCTCACGCCATCCCAAACCCTCAAGGCCAGCGTCCGCGAGCTCCCCCGCGACCGTAGCGAGGATGTCCTCCAGCACCGCCGCCAGGCACTCCTCGCGATTGGCGAACGTCTCATAGAACGTCCGCCGCGAGATCCTCGAGCGCGCGACGATATCCGCCACCGTCGTATTCGCCCAACCCAACTCATCCACCGCACGCGTGCCCGCCGCGAGCAGCCGCGAACGCTGAATGTCAGCCACCCGCGCACTCTGCCCCCCGGCGCCCTGACTGGCGGCACGGGCACGCCTACGAACGTCGATCGCAGTCGCAGCCGACCGACGCGAGACCCCTGTGGCCACGCGCGCGGCCATCACGCCACACCCCAGGCCGTGCTAGAGCCCAGCCCGCACAGCGGGCCGAGGCGGCGCTTCGAGGCTAGGCGATAACCGCGCTCAGCCCTGAGATGCCAAGACCAAGAGAGAGAGAGAGAGAGAGAGATGCGACAGCGCCAAGCTGGCGCATCTAGCATCACCCATCGGGCGATGCGCGGCGACTCCTGTCACGTTTCTCCCTGTCGAAACCACGCCTGATTCAGCTCCCTCTCAACGTTGCGACCCAGTCCCTCTACCCAACATACATTCCGCGAGCGCTTGATGTCAACCGCGAAATGCGCCTACCCAACCCGATCCTATGTCCACGAGGCCACCACTGGGGATGACCTTGATACAGGCAATCGTACACCACAGCTCGCCCCGTTGTCAATACCCAAACGGGTCAGGCGGCGTTTCTCAGCCCCAGCGGCGCTCCGGCCGCCGCGATCTCGCCGTGGCTCGCCCGCGTGGGACTCTGGGTCGGGAGCTATGCTCCCCGGCATCGTGGCAAGGCGACATCTATGGGAGGGCTCGGCGTGGCTCAGGTAGAGGCTCACATCACCGGCACCGTCTGGAAGATCGAGTGCGAGGTTGGGGATCGGATCGAGGAGGGCGACACCGTCGCGATCCTCGAGTCGATGAAGATGGAGATGCCGGTCGAGGCGGAGGACGCGGGCACGGTCTCCGAGATCCTTTGCGAGGAGGGGCAGGCGGTCAACGAGGGCGACGCGCTGGTCGTGCTGGAGTAGATGCCCTCCAGCGCTCCCTCAAGCGACGCGCGCGAGCTGGCCGACGGCAAGCTCCTGGTCAACCGGCCGGGCGCGCACGTCGTACGGCTGACGATCTCCAACCCCGCCAAGCGCAACGCGCTCGATCACCCGATCCTCGACGCGATCACGGCGACGCTCGCCGAGCTGGCCACCGGCGGCGAGGCTCGCTGCGTGATCGTGACCGGCGCGCATGGGCTCTTCTCGGCCGGCTATGAGATCGGCGGGATCGCCGACGACACGCGCTTTCAGGAAGAGGCCGAGCGGCTGGTCGCGCATCCCTTCACCGCCGCGATCGAAGCCTTGGCCGAGTTTCCCTACCCGACGCTCGCCGCGCTGCCGGGGCACACGATCGGTGGCGGGCTGGAGCTGGCGCTGGCCTGCGACTTGCGGATCGGCGCCGAGGGGATCAAGCTGGGGATGCCCCCCGCGAAGCTTGGGCTGGTCTACTCGCACACCGGCCTGCGCCGCTTCCTCGACGCGATCGGCGCCGCACGCACGCGGGAGCTGTTCCTGGTCGGCAGCTACATCGACGCCGCCGTTGCGTTGCAGTGGGGGCTTGTCAACCGGCTTGCTCCAGCGGAGGAGCTGGAGGCCGCGGCGCTTGCGCTGGCAGCGGAGCTGGCCGGCAACGCGCCCCTCTCCCAGACTGGGAACAAGCGTGTGATCGCCGAGCTCTTGCGGGCCGAGGGCACGCTCCCCGAGGATGTCGAAGCGGAGCTGATCGAGCTGCGCCGCGCCTCGTTCGCCTCGCGCGACCTGCGCGAGGGGATGAGCGCCTTCGCCGAGAAGCGGTCCCCGCGCTGGAGCGGGGAGTAGCCCGGCGGGGAATAACGCGAAGTCACCGGACCGGCTCTAGCGCGCTCAGCCACTCCTGCACCGCTCGCGCCGTCGCCTCGGCGTGCGCTTCCATCATCGTGAAGTGATCGCCCGCCACGTCGACCGCGGTGTGGGGCACGTCCAGCGAGGCACGCCACCCCTCCCGCTCGGCCGCGGCGCCGGGCAGCGGCTCCGACGCGCGCACCAGCAGCACCGGGGCGCGCAACTCCGAAGGCTCGCGCTCGATCACGAAGCCGCTGTAGGCCGCCATCGCCGTCAGCGCGGCATCGGCGATCGCGACGTGCGCCCCGTTGCGCGCCAGCATCCCGCCGATCGCCGCTGGGCCAACCATCGCGAGGCGGTCGCTCCAGTGCGTGTCCACCAGCACCACCGCCGCCGGCGGGGTGCCCGCGCGCTCCAGGTGCTCCGCCAGCGCGTGGGCGAGGATGCCCCCGGTGGAGTGGCCGAGGAGCACCACCGGCGCGTCCCCAGCGGCCCGCCGCACGCTCGCGGCGTGGGTCTCGACGGCAGCCTGGAAGCTGGCGGGCAGGCGCTCGCCCGCCAGGAAGCCCGCCACCGGGAGCGCCGACACTTCGCGCCGGCCGCGGAAGGGCTTGGCGAACCTCGCGTACTGATGCGGGCCGGCGATCGCCAGCAGCGAGGAGACGCAGATCACGGCGGGGCGCTGAGAGCCTTCGCTGAGCCGGATCGCCTCCGGCGCCTCCGCGGGCTCCAGGCAGTCGTCGAACGTCGGACGGAGCTTCGCCGCGGTCGCGACCATGCCCATCAGCTCCTCGAGCATCCCTAGCTCGAGCGCCCGCGGCAGCAGCGAGCTGAGCGCCCTCCCCGTGCCGGCCTCCGCGGCAGCCTCATCCACGGTTGTGCTCCCCGCGGTCATGCCTCCAGCGGCCGTGCTCCCCGCGGCGGGATGCCTCGCGGCGGCTGCTCCCTCCTCGCCCTCCGCCTGCGCAAGCCGCAGCTGGGCGTGCAGATGCTCGGCCAGCGCGGCGGGGGTCGGGTGCTCGAACACCAGCGTCACCGGCAGGCGCAGTCCGCTGATCGTGGCTAGCCGGTTGCGCAGCTCCAGGGCCGTCAGCGAGTCGAGCCCGAGCTCCAGGAAGCGCCGCTCGGGGTCCACCGCCGCGGGCGAGTCGTGCCCCAGGACGAGCGCCGTTTCGGCCCGCACCACCTCGTGCACCACGCGCTCCCACTCCGGCGGCGGTGTCCCAGCCAGGCGCGCCGGGAGCGAACCGTGTGCCGCCCCATCGCCGGCTCTGCGCGGGGGCGTCGGCACGAGACCCCGCAGCAGCGCGGGCAGCACACCGGCTCGCGCGGCCGCGCGTAGCGCGTTGCGCCCGATGCGCATCGCCACCACCGACGCGCGCCCACTCGCGCAGGCGGCGTCGAGCATCCCGAGGCCCTCCTCGGCCGTGATCCCGGAGACGCCCATGCGCCCGAGCCGCGCCAGGTCGGCCGCCGTGAGGTGGGCCGACATCTCGCTGCGCAGCTCCCACCGCCCCCACGCGATCGAGAGCCCGGGCAGGGCGCGCGCGCGGCGGTGGGCGGCGAGCGCGTCGAGGAACACGTTCGCCGCTGCGTAGTTGCCCTGGCCGGGGTTGCCGAACGTGCCCGACGCCGAGGAGAACAGCACGAAGGCACGCAGGTCCAGCTCCGCGGTCAGCTCGTGCAGGTGCCACGCTGCGTCGAGCTTCGGCGCCAGTACGCGGTCCACGCGGGCGGGGCTCAGCGACTCGATCACGCCGTCGTCGAGCGCGCCCGCCGCGTGCACCACGCCGCTGAGCGGATGTGCCGGGTTCACCTGGCCCAGCAGCCGCCGCACCTGCTCGCGGTCGGCCATGTCGCACGCCTCGATCCGCACAGTCGCCCCCAGCTCCGCCAACTCGGCCGCGAGCGCGGCGGCGTTTGGGGCGTCGGGCCCACGCCGGCTGGCGAGCAGTAGATGGCGCACGCCGTGGCGCTCGACCAGGTGCCGGGCGAGCAGCCCGCCCAGCTCGCCGGTGCCGCCGGTGATCAACACCGTGCCGTGCTCATCGAAGGCGGGGGTCCCGTCATTTGCGCTCTCATCATTTGCGCTCTTGTCATTTGAGCTCTCGTCATTTGCGCCCGCGTCACCTGCGCTCGCTCGTATGAGCCGGGGGGCAAATGCCTTCCCGGCCCGCAGTGCCAACTGCGGCTCTCCTGTCGCCAGTGCGGCGTCGAGAACATCCCGCGAGGCGGGATCGCCGTCCAAATCGACCAGCACCAGTCGCCCGGGATTCTCTGATTGAGCCGAGCGCACCAACCCCCAGAGCGGGGCCGCGGCGAGGTCGGCGACCCCCTCCTCGTGTACCGCCACCGCTCCCTCGGTCACCACCAGCAGGCGGGAATCGGCCTGCTGCTCGTCCTCCAACCAGCGTTGGATCAGCTCGAGCGCCTTATACAGCACCTCGCGTGCCTCGCCCGGCATCTCTGCCGCATCCGATGCGCGCGCGCCGTTGCTGAAATCGGCCATCGCCACGGCGGCTGGCTCCTCACGAGCGCTCACAAGCTCGGCTGGCACCCACTCGACCGCGAACAGCGAGTCGCGGTGCGCCTCCTCCCCCGCCCCCTCCAGCTGGCCTGCCGCGATCGGGCGCACGACCAGCCGCTGTGCCGTGAGCAGCGGCGCGCCGCTGGCGTCAACGGCGCACAGCGAGAGGGAGTCCTCGCCAGCGGCCACGACGCACACCCTGGCCGCCGCGGCGCCGACCGCGTGCAGGCCGACGCCGCTCCACACGAACGGCAGCCGCACCGTGGTGTCGGAGCCGCCGTTGGCGTCGTCGGCGGCGGCGTCGTGGTTGACCCGCGTGTCCACGGCGGCCAACCCCACCGTGTGCAGCGCGGCGTCCAGCAGCGCGGGATGCACGCCGAACTGCCCCGCCTGCGCACGCTCCTGCTCGGGTAGCTCGACCTCGGCGAAGAGGAGGCGCTCGCCCTGCCGCCAGGCGGAGCGCAGGCCCTGGAAGGCCGGCCCGTATTCGAGGCCCGCGTCGGCCAGCCGCTCATAGGCGCCGTCGAGCTCGATCGGCTCCGCTCCCGGCGGCGGCCAGCTCCCGGCGAGCGCATCGCGCGCAGCCGCGAGCTGCTCGTCCGCTCCGTCGGCCACCGCCTCGCCGGCCAGCAGGCCACTCGCGTGCAGCACCCAGGCATCGGCTTCCTCGGCAGCACCCTCGCGCCGCGCGTGGATGCTCACCGGCCGGCAGCCCTCCCCATCCAGCTCTCCCACCGCCACCTGAAGCTGCACGCCCTCCGGCTCGGGCGAGTCGGAGGCGAGCAGACCGGCATCCAGCACCAGCGGCGCCTGCAGCGCGAGCTCCCGCACCACCCCGCAGCCCGCTCGCGCGCCAGCGTGCAGCGCTAGCTCGAGGAACGCCGTGCCCGGCACCAGCACCGATCCCAGCGCCGCGTGATCGGCCAGCCACGGGGCAGAGCGCAGCGACAGCCTCCCCGTGAACAGCCACCCGCGACCGTCCGCCAGCGCGACCGTCGCGCCCAACAGCGGGTGCTCGGCAGCGGCCTGCCCGACCGCGGCGAGATCGCCGCCGCCCGCCGGCCCCGCTTCCACCCAGAAGCGCCTCCGCTGGAAGGCGTACGTCGGCAGACGCACCAAGCTTGCCCCGGCGTCGCCGATCACGGCGCGCCAGTCAACAGAGACCCCGCGCACCCACGCCTCGCCGAGCGAGGTGAGGAAGCGCCGCGGGCCGCCCTCATCGCGACGCAGTGAGCCGAGCGCACTCACGTCCTCGAGGTCGTCCACCTCGGCGCTTTCCTGCACGGCGACGCTCAACACCGGGTGAGGGCTCGCCTCCACGAACGTGCGGCACCCCTCCGCCAGTAGACCCTTCGTCGCCTGCTCGAAGCGAACCGTCTCGCGCAGGTTGCGATACCAGTAGTCGGCGTCCAGCTCAGCCGTGTCGAGCAGCGCGCCGGTCACACTCGAATAGAACGGGATCTCACCCGAACACGGCGCTATTCCCGCGCACGCCTCCAACAACTCTTCCCTGATCTCCTCGACCTGCGCCGAATGCGCCGCGTAATCGACCGCGATCCTCCGCGCCCTCACACCATCCGCCACACACCGCTCCACCAGCAGATCCAAAGCAGCCGGGTCACCCGACACCACGATCGAACCGGGGCCGTTCACTGCGGCAATCGACACATCTTCAGCCGAACCACCAAAACGCGAACGCAGCTCATCCACGCCGAGCGCGACCGAGGCCATCCCACCACGCCCCGCGAGCGCACCAAGCGCACGACTGCGCAACGCGACCACCCGCGCACCATCCCCCAACGACAAGCCACCAGCGACACACGCCGCCGCGATCTCACCCTGCGAATGGCCTACCACTGCGTCGGGACGAACGCCGCAGGCACGCCACAGCTCCGCCAACGACACCATCACCGCCCACAACGCCGGCTGCACCACATCCACCCGCTCCAACCCCGGTGCGCCCTCGGCACCACGCAACACATCCTCCAAACGCCAATCGACGAACCCCGCCAGCGCCTCCCCACACTCCCCCAGCCGCTCCGCGAACACCGGCGCGGTGTCGAGCAGCTCGACCGCCATCCCATCCCACTGGCCGCCCTGGCCGGGGAACACAAACGCGACCCGACGCCCCCGCGCCACCGCGGACCCCTCTACCACATTCCCGACAGCCTCACCCCGCGCGAGCGCACCCACACCCGCCAGCAACTCCTCACGCTCCCCGCCGAGCACCACCGCACGACGCTCGAACGCCGAACGACGCACCAGCGAGAACGCCACATCAGCGGGCGTCAGACTCGGATCGCCGCTCACCCGTGCATCCAGTCGCCGCGCCTGGTCGCACAACGCCGCCTCGCCCCGGCCCGACAGCACCCACGGCGACACCGCCGGGGCGAAGACCGCTGCCGGGCTCGCGGCGGATCCGTCGGCGGGCCGCGAAGCCGCCCCGCCGTCCCCGCGCGCGACGGAAGCTCCGCCGTCCTCTCGCGCGAACGCTTCACCATCGGCCCCCACGGGAGCCCCGCCCTCGACCTCCGGGGCCTCCTCCAGGATCGCGTGCGCGTTGGTGCCGCTGATCCCGAACGAGGAGACCCCCGCGCGGCGGGGGCGGCCGTTGCGCTCCCATGGGGCAGGCTCGCGCAGCAGCGCGACCGTGCCCGCCGACCAGTTGACCTGGCGCGAGGGCTGGTCCACGTGCAGCGTCCGCGGCATCACCCCGTGGCGCAGCGCCATCACCGTCTTGATCACGCCCGCCACCCCGGCCGCCGCCTGCGTGTGGCCGAAGTTGGACTTGATCGAGCCCAGCCGCAGCGGGCGGTCCGGCTGGCGACCCCGTCCGTAGGTCGCGATCAGCGCCTGCGCCTCGATCGGGTCGCCCAGCATCGTGCCGGTGCCGTGGGCCTCCACCACGTCCACGTCGCCCGCGGCGAGGCCGCAGCTCGCCAGCGCCTGGCGGATCACGCGCTGCTGGGAGGGACCGTTGGGGGCGGTCAGGCCGTTGCTGGCGCCGTCCTGGTTGACGGCGCTGCCGCGCACCAGCGCCAGCACCGGATGGCCGTTGCGACGGGCGTCGGAGAGCCGCTCCAGCAGCAGCGCCCCCACGCCCTCGGAGAAGCTGGTGCCGTCCGCCGCGTCCGCGAACGACTTGCAGCGCCCGTCCGGCGCGAGCCCGCCCTGGCGCGCAAACTCCTCGAACGCCGCCGAGGTGCACAGCACCGTCACGCCGCCCGCCAGCGCCAGCGAGCACTCGCCCGCGCGCAGCGCCCCACACGCCAGATGCAGCGTCACCAGCGAGGAGGAGCAGGCCGTGTCCACCGTCAGCGACGGCCCCTCCAAACCCAGCGCGTAGGAGACGCGGCCCGACACCAGGCTGGTGAGCGCGCCGGTCAGCAGGTAGCCCTCGACCGCCGCGGCGGAGGCGTCGCCGATCGCGGACTCCATTCCGCGGCCGTAGTCCTGGCTGCTGATCCCGGCGAACACGCCGACCTGGCCGCCGCGCACGGAGGCCGGGTCGATCCCCGCGTCCTCGAACGCCTCCCACGCGATTTCCAGCCACTGGCGCTGCTGCGGGTCCATTCCCAGCGCCTCGCGCGGGCTGATCCCGAAGAAGGCCGGGTCGAACTCGCCCGCGGCGTGCAGGAAGCCGCTTTCGCGGGGGCCTTCACCGGCAGCGCCGCCGGCTTCGGCGCCGTCGATGCGCTCGAGGTCCCAGCCGCGGTCGGTGGGGAACTCCGAGAGCGCATCGCCGCCGCGCGCCACCAGCTCCCACAGCTCCTCGGGCGAGGCCACGCCGCCCGGGTAGCGGCAGCTCATCCCGACGATCGCGATCGGCTCGCGCGCGCGCTCCTGCTCCTCGCGCAGGCGCAAGCGCGTGTCGTGCAGCTCGATCGTGACGCGCTTGAGGTACTCGCGCAGCCGCTCGTCGTCTGCCATTAGCCGCCCGCCCCCTCCGACGCGCTCGGACCCGCGGCACCTGCCGCTCGCCGTGGCCTACCCACCATCCGAGCCTCCCTCTCCCCCTGCGCCCGTGCCCAGCTGCTCGTCGATGAAGCCGAAGATCTCATCGTCGGAGGCGTCTGCCAGCCGCTCCGCGACGGTGGCGCCCTCCGCCTCGCGCGCCGCGCCGCTCAGCCGCGTGAGCAGCTCCTGCAGGCGGGCGCTGACACGGCGGCGCTCGGCCTCGTCGTCGGGTACGGCGGCCAGCAGCGCGTCGAGCCGGTCCAGCTCCGCCTCCAGCGTGGGCGCCGCCCCGCCCTGCTCGTCCACCAGGCCGAGCAGGTAGCCGGTGAGCGCGTGCGGGTTGGGGTAGTCGAAGATCAGTGTCGCCGGCAGCTGCAGCCCTGTGGTGGCAGCGAGGCGGTTGCGCAGCTCGACGGCCGAGAGCGAGTCGAAACCCAGCTCGTTGAAGGCGCGGTTGACGTTGACGTCCGCGGCGGAGCGGTGGCCGAGCACGGTGGCGATCTCGCCCCGCACCAGCTCCAGCACGTTGCCCTCGCGCTCGGGCGCCGGGACGTTCGCCAGGCGCGCCGCGAGCGAGCCGGCCGCCGCGCGGGCCGGCTGCGCGGGGGCGCGGATCAGCCCGCGCAGCAGCGGCGGCACCGCGCCGATCCGCGCCAGGCCGCGCAGCGAGGCGATGTCCAGGCGCGCCGGGATCGTCAGCGCCGCGTCGAGCCCGCGGGCGGCGTCGAACAGCGCGAGCCCTTCGGCGGCCGACAGCGCGCTGAGGCCGGAGCGCTCCATCCTCGACTTGTCGGCGTCGGCCAGCGCGCCGGTCATCGCGCTCTCCTGCGCCCACAGGCCCCACGCCATCGAATCGGCGGGCAGCGCCTGCGCGCGGCGGTGGGCGGCGAGCGCGTCGAGGAAGGCGTTGGCGCCCGCGTAGTTGCCCTGGCCGGGGGCGCCGTAGACACCGGCGATCGAGGAGAACATCACGAAGCCCCACAGGTCGTGCTCGCGCGTCAGCTCGTGCAGGTGCAGCGCGGCATCGACCTTCGCGCCCAGCACGCGGTCGATGCGCTCCGGCGTCAGCGCGTCGATCATGCCGTCGTCGATCACCCCGGCGGTGTGCACGACGGCGCCCAGCGGGTACTCGGCCGGAACCTCGGCGAGCAGCGCCGCAACTTGCTCGCGGTCAGCCACGTCGCAGGCGGCGATCCGCACCCGCGCGCCCTGCGCCTCCAGGCGCGCCCGCAGCTCCAGCGCGCCCTCGGCCTCGGGGCCGCGGCGGGAGGCGAGCAGCAGCGAGCGAACGCCGTGCGCCGCGACCAGGTGGCCCGCCAGCAGCGCTCCCAGGCCACCAGTGCCGCCCGTGATCAGCACCGTGCCGGCCGCAACGACCGGCGCGGGCATCCGCAGCACCAGCTTGCCGGTGTGGCGCGCCTGGCTGAGGAAGCGGAAGGCATCCGGCGCACGGCGCACGTCCCAGGCGGTGAGCGGCAGCGGCTCGATCGCCCCCCGCGCGAACAGCTCGCCCAGCTCGCCCAGCAGCTCCCCGATCCGCTCCGGGCCCGCTTCGAGCATGTCGAAGGCGCGGTAGGCGACGCCGGGGTGCGCGGCCGCCACCTCCTCGGCGTCGCGCACGTCGGCCTTGCCCATCTCGACGAAGCGCCCGCCGCGCGGCAGCAGGTCAAGCGAGGCGTCCACCAGCTCGCCCGCGAGGCAGTCGAGCACGACGTCCACGCCCTCGCCGCCGGTGGCCGCCAGGAAGCGCTCGCGGAACTCGGCCGTGCGCGAGGAGGCGATCCGCTCCGGCGCGAAGCCCATCGCCTCGAGCGTCGGCCACTTGCCGTTGCTGGCGGTCCCGTACACCTCCGCGCCGAAGTGGCGCGCCAGCTGCACCGCCGCCATCCCCACGCCGCCGGTCGCGGCGTGCACCAACAGCCGCTCGCCCTTGCGCAGCCCCGCCAGGTCGCGCAGCCCGTAGAGAGCGGTCAGGAAGACAACCGGCACGGTGGCGGCCTGCTCGAAGCTCCACCCCTCCGGCACCGGGGCGACCAGCCGCCTGTCGGCGACCGCCAGCGGGCCGAAGCCGCCGTTCAGCAGGCCCATCACGCGATCGCCGACGGCGAGACCCTCGACCCCCTCGCCGACCTCGACGACCACGCCGGCGCCCTCGCCGCCCATCAGCGCCGCCCCGGGGTACATGTCGAGCGCGATCAGCACGTCGCGGAAGTTCAGGCCGGCGGCGCGCACCGCGACCCGCACCTCGCCCTGGCCGAGCGGCCGCTGCCCTTCGTCGCTCTCGACCAGCGCGAGGTTTTCAAGCGTGCCTCGCGTCGAGACGTCGAGCCGCCAACCCGGCCCAGTGGGGGGCGCCAGCGCGCCGTCGCCGCCGGGCCGCGCCAGCCGGGGGGCGAGCACCTCACCCGCGCGCACGGCCAGCTGCGGCTCGTCCGCCGCCAGCGCCGCGCCCAGCGCCGCCCACGACTCGGGCTCGCCGTCGACGTCCACGAGCACGAGCCGCCCCGGGCTCTCCGATTGCGCGGAGCGCACCAGCCCCCACACCGTGGCGAGCCCAAAGCCATCGACGGTGTCCTTCGCGCGCGCCGCCACCGCGTCGCGGGTGACGAGCACCAGCCGCGCGTCCGCGAAGCGCGTGTCCGCGAGCCAGCTCTGCACCAGCTCGAGCGCGTGGTGTGCGGCCCCGTGCGCATCGGCTGCCGCGGCGGAAGGGGAGGGGGAGGGGGAGGGGGGGCAGTGGACGAGCACCAGCCCGGGTGGCGTGGCGCCGGCCTGCACCGCCGCGCTCAGCGACGCAAGGCTCTCGTGCACGGCGAGCTCCGCGCCGGCCGCTTGCAGCGCGCGGGCAAGCCCCCCATCCTCGGCCCCCAACACGACGGTCCCGGCGGGCATGGCTGCCGCCGCCCGCAGCCCCTCGACCGCGGCCCACTCCAGGCAGAAGAGCGAGTCGCGCGTCGCGCCCGGCCGCGCGCCCAGCTGCCCGGCGGAGACCTCGCGCAGCACCAGCGAGCCGACCATGGCGACCAGCCCGCCCGCCTCGTCGGCCGCCACCAGCGAGGCCGAGCTGTGGCCCTGCTCGGCGTGCAGCGCCAGCGAGACCCGCAGGCGCGAGGCGCCGCTGGCGAACAGCCCGACCTGCTCCCAGGAGAAGGGCAGCCACGCGCCGTTCGGAGCCTCCTCGCCGTCCTCGCCTCCCGGTCCGACGGCGATCGCGTGCAGGGCCGCATCCAGCAGCGCCGGGTGCAGGGCGAACGCGCCCGCCTGCTCCCCGACGGCGGCCGGCAGCTCGACCTCGGCGAACAGCTCGCCGTCGCGGCGCCACACGCCGCGCACGCCTTGGAAGGCCGGACCGTACTCGACGCCGCGCTCGGCCAAATCGTCGTACAGCTCATCGACCGCGACGGCCACCGCGCCGGCTGGCGGCCACACCGCGCCCAGCTCGCGCGCGCGGCGCCTGGCGGCCTCTTCGCCCGTCTGTGCCCCCTCGTCCGACTGCTGCTCCTCCCGCGCGACGAGCACGCCGGCAGCGTGGCGCACCCAGCCGGCCTCGCCGTCGCCCAAGTCGCCCCCGAGCGCGTCGCCCGCGCGGGAGTAGATGCTCACGGCCCGCGCGCCCAGCTCATCCGCGGCGTCCAGCACGAGCTGCAGCTGTGGCGCATCTCGCTCGCCTAGCGCCAGTGGACGCTCGATCACCAGCTCGCGCAGCGTGGCGCAGCCGACCTGGCCGCCGGCGTACAGCGCCAGCTCGACGAACGCCGTGCCCGGCACCAGCACGCCGCCCATCACGGTGTGGTCCGCCAGCCACGGCTGCGTGCGCAGCGAGAGGCGGCCGGTTAGCACCAGGCCCTCCCCTCCGGCGAGCGAGACGGCCGCGCCCACCAGCGGATGCCCCGCCCGCTGCTGGCCGATCGCGGCCGGGTCGCCCGCGGCCAAGCCGTCGCTTGCCAGCCAGTAGCGCTCGCGCTGGAAGGCGTATGGAGGCAGCGTCACGCGCCGTGCGCCGGAGCCGGCGAACACCGCCGACCAGTCGAGCGCCTGGCCGCGCACCCACAGCTCCGCCAGAGCTGTGAAGAGCGTCCGCGCCTCCGAGCGCTCGCGGCGCAGCACGGAGACGGCCACCGCGTCCTCGAGTGTGTCGTGCACCATCGCGCTCAGCACCCCATCCGGCCCCAGCTCGAGGAAGCTCTGCACGCCCTGCGCCGCCAGGCAGCCGACACCGTCGGCGAAGCGCACCGGCTCGCGCACGTGGCGCACCCAGTACGCCGGGTCGGTCAGCAGCCCGTCGGCCGCGACCTCCCCCGTCACGTTCGAGACGACCGGGATCCGTGGCTCGTTGAACGAGATCCCCTCGATCGCCCGCCGGAACTCCTCCAACATCGCGTCCATCCGCGGCGAGTGGAACGCGTGGCTGACCTTCAGCCGCTTCACCTTGCGACCCCGGCTCTCCCACAGCGCCGCGAGATCCGAGATCGCATCCTCATCCCCGGAGAGCACTACGGAGGTGGGGCCGTTCACGCCGGCGAGCGCCACACGGTCCTCGTAGCCGGTCAACGACTCCAGCGCCTCATGCTCGTTCGCCGCGATCGCGACCATCGCGCCACCGGCCGGCAGCTCGCCCATCAACCGGCCGCGCGCCGCGACCAGCTTGCAGGCGTCCTGGAGCGAGAAGACGCCCGCGGCGTACGCCGCGACCACCTCGCCGATCGAGTGGCCGATCACGAGATCGGGACGCAGGCCCCAGCTCTCGGCGAGCTTCAGCAGCGACACCTCGATTGCGAACAGCCCAGCCTGCGTGAACATCGTCTCGTCGAGCGGACTCGCACCACCGGCCTCCTCGGAGAACCGGCCTTCGCCGAACACGACCTCGCGCAGCGCCTGCCCCAGCAGCTCGTCGAGGTGACCGCAGACCTCGTCGAAGGTTGCGCGGAACACGGGGAAGGCGTCGTACAGCTCGCGACCCATCCCGACACGCTGGGCGCCCTGGCCGGTGAACAGGAACGCCACCTTCCCTGCCTCGCGCGACACCGCACCCGCGACGACGCCGCTCACAACCTCGCCGTCCGCCAGCCCGCGCAGCCCGTCGAGCAGCTCGTCGCGCTCGCCTAGCAGCACCGCGCGATGCTCGAAAGTGGGGCGACCGACGAGCGAGAGCCCGATGTTGGCTACACCCGGATCCGCGTCGCCCTCGACGAAGTCGAGCAGCCGCACCGCCTGGCCGCGCAGCCCCGCCTCGCTGCGCGCCGAGACGATCCAGGGCGTCACAGCCCCAGACATGGCATCCATCAAGCCGCGGGCTCCCGCATCCACGTCGGGAGCGCCCCCGTTGACCTCCACCGGCGCGCCCCCATTCGCGCCCGTCGGCGCCGGAGCGCCCTCGTCGACCTCGACCGGGGTGCCTCCATTCGGGCTCGCCTGCGCCGGGTCCCCGACGGGCGGCGCTTCCTCGACGATCACGTGCGCGTTGGTGCCGCTGATCCCGAACGAGGAGACGCCCGCTCGGCGCGGGCGGCCGTTCGCGGCCCACGTGCGGGACTCGGTCAACAGCACCACCCCCCCCTCCTCCCACTCCACATGGGACGAGGGCCGATCCACGTGCAATGTCTGCGGCAGCGTCCCGTGGCGCAGCGCGAGCACCATCTTGATCACGCCGGCGATGCCCGCCGCCGCCTGGGTGTGGCCGATATTGGACTTGATCGAGCCCAGCCACAGCGGGGCGTCGGCCGGGCGGTTCTGGCCGTAGGTCGCCAGCAGCGCCTGCGCCTCGATCGGGTCGCCGAGCGTCGTGCCCGTGCCGTGCGCCTCCACCGCGTCGATGTCTGCCGGGGTCAGGCCCGCGCTTGCCAGCGCCTGGCGGATCACGCGCTGCTGGGAGGGGCCGTTCGGCGCCGTCAGGCCGTTGCTGGCGCCGTCCTGGTTGACCGCGCTGCCGCGCACCAGGCCGAGGATTTCGTGGCCGTTGCGCTGCGCGTCGGAGAGGCGCTCCAGCAGGACCACGCCGACGCCCTCGGAGAAGCCGGCGCCGTCCGCGGCCTCGGCGAACGACTTGCAGCGCCCGTCGCCGGCGAGGCCGCGCTGGTTGGCGAACTCCAGGAACACGCCCGGCTGCGCCAGCACCGTCACGCCGCCCGCCAGCGCCAGCTCGCACTCGCCCGCGCGGACCGCGCTGCAGGCGAGGTGCAGGGCGACCAGCGAGGAGGAGCAGGCCGTGTCGATCGTCACCGCGGGGCCCTCCAGGCCGAAGACGTAGGCGACGCGGCCCGACAGCACGCTGCCGGCGTTGCCGGTGCCGAGGTGGCCGGCGACGCCCTCGGGCATCGCCGCCAGCGCGCCCGCGCCGACGCCGCTCGCGTAGTCGTGGGACATCAGGCCCGCGAACACGCCCGTCTGGCTGCCGCGCAGCGCGTGCGGGTCGATGCCGGCGTCTTCCACCGCCTCCCAGCACGCTTCCAGCAGCTGGCGCTGCTGCGGGTCCATCGCCAGCGCCTCGCGCGGGCCGATCCCGAAGAAGGCGGCGTCGAACTCGCCCGCGTCGTGCAGGAAGCCGCCTTCGAAGCCGCCCTCCGCGCCGCGGGTGGGGTCCAGCTCGCGCAGCAGGTCCAGATCCCAGCCGCGGTCCTCCGGGAACGGGGAGATCCCGTCGCCGCCGCTTTCCAGCAGCTCCCACAGCTGCGCCGCGGAGCGCACCGATCCGGTGCCCGCCCGCCCCGGGTAGCGGCAGCCGATCCCGACGATCGCCACCGGCTCCTCGGTGGCCCGCGGGGCGCGCACGGCGACGTCCGTCCCGTGCTCCTCGCGCAGGGCTTCGCGCGCCAGGTAGCCGGCGAGCGCCGTCGCGTTCGGGTAGTCGAACACGAGCGTCACCGGCAGTCGCAGCCCCGCCGCCGCGCTGAGGCGGTTGCGCAGCTCCACCGCCGTGAGCGAGTCGAAGCCCAGCTCCTTGAACGCCGCGCGCGGGTCGATCGCCGCCGCCGAGTCGTGCCCCAGCACGACCGCGATGAGCGAGCGCACCAGCTCCAGCGCCACCCCCTCGCGCTCGCCCGCCGGCGTCTCTGCCAAGCGGCGTGCGAGGCCGCCGCCCTGCTCGGCGCGGCGCGGCGTCGGCACGCGCACCAGCTTGCTCAGCAGCGGCGGCAGCATCTCCGCGCGCGCCAGCGCCTGCAACGGCGCCAGCCCGATGCGCGCCGCCAGCACGCGCGCATTGCCCGTCGCCTGCGCGGCGTCCAGCAGCTCCAAGCCCTCCTCGTCGGCGAGCGGGTGCATCCCCATCCGCTCCATCCGTGCGAGATCGGCCTCGCCCATGTGCGCGGTCATCGCGCTCACCCGCGCCCACTTGCCCCACGCGATCGACACCGCGGGCAGGCCCCGCGCGCGGCGCTGCTCGGCCAATGCGTCGAGGAAGGCGTTCGCCGCCGCGTACGCGCCCTGGCCGGGGCTGCCGAGGGTCGCGGCCGCCGAGGAGAACAGCACGAAGGCGTTCAGGTCCAGCTCCGCGGTCAGCTCGTGCAGGTGCCACGCCGCGTCGAGCTTTGGCGCCAGCACGCCATCGAGGCGCTCCTCGGTCAGCGAGCCGATCAGGCCGTCGTCGATCGCGCCGGCGGCGTGCACCACCGCGCGCAGCGGCGGCTCGCCCTCCCGCGGCTGGAGCAGCGCCTCCAGCTGGGCGCGATCGGCCACGTCGCACGCCGCCACCCGCACGCTCGCGCCGAGGTCGCTCAGTGCCGCTTGGAGGTCGGTCGCACCAGGGGCGTCGAGGCCGCGGCGGCTCGCCAGCAGCAGGCTGCGCATGCCGTGGCGCTCCACCAGGTGTCGCGCGACCAGCGCGCCCAGCCCGCCGGTGCCGCCGGTGATCAGCACCGTGCCATGCTCGTCGAAGGCGGCGGACTCGCCGCCGGCGCCGGTGCGCACCAGCCGGGGGGCGAATGCCTCGCCGGCACGCAACGCCAACTGTGGCTCTCCCGTTGCGAGCGCGGCGCCGAGAATCTCCTGCGAGGCGGGATCGCCGTCCGAATCGATCAGCACCAGTCGGCCAGGATTCTCAGATTGAGCCGAGCGCACCAACCCCCAAAGCGGCGCCGCTGCGATGTCGGCTATCCCCTCATCGCCCACCGCGATTGCCCCATCGGTCACCACCACCAGGCGGGAGTCCGCCTGCCGTTCATCCTCCAGCCATTGCTGGATCAGCTCGAGCGCACGACGCAGCACTTCGCGCGCTTCATCCGGTATCTCTGCCGCATCCGATGCGCGTGCACCGGCGCTGAAATCAGCCATTACCACGGCGTCGGGCTCCACGCGAGTGCTCGCAGCCTCAACCGGCACCCACTCGATCGCGAACAGGGCATCGCGATGCGCCCCGGCGGCGGCCAGCTGCGCGCCCGAGATCTCGCGGCCGCTCACCGCTTCGACGGTGGCGATCGGGGTGCCGTGCTCGTCGGCCAGCTCCGCGGCGACCGCCTCGCTCTCCCCGGCGAGGTGCAGCCTCACGCGCAGGGCGCTCGTGCCGGCCGTGTGCAGGCGCACGCCGCTCCAGGCGAACGGCAGCCGCGGCGCGCGCTCCTCGCCCTCCCCCGCCGTGTCGAGCAGGCCGAGCATCGGGTGGAAGGCCGCGTCCAGCAGGGCAGGGTGCAGGCCGAAGCGCGCGGCTTGTGCGCGTTGCTCCTCGGCCAGCTCGACCTCGGCGAGCACGCCCTGCTCGTGGCGCCAGGCGCGGCGCACGTTCTGGAAGGCCGGGCCATAGTCGAAGCCGGCGCGCGCCAGCGTCTCGTACAGGCCCTCGGCGTCGAGCTCCTCCGCCCCCTCTGGCGGCCAGGCGCCGGCTAGCAGCGAGTCGGGTGCGGATGCACTGCTGAGCCGCGAGTCAGGCGCGGATGCCCCGCTGGGCCGCGTGTCGGGCGCGGAATCTGGCTTGGGCGCGTTCGCGAGTGCCACCACCCCGGTGGCCTGGCGGGTCCACTCGACAGGCTCTTCCTCATCCGCCACCTGCCGCCGCGAGAAGATGCCGACGCTCCGGCAGCCCTCCGCGTCGGGCTCGCCGACCGCCACCTGCAGCTGCACCGTGTCCTGCTCGCCGAGCACCAGCGGCGCCTCCAGCACCAGCTCCCGCAGCTCCTCGCAGCCGGACTCGGCGCCCGCGTGCAGCGCCAGCTCGACGAAGGCCGTGCCCGGCAGCAGCACCGTGCCGAGCACCGCATGGTCGGCCAGCCACGGCGCCGCGCGCAGCGAGAGGCGGCCGGTGAAGAGCGCGCCGCCCCCGTCGGCGAGCGCGACCGTCGCGCCCAGCAGCGGATGCGCAGCCGCGGCCTGCCCAACTGAGGCCAGGTCGCCACCGCCCGCCGGCCCCGCTTGCACCCAGAAGCGCCGCCGCTGGAAGGCATACGTCGGCAGCCGCACGAAGCTCCCCGCCGCATCGCCGATCACGGTGCGCCAATCCACGGCGACGCCGCGCACCCACGCCTCGCTCAGCGACGTGAGGAAGCGCCGCGGGCCGCCCTCGTCGCGGCGCAGCGAGCCGAGCGCCGCCACGCTACCCGGCTCGATGCGCCCGCCGCCCACGCGTCTGGCAGCCAGCCCCGCATCGGTGTCCTGCGCGGGCACAACGGCCTTCGCCTCGCCTGCCTCGGCGCTTTCCTGCACGGCGACGCCCAACACCGGGTGCGGGCTCGCCTCCACGAACGTGCGGCACCCCTCACCCAGCAGACCCTTAGTCGCCTGCTCGAAGCGAACGGTCTCGCGCAGGTTGCGATACCAGTAGTCGGCGTCCAGCTCGGCGGTGTCGAGCAATCCGCCGGTCACGCTCGAATAGAACGGGATCTCACCCGAACGCGGCGCTATCCCCGTACACGCCTCCAACAACTGCTCCCTGATCTCCTCCACCTGCGCCGAGTGCGCCGCGTAATCGACCGCGATCCGCCGCGCCCGCACACCATCCGCCACACACCGCTCCACCAGCAGGTCCAAGGCAACCGGGTCACCCGACACCACGACCGAACCGGGGCCGTTCACCGCCGCGACCGACACGCCCTCACCCAGACCGCCCTTGCCCAGACCACTCTCGTGCGAGCGCAGCCCATCCACGCCCGCACCAAAACGCGAACGCAACTCATCCACACCAAGCGCGACCGAGGCCATCCCACCACGCCCCGCGAGCGCACCAAGCGCACGACTACGCAACGCGACCACCCGCGCACCGTCCTCCAACGACAAGCCACCAGCGACACACGCCGCCGCGATCTCACCCTGTGAGTGACCCACCACCGCATCAGGGCGCACACCACACGCACGCCACAGCTCCGCCAGCGACACCATCACCGCCCACAACGCCGGCTGCACCACATCCACCCGCTCCAGTCCCGGCGCTCCGTCGGCGCCGCGCAGGACATCCTCCAAGCGCCAATCGACGAAGCCCGCGAGCGCCTCCCCACACTCACCCAGCCGCTCCGCGAACACCGGCGCGGTGTCGAGCAGCTCGACCGCCATCCCATCCCACTGGCCACCCTGGCCGGGGAACACGAACGCCACCCGCCTCCCCCGCGCCACCGCGGACCCCTCCACCACATTGCCGGCAGCCTCACCCCGCGCGAGCGCACCCGCACCCGCCAGCAACTCCTCACGCCCGCCACCGAGCACCACCGCACGATGCTCAAACGCCGAACGACGCGCCAGCGAGAACGCCACGTCACCGGGCGTCATGTCTTCCCTGGCCACCCGCCCGGCGAGACGTCCAGCCTGCGCGCGCAACGCCGCCTCGCCCTTGCCCGACAGCAGCCACGGCAGCTCGCCGCCGCCCAGCATCGGCGCGCCGCGAACGTCCTCGCCCTGACCCAGCCGGCGCGAGGCACCAGCGCCGTTTTCCCCGGGCAAGTCGGAAGCCCCGCCAGCGTTCCGCGAGCCGGAAGCCCCGCCGCCGGCGCTCGGCATATGCGGGGCCTCTTCGAGGATCGCGTGCGCGTTGGTGCCGCTGATCCCGAACGAGGAGACCCCTGCGCGGCGCGGGCTGCCGTTGCGCGGCCACGGCCGCTCCTCGCGCAGCAGCGCGACCGTGCCCTCGCTCCAGTCGATCTGGCGCGAGGGGCGCTCGGCGTGCAGCGTCCGCGGCAGCCGCCCGTGGCGCATCGCCAGCACCATCTTGATCACGCCGGCGACGCCCGCCGCCGCCTGCGTGTGGCCGAAGTTGGACTTCACCGAGCCCAGTAGCAGCGGCCGCTCGGGCTCGCGGGCCTGCCCGTAGGTGGCGATCAGCGCCTGCGCCTCGATCGGGTCGCCGAGCGTCGTGCCGGTGCCGTGCGCCTCGACCGCTTCGATGTCGCCCGCGGAGAGGCCGGCGTTGGCGAGCGCCTGGCGGATCACGCGCTGCTGGGAGGGGCCGTTCGGCGCCGTCAGGCCGTTGCTGGCGCCGTCCTGGTTGACCGCGCTGCCACGCACCACCGCCAGCACCGGGTGGCCGTTGCGCTCTGCGTCGGAGAGCCGCTCCAGCACCAGCGCGCCGACGCCCTCGGAGAAGCTGGTGCCGTCCGCCTCGTCGGCGAACGACTTGCAGCGCCCGTCCGGCGCGAGCCCGCCCTGGCGCGCGAACTCCGAGAAGGCGCCCGAGGTGCACAGCACCGTGACCCCGCCCGCCAGCGCCAGCGTGCACTCCTCGCCGCGCAGCGCGTTGCAGGCGAGGTGCAAAGCAACCAGCGAGGAGGAGCAGGCGGTGTCGATCGTCAGCGAGGGGCCCTCCAGCCCGAGCGTGTAGGCGACGCGACCCGACACCAGGCTGCCGAGCGCGCCGGTGACCAGGTAGCCCTCCAGGCCCTCCTCCCCCGCGCCGGAGTCGGCGGCGAACGCCTCCATGCCGCGGCCGTAGTCCTGGCTGCTGATGCCGGCGAACACACCCGTCTGACTGCCGCGCAGCGAGTCGGGGGCGATCCCCGCGTCCTCGAACGCCTCCCACGAGACTTCCAGCAACAGGCGCTGCTGGGGATCCATCGCCAGCGCCTCGCGGGGGCTGATCCCGAAGAAGGCCGCGTCGAATTCGCCCGCGTCGTGCAGGAAGCCGCCTTCCAAGAGGACCCCGTCCTCCGTTCGATCGCCGCCCGAGCCGTGGATCCGCTCGAGCTCCCAGCCGCGGTCGGCGGGGAACGGCGTGAGGCCGTCGCCGCCGCTCGCCAGCAGCTCCCACAGCTCCTCGGGCGAGGAGACGCCGCCGGGGTAGCGGCAGCTCATGCCGACGATCGCGATCGGCTCGTTCGCGGTCCCCGGCAGCGTGCGCCGCGCGCGCTCGGGGGCGGCCGCCGCCTGCGCCTGCGCGTCGGGCAGCAGCGTCTCCAGCAGGTGCCCGGCGAGCGCCGTGCAGTTGGGGTAGTCGAAGACCAGCGTCGCGGGGAAGCGCAGGCCAGTGGCGGTCGCGAGGCGGTTGCGCAGCTCGACCGCAGCGAGCGAGTCGAAGCCGAGCTCGTTGAAGGCGCGCTCGCCGTCGATCCCCTCCGGCGAGGAGTGGCCGAGTACGCTCGCCACCTCGGCGCGCACGAGCTCCACCACGGCCGGCTCGCGCTCCGGCGCCGGCAGGCCGGCCAGGCGCGCCGCCAGCGCGCCGGCGCCCGCCCGGCGCGGGGGGCGGTAGAGCGGATCAGGCCACGCAGCAGGTGGGGGACTTGGCCGTCGCCGACCAGCGCGCGCAGCGCCGGGATGTCCAGGCGCGCCGGGATCACGTGCGGGGCGTCGAGCGCGCGCGCCGCGTCGAGCAGCTCCAGCCCTTCGGCGGCCGACAGCTCGGCGATCCCCGAGCGCCCGATGCGCGCGCGGTCATGCTCGCGCAGCTCGCCCGCCATGCCGCCGTCCTGCGCGGCCCACACGCCCCACGCCAGCGAGCTGGCGGGCAGGCCCTGCGCGCGGCGCCGCGCCGCGAGTGCGTCGAGCAGCACGTTCGCCGCCGCGTAGCCACCCTGGCCGGGGCCGCCGAGCGTGCCGGCGATCGAGGAGAAGAGCACGAAGCCCCACAGGTCGAGATCCCCGGTCAGCTCGTGCAGGTGCAGCGCCGCATCGACCTTCGGCGCGAGCACACGCTCGAGCTGCTCGGCGGTGAGCGTCTCGACCACGCCGTCGTCGAGCACGCCGGCGGCGTGCACCACCGCCCCCAGCGGGTGCTCCGCCGGGACCGTCGCGAGCAGCGCCTGCAGCTGCGCGCGGTCGGCCACATCGCAGGCCGCGATCCGCACCCGCGCACCGGCCGCCTCCAGCTCCGCTCGCAGCTCCGCCGCGCCCTCGGCCTCGGCGCCGCGGCGGCTGGCCAGCAGCACGCTCCGCACGCCGTGCACGCCGACGAGGTGGCGCGCCACCAGCGCCCCGAGCGCGCCGGTGCCGCCGGTGATCAGCACCGTGCCGCGCGGGTCGATCGGCGGCCGGCAGGGTCAGCGCGATCTTGCCGGTGTGGCGCGCTTGACTCATGAAGCGGAAGGCCTCGGGCGCGCGCCGCACGTCCCATGCGCGCATCGGCAGCGGCTCGAGCGCGCCCCCTTCGAACAGCTCCAGCAGCTCGCCCAGCATCTCCTGGATGCGCTCGGGCCCCGCTTCCAGCAAGTCGAAGGCGCGGTAGGCGACACCGGGGTGCTCCTCCGCCACCCGCGCCGCGTCGCGCACGTCGGTCTTGCCCATCTCGACGAAGCGCCCGCCGCGCGGCAGCAGCCCCAGCGAGGCGTCGACGAACTCGCGTGCGAGGCAGTCGAGCACGACGTCCACGCCCTCGCCGCCGGTCGCCGCTATGAACTGCTCGCGGAAGTCCAGCGTGCGCGAGGAGGCGATGTGGTCGTCGTCGAAGCCCTGCGCGCGCAGCGTGTCCCACTTGCCGGGGCTCGCGGTCGCGAACACCTCCAGGCCTAGGTGCCGGGCGAGCTGCACGGCCGCCATTCCCACCCCGCCGGTCGCGGCGTGCACCAGCAGCCGCTCGCCTGGCTTCACCGCCGCCAGGTCGCGCAACGCGTAGTAGGCGGTGAGGAAGACGGTCGGCACCGTCCCCGCCTGCTCGAACGACCACTCGCGCGGGATCCGTGCGAGCGAGCGGCGGTCGCCGACCGCGAGCGGGCCGAAGCCGCCGCCGAGCAGGCCCATCACGCGGTCGCCCGGCGCGAGATCCTCGACTCCCGCGCCGACCTCCACCACCTCGCCGGCGCCCTCGCCGCCGAGCAGCGCCACGCCGGGGTACAGGCCGAGGGCGATCAGCACGTCGCGGAAGTTCACGCCGGCGGCGCGCACCGCCACGCGCACCTCGCCTGGCTGCAGCTCCCGTTCCGCCTCTGGGCTGGGGACCAGCGCGAGGCTCTCCAGGGTGCCGCCGCTGCCGGCATCGAGCCGCCACGCCCCGTCGCCGGCGGGTGGGGCCAGGCCCTCGTTCGCGCCGACGCGTGCGAGGCGGGGGACCAACGCCTCGCCGCCACGCACGGCGACCTGCGGCTCGTCACCGCGGGCGAGCGCGTCCGGCATCGCCGGCGTGGGTTCCTCCGGATCGAGGTCCACCAGCACGATCCGGCCGGGGTGCTCCGATTGGGCCGAGCGCACCAGCCCCCACACTGCCGCGCCCGGCAGATCGCGTGGCTCCTCGCCGTCGCGCACCGCGACGGCGCCGTGTGTCACGACCACCAGGCGGGCGTCCGCCTTGTGCTCGTCGGCGAGCCACTCCTGCAGGCGCTCCAGCACCCGTTGCGTGCCGGCGTGCACCAGCCCGGCCAGCTCGTCGGAGTCGCGTTGTCGCGGCCGCTCCTCCGCGGCGGCGCAGTCCAGATACGTCAGCTCGGGCGCCTGCTCATCGGTCGTTCCCGGCTGCGGATCGAGCGGCCCGAGCGGATCCCAGTGCAGGCAGTAGAGCGAGTCGGCGTGCGCGGGGCGGGCGCGGCGGGCCCCGTCGAGCTGAGCCGAGGAGAGCTCGCGCGTCGCCAGCGCCTCCACCGAGGCGACCAGGCCGCCGGCCTCGTCCGCCGCCAGGATCGACACCGCGCCCTCGCCCGTCTCGCCCGGCAGCGAGAGACATACGCGCAATCGCGCCGCGCCGACCGCGTGCAGCTCCACCCCGCTCCACGAGAACGGCAGCCGCACGCCCGCGGTGGCGGCCGCTCCCGCGCCGGCCTCCACCATCAGCGCGTGCAGCGCCGCGTCGAGCAGGGCAGGGTGCAGGCCGAACGCCTCCGCCCCTGGCTGAGTACCGGCCGGCAGCGCCACCTCGGCGAGCAGCTCATCGCCGTGGCGCCATACCCCGAGCAGACCCTGGAACGTGGGCCCGTACTCCAGGCCGCGGGCCGCGAGATGGTCGTAGAAGACCTCCGCGTTGCCGGCGGCGGACTCCAGCCCCGTGGTGCCCGACGAAGTTCCTCCAAGCTCCAGCGCCACAGCGTCCGGCGATGACGAAGCTCCCCCAAGCTCGAGTGCTACGGCGTCCGGCGGGGGCCACTCCCCACCGAGCTCGAGCGCACGCGCCTCGAGCGCTGCCAGCTGCTGCGGCCGTGACTCGGCCGCGCGCACGACGCCGCTGGCGTGGCGCGACCACCCGCTCCCCGCCTCCCACGGCTCTCCGTCGGGGGCCTTCTCCGGGCGCGAGTGGATGCTCACGGTGCGGCGGGTGGGCGGGATCGAATCATTCGCCGCGCCGAGCACGACCTGCATCGACACCTGGCCCTGATCGAGCAGCAGCGGCGCTTCCAACACCAGCTCCTCGAGCTGCTCGCACCCGACCTCGGCGCCGGCCCGCAATGCCAGCTCCAGCAGCGCCGTGCCCGGCAGCAACACTGCGCCGAACACCCCGTGGTCGGCCAGCCACGGGTGCGTGCGGAGCGAGAGGCGGCCGGTGAGCACCAGGCCGTCGCCGCCCGCTAGCTCCACCACCGCACCCAGCAGCGGATGGCCGGCGACGCCGAGGCCGGCACCCGAGACGTCGCCGACGCCCTCGCCGGCGCGCAGCCAGAAGCGCTCGCGCTGGAAGGCGTACGGCGGTAGCACGACATGGCCACCGGCGCCGGCGTGGCTCGGGTCGGGTCCGCCAAAGATCCGCGCCCAGTTGACGTTGACACCGCGCACCCACATCTCGCCAAGGCCGGCGAGCAGCGCCCGCGGCTCCTCGCGGCCGGCGCGCAGCAGCGGCGCCGCCCGCACCCGGCCGCTGGGGACTGAAGTCTCGACGCCCTCGCCGCCGGGGGTGGCCTCGCCGCCCTCGCCGCCAGCGTCGCGGCCTCCATCATTGGCCTCCACGCACTCCCCGACCATCGCGCTCAGCACCCCGTCGGGCCCCAGCTCCAGGAAGCTGTCCACGCCCTCGTCGCGCAGCCAGCGCACGCCGTCGGCGAAGCGCACCGGCTGGCGGACGTGACGGACCCAGTACTCCGCCGTGCCCACCTCCTCAGCACTCGCCAACGCGCCCGAGACGTTCGAGATCAGCGGGATCCGCGGCTCGCCGAAGGACACCGTCTCGGCGACGCGCCGGAACTCCTCCAGCATCCCTCCCATCCGCGGCGAGTGAAAGGCGTGGCTTACACGCAGCCGCTTCGTCCGTGCGCCCCGCTGCTCCCACACGGCCTGCAGCTCCAGCACCGCGTCCTCGTCGCCGGAGATCACCACCGAGCCGGGGGCGTTGACGGCTGCCAGCGCCACCCGCTCCTCCCAGCCGGCCAGCGCCGCGAAGGACTCGACTATCTCGCGCTCGGGCGCGGCGATCGCGACCATCGCGCCGCCCTCCGGCAGCGCCCCCATCAGGCGGCCCCGCGCCGCGACCAGGCGGCAGGCATCCGGGAGCGAGAGGACCCCAGCGACGTGCGCCGCGGCAAGCTCGCCGACCGAGTGGCCGATCAGGAAGTCGGGGCGCACGCCCCACGTCTCCACCAGCCGGTAGAGCGCGACCTCGAGCGCGAACAGCCCGGGCTGCGCAAGCGCCGTCCCGTTCAGCGCGGCCTCGTGCGTCGCCACATCCCCCATGCCGAAGACGACCTCGCGCAGGCCGCCGTCGAGGGGCGCGTCCAGGTCGAGGTACTCATCCAGGCAGGCGCAGACGTCGTCGAACGCCTCGCGGAACGGGGGGAACGCATCGTGCAGCTCGCGGCCCATCCCCACTCGCTGCGCGCCCTGGCCGGTGAACAGGAAGGCCAGCCGACCTCCCACCACCTCGCCGCGCGGGCCCGACGTGGGCCGGCCCTCGGCCAGCGCCGACATGCCCTCCAGCAGCTCCGCGCGGCTCTCGCCGAGCAGCACGGCCCGCTGCTCCAGGCGCGGACGGGTCGCGAGCGCAGCCGCCACTTCGGCGGGGTCGAGCTCGGGGCGCTCGGCCAGGAACCGGTGCAGCCGGGCCGCCTGCGCCTCCAGACTGCCACCGCCGCGGCCGGAGACGATCCACGGCAGCAGATCTAGTTGCGATGGAGGGGGGGTGGGGGCAGTGGTTGCATCCCGCGCGCGCTCGCTCTCGCCCTCGTGGCTGTTCAGCCCGGCGGGCAGGGAGGCCGGGCTCGACTCGCCCGGCGGCTCCTCGATGATCACGTGCGCGTTGGTGCCGCTGATCCCGAACGAGGAGACACCCGCGCGGCGGGGGCGCCCATCGATCCGCCACGGCCGCTCCCGCGTCAGCAGCGCCACGCTGCCCGCCTCCCAATCGACCTCGCTGGTTGGCTTGTTGACGTGCAGGGTACGGGGGAGCTGCTCATGTCGCAGCGCCATCAGCACCTTAATCACGCCGGCGATGCCGGAGGCCGCGGCGGCGTGGCCGATGTTCGACTTGATCGAGCCCAACCACAGGGGAGCCTCCTGCGGGCGATCCTGGCCGTACGTCGCCAGCAGCGCCTGCGCCTCGATCGGGTCGCCGAGCGTCGTGCCAGTCCCGTGCGCCTCGACCGCGTCGACGTCGCCCGGGGAGAGCCCGGCGTCGGCCAGCGCCTGCATGATCACCCGCTGCTGGGAGGGGCCGTTCGGGGCGGTCAAGCCGTTGCTCGCGCCATCCTGGTTGACGGCGCTGCCCTTCAGCACGCCGAGGATCGGGTGGCCGTGGCGCTCGGCCTCGGAGAGGCGCTCCAGCAGGATCATCCCTGCGCCCTCGCTCCAGCCCGTCCCGTCGGCCCCGTCGCCGAAGGACTTGCAGCGCCCGTCGGGGGCGAGGCCCCGCTGGCGGCTGAACTCGATGAACAGACCCGGCGAGGCCATCACCGTCACGCCACCGGCGAGCGCCAGCGAGCACTCACCTTGGCGCAGCGCGCTCGCGGCGAGGTGCAGCGCCACCAGCGAGGAGGAGCAGGCCGTATCGACCGACACCGCCGGGCCCTCCAGGCCGAAGGTGTAGGCCACGCGGCCGGAGACGACGCTCGCGATGCTGCCGGTCAGCAGGTAGCCCTCCAGGCCGTCGGCGGAGGCGCCGGCGCCGTAGCCGCTGGAGCCGACCCCGGCGAACACGCCGGTGCTGCTCCCGCGCAGCGCGGCAGGGTCGATCCCCGCGGCCTCGATCGCCTCCCAGCAGACCTCCAGCAGCAGCCGCTGCTGCGGATCCATCGCCAATGCCTCGCGCGGGCTGACCCCGAAGAAGGCCGCGTCGAACTCGCCCGCGCCCTCCAGGAAGCCGCCCTCGCGCACGTAGCTACTGCCGGGGTTGCCCGGGTCGGGGTCGTACAGCCGCTCCAGATCCCAGCCCCGGTCGTCGGGGAACGCGCCGATCGCATCGCCGCCCGCGGCGAGCAGCTGCCACAACTCATCGGCGGAGCGCACCCCGCCCGGGAAGCGACAGCCTATGCCGACGACCGCGATCGGCTCGTCGGCGCGCGTGGCCCGCCGGGCCGGCAGCTGCACCTCCGCCCGCTCGTCCTGCAACTCGCCGACCAGGAACTTCGCCAGCGCCGCTGGCGTGGGGTGGTCGAACACGAGCGTCGCCGGCAGCTGCATCTCCGCCTCGCCCGCCAGCCGGTTGCGCAGCTCGACCGCCGCCAACGAGTCGAAGCCGAGATCCTTGAATGCCAGCGAGGCGTTCGACCTTCTCGGCCGAGGCGTGGCCGAGCACCGCCGCCGCGTGCTCGCGCACCAGCTCCACCACCACCCGCTCGCGCTCGCCCCGATCCAGGCCCGCGAGCCTCGCCGCCAGCTTGCCACCGCCCCTGGTCGCGCGCCTGCGGCCCGACGCCGGGGCGCGCACCAGCTCGCCGAACAGGGGCGGCAGCAGCCCCTCGCGGGCAAAGCCCCGCAACAGCCCGAGGTCGAGCGCGACCGACGCCAGCAGCGGCCGGTCGAGCTCCCGCGCCGCATCGAAGACCGCCAACCCCTGCTCGGACGAGAAGGGTTTCACACCGGAGCGCTCCATCTGCGCGCGCTCGCCCGCGCCGAGCTCGTGCGCCATCCCCGCGTCCGCCCACGGGCCCCACGCCAGCGAGCTGCCGGCCAGGCCCTTGGCGCGGCGGTGGGAGGCCAGGCCGTCGAGGAACGCGTTGCCGGCTGCGTACGCGGCCTGCCCGGCGTTGCCGAGCGTCCCCGCCAGCGAGGAGAAGAGGATGAAGGCGCGCAGGTCCATGCCCTCCGTCAACTCGTGCAGATGCCACGCTCCGCCTGCCTTCGGCGCCAGCACGCCCCGCACCCGCTCCGGCGTGAGGGCGCCGATCAGCGCGTCGTCGAGCACGCCCGCCGCGTGCACCACACCCACCAGCGGGTGCTCGGGGTCGATCCCCTCCAACAGCGCTTTCACCTGCTCGCGATCTGCGACGTCGCACGCCGCCACCCGCACGCTCGCGCCGAGCGCCTCCAGCTCCGCCATCAGGTCATCCACGCCCTCGGCGTCCGCGCCGCGGCGGCTCGCCAGCAAGAGGCTTCGCACTCCGTGGCGTGTCACGAGATGCCTGGCCACCAGCGCGCCCAGACCGCCCGTGCCGCCGGTGATCAAGACCGTGCCCTCACCCGCCAGGGCCGGCGCCGGGATCCGCAGCACGTTCTTGCCGACGTGCCGCGCCTGGCTCATCGCACGCAGCGCACCCACCGCATCGGCCGCGTCCCACACCCGCACCGGCAGTCCTGCAAGAGCGCCGGCCTCGAACAGCGCGAGCAGCTCCCGCAGCAGCTCCTGGATTCGATCCGGGCCGGCATCCATCACGTCGAACGGCCGGTACACCACGCCCGGATGCGCCGCCTCGACCTCGCCCGCGTCGCGGATGTCGGTCTTGCCCATCTCCAACATGCGGCCGCCTTGCCCGAGCAGCCCCAGCGAGGCGTTGACGTACTCGCCCGCCAGCGAGTTCAGCACCACGTCCAGGCCGGCGCCCGCGAAGCGCTCGCCGAACTCCAGGGTCCGCGAAGAGGCGATCCGCTCGCGCTCCAACCCAAGCGCTTCGAGCGTGCCCCACTTGCCCTCGCTCGCCGTACCCCACACCTCCAGGCCCAGGTGCTCGGCCAGCTGCACCGCCGCGATCCCGACGCCGCCGGCCGCCGCGTGCACCAGCAACCGCTCGCCCGCGCGCACCCTCGCGAGATCGACGAGGCCGTAGTAGGCGGTCAGATAGACGATCGGCACCGACGCCGCACGGGTCCACGACCAGCCCTCCGGCACCGGCACGAGGAAACGGCGATCGGTCACCGCGACCGATCCGAACGCGCCCTCCATCAGACCCATCACACGGTCGCCGGCCGCCAGGCCATCGACACCCGGGCCGACCTCCAGCACCACGCCCGCACCCTCGCTGCCGACTGAGATCTCGCCCGGGTACATCCCCAGCACGCCAAGCACGTCGCGGAAGTTCACGCCCGCCGCGCGCACCGCCACGCGCACCTCGCCGACGCCCAGCTCGCGACCGCCGGCGGGTTCGCCGTCGAGCACGCGGAGATCCTCGAGCACGCCTCCGCCGCCCTCGACGCCGAGCCGCCACCCGTTCCTCGCCGCTCTCGTCGCGACGTCGTTCGCCGCGTCCACGGCATCCTCGGCAGCAACGCCGCTTGCCACGTCAACGGCATCCTCGGCAGCGACGCCGCGACCCACCGCCAGGCCGCCGCTCGCGCGCACCAGGCGCGGTACGAACAGCGCGCCACCGCGCACGGCCGCCTCGGGCTCGCCCAGCCGCAACGCATTTTGCGTCGCCTCGTCCTCCGCGGATTCGCCCTCGCCCACATCGACCAGCACGATCCGGCCTGGATGCTCGGCCTGCGCGGTGCGCACCATGCCCCAGATGCCGCTGCCGGCGAGGCTGGCCACACCCTCGCCCCCGACATCCACCGCGCGGCGCGTTACCACCGCCAGCCGCCGGCTCGTGGAGTCGTCCTCGCCCAGCCACCCCTGCAACCGTGCCAAGAGGTCGTCCACCGCCGCCATCGCACCATCGACGCCGGCCGTTCCACCGCCAGTGCAATCGATAATCGATCCGTCCCACGCCCCCCCGCTGGGGGCAGCTCCGGCCGCACCTCCGTTGGCGGCCACGCCCGCACTCTGCTCGACAGCCACCCACTCGATGCCGAAGAGGGCATCGCGGTGGGCAGCCGCCGGCGCGCCCTGCCCGCCGATCGCGGCCGCCCGCAGCCTCAGCGCATCGACCGAGGCCACCAGGCCGTCCTCATCGGCCAGCGCCACCGTCACGCCGTCGCCCGCGTTCGCGAGGCGCACGCGCAGCCGCGCCGCGCCGGTCGCGCGCAGCCTCACTCCGCTCCAGGCGAACGGCAGCCGTGGCGCGCCGGCGTCGGGAGCTGACGGGTCCGGGCTCAGTGCGGCGGCGGCGTGCAGCGCCGCGTCGAGCAGCGCCGGGTGCAGGCCGTACGCCGCGGCGTCGTCCCGCTGGCCCTCGCCCAACTCGACCTCGGCGAACACCTCCTCGCCGCGTCGCCACACCCCGCGCAGGCCCTGGAACGCCGGGCCGTACTCGAGGCCCGCGCCGGCCAATCCGTCGTAGAGGCCCTCCACGTCGAGCTCGACGCCGTCGGGCGGGGGCCATGTCCCGGCCAGGTCGGCGACCGTCTCCGCGTCGGTCACCGCGGCGCCAGTTGCCTCACCGCCGTCAGGGGCCAGCACGCCGGTCGCGTGACGCACCCACGGCGCGCGCTCGCCGTCGGCCGCGGCGCCCTCGACGCGCGCGTGAATCGCCACGGTGCGGCACTCCGCCTCGTCGGGCTCGCCGACCGAAAGCTGGACTTGCACCGCGGCGCCCTCGCTCACGACCAGCGGCGCCTCCAGCACCAGCTCCTGCACGCCACCGCAGCCGAGCCGCGCACCGGCGTGCAGCGCCAGCTCGACGAAGGCCGTGCCCGGCAGCAGCACCACGCCCGCCACCGCGTGGTCGGCCAGCCACGGGTGGGCATCCAGTGAGATGCGCCCGGTGAACAGCCATCCCTCGCTGCCGGCCAGCGCGACCGCCGCACCCAGCAGCGGATGCTCGGCGCGCTCCAGCCCGGCCGCCGCGGCGTCGCCGGCGCCGGCGGCGGTGCGCAGCCAGTAGCGCTCGCGCTGGAAGGCGTACGTGGGCAGCACCACGCGCTTCACGCCGGGGTAGGCGGGGTTCGCGAAGATCCGCGCCCAATCCACGTCGGCGCCGTTGGTCCACACCTCGCCCAGGCCCTCCCACAGCGTGCGGGTCTCTCCGCGGCCGCCGCGCAGCAGCGGTGCGGCGGCGACATGGATGCCGTTCTCCGACGGCTCTCCGACGCCGCCATCCGCGGTCTGCATGCCTCCGTTGACGCACTCGCTCACCATCGCGCTCAGGACGCCGTCGGGGCCCAGCTCCAGGAAGCTGCTCACGCCCTCCTCGCGCAGCCAGCGCACGCCGTCGGCGAAGCGCACGGGCTCCCGCACATGACGCACCCAGTACTCCGGCGTTAGTACCTCCGCGCCCGCCGCCGTGCCCGAGAGATTCGAGACGAGCGGGATCTGCGGCTCGTTGAACGCCACCGTCTCCGCGACGCGCCTGAACTCCTCGAGCATCCCCTCCATCCGCGGCGAGTGGAAGGCGTGGCTCACGCGCAGGCGCTTGGTTCTCGCGCCGCGCTCATCCCACACGGCCTGCAGCTCCAGCACCGCATCCTCGTCGCCGGAGACCACCACCGCGCCGGGCGCGTTCACGGCCGCCAACGCCACCGTGTGCTCGTTCCCGTTGAGCACGGCGAACGACTCCCGCACCTCCGCCTCCCGCGCCGCGATCGCGACCATCGCACCACCCTCGGGCAACGCGCCCATCAGCCGGCCACGGGCAGCGACCAGGCGACAAGCATCCTCCAGCGAGAAGACACCCGCCACATGCGCCGCCGCCAGCTCCCCGATCGAATGGCCGATCAGGAAGTCGGGACGCACGCCCCACGCCTCGAGCAGGCGATACAGCGCGACCTCGAGCGCAAACAGCGCCGGCTGCGCCAGCTCCGTGCCATCCAGCACCGCCCCACCCGGCGCATCCAGATCGGGAGCGCGCTCGCCGGAGCCCTCTTCGCCGAACACGACCTCCCGCAGCGAGCGACCCAGGTGAGGATCGAGCTGCGCGCACACCTCGTCGAAGGCCGCGCGGAAAACCGGGAACTCCTTGTACAGATCGCGGCCCATCCCAATGCGCTGCGCGCCCTGGCCGGTGAACAGGAACGCCAGCCCTCCGCTCGCCACGCCACCCGCGGGTGTGGCGGGGTCCTCAGCGAGCGCCGCGAGGCCATCCAGCAACTCCTCCCGGCTCGCGCCGACCACCACCGCGCGATGCTCGAGGCGCGGGCGGGCCACGAGCGCGGCCGCGACATCGGCAGGATCGAGGTCGGGGCGCTCGGCGAGAAACTCGTGCTGGCGCCGCGACTGAGCCTGGAGCCCCTCGACACCGCGGCCCGACACCACCCACGCCAGCTCCGCGGGTGACATTCCCTCTACCGGCTCGCTTGCGGAAGGCTCCGCCGTCGGCGCCTCCTCCAAGATCACATGCGCGTTGGTGCCGCTGATCCCAAACGACGACACCGCCGCGCGGCGCGGCCGGCCGTCCGGCTGCCACTGGGTGGACTCGGTCAGGAGCGAGACCGCGCCCTCGCTCCAATCGACCTGGCGCGAAGGCTCATCCACGTGCAGCGTCCGCGGCAGCAGCTCGTGGCGCATCGCCATCACCATCTTGATCACCCCGGCCACGCCCGCTGCCGCCTGCGTGTGGCCGATATTGGACTTGATCGAGCCCAACCACAGCGGGCTCTCGCTCGTATGGGCCTGGCCGTAGGTCGCAAGCAGCGCCTGCGCCTCGATCGGGTCGCCGAGCGTCGTGCCGGTCCCGTGACCCTCGACCACATCCACCTCGCCCGGCGTGACACGCGCGTTGGCAAGCGCCTGGCGAATCACCCGCTGCTGGGACGGGCCGTTGGGCGCCGTCAGACCATTGCTCGCACCATCCTGGTTGACCGCGCTGCCACGCACCACCGCCAGCACCTCATGGCCATTGCGTTGCGCATCGGACAGCCGCTCGAGCACCAGCACGCCGACGCCCTCGCTCCAGCTGACACCGTCGGCCGCGTCACTGAAGGACTTGCAGCGCCCGTCCGGTGCGAGGCCGCCCTGCTGGCCGAACTCCATGAACGCGCCCGGCGTCCCCATCACTGTCACACCACCCGCCAGCGCCAGCTCGCACTCGCCGCCGCGCAGCGCGCCGCAGGCCAGGTGCATGGCGACCAGCGAGGAGGAGCAGGCCGTGTCGAGCGTCAGCGCCGGGCCCTCCAGCCCGAACACGTAGGACACCCGCCCGGAGAGCACGCTGCCGGCGCTGCCGGTGCCGACGTAGCCGAGCATGTCCGCGGGCAGCCCGCTCAGGCTGGTGGCGTAGTCGTGGTACATCAGCCCCGCGAACACGCCGGTGCGGCTGCCCTTCAGCGACTCCGGCGCGATGCCGGCATCTTCGAGCGCCTCCCAGCAGCGCTCCAACAGCAGCCGCTGCTGGGGGTCCATCGCCAGCGCCTCGCGCGGGCCGATCCCGAAGAAGGCCGGGTCGAACTCGGCCGCGTCGTAGAGGAAACCGCTTTCGCGCACCGCGCCCGGGTCAGCGCGGCGCCACCCCTCCAGGTCCCAGCCGCGGTCGGTGGGGAACTCCCCGATCGCGTCGGCGCCGCCAGCCACCAGCCGCCACAGCTCCTCCGGCGAACGCACGGACCCTGTGGATTCGAGGCCCGTCCGCCCCGCCGACCCGGCGGGCACCGAACCGGCAGGCCCTGGATACCTGCAGCTCATGCCGACGATCGCCACCGGCTCGCCCCCCTGCTCTTCGAGCTCGCGCAGGCGCGCGCGGGCGTCGTGCAGGTCCACGGTGACGCGCTTGAGGTACTCGAGGAACTTCGCTTCGTCGAAGCTCATTGCGAGCCCAGCTCCTTGTCGATGAAATCGAACACCTCGTCGGCCGTCGCCGCCTGCATCCGGTCGGCGACCGCCTCGCTCTCTGCCGGGCGCGCGCCCTCCGCCAACCCGAGCAGCAGCGCCTGCAGGCGCCCGCTCACCCGCGCCCGCTCGGCCGCGTCGCCCGGCAGCGCCGCCAGGCGCTGCTCCAGGCGGTCGAGCTCGCCGTCGAGGTCGCCCGCGCCAGTGCCGTCGAGCCGCGCGAGCGCCTCCAGCAGGAAGGCGGCCACCGCAGCCGGCGAGGGGTGGTCGAAGATCAGCGTCGCGGGCAGCCGCACCCCGCTCGCGACGCCCAGGCGGTTGCGCAGCTCGACCGCTGCCAGCGAGTCGAAGCCCAGCTCTTTGAAGGCCCGCTCGGGGTCGATCGCGCCCGGGGAGGCGTGGCCGAGCACGGCCGCCGTCTCGCCCCGCACCAGCTCCCGCACGAGCCGTTCGCGCTCCTCGCCGGAGGCGGCCCGCAGCGGCGCCGCAAGCGCCCCCTCGCCGTCGCGGGCAACGCGGCGGGCGCGCACCAGGCCCCGCAGCAGCGGGGGCAGCACGCCGGCGCGGGCATGCGCCCGCAGCCGGGCGTTGTTCAAGCCGGCCGCCACCAGCAGCGGCTGGTCGCTCGCGCAGGCGACGTCGAACAGCTTCAGGCCCTCGGCCGGGGCCAGCGTCTGGAAGCCGGCCCACTCCATCCGCGCGCGGTCGGCGTCGCCGAGGCGGCCTCCCATGCCACCCGCCCGGTCGGCGTCGCCGACGGGCAAGGGCCCACTGCCGGCACTGCCGCCGGTGGGAGTCGCCACACCGCCGGTCGGGTCATCGCCCCACAGCCCCCACGCGATCGAGGTCGCCGGCAGGCCCTGCGCGCGGCGGTGCGCCGCCAGGCCGTCGAGGAAGGCGTTCGCCGCCGCGTAGTTGCCCTGGCCGGCGCTGCCGAAGGTGCCAGCCGCCGAGGAGAACAGCACGAACGCGCCGAGGTCCAGATCCGCGGTCAGCTCGTGCAGATGCCAGGCCGCGTCGGCCTTCGCCGCCAGCACGCCGTCGATCCGCTCCGGGGTCAGCGAGTCGATCACACCGTCGTCCAGCACCCCGGCCGCGTGCACCACGCCACGCAGGGGGCGCTCCGCAGGGATCCGCTCCAGCAACGCCTCCAGCTGCGCGCGGTCGGCGACGTCGCAGGCGGCGATCGTCACCTCGGCGCCCAGCTCCACCAGCTCGCGCTCGAGCTCCGCGGCGCCCTGCGCCTCGCCGCCACGCCGGCTGGCGAGCACCACGCTGCGCACGCCGCGCTCGGCCACCAGATGGCGGGCGACGAGGCCGCCCAACATGCCGGTGGCGCCGGTGATCAGCACCGTGCTGTGCTCGTCGAACATGGGGGCGCGCACGTCCCGCGATGGGGTGGCCGGGGATGGTGGAGTGGCCGGGGACGTGTGCTCGTCTTGCGGTGGGGTGGCCGGCGGAATGGCGCGCACCAGGCGGGGTACCAGCACCGCGCCCGCGCGCAGCGCAAGCTGGGGCTCTCCCAGCGCGAGCGCGGCGTCGAGCGCCTGCCGCGAGGCGGACTCGCCGTCGCTGTCGATCAGCACGATCCGGTCCGGGTGCTCCGCCTGCGCCGAGCGCGCCAGGCCCCACACCGCCGCGGCCGCCAGGTCGGGGGCATCCTCGCCGGGAGCGGTGGCCACCGCGCCCCGGGTCACGAGCGCCAGCCGCTGCTCCGCCAGGCGCTCGTCGGCGAGCCACTCCTGCAGCAGTCGCAAGGTCGCGCCGAGGCACTCGTGGGTCCTCCCGACCACGCCGTCGGATCCCAGCTCGGCCTCGCCGCCTACTAGCTCGACCCTAAAGTTCCCGGCCGGACTGGAGCCAGCCGGGGCGGCGTCCGTGGGCGGCACCCAGGCGACCTGGAACAGCGATTCGCTGCCCGCAGCCGCGGCCTGCGCCACCAGCTCGGATGAGAGCGCGCGGATCGCCAGCGACTCCACCGTCGCGACCGGCAGGCCCTCGCCATCCGCCAGGCTCAGCGCGAGCGTATCCTCGCCGAGCGGCTCCAGGCGCGCCCGCAGCCGCGTCGCGCCCGTGGCACGTAGGCGTACGCCGCTCCATGCGAATGGCAGCCGCGCGGCGCCACCGCCGGTCGAATCGCCATCTCCACCGTTGCCGGTCGAGTCGCCGTCTTGGCCGTTGCTGGTCGAACTCGCCACCTGCACCGCCTCCGGCAGAGTCGCCGTTACCCCGCGCGATCGTCGCGATTGCGTGCAGCGCGGCGTCGAGCAGCGCCGGGTGCAGGCCGTAGGAGCCGGCATCGCCGCGTTGCGGCTCGCCCAGCTCGACCTCGGCGAACGTCACCTCGCCGCGTCGCCACACGCCGCGCAGGCCCTGGAACGCCGGGCCGTACTCGAGGCCCGCCTCCGCCAGCCCGTCGTACACGCCGTCGAGCGCGAGCTGCTCCGCCCCCTCCGGCGGCCACGTGCCGGCGAGCTCGCCGGCCGCGGCGGAGGCCGGCGCCTCCCCGTCGGGCGCCAGCAGACCGGCGGCGTGGCGCACCCACGGGGCACCCGCGTGCTCCCCGTCGCCCGCGGCACCCTCCGGGCGCGAGTAGATCGCGACGCTCCGGGTGGGCGGGACCGAGTCATCCGGCTCGCCGATCACGAGCTGGATTTGAACGCGGCCCTGCGAGCCCGGGCGGGCATCCAGCACCAGCGGCGCCTCCAGCACCAGCTCGCGCACGCCACCGCACTCGAGCTGCTCGCCGGCGTGCAGCGCTAGCTCGACGAACGCCGTGCCCGGCAGCACCGCCATGCCGGCGACCACGTGGTCGGCCAGCCACGGGTGGGTCTCCAGCGAGAGGCGGCCCGTGAACAGCCACCCCTCGCTGTCCGCGAGCGCGACCGCGGCGCCGAGCAGCGGGTGCTCGGCCCGCTCCTGGCCGGCGGCCGCCACGTCGCCGACGGACGGACCGGCAGTGAGCCAGTAGCGCTCGCGCTGGAAGGCGTACGGCGGCAGCGCCACGCGCTGGGCGCCAGAGCCGTCGAACACGCGGGCCCAATCGACGTCCACGCCCCGCGCCCACGCCTCGCCGAGGCCGGCCAGCAGCGCCCGCGGCTCGTCGCGGCCGGCGCGCAGTAGGGGCGTCGCCACAGGCTCCTCGACGCACTCCCCCACCATCGCGCTCAGCACCCCGTCCGGCCCTAGCTCCAGGAAGCTCCGCACGCCCTCTCCCCGGAGCCAGCTCACACCATCCGCGAACCGCACCGGGGCGCGCACGTGACGGACCCAGTAGTCCGCCGTGCACACCTCCTCCGCGCTCGCCGGGCCACCGGACAGGTTGGAGACCAGCGGGATTTGCGGCTCGCCGAACGACACCGTCTCCGCGACGCGGGCGAACTCCTCCAGCATCCCCTCCATCCGTGGGGAATGGAAGGCGTGGCTGACGCGCAGCCGCTTCGTCCGGGCGCCGCGCTCATCCCACAGCTCTTGTAGCTCGAGCACCGCGTCCTCGTCGCCGGAGATCACCACCGAGCCAGGGGCGTTCACGGCGGCCAGCGCCACTCGCTCCTCCCAGCCGCTCACAGCCGCCAACGACTCCAACACCTCCCCCTCCCGCGCCCCGATCGCGACCATCGCGCCGCCCCGCGGCAACGCGCCCATCAACTTGCCCCGCGCCGACACCAGCCGGCACGCATCATGCAACGAGAAGACACCCGCCACGTGCGCCGCCGCCAGCTCGCCGACCGAGTGGCCGATCAGGAAGTCGGGGCGCACGCCCCATGCCTCGACCAGACGGTATAGCGCGACCTCGAGCGCGAACAGCGCCGGCTGCGCCAGCTCCGTGCCATCCAGCGCGGCCCCGCCCGACGCGTCCGCATCGGGAGCGCGCCCGCCGGAGGCCTTTTCGCCGAACACGACCTCCCGCAACGGGCGCTCCAGGAACTCGTCCATGCAGGCGCAGACGTCCTCGAACGCCGCCCGGAACACGGGGAACGCCCGGTGCAGCTCGCGACCCATGCCCACGCGCTGGGCGCCCTGGCCGGTGAACAGGAACGCCAGTCGACCGCCCAGCGCGCTGCCCTGCACGGACCCCGCGGACCGGCCCTCGGCGAGCGCGGCGAGGCCCTCCAGCAGCTCCGTGCCGCTCCCGCCGAGCACCACGGCGCGCTGCTCCAGGCGCGGGCGGGCTGCCAGCGAAAGCGCGACGTCGGCAGGGTCGAGCTCGGCCCCACCGAGGAAGTCGCGCAGCCGGGCGGCCTGCGCACGTACGCTCTCCGCGCCACGGCCGGAGAGGATCCATGGCAGCGCATCGATCGCCAAAAGAGGAGGAGGGGGGGAGGGGGCAGTGCTCGCAATCCCCGGCCGCTCTGTCTCGGCGCCGTGGCCATTCGGCTGTGCGGGCGGGACGGCGAGCCTCGACTCGCGCGGCGCCTCCTCGATGATCACGTGCGCGTTGGTGCCGCTGATCCCGAACGAGGAGACCCCCGCGCGGCGCGGCTTTCCGTTGGGCCGCCACGGCTGCTCCTCGGTCAGCAGCGCCACACTGCCGGCCTCCCAATCGACCTCGCGGGTCGGCTGCTCCGCGTGCAGCGTGCGGGGTAGCCGCTCACGCCGCAACGCCATCAGCACCTTAATCACGCCCGCGATCCCCGAAGCCGCCGCGGCGTGACCGATGTTCGACTTGATCGAGCCCAACCACAGCGGAGAGTCATCGGGGCGATCCTGGCCATAGGTCGCCAGCAGCGCCTGCGCCTCGATCGGGTCGCCGAGGGTGGTGCCGGTCCCGTGCGCCTCGACAGCATCCACATCGCTCGGGTCGAGCCCCGCGTTCGCGAGCGCCTGCAGGATCACCCGCTGCTGCGAGGGGCCGTTCGGCGCCGTCAGCCCGTTGCTCGCGCCATCCTGGTTGACCGCGCTGCCGCGCAACACGCCGAGGATCGGGTGACCTTGGCGCTGCGCATCGGAGAGACGCTCCAGCATCACGATGCCCGCGCCCTCGCTCCACCCCGTTCCGTCCGCGGCATCGCCGAAGGACTTGCAACGGCCATCCGACGCCAGGCCGCGCTGGCGGCTGAACTCCACGAACAGCCCCGGCGTGGCCATCACCGTCACGCCACCCGCCAGCGCCAGCGAGCACTCGCCCTGGCGCAGCGCGCTCGCAGCGAGGTGCAGCGCCACGAGCGAGGAGGAGCAGGCCGTGTCGACCGACACCGCCGGGCCCTCCAGGCCGAAGGTGTAGGCCACGCGGCCCGAGACGACGCTCGCGATGTTCCCGGTCAGCAGGTAACCCTCGACGCCGTCGCCGGCGGAGCCGCCTCCGTAGCCGCTGGAGCCGACGCCGGCGAACACGCCGGTGCTGCTGCCACGCAATGAGGCGGGGTCGATCCCCGCCCCCTCGATCGCCTCCCAGCAGACCTCCAGCAGCAGCCGCTGCTGCGGATCCATCGCCAACGCCTCACGGGGGCTGACGCCGAAGAAACCGGCGTCGAACTCGCCCGCGCCCTCCAGGAAGCCGCCTTCACGCACGTAGCTGCTTCCGGGGTGCGCAGGGTCGGGGTCGTACAGGCCCTCCAGATCCCAGCCCCGGTCGGCGGGGAACGCACCGACCGCATCGCGGGCCGCCGCCAGCAGCTCCCACAGCTCCTCCGCGGAGCGCACACCACCCGGGAAGCGGCAGCCGACTCCCACCACCGCGATCGGCTCGTCGACCCGCGTCGCACGCTGCGCCGGCAACCGCACGCCCGCGCGCTCGTCAAGCAGCTCCCCCAGCAGGAACTTCGCCAGCGCCACCGGCGTGGGATGGTCGAACACGAGCGTCGCCGGCAGCTGCATCCCCGCCTCGCCTGCCAGCCGGTTGCGCAGCTCGACCGCCGCCAGCGAGTCGAAGCCGAGATCCTTGAAGGCCAGAGTCGCGTTCGACCCGCTCAGCCGAAGCGTGGCCGAGCACCGCCGCCGCGTGCTCGCGCACCAGCTCCACCACCACCCGCTCGCGCTCGGCCGCCCCGAGGTCGGCGAGCCGCCGCGCCAGCGCGCCACGACTCCGTGCGGAGCGCCTGCGCCCGGACGCCGGGGCGCGCACCAGCTCGCCCAGCATCGGCGGCAGCACACCGTCGCGCGCGAAGCCGCGCAACACGGCCAGATCGAGCGCGACCGGCGCTACCGTCGGGCGATCGAGCTCCCCCGCCGCGTCGAAGAGCTCGAGCCCTTCCTCTGGTGAAAAGGGCCTCACGCCCGAGCGGTTCAGCTGTGTGCGCTCGCTCTCTCCCAGCGCAGCCGCCATGCCCGCGTCGGCCCACGGACCCCAAGCCAGCGAGCTGGCGACCAGGCCCTTGGCGCGGCGATGGGAGGACAGACCATCGAGGAACGCGTTCGCCGCCGCGTAGCCCCCCTGGCCGGCGTTGCCGAGCGTCCCCGCCAGCGAGGAGAAGAGCACGAACGCGCGCAGATCCATCCCCTCTGCCAGCTCGTGCAGGTGCCATGCGCCGCCGGCCTTCGGCCTCAGCACACCCCGAACCCGCTCGGGCGTGAGCGAGCCCACCAACCCGTCGTCGACCACCCCCGCCGCGTGCACCACGCCCACCAACGGATGCTGCGCGCCAAGCCCTTCCAACATCATCTTCACCTGTGCGCGATCTGCGACGTCGCACGCCGCCACCGTCACGCTCGCGCCCAGGCCCTCCAGCTCCGCCACCAGCTCGGCGGCGCCCTCGGCATCGCCGCCGCGGCGGCTCGCCAGCAAGAGGCTTCGCACTCCGTGGCGGGTCACGAGATGCCTGGCCACCAGCGCGCCCAGGCCACCCGTGCCGCCCGTCACCAGCACGGTGCCCTCGCCACCGAGGGCGGGCGCCGGGATCCGCAGCACGTTCTTGCCGACGTGCCGCGCCTGGCTCATCGCGCGCAGCGCACTCACCGCGTCGCCCGCATCCCACACCCGCACCGGCAACCCCGCCAACGCGCCGGCCTCGAACAGCTCCACCAGCTCGTGCAGCATCTCCTGGATGCGGTCGGGGCCGGCATCGAGCATGTCGAAGGGTCGGTAGGCGACGCCGGGAAAGGTCGCCTCGATCTGCGCGGCCTCGCGGATGTCGGTCTTGCCCATCTCCAGGAAGCGGCCGCCCTCGCCGAGCAGGCCAAGCGAGGCATCGACGTACTCGCCGGCCAGCGAGTTCAGCACCACGTCCAGGCCGGCATCCGCGAAGCGCTCGCCGAACTCCAGATCACGCGAGGAGGCGATCCGCTCGCGCTCCAACCCGAGCGCCTCGAGCACACCCCACTTGCCCTCGCTCGCCGTACCCCATACCTCCAAGCCCAAGTGCCGGGCGAGCTGCACCGCCGCGATCCCCACCCCACCGGCCGCCGCATGCACCAGCAGCCGCTCGCCCGCGCGCACCTTCGCGAGATCGACCAGGCCGTGGTAGGCAGTCAGGTAGACAATCGGCACCGACGCCGCGCGGGCCCACGACCACCCCTCCGGCACCGGCACGAGCAGACGGCGATCGGTCACCGCGACCGACCCGAAGGCCCCGTCGAGCAGGCCCATCACACGGTCGCCGACCGCCAGATCCTCGACGCCGGGGCCGACCGCCAGCACGACGCCCGCGCCCTCACCGCCGATCGAGATCTCGCCCGGGTACATCCCGAGCGCGCCGAGCACGTCGCGGAAGTTGAGGCCGGCCGCGCGCACCGCCACGCGCACCTCGCCGGCGCCGAGCGCGCCACCGCCGGCACCCTCCGTCACCTGTATGTCCTCCAACACGCCCCCACCACCGGCGACGCCCAGCCGCCAGCCGCCAGCCTCGGCCTCCGCCGCATCCTCGACGCCAACGCCGCGCCCCACCGCCAGGCCGCGGCTTGCGCGCACCAGTCGCGGCACGAACAGCGCACCTTCGCGTACCGCCACCTCGGGCTCGCCCAGACGCAGCGCGTTCGCGATCGCCTCGTCGGTGGCCACATCGATTAGCACGATCCGCCCGGGGTGCTCCGCCTGCGCGGTGCGTACCAGGCCCCAGATGCCGGCCGCGGCGAGATCGGCCACGTCCTCACCGTCGATGCCGACGGCGCCGTGCGTCACCACCACTAGGCGCCCGTCCGCCGCGCGCTCCGCTCCCAGCCAATCCTGCACCGCCGCCAGCGCGCCGTTCACGCGGTCGAGCACGTCATCCGCGCCGTCGTTCTCGCCCCGGCAATCGACCACCACGTCGGACTCGTCGAGCGCGGCGGCAAGATCGCCCTCCACGGCGCCCGCCGGCAGCCACTCGACGGCGAACAGGGCATCCCGCTGCTCCGCGGGCGCGGCGCGCAGCTCGCCGACCGCGGCCGCTCGCAGCGTCAGCGAATCGACGGATGCCACCACTCCGTGCTCGTCGGCGAGCACCACCGACACGGCCTCCCCGCGCGGGGTCAGGCACGCTCGCAGCCGCGTCGCGCCGGCGGCGCGCAGGTTCACCCCGCTCCATGCGAACGGCAGCCGCGGGGCGCCAGCGTCGGGGGCAGGCGAGGTCGGGGCCAGCGCCGCGACGGCTTGCAGCGCGGCGTCGAGCAGGGCGGGGTGCAGGCCGAAGGAGCCGGCCTCCCGCTCCTGCGCCTCGCCCAGCTCGACCTCGGCGAACACCTCCTCGCCGCGCCGCCACACCCCACGCAGGTTCTGGAATGCCGGGCCGTACTCCAGGCCCGCGCCGGCGAGCCCGTCGTAGACGCCATCGACGTCCAGCTCGACGCCGCCGGGTGGCGGCCACTCCCCGGTTAGCTCGGCGGCAGCCGCGTCCTCAATCGCCGTGGCTGCGTCTTCGAGCTTCGCGGCCCCGTCATCGAGCACCGTCGGCGCTCCGTCGATCGCCGTGGCCGCGGTAGGCGCAAGCACGCCGCTGGCGTGACGCACCCACGGCGCCCGCTCGCCCTCGGCGGTGGCGCCCTCGACGCGGGCATAGATCTCTACGGCTCGGGCCGGTGGGACCGCATCGTCGGGCTCGCCGACCACCACCTGGACCTGCACCCCAGCGCGCGAGCGGGGGGAGGAGCCCGCGGGCGGGCGGGCTCCCAATACAAGCGGGGCCTCCAGCACCAGCTCCCGCAGGCAGGGGCTGCCCAGCTGCGCACCGGCGTGCAGCGCCAGCTCGACGAACGCCGTGCCCGCCAGCAGCGCCACGCCCGCGACCACGTGGTCGGCCAGCCACGGGTGGGTCTCCAGCGACAGGCGACCGGTGAACAGCCAGCCATCGCTGTCGGCGAGCGCGACCGCGGCGCCGAGTAGCGGGTGCTCGGTCCGCTCGATGCCGGCCGCGGCGGCATCGCCCGCGAAACCGCTCCCCGGCGCCAGCCAGTAGCGCTCGCGCTGGAAGGCATACGCGGGGAGCGTCACGCGTCGGGCGCCGGTCCGCTCGACTGCTCGTGCCCAATCCACGTCAACGCCGTGCGCCCACACCTCTCCGAGGCCCTCCCACAGCGCGCGCACCTCGCCGCGGCCCGCGCGCAGCAGGGGGGCCACCGCCACCGGGATGGGCGAGAGGCCTTTCCCGGACAGCTCTCCACCGGAGCCCTCCTCTCCGCCGGGGCCCTCCTCTCCGCCGGGGCCCTCCTCTCCGCCGGGGCCCTCCCCGTCGCCTGCGATGCCCTCGACGCACTCCCCCACCATCGCGCTCAGCACGCCGTCCGGTCCCAGCTCGAGGAAGCTGCCAACGCCCTCGCCGCGCAGCCACCGCACGCCATCCGCGAACCGCACCGGCTCGCGTACGTGACGCACCCAGTACTCGGCCGTGCACACCTCCTCCGCACGCCCAAGCTCGCCGGAGAGGTTCGACACCAGCGGAATGCGCGGCTCGGCGAACGCCACCGTCTCGGCGACCCGCCGGAACTCATCCAGCATCCCCTCCATCCTCGGCGAGTGGAAGGCGTGGCTCACGCGCAGCCGCTTCGTCCTCGCGCCGCGCTCATCCCATGTGGCCTGCAGCTCCAGCACCGCATCCTCGTCGCCGGAGACCACCACCGCGCCGGGGGCGTTCACGGCCGCCAACGCCACCGTGTGCTCGTTGCCGTTGAGCGCGGCGAACGACTTCCGCACCTCGTCCTCGGGGGCGGCGATCGCGACCATCGCCCCGCCCTCGGGCAATGCGCCCATCAGCCGACCACGAGCGGCCACAAGGCGGCAGGCGTCCTGCAGCGAGAAGACACCCGCCACGTGCGCGGCCGCCAGCTCCCCGATCGAATGGCCGATCAGGAAGTCGGGACGCACGCCCCACGCCTCCACCAAGCGGTACAGCGCGACCTCGTGCGCGAACAGCGCCGGCTGGGCCAGCTCCGTGCCGTCCAGCGCGGACCCGCCCGCCGCATCCGCATCGGGAGCGCGCTCGCCAGGGGCCTCTTCGCCGAACACGACCTCCCGCAACGGGCGCTCCAGGTGCTCGTCCATCCGTGCGCACACCTCGTCGAAGGCCGCGCGGAAGGCGGGGAATGCCTTATACAGCTCACGGCCCATACCAACTCGCTGCGCGCCCTGGCCGGTGAACAGGAAGGCCAGGCGCCCCGCGTCCACGCTGCCGTGGGCAGACCCGGCGGAGCGGCCCTCGGCCAGCGCCGCGACTCCCTCCAGCAGCTGCTCGCGATCGGCGCCCACCACCACCGCGCGGTGCTCCAGCCGTGGCCTTGCCGCGAGCGAGGTCGCGACGTCGGCCGGGTCGAGGACGGGGTGCCCGCCGAGAAACTCGCCCAGGCGTCGCGCCTGCGCCCGGAGACCATCGGCGCCGCGGCCCGAGAGCAGCCACGGCAGGGAGGGAAGCAGCTCGCCGCCGGCCGCGGGTAGGGCCGGTCCGTCGGTCTCGGATGTGCTCGGGCCAGCGGCGCCCGCTCCCCCGACGGCATCCGCCTCGGCACCGGAGGGGGCGGGCTCGGGCGCCTCTTCGAGGATCAGGTGCGCGTTGGTGCCGCTGATCCCGAACGAGGAGACACCCGCGCGGCGCGGCCGGCCGTTCGCGGCCCACGCTTGGGGCTCGGTCAACAGCACCACCCCCCTCCTCCCACTCCACATGGGACGAGGGCCGATCCACGTGCAATGTTCGCGGGAGCAGCCCGTGGCGCAGCGCCAGCACCATCTTGATCACGCCCGCCACCCCCGCCGCGGCCTGGGTGTGGCCGATGTTCGACTTGATCGAGCCCAACCACAGCGGCGCGTCCGCCGGGCGCTCGCGGCCGTAGGTCGCCAGCAGCGCCTGCGCCTCGATCGGGTCGCCGAGCGTCGTGCCCGTCCCGTGGCCCTCGACCGCGTCGATCTCGGCCGCTGTCAGGCCGGCGTTGGCGAGCGCTTGCGCGATCACCCGTTCCTGCGAGGGGCCGTTCGGCGCAGTCAGGCCGTTGGAGGCGCCGTCCTGGTTGACCGCGCTGCCGCGCACCACGCCCAGCACACGGTGGCCGTTGCGCTGCGCCTGCGAGAGGCGCTCCAGCACCAGCACGCCCACGCCCTCGCCCCAGCCCGTCCCGTCGGCGGCATCGGCGTAGGACTTGCAGCGCCCGTCGCGCGCCAGCCCCCGCTGGCGGCTGAACTCCACGAACACGCCCGGCGTCCACAGCACCGTCACGCCGCCCGCCAGCGCGAGGTCGCATTCGCCTCCGCGCAGCGCTTGCGAGGCCCAGTGCAGCGCCACCAGCGAGGAGGAGCAGGCCGTATCGACGGTCACCGCCGGGCCCTCCAGGCCGAGCGCGTATGCCACGCGGCCCGAGACCACGCTGCCCGCGTTGCCGGTGCCGATGTACCCCTCCAGCCCATCGAGCGCGCGCGGGCCGAGGCCGGTGGCGTAGTCGTGGTACATCACGCCCGCGAACACGCCCGTCTCGCTGCCGCGCAGCCCCAACGGGTCGAGGCCCGCGTCTTCGAGCGCCTCCCAGCTCGCTTCCAGCAGCAGCCGCTGCTGGGGGTCCATCGCCAGCGCCTCGCGCGGGCCGATCCCGAAGAAGGCGGCGTCGAACTCGCCCGCGTCGCGCAGGAACCCACCTTCGCGGGCGTAGCTCGTGCCACGGCTCTCGGGGTCGGGGTCGTACAGGCGCTCCAGGTCCCAGCCGCGGTCGTCGGGGAGCTCCGCGATCCCGTCCCTGCCTTGCGACACCAGCTCCCACAGCTCCTGCGGCGAGTCGACCCCGCCGGGGTAGCGGCAGCTCATGCCGACGATCGCGATCGGCTCCTCCACACGGGTCGCGCGGCTGACGCGCACGCTGCGGCCGGCGCCGTCGAGCAGGCTCAGCAGGTACCGCGCGAGCGCCGCCGGGTTGGGGTGGTCGAACACCAGCGTCGCCGGCAGGCGCAGGCCGCTCGCCGCCTCCAGTCGGTTGCGCAGCTCGACCGCCGCCAGCGAGTCGAACCCCAGCTCGCGGAAGGCCCGCTCGGCGCCCACCGCCTCCGGCGAGGCGTGCCCGAGCACGGCGGCCGCCTGGGTGCGCACCAGCTCCAGCGCCACCCGCACCCGCTCGCCGGCGGGGACGCCTCGCAGCCGCCGCTCCAGCGACCCGCCGCCGCCCGCGCGCACCCGGCGCCGCGCCCCGATCAGGTCCCGCAGCAGCCCCTGACCCGCGCCCTGCCCGGCGGCCGCGCCCTGCCCGGCGGCCGCGCTCAGCGCGCGCAGATCGAGGTGCGCGCCGACGACCAGTGCGCGCGTGCTCGTGCGTGCCCGCTCCAGCAGCGCGAGGCCCTCCTCGGCGTCCAGCGCGATCGTGCCCCGGCGCGCCAGCCGCGCCAGCTCGGCCTCGCCGAGGCGCCCGCCCATCCCCGCCTCGCTCGCCCACAGGCCCCACGCCACCGACACGCCCGGCAGGCCCTTCGCGCGGCGGTGCGCCGCGAGCGCGTCGAGGAAGGCGTTCGCCGCCGCATACCCGCCCTGGCCGGCGTTGCCGAACACGCCCGCGGCCGAGGAGAACAGCACCAGCTCGCGCACGCCCCGCGCGGCGGTCAGCTCGTGCAGGTGCCAGGCGCCATCCGCCTTCGCCGCCAGCAGCCGCCGCAGGCGCTCCTCCGTCAGCGACTCGACCACGCCGTCGTCGAGCACCCCGGCCGCGTGCACCACGGTCCCGAGCGGGCCCTCGATCGAGCCGAGCAGCTCCGCCAGCCGCTCGCGGTCGGACACGTCGCAGGCCGCGATCCGCACCTCCGCGCCCAGCGCCGTGAGCTCGGCCCGCAGCTCGTCCGCGCCCGCGGCCGCCGGCCCGCTGCGGCTCACCAGCACGAGGTCGCGCACCCCGTGGCGCTCCACCAGGTGCCGCGCCACCAGCGCGCCCAACCCGCCCGTTCCGCCGGTGACCAGGGCGGTGCCGGGGTCGAGGGGATCCTCCGCCGCGCCATGGTCTTGGGGATCGCCGGACGCGCCATCGCCGCGCGGATCGCCGCCGGGTGCGGCGCTCGTCCCGGCGTCCTCGGCCCCGGCGTCCTCCGCGCCGATGCGCACCAGCCGCGGCGCGAGCAGCTTGCCGGCGCGCACCGCCACCTGCGGCTCACCGCTGGCGAGCGCCGCCGCCAGGGTGGTGAGTAGCTCATCGTGACCGTCCACGTCCACCAGCACGAGGCGCCCCGGGTACTCCGACTGCGCCGAGCGCACCAGCCCCCACACCGGCGCGAACGCCAGGCCGCTCAGCTCCTCGGTCCCAACCGCGACCGCGCCCTCCGTCACCAGCATCAGCCGGGAGTTGGCGAAGCGCTCGTCGGCCAGCCAGCGCTGCAGCAGCACCAGGACCTCGACCGCCACCCCGTGCGCCGCGGTGGGCAGCGCACCCTCCGGCGATGCAATTGTGTGTTCTTCCGCGGCCCCACCACTATTCGCGTTACCGCCGGTGCAATCAACCCACACGGCCTCCGGTGTCGGGCCCTCGCCATCGATCGCCTCGGCGAACGCCACTGGGGCGGTGCCCCCGACGGGGGGCTCGGCGCTCCCGAGGGAGAGTGTGGTGTCCCCGGCAGAGAGCTCGGCGCTGTCGGTAGAAGGCGCAGCGCTGGAGGCGATCGGCGCCCACTCGATGCCGAACAGGGAATCGCGGTGGTCGGCGGCGGTACCGAGCTGCTCGCCGGTGGCCGCGCGCAGCGCCAGCGCATCGACTGTGGCGAGCAGCGCGCCGTCGGCGTCGGCGACCGCCAGCGAGGCCCCCTGCTCCCCGGCCGGCGTCAGGCGCACGCGCAGCGCCGCGGCGCCTACGGCCCATAGCCGCACGCCGCTCCACGCGAACGTCAGCAGCGGCCCACCCGACTCCTGCGCGCGCGTCGCGAGCGCGTGCAGCGCAGCGTCGAGCAGGGCGGGATGCAGGCCATATCGATCGGCCTCGGGCTCGCGCTCCTCGGGCAGCGCCACCTCCGCGTACAGCTCCTCCCCACTGCGCCACACCGCGCGCAGGCCCTGGAAGGCGGGGCCGTATTCGAGGCTGGCCGCGGCCAGCGCGTCGTACACCTCCTCGACATCCAACTCCTCGGCGCCGGGTGGCGGCCAATCGCCCGCGAGCGTCGCCACCTCCTGCTCGGCGTGGGCCCGGGCGGCCTGCTCGAGTGGCGCGAGGGTGCCCTCGGCATTGCGCACCCACTCCTCGCCGCCCCAGATCTCGCCGGTGTTCGTGCGTGCGCGCTCCGGTCGCGAGTAGATGCTCACGCCTCTGCAGCCCGCCGCGTCGGGCTCGCCGACAACCACCTGGATCTGCACCGCCTGCTCCGGGGTCAGCGTCAGCGGCGCCTGCAGCGTCAGCTCGCGCAGCTCCTCGGCTCCGAGCTGCGCGCCCGCGTGCAGCGCCAGCTCGACGAACGCCGTGCCCGGCAGCAGCGCCGTCCCGAGCGCTGCGTGGTCGGCCAGCCACGGTTGGGCATCGAGCGAGAGGCGGCCGGTGAGCACGTGGCTGGCCCCGTCGGCCAGCGCGATCGCGGCGCCCAGCAGCGGGTGGTCGGCCGTGCCGAGGCCGGCCGCGCCCACGTCGCCGGCAGCGGCCGCGCCGCGCAGCCAGTAGCGCTCGCGCTGGAAGGCGTACGCGGGCAGCGCGACCGCGCGCGCGTCCGGGCGCTCCAGCAGTGCGCGCCACTCGACCTCCGCGCCGTGCGCCCACGCCTGCGCGAGCGAGGTGAGGAAGCGGCGCGGGCCGCCGTCGTCGCGGCGCAGCGAACCAATGGCGATGGCGCCCGTCTCCTGCAGGCCGACCGTCAGCACCGGGTGCGGGCCGACCTCCACGAACAGGCGCCGACCGGCGGACAGCAGCGCGCGCGTCACCTCGTCGAAGCGCACCGTCTCGCGCAGGTTGCGATACCAGTACTCGCCGTCCAGCTCGGCCGTGCTGAGCGGCCCCGCGGTGACCGTCGAGTAGAACGGGATCTCGCCTTCGCGCGGCACGATCCCGACGCAGCCCTCGACCAGCTCGGCGCGGATCGCCTCGACCTGCGCCGAGTGCGCGGCGTAGTCGACGGCGATCATCCGCGCGCGGATGCCGTCGGCCTCACACTGCTCGACCAGCTGCTCGAGCGCCCCCACCTCGCCGGAGAGCACCACCGCGCCAGGGCCGTTGACCGCCGCGAGGCCGGCGCGGCCGTCGAAGCGCGCGAGCAGCGGCTCGACCTCGCGCTGCCCGAGCGCGACCGAGGCCATCCCGCCGCGGCCGGCGAGCGCGACCAGCGCGCGGCTGCGCAGCGCCACGACTCGCGCCGCGTCCGGCAGCGTCAGGCCGCCGGCCACGCACGCCGCCGCGATCTCGCCCTGGGAGTGGCCGACGACGGCCGCGGGATGCACTCCGCAGGCGCGCCACAGCTCGGCGAGCGACACCATCACCGCCAACAGCGCCGGCTGCACGACGTCCACGCGTCCGAGGTCGGGGGCCCCCGGCGCGCCGCGCAGGACCTCCTCCAGGCGCCAGCCGACGAACGGCTCGAGCGCGTCGGCGCACTCCGACAGCCGCCGCGCGAACAGCGGCGAGTGGGTCAGCAGCTCGACCGCCATCCCCTCCCACTGGCCGCCCTGGCCGGGGAACAGGAACACGGCGCCGCCGGTGGCCGCGGTGGCGCTGCCCGTCACGATCGGGTCGGCCGCCTCCTCGGCCTCGCCACGCGCCAGCGCGCCGAGACCCCACAGCAGCTGCTGGCGGTCGTCGCCGAGCAACACTCCGCGCTGCTCCAGCTGCGGGCGGGCCGCTAGCGCCAGCGCCACGTCGGCCGGGTCGAGCTCGGGGCGCTCGACGAGGAGCTCGCCCAGGCGTCGCGCCTGCGCCTGGAGGCCGTCCGCCCCGCGGCCGGAGAGGATCCAGGGCAGCGGGTTCGTCGGGGGAGAAGGAGGAGGGGGGGCGGGGGCAGCTCTGGCAGACCCGGCGCCTGCTGCCAGGAGTCCCAGGGCGTTTGAAGGGGGCTGACCGGCCGGGACCGGAGCCGAGATTGGCTCATGCGGCGGCGGCTCCTCGATGATCACGTGCGCGTTGGTGCCGCTGATCCCGAACGAGGAGACACCGGCACGACGCGGCTTGCCGTTGCGCGGCCACGGCCGTTCCTCGCGCAGCAGCTCGACCGCGCCCGCATCCCAGTCCACCTCGCGGGTCGGCTGCTCCGCGTGCAGCGTGCGCGGCAGCCGCTCGCGCTGCAACGCCATCACCACCTTGATCACGCCCGCGATCCCGGAGGCCGCCGCGGCGTGACCGATGTTGGACTTGATCGAGCCCAACCACAGCGGAGAGTCATCGGGGCGATCCTGGCCGTAGGTCGCCAGCAGCGCCTGCGCCTCGATCGGATCGCCGAGCGTGGTGCCGGTGCCGTGCGCCTCGACCGCATCCACGTCACCTGGGTCGAGCCCCGCGTTCGCAAGCGCCTGCACGGATCACCCGCTGCTGAGAGGGGCCATTCGGCGCCGTCAAGCCGTTACTCGCACCGTCCTGGTTGACTGCGCTGCCCCGCAACACCGCCAAGAACCGGATGGCCGTGGCGCTGCGCGTCAGAGAGACGCTCCAGCACGATCATCCCCGCGCCCTCGCTCCATCCCGTCCCGTCCGCGCCGTCGCCGAACGACTTGCAACGGCCGTCGGGCGCGAGGCCGCGCTGGCGGCTGAACTCCACGAACAACCCCGGCGTCGCCATCACCGTCACCCCGCCCGCCAACGCCAGCGAGCACTCGCCCTGGCGGAGCGCGCTCGCGGCGAGGTGCAGTGCCACGAGCGAAGAGGAGCAGGCCGTGTCGACCGACACCGCCGGGCCCTCCAAGCCGAAGGTGTACGCCACGCGGCCCGAGACGACGCTTCCGAGGTTCCCCGTCAGCAGGTACCCCTCGACGCCCTCGCCGGCCGAGCCCTCGCCGTAGCCGCTGGAGCCGACTCCCGCGAACACGCCGGTCGCGCGTCCCCCGCAGCTGCGCGGGGTCGATTCCCGCGCCCTCGATCGCCTCCCAGCAGACCTCCAGCAGCAGCCGCTGCTGCGGATCCATCGCCAACGCCTCGCGCGGGCTGACCCCGAAGAAACCGGCGTCGAACTCGCCCGCGCCCTCCAGGAAGCCACCCTCGCGCACATAGCTGCTCCCTGGGTTGCCCGGGTCGGGGTCGTACAGCCCCTCCAGATCCCAGCCCCGGTCAACGGGGAACCCGCCAATCGCGTCGCGACCCGCCGCCAGCAGCTCCCACAGCTCCTCCGCGGAGCGCACACCACCCGGGAAGCGGCAGCCCATTCCCACCACCGCGATCGGCTCGTCGGCCCGCGTCGCGCGCTGCGCCGGCAACCGCACACCGGCGCGCTCGTCCAGCAGCTCCCCGAGCAGGAACTTCGCCAGCGCCACCGGCGTGGGATGGTCGAATACGAGCGTCGCCGGCAGCTGCATCGCTGCCTCGCCCGCCAACCGGTTGCGCAGCTCGACCGCTGCCAGCGAGTCGAAGCCGAGATCCTTGAACGCCAGGGTCACGTCCACCCGCTCTGCCGAGGCGTGGCCGAGCACCGCCGCCGCGTGCTCGCGCACCAGCTCCACCACCACCCGCTCGCGCTCATCCGCCTCCAGGCCGGCGAGCCTCTGCGCCAACGCGCCGCGAGCCCGCGCCGAGCGCTTGCGGCCGGTTGCCGGGATGCGCACCAGCTCGCCCAGCATCGGCGGCAGGCCGCCGTCGCGTGCGAAGCCGCGCAGCACGCCGAGATCGAGCGCCACCGGCAGCAGCAGCGGCCGATCCCGCTCCCACGCCGCGTCGAAGATCGCCAACCCCTGCTCGGGCGAGAAGGGCCTCACGCCGGAGCTCGCCATCCGTGCGCGCTCACTCTCCCCCAGCGCGGCCGCCATCCCCGCATCGGCCCACGGGCCCCACGCCAGCGAGCTGGCGACCAGGCCGTTGGCGCGCCGGTGGGAGGCCAGCCCATCGAGGAACGCGTTCGCGGCCGCGTAGCCCCCTTGCCCGGCGTTGCCGAGCGTCCCCGCCAGCGAGGAGAAGAGCACGAACGCGCGCAGATCCATGCCCTCCGTCAGCTCGTGCAGGTGCCAGGCGCCGCCGGCCTTCGGCGCCAGCACGCCCCGCACCCGCTCCGGCGTCAGGGAGCCGACCAGCCCGTCGTCGAGCACGCCCGCCGCGTGCACCACGCCGGTCAGCGGGTGACCCGGCGCGATCCCCTCCAGCAGCGCTTTCACCTGCTCGCGATCGGCCACGTCAGCCGCCGCCACGCCGACGCTTGCGCCCAGCCCCTCAAGCTCCGCCACCAACTCCGCGACGCCCTCGGCCTCGGTGCCACGGCGGCTGGCCAGCAGCAGGTGGCGTACCCCGTGGCGGGTCACGAGATGCCTGGCCATCAGCGCGCCCAGGCCGCCGGTGCCACCGGTGATCAAGACCGTGCCCTCGCCCGCCAACGCCGGGGCCGGGATCCGCAGCACGTTCTTGCCTACGTGGCGCGCCTGGCTCATCGCGCGCAGCGCCCCTACCGCATCGCCGGCATCCCACACCCGCACCGGCAGCCCCGCCAGCGCGCCGGCCTCGAACAGCCCCACCAGCTCGCGCAGCATCTCCTGGATGCGATCCGGGCCGGCGTCCATCACGTCGAACGGCAGGTAGGCCACGCCTGGATGCGAGGCCTCGATCTCGGCCGGCTCGCGGATGTCGGTCTTGCCCATCTCCAACATGCGGCCGCCGATCGCGAGCAGCCCCAGCGAGGCATCGACGTACTCGCCCGCCAGCGAGTTCAGCACCACATCCAGGCCTGCATCCGCGAAGCGCTCGCCGAACTCCAGGTCGCGCGAGGAGGCAATCCGCTCGCGCTCCAACCCGAGTGCTTCGAGCGTGCCCCACTTGCCCTCGCTCGCCGTGCCCCACACCTCCAGGCCCAGATGCTCGGCCAGCTGCACCGCCGCGATCCCGACACCGCCGGCCGCCGCGTGCACCAGCAGCCGCTCGCCCGCGCGCACCTTCGCGAGATCGACCAGGCCGTGGTAGGCGGTCAGGTAGACGATCGGCACCGACGCCGCGCGGGTCCACGACCACCCCTCCGGCACCGGCACGAGCAGCCGGCGATCGGTCACGGCGACTGCGCCGAAGGCGCCGCCGAGCAGCCCCATCACGCGATCGCCGACCGCCAGATCCTCGACGCCCGGACCGACCTCCAGCACGACGCCAGCGCCCTCGCCGCCGATCACCTTCTCCTCGCCGGGGTACAGCCCCAAGACCGTCAGCACGTCGCGGAAGTTCACGCCCGCGGCGCGCACCGCCACGCGTACCTCGCCGACGCCGAGCGGGGCGGCGGCGCCCTCCATGAGCGGGGCGGCGGCGCCCTCCGTTTGCTCGATGACGCTCAAATCCTCGAGCACGCCGCCCGCGCCGGCGAGGCCCAGCCGCCAGCTGCCGGCCGCCTCTCCGCCCGCCTCCTCCTCGCCATTGGCAAGCACGTCGACGGCCACACCCCGTCCCACCGCCAAGCCGCCGGCGACGCGCTCCAGCCGCGGCACGAATACCGCTCCGTCGCGTACCGCGACCTCGGGCTCCCCCAGTTGCAATCCGCTCCCGATTGCATCGTCGGCATCCACATCGACCAGCGCGATCTGCCCGGGGTGCTCCACCTGCGCGGTGCGCACCATTCCCCAGATGGCGGCCGCGGCCAGATCCGTCACACCCTCGCCATCGATATTCACGGCACCGTGCGTCACCACCACCAGGCGCCCGTCCCTCTCGTGCTCGGCGCCCAGCCAATCCTGCACAGCCTCGAGCGCCCCGCTCACGCGATCGAGCACATCGTTGATGCCCCCCGCCCCGCCTCGGCAGTCGACCACTACGTCCGACTCGCCGATCGCCGTGGCCCGCTCGCCCCCGCTCTCAGCGGCGGGCCGCCACGCAAGGCCGAACAGGGCATCGCGCTGCCAACTCGCACCGCTGTCAAATCCCTCTACCGCGGCCGCCCGCAACCTCAGCGAGTCGATCGAGGCCACCACGCCGTCCTCGTCGCCGAGCACCACGGAGAAGCCCGCTTCCTCGCCACCGCCCACCGGGGCCAACCGCACGCGCAGCCGCGAGGCGCCGGTGGTGTGCAGATTCACCTCGCCCCACGCGAACGGCAGCCGCGGCGCAGGAGCATCCTCGGCGGGGCTCAGCACCGAGGCGGCGTGCAGCGCTGCGTCGAGCAGCGCGGGGTGCAGGCCATAGGAGTCAGCTTCCTCGCGCCGGCGCTCGTCCAGCTCGATCTCGGCGTACACCTCATCGCCCCGCCTCCACACGGCGCGCAGGCCCTGGAAGGCCGGGCCGTATTCCAGGCCCGCGCCGGCGAGGCCGTCGTAGATGCCCTCGACGTCCAGCTCGACCGCGTCGGCAGGCGGCCAGGGCCCGGTCAACTCGGCGGCGGCCGCTGCGTGTGTCGGCTCGGCGGCTGCGTAGCTCGTCCCGGCAGCGGCCGCGCTGCCAATTGCGGCCGTCCCGGCGGCGGCCGCGTCACCCATCGCCGGCGTTCGTTCGGGGGCGAGCAGGCCGGTGGCGTGGCGCACCCACGGCGTCCGCTCGCCGTCGGCGGCGGCGGCGTCCTGCGTGCGCGCGTAGATCTCGACCGCCCTGCACTCGGCCTCGTCCGGCTCGCCGACCACCACCTGCACCTGCACCGCGGCGCGCGAGCCGGCGGAGGAGTCCGCGGACGGGCGGGCATCCAATACAAGCGGCGCCTCCAGCACCAGCTCCCGCAGCGTGCCGCAGCCGAGCTGCCCGCCGGCGTACAGCGCCAGCTCCACCAGCGCCGTGCCCGGCAGCAGCACCAGGCCCGCGACCGCGTGGTCGGCCAGCCACGGGTGGGTCTCCAGCGACAGTCGGCCGGTGTACAGCCAACCCTCGCTGTCCGCGAGCGCGACCGCCGCGCCGAGCAGCGGGTGCTCGGTGCGCTCCTGTCCGGCTGCCGCCGCATCGCCCGTGGCGCGGCCGTGCAGCCAGAAGCGCTCGCGCTGGAACGCGTACGTCGGCAGGCGCACGCGCCGGGCGCCGGTGCCTGCGAACACGCGCGCCCAGTCGATCTCCACGCCGTGCCCCCACGCCTCGCCGAGGCCCTCCAGCAGCGAACGCGCCTCCTCGCGGCCGGCGCGCAGCACGGGCGCGGCGAGCACCGACTCCTCGACGGACTCCCCCACCATCGCGCTCAGCACGCCGTCTGGGCCCAGCTCCAGGAAGCTGCCCACGCCGTTCCCGCACAGCCACTGCACGCCATCGGCGAACCGCACCGGCTCCCGTACGTGACGCACCCAGTACTCGGGTGTGCACACCTCTTCTACGCGCGCAAGTGTGCCGGATACATTCGAGACGATCGGTATGCGCGGCTCGGCGAACGCCACACTCTCCGCGACCCGCCGGAACTCCCCCAGCATCCCCTCCATCCGTGGCGAGTGAAACGCGTGACTCACACGCAACCGCTTCGTTCTCGCGCCCCGCTCCTCCCAAGCCGCCTGCAACTCCAACACCGCGTTCTCATCGCCGGAGACGACCACTGAGCCCGGCGCGTTCACCGCCGCCAGCGCCACCGTGTGCTCACTGCCGTTGAGGGCGGCGAACGACTCCAACACCTCCTCCTCGGGCGCCGCGATCGCGACCATCGCCCCACCCTCTGGCAGGGCGCCCATCAGCTGGCCACGAGCGGCGACCAGCCGGCAGGCATCCTCCAGCGAGAAGACACCCGCAACATGCGCGGCCGCCAGCTCCCCGATCGAGTGGCCGATCAGGAAGTCGGGACGCACGCCCCACGCCTCCACCAAGCGATACAGCGCGACCTCGAGCGCGAACAGCGCCGGCTGCGCCAGCTCCGTGCGGTCCAGTGCGCTCTCATCGACACCTTCTCCAAACACCACCGCCCGCGTCGAGCGCCCCAGGTGCTCGTCCATCCGTGCGCACACCTGGTCAAAGGCTGCGCGGAAGGCCGGGAATGTCTTGTACAAATCGCGGCCCATACCAATTCGCTGGGCGCCCTGGCCGGTGAACAGGAACGCCAGCGACGAGCCGGGCACACCCGCGGCAGGCTGTCCTTCGCTCAGGGCAGCGAGTCCTTGGAGCAGTTCCGCACGTGTCTCGCCGACCACCAGCGCACGCTGCTCGAGCACCGGCCTGGCGGCGAGCGACAGACCCACATCGTGCACACTCAACTCCGGAGCGCCGACCAGGTGCTCGTGGAGACGTCGTGCCTGGTCTTGCAGCGCTTGCGCACCCTTGCCCGACACCGCCCACGGCATCACATCGAGCGGGGTATCAACAACCTCCGCCGCCTCGCGCACAGGCGGCTCCTCCAGGATCACGTGTGCGTTGGTGCCGCTGATCCCGAACGAGGAGACCGCCGCGCGGCGCGGGCGGCCGTTGCGCGGCCATGGCCGCTCCTCGCGCAGCAGCTCGACCGCGCCCGCCGACCAGTCGACCTCGCGCGAGGGCTCGTCCACGTGCAGCGTCCGCGGCAGCAACCCGTGGCGCATCGCCATCACCATCTTGATCACGCCCGCCACGCCCGCCGCCGCCTGCGTGTGGCCGATGTTGGACTTGATCGAGCCGAGCAGCAGCGAGGCGTCCGCGAGGCGATCCTGGCCGTAGGTCGCCAGCAGCGCCTGCGCCTCGATCGGGTCGCCGAGCGTCGTGCCCGTCCCGTGACCCTCGACCACATCCACCTCGCCCGGCGTGACACGCGCGTTGGCGAGCGCCTGGCGGATCACCCGCTGCTGAGACGGCCCGTTGGGCGCCGTCAGACCATTGCTCGCGCCATCCTGGTTGACCGCGCTGCCGCGCACCACCGCCAGCACCTCGTGGCCGTTGCGCCGCGCATCGGACAGCCGCTCGAGCACCAGCACGCCGACGCCCTCGCTCCAGCTGACCCCGTCGGCCGCGTCGCCGAAGGACTTACAGCGCCCGTCCGGCGAGAGGCCGCCCTGCTGGCCGAACTCCATGAACGCGCCCGGCGTTCCCATCACGGTCACGCCACCCGCCAGCGCCAGCCGACACTCGCCGCCGCGCAGCGCACCGCAGGCGAGGTGCAGTGCAACCAGCGAGGAGGAGCAGGCCGTGTCGAGCGTCACCGCCGGGCCCTCCAGCCCGAAGGCGTAGGAGACGCGCCCCGAGAGCACGCTGCCGGAGTTGCCGGTGCCGACGTAGCCCATCATCTCCTTCGGCAGCGCCCCGAAGCCAGCGGTGTAATCGTGGTACATCAGCCCCGCGAACACACCGGTCGGGCTGCCCCGCAGCGACTCCGGCGCGATGCCGGCGTCTTCGAGCGCCTCCCAGCAGCGCTCCAACAGCAGCCGCTGCTGCGGATCCATCGCCAGCGCCTCGCGCGGGCCGATCCCGAAGAAGCCGGGGTCGAACTCGGCCGCGTCGTAGAGGAAGCCGCTTTCGCGCACCGCGCCCGGGTCGGCGCGGCGCCACCCCTCCAGGTCCCACCCACGATCGGTCGGGAACTCCCCGATCGCGTCGGCGCCACCGGCCACCAGCCGCCACAGCTCCTCCGGCGAGCGCACCGTGCGGTTGGGGGTCCGGCCGTCGGAGTGAGCGAAGCGCGGGTCCTCGGCAGAGATCGGCTCCGCCGGCCCCGGATACCTGCAGCTCATCCCCACGATCGCGATCGGCTCGTCGAGCGAAGCCCCCGCCGGCGCGACGCTCACCGCCACGCCGCGGGCGTCGAGCAGCTCGCCGAGCAGGTATTGCGCCAGCGCGGCCGGCGTGGGGTGGTCGAAGACGAGCGTCGCCGGCAGCGTGCGCCCCGTGGCGGCCGCCAGCCGGTTGCGCAGTTCGACCGCGGCGAGCGAGTCCATGCCGAGCTCGGCGAAGGCACGTCGCTCGGGGATCGCCGCCGGCGAGGCGTGGCCGAGGACACCGGCGACCTCCGCGCGCACCAGCTCCAGCACCACTCGCTCGCGCTCGCCGGTCGATGCCTGCGCCAGCTGCCGCGCAAGCGCCCCGCCGCCGCCCCGTGCGGCCCGACGCGCGGGGGCACGCACCAGCCCGCGCAGCAGCGCCGGCAGCTCCGCGCCGCCCGCCGCCGCGGCGCCGATGCGCCCGAGGTCGAGGTGGATCGCCAGCAGCAGCGCACGATCGACGCTTTCGGCGGCGTCGAGCAGCTCCAGGCCCTCCGCGGGCGCCAGCTCGCCGACGCCGATCCGCGCCATCCTCGTGCGCGCCACCTCGTCGAGGTCGCCCGCCATCCCCTGCCGCTGCGCCCAGGCACCCCACGCAAGCGCGCTGCCCGCGAGGCCGCGCGCGCGGCGGTGGGCGGCGAGCGCGTCGAGGAACGCGTTGGCCGCCGCGTAGCTGCCCTGGCCGGGATTGCCGAACGCGGCGGCCGCGGAGGAGAAGCAGACGAAGCCGCGCAGGTTCATCTCCGCGGTCAGCTCGTGCAGATGCCACGCCCCGTCGAGCTTCGCCGCCAGCACGTTGTCGAGGCGCTCGCCCGTAAGCGAGCCGATCGTGCCGTCGTCGAGGATCCCCGCGGCGTGCACCACCAGCCCCAGCGGGTGCTCGGCGGGCACCTGCGCGAGCAGCTCCGCCAGCGCCTCGCGGTCGGAGACGTCGCAGGCGGCGATAGTCACCCGCGCGCCCAGGCTCGCCAGCTCCGCCTCCAGCTCGACCGCGCCCGGCGCCTCGCGGCCGCGGCGGCTGGCCAGCACGATGCTGCGCGCGCCCCGGGTCCCCACCAGGTGCCGCGCCACGAGCGCGCCCAGGTCGCCGGTCCCGCCCGTCACCAGCACGGTGCCGGCGTCGGCGAGGTCGCCGGTGGCCGGCGCCTCTGTGGCGTTGCCGTCCACCGGCGCGTCATCTCCCGCGGTCGGATCGCCCGCGGCGGCGCGGCTCTGCGCACCGTCCACAGCCGTATCCCCCGCCGTCACCCGCGCCAGTCGCGGCGCGAACAGCTCACCCTCGCGCACTGCGACCTGCGGCTCCCCGCTCGCGAGCGCCGCCGCAAGCGCCCTGCGCGAGTCCTCGCGCACGTCCACGTCCACCAGCACCAGCCGTCCCGGGTGCTCTGACTGCGCAGAGCGCACCATCCCCCACACCGCCGCCCACGCCAAGCCCGGCACCTCCTCATCCCCCACCGCCACCGCACGCTCGGTCACCAGCGCCAGGCGGGAGCCCGCGAAGCGCTCGTCGACCAGCCACTCCTGCAACAACTCCAGAACGTCGCGGGCGGCGCCGTGCGCCGTGCCCACCAGGGCGTCCGCCGTCGTCCCGGTGCCCTCGGCGGCCTTCTCATCCGAGCGCGCGCCAGGTCGATCGAGCCCATCGGCGCAGCTCACCCACACGGCCTCCGGCGCCCGCCCGTCGCTGGCGGATGCCTCCTCCAGCGCCAGCAGGTCGACGCTCTCGGCGCTCTCAGCGGCGACCGCGAGCGGCGCCCACTCGATCCCGAACAGCGACTCCCGGTAGCCGCCGCGCGCGCTCGCCAGCTGCTCCCGAGCGAGCGGGCGCAGCAGCAACGAGTCCACCGCGACGACCGGCTCGCCCGACTCGTCAACCCCGAGCAGCGAGACCGCTCCGCTCGTCGCCGGCGCAAGGCGCACCCGCAGCAGCGAGGCGCCGACCGCGTGCAGGCGCGCACCACTCCAGGCGAACGGCAGCAGCGGCTCGCCGTCGGCGCCGGCGGGGGGGACGCGCCGAGCGCGACCCCGTGCAGCGCGGCGTCGAGCAGCGCCGGGTGCAGCGCAAACGCGCCCGCGCGGCCGTGCTCCTCGGGCGGCAGCTCGACCTCGACGAAGACCTCATCGCCGCGCCGCCACGCCGCGCGCAGGCCCTGGAAGAGCGGGCCGTATTCGAGGCCGACCGCTGACAGGCCCTCGTACAGGTCGGCGATCTCGACGCTCTCCGCGCCGGCCGGGGGCCACACCCGCAGCTCGGCGGCGGCGTGCGCAGCTCCAGCCCTATGCCCGTCGTCGGCCCCCTCCGTGGCGCCGGCCTTACCCGCGTCGTGCGCCGCGTCCGTGGCACCTGCCATGCCCGCCTCGTCAGCCGCATCCACCGCCAGCAGCCCCTCGGCGTGACGCACCCACGGCGCCGGCTCTGGCACACCCGCGATCGCGTCCTGCGCGGGGCGCGAGTAGATGCCGATCGTCCGGGTGGGCGAGACCGGATCCTCGGGCTCGCCCACCGCGAGCTGGATCTGGATCGCCTCGCCCTCGCGCAGCGCCAACGGCGCCTGCAGCGTCAGCTCGCGCACCAGCCCGCAGCCGAGCTGCGCGCCGGCGTGCAGCGCCAGCTCCAGCAGGGCCGTGCCCGGCAGCAGTGCGACGCCGGCGACGGCGTGCTCGGCCAGCCACGGGTGCGTATCCAGCGACAGCCGGCCGGTGAACAGCCACCGCTCGCCGTCGGCGAGGGCGACCGCGGCGCCCAGCAGCGGGTGCCCGGCGGGCGCCTGGCCGATTGCTGTCACGTCGCCGGCGGGCCGGCCAGGGCGCAGCCAGAAGCGCTCGCGCTGGAAGGCGTACGCGGGCAGCTCGATCGGGCTCGCGCCGGTACCGTCGAACGCCCTGACCCAGTTGACGTCGGCGCCCCGCACCCAGGCGCCGGCCAAGCCCGCGAGCAGCGCGCGGGTCTCGGGCTGGCCCTCGCGCAACACCGGCGCCGCGAACACATCGCCGCCCACGCACTCATGAGCCATCGCGCTCAGCACGCCGTCAGGCCCCAACTCCAGGAAGCTCCTTACACCCTCCTCGTACAGCCACTGCACGCCATCCGCGAAGCGCACCGCCTCACGCACATGCCGAACCCAATACCCAGCGCTGCACAGCTCCTCGCCCGAGGCCAGACCACCCGACACATTCGACATCAGCGGAATCGACGGCTCACCAAACGACACTTCCTCGGCGACCCGCTCGAACGCCTCCAGCATCCCGTCCATCCGCGACGAATGAAACGCATGCGACACGCGCAGCCGCTTGACCCGGCGACCCCGCTCCTCCCATATGCCGGCCAGCTCCAGCACCGCATCCTCATCGCCGGAGAGCACGACCGACGAAGGCCCATTGACCGCGGCGAGCGACACCCGGCCCTCGAAGCCGGTAAGGGACTCGAGCGCCTCCCGCTCTTCAGCCGCGATCGCGACCATCGCTCCGCCCTTCGGGAGAGCGCCCATCAAGCGTCCGCGAGCGGCGACCAGACGACAGGCATCCTCGAGCCCGAAGACCCCGGCCACGTGCGCGGCCGCCAGCTCCCCGACCGAGTGGCCGATCAGGAAGTCGGGGCGCACGCCCCACGCCTCGACCAAGCGGTACAGCGCCACCTCCAGCGCGAACAGCGCCGGCTGTGCCAGGGCGGTCTGGTCCAGGGCGGTCTGGTCCAGGGCCGTCTGGTCCAGCTCGCTCCCGCCGGTGTCCGCGCCCGCCGCGGCCTCCTCGGCGAACACCACCGCCTGCAAGGGGCGCTCCAGGTGCTCGTCGAGATGAGCGCACACCTCGTCGAACGCCGCCGCGAACACCGGGAACGTCTTGTACAGATCGCGACCCATGCCAACCCGCTGGGCGCCCTGGCCGGTGAACAGGCACGCCACACGCCCCTCGCCCACGACTCCCCGCACGACGTCCTTCGACGTCCGATCCTCGGCGAGCTCCGCGAGACCCTCCCGCAGCTCGTACTCGCTCCCGCCAAGCACGACCGCGCGGCTCTCCAGCAGCGGACGGCCCGCGAGCGCGAGCGCCACGTCTGCCTGATCGAGCTCGGGGACGGCCGCGAGATGCTCGCTCAGACGCTGCGCCTGGGCACGCAAGCCCTCGCCGCCGCGGCCGGAGACGATCCACGGCAGCACGGTGAACAAAGGAGGAGGAGAGGGGGGCGGGGCAGTGGTCACACCCTCGGCGCCATCCGAGAGCTGGGCAGGAATCGCACCCTCGGCGCCATCTCGCTCAGGGCGATCCGAGCCCACCGGGGCAGGCTGCGGCGGCGCCTCCTCCAGCACGAGATGGGCGTTGGTGCCGCTGATCCCGAACGAGGAGACCCCCGCCCGCCGCGGGCGACCGTTGCGTGGCCATGGCCGCTCCTCGCGCAGCAACTCCACCGCGCCCGCCGACCAGTCCACCTGCGTGGTCGGACGCTCGGCGTGCAACGTGCGCGGCAGCCGCTCGTGACGCAGCGCCATCACCATCTTGATCACCCCTGCCACCCCTGAGGCGGCGGCGGCATGGCCGATGTTGGACTTGATCGAGCCCAACCACAACGGCGCGTCGGGCGAGCGGCCCTGGCCGTAGGTCGCCAGCAGCGCCTGGGCCTCGATCGGATCGCCGAGCGTCGTGCCCGTCCCGTGCGCCTCGACCGCGTCGACCTCCTCGGGGGCAAGGCCGGCGTTGGCGAGCGCCTGCATGATCACCCGCTGCTGGGAGGGCCCGTTCGGGGCGGTCAACCCGTTGCTGGCGCCGTCCTGGTTGACCGCGCTGCCCCGCAGCACCCCGAGGATGCGGTGGCCGGCACGCTGTGCGTCGGAGAGGCGCTCGAGCAGCACGATCCCCGCGCCCTCGCTCCAGCTCGTGCCGTCGGCGTCGTCGCCGAAGGACTTGCAGCGCCCGTCCGGCGCCAGGCCGCGCTGGCGGCTGAACTCGACGAACAGCCCCGGGGTCGCCATCACCGTCACGCCGCCCGCCAGCGCCAACGAGCATTCGCCCTGGCGCAGCGCATTGGCGGCCAGGTGCAGCGCCACCAGCGAGGAGGAGCAGGCCGTGTCGACCGACACCGCGGGGCCCTCCAGGCCGAAGGTGTAAGCCACGCGGCCGGAGGCGACGCTCGCGATGCTGCCCGTCAACAGGTAGCCCTCGACGCCCTCCTCGCCGCCCGTCGCGCCGTCCCCGTAGCTGCTCGACCCGACGCCGGCGAACACGCCGGTCTCGCTGCCGCGCAGCGTGACCGGGTCGATCCCGGCGCGTTCGATCGCCTCCCAGCAGAGCTCCAGCAGCAGCCGCTGCTGGGGATCCATCGCCAGCGCCTCGCGCGGGCTGACGCCGAAGAAGGCGGCGTCGAACTCGCCCGCGCCGGCGAGGAAGCCACCCTCGCGCACGTAGCTCGAGCCGGGGCGTCGCGGGTCGGGGTCGTACAGCCGCTCCAGGTCCCAACCACGGTCGTCGGGGAAGGGGCCGATCGCATCGCCGCCGCCGGCCACCAGCTCCCACAGCTGCTCGGGCGAGCGCACGGATCCGGTGCCCGCCGGCCCCGGATACCGGCAGCTCATCCCCACGAGCGCGATCGGCTCGCCCGTCGCCACGGTCGCACGCGCGCGAAGCGGGGCAGCCTGCCGGTGCGTGTCGAGCACGGCATCGACCAGGAACGCCGCGAGCGCCTGCGGCGTCGGGTGGTCGAACACCGCAGTCGCCGGCAGCTGCACGCCGCACTCGGCCGCCAGTCGGTTGCGCAGCTCGACCGCGCCGAGCGAGTCGAAGCCGAGATCCTTGAACGCCTGCCCCGCGGCGATCGCCTCCGCGGAGGCGTGGCCCAGCACGGCGGCGGCGTGCTCGCGCACCAGTTCCAGCACCAGCCGCTCGCGCTCCTCGCGATCGAGCTCCGCGAGCTTCGTCGCGAGCCCACCTCTGCCGGCGAGGGAACTGCGCCCACCAGCCAGCGAGCCGCGCCCGCCAGCCAGCGCGCCTCGCCCGCCAGCGCGGCTGCTCGCGCCGCGCCCAGCGGTACGCCCGCTCGGCGTGTGCACCAGCTCCCCCAGCAGGGGAGAGAGCTGTCCGACCCGCGCGAAGCCGCGCAGCGCGGCGACGTCGAGACCGACCGGGAGCAGCAGTGGGCGATCGAGCTCGAACGCGGCATCGAGCAGCCCCAGGCCCTGCGCCGGCGAGAGCGCCCTGATGCCGGCGCGGGCGAGTCGCTCCCGTTCCCCCTCGCCCAGCCGCTCCACCATCCCCGCCTGCGTCCACGGGCCCCACGCCAGCGAGCTGCCTGACAGACCCTGCGCGCGGCGGTACCCGGCGAGCGCGTCGAGCAGTGCGTTGGCGGCGGCGTAGGCGGCCTGCCCGGCGCTGCCCAGCGTCCCCGCGGCCGAGGAGAAGAGCACGAAGGCGCGCAGGTCGAGCCCGGCCGTCAGCTCGTGCAGGTGCCATGCCCCCAACGCCTTCGGCGCCAGCACGGCGTGCAGCCGCCCAGGCGTGAGGCCGTCGATAAGGCCGTCGTCGAGCACGGCCGCGGCGTGCAGCACGGCGCACAGCGGGTGCTCGGCGTCGATCCCCTCGAGCAGCGCCGCGACCTGCTCGCGCTCAGCGACGTCGCACGCCGCCACGCGCACGCTCGCGCCAAGCTCCTCCAGCTCCGCTACCAGCTCGCTCGCGCCCTGCGCACCGGGGCCGGAGCGGCTGGCCAGCAGCAGGTGGCGCACGCCATGGCGCTCCACCAGGTGGCGCGCGACCAGCGCGCCGAGGCCGCCGGTGCCGCCCGTGATCAGCACGGTCCCCTCGCCTCTCAGCGGTGGGGCGGGATGGCGCAGCACGTTCTTGCCGACGTGCCGCGCCTGGCTCATGTAGCGCAGCGCGCCAACCGCCTCGGCCGTGTCCCACACCCGTACCGGCAAGCCCTCCAGCGCGCCTTCCTCGAACAGCGCGCGCAGCTCTTTGAGCATCTCCTGGATGCGATCGGGGCCGGCCTCCATCATGTCGAACGCGCGGTAGCTCACGCCCGGGAAGCGGCCCTCGATCTCCGCCGGCTCGCGGATGTCGGTCTTGCCCATCTCCAGGAAGCGGCCACCCGCGCTCAGCAGGGCGGCCGAGGTATCGACGTACTCGCCCGCGAGCGCGTTCAGCACGATGTCCACGCCGCCCGCGCTCGCGAAGCGCTCCCCGAACTCGAGGTCGCGCGAGGAGGCGATCTGCTCCCGGGTCAGCCCCATCGCTTCCAGCGCACCCCACTTCGGCTCGCTCGCGGTCGCCAGCACCTCCAGCCCCAGATGTCGAGCGAGCTGCAGCGCCGCGATCCCCACGCCGCCGGCCGCCGCGTGTACCAGCACGCGCTCGCCCCGCCGCGCCCCGGCCAGATCGACCAGGCCGTGGTAGGCCGTCAGGAAGGCAACCGGCGCCGCGGCCGCCTCGACGAACGACCACCCCTCGGGGACCCGCACGAGCAGCCGCCGGTCGGCGACCGCGATCGCCCCGAACGCGCCGTCGAGCAGGCCCATCACGCGGTCGCCGATCGCAAGCTCGGTCACGTCGCAGCCGACCTCCAACACCACGCCGGCGCCCTCGCCGCCGACCGCCACCTCACCGGGGTACATCCCCAGCACCATCAGCACGTCGCGGAAGTTCACCCCCGCCGCGCGCACGGCGACCCGCACCTCGCCTGCCCCGAGCGGGCGCTCGCCGTTGCGATCCTCGATCACCTCGAGGTCCTCCAGCGCGCCGCCGGCGCCGTTCACGCCGAGGCGCCAGCCACCACCGACCTTGGCGCCATCGACGCTGCCGCCCGCCTCCGTGCCCACGAAGCCCTCTAGCGCAACACCACTGCCCACCGCCAACCGGCCGTCGGGGATCCGGGCCGCGCGCGCCAGACGTGGGACGAACAGCTCGCCGGCGCGCATCGCCACCTCGGGCTCGCCCAGCGCCAGCGCGGGGGCGATCGCGTCGGCGGTCGCCTCGCCATCGACGTCGATCAGCACGAACCGCCCGGGGTGCTCCGCCTGCGCGGCGCGTACCAGCCCCCACACGCCACCACCGGCCGGGTCCGTGACGCCCTCGCCGCCGAGGCTAACCGCACCACGCGTCACCACCGCCAGCGGCAGTGTCGGAGGCGCCGCGGGGGCGGGAGTCGGCGTCGGCGAACCGTCGTCAGCCAGCTCGCGCGCACCTTCGTCGGCCAGCTCGCGCACACCTTCGCCAGCCAGCTCGCGCTGGACCGCCGCCAACACCTCTCCCACCCGCGCCAAGGCATCCTCCGCCGTGGTCGCGCCGCCAGTGCAATCCAGCACGCGACCCAACCCATCCCGATCGATGTCTTCACCGCCGGTGCCGGCCGCCACCCACTCGAGGTCGAACAGCGAGTCGCGGTCGTAGCCGGCATTGGTGGAGGCCGCCCGCAGGATCAGCGAATCGACCGACGCAACCGTCTCGCCGTGCTCGTCGGCCACCGTCAGCGTCACCCCATCCTCACCGGCTGGCCGCAGGTGCACGCGCAGACTGGTCGCCCCACTGGCGTAGAGGTTCACACCGTTCCACGTGAACGGCAGGCGTGCCGCGGGAGCCTGGTCGCGCTCGATCGCGGCCACCGCCTGCAGGGTGGCGTCGAGCAGCGCCGGGTGAAGCGCGAACTGCGTGGCCTCGTCGCCCAGCCCTTGCGGCAGCGTCGCCTCGGCGAAGACCTCGGCCCCGCGCCGCCACACCGCGCGCAGTCCCTGGAAGGCGGGGCCGTACTCGATCCCCGCCGCCGCGAGCGCGTCGTGCAGCTGCTCGACCTCGACCTCCACGGCGCCGCTCGGGGGCCACTCGCCGGCCAGCTCGGCGGCGATTACCTGATTCACCGAATTGCCCTCGGCCGAGGCCGCTGAATCGCTTGTGGCCGGGGTCGCTGAATCGCTTGTGGCTGAGGCCACCGAGTCGCGGCCTGGCGGGGCCGCCCGGGGGCCTGCCTCCGAGACCACCGTGCCGCTCGCATGGCGCGTCCAGGGCTCCTCCGTCAGCTCGCCCTCGGGTCGCGAGTAGATCGCGATCGCCCTTGCCCCGTGCGGATCGGGGTCGCCGATCGTCAGCTGCAGCTGCAGCGCCTCGTCCTCGCCGATCGCCAGCGGCGACTCGAGCACCAGCTCCCGCACCGCCCCGCAGCCAAGCTGCGCACCGGCGTGCAGCGCCAGCTCCAGCAGCGCGGTGCCCGGCAGCAGCGCGGTACCCGCCACCACGTGATCCGACAGCCAGGGATGGGTGTCGAGCGAGATGCGCCCGGTGAACAGCCACCCCTCGCCCTCGGCCGGCGCCACCGCCGCCCCCAGCAGCGGATGCTCGATCGGCACCTGGCCGATCGCTCCCGCGTCGCGCTTGCCGGCCGTCGGTGCCAGCCAGTAGCGCTCGCGCTGGAAGGCGTACTTCGGCAGCGCCACCCGCTCGGCGCCGGTCCCGTCGAACGCCGCGCGCCAGTTCACGCTCACGCCGCGCGCCCAGATCTCGCCGATTGCGGTGAGCAGCGCACGTGGCTCGGCATGACCCTTGCGCAGCGCGGGCGCGACCACCGCGGCCGGCCCGCCGTGCGCGCCGACGCCGGGCGCACGCGCGACGCCGGGCTCGCGCGCGCCTTCGCCGGCGCCTCGGTCGCGATCCTCGATGCACCCGCTCACCATCGCGCTCAGTGCGCCGTCGGGGCCCAGCTCCAGGAAGCACTTCACACCTTCGTCCGCCAACCACCTCACACCGTCGGCGAACCTCACCGTCTCGCGGACGTGACGCCTCCAGTAGGCGGCGGTGCGGAGGTCTTCACCAATGGCCAGCGCACCGGTGAGATTCGAGACGACCGGGATCTGTGGCTCGTTGAACGTCACCGTCTCCGCGATGCGCTCGAACCCCTCGAGCATCCCCTCCATCCGCGGCGAGTGAAATGCGTGGCTCACCCTGAGCTTCGTGGTCTTGCGACCCTGCTCCGTCCACACCCGCGCCAGCTCATCCACCGCGTCCTCGTCGCCGGAGACGACCACCGCGCCGGGCGCATTCACCGCGGCGATCGCCACCCTGCCCTCCCAGCTATCGAGCGTGGCGAGCGAGCTGATCAGCTCCTGCTCGCTTGCGGCGATCGCCACCATCACGCCGCCTGTGGGCAGCGCCGCCATCAAGCGCCCGCGCGCCGCCACCAGACGGCAGGCGTCCTCAAGTGAAAGCACGCCCGCGATGTGCGCCGCCGCCAGCTCGCCCACCGAGTGGCCGATCAGGAAGTCGGGGCGCACGCCCCACGCCTCGACCAAGCGGTACAGCGCGACCTCCAGCGCGAACAGCGCCGGCTGCGCCAGCTCGGTGCTGTCGAGCGCGCCCTCACCACTCTCGCTTGCCGACACGCCCAGCGCCCCGCCGGGAGGCGCCTCCTCGCCGAACACCAGCGCCCGTGTGGAGCGGCCCAGGTGCTCGTCCATGCTCGCGCACACCTCGTCGAACGCCGCGCGGAAGGCCGGGAACATCTTGTACAAATCGCGGCCCATACCAGCCCGCTGCGCTCCTTGCCCGGTGAACAGGAACGCGAGCGGCGCGCGGCCAGCAGCCGCTGTTGGGTCGGCGCCGCCGATCACACTCGCCGCGGGTCGGCCTTCGCCGAGCGCATCGAGACCTGCCAGCAGCTCCTCGCGGGTCTCGCCCATCACCAGCGCGCGCTGCTCGAGCATCGGCTTGAGCGCAAGCGACAGGCCCACGTCCAGCGCGCTCAGCCCTGGCGCCCCGATCAGGCGCTCGCGCAGCTGCCGCGCCTGGGCTTGCAGGGCCGGCGCACCCCTGCCCGACACGACCCATGGGACCGCAGCCAGAAGAGCATTCGCGTCCACGGTGGTGGGGACGAGCTCGGATGAGGCGGGAGCGGTGAGAGCCTTGGGAACCGTGGCGGCGGTGGGGGCAGCCACGGCGGTGGGAGCTGCGGCGGTTGGAGCCGTGGCGGCGGCGGTAGCGGTGGTGGGGCCGCCGACGGGAGGCGCCTCCTCGACGATCACGTGCGCGTTGGTGCCACTCACGCCGAACGACGACACGCCTGCCCGCCTTGGGCGCTCGCCTGGTGGCCACGGAACGTCCTCGGTCAGCAACGCGACGGCGCCCCTGGACCAGTCCACCTGGTTGGAGGGTCGATCGACGTGCAGCGTCCGCGGCAGCACCCCGTGACGCAGCGCCATCGCCATCTTGATCACGCCCGCCACGCCTGCCGCCGCCTGGGTGTGGCCGATGTTGGACTTGATCGAGCCCAACCACAGGGGGCGCTCGGCGGGACGGCCGCGACCATAGGTCGCCAGCAGCGCCTGGGCCTCGATCGGGTCGCCGAGCGTCGTGCCCGTCCCATGGCCCTCGACCGCGTTGACCTCGTCCGCCGTGATGCCGGCGTTCGCCAGCGCGCGCTCGATCACCCGCCGCTGCGAGGGACCGTTGGGCGCCGTCAGCCCGTTGCTGGCGCCGTCCTGGTTGACCGCGCTGGAGCTGATCACCGCCAGCACCGGGTGGCCGTTGGCGTGCGCGTCGGAGAGACGCTCGAGCGCCAGCACGCCCGCGCCCTCGCCCCAGCCGCTGCCGTCGGCGGCGTCGGCGTAGGACTTGCAGCGACCGTCCGGCGCGAGGCCGCGCTGGCGGCTGAACTCCACGAACACGTTCGGCGTCGAGAGCACCGTCACACCGCCCGCCAGCGCTAGCGTGCACTCGCCCCCGCGCAACGCCCCGCACGCGAGGTGCAATGCGACCAGCGAGGAGGAGCAGGCGGTGTCCACCGTCAACGCCGGGCCCTCCAACCCGAGCACGTACGCGACGCGACCCGAGACGACGCTGCCGGCACTGCCGAGGCCGAGGTAGGCCTCGAGGTCGGGCGGCACCGCGCCGCCCACGCGCGTGGCGTAGTCCTGATACATCACGCCGCTGAACACGCCAGTCTGGCTGCCGCGCAGCGACAGCGGGTCGATGCCCGCGTCTTCCAGCGCCTCCCAGCAGATCTCCAGCAGCAGCCGCTGCTGCGGGTCGATCGCCAGCGCCTCGCGCGGGCCGATCTTGAAGAAGCGCGCGTCGAAGTCGCCGGCGTCGGCGAGGAAGCCACCTTCGCGGGCGTAGCTCGTGCCGGGGTGTTCGGGGTCGGGGTCGTACAGCCGCTGCAGGTCCCAGCCACGGTCCTTGGGGAAGCCACCGATCGCGTCCCCGCCCTCGCTCACCAGCCGCCACAGATCCTCGGCGGAGCGGATCGTGCTCGGGCCGCCCGTCTCGCCGGCGCCAGAGCCGGCGGTGGGGAGCGGGGGACCTGGGTAACGGCAGCCGATGCCGACGATCGCGATCGGCTCGCGGCCCTGTTCTTCGACCTCGCGCAGCCGCCGCCGCGCCTGGCGCAGGTCGATCGTCGCGCGCTTGAGGTACTCCAGGAAACGCTCGTCGCCCTGGCCCGGCATCGCGCCCGCCTCATCGCCCGGCAACTTGGCCGCCTCGTCGCCAAGCACCGCACCCGCCTCGTCGCTCAGCACCGCACCCGCCTCATCGCCCGGGACCGCGCCCGCCTCATCGCCCGGCATCTTGGCCGCCTCGTCGTCGCGTTTGGAGTCCGCGCTCATTCCGCCTCCAACTCCTGCTCCAGCAGCGCCAATACCTCGTCGGCGCTCGCCGACCTGATGTCCTCGTCGTCCTCGTGGTGCCCATCGTCCGCGGCCTGCGCCGGCCGCTGGGGGCACGACTCTTGGGGCGCCTCGATCTCGATCTCCTCCAGCAGATACAGCGCGATCGCCTCGGCGCTCGGGTGGTCGAACACCAGCGTCGCCGGCAACGCGAGCGCGGTCTCGGCGCTCAGGCGGTTGCGCAGCTCCACCGCCGCCAGCGAGTCGAAGCCGAGCTCTTTGAGCGGCTGGCGCGGATCGATCGCCGCTGGCGAGGGGTAGCCCAGCACCGTGGCGACCTGGGCGAGCGTGAGCTGCAGTACGACCCGCCCACGATCGGCCGCCGGCACGCCCGCCAGGCGCTCGACCAGCGAGCGGCGCTCCGCCGCCGCCGCGCGCCGTGCCGGCACGCGCACCAGCCCATGCAGCAGCGCCGGCAGCGTTCCGGCTCTGGCCTGCGCGCGCAGCATCCCCCGGTCGAGGCTCACCGGCACCAGCAGCGCGTGGTCCCCCTGCCGCGCGGCATCGAACAGGTCGAGTCCCTGCCTCGCGGTCAGCGCCCGGATCCCCGCGCGCGCGATCCGCGCGCGATCCACCTCGCCCAGGTCGCTCGTCAGCCCGTCGGCCTGCTCCCACAGCCCCCACGCCAGCGACGTCCCGGCCAGCCCTTGCGCCCGGCGCGCGGCGGCCAGCCCGTCCAGGAACGCGTTCGCCGCCGCGTAGTTGCCCTGCCCGGCACCGCCCGACATCGAGGAGAACGAGGAGAACAGCACGAACGCCGTCAGCTCCATCGGCGCGGTCAGCTCTTGCAGGTGCAGCGCCCCATCGACCTTCGGCGCCAGCACGCGGTCGAGGCGCCCCGGCGTCAGCGCGCCTACCACGCCGTCGTCGAGCACCCCGGCGGTGTGCACCACCGCGCCCAGCGGGTGCTCGGCGGGTACTGCCGCCAAGGCCGCCTGGACCTGCGCGCGGTCGGTCACATCGCACGTGACGATCAGCGCTCGGGCGCCCAGCTCTTGCAGTTGCGCCACCAACTCCTCGGCGCCGTCGGCCTCCGGCCCGCGCCGGCTCGCCAGCACGAGGCTCCGCACGCCGTGGGCCTCGACGAGGTGTCGCGCCACAAGTGCACCGAGCGCGCCCGCGCCACCCGTGATCAGCACCGTGCGATCGGGGTCGAACCATGGCACCCGGCCGCCGGCCGGCTCGCTCGCACCGGTACCCGCACGCGCGGTCGCCGGCGCCAGCCGCGGAATGTAGATGCGGCCCTCGCGCACCGCCACCTGAGGCTCCTCCAGCGCCAGCGCCGTGGTCAGCGCCGCCTCGGAGGCCGCCTCGCCGTCCACGTCGATCAGTACGAAGCGGCCAGGGTTCTCGGTCTGCGCGGTGCGTACCAGCCCGGTCACCGCTGCCTGTGCCAGGCCCGGCAGCGCTTCGCCCTCGCTCACGGCGACCGCCCCGCGGGTGACCAACGCCAGGCGCGAGCCCCGCAGCCGCTCTGCCGCCAGCCAGCCCTGGATCTGCTCAAGCACCCGGTGGGAGATCGTGCGCACGGCCGTGGCGAGGTCATCGGGGTCGTCCTCGCGAGCGCACTCCATGAGCACCGTCTCCGGCACCGGGGCGCCCTGCTCGATCCCCTCGACGAGCGCGGTCACGCTGCCGAACGCCTGCGGTGGCGCTCCACTCTCCGCCGGCTGCAGGTGAACCTCACTCCACTTCACGTGGAAGAGCGAGTCGCTGCCACCGCCCCGGGCGGCGAACTGCTCGGGCGAGATCGGACGCACCGCCAGCGACTCCACCGCGGCGACCGGGCCGCCGTCGACGTCGGCGATACTCAGCGAGAGCGTGTCGGTGTCCGACCGCGACAGGCGCACGCGCAGTCGCGAGGCACCCGTCGCATACAGGCTCACGCCGCTCCAGGCGAACGGCAGGCTCGGCCCGGCCGCGCCCTCGCCAGCTGCGCTCTCTCCCGTGGTGTTCTCGCCAGTCGCGTTCCTCCCGGACGCGCTCTCCCCAGGTGCGTCCTCGCCGGCCGCGTTCTCCCCAGACCCGCCCTCCCCATCCGCGTCGAGCAGCGCCGCCACCGCTGCTGGGTGCAGCGCCGCGTCGAACAGCGCCGGGTGCAGGCCGTACCGGCCCGCCTGCGCCTGGTCGTCGTTCAGCTCCAGCTCGGCGAACAGCTCGTTCCCGTGTCGCCACATGCCGTGCAGGCCCTGGAAGATCGGGCCGTATTCGAGGCCGGCCGCGGAGAGGCGCTCGTAGATGCCGTCCAGCTCCACCGCCACCGCGCCCGCCGGGGGCCACGCCTCGCTGGCCGGCTCGCTGAGCGACCCGCCACCGGCCGCCGCGCGCGCCAGCGCATCCGCTCCCGCGCCTCCACCACCCGAGGCCAGGACGCCGCTCGCGTGACGCATCCATGCGGCCCCAACCAGCTCGTCGTCGCCCTCGACGCGTGCGTGGATCGCCACCGGCCGGGTGGGCGGAACGGCATCGTCGGGCTCGCCGACCGTCAGCTGCAGCTGCATGCGCTCGCCCTCGCGCACGATCAGCGGCGCCTCCAGCACCAGCTCGCGCACCGTCTCGCAGCCGACCTGTGCGCCCGCGTGCAAGGCCAGCTCGACCAGGGCCGCGCCTGGCAGCACCGCCGCGCCCAGCACGGCGTGGTCGGCCAGCCAGGGCTGGGTCTCCAATGAGAGGCGGCCGGTGAAGAGGCAGCCCTCACCCACGGCCATGCCAATCGCGGCGCCGAGCAGCGGATGGTCGGCCGCGCCGAGACCTGCCGCGGCTACGTCGCCGGCACCGCCGCCCGGCGCCAGCCAGTAGCGCTCGCGTCGGAAGGCGTATGGCGGCAGCGCCACCCGTTCGGCGCCGGCCTGTGCAAGCAGTGCGTCCCAATCGACCTCGGCGCCGTGCACCCACGCTTCGGCGAGGGAAGTCAGGAAGCGGCGCGGGCCGCCGTCGTCGCGGCGCAGGGAGCCGATCGTTGCAGCCTGCGGGCGGGTCGGAGCCGCTGTGATCGCACCGTTGGCGGAACCCTGCGCCGTGGTGCCGTTGACCGAGACGTCACCGGGCTCGCCGGTCCGTGCGCGGTCGATCGCCTCCTGCACGGCGAGCGCCAGCACTGGGTGGGGGCTCGCCTCGATGAAGGTCGTGACGCCATCCTCCAGCAGCGCCCTGGTCGCCTGCTCGAACTGCACCGTCTCGCGCAGGTTGCGGTACCAGTAGTCGGCGTCGAGCTCGGCCGTGTCGAGGATCCCGCCCGTGACGGTCGAGTGGAACGGGGTCTCGCCGGCGCGCGGTGCGATTCCCGCGCAGCCCTCCAGCAGCTCGTCGCGGACGGCCTCGATCTGCACCGAGTGCGCGGCGTAGTCGACCGCGATTCGGCGCGCCCTGATGCCCTCCGCCTCGCACTCCTGCAGCAGGCGATCGAGCGCCTCCGGGTCGCCCGACACCACGGCCGAGCCGGGGCCGTTCGCCGCGGCTAGCGCCACCCGCTCGCCGAACGGCTCCAGGCGCGGGCGCAGCTGCTCGGCGCCGAGCGCGACCGACACCATTCCGCCCCTGCCCGCGAGGCCCACCAGCGCCCGGCTGCGCAGCGCCACCACCCGCGCCGCGTCGTCGAGCGTCAGGCCGCCCGCCACGCACGCCGCCGCGATCTCGCCCTGGGAGTGACCCACCACCACGTCGGGCCGCACGCCGCAGGCGCGCCACAGCTCCGCGAGCGACACCATCACCGCCCACAGCGCCGGCTGCACCACGTCCACATGTCCCAGCTCGGGCCCGTCCGGCGCGCCGCGCAGCACATTCTCCAGGCGCCACCCCACGAACGGCGCGAGCGCGTCGGCGCACTCTCCCAGTCGCCGTGCGAACACCGGCGAGGCGTCGAGCAGCTCCACCGCCATCCCCTGCCACTGCCCCCCCTGCCCGGGGAAGAGGAAGGCGACCCGGCCCTGCTCCGCCGCGGCCCGGCCGGCGCCGCGCACCACGTTCGCGGCCGACTCCGCCCCCGCCAGCGCGCCGAGGCCGGCGAGCAGCTCTGGGCGATCGCCGAGCACCACGGCGCGCTCCTCCAGCCGTGGCCGGCTCGCCAGCGAGAGCGCCACGTCGGCGGCGTCCAGCTCCGGGCGCTCCGTCAGGAACTGGCGCAGCCGTGTTGCCTGCGCCTCCAGCGCGCCCCGGCCGCGGCCCGAGAGCACCCACGGGAGGGCGTCGATCGTCGGTAGGAGAGGGGGAGGGGTGGGGGCAGTGGTCGCGGTCCCCGGGCGCTCTTGCAAGTGGCCATCGCCGTTCAGCCCGGCACGCCGGCGACCAGCGCCCTGCTGGCTGGGTGGCTGGCTGGCTGCATCCTCCAGCCGAGCCGGCCGGCGGGCCGCGTCCGACACCTGCGCGGGTGGGGCTTCCTCGACGATCACGTGCGCGTTGGTGCCGCTGATCCCGAACGAGGAGACACCCGCTCGGCGCGGCCGGCCGTTCGCGGCCCACGTGCGGGGCTCGGTCAACAGCACCACCCCCCCCTCCTCCTCCCACTCCACATGGGACGAGGGCCGATCCACGTGCAATGTTCGCGGCAGCAGCCCATGCTCCAACGCCTTCACGACCTTGATCACGCCCGCCACCCCCGCCGCCGCCTGGGTGTGGCCGATGTTCGACTTGATCGAGCCCAACCACAGCGGGTCGTCCGCCGGGCGGTTCTGGCCGTACGTCGCCAGCAGCGCCTGCGCCTCGATCGGGTCGCCGAGCGTGGTGCCGGTGCCGTGGCCCTCCACCGCGTCGATCTCCGCGGGGGTCACGCCGGCGTTGGCGAGTGCTTGCGCGATCACGCGTTCCTGCGAGGGGCCGTTCGGCGAGGTCAGGCCGTTGGAGGCGCCGTCCTGGTTGACCGCGCTGCCGCGCACCACGCCCAGCACGCGGTGGCCGTTGCGCTGCGCCTGCGAGAGGCGCTCCAGCACCAGCACGCCCACGCCCTCCGCCCAGCCGGTGCCGTCGGCCGCCTCGGCGTATGACTTGCAGCGGCCGTCGCGCGCGAGGCCGCGCTGGCGGCTGAAGTCCACGAACACGCCTGGCGTCCACAGCACCGTCACGCCGCCCGCCAGCGCGAGGTCGCATTCGCCTCCGCGCAGCGCTTGGCTTGCCCAGTGCAGCGCGACCAGCGAGGAGGAGCAGGCCGTGTTGACCGACACCGCCGGGCCCTCCAGCCCGAGCGCGTACGCCACGCGGCCCGAGACGACACTGCCGGCGTTGCCGGTGCCGAGGTACCCCTCCAGCCCCTCCAGCGCGTCGGCGCCGAGGCCGGTCGCGTATTCGTGGTACATCACGCCCGCGAACACGCCCGTCGGGCTGCCGCGCAGCGCCAGCGGGTCGAGGCCCGCGTCTTCCAGCGCCTCCCAGCACACCTCCAGCAGCTGGCGCTGCTGCGGGTCCATCGCCAGCGCCTCGCGCGGGCCGATCCCGAAGAAGGCGCCGTCGAACTCGCCCGCGCCGCGCACGAACCCGCCCTCGCGGGTGTAGCTGGTGCCGGCGTGCTCGGGGTCGGGGTCGTACAGCCGCTCCAGGTCCCAGCCGCGGTCGTCCGGGAACTCGGAGATCCCGTCCCCATCCTGCGACACCAGCTCCCACAGCTCCTGCGGCGAGCGCACGCCGCCGGGGTAGCGGCAGCTCATGCCGACGATCGCGATCGGCTCCTCCACGCGGGTCGCGCGGCTGACGCGCACACGCTTCTTCGCGCCGTCCAGCAGGCTGAGCAGGTGCTCCGCGAGTGCCGCCGAGCTCGGATGGTCGAACACCACCGTGGCGGCCAGCCGCACGCCGCTCGCCGCCTCCAGCCGGTTGCGCAGCTCCACTGCCGCCAGCGAGTCGAAGCCCAGCTCGCGGAAGGCCCGCTCCGCGCCGATCGTCTCAGGTGTCGAGTGTCCCAGCACCGCCGCCGCCTGCACGCGCACCAGCTCCAGCGCGATCCGTGCGCGCTCGCTCGCGGGGGCATCGCCGAGGCGGGCGGCGAGCGATCCCGTCGCAGCGGCGCGCTTGCGACGGCGCCCCGCGATCAACCCCCGCAGCAGCCCCGGCACCTCGCCCTCGCCGATCGCCGCGCCGATCGCGCGCAGGTCGAGGCGGGCGCCGAGCAGCAGTGCGCGGGGGCTCGTGCGCGCCACGTCGAGCAGCTCGAGACCCTCGTCGATCCTCAGCGGCACCATCCCCGTGCGGACCAGGCGTGCCAGCTCGGCCGTACCCAGGCGGCCGCCCATTCCCTGCTCGGTGGCCCACAATCCCCACGCGACCGACACGGCCGGCCGCCCTTCGGCGCGGCGCCGCGCCGCGAGCGCGTCGAGGAAGGCGTTCGCCGCCGCGTAGCTGCCCTGCCCGGCGCTGCCAAACACGGCCGCGGCCGAGGAAAACAGCACCAGCTCGCGCACGCCGCGATCGGCGGTCAGCTCGTGCAGGTGCCAGGCGGCGTCGAGCTTGCCGCGCAGCACCGCCTCCAACCGCTCCCCCGTCAGCGAGTCGATCACGCCGTCGTCCAGCACGCCCGCGGCGTGCACCACGGTTCCCAGCTGCTGCTCCTTCGGCAGGGAGTCCAGCAGCGCCTTCAGCTGCTCGCGGTCCGCCACGTCGCACGCGGCCACCGTCACGCGCGCGCCCAGCTCCTCCAGCTCGGCCCTCAGCTCCGCGGCGCCCGGGGCATCTGGACCGCGACGGCTCGCCAGCACGATGCTGCGCGTTCCGCGCTCCACCAGGTGCCGCGCCACGAGTGCGCCGAGCGCGCCGGTCCCGCCGGTCACCAGCGCGGTGCCGGGGTCCGGGGCGGCGGTGTTCACATCCTCGGCAGCCGCGCGCGCCAGGCGCGGGGCGAACAGCTCTCCACCGCGTACCGCCACCTGGGGCTCTCCGCTTGCGACCGCATTCGCCAACGTCGCGGGTGGGATCTCTGGCCCGTCCACATCGACCAGCACGAGCCGCCCCGGGTACTCCGATTGAGCCGAGCGCACCAGTCCCCACACCGGCGCAAGCGCCAAGCCGTTCACCTCCTCGGTGCCGGCCGCCACCGCGCGCTCGGTCACCAGCACCAGGCGCGAGTCCGCGAAACGCTCATCCGCCAGCCACCGCTGCAGCAGCTCCAGCGTGTCCCGGGCGGCGCTGTGCGCGGCAGTGACCAGGTTGTTGTTCGGCTCGACGACGCACCGCGTCCACACGACCTCGGGCGCCGGGCTGTCGCCCACCTCCTCGAGCGCCACCGGCTCGGTGCCCTGCGCGCCGTCGGCACTCGTTGCGATCGGCGTCCACTCCACCTCGAACAGCGCGTCGCGCCGCGCGGCGGCAACATTGCCGAGCTCGGTTCGACGCGGCGCGCAGCGCGAGCGAATCGACCGTCGCGACAAGACCTCCCTGCTCATCGGCCACCACCACCGAGATCGCCTCCTCGCCGGCCGGGGCCAGGCGCACGCGCAGCGCCGCCGGGCCCGTCGCGTGCAGGCGTACGCCGCTCCAGGCAAACGGCAGCCGTGGGCCCTCGCCGTCAGCGGGCGGCTTCGTCGGTGCGCTCACCGCCACCGCGTGCAGAGCGGCGTCGAGCAGCGCGGGGTGCAGATCGAACGCGCCCACCTCGAGCTGTCGCTCCGCGTCCGGCGCCGGTGTGACCTTCGCGAAGAGCTCCTCGCCCCGCCGCCACACGGCCGCGAGGCCTTGGAAGGCCGGTCCGTATTCGAGGCCGGCCGCGGCCAGCTCCTCGTACAGGCTCTCGATATCCACCTCCTCGGCATCCGGTGGCGGCCACTCGCCGGCGAGCTCGCCGGCCGCGACTCTGAGCGACTCCTCGTCGCCGACGAGCATCGGCGCCGAGGGGGCAGAGTCAGGTGCGGCTTCGTCGGGCGCGAGCCGCCCGTGCGCGTGGCGCGTCCAGACCCCATCCGTCAGCAGCTCGCGATCGGCGGCGTCGCCCTCGCCGCACGAGTACACGCCGATCGTCCGGCAGCCGTCTTCGTCGGGCTCGCCGATCGACAGCTGGATCTGCACGGCGCCGGACTCGCCGAGCGCCAGCGGCGCCTCCAGCACCAGCTCGCGCACGACGCCGCAGCCGAGCCGCTCGCCGGCGTGCAGCGCCAGCTCCAGGAAGGCCGTGCCCGGCAGCAGCGCCGTGCCGAGCACGACGTGGTCGGCCAGCCACGGGTGCGTCCGCAGCGAGAGCCGGCCGGTAAAGCGCCAACCCTCGCCGTCTGCCGGCGCCACCGCCGCGCCCAGCAGCGGATGGTCGATCGCCACCTGGCCGATCGCGACGGCGTCAGCCGCGGCCTCGTGCTCCAACCAGTAGCGCTCGCGCTGGAACGCGTACGAGGGCAGCGCCACGCGCCGGGCGGGCGTGCCGTCGAGCGCCCGCGCCCACTCGACGCCCACGCCGCGCACCCACAGAGCCGCCACTCCGGCGAGTAGGGAGCGGGGCTCGGGCTGCCCGGGACGCAGGGTCGGGGCGGCAACGATCCGCTGCTCGCCGCCCGTGCGTTCGTCTTCCGCGGGCTCGCCCACCCCGGGCTTGCCGTTCGCGGTCTCGCCGGCCATCCGCTCGCCCTCGACGCACTCGCCGACCATCGCGCTCAACGTCCCGTCCGGGCCCAGCTCGAGGAAGCTCTGCACGCCCTCGTCGAGCAGCCAGCGCACGCCGTCGGCGAACCGCACCGGCTCGCGGACGTGGCGTACCCAGTAGGCCGCGGTGCACAGCTCCTCGGTTGCCGCCAGGCCTCCGGTGAGGTTCGAGATCAACGGGATCCGCGGCGGCTCGTAGGCCACCGTTTCGGCTACCCGCCTGAACTCGTCCAGCATCCCTCCCATCCGCGGAGAGTGAAAGGCGTGGCTTACCCGCAGCCGCTTCGTCCGCGCGCCTCGTTCCCGCCATGTGCTCACCAGCTCCGACACCGCCTGCTCGTCGCCGGAGACGACGGTCGCTCCCGGCGCGTTCACGGCCGCCAGGGCGATTCGCTCCTGCCAGCCGTCGATCGTGGCGAGCGACTCGATCAGCTCCGCCTCCGGGGCAGCGATCGCCGCCATCGCGCCGCCGTCGGGGAGCGCGCCCATCAGCCGTCCGCGCGCTGCCACCAGCTTGCAGGCGTCCTGGAGCGAGAAGACGCCCGCGACGTGTGCCGCCGCCAGCTCGCCGATCGAGTGGCCGATCAGGAAGTCGGGGCGCACGCCCCACTCCGCCAGTAGCCTGTACAGCGCCACCTCCAGCGCGAACAGCGCCGGCTGCGCAAGGGCGGTTTGGTCCAGCTCGGACCCCTCTCCGTCGAAGACAACCTCGCGCAGCGGACACTCCAAGTAGGGGTCGAGCTGGGTGCAGACCTCCTCGAACGCCGCGGCGAACACCGGGAATGCATTGTGCAAATCGCGGCCCATACCAATGCGCTGCGCGCCCTGGCCGGTGAACAGGAACGCGGTGCGACCCTCGATCGAGGTGCCTCGCAGCACGTTCGCCGCCGCGCCGCCCTCGGCTAGCGCCGTGAGTCCCTCGACAAGCTGTCCGCGATCCTCGCTCAACACAACCGCGCGCTCCTCCAAGGCGGCACGTGCTGTGAGCGAGAGCGCCACATCGGCCGTCTCCGCCTCAGAGACATCCAAGAACTGCCGCAGGCGCGAGACCTGAGCCCGCAGACCATCCTCCCCGCGGCCCGACAACACGCAGGGCAGCACTCCAACTGGAGGCTCCTCCCGCACCGGCGTGGTGGCCTTGGCCTCCCGCGGCGCTTCCTCGAGGATCACGTGCGCGTTGGTGCCGCTGATCCCGAACGAGGAGACGCCCGCGCGGCGCGGACGGCCGTTCGCTGGCCACGGCTGCTCCTCGGTGAGCAGCGCGAGTGCGCCCTGCTCCCAGTCGATCTCGCCGCTCGGCTCGTCCACGTTCAAAGTCCGCGGCAGCCGCTCGTGCCGGAGCGCCATCACCATCTTGATCACCCCGGCGACGCCGGCCGCGGCCTGCGTGTGACCGATGTTGGACTTGATCGCGCCCAACCACAACGGGCGCTCGGCCGGACGCTCACGACCGTAGGTCGCCAGCAGCGCCTGCGCCTCAATCGGGTCGCCGAGCGTCGTGCCCGTCCCGTGCGCCTCAACCGCGTCCACCTCGCTCGGGGCGAGTCCCGCGACCGCCAGCGCGCGCTGGATCACACGCTGCTGCGAGGGACCGTTCGGCGCCGTCAGCCCGTTGCTTGCGCCATCCTGGTTGACCGCGCTGCCCTTCACCAGCGCCAGCACCCGGTGCCCGTTGGCCTGCGCATCGGAGAGGCGCTCCAGCGCCAGCACGCCCACGCCCTCGCCCCAGCCCGTCCCGTCCGCGCCCTGCGCGAACGCCTTGCAGCGTCCGTCCGGCGCCAGGCCGCGCTGACGGCTGAACTCCACGAACAGGCCCGGCGTCGCCATCACCGTCACGCCGCCCGCCAGCGCCAGCGTGCACTCGCCCGCGCGCAGCGACTGGCAGGCCCAGTGCAGCGCCACCAGCGAGGAGGAGCAAGCGGTGTCGATCGTCACCGCCGGGCCCTCCAGCCCGAAGGCGTAGGCGACGCGGCCCGACACCACGCTGCCTGCGGCGCCCGTGCCGAGATAGCCGCCCAGCTCCGCCACCGCGCGGGCGGAGAGGCCGGTGGCGTAGTCGTGCATGTTGATCCCCGCGAACACGCCGCTCTGGCTGCCGCGCAGGGAATGGGGATCGATGCCCGCATCCTCCAGCGTCTCCCAGCACACCTCCAGCAGCAACCGCTGCTGCGGATCCATCGCCAGCGCCTCGCGCGGGCCGATCCCGAAGAAGTCCGCGTCGAAGCGCGCGGCGTCGTACAGGAAGCCGCCTTCGCGGGCGTAGCTCGTACCGGGGTGCTCGGGGTCGGGGTCGTACAGCCGCTCCAGGTCCCAGCCGCGGTCCTCGGGGAACGGGGCGATCGCATCGCCGCCGGTTGCCAGCAGCTGCCACAGCTCCTCCGCGGAGCCCACCGATCCTCCAGATCCGGGGCCCGCCACGTGGGCAGACCCGTGGCGGGCGGGCGCCGGATTGCCGGTCCCGGGAAATCTGCAGCCGATCCCCACGATCGCGACCGGCTCGTCCACCGGCCCGAGCACCGAGACCGGCGCGAGGCCGACCGGGGCGCCGAGCAGCTCGCCCAGAAGATGGTTGGTCAACGCGGCCGGCGTCGGGTGGTCGAACGCCAGGCCGCTCGCCAGCCGCAGCCCGGTCGCCGCCGCCAGCCGGTTGCGCAGCTGCACCGCCGCCAGCGAGTCGAAGCCGAGGTCGCGGAAGCTGCGGCCGGGCCGCACCGCCTCAGTCGTCGCGTGCCGCAGCACCGCCGCCGCCTGCTCGCGCACCAGCTCCAGCACGATCCGCTCGCGCTCGCCCGGGGGCATGCCTGCCAGGCTTGCCGCCAAGCCGCCGGCGGGCGCCGCGGGCGCCCCCGCGGCGGGGATCTCCCGTGCGCGCACTCGTCCCTCGGACCGCTCCGCGCCGGGCGGGTCCAGCCAGTAGCGCTCGCGCTGGAACGGGTAGGACGGCAGCCCCACCCGCCGGGCGCCGGTGCCCTCGAACAACCTGCTCCACTCCACGCTCGCGCCTTGCACCCAGGCGGCGCCGAGCGCGCTCAGCAAGGCATGCGACTCCTTGCGAGCCACACCAAACAGCGGCGCCGCTGCCGGCACGTCGTCCCGTGCGCCCGCGGGCTCCTCCTCCACGCTGCCTCGCAGCACGCCCTCCGGGGTGTCGCCGACGGCGAGCGCGGCGAGTCCCGCCAGCAGCTGCTCGCGATCCTCTCCCAGGACTACCGCACGCTCCTCCAGCGCCGCGCGCCCGGTCAGCGATAGCGCGAGGTCGATCGCCTCGACCTCCCCAGCGCCGGCCAGCAGCTCGTGCAGCTGCGCAGCTTGCGCCCGCAGCCCGCCACTGTTGCGGGCCGCCAGAACCAGCGGCGGCATGGGGAGCTCGGTGTCCTGTTCCTGAGCCTCCTCCTCCTCGACCACCGGTGGCGCCTCTTCGAGGATCACGTGCGCGTTGGTGCCGCTGAGCCCGAACGAGGAGACCCCCGCCCGGCGCGGGCGGCCGTTCGCCGGCCACGGCCGCTCCTCGGTGAGCAGCGCCAGCGCGCCCCGCTCCCAATCGATCTCGGCGCTCGGCTCGTCCACGTTGAGCGTCCGCGGCAGCCGCTCGTGCCGGAGCGCCATCACCATCTTGATCACGCCCGCCACACCCGCCGCCGCTTGCGTGTGACCGATGTTGGACTTGATCGAGCCAAACCACAACGGGGCATCGGCCGGACGCTCACGACCATACGCCGCCAGCAACGCCTGCGCCTCGATCGGGTCGCCGAGCGTCGTGCCCGTCCCGTGCGCCTCAACCGCATCGACCTCGTTCGGAGCGAGCCCCGCGACCGCCAGCGCGCGCTGGATCACACGCTGCTGCGAGGGACCATTCGGCGCCGTCAAGCCATTGCTCGCACCGTCCTGGTTGACGGCGCTGCCCTTTACCAGCGCCAGCACCCGGTGCCCGTTGGCCTGCGCATCGGAGAGCCGCTCCAGCAGCACCATGCCCGCACCCTCGCCCCAGCCGGTCCCGTCCGCGCCCTGCGCGAACGCCTTGCAACGCCCATCGGGCGCCAGGCCGCGCTGGCGGCTGAACTCCATGAACACCGCCGGCGTCGCCATCACGGTCACGCCGCCCGCCAGCGCCAGCGTGCACTCGCCCGCGCGCAGCGACTGGCAGGCGAGGTGGATGCTCACCAGCGAGGAGGAGCAGGCCGTGTTGACTGTCACCGCCGGACCCTCCAGCCCGAAGCTGTACGACACGCGGCCGGAGAGCACGCTCCCCGCGGCGCCCGTGCCGAGGTAGCCCTCCAGCTCCTGCGCCAGCTCGGGGTCGATCCCGATGCCGTAGTCGCGCATGTTGATCCCCGCGAACACACCGCTCTGGCTGCCGCGCAGCGAGTGCGGATCGATGCCCGCGTTCTCCAACGTCTCCCAGCACACCTCCAGCAGCAGCCGCTGCTGCGGATCCATCGCCAACGCCTCACGCGGACCGATCCCGAAGAAGTCCGCGTCGAACCAGGCGGCGTCGCCCAGGAAGCCACCTTCGCGCGCGTAGCTGGTGCCGGAGTGCTCGGGATCGGGGTCGTACAGGGCATCCAGGTCCCAGCCGCGGTCGTCAGGGAACGGGGCGATCGCGTCGCCGCCGGCCGCCAGCAGCTGCCACAGCTCCTCGGCCGAGCGCACCGAGCCTCGACCTGGGTGGTCGAACTCCGGGTGGTCGGGCACCGAATCCGCGGGTGCCGAATCAGCGGGGTGGGCGGGTGCCGAATCCACGGGCACCGAATCCGCGGGGTGGGCGGGTGCCGGATACCGGCAGCCGATCCCCACGATCGCGATCGGCTCGTCCACCGGCCCCACCACCGTCACCGTCTCGCGCACGAGCGGTGCGCCCGCCAGCTCGTCGTGCAGGTGCCCCGCCAGCGCGGCCGGCGTTGGGTAGTCGAACACGAGGCCGCTCACCAGCCGCAGCCCGGTCGCCGCCGCGAGGCGGTTGCGCAGTTGCACCGCCGCCAGCGAGTCGAAGCCCAGCTCGCGGAAGGTGCGTCCCGCGGGCACCGCCTCCGGCGCGCCGTGCCCCAACACCGCCGCCGCCTGCTCGCGCACCAGCTCCAGCACGATCCGTCCCCACTCATCCGCGGGCACGCCCGCCAGCCGTGCCGCCAGCAGACCCTCCGTCACCGCCGCGCCGCCGCCCGCGCCCGCCGCGCGCATACGTGCGACCTCCGGCAGCTCGCTCAGCACCGTGGGCAGGTCGGCGGGGTTGGTGCCCGCCAGCAGCTGCTCCCACTCGACATCCGCCACCACCACGTGCGGCTCGCCGCGCTCGAGCGCCTGCGCCATCGCCTCCAGGGCCGGGGCGGCCGGCAGCTCGCGCACGCCACCACCGCGCAGCCGCTCGCCGACCGTGTCCGCCATCCCCTCGCCGGCCCAGGGGCCCCAGCCGAGCGAGCTGGCGACCAGGCCGCGGTCACGGCGCTGCTCGGCGAGCGCATCGAGATACGCGTTGGCCGCCGCGTACGCCCCCTGCCCGGCGTTGCCGAGCGTGCCCGCGATCGAGGAGAACAGCACGAAGGCGTCGAGGTCCAGGGCGGCGGTCAGCTCGTGCAGGTGCCACGCCGCGTCCACCTTCGCGCGCAGCACGCCCTCCAGGCGCTCGGCGCTCAGCCCCTCGATCAGGCCGTCGTCGAGCACCCCCGCCACGTGGAAGACACCGGTCAGGGGGTGCTCCTCGGGCACCTCGGCGAGCAGCTGCTCGACCTGCGTGCGGTCGGCGGCGTCGCAGGCGACGATGCTCGCCTTCGCGCCCAGCTCCTGCAGCTCCTCGCATAGCTCCGCGGCGCCCGGCGCCTCCGGGCCGCGGCGGCTGCTCAGCAGCAGGTGCTCGGCGCCGCGGCGCGCCAGCCAGCGCGCGAGGTGCCTGCCGAGCGCGCCGGTCGCGCCCGTCACGAGCACCGTGCCCGTCGGGGTGTACGCGTCGGGTGCGGCGCTTGCGCCAAGTGGGGCTGGCGTCAGTCGGCTTGCGAAGAGGCCACCTGTGCGTATCGCCAGCTCCTGCTCGCGGCCTGCACTCGCAAGCGCAACGCACAACCTGCTCAGCGCCCGCTCGTCGGGCTCGGAAGGCAGATCGACGAGGCCACCCCATCGTTCGGGCTCCTCCAGGGCAAGCACTCGGCCCAGGCCCCACACCAGTGCCGCCGCTGGTGCTGTCAGCGAATCTCCGGGTCCCACCGACACGGCGCCCTGCGTCACACACCACAGTGGCGCCGTCACCCCCGTCTTGCCGAGTGCCTGCATGAGCGCCAGCGTCTCGACCGCACCGGCACGCAGGTCGTTGCTCTCGGCCCCACATGCCAGCAGCGAGAGCACGCCGCTTATCTCCGACTCCGCCAGCTCCCCGAGATCGACCGCTTCCCGATCGACCTCCACCACCACGGCGCGCGCCCCGTGCGTCGCGAGCGCCTCGGCGACGGCGGCTGTGAGGCGCTCATCCGAGCTGCCGTCCGCCGCGACGGCCACCAGCCAGGTGCCGCCGAGCACCCCCGCCGCCCGCTCGCCGAGCGGCGTCCACCGCAGCCGGTAGCGCCAGCGCTCGCCGCCGAAGCCAGGCCCCTGCTCGGCCTGCAGCCAGTAGCGCTCGCGCTGGAAGGCGTACAGCGGCAATCCCACGCGCTGGGCGCCGGAGCCGTCGAACGCCCGGGGCCACACCACGGCGATGCCGCGTACCCAAAGCTCACCTACGCCGGTGAGCAACGCGCGCGCCTCGTCCTGGCCAGGGCGCAGCGTCGGCGCGGCGAGGATCGGGGCGGGCATCGCCACCGCCTGCGACCCATCGCGCGCGCCGTCGCCCGCGCCCGGCGCCTGGTCGCTGCACTCCTCGACCATCGCGCTCAACACGCCGCTCGGGCCCAGCTCCAGGAAGCTCCTGACGCCCGCGCCCAGCAGCGCCCCGGTGCCGTCGGCGAAACGCACCGGCTCACGCACGTGCCGCACCCAGTAGGTGGCGTTGCACAACTCGTCTTTCGCGGCCAAACCACCCGACAGGTTGGAGACCAGCGGGATCCGCGGCTCGGAGAAGGACACGGTTTCGGCGACCCGCCGGAAGTCGTCGAGCATTGCATCCATCCGCGGCGAGTGAAACGCGTGGCTGACCCGCAGCCGCTTGGTTTGGGCGCCTCGCTGCTCCCACGCCTCGACCAGCTCTGACACCGCGTCCTCGTCGCCGGAGATCACCACCGAGCCGGGCGCATTCACAGCCGCCAGCGCTACCCGTTGCTCCCAGCCGTCGAGCGCCGCGAAGGACTCCAGCACCTCCACCTCCGGCGCGCCGATCGCGGCCATCGCGCCGCCCTCCGGCAGCGCCCCCATCAGCCGGCCGCGCGCGGCCACCAGGCGGCAGGCGTCCTCCAGCGAGAAGACGCCGGCAACGTGCGCCGCCGCCAGCTCCCCCACGGAGTGGCCGATCAGGTAGTCGGGGCGCACGCCCCATGACTCGAGCAGCCGGAACAGCGCGACCTCCAGCGCGAACAGCGCCGGCTGGGCCAGCGCCGTGCCATCGAGCTGCGCCTCTGCGCCACCCTCTCCCCCACCGAACACGACCTCGCGCAGGTCGCGTCCCAGGTGCTCCTCCAGGCAGCCGCACACCTCGTCGAACGCTTCGCGGAATCGCGGGTGGGCCGCATGCAGCTCCCGACCCATGCCGACGCGCTGCGCGCCCTGGCCGGTGAACAGGAAGGCAAGCTTGCCGCCATCGCCGGTGGCATCGGCACCGCCTCCGATCACGCTCGGCGACGGCTCGCCGGCGGCCAGCGCGCTGAGTCCCGCAAACAGTCGCCCGCGCTCGCCAGTGGGCGAAGCCTCGACCAGCACAACCGCCCGATCCTCCAGCGTCGAGCGACCCGCCAGCGAAAGCCCGACATCGGCGACCGCCAGGTCGGCGTCACCCGCCACGTGGCTGTGCAAACGATCGGCCTGGGCGCGCAGCGCGGCGATGCCTCTCCCGGAGAGCACCCACGGCGTCACGCTCGGAGTGCTGAGGACGGAGCCCTCGACGGTGGTGGGCTCCTCGGGAGGCGCCTCCTCGATGATCACGTGCGCGTTGGTGCCGGAGATCCCGAACGAGGAGACCGCCGCCCGCCGCAGCTCCTCGCCCCGCGGCCAGGGCACCTGCTCGGTGAGCAGCGCGACCGCGCCCGAGGACCAGTCGACCTCGCCGCTGGGCGCATCGACGTGCAGCGTGCGCGGTAGCGCGCCGTGGCGCAGCGCCATCACCATCTTGATCACGCCCGCGGCGCCGGCGGCAGCCTGGGCGTGGCCGATGTTGGACTTGATCGACCCCAACCACAGCGGCCGCCGCGCGTCGCGCTCGCGCCCGTAGGTGTCGAGCAGCGCCTGCGCCTCGATCGGGTCGCCGAGCGACGTGCCGGTGCCGTGGCCCTCCACCGCGTCGATCTGCTCCGCGCGCAGGCCGGCGCTCTGCAGCGCCTGCGCGATCAAGCGCTCCTGGGAGGGGCCGTTGGGCGCCGTCAGCCCGTTGCTGGCCCCATCCTGGTTGACGGCGCTGCCGCGGATCACCGCCGCCACCGGGTGGCCGTTGCGGCGCGCGTCGGAGAGCCGCTCCAGCAGCAGCACGCCCGCGCCCTCGGAGAAGCCGGCGCCGTCGGCCGCCGCCGCGAACGACTTGCAGCGGCCGTCGGGCGCGAGGTTGCGCTGGCGGCTGAACTGCGTGTAGACGCTGGGCGTCGCCAGCACGGTGACACCGCCCGCCAGCGCCAAGCCGCACTCGCCCGCGCGCAACGACGCGCACGCCAGGTGCAGCGCCACCAGCGAGGAGGAGCAGGCGGTGTCGATCGTCACCGCCGGGCCCTCGAAGCCAAACGTGTAGGAGACCCTTCCCGACAGCACGCTGGCGCTGGCGCCGGTGCCGAGATAGCCCTCCAGCTCCGCGGGAGTGCTCCGCAGCACGGTCGAGTAGTCGTGGTACATCTGCCCCGCGAACACGCCGGTGCGCGCGCCGCGCAGCGAGGCGGCGTCGATGCCGGCGTCCTCCAGCGCCTCCCACGCCGCTTCCAGGAGCAGCCGCTGGTGGGGGTCCATCGCCAGCGCCTCGCGCGGGCCGATCCCGAAGAAGCCGGCATCGAACTCGGCGGCGTCGTGGACGAACCCGCCCTCGCGCGCATAGCTGGTGCCGGGACGCTCGCCGTCGGGGTCGAACAGCGCGTCGAGGTCCCAGCCACGATCGTCGGGGAAGCCCGAGATCGCGTCGACGCCGCCCGCCACCAGCTCCCACAGCTGCTCGGGGGTGCGCACGCCGCCGGGGTAGCGGCAGCTCATCCCGACGATCGCGATCGGCTCGCGCTCGCGCTCGGCGATCGCGCCCAGGCGCCGGCGCGCCTTGCGCAGGTCGAGCGTGACCCGCTCGAGGTACTCGCGCAGCTTTCGCTCGGAGGTCTCAGACGCCATCGATCGACTCCTCGTCGAGCTCGCGCTCGATCAGCTCGAACAGCTCCTCGTCGCTCGCCCCCGCGAGATCGGCCCCGTCATCGACGCCTTCGGGCTCCGGCGCGGCCGCCGCGGGCTCGCCCGGACCGACGAGCAGCGTCAGCAGGCGGTCGGCGAGCGCGGCGACGTTGGGGTAGTTGAAGATCAGCGTGGCCGGCAGCCGCAGCCCGCTCTCGAACGCGAGGCGATTGCGCAGCTCCACCGCGGCCAACGAGTCGAAGCCGAGCTCTTTGAAGATGCGCTCCGGGTCGATTGCCGACGCCGAGGAGTGCCCGAGCACCAGCGCCACCTCCTGGCGCACACACTCCAGGACCACCGCCGCCTGCTGCTCCTGGGGCACCTCCTGTAGACGCTGGCGCAAACCGCCGGCGGCCGCGGCCGCCGTCCGCCGTGCGGGCATACGCACCAGCCCACGCAGCAGTGCCGGCAGCGCGCCACTGCGCGCCTGCGCCTGCAGCGTGGCAAGGTCGAAGTCGATCGGCAGGACAGTCGCGAGGTCGAGCCCGCGCGTCGCGTCGAGCAGCTCCAGGCCACGCTCGCCGGAGAGCTCCAAGACACCTGCGCGCGCGATCCGCGAGCGGTCGGCCTCGCCTAGCGCGCTGGTCATCCCGCCCGTCGCGGTCAACGACTCGTCCCCGGTGCCGGACGACCCGCCCACCGTGCCCGACGACCCACCCACCGCCGCCCACGGCCCCCACGCCAGCGCGATGCCGGCCAGGCCCAGTGCCCGGCGCTCAGCCGCCAGCGCCTCCAAGCAGCTGTTGGCCGCCGCGTAGTTGCCCTGGCCGGAGGCCCCGAACGTCGCCGCCCCGGAGGAGAAGAGCACGAACGCGGAGAGCTCGAGCTCCGCGGTCAGCTCATGCAGGTGCAGCGCCCCGTCGAGCTTCGGCGCCAGCACCCGGTCGAGCGTCGCCGGGCTCAGCGTCTCGATCGTGCCGTCCTCGAGCACCCCCGCCGCGTGGATGACCGCGCCCAGCGGCTGCTGTGGGGGGAGCGCGTCGAGCACGGCCCGCAGCTGCTCGCGGTCGGCGACGTCGCAGCGCGCGATCGTCACGGCGGCGCCCAGCTCGGCGAGCTCGCGCTGCAGCTCGGACGCGCCGTCGGCCTCGACCCCGCGACGGCTGGTCAGCACCAGGCTGCGCACGCCGTGCGCGCCCACCAGATGCCGCGCCACGAGGCCGCCCAGCAGGCCGGTGCCGCCGGTGATCAGGACCGTGCGCTCGGGGTCGAACCAAGGGGCCTCGTCCGTCTCCTGCTGAGGGGCCACACGCGCAAGCCGAGGTGCGTATGCGCGACCCAAGCGGATCGCCAGCTGGGACTCACCGGCCGCCAGAGCCGCTGGTAGGGCCCCGGTGGAGTTGTCCTCCCCATCGAGGTCGACCAGCACGAAGCGGCCGGGGTGCTCGGACTGCGCCGAGCGGATCAACCCCCACACGGGCGCCTGCGCGACGTCGGGCACGTCGGTGGGCGTCGCGGCGACCGCCCCGTGGGTGAGCAGCACCAGCTTCGAATCGTCGAGCCGCTCCTCCGCGAGCCACTCCTGGACCAGCGCCAGCGTCCTGTGGGCCGTCAGATGGACCGACTGCGCACGCGTACCCGAGCCGTTTGACACACAGTCGACCACCGTCCACTCCTCGCCGTCGAGCGCCACCTCCGGACCGACCTCGACCGGCGCCCACTCGATCTGGAAGAGCGATTCGCCCGCGGCACGCCCGCCGCTCGCCGCTTCCAGCTGCTCGCTCGAGACCGGGCGCGCGGTGAGCTCGCTCACCGTGGCGAGCAACTGCCCATCCTCGCCCGCGAGCGTCAGCGACAGCCCGTCTTCCTCGGTCGGCGCCAGCCGCGCCCGCAGCCGTGAGGCGCCGGCGGCGTACAGGTTGACGCCGCTCCAGGAGAACGGCAGCCGCGGCTCGCTCTCCCCCTCCCCGCCCTCGCGGAGCGCGGCCGTGTGCAGCGCGGCGTCGAGCAGCGCAGGGTGCAGGCCGAAGCGCCGCGCCGCCGACTCCTCGGGTAGCGCGACCTCGGCGAACGTCTCCTCGCCGCGCCGCCACATCCGGTGCAGGCCCTGGAACAGCGGGCCGTATTCGAGGCCGGTGTCGGCGAGGCGCTCGTATAGGCCGTCGAGCTCCACGGCGACGGCGCCCGCAGGAGGCCACTCGCCACTCAGCTCACTCCACCCGCCGTTCGACTCGCTCCACTCGCCGCTCGAGCCGGTCGATGCCTCGGCCGCCTGCGAGCCGATGCCGTCGATCGCCTCCGCGCGATCGAGCTCGCGGGGAGCGAGCATGCCCGCGGCGTGGCGGATCCAGGCCCCCGCCGCCGTGCCACCGCCGCCGCCACCACCACCGCCGGTGGAACCCTCGCCGCGCGAGTGGATCTCGACCTCCCTGCAGCCCGACTCGTCAGGCTCGCCAAGCGAAAGCTGGATCTGCACCGCGCCCGCATCGTCGAGCACCAGCGGCGCCTCCAGCACCAGCTCGCGCAGCGACTCGCAGCCGACCTCCCCACCCGCGTGCAGCGCCAGCTCCACGAACGCCGTGCCGGGGAGCACCACCCTGCCAAGCACGGCGTGGTCGGCGAGCCACGGGTGGGTGCTCAGCGAGAGGCGGCCGGTGAAGAGCCACTCGCCGCTGGCCAGCGAGACCGCGGCGCCGAGCAGCGGGTGCTCGGCCGGCGCCTGCCCGGCGGCGACCACGTCGCCCCCGCCCGCGGTGGAGGCCGAAGCCAGCCAGTAGCGCTCGCGCTGGAAGGCGTAGGCGGGCAACTCCACGCGCCGGGCGAGCGCGCCCGCAAAGGCCGCGCTCCAGTCGACGCTCACGCCCCGCACCCAGAGCGCGCCGAGACCCGCGAACAGCGCCCGCGGCTCGGCCTGGCCGGCGCGCAAGAGCGGTGCGGCCGTGGGGGAAGAGGAAAGGGAGGAGGGGGAGGGGGCAGTGGTGGCAGACCCATCGCCCCCGGACTGCTGGGCAGCGCACTCGCCGACCATCGCGCTCAGCACGCCGTCGGGCCCCAGCTCCAGGAAGCTCCTCACGCCCTCATCGAGCAGCCAGCGCACGCCGTCGGCGAAGCGCACAGTCTCGCGCGCGTGGCGCACCCAGTACCCCGGGGTGCACAGCTCCTCGCTGGAGGCCAGCGCGCCCGACAGGTTGGAAACCAGCGGGATCCGCGGCTCCTCGAAGGCGACCCCGGCGGCGACTCGCTCGAACTGCTCGAGCATCGCCTCGATCCGCGGCGAGTGGAAGGCGTGGCTGACCCGCAGCCGCTTGGTGGGGGCACCGCGCTCGCGCCACATGCCGGCCAGCCGCAGCACCGCCTCCTCGTCGCCGGAGATCACCGCCGCGCCGGGCGCGTTTACGGCCGCCAGAGCGACCCGTCCGGCGCTGCCGTCGATCGCGACGAGCGACTCCAGCAGCTCCTCGGCGGGCGCGCCGACCGCGACCATCGCCCCGCCCGCCGGCAGCGCCCCCATCAGCCGCCCCCGCGCCGCCACCAGGCGGCAGGCATCCTCGAGCGAGAAGAGGCCCGCGACGTGCGCGGCCGCCAGCTCGCCGATCGAGTGTCCGATCAGGAAGTCGGGCCGCACGCCCCACGCCTCGACCAAGCGGTACAGCGCCACCTCCAGCGCGAACAGCGCCGGCTGGGCGAGCGCGGTGTTCTCCAGCGGGTCGCCGGCGCCATTGGCCTCCTCCGCGGAGGCCGCCGCGAACACGACTTCGCGCAGCGAGCGTTCGAGGTGGGGATCGAAGTGAGCGCAGGCCTCGTCGAACGCCTCCCGGAACACAGGGAACGTCTCGTATAGCTCGCTGCCCATACCCGCACGCTGGGCGCCCTGGCCGGTGAACAGGAACGCGGTGCGACCACCCGCAGGTGCGCCGTGCTGCAGATTGACATGGCTCCCGCCCTCAGCCAGCGCGGTCAGACCCTCGAACAGCTGCTCGCGATCGCCGACGATCAGCGCACGCTCCTCTAGCGCCGCCCGCGCCGCCAGCGAGAGCGCCACGTCGGCGACCTCCACCTCGCCGGCATCGGCAAGGAATTTCTGGAGACGTTCAGCTTGGAAGGGCAGCCCGCCGCCGCGGCCCGACAGCACCCACGGCAGCGCGCCCGGCAGAGGCGAAGACTTGGGCTGCGGCGTATCAGTTGAAGGCGCCTCCTCGAGGATCAGGTGCGCATTGGTGCCGCTCACCCCGAACGAGGAGACCCCGGCGCGACGCGGGTGGCCGTTGGGCTGCCACGGTCGCTCCTGCGCGAGCAGCTCGACGGCGCCCGCCGACCAGTCCACCCGCGTGGAGGGCTGCTGGGCGTGCAGCGTGCGCGGCAGCATCCCGTGGCGCAGCGCCAGCACCATCTTGATCACGCCGGCCACGCCGGCGGCCGCGGCGGAGTGGCCGATGTTGGACTTCACCGAGCCCAACCACAGCGGTGTGTCCCGGTCCTGGCCGTAGGTCGCCAGCAGCGCCTGCGCCTCGATCGGATCGCCGAGCGTGGTGCCGGTCCCGTGCGCCTCGACCGCATCGACCTCGCTCGGCGCCAGGCCGGCGTTGGCGAGCGCCTGCGCGATCACCCGCTGCTGAGAGGGGCCGTTGGGCGCCGTCAGCCCGTTGCTGGCGCCATCCTGGTTGACGGCACTGCCGCGGATCACACCGAGCACGCGGTGGCCGTGGCGCTGGGCGTCGGAGAGGCGCTCCAGCAACAGCACGCCCGCGCCCTCGCTCCAGCCGGTACCGTCGGCGGAGTCGGCGAAGGACTTGCAGCGACCGTCGGGCGCGAGGCCGCGCTGGCGGCTGAACTCGACGAAGGCATCGGGCGAGGCCATCACCGCGACGCCGCCCGCTAGCGCCAGCGAGCACTCGCCGCCGCGCAGCGCCCCGCACGCCAGGTGCAGCGCCACCAGCGAGGAGGAGCAGGCCGTGTCAACCGACACCGCGGGGCCCTCCAGGCCCAGGGTGTAGGCCACGCGGCCGGAGACGACGCTCGCCAGGCCACCGGTCATGCGGTAGCCCTCCAGGCCCTCCGCCGCGACTGCGCCGATCCCGTAACCGCTGGAGCCGACGCCCGCGAACACGCCGGTCGGCGCGCCGCGCAGCGAGAGCGGATCGACGCCGGCGTCCTCCAGCGCCTCCCAGCAGACCTCCAGCAGCAGCCGCTGCTGCGGGTCCATCGCCAGCGCCTCGCGCGGGCCGATCCCGAAGAAGGCCGCGTCGAACTCGCCGGCGTCGTAGAGGAAGCCGCCCTCGCGCGCATAGCTAGTCCCGACGTTCGCCGGATCGGGGTCGTACAGCCGCTCCAGATCCCAGCCGCGGTCGGTCGGGAAGCCACCGATCGCGTCGCCGCCGGCGGCGAGCAGCTCCCACAGCTCCCGCGGGGAGCTCACGCCCCCCGGGAAGCGGCAGCTCATCCCCACGATCGCGACCGGCTCGTCGACAGCGCGCACAGCCGGGGCGACGCTCACCGCGGCGCGCTCGCCGGCGAGTTGGTCGAGCAGGTGGGCGGCCAGCGCCAGCGGCGTCGGGTAGTCGAATACGGCCGTCGCCGCCAGCGCCACACCGGTCGCCTCGCGCAGGCGGCGGGCCAGCTGCACGCCGGCGAGCGAGTCGAAGCCCAGCTCTTTGAACGCCTGGCCGGGCGGCACCGCCTCGGCGGAGGAGTGCTCGAGCACCGCCGCGGCCTGCTCGCGCACCAGCTCCAGCGCCACCTGCTCGCGCTCGGACTCGGGGACGCCCGCCAGCCGCCTCGCAAGCTCGCTCTCGCCAGCGCCGCCCGGGCCTATGCCGTCACCGCCAGGGCTCGTACCGTCGCCGCCCAAGCCATCGCCCTCGTGCAGCGCCGCGCGCGCCTCCGGCAGATCGCCGATCAGGGGGCGCGGCCGCGCGGCGCTGTAGGTGAGCGCGTAGCGCTCCCAGTCGAAGTCGGCGATCGTCACGCAGCCGGCGTCCGCCGCGAGCGCCTCGCCGAGCGCCGCCAGCGCCTGCTCGGCGGGCAGTCCGTGGATGCCCTGCCGCTCCAGGAAGCGCTCGTCGCTCGCCCCCATCCCGCCGCCGGCCCACGCGCCCCACGCGATCGAGGTCGCCGCCAGGCCGCTCGCGCGGCGGTGATCGGCGAGCGAGTCGAGGAACGCGTTGGCCGCCGCATAGGCGCTCTGGCCGCCGCTGCCGAGCGTCCCCGCGATCGAGGAGAACGACACGAACGCCTCCAGCTCCAGCTCCGCGGTCAGCTCGTGCAACAGCCACGCCGCGTCGGCCTTCGCGCGCAGCACTGCCTCCACGCGCTCGACCGTCAGACCGTCCAGCAGCTCGTTGTCGAGCACCCCCGCGGCGTGGAACACGGCAGTCAGCGGCAGCTCCGCGGGGATCTCCGCCAGCACGCGCCGCAGCTGGTCACGGTCGGCAACGTCGCACGCGACCACGCTCACCCGCACATCCTCTCGCTCGCCCTCCAGCTCGTGCACGAGCTCGCTCGCCCCTGGAGCCACCAGGCCGCGCCGGCTCGCCAGCAGCACGTGCTCGGCGCCGGCGCCCACCAGCCAGCGCGCGAGGTGGGTACCCAGCGCGCCGGTGCCGCCGGTCACCAGCACGGTGCCCCGCGGCCGGTAGGGCTCGGCGTCACGCAGCTCGGCGTCAGGCAGCTCGGCGGTGCGCAGCTCGCCCGGCGGGACCCGCACCAGCCGCCGTGCGCGCACGCCCTCGCTGCGAATCGCCACTTCATCCTCGCCTTGCAGACCCGCAAGCACCGCGCACAGGCGCTCGAACGTGCGCTCGTCGGTCTCCCGCGGCAGATCCACCAAGCCACCCCAGCGGCCCGGGTGCTCCAGGCCGAGCACCCGGCCGAGCCCCCACACCAGCCCCGCCGCCGGGTGCTGCACGGGATCCTCGTCCTCCACCGACACGCCACCCTGGGTTACACACCACAGTGGCGCCGTCACCTCCGCGTCGCCCAGCGCCTGCGCCAACGTGAAGGTCCCCACCACGCCTCGACGGGCCGGATCGCCGCCGGCGATCGCGGGACCGGCGGAGCGAGGTTGAGAATCGCCGCCGAGCGCCAGCAGCGAGAGCACCCCGCCCACGGTGTCGCCCGCGGCCTCGACAGACCCGAGCCTCTCCCGCAGCAGCTCCGCCAGCAGTGCGCGGTCGGCGGCTTCCCGCTCCACCTCCACCACCAGCGGCTGGGCACCGGCAACGGCGAGCGCCGCCACGACATCGGCGCACAGCGGCTCCTCGGCGGATCCGGCCGCGACGACTACCGGCCACACGCCCGCAAGCGCGTCCGCATCGCGCTTGCCTACCACCTCACGACCGACGACCGCATCATCCCTCTCGCCAATCTCGTCGCCGACCGGCTTCCACTGCACGCGATAGCGCCACTCATCGACGCCGGGGCGCTCGACTCCACCCTGCCCGGGCGCCGTCGCGTCGGCCTCCAGCCAGTAGCGCTCGCGCTGGAAGGCGTAGGAGGGCAGCCGCACTTTCTTGGCGTCCGTCCCCGCGAACGGCGCGCTCCAATCGACGTCCACGCCCCGCGTCCACATCGTCCCCACGCCCGCGAGCAGGGTGCGGGTCTCGGCCTGCCCGGCGCGCAGCAGCGGCACCGCCACCGCGTCGTCGAGCGCCTCCTCGACCATCGCGCTCAGCGGCCCATCCGGGCCCAACTCCAGGAAGCTCCGCACGCCCCCCCCGGACAGCCAGCGCACGCCATCGGCGAAGCGCACCGGCTCGCGCACGTGGCGCACCCAGTACTCGGGGGTGCACAGCTCCGCGGCTGAGACCTCGCCGCCCGACAGGTTGGACGCCAGCGGGATCTGCGGCTCGCCGAAGGTGACCGTCTCCGCGACTCGCCGGAAGTCGTCGAGCATCGCGTCCATCCGCGGCGAATGGAACGCGTGGCTGACCCGCAGCCGCTTCGTCCGCGCGCCGCGCTGCTCCCAGACGGCCACCAGCTCCGACACCGCATCCTCGTCGCCGGAGACGACCACCGAGCCGGGGGCGTTGACGGCGGCCAGGGCCACACGCTGCTCCCAGCGATCGAGTGCCGCGAAGGATTCCACCACCTCCTCCTCCGGGGCGCCGATCGCGGCCATCGCGCCGCCCTCCGGCAGCGCCCCCATCAGCCGCCCGCGCGCGGCCACCAGCCGGCAGGCGTCTGCCAGCGTGAACACACCAGCCACGTGCGCCGCCGCCAGCTCGCCCACCGAGTGGCCGATCAGGAAGTCGGGGCGCACGCCCCATGCCTCGAGCAGGCGGTAGAGCGCGACCTCCAGCGCGAACAGCGCCGGCTGGGCCAGCTCGGTCCGATCGAGCACAGACGGCCCGGTCCGGTCCAACGCAGACAACTCGGTCCGATCCAGCACAGACGGCGCGGAGCCCTCCTCGCCGAACACCGCATCGCGCAGCGGGCGCTCTAGGTGCCGGTCCAGCTCGATGCACACCTCCTCGAACGCCGCCCCGAACGCCGGCAGCGTCCTGTGGAGCTCACTGCCCATCCCCACCCGTTGGGCACCCTGGCCGGTGAACAGGAAGGCCATCCCTCCCTCGACCACCTCGGTGGGTGAGTTTCCGATCAACACATTGCCCGCCGTCTGCCCGCGCGCGAGCGCCGCGAGACCGTCGAGCAGCTGCTCGCGATCCTCGCCGAGCACAACCGCCCGCTGCGGGAGGGCCGCGCGCGCGGTGAGCGAGAGCGCCACGTCGGCGGCATCCAGCTCGGTGTCGGCCAGGAACCGGTGCAGGCGGTCGGCCTGGGCCGGCAGCGCACCACCGCTGCCCGAGACGACCCACGGCAGCACCCCCAGCGGCGGGCGCAGCTGGGGCCGGCGCGACGGTGGCCCGCCGGCCGGTGCCTCTTCGACGACCACGTGCGCGTTGGTGCCGCTCACCCCGAACGAGGAGATCCCCGCCCGGCGCGGCCGGCCGTTGGGCTGCCATGGCTGCTCCTCGGCGAGCAGCGCGACCGTGCCCGAGGACCAATCGACCTGATCGGTGGGCCGCTGCGCGTGCAGCGTCCGCGGCAGCACCCCGTGGCGCAGCGCCATCACCATCTTGATCACCCCGGCGACCCCGGCCGCGGTGACCGCGTGGCCGATGTTGGACTTGATCGAGCCCAACCACAGCGGCGCGTCCGCGGGCCGCTCGCGGCCGTAGGTCGCCATCAGCGCCTGGGCCTCGATCGGGTCGCCGAGCACGGTTCCGGTTCCGTGCCCCTCGACCGCGTCGACCTCGCCCGGCTCCAGCCCGGCGTTGGCGAGCGCCTGCATGATCACCTGCTGCTGGGCGGGGCCACTCGGCGCCGTCAGCCCGTTGCTGGCGCCATCCTGGTTGACAGCGCTGCCGCGCACCACGCCCAGCACCTCGTGGCCGTGGCGGCGTGCGTCGGAGAGACGCTCCAGCACGAGCACCCCCGAGCCCTCGCTCCAGCCCGTCCCGTCGGCCCCGTCGCCGAAGGACTTGCAGCGCCCGTCCGGCGCCAGGCCACGCTGACGGGCGAACTCGACGAACGCATCGGGCGAGGCGATCACCGCGACACCCCCCGCGAGCGCCATCGCGCACTCGCCGCCGCGCAGCGCCCCGCAGGCGAGATGCAACGCCACCAGCGAGGAGGAGCACGCCGTGTTGACCGACACCGCCGGGCCCTCCAGGCCGAGGGTGTAGGCCACGCGTCCGGAGACGACGCTGCCGAGGTTGCCGGTCATGCGGTAGCCCTCGAGGCTGGCGCCGGAGGCCGACCCGACCCCATAGCCGCTGACGCCGACACCCGCGAACACGCCCGTCGAGGTGCTCCTCCTCGAGAAGGGGTCGATCCCCGCGTCCTCGAGCGCCTCCCAGCACACTTCCAGGAACAGGCGCTGCTGGGGATCCATCGCCAGCGCCTCCCGCGGGCTGACGCCGAAGAAGGCCGCATCGAACTCCCCGGCGTCGTACAGGAACCCGCCCCCGCGCGCGTAGCTGGTGCCCGGCCGGTCGGGGTCGGGGTCGTACAGGGCATCCAGGTCCCAGCCCCGATTCGCCGGGAACGGCCCGATCGCGTCGCTGCCGGCGGCGACCAGCTCCCACAGCTCGGGGGCAGATCGGACGGATCCGGTGCCCGCCCGCCCCGGATACCGGCAGCCGATCCCGACGATCGCGATCGGCTCGCCGAGCCGCGCCGGCGTGCGCGCCAGCGCCCGCATGCCGGTGGGGGCGCCGTCGATCTCGGCCAGCAGGTGACGGGCCAGCTCGGCGCTGCTCGGGTGGTCGAATACGACCGTGGCCGGCAGCCGCAGCCCGGTCGCCGCCTGCAGCTCGCCGGCGAGCTGCACCGCCGCCCGCGAATCGAAGCCCAGCTCCTTGAACGTCTGGCGCGCGCGCACCGCCTGCGCCCCGGAGTGCCCCAGCACCGAGGCCACGTGCGCGCGTACGAGCTCCAGCACCACGCGTTCGCGCTCGCGCTCGCCGCTCACGCCCGCAAGCCGCTCGGCCAGCGGTCCGCCGCCGGCGTCGGCCGGCGAGGACGGAAGGCGAGTGAGCCACCGCTCCGCGGCGGCCTGTCCGTCCCGCTCCGCTGCCAGCCAGTAGCGCTGGCGCTGGAAGGCATAGGAGGGCAGCGCAACCGTGGGCTCGGGCTCCGGTGAGCGCCCCAGCACCGCGCTCCAATCGACGTGCGCGCCGTGGGCCCACGCCTGCCCGACCGAAGCCAGCAGCTGCCGCGCGCCGCCCTCGCCGCGGCGCAGCGTACCGATCGTGGCGACGTCGACCGGCGCGGCGGTGGGCTCCTCCGCCCCGGGCGGCTCAGGGGCGAAGGCCGCCTCGATGCTGTCCCGCAGGCCGACCGTCAGCACGGGGTGGGGGCTGACCTCCACGAAGATGCGCCGACCCGACGTGAGCAGCGCGCGCGTCACCTGCTCGAACTGCACCGTCTCGCGCAGGTTGCGGTACCAGTACTCAGCATCCAGCTCCGCGGTGCTCAATGGCCCCGCGACGACCGTCGAGTGGAACGGGATCTCCCCCTCCCGCGGCGCGATCCCCGCGCAGCCCTCCAGCAGCTGCTCGCGTACCGCCTCGACTTGAGCGGAGTGCGCCGCGTAGTCGACCGCGATCCGGCGCGCCCGCACCCCGCTCTGCTCGCATTGCGCGAGCAGCTCGTCAAGCGCCCCCGGGTCGCCGGAGACGACCACCGAACGGGGCCCGTTCACCGCCGCGATCGCCACCCGCTCCCCGAAGCTCTCCGTCCACGTCTCGAGCTCCCGCGGCGCGAGCGCGACCGACACCATCCCGCCTTGGCCCGCAAGGCTGGCCAGCGCTCGGCTGCGTAGCGCGATCACCTGCGCCGCATCCTCGAGCGAGAGGCCGCCGGCGACGCACGCCGCCGCGATCTCGCCCTGGGAGTGGCCGACGACGGCGTCCGGGCGTACCCCCAGCGCACGCCATACCCCGGCGAGCGACACCATCACGGCGAACAGCACCGGCTGCACCACGTCCACCCGCTCCAGGCCGGGCGCGTCCCGCTCGCCCCGCAGCACGTCCTCCACACGCCACCCCACGAATGGCTCGAGCGCGTCGCCGCAGAGCGCGAGCTGGCGCGCGAACACTGGGGAGCACTCCAGCAGCTCGACCGCCATCCCCTCCCACTGCGAGCCCTGCCCGGGGAACAGGAACACGACCCCGCCACCCGCGACCCCGCCGCTGCCCGCGGGCAATGAGCCCCGCACCAGGTTGGCGGCCGGCTCGCCGGCGGCCAGCGCGCTCAGGCCGGCGAGCAGCTGCTCGCGGTCGGCGCCCACGATCGCCGCACGCTGCTCGAGCTGAGCGCGAGCACGCAACGCGAGCGCAACCTCGGCCGCGTCCAGCTCCGCGGAGTCGGCGAGGAACTGCGTCAGCTGCCGTGCCTGCGCGCCCAGGCCGCCCTCGCCGCGAGCCGACACCAGCCACGCGGTCGCGCCCGTCAGCACCGGCGGCGGAGAGCCGCCCGGGTCGGGCGCGGGGGCGCTCGCCGGCGCCTCCTCGAGGATCAGATGGGCGTTGGTGCCGCTGACTCCGAACGAGGAGATGCCCGCGCGGCGCGGCTTGCCGTTCGCCCGCCACGGCCGCTCCTCGGCGAGCAGCTCCACCGCTCCCGCCGACCAGTCGACCTGGGTGGAGGGGCGCTCGAGGTGCAGCGTCCGTGGCAGCCGCTCGTGGTGGAGGGCCATCACCATCTTGATCACCCCGGCGACCCCGGCCGCGGCGGCGGCGTGGCCGATGTTGGACTTGATCGAGCCCAACCACAGCGGCGCGTCCGCGGGCCGCTCGCGGCCGTAGGTCGCCATCAGCGCCTGAGCCTCGATCGGGTCGCCGAGCGTGGTGCCCGTCCCGTGCGCCTCGACCGCGTCGACCTCGCCCGGGGTGAGCCCGGCGTTGGCGAGCGCCTGCAGGATCACCCGCTCCTGCGAAGGGCCGTTGGGCGCTGTCAGCCCGTTGCTGGCCCCGTCCTGGTTGACCGCGCTGCCGCGCAGCACGCCGAGGACACTGTGGCCGTGGCGGCGCGCGTCGGAGAGCCGCTCCAGCAGCAACATGCCGACGCCCTCGCTCCAGCCGGTGCCGTCGGCGGCGTCGTCGAAGGACTTGCAGCGCCCGTCCGGCGCGAGGCCGCGCTGGCGGCTGAACTCGGTGAACAGCCCCGGCGTCGCCATCACGCTCACCCCGCCGGCGAGCGCCAGCGAGCATTCGTTCTGGCGCAGCGCGTTGGCGGCCAGATGCAGCGCCACCAGCGAAGAGGAGCAGGCGGTATCGACCGACACCGCGGGGCCCTCCAGGCCAAAGGTGTAGGACACGCGGCCAGAGACGACGCTCGCGATGCCGCCCGTCAGCAGATACCCCTCGAGCTCCTCCGCGCCAGCGCCGGTGAACGAGGCGCCGACCCCGTAGCCGCTCGCGCCGACGCCGGCGAACACGCCCGTCTGACTGCCGCGCAGCGACAGCGGATCGATCCGCGCGCGCTCGATCGCCTCCCAGCAGACCTCCAGCAGCAGCCGCTGCTGGGGATCCATCGCCAGCGCCTCGCGCGGGCTGATGCCGAAGAACTCCGCGTCGAACTCGTCGGCGCCGGCGAGGAAGCCGCCTTCGAGCACATAGCTGGAGCCAGGGCGCTCGGGGTCGGGGTCGTACAGCGTCTCGAGATCCCAGCCGCGATCCTCGGGGAAGCCGTCGATCGCGTCGCCCCCGGCGGCGAGCAGCTCCCACAGCTCCTCGGGAGAGCGCACCCCACCCGGGAAGCGGCAGCCCATCCCCACGATCACGACCGGCTCGCCGGTGGCGCCCGCGCGTGCCGGCAGCCGCACCGCCCCCTGCTCGCCCAGCGCCTCGGCCAACAGGAACCGCGCCAGCGCGGCGGGCGTGGGGTGGTCGAACACCAGCGTGGCCGCCAGCCGCAGGTCGCACTCGGCGGCCAGGCGGTTGCGCAGCTCGACCGCCGCCAGCGAGTCGAGGCCGAGATCTTTGAACGCCTGCTCGGGGGCGATGGCCGCCGCGGAGGCATGGCCGAGCACGGCCGCGGCGTGCTCGCGCACCAGCTCCAGCACGGTCCGCTCGCGCTCATCCGCCGCCAACGTCGCGAGGCGGCGCGCGAGCGACCCACGCGCTCGCGCCGGGCGCGCGCGGCGTTCCGAGGAGGGCGCGCGCACCAACTCGCTCAACTTGAGCGGCAGACGCTGCTCGCGCGCGGCGCCGCGCAGCGCGCCGAAGTCGAGGGCGACCGGCAGCAACGCGGGACGGTCGAGCTCCAGCGCCGTGTCGAGCAGCTCCAAGCCCCGCTCGGGGGAGAGCGCTTCGATCCCCGCGCGCGCCATCCGCTCGCGGTCGCGCTCGCTCAGCTGGTCGGCCATCCCGGCTTGCACCCACGGGCCCCAGGCGAGCGACGTGGCGGGCAGACCCTGCGCGCGACGGTGCCCGGCGAGCGCGTCGAGTGAGGCGTTGGCGGCCGCGTAAGCCGACTGCCCCGCGCCGCCCAAGATCCCTGCCACCGAGGAGAACAGCACGAACGCGCGCAGATCCATCCGCTCGGTCAACGCGTGCAGATGCCACGCCCCCGCCGCCTTCGGCGCCAACACCCCCCGCAGCCGCTCCTTCGTGAGACCGTCGAGCAGACCGTCATCCAGCACGCCGGCGGCGTGCACGACCGCGCACAGCGGATGCTCGGCGTCAACCCGCTTCAACAGCCGCTTCACCTGCCTGCGCTCGGCGACGTCGCACGCCGCCACCGTGACGCTCGCGCCCAGCTCCTCTAGCTCCCGCGCCAGCTCCGCCGCGCCCTCCGCGTCGGGGCCGCCACGGCTCGCCAACAGCAGGTGACGCACGCCGTGGCGGGTCACCAGATGACGCGCCACCAGCGCACCCAAACCACCTGTGCCGCCCGTGATCAGCACCGTGCCCCGCCTGCCCAGGGGTGGGGCGGGAATCCGCAGCACGTTCTTGCCGATGTGCCGCGCCTGGCTCATGAAACGGAACGCATCCACCGCCTCGCCGGCCTCCCACACCCTTACCGGCAAACCCTCCAAGGCACTCTCATCGAACAGCGCCACCAGTGCCCGCAACATCTCCTGGATGCGATCCGGGCCCGCCTCCATCAGATCGAACGCCCGATAGTTCACACCCGGGAAGGCAGCCTCGATCTCCTCCGCGTCGCGAACGTCGCTCTTGCCCATCTCCAGGAAGCGGCCACCCTCCCCCAGCAAACCCAGCGACGCATCGACGTACTCGCCCGCGAGCGCGTTCAGCACGATCCCGATGCCGGCATCGGCAAACCGCTCGCCGAACTCCAAGCTCCGCGAAGAGGCGATGTGATCGCGGCCCAACCCCATCGCTTCCAGCACACCCCACTTGCCCTCGCTCGCGGTCGCATATACCTCCAACCCCAGCTGTTGGGCGAGCTGCACCGCGGCGATCCCCACGCCACCGGCCGCAGCGTGCACCAGCACCCGCTCGCCTCTTTGCGCGCTCGCCAGATCGACCAGGCCGTAGTAGGCGGTCAGGAAGACAATCGGCGCCGACGCCGCCCGCGCGAACGACCACTCCTCCGGGGTCCGCACGAGCAGGCGCTGGTCGGCGATCGCGACCGACCCGAACGCACCATCCAGCAAACCCATCACCCGGTCTCCCACCGCCAGATCGCTCACCCCCGAGCCGACCTCCAGAACCACACCAGCGCCCTCGCCGCCGACCGACGCCTCGCCGGGGTACATCCCCAGCGCGATCAGCACGTCGCGGAAGTTCACCCCCGCCACACGTACCGCCACCCGCACCTCACCCGCACCCAGCGGGCCACCCCCGGCGCCCTCACCACTCACCACACGGAGATCCTCGAGCACACCCCCACCACCACTCACACCCAGCCGCCAGCCACCAGCCTCTCCGTCGCCCTCGACACCGACGCCGCACCCGACCGCCAGCCCACCGGCGGTCGCGCGCGCAAGCCGCGGCACAAACAGCTCAACCCCCCGCACCGCCACCTCCGGCTCACCCAGCCGCAGCGCCTCGGCGATCGTATCCCGCCAAGCCCCACCACCATCAACCGCGCCTGACGCCAACCCACCGCCACCAGCCACACCTGACACCGCCACATCACCATCCACACCCGACGCCAACCCGACGCCATCCACCACACCCAACGCCTGCCCGCCATCCACCGCACCCAACCCCTCCGCACCACCATCCACATCCACCAGCACGAACCGCCCCGGGTGCTCCGCCTGCGCCGCGCGCACCAAGCCCCACACACCACCGCCCGCCGGGTCCACGACGCCCTCGCCCGCGACGCTCACGGCGCCGCGCGTCACCACTGCCAGGCGGACATCCGCGTGCTCGTGGTCCGCGTGCTCGTCGTCAGCCAGCTCGCTCTGCAGCCGCGCCAAGAGATCGCCCACGCGCTTCAGCGCATCCCTCACACCGGTCTTGCCGCTACCGGTGCAATCCACCACCGCGGCATCCGGCGCTCGGTCATCGATGGTCGCCTCACTTCGCTCCACCGCCATCCACTCGAGGGCGAACAGAGCATCCCGGGTGGCGCCCGGGTCGCCGGCGGGGGCCGCCCGCAGCGCGAGTGACTCGACCGTGGCGACCGGTGCGCCCTCACCGTCGGCGAGGCTCAGCGTCAGCGTGTCGCCGCTCGCCAGCGCCAGGCGGACGCGCAGCAGCGAGGCGCCGGCGGCGTGCAAGCTCACCCCGCTCCAGGAGAACGGCAGTCGCGGGCCGCTCGGCGGACCTTCGCCGTTCTGGCCGGCGGCGCCCGCGGCCGCTGTGTGCAGCGCGGCGTCGAGCAGGGCGGGGTGCAGGCCGAAGGCGGCGGCTTCGCGCTGCTGGCGCTCGGAGGGAACGACTTCGGCAAAGAGCTCCTCGCCGCGCCGCCAGACGCTGCGCAGGGCCTGGAACTCGGGGCCGTACTCGAGACCCGCGGCCGCCAACTCGTCGTACAGACGATCGATCTCGACCTCGACCGCGCCAGGCGGAGGCCACGTCTCGCCGTCCAGCCGCGCGGCCATGGCCGTCTCGCTCGCCGCCATCTCGCCCGCCGCCTGCTCGCGCGGGGCCAGCACCCCGACGGCGTGGCGCGTCCAGGTCGCCCCGCCCATGTCCCGCTCGGTGTCGGCGCCCTCGATACGGGCGTGGATGCCGACGGCTCTCGCGCCCGACTCCTCGGGCGCGCCCACCAGCAGCTGCACCTGCACGGCCTCGTCCTCGCGCAGCACGAGCGGCGCCTGCAACGTCAGCTCTCGCACGACGCCGCAGTCGAGCTGCTCCCCGGCGTGCAGCGCCAGCTCGAGCAACGCCGTGCCTGGCAGCAGCGCGACCCCCGCCACGACGTGGTCGGCCAGCCAAGGGTGGGTTGCCAGCGACAGGCGACCTGTGAACAGCCACTCCTCACCGTCGGCCAGCGCGACCGCTGCGCCCAGCAGCGGATGCTCCACCCGCCCGAGGCCCACCGCATTCGCGTCCGCCCGCGGGCCGGCCTGCTTGCGCCAGTAGCGCTTGCGCTGGAACGCGTAGGTGGGCAGCTCCGCGGGGAAATGGGATGGGTGGATGGGGCTCCCAAACACGGGGCTCCCAAGCGCGCCACTCCAATCGACAGCGACGCCCCTCGCCCAGAGCGCCCCGAGCGCGGTGAGCAGCGCGCGCGTCTCGGCTTGCCCCCCGCGCAGCAGCGGCATCGCCGCTGGGACGGGACCCGCGCCAATCGTGGCTGGGACGGGACCCGTGCTAGCCGCGGCTGAGGTGGGATTGGCGTCAGTCGTGGCCGCTGTGGTCGGCGCTCCCCGGGCCGCATCGCCGCCGCCCGCTTCGGCGTCCACGCACTCCGCGACCATCGCGCTCAGCGCCCCGTCGGGGCCGAGCTCGAGGAAGCTCGCGACGCCCTCCGCGCGCAGCCAGCGTACGCCGTCGGCGAAGCGCACCGGTTGGCGCACGTGGCGCACCCAGTACTCGGGCGTGCACAGCTCCTCCCGCGAGGCCAAGCCACCCGACAGGTTGGAGATCAGGGGGATCCGCGGCTCGCCGAACGAGATCCCCTCGGCGACCCGCCGGAGCTGATCGAGCATCGGCTCCATCCGCGGCGAGTGAAACGCGTGGCTGACGCGCAGCCGTTTGGTTCGGGCGCCGCGCTGCTCCCACACCGCGACCAGCTCCTCGACGGCGTCCTCATCGCCGGAGACGACCACCGAGCCGGGGGAGTTCACCGCCGCGAGCGCGACCCGGCGCTCCCAGCCGGCGAGCGCCGCGGCCGACTCCAGCACCTCCGCCTCGGGCGCGCCGATCGCAGCCATCGCGCCGCCCCGCGGCAGCGCGCCCATCAGCCGTCCCCGTGCCGCGACCAGCCGGCAGGCGTCCTCCAGCGAGAAGACCCCCGCCACGTGCGCGGCCGCCAGCTCGCCGACGGAGTGGCCGATCAGGAAATCGGGGCGCACGCCCCACGCCTCGACCAGGCGGTAGAGCGCGACCTCGAGCGCGAACAGCGCCGGCTGCGCCAGCGCGGTGCCGTCCAGCGCCTGCTCCCGCGCCCGCTCGTCGGCCAGCTCCCCCTCCCCGAAGACGAGGTTCCGCAGGCCGCCGCCGAGGTCGAGCGCGAACTGGGCGCACGCCTCGTCGAATGCCGCCGCGAACACCGGGAACGTCCGATACAGCTCGCGGCCCATCCCCACCCGCTGCGCGCCCTGGCCGGTGAACAGGAAGGCCGTGCGCCCGCCGGCAACGCGGCCACGCACAACGCCGCTCGTGGTCGTGCCCGCGGCGAGCGCGGCGAGGCCCTCCAGCAGCTCCTCGCGACCGCCGCTGGCCGGAGACCCGATCACCACCGCTCGATCCTCCAGCAGGGGACGCCCCGCGAGCGCGAGCGCGACGCTGGCCGGATCGAGCTCGCCGGCCTGCTGGAGGAACCCGCGCAACTGCTGTGCCTGTGCGCGCAAACCCTCATCGCCGCGGCCGGAGATGACCCACGGCAGCACGGTCGAAGAAAAAGGAGGAGGAGAGGGGGAGGGGGCAGTGGTCGCAACCCCGGCGCCATCTGAGGGCGGGACAGGGGTCGCATCCCCGGCGCCACCTGAGAGCGGGACAGTGGTCGCACCCCCGGCGCCCTCTCGGTCAGGGCGATCTGGGCCCACCGCAGGCAGGAGCGGCGGCGCCTCTTCGAGCACGAGGTGGGCGTTGGTGCCGCTGATCCCGAACGAGGAGACCCCCGCCCGGCGCGGGCGGCCGTTGCGCGGCCACGGCTGCTCCTCGCGCAACAGCTCCACCGCGCCCGCCGACCAGTCCACCTGCGTGGTTGGACGCTCCGCGTGCAGCGTGCGCGGCAGCCGTTCGTGACGCAGCGCCATCAGCACCTTGATTACCCCGGCGATCCCGGCCGCCGCGGCGGCGTGGCCGATGTTGGACTTGATCGAGCCCAACCACAGCGGCGCCTCCGCGGAGCGGTTCTGGCCGTAGGTCGCCAGCAGCGCCTGGGCCTCGATCGGATCGCCGAGCGTGGTGCCCGTCCCGTGCGCCTCGACCGCGTCGACCTCCTCGGGGGCGAGGCCGGCGTTGGCGAGGGCCTGCATGATCACCCGCTGCTGAGAGGGCCCGTTGGGGGCGGTGAGCCCGTTGCTGGCGCCGTCCTGGTTGATCGCGCTGCCCCTCAACACGCCGAGGATCGTGTGGCCGGCGCGCTGCGCGTCGGAGAGGCGCTCGAGCAGCACGATCCCCGCGCCCTCGCTCCAGCCGGTGCCGTCGGCGTCGTCGCCGAAGGACTTGCAGCGCCCGTCCGGCGCGAGACCGCGCTGGCGGCTGAACTCCGTGAACAGCCCCGGCGTCGCCATCACGCTCACCCCACCGGCGAGCGCCAGCGAGCATTCGCCCCCGCGCAGCGCATTGGCCGCCAGGTGCATTGCCACCAGCGAGGAGGAGCAGGCCGTATCGACCGACACCGCGGGGCCCTCCAGGCCAAAGGCGTACGACACGCGACCAGAGGCAACGCTCGCGATGTTCCCCGTCAGCAGATACCCCTCCCCCTCCTCCTCCCCTCCGCCGTGGCTGTCGGCTGGCCCAGCGCCTACTCCATACTCGCTGGTGCTGACGCCGGTGAAGACGCCGGTCTCGCTGCCCCGCAGCGCCGCCGGGTCGATCCCGGAACGTTCGATCGCCTCCCAGCAGAGCTCCAGCAGCACTCGCTGTTGGGGATCCATCGCCAGCGCCTCGCGGGGGCTGACGCCGAAGAAGGCCGCGTCGAACTCGCCTGCGTCATACAGGAACCCGCCCGCCTGCGTGGAGCTGCCGCCGCTGTGCCCCGAATCTCCGGCACGCCGCGGGTCGGGGTCGTACAGCCCCTCCAGGTCCCACCCGCGGTCCCGCGGGAAGGGGCCGATCGCGTCGCCGCCGGCGAGCAGCAGCTCCCACAGCTGCTCGGGCGAGCGCACCGACTCGGCGCCGGCGGGCCCCGGAAAACGGCAGCTCATCCCCACGATCGCGACCGGCTCGCCGGTGGCGATCGTACGCGCCGGCAGCTGCACCGCCGCCTCGCGGCCGAGCGCCTCGGCGAGCAGGAACTTCGCGAGCGCGCGCGGCGTGGGGTGGTCGAACACCAGCGTCGCCGGCAGCCGCAGGCCACTCTCTGTGGCCAGGCGGTTGCGCAGCTCGACCGCCGCGAGCGAGTCGAAGCCCAGCTCTTTGAACGCCACGTCCCGCTCGATCGCCTCCGCGGAGGCGTGCCCCAGCACAGCCGCGGCGTGCTCGCGCACCAGCTCCAGCGCGGCGCGTTCGCGCTCGTCCTCGGCGAGCGCGGCGAGCCTGGCGCCCAGCAGCCCACGCGTCCCACCCGGGCTCTTGCGGCGCGAGGCAGGTGCCTTCGCCAATCCGCTCAGCAGCGGCGGCAGGCGCTGGTCGTGTGCGGCATCGCGCAGCGCGCCGAAGTCGAGGGCGACCGGCAGCAACAGTGCCTCGTCGAGCTCCAGCGCCGTGTCGAGCAGCTCCAAGCCCCGCTCCGGGGAGAGCGCCCTGACGCCTCCGCGCCCCATCCGCTCACGGTCGCGCTCGCTCAACTGATGCGCCATCCCCGCCTGCGCCCACGGGCCCCAAGCCAGCGACGTCGCGGACAGGCCCCGCGCACGACGGAGCGAGGCCAGCGCATCGAGCGAGGCGTTGGCGGCCGCGTACGCCGACTGCCCCGCGCCGCCGATCGTTCCCGCCACCGAGGAGAACAGCACGAACGCGCGCAGATCCATCCGCTCCGTCAACGCGTGCAGATGCCACGCCCCCCCACCTTCGGCGCCAACACCCCGCGCAGCCGCTCCTTCGTGAGACCATCGAGCAGACCGTCATCCAACACGCCCGCGGCGTGCACAACCGCGCACAGCGGATGCTCGACGTCAATCCGCTTCAACAGCCGCTTCACCTGCCTGCGCTCGGCGACGTCGCACGCCGCCACCGTGACGCTCGCGCCCAACTCCTCAAGCTCCCGCGCCAGCTCCGCCGCGCCCTCCGCATCGGGGCCACCGCGGCTGGCCAGCAGCAGGTAACGCACGCCGTGGCCGGTCACCAAATGACGCGCCACCAGCGCACCCAAGCCACCGGTGCCACCCGTGATCAGCACCGTGCCCCAGCCGCCCAGGGGCGGGGCGGGAATCCGCAACACGTTCTTGCCGACGTGCCGCGCCTGACTCATGAAACGAAACGCATCCACCGCCTCCCCGGCCTCCCACACCCTCACCGGCAAACCCTCCAAGGCACCCTCCTCGAACAACGCCACCAACTCACCCAGCATCTCCTGGATGCGATCCGGGCCCGCCTCCATCAGATCGAACGCCCGGTAGCTCACACCCGGGAAAGCAACCCCTATCTCCTCCGCGTCACGGACATCGGTCTTGCCCATCTCCAGGAAACGGCCCCCCTCCCCCAGCAGGCCCAGCGAGGCATCGACGTACTCGCCCGCGAGCGCGTTCAACACGATCCCAATGCCGGCACCGGCGAACCGCTCGCCGAACTCCAAGCTCCGCGAAGAGGCGATGTGCTCACCGTCCAACCCCATCGCTTCGAGCACGCCCCACTTGCCCTCGCTCGCGGTTGCATACACCTCCAACCCCAGCTGTTGGGCGAGCTGCACCGCGGCGATCCCCACGCCACCGGCGGCAGCATGGACCAGCACCCGCTCGCCCTTCCGCGCCTTCGCCAGATCGACCAGGCCGTAGTAGGCGGTCAGGAAGACAATCGGCGCCGACGCCGCACGTGCGAACGACCACTCCTCCGGGGTCCGCACGAGCAGGCGCTGGTCGGCGATCGCGACCGACCCAAACGCACCATCCAGCAAACCCATCACCCGGTCGCCGACCGCCAGGTCGCTCACCTCCGAGCCGACCTCCAGAACCACACCAGCGCCCTCGCTGCCGACAGCGGCATCGCCGGGGTACATCCCCAGCGCGATCAGCACGTCGCGGAAATTCACCCCCGCCACACGCACCCCCACCCTCACCTCACCCTCACCCAGCGGGCCACCCCCGGCGCCCTCGCCACTCACCACACGGAGATCCTCCAGCACACCCCCACCACCACTCACACCAAGCCTCCAGCCACCCGCCTCTCCGTCGCCCTCGACACCGACGCCGCGACCCACCGCCAGCCCACCGGCAGTCGCGCGCGCCAGCCGCGGCACAAACAGCTCCCCCCCACGCACCGCCACCTCCGGCTCACCCTGTCGCAATGCCTCGCCGATCGCATCTCGCCAAGCCCCACCACCATCCACTGCACCTGCCGCCAACCCACCGCCACCAACCGCACCCGAGGCCAACCCATCGCCATCCGCCCCACCCGCGGCCAACCCATCGCCATCCGCCCCACCCGAGGCCAACCCATCGCCATCCGCCCCACCCGCGGCCAACCCATCGCCATCCGCCCCACCCGAGGCCAACCCATCGCCATCCGCCCCACCCGCGGCCAACCCATCGCCATCCGCCCCACCCGAGGCCAACCCATCGCCATCCGCCCCACCCGCGGCCAACTCACCGCTATCGGACGCACCCCTGGCCAACCCATCGCCATCCGCCACACCCGAGGCCAACTCACTGCTATCGACATCCACCAGCACGAACCGCCCCGGGTGCTCCGCCTGCGCCGCACGCACCAAGCCCCACACGCCACCGCCCGCCGGGTCCGTCACACCCTCGCCCGCGACGCTCACCGCACCACGCGTCACCACCGCGAAACAGCTGCCCGCTTGCTCATCGTCGGCCAGCTCGCCCTGCAGCGCCGCCAGGACATCGCCCACGCGCTTCAGCGCACCTCTCACGCCGACCGTGCCGGTGGCGGTGCAATCCAGCACGCCACCGAGGCGATCCTCATCGACGCTCTCGCCCGCGCCCGGCTCCAGTGCCAGCCACTCGATCTTGAACAGCGAATCCTGTGGTGTACCGGCGGCCGAAGCGACGCGCAGCGACAGCGAGTCGATCGCGGCGACTGGCAGGCCCTCCTCGTCGGCGACCTTCAGCGCGATCGTGTCAGCTCCCGTGTGGATCACGTGCACCCGCAGCGCGGTGCTCCCGGTCGCGCGCATGGTTACGCCGCTCCACGAGAAGGGAACGCGCGCCCGACCGCCTTGTGCGGTTGCCGCGAGGGTGTGCAGCGCGGCGTCGAGCAGCGCGGGGTGAATCTCGAAGTCGCCGGCTTCGTGCTGCTGTGCCGGCGCCAGCGCCACCTCCGCGAACAGCTCCTCGCCGTGGCGCCACACGCGTCGCAGACCCTGGAACGCGGGCCCGTAGTCGAGGCCCACGCCCGCCAACCCCTCGTACATGCCGTCGAGCTCGATCTCGCTCGCTCCCCGCGGCGGCCACGGGCCGGCGAGCGCTTTCACACTTTCAAGGACGCCGTCGGGCGTGTCAACGACGCCATCGCCTGGTCTCCCCGGCACGCCGTCACCGGGTTCCACCACGCCGACGCCGGGTGCGAGCAGGCCGCGGGCGTGCCGTGTCCACGTCCCGCCCTCCGTCCGCGCGTGAATCGCGATCGGCCGGGCGCCTGACTCCTGCGGCTCACCCACCGTGAGCTGCAGCTGCACCGCCTCGCTCTCGCCAATCGCCAGCGGCGCCTCCAGCACCAGCTCCGCCACCGTCTCACAGCCGACTTGTCCGCCCGCGTGCAGCGCTAGCTCCAGCAGCGCCGTGCCCGGCAGCAGCACCGAGCCGAGCACCACGTGATCGGCCAGCCATGGATGCGAGCTCAGCGACACCCGACCGGTGAACAGCCGGCCCTCGCCTTCCGCCAGCGCCACGGCGGCGCTCAGCAGCGGATGCTCCACGCGCTCCTGGCCGGCCGCCGCGGCATCGCCCGCCGCCGCGCCGGACTCGATCCAGTAGCGCTGCCGCTGGAAGGCGTACGGCGGCAGCTCCACACGACGGGCTCCCGCCCGGGCGAGCGCCTCGCCCCAGTTCACCTCTGCACCGCGCACCCACGCCCGCGCCAGCGCTGTGTACAGCGAGCGGGGCTCGCCCTCGCCCGCGCGCAGCAGCGGCGCCGCGCTCGCGTCAACGTCGGCACACTCCGCCACCATCGCGCTCAGGGCGCCTTCGGGGCCCAGCTCCAGGAAGGTCCGTACGCCCTCGTCCAGCAGCGAGCGCACGCCGTCGGCGAACCGCACCGTCTCGCGCACCTGACGCACCCAGTACTCGGCGGTGCACAGCTCCGCCTTTGCCATCCCACCGTCGAGGTTCGACACTAGCGGGAGCCGCGGCTCATCGAACTTCACCGTTTCGACGATGCGCCGGAACTCCTCCAGCATCCCCTCCATCCGCGGCGAGTGAAAGGCGTGGCTGACCCGCAGCCGCTTGGTGCGGCGACCGCGGCCCTCCCACACGCTCACGAGCGCCGCGACCGCGTCCTCGTCGCCCGACACGACCACCGCGCCCGGCGCGTTCACCGCCGCCACCGCCACGCTGCCCTCCAACCCGGCGATCGACTCGAGCAGCTCCTGCTCCGTGGCGGCGATCGCCGCCATCGCGCCGCCGGCGGGCAGCGCGCCCATCAGCCTGCCGCGCGCGGCGACTACGCGACAGGCGTCCTCCAGCGAGAAGACCCCCGCGACGTGCGCCGCCGCCAGCTCGCCGACGGAGTGGCCGATCAGGAAGTCGGGACGCACGCCCCACGCCTCCAGCAGCCGGTACAGCGCTACCTCCAACGCGAACAGCGCCGGTTGGGCCAGCGCCGTCTCGTCCAGCGCCCCAGCGCTCGGCGCACCGCCATTGGCACCCCCGCCATTGGCGCTCCTGCCATTGGCGCTCCCGGTATCTATCCCATCGCGCACGCTGGTCTCCCCCGCGAACACAAGGTCTCGTAGGGAACGACCCAGGTGAGGATCGAGGTGGGCGCACACTTCATCGAACGCCGCCGCAAACGCGGGGAACGCTCCGTACAACTCCCTGCCCATGCCTACGCGCTGCGCGCCCTGGCCGGTGAACAGGAACGCCGTGCGGCCGCCGTCCGCCTTGCCTTGCAGCAGGTTCTCGGCGCTCTGGCCGTCGGCGAGTCGCGCGAGACACTCGAGCGGCTGCGCCCCGGTCGGTGGCGAATCGATCAGCATCACCGCGCGGTGCTCGAGCCCCGCGCGGGCTGCAAGCTCAAGCGCGACGTCGGTCGCATCCAGCTCGGGGGCACCCTCTAGGAAGGAGTGCAGCTGCATCGCCTGAGCGCGCAACCCGTCGCTGCCGCGGCCGGACACGATCAACGGCACTACGGCAGGGAACCCACCGTGCGCCACCGGTGACGCATCGTGCGCCGCCTGTGACGCATGTTGTCCCGCGTCGCGCTCCCGCCCAGCCAGCGCGTTGACGTCGCCGCTGCCGGCGGGCGCCGTATCGAGCGCGGGCGCCGACTCGCGCGGCGCTTCCTCGAGAATCACGTGCGCGTTGGTGCCGCTCACCCCGAACGACGAGACCCCCGCGCGGCGGGGGCAGCCGTTTGGCTGCCACGGCTGCTCCTGTGTCAGCAGTGCAACCGCGCCTGCCGACCAGTCCACCTCGGTGGTGGGCGCGTCCACGTGCAAGGTTCGCGGCAGCCGTCCGTGGCGCAGCGCCATCGCCATCTTGATCACCCCGGCGACGCCCGCCGCCGCCTGCGTGTGGCCGATGTTGGACTTCACCGACCCCAACCACAGCGGAGCGTCACGCGGGCGATCCTGGCCGTAGGTCGCAAGTAGCGCCTGCGCCTCGATCGGGTCGCCGAGCGTGGTACCCGTCCCGTGTGCCTCGACCGCGTCCACGTCTCCGGCGCTCATGCCGGCGGCGGCTAGCGCTTGCATGATCACGCGCTGCTGGGATGGTCCGTTCGGCGCCGTCAAACCGTTACTGGCGCCATCCTGGTTGACCGCGCTGCCGCGCACCAGCGCGTGCACCCGGTGGCCGTTGCGTTGCGCGTCGGAGAGACGCTCCAGCAGCAGCACGCCGGCGCCCTCGCCCCAGCCGGTGCCGTCGGCGGCGTCGGCGAAGGACTTGCAGCGGCCGTCCACCGCCAACCCCTGCTGGCGGCTGAACTCCACGAACACCGCGGGCGACGCCATCACCGTCACCCCGCCCGCCAGCGCCAGCGTGCACTCGCCCGCGCGCAGCGACTGCGCCGCCCAGTGCAGCGCCACCAGCGAGGAGGAGCAGGCCGTGTCAACCGTCACCGCCGGGCCCTCCAGCCCGAACGTGTAGGCAACGCGACCCGACACCACGCTGCCCGCGCCGCCGGTGCCGAGATAGCCCTCCAGCTCGCGCGCCATCCGGCCCGACACGCCCGCCGCCGCGTAGTCGTGCATGCTGATCCCCGCAAACACCCCGCTGGGGCTGCCGCGCAGCGACTCGGGGTCGATGCCCGCGTCCTCCAGCGTCTCCCAGCACACCTCCAGCAGCAGCCGCTGCTGCGGATCCATCGCGAGCGCCTCGCGCGGGCCGATCCCGAAGAAGGCCGCGTCGAACTCGCCGGCGTCGTAGAGGAAGCCGCCTTCGCGCGCGGAGCTGGTGCCCGCGCGCTCGCGATTGGGGTCGTACAGCCGCTCCAGATCCCAGCCGCGGTCGGTCGGGAAGCGGCCGATCCCCTCGCCGCCGGCGGCGATCAGCTCCCACAGCTGCTGCGGCGTGCGCGCGGTGCGGGCGCCGCCGGACTGGACGGGGCCCGGGTATCTGCAGCCCATCCCCACGATCGCGATCGGCTCGTCCACCGGCCCCACCACCGACACCGCCCTGACTCCCACCGGCGCGCCCGTCGTCTCGCCCAGCAGGTGTCGCGCCAGCGCCGCCGGCGTCGGGTGGTCGAACACGAGGCTGCTCGCCAGCCGCAGCCCCGTCGCCGCCGCGAGGCGGTTGCGCAGCTGCACCCCCGCGAGCGAGTCGAACCCGAGCTCCTTGAATGCCCTGCCAGCCTCCACCGCCTCGACCGTGGCGTGCCCCAGAACCGCCGCCGCCTGCTCGCGCACCAGTTGCAACACCACGCGCTCGCGCTCGCCGTCGGGCACCTCGCGTAGGCGCGCCGCCAGCCCCCCGGTGGCGGCCGGCTCGGCATCGAGGCGCACCGAGTCGCCCCCCGCGAGCACTCGCTGCCGATCGACGTCGGCGACGATCACGTGACGCTCGCCGCGGTCGAGCACCCACCGCAGGCTCTCCAGCGCCAGGTCGGCGGGCATTGCCCGAACGCCCGCGGCAGGCAGGCGCTCGCCGAGCCCGGCCGCCATGCCCTCGCCGACCCACGGCCCCCAGGCGATCGCGCTGGCCGGCAGGCCGCGGCCGTGGCGAAACTCGGCCAGCGCATCGAGGAACGCGTTGCCCGCCGCGTACGCGCCCTGGCCACCGCCGCCCAACGTTCCCGCGATCGATGAGAAGAGCACGAACGCATCCAGCTCCATCCCATCGGTCAGCTCGTGCAGCAGCCAGGCCGCGTCCACCTTTGCGCGCAACACGCCCCCCAACCGCTCCCGCGTGAGGCCCTCCAGCAGCCCATCGTCCAACGCCCCCGCCAGGTGGAACACCCCTGATAGCGGACACTCCGCCGGGATCTCGGCGAGCAACCCTTCGAGCTGCGCACGGTCAGCGAGATCGCAACGCGCCGCGGTCGCGCTCGCGCCGAGTGCCTCCAGCTCCGCCACAAGCTCGCCTGCGCCGGCTGCTTCCGGGCCGCCACGGCTGGCCAGCACGATCCGCTCGGCGCCATTTTCCGCCAGCCACCTCGCGACGTGGGCGCCCAGCGCGCCCGTCCCACCCGTCACCAGCACCGTGCCCCGGGGCCGATACGCCTGCTCCCGCTCACGACCCCTGCCCGCGGGCACCAGCCGCCGCCTGAACAGGCCGGTCGCGCGCACCGCCAGCTCGTTCTTGCCCTCCGGTCAACTCAGCGCATCGCGCAAGTGGGCAAGCGCGTGCTCGTCGCACTCGGCCGGCAGGTCGACCAGGCCGCCCCAGCGTTCGGGCTCCTCTAGCGCCAGCACCCTGCCCAACCCCCACACCTGCGCCGCCGCCGGGCCGGTGAGGGGATCCATGGGCCCCACCGATACCGCGCCCCTGGTAACGCACCACAGCGGTGCGGCCACCTCGGCGTCTCCCAGCGCCTGCATCAGAGCCAGCGTTCCCGCCACGCCGGCGCCGACCCCTCCCAGCGTGGGCGGCCCGGCCTCCTCCAGCGTGGGCGGGCCGGCCTCCTCCAGCGTGGGCGGGCCGGCCTCCTCCAGCGTGGACGGCCCGGCCTCCTCCAGCGCGAGCAGCGAAAGCACGCCGGCCACCTCGACGCGCTCCTCGGACGCCGCGCTCGCGGCGCCGTTCCCGTTGGCCGCCGACTCCGCGACCAGTAGCGCGCGCAGACTCTCCGCAAGCTGCTCACGGTCCGTCGTGTCCCCGTCCACTTCGACCACCAGCGGTCGCGCGCCGCCTGCCGCCAGCGCGCTCATGACGTCCGCGATCGACTCCTGCTCGGCGCGCCTCGGGACGGCAACCAGCCACGTGCCGGCGAGTTGCTGCGTCTCGCGCTCGCCGATCGGCGCCCACCGCACGCGGAAGCGCCACGCCTCGCCGCCCACGGGCGCCGTGGGGGGCAGCTCGGGCTCGGCCCAGTAGCGCTCGCGCTGGAAGGCGTAGGTCGGCAGCCGCACCCGTTTGGCGTCCGTCCCCGCGAACAGCGCGCCCCAATCCACCGCCATACCCCGCACCCACGTCGCCCCAAGGCCCGCCAGCACGGCACGCTCCTCGGCCTGCCCGGCGCGCAGTAGCGGCGTGGCCACCGCGGCAATGCCAGCCCCTGACGCCGGACCATCGGCGCCAGCCTCAGACATCAAGCCGTCAGCGCCGGCCCCCGACGCCAAGCCCTCCGGTGAGGGCGCCGCCACATCCTCGAGACACTCCTCGACCATCGCGCTCAGTGGCCCATCGGGCCCCAGCTCCAGGAAGCTACGCACGCCCTCCTCCCACAGCCGGTGCACACCGTCGGCGAACCGCACCGGCTCGCGCACGTGGCGCACCCAGTACTCCGGGGTGCACAGCTCCTCCGTGGCAACAAGGCCGCCGGAAAGGTTCGACACCATCGGAATCCGTGGCTCGTCGAAGGCGACCGTCTCCGCGACCCGCCGGAACTCCTCCAGCATTCCCTCCATCCGCGGGGAGTGGAAGGCGTGACTGACCCGCAGCCGCTTGGTGCGGCGACCGCGACTCTCCCACAGACTCATCGTCTCCAGCACTGCGTCCTCGTCGCCGGAGACGACCACTGAGCCGGGCGCGTTGACCGCCGCCAACGCGATCCGCTCCTCCCACCGCTCCAGCGTCGCCATCGACTCGAGCATCTCGGCCTCGGAGGCGGCGATCGCGGCCATCGCGCCGCCCTGCGGCAACTCCCCCATCAGCCTGCCGCGAGCCGCCACGAGACGGCAGGCGTCCTGGAGTGAGAACACGCCCGCGACATGCGCCGCCGCCAGCTCGCCGACGGAGTGGCCGATCAGGAAGTCGGGATGCACGCCCCAGGTCTCGAGCAGGCGGTAGAGCGCCACCTCCAGCGCGAACAGCGCCGGTTGCGCGAGTGCCGTGCCGTCCAGAGCGGATCCCTCCTCACCGAACATCACGTCCCGCAGCGGGCCCTCCAAGTGCCGGTCCAACTCGGAGCACACCTCGTCGAACGCCGCCGTGAATGCCGGGTGCGCGTCGTAAAGCTCCCGGCCCATGCCCGCCCGCTGCGCGCCCTGGCCGGTGAACAGGAAGGCCGTTTGTCCCTCCACCACGTAGGGTGCGGCCGTCTCGCCACTGGCGAGGGCCGCGAGGCCCTCTAGCAACTGCCCACGATCCTCGCCGAGCACAACCGCTCGCTGCTCCAGCGCCGCTCGCGCCGTGAGCGAGAGCGCCACATCGGCCGCATCCAGCTCGGAGCTGGCAAGGAACCGTTGCAGTCGTATGGCCTGGGACCGCAGGGCGCCGCCGCGACTGGACACGATCCACGGCAGCACTCCAATCGGAGGTCGTTGCGGGGGCTGATGCGGAGAAGCGTCATCGCGCGGCGCCTCCTCGAGGATCACGTGCGCGTTGGTGCCACTCACCCCAAACGACGACACCCCCGCGCGGCGCGGGCGGCCGTTCGCGCGCCACGGCCGCTCGTCGGCGAGCAGCGCCACCGCGCCGTCGGACCAGTCGACCCGGGTGGTGGGGTGCTCGGCGTGCAACGTCCGCGGCAGCCGCTCGTGGCACAGCGCCATCACCATCTTGATCACGCCCGCCACCCCCGCCGCCGCCGCGGCGTGGCCGATGTTGGACTTCACCGACCCCACCCACAAAGGCTCCTCGGGCGAGCGTCCCTGGCCGTAGGTAGCGAGCAGCGCCTGCGCCTCGATCGGATCGCCGAGCGTGGTGCCCGTCCCGTGCGCCTCGACCGCGTCCACCTCATCCGGGGCGAGGCCGGCGGCGGCGAGCGCCTGCATGATCACGCGCTGCTGGGCGGGTCCGTTCGGCGCCGTCAGCCCATTGGAGGCGCCATCCTGGTTGACGGCGCTGCCGCGCAGCACGCCCAGCACCTCGTGGCCGTGGCGCCGGGCGTCGGCGAGCCGCTCCAGCAACAGGATGCCGGCACCCTCGCTCCAACCGGTGCCGTCGGCGGAGTCGGCGAAGGACTTGCAGCGACCGTCGGGCGCGAGGCCGCGCTGGCGGCTGAACTCGACGAACGCGTCGGGCTTCGCCATCACCGCGACGCCGCCCGCCAGCGCCAACGTGCACTCCCCCGCGCGCAGCGATTGCGCGGCCCAGTGCAGCGCCACCAGCGAGGAGGAGCAGGCCGTGTCGAGCGACACCGCCGGGCCCTCCAGACCGAGCGTGTAGGCGACGCGGCCCGAGGCGACGCTCGCCAGCGTGCCCGTCAGCCGGTAGCCGTCGAGCCCCGCCGCCGCGTCCGCCCCCGCGGTGTACCCGCTGGCGCTCACGCCCGCGAACACCCCCGTCAGACTCTCCCGCAACGAGAGCGGGTCGATGCCGGCGTCCTCCAGCGCCTCCCAGCACACCTCCAGCAGCAGCCGCTGCTGCGGATCCATCGCCAGCGCCTCGCGCGGGCCGATCCCGAAGAAGGGGGCATCAAACTCGGCGGCGTCGCGCAAGAAGCCACCCGCGCGCGCGTAGCTGGTGCCGGGGTGGTCGGGATCGGGGTCGTACAGCCCCTCCAGGTCCCAGCCGCGGTCGGCGGGGAACGGGCCGATCGCGTCCTCGCCGCGCGCCAGCAGCTCCCACAGCTCCGCGGGCGAGCGCACCGTGCCGGCCGCCCCTGGATACCTGCAGCCGATGCCCACGATCGCCACCGGCTGCTCGAGCTCGCGCGCGGCGGGAGCCGCGACCCTCACCGCCGCGCGCTCTCCTGCGACCTCGCGCAGCAGATGCGCCGCCAGCGCGGCGGGGGTGGGGTGGTCGAACACGGCCGCCGGCGCCAGCCGCAGCCCGGTGGCGGCGCGCAGCTCGCGCGCCAGGTGCACCCCCGCCAGCGAGTCGAAGCCCAGCTCCCTGAACGTGCGCTCGGCGGGGAGGGCGTCGAGCGAGGAGTGCCCCAGCACGCCCGCGGCTCGCTCGCGCACGAGCGCCAGCGCCACCCGCTCGCGCTCGTGCTCGGGCAGGCTCGACAGACGCGCCGCCCACTCGCTGTCGGCGCCCCTGCCGACGGCAGCGCCCGCGCCCCTGCCCGTACCGGCGCCCTCCTCCATGCCCGCTCCCATGCGTGAGCCAACACCCTCGCCGATGGCCGCACCCGTGCCGGCGCCCTGACCGATGCCCCACACCTCGCCGGCCGCCTCGCGCAGCGCCCGCTGCACGTCGGGCAGCTCGGCGATCAGCGGCCGCGGGCGCGCCAAGGTGTAAGTCAGGGCGTAGCGCTCCCAGTCGAGATCGGCGACGACAACGCAGCCCTCGTCGGCCTCGAGCGCCTCGCGCAACGCGCCCACCGCCGCCTGCGCCGGCAGCTCGCGGATGCCCTGCCGCTCGAGGCGCGTGCTCGCGCCGAGCGCCATCCCCTCCCCGGCCCAGGCGCCCCACGCGATCGAGGTCGCAGGCAGGCCCTGCCCGCGGCGGTGCTCGGCCAGCGCGTCGAGGAAGGAGTTGCCAGCGGCGTAGGCGCCCTGCCCGCCGCCGCCGAAGGTGGCGGCGATCGAGGAGAACAGCACGAACGCGTCCAGCTCCAGCCCCCCGGTCAGCTCGTGCAGATGCCAGGCCCCGCCGGCCTTCCCCGCCAGCGCACCTTCCATCCGCTCCACCGACAGTTCGCCGATCGCCTCGTCGTCCACGACTCCCGCGATGTGGAAGACCGCCGACAGTGGGTGCTCGTCGGGGACCGACGCGAGCAGCTCCCGCAGCTGCTGCCGGTCGGCGACGTCGCAGGCGGCCACGCTGACGCTCGCGCCCAGCTCCTCGAGCTCGGCCGTCAGCTCGGCAACGCCGGGGACATCCGCGCCGCGGCGGCCGGCCAGCAGCAGCCGCTCGGCGCCAGCGGCTGCCAGCCAGCGTGCGACATGGGCACCCAGCGCACCCGTCCCGCCCGTGACCAGCACGGTGCCGCGGGGCCGGTAGGCGGTCGGTGGCCGGCCATCGCGCTGGGGACGTGCGAGACGCCGCGCGAACACGCCCTCCGCGCGCACCGCCAGCTCGTCCTCGCCATTCCGACTGGCGAGCACTCCGCACAGGCGCTCGTAGGCGCGCGCGTCCGGGTCGGCCGACAGGTCGATCAGGCCGCCCCAGCGATCGGGCTGCTCCAGCCCCACCACGCGGCCGAGACCCCACACCAGCGCCTGCGCCGGAGTGCGCAGCGGGTCCTCCTCACCCACCGACACCGCGCCGCTGGTCACACACCACAGCGGCGCCGCCACGCCGGCGTCACCCAGCGCCTGCGCCAGCGTCAGCGCCGCCGCCGCACCCGCCGCCGAGGCGCCCTCGCCGTCGATGGACGCGGCCAGCAGCAGCACCCCAGCGGGCGCCTCGCACTCGCCCAACCGCGCCGCCAGCGCCGCGCGATCCACGCGCTCGTCCAGCTCCAGCACAACGGCACTGGCGCCACGCGCTTCGAGCGCTCCAACCACACCTGCGCGGTACTCATCTCCGCCAGGTCGGAGCCCATCTCCGCCAGGTCGGAGCCCATCTCCGCCAGGTCGGAGCCGATCTTCGTCAGGTCGCAGCCGATCTCCGTCGGCCGCCGGCACGACCACCAGCCATACGCCCGACAGCCGCCCGGACGAGCGCTCATCCAGAAGCTTCCAGCGCACGCTGTAGCGCCAGCGATCAAGCGTCCGATCGCCGCCAAGCCAGAAGCGCTCGCGCTGGAACGCGTACGAGGGCAGCGGCACCCGCTTAGCGCCCGTGCCCGCGAACAGCTCGCCCCAATCGACGCGCTCGCCGCGCACCCACGTCTCGGCCAGGTCGGCGAGCGGCCCATCGACCGTACCAAGCACGCTCTCCGTGCTCTGGCCGGAGGCCAGTGACGTGAGGCTGGCAAGCAGCTGCTCGCGGTCGCCGAGCAGCACCGCCCGATCCTCGAGCGCCGCACGCGCGGCGAGCGAGCAGCCGACGTCCAGCGGGTCGAGCTCCGGCGCGTCGGCCAGCAGGCGTGACAGCCGCTCGGCCTGAGCGCGCAGACCTTCCGCGCCGCGGGCAGAGAGCACCCACGGGACGATTCCCGCCGCTGACAGTCGGCCGCCGGCGAGCAGCTCCGGCGTGGGGGCAGGGAGCGGTGGCGCCTCCTCGAGGATCACGTGCGCGTTGGTGCCGCTCACCCCGAACGAGGAGATGCCGGCGCGGCGCGGGCGGCCGTTGGCCCGCCACGGCCGGGCCTCGGCGAGCAGCGACACCGCGCCCGCCGACCAGTTCGACCTCGCCGGTGGGCCGGTCGACGTGCAAGGTCCGCGGCAGCCGCTGGTGGCGCAAAGCCATCACCATCTTGATCACCCCGGCGACGCCCGCCGCGGCTTGGGTGTGGCCGATGTTGGACTTGATCGACCCCAGCCACAGCGGCTCCTCGCGCGGGCGCCCCTGGCCGTAGGTCGCGAGCAGCGCCTGCGCCTCGATCGGGTCGCCGAGCGTGGTGCCGGTGCCGTGCGCCTCGACGGCGTCGACCTCGCCGGGGGTGAGACCGGCGGCGGCGAGCGCGCGCATGATCACGCGCTGCTGGGAGGGGCCGTTGGGCGCCGTCAGCCCGTTGGAGGCGCCGTCCTGGTTGACGGCGCTGCCGCGCACCAGGCCCAGCACGCGCCGGCCGGCGCGCTGCGCGGAGGAGAGGCGCTCGAGCAGCAGCACGCCGACGCCCTCGCCCCAGCCGGTGCCGTCGGCGGCGTCGGCGAACGGCTTGCAGCGCCCGTCCGCCGCCAAGCCGCGCTGGCGGGCGAAGTCGACGAACACGCCGGGGGTGCTCATCACGGTCACGCCGCCCGCCAAGGCCAGCTCGCACTCGCCCCCGCGCAGCGCTCCACAGGCCAGGTGCAGCGCCACCAGCGAGGAGGAGCAGGCGGTGTCCACCGTCACCGCCGGGCCCTCCAGGCCGAACGTGTAGGCGACACGGCCCGACACCACGCTGCCGGCGCCGCCCGTCCCCAGGTAGCCCTCGACCGCGCGCCCGTCGGCGCCGAGCGGGCCGGTGGCGTAGTCGCGAATGCTGATCCCGGCGAACACGCCCGTGGAGGTGCCCTTCAGGGCGAGCGGGTCGAGGCCGCCATCCTCGAACGCCTCCCAGCACACTTCCAGCAGCAGCCGCTGCTGGGGATCCATCGCCAAAGCCTCGCGCGGGCCGACGCCGAAGAAGGCGGCGTCGAACTCGCCCGCGTCGTAGAGGAAGCCGCCCTCCCGCACGTAGCAGGTGCCGGAGCGGTCGGGATCGGGGTCGTACAGCCCCTCCAGGTCCCAGCCACGGTTGGCGGGGAACGGGCCGATAGCCTCTTCGCCACGCTCCACGAGCTCCCACAGCCGCTCCGCCGAGCCGACGGACCCGGTGGATTCGGAGCCCGCCCACCCCGCCCGCCCGGCGGGCCCCGGATATCTGCAGCCGATCCCGACGATCGCGATCGGCTCGTCGACCGGACCCACGACCGCGACCACCGGCGCCGGCGCGGCACCCGCGGCGCCGTGCAGCAGCGCCAGCAGGTGCGCGGCCAGCTCCGCCGCCGTGGGGTAGTCGAAGACGAGCGTGGCGGGTAGCCGCAGCCCGCTCTCGGCTGACAGCCGGTTGCGCAGCTGCACCCCGGCGAGCGAGTCGAAGCCGAGATCGCGAAACGCCCGCTCGGGCGCCACCGCATCGGGGGAGCCGTGCCCCAGCACCGCGCCCGCCTGCGTGCGCACCAGCTCCAGCAGCGCCGGCTGGCGCTCGGGCTCCGGCAGGGCGGCCAGGCGCGCCGCCAGCGATCCGCGCGACCACCCGCCGGCAGCGCCCGCGCCGTCACGCTCCCCGTGCAGCAGGCGCTGCACCTCCGGCAGGTCGCCGAGCAGCGTGCGCACGCGGCCGGGCCGGCCGGGACCCGCCGTGCTCACGTCGAGTAGCAGCTGCTCCCAATCGACGTCCGCGAGCACCACGGCGGGCTCGCCGCCGTCGAGCGTGTGCTGCAGCCCCGCGAGCGCCACCGCCACCGGCAGCTCGCGCACGCCCTCGCGACGCAATCGCTGGGCGACGGCCGCCGCCATTCCCTCCCCGGCCCACGCGCCCCACGCGATCGAGCTCGCCGGCAGGCCGCGCCCGCGGCGATACTCGGCGAGCGCATCCAGGTAGGCATTGCCGGCGGCGTAGGCGCCCTGCCCGCCAGCACCGAGCGTGCCCGCGATCGAGGAGAACAGCACGAACGCGGAGAGGTGAAGCCCCTGCGTCAGCTCGTGCAGGTGCCACGCCGCGTTGACCTTCGCGCGCAGCACCCCCAGCAAGCGCTCGGGCGTCAGCCCGTCGAGCAGCCCGTCATCGAGCACGCCGGCGACATGGAACACCGCGTCCAGCGGGTGCTCCGCGGGCACCTCCTCCGCGAGCAACCGCTGGAGGCTGGGACGGTCGGCGACATCGCACGCCACCACGCTCGCGCTCGCGCCCAGCTCCTCGAGCTCGGCGACCAGCTCCGCGGCGCCAGGCGCGCGAAGCCCGCGGCGGCTGGTGAGCAGGATGCGCTCGGCGCCGCCCCGCGCCAGCCAGCGCGCGAGATGGGCGCCCAGCGCGCCAGTGCCGCCGGTCACCAACACGGTCCCCCGCGGCACATACGCCGAAGCCGCGGTGGAGCCCGCTGCCCCGTGCACCAGACGGCTGGCGAACAGGCCGCCGGCGCGCACCGCCACCTCGTGCTCGCGCTCGCCCTCAGCGGCGGCGAGCACCGCACAGAGGCGCTCGAGCTCATGCCGGTCGGGCTGCGCGGGCAGGTCGATCAGGCCGCCCCAGCGATCGGGCTCCTCCAAGCCGGCAACGCGGCCAAGGCCCCAAGCTTGCGCCTGGGCGGGGTGGGTGAGCGGGTCGCCGGCGCCCACCGACACCGCGCCGCGCGTCACGCACCACAGCGGCGCGCCGATGCCAGCGTCGCCGAGCGCCTGCAACAGCGCGAGCGTGGCCGCCACGCCACGAGATCCCTCTTCCAGCGCGAGCGCAGCCGCCAAACCGCGCGACTCCTCGTCCGGCGCCAGCGCAGCCACCAAACCGCGCGACCCCTCGGCCGGCGCCAGCGCAGCCGCCACACCCGGAAAGCCCTCGTCCAGCGCGAGCAGCGACAGCACCCCGCCCACCGGGTCGCTCAGACGCGCCGCCAGCGCAGCGCGATTGGTGGTCGTATCGACCTCGACCACCACCGGGCTGGCACCGCGCGTGGCGAGCGCATCGACGACACCGGCGACCAGCTCGCCCTCGCCATGCCCGGCGGCGACGACCACCAGCCACACGCCCTTGAGCACCCCCGCCCCGCGCTCGCTCACCGGCCGCCAGCGCACGCGGTAGCGCCAGCTGTCGCCGGCCGCTTCGACGGCAGGCTCGGCGAGCCAATAGCGCTCGCGCTGGAAGGCGTAGGAGGGCAGCTCCACGCGCCGGGCGTCCAGCCCATCGAACACGCTGGCCCACTCCACCGCGACCCCGCGCACCCACGCATCGCCAAGGGCGGTGAGCAGCGTGTGAGCATCTCCCCTGCCCTTGCGCAGAACCGGCGCCACCACCACGCGGGGCTTGTCGCCGGCCAGTCCCGCCACCGCGCCGGGCTTGCCGCCCGCCGACCCCGCCACCGCGCCGGACTTGCCATCGGCCAACCCCACCACCGACTCGCCACTCCCAGGCGCCGCCGGCAGGCCCTCCCCGGGCGCCGCCGACTCGCCGTTCCCCGGCGCCGCCGGCAGGCCGGGCTCCCCGTCGAGGCACTCCTCGACCATCGCGCTCAGCACCCCGGCGGGGCCCAGCTCCAGGAAGCAGCCGACGCCCTGTTGGCGCAGCCAGGCGACGCCGTCGGCGAAGCGCACCGTGTCGCGCACATGCCGGACCCAGTAGCCGGGGCCGCACACGTCGTCGGCGGCCACCAGGCCGCCGGAGAGGTTGGAGACCAGAGGGATACGCGGAGGGCTGTAGGAGATCCCCGCCGCAACCCGCTCGAACTCCTCCAGCATCGCGTCCATGCGCGGCGAGTGGAAGGCGTGGCTGACAGCCAGGCGCTTGGTGTTGCGCCCGCGCTGCCGCCAGATCTCCCCCAGCTCCAGCAGCGCGTCCTCATCGCCGGAGAGCACCATCGCGCCGGGGGTGTTGACCGCCGCCAGCGCCACCCGCCGCTCCCAGTTGGCCAGCGAAGTGGCCGACTCGAGCGCCTCCCGCTCGGTGGCTTCGAGCGCCAGCATCGCGCCGCCCTCAGGCAGCGCGCCCATCAAACGCCCGCGCGCCGCCACCAGTCGGCAGGCATCCGGCAGCGAGAACACCCCCGCCACGTGCGCCGCCGCCAGCTCGCCGATCGAGTGGCCGATCAGGAAGTCGGGCCGCACGCCCCACGCCTCGAGCAGGCGGTGCAGCGCCACCTCCAGCGCGAACAGCGCCGGCTGCGCGAAGGCGGTGCCATCCAGCACACTCGCGCCAGCAACCGCCTGCTCACCACCACCCTTGCCGGCCGATGACGCACTGGCCGTCTCGCCCGACTCGCCGAACACGACCTCGCGCAGCGAGCGCCCGAGCTCCGGATCGATGTGAGTGCACACCTCGTCGAACGCCGCGCGGAACACGGGGAACGTGCCGTACAGCTCGCGGCCCATACCAACGCGCTGAGCTCCCTGGCCGGTGAACATGAACGCAACGCGCCGGCCCTCGCCGGCGACCTGGCCGCCGTCCCCATGCGCGAACGCGCCAACCCCGGCCAGCAGCTCCTCGCGATCGGCGCCCACCACCACGGCACGTTGCGCGAGCGCGGTACGGGCCGCCAGCGAGCGGCCCACGTCCGCGGCGCCGAGATCGCCCTCGCCGGCGACGAACTCCCTGAGCCGTCCGGCCTGCCGCCGCAGAGCCTGCGCGTCGCTGCCCGAGAGCACCCAAGGCAAAGGGGAGGAGGGGGAGGGGGAGGGGGGCTCGCTCCGCGGCGCCGGCGCCTCCTCGAGGATCACGTGCGCGTTGGTGCCGCTGATCCCGAAGGCCGACACGCCGGCGCGCCGGGGTCGCTCGCCCCGCTCCCACGGGACCTCGTCGGTCAGCAGCGCGACGTTGCCCGCCGACCAATCCACCCGTGTGGAGGGTTGGTCTACGTGCAGAGTTCGCGGCAGCCGCGCGTGGCGCAGCGCCATCACCATCTTGATCACGCCGGCGACGCCGGCGGCGGTTTGGGTGTGGCCGATGTTGGACTTCACCGACCCCAACCACAGCGGCCGCTGGCGGCCCCGACCGTAGGTGGCGATCAGCGCCTGCGCCTCGATCGGGTCGCCCAGCTCGGTGCCGGTGCCGTGCGCCTCGACCGCATCCACGTCGTCCGGCTGCAAGCCGGCGTTGGCGAGCGCCTGCATGATCACGCGCTGCTGGGAGGGGCCATTGGGAGCCGACAGCCCGTTGGAGGCGCCGTCCTGGTTGAGCGCGCTGCCGCGCACCACCGCCAGCACGTCGTGGCCGTTGCGGCGCGCGTCGGAGAGGCGCTCCAGCAGCAGCACGCCGACACCCTCGCTCCAGCCGGTGCCGTCGGCGGCGTCGGCGAACGGCTTGCAACGTCCGTCGGGCGCGAGACCACGCTGGCGGCTGAACTCGACGAACACGTCGGGGTTGGCGAGCACCGTCACGCCGCCCGCCAGCGCCAGCTCGCACTCGCCCCCGCGCAACGCCCCACAGGCAAGGTGCAGCGCCACCAGCGAGGAAGAGCAGGCAGTGTCCACCGTCACCGCCGGGCCCTCCAACCCGAGCGTGTAGGCGACGCGGCCCGACACCACGCTGCCGGCGGCGCCCGTCAGCCAGTAGCCCTCGATCTCCGGCGCCGCGGCCGCCGCCCGGCGCCCCCCATATCCGGAGGGGGCCACGCCCGCGAACACGCCCGTGGCGCTGCCGCGCAGCGAGGCGAGGTCGATGCCCGCGTGCTCCACCGCCTCCCAGCACACCTCCAGCAGCAGCCGCTGCTGCGGGTCCATCGCCAAAGCCTCGCGCGGGGAGATGCCGAAGAAGGCGGCGTCAAACTCGCCCGCGTCGTAGAGGAAGCCGCCCTCCCGGGCGTAGCTGTGGCCGTGGCGGTCCGGGTCGGGGTCGTACAGCGCCTCGAGGTCCCAGCCGCGATCGGCGGGGAACGCGCCGACCGCATCGCCGCCGCCGGCGATCAGCTCCCACAGCTCGCGTGGCGAGCGCACCGATCCGCCAAGCCCCGCCACCGGCCCGCCGGACCCCAACCCGTCGGACCCTGCCACAGACCCGATGCCCGCAAGGTTGGCGGACCCCGGATACCGGCAGCCCATTCCGACGATCGCGATCGGCTCCTCGGTTCGTGCGACCGCCACCGACGCGATCCCGGCGTCGGCGCCCTCGCCGAGCGCCGCGGCCAGCAGATGGCGCCCGAGCACCGCCGGCGAAGGGTGGTCGAACGCCACCGTGCTCGGCAGTCGCAGCCCCGTCGCGTCCTGTAGCCGGTTGTGCAACTCGAGCGCCGTGAGCGAGTCCAGCCCCAGCTCCTTGAACGCGCGCTCGGAGGCAATCGCCTGCGGGGAGGAGTGCCCGAGCACGCCCGCCGTTTCGGCGCGCACGAGATCGATCGCCAGCTCCTCGCGCTCCCACTCCTGCACCTCGCGCAGCCGCGCCCCAAGGGTGCTGTCGGCGCCGAGCGCGGTGTCCCCCGCCACACCCACAACGGCGCTTGCGGCCGATCCCGACGCCGCGCTGCCACGCACACCACTCGCGGAGCTGGCCGCGGACCATGTCCCAAAGCCGGTTCCCACCAGCTCGCCGAAGATCGCCGGCAACCTGCCCGCACTCGCTTTCTCACGTAGCGCCTCCAGGTGCAGCGGCACGGCTACGAGCGCCGGAGGGATTGGTGGGACGAACGCCGGTCGAGCGGGATCTGACTGGGCGGGCGCCAGTCGAGCGGGATCCGGCTGGACGGGCGCCGGTTGGGCGGGCGCAGGTCGAGCGGGATCCGGCTGGACGGGCGCCGGTTGGGCGGGCGCAGGTCGAGCGGGATCCGGCTGGACGGGCGCCGGTTGGGCGGGCGCAGGTCGAGAGAGATCCGGCTGGGCGGGCGCCGAGGGGCCAGGCGCCGGCTGGGCGCTCCGCGTGGCGATGTCGAACAGCTCAAGGCCCTCCGCGGTGGACAGCGGCCGCACGCCCTGGCGCTCGATCCGCGCGCGGTCGGCGGGGCCCAGCTCGCCCGTCATGCCGGTCGCCTGCTCCCACAGCCCCCACGCGATCGACACCGCCGGTAGGCCCCGCGCGCGGCGGTGGGCGGCGAGCCCGTCGAGAAACGCGTTGGCCGCGGCGTAGTTGCCCTGGCCGGGGGCGCCGACGGTGGCGGCGGCCGAGGAGAACAGCACGAACGCGCGCAAGTCCAGCTCCGCCGTCAGCTCGTGCAAGTGGAGCGCCGCATCGAGCTTCGGGCTCAGCGCCTCGTCGACCTGCGCGGGGGTGAGCGACCGGATCACCCCGTCGGCGAGGACGCCGGCTGCGTGCACCACCGCGTCGATCGGTCCGGCGGCCTCGATCGCCTGCGCGAGCTGCGCCCGATCGCCCACGTCGCAGGCGAGCACCGTCGCGTGAGCGCCAAGCCGCGCGAGATCGTCCACCAACTCCTGTGCACCCGGCGCGCCCAACCCCCGCCGGCTGAGCAGCAGCAGCTCGCGCACGCCGTGGCCGGCCGCGAGATGGCGCGCCACCTCCGCGCCCAAACCACTGGTGCCCCCGGTGATCAGGACTCTGCTGCGAGCGTCGAACGTGGGCTGCCCGGCATCGCGCGCGTCACCGCTCGCCTCGCCGCCAAGTGCCCACGCCAGCCGCGGGGCGAGCAGCCGGCCGGCGCGGATCGCGAGTTGGGGCTCGCCGCTCGCAAGCGCTGCCGGCAGCGCCGCGGAGGATGCCTCGTGCTCGTCGAGGTCGACCAACACGATGCGCCCCGGATGCTCGCTCTGTGCCGAGCGCACGAGTCCCCACACCGCCGCGCCGCAAAGGTTGGGGGCGTCCCGCTTGCGCCCCTCCTGCTCGCACCCCTCTTCGCGGGCGTCCTGCTCGCACCCTTCTTCGCGGGCGTCTTGCTCGCGCCTTTCCTCGCGGGCGTCCTCCTCCTGCTCGTCTCCGCCGGGCGTCACCGACCCATCGGGTGTCACCGCGCCGCGGGTCACAACCACTATGCGGGTGTCGGCGCCTGACTCATCGGCCAGCCTCTCCTGCAGCGCCCCGAGCATGTGCTTGACGGCTGCGTGCGCCGCAGCTGCACCCTCCCCCTCCTCCCCCTTACGCTCCTCGATCGCCTCCACGATCGCCGACTTCGGCACCGACGGGCCTGCCTGCAGCACTTGCGAGTCGGACGGCAGCTCGCTCCAGCGGACGTAGAACAGCGATCGGTGCAGACGGCCGGCGGGCGGCTCGGGCAGCGGATCGGCGGCCGCCAGCGGGCGCAGCGCGGGGGCGCCGCCGATCGCGGTCGATGCCAGCCAGAAGCGCTCGCGCTGGAACGCGTAGGTAGGCAGTTCCACGCGCTCGGCGCCGCTGCCTCTGAAGACCTCGTTCCAGTCGACCGCCACGCCCCGCACCCACGCTTCGGCGAGCGAGGTCAGCAGGCGCTCGGGGCCGCCCGCGCCGCGCCGCAGCGAGCCGACCGCGACGACCTCCTCGGGGCGCTCCAGCAGGTGCTCGGCGAGCTCGCGCACCCCGCCCATCAGCACCGGGTGGGGGCCCACCTCGACGAACGCCCGCCGGCCGCCCTCGATCAGGCCGCCCAGCGCGCGATCGAAGCGCACCGGCTCGCGCAGGTTGCGGTACCAGTAGTCGGCGTCCAGCCGGGCGGTGTCCAGCGGGCCCCCGGTGACGGCCGAGTGGAACGGCAGCTCGCCCGTGCGCGGCGCCGCCGGCGCGCAGCCGCCCAGCAGTTCCTCGCGCAGCTCCTCCACGCGGGTCGAGTGCGCGGCGTAGTCCACCGGGATCTGACGCGCCCGCACGCCCTCGGCGGCGCACGCCGCCAGCAGCTCCGCCAGCGCGCCCGTCTCGCCGGAGACCACCGCCGAGGAGGGCGAGTTGACGGCCGCCAGCGACAGCCTGCCCGGCCAGCGCTCCAGCAGCGCGCCGGTGCGCTCGGCGTCGAGCGCCAGCGACACCATTCCGCCCTGGCCGGCGATCGCGGTGAGCGCGCGGCTGCGCAGTGCCACCACGCGCGCGGCGTCCTCCAGCGACAGCCCGCCCGCGACGTGGGCGGCGGCGATCTCGCCCTGGGAGTGGCCGACCACGCCGGCGATCGGCACGCCGCAGGCGCGCCACACGCGCGCCAGCCCCACCATCGTCGCGAACAGCGCCGGCTGCACCACGTCCACGCGCTCGAGCAGCTGCGCCTCGTCCTGCTCCCCACCAAGCACGCTCCGCAGCGACCACTCGATGAAAGGCGCGAGCGCCTCTTCGCACTCCGCGATCGCCTGCGCGAACAGCGGCGAATGCTCCAGCAGCTGCGCGCCCATGCCCGGCCACTGGCCGCCCTGGCCGGGGAACAGCAACACCACGCCCTCTTCGTCGCGACCGGCGGTGCCCACGATCACCGCATCCGCGCGCTCGCCTGCGGCCAGCGCCGTCAGCCCGGCGAGCAGCTGCTCGCGTCCCGATCCCACCACCACCGCGCGCTCCTCCAGCAGCGGACGCTGCGCCAGCGAGAAGCCCACGTCGAGCGGGTCGAGCGTCGCATCGCCGGTGACGTGCGCATGCAGCCGCTCAGCTTGGGCGCGCAGCGCCTCGCGGCTGCGGGCCGACAGCAGCCACGGCGTGGCGCCGCGCAGGGCGTCTCCGTCAACGACCTCGATCGGGTCGCGGTCGCTCACGCAAACACCGCCCGCCGGGGGACCGAGGCCGTCATTTGGAGAGCATCCGCGCGGGGCGACCCGGCGTCACGCCGGTGGACGCCGGAGGCCAACCGCAGGCGGGTCATACGGGCGCCTCCTCGACAATCACATGCGCGTTGGTGCCGCTCACCCCGAACGAGGAGACGCCCGCGCGGCGCGGCCTACCGTTGCGTGCCCACGGCACCTCCTCGGTGAGCAGCGACACCGTGCCGCGACTCCAGTCGATGCGGGCGGAGGGTCGATCGACGTGCAGCGTCCGCGGCAGCATTTCGTGGCGCAGCGCCATCGCCATCTTGATCACGCCCGCCACGCCGGCGGCGGCTTGGGTGTGGCCGATGTTGGACTTCACCGACCCCAACCACAGCGGGTGCTCGGCGGGACGGTCGCGGCCATAGGTCGCGATCAGCGCCTGCGCCTCGATCGGGTCGCCGAGCGAGGTGCCGGTGCCGTGCGCCTCCACCGCGTCCACCTCCGCGGGGGACAGCCCGGCGTTGGCGAGCGCCTGCATGATCACGCGCTGCTGGGAGGGGCCGTTGGGCGCCGTCAGCCCGTTGGAGGCGCCGTCCTGGTTGACGGCGCTGCCGCGCACCACCGCCAGCACCCGATGGCCGTTGGCGCGTGCGTCGGAGAGGCGCTCCAGCAGCAGCACGCCGCCGCCCTCGGAGAAGCCCGCGCCGTCGGCGGCGTCGGCGAACGCCTTGCAGCGGCCATCCGGCGCCAGCGCCCGCTGGCGGCTGAACTCGATGAAGATCGTCGGCGTCGCCATCACCGTGACGCCGCCCGCCAGCGCCAGCGAGCATTCGCCGCAGCGCAGCGCCTGGCAGGCGAGGTGCAGCGCCACCAGCGAGGAGGAGCAAGCGGTGTCCACCGTCACCGCCGGGCCCTCCAAGCCGAATGTGTAGGCGACACGGCCCGACACCACGCTCGGGGCGCCGCCCATGCCGATGTACCCCTCGAGGTCGCGCGCCTCCTCGCCGAGCGGGCCGACGCCGTAGTCGGAGAGGTTGATCCCCGCGAACACGCCCGTCGCGCTGCCGCGCAGCGAGGCGGGGGCGATGCCCGCGTTTTCGAAGGACTCCCAGCACGCTTCCAGCAGCAGCCGCTGCTGGGGGCTCATCGCCAGCGCCTCGCGCGGAGGGATCCCGAAGAAGGCGGCGTCGAACTCGCCCGCGTCGTGCAGGAACCCGCCCTCCCGCGAGTAGCTCGTGCCGGGACGCCTGGCTTCGGGGTCGTACAGCTCCTCCAGGTCCCAACCGCGGTCGCTCGGGAAGCGCCCGATCGCATCGCCGCCCGCGGCGATCAGCTCCCACAGCTCCGCGGGAGAGCACACCGGGCGGGCCTGCCGAGGGTGGTCGGGCACGGGGTGACCCGGCCGGGAATGATCGTCTCCAGAACCAGTTTGCTCGGCGTGGGCGCACTCGTGATCGGCGGCGAGGACAGCAGGCCCCGGATAACGACAGCTCATCCCCACGATCGCGATCGGATCGTCGATCGTCGCCCCCCTCGCGCCCGCGGCCACGCCTCCCACTCTGATCGCCGTCGCGCCCACGACGCCATCCCCCGTGCCCACCACCTCGGCTAGCAGGTGGGCGGCGAGCGCGCGCGGGGTGGGGTGGTCGAACGCGAGCGTGGTGGGCAGCTCGAGGCCACTCGCCGCCGCCAGCCGGTTGCGCAGCTCGACACCCGAGAGCGAGTCCAGCCCGAGCTCTTTGAAGGCGCGCTCCACCTCCACGCTCTGCGGCGAGGAGTGCCCCAGCACGGCGGCGACCTGCGCGCGCACGAGGTCCAGCACCACGCGCTCGCGCTCGCCCGTTGGCACCTCCGCCAGGCGCTCCGCCAGCGCGCCGCCGGCCGTCCCGTCCAGCTGCTCGTCGCGGCGCGCGCGCAGCGCCCACTGCGCCCGCGGCAGCTCTCCCAGCAGCGGTCGCGGGCGCGCGTCTGCGTGTGCCGCGGCGTAGCGCTCCCAGTCGATGTCGGCGAGCACCAGCTGGGTGTCGTCGTGCTCCAGCGCCTGTCGCAGCGCGCCCAAGGCGAGCTCGGCAGCGAGGCCGCGCAGGCCGCCGCGGCGCAGTCGCTCGGCGGCCGTCGCCGCCATCCCCGTTCCCGCCCACGGTCCCCACGCCAGCGCGGTTGCGGGCAGGCCGAGGCCGCGGCGGTGCTCGGCCAGCGCGTCGAGGAAGGCGTTGCCTGCGGCATACGCCGCTTGGCCGGCGTTGCCGAGCGTGCCCGCGAGCGCGGAGAAGAGCACGAACGTGGAGAGTTGGGTGTCGGTGGGGTCCTCCGTCGAGGGCGGCGGTCCGGCTGCCGAGGACGGAGATCCGGCGGTCGAGGGCGAGGCGCCGGCTGCCGAGGATGGAGATCCGGCGGTCGCGGGCGAGGTGCCGGCCGTCGAGGGCGGGAGACCGGCTGTCGAGAGCGAGGGGCCGGCCGTCAGCTCGTGCAGCAGCCACGCCGCATCCACCTTCGCGCGCAGCACCCCGGCGAGGCGCTCTTGCGTCAGTCCGGCCAGCAGCCCGTCGTCGAGCACTCCCGCCGCGTGGAAGATCCCCGACAGCGGCAGCTCCGCGGGGATCCCCTCCAGCAACGACCGCAGCTGCTCGCGCTCGGCGATGTCACACGCCACCACGCTCACCCGTGCGCCGCTGCTCTGCAGCTCGCGCACGAGCTCGGCGGCACCCGGCGCCTCCGGCCCGCGGCGACTGCTCAGCAGGATGTGCTCGGCGCCGGCCCCCGCCAGCCAGCGCGCCACGTGGGCGCCGAGCGCGCCGGTGCCGCCTGTCACCAGCACCGTCCCGTGCGGGCGATACTCGCGTGTCGCCGAGCGCTCGTCCGTCGCGGCGTGCGTCAGGCGCCTGGCGAGCGTGCGGCCGGAGCGCAGCGCGATCTGATCCTCGCCGTCCGCGCCCGCGAGCGTCCCGCAGAGACGCTCGTACGTGTGCTGGTCGGGCTCGAGGGGGAGGTCGAACCAGACCGCCCCAGCGCGTGGGCTCCTCCAGCGCCGCCGCCTGGCCGAGGCCCCACACCTGCGCGCTCGTCGGGTATGCCACGGGGTCGCCCTCGCCGGTTGACACGGCCCCGCGCGTCACACACCACAGCGGCGCCCCGATCTCCGCGTCGCCCAACGCCTGGGCTAGCGCCAGCGTGCCCGCCACGCCGGGCGCCAGCTCTCCGACCGGGGGTGCCCCGGCGTCGTCGAGCGCCAGCAGCGAGAGCACCCCCCCGAGCTCGGCGGCGCGTTCGGCAACGTGCTCGGCGGCGCGTTCGGCAACGTGCTCGGCGGCGCGTTCGGCAACGTGCTCGGCGGCGAGCAGCGCCCGCAGCCGAGCGCTCAGCCGCCCGCGCTCCAGCTCGTCCTCCTCGACCTCCACCACCACGGCGCGAGCGCCACGCGCCTGCAGTGCGCGCTCGACGCCGGCGACCACGCCGTCCTCGTCGCGCCCGGCGCGCACCACAACCGGCCAGATGCCGGCGAGCACCCCCACTCCGCGCTCGCCCACCGGACGCCACCGCACCCGGTAGCGCCACCCCTCCGCCGTCTCCGCGGAGGCCGACCCCGGTTCGGCCTGCAGCCAGTAGCGCTCGCGCTGGAACGGGTAGGTGGGCAGGGCCACGCGTTTTGTGCCGGCGCCGTCGAAGACGCGGGCCCAATCCACGTTCACGCCGTTCACCCATGCTTCGCCCAGAGCCGCGAACAGCGCGCGGGCCTCGTCCTGCTCCGCACGCAGCAGCGCCGTGGCCACGGCAAGGGACCCGCCGTCCACCGCACCCTGGCCCTCCACCGCAGCTCCGGCGTCCACTCCCCCGCCGCCATCCACGGCACCGCGGCCCTCTACAGCGGCTCCCGCGTCCACTCCCTCCCCAGCGTCCACCGCCCGCCTCTCAGCATCCACGCACTCGGCCGCCATCGCACTGAGGATCCCGTCGGGGCCCAGCTCCAGGAAGCTCCGCACACCCTCGCTCCACAGCTGTCGAACGCCGTCGGCGAAGCGCACCGCCTCGCGCACGTGGCGCACCCAGTACTCGGGCGTGCACAGCTCATCGCCTATCGCGATGGCGCCGGTGAGGTTCGAGACGATCGGGATTCGCGGCGCTTCGAACGACACCTCCGCGGCGACCCGCGCGAACTCCTCCAGCATCGCGTCCATCCGCGGCGAGTGGAAGGCGTGGCTGACCCGCAGCCGCTTCGTGCGCGCGCCGCGCCGCTCCCATGCGCCGATCAGCTCCAGCACCGCGTCCTCGTCGCCCGAGACGACCACCGAGCCGGGGGCGTTCACCGCCGCCAGCGCCACCCTCTCCTCCCAGCGATCGAGCGCCGCGAACGACTCCACCACCTCCGCCTCGGGCGCGGCGATCGCGGCCATCGCGCCACCCCCCGGCAGCGCCCCCATCAGACGGCCGCGCGCCGCCACCAGCGCGCAGGCGTCCTCGAGCGAGAAGACACCCGCCACGTGCGCCGCCGCCAGCTCGCCGACGGAGTGGCCGATCAGGAAGTCGGGCCGCACGCCCCACGCCTCCAACAGGCGATACAGCGCCACCTCCAACGCGAACAGCCCCGGCTGCGCGTACGCCGTGCCCTGCAGCAGCGACTCGTCCTCTCCGAACACCACCTCTCCGAGCGAGCGTCCCAAGTGCCGATCCAGGTGCACGCAGGTCTCGTCGAACGCCGCCCGGAAGACCGGGAACGCCTTGTGCAAATCGCGTCCCATACCAACCCGCTGCGCGCCCTGACCGGTGAACAGGAACGCCACCCGCGCATCGACGACGGCGCCCCGCAACACGTCCTCCGCGATCCGGCCCTCTGCCAGCGCCGCGAGACCCTCCAGCGGCTTCTCGCGATCGAGCACCACCGCGCGATCCTCGAGCCCGGGACGCGCGGTGAGCGAGAACGCGACGTCGGCCGCCTCCACCTCGCAAGCGCCCTCGAGGAGCTGCCGCAGGCTTGTCGCCTGAGCGCGTAAGCCCGCACCACCGCGAGCCGACAGCACCCACGGCAGCACATCGGGCAGCGCCTGCGCCTCCCGCTGGGCGACTTCGACGTCCTCCTCGTGTGGCGCCTCCTCGAGGATCACGTGCGCGTTGGTGCCGCTGATGCCGAACGAGGAGACGGCGGCCCGCCGCGGCTCGGCGCCGCGCTCCCAGGGCACCTCATCCACCAGCAACGACACCGCGCCCGCCGACCAATCGACCTTGGGCGAGGGCGCCTCGACATGCAGCGTGCGCGGCAGCACGCCGTGGCGCAGCGCCATCGCGATCTTGATCACCCCCGCCACGCCGGCGGCCGCCTGGGTGTGGCCGATGTTGGACTTCACCGACCCCAGCCACAGCGGCGCGCGCCCCTCGCGCCCCTGGCCGTAGGTCGCCAGCAGCGCCTGCGCCTCGATCGGATCGCCGAGCGTGGTGCCGGTGCCGTGCGCCTCCACCGCGTCCACCTGCTCCGGCGAGAGCCCCGCAACGGCGAGCGCCTGCGCGATCACTCGCTGCTGGGAGGGCCCGTTGGGCGCGGTCAGGCCGTTGCTGGCGCCATCCTGGTTGACGGCGCTGCCGCGCACCAGCGCCAGCACCCGATGGCCGTTGCGGCGTGCGTCGGAGAGGCGCTCGAGCGCGAGCACCCCCACGCCCTCGCTCCAGCCGGTGCCGTCGGCGGCGGCGGCGAACGGCTTGCAGCGCCCGTCGCGGGCGAGGCCGCGCTGGCGCGCGAACTCGACGAACACGCGCGGCGTCGCCATCACGGTCACGCCGCCCGCCAGCGCCAGCTCGCACTCGCCCCCGCGCAGCGCCCCGCAGGCGAGATGCAGCGCCACCAGCGAGGAGGAGCAGGCGGTGTCCACCGTCAGCGCCGGGCCCTCCAGCCCGAGCGTGTAGGAGACGCGGCCCGAGAGCACGCTGGCGGCGCCGCCGGTGAGGCCGTAGCCCTCGAGTTCCTCGGCTGGCGCCGCCCACAGGCGCGCGTTGTAGTCCTGGCCGCCGATCCCCGCGAACACGCCGGCGCGGCTGCCGCGCAGCGAGAGCGGGTCGATGCCGGCGTCTTCGAGCGCCTCCCACGAGGCTTCCAGCAGCAGCCGCTGCTGGGGGTCCATCGCCAGCGCCTCGCGCGGGGAGATGCCGAAGAAGGCGGCATCGAACTCGCCGGCGTCGCGCAGGAAGCCGCCTTCGCGCACGTAGCTCGTGCCGGCGTGGTCGGGGTCGGGGTCGTACAGCTCCTCCAGGCTCCAACCGCGATCGGGTGGGAACTCGCCGATCGCGTCCGCGCCCGCCGCCAGCAGCTGCCACAGCTCCTCGGGGGAGCGGACGCAGCCGATCGGCACGGCGATCGGAGCCGAGCCAGAGGACAGCGGGTCAAGGGAAACCCCGTACACACCCGCCGGACCGCCGGGCCCCGGGAACCTGCAGCTCATCCCCACGATCGCGATCGGCTCGTCAACCCTCGCCGTCACGGTCACGGTGGTGGCGGCGCGATGGGCGCCGCTCAGCTCGGCCAGCAGGTGCTCGGCGAGCGCCCGCGGGGTGGGATGGTCGAAGGTCAGCGTGGAGGGCAGCCGCAGCTCGGTCGCCACCGCCAGCCGCTCGCACAGCTGCACGCCGGCGAGCGAGTCGAAGCCGAGCTCCTTGAAGGGCCGCCGTGCCGGCACCCGCTCGGAGGAGGAGTGTCCGAGCACCGCCGCCGTGTGCGCGCGCACCAGTGCGAGCACTGCGGCCTCGCGCGCGCTCGCGTCCATCTCCGCCAGCTCGCCCGCCAGCCGGCCTCGTGGCTCGCGCGTCGTGCGCCCATCGGCGGGCGGGCGCAGCACGCGCTGCACCTCGGGCAGATCTCCGATCAGCGGGCGCGGCCGGGCGACGGTGAACAGCGGCGCGTAGCGCTCCCAGTCGAGGTCGGCGAGCACTGTGCAAGCGGCGTGACGGTCGCCGGCGAGGACCCGCTCCAGCGCCACCAGGGCGGTGGGGGCCGGGAGCGGGAGCACCCCCTGCCGGCGCAGCCGCTCACCCTTGTCGGCCGCCATCCCAGCGCCGGCCCATGCGCCCCACGCGATCGAGGTCGCGGCGAGGCCGCGCGCGCGGCGGTGCTCGGCGAGCGCGTCGAGGTAGGCGTTGGCGGCCGCATACCCCGCCTGGCCGCCGGAGCCGAGCGTGCCGGCGATCGACGAGCACAGCACGAACGCCGAGAGCTCCAGCTGCGCGGTGAGCTCGTGCAGGTGCAGGGCGGCCTGTGCCTTGGCGGCAAGTGCGCGCTCCAGCCGGCCGGGGGTGAGCGCCTCGATCGGCTCCTGCTCCAACTCGCCGGCGGCGTGGAACACCGCCGTGAGCGGGAGCTCCGCTGGGATCGCGGCGAGCAGGCGCTGCAGCTGGGCACGCTCGGCGACGTCGCACACGGCGACCGTCACCCGCGCGCCGGTGGCGGTCAGCTCACGCTCCAGCTCCGCCGCGCCGGGCGCCTCGGGGCCGCGGCGGCTGGCCAGCAGGATGTGCTCGGCCCCGCGTTGGGCAAGCCACCGCGCGAGGTGGCCCCCCAGCGCGCCGGTGCCCCCGGTGAGCAGCACCGTGCCGCGGGGCGCTCGCCATTGCCCGCCGGGTGCCCGCTGCCCGCCACTCGCGTGCTCCTCATCACCCGTCTGCGCCTCATCCATGTGGGTCTGACCACCCGCCTGCGCCTCATCCGTGTGGGCCTGACCAGCCGTCTGCGACGTGACGCTTCCATGCGCCCCGCCATCCCTTTCCGCGTCGAGCGAAGAGCGGACAAGCCTGCGCGCAAGCGCGCCCGCCGGGCGCAGCGCCAACTGATCCTCGCCGCCGGCCACCGCCAGGAGGGCGCAGAGTCGCTCCAGGGTGCGCTCGTCGAGATCCGCCGGCAGGTCGATCAGGCCACCCCAACGGGCGGGGTCCTCGAGGCCGAGCACTCGCCCTAGACCCCATACCATCGCCTGCTCGGGGGAGGGGAGGGGATCGGAGGCAGCCGCCGCCACCGCACCCTGCGTGACACTCCACAGCGGCGCCTGCACGCCTGCGTCCGCCAGCGCCTGCGCGAGCACGAGCGTGCCGGCAAGGCTCAGCGGGACAGCTGGCCACGTGGGATGCACGCCCTGCGCCGAGGCGAGCAGCGAGAGCACGCCACCCACTGGTCGATCGCCCAGCGCCTCGCGCAGGCGCGCCGTCAGCGCCTCGCGCTCCGCCATCGCCGGGTCGAGCTCGACCGTCAGCACCTGGGCGCCGTGGCGCTCCAGGGCTTGAGCGATGCTTGCCGTCGGTATCTCCTCTGACGCGAGCACCAGCCACGTATCCCGCAGTGCCTTGCGCGGGGGATCGGGGAGCGGTTGCCAGTGGATGCGATAGCCGAGGCGCTCGTCTCCCGCAACCTCGCGCACCGGGGGCTCGAGCCAGAAGCGCTCGCGCTGGAAGGCGTAGGTGGGGAGCGCCACGCGCCGTGCTCCCGTTCCCTCGAACGGGCGGCTCCAATCGACCGAGGCGCCGCGCACCCAGATCTCACCCAGCGCCTCCTGCAGCGAGCGGTCCTCGGGACGGCCCTTGCGCAGCAGGGCGCTTGCCACCACCGGACGCTCATCGTCGCGCGCGTCCACTTCGCGGGCGCCACCATCACGCGCGTCGCCATTCCCGAGGTGGCGCTCGAGCGACTGGGCCTCCCCCCGCTCGGCAACCCCCGTGAGACACTCCCGGCAGAGCGCCGCCAGCACCGCCTCCGGGCCGAGCTCGAGGAAGAGGCCCACCCCGCGCCCGTGCAGCCAGCGCACACCGGCGGCGAAGCGGACGGTCTCGCGCACGTGGCGCACCCAGTAGTCGGGGTCGCACAGCTCCCCGGCCGCGACGCCCTCGCCTGTGAGGTTGGAGACGATGGGGATGCTCGGCTCGGCGAACGACACGCTGGCAGCGACCTGCGCAAACGCCGCGAGCATCGCGTCCATCCGCGGCGAGTGGAACGCGTGGCTCACGCGCAGGCGCCTGGTTTTGCGGCCACGCTCCCGCCACGCTCGCGCGAGCTCCAACACCGGGGGCTCGTCGCCCGAGAGCACCACCGAGGATGGCCCGTTGACCGCCGCCAGCGCGACGCGCTCCTCGAGTCCCACCAGCATCGGCGCCACCTCCTCCTCGGAGGCCTGGATCGAGACCATCGCCCCACCCGGCGGCAGCGCGCCCATCAACTCGCCGCGCGCCCCTACCAGCCGGCAGGCATCCTCGAGCGAGAAGACGCCCGCCACATGCGCCGCCGCCAGCTCGCCGATCGAGTGGCCGATCAGATAGTCGGGCCGCACTCCCCAGCTCTCGACGAGCCGGAACAGCGCGACCTCCAGCGCGAACAGCGCGGCCTGAGTTAGCTGCGTCTCGTCCAGCGGCCCACCGCTGGGTGCCCGGGTTAGCTGCGTCTCGTCCAGCAGCCCACCGTTAGGTGGCTCGGGTGGCGCAGCCTCATCGCCGAACACAACCGCCGCCAGCGGGCGGCCGAGAATACCGTCGAGCTGCGCGCACACCTCGTCGAACGACGCCCTGAACACTCGGTGGGCGCGATACAGCTCGCGGCCCATTCCCACCCGCTGTGCGCCCTGGCCGGTGAATAGAAAGGCAAGCCGCTCGTCGGAGGCGACCGTGCCACGGATCACCCCCGCCGAGGGCTCGCCGCGCACCAGCAAATCGAGGCCGTGGAGCAGCTCCTCGCTGTCTGTGCCCACCACCACGGCGCGATCCTGCAGCGCCGCTCGGGTGGTGGCCAGCGAAAGCCCGACGTCAATCGCGCTGATCCCGGGGTCGGCGGCCACGTGCGCCCGCAACCGCTCGGCCTGAGCGCTCAGGGCCGCGGCTCCGTTGCCCGACAGAGCCCACGGCCCTGGCATGGCGTCCCGCAAGGACTCACCCGCCGCCGGGGACCGTCGCGCGGGCCGGGACTGTCGCCCCGACGACCATCCGCCGGGGGGTTGGCTTGCGGCGCTGGTGGCAGCGGACGGCGGGGCCTCGACGATCTCCTCGGCGAAAGGCGCCGCGTCGGGTGCTTCCTCGACGATCACGTGCGCGTTGGTGCCGCTGATCCCGAACGAGGAGATGCCTGCTCGTCGCGGCTCGGCGCCGCGCTCCCAGGGCACCTCATCCACCAGCAACGACACCGCGCCCGCCGACCAGTTCGACCTCGGGCGAGGGCGCCTCGACGTGGAGCGTGCGAGGCAGCACTCCGTGGTGGAGCGCCGCAACCATCTTGATGATCCCCGCCACCCCGGCGGCGGCTTGGGTGTGGCCGATGTTGGACTTCACCGACCCCAACCAAAGCGGCGCGCGCCCCTCGCGCCCCTGGCCGTAGGTCGCCAGCAGCGCCTGCGCCTCAATCGGATCGCCCAGCGTGGTGCCAGTACCGTGCGCCTCCACCACGTCAACCTGCTCCGGCGAAAGCCCCGCATCGGCGAGCGCCTGGCCGATCAGGCGCTGCTGGGAGAGGCCGTTGGGGGCGGTCAGGCCGTTGCTGGCGCCATCCTGGTTGACGGCACTGCCGCGCACCAGCGCCAGCACCTCGCGTCCGTGGGCGCGTGCGTCGGAGAGCCGCTCGAGCAGCAGCAGGCCCACCCCCTCGCTCCAGCTGGTGCCATCGGCGGCGGCGGCGAACGACTTGCAGCGCCCGTCCCGCGCGAGACCGCGGGCGCGGCTGAACTGCACGAACATCCCCGGGCTGGACATCACCGCGACACCGCCCGCCAGCGCCAGCGAGCACTCGCCCGCGCTCAGTGCCCGGCAGGCGAGGTGCAGCGCCACCAGCGAGGAGGAGCAGGCGGTGTCGATCGTCAACGCGGGGCCCTCCAGGCCAAGCGCATAGGCGAGCCGGCCCGAGGCGACGCTGGCGCTGGCGCCGGTGAGCGCGTAGCCCTCCAGCTCCTCGTCGGACTCCTGCAGGCGGGGGCCGTACTCCTGCGCCATCAATCCCGTGAACACGCCGGTGGGGGTGCCGCGCAGCGAGGTGGGAGCGATGCCGGCGTGCTCGAACGCCTCCCAGCCGACTTCCAGCAGCAGCCGCTGCTGGGGATCCATCGCCAGCGCCTCGCGCGGGGAGATCTCAAATAGGGCGGCGTCGAACTCGCCGGCGTCGTAGAGGAAGCCGCCTTCGCGCACATAGCTAGTGCCGGGCCGACCCCCGTCGGGGTCGTACAGCCGCTCCAGGTCCCACCCGCGATTGGCGGGGAAGCCTCCGATCGCGTCGCCGCCGCAGGCCACCAGCTCCCATAGCTGCCCCGCAGAGCGCACACCTCCGGGGTAGCGGCAGCCGATCCCGACGATCGCCAGCGGCTCCTCGGCGGCTGGCGAGCGGCCGGCAGGGGCTGTGCGCGAGCGCACGGCAGAGTGATCCTCAGCGAGATCGGAGGCAAGGGCATCGCTCAGCTGGGCGGCGAGCGCCGCCGGGGTGGGGTGGTCGAACAGCAGCGCCGTGGTGAGCCGCAGCCCAGTGGCGGCGCGCAACCTGTTGCGCAGCTCCCCCACGCCCGGCGAATCGAACCCAAGCTCCTTGAAGGTCCGATGAGTCGCCACAACGTCGGGGGAGTCGTGTCCCAGCACGATCGCCGCCTGCGCACGCACCACATCCAGCACCGCCTGCCGCCATTCGGCCGCGGGCATCTCCGCCAACCGCCGCCGCAGTGGCGTGGCGCCCGCGTCCGCCGAGCCTTCCCGGCGAGCCACGTGCGTCCCCTCAGGATCCTCGTCACGGCCCGGCGCACCAGCGGGGGTGTGCACCAACTGTGGCTCGAGCGCGCCGGCAGGGGCGTACATAGGGCGTTGCTCGAGCGCGCCGGCAGGCGCGTGCACGGGGCGTTGCTCGAGCTCGCCCGCAGGCGCGTGCACGGGGCGTTGCTCGAGCTCGCCGCCGGGCGCGGCGGGCTCCGCTGTCGGATCGATCGTCGCGGGCGGCGTCACAGCCTGCTCCTGCACCACCACCGCGGTCCCAATCCAGTGACGCTCGCGTTGGAAGGCATAGGTGGGCAGCCGCACCAGCTTCGCGCCGGTCCCCGCGAAGCAGGCCCCCCAGTCCACCCGCGTTCCCTGCACCCAAGCTTCGCTCAGCGAGACGAGGAAGCGCCGGGCGCCACCTTGGCCGCGGCGGAGGGTGCCGAGGATCGCGACCTCGCCATCCACCAGAGCCCCGGCGCTACCGTCCGCGGCGCGCTGCTCGAGTAGGTCCTCGACGGTCTCCTCCAGCCCGGCGGTGAGCACCGGGTGCGAGCTGACCTCGATGAATGCGCGCTGGCCCTCCCCCACCATGCCGCGCACCACCGGTTCCAGCAGAACCGGTTGGCGCATGTTGCGATACCAGTACTCCCCACCCAGCTCCGCGGTGTCGATCACCCCACCCGTCACCGTCGAGTGAAACGGCACCTCACCGGAGCGCGGCGCAAGCCCCGCCAGCACATCCAGCAGCTCCTCGCGCAGCGGCTCCACCTGCGCGCAGTGCGAGGCGACCGTCGCGGGCACCGCACGGGCGCGGATGCCCGCCACGGCGCACTCCTGCAAGAGCTCCCCCAACGCCTCCAGATCGCCCACCACGCCGACCGAACGGGGCCCGTTGACGCCCCCCACGACAAGTCGCCCGTCCCACCGCCGCAGGCGCTCGTGCACCTGCTCCAGCGGGGCGGCGATCGAAACCACCCCACCCTCTCCCACCAGACCCCTCAGCGCCTGGCTGCGCAGAGCCACCACCCCCACCGCGTCTTGCAGCGAGAGCCCTCCCGCCACATACGCCGCGGCGACCTCGCCCTGGGAGTGACCCACGACCGCGGCGGGAGCCACCCCACACGCGCGCCACAGCGCCGCAAGCGAGGTCGTCACCGCGAACAGCGCCGGCTGCACCACCTCGATCCGATCCAGTCCCGGCGCGCCCTCCACGCACCGCAGCACATCCTCCAACGACCACTCCACGTGCTCGGAGAGAGCCTCCCCGCAAGCCCGCACGTGCCGGGCGAAGACGGGCGAGGAGTCGAGCAGCTCGAGCGCCATCCCCTCCCACTGGGAGCCCTGGCCGGAGAACACGAACACCGCCCCGCGGTCCTCGCCGCGCCCGCCGTCCGCCGCGACCCCCTCCACCACGCTCGCCGTCGGCTCCTCCCGCGCCAGCGCATCCAGGCCCCTCAGCAGCTCCTCGCGGTCGCTACCCAACACCACCGCGCGGCGATCGAACGCGGCGCGGCTCACCGCCAGCGAGTAACCCACGTCGGCGGCCTCCAGGTCGGGGCGTTCGCGCACATACGCAGCGAGGCGGGCCGCCTGGGCACGAAGCGCCCTCTCGCCCATGCCCGACACGACCCACACCAGCGCGCCCTCGCCGAGCGGGGGGGTGCCCTCGCCGGACGGGTGGGTACGCCCATCGAGTGGGAAGGTGTCCACGCCAGACGGAACCCCACGGGCACCTTCGGGAGCGGTGCCGCTCGCCGCAGAGGCCAGCGCTCGCGCCGCAGCCGCAACGCGCTCGCCGGCCGTGCACCCAGCCGTCGCCGCGATTGGTACCGATGGGGTTGGTACCGGCGCGGTTGGCGCCGGCGCGGCCGAGTCGGGTGGGGGGCCCACCACCACGTGGCAGTTGGTGCCACCCACTCCGAACGAGCTGACCCCGGCCAGCCGCGGACGCTCGTCACCGGGCCACGCCTGGAGCTCCCGCTGCACCCGCAGGCGCAGCGAATCCAGCGGGATGTCCGGGTGGGGCCGTTCGAAGTTGAGGCTCGGCGGAAGCTCCCCGTGCTCGATGCAGAGCGCCACCTTGATCAGCCCCACGACCCCCGCGGCGCCCTCCAGGTGCCCGATGTTGGTCTTGGCGGAGCCCACCGCAAGGGGATCTCCCGGCGTATGGCAGGCACCGAGCGCCGCACCGAGCGCCGCCGCCTCCACCCTGTCCCCGAGCGGAGTACCCGTGCCGTGCAGCTCCACGTAGCGCACCTCGGCGGGCGGTACGCCGGCACGCCGGTAGGCAAGGCGCAGCACCTCCTCCTGCGCGGGCTGGTTGGGCGCCGTCAGGCCGTCGCCGCCACCATCGTTGTTGACGGCGCTGCCGTGGATCACGCAGTGGATCGCGTCCCCGTCGGCGAGCGCCGCGGCGAGCGGCTTGAGCGCCACCACGGCTCCGCCCTCGCCGCGGACGTAGCCGTTGGCGCGGGCGTCGAAGGTGAAGCAGCGTCCGTCAGGGGAGAGGCCGCCGAAACTGGAGGCGTTGAGCGCGCTGCGCGGCGAGATGTTCAGGTGCACGCCGCCGGCGAACGCGAGCTGCGACTCCCCCCGGCGCAGCGAGTCGCAGGCGAGGTGCACGGCCACCAGCGAGGAGGACTGGCCGGCGTCCACCGTCATGCTGGGGCCGCCCAGACCGAGCACGTAGGAGACGCGGTTGGCGATCATCCCCCGCTGCAGACCGGTGAGCGCGTGGCGCGTCACAACCGGCGCACCGGGCGCATGAACCAGGTCGGCGTAGTCGTCGGCGATCGCCCCCACGAACACCCCGGTGGGGGTGCCGCGCAGTGTGGCGGGGGCGAGCGCGGCGCCCTCGCACGCCTCCCAGCACAGCTCCAGCATCAGTCGCTGCTGGGGATCGAGCGCCGCGGCCTCGCGAGGGGAGATGCCGAAGAAGGCGGCGTCGAAGCGATCGATCTCCCCCAGGAAGCCTCCATGGAGAGCCCCCGGCGCGAGCGCCGCGACGGCCTCGGGGTGGGCGGCCCAGCGCTCGGGTGGCACGGGGGAGATCGCGCTCCTGCCCCCGCGCAGCAGCCCCCAGAAGGACTCGGGATCGGCCGCACCCGGCAGGCGGCAGGCAATCCCGACGATCGCGATCGACGAGCCAGCGCTCACAGGCGCTGACCCGAACGCCAACGCTTTGCGCGGCGAACGAGCCCGATCACCGGCCAACAGAACCCCTTCACCACACCCACTCCGTTCTGATGCTCAAACGCTGGTCAATACAAGTAAGCAGTGTTTTCTTTGAGTGTAGGCGACGCAGCCCCGATGTGGTCAATTCAGAAGTGAAAATTCAAGGTCGAAACCCCACAGTCCACATCAACTATTCGACTGAACGGTTATATTCCAGCTGAATACCAACCTGTTGGTCACCGCGCTCCACTGGCCCGCGCTATTTTCTGCGAAAATTGCCGGAATACCGCCGTATGTCAGGAATTCGCTGACATCGGTGAAAGCGATCATGAGTCGGCAAGCGAGGCTGGCAGTGCGATCGCGGCTAGCACGAGCCCGTCGCGCACCAGCCAGCGACCCTGTAGCAGCTCCGGAAAACGAGCGCCTCCTGCTGGCCACGGAGTCAACAGGCGAGCATCGAACGTGCGTCCAGCAGGGTCGATCGACAGCACCGCGTCGTCAAAACCGAGCCAGCGATGCGCGATCGGAAACCACACCTTGTACACCGTCTCCTTCGCACAGAACAGCAACCGATCCCAGTGCACCGTGGGCTGCTCGCGGGCGAGCCGCGCGAGCAGCGGGCGCTCCTCCGCACGGGCGATCTCGTCGATCACCCCCGTGGGCAACGGCAGGTGCGGCTCGGCGTCGATGCCAAGCCCGGCAAGCTCCTCTGCGCGCCCCACCGCGCACGCGCGGTAGCCCTCGCAATGGGTGATCGAGCCCACGACCCCCGCCGGCCACAGCGGCTGCCCGCGCTCGCCCGCGGCGATCGGGGAGGGGGGCAGCCCCAGCTGCGCGAGTGCTCTCCGCGCGCAGGCGCGCGCCGTGACGAACTCGCGACGGCGCTTCTCCACCGGCCGACCCAGCGCCGCATGCTCCTCCGGGAAGAGCTCGATGTCCAGCAGCTCCTCGCGGGTGTCGACCGCGACCGCCTCTGGGGGCAGGATCTTCTCGATCACGAGGCCCCATCCTCGGATGGCAGGGCCTTCCCGATCACGACGCCCCATCCTCGGATGGCAGGGCCTTCCCGATCACGACGCCCCATCCTCGGATGGCAGGGCCTTCCCGATCACGACGCCCCATCCTCGGATGGCAGGGCCTTCCCGATCACGACGCCCCACCCTTGACGACCGAACCACCCCGATCGCAACACGCTCTCCTCGAATAGCCCAACCGCCAGATCACGACACGCCTCCCTCGAATGGCAATATCCGGCGCAGCGCGGGACGGTCAACGCGACGGCGGTGCCACTCGCGGGGGTAGCCGAGCGAGACCTCGACGAACGGGACCCCGTCGTAGACCGTGATGCGAGGGATGTGCAGGTGCCCGTACACCGCCGCCCGCGCGCGGAAGCGCACGTGCCAATCGGCGGTGAGGTCGGTGCCGCACCACTGCGCGAACTCGGGGTGGCGCAGTACCTGCGTCGGGGCACGCACCAGGGGGAAGTGGTTGACCAGCACCGTAGGCAGCTCCGAATCGAGTGCGCGCAGGCGCGACTCCGTCGTGCGTACCCGCTCCTCGCACCACGCGGCCCTGCTGGAGAAGGGGTCGGGAAAGAGCACCACCTCATCGCTGCACACAACCCCCGCCGCGTGCGCGAGCGCGAGCGCCCGGGCAGCCGTGGGGGCGATGTTAGAGCCGAAGGAGTAGTCGTAGAGCACGAACAGCGGCACCACCGCGACGGGTCCGCCGGGGCCCTCCCAGATCGGGTAGGGATCCTCTGGCGTGAGCACGCCGTGGCGCCGGCAGATCTCCACGAGATGCAGGTAGCGCGCCACCCCGCGCAGCTGCACCGGGTCTTCGGGGACGGTCCACAGGTCGTGGTTGCCGGGTACCCAGATGACGGTGGCGAAGCGCTCGCGCAGCACCCCCAGCGCCCACTCCAGGTCGGCGCTCAGCTCGCTCACGTCGCCGCACACGATCAGCCAATCGTCCGGGGAAGGAGGCCGCAGACCCTCGACCACGCGGCGATTCTCCGGGTAGGTGATGTGCAGGTCGCCGATCGCGAGCAGGTTGGGCGCGAGTGGGGGCACCGCGCGATCATATGAGCCGCTCGCCGCTGGCTTGCTACGCGAGCGTCGAGGCGCCCGCCGCGGGTTGCCACGCAACCCGCATGAGCCACTCGCCACCGGCTTGCCTCGCCAGCATCGATACGCTCGCCGCGGGTTGCCACGCGACCGCATGAGCCGCTCACCGCAGGTTTGCCCGCGCGAGCGTATCGTCCCCGATGCTCCCTACCATTTCGTCGCCAACCAAACCGGAGGTAGTGCCGCGATGCCGCCACTGATCACCCCCGAGGAAGCCCTGCAATTGGGCGAGATCGAGGACCACGCCGAGATCGAGGCGCTCGTGGAGCGTGCCTGGGAGGCGCGCATGGAGCGCTTCGGGGACTCGACCGACATGTGCTCGCTGGTCAACGCCAAGTCGGGGGGGTGCGCCGAGGACTGCGGCTTCTGCGCGCAGTCGCGCTTCGCCGAGGCCGAGACGCCGATGCACGCGCTGATGGAGCCCGAGCAGATCCTCGAGCACGCCCGTGCCGCCGAAGCCGCGGGGGCACACCGCTTCTGCATGGTCACCCAGGGCCAGGGGCTGTCCAAGCGAGACTTCCAGAAGTACCTGGAAGGCGTCCGGCTGGTCGCCGAGCACACCAACCTCAAGCGCTGTGCTTCGGTCGGCCACATGTCCGTCGAGCGCGCCCGCGCCCTCAAGGACGCCGGAGTGCAGCGGGTGCACCACAACGTCGAGACCGCCGAGAGCTACTACGACGAGGTCTCGACGACAGTCCGCTATGAGGGTCGGCTGCGCACGATCGACGCCGTACGCGAGGCCGGCCTGGAGACGTGTGTCGGCGGCATCCTCAACCTCGGCGAGACCCGCGAGCAGCGCGTCGAGATGGCCTTCGAGCTGGCCGCGCTCGATCCGACGAGCGTGCCGATCAACCTGCTCAACCCGAGGCCCGGCACGAAGTTCGGCGACCGCGAGCTGATCGACCCGTGGGAGGCCGTCAAGTGGATCGCGATCTTCCGCCTGATCATGCCGGCCGCGCTGTTTCGACTGTGCGGCGGCCGCGTCGAGAACCTCGGCGAGCTGCAGCCGCTTGCGGTCAAGGCCGGGCTGAACGGCGTGATGATGGGCAACCTGCTGACCACGCTCGGCGCCGAGCCCGAGCAGGATCTGTCGATGTTCAGCGAGCTCGGCCTGAACGTCGCGCGCCAGCCCGACAACGCGGCCAACCCGCGACCGGACAACCGCAGCGGCTGGCTGAGCGGCGAGACACCGGACGTCGTCGCCGAGCACCTGGACGAGCCGCCGGCCGAGATCAAGCTCACGGTGCGGCTATGGGATCCCTCGACCCAGCTGCGCTACAAGGCCAAGCGCTCGGTGCCGCCACGCCCCGACGGGGCCCCCAACGCCATTCCATCCGGCTTGGCGCGGGTTTGATGGAAGCGATGATGGAGTGGTGAGCGCGGGAGAAATCGAGCAGCGCCTGGCGGAGATCGAGGGGCTGGGGCTGAGCCGCCGGATGCGGTTGATCTCCGGGTCGCAGGGTCCGCGCGTGCTGCTCGACGGCCGTCCCGTGCTGCTGCTGTGCTCCAACAACTACCTCGGCCTCGCCGACCACCCGCACGTGCGCGAAGCCGCCGCCGAAGCCGCGCTGCGCTGGGGCGTGGGTGCCGGCGCCTCACGGCTGGTGTCGGGCACGATGACCATCCATCGCCGCCTGGAGGAGCGCCTGGCGGCGTTCAAGGGCAGCGAGGCGTGCGTGCTGTTCGGCTCTGGCTACCTCGCCAACCTCGGCGTGATCGGCGCGCTCGCCGGCCCCGGCGACGCGGTGTTCTCCGACGAGCTCAACCACGCCTCGATCGTCAACGGCTGCAAGTGCTCGCGCGCGGGGGTGCACGTCTACCGCCACCTCGACACCGAGCACCTCGACTGGAGCCTGCACCGCCACGGCGGCGAGGGGCGGCGGCTGATCGCCACCGACTCGGTGTTCTCGATGGACGGCGACGTCGCGCCGCTGCAGGAGATCGGCGAGCTCGCTCGCCGCCACCGCGCGCGGGTGCTGGTCAACGAGGCGCACGCCACGGGCGCGCTGGGTCCGGGCGGGCGCGGCGCCGTGGCGCAGGCCGGGCTGGAGGGCGAGGTGGACGTGCTCGTCGGCACGCTCGGCAAGGCGCTCGGCTCCTACGGCGCATACGTGTGCGCCAGCGAGGAGATGGTGCGCTACCTGGTCAACACCGCGCGTTCCCTGATCTTCTCCACCGCCCCCGCCCCCCCGGCGATCGCGGGCGCGCTGGCGGCGCTCGATCTGATCGAGCACGACCCCGCTCACGTGCAACGGTTGCGCTCGCTCGCTCGCACCCTGCGCGCGGCGCTTGCCGCCGAGGGCTTTGACGTGCCGGAGAGCGAGATGCACATCGTGCCGCTGCGCGTGGGCGACGAGCGCGACGCGCTCGCGCTCTGCCAGAGCGCGCTGGAGCGCGGGGTGTTCGCGCAGGCGATCCGCGCCCCCTCGGTGCCGGCGGGGAGCGCCCGGCTGCGCCTCACCGCGATGGCCTCCCACACCCCCGCCGAGCTGCGCCGCGCCGCCAGGGTACTGCGCGAGGCAGCCCACGCGCTGAGGTTGGATCCCGCGGCGATCGGAGCGCCGGCGGTGGGGTTGGATCCCGCGGCAATCGGTGCGCCTGCAGTGGGGTTGGATCCCGCAGCAATCGGTGCGCCCGCGGTGGGGTTGGATCCCGCGGCAATCGGTGCGCCGGCGGTGGGGTTGGATCCCGCAGCAGTCGGTGCGCCCGCGATCCAGTCGGAGTCGGACGAGGCCGAGGAGGGCTCGGTGCGACCCGAGTCCCAAGGCCGCGGCGTCGAACGCGCCGGCGCCATCACGCGCGCGGCGTAGCACCGCGTGCGCGGACTGTTCGTCACCGGGACGGGCACCGGCGTGGGCAAGACCGTCCTCAGCGCGGCGCTGCTCGCGGCGATCGCCGCCGCGGGGGAGCGGGTGAGCGCACACAAGCCGGTGGTGACCGGTGTGGACGACCCGCCCGGCGAGTGGCCCCCCGACCACGAGCTGCTGGCACGCGTCGCCGGGATGACGCCCGAGGAGGTCGCGCCGCTGCGCTACGGGCCCGCGGTCTCACCCCACCTCGCCGCCGAGCTGGCGGGCGAGCGCATCGATCCCGAGCGGATCGCGACAACCGCTCAGGACGCGCTGCACAGCGCCGACGCGCGGGGCGCCGTGCTGATCGTCGAGGGCGTCGGCGGGTTGCTGGTGCCGCTCGCCGAAGGCTTCGCCGTGCGCGATCTCGCCGCCCGGTTGCGGCTGCCGCTGGTTATCGCCGCGTCGCCCGGGCTCGGCACGATCAACCACACGCTGCTCACCCTGGAGGCCGCACGCGCCGCGGGGCTCGATGTGCGAGCGGTTGTGCTCACGCCCTGGCTGGAGTTTCCCGATGCGATGGAAGAGTCAAATCGGGCAACGATCACCAAGCGCGGGGAGGTCGAGGTTGCGACGCTCCCCGGTGTGTCAGGTCCCGATCTGGTCGCGCTCACGCATGCCGGTGCGCAATTACCTTGGGCGCGGTGGACAATTTAGGCCCCCGAGTGAGAGTTTCCTCGCCATAGGGACCTAAGCTTGGCAAGTGGCTGATGGCCATGTCGCAGACGTTCCTCCTCTTCGGATCGTCCCGGGGTCGTACGCCCCGGAGAAAGGAGTGAATATGGATGTGACAACGAGTGCATTAGCCATCACCCTGCTCATCGCGCTGCTGGTCATCGATCGGCTCACGAGGTAGCACGGGTGCCCTGGTGGTCGCAGCGAAGACGACCCCGGCGGCCACCAGGGGCCTTACATAAAAGGGAGCCCGGTCACCCGGACTCCCTTAAGGACGCTGGATACAACAACCAGCGCACTAGCCACAACCAAGACTAGCAACACCTCAGGCGCCGGCGCGCGCGGCATCCACCACGGCCTGGGTGACCACGGTCAGGTCCTCGTTGGAAATCACGTACGGGGGCATCGTGTAGACGAGATCGCGGAAGGGGCGCAGCCACACCCCGCGCTCGACTGACGCAGCGGTGGCCGCAGAAACATCCACCCCATCCTCCAACTGCACCACTCCAATTGCACCCAGCACGCGCACGTCGCTGACGCCGGGCAGCTCACGCGCCGGCTCCAAACCCACGCGCAGACCCTGTTCGATGTGCTTCACCTGCGTTCGCCACTCACCCGTGGCGAGCAGATCGAGTGAGGCGAGCGCCACCGCGCAGGCGAGTGGGTTGGCCATGTATGTCGGGCCGTGCATCAACCCGCCGCCCTCGCCTTCGGAGATCGCGCTTGCGACAGCGGGGGTGCAGAGCGTTGCCGCGAGTGTCATATACCCGCCTGTGAGCGCCTTGCCCACGCACATCACATCGGGGCTCACGCCCGCGTGCTCGCACGCGAACAGCGCTCCCGTGCGGCCGCAGCCCGTCGCGATCTCGTCCGCGACCAGCAGCATTCCGTGCTCGTCGCACACCTCGCGCAACAGCCGCACGCAGGCGGGGGAGTGGAAGCGCATCCCGCCCGCTCCTTGGGCGATCGGCTCGACGATCACGCCCGCCAGCTCGTCGGCGTGAAGGGCCGCCAGCTCGCGCACCTGCGCCGCCCACCGCTCCCAGCGCTCGTCCTGTGGGGCGTCGAAGCCGTCGGGGGGCGATCGGCGAAGAGGTGCTCCCTGAGGATCCCCGTGAACAGGCTGTGCATCCCACCCACCGGGTCGCATACGCCCATCGCCCCGAAGGTGTCGCCGTGGTAGCCGCCTCTCACCGTCAGCAGCCGGCTGCGCTCTGGGCGGCCCACCGCGCGCTGGTATTGCAGGCACATCTTGATCGCCACCTCCACCGCCACCGAGCCGGAGTCGGCGAAGAACACGCGCTCGAGGCCTTCTGGGTGATCTGCACGAGACGCTCCGCCAGGCGCACTGCCGGCTCGTGCGTGAGACCGCCGAACATCACGTGGGCCATCTTCCCCAGCTGCGCTTCGATCGCCTCGTCCAGCGCGGGGTGGCGGTAGCCGTGCACCGCGCACCACCACGACGACATCCCGTCGATCAGCTCGCGGCCGTCGGCGAGGCGCAGCCGCACCCCCTGCGCCGAGACGACCGGCAGCGCGGCGGTTGCCGCCGGCAGGCCACCGTAGGGATGCCACACGTGCTCGCGGTCCTGCGCGAGCAGCCGCCGCCATTCGTCCTCGGGGCCGGCGGGCAATTCCTCGGAGAGGGCCGTTCAGTCCTCGTAGAGCGTGAAGTCGCGCTTGCGGGCGCCGCACACCGGGCAGAACCACGTGTCCGGGATGTCCTCAAACGCCGTCCCCGCGGGGATCCCGCCGTCCGGGTCGCCTTCTTCGGGGTCGTATATGTAGCCGCAGGACTCGCAGATCCAGCGTTGGAGTGTCTGAGTCGTCGCTTCAAAGACTCGGACCGTCGCCCGGTAGGGTCAGCCGATGCGCTCGCGAGGCTCCGACCGGCAGGGTCAGCGGATGCCCACCCCGCCCATCGACGAGCGCTCCGGTCCCGGCCGAGGATTACAACCCCGGGCCGCCCACGCTCCCGCGGCAGGCCGCCACGGTGATCCTGCTGCGCGGTGGCGGCGACGGGCTCGAGCTGCTGCTGGTCAAGCGCAACCCCGCCGCGCGCTTCATGGGCGGGGTGTGGGTGTTTCCCGGCGGGGCCGTGGAGCAAACCGAGGGCGACGACGACCGCGCCCATCGCGCCGCTGCCGTGCGCGAGCTGCGCGAGGAGGCCGGCGTCGAGCTGTCCGATCCCGCCGAGCTCGTCAAGTTCTCGCGCTGGATCACCCCTGAGCTTGTGCGCACTCGCTTCGACACGCACTTCTTCCTCGCCTCGCTCCCCCCCGGCCAGGAGCCGCGCGTCAACGGCGAGGAGTGCGTGGATCTCGGCTGGTACACGCCCGCCGGCGCGCTCGAGGCGCATCGCGCCGGCGAGATCCTGCTGGTGTTCCCGACGATCAAGCACCTCGAGCAGCTCTCCCCGTTCCCCTCCGCCGCAGAGCTGCTGGCGTACGCGCGCGGGCGCACCGTGGAGGCGGTCCAGCCGCACGTCGTCCTCGCCGGCGAGGTCGCGCGCGTGCTGTTGCCCGGCGAGCCCGGGTACTGAGCCACCGCAGCACACCACAACTTCGTGTCGGGCCCACCGGCAACCCCGATGGGCAGTGGGTGCCGGAGCTACTCCTGCGCCTGCTGCGCCGCGATCACATGCGTGACCGCGTTGATCAGCGCGAGGTGCGTAAACGCCTGCGGGTAGTTGCCCAGCAGCCGCCCCGATGAGGCCTCCAGCTCCTCCGCGTACAACTGCATCGGCGAGGCGTACGTCAGCAGCCGTTCGCACAGCTGCATCGCTTCCCCACACTGGCCGCCCTCCGCCAGCGCCGACACCAGCCAGAAGGAGCAGATCAGGAACGTCCCCTCCTCACCATGCTGCCCGTCGTCGGTCTCCTCGGTGCGATAGCGCATCACCAACCCGTTCTCTGTCAACTCCTCTTTGATCGCCTTCACCGTCGCGCACACGCGCTCGTCTTTGGCAGGCAGGAAGCGCACCAGCGGGATCAGCAGGTTGGAGGCGTCCAGCGCGTCGGTGTCGTAATGCTGGCGGAACACACCCCGCTTGTCCACGCCCTTATCGAGGATCTCCGCCTTGATCTCGTCCGCCAGCGCCTGGAAATGGCTGGCGTTCTCACCCTCGCCGCGCCGTTCCGCCAGACGCGCACCACGGTCGGTCGCCACCCAGCACATCAGCTTCGAGGAGACGTAGTGGCGCGGCTCGCCCCGCGCCTCCCAGATGCCCTGGTCGGGCTCCCGCCACACCCGCTCGGCGCAGCGCACCTGGTCGATCAGCACCGGCCACAGCCGCTCGGGGATGTGGTCGCGCTCCTTGGAGTGCAGGTACACCGAGTCCAGCACCGCCCCATACACGTCGTTCTGGCGCTGGTTGTAGGCGCCATTGCCCACCCTCACCGGGCGCGCGTTCTCGTAGCCCTTGAGGTGGTCGAGCGTGCGCTCCTGCAGCTGCTTGTCGCCCTTGATCCCGTACATGATCTGCAGCGACCCGTCCTCGTTGCGCTCCAGATCGGCGACGTACTGCACGAAGTCGTCCGCCTCCCAGTCCAGCCCCAGCGCGTGCAGCCCCCACAGGGTGAACGTCGCATCGCGCATCCAGCAATAGCGGTAGTCCCAGTTGCGCGAGCCCCCCGGGGTCTCCGGCAGCGAGGTCGTCGGCGCCGCCACCAGCGCGCCGGTGGGCATGAACGTGAGCCCCTTCAGCACCAGCGCCGAGCGCTCCAGGTGAATCCGCCAGGGGTGGTCGGGGTAGGTCCCTTCGGCCAGCCATGTCCGCCAGAAATGGTTGGTGCGCTTCAGATGCGCCTCCGCCTGCTCCACCGTGCGCGGCCCGCCGAGGCCCTCCGTCCACGACATCGCGCAGAAGCGCTTCTCCCCTTCGGCGAGCGTGTGGCGGGAGTGCACGCGGTTGCCCTCGATGCCCATCCGCATGTCGGAGAACAGCCGGAACGCGGCCTTTGCGCCGTCGCTGCCGTCGCTGGCATCGAGCGCGGGTACTACGCCGCTCCCGGTGCGCTCATCCTCCACCGTGCTCCACTTCGCGATCGTCGCGCCGTAATCCAGCATCGGCTCGCACACCATCTCCATCTGCACCTGCCCCTGCATGCATTCGATCACCCTCACCATGATGTGATCGGCGTCGTAGTCGGTCGGCGGGCGGGTGTGGCTGGAGCCCTCCTCGTTGTCATGCCACTCCCCGATCGCCAGCGCGTCGACCACCCGCACCCACCCCTGCGGCGTCATCCAGGTCGTCTCGATCACGTTGGTCCCCGGCAGGTAGCGCCTGCCCGCCGGCACATACTGCCCGTACGGGCCCACCCGGAAGCGCCCCGCGCCACGGTCGAGCATCGACGCGAACACGCTGGGGCTGTCGAAGTGGGGCATGCACAGCCACTCGATCGACCCGTCCGAGGCCAGCAACGCGCCGGTGTGGCAGTCCGAGAGGAAGCCGTAGTCCGCGATCGGCGGGAAGGGAGAGTCCTCTTGGGTCATACGCCGCGCAAGCTATCGCGTCGACGCGACTCGCCCCTCAACGCTCGTCGGCCCACGTCACTCGCTGGGGTTCTCGCGCGAGAGCTCCGCCCAGGAGTCGTCCTCCCACACCGCCTCGCCCCAGCGCGGGCGTTCCACCCCCGCCGGCAGCGAGCCCTCTTCCTCGAGCTTGTCGAGGTGGGCCGCCAGCGTGATCGCCGCCGCCGGGCGCAGTTCCGCCGGCACGTCCCACCACGCCTTGTCCAGCAGCTCCTGCACGGTGCGCGCGCCTTCGGTCAACGCCAGCAGCAGGCGATGCTCGCGGTCGTAGCGGTGGCCGATCGCCTCCTGCAGCTTCGCCACCGGCTCCCAGATCGCGGGGCCGTGACCGGGGCACAGCACCTCGAGGTCGAGCGTGCAGAGGTGCACCAGCCCGTTCAGGTAGGCGCTCAGCGCGCCCGGGTAGGGAGCGATGAAGGCGCTGCCTTCGCCCAGCACCGCGTCGCCGGTGAAGCACACACGGTCTGCCACCAGGGCGTAGTGGTCGGAGGCGTGCCCCGGCGTCGGCACCGCCGTCAGGGGACCGAAGCGCACGTCGTCGGCGAGCGTCACGTCGATGCCGCTCCCGCGGGCCGCCGCCAGCGGCGCGGGGCGCAGGCCGCGCAGCGCGTTGACCGACTCGATGTGATCGGTGTGGTCGTGGGTCAACGCGATTCCCCCCAGGCCACCGCGCGCATCCACCGCCGCCACCACCCGCTCGAGGTGCTGCCTCAGCGCCGGTCCGGGGTCGATCACATACGCAGGGTCGCGGTCCACCACCCAGGTGTTGGTCCCCGAGAGCGTCAACGGACCGGGGTTCTCGGCGCGGATGCGCAGCACGTCGAAGGCCGCCAGCCGCCGCGCTTCGGCCAGCGGATCCACCGAGAAACCCACCTCTCCGGCGACCGCGAGGTCGAGCTCCGCGGCGGTTTCGGGGACCCACTCCGGGGCGGGCTCGATGCCCATGTCCCGCGCGTCTTGGTCGGAGTCGGCCGCCGGGTCCGGATCGGAGCCTGAGGGTGAAGGGGAGCGCATGCTGTGTCCGTGGTCGGTTGGGTTGACGACCGTCAGCATACCCACCGCCCTGGCGGCAAGTCTTGTCTCATTGACATCACGCAAAGTCAACCCCCTCGCACACCCAAGCAAAAACAGCAACCCCTCTCCCCAACCCACGCAGAGCACCCCCTTGACACGCAGAGCGCCCCTCACAGCAAACACAGCACCCCCCTCCCCCCAATGCCCAGCTGCCCTCCAGCGGCCAGCTCTGGCACCCGCAAGAGCCTTACCAATCCTAATGTTGCGACTTATTCGCTATAACACGAAGTGTCCTAAAGCCGCGGACAGACGTCTGCGTAAAATAGGCGTTGCCCGCTCTCTTACATGCCTCAAGCCCACATCCCAGACGGTCGAAAGAAGGCACTATGAGCGAGGGATCGTCTTCTTGGCTGTGCCCCACCGAGCTTGACCGCACGCGCGTAGTCAACGCCAACGACCGCGTGCGCACGATCCGCCTCGTCGGGGCCGGCGCCGTCGGCCTCGCGCTGCTGGCCGCCGCGCCATGGATCGGCTGGTGGACGCTGCTGTTCTTCGCGCTGTGCGCGATCAACTTCGCCTCCGTCAACCGGCGCATGCGCACCAGTCCCCACCCCGAGCGCGTCAGCGCCACCGCGATCGTGATCACGCTGCTGCTGATCGCCGGCGGCGTCGCCGTCAGCGGCGGCCCCACCAGCCCCGCGCTGCCCTGGTTGGTGCTCCCCGCCGCGATGGTCGCCGCCCGCTTCCGCCCCCAGGTCGTGGTCGTCGGGCTGGTGCTCACTGTAGTGCTGATCCTCGCCGCCACGCTGGGGGTCGATCCGACCGCCACGATCGACGACCCCGTCCGGCCGATCGCCGTGCTGGCACTGCTCGCCGGGGTGGTGTCGATCGTGTGGGCGCTACAGGCCGCCGAGCTCCACCACCGCGACGAAGCGATCCTCGACCCGCTCACCGGCCTGCTCAACCGCCACGCCCTGATCCCCCGCTTCACCGAGATCTCCCACCAGGCGCGTCTCACCCACCAGCCGGTGTGCATGCTGCTGTGCGACGTGGACGCCTTCAAGCAGGTCAACGACCGCCACGGCCACGACCGCGGCGACGCGGTGCTGCGCGACGTCGCCTACGAGCTGCGCAAGCGGCTGCGCTCCTTCGAGCTTGCCTACCGCCTCGGCGGCGAGGAGTTCCTGATCCTGCTGCCCGGCGTCTCGCCGGTCGAAGGGCTCGAGATCGCCGAGCGGCTGCGCGTGGCGGTCGCGGAGGCGCGCCCCACCGACATCCCCATCACGATCTCGCTTGGGCTCTCCGCCGCCAGTGGCGATGATGTCGTGTACGAGACCCTCTTCAAGGCGGCCGACGAGGCCCTCTACGAGGCCAAGCGTGCAGGACGCAATCGTGTTGCCGCCGCCCCCGCTCCGCTGGTTGCCGGCGAGGAGTCGCCCAGCCTCGAGGTGGTCGTCGGCGAGCAGCTCTCCGCCCCGGCGCTGCTGGCCGAAACGGGGATGCTGGCTTAGGACCAGCGCGTCTCCCGGTTTCGGCCAACTGACGCTCTGCGCCCAGCGCTCGTGAGTCACCGCGGGTCGGGTGCACTAGCCTACGCGTCTGCCGTGACCAAGCAACTGGATCCCGAGGCCCAAGTGCTGCTGGACGTGATGCAGGCAGTGGGGGCCCCCGCCCTCCACACGCTGCCCGTGCAGCAGGCCCGGGCACAGATGCGCTCGGCGCTGCTCACGCGCGGAGAGCCGCTTGCCCTGCACCACGTCGAGGACGTGCGCGTGCCCTCTGCGCACGGCGCGCTACCGCTGCGCCTCTACCGGCCCCGCCCCGGCGTGCTGCCGATCGCGCTCTTCATCCACGGCGGAGGGTGGATGCTCAACGACCTCGACACCCACGACGGGCTCTGCCGGCGGATCGCCAAGCGCTCCGGCTGGCTGCTCGCCTCGCTCGACTACCGCCGGGCGCCCGAGCACCGCCACCCCGCGGCGCTCGAGGACGCCCGCCTCGCCTACGACTGGCTGCTGGAGAACGCCGCCCGCCTGCAAGGCGACCCCGCGCTGGTGGCGCTCGCCGGCGAGAGCTCGGGGGCCAACACCGCCGCCGCCCTGGCGCTGCTGCTGCGCGACACCGGCGCTCCCCAACCCGCGCTTCAGATCCTCGCCTATCCCCCCGTCGACGTCCCCGACCGCTGGCCCTCCCACCAAGAGCGCGCCAGCGGCTACACGCTCGACCGCCCGCTCCTGCGCTGGTTCATCGAGCACAACCTCCCCGCCGACTTCGACTCCGCCGACCCCTACCGAGATCCCTACCTCTTCCCGCTCGGCGCCCCCGATCTGGCAGGGCTGCCGCCGGCATTGGTGATGACCGCCGAGTTCGACCCGCTGCGCGACGAGGGCATCGCCTACGCCGAGCGGCTTACCGCCGCTGGGGTGCCGGTGGAGCACCTGCACGCCGACGATCAGATGCACGGCTTCCTGATGGTCGACCGCGCGATCGCGCGTGCCGGGGAGCTGATCGACCACCTCGCCGACGCGCTCGCCGCGCTCGCTCGGAGGGCTGCACCCGCTAAAGCTTGTTGAGAAAAAAGCGAGGGATCCTCAACATGGGGCGGTAGACTCCGTCCATGAGCGTGGCCACCGACAGAGAACATCTGATCGACGACATTCTCAGGTTGCGGCGCGCCGAGCGGCTGTCTCCCTCGTACGACGACATCGCCGCAGTGCGAGCCAACCTCGAGAGGATGGTCGGCCCCACCGTCACACGTGCCATGGCCGCCCGTCTGCTGGGTGTAAGCCAAACCGCGCTCGACCGCTGGGCCGCCACCGGCGATGTCCCGATGGTCATAGCGCGCTCCAGCCACCGCGAGACACCGCTGCACGCGCTCGTGGAGCTGATCGAGGCAGTGCGAGAGCGCCGCTTGACCAACCCCGAGGATCGTCATCCACTCGGATCGGTGCTGCGCGAGCGCCGCTCCCAAGCAGATCTCCTGCGTACCTCCACGTTGCTGGGGACCGCCGATCGCAGTCGACACGGCAGTGACGGTCACCGCCCCGCCGAGCTACGCAGCCTCGCCTACCACCGCGCGGTGGCGCAACGCCTTGACGACGCGATCGTCCGGGACGCTCGCCGCCGGCTGGCGCGATGGCGCACGCAGGGACAAATCAACCCGCGCTATGCCCAGCAGTGGGAGAAGATCCTCGGGGAAACGCCCACCCAGATCGCGCGGCTGATCGGGCGCGACACTTCCCACATGCGCGACCTGCGCCAAAGCTCTCCATTCGCGGGCACCCTCAGCGAGCTCGAGCGCCGGCGGGTGCTTGCCGCGGTCGACCAAGCCGCATGAGGCGCGACGAGCTCGAGCACGTCATTACGCGCACGGTGTCAGTCCCGAGACGGCCAAGGCGCCAACGGGATGGGAGCAGCGGCTGATCCCGGTGCGCGTGCCGCTGCGTACAGGTCGTGAAAACGATGCCACAGGTTGGTGCATGGAGGTTCACGATCTTGTCCTGGCCAAGCTCGCAGCCGGGAGGCAACGAGACATGGAGTTTGCCGAGGAGGCAATACGCAACGACATCGTGAAGCCACGCGAGCTACTGAGCCGGGTACGACACCTGCCAGTAGACAGTCAGCACAGGGAGCACGTCAAATCGCTCCTGACGAGCATCATCGCCAAGGCTAGTGGGCATTCCTGAGAATCGACCAAGGTCGCCTCGCCGACGCGCTTGCCGCTGAGGATTTGGCGTCCAACCGGGCTGGTGCGATCGGCGAGCGCGATCACCGGCCGCGGTTCGCGTAGGCTGGCTCGGGGTAGAGGAGCCGGTAGCGATGAACGAGGCTGTTCACACCGATCCCTTCGAGGGCACCGCCAGCGGCGGGGGCGTCCAGACCGGCACGATCAAAACCATGATCCCAGCGCGGCTGGATCGCCTGCCGTGGTCGCGTTTTCACTGGATCGTGATCGCCGGCCTCGGCACCGCGTGGATCCTGGACGGGCTGGAGGTGAACGTGGTCGGCTCGATCTCCAGCCGCATCTCCGAACCGGGCGCGGGCACGGGATTGACCCCGGCGGACGTGTCGGGCTGGGCCGCTTCGCTCTACATCGCCGGCGCCTGCCTCGGCGCGCTCATCTTCGGACAGCTCACCGACCGCTTCGGCCGCAAGCGCCTGTTCATGGTGACGCTCGCCATCTACCTTCTGGGCACGGTGATGACGGCTTTCACCTTCTCACCGGCGTGGTTCTTCGCCTTCAGGTTCATCACGGGAATGGGCATCGGCGGCGAGTACAGCGCGATCAACTCCGCCATCGACGAGCTGATCCCGGCGCGACACCGCGGGCGGGTGGACATCTCGATCAACGGCAGCTACTGGCTGGGCGGCATCGGCGGTTCGCTGCTGGCGGTGGTGATGCTCAACACTGCGATCTTCCCCGTGAACGTCGGCTGGCGCCTGTCGTTCGTGCTCGGCGCCGTGATCGGCTTGGCGGTGCTGCTGGTACGGCGCAACGTACCCGAGAGCCCGCGCTGGCTGTTCATCCACGGCCGCGAGCGCGAGGCCGAGCAAGATCGTCGACGGGATCGAGGACGACGTTCGCGAGGCGAGCGGCGAGGAGCTCCCCGAGCCCGAGGGGGAGCCGCTGCAGGTGCGCCAGCGCACCACCATCCCGCTGACGCTGATCGTCCGCTCGGTGACCTCGCTCTACCCGCGACGCTCGATCCTCGGCCTCTCGCTGTTCATCGGCCAGGCGTTCCTCTACAACTCGATCCTGTTCGGGTTCGGCAACCTGCTCAGCCTCTACTTCCACACCCCCTCCGGCAACACGCCTTACTACCTCGCCGTGTTCGCGGCCGGCAACTTCGCCGGGGCGCTGCTGCTCAGCCCCCTGTTCGACACCGTCGGACGCAAGCCGATGATCTCCGGCACCTACCTGCTGTCGGGCGTGCTGCTGATCGGCACCGGCCTGCTGTTCAAGGCGCACGATCTCAACGACGTCACCTTCACCGCGTGCTGCTGCGTGGTCTTCTTCTTCGCCTCCGCCGGCGCCAGCGCCGCCTACCTGACCGTGTCGGAGATCTTCCCGATGGAGACGCGCGCGCTGTGCATCGCGGTCTTCTACGCGATCGGCACCGGCATCGGCGGCGTGATCGGGCCGCAGGTGTTCAGCCGCCTGATCAACACCGGCAGCTACGAGCAGGTCTTCATCGCGCTCAGCCTCGGCGCCGTGATGATGATCCTCGGCGGCCTCGCCGAGCTGGTGTTCGGGGTGCGGGCCGAGCGCCGCAGTCTCGAGCAGATTGCCCAGCCGCTCACCGTCGAGGAGGACGCTTCCTCCGGCGGGCGTGGTCGCGCGAGCGCGGCTGCCGTCGCTTGATCGCCGCCGCGCGCCGTCCGATCGCCACCTCACCCCCTTCCTATAGGCCACCGCACTCCCACCCTTCGTATAGCCACCGCCCTCCCACCCTTCGTATAGCCACCGCGCGCCCCCTCCGATAGCCGCCCGCGCGAGCGCAACCGATCGTGATTGAACGACCAACCAGCGGGTAGCTGAGCACCATGACAATGGGAACTTCGATATTTCTGATCGCCGTGGGCGCGATTCTGCGCTACGCGGTTACCGCCACCGTCTCCGGAGTCTCGCTGACGACCGTCGGCCTGATCCTGATGATCGTCGGGATCCTGGGGCTGGTGCTGTCGCTCTTCTACATGCTCGCATGGAGCCCGCGCCGGAGTCAGGTCGTGCGCGATCGCGTGATCGAACGCGACCCCTACGAATAGGCGCGGCAGGGCACACAGGTGTGCCATGGCGCTGTGACAACCCAGCCACCAGGCGCATAACTCTCGGCGATCAGGGTAGGAAGCCTTTGACCGCCAAAACGACAACTCTTTGCCAAGCCATCCCTTGCGGCAGTCTGCCGCAAACGGGCGCCGAGGGAGGAGATCCAATATGGCCTCAGCTGCGACATCCATACCCCCCAACCCCCACACCCACAGCCTCGAGGGCGACGACACCAACGAGCTGTTCGCCCGCTGGCAGCAGCACGGCGACGAGGCCGCGCGCGAGACGCTGGTGCGGCGCTACCTGCCGCTCGCCAACCGCTTGGCGCGGCGCTACATACGCTCCTCGGAGCCATTCGAGGATCTGCAGCAGGTCGCGTCGTTGGGGCTGCTGAAGGCGCTCGACCGCTTCGACCCCTCCCGGGGCCGCCCGTTCCAGTCGTTCGCGATACCGACGATGCTCGGCGAGATGCGACGCCACTTCCGCGACGCCGGCTGGTCGGTGCACGTTCCCCGGGGTGCGCAGGAGCGCGCGCTGAAGGTTCGCGACGCGCAGGAGGCATTCGCCAACGAACACGGCCGCGCCCCGACGGTCAACCAGCTCGCCGTGTACTTGGAGCTCAGCGCCGAGGAGGTGATCGACTCGTTGATCGCCATGCAGAGCTACAAGACGCTGTCGCTGGATGCGCCTCGTCCGGGAGAGCAGGACGACACGGCGACGAGCTACGGCGACTCCGTCGGGGAAGAAGACAAGCGCTACGAGCTCGTCGAGCTGGACGCCACTGTCACCGCGGTGCTCGATCGCATCCCCGCGCGCGAGCGCCGCATCCTGCACATGCGCTTCGTGGAGGATCTCACCCAGACCGAGATCGCGGCCCGCATGGGCATCTCCCAGATGCAGGTCTCGCGCCTGCTGCGCCGCTCGCTCGAGGAGCTGCGTTCCCTGACCGGCGAGCGGCAGTAGGTTGATCGCGGGGAAGCGACATCTACTCGCGCCCGGATATCGCCGTCAGCTGCGGCCGATCGAGAGAGGAGCCGTGCGCCTGCGCGGCTTCGACGAGCGGTCGATCGACCGGCGAACGACCCAAACCAGCCCAACCAGCGTCCCCCCACCGCTGATGGCCGAGCAAGCGAACGTCCATCTGCAACTGGCCAACCGGCCGGAGAACGTGATGCTCGTGCGGGAGGCTTTGACCGGGGTGGCGGACGCGCTCGCGCTCGAGGACAGCGACCTGATCGATATCCACACCGCTGTCACCGAGGCGTGCAACAACGTCGTCCAGCACGCCTATCGCGGCGGGGAAGGGCCGCTCGACGTGGTCGTCGAGCTGGCGCTCGACGCGGTCACGGTGGTGGTACGCGATTGGGGCGTGGGCATCCCGGCGGCACACGGCGGCATCGGGCTCGGCACCTGTCCCGGGATCGGCCTGACGGCGATCCACGCGCTCACCCACCGCCTCGAGCTGCGGCGTCCCGCCGACGGCGGCACCGAAGTGTGCATGGAGTTCGCCACGCTGGGGGCGCGCCCGCCGCAACCGCTCGGCGAGCCAGAGCTCGCGCTGCCCGCCATCGCATCCACCGTGCACGCCCCCACGATCACCCTCACCGTCACGCCCGGCGATCTGGCGCGCACCGTGCTGGCGCGCCTGATGTGCGGCCTGGCGGCGCGCGCCCACTTCTCCACCGACCGACTCTCCGATGTCCACCTCGTGGCCGACGCCCTCGGAGCAAGCGGTGGTGTCTCGCCGAGTCTGCGGACGGTGGCGGGAGTCGAGCCGCGGGCGCTCGAGCTGCGAGTCGGGCCGCTGGAGCGGGGGCGGGGAGAGCGGCTGGTGGCCGACTCCTCGCTCGACGGGTTGGGCTCGGTGATCGCGAAGCTCGCCGATCGCTGCCAGGTCGAGAGCGCGGGGCCTTACGAGGTGCTTGCGTTGCGGTTGACGGATGAGCGCGGTGCTGCTGGACGGGATCGCGCCAAGTTTGGGCCATAGCACCCAGAGACAAAGGACATTGGTGGCTCCACCCGAGCGTTCCATCGCAGATGGTGGCTAGTTTGGGCTACATGAGTGAGCTCCCCACCAGCACCAGCCACCCGCGTCTGATATCAGAATCTCTTACTGATATCATCGCCGGGATGAAGCAGCTACTGCTACGCGTCCCCGAGGACCTCCACCGGCGTATCGCCGCGCGCGCGGCGCGGGAGGGCCGCAGCATGAACGCCGTCGCCGGCGCGATCCTCGACGCGGCCACCGACGCCGACATCGGCACTCCTCAGGAGCGGCTGCGTGCCAGAGCCGCCGCCCTGGGGATGTTCAGCGAGGTCCCCGCCGCACCCGTGAGCACGGCCGAACGCGAACGCATCATCGCCACCACCCGCGGTGTCGGGCAGGTCTTGGACCGGATCCTCGCCGAAGACCGCGAAGACCGCCTGTGATCGTCTACCTCGACTCCTCCGTGCTCGCGCGCTCCTACCTCTCCGACGAGGAAGGCCACCAACAGGCCACCGCGCTGCTCGAAGACCCAGACGTCGTCGCCGTCACCGGGAAGTGGACCCGGATCGAGGTCTCAGGGGCGCTGCTTCGCGCCGCGCGCACCGGTCGCAACAACGCCAACGAGAAGGACCTGCTGGCCCTACTCGACGCCGACCTCGCCGAGAGCGGGCGCGTGAGCGAGCTCACCGCCCCCCAGGCAGACGTCGAGCGCAAGGCCCTGGAGCTGGTGCGCAGACACGCCCTGCGAACGCTCGACACCTGGCACCTCGCGCTCGCCTCGCTGACCGTGCCCCCGCTCGCGGAGCCCGAGCAGGAAGCGATCGCCTTCGCCTCTCGCGACGCCCACCAGGCGACCGTCGCCGAACAGCTGGGCTTCAAACGGATCTGAGGAAATCTCCGCCCAAATCCGGCAGGCTCTGCGTGACGCCCACCACCCCGGCAAATAGATCCCCATCGCGCTCCACGCGACGCAGCAGCTCCGTCGGGGTCAGGCTCAACTGGTGCTCGCGATTACGACGACGGCGCGAGCCCAGCCCCACCTCCTCCCAATCCAAAGGTGTGGAGCTCAGGGGGATGGCGGTAGCCCGCAGCGAGTACACCGACACAGTTGTCTTGTGCGGGTCGTTCTGGCTCCAGTCGATCAACACCCTGCCGGGGCGCAGGCTCTTGGTCATGCGCGAGACCACCAGCTTGGGGTGCTGCTTCTCCAGCAGCTCCGCCACCGCGCGGGTGAACGGCTTGGTTTGCTCGTATGAGGTCGCGGTGTTGAGCGGCACGTACACCTGCAAGCCCTTCAACCCGGAGGTCTTCGCCAACGACCGCAACCCGAAGGCGTCGAAGATCTCCTTGACCCACAGCGCCACCTGGCAGCACTCGCGCACACCGGCCGGCTCGCCCGGGTCGAGGTCGAACACGAGCATGGTGGGTGCCTCCTGCGCGTGCGCCCGCGCGAGGCTGGGGTGCAACTCCAGCGCGGCGAGGTTGGCCACCCAGATCAGCGTCGGCAGGTCCTCGACCAGGCAGTAGTCGATCGTCTCCGCCTGGCGCCCACTCCACACCGGCGCGGTTTTCACCCATTCAGGACGGTGGGTGGGACAGCGCTTCTCATAGAAATACGGCTCGTTCACTCCATCCGGGTAGCGCTTGAGCGTCACTGGACGCCCGGTCAGATGTGGCAGCAGAAATGGTGCCACCGCGGTGTAGTAGTCGATCAGCTGGCCCTTGGTGAAACCGGCGTCCGGGTAGAGCACCTTGTCGCGATTCGACAGTCGCAGCCGCCTGCCCCCCACCTCGATCTCGACGTGGCGCTTGGTGGTGTGGAGAATCTCATAGGGACGCTCCTCCACGGCCGCTCCGGGCTCGCCGCGGACGCCGGCACCCCCTCTTGGGCTCCCGCTCTCCGGCAGGCCGCCGATTGCGACACCGGCCTGTCCACCCTCTCCTCCTTCGCGCTCCAGCGTCACCTCCTGCGCCGGCTTGTCGGTGCGCAGGCCCCTGTAGGAGGAGTGGCGCAGGATGCGATCGCGCGTCCAGCGCGAGAACTCGATCTCCGCCACCAGCTCCGGCTCCACGAAGCGCGCCTCCCGCGGCGGCTGGACGCCCTGCTCGACGAAGGGGCTGCCGCGGCGGCTGCGCGCCTGGAGCTCCCCTGCCAGGCGCCGCAGCTCGGGCTCGTCGAAGCCGGTGCCGACACGGCCCGCGTAGCGCAGTCCTCGGCTTCCCCCGTTCTCGTGGTCGTAGTAGCCCACCAGCAGCGCGCCGAGCTGACCGGCGCGCCCCTCCTTGCCCGGCAGCCACCCGCCGATCACGAGCTCCTGGCGGTGGACGTTCTTGATCTTCACCCACTCCCCGCTGCGCTCGCCCGGGCGATAGGGAGAGTCCAGGCGCTTGGCGATCACCCCCTCCAATCCCTGCTCGGCGGTCGCCGCCAGCAGCTCGGCGCCGCCGCCTTCGCGCTGGGTGGGAACCTGCCAGGCCGCGCCCTTCAGCCGTAGCCCCTCCAGCAGCTCGCGCCGCCGGCGGTAGGGCAGCTCGATGGTGGAGTGGCCATCGAGATACAGCAGATCGAAGATCGCGTACGTCACCGGTATCTCGCGTGCCGCGCGCGCCACCGCGCTGGCGGAAGTCAGGTGCATCCGTTTCTGCAATCGCTCGAAGCTCGGCAGCCCGCGCTCGTCGAAGGCCACGATCTCCCCGTCGAGCACCGCCTCATGCGCCCCCAGCTGACGCCCCAGCGCGTGCAGCTCGGGATAGCGGGCGCCGATCTCTTTGCGGTTGCGGCTCTCCACCCGCATGGTGGGCACCGGAGGGCCCGAGCGCCAGTAGAGGAGCGCCCGCACCCCATCCCACTTGACCTCGAACACCCACCCCCGCTCATCCCCCGGCAGGCTGCCGGGGCTGGCGAGCATCGGAGCGAGATGGTCGGGCATCGGCTCGCGGCGGTTCCTCGTTGGGCTCATGCGGTCGATCATCCCACCCTCGCACCGTCTATTTTGAAGGCCCACCAAGCGATTGCATGCAGACCACACAAAGGGGGGAGTTCGGCGCGATGACCAAGCCGGGGAGAGAGCTCCCCAGGGATCTGCTGATCGAGGCCGGGGCGATCCTGGCCAGCTCGCTCGACCCCACCACGACGATGGGGCAGGTCGCGCGGCTGACGGTGCCGCGCCTGGCCGATCTCTGCGTAATCGACCTGCGCGACGAAGACGGCGCGATCATGGACGTGGCGGTCGTCGCCACCGAGGAGGCGCTGGCGCACGAGCTCGAGGAGCTGCGCGCCCGCTATCCGCTCGACCCAGCCGGGGAGCATCCAGTGGCGCAGGTAATCCGTAGCGGCCAGCCGGTGCTGCTGGCGGAGATGACCGACACGCTGCTGCACTCCTTCGCGCAGGGATCCGAGCACGCGCGGTTCATGGTCCAGCATGGCTACCGCTCGGCGGTCGTCGCCCCGATGGTCGCACGCGGGCGCACGCTCGGGGCGCTGTCGACGCTGCGACTGGGCGAGAGCCAGCGCTACGGGATCCAGGAGCGGGATCTGGTCGCCGAGCTCGCTCGACGGGCAGCACTGGCGATCGACAACGCCCAGCTGTACTCCGATCTGCAGCGCCTCGAGCGGCGCTTGGAGGCGGTGCTGGCGAATCTCGCGGAGGCGATCACCGTGGTCGACAGCCACGGGCAGACGGTGTACGCCAACCAGGCCGCCGCCGACCTGCTCGGGTTCCCGACGCCCGGAGAGCTGACGCGCGCCCGCCCCGGAACGATCATGACCCGCTTCATCGTGCAGGACGAGCAGGGTCGCGAGCTCGACCTGGAGAACATGCCCGCGAGGCGGCTGTTCAGGGGCGAGCAGCCCGAGCCGCTGCTGGTGAGAAACATCGTCCGCGCCACGGGCGAGGAGCGCTGGCTGATCGTCCGCTCCTCGCCGATCCCCGACCCGGAGAACAGTCGCATCGGCTACGCGGTCAACGTCTTCGAGAACATCACCGAGGTCAAGCGCGCCCAGCTCGGCGAGAGCTTCATGGCGGAGGCCAGCCGTGCCCTTGCATCCTCGATGGACTACGGCGAGACGCTGCAGCGGGTGGCGCGGCTGGCAGTGCCGCAGATCGCCGACTGGTGCGCAGTCGATCTCGTGAACGAGCGCGGGACGATCGAACGGGTGGCCGTGCACCACCCCGATCCGCGCAAGCTCGAGCTGGCAGAGCACATCGACCGCGCCCACCACCCTGCGCTCGACGAGCCCTCAGGCGTTCCCGATGTGATCCGCACAGGAGAAGCCCGCATCTACAACGACATCCAGCCCGACGCGCTCGCGGCTTACGCGCACAACTCCGAGCACCTCGAACTGCTGAGCGCGATCGGCGCCACCGCCGTGATCATCGTGCCGATGATCGGCGCCACCGGGGCACTCGGCGCGATCACCCTGGTGTCCTCGGAGTCGATGCGCCGGCTCACCGCCGCCGACCTCGGCGTCGCCGAGCGGCTGGGCCGCCGCGCGGGCACAGCGGTGGAAAACGCGCGGCTGTACACCGAGCGCACCCGGATCGCCCACACCCTGCAGCGGGCGCTGCTGCCGGAGACGCTGCCCGAGGTGCCGGGCGCCGAGATCGAGGCGCGCTACTGCGCGGCGGGCGAGCTCAACGAGGTGGGCGGCGACTTCTACGACGTGTTCGAGCACAGCGCCGACAGCTGGATGCTCGTGATCGGCGACGTCTGCGGCAAGGGCTCCCGCGCGGCCGGGGTGACGGCGCTGGCGCGGCACACCCTGCGCGCCGCGTCGATGGGCGGTCAGTGCGCCGCGGAGATGCTCCAGACGCTGCATCGGGCGCTGCGCCGCCAACCTCCCGGCGCGGATCTGTGCACCGTCTGCCTGGTGACGGCGACGCCTACCTCGGGGGGAATGCGCTTGACCGTGACGCTCGCCGGGCACCCGCCGCCGGTGTTGATCGACCCCGGGGGACAGGCCCGTCAGGTCGGTCAGCCCGGAACGCTGCTGGGCGTGCTCGATCCGATCGACGTCGCCGAATGCGCAGAGGAGCTGCGCGCCGGCGAGACCCTGCTGCTGTACACCGACGGGATCCCCGAGGCCGGCCACTCCGGCGAAGAGCTCGGGGAGCGTGGCCTGATCGAACTGTGCCGCATGGCTCCACAGCTCACGCTCGCGCAGCTGCTGGAGCACATCGAGCACGTGGCGCTGGAGCACGCCGAGGGCTCGCTGCGCGACGATCTCGCGCTGCTCGGCTTGCGTATGCGCTCCAGTCCGCTGCGATAGCATGGGCACTTGTGATCGTGGGGGAGCAGCTCACCATCGAGGTCAGGCAGGAGCGGGACAGGATCGTGCTGTCGCTCCATGGTGAACTCGACCTGCTCGGCGCGCCACGGCTGCAGAGCGAGATCGAAAGCGACACGGTCTGCGCGGCCGACATCGTCGTGCTGGATCTCGACGAGGTCCAGTTCATCGACTCCGCCGGCCTGCGAGTCGTCCTCGCCGCACACGAGCGCACGGCGGAGCGCGGCCAGAGGCTTGCGCTCACCCCCGGCTCGCCGCAGGTTCAGCGACTGTTCAGCATCGCCGGCGTGAGCGGCCATCTACGCACGATCGCCTCGGCTGACGCGGCGCTTCTCTAAAGGCGTGCGCGGCGACCGCGGTATGGGCCGGCCAGCAGCAGCGCCACCACGAGCAGCAACAGCAGTGCAAACGGATTGAGGAACACACCACCCGCGAGGCTGAGCACAATCAACACAATAATTAGAAGCAGTAGTAGGTCCATGAAAGATTACCTCCGGGGTTCGAATGTCCTGGCTTGGAAAATCGTCCTGCCCTCGTAACCGAGGCTTGCCATCCCCTACCCTGCTCAGCCTTTTCCAATCTCCGGGCTCTCTCAAGTCAGCCGTTTTGTGGCGGACACAACTGGCGATCCGGGCTAGTCACGGTCGAGCGCATCCTTGACTTTCTCGGCGAACTCGTTGACTTTGTCCTTGACGGACGCCTTGGCGCGGTCGGTTTCACCTTTGCGCTTCAGGTCCTCATCCCCGGCTAGGCTGCCGGCGGCCTCCTTGAGGCGACCCTTGCTCTCATCTGCGTACTTATCACTCATAATGGCTCCCTTCGATCGAGCTCCGTGTTGAGACAGGCGTTACTGCCTGTCACAAAGCTCTACCCCTCAGGCGCCTGGCGAAACCGTGACAGGGGCACCAGCGTCACGCCCGGGGTGCAGCAACTCCCTGAAGAAGCCTCCACCGAGCACGCTGAGCACCAGCAGCGAGCCGAACAGCGCGACCGCGTCGATGCTCTCGCGGCCCTGCTTGGTCCAGTAGTCGTCGGCGAGGTTCAACCACAGCGCGAACTCGTCGAGCGTCAGCGCCGAGCCCGCTCCGTACACGGCAGCCGTGACGCGCGATGAGCGCCGTTCCTCGCTGACCCCGATCTCGAGCATCCACAGGTAGCCCACCGTCAGCAGCCCGGTGATCCCGAAGGTCATGTGATGGATGTGCCTGCCCCCTGGGGTGATGTTGCGGAACGGCCCCCGTTCGGCGCGGATCGCGTGCGTGATCCCGCGCACCGTGCCGAAGGTGAGGAAGAAGGCGCCCGTGGAGAACAGCTGGCGCTCCTTGCGGCGATCGCCGAAGTGGCGGTAGTAAAGCGCGCGCAGGTCCCGCGCATCGCGGCCTGGCGAAAGCAGCGAGGAGATGCGCCAGCCCCGGGCCGGCTCGGACGGGGGGTCGGGAGGTGGTGGGGAGCCGTTGCCTGCCATCCCCGCCCACCCTACTCTGCGCAATGATTGCGCGATGCCGCCTGCCGACACCGATCCCGACACCGACCCCGATACCGACCCCGATCCTGATCCCGACACCGATCCCGATCCTGATCCCGACACCGATCCCGCCCTCGACGCCGATCCTGATCCCACCCTCGACGCCGATCCCGCCCTCGACGCCGATCTTGATCCCACCCTCGACGCCGATCCCGCCCTCGACGCCGACACCCCCGTCCGCGCCGACCTCACCGCCGTGCGCGAGCGCCACGCGCTGGGGCTCGACGAGGCGCGCCCCGAGGCGGTGGCGAAGCGTCGCGAGAAGGGCAGGCGCACCGCGCGCGAGAACCTCGCCGAGCTGGTGGACGAGGGCACCTACGTGGAGTACGGCCCGCTGATCTTCGCCGCCCAGGAGCGCCGGCGCCCGCGCGAGGAGCTGATCGCGCAGACCCCCGCCGACGGGCTGGTCGCCGGTGTGGGCGAGGTGGACGGCAACCCGTGCGTGGCGATGTCCTACGACTACACCGTGCTGGCGGGCACCCAGGGGATGCGGGGGCACCTGAAGAAGGACCGCCTGTTCGAGCTCGCCGAGCGCCGGCGGCTGCCGGTGGTGCTGTTCGCCGAGGGCGGCGGCGGCGGCCCGGAGACGTGGACATGCCGATCGTGGCGGGCCTCGACTGCCGCGCCTTCCACCTCTTCGCCCGCCTCAGCGGCCGCGTGCCGCTGGTGGGGATCGCCTCGGGGTATTGCTTCGCCGGCAACGCCGCTTTGCTGGGCTGCTGCGACGTGACGATCGCCACCGAGGACTCCTCGATCGGGATGGGCGGCCCGGCGATGATCGAGGGCGGCGGCCTCGGCGTGTACGCCCCGGAGGAGATCGGCCCGATCGATGTGCAGCACGCAAACGGCGTGGTGGACGTCCGTGTTTGCGACGACCGCGCTGCGGTGGCGGCGGCGAAGCGCTACCTCTCCTACTTCCACGGCCCGACCGCGCACTTCACCGCCCCCGACCAGCGGCTGCTGCGCGAGGTCCTCCCGGAGCAGCGCAGGCGCATCTATGAGGTGCGCCACGCGATCACGACGCTATGCGACGAGGGCTCGGCGATGGAGTTGCGCGACGGCTTCGGCGCGGGGATCGTCACCGCACTCGCGCGCGTCGAAGGGCACACGCTGGGGATCCTCGCCAACAACCCCGCCCACCTCGGCGGCGCGATCGACGCCGACGGCGCCGACAAGGCCGCGCGCTTTCTCACGCTGTGCGATGCGTTCGCCCTGCCAGTGCTGTTCCTGTGCGACACCCCCGGCTTCATGGTCGGCCCGGCCGCCGAGCGCACCGCCACCGTGCGCCACTTCGCGCGCCTGTTCACCGTCGGCGCCAACCTCGAGGTGCCGTTCGGCACGATCGTGCTGCGCAAGGGGTACGGCCTCGGTGCGCAGGCGATGGCGGGCGGCTCGTTCAAGGCCCCGCTGTTCACCGTCGGCTGGCCGACAGCCGAGTTCGGGGGCATGGGGCTGGAGGGAGCGGTGCGGCTGGGAATGCGCCGGGAGCTGGAGGCGATCCAAGACGACGCCGAGCGCGAGCGCGTCTTCCAGGCCACCGTCGCCGCCGCCTACGAGCACGGCCGCGGCGTCAACATGGCCGCGTACGGCGAGATCGACGACGTGATCGACCCGGCCGACTCCCGCCGCTGGATCGCCACCCTGTTCGACCCCCCTCCACCCGACTGGCGCGCGCGGTCGGCCGAGCACCGCCCCAACGTCGACGCCTGGTAGGGCTCAGAGCGGCTCGTCGAGGATGAACAGCTCGGCTGCCACGTCCGGGGCGAACTGGTTGCCGCTGATGAACGCCACCACTTTGCGACCGGTGAGGCGCTCGACCGCGGTGCGGAACTCGGCCTCCATCGTCCCCTGGAAGAGATGGCGGATCTGGCTGACCGCCTCGGTGTGTTCATGGCGCGCGAGCGAGCGCTCGGCGGGTGTCAGCACGTCGTGCATCAGCGTCACCACCACATTGCCCTGATGGAACGTGGAGGCCGTCTTTGGCCCACGCCCCAGATACTCGGTGTGGATCCCCACCAGCGCGCTGGTGAGAGCGGCGTTCAACTCCCCGCCCCGCAGCTGCTCTGTCTGTGGCGTCGGCAAAGGCACGTCCTCACGACGTATTCCGTGGACGAGCCGACACGGAGGGCCGTCTCTCCGCATGCACCCATCGCGCAAAGGTTACGCATGGGGCCACTCCTCACGGAGCGCTCCCGCGCTCGAGAAATTTAGCAGATGCGTCTCTGGGGGAAAAGGGCCACGGGTCCGATCGAGCGGGCAGAAAGCGCGACCTCTCCCGAAGAGCAGATTCGCGCGTGCTCCTTGGATGACGCCTTCGAAGGGGGGGCACACCCCCGAGCTACCCCCGCCGCGCACCTTGGATGATGCCGTCGAAGCGAGGCGAGCCCACCCCCGAGCCACCCGCCACGCACCTCTATGACGCCGTCAAGGCGAGGTGGGGCCGCACCTCCAAGCCACCCCGCCGATGCCTCGCATGGCACCACCACAAACTTGACAAGCATGCGAACATATGTTCGTGCGGTGGAGCAACCTCACCCTCGACGCCGACGCCCAGCACCGCCTGCCGGGCTACCGCGACGAGGCCGTGGTGCGCCGCTTCGACGCGCCCGAGGCGCTCGACATGCGCTTCTACGAGGTTCGCGCGCGCTCGGCGCTCAACCGCGTGCCCGGCGCCTCGCCGATGCCGTTCCGCTGGACGGTCAATCCGTATCGAGGATGCGCTCATGCATGCAATTTTTGCTTTGCCCGCCCCACCCACACATATCTGGGCTTCAACGCGGGCCGCGACTTCGAGCGCGAGATCGTGGTGAAGGTCAACGCGCCGGAGGTGCTGCGCGTGGAGCTGGCACGGGCGTCGTGGCAGGGGGAACACGTGGCGCTGGGCACCAACACCGACCCCTACCAGTGGGTGGAGGGCCGCTACCGGCTGATGGTGGGCATCTGGGAGGCACTGCGCGACGCCGGCGACGGCGCGGGCAACCCCTGCTCGGTGCTGACGAAGTCGCCGTTGGTGCTGCGCGACCTGCCGCTGCTGGTGGCGATCGCACAACGCACCACGTTCAGGGCGAGCCTCTCGATCCCGACGCTCGACGAGCGCGCGTGGCGGGCCACCGAGCCGCACACCCCCAACCCGCGTGCCCGCCTGGAGGCGGTGGCGGAGCTCAACCGCGCCGGGATCCCCACCGGCGTGCTGATCGCACCGCTGATGCCGGGCATCAACGATGCCCCCCACCAGCTGGAGCCGCTGCTGCAGGGAGCGATCGACGCCGGCGCGAAGAGCATCGGCGGCGTGGCTCTGCACCTGCGCGGCGAAGTGAAGGACGTCTTCATGGAGTGGCTGCGCGAGCAGCGCCCCGAGTTGGTGGAGCGCTACGAGGCGCTCTACCGCCGCGGCGCCTACGCGCCCAGCGAGGAACGCGCACGCCTGGCCGGGCTGGTGCGCCGAGGCGCTCCGCTCCAGTCACGTGAAGGGCGCGGGGGCAGCGCCGGCGATCGGAGTGGGCAGCCTGACTGGCGCGGCAGCGCGGTGGGAGATCGGAGTGAGCAACCTGACCGGCGCGGCAGCGCAGTGGGAGATCGGAGCGGCCGGTGGTCGGGACTGCGCCCCGAGGCGAGGGACGCGCCCTCCCCGCCCGTACGGCAGCAGCGCCTGTTCTGACCGGCAAGGAGGCGTGGAGTTGGAGTTGGAGATCGCCGCTAGCTGTACTCGAGCTCGGGACCCCAATCGGAATCGCGACCGGCGGGCGTGCGATCGAGCACGGCCCACAGCGGCCACATGAAGTCGACGTGACGCGGACCCAAGCCCTCCTCGCGCTGCGCCAGCCACAGCTCGCTGCTCCAGAAGTGGTGGATGGCGCCGTCGCGTCGCACGAACACGGTCGCCAGCGGCCACTGGCCCCCGTCGGCGTCCTCGGCTCCGTAGTCCCGGTTGTAGCTGGACGGCGCGGAGGACAGCAGCCGGGCGTGACGCCAACCACGCGTGGCAGCATGCTCGCGGAAGCGCTCGATCGGCGCCTTGGTGGCAACTGCGAAGGCGATCCGTTGCGTGATGTGCGGCAGCTCCCCGTCCATCGCATCGATGATCGAGGTGCACGACGGACATGGGCCCTCGAACGGAAGCCCCTGCTCGGGGCGGACGATCATGAAGCTGTAGAGGTAGAGGGTGTCCTTGTCCCCGAACAGCTCCGACAGCCTCACCTCGCGAGGAGCATCCGCGCCTGCGTCCCACTCTTGGAAGACATAGTCCTCCGGCACCTCACCGCCGAGCGGCAGCGCGCGCCGCTGGGCGGCAACATGCTCCTCCTGCGCGCGCAGCTGCACTTCGGCTCGTAGCAGCTCCTCGCGCGCTCGCCTGTACTCAGCGGGCTCCCCGGGGAGACGAAGGCCCTCCTGCGACTCTGACATTTTTTCGCCGGTCCTCCTGTGGTTGTGGCAGTCGGGTCATTCTGCCACTTCGCCTTTGGGCCGCGGGCGCCCGCCCGGAAACGCGAGGCGCAGGATCGTGCGGTGCACCGTGCCGAGCTGGCGGTGGAAGGGCCCGCTGTTGTAAGGCAGGTTGTAGCGGCGGCAGATGTCGCGCACGCGGGGGGCGATCTCGGCGTAGCGGCTGGAGGGCAGGTCGGGAAACAGGTGGTGCTCGACCTGGAAGCCGAGGTTGCCACTCACGAAGTGAAACAGCTGCCCGCCCTCGATGTTGGCGGAGCCGAGCAGCTGGCGCACATACCAGCCGCCGCGGGTCTCCTCGGCTACCTCCTCCTCGCCGAAGGTGTAGGTCTGGTCGGGGAAGTGCCCGCAGAAGATGATCGAGTGGGCCCACACGTTGCGCACGATGTTGGAGGTGAAGTTGGCGGTGAGCGTGGCCTTGAAGGTGCGCGCGGCCGCCCGCCGGCTCGACCGCCCCCCCGGCCCCCGCGACTTCGAGGCCGAGCTCTCCGACGAGGACAAGCTGGACAACGCCGAAGCCGAGCGCCGGGCGAACAACCCAGCCGAGCGCCCTCCAGACGAGCTCCCCATCGAAGCCGGCGCCGAACTCCGGCCAGACGACGCCGCCGAGGTCAGCGCCGCACTCCCACCAGACGACGCCGCCGAGCTCCCCGCCGACACCGTCGCCGAGAGCAACGGGAAGGCGATGTAGTCCTTGACCACCTGCCGCCGTGCCTTCAAGCCGATCGCGCGCAGCTCGGCGAGCGCCTTCCCCTTGGGCTTCTCCCCCGTGCGGATCGCCTCGAAGTTGAGGTCGTGCAAGGCAACGCCCCACTCGAAGAAGCCCATCAGCAGCAGGTTGTACAGCGGCTGCAGCAGATACACAGGGTGCCAGCGCTGGTGAGGATCGATGCGCATGATCTCGTACCCCAAGTCGCGATCCTTGCCGCGGATGTTGGTGAACGTGTGGTGCTCGTAGTTGTGCGAGTGGCGCCATGCGTCGGCCGGCGATGCGGTGTCCCAGTCCCAGCTCTGCGAGTTGATGTCCGGGTCGTTCATCCAGTCCCACTGCCCGTGCATCACGTTGTGACCGATCTCCATGTTCTCGAGGATCTTCGCCAGCGACAGCGCGGCAGTGCCCGCCCACCACAGCGACCGCTTGTCCGAGCGCAAAAGCAGCAGCCGCGCGGCGATCACGAGCTGGCGGTGGAACCTGATCGTCGAGCGGATGTAGCGCGAGTCGCGCTCGCCCAGGTCGGCGTACACCTCCTCGTGGAGCGCGTCGAGCTCACGACCCAGCTGCTCGAGCTGCTCGGTGGTGAGGCGGTGCAGTGGGTTGTCGGGATCCTCGAAAGCGGGGGCCGTTGGAGGCGGCACCGGCGGGCGCTCAATGGTGGCGGACATGGATACCTCCGTCGCGTTCGGTGGGCGAAGTTGGGGGTGGCAGGATCTTGTAGGTGCTTTTCAGGCGCGACATTCAGCTGGTGGTGGCGGCGGGGATGTATATGTACTTTTCAGACCCAAACCCTTCATTTTGTGAAGTGGTTGTGTGCGTTTTGGAAGACATCGACACCGCTCCGATAGCTGCTCACAGCTCGATCTCGACTGCGCCCTCGGGCGCGTTGACACAGGTCTGCACCAGATCGCCAAGCTGACCGTGCACACGACCGGTGCGCAGGTCGCGCACCTGACCGGCGCGCAGCCGCCCGACACAGCTGTGGCAGATGCCCATGCGACAGCCGTGCGGCAGGCTGGCGCCGGCACGCTCGCCCGTCACGAGGATCGGCTGCTGGCCGTCGCTGTGCGCGCTGATGCCGCTGGCGCAGAAGTCGATGCTGCCACCCGCGCCCCGCTCACCATCGCCAACGCCAGTGGCGGGCTGGAAGCGCTCGATGTGCATTCGCGCGGGATCGCCCTCGGTGCGCCAGTGCTCGCCGAGCGCCTGCAGCAGGCCGGCGGGGCCGCACACGAACGCCTCGCGCTCGCGCCAGTCGGGGCACAGCGCGTCGAGCTCCGCCGGTGCCAGGCGGCCGTGCGCACCGGTGAGCCGCTCGTGCAGCCGGTAACCGGCGTGCCGCTCGTGCAGCCGGTAGCCGGCGTGCTCGTGCAGTCGGTAGCCGGCGTGGCGCTCGTGCAGCCCCTGCAGCTCACGGCGGAAGATCACATCCCCCGCCTCGCGCGCGCAGTGCACGTGCACCACATCCCGCAGTGCGCCATCCCGCGCGAGACTGCGCAGCATGCTCATGATCGGGGTGACCCCACTGCCAGCACTCACGAACAGCAGTCGCGCGGGCAGCGAGGAGGGGAGCACGAAGGTGCCCTCCACCCCGCCGAGGCGCACGATCGTCCCGGGGCGAACACGGCCGAAGAGGTAGGGCGACACCTTCCCGCCCGGCAGCAGCTTCGGCGTGATCGCGATGCGCCCGTCGGGGCGCTGGGGGTCGGAGGTGAGCGAGTAGGCGCGCCAGTGGTGCACCCCATCCACCTCTATCCCCAGCCGCAGGTACTGCCCGGGCAGATGCCCCGGCCACTCCCAGCCGGGCCTGATCGTCACGGTCACCGCCGTCGCGCTCTCGCGACGCACGCTCTCCACGCGTCCGCGCAGCTCGCGCGTGGACCACAGGGGGTTGACCAGCTCCAGGTAGTCATCCGGCGCCAGCGGCGAGGTGAAGGAGCCGATCAGGCGCAGCGCGCGGCGGCGCACCGGAGCGACGGTGGGGACGGCGCCGCGTTCAGCCATCGGTGGACAAGGGTAAGGAGGGGAAGGAAGGCACGTTGACCGGAGGGGAAGGCAGAGACATGTTGACCTGAGTCGATGTTACCTCAGATGAGGTTACATCAAACACGGTATCCTTGTTTGGAGATGGCAAGTGTGATCAGCGACACGGTCGAGTCGCCGACGGCCGACCTCACGATCGAGCAGCTGGCCGCAGAGGTGGGAATGTCGGTGCGCAACATCCGCAACCACCACTCGCGCGGCCTGCTGCCCGCCCCCGAGGTACGCGCGCGCGTGGGCTACTACGGCCCCGACCACGTGGTGAGGCTGAAGCTGGTGCTCGACATGCAGGCCGACGGCTTCAACCTCGCCGCGATCGAGCGCCTGCTGAGCACCTCGGGTGGCTCGGCGGGGCGCCTGCTGGGGCTGCGCAACGCGATGACCGCCCCGTTCGAGAGCGAGACCCCGGAGGTCATCACCGGCGAGGAGCTGCGCCAGCGCTTCGGCGAGGTGGACATCAAGGATGTCGAACGGATCCGCAAGCTCGGGCTGTTGATCCCCCTGGGCAACGATCGCTTCGAGGTGCCCAGCCCGGCGCTGATGCAGGCGGCCGAGGAGGTCACCGCGCTCGGCATCCCCCTGCACGCCGCGCTCGCGCTGGTGGAGCGCCTCAGCCACGAGTGCGAGTCGATCTCGCGTGCGTTCGTGAAGCTCTACCTGAAGGAGCTGTGGGAGCCGTTCACCGCCGCCGGCCAGCCCGAGGAGCGCTGGGACGAGATGATCGAGGCGATCCGCACGCTGCGCGGCATCGCCTCAGAGGCGCTGCTCGGGATGTTCAAGCTGCGCATGACCGCCCAGGTCGAAACCGCCTCGGGCAAGCTGCTGGAGCATCAGGTCAAACGCTCGCACTGAGATCCATCTTTCAACGCCCACCACTTCACAAAATGAAGGGTTGGAGGCTCAAAACAAAGCATCCAACCGCGCCAACCTGCTTTACAAAATGAAGGGTTGGGGTCTGAAAAGTACACATACAACCCTCGACCCGACCCAATAGCCTCATCCACGAGGGTGCCTGGCAGCTCTCCCACCACGAGCTCATCCACGAGGGTGCCTGGCAGCTCTCCCACCACGCGAGCTGTAACGCTCGGCGACTCCCGGCCATTACCTACATGAATATGGAGCGGCGGGTCAGATTCGAGTTGCTGTATGGCGAGCACGCGCCCGCTGTCAAGGCGTACATCCTGCGCCGGGCGCAGGCTTCGGTGGCGGACGACCTCGTGGCGGAGGTGTTCATGGTGTGCTGGCGGCGCCTGGACGAGCTCCCCGCAGAATCGCTGCCGTGGCTGTTGGGCGTCGCGCGGAGGGTGCTCAGCACACAGCGCCGCGGTGAACGGCGCCGGGTCGCGCTGCACCGGCGGCTCGCCGAGAGCGACGCGACCGTGGGCTCCCTCGACGTCGCCTCTGGCCTCGGTGGGGCCCTGCGCCGGGCGCTCGAGCAGCTCGGCGAGTCCGATCGCGAAGTCGTGCTGCTAATCGCCTGGGAGGGGCTCACTCCAACGCAGGCGGCCACCGTGCTCGGCGTCAAGGCGGCCACCGTGCGGGTGAGGCTGCACCGCGCGCGCCGAAGGCTTGCCCGCGCCCTTCTCCGCGAGGGCGGCGAGCGAGGCGAAGAGGTCCAGAAGCACGAGCGGGGCGAGAGGGACGAGGGGGGAGAACCGCTCCCATGTACACCACTGACTATGGAGGCACCATGACCACCGCCGACGACACCCTCGCCCTGCTGGCAGCTGCCAATCCCGTGCCCGAGCTGCCCGCCGCCGAGCCGCCCGAGCGCCTGCGCAGGCTGATCGAAGCGGAGGGCCACACGGTGGACGGCACGCGGCTGCACACACCGGCCGGCAATCTGATCGAGGCCGAAGGCCACGCGGTGGACGGCACGCGGCGACGCGCACCAGCAGGCAGGCTGATGCGCCCGCTGGCGGCGGTGGGCGCGGCGATGCTGGCGGCCACGATCGGCCTGCTGCTCTCCAGCGGCGCCTCCAGCCCCGACCTCAACATCGCCGCCGCCGCGTACGCCGCCACCTCCTCGGGGAGCGGCGTTCTCGAAGCGCGATTTGTCGACCGCACGTTCCTTGCCCACGGGGGGGTGAGGACATCGCACCACCGCGAATGGATCGACGCAAGTACCGGGATGCGACGCGAACGGCGCATGCTGCCGGGACTCGTCATCGGCAGGCACCCCGGCAGGCTGCCCCACTCGGTCTACGAACTGGCCAGCTCCCCCGACTGGATCGAAACGTGGAGCAGCGTCCCGAGCGAAAGGAATGTAATCGACCGCGTCAGGTCTCATGCAGGTCCTATACCCGGTGGTGTCCCGCGGTCCGCGCCGAGCAGTGGGGCTCCCGCGGGCATCGAAACCTACCGCCGGCTCTACCGGGACGGGATGATCAGGCTGGTCGGGCGCGAGCGCCGGGATGGTCGTCTGCTGTGGAAGCTCGAAGGCGACGTTGGGTTCGGCTTCCACTCACTGCACGTGCACAGGAAGCCATTCGTCTCGCGCCCGTCCCCCGGGAAGCTCGTGCCGATCATGGCGGTGGTGGTGCTGGTCAACCCGCGCACCTACCTGCCGGTCGTCCAACGCACGGTCCTCCTGCTCCCCGGGCATCGGCGCCAGGTGCAGCAAGAAAGTGAGCTGCTCGGCTACCGGCACCTACCGGGCGAAGCGGCGAGCGAAGCGCTGTTGAAGCTCTCCGCGCAGCATCCGCACGCGCGTGTTGCGACGAAACTGCGACCCCTCGATCACTACATTCGCGAGCGCGGCGTGTTGTGAGCAGCCCGCGGCGGTCCCGGCCGCTCTCCAGGCCGGGCTCATCAGACCACCGGCAACGGCCGCCCTCGGGCGCCCATCACGAGGCCGCAGCAACCGCGCCTTGCGCCCCAAACGCCACCCCGTGGCGGATCAGGTCGGCCGCGCGCTCGGCGACGGCGATCGTGGGCGCGTTGGTGTTGCCGCGGGGCACGGTGGGCATCACCGAGGCATCCACCACGCGCAGCCCCTCCACCCCGCGCACGCGCAGGTCGGTGTCCACCACCGCCTCCGCGTCGGCGCCCATCCGGCAGGTGCCGACGGGGTGGTAGAGCGTGAAGGTCTGCTGGCGGATATGCGCGCGCATATCCTCCTCGGAGTCCGAGGCGGGAATGTAGTGGGGACGGGTGGTGTACTTCCCGAGCGCGGGCTGGCGGGCGATCTCGAGCGTCAGGCGCAGGCCCTCGACCATCCGCGCCATGTCCGACTCCTCCGCGAGGTAGTTGTGCAGGATGTACGGCTTGGCGGTGGGATCGGGCGTGAGCGGCAGGACATACCCGCGGGAAGCGGGCGTCAGCACGCAGGGCGCCAGGCCGAAGCCGTGCTCCAGCACCGGCTCGTCCACGTACATCGCGGGAGCGGCGTGGAACTGGATGTCGGGCGCGTCGTGCGCGGCGGAGGAGCGCACGAACCCGCCGGACTCGGCCACGTTGGAGGTGAGCGGGCCGCGCCCTTCCCCGACGAACGCGGCGAGATTGGCCTCGGTCAGCGGGTTGAACAGCGACACCGGCTCGTCGTGCGCCCAGGTGGCGCCCGAGGCAGGGTGGTCCTGGAGGTTCTGCCCGACGCTGCGCAGGTCCTGCACGACGGGGATCTGCAGCAGCGTCAACAGCTCGCCCGGCCCCACCCCGGAGAGCATCAAGAGGTGCGGTGAGTTGTAGGCGCCGGCGCACACGATCGTCTCGCGCGTGGCGCGCAGCTCGTGCACCTCCCCCAGCCGTGCGCCCTCCACGCCGACGGCGCGCTCGCCCTCGAACAGGATGCGGTGCACCTGCATGTAGGTCTCCACGGTGAGGTTCGGACGTGCCATCGCGGGGTGCAGGTAGGCGACCGCGGCGCTGCAGCGCCGCCCGTCGCGCTGGGTGCGCTGATAGCGGCCAAACCCGTCCTGCACCTCGCCGTTGAAGTCCTCGTTGGCCGGCAGCCCCGCCTGTGCGCACGCCTCCAGGAAGGCGTCGGTGATCGGGTTGGGCGCGCGGTCTCCGCTGACCGTCAGCGGCCCCCCGACGCCGTGTAGAGCCGAGGCCCCGCGCTCGTTGTCCTCCGCGCGGATGAAGTAAGGCAGCAGATCGTCCCACCCCCACCCCGCGCAGCCCGCGTCGCGCCAACCGTCGTAGTCGGCGCGGTTGCCGCGGATGTACACCATCGCGTTGGTTGACGACGACCCCCCGAGGGTCTTGCCGCGCGGCAGGTAGATGCGCCGGCGATCCACATGCGGCTCGGCCGCGGTCGAGTAATCCCAATCGACCTGCGTGCGAAACAGCGCGCTGAACGCAACCGGCACGTGGATGTTCTCGATCGTGTCGGGCGGCCCCGCCTCGATCAGCGCCACACTCACGTCGGGATCCTCGCTGAGGCGCGCCGCCAGCACGCATCCGGCCGATCCCGCGCCCACGATCACGTAGTCGTACTCGGACATCTGACTGCCTCCCTCGTCGCCGCGCGCGGATGCTGCGCTTGTGCTGAATCCTACTCCTCCCCATCCGCTGTTTGGTTGGGCTCAGCCCCAGATCGGATCGTGCTGTTCGGTCAGGGAATGCTGCTGTTCGGTGGGCGCATGCGCCCACCGGCAGGCCGCGCATGCGCGGCCTGCTCCGGACAGTGCATGCACTGTCCGGCCGACCGAAGCCGGGAGACACTCGCCTTCGGCGAGCATCCCCCTTTCGGCCAGCACATGTGCCGGGCGGGCCAGCGCCGCATGCGGCGCTGGCTTCCCCCAAATTCGAGGAATCGAACTGCCATGCACCGCTTGAGGCGACCCCCCGCGCTGCCGATGGTCGGGCATGGGACTCGACGCCGGCAGGGGGTCGTACGCCTTCAGAGTGGCTCCATTCGCGGCTGCGGCCGCGCTGGTGTGGGCTACCGTGATCGTCGGTTCGTCAATCGACTGGGCGTTGTACGCACTCTCCATCGCACTGCTCCTACTCGCGGGGGCCGTGCGCTTCACGCCGCTCAGCAGGCGCTTCGAAGGCACCCTCTCCTCGCTCGTGTTTCTCGCCGCCGTCGCGGTGCTACGCGCCTCGGCCGGCGGGATCGGCTCGGGCGTCGCCGTGGTGTCCCTGATCCCCGTCTTCTACACCGCCCTCTACGGGCGCCGCCTGCGCTGGCTGTATGTGGTGCTCGGCGGCGTCACCGTCTTCTACCTCGCGCCGATCGTCCTCGTCGGGCCTCCCGAGTACCCCTCCACGCAGTACCGCGCCGCGCTGCTGACGGTGGTCGTCGCCGCGATCATCGGCCTCGCCACAAGGCATCTGGTCAACGACGTCCGCCATCAGGTCGCCGAGGCGGTCGAGCGCGAGCGCATGCTTGGCCAGGTCAACGAGGTCGTCCGGGGACTGCACGGCGGCTCGCAATCGCGCCTGGAGGTGTGCGAGGCCGCCCGCACGATCGGCGCGGCCTCGATGGCGATCCTGTACGAGCCGGTGCCCGGTTCTCACACGATGCGCTCCACGGCGATCTCCGGCGCCGATGCCGAGCCGATCGAGATATCCACGCACCGGCGCAGCGCCGTCACCGAAGCGTTCGCCTCCGGCCAGCCGCAGATGATCACCGAGGACGTCGAAGCGCACGTCGGCTCGCTCGTGCTGTGGGAGGCCGCCGGCCGGCCGGAGTCGATTCTCTATGAGCCGCTGATGCGCGCGGGCGAGCCGGTCGGGGTCCTGGTGGTGGGATGGCCCGCAAGCGTCAAGGCCCACGACCCGCGCGCCACGGTCGTCGCGCTGCTCGCGCACGAGGCCGCCGCGGTGATCGATCGCGCCGATGCGCTCAGCGAACTCACCGACATGGCCAGCACCGACCCGCTCACCCACCTGCCCAACCGCCGCGCGTGGGACGCCCGCGTCGCGGGTGCGCTCGCCGCGGGCCAGCGGTTCACGATCGCGATGCTCGACTTCGACCACTTCAAGGAGTTCAACGACGCCCACGGCCACCCCGCCGGCGACCGCCTGCTGCGGGACACCACCGCCGCGTGGCGCGAGCAGGTGCGCGCCGGCGACCTACTCGCACGGCTGGGCGGCGAGGAGTTTGGGCTGCTGTTGATCAACTGCGACACCCCCCGTGCCACCGAAGTGATCGAGCGCCTGCGCGGTGTCGTCTACGGCGACCAAACCTGCTCCGCCGGCTTCGCCTCGTGGCGGCCCGGCGAGTCGGGCGACGAGGTGCTCGCGCGCGCCGACACCGCGCTCTACGAGGCCAAGGAGTCCGGGCGCGACCGCGTGTGCATGAGCGTCTGAGCCGCCGCGCGCAACGCTCACGCCAACTCGCATCCGGGCGCGCCATCGCGGGCTGTGCGCTTTGATGTGCGCCATGACTGTTCTGACCAGCCTCGATTGGCCGACCGTCGCCTCGCTCGCCACCGCCGCCGGCACGCTGGTGCTGGCGATCGCCACGTTCGGGTCGGTGCGCTCCGCCAACCGCTCCGCGCGGATCGCCGAGCTGGCGCTCCAGGAGCAGCGCCGGCCGGTGCTCGTCCAGTCGCGCCTCGACGATCCGCTTCAGAAGATCATGTTCGTCAACAGTCATTGGGTGCACGTGCCGGGCAGCCGCGCCATCGCCGAGCACATCGAGGGCACCGTCTACCTGGCGATCAGCCTGCGCAACGTCGGCGCCGGGATCGGCGTGCTGCAGGGGTGGGTGGCAAGCGCGGGCTTGCAAACCGGGCAGGTCCCCCACGCCGCTGAGGAGGACTTCCGCCGCCAGTCCCGTGACCTGTACATCCCCGCCGGCGACGTCGGCCTGTGGCAGGGTGCGCTGCGCGATCCCGCCGAAGACGCCCACACCCCGATCGCCGACGCGGTCGACCAGCATCAGACGATCACGATCGACCTGCTCTACAGCGACCAGGTTGGCGGCCAGCGCACGATCAGCCGCTTCATGCTGGCCCCCGTCGGCGAGGACGGCTGGCTGGCCTCCGTCGGGCGACACTGGTACCTCGATCGGGACGGACCTCGGTGAGGGACGGTGGCCACAAGCGCGACATCGCGCAGTTCCGCCAGCTTGCGCTGAAGCACGCCTGACCGTCGATGAGCACTGCAGCCAGCCAGTCCACATGCCGAGCGGGCGGGCCAGGGCTCAGCCGACGAGCGCGAACAGCGGCCAGCGGCCGGGAACGCCCTTGAGCTCGTGAAAGCCCTTGTCCTCGAACGTGAACGGGCCGCCCACCACGGTCCCGAACACGGTGCCCGAGACGAGCACCTCGCGGGCGCCCGCCAGCCCGCTGACACGCGAGGCGATGTGGACCGCCATCCCGCCCACGTCCTCGCCGATCAGCTCGCACTCGCCGGTGTGCACGCCGATGCGCACCTCGACGCCGAGATCTTGTGCCGTGCGGTCGATCGCCAAGGCGCAGCGCAGCGCCCGCGACGGTGGACCGGCGAACGTCGCCAGGAAGCCGTCTCCCACGGTCTTCACCTCGCGGCCTTCGAAGCGGTGCAGCTCCTTGCGCACCTCTTCGTCGTGGCGCGCCAGCAGGTCGCGCCAGCGGCCGTCGCCGAGCGTGGCGACACGTGCGGTGGCGTCGACGATGTCGGTGAACATCACCGTGAGCAGTGCCCGCGCCCGCTCTCCCCCGCCCCGGCCGCCGGTGAGGAACTCCTCGATCTCTTCGGCGATCGCATCGCCGTCGCCGACGAACGGAAGGGAGTCGATTCCATCCAGCTCGACGTGACGGGCTCCCGGGATGTGCTCGGCAAGGTAGCGCGAGTGGCGTGGGTCCCAGGCGCTGTCGCCTGATCGGTGCATCACCAGCGTCGGGACGCTGATGCGCGACAGCACCTCGCGCACGTCGAGCTCGGTGGCGGCGTTCAGGAGGATGCGGGCCTCGCTCGGGCTCGCCGCCAAGCGCTGCAGACGCGCAAACCACGTCGCGAACAGCTGATCGTCGACCATCGAGGGTGCCATCACCGGAAGGCCGGGACTACTCTCGCTCTCGCCCCATGTGGACACGGTGCGCTCGGTCCACTGGGCGCGATCCTCGACCGTCATCGCCCAGTCGTAGTCAGGCGCCCACGAGGTGCGCGCGATCGACGCGTACATGATCAGCGCGCCCACCCGCTCCGGGCGATCGGCGGCAAGCAGCGCGCCGACCGGCCCGCCCAGGCCGTAGGTGAACAGCGCCGCCCGCTCGCTGCCCACCGCGTCCAGTACCGCGAGCGCGTCGCGCGCCTCCTGCTCCAGGGCGTAGGACTCGCCGACGCTGTCCGATAGCCCGCTGCCGCGGCGGTCGAACAGGATCAGGCGGCTGAACACCGCCAGACGCTCCAACCAGCGCCGCAGGGCAGGCGACTCCCACAGCTGCTCGATCTGAGAGATCCAGCCGGGCATGAACAGCAGGTCGAGCGTCCCCTCTCCCGTTACCTGGTAGGCGATGCTCGCCTCGCCGCTGCGCGTGTATCGCGTGATGGGAGCCATCCGGCTATATCATGGCGGTGTACAGGGCGGGCTCAAACGGCCTGTACAGGGCAGGCTCGAACGGCCTGCCGCTGCCTCCCGTCTTGTCGAGCCCTGCTGACATGTACGGGGCGGGCTCGAACGGCCGGCTGTTGCCTCCCGCCTTATCGAGCCCTCCTGACATGTACAGGGCAGGCTCGAACGGCCTGCCCTGCCTCCCGCCTTGTCGTCGAGCCCTGCTGACACGCCGCAAAGGCGCCGTCAGGCCGGTGTATCGATGGGCAGGCCCACCAATTGGGCGCTGCGCTCCCACAGACCCTCGGCGAGCGTGTCGTCCTGGGCTTGGGCGCTGGGCGCCAGCACCTTCTCGTCCTGGACGTACTCGCCGGTGAGGGGGGCCGCCTGATCGGACACCGCCAGCCACACCAGCGAGCGGGCGCCGCGCTGTGGCGAGCGGAAGAAGGGCCCGCCGAGCGTCGTGAGCACCTTCCAGATCCCGTTCTCGTTCTTGCCGAAGCCGGTACGCACGACGCCGGGGTGAAAGCAGTTGGCGTGCAGCTCCGGCGCGCGCCTGGCCAGCTCGCGGGTGAAGAGGATGTTGCACAGCTTCGAAGTGCCGTACACGCGCATCGCGGAGTATGACTTCTCGGACTGCAGGTCATCCAGATCCAGGAGCCCCGACTTGTGGGCATCCGACGACGTGGTCACCACGCGGCCGCCGTCAAGACGGTCGCGCAACAGGTTGGTGAGCAGAAACGGCGCGAGATGGTTCAGCGCGAAGGTCTGCTCAAAGCCCTCGGAGGTCTCCTTGCGCGAGGCGAACAGCGCCCCGGCGTTGTTGGCCAGGACGTCGATGTGCTCGTAGCGCTCGCGCACCTCCTCAGCCAGCCGCCGCACATCGGCCATCAGCATTAGGTCGGCGACGTGCTGGTTGACGGGCGCGCCACCACCGGTCGCCTTCGCCTCCTGCGCGAGCGCCTCCACGCGCTCGGGATCGCGACCCACGAGCGCGACCTCGACGCCGTCGCGGGCGAGCTCGATCGCGGCGGCGCGGCCGATCCCGCGTGTGGCTCCTGTGAGCAGGACAAGCGTCATCGCGTTGGACTCTACCGCCTGCACCGCCCTAGCTGGTTGTCCATGCGGTGATCCGAGGACGTGATTTGTCCACGCGGTGATCCGAGGTGCTTTGTCCATGCGGCGATCCGAGGGTGAAATGTCCATGCGGTGATCCGAGGACGTGCTTTGTCCACGCGGGTGATCCGAGGTGCTTTGTCGATGCGGTGATCCGAGGATGTGATGGTTACTTTTTTGCGCCCTAACCAAATAAGACTTAGTCCTATTTGGTTAGGGCCTAATCGAAGTTGGCTGTCGCACGGGCCTCGATCCGCAGGGCCCCTCACACCCCGGCCAGCACCCCCGCACGCCGGCGCGCGGCGCGCACCGCGTCGGTGAGGGCTTCGATGTCGTAGGCGCCGTAGTGGCGGCGCCCGTTGATGAAGAAGGTGGGCGTTCCGGACACTCCGCTTTCGTCGGCGCTGGCCACGTCTTCGTTGATCCGCGACGCGTACTCCCGGCGGCGCACCTCCTCCAGTAGGCGCTCGGCGTCCAGCTCGAGCTCCTGCGCATACGTGGCGAGCTGCATCGAGCGCAGCTCTCCCTGGTGGCGTAGCAGCGTGTCGTACATCTCCCAGAAGCTGTCCTGGGCAGCCGCCGCCTCCGAGGCCTCGGCCGCCATCTGCGCATACGGGTGGACGTCGTTGAGCGGCAGGTGACGCCACACGTAGCGCACATCGTCCTCGAAGGACGCCAGCAGCTCGCGGATCGCCCCCTCCGCCTGGCCGCAGTAGGGACACTCGAAGTCGCCGTACTCGACCAGCGTGACCAGCGCGGTGGTGGGGCCGCGGATGTGGTCGCGCTCGGGGTTGACATCCTCGGCGAGGTCGAGGATGTCATCGGCGGTGCTCGCGAGCTGCCGCGCCCTCACCCTCGCCGGCAGCCGCTGCACGATGCGCAGCACCGTCCAGCCCACCAGCGGCGCCAGCACCACCGAGCCGAGCGCGCCCAGCTTGGCCTCGTCGAGCCGCACGCCGGTGAAGGCGAGGCTCGCGATCAACAGCGACACCGTGAAGCCAATCCCAGCGAACGCCCCACCGGCCGCCAGCAGCGGTGGGCTCAGCGGCGAGCGCGGCCCGCGCAGCGCCGGGCGGGACACCAGCCACGAGCTGCCGGCGATGCCCAGCGGCTTGCCGGCAACGTAGGCGAGGAGGATCCCCAGGGTGATCGGCGAGCTGAGCGCCTGTTCGAACAACCCGCTCGTCAGATGAACACCTGCGTTGGCAAGCGCAAACAGCGGCACGATCACGTAGCTAGTCCACGGGTGCAGGGTGTACTGCAGCCGCTCGTTGGGGGAGATCGCCGATGCCACCCCCTCCTGCGCCGAGCGCGCCAGCTCCGGGGTGGGCTGCTCGCGAAACGAGCGCGTCAGCATCGTCGCGCGCTCCAGATCCTCGCGCGAGGGCGGGTAGGCGCTCGTGGCGAGCCCCACCACCAACCCCGAGATCACCGGGTCGATGCCCGACTCGAACATCGCGACCCACAGGCCCACCGCGAGCGCGATCGAAACAGGGCGCAGCCACCGCGGCGCACGGCTGAGCAACAGCAGGCCGCCGAGCAGCGCCACCGCAACCGCCAGCGCGAGGACCGAGACGTGCGTGGTGTAGACGATCGCGATCACCAGCAGGGCGCAGAGGTCGTCGACCACCGCCAGCGTCAGCAGGAAGACGCGCAGTCGCGTGGCCGCACGCGGGGTGAGCAGTGCCAGCGCGCCAAGCGCGAACGCGGTGTCCGTCGACATTGCCGCCCCCCAGCCGTGCGCGCCCGGACCGCCCGCGTTGAGCGCCAGGTAGATCGCTACCGGGACCGCCATCCCGCCGAGCGCGGAGAACAGCGGAATCGCCACGCGGCGGCGCTCGCGCAGCTCTCCGAGGTCCAGCTCGCGCTTGGCCTCCAGTCCGACCACGAGGAAGAAGAACGTCATCAGCCCCTCGTTGACCCAGTGACGCAGGTCGGTCGAGATCCCGCCGCCGCCGATCGTGATCGAGAGCGTCGTGCTCCACAGCGACTCGTAGGAGTGCCACCACGGGGAGTTGGCCCACGCCAGCGCCAGTACCGTCATCGCCGCCAGCACGATCGCGCTGCCGGTTTCGGTACCGAGGAAGTCCCTCACCGGTGCCGCCAGGTTGCGAGCCCAGGCGGTGCGGCCGGGGTTGACCTCTGCTTCTCGCTCGCGCGTCATCACGGCGGATTATCGCCTCGCGGTGCCGCGTGGGGCACGATCGCGCTCACGTGGGAGCACGATCGCGCTCGCGTAGGGGCAATCGCGCTCGCGTAGGGGCAATCGCGCTCGCGTTGGGGGCAATCGCAGGGGATATCGTCTTTTCAGTGACAAGGTTCCGTCTGCCTTGGGTTCTCGGTGGATTGACGGTCGTCCTCCTCCTCGCCGGCTGTGGGGGATCCTCTAGCGGCAAGTTCGCTCAGATCACCACGTCCAGGATCCCTCAAACCTCGACCGCCACGTCCACCCAGACCTCCGCCACCAAGCCGACCCAGCCGACCGCCGGTACCTCCACCCAACAGACCTCCGGCACCTCCAGCCAGCCGACCACCGGCACCTCCACCCAACAGACCTCCGGCACCTCCACCCAGCCGACCACCGGCACCTCCACCCAGCCGACCACCGCCAGCTCGCCCTCGGTCGCGCAACCTTCGACGTCCTCGAGCGCCAGCGCCCCCGGCACCGTCACGGGCTCCTCCGGCGGCGTGACGGCAACCCTGCACGCCGGCACCCATCACCCGCGGGTGCAGCGCCCTTGGCCGATCCGCTTCACGGTCACCAACGGCGGTCGCCCAGCGCGGGCCAGCGTGAGCTACGAGTACCTGCTCGGCAGCCAGGTGGTGGCCCATCGCTCTCACTACACCTTCAGCGGGCACTTCGCGGACGTCTTCAAATGGCCCGCCGCGGCGGTCGGCTACCCGCTGACGTTCCGCGCCGTGATCGTCGCGGACGGCGCGACCATCGACCTCGATTACGCCGTGCAGGTGACTGCCTGAGTACCTATGCCACGGCCTCGCCGACGCGTCTGGGTGGCGAGCGCCTGGAGAGCACCGTGCCCCAGTCGGCGTCGTCGATCACGCCGGGGCGTGTGCTCTGGATGAACTGCCCCAACACCTCGGAGAGCCCAGCCGGATCTTCGAGATGCGGAAAGTGCGCGGCGCGAGGCAGCGTGTGGAAGCGGCTGTTGGGGATCGCCTCGTGCGCACGGCGTCCGTGCCGCAGCGGGATCGTGTTGTCGCGCTCACCCCACACGATCAACGTGGGCGTCGACTCCAGCAGATACAGACGATCGGTCGCGCTCACCCGCTGGCCGTGCACGTCGATCACCGCACGGAGCGTCTGCAGGAACGCCTGGCGCGCGTCGGCGTTCTCCAGCGGGCGTAACGCGCGAGCCGCCGCCTGCATGTGCACGCCGAGGCGCACTTCGCGCTCGCGCAGCCGGCGCCCGGCATCCGTCAGCCCACCGAGCAGCCGCCGGTGGATGGTGAGCGACAGCAGGGCGGAGACGCCGGGCAGCGCGGCGGTGCGCAGCACCGGGCTGACTTCGTGGCCGAGACCGCCGGAGGAGATCAACACCAGCCGCTCGGTGCGTTGGGGGAACTGGTAGAAGAACTGCATCGCCACTCCGCCTCCGAGCGAGTGCCCGACGATGCTCGCGCGGTCGATCCCGATCGCCGCCAGCAGGTCGCGGATGCTCGAGGCGTGCGCCCCCAGCGAGTAGTCCCCGCGTGGCGCCGCCGAGTCGCCGTGCCCGATCAGGTCGGGGGCGATCACCGTGTAGTCGCCCGCCAGGCTCAGCGCCACCGAGCGCCAGTGGCTGGAGGAGTTGAGCATCCCGTGGATCAGCACCACCGGTGGCCCGCTGCCCGCGACCCGGTAGATCACGCGACGCCCGTGGAGCTCGATCTGCCACTCGTCGAACTTCGGGGGGAGGGTGGGCACCCCCACCGGCCGTGGGGGCTCCTGGGAGCGGTCGTCGCCGTATGTGGTGGCCTGGTTGGTTGTCACGGTATGACCCTGTCTCCACCCTAAACGATCCCGCTCCGGGGAGGCCGTCGAGAACCAGGCGGCTGGTCGAGCGCGATCCGGACAGCTGGACGAGCGCCGCCTGAGCAGCCAACCGCGCACGACCCCGGGCAGCCGACCGCGCAACCCGGCCAGCCGACCCGAGCGCAACCCGGCCAGCCGACCCGAGCGCAACCCGGCCAGCCGACCCGAGCGCAACCCGGCCAGCCGACCGAGCCGAGGTTCAGTGGAGCGGACTCTTCCATAATGTAGGATCTCCGCCAAAGCGCACGCAGACGGCGCGGCGCATCGACCGAGGAGAGCACGCCATGGATCGCTCATCGCTCATGCCGCGGGGAGCCGACGCCCGGCGCTTCGCGTTTGTCGCCCCCACCGTGGCCGCGGCGCTCTGTCTGATCCTCCTGCCAAGCCCCTCCCCAGCCCGCGCCGACGGCCCGGGCGTGGGCTCCCCGTGGGCGGTCGGTGTCGGCGACTCCTACATCTCCGGCGAGGCCGGGCGCTGGGCCGGGAACACCGACATCGACATCTCCTACTACTCTACGATCGACGCCCTCGGGTCAGAAGCCTACTACGACACCGAAGGCGGGGAACTGATTCCCGGCTGCCACCGCTCGAAATCCGCCGAGATCCACATCGGCGGCATGAGCGGGGAAAACCTCGCCTGCTCCGGAGCGAAGACCACTAGCTTCACCGCCCCCGAAGGGGACTTCAAGCCGGGACTCGATTTCTATGAATCCAAACCCAAAGAAGGGCAGGCGGTCAAAGAAGGGCAGGCGCTGATGCTCATGAAGTTCGCGAGCACGCACAATGTCAAGCTCGTGGCAATCTCGATCGGCGGCAACAACTACAACTTCGCGAGCATCATCCAGAGCTGCGTGGTGGATTTCTTTCTGGAAAAAGACTGCATCAAAGATCCCTCGGTGGTCGCAAACTTCACCCCCGCCAACATCGAACAGCAGACCGCCGCGATCCAGAAGGCGATGGTGAACGTCTACAACGCGATGGCTCGCGCCGGGTACTCCACCTCGCAGTACACGATCTCCATCCAGGACTACCCCTCCCCGATCCCCGAAGGCGAAGGCTTCCGCTACAAAGAAGATGAACGTATGTTCCAGGGTATGTGCGGCTTCTCCGACAAAGATGCCGATTGGGCAAACACCTACGCGCTGCCCACGATCGACAACTCGGTCTTCGACGCCGCCGAAAAAACGGGGCTGCCGAACATCGAGCAGCTGCAGCTCTTCTCCGCCTTCAACGGGCGGCGCCTGTGTGAAAAGGGCGTCGGCCTGCTCGAGGAAGAGGGCATTCCCTCCTGGCGGTCCCCCGAAGCCGTGAACAAGACCGAGTGGATCAACCAGGTCCGCTTCTACCCCCCGACGCCGTTCGAGGTCCAGGAAGACCTGCACCCCAACTACTGGGGCCAGTTGGCGCTGCGCAACTGCCTCACCCAGGTGTACAACGCCGGCAGCCCCCGCAGCGGCGCCTGTACGATCTCCGGCAAGGGCCTCAACGCGGAAGGTGAGCCCAACATGGCGCTGAAACCGGCGCGGCCGCTCGTCGTCCACCGGCGACGGGCGAGGCCGCACAGGAAAAAACGCCGGCACGCCCACCGGCGCCGAGGTCGCGCACGGGCACGCCGCTGAGCAGATCGGGTGTGCCCCAGCCGCAACGAGAGGTAGGTTGTGGCCGGGCCAGCCGCAACGAGAGGTGGGTTGTGGCCGGGGCCGCCTGAACCTCGGCCATCGGCCGCCTGAACCTCGCCGCATCGGCGCCGTGATCGTGGGATAGTCCGGCTCCAACGAGGCTCTGGGAGGAGAGTGAGTGAGCACGGTCGCAGCACCCCCTCCGACCCCGCCCGCGGTGGGGCAGGACAGGCAGGTCAACCTGCGCCTGGTGTTTGCCGGGCTGCTGCTCGTGATGTTCCTCGCGGCGCTCGACCAGACGATCGTCGCGACGGCGCTGCCGACGATCGTGGGGGATCTCGGCGGCCTCAACCACATCTCGTGGGTGGTGACCGCCTACCTGCTGGCCCAGACGGTGGTTACCCCGCTGTACGGCAAGCTCGGCGATCTGTACGGGCGCAAGATCGTGCTGCAGAGCGCGCTGGTTGTGTTCCTCATCGGCTCGGCGCTGTGCGGGCAGAGCCGCAGCCTCGACGAGCTGATCGCCTTTCGCGCGCTGCAGGGCCTCGGCGGGGGCGGGTTGATGGTGAGCGCACAGGCGGCGATCGGCGACGTCGTGCCGCCCCGCGAACGGGGCCGCTACACCGGCCTGTTCGGCGCCGTGTTCGGCTTGGCGAGCGTCGCCGGGCCGCTGCTCGGCGGGTTCCTGACGACCAACCTGAGCTGGCGCTGGATCTTCTACGTCAACCTGCCGCTCGGCGTGGCAGCCCTGTTCGTGCTCGCCGCCACGCTGCCCGCCGCCTCCGAGCGCGTGCACCACACGATCGACTACCTCGGCACCGCGCTGCTGGCGGCCGGGCTGAGCGCGATCGTGTTGGCGGCGTCGCTCGGCGGCACCTCCTACGCGTGGGGCTCGTCCACGATCGTCGGGCTGTGGATCGCCGGGGTGGTGCTGCTGACCGCGTTCCTCGTATGGGAGCGCCACGCGAGCGAGCCGATCCTGCCGCCACGGCTACTGCGCAACCGCGTATTCGCGGTCACCAGTGCCGTCGGCTTCGTGGTCGGGTTTGGGCTGTTCGGGGCGGTCACCTACCTGCCGCTATTCCTGCAAGTGGTGAAGGGCGCCAGCCCAACCGGCTCGGGACTGCAGCTGGTGCCGCTGATGGGCGGCCTGCTGGTCACCTCGATCGCCTCCGGGCAGATAATCACCCGCACCGGCCGCTACAAGGCCTTCCCGATCGCCGGCACGGCGGTGATGACGCTGGGCCTCTACCTGCTCTCGACGATGAACTCGTCGAGCAGCAGGGGGCTGATCTTCGTGTTCATGTTCGTCTTGGGGTTGGGGTTGGGGATGGTGATGCAGGTGCTCGTACTGGCTGTGCAGAACGCTGTCGAGTACTCCGATCTGGGGGTGGCGACCTCGGGGGCGACGCTGTTTCGCTCGATCGGCGGCTCGCTCGGCACGGCGACGCTCGGCGCGATCTTCGCCAACCGCCTGCACGAAGAGCTCAAGAGCTTCCTGCCGGCGAGCGCGGCGGCGCAGGCGGGCAGCAGCAGCAGCGAGGTGGACCCGGCGCAGATCGCGCACCTGGCGCCGGCGCTCCACGCGGGCTATCTGCACGCGTTCACCGGATCGCTGAGCAGCGTCTTCCTCGCGGCGGCGGGCTTCGCCGCGGTGGGGTTCGTGCTGAGCTGGTTCATCCGCGAGCTGCGGCTGCGCGACACTGTCGCCACAGGCGATCTGAGCGACACCTACGCCACGCCCCGCGACGGCGACTCGCTGGTGGAGATCGTCAACAAGCTCGGTCGCCTCGATCGCCGCGCTGGCGCGAGGGAGATCGTGATGCGCGTGGCGGCCCGCGCCGGCGTGGACCTCTCCCCGGCAGCGTGCTGGCTGCTGGCGCGGCTCAGCGAAAGCCACACGCCCGACCTCGCCACGCTCGCCACGCAGTATGAGATCGACCTCGACACGCTCGCCGCCGCACGCGAGGAGCTGGCCGGCAAGGGGCTGATCGGGCCGTCGCCAGATGGCGATCCCTCGGCCCGGGCGCTGACCGCCGACGGCCACGCGACGCTCGAGCGCCTGATCGCCACTGGCGAACAGCGCCTCTCCGACCTGCTGGAGGGCTGGCGGCCGGAGGAGCACGAGGAGCTCGCGCGCATGATCGCCGCGCTGGCGCGGCAGTTCTTCATCGACGCCTCCAGCCTGTGCGCGCCGCCCGAGGCAGCTACGCCTGCCCATTAATCAGAAACATTGCGGCTGCGGACACAAGTCCTTTACATTCGTTTTCGTAAAGTCATCTATACCAATCGAATTGCTGCCCGGAGACTCACGCGCCGCGGGCCGACCGTGCCTGTCGGGACGAGCAAGCTCCCGGCCGCGACAAAATCGCATAAGGAGGTTGGCCATGAGCCCCGGTCAGAGTCTAGGCAAGTCCATACCACCCCGGCATGGCCAGGGACCGATCACGACGGCGCTGAATCTCGGGCCACTTGCGTCGTTGCCCGGGAGCTGGCGAGGAACCGGCTTCAACGTGATGTGGCGTCCCGACAACGGCAAGAACCCCAAGTTCGAAGGCATCCACCGCTTCCTCGAGCTCAACCTGACGAGCGAGACGCTCGACTTTCGCGTGATTCCGGGGGTCGTGCCAAATCGTGGCGCTGGAGAACAGGAAGACCTCGGCCTGTACGGCCTGCACTATCTCCAGCGGGTCAGCGATGCCGACGTGCTGCCGGTCACAACCGCCGGCGAGGCGCTGCACATCGAGCCGGGCCTGTTCATGAACGTCCCCGCAAGCGAAAACCACAAAGTTCCGACGATCGTGCGCATGGGCAGCATCCCGCACGGGGTCACCGTGCTGATGCAGGGACCAACCCCTAGCACCGTGCCGGTTGACGGGGCACCGCACATACCTCCGATCTATCCGCTTCAGCAGCTGCCCGAATTCACCCCCGAAAAACCCCAGGCGGGGGAACCCAACAAAGACCCCCCCATCGAGGGCCTGGGCATCATGCCAGTCAACGTCCCCGCGCCCCCGGTGCAGCCCCCGCCGCCGCTCAAAGGCGTGAAAAGCAAACAGCATGAAGTCAAGGAGGTCGTGATAGAGAACGACAATCCCGGGAAGACCAACGGTCCATTTCCACCGGAGTTCCAGGACTACATCGAAAACCCGAACAAGGTGTTGACGGATGCCCTCGCCGGCAAGGACATCCTCGGCACGATCACGATCGAGCTCAACACCGAAGAAGTGGAAGACTCGATCGGAAACATCCCCTTCCTGGGGACGCCGAAAGAACAGCAGGTGCCCAAACCGGCGAACAACGCTTTCGTCCAGTCCGCGAGGGCGACGTTCTGGCTGGAGTGGGTACGGATCCCCAATGGGAAGAGCGGGCGACCCGGGGCCAAGAACGCCCCGGACCCAGCCCACCAGATCGAGCCGTATCTTGGCGAACCGACATATCTGCAATTGCAGTACTCCCAGTCGGTGATCCTGGTCTTCAACGAAGTCCTCTGGCCGCACATCACGGTGGCGACGCTGACGCTCAGCGCTGGGTAGAACAGAAGCGGTCAGGCCCTTCACAGGCATCGACGCTACCGGTGGGCAGAGCCGTAGGCGCGGGGTTGAGACCCGCGCCTACGCGTCCATCGTGCGGGTGCGCCAGGCGCCGAGGCCGAGGAAGACGACCAGCCAGCCGACGAGCACGATGAACGCCAGCCCGCCCGACATCGTGATGGCCGCGTTATGGCCGCTTTCGGGGAGGTGGATCGGGCTGAAGTGCGACACCGCCTGGCTCAGGAGGCCCTTGCGGGCGCTGCCGAGCGATTCGATGTTGACCAGTACCGGGCTGGCCACGATCAGCCACGCGATCAGGGCGATGATCGCCCCCGGCTTGGAGGTGGTCAGTGCCGCGAAGCCCACCGACACCGCGCACAGCATCCCGGTGCTCAGCAGTATGAAGCCAAGGCCGTCGAGGATCAGCGACCCTCCGGGCGTGGGCAGGCCCCCGGCGAACACGAAGGTGCCGAGCAGCAGCACCGCGTAGGCAGCGCCGATGATGGCGAAGCACATCGCCAGAGCCGCGGGGACGCGCGAGGCGAACAGCGCCACGCGCGAGCGGCCGGTCACCACGAGGTCACGGAAGACGCCGGCGGAGGCATCCCCCGTGCCCGCCTCCACGCCGATCAGCAGGGCCGCCAGGGGGCCGAACAGCAGGGCGATCACGCGCAGGCCATCGTGGAAGTTGGACACCCCACCCGCCGGTCCGTACTGCTGCGGGTTGGAGGCGTGCTGAATAGCTGCCACCAGGAAGAAGATGAGCACCGGGCCCAGCGCCAACACCAGCGCCCAGATCAGCGTGCCGCGCTTCTTGCGCAGCTTGAGGAAGTCGGCGCTGAACATCTGCGCCGCGAGCGTGACGGGCGAGCCGCCGCCGGTGGGAGCGGTGGACGGGGTCGGGGCCGCCGGCGAGATCGCGCTCATGCCTTCACCTCCGGCACCGACGCCGAGCGATCCCGAGCAGCATCATCGACACCCGCGCCCGCAGCGTCTCCCGACAAGACGGAGGCCGATGCGGGGCCTTCCAACCTCGATGTGACCTCCAGGAAGCGCTGCTCGAGGCTGCGGCGCACGGGCTCCAGGCGCGCGACTGCCACGCCGGCCCGCACGAGGTTGGCGTTCACCTGTGCCGCGCTCCCGGGCTCGCCGCTCAGCACCACGCGCAGACCCTCGTCGGAGCGGCGCGCTTCGCGCACGAGCTCGCTGCCTTCCAGCGTGCCCAGCGCCAGCTCGACGTCGTCGACGCCCACGATCAGCTCGTTGCGAGCGCCGTCGCCGCCGCTGGCAAGCTCGGCGATCGGGCCCTGCGCGATCACCTTGCCGCGGTTGACGATCGCCGCGTGGTCGCAGATCCTTTCAACCTCGTCCAGCAGGTGCGAGGAGAGGAAGACCGTGCGGTTCTCCTGCTCGACCATCGCGCGGATCATCTCGCGGAACTCCTGGATGCCTCCCGGGTCGAGGCCGTTGGTCGGCTCGTCGAGGATCAGCAGCAGCGGATCGGCCAGCAGGCAGCGCGCCACGCCGAGGCGCTGGCGCATCCCGAGCGAGTACTTCTTGACCTTCTCGTCGGCGCGCTCGCCGAGGCCGACGCGAGCGAGCGCGGGGGCGATCCGCGCCTGCGCCTCGGGGCCGCGCACCGCGGCGACGATACGCAGGTTCTCGCGTCCGGAGAGGTTGGGGTGAAAGCGCGGCTCCTCGACGATCGCGCCGACGCGCCGCAACGCCTCCGCGCGCTGGGCGGGCACTGGGCGCCCCAGCACGCTCATGCTGCCCGCGCTGGCGTGGGTGAGGCCGAGCAGCATCCGGATCATCGTCGTCTTGCCCGCGCCGTTGGGGCCGAGGAAGCCGAAGGCGCTGCCGCGCGGGACGCACAGATCAACGCCGTCGATCGCCGCGCGCGCGCCGAAGCGCTTGGTCACGCCCTGAGTCTCGATCGCCGCGCTGTCCACGGCGACCAGATTACCCAAACTCTAGTCCTCGTGCGCCTGCAGCTCCTTGACGCGCTCCTCCAGCTGCGAGGTCACTCCGGGGTCGCGCAGCGTGGTGACGTCGCCCAGCGCGCGGCCCTCGGCGATGTCGCGCAACAGACGGCGCATGATCTTGCCCGAGCGCGTCTTGGGCAGGTCGTCAGCCCAGATGATCCGCTTGGGGCGGGCGAACTTGCCGATCCGCTCGGCCACCGTGGCGCGGATGCTCTCGACCTCGCGCTCGTCGCCCTCCAGGTCGCCCTGCAGCGTCACGAACGCCACGATCGCCTGACCGGTGTCCTCGTCGTGCTGGCCGATCACCGCGGCCTCGGCGACGTCGGGGTGGGCGACGATCGCCGACTCCACCTCCGCGGTGGAGAGACGGTGGCCGGAGACGTTGACCACGTCGTCGATGCGCCCGATCACCCACAGGTAGCCGTCGGCGTCACGGCGCGCGGCGTCGCCCACGAGGTAGGTCTCCTTGCCGAAGCGCTCGAAGTAGGTTTTGATGTAGCGCTCCTCCTCCTTGTAGAGGGTGCGCAGCATCGACGGCCACGGGCGGGTGAGCACCAACAGGCCCTGGCCGTGCTCAATCGGATAGCCGCCGGACTCGTCGTACACCTCCGCCTCGACTCCCGGGAAGGTGTGCGTGCAGGAGCCCGGCTTGGTGGCGGTGATGCCCGGTAGCGGCGTGATCATGATCGCCCCGGTCTCGGTCTGCCACCAGGTGTCGACGATCGGACAACGCCCGCCGCCGATCACTTTGTGGTACCACAGCCACGCCTTCGGGTTGATCGGCTCGCCGACGGTGCCGAGCAGCCGTAGCGTCGAGAGGTCGTGCCCGTTGGGCCACTGCGCCCCCCACTTGATGCAGGCGCGGATCGCCGTGGGAGCGCAGTAGAGGATCGTGACCCCGTAGCGCTCGATCAGCTCCCACCAAATGCCCTTGTTGGGGTAGTCGGGGGCGCCCTCCCACATCACCGAAGTGGCACCGTTGCACAACGGGCCATAGACGATGTAGGAGTGGCCGGTGACCCAGCCAACGTCGGCCGCGCACCAGTACACGTCAGACTCCGGCTTGAGGTCAAACACGTAGCGGTGGGTGGCCGACACGCCGGTGAGGTAGCCGCCGGTGGTGTGCAGGATGCCCTTGGGCTTGGCGGTGGAGCCGGAGGTGTAGAGGATGTACAGCGGGTGCTCGGCATCCAGCGGCTCGGCCGGGCACTCCGCCGCCGCGGCGGCAAGGATCTCGTCATAGAAGACGTCGCGGCCCTCGCGCATCTCACAGGGCGTTCCCTTGCTCCTCACCACCACGATTTTCTCGAGCGTCTCGAGGTCGCCCATCACCTCGTCCACCCGGTCCTTCACCGGCGCCGTCTTGCCCTTGCGCGCGGCGCCGTTGACGGTGATCAGCACCTTCGCCTCGGAGAACTCCATCCGCTCGCGCACCGCCTCCGCGGAGAAGCCGCCGAAGACGACGTTGTGGGGGGCACCGATACGCGCGCAGGCGAGCATCGCCACCACCACCTCGGGGATCATCGGCAGGTAGATCCCCACCACGTCGCCGCGGCGCACGCCCAGATCCTTCAGCGCACTCGCGAAGCGCTGCACCTCCGCGAGTAGTTGCGCGTAGGTGATGTCGCGCTCCTGCCCCTCCTCGCCGCGCCAGTGGAAGGCGACACGCTCGCCCCGCCCCGCCAGCACGTGGCGGTCGAGGCAGTTGTAGGAGGCGTTCAGGCGCCCACCGGTGAACCACTTGTAGAAGGGCGGATTGGAGTCGTCGAGCACCGTTTCCCACGGCTCGAACCAGTGCAGCTGCTTCGCCTGCCCGGCCCACCACGCCTGCGGGTCGCGTGCGGCCTCCTCGTACACCGCGGGGTCAGACAACAGCGCCTGCTCGCGGAACTCCGGGGAGGGCTCGAACGTCGGCACCTCCAGCAGCTCCGCAAGCTCGCGGTCGAGCGCCTCGCCTGAAACCGATGTTGGTTCGGTCGCCATCTCCGCCCTTCTTTCTTCAGTCGCGTTTGCTCATAGGCACAATCGCCTCATAGGCACCATCGCCCCCCAAGGTGGGGCAGTCCCTTGCCCCTAAGGCACCAGCCCTACCAGGGTAGGCTTCTTCACTCGCGTTTGCCCAACGGCACCACCGGCAACATCGTGCGTCCGAACGTCGAGTTGACAACAGCCGCAAACGATGCGTACCAGGCGGCCGCCGCAGTCGCCAGGCCGAGGTAGCCACCCCAGTGGGTGACAGTCGCATGCGGGCCCACCGCGCCGATCGCCAGCAGGATGAAGGTGACCGTCAGCAACACGAACACCGTCAGCACCGCCACGTTGACGCGCAGCGCCGCCACCGTCATGTAGGCGGTGAAGATCGCCCAAGCCCACAGGTACACGCCGATCGCATGCCCTGCGTTGCCGCCGATGGACTTGGCGTAGAAAACGTTCAGCGCCCAGAACGAGATCCAGAAGGCGCCGAACGAGCAGAAGGCCACGGCGCCAAAGGTGTTGCCGGTGCGGAACTCCCACATGCCGGCGAGCAACTGCACGATCCCGCCATAGGCGAGCGCCAGGCCAAGCACGACCGGGAACCCCTTTTCGTCGACGAGGTTCGAGTTGAACATCGAGAGCACGAACGTCGTCATCGCGAATCCTGCCAGCCCGAGCGGCCCCGGGTCGGCCGGTTTCCACAGGCTCGCCTGTGCGGCCTCTCCAGGTGGTGGCTCACGACGCGGGATCGACTGAATCGAGTCCGGACGATGAATGGATGCTGCCTCCATGGGATCCTCCCTCCAGGGCCCAACGCCCCTCCCAGGGGCTTTCTGGGCTTCTAGGACGCTTTGTGGATCATTTGGCGAACGGGGAAGGGGGAATGTGACGATTCCCACGTTCTCAGGTCAATTGTTCCCGCTCGCGGGGAAACCCAAACCCTTCACAAAATGAAGTGGTTGGGGCTGGAAATGAAGTGGTGGGGCTGGAAGATGCATTCGATCAGCACCCAAACCCTTTACAAAATGAAGTGGTTGGGGTCTGAAATGAATACAACTATCCGCGCGCGCCCCGCTTGCGACGCCGTTTCGAGGAGCTCCCGCCGCGAGCGGGCTGCATGGGGTCGGGCGCCACATCGCCAGCCGCTCCGTTGGCGCCCCCTTCGAGGCTCGGCTGCGTGCTGGGCCGCCCGCTCGGCTGCGCCCGCCCACGGCGGCCGCCCGCTCCACCAGCCTCGCGCTGGGCGCGGGCTTCGGCCGACGAGGGCCACGGGCGCGCTTCGCCGGCGGCCCACGCGGCGGGATCTCCACCCGGCCAGCGTCCCATCAGCAGGATGCCCGTGGCCACCATCCAGAAGGCCGGGATCAGCTGCTGCACCTCCCCCAGCGCCAGCCCGAAGGGGGTGAAGGCGAGCAGCGCAGCGAAGATCCCCAGGTACATCGCCCAGCGGGCCATCAACCCAGTACGCGTGGCGCCCAGCGTCACCACGACCATGCCCGCCGCTAGCGCCAGCCCCGCCAGCAGACCCAAGTACTCGCTGGCTTCCAGCACCGTGCTCTGCGTCAGCGCGTGGTTGACCGCTTCGGCCGTGAAGTCGTGGCCAGTGACGAAGTTGTGCGCGTTCAGCACCTGCGCAAGCGGGTGGGCGATCGAAACGAGCACCATCCCTATCCCCCCATAAAGAACCAGTGGCTGCGCAACCCTGCTCGTCTCCGGACGACGGAAGCGAACGGCACCCAGCAGGAAGAGCAGCACCAAGATGAGGAAGAAGATCGCCACCGCCTGCAGCAGGTTGCCGGCGATCAACCCGAAGGCGTGATGGTCGATGAACCGCACCTCGGCCGCGCCCGGGCTCACCGCGGGATTGGCTTCGCCACGCAGCGCCGGCGCCAGGCCCTGGATCGTGCCGACCGTCGGCAGCGAGTGCAGCGTCGTCGTGACGATCACCCCGCCCAGTAGGAACAGCACGCCCCCGGCAATCGAGGGCACCCCGAGGCGCCCGCGGCGATAGGTCTCGTACTCGACCCGCGCGCGGATCTGCTTCTTGTCCGGCTTGGCAGGCTGCTGCCCGACTGGTTCCTCGTCGTTTTCGCGGTTGCGGGGCATCGGGCAGGCCAGTCTACGGAGAATCAAAAAGCGAGGGGCCCGGCTCACCGGCCTGCGGCCGCCTGCGCCACCCTCTTGGGCCGCTAGGATGGGATCACAATGGAGAGCGGCGGTCTTGGAGACCTGTTCGGAGACCCTGAGGAGCTGCAACGGCGTCTGGCGGACTTCGCGATGCAGATGCAAGGCCAGCAGCGCCTAGCCTGGGCCGACAACGCGATCAAGCTCGCGGTTGACATGACGGTGGCCGCCGTCAACCGCATCAACGTGCAGGGCAGTGCCGAGGCACAGGCCGAGCAGATCCGCGCGGTGATGGCAACCGTCTTCCCCGAGGCGGTCACGCTCGTGCGCGAGGCGCGCGAGGGACTTCAGTAGCGAGGCGGTTCACGCTCGCGCCCGTGTGGCGCAGGGGACTTTGACTGTGGCGCAGGGGACTTCACGGTTCAGGCTCGTGCGCGAGGCGCGCGAGGGACTTCAGTAGGCGGCTCGTCGGGGCGGGCGGGATCGAATAAAACCCCGGCCCGCTCGGCGCGGCGCTCGGCCTCGCGGGAGGCATGCCCGGCGGCGATCACCTCGCGGAAGGAGCGGAAGCGGAAGATGAACACCACCGCGCCGAGACCCACCAGCGCGGTGAGCGTGGCGATCGCGATCTGCTGGCCCACCGAGTACGCGGCCACCGCCGCCGTGCCGGCGGCGCTCGAGGCGAACACCTTCACCAGCAGCGCCTGCTGAACCCCAGCGCCGCCGGGGGTGAACGGCACCGCACCCGCCACCTGGTTGACGCCGAACACCAACAGCACGTTCTCCACCGAGCCGCCGACGCGGAAGGCGTCGAGCAGAAACCAGAAGGCCGCGAAGCGGCAGATCCACCCGAGGGCCTGCAAAGCGGCCACTTCGCGCAGGTAGCGAGGACGGTCGGAGAGGATCGTCAGGCCCTGGCGGACACGCTCCCAAAACGCCTGCATGCGCACTGACAGCACCGCGAACGCCACCAGTCCGAGGATCGCGAGGGCGGTGATCAAGAAGAGCGTGAAGCGGAAGTGCCCCGCCAGGTAGGAGATATCGAAGGAGCCCAGCTGCGAGAAGTCCGGCGGTTTCGGGAAGACGCCCTGTGAGAAGGCGAAGATCAGCACCAGCACCCCGACGGTCGCGTCAAACACCGACTCCACGAAGAACGCCGAGGCCACCGTGGGGTAGGTCGAGCCAGGGATCGAGCTGCGCGTGAGGAACAGCTTGATGATGTCCCCCCCCGCGCCGGCACCACGTTGTTGAAGCCCACCGCCGCCCAGTAGGCGCCCCAGATGCGCCGCCACTGGAAACTCACTGCCGGGTAGGCCGCGCGCAGGCTGTGGAAGAACGCCCGCGAGCGCAGCGTCAGGTTGAGGCTGAAGAACGCCAGGCCCAACACCAGCGCCCCCCAGTGAACCGCTGCCAGGTCCGAGAAGAACTGGCCGGCCGCTTCCAGGAAGGTGCTGACGCTGTGGCCGATCGAGGTCGAGGCAGGAGACAGGGGCACGCCTCAAGCGTACGGCCAGCAGGCACCGTCGGGGCCGCCGGCACCCATCTACCTAGCCGGCCACCTACCACCGTAGCCGGCCACCTACCGCCCGGCGACCGCCTCCGGGAGGCAGGCACCGTTCCGGGCGAATCCCGTCTCGACGGACGGGCAGCTCCTCGGCGCGCCCCACCTCAATCTCGTCCTCCCACCTCAAATCTCGTCCTCGTCTCCGTCCTCCTCGATCGGGTCGTCGTACTCGTCGAGGTCCAACTCCTCCTCGTCGGTGCCAAACTCCTCGTCGTCCTCCCACTCCTCGTCGTCGAACTCATGCTCGGGGGCCTCGAGAATGGTGCCCAGCGACATGCCGCTCTCCTTTCAGGCTCGCTCGTGGTTGCTTGTCTTGTGCGTGTACCCGGTCCCCGGGGAAACGGGCGCATCATAGTTCTACAGCAGCCACAGCTTGTGAACGATCGCCTTCCGGATCGCGCATTCCCCTGTTCTCAGCGACGCCCGACTACGCAGAAGCTCTGGGACCGCAGATTCTCCCAGGCGGCATGGGGGTTCAGACGGTGTTCCTCCTGTTCGCGATCCGCTTCGCGCTGCCGCAGCCACACTGTGTATGGGTCGGCGGGCACGATGCGACCCGGCCTGAGCACCTGCGCGTCATGACGGCTGGCCGTCCGACTCGGGCCGTCTTGTGCGGATAGCGCGATGCCCTGCGGACTTGCGATGTGGTCGGTCGATGAGGAGTGTTGCAGTGTCTGTTTGAGAGCTTGAAGCGGTCGCATTTCAACAGTCTCCTGACTCAGTCGTCGCTTTTTGGTGAGTGTGGGTGGCGATTCACATTTCGCGAAGACACACTTTTGAAGCGCTGCCCGTGTTTCGGCGAGATGGCAAGAATGCACCCCCTACCGACAATTCTCACGTGGGTTGGACAAACGAATTAGCGACCTCCCCGTGGGGCCTACAAACACGTTGGCCAGGGTGTCGAAAGAGCTGCCCGAATCGGGCAATTCGTGTGGGACCGAAAGGACTTCGACAGACACCAACCCGTACTCATCGCGCTATTGCGACCCGTACTCGCCGCGCTATTGGCCGAGGAAGTCTCGATCTGTCAGGGGCTGTGATGCTGCGGGAGCTCACTAGCTCCGCTCGGCCCAGAGACCGCTGATCGGCACTGCCCACAGGCGGTCGCCGAGAGGGATCGTCTGTGTGCCCGTACATACGAGGACTCCGGCCCTGAAGCGCCCGCCGATCGAATCGCGCAGCCGCTCCATCGGCCTGATGTCACGGCGGGCGACCGAGGTCGCAGCCTTCACCTCGATCGCGACCAGCTCGCCCGCGCGACTCTCGAGCACGAGGTCGATCTCCTCTTCGCGCTGACGGTAATGATGGGCAGTGGTGTCGATCTGCGACCAGTCCGCGTGCTTGAGCACCTCGGTGACGACGAAGTTCTCGAGTGCCTTGCCGGTCACCTGATCGTCCGCCGCGATCCTGCGTTCGTCGGCGCCGAGCAGATGCGCCAGCAGACCGGCATCGACGATGTACGCCTTGGGCGCTCGCGCCTCTCGGGCTCCAATTCCCGGGCGCCAGGCAGGCAACAGGCGGACGAGGAAGATCGTCTGCAGCAGCCCGACATACTCGCCGACGGTGTCGTGGCTCAGGTCGAGCTTGGCAGCGATGCTGCGATAGGAGAGGATATTCGCGGCCTGTGCGGCGAGCAAGCGCAGGAGCCGCGGCATCTCTTGAAGCTTGCGCGCGTCGGTGATCTCTCGCAGATCCCTGTCGAGCGTGGTGTCGATGTAGTTGGCCAACCAGCGGCTGCGCCGGCGGCCGGTGCGCTGCAGTGCCTCGGGGTATCCGCCGGCCGCCACGATCTCCACGAACGCATCGCGCCCGGCGGTGGCACCGGTGATGTGGGGCGGCGAGGATGCAAACAGCGCGTTGACGAAGTTCGCGCCGCTCCCGTGGATCTCGCTCTGCGACAGCGGCCACAGCGGGATCGTCTCCATGCGCCCGGTGAGTGCGTCCTTCACCTTGCGGGCGGTGAGGATGTTCGCCGAGCCGGTGAGCAGAAATCGCCCCGGAGTGGTGTCTCGGTTGACGGCGGCCTTGATCGCGAGTAACAACTCAGGCGCGCGCTGCACCTCATCGATGAACACGGGGCCATGCAGACCCGCGATCAGCCCCTCGGGATCGGCGAGCGCTGCCTCGCGCGTGGGGCGGTTGTCGAGGCTCAACTCCACCGCCGGACGGCCCGCGAGCCCCAAGCCGGCGATTTCGTGCGCGAGTGTGCTCTTGCCGACCTGCCGTGCACCGGCGATGAACACGACCCTTGTGTCTGCAAGCGCATCCAGCACCAGCGATCGGGCGTGGCGAGGAAGCATATGGGCGGCAGCAGCGGGCATCAGCAGCTCCGGCAGATGGCGATTAGTTTAGCGGCAAATGGCGATTTCAGGAGTGGCAGATGGCGATTAGTTTAGCGGCAAATGGCGATTTCAGGCGTGGCAGACGGCGACTTCAAGCCTGGCAGATGGCGACTTCAACTCCGGCAGATGGAGGACAGTGACCTCCTATACCTACCTCGCCGCCAATGCCCCCAGCGCCGCCAGCACCAGTGCGTCGTGCTCGGCCGGCTTCACCTTGCGCAGGACCTCGGCCACCTTGCCGTCGGGCCCGATGATGAACGTCGTGCGCTCGTTGCCCCAGTAGGTCCGCCCGTACATCGACTTCTCGCAAGGGGTAGTAACCCGAGGGGGCCGTGTCGGCTAATCAACGATCGCTACCCCCGTGGACACTAAGCAAACGATATGCCATTATCGTTTAGTAAGCTTTGGTCGTGGTAAGCGAACGAAAAGATCCCCCGCGCCCAGCATCGAGCCCCCGTACAGGCGCGTATCGGCTCGCCGACAGTGGCCCCGACGGGTACTGGGCCTTCCATCCCAACTCGCTCCCACCCAAACCGCCCCTACGTATCGACGCAGCGATGCAATCCCTCCTGGACCGCACCAACCAGGCTCTCGGCCGCCTCGACGGGATCACGCTACTACTACCCGACCCCGACCAGTTCATCTACACGTTCGTCCGCAAGGAGGCCGTCCTCTCCTCCCAGATCGAGGGCACCCAGTCCTCCCTCTCAGACCTGCTGCTGTTCGAGCACGACGCCGCACCCGGCGCACTACGCGAAGACGCCCAAGAAACCGCCAACTACATCGCCGCCCTCGACTACGGCCTCGACCAGATCGCCAAACCAGGAGCGCCGCCGCTCTCCGCGCGGCTACTACGCGAAGTCCACCGACGACTACTACAGACCGGACGGGGAGCGGACAAGAACCCCGGGGAGTTCCGCCGCGACCAGAACTGGCTCGGCGGGCCCCGCCCCTCAGCCGCACGATTCGTACCGCCACCATGGCAGGAGGTCACCGCGGCGATGGGCGCCCTCGAGAAGTTCATCCACGACGACCCAAACCCAACCCCCGTGCTCGTGAAGGCCGCGCTCGCGCACGCCCAGTTCGAGACGATCCACCCGTTCCTCGATGGCAACGGAAGAGTCGGACGGCTCCTCATCACTCTGCTGCTGTGCTCCGAGGGCGTACTCAGCCGGCCGCTCCTCTATTTGAGCCTGCACTTCAAGCGCAACCGCGACAGCTACTACGAGCACCTGCAGCGCGTCCGCACTGACGGGGCCTGGGAGGACTGGCTGCGGTTCTTCCTCGAAGGAGTCATCGAGGTTGCCGAGTCCACGACACTCACCACCCAGCGGGTTGTCGCAATGGTCGAGAACGATCGCCAGCAAATCCACAGCTTCGGACGTGGCGCAGCCACCGCGCACCGCGTCCACGACCTCGCGACCCGCTCCGTCGTCATCGGAGCCAGCAGCTCTGCCGAACGCCTCGGCCTGACCGGCCCCCCCGTGTACGCCGCCATCCAACGACTCGAGAAAGCCGGGATTCTGCGTGAGGCAACCGGCCGGCAGAGAGGGAAGCTCTACGTATACGACGAGTACTTGAAGATCCTGGGCGAGGGCACCGAACCGTTCTAGAGAACCAAAAAGAGGTATAGGAGTTACGGAGAAAAGCATCGTACTCGCGTTGAATCGGGTCGGTGTGCGTAGAGGTTCGCAAGCGCCGGAGTATCGGACTTTGGGCAGGTATTGGCTGGCTGTATCGGAGCTAAACACCATCTTTGAAGAAGCGGATGGCGAGGGATTGAACTCTGAGCAACGGCAGCGTACTCGCGCGCCTGGGATAAGGCCCTCTCCGCAGAGAACGCGTATCTCGATGCCACAGCCAAGGCGCTCGGGCTGGACATGACGCTACCCCGAAGGCGAAAGCTCTTTGCCCAGTCTCACGCGATCTCGGATAGCCAAGAGGTTCCGACGACCGACTCCGCTACTCCATGCGCACCAACACAGTCCGCCTCCTCCTCGCAATGGCTGGAGCTGGGTTGCAGATCACAGGCTTTACTTGGGCACTGGTGGATACCTCTCTCGCTCGTGGTCGCGAGTTTGCTGAGTACGGCGTGCCGAGACGCATCTGGAACTGGTTCGCATCCTGGCTTGGACCTCCACCGCAGCCCAAGCAAATGAGCTCACGCCGGTGTAGGCCCGCTACGCCGAGCTTCGCCCCGACACGTCGGCGGGCGCTGAGCGACTGCTACGCAGGCAGCTTTGTGATGCTCTCCGCGAGGGCAACACCCGCTTCGGGGTTGCTCGCTTCGGCACTCAGGCGCAGTTCGAGGCTCGCACCACTGCGCCAGACGCTACGCACGCGGCGCCGTGCCCGGCCGCGGTAGCGATAGCTGATCTGCTCGCTGCCGCCGGAGGCGGGCGCGATCGACACGCCCATCGGCGCGGGGTCGAGCTTTGGTGCGGGTACGGGCCGGCCGCGCCCGTGGATGATCCACACGGTGGCCGTCGTGGTTCCCGTGCAGCTGAGGTTGCAGCTGACGTGGTAGGCGAGGGTTGCCTTGCGGGCGCGAAAGCGCGTCGGCGGGCCGACGCTGAGGGTCAGGTGCGGTGGCGGCGTCAGGTCCGGTGTGATGAGCGCCGGAGCGGCGAGCACGGCCAGCGCGCGCGGCGGCGTCGTGAACGTGACCGGCGGGCCTTCGCAGTCCGTCAGGGTGCGCGTGAACGACGCCGCCCAGTAGATCGTGCGGGGTGTCGCACTCGCCTTCGTCGAGGTGAACGCATAGGTCGAGCCGGCCTGTGCCATCCCTGGGCCGCTGTCGATGTCGGGCGCCGCCGGCAGCGCTGGCGAGGAGGCGATTTGGAAGGTCAGCGGCACCGACGCCAAGCCGGATTCGGCGGTGAAGGTCACCGGTTCGCCGGCCGTGACCGTCGCTCCTTCGGCCGGGCTCAAAAGTTGCGTGTCAAGCTCGACGGTCCTATTGAAGCTTGCTTCGGAGCCACAGATCTCACTCGGGGAGAGCCCGAAGTTGAGCGCCCCGGCGGACGCGCACGCCAGCAGGGCAACGCCACTGAGCGCCGCCACTCCCGCCGCGATCCTGACGCTCGCTCGCATTGAGGCGGGATGGTAGCTCAAAGGTCGGGACACAGTCCATGCATTGATCAAACCTATGGACTATGCTGTCGCTATGCCGAGGCTCGGAGGTGGAGGACCGCATGTTCCCAAGACCACGGTTCTCCGGGGTTGGGGCGTTCACCGTCGGCTGCTCACCGTCCTTATCGCAATCGTGCTCGTAGGCAGCATTGAGGATGATCATGGGTGCGACGACTCCCACCCGAAAGGCAGCGACTTCCCGAGCAGCCCCACCACCCCCAGTACATACACATACACCTACACACAGACCCAGCTGCGGTAGCGGCGGGCTCTACCCACCCCGTCAGCGGCCGCCACGGCGCGCCGTGCAGCGCCATCACGCATGATCGGATGCGGACAGCGAGCGGCCGGAGTATGGGCGATCCGGCGTGCGGTGCTGCGATCTCGAGATCGCTCGGGCCGCCACCAAGGGGATTGGAGTGCCAGTCGCCGAGGTAGGCGAGCGTCCGCCCGGATGCCTCATAGCGCTCTGCGATCCGCGCGCGCTGCCACGGCACGTCGGGATCGAAGCGGTGGTTCTCGTACTGCGCACCTGCCGGCGCGTGTCGGCCGCTGCGGGTGTTGTGGAAGTTCGCTGCTCGCGCTCACCGGCAACCCGCACCGTGACGGGACGCTCATCAGACGCCACGTGTGCTCGAGTCACTACCACGGCCGTTTCACCAGGCGCTGTAGTACCGGGGACGCTCCGAGACCGCGTTCGCGCAAGCGTCGCGTACGCGCGCGCGGAACTGCGCCTCCGGGCGGCGCTAGGGATTCTCGGCGACAATGGCCTCGCTCGCCGACGGGGTGGCCTCGCGTAGCGGCTTGGGTGCGAGCAGGTAGGCGATCAGCGCGAGGCCAGCGACAGTGCCGGCATCGCCCAGCATCGCGACGAGCAGACCGGCGGTGGGCCTGATCGTTTCGAATTCGGTGTGTTCGGCTTCGCGGACGATGAGGTAGATGTAGTTGCCGACGATGGCGACCACGGCGCCGCATAGACCACAAACGACGAAGAACGCGATCGTGCCGAGCGTCCCCGCGTCGAGGTCGGGGAGCCAGCGGCTTGAGGCGAAGACGCCCGCTGCGAAGCAGACGACAGCGACGATGATCGGTACCAGCATTCCACTGTTCTGATTCGCAGCCGCGCACGATGCTCCTGCCAGCCTGGAGACGTGGGTCGGTGCCGCCCCCTGTTTCTGCGGTGCGAGAGCAGCTTGAGAGTGGGTGGGGCACGCTCAAGCTGCGGGGGTGCGGTTCTCGCTCGGCTGCGAGCTGGGATCGACGGGTAGCCGGGCGGCAGTTTGCCGCCAGCGCCGGATCGCGTGTCGATCGATCCACACGGTGAGGAGCACGAAGATCACGTCGAGGATCACGTCACCGGGAATGTTCCCACGCCCCGAGTGGGTGAGCACAAGCACCGTCCAGGCAGTGATGAGGAGCGCGAGCGTGGAGGCCAATACGGCCTTGGCGATCAGGAGGCTCGCGCTCGCGGTGCTCGCTGACGCGGGGTGCTCCGGCACAGAGGTCCGCAGGCCGCGGTAGCGCAGTGGGCGGCGTTGGGCGTGGCTCATCGCTGGCGGCGCAGGCGCGGTGGGTGGTAGCTGGTGCTGCATTCGTAGCCGTGGCGTTCGTACTGGCGCTCATAGCGTGTCGCGCAATACTCGCCGGCTTGTAGGCACTTTTCCGCCCCGCCGATGCGGGCAGGAGTTCCGCTTTGGCAGACCTTCGCGGCGGTTCCGACGGGCGGGCTGGAGTTCGCGCTCGTGGGAAGCGCGACGGCGACGCTCACGAGGAGGACGGCCGCGATCGATCTGATGGAGGAGCACATCGGCGAGGCGCAGCTTACAAACTTATGGACGATCCGGCGATGTGGATTGCCTGACCATCTGGTGCAGCGCAGCCGGCGTACCGCCCGGCCCCCTGCACATCGGTGGGCTCAACGTACGCCGACTATCCCGCCGTTCCGTTGGTCGAGCGCAGCTGCTGTAAATGTCTCCGGGGCCTGCGCTCCTGTGGCGCGGCAACGCCGTCGAGCAGGGTGCAAAGTGGGACCTGCGGGGGCGTCCGCGAGGATCAGCAGCGTTATCAGGTGCGGCTCGCACTGCCCTCGCTCCAGTATGCCGAAGTGCCGGCCGACGCGGATGCAGGGCAGCCGGCCGGTCCGTACCGCGTCGTAGATCCAGCTTGTCTTGACGGCGAGCAGCGCGGCGGCCTGGTCAGGACATAGCAGCGGCCCGTCGAGCGTTCGGGTGGATGGCACGAGGCCGTTGTGCTGGTGGGTGTCGGTGGGCATGTGGTACCTCCTCGGAGGGTTGCGGCCTGCTTCTCCTTACTCCGCCGGGGATGGCTGGGCGGGACTGCGGCCCCCGAGGCCCTCGACGTGGTGGGTCCTGGTTTGCCACCCGCCCGGCCGTTGGAGGCCCGCCCGGGGCGGCCGCCGCAGGCTCTAGCTTCACACCGGAGCGCGGCCCCAACCCCGCCCCAACGGGAGGCGCTTCACTCCCCTCTAGCAGTCCCTCTGGACTGCGACTGCCACACCAGCCGACCCTACCGGCGCCCGAGCTGCCCTCCCACCCACGCACCCCTCGCTGCTGCCTTTTCTTGCAGCGCAGCATCCCACCGGCCACTCTCTCGATGTCAATCATCCCCCGCTCTCGGTGCTCTTCCTGCTTGGCCCAGGGCCGCTCGCATCACGTATCTGCCGGCAGCTCGCCGCGTTCCGCCCCGTTTGGACGTACCCCGGTCAGTCGCAGCCTGGCTGGGGAGCGGCGGGACGATCAACGGTAGCTCGGCAGTTGTGCGATAGGCACGACTACCCGCGTGATCTAGACCGCGTAACTCACTTTGACCGAAGCCCGGGCCTAACTGGCAGCTTGCGACGACTGAGCTGCAAATGCGCTGTGTGCGTCCAGCTCGCGTTGGAGAACGGAGACTATGTCGTTGGTCTTGCCTTGTTGCCAGACGACCGTTGGACCTTGCACAAGTCCGGTCTGCAATCTGCGGCCACCCGTAAGATTAAGATAGACAAGTAGGCTTGCGAACACGCGAGCCGTGCTAAAGCCGACAATTTCATCCCACGTGACGTGCTGTGTCTGGAACGCTCCTAGCCTGACAATGCCTGTTTCACCGACCTCAAGCCCTAGGCGGGCAGCTCGCCGTGCCATCCACCAACACAACGCGATGCTGGCCACAGCAGCAATACGTATCGCTGGCGAAATGTGATGGGGCGTTGCCGCAAGCACTATTCCGAGAAGCATGGCCACCGCGGCGAACGGATAAATGATCCACTTGACCCTGCGTGAGCGATAGTGACGGGGATCTACTGGCACGAGATGCCCGCACCTCCTGGCGCAGCCAGCTCAGCGGCGTCAAGAATGTCCCCCGGGAGACTCACGACGGCACCCAGGATAGTTTGACCGACAAGCCCGAGACCCTCAGGCGCCTCTGCGGCGAACTCGGCGGCACCTGCCGCCAACGATCCGAGGCCTGCTCCAGCAAAGATGATCGCCTCGTTCAGGGCTAGGTTGTAACTCGGGTTGTAAACCGCTTGAATCCCAGCAAGCAACTCCTGAAAACCAAAGTTTATGACGATCGCCGCCCCACAAGCCTCGATGGCGACGCCACATGCAACGCCCGTTGCTATATCGAACGCTGGGGCCGCGTATTGTCCGAAACTTGCAATTTTTTGTCCGGCAGTGTTGACAACGTTGGCCACTCCGGTAGCAACACTTTCAACTGCACCAACAGTCGTTTTAGCAGCGCTTTCCACCCCTTCTACGGCTGCTCCAGCCACCTGACTCGGCGATGGTAGGCCAAATATCAAGCCTGTCGGGTCGTTGAAATTCAGCGGGTTATCGCCCGAGTATGAGTAGGGCTCGTGTGTGGCTGCAAGCAATGGATCAGCGCTGAGGAACTCTCCCGTGTTTGGGTCATAGACACGGGCTCGCATGTAGATCAGGCCGGTGTCGGCGCTGGTGTATTGCCCGTCGTAGCCGAGCGGGCTGGTCGCCGTCCCTTCGCAGGTGGCAACTCCATAGCCGCCGTAGGTGCATTTGCCGCTGACGGTGCCGGCGGAGCCGGTCAGGAGGCGGATCGAGCCTTGCTGGTCGTGGTGCAGATAGGTCGGGGTTTCAGAGCTGTTGATTTGCTCGACGGGGACACCGCCGGGACCGTAGATGTAGCTGTTGGTGCCGTCACTGAGGATCAGGGGTAGTTCTTCGGCCATGTCCCACGCAAGATAGCTGGTTGTGCCGTTGATTGTCTGGGCGGTGCGAAGTCCTTCGCCGTTGTATTCGTAGCTGTCTTTGATTTCGGGCGTTGCGCCTTCTTTGGGTCGTTCGACCGAGGTCAGCTCGCCCGCTTGGTCGTAGCCGTAGGTGGTGGCGGGGCCGGTGGACGGTTTTGTTTTGGTGCGCTCCCCGAGTTCGTCGTAGGAGTAAGTCGCACTGGTGCTTTTTTCGAGCTCGTCGCCTTCGTTGAAGGTGTTTTCGGTCGAGCCCTCCTTGGTTGGGTTGTTCGCGGCGTCATATTTGTATTCGGTGCTGCCATATTTAGTCAGGCGGTTGTTTTCGTCGTAAGTGTCTTCGGTGACTTCAGCCCCAGGGAGGCCTTTGGTGGTGGTCTTTTTGACCTGGCCATCGCTGTCGAGGGTGTAGACAAGCGACGCAAGTGTTTCCGTGCTTTTGACCATCTTAACTTCGGTCATTTGGTCCGCGTCGTTGTACGTGTATTTGTCTTCGTCTTTTGTTTCGCTGGGGAAAACCGTCTTTTCGAGGTCGGAGTCGGAGTTATAGGTGAATTTGGTTTCGTGTTTGAGCCAGTCGGTGAGCTTTTCAAGGCGTCCATCTTTGTCGAAGGCGTGCGTTACTTCCTTGCCAGTGGGGTAAGTGATCTTTGTCTGGTCGTTGGCGAGGTCGTATTCGTATTTGATGACTTCTTTGTGACCGCTTTCGCTTTCGGTCAGTCGGTCGAGCTGGTCATAGGTGTAGGTGGTGGTGCCGGTCTCGTCGGTCATCTTGGTGCGGTCGCCGTCTTTGTCGTATTCGTATTTGATCGTCGATGGTTTGCCGCTGGAGTAGCTGACTTCGGTCAGCCGCCCGGCGTGGTCGTAGGTGTAGGTGGTGGTGCGTTTCGCTGGATCGGTGAGTTTGATCAGGTTTCCCGCGCCGTCGTATTCCTTAGTGGTCACGTGCCCGAGGGGGTTGGTGACTTCGGTGACCTCCTCGATAATGTTACGTTTGTATTTGGTCTTGTGTTTGTTGCCGTCGATCTGGACGGTGACTTGGCCGGCACCGTCGTATTCGGTTTCGGTGAGGGCTTTGTTGGGTGCTTCGACCTTGATCGGCTGATTATCCCCGTTGTAGGTGTAGGTGGTGGTGTGGTCGTTGCCGTCGGTGACTTTTTCGACGTTGCCATCCCCGTCATATTTGTATTTAGTGGTGTGTTTGAGCGGGTCGGTTATCGTCAGTGGGCGACCTTGGGCGTCGCGTTCAATTTTGGTCGTGAATTCAGCCGGTTTGCCACCGCTGATGTTCCCGCGCGGGCTAACCGATGCAATCGCCTGTGAGTCTTCATTGTATTCCCAGGTCCGCTTGTTGCTTTCCGGGTCTATTTCGACAGTCTTGTCGCCTTTGGAATCATATTCGTATTTCCAGGTGTGTTCCAACGGATTGGTGACGCTTTCAACTTCACCGTGGGCGGTGTATTTGTATTTGGTGGTCTGTGTTTTGCCACCGGGAGCCGGGCGTTCGATTACTTCCGGGTTGCCGTGGCTTTCGCGTTTGATCGTAGTCGTCTCGCCCTTTGGCGTCGTCATCGTTTCCAAGTCATGCGTGGAGTCGTACGTCCATTTCGTTTCGTCTTTGTCGAGATCGACCATGCTGGTTCGATCACCCGCACTGTCATAACCATACGTTGTGGTATACCCGTCACCGTTGGTGACGCTCGTGAGGTAACCGCCTTCGTTGTATGTAAAGGATTCGGTTGTGGCGTTGGAGGTTTCATAGCCTCGCGTAATCGAGGCGGGCTCGTCGTTGCTCGTAAAGTGCTCGTTCGTGATGCTCCCGGTGGTGGTGTTCGTAATCTTGGTGTGGAATGTTTCATATTCGAACGTGAGTGTATGCCCAGCCGGGTCTGTCTGTTTGATGACCTGGTCGGAGCCGTTGTATTCGTTGGTCGTTTTGCCTTCACGGCCGTCAAGCATTTCCGTGAGCTCGTGCGAACCGTTGTATTTGAGCTGCCAGCGTAGGCTTGCTTCTGCGGGCTGAGTGACGCTCTTGAGGTTCCCGCCTTCGTAGGTATATTTGACGACATGACCCATCGGGTCTTCCGCGCTTTCCACCAGCCCTTCGGCATTGTATTTGAGCTTGATTTTACGGGAGACGGGATCAGTAATGGTTTCCAGGTGCCCTTCGGCATTGTAGGCGAGCGTCGTCGCGTTGCCGTCACGGTCGGTAACGCTTTCAAGACGACCGCTGCTACCCCCGAATTTGTACTTGGTCTGATCGACAAGGGTCAGCGTGTAGCCAGCAGCTTCCGATCCGTGTAGTATGTCCTGCGTCCATGTTGGCGCTTTGAACGATTCTCCGCTTTCTTCGGTAAACGGTATTGTGCCGCCGTTAGCCTGGTAGAGCGTGGTAACTTTGCTGGTTTTATTGACCACCAAGTGATCGCTGAAGGAACTTGTCCAGCCGTAACCGAAAACGCCTTTGAGTCCTTCGGCCGCTGCCTGCGAGTTATAGTACCGCGTGAGATCAAGACCTACGCCTCGCCCGCCAATCGCAAAGTCGGTCTGAGCTTCAAACTCATTCCCTGTCCCACAGCTCACTGGTTTGCCGCAGGTCGCATGCGTCTGGCCAGAGGCCAAATCTTCCGCGCCTCCCAACTGGGTCGACGATGCTCGATTAACCACAGGGTGTGAAAAGGAGAACTTGCCCGTTTCTTCACTGATGAACCCTAGATTTTCAAAGTTGGGTTCGATCGTCGCAGCTTCTTTTCCTTCGGTCCGCTCAAACGTACCGCTATTCTGGAACAGCGTGCCTGACCCTTCAAACCCAATCGCCGGAGAAGATTCCGAGTTCACCTTGAAGACACCGAGATTTGTCAATTTAGACCCTTCGGCCAAGGCAAGGTGCCCTGCCGACAGCGTTATCGTTCCTTCGTTGACGAACGAGCGTCCACCCGATACATGCCTATGCACATTCGTCGCCAGCGTTGCCGATACACCGGGCAAAACCACCGTCGAGCCTGACCCCGACATCGTGCTTTCCCCGGACCATGTCAATGACCCAGCGACATCGAGTGCCCCGGCGCCTGACAGGGTTCCGCCACCCATCACAAAATTACCGACGGTGGCCGTAGACCCGCTCGTGACAGTCAATTCGCCTCCCGATGAATCAATCGAGACCTGAGCTTCTTTAGCTTTTACACTACCAATGTTCACGGTAGAACCTTCAACATTAATAGAGCCCGAAAAAGTTGCAGTCGGTAGCGAAAACGTTCCCGATTCAAAATTAATGGCCTTGCCTTCCGACGCTCGCCATTCATTTGTACCGCTAGATGAGCCGCCCTGGGAGAACCCCAAAGAACCACTTTGCGCGATCACCATGCCGAGGTTTTCAAAATTGGGTTCGATCCGGGCGGTACCAATGCCTTCAGTCCTCTCCAGGGTCCCTGTATTCTGCAACGTCGCTGACCCTTCAAACCCGATGGCAGGAGACGATTCCGAGTTGACCTTCAACGTCCCGACGTTCTTCAACTCCGATCCTTCGGCCAAGCTCAGATGTCCCCCCGACAACGTCATCGTGCCTTCATTCACAAGCAGATGACCACCCAAATGCCGATGTTCGCTCCCTTCCAGCACCGCGGATACCCCCGGCAAGAGCACCGTTGAACCCGATCCCGTCAGTTCACCAGCCGACCAAGACATCGACCCGGACACGTCCATAGTGCCAGCACCCTTAAGGATCCCGCCGGACACCGTAAGACTTGCAACGCTCGACGCTTCCAACGCGCTTGCGACTTCGAGTTTCCCAGAGGGGATTACAACAGTGCCTTTGACCTCAAGGACACTGGCCGTGCCTTCCGTCACGTTGACCGTGTCTCCAGTCCCGATACACACAACTTCGGTAGAAGTCGGCAACGCTCCGGTTGACCAGTCTTTAGCAACCTCCCATGACCCTTCGCTGGGGCCTATCCATGTGTTGGCACAGAGCGGTTCAGCTGATGCGCCAGCGGGCACCAAAGCAAGCCCAGCTAGGAGCAGGGTGGCCAAGACGCCGATGCTCCTCGCGAATCGGCTTCGCCCCACGAGGCGACCCCCGTTGCCGATGTGGACCATCAGCCATGTCCTGCCCAACCGCATTCCACCCATGAGGCCTCCCCATATCGAGCCGAAGGAACCGATGGCTGGGTGTTCTATCAGATGCATCCGAAAAATGTGTTGAGATTCTGGACACTCGTTTGATTGTGGCTCTTTAGATTTGCTGCGCGAGGCAGCCAGGGCGCTTCTGCCCCTGCCGCTTCCCCGGATGGTTGACGTGGATGATCGCGGGGGGCCGCTCGCTGCCGGGGGTAATGAGGACGGCCTGCCCGGTGGCCAGGCGCTTGATGCGGTCGGGGTGGATCTGGAACTCGTGGCCGCGCCGGCGTGAGCCACGGCCGCTTGGCCCGGAGAGCAACGGGCCCTCCTCGGTCTGCTCGGTTGTGATCCAAACGGCCTTGGTGCCCGCGATTGCGGCGATCAACTCCGCGGACTCGGGGACGTTCTGGCGATGCGCGATCAGCGCCTGCACGTTTGCGAGGACCTGCTCGCGCAGGCCATCTTGTCCGGTCGCCTTGAGGTCCGCGAGCTCCTGGGTGCCGAGGATCAGGCTGATACCGGCCGAACGGGCACGGCCGAAGAGGCGGTTGACCTGGCCCGCGGCCAGCGCGGCGAACTCGTCGATCATCACGACCGTGGGGATCGGCGTGCGTTGCATCCGTGAGACGAGCGTGATGAGATCGACGACGATAGCCCCGGCGAGCATCGCGCTCAACAACAGGCGGCGGTCTGCGTCCAGGCGGAAGTAGACGACCGCAGAGGACGCGACCGCCTCGTGCAGATCCAGGACGGGCGTTCCCTCGCTGGGTGTGAGCCACGGCGACAGCTCTGACTCGGCGAGGATCGCCAGCCGATCGCGGACACCGGCGAGGTCGCGCAGCTGCCGGTCTGAGAGCGAGTCCAGGTACGCCTGGGTGTGCGCCGCAGTCTCTTCCTCGAGGCCACGGGCGCTCACCTCCAGCTGACGCGGGTCCATATGCGCCAGCAGCGAGCCGGGGTGACGGGGATCTCGGCGGCGCGCATCACACGCACCGCGTGAGCGAGGTAGCGCTGGGCCTGGCGCAGATAGTGGGGCTCGGTGAACATCTCCCCCGCGAGCGCCTTGTCGGCGATCTCCCCGTCCGAGCCGTGCGCGTAGGGGTTATATGCGTACGGCCCCTCCGGTGTCCACTCAAGGAAGCGCTCCCCCTGGCTCTCCGCGACGGCCTGTAGCTCGCTGCGCAGAAGCGGATCGCCCTTCGGGTCGATCACGACCGCGCCGTGCCCGGCTTCGATCAGCCGTGTGCAGACCCACGTCTGACTGACGGTCTTCCCCGCGCCGGTCGCGCCGAGCACGAGCGTGTGCTTGCCCGAGTGATACCCGACCGGGATCGAGACCGACAAGCCGCGCTCGTCGCGCCCGAGGACCAGCCACTCGCCCTGCACCCACGGCTCGCCGCGGCGCTGCTCACCCGTGCGCTGCAGCCAGTGGCGTATGCGAAGCCGTGCGTGCGCGGCTTCGGCGTGGTCGGCGCCGCGCATCACATCGGTGTGATGCCAGCTCATCCCCAAAAGCGAGGCAAGGCCGCTCGTGGCGAAGCCACCGAGGCCGAGCAGCCCGTCTATCCCGAGCGCCAGCAGGCTCGCCGGGAAGCCGAGCAGCGCCCACGTCCAATAAAGGCCGCGGTAGCGCAGCGCGATTGCGAGCGCAACGCCACCGCCGATCACCACGAAGGTACCAAGCGCCAGCTGCTCAAGGAAATGCTCAGCGATGGCCATTGCCGCTCACCTCCCCTGCCACGGTGGCGGCGAGCACTCGCGTGTTATCCAACGCCAGGATCGTGATGCGATCCTGGGAGCGGGTCTCGTGCACAGCGCGCGTGAGCGCCCCCGCGGCGGCGGGCGCCGCCAGGTAGTAGACGCCCCGGACGTACCGGGCTCGCGCCCAGCCCGTGCAGATCGCCTGCAGCCGAGCGCGGGCCTTGACCGACAGCTCGACCTCGACCGCGTGCACGCCCCCGGCCGGGTCGATCAGCGCGAGGTCGGGCCGGTGGAGCTGCTGGCGGGCGCCAGTGAGCGCCCCGAGGCGCGCGGAGACCAGCAGTTGCTGCTCTTCGCGCTCGTCTGCCCGGATCTCCCGCTCGCTGAGCACCCTGAAGCCTGGCAGCAGCCTGTGCAGCGCGACCGCGATGCTCGCGACCTGCCAGGCGTGCTCGAAGCCAACGGGCCCCACGCGGTACACGCCCAGGCGCCCGAGGCCGAGCCAGCGCAGCCCCTCGGTCGTCGCCACATACAGCGCGGACCGGCGATGCAAGAGCGCCCGCGGAGCGAGCAGCCCCCCGGCACTCAAACTCTCAAGGCGCTGGTAGGCCCAGCTGCGCCCCATCCCGAAGCGGCCCATCACATGCTCGGCGCCAGCCGCACCCAGCGCCCCCACCCACTCCGAATCCGCGACCGTGCGCGCAAACGGCTTCCTCATCTCTATAAGCTTGTCGGGGCCGGTGGGGCACCGAAGACACTAAACGGCTACGCGACGATCGAGGTCTTCATCGAACCCGGCCCCAGGGTACGGCCGGCAGATGCAGACACCGAGATACTCGAAACGGCCCGCGACCTGCGACGACTGTCAGACCAGGGCGTGACGATCGTAACCGGCGACACAGGGATGCGGCTGCGCGCAGAGGCCGAAGGTCTCCCCACCGCGTCGATGCCCACCACAACAGCAGCCTGACTTCGTGAAGGTGAAATGCAGGTCAGTTAACGCCTGCTACGGTATGAGCACTGGAAACCGCGCGACCCCACGACCGCCGCGCACGATATAACTTCCACAGTGAATTAAAAATAAAAAGAGAAAGAAAGGAATAAAATGTCAATAAATAACTTAAATACTGTCTACTGGGTATGTAAAACAGGAAACGTCTCCGAGGGACCCCTCTCATTCGTAGGTCCCTACCTGGACTACGATGTCGCCAGGAAAGAAGCTCGCAGACTGACCGAGGAGACGGGCGTGCTGCACGAAGTGGAGGCGCGCGTTGCTGGTAGTAGTCCGCGTCCGCATCCGGTCTCGGTGTAGCGCCAGAAAGCGCTTATGGCTCCTCCTGAAGTGCCTACCGGCGCGAAGCCCGCTTCGCGCCGAGCGTCAGCATCACGCGCGCCCCTCCCGCGAGCCGGGTCCCCGCCGGGGCGCCCTGGGCGCTGACGCACAGGGTGCCGTGGTGGTGGGCGGGCCGGTGGACGGCGCCCAGGCGGCAGTGCGCGGTGGCGAGCGCGTGGCGGGCGGGCCGTGAGGGTGTCGCCGTTCAGTGCTGGGACGAGGCAGGCGGGGTGTTCTGCTTCTTTGTCTTCTCGTTCCTCGCGTTCGCGGAAGGCTTGCTCTGCCTGTTCTTCTTGGTGGCGTTTGAGGGCTTCTGCTTCTGCGGCGCGCTGGGCAGCGGCTTCCTTGGCCTGTTGTTCTTCGTGTTCTTTGGCCGTTGTTCGGCGACGGTGCGGGCGGCGGCTTCGTTGCCGCTCTGGTTGGCCCAGGGGCTTTCGGGAGGCGTGTATGGTTCTGTGACGGCGCACCCGAAGGGACAGGCACCGGGTGGGATGTCGGGGGGAGTCGAAGGGAGCGCGGCTTCGCTGCTCTTGGATGTTTTGCCGTCCGCGTTGTGCGCGGTGACGGTGAACCAGTAGGTGGAGCCGTACTGTGGTTCGCGCAACGCCAGAATCACGGTGAGGTTTTCTGCAATCGCCGGGAGCTTACCTTCGGTGCGCTGGCAGAGTGCGTGGTCAGGGCATTCGACTTGGATTTCGTAGGTGGTTTCGAGGCCCCCTGGGTCGATTTTTGCCTCCAGTAGCACTTCGCTGGTGGTGGGTGCCCATGCGGTGCTGATGATTGTGGGGAGTGCAGCGGCGGTAGGAGCCGGCGCGGCCAGCAGCACCCCGGTCAGGAGGAGGCCTACTATGAACACGCCAGCAAGGACACGCGGCTGTCCACGCGCTGGCGGCGGGAGACGCACCGTGTTCATCGTGCTCGACCCCGGTGCGAAGCCCGCTTCGCGCCGAGCGTAAGCGTTACGCGCGCCTCTCCCACGAGCCGGGTCCCCGCCGGGGCGCCCTGAGCGCTGACGCGCAGCGTGCCGTGGTGGTGCGCGAGCTGATGGACGGCGCCGAGGCGGCAGTGCGCACTGGCGAGCGCGTGGCGGGCGGCGGTGAGGGTGTCGCCCTTCAGCGCGGGGACGCGGCAGGCTGGGTGTTCGGCTTCTTCTTCTTCGCGTTCGGTGCGTTCGCGGGCGGTGGCTTCCTGTGCCTCGCGTTCCTCGGCCTGTTTGAGTTCGGCCTCTTCGGTGGCGTAGCGGGCAGCTTCCTTGGCCTTCTTTTCCTGCTGTTCGCGGGCCTGTTTTGCTTCGTATTCTTTGAGGGTTGCGTTTGACTCGGAGTTTGAGAGTTCGGTGTACCAGCTGGGGGTTTCCGAGTCGTACTGTTCGTTTTTGCTGCATCCGTCGGGGCAGGCGCCGGGCGGGATTACTGGGGCGGTGAGCTGGGGGACTTGGAAGCTCCAGCTCGCTGAGGCTTTTCCTTCAGCGTTGCGGGCGGCGACAGTGAACAAGTAGGTGGCGTCGGGCTGGGGGGCGGTGAGCGTGAGGTGCACGACGCGAGTTTCGTTGATGGCGGAGAGCTTGCCTTCCGTTGTCTGGCAGAGCGCGTGGTCGGGGCATTCGACGAGGATTTCGTAGCTGGTTTCGAGGCCCTCGGGGTTGATCTGCGCTTCGACGAGGACTTCCTTGCCAACTTCCTTCGCGGTGCCTTCGCTGATGATGGGCTCGCCGGCCGCAGCGGCCGCCATGGGCGGCGCGAGCGCACACGCGGCGAGGAGCGCGCCAGCGAGCAGGCAAAGGAGGCGCCAGGAGCGAGGTGAGGTGTGCGCGGTTTGTCTGCTCATGATCCTGAACTTCGGAATCATAGTCGGTGCCGCGGGCGCGGCGCCCGCCGGTGGCGAGGCGGGCCTAGCTGCGCCAAGGGAGCCGCACCAACGGGGAGCAGGCAGCCAATTTTGGGACAAAGTTTTGGGACAAAGCCCACTGGCGCCTGGCTCAGGCAAAGAAAAACCCCGCGCTTTGCGGGGCTTTTATGAAGCGGATGATGGGACTCGAACCCACGACCTTCTGCATGGCAAGCAGACGCGCAAGCTCGTAAGGGAGCGTGACCTATAAACGGACGTGGGCAGCGGACAAGGACGGTCCGCCGACAACTGTGCCCATGCAGCCTACGCCGCCGACGGCGAGGCGTCCGCGAGCGCCTTCACCACCAACCGGTCGTGCTCGGCCGGCTTGACCTTGCGCAGTACCGAGCTAATGCGCCCATCGGGGTTGATCAAGAACGTGGTGCGCTCATTACCGAAGTACCTGCGGCCGTACATCGACTTCTCGACCCAAACGCCGTAGCGTTCCGCGACCGCGTGGCCCTCATCGGCCAGCAGCACAAAGTTCAGCCCCTCTTTGTCGTGGAACTTCTTGAGGGCCGCGACCGGGTCGGGGGAGATGCCGAGCACCACCGCACCGGCCTTGGCGTAGTCGGCTTGGTGGTCGCGGACCCCGCACGCCTGCACCGTGCAGCCCGCGGTTGCAGCCTTCGGGTAGAAATACACCGCGACCGCATTCCCGCGGAAGTCCGAGAGCTTGACCGTGCGACCGTCCTGGTCGGACAGCTCGAAGTCGGGGGCCTTCTGTCCTGGCTGGATCATCGCGGCATCGTAGCCAACCTCTCGCGCCACGTCTTTGGGGACCACCCACGTGACACACACTCACGGCCACAGGCACGCGCACCCCGTTCTTGGCTTGGTCTTGCTCATCGTCTGGTCGTGCTCATCGTCGAATGTAGACTCTGATCGATGCGTATCCTCAAGCGATTCGAGCGCCCCGTGCGGTGCCGTGAAGGCCATGTGTTCATGACGATCTGGATCCCCGGAGGCTCGCTGAAGGCCATCAGGATGGGCAGGTGGCGGTGGCAGCGCTGCCCGGTTGGTCGCCACTGGACGTGGGTGCGGCGCATCGACCGGAACACGGGGAGCCTTATCGAGCTCGGGGCAGCTCGCGCGAAACACGACATCCGCGTCCCCTGAGCACGCGGGGTCTCCCCGAGGCCCTCGAGTGGTTGGTTGTTCCTACTCTGCCAAGCCTGCGCGCTTCAGGTTGCGGGCGCCTGAGAGCGTCGGTGTGGCGCTACAGGGACAGGTGCAGACGTAGCGCGTCGTCGAGAGAGGTCATCACCCCATCTGGCAGTTGACCGAGCTGCCTGCCGACACGCTCGGCATCGATCGAGCGCACCTGCTCGGCCTGAGCCTTGGAGTCTCGTGGCAAACCGCCGGCTCCCGCGGGCAGCAACACCTGAAACGGGTAGACACGCTCGACGTTCGAGGTGATCGGCACGACCGTCAGCACTCCTCGGGCCAGCCTGGCCGCGGTTTGATTGGCGACATCGTTGCTCACGATCACGGCTGGCCGTAGCTTGCTTGCCTCCGCGCCGCGGACGGGGTCAAGATCGACCATACGCACCTCCCCCCGCCGCATCACGCACCATCGCCGACAACAGCGTTCCAGCTCTCCGCCTCTCCATCCGCCTCCCACTCCGCCCAGGCATCGCCGTATGCCTCGTGAAGCTCACCGAGGCGAAGTGCACGGATCGCCTGATGCACGACAGCTGAGCGTGATGGGTACGCATGAGTACTGGCGTATGCGTCCAAGAACGCCACATCTTCTCCAGGCAGGCTCACACTTACCTTCACCCCCATCATCCTACCATTTTTCCGACCCAATGGAGACCATGCGCTCTTGAGGGTTGCTGAATCACAGGCCACCGTCACTTCAACAGCCGCGACAACCGCCGGTCCTTGAGCACCCGGCCCTCGGTTTGACAGGTGGGGCAGTAGGCGATCACGTAGTCCTCGAAGTGCACCGAGCGCAATGTGGTGGCGCAGCGAGGGCAGGGCTCCCCCTCGTGGCGGTGGATGCGCAGCGGCATTGGCAGCTTGTCGGGGATCGGCAGGACGATCACGCGCTCGTAGTGGTCGATCGCCGCGCCGAGGATCGCGATCGTCGCCTCGCGCAGCCGCTGCGCCTCCGCCTCGGTGAGGTCGGCGCCGCGCTTGTAGGGAGAGAGTTGGGCTTCCCACAGGATCTCGTCCACCCACGAGCGGCCGATGCCGGCGATTGTGTGTTGGTCGCGCAGCATCGTGTGCAGCGGGCGGGGGGCGTTCAGCAGCTCGCGCAACGACGGCGGGTCGGGCCACGCTTCGGGGCCGAGGGTGGCGAGCGCCTGCTCCTGGTCGAGCTCCTCGGCACGCAGCAGCTTCACCCACGCCGCCTGCTTGGAGCCGAACTCGCGCAGGCGCAGCTCCCGACTGTCATCGATCCGCACGAGTAGGCGCGAGGTGCGGTCGCGCGGGCCGGCGCGCTTGTCGTAGAGTTGCAGCCGGCCGGCCGACATCAGATGGATCAGCAGCGCCAGGCGTTCGGGGTCTCCGTTGACATCGACGATCAGGTGCTTTCCGCGCCGGCGCACACCCGCGATCGTGCGGCCCGCCAGCTCGGTGAGCGGCGGGTCGAAGCTCCGCAGCGCGTTGATGCCGGGCGCCAGCGCCGACTCGATCGCGGCCCCGCGCAGGGCGCCATCGAGCCGGCGTGCAGTTATCTCTACCTCTGGCAGCTCCGGCATCGCCCTTCAACTTTAGGAGGCGATGCCGAGCCGACGAAAGGGACGATGGGGATGGGCGAGCTTCCGCGCCTCCCCCTGACTCACGGTGAGGGCGTGGCTCCGATCGCCGGCCCTTCGTACTTAGCGCCGGTGGGACTGGTCCAACGCACTTTCCAAGACGCGCCCGCCGTGCTCGAGGTGAAGCTCCAGTAGCCGAGCGATTCGGTGGTGGCGGTCTTCAGCACGCGGTACTTCTTTGCGCCGCGCGTCTTGATGAGGATCGTCACCTTGGTCGAGCCCGTCGCCGGGCGCACCAAGCCCCACAGCGAGAAGCGGTGACCCACCTTCGAGACGACCAGCGGGATCGGCCATGCCGAGTAGAGCGGCTTGGGGCTGCCGTTGACGTACTCCAGGCCCGTCTGGAAGCCGACCGTGCCGCCGTGCACGCCCGATCCCGGAGGGCCACCGGTGGGATCGTCGTGCAGCAGGTACTGCGAGAAGGCCGCCACGCGCGGGTTCTTCCAGGCGATGTATTCGGCGAGCGCATCGTATTCGGCCTGTTTGGCGGGCGACACACCCTCGTAGCGGTTGGGCACGCTCTGCACCCCAAACTCGGTGAGGTAGATCGGGATTCCGGCCCTGATCGCGCCCGCACGGGCAGCCAGGTTGAGAGCGTTTTCCAGACGGTAGAGCGTCCCGATCGTGACGTCGTCGCGCACCGGCGGCACCCACAGGGGACCCTGCTTCTGGGTGTAGGCGTGGGTGGAGTAGCCGTACGCCGACACCGATCCGCACCCGCCCGCCTTCTTGTAGTGGGAGTTGAGGCACAGCGCGCCGCGCATGAACGCCAGCGGCGCCACGTCGTGGAGCAGCCCATATTTGCGGACTTCCGAGCGGCTGAGGCTGTCGTTGCCGACCGGCGCCGTTTCGCCCATCAGCACCTTGGGGTGCGCGATGCCCGCGGCCTGCAGCCCCGCGTAGCCTTCCTGGAACAGGCCGCGATAGATGCGCGGCGAGACGGGCTGGCCGGAGGAGTTGAATTGCGGCTGCAGGGAGGCGATGTCGTTGGGCTCGTTCCAGATCGCGAACAGCGACACCTCCGAGCCGTAGTGCTTGCCCACCGCGGTCATGAATTCTTTGAAGTAGCTCGCGTTGGGACTACCGAGAGCCGTGTGGTTGGCGCTCGCCCACTTCGGCACCGGCGAGGTCACGGTGAGCAGCACCGGCCATTTCAGTTCTTTCGCCTTGTTCAGCACCCAGTCGTACAGCGACCAGTTGTAGGCGGCGGGGTTGGTGGCTTCGAACTTCGGGCGCTTGTTGCTCCCGGAGGCAGGGGCCACGTAGGACCAATAGAGCTCCACGCGCAGCGCGTGCACCCCCAGATGCTCCATCTGCTGGAAGGCGTGTTCGCGCTTGTGCGGTTCGATCAGCACTTTGCCGGCCTCGAAGAAGACGGTTTGGTTGCGCGAGGCCAGCGCCGAGGGAGCGCTCACGGCGAGCGCGACGCCGGCCAGCAGCAGCGCGAGGAGGGATTTACGGGCTTTGGTGAGGGAGATGGGAGCTTTGGGCATGGAGGCTATGACACGGCGGCGGGGACGATGTTGCGGTGGACCCCACGAGGCGCGCTCCGATAGCGTGCGGACCATGAGTTCAGCAGTCGCGCCGGATGACATCGTCCACACCCACGAGCAGGCGCAGGAGAACGCCCGCCCGCCGCTGCTGGTGCTCGACCCCCTGCGCGAGTTCCTCGACGCCCACGGCCTCGGCGAGGGCGACCTCGAGGCCAGCCCGATCGGCGAGGGCCACTCCAACGTCACCTACCTGATCAAGCGCGGCGACGGCAGTGAGCTGGTGCTGCGCCGCCCCCCGCGCCCGCCGCTGCCGCCTTCCGCGCACGACGTCCTGCGCGAGGCACGGCTGCTGCGGGCGCTGCAGGGCACCGCCGCGCGCGTGCCCACCGTGCTCGCGGTGGAGGACGACCCCACCACGATCGGGTGCCCCTTCTACGTGATGGAGCGCGTGGAGGGCGAGGCGATCGTGTTCACGCTGCCGCCCGCACTCGACACACCGGCCGAGCGTAAGCGGATCGCCGAGGAGCTGATCGACGCGCTGGTGGAGATCCACGCCGTCAACTGGCGCGCGGCGGGCCTCGAGGACTTCGGCAAGCCCACTGGCTATCTGGAGCGCCAGCTGCGGCGCTTCGGGGGGCTGTGGGAGATCAACAAGACGCGCGAGATCCCTGCGGTCGAACGCGTGGCGGCGTGGCTGGCCGAGCACCTGCCGGAGTCCGGCTCGGCTACGATCGTGCACGGGGACTACCGCCTCGGCAACACGATGTTCGCGACCGGCGCCCCCGCGCAGCTGACGGCGGTGCTGGATTGGGAGATGGCGACGATCGGCGACCCGTTGGCGGACCTCGGCTACATGTGCATGGTGTGGGGCCAGGCCGACGACCCGCCAGGCGGCATCAGGGACTCGCTGGGCGCGGTCACGAAGGCCGAGGGCTTCCCTACCCGCACAGAGCTGATCGCCCGCTACGAAGCGCACAGCGGCCGCTCGATGAGCGACCTGCGCTGGTATGTGACGCTGGCGGTGTGGAAGATGACGGTGTTCATGGAGGGCAACTACAAGCGCGCGCTCGCCGGCGCCACCGACGACCCCTACCTGAAGCACTTCGGCGAGGGCGTGCTGCAGCTGGCCGCCCACGCGGAGGAGGTGACACGCGGTGGGTGAGTCCGCCGACGCGCTCGCCAGCGGCAACGCGCGCGACGGCGACGGCGCCACCCGCTCTGCCCTGCTGATCGACTGGGGTGGCGTGCTTACGACCAACCTGTTCGCGTCCTTCCACGCCTTCTGCTTGGCAGCGGAGATCGACCCGCAGAAGCTGATGAGCCGCTTCAAAAGCGACCCCGAGGCACGCGAGCTGCTGGTTGCCCTGGAGAAGGGAAAGCTCGACGAGCGCGAGTTCGAGCAGAAATTCGCCGCGCTGCTGGAGGTCGAGCCCGACGGGCTGGTGGATGGTCTGTTCGCGGGCGTGGGACCCGACGAGGCGATGGTGAACGCGGTGCGCCTGACGCATGCCGCCGGGTTGCGCACGGCGCTGGTGTCCAACTCATGGGGAGTGCACCGCTACCCCCACAACCTCTTCGAGGAGCTGTTCGACGGCGTGGTGATCTCCGCCGAGGAGGGCATCCGCAAGCCCTCGCGCCGGATGTACGAGCTGGGCGCCGAGCGCGCGGGCGTGGCGCCCGAGGCGTGCGTGTACGTCAACGACCTGCCCTTCAACCTCGTCCCCGCCGAGGAGCTGGGGATGGCCACCGTTCACCACACCAGCGCCGACACCACGATCTCCGAGCTCGAACGTCTGCTGGGGCTGGCGCTGCGGGAGGTGATCGTCTGATCGCGTGTCGGCCGTGCTGGGCCTTCTGAAGGCGGGGCCGCACTACACTGGGCCAGTGGATGATCTGTTCTCCGTGCCGCTCGGCTATGTGGACCCTGACCAAGGGTCCGACGACGGGCTCTCGACCTCGTCGATCCCATCGGAGACCTTTAAACACCCCGGTAAGTGGGTCGCCCTGCGCGGGAGCGTTCTCGACACCGTCAGCGACACGCAGGAGGAATTGCTCCAAGAGCTCGGGGGCCGGCGCTCGGAAGTGGCGCTCTTCCATGTGCCGAGCACGCGTATCTTCGCCAGGTAGCGCAGCGATCCGATGCCGAAGTGGAGGTTCCCCTACGACGAGTATGAGGTGCCGTCGCTCGGTGTTCGCGTTCAGGCCCAGGGCGGTCCGCACGTCAACCTCTGGGGTACGGTCGATTCCGGGGCATCCAGCACGGTCCTGTCGATCAAAAACGCCGAAGAACTCGGGCTCGGATCGGCCGATCTGCACACGGCCAGAGACGCGGTCATCGCCGATGGCAAGCCCTCCCCGGCTCGGCAGACGAAGGCGACATCAAAAAGCACAAATGCCGTTGGTTCGGTTAGACTTATTCAATCGATCGTTGGCGGGTCGCGATGGCGTAACCCATCCGTGGGCCTTCGGCGTGTCAAGCGAGAGCGACAAGGAGTGCGCCCATGAGGTGGTTCAGAGGTTACGTTTCGCCGCGAGTCGCGCAGCTCGCGCCGGCCTTGGTGGTGCTGGTCGGCGCTTTGAGCACAGCGACGGCCCAGCCCGCGTGGGCCTCTCCTTCGGGCGCCTTCGGCTGGGGCGACAACACACGGGGACAGCTCGGCAATGGCACCACCACCGAAAGCGACATCCCTGTGGCTATGAGCGGACTGAGCGAAGTCACCACCGTCTCGGGCGGTGCTGATTTCAGCCTGGCTCTGCTGCACGACGGCACGGTCGTGGCCTCGGGCGAAAACGGTTTTGGCGAGTTGGGCGACGGCACCGGCGGCGGGAGCAGCGACGTGCCGGTCGCCGTAAGCGGGCTGAGCGAAGTGACGGCCATCGCAGCCGGCGGCAACCACAGCCTCGCGCTGCTGCGCGACGGCACAGTCATGGCCTGGGGCTACAACGCCTTCGGGCAGCTGGGCGACGGCACCGAAACCAACAGCGACGTGCCGGTCGCCGTAAGCAGTCTGAGCGAAGTCACGGCCATCGCAGCCGGCTACAACTACAGCCTTGCGCTGCTGCGCAACGGCACGGTCATGGCCTGGGGGTACAACGAATTTGGCACTCTGGGCAAAGGCTCGAACACCCAGAGCTCGAATCCGACGCCCGCACCGGTGAGCGGGTTGAGCGAAGTCACTGCCATCGCAGCCGGGCTCGACGGCGTCAGCACGGCCCTGCTGAAAAATGGCACGGTCATGGATTGGGGCTATGGCGAGCAGGGGGAACTGGGCGACGGTACCGAAACCAGCAGCGACGTGCCGGTGGCCGTGAGCGGACTCACCGAAGTCACAGCCCTGCCCCATGGCGGGACGAGCATGGCCCTGCTGCGCGACGGGACGGTCGTGGATTGGGGCCTCGGCTCCGCCGGACGGCTGGGCAACGGCACAGGTGGTGGAACCAGCGACGTGCCGGTGGCGGTGAGCGGACTGACCGGCGTCACGGCCATCGCCGGCGGCTTCGAACAGCGCCTCGCCCTGCTGGGCAATGGCACGGTCATGGCGTGGGGCAACGACTCCAGCGGAGACCTCGGCAACGGCACCACCATCGAAGGCGTAGTGCCGGTGGCGGTGAGCGGACTGACCGGGGTCACGGCGATCGCGGGCGGGCAGTACTTCAGTCTGGCAGCCACGGGCACCTCGACCGCACCGCCTCCAAAACGACCCACCATCACCAGCCTGAGCCCTCACAGCGGCCCCACGACCGGTGGAACCACGGTGACCGTCACCGGCACCGGCTTTGCCCTCGGGGCGGAGGCGACGAACTTCAGGTTCGGATCGGTGGATGCCACCAAGGTCGAATGCACTTCGACGACGCGGTGCACCGTCGTGACTCCATCACACGGGGCCAGGACCGTGTACGTCAGGGCGCTTGTGAAGGGAGTGATCAGCGCGAAGCGTCTTCGCGGCGACCGGTTCACCTATGTTGGAGCCTGAACTCCAGGGCCAACGCGCAGCATCGCCAGGCTCGATCGGCTGACCCCTCCGTCTCAGTCCCGCTTGCCCCGCCCGTACAGCAACTTCAGCGCTTTGCCCAGCCGTTTGGTGCCGGAGCGCGAGTAGGGGAAGAAGTGCAGTTCGCGCTTGAGCGCCAGCTTCGGCGTGATCAGCAGGGCCTGCTGGTTGCAGTACTTGCGGATCCCGCCCGCGCCGTGGCGGGAGCCGAGACCGGAGGCCTTGACGCCGCCCATCGGCAGCTCCAAAGCCGCGAAGTTGATGATCGCGTCGTTGACGCACACCGCGCCCGCTTCCACGCGCCGCGCGAGCTTCTCGCCCTTGTCGGTGTCCTTGGAGAAGACCGAGCCGGCGAGGCCGTATTCGGAGTCGTTGGCGAGGCGCAGCGCCTCCTCGGCATCGCGCACCCGCATGATCGGCAGCGTCGGGCCGAACGTCTCCTCGGTCATGATCTTCATCGAGTGGTCGACGTCGACCAGCACCGTCGGCTCGAAGTAGTGCCCGCCGTTCTGCTGGCCACGGTGGCCGCCGGTGAGCGCCCGCGCGCCCTTTGACAAGGCGTCGTTGACATGGTCCTCGACGAGGTCCACCTGCGGGGGGAAGGTCATCGAGCCGACCTCCACCGTGCCCGGCCCGCCGCCGGGACGGCCCTGGCGCAGAGCGCGCACCTTGTCGGTGACTTTGGCGACAAACTCGTCGTACACCGGCGCCTCCACGTAAGCGCGCTCGATCGAGATGCAGGTCTGGCCGGAGTTCTGCATCGAGTAGTAGGTGGCCACGTTGGCCGCGCGCTCCAAGTCGGCGTCGGCGAGCACGATCATCGGGTCCTTGCCGCCCAGCTCCAGCGAGCAGGGGATCAAACGCTCGGCGGCCGCCTGCGCGACCTTGCGCCCGGTGCGGGTGGAGCCGGTGAACATGATCATGTCCACCTCGTCGATCAGCGCGCGGCCGGTGTCCCCGCGGCCGGTGGCCACCTGGAAGACGTCGGCGGGCACGCCGCACTCGAGGAAGCCCTCGGCGAGCAGCATCGAGGTGAGCGGCGTGACCTCGGAGGGCTTGAGGATCACCGAGTTGCCGGCGGCGAGCGCGGGGATGCAGTCGCCGAAGGAGTTGACCAGCGGGTAGTTCCAGGGACCGATCACGCCGATCAGCCCGAGCGGGCGGAAGCGCAGGATCAGCTTCTTGCCCTTCACGAACATCGAGCTGGTGTGCACCCGCTCGTCGCCCAGGTACTTCTCCGCGTTCTTCGCCCAGAAGCCAAACGCGGCGGCGCCGTAGGAGATCTCCGCCAGCTGCGCGTCCTCGTAGGTCTTGCCGGTCTCCGAGACGATCGTGTCGATGATCCTCTCGGAGTTGTCCATCACCCACTTCTGCATCCGTCGCAGCACGCGCCCGCGACCCTCGAAGCCGTACGCCTCCCAGGTGGGCTGCGCCAGGCGCCCGCGCTTGGCCAGCTCCGCCACCGCCGCCGCGTCGAGGTCGGGGACGGTCGTGATGATCTCCCCCGTGGCCGGGTTTTCGACGGGGATCTCGCCCGCGGCCGGGGCGCCGTTCACCGCGCCGTTGTGGATCTCGATTGCGTGCTCCTCGACAGTCGCCATTGCGGGACCTCCCATGCTGGTTTGCGCTCAACTGAAGAGGCTACACCTCGCACAGGGTCGTGTCTGGCTCGGGAGCCAATTTCTTTGCGGATGGCGCACAGCTGGTCCACTCGGCGCATGCGCCGAGTGCCCGGGGGCGCATGCGCCCCCGGCGCAGCCGCACATGTGCGGCTGCGAGGACGGCCACATGTGGCCGTCCAGCAGGGCCGCATGCGGCCCTGCCGACCCCGGCGCATGCGCCGGGGTCCCACCCCGCGCACGCGCGGGGTGGCCTCCTACTCCGACAGCTCGATCGAGGCGATGCCCACGGGCTCGACCGGGCGATCGGAGCCGTCGGTGGCGACGCCCTCGAGGCGGTCCACCACGTCCATGCCGTCGGCGACCTCGCCGAACACGGTGTGCTTGCCGTCCAGCCACGACGCCTTCTTGGCGGTCACGATGAAGAACTGCGAGCCGTTGGTGTTGGGGCCGGCGTTGGCCATCGCCAGCGCGCCGCGCACGATCTTGTGGGGGTTGATCTCGTCCTCGAAGGTGTACCCCGGGCCGCCCGTGCCGGTCCCCTGCGGGCAGCCGCCCTGGATCATGAAGTCCTTGATGATCCGGTGGAAGCTCAACCCGTCGTAGAAGCCGTCGGCGGCGAGCTTGCGGAAGTTCTCGACCGTCTTCGGCGCGTCCTCGTCGAACAGCTCGAAGGTGATCGTGCCCTCTGTGGTTTGCATTGTTGCGGTGCTAGGCATGAGGTGGCTCCTCTGCTCGTGGTTGAGGTTCATGAACGACAGGCGAGTCCCGGAGCAGAGTCTATGGCCCGTGTCGTCAGGGCCGGCGAAACACCGAATGCGTGCCGACGCGGCGCCAGATGATGTGCGCCTCGCCGGGCTGAATCTCGTCTCCGTACTCGAAGGTCGCGCGGCCATCCGGCGCCCAAGTCATCTCCCACACACCGGGGTGTCCTTGCACCCGCTTGACGCGCAACCTTGGATGGAAGTCTTGGCCACCGCCCGCAACGTCGATGATGAACTGAGCTACCGCTTGGCGGAAGGCTCGCTGCTGCTGTGGAGTGAGCCGGTCCCAATCACGCCAGAACGACGCGAGGACATCACGCGTCGGCATCCATCGGCTTCGTGCGCTCGTCCAATGCTGTCAAGAAATCCTCGTCGGTCTCAAAACGCGAGACGCAGCCTGCCGCGCGGTCGTCGTCTGCCTCGCGCTCCTTCGCCTGCCACTCGCGCGTCCAGTACCACGCCTGCTCAGGGTCCATGCGTCCGGCGCTGATCTCCCCAAGGAGGACCGCTGCACCATCGACCGCACCCTCTGGCAAGCGGTCCACGAGCTGATGAAGATCGGCCTTGGTCACGCCCTCATTGTCGCACGCCCGCCGACGTCCTCTGCCATAGGGCGCGGCCGGACCTGCGCTACTGCGCGACCCGTTCCAACCGCATGGGATGTCCCCGCACGCGGCGCTCCTGCAGCGCCTCGATCACGCGGTCGGCCTCGGAGGCCGGCACCGACAGGAACGAGAAGCGGTCGAGCACCAGCACGTCGCGCACCGCCTCCCCGTCCAGGCCCGTCGCGGAGGTGACCGCGCCGACGATGTCCGCCACTCTCACGCCGCCCGCGCGGCCGCCCGCCAGCAGCAGCTTCGTGTGCGGCTCGCTGCCATCGCGCGTGATGTGCGGCTTGGAGTGGCGGCGCGGGCGCTCCTTCACCGGGGTGGGCAGCGCCTTCGCGTTTGGCTCCCACGGGGCGATCGAGGTGCCGATGTGCTTCTCGATTGCCTCCAGCTCGCGCTTCTGGCGGCTCTCCACGAAGGTGATCGCCCGGCCGGAGCGGCCCACTCTGCCGGTGCGCCCGATGCGGTGCACGTAGGTGTCGGGGGAAGTGGGCACGTCGTAGTTGATCACGTGCGTGACGGTCGAGATGTCGAGGCCCCGCGCCGCCACGTCGGTCGCCACGAGGATCGGCACCCGGCCGGCCTTGAACGCCAGCATCACCCCGTCTCGCGAGCCCTGCGTCATGTCGCCGTGCAGCGCCCTCACGTTCATGCCGCGGTCGCGCAGCGTTCTGAACAGCTGGTCGCAGCGCACCTTGGTGCGCACGAACACGATCGCTTGGTCGGGCTTCTCGGCGCTTAGCACCTCCACCAGCTTCTCCGGCTTCTGCTTGGCGTCCACCGGGAGCTGGAACTGCGCCACCGTGTCGATCGTCAGCGTCGCCGCCTCCACCTTCACCAGCACCGGGTCGTACAGGTACCCGTCGGCCAGTTTGCGAATCGGCGGGGGCATCGTCGCGCTGAACAGCGCGGTCTGCTTGCCGCTCGGGGTCATCGAGAGGATTCTCTCCACGTCCTCCAGGAAGCCGAGGTCCAGCATCTCGTCGGCCTCGTCCAGCACCACGAAGCGGCAGTCGTGCAGCACCAGCGAGTGGCGGCTGATCAGGTCGAGCACCCTGCCCACGGTGCCCACCACCACGTGCCCGCCGGAGCGCAGCTGCGCCTGCTGGCTGCGGATCGGCGCGCCGCCGAACACGGCCACCACGTCCACGCCCGCATGGGCGCCGTATGCGCGCAGCGCCTGCGTCACCTGGATGCACAGCTCGCGCGTGGGGGTCATCACCAGCGCCTGCACCTCCGCCAGCTCCGGGTCAACGTACTCCATGATCGGCAGCCCAAACGCCGCCGTCTTGCCGGTGCCGGTCTGCGCCTGGCCGATCACGTCGCGCCCTTCCAGCAGCGAGGGGATCGCCTGCTCCTGGATCGGGCTGGGCGACTCGTAGCCGACCGCGCGCAGCGCCGCCAGGGTGCGCTCGGTCAGCCCGAGCTCTGCGAATGACTTGGCCATGACGCTGGGGAGCTTACGGGTTGTGGGGTCTCAAGCGCTGAGATCGATCAGCAGCTTGCCCGTGGTGCGTCGCTCGCGCAGGTCGATGTGGGCCTGCGGGGCCCGCTCCAGGGAGTAGGTGTTCCCGACAACGACCTCCAACCGCGGGTGGCTGGGGTTCGGCATAACGCGGGCGAAGAGGTCGGCGAGCGCCCGCTCGAACATGCCCGGGCGCTCCAGGCAGTGGAAGATGTAGAAGCCCACCACGGCGCGCGAGTGGCGCAGCAGCGATCCGCTCCTCACCTCGTTGGGCTGCTGCGAGGCGATCCCGCACACCACCAGTCGCCCGAACGGGGCCAGCGCCGCGTATGAGGCGTCGAACACCTCGCCGCCCGCCATCTCGAACACCACGTCCACCGGCCTGCCCCCGTTGGCCTCCAGCAGCCTCTCCGTGAGGCCCTCGGGCGCGGGGTCGATCGCCACGTCAGCGCCCAGTCGCAGCGCCAGCTCGCGCTTCTCCTCGCTCGATGCGGTCGCAATCACGCGGCCGGCGCCCAGCGGTTGCCCTAGCTGCACCGCCAGCGAGCCCACGCCGCCCGCGGCCGCGTGCACCACCACTGTCTCGCCGCTCACCACCTTCTCGCCGCTCACCACCCTCTCGCCGCTTCCCTCCAGCGACGCACCGCTTTTCTCGCCACCACTCCCCTGCCCGTCCCCAACACTCCTTTGCTTGCCCCCACCATCATCTCCACCCGCGCCTTCCCCCACGCGCCCTGCCGTGCGGTAGAGGTGCCACGCAGTGGTGCCCTGCACGAGCAGCGCCAGGGCGGTGCCGTCGTCGACGCCCCGCGGGATCGGGAACACGTGCGCGGCGGGCGCCACCGCGTACTCGGCGTAGCCGCCGGTGCCGGTCAGTGCCACCACGCGCTCCCCCGTGTCCTCGCGCATGCCCGCCACCTCTGCGCCCGGCACCAGCGGCAGCGTGGCCTTGCGCACGTAGGAGTTGGTGCGCGTGTGCGTGTCCGCGAAGTTCACGCCCGCCTTGGTGACGCGGATCAGCACCTCCCCTGCGGCGGGCTGGGGCTGCGGCAGCTCCACCAGCTTCAACACCTCCGGCCCCCCGAACTCGGTCATCTGAATCGCGCGCATCCGCGGGAGGCTATAGGGTCCGCCTCGATGCCCATCACCGTTGTCGGATCGATCGCCTACGACAGTGTCTCCACGCCCTTCGGCGAGCGTCAGCGGATGCTCGGCGGCGCTGCGGTGCACTTCGCGCTCGCCGCCTCCTTCTTCCAGGAGGTACGCGTGGTGGGACCCGTCGGGGACGACTTCGGCGAGACCGAGCTCGACGTGCTGCGCAACCGCGGCGTGGACATCTCCGACGTCGAGCGCATCCCCGGGGGCAAGACCTTCTTCTGGCGCGGCAAGTACGGCTGGGATCTCAACTCGCGCGAGACGCTCGACACGCAGCTGGGCGTGTTCGAGGGCTTCCAGCCGAAGCTCTCGGAGAGCTCGCGCTCCAGCGACGTGCTGTTCCTCGCCAACATCCAGCCCGACCTGCAGCGCGAGGTGCGCTCGCAGATGCCCGATGCGCGGTTCGTCGCGCTCGACTCCATGAACCTCTGGATCGAAGCGGCGCGCGAGTCGCTGATGAAGGCGATCGCGGAGTGCGACTGCCTGATCCTCAACGACTCCGAGCTGCGTCAGCTCACCGACAAAGCGTCGCTGTACGCGGCCGCCCGCGAGGTGCTTTCGTGGGCCTCCTCCCCTCAGGACTCCTCCCCCGACGATCTCTCCCCCGGCGCCGACCGGGAGACGCCGACACGGCCGGCGCGGCGCGGACCGCGGGTGATCGTCGCCAAGCAGGGCGAGTACGGGGCGGCGCTGGTCACCGCCGACGGCTTCTTCTCGCTGCCGGCCTTCCCGCTGGAGTCGGTCGTCGATCCCACCGGGGCGGGCGACACGTTCGCCGGCGGCTTCGTCGGCTACATCGCCGCCCACGCCGACGAGGAGATCACCGACGAGCTGCTGCGCCAGGCGATGGCGCACGGCACCGCGCTCGCCTCGTTCAACGTAGAAGAGTTCGGCACCCATCGGATCGAGAGCCTCGCGGGGGCCGAGATCGTCGCTCGCGTGCGCCAGCTGCGAGAGTTCACGCAGTTCTCGGCTGCGCCCGTGCCGTTGGGGGAGTGAGCCTTCCCCGCGCCCCTCGCGCCGAGATCCTGCGAGAATCCCGCGCCGTGACGCAGCCCCCCCCTTGCTCCGTGCTCTCGGACGGCACGATCGTCCGCCTCGTCGAAGAGGGCCGCATCGGGATCGACCCGTGGGATGCGACGCTCGTGCAGCCAGCCAGCGTGGACCTGCGCCTGGGCGACTCCTTCAGGGTCTTCCACAACCACAAGATCACCGCGATCGACCTGCGCGACCCCCCACGCGGGCTCACCGAGCAGGTGGGCCCCCCGGAGGGCGAGCCGTTCGTGATCCACCCCGGCGAGTTCTGCCTGGGCAGGACACTCGAGCACGTGGAACTCCCGGAGGACATCGTCGCGCGCATCGAGGGCAAGTCGAGCCTCGGTCGCCTGGGGCTGATCGTGCACGCCACCGCCGGCTTCTGCGACCCCGGCTGGAAGGGCACGCTGACGCTCGAGCTCAACAACCTCACGCGCGTGCCGATCAAGCTCTACCCCGGTCTGCCAATCGCGCAGCTGTCCTTCATGACCCTCGACGCGCCCGCCCTGCGGCCCTACGGACACAAGGATCTTGGCAGCCACTACCAAGGGCAGGTCGATGCCACCGAGAGTCGCTACGGTGGGAGCAAGAGCGGCCCACAGGAGGAACGATGAGCACCGAGACAAGCGCGCAGGAACCCGCCCACAACGGCACGGCGGCCGCTGACACGCTGACGGTCACCGACAACCGCACCGGGCACACCTACGAGCTGCCGATCGCCGACGGCACCGTCCGCGCGATGGACCTCCGGCAGATCAAAGCCGACGAGCAAGACTTCGGGCTGATGGCGTACGACCCGGCGTACATGAACACGGCCTCCTGCCGCAGCTCGATCACCTACATCGACGGCGACGCCGGCATCCTGCAGCATCGCGGCATCCCGATCGAGCAGCTGTGCGAGCACTCCAGCTACCTGGAGGTCGCCTACCTGCTGATCAACGGCAGGCTCCCGACGCAGACCGAGCTGACCGGCTGGGTGGACGAGATCACGATCCACACGTTCGTGCACGAGAACGTCAAGGACTTCATGCAGGGCTTCCGCTACGACGCCAACCCGATGGGGATGCTCGTCGCCTCCGTCGGCGCGCTGTCAACGTTCTACCCCGACGCCAACAAGATCCACGACGAGCGCGTCCGCGCGATCCAGATCATCCGGCTGCTGGCGAAGATGCCGACGCTGGCCGCGTTCGCCTTCCGCCACAACATGGGCCAGCCGTACGTCTACCCCGACAACGACCTCAACTACGCCGGCAACTTCCTCGGGATGATGTACAAGATGACCGAGCTCAAATACGAGCCCGATCCCCGCCTGGCGCGTGCGCTGGACGTGCTGTTCATCCTGCACGCCGACCACGAACAGAACGCCTCCACCAGCGCCGTGCGCTCGGTCGGCTCCACCCAAGTCGACCCCTACTCCGCCGTCGCCGCCGGCGTGGCCGCGCTATACGGACCGCTGCACGGCGGCGCCAACGAGCAGGCGCTGCGGATGCTGGAGCGGATCGAGAAGGTCGAGAACATCCCCGACTTCCTCGCGGGCGTCAAGGCCGGCAACGAGCGCCTGATGGGCTTCGGGCACCGCGTCTACAAGAACTACGACCCGCGCGCGCGGATCATCCGCAAATACCTCGACGACGTGTTCGAGGTGCGTGGCAAGAGCCCGCTGCTGGACGTCGCCACCGAGCTGGAGAAGCGCGCGCTCGACGACGACTACTTCACCTCGCGCAAGCTCTACCCCAACGTGGACTTCTACTCCGGCCTGATCTACGAGGCGCTGGGGCTACCAGTGGCGATGTTCCCGGTGATGTTCGCGATCGGGCGCACCTCCGGCTGGATCGCGCAGTGGAAGGAGATGGTCGGCGACTCCGAGCAGAAGATCGCCCGCCCCCGCCAGATCTACACCGGCGAGCGCGACGTTGACTACGTGCCGATCGCGCAGCGGGGCTGAGCGGGCCTAACTCCAAATTCTTGGAGAAATTTGGAGTTATTTGGAGTTGGGCATCGCGAGCCGCTGGAGTGCATGTGGAAGGTCATCCGCGGAGCTGTAGACATGCCTGCGCCCGATCTTGCGGCGGCGCAGCAGACCCAGCTCGTACAGCTGAAGTAGGTCGTGGCGAGCGGTCTCGTGGGTGACCCTGTGACTGGTCGCGTGAGACTGATAGGTATAGAGATCGTTGGAATTGCGGACCGCATCGCCCAGTAGCGCCAGCTGGCGGTGGTTGAGTCCAGCCGCCCCCTCGATCAGCCGCTCGACATCCTTGATCTCGCTTACCTTGCGCCGCAGGTAGATATGCAGCTCCTCGACGGCGCGCTTGATCGTCTGCAGCTGATGCAGCAGAAAGTACGTCGTATCGCCTCCATCGGTCTCGGTCAGCAGGAATGCTCTGCTGTATTTCGCCGGCGCAACGCGCAGGATCCTCGAGATCGAGAGGTACTCGATCATCCAGTAGCCGCGAGTGCGCATGTACCAGTAGAAGAGTGCCCTCGCGGTGCGCCCGTTGCCGTCTTCGAAGGGGTGGTCGTACGCAAGCCAGAAGTGCAGGAGGATCGCCCGCACCACCGGATGGATGAAGCCCTCGGCACCATCATCACCTTGGTTGGCGAAGTTGCACAGTGCGTGCAGCCGTGCCGGCAGCTGCCCGGCGGGAGGCGGCCTGTGGATAACGCTTCCGCCAGTGGCGTCGACTACATCGACGCGCTCGTCAGTCGCAGTCTGCAAACGCCCGGACGCGGTGGGATCCGCAAGCGTGCCCTCCGTGAGGATGCGGTGCAGCTCGAGCACTGCCTCCGGCTGGAGACGCTCACCCATGTCCTCGCGCATGAACTCCAACGCGCGGTAGTTGTTGAGGATCATCAGCTCACTGCGATCTCTCGGTGCCCTACCGGTGCTCAGCAGCTCCTTGGCCACCCTGCGCGTCGTGGTCGCGCCCTCCAGCTGACTGGAGCGGATCGCCTCCTCCATCAGGGAGTTGACAAGGTAGTGGCGACGTGCCTGCTCATCGGTGGTGACCACCTCGGCCATCGCAATCTCGCCGCTGCAACGCTGATCCACGTAGTGCAGCAACCGCTGAGCCGCGGCAGGCGTGCCGTAGCTGAAGGGTCTACCTGCGGTGTCGCACAGAGGAATCTCTTGCAGCGAGGGCTGCCTCGCCAGTTCGATCGCAAGCCACCACTCCTCGTGATTGATACCAGGGGGCGGGGAAAGATGGCGCAGCTTGTCCCAGTGAACATAGGAGCCCCCCAGCCCTTTCTCCCCAGAGACCCTCATGATCTCCATCAAGCGCGCTCCGTCAATCTGGAGCAGAGTCTGCTTCCTATCGGGGGGACTTGCCACGTGCATCGACGGTCAACCTCGGGATCTCCAAATTTTCCATGATCTTGGAGTATATCTCCAAATTTTGGAGTTCCTTGGAGTTTGCTTGGAGTTGAGATCACACGGCCGGGCTGCGCGCTACAGCACCAGCGTCGCCCCATTGCGGCGCAGCCACTCGCGATCCTCGCGCCAGTGCGGCCAGCGGCGCTCGACGAGCGCCCAGAACCGTGGTGAGTGGTCGAGGATCTCCAGGTGGCACACCTCGTGCCAGACGACGTAGTCGAGCACGCTCTCGGGCGCCATCAACAGGCGCCAGTTGAAGCTCATCCGGCCCTTCGCCGAGCACGACGCCCAGCGCGAGCGCTGTGCGCGAATCGAGAGGCCGCTGTAGGGGGTGCCCGCCAGCGCCGTCGCACGATCCAGCCGCTGCGCGACCTCTACGCGGGCGGCGCGGCGGTAGAAGCGCTCGAGCGCCGGCCTTGGATCCTCCGCCGGCACCAGCAGCCGCGCGCCGCGGCGGTGCACCCGCGTGCGCCCCGGCTGCGCCACCAGCGCCAGCGGCTCGCCGAGGTAGGGCACCGTGGCGCCGCGCTCGGCGATGCGCGCGAGCGTCTGGTGGGCCTCCTGCAGCCGCCGCTCGATCCAGGGACGCAGCTCCTGCACGGCCGCGGCGGCAGCCCGCTCGGAAGCACGCGCCGGCAGCACCACCTCGACGCCCGTGTGGGCGTGCACGTTGACGCGCACCCTGCGTGCACGAGTGGAGCGACGGATGGTGTAGGGAATGTTGTCGGCGGTCATTTGAGCGCCCACGGCCGCGCCAGCTTCAAGGCGCTGAGGATCGCGCGCGTGGCGGGGGAGCGATTGAGCGTGTAGAAGTGGATGCCGGGGGCACCGCCGGCGAGCAGCTCGGCGCACTGCAGCGTGGCGTAGGCCACGCCGAAGTCCAGCACCGCCTCCGGGTCTTCCCCGCGCGCGTGCAGCTCACGACGCAGGCCGTCGGGGATCGAAGAGCCGCACGTGCTGGCCATGCGCTCCACTTGGCCGACGCGCGTGATCGGCATGATGCCCGGAATGATCGGCACCTCGATCCCGGCCGCACGTGCACGCGCGATGAAGTCGAAGTACACGGCGTTGTCGAAGAACAGCTGCGTGATCAGGAAGTCCACGCCCGCCCGCACCTTCTCGCCTAGGTATTCGAGGTCGGCCTCGGGGCTCACCGCGTGGATGTGGGTCTCGGGGAAGCAGGCAGCGCCGATCGCGAACGGGTAGTCGCCAGCGATCAGCTCGACCAGTTCGCGCGAGTACTCAAGCCCCCCCTCCGTCTTCGTCCATGCCTCCTCACCCATCGGTGGATCGCCTCGCAGCGCGAGCACGTTGTCGATGCCCGCCTCTCGCATCTCGGCGAGCGTCGCCTGCAGATCGGACACGGTTGCGCCCACGCACGTGAAGTGCGCCATCGCCTCCAGGCCGTACTCCTCGCGAATCCGCTTGACGATCTCGATCGTCTTCTCCCTGGTGGAGCCGCCCGCGCCGTAGGTGACCGACACGAACGCGGGGTCGAGCGTCTTCAGCTCGGCGAGCGCCGTGTACAGGTTCTGCTCGCCCACCTCCGTTTTCGGGGGGAAGAACTCGAACGAGAAGACGGGGCCGTCGTCTTGCAGCAGCTTGTCGATGCGCATTGCCGCTCAGTTTGCCATCGCGCGCCACCGCCATCCGGTAGCTCGCCGCTCAATCCGCCAACCGCTCACGGTCCCCCGGCCAGTGCCACCGCGCACCCCTCCAGCTCGCCAAGCCCGTCCCACGCTCACCCCTCGCCGGCCGGAACCGCCACCCATGTCTCCGGCTCCCCCTCGATCCGCCGTGCGCGCCCAGTCCTCTCCAGATGCGTGAGGAAGGCCAGCGTCTCGGTGAGCAGCCACGGCGCCGTGTTCGGCGAGAACGGCACCTCATACAGCACCTCCGGCACCACTTCGAAGGCGGTGCGCGGACGCTCGGCGATCACCGCCAGCACGCGCTCGGTGCGCTCGCGCACAAGCTCGCGGTTGCCTTCGATATGGGCGTGCACGTCGGCGAACGTGCGCCCGTGCCCCGGCAGGCACAGCCGCGCGCCCAGTCGCTCCACTACACCCAGCGAGCCCACGAATTCGCCCACCGGGTCAGGTGAGTAGCCGTAGTCGAAGAACAGCGAGATGCGCCCCAGCAGGTGATCGCCGGAGATCAGCAGGCGCCGCTCGGGCTGGAACAGGCAGACGTGCGAGGGGGCATGACCGGGCGTCTCGTGCACCGTCCACGGCCCGAGGTCGGTGGCAATCGTGACACCGGGCAGCAGCACGCGGTTGGGCTCGATCACCGCGGCGATCCCCGAGTCGTGCTCGCCCCGCTCGGCGGCGTAGCGGCGCAGCGGCTCCTCGGGCACCCCGCTCTGGCGCGCCACCTCCAGGCGGCGTTCGATCGCCGTGTCGATGTCTTGCGCCCACTGCAGCATGTGCTGGTAGTTGGGGTGCATCCACAGCTCACAACCGGTGCGCTCCACGATCGTGGCGGCCTGCCCGTAGTGGTCGGAGTGGGCGTGCGTGCACACCACCAGGCGGATGTCCTCCACGCGCAGCCCGCACATCGCCAGAGCCCGTTCGAGGTTGGCGAAGGAGCCCTCTTCGTGCATCCCCGTGTCGAACAGCACCACCCCGTCGCCCGCCGCCACCGCCCATGCGTTGCCGTGGGGAACGCCCGGCCAGGGCAGCGGCAGGCGCAGGCGGAAGACGCCCGGCAGGATCCGTTCGCCACGGCCCAGCTCGCGCCGGCTGGCAGCCCTGTGGTCGGTCGGTGTGCGATCGCTCGTCTCGGCCACCGCCAGGGAGCCTATTGGGATCTGCTCGCATCGACCTCTCTCCTTGCAGCTTCGCCCCCCATGCGCCACCAGCCCGCCCTCATCCGCGATTCAAACTGCCTAGACTGAGCCTTTGCCGTTGGATCGCCAAGGAGCATTCGCCAGGAGGAGCCGAGCATGGCCGAGGAGACCGCAGAGCAGGCCGCCACAAGGGTGCAGGAGGCAGCCGCCAACATCCACCCCACTGCCACGCCAAGGGAGCGGATCTCGGGGGACCGGACTGGGATGAGCGGGATGAGCGAAGCCGAGACGGTGGCGCGCCGCTACTTCGAGGCGATCAACGCCCACGACCTCGACGGCGCCGTGGCGCTGTGGGCCGTCGGCGGACGCGAGAACGTGCGCGGACAGATCGACGCCGCGGCGCCCGAGGGCGTGCGGACGTTCATCGGCGACATGCTGGGGGCGATGCCCGACGTGCGCTTCGAGATCCTGAGCACCACCACCGAAGGCGAGCGCTGCGCCTTGCAGTGGCGGCTAACCGGTACGTTCGTCGGCCCTGGCAGGTTCAACGGACTGACCCCGACCAGCCATCCCCTGACGTTCGAAGGCGTCGATCTGCTGACGGTGCGCGATGGGCTGGTGCAAAGCAACGACGCCTTCCCCGACTCGATGGCGGTACCACGTCAAATCGGGATGCTGCCGCCGCAGGGCTCCACCGCCGAACAGCGGATGATGGGGGCGTTCAACGTCAAAACACGTGTGACCGGCCGGATGCTCTCCGAGCCCGAGCTGGTGGCCGAGGGCGTGTGGGTGGTGCAGGGGGCCCTGCCGGGCCGCTGCAACGTGTACCTGATCGAGGATGAGGGCGGCGTCACGATGTACGACGCGGGCGCGCGTACGATGGTGCGCGCGGTCGCCGCCGCGGGCGCCAAGCTCGGCGGCATCCGCCGCGTGGTGCTCGGCCACGGCCACACCGACCACCGCGGCACCGCGCCCGCGCTGGGGGTGCCGGTGTACTGCCACCCCGCCGAGGTGCAGGACGCCGAGGGCAGCGGCGGCTTTCGCTACTGGCCGGAGGGCCTGGTCGGCATGCCGACCCCCCAGCGCCAGATCCACCGCGCGGTGCATCGCTTCGTGTGGGACGGCGGCCCGGTGAAGGTGGCTGGCACGCTCGAGGAGGGCGACGAGGTGGCGGGCTTCAAGGTGATCGACTTCCCCGGCCACGCCCCCGGCCTGATCGGGCTGTGGCGCGAATCCGATCGCCTCGCGCTGGTGAGCGACACCTTCTACACCGTGGACTTGTGGGGACGCGACCGCGAGCCCAGGGTGACCGACCCCGTCTACAACTACGACACCGAGCAGGCCCGCGCCAGCGTCCGCAAGCTGGCCGCCCTGGAGCCTGCCGCGGCGTGGCCGGGCCACGCCAAGCCGGCGACGGGGGATGTGCGCGGGCAGCTGGAACGGGCGGCCAACGCCACATGAGCCCAGCGGCCGGCGCGTAGTTCATCCGTTTTTCCCAGACCACCCAATTGGCTGGGGGCCCAGACCAACTCATTGGTAGCTAGGCGCACTAATTGGTTGGGGCCGAGGAAAGATCATTCATCCACGAGCCCAACCAATAATCAGTTGTCCGTCGGTCACACCGAAATTGGTTAGGGCGCGGAAAGAGGAGAGCTCTCAAGCACAACCCCACCACCCGCTCGCCCGCCGGCCGTCCGCCGTCCGCCATCCGCCATCCGCCATCCGCCGTCCGCCCGTCCGCCCGTCCGCCCGTCCGCCCGCGGCGTGGGGATACCCTTCGGCGGTGGCGAAACGCAAGCCCAAACAGCGGCCGCAGCGGCTGAAAGCCCCAAGCAGCGACTACGCCGACGCGGAGGGCAACGTGCTGACGCTGCGCGGCGCGATGACGCCCGCCACGCGGGTCAAGTACGCCGAAACCCTCGCAGGCGAGGACGCGCGGGCGGCGAGCACGCGCGAGGATACCTGGCAACGGGCGGTGGAGCTGCTGTTCGAGCACCTCGCGGTGCGCTGGACGATCGCGGGCGCGCCGATCGAGCGCCAGCGGGAGCTGCTGGAGCGCTTCCGCGCCGCCAGCCCCGCGGAGCGCACGTGGGTGCGCGAGACGCTGCGCGAGCACTGCGCTGAGAACTTTCCCGACGTGCAAGCGCCGTAGCACACCGCGCCTTCCCGACGTACAGGCACCGTAGAACCCGGCGAGACCGCTACCGTGCGTGCGGACATGCGCCGCACGAAGATCGTCGCCACCATCGGCCCCGCCTCGCGCGAGCCTGAGACCCTGCTGCGGATGGTCAACGCCGGGATGGACGTGGCGCGGCTGAACTACTCCCACGGAACGCTGGAGGAGCACGCGGAGACCGTGAGACGCGTGCGCGACGCCGCCGGGCGGGCGGGGCGGCCGGTGGCGATCCTTCAGGACCTACCCGGCCCGAAGCTCCGCATCGGCCCGCTGCGCGAAGGCGTGGTGGAGCTGAAGCCGGGCGAGCGCGTCACCTTCTCCTGCGGCGAGGACGAGGGCGAGGGAGACGCGCGCCACATGTCGATCTCCTGGCCGGGCCTCGCCGACGCGTTGCAGCCGGACGAGGTGATCTACCTCGCCGACGGCTCGGTGAGGCTGCGCGTGGTGGAGGTGCGCGCCGGCGCCCATGAGGTCGAAGCGGAGATCGAGGTGGGTGGCGCGGTGGCCTCGCGCCAGGGCCTCAACATCCCCGGCCCGGTGGACCTGCTGCCGGCGGTGCCCAAGGAGGACCTCGAGCTGCTGCGCCACGGCGAGTCGATCGGGGTGGACATGGTGGCGCTCTCGTTCGTGCGCCGCCCCGAGGACATCGAGCAGGTGCGCGAGCACACGCGGCTGCCGCTGATCGCGAAGATGGAGAAGCCCCAAGCGGTGGAGCGCGCCGAGGAGATCGTGCGCGCGGCCGACTGCGTGATGGTCGCGCGCGGCGACCTCGGCATCGAGCTGCCGATCGAGAAAGTGCCGCTGGTGCAGAAGGAGCTGCTGCGCCTCGCGGGCTGGCTGGCAAGGCCGTCGATCACCGCGACGCAGATGCTCGACTCGATGGTCACCTCCTCGCGCCCCACCCGCGCGGAGGTCGCCGACGTGGCCAACGCGATCCTCGACGGCACCGACGCGGTGATGCTCTCGCAGGAGACCGCGGTCGGCGCCTACCCGGTGGAGGCGATCGCGATGATGGCGTCGGTCGCCGAACAGGCCGAGTCGATCGCGCCCTACGAGGAGTGGAACGCCTCGCGCGTGCGCCGCACCGAATCCGACCCCGCCTACACGCTGGCGCACAGCCTCTGCATCGCGGTGCAGGAGCTGGGCCTGGCGGCGCTGGTGGTGCCGACGCTCTCCGGCCGCTCCGCCCGCCTGGTGTCGGCGCACCGCCCGACGGTGCCGATCTACGCGCTCTCCCCCGGCCGCGAGACGGTGCGCCGCTGCGGGCTGATGTGGGGCGTGCAGGCCGCCTCGATGCACCGCCACGAGACCACCGAGGAGCTGATCGCCGAATCGGCCAAGCGCGTCGTGGAGCTCGGCTGGTGCAAGAAGGGCCAGCGCGTGGGCATCACCGCGGGCCTGCCAAGCGGGCGGCCGGGGACGACGAGCCTCGTGCAGATTCAGGTGCTTTAGAGGGGGAGATCATCCGCGCGCGCGACTGCGCAGACCACCCGCCCGGGCGTGGGGCCTCCGTGCCCCACGACAGGACGCGAGCTAACTCGCCACGCCGACCCCGCCGCGCGCGTAGAACTCGGCCTCTTCGCGGCCGAGCTCCGTGACAGGCGGGTCGCCATAGATCCACTCACGCGCGATCCGGTGCCAGTTGGCGCTGGCGCGCAGCTGCGAGAGCACCGCGAGGGTCAGCATCTCCATGCGCCGGCCGAAGAGATGCTCGGCGCGCATGTCCTGGTGGCGCATGTGGCGGAAGTGGCGCGAGCGCGGGTCGGAGCTCTCGATCATCACCTCGGTGGCGATCTCCGGCGTGAGCGCGAGCACCTCATCCCTCGTGTACCAGCCGATCCCATCCTCGATGAACTCCAACAGCTCCTCGGGATCCACGCGCTCGGGCTGAGGCAGGAAGCCCGACTGCGCCAGCAGCCCGTGTAGCGCAAGCGCGTCGTGCTCGATCACCGCGCGCTGCGCCGCCAGCTCCAGTTCCACGGGCGGCGGGTCGAGGCGCTTGAAGAGGCCGAAGTCGAGGAACGCCATGCGCCCGTCCCCCAGCAGCAGGAAGTTGCCGGGGTGGGGATCCCCGGAGAACTGGTGGTGTCGGTAGAGGCAGCCGAAGAAGAAGCGGAACACGATCTCCCCCATGCGGTCGCGCTGGGCCTGCGGGTAGCCCTTGAGCTCCTCGAAGCGCACCCCCTCCACGAGCTCGCTCACGAGCACGCGCTCGCGCGAGAGCTCGGTGACCACGTCGGGGATCTTGATGAACGGGTGCCCTTTGAAGATGCGCCCCAGCGAACGCTGGTTCTGAGCCTCCAGCTCGTAGTCGAGCTCCTCCCCGATTCGCTCTCTGATCTCCCGCGCCACGCCGCGCACGTCCAGCTGCGGGGTCATCCGCTTGAGCAGGCGCATGATCATCTCCAGGTTCTGCATGTCGGCGCGCACCGCCGCCGCCACCCCGGGGTACTGAACCTTCACGGCGACCTCGCGGCCGTCCTCGCGCAGCCGCCCGCGGTACACCTGACCGATCGAAGCCGCCGCGATCGGCTGCTCGTCGAAGGACTCAAACAACGCGGGGATCCGCTCTTCGAGGTCGTCCTCGATCACCTTGCGCATCTGCTTGAAGGAGACAGTCGGCGCCGCGTCGCGCAGCTTCGCCAGCTCGTGCTGGAATTCCTCCCTGTACTCCTCCGGCACCAGCCCGACGTCCAGGAAGGACATCACCTGGCCGAGCTTCATCGCCGCCCCCTTCATCGTGCCCAGCACCGACACGATCTGCTTGGCGGTCTCGACCTGGCGGCGCGCCAGCGCCGCCTGGCTGGCCTCCTCGCCGCGCGTCACGTTGGCCGCGCGCGTGCCGAACTGCTTGACGGTCTCGGTGGCCGCCAGTTTCCCCACCGTCGCCGTGCGGCGCACCCTCGATGTCGGGACCTTCTTCTCGCGTGCCACACCACCATCTTATGGGCGGGCGGTGCTACCCCAGGTGTTTGACCTGCGGGGCGGACGCCATCCCAGGCGTTTGACCTGTTGGCCGGGCGGGCGCAATCCCAGGCGTTTGATCTGTTGGCGGGCGGGCGCTACCCCAGGCGTTTGACCTGCGAGCCGGGCACGATGTCGTCCGAGCCGTCCGGCCAGCGCACCCACGCCTTATGGCCACCGTCGTAGTCCCCGCACAGCAACACCAGCGTGGCGGGCTCGCCCAGGGCCGTGCAACGGTCGGAGCCCTCGCCGTCGAGGCCACGCCACACGCGGATGAACGGGTTGTGCTCCCACTCCTCGGCAACCGAGGTGGGGTCGGCGTGGCCGGGCTGGATGACCGTCTCCGGCGGCAGCTCCATCAAAGTGCCCATGATCGAGTCCTTCAGGTCGGTGTAGGTGGTGTGGCCAGGGGCCCGCACCCCGCCGACCGAGCCGCGGAAGAGCGTGTCCCCGGTGAACACCGCCCCTTCCCGGCCAGTGAACCCGCCTGGCGCGGTCGTCGAGGACGGACGTACGTGCCCGTCGGGCACGCACACGGCGAACGACAACATCCCCGCCGTGTGCCCGGGCGTCAGCAGCGGGCGCACCTCGAGCGTGCCAAAGTGCAGCGCCTGCCCCGGCTCGATGGTGCCGGTCGCCACACCCTCCCCCAGCAGCTCCTGTTCTACCGGGTGGATCACCACCTCGAGCTTGGGCCAGCGCTCGCGCAGCGTCCCCACCTCGCTGACGTGGTCGAAGTGGTGGTGGGTGAGCAGCACGTGCGTGGGCGTCACCCCCAGGCGCTCGGCCGCCTCGATCAGCGCTCCCACGGGCCCGCCCGCATCCACGAAGAACGCCGGCCCACCTTCCCCGTCGCACACCAGATAGGTGTTCGACAGAAACTGCGGATGCGTTGCACGCTCAACTATCACGCCTCCTCCATCCCCACGATCATCGCGCCATCCTTGCACGAAGCGGCGTGCGGGGAGGCGTCGCCCACCGCGGCGCCGACACGCGCCCACACGCGCGGCGAGTCAGCCCATACACTGGCGTCCATGCCCCTCATCCACACCTGCTATCGCATCACCGACATCGACCGCTCGATCGCCTTCTACAACGCGCTCGGGTTCGAGGAGGTCGGACGCATCCCGATCAAAGACGAGGCGATCAACGTCTTCATGAACCAGCCTGGCGACGGCGACATGCCCCGGCTGGAGCTGACTTGCAACTTCGGCGTGGACTCCTACGAGATCGGCACTGGCTACGGCCACATCGCGATCACCTCATCCGACCTCGACGCGACGCTCGCGCGGCTGGCCGAGCAGGGGATCGAGCCAGAGAAGCCGCCCTACAGCGTCCGCGAGGGGGGCTCGCGGCTGTGCTTCGTGCGCGATCCCGACCGGTACCGGATCGAGATCATCGAGCAGCGATAAGCCGACGTGACAGCCCGTGGCGCTAGCCTCGAGTGAATGGAACTTGGCCTCGCCACCTTCGCCGACCTGCCGCTCGGGGCAGACGCGCCCCATGCGGCGCGGCGGCTACGGGAGCTGCTCGAGGAGATCGAGCTGGCCGACCAGCTCGGGCTCGAAGTGTTCGGGGTCGGCGAGCACCATCGGCCCGACTACGCGGTGTCCGCGCCGCCGATCGCGCTGGCCGCCGCGGCAGCGCGCACGCAGAGCATCCGTTTGAGCAGCGCCGTCACGGTGCTCAGCTCGGCCGATCCGGTGAGGGTGTTCCAGGACTTCGCCACGCTCGACCTGATCTCCGGGGGGCGCGCGGAGATCATGGCTGGTAGGGGGTCCTTCACGGAGTCGTTTCCGCTGTACGGCTTCGACCTCGACGACTACGACGAGCTGTTTGCGGAGAAGCTGGAGCTGCTGCTGGCGCTGCGCTCCTCCGAGCGCGTCACCTGGTCGGGGCGGCACCGGGCAGCTTTGCACGACGTGGGTGTGTATCCGCGCCCGCTGCAAAACCCGCTGCCGGTGTGGATCGCCGTTGGTGGGACACCAGCTTCGGTGGCGCGCGCGGGGATGCTGGGGCTGCCGTTGATGATCGCGATCATCGGTGGGCCACCCGCGCGGTTCGCGCCGCTGGTCGAGCTCTACCACCGGGCCGTCGCTCAGGGTCAGGCCCTGGTCAACGCGGAGGATGCGCGCGAAGATGGTGCCGCCGGGACCACCGCACCCGCGCCGGGCCGCGACGAAGACGCGGGCGACCGTGCCGAAGCGCACGGCAAGATGAAGGATGCCCCCGCCAACCCAGCGGGGCCCGCGGTTGGGATCAACTCGCACACCTACCTCGCCCCCACCTCACAACGAGCGGCCGACGAGTATTTCCCCGCCTACTCGCAGGTGATGAACCGCATCGGACGCGAGCGGGGCTGGCCGCCGATGTCGCGCGCCCAGTTCGATGCATCCTGCGGTCCCGAGGGGCATCTGCTCGTGGGGAGCCCACAGCAGGTGGTGGAGAAGATTCTCGCCGAGCACGAGCTGTTCGGGCACGACCGCTTCCTCGCGCAGGTCAGCATCGGCGCGCTGCCGCACGCACGGGCGATGCGCGCGATCGAGCTGTTCGGCAGCGAGGTCGCGCCGGCCGTGCGCGCCACGCTTGCCGGCAGCGACAGCAGTTCCGCCGGCGACAGCCCCGACCGCACATCGACCGACACCGCGATCAGTGCGTCGATGGATCCGAGCACCGACGCCGGCTGACCGCCAGCCCTACGCAGTGACCGCCAGCCCTACGCAGTGACCGCCAGCCCTACGCAGTGACCGCCAGCCCTACGCAGTGACCGCCAGCCCTACGCAGTGACCGCCAGCCCTACGCAGTGACCGCCAGCCCTACGCAGTGACTGGACGCAACTCCTCGACGCCGTCGAGCAGCTGCCAGTTACCCTTCAGCGCGGCTTGGGCACGGGCGAGCATGCGCTCGCCGACGGCGTCGCGCTCCTGCGCATCCTCGGGCAGCAGCCGCTCGATCAGCTCGCGCGCCTGGCGGGCGTGCTCGACGTCGAGCTTGGCGTGCAGTGTGAAGTACGCCGCCCCCGGGGAGTCCTCCGGCACCCCGTAGTGGGTCGCCAGGCCCTCCAGCTTGGTGGTGGAGATCGCCGGCTGGCTGGCCTCCACGGTGTACAGCACCGCCAAGCGCTCCAGCAGGTCCTCGCCCGCGGTCCACGACTCCACGCATGTGCACGTCTGCGCCAGCGGCTCTGCGCTCGCGCCCAGCGACTCCGAGCCGACACCCGAGCGCCGGTCTTCCAACCGTGGCTGGGCCTCCTCGGAAATGCCCACCGCCCGGGCAAACTGCTCCCACAGCTCCACGTGGCTCTCCTCCTCGGCGGCGTGGCGGGCGAGACCGGCGGCGTGGATGGGAGCCCACCCATCCGCAGCCTGCTCCGCGGCCAGCCGCGACGCCTGCGCCAGCGCGCGCACCGCGTGGCCGTACTCGCCGGCGTACAACTCCAGCTCGCCGTCCTGCAGCTCACCCGCGCTCCAGCGCTGGTAGAAGGGATGTTCGAGCACGTTGATGCGCCTGCGCGCCTCGTCGAGCTGGGCGAAGATATCCATCGCGGGTCAACTCCCTTCCATCGGCTTTGATGTGTTCGTTGGTGGGCGTGAGTGTGGTGATGCAAGGGCGGCCGCTTCGCGGCCGCTCCGTCGCATATCGGCGGACTGCCGCTGCATCGTACGCCCGCGAGCGGTCGCCCGCGCGCTACGCTTCCGGCGAGCGATGGCGGACACCGGCAAGATCGCCAAGAACCTCGAGCGCTTTGCCCAAGCGGTGGCGGCGCACGACCGCGAGAACCCCACGCACACCGCGCACGGCATCGGTCTCGCCCACTTCGACATGGAGCGGCTGGGCTTCGAGGAGGGCGAGGAGATCCTCCCCGGCATCACGATCCACGCCGACAGCGGCGTCACCGGCAACTTCCGCGTGCTGTGCGACGGGCAGCACGACGAGGAGCGCGAGGAGTCCGAGGCGGAGGTGGTCGAGGCCGTCGCCACCCACATGGTCCCCGCCGCCCCAGGCGAGGCGGGCGCACCTCGATTCCGCCCGTTCGGCGAGTAGCTGGCTCAGCGCACGGGAATCGGGGCGGGGATGCCAACGCGCTTGGCAATCATCCCCACCAGCCGCTCGATGGTCGGGCACTCCACGCCGTGGCGGGCCGCCGCACGCAGCACCGACCCGGGGATGGCGTCCAGCTCGGGGGCCCTGCCGGCGGCGATGTCGCGCTGCATCGAGCTGCCCAGCGTGGGATGCGCGGCGCCCAGTTCGCCCAGCGGATCGGCCACGTCGATGCTCGCTCCCTCGGCCGCCGCCACCGCGCAGCCCTCCTCGATCGCGCCCACCAGCTCGGCGCGCAGCTCCGGCGTGTGAAGGATCTCGCCCAGCAGCTTGTCGAACGCGCTAGTGGTGCACGCCAGCGCGTTGAGGCGCACCAGCTTGCCCCACAGCACTTGCGGCTCGGACTCCTCCACGCGCGCGGGTACGCCCGCCGCCTCCAGCTTCGCCGCCAGCGCCTCCATCCCCGGCCGCGCCGCCGCGTAGGCGGAGGCCATGTCGATGCGCAGGAAGGGACTTGTGTGCACCACCGTACCCGGCTCGGGACGGTCGGCCTCGACGCGAATCGTGCCCGCCACCACCGTCTGCTCGCCGAAGCGCTCGCGCAGCACCGCGAGGTGGTCGAGGCCGTTGAGCAGTGGCACCACCAGCGCCGGCGGGGCGGCGATGCGCTCCAGCGCCTCCTGCAGGCCGGTTGCCTTGGTGGCTACCACCAGCGCCTCCACTGGCTCCTCCAGGCGTGCCACCGCGCGGGGGTGGGCGACGAAGTCGCCCAGTCGCACGGAGCTCACCCGCAGGCCGCGCGCGGCGATCAGCTCCGCGGTGGACTCGCGCGCGACCAGGGTGACGGGGGTGCCCGCACGGTCGAGCGCACCCGCCACCAAACCGCCCACGCCGCCGGGGCCGAGCACGGCGATCGTCATGGGGCATCCCTCCATGCCTCTGCCGCCGCCAATCCGGCATTGGAGGCTGCCATCGCCACCAGCCTCATCGCAGCTGATCCGACCTTGGAGGCTGCCATCGCCACCAGCCTCACCGCAGCTGATCCGACCTTGAAGGCTGCCATCGCCACCAGCCTCACCGCAGCTGATCCGACCTTGAAGGCTGCCATCGCCACCAGCCTCACCGCAGCTGATCCGACCTTGAAGGCTGCCATCGCCACCAGCCTCACCGCAGCTGATCCGACCTTGAAGGCTGCCATCGCCACCAGCCTCACCGCAGCTGATCCGACCTTGAAGGCTGCCATCGCCACCAGCCTCACCGCAGTGGCTCCACCAGCACACCCGGGTTCATGATGCCCCGCGGATCGACCGCCTTCTTCGCCCCTTGCAGCGCCGCCGCGAACGGGTCGGGGCGCTGGCGGTCATACCAGGGGCGGTGGTCACGACCCACCGCATGGTGGTGGGTGATCGTGCCACCTCCCTCGAGGATCGCGTCCGATACCGCGCGCTTGATCGCCGCCCACTGCTCCAGCTCCTCCCCGCGCCGCCCCCTGGCGAGCACGGTGAAGTAGGGGGCAGGACCATCGGGGTAGACGTGCGTGAAGCGACAGGACACTCCGCCCGGCTGCGCTCCCACCTCGCGTATCGCCAGCTCGGCCGCCGCCATCACCCGCTCGTGGAGGGCCGGAAAGCGCTCCCAGGTGATCGCGGTCTCGAAGGTTTCGCTGATGGCGCTCATCGCCACGAACACATCGCGCAGGTAGGGGGCCGCCAAGAACGTCTCCCGCCAAGTGCTCATGGCGTCGGATCCCTCGCCGCCGCTGCCCGCACCGCCACCCCGCGAGTCGGCGCCGCCTCCGCCGCCCGCGCCGCCACCCCGCAAGCCTGCGCCTCCTGCGCCCGCGCCCCCACCCCCGGAGCCGGCCGGCGCACGACCGCCCGGGCTGTCACTACCACCGCGCTCCCTGGCCTTCCCCCCGTGCTCCGCGCAGATCTCCAGAGCCCGCCCCATCGCAGTGTCCACCGAGTGGTCGGTGGACTCGAAGCCCATCACCAGCAGTGCGTTGCCGCCCTCGCCCGCCATCGTCATCGCCGCCTCGCGCTCGTCGATCAGGCGGCAGTTGGCGGGATTCAACCCCGACTGGCTGAGCTCCCGCACGCACTCCGCACCCCTGGCGAAGTCGGCGAAGCTCACGCCCGCCGAGCGACGGTGGGTGGGGCGCGGCTGCACGCGCATCCACGCCTCGGTGATGACCCCGAGGATTCCCTCCGAGCCTGCCAGCATGCGGTCGGGGCTAACCCCCGCGCCCGAGCCCGGCAGCCGGCGCGACTCCCACTCCCCCGACGGCGTGATCGCGCGCACCGACTCCACGAAGTCCTCGATGTGCGTCAACACGGTGGCGAAATGCCCCGCCGCGCGAGTGGCGATCCAGCCGCCCAGCGTGGCGAGTTCGAACGACTGCGGGAAGTGGCGCAGCGTCAAGCCGTGCTCTGCGAGCTGGCGCTCCAGCTCCGGCCCGCTCGCGCCGGCTTGGATGCGCGCCGCGCGGGACACTTGGTCCACCTCCAGCACCTGGTCGAACGCGCCGAGGTCGAGGGTGATGACCCCGTTGTAAGAGGGATCCACCTCGGGCCGTATGCCGCCCACCAGGCTGGTGCCACCGCCGTAGGGAATCGCCGCCACGCGCTGCGCCGCGCACCACTCCAGCAGCTGCTCCACCTCATGCTCCTCGCGCGGGTACGCCACGAAGTCTGGCGGGTGCTCGAAGCTGCCGCGGAAGCCCCTCACCACGTCGGGGTAGGACTTACCCCATGCATGCGAGGCACGCGCGTGGGTGTCATCCGCACACAGCTCCGCGAGGGCGGCCGGCGGCGCGATCCTCGGGGCCGGCAGCTTCACGACCTCGATCGCCACCGGGTCCTTAACCTCCACTTGCTCTCCCAGCCCCAGGTGCGTCGCCAGGCCGACCGCCGCCGCGCGCACCTGCTCGGGGGAGAAGCGCTGGTCCTCATATCCCCAGCCCCAATGGTTACGCCGTCGCGCCTGCATCGATGCCGAGTGTATTGCCGGAGGCGGTGAGGCATTCGCGGAGCACTAGTAGCCTCACTCCGCCCCTCTATATGCACATCGGCCTCAACCTCATCTACCTCGTGCCCGGCGACACCGGCGGGATGGAGGTCTACGCCCGTGAGCTGCTCCCGGAGCTGGTGCGCTGCGCGCCGCCGGGCACGCGCTTCACCGCGTTCGTCTCGCGCGAGGCTTCCGCTGCGGCGGATGGGCCCTGGGGCGAGCTGATGCCGGCCGTCACCGTGCCGGTCAACGCCCGCCGGCGCGAGCAGTGGGTGCTCGGCGAGCAGGCCTTCCTGCCGCGCCTTGCCGCACGCGCGGGAGTGGATCTCGTGCACTCGCTCGCCTCCACCGCGCCCGCGTATGGGCGCTTCCGGCGGGTGCTCACAGTTCACGATCTGATCTACGCCCGCTTCCCCGACGCCCACCCGGGCCTGCGCGACCGGGGCATGCGCGTGCTCGTGCCGCTCGCCGCTCGCCGCTCCACGCGGGTGATCGCGATCTCCGACTCCACCCGCCGCGATCTCGTTGAGCTGCTGCGGCTCCCGGAGGAGCGGATCGACGTGGTACCGCAGGGGCTTGGGGCCGTACGCCGCCCCGGGTGGGCGCTCTCGGCGCAGGAAACGCGCACGCGATTCGATTTGGGCGAGCGACGGATGCTGCTGACGCTTTCCGCCAAGCGGCCCCACAAGAATCTGCTCGCGCTGGTGGGTGCGTTCGCGCGCATTCCTCCCGAGCGGCGGCCGGTGCTGGTGCTGCCCGGCTACCCCACCTGGCACGAGGCCGAGCTGCGCGCCCGCGCCGCCCAGCTTGGAGTCCTCGCCGACGTGCGCTTGGAGGGGTGGCTTTCGGAGAGCGAGATCGAGGGCCTGTGGGGGCTTGCCGACGCCTTCGTCTACCCCTCGCTGTACGAGGGCTTCGGGCTGCCCGTGCTGGAGGCGATGGCCCGCGGGGTGCCGGTCGCCTGTGCCGACACCTCCTCGCTGCCAGAGGTCGCCGGTGACGCCGCGCTGCTGTTCGACCCCCGCTCGGAGCCTGCAATCGCGCAGGCGATCGAGCGGCTGCTCGGCGATCCCGCGCTCGTACGCGACCTGCGCGAGCGGGGCCTTGCGCGTGCGCGCGGGTTCAGCTGGGAGCGCACCGCGCGGCTCACGCTCGACTCCTATGCGCGGGCGCTGGGGGAGCCGGCGCCGTCGTCTGGCTCGTCCCCGACTCTCACTGCGACCTACCCCGGGGGTGTGGGGGCCGCCTACCCCGGGGGTGTGGGAGCCGCCGACCCCGGGGATGTGGGAGCCGCAGGTGGTGGCACGGACCCATAGCTCGCCAGCACCGCCTGCAGCGAGGACTCCAGCGAGAGGCGCTGCGCGTTCTGCTCAAACCACTTCGCCGTGCTCTCGCGCATCGCCATGCCCGCCTCGTGCACCCTCACGATCGCCGTCGCGATCGCCTCGGGGTCAGCGGTTGGGGCGACCACGCCGTTGACGCCGTCTTGCACCAGCTCCACGGCGGCGTTGTCCTCGCCGGCCACCACCACGCTCGGGGTCGCGCGTGCGGCGGCCTCGATCACGACCATGCCATACCCCTCCCTGCGCGAGGTCGAGAGCATGCACATCGCGTTGGTCAGCGCCTCGTCGATCCGGGTCGCGTCCACGAAGCCCGGGGCGCTTGCGATCTTGCCCACACCGTGCTGCTCGATCGCTCGTTGCAGCGCCTCGCGCTCGGGTCCGTCGCCGTAGAACTCTCCGCGGAGCGTCGGTTCGGGTGCGCCCTCCGGCGCCGGCTTCAACTCGCCCTCCGGCGCCGGCTTCAACTCACCCCCCTGCGCCGGCTTCAATTCGCCCTCCGGTGCCGGTTTCAACTCGCCCCCCTGTGCCGGTGTCAACTCGCCTTCGTGCGCCAGCCTGGACTCGCCCCGCGGCCCCGACGCGGCGAGGCGCCGCGCGGCGAGCGCGAACGCCGCCACCGCCAGCGGGGCCTGCTTCTCCGGGATCAACCTGCCCGCGAACACGACCAGCGGTTCCGCTGGGTGGGCGGTCGGGGTGTCGAGCGTCCCCGCGTACTCGCCCTCCAGCACCGTCGGCTCGCCGCGCAGGCCCTCGGCGCACAGGCGCCGTGCATGCAGCCGCGAGAAGCAGAACGCCTTCTGAGGCAGGCGCGCGCACAGCAACTGCACCGCGTACCCAACCGCACCGCCGACACCACCGAGGTATTCGCGCCAGTAAGCGCGACTCCATACCTCGTGCCAGTTGACGACCAGGCCGTAGCGGCCGAGTGGACGTGCCGCCGCCGCGGCCAGCAGCGAGAAGTAGGGGAAGGAGCAGGTGTGGAGGACCTGATAGCGGCGGCCGTTTCGCAGCAGGTGCCACAGCACCCCCAGCCCGAACACCAGCGGCGGGGCGATCTTGCGCCGGCCGTCGGTGGTGTACAGCGCGAGTTTCGGACCGACCGCGATCACGCGCACCCCGTCGATCCGCGGCTCCTCGCCCCGCTCCCACTGGCGCAGCGTCAGGTAGGTGACCTCGTGGCCCTCCTCGGCGAGGCGCTCGGCGAGGTTGCGATACCAGCGCTCGGCGCCCCCCACCGTGCAGGGAAAGAGGCAGTCGTATACGAGGCAGATGCGCATGATCAGACGACATGCAGAGCGACTGTGCGACCGATCGCGGTGGCGATGCTGCGCAGGTCGTCCGGGTCGCTGGTGACGATCAGATCTTCGCGGGCCAGCGCCGTGACGACGATGGCGGCATCCACCAGATCGCGACTATCGCTCGCGGCAAGGGCTGCACCGGCTGAGCGGGCCTGCAGCTCGGTGAACGACTCGATGCGACAGCCGCGCAAGAACCGCGACAGCCGTGCCTGCGGACCACCTCGCCAAGCCTGGCCCAGCACAACCGTCGGAACCGTCGGGCGCACCTCGCGCTCGAGCAGTTCGCGATGCAGCGACCACACGGACTTCGAGTCGCGTTCGGCCGCGATCAACGCCCCCGCGTCGTAGGTGACGCCGTTCACGCCGCGCGACTGGACTCGCGCCTGCGGCCTACCCCTGCGGCGTCAAGCACTGCGTTGGCCGCGGCCAAGTCCGCCTCGGAAAGTGGCCCGTGTTCGGCTTCCCATTCCGCGACCCCCCTCAGGCCGTCCTCGATCGCCAGCGCGTTCCGCGAGGCCTCGTTCAACCAAGCCGAGAGGCTCATACCCCGACGCTGCGCGGCCTGCCTGGCGGCCTGTGCGACCGGCTCATCGAGGGCGACCGACAACTTCTGCACCGACATCCGCCTATGGTAGCACCTGATTCCTACCAGACATTCGACTCGGCCCGGTGGTCGTTGGCTTGCGGAGCGGCGCCACCGCCTGCGGTAGCATCTCTGCTCGGCGCTGCGCGCCTTTCCGCCCCCTCGCGCGTTATATAACCGCACGACCCCACTCCGTCGTCACACAGCGGTGCGGCCAGGGCGGGTACCCCCCAACTATGAGCACAGTCGAGCAGACAAGGCCCATCGTCCCCGCGGACCTCGAAGGCCGAGCGCCCAGCAGCCCCGACACGACGCTGGTGTCGGTCGTGATCCCGTGCCTCAACGAGGCCGAGAACATCGAGCGCTGCGTGCACGCGGCGCTGGAGGTGCTGTCCCGCAACGCGCTCGACGGCGAGGTGCTGGTCGTCAACAACGCCTCCGAGGACGACTCCGCCGCGCTCGCCATCGCCGCCGGCGCGCGCGTGGTGCTCGAGCCCCGCCGCGGCTACGGCAGCGCCTACCTCGCCGGCTTCGCCGCCGCGCGCGGGCGCTACATCGTGATGGCGGACGCCGATCTGACGTACGACTTCAACGAGATACCCCGCTTCGTCGCCGAGCTCGACGGGGGCGCGGAGCTGGTGATGGGCGACCGCATGGACAACATCCAGCCGGGCGCGATGACGTGGCTGCACCGCTACATCGGCAACCCGATCCTCACCGGCCTGCTCAACCTGTTCTTCGACACCGGCGTCAAGGACGCCCACTGCGGGATGCGCGCGCTGCGCCGCGACGTGCTGCCGCGCCTGGACCTGCGCACCACCGGGATGGAGTTCGCCTCGGAGATGGTGATTCGCGCCGCCAAGGCCGACCTGCGGATCGCCGAGTTCCCGATCGAATACCACCCCCGCGGGGGCGAGTCGAAGCTGTCGAGCTTCCGCGACGGCTGGCGCCACCTGCGCTTCCTGCTGGTGCACTCCCCGACCCATCTCTTCATCCTGCCCGGCGCGCTGCTCGCCGGCCTCGGCACGCTGATCGTCGCGCTGGTCGGCGGCGGCCTCGACTTCTTCGGGCGCTCGTGGGGCATCCACGCGCTGATCGCCGGCTCGCTTTTGATGGTGGTCGGCACGCAGGTACTGGCGCTCGGCCTCTGTGCCCACGCCTACGGCACCTACTTCATGGGCGAGCGCGACCCTTGGTTTGACCGCATGCGCGCCCGTTTCCGCCTCGAGCACGGCCTGTTGCTCGGCGGCGCGTTCGTGCTGGTGGGCTTCGCGCTCGGCGCGGTGATCGTCACCACCTGGATCTCAAACGGGTTTGGCTCGCTGGCGGACGAACACATGGCGGTGGTCGCCGCGACGCTCTTGATCGTCGGGATTCAGATCTTCTTCTCCTCGTTCTTGCTGAGCATCCTGGGCCTGCGCCGCCAGTGAGCGCAACCGCCTCAGGGGCGGCGCCCACGCCGGCAGAGCGGGCGACCTCTGCGGAGGAAAACAGAGTGCAGGCTCCGCCACCCCGCCTCGGCGGGGGGCGCGCGGTGTGGTGGCCGGCGGCGATCGTCGGCGTCGTGATGGCGGGGCTGATCCTGTGGCAGCTGGCGATCCCCCGCGACTTCTACACCGGCACAGACAGCGTCGGCGTGCGCAGCGTGGTCGCCAACCTCGACGTCGGCCAGCGGCTGTGCGTGCCGGGCCTGCAGCTGCCCGCCGACACCGGCCGCGTGCAGCTCGCGGTGTTCGCCCACAGCCCCACCTTCACCGCCTCGCTGCGGGTCATCGCCGCAGGGCGCACGGTCTCCTCGACGATGACCGGCGTCCCCGGACCCACCTCGCTGGTGTATGCCAACGCGCCGATCCCAGCGCGACCCGCCTCACCGGCGACGGTGCCCGCGACGGTGTGCATCGCTCCCCGCAGCGGGCCGATCGCGCTCGGGGGGATGATCGGCCTGCAAGCCAACCAGCTGCCTGCCCGGCTCGACGGCGCGCCGGTGGCCAACCGCGTCGGCGTCTGGTTCATGCCGCCGGCGGGGGTGCAGCGCTCGCTGCTGGAATCGGCAGGGGCGATCTTCTCGCGTGCGGCGCTGTTCCGCCCGGGGATCGTCGGCTCGTGGACCTATCCCTTCCTGCTGTTCGTGCTGCTGCCGCTCAGCTGGGCGCTGGCGCTGCTGGCGCTGGCGCGCGCCGCCGCCGGCCGTCCGCTGAGCCTGCGCGGACGCACGCTGCGCCCCGCCGTGGCGATCGTGCTGATCGCGTTTGCCAACGCCGCCTCGTGGGCGCTGATCACTCCGGCCTTCAACGCCCCCGACGAGCCCGACCACTTCGCCTACGCCCAGTACTTCGCCGAAACCGGCCACGCTCCCGAACGCGTGCCCGGCCCACGCCCGCCCTACTCGACCGACCAGACGATGGCGCTCAACGCCGTGAACGTCTTCTCGCAGGTCGCGCTCCCCGACGGGCGCCCGCCGTGGCTGGGGGTCCAGCAGAGCGCCTGGGAACACGAAGTCGCCACGACCGCCCACCCGGCGGACAACGGCGGCGGCTACACCACGGCGGCCGCGCCCCACCAGCCGGCTTACTACGCGCTGCTGGCACCCGCCTACCTCGCGGTGAGCTCGCAATCGATCTACTCGCAGCTGACGGCGATGCGGCTGGTCTCCGCGCTGCTGGGAGCGCTGGTAGCCCTGTGCGCGTTCGGGGTGATCCGCGAGGTGCTGCCCCGCCAGCCCGCCGCCGCGCTCGCCGCCGGCCTGCTGGTGGCCTTCCAGCCGATGTTCGGCTTCATGGCGGGCGCCGTCAACAACGACAACGGCATCAACGCCGCCGCGGCGCTGGCGCTCTACCTGACGATCCGGGCGCTGCGGCGCGGTCTGACCTGGCGGATCGCGCTGGCGCTCGGGGCGACGCTCGCGTTCGCGCCCCTGTTGAAGGAGACCGGCTATGAGATCTACCCGGCGGTGGCAGTCGGGCTGCTGGGGATGGCCTGGCGCCGCCACCGCCTCATCGACACACGCGCGTGGGCGGCGCTCGTGGCGGCCTTCCTGGTGGTGCGCGAGGGGTGGTCGCTGCTGCAGCCCGTCTTCTACCCGCCCGTCGCCGGCCACGCCCAAGGGGGTGGCATCGCGGCCGCGAGCGCGCTCACCACCGCCGAGCAGATGCCGGGCCGCTTCGCGGTGTACCTGTGGGAGCTCTTCCTACCGAGGCTGTCGTTCATGGGCGATCTCTTCCCACCCGGCTGGCCGTTCAGACAGGTCTACGTCGAACGCGGGTGGGGCGCATTCGGCTGGTACACGTGGCTGTTCCCCAACTGGGTGTACACCGCGATCATCTTCGCGATGGGACTCGTCGCGCTGCTGGCGCTCTCCGCGGCGGTCCGCGAGCGGGTTGCCGTGGCTGGGCGCTTCTTCGAGGTCGCGGTCATCGCGCTGTTCCCGATCTGCGTGCTGGTTGCCGTGGAGGCCGCCTACTTCGCGCCCACCGGCGGGCGCACCGTGGTCGCCGAACAGGGCCGCTACATCTTCCCCGCGATCGCCGCGCTCGCCGCAATCGCAGTCAGCGGCACCTTCGGCGCCGGGCGCCGCTGGCACGTGCCGCTGGCGACCACGCTGGTGGTGGCGATGATCGGCCTCAGCTACGCCTCGCAGTGGTTGACACTGGGCAGCTTCTTTACCTGACGCCGGGCGCCGCCCCGCAAGTGCTGGGCGTGGCGCTCCCATACGCGCGGATCTCAGTAGGAGTCTGCCCAGTCGAATAGACTGCTCGCGATGAGAGTCGGGGTCTGCATAGATGGCTTCAACCTGTACTAAGGCGCACGGGGGCTATGCCGCCAAGGCAGGGCTGGCTGGCACCCGGTGGGCGTCTACGCAAAGCCGGCGGGTTGGTAGGAGGCATTAGGAAAAATTTAGCCGTAACCCTTGATCTTTCAGCCATCAGTTCCGATATACTGATGGCTATACCACCCGGCCCCTCGTGGGTCGGGTCTTTTTTTGCCCGAAGCCGGAGAGCACGCCGAAAGAACCGTTTGGGCACCGGGAAGCGCGCGCAGATCATCGCTGCTTGGTCGAGGGCAACAGCATCCGGGCCACCGCAGCATCCGGGCCACCGTGCGCCTGACGGGCGCAGTGGTCGGTCAGCCAACCAAAGTGGCTTCGCGCTCACGCAGCGCGTGGCGCAGCCCCGCTTCGACCTCGTCGGTGGCGTGATCCCAGGTGTGCGAGGCAACGAACTCGCGGCCCTCGCGCGAGCGACGCTCCCGCAGCGCCGGGTCGGCGAGCAGCCGCTCCAGCGCATCGGCGATCCGCAGCGGCTGCAGCGGGGCAAGGTCGAGGGCGCCGTCCTCGCCGAAGATCGACTCGGCGCTCACCCCCGCCAGCTCCACGCAGGGCAAGCCGCAGGCCAACATCTCTTTGGGCATCAGCGAGAAGTTGGTAAGCGACAGGCACAACCCCACGGTGGCCTCCGAGTACAGCCGCGCCAGCTGCGCGGGCGAGAGTACGCCCATGTGCTCGTAGGGGAAGGCCGCGTGCAGCGGCTTGTCGGTGCCGAACAGCACGATCCGCACGTCCGGCCGGCGCCGGTGCAGCTCGGCGAGCGCCATCAGCCCGATCGGCACCGCGCGCCGCGGCGTTGCGTGGCGCGCGTAGTAGATCACCGTGTCCGTGCGCCGCTCCACCGGGAGCGGGTGGTAGGTGTCGCCGTCCACGCCCAGCTGGAAGGCGTCGGCGCTCGCGCCGTAGCGCTCGATCAGGAGGTCGCGCAGCCAGGGGCTGGCGGCGATGCAGTGCAGCCCGTGGCGATAGGTGTCCTCGGCGAGCACCTGCTCGGTGGAGGCGGCGTAGAACTCGGGCTCGTGGTCGTTGACCACGTACGCACGCGCGCGGGTGCCGTCGAGCATGAGGGTCGCGTGCACCGTCTGCCAGCCGGTGGCGATCGCCACATCGGCGCCCTGCCACTGATCGAAGCCCTTGTACACCGGCCCCTCGAAGGGCGCGAAGTATTCGCGGATCTCGCGGCGCATCCGCGCGGCGCGCACGTCGCGCATGTGGTTGTGGTAATCCGCCAGCCACACGCTGCAGGCATGACCGCGCTGCTCCAGGCGGGTGAAGATCTGAAACAGCGTGTTGTGTCCCCCGCTGCCGCGGCTGTAGGGGGGGATCACGAGCGCCAGGCGCAGCCGCTCGCGCTCGGCCATCCCGGGTACGGCCTCCAGCAGCGGCGCGGCGCCCTCCTCCCACACGCGCGTGACGAGGTCGTAATCGTCATGGGGCAGCAACTGGCCGACGTGCTCGGTCGGGGGCAGCTCGGGAAGCCCCACCGCCTGCGAGCCCGCCTCACCCGGAGTGCTTCCGTTGGCGCTGTGCCCAACGGCGCTGTGCTCAACCGCTCCCCCTGCCAACCCATCCCCACGCTGTCCAGCGCCGGCGCCTCGCGTACCGGCCCCGGCGCGCCCGCTCCCCTCGTCGTCGCGCCCCTCCAGCGACAACCGCCGGCGCAGCGGTGCGGGCACTCGCTCGGCACGCGAGCCCAGCGCAGAGAAGATGCGTCGCCCGCCGTGGTGGGTGGCAGAGCGCGCCGTCCAGCGGGCCCGTTCGGCGGCGCTCATCTCCCGCTGCGCCATCCAGCGGCGGTCAGCGGCCACCGCGCCGGCGACGTGGCGCGCCGCGGGCAGCGGCGAGAACGGCTCGACATGGCCGGTGCTCTCGCGCAGGCCACGGTACTCGTCGAAGTAGCGGCGCATGAACTCGATCGCCCCATAGTCGTGGGCGTGAAGCACCGCGGCGCCCGGCTGGTAGACCTTCGCCCAGCCGGCCGCCAGCATGTCGCGGCCGAATGCCTGGTCCTCGGAGTAGGGGACCTCGCGGAAGCGGACCTCCTCCCAGCAGGCGCGCGCGTAACAGGCGTTGACGTTGGAGAGGAAGGTGGGGTCGCCGCGGCGCTGGAGCACTGGCCTCCCGCCCGCCCCAACGTCGCCCACGCCATTCGCCCCAGCTTCGCCCGCCCCGAGGCCGCCGGCTCCGCTCGCCCCCGACCCACCGGCGGCGAAGCCGGCGAAGAACTCGCTCAGCTCGCGGGCGATCATCGGGCTCGTGTCCTCGCGCGGCAGATGCGGCCCGTAGGCGGCGCCCACGCGCTCGTCGAGCGCGAACGCCTCGCGATAGGCATCCAGCCAACCCGGCACGGGCGTGGCGTCCTGGGTGAGGAAGCAGATCAGCTCCCCCGAGGTGCGCTCGGCACCGAGGTTGCGGGTGCGCCCGTGACCAAACTCGGAGGGGTCGATTCGCAGCAGCTCCACACCGGCCGCACGGACGATCTCGAGTGAGCGGTCGCGCGAGCCGGAATCGATCACGAGCACCTCCTCGGCGCCCTCGCGCGCGAGCGCTCGGAGCAGCTCCTCCAGGTAGCGCTCACCGTCCTTGACGGGGATGACCACCGAGACGCGGCTCATGGTGCACCATCGCTGTCGAGCATCGCGCCTGCGAGCACGCTCACGGCCGTCGGTCCCCATCGGGAACGCGCGCGTTGACGCGATTGGAGTGGCTCACGAGGGCCCGAGCAGACGCCGCTTGAGCAGCTTCACGCGCCACCACACCCCGCGCACGGAGCGCACCGCGCCGAGCAGCTCGGTCGCTCCGGGCCGCAGCATCAGCGCATTGAGGTCGAGGTGCCAACGATCCAGCCAGTAAGCCTGCTCCTGCCATTTGGCGATCGCGGTGTTGGTGCGCGACTGCACCTCCACGAGCTCGGCCTCCAGCGCCGCCACGCGGGCGCGCAGGCGCTCGTTCTCGGCCTCGACGCTCGGCTGCCCATTCGTCACGCCGGCGCTCCCCGACTCGACGTCCCGCACGCTCCCCTCCCCGATGCCCCGCACGCCCTCCGGGTCGGCCCCCACCTTCTCACCTTGCTCCTCGGTCGCGCTCATCTCAGAGATTCTCCGCGATCCGCGCGGCAGCGCGGTTGAACACCAGGAAGCCGACGACGAAGATCGCCACCACGATCGCCAGCGCCCCGAACAGCGCACTCCAGCTGCCCAGCACTTCGCCCGCGCTAGGGGTGGCGTTGGTGATCATCGCGTGGCGGAACTGCTGGAAGATCACCGCCAACGGGTTGAGCATGTAGAGGTGCAGGAGGGTGGGGTTCAATTTGGCGATCACCGTCTGAATCGAGATGATCACCGGCGAGGCGTAAAAGAGAATCTGCGCCAACACTTCCCAGATCGGCTGGATGTCGCGGAAGTGCACGAACAGCGCCGAGAGCAGCATCGCCATGCCCGCGGCAAACACGATCAGCGCGCCAACGATCAGCGGCAGCTCCAGCCAACTGAGCATCGGGTGCACGCCGGCGCTAACGGCGAAGATCGCCACCACGATCAGGTTGAGCCCCAGGTTGAACATCGCCAGCAGCACCACCGAGAGCGGAATCACCAGGCGCGGGAAATGAATCTTGCGCACGAGGTTCTCGCGATCTACCACGCTGCGTACCGCGTTGGTCGTACCTTCGATGAAGAAGGTGAACAGCACGATCGACCCCAGCAGCTGCGCCCCGTAGTATTTTTCACCCGGCTTCTTGCCGTCGTTGACGTGGCCGACCTTGGTGAAGAACACCCACAGCACGCTGAACAGCAGCAGCGGCTTCATCAGCGTCCACACATAGCCCAGCACCGAGCCGTAGAAGCGCAGCTTGAATTCGGTGCGGGCGAGCGTGAACGTCAGCGACCAGAAGCGATGCAGATCGCTGCCGAGCGCCGAGGGGCCGTGCACGCGGTGGCTGCCGGGCGCTCGCAGTGGAGCGGGCAGGCCGACATCCGGCATCGCGCTCACAACCACGCCTCCGCACAACGCCCGCATGGGCACGCATAGTTGACGGGTACGCTCATGCGCGTTCGATCCTTGCTTCGACGGGCAACTCGAGGATCCCCCCGCTGGTTGTGCCATGCACGACGACCGAGGTCATGTCCTCGACCAGCGCGAGCGCGTTGGCGCCGGTGCCCTCGCGTGCCAGCGAGGGAGTGAGCGTGTAACGGGATGGGGTCAGCCAGCTGGGGATCGAGAAGCGCGCGATCGCAGTATCGCCCGCGCTGAAGGAGCCGCTGGCACCGCCGTGTTGGTCGGAGCGCGCGACGACGATCGTGTGCCCGAGCTCGGTGCGCAGCGTCGCCGCGAACACCGGGTCCTCGAGGTCCTCGCCGAAGCGCACCTCGAAGCACATGTTCAACGCGTCCTCCTGGCTGCAGCTGGTCACGCGCTCGCCGCTGGAGCTCTCAAACCAGGCGTCGGCGATCATCGTCCCCGAGCTGGAGTGGTCCTCGACGGGCGCCTCGTGGGGGAGCTGGCCGAAGTTGAGCTTGTGGTAAGCACGACCGATCGCGCGCGGTTCGCCGATCTCCACCATGCTGCCCCGCTCCATCAGCATCGCCCGGTCGCAGAAGCGCTCCACCGAGTACATGTCGTGCGAGACGAACACGATCGTGCGGCCTTCGCGCTTGAGCCGATAGAACTGCTCGAAGCACTTCTGCTGGAAGGCGGCGTCGCCGACGGCCAGCACCTCGTCGATCAGCAGGATCTCGGCATCCACCTCGATCGAGGTGGCGAACGCCAACCGCACGAGCATCCCCGAGGAGTAGTTCTTGAGCTTCAGGTCGATGAACTCCTCCAGCTCGGCGAACGCGATCACCTCGTCGAAGCGCGCCCTTGCCTGGCGGCGGGAGAGCCCGAGCATGATCGCGTTGATGATCACGTTGTCGCGCGCCGTCAGGTCCATGTTGAAGCCGACCCCCAGCTCGATGAACGGCGAGAGCCGGCCGGCGATCGAGATGCGGCCGTCATCGACGCCATAGATGCCGGCGATGCACTTCAGCAAGGTGCTCTTGCCGCTGCCGTTGCGCCCGACGATCCCGAAGAACTCCCCGGTGGCGATCTCCAGTGAGACGTCCTTGACGGCGTGCAGCTCGTCGTAGTCGGTGGAGCGAAACGGGTGTAGCGCACGCTCCTTGAGCGTCGAGTACTGCTGATGGGGCAGCCGGAAGGTCTTGCTGACACCCTCGATCGAGACGGCCGCGGGGCCGCCGTGCGCGCTGGGCGTGAGCATCGAGGGGGAGGGTGTGGGGGTGGTTGCGACGGTAGACAAGGGCACGAACGCTAGCAACGGGAGTGTCGGGCTACCGCCGTTCAGCTGCCAGCCCGCGTCAGGGGATCGGCTATGTGCGCAGCTCCGTGAAACCAGCCGCCGAGAAGTCGCCATCGAAGGCAAGGGCCTCGGCGATCCTCAACTCTCGCATCGTGGCAAAGCTCGTGGCGTCGATCCAGGAGAACTCCCGGTCGTCTCGCTGGCGCAGCCAGGCGCCCGCATCGACTTCGGCGGACTCCGAGACCCGGATAAGCTCTACGCGCCGCGAGGTGCGAAGTGCGTCGAGGAAGCCAACAGCCGTCCGGTGGCCGGCTCGCCGCCGCAGAAATGTCCAAGTCTCGCCGCGCACGTCGTTGGTTGTGATCAGCCCGCCGTGCTCGTGGGCAGTTAGGAGCTCGCCTGCTTCGGCATGACGGTCATCCCGCCGGTTGGTGAGTGCTACCCAGAAGGAAGTGTCGACGAAGACCGTTGTCAACGGCTGTAGACGGTGTCATCAATGTCAGTCGGCTCGAAATCGGCGCTACCCATGAGCGAGGCGAGGGGGTCGTCCGCCAGTGGGGAGAGCGGCTGAAGCCCGAGTCGCACGTAGCGGCGAACCAGTGACGCCTTCGAGACGTGATCCTGGGCGGCCTGGATGTCGAGCGCTTGATCGACATCCTCCTCGATCATGATCTGGAGACGCTTCATGCCGATAATGTTACACCACTTCTCCAATCTGCTGTAACATACTGAGGGATGTTCGTAAGACCCGAATCCGGACGACGACAACACGGTGAGCGTCACACGCGCTGCAGCACGTACACGTCCTGGTTGTCCTGGTTGCGCCCGGGGACGAACTCCAGAACGCGCCAGCGCGGGCAGAGCTGCGCGAGCAGCCACTCGGGCGAGATGAAGGCGGTGCCCCAATCGGGGTTGATCACGCCCCAGTCGCCGTCGGCGCCGAACTCCTGCGCATACCACCAGCCGCGCTGGTAGAGCCCGCCGACGATCTCGTCGGACTGTTGAGGAGTGCGCAGCGTGTTCTTGACATAGAAGTCAACCGCGGTGAAACCGTGGGTGGTGCAGACGAGGTGGCCGCCGGGACGGATCACGCGGTGCATCTCATCGAACCAGCGCACCCCGAGCGCGGGCGCGAAGTGCGACCAGATCGAGATCGCGCAGACGAGGTCGAGCGAGCCGTCGGGCAGCTGCAGCGGCGGCGCGTTGGAGCTGAGGAAGAGGTTGACGCGCGGGTAGGCGCTGCGCGCCCACTCGATCGCCGGCCCGTTGGGGTCGCAGCCGTGCCATTGCACCTCGGGGTAGGCGCCCGCAAGCACCCTCACCAAGCGCCCGGAGGAGCAGCCGAAGTCGAGCCCGGCCGAGGCCGACTCGATGCCGACGCCGACGCTCGCCAGAGCGCTTGCCACCATGTCGGCCTCGTACAGGCCGCCCGCGGCGGCGAGCGGCCCGCGCGCCATCGCGTGCACCTCCTCGGGCGGTTGCTCGGCGCCGAGCGCCACCTTCTCCAGCACCGCGGGGATGCTCAGCCACACGCCGAAGCTAAGCAGCAGGAACGTGCGGTGGCGGCTGTCGGAGGCGCCGGCGTAGTAAGCCTGCAGGTGATCGTCGCGCGCGATCGCGGCCTCGATCTCGCGCACGTCCTCATCGGAGAGCCGCTCGTAGAGTCGGCGGCTGACGATCTGATCAGCCTCGGTGGCCTGTACCGGCAAGAGCTCGCGGGCGAAGCGTGCCGGCGACCCGGGCTCGGGAGCGATCGGCGGGGGCGGCGGCGGGCCGGCCTGCCCGTTGGCGCTGCCGTTCCCACCGGGACCGTCAGGGTGCTCGGCAAGGGCGCCGGCGCGCGCGGCGACGAATTCGCCACCCTGCGCTGCCATCCGCCGTAGCCATCGCGTGCTCGCCGTGTCTCGCATGCCACGGAACGTATCAGCCGCGCCCGGCGGGGCTGGCGGCTCAGGCGCGAGTAGAACGCACAGCGTCGCCGCGAGTGGCGTCCAGCGAATCAGGCAGCGACGGTTCCGGCCGTGCGATGCGGCGCCGGCAGCGACTCGCCCCTCCCATGTACTTCTTCGGCATGCACACGACCGTGGTCATCGACTGCCTTCGTACTGCCGAAATCCTTATGATGACCGGGATGGAACGTGCGGTGCTTCAAAGATCGGATCGAGTAGGGTTCTTCACCTGCCAGCGCCTCACCAACACCAAGCGCGATCCGGTTGAGCGCAGCACAACGCGTGGTGGCGACGCAGACAACGGACCAGAACCAGACCCACAGGACGAACAGCAGAAGACAAGCAATGGCTTCGAGCGAACTCGCAGCAGACCCAAACGGCAGGGCGAGCCTCTGGACGCCGGGCGAGCGGGGGCGCCTCTCGCCCGAGCAGGTGGCGCAGGTGCAGCGCGCGCGGATCATGCGAGCCGCCGCCCAGGTGGTCGCCGAGCACGGCTTCAGCGGCGCATCGATCACACTGGTAGCCAAGGCAGCCGGCGTCTCGCGCGCCACGTTCTACGACCTGTTCGAGAACTTCGAGCAATGCTTCCTCGCGGTGCTGGACGCTGCAATGCGACGCACGAGCGCACGGATCGCGCAGGCGTTTGCGCAGAACGCCACCTGGGAGGAGCAGGCCGTGGCAGGGCTGGCGGCGCTGCTCAGCGCGCTCGACGCCGATCCCTGTCTCGCGCGCGTCTGCCTGGTGGCCTCACCCGCCTGGAGCAGGCGGCGGCCCTACTCGCACGCCTGGCCAACCAAGGCCTGCTGTATAAGCAGGCCGGACGACCGGGGCACCCCAACGCCTGGTCGCTCACACCCCACGGCGAACAGGTCGCGCGGGCGCTCGAAGACTGCACATCGTCGCGGCCCTCAACGAAGGGGACCCCGTCTAACACGCGCAGCCGAACTGGAGCGCACCTATGAGGACCTCGATCTTGGGCTGGTGGATGCCTGCACCATCGCCCTGTGCGAGCGCCTAGGCGAAACATCCGTCGCGACGCTCGACCGGCGACATTTCTCAGTCGTGCGCCCCCGACACTGCACGCACCTCGAGCTACTCCCCGACTGACGCTCGCCCCTCAGCCGGGGTCGCGGAAGATCGCGTAGAGCAGAACATCGGTGTTAGCGAACCGCACGCCCGTGCAGCTCCTTGCGATCGAGACGGTCGCGAGCGCTGAAGCGATCGATCCGCTCTTGAATGCGCCGCTGCTGAGACTCCAGCCTCGCGAACTCGACCTCCCGCTCGGAGAGGGAGCGCAGGTACTCGGCAACGAGCGCGCTGACGGAGCGGCCCTGCTCCGCCGCACGGACACGTGCGGCGCGGTAGACGTCGTCGGGAATGGAAACGGTGATGTTCGCCACTGTGGAGCACAGCATCACAGATACACAGCAGCTGGTTCTCCGAAGACTGCGCGTTATCGCGCCCGCTCCACTCGGCGAGCTCACGCGTGGCGTGCCAGCGGCATGGGCCGCACAGCCGATCGCGACCACCATCCGCCAGCCCAAAAGCGAGTCCCCACCGGTGTGGCCCGACCCCCTGGGAGCAGTACGCGGCCAAACCCTCCAGCCGCTGCACCCCGCCGCCGCACAGGCAAGCCGGGACACACCACAGCTCGCGAGCCTCCTATCGATCATCGACTCGCTCCGCGCCGGCGATACCCGCGTGCGTAAGGTGGCCGCAGCCGCACTACGAGACATGCTCCGCTGACAGACCTCGCCCCGACGGACCGCCGCGTGAGCACCGACCAGCTCGAGACGGCCGCCACGGCCCTCGGGTCGCTGCTGAAGGAGGTGGTCTTCCTCGGCGGCGCCAGCATCCACCTGTGGCTGAGCGACCCCGCGGCGCCCGCGGCGCGCACCACCGACGACGTCGATGTCATCAGCGACATCACCAGCCTCACCGCCTACTACCGCCTCGGCGAACGCCTGCGCAAACGCGGTTTCAGCGAGGCAAGCGATTCCCGCGTCATCTGCCACTGGCACCACCACGCAACCGGACTCGTGCTCGAGGTGATGCCCCGCGACGAGAACGTCCTCGGCTTCTCAAACCCCTGGTCGCCACTCGCCGGAAGAGTACGGTAGGTAGAATAGTCGCGATGGTGGGCTTTGATCATGTGCACGCGTGGCCAGGGAGGCTGCGACGAGACTTGAAGTGGATGTGGGGGTTGCAAGGGCTTCGGCCGCGCGTGCTGTGGTTTCACTGGCGCGCGCGGCGGCATGCGTGGCGCACAAAGGATCTCTTCAGCCTGGCGTCGGCCACACGGCCAGCGGACATGCGAGAGTTGCTCAGGCTGACAAGAGGTCGCAGCCGGGTTGTGGAGCTCGGTACGGCGACCGCGTGGACAACGATCACCCTCGCGCTCGATGACCGCCGGCGGCAGGTGGTCACCTACGACGTGATTGAGCGCGAGGAGGCGAAGCATTACCTGGGCCTCGTCGAGCCAGACGTCAGAGAGCGAATCGAATTAGTGGTCGCGCCCGGCAGCACCGGCCCCCGAGACCAGCAACCCGTGGATCTGCTTTACATCGACTCCTCCCACGCGCGTGAGGACACGATCGCAGAGGTCCGCGCGTGGCAACCGTATCTGCGCTCAGGAGCGCCGGTCCTCTTCGATGACTACACCCACCCGGACTATCCGGGGGTGCGCGAAGCCGTCGAAGAGCTCGGACTCAAAGGCGAACTGCGTGGCACGCTCTTCATACACCGACACACAAGCACCGGAGTTCACCAAGCGCTCGGGGCGTCGGCGATGCCGAACGGTGGGATGCGGCACCTGGCTGCGTCCTGACACGCTCCGCCGCCATCCCTGTCCTCAACTCCGTCCTCACAGCACCCGCTACACGGACGCGGCGCAACATCCCACACCGGTAAACCTCGACGTCGAAGAAGGGATGCCCCACCCCTGTGCATTGAGCTTGGACAATGTGATCACCGTTCCCGAGGCACTGATCACCGACACAGCGTCAGCGTCAGCCCCCGCTGCCGCGGACGGGGACCACAGCATCCGACGGCAGCGCGGCACACCGAGCAAGACATGCCACCACGCCAATGCCCGAGCTCACCTCCCCGCACATAACGACACAAGAAACGGGCCGCACACGTAGCCGTCCGAGCCATCGGGGACCATCACCGGCCACCGTGAACGAACCAGCCGGGTCGCTTCGCTGCCCACGTCGCATGAGGCTCCCAGGCCGGACGCGGGAGTAGGAGTTAAGGATTAGAGATCGTCCACGCGGGTGTTTGCGGAGACCAGGGTGTAGGGGGCGCGGCCTCCATGCCGCGCGACCGGGGTCGGTGGCGAGGAGCGGCCAGAAACAGCGTCTGGACATGGAAATCGCGGGGGAGCGGTCTCGTAGGCAGCGGCGTCTTCTACGAACTTCCCCACCAAGTATCGCGACGTACCTCACCAATACCCCCGTATCAAAGTCAGCTTGGTCCATCGGCGTGCTGGGTTGACAGTGACATCAAGATACGCATAGGCTCACCTGCGGTATGCGACCCATCGGGAGATGCCAACAGCTCTGACCTAGACACAAAGCCAGCGGGGGCGCTGGCATGCCAAGTCAAAAAAGCAAGGGAGCGGTATGCGAAACGCGCGCGGGATGGACGGCGGAGACGACGCCGGACGGGGTGGGAATTGCTCGACTCGTGCGTTGGCGATCTCCAGCCGCACAAGGCACGCGCGGGCCGTCCGGCCTGGCAGGCTTGTCGCAGGGGTCTCGTTGTGGCTGCTCACGACGGCAGCGCTGCTATGCGCCGGCCCGTCCCTCGCCCAGGCGACGAGCAGTTTCTACTGGTATGGCGAAAACGACTCGACCTGCTGGCAGACAGGGCAGCTGGGATCCCCGTCAACCGCATGCGGCGAAGCGGTCGGTGCCGGGTTTCTCTCAAAAAGCGGCTCACTCAAAGGCGGCCTGGCCCATATGGATGAAGTGAGCGCGAGCGGAAGCGCCGAAGGCATTCAGCTACCCGATGGCAATTACTGCAACTACTACAAGCTCGGTGACGACATCTCCCGCGAAGAATCCAGCAACCAGGGAGGAGTGACCGGCTATACACCGCCCACGCCGTATAAAAGCTACCAGGAGAGCGACCCATATGGCAACGTATGCCAGGCAGACGGCGCGACATGGGGACAAGAGGTTGGAACCGGGGACCCCAGCAATAACTGCTACAACACGTGCGGAATGCACCATATCGTGTCGCTGCACGAACTCGGCGATTACCCCTGGGCCAGCTGGTTTGGCGAACCGTCACTCGCGGTGTTGACCGAAGCCCTTGTTCATACCGTTACATTCAGCGGCGAAAGCACCGCCAACATGGCTTGGGGATATGTCTGCCCTCTGCTCGAAGATATGGAACAGAAGGAAGCACCCCGCCCCGTCCTCGAGTACTGCTTTGAGGAGTGGCGCTCGGTATACAACCCACCGAAGTGGAAAAACGAGCGGATAGGTGCATGCGGTCCGAACGGGTACGACACGGTTGTTACCTACTTTTGGCCGGGAACCACACTTGCCACGGAGCAGGGCGGGTCGGCGAATACCTTTGAATTCTCCGGGACGCCCAGCGGATGGACGTCATTTGCCGCGAAGATTACAAAGGCCAATCTACTGGCGACGATCAATCTCGCCAAAGAATCGCTCGCAAAAGGCGGTTGCGGGACGGTCCTCTCGCCAAACCCAGAAAAGTATGCATTCGTTGGAGTGGAGCAGGGCGTCGAGGGTGAACATAAGCTCAGCGGCATAGGAGGCGCGGGGCGCAATCTTCAGGTTCGGACTGAATATGCGCCGCTTCCGCCCGAAGCATCCACTAGCGCGGCCTCGGAAGTACAGCCGACGCAGGCGAAGTTGAACGGAACCGTGAACCCCACAGGCAACAACACGCACTACTACTTCCAATATGGGACAACGACCTCGTATGGCTCATCAACTCCGGAAGGCGACGCGGGATCTAGCTTAAGTTTGGTTCCGGAGAGCGCTAGCATCACTGGCCTCGAACCAGGCACTACTTACCACTATCGCTTCGTCGCCAGCAGCTCGGCCGGGACGAGCTACGGCGCCGATCAGACGTTCTTCACTACGCCAGCCCTGACGTATGCGCCTGGTGAGTATGGTTCGCTCCAGCAGGTGTTCTATATCGGCTCAGCCGGACCCGTGTATGAGGCCTTTATGAACTCCAGCGGGGCCTGGACCACCGAGGCCGTCAGCAACGGGTATGGGGCGTCCGGACAGGTCACCTGGGCGACCGGCGAGCATGGCTCGGAACAGCAGGTGTTCTACATCGGCTCGGGCGGGACCGTGTATTCGGCCTACATGGTTAGTGGGGTGTGGACTACCGAGGCCGTCAGCAGCGGGTATGGCGCGTCGGGACATGTGACCTGGGCGACCGGTGAGTATGGTTCGCTCCAGCAGGTGTTCTATATCGGCTCAGCCGGAACCGTGTATGAGGCCTTTATGAACTCCAGCGGGGCCTGGACCACCGAGGCCGTCAGCAACGGGTATGGGGCGTCCGGACAGGTCACCTGGGCGACCGGCGAGCATGGCTCGCTCCAGCAGGTGTTCTACATCGGCTCAGCCGGAACCGTGTATGAGGCCTTTATGAACTCCAGCGGGGCCTGGACCACCGAGGCCGTCAGCAACGGGTATGGGGCGTCCGGACAGGTCACCTGGGCGACCGGCGAGCATGGCTCGCTCCAGCAGGTGTTCTACATCGGCTCGGGCGGGACCGTGTATTCGGCCTACATGGTTAGTGGGGTGTGGACTACCGAGGCCGTCAGCAGCGGGTATGGCGCGTCGGGACATGTGACCTGGGCGACCGGTGAGTATGGTTCGCTCCAGCAGGTGTTCTATATCGGCTCAGCCGGAACCGTGTATGAGGCCTTTATGAACTCCAGCGGGGCCTGGACCACCGAGGCCGTCAGCAACGGGTATGGGGCGTCCGGACAGGTCACCTGGGCGACCGGTGAGTATGGTTCGGAACAGCAGGTGTTCTACGTCGGCTCGGGCGGGACCGTGTATGAGGCCTTTATGAACTCCAGTGGGGAATGGGTCACCGAGGCCATCGCCTCCGGGGCATAACAGAGTTTCAGGACCTTGGCCAAGAAGTCAGTAACCACCAAACATCTACCGGCGAAATCGGAAAACGCGTCACACGCGGGGACCAGGCCGGGACGCGGGGTAGGCGCTAAGGATTGGAGATCGTTCACGCGGGTGTTTGCGGAGACCAACGTGTGGAGCGCTCGGCTTCCGTGCCGCGCGACCGGGGTAGCTGGCGAGGAGAAGCCAGAAATAGCTCTCTGGACGGGGAATTGCAGGAGAGCGATCTCGTAGACATCGCTGCCAGCGAGCCAGGCGTGCCGCAGCGTTCTCGCCGACGGAGGACGGTCCCGCCAAGCGTAGTATCCAGACGGGGAGATGCCGAGCATGTCAACCTGGGGCGATCCTGGAAAGTATGCCGATTATCACAATGCTCGGCAGCGGCCACTATCCGGTCCAGCTCGTTCATGTCGATGATCTCAGGACCCCCGATACGATGACCTTCGGCGGGCTTGTCGGGGCGATACACCTGACCGTCGTCGGCGCACGCTCACCGATCACGCATCTGCCACCGGCGTCATGTCGGCGTCGACGCGCATACCGATGGACCTTGGCCTAGTCGGTGCTAGGTCTAGGACTTGTGGAAGCGTGCTAGCGTGCCCGCGCTGCCTGGACGTCGCCAGCCAGGGCTCACGCGGTGGGACGAGCCCCCGTCGCGCGACCGCGATATCGTCCTACGTCATGAGCTTGCAACGCCGTGCTGCGGCCCCGCGCCTGATCGATTGGACCGGTGAGCGCTGCGTGCCGTGGACACCCGATGTGCAGGTCGTCTACGAGCACTTCCACCGCTATCTATGGGCCGCACGCATCGTCGATGGCCGCAGGGTCCTCGACCTGGGAAGTGGCGAGGGATTCGGCGCGGCCATCCTGGCAGAGTCGGCCGAGCAGGTGGTCGGCGTGGACCTGGATAAGCGAACCGTCGAACACAGCAAGCTCAACTACGCGGCCACGAACCTCGAGTTCCACGTTGGTACGGCGACCGATCTATCGCCCCACGAGACGGGCTCCTTCGGCGCCGTAGTCGCATTCGAGATCATCGAGCATGTGCAAGCGCAAGAGCAGGTCCTGGCCGAAGTCGCGCGCGTGTTGGCCGACGACGGGCTTCTCGTGATCTCGACACCTGATCGGCGTCTCTACAGCGAGGTGGGCGGGCAACACAATCCGTTCCATGAGCGGGAGCTGGGATCGGACGAGTTCATCGAGCTCCTAGAGGCGCACTTCCCACACGTAGCCTCCTGGGGCCAGCGCACGATCACCGGCTCACATATGGGCGCTCTCGGCAGCCCATCGGGCAAAGGCAGCCCACCCGACTCCCCCGACTTCTACATCGAGCGTTCGGGCGACGAGTGGCGCACCGCCAGCGATCCGACCCCGCTTTATCTGGTCGCGCTGGCGTCAAAGGTGCCACTGCCCGAGTTGGCGAGTACGTCGACGCTCGCTGACTGCGACCTCGAACTCATGCGCATCAAGGAACATGACACCGTGGTCGCCAAGGGTGAGCGAGACGCGGCCGTTCGGCTGAACGAGGAGCAGTCGCGCACGCTTGAACGCGAGCGCGCAGAGCACGGCCGCGCGTTACGTGAAGCAAACGCGCGAGCACAGGAAGAGCTCGGTCAGCGCGACCAGGACATCGTACGCGGGCAGGAGGACATCGTCGGCTTGCGCGGCGTGATCGCCACCCGCGAGGCGGAGATTGCCTTACGTGAGGACAGGATCGCGTCGGTTGAAGCAGAGCTTGGTGCCGCCAGACAGCTGAATTGCCGCACCGAGGAGTCGGTGACTTGGCAGGCTTTCCAGCGAGCGAGAGGCCGACTTTATGGCGCGCTTGGCGAGGAGTCTCTCTTCGCTCGCGCGCTGCGTCTTTCACTAAGACTCGCAGGCAAAGCGCTGATCAAGCGGCCGAAGCCGACGTTGCCCCCTCCTGAGCCCACGAATGATGAGAACGTAGGAACATCAGATGAGGAGGGCGTCGCCGAGGTGATCTCGATGCCGGAATACGAGAATCCGAAGGTGTCGTTGGTCATCCCGCTGCATGCGCACGCCGAGCTGACGCGGGCATGCCTGGCCTCCATCCGCGAGCACACAGCCCACGCAAGCTACGAGGTGATCCTCGTAGACGACGCCGCAGACGTCGCGACGAAACGTCTGCTCGATGGAGTGCGGGGCGCGAAGATCCTCCACAATGAGAAGAACCTCGGTTATCTTCGCAGCGTCAATCGAGGCGCAAGCGTGGCCCGCGGACGGTGGCTGGTGTTGTTCAACAACGACACCGAAGTAACGCGCAGCTGGCTCCTCGCGATGCTCGCCTGCGCAGAGTCTGCCGACAACATAGGCGTAGTGACCCCAAAGTACATCTACCCGGATGGCAGCCTAAATGAGGCCGGTGGAATCGTATGGCGTGACGGCACAGGCGCGAACTACGGACGTGGTGACTCCCCGGAGCTCTTCCAGTACGAATACCGACGCGAGACCGACTACGGCTCGGCGGCGGCGCTTATGGTCAACGCTGATCTCTGGAAGGCGATCGGAGGCTTCGACGAGCGCTACCACCCAATGTACTACGAGGATGCCGACCTGTGCTTTGAGGCACGCGAGCGCGGCCTGCGGGTTGTGTATGAGCCCGAGGCGATAATTGTCCACATTGAGGGCGCAACCGCAGGCAACGATACTGAATCGGGCCACAAGCGCCACCAGGAGCAAAACCGCCCGAAGTTCGTCGCAAAGTGGCATCGCCGCTTGGAGGCTGAGCAAATGCGCTCTGCGCCCACGAATGTGCGCACTGCGGCAAATCGCCACCATGGACAGCATGTTCTGATAGTCGATCATCGCGTCCCAATGTGGGACCGCGACGCCGGCTCTTTGCGGATGTTGAACATCATGAGAGCACTACTAAGGCTGGGTGCCCGCGTAACCTTGATGCCAGAGAACTTCACACCCCTACAGCCGTACACCAGAGTGCTCCAGCGTATGGGGATCGAGGTTCTCTACGGCCAGCTCAACATCAACGCCGAGCTGGCAACCATCGGCCCCAGAGTGAGCACCGTGATTCTTTCTCGCCCTCACGTGGCAAGTCGCTGGCTCGATTCGGTACGAGAGTTTGCTCCGTCCGCCACCGTCGTATATGACACTGTCGATCTTCATTGGCTGCGCGAGGCACGACGGAGCGCAGTCGGCACTCCCCCGGGAAGCCTCGATATGGGCAATGGTCGCCTTCCTAGGCTTCCACCCAAGGCCGAGGCTCTTCGCCAGCTCGAGCTGGCTATGATCCGTGCCGCTGACACCACGCTTGTCGTAAGCGACTCTGAGCGCACACAAGTCGAACGGGATGTGCCGGGTGCAAGCGTGCTCCTAATGCCAACTATCCACGATGTCGAGCCGCATGTACCATCTCCCCAGGATCGCTCCGGCATACTCTTCGTAGGGGGCTTTGAGCACCCCCCCAACAGTGATGCAGCGGTCCGTCTAGTGAAGGAGGTGATGCCGATAATATGGCGCGAGCTCGGTGACATACGAGTAACCATTGTTGGCTCTCAACCACCACACGACGTACAGGCTCTGGCCTCATCGCTCGTCGATGTGACCGGCTGGGTTGAGGATCTTCAGCCACTTCTAGACAGCTCTCGAGTCATGGTTGCCCCACTTCGCTACGGCGCAGGGATGAAGGGTAAGATTACCCAAGCTCTCGCGGCGGGCCTGCCCGTGGTTACAACCCCCATCGGCGCCGAAGGTTTGGAGGGCCGCGACGAGGAGTGCCTACTGGTGGCTGAGGATCCGTACGAACTCGCAAACCACGCGCTACATACCTATCGCGACGAAGAACTCTGGCACCGCCTCTCGCGCGCCGGCCAGGAACTCATCACCGAGCGCTGTTCAACCGAGGTGATCTCAGAGCGACTCCGCTGGTTGCTTGAGGGAACGCCAACGTCTGTTGCGGCTAGTGTCGAGCCCTGACCGAAGAAAGCCGCAAGAGGTCTCTATAGGCTTCCAGCGCTATGGATAAGGTCGTCGTCGTCGGAAACTGCCAAGCCGGAGCCTTGGAGATGATGCTAAGCACAAATCAAGCGTTTGTGGATCTGTTCGAGTTTGTGAGCTTCCCCCCGGTCCACGAAATCCCCCAGACCATGGTGCCCGAGATCCACCGCGCAGTTGTCAACGCTACCGTGCTTATCCCTCAGCGAATCGACGAGGGATACCGCGACGGTATAGGACTAGGCACGGATACGCTGGTGGGCATCGCCGTAGGGGCCACAATCGTGCGTTGGCCCAGTGTGTATTGGGCCGGATACTTTCCCGATCTATTCTATCTTCGGGGTTCCGCCGGGCAGCCTGTGGTTGATGGTCCGTTTGACTACCACGACCGGGGCATCCTACAGGCATACGCCTCCGGCATAGATGTCCTGGGCACGTGTCATATGCTGGAGGACCAGGACCGCCCATCTGACGCGCAGGCGTGGGCGGCGAAAGCAACTGCCGAGCTGGATCTTCGCGGACAGGATTGCGATATCGACATTGCTCCATTCATCGCATCAAGATTCCAGGATGAGCTGCTATTCCTTACGATGAATCATCCTACAAACCGCATGCTCGGCTTTATTGCACAGCAGATCGCGGAGTGCATCGGTATCCGCGGGAACGTTGATCATCGACAGATACCGGGCGAGATTCTAGGATCTACGTTCTATCCACTCCATGCCAACCACGCAAACGTCCTAGAGCTTCGGTTTGGCGAACAGTTCGTGGCAGGTAGCATCCCCTTCAAGATTCGAGGGGTAGTGTATGAGCCTGCACAAGCCGTGCAGATGTTCTTCGACTATTACGATGCACACCCAGAGCTAGTCGAACTCAATCTCGCACCCGCGCCGCGCGACGGCGATAGACCAAGACCGACATAGACTCCAGTGACCATATTTCTACAATGAGTACCCACGTGGACCCAACTGCCGGCGCACGTTCAACTGCCCTCTCGGCGAGGACTAGCGATTATCGCTCTTGCACTTATCGGATTCTCGATATTGTTTTTTCTGCTCGCCAACCTTGCCGGATTGTCAGATCCCGGCCTCCAGTATGACGAACTCCTATTCGTAAACGCCGCCCTCGGCAACACTCATCCCTATCATGGCTTCATCTACTCCGAAAGTCTCGGCATACCCACAATGGTGATGCCGTATATCGGTGCTCTGAAGGCGTGGCTCTACACGCCGATCTTCAAAATCTTCGGCGTATCGGTGGACAGCGTCCGTATCCCGGCCATACTGCTTGCGGGACTTGGTCTAGTTTTGGCGGTACTACTGATCTACAGGCTTTTGGGTATGTGGACGGCCGTCGCACTTGCCGTGCTCCTGGCCACCGATCCCGTATACGGCGCGGTGTCCCGCGCCGATTGGGGTCCCATCGTTCTCAGCGCCCTGCTACGCATGGCCGCTTTGGGATGCTACTTCGGCTTTCTACGGCGACGGTCGATACGTTATTTGTGGCTGCTAGTTCTAGTTCTTTTGTTAGGACTTTTCAATAAGATAGACTATGGATGGTTTATTGCTGCGCTTGGCGTCGCTGCGCTCGTCGTACACCATCGTGAGCTGCTGGAGATCTGTCGCAGTCGCAAAGCGGCACTTATTCCTCCAGTTACAGTATTCCTCGTATTCCTTGTTACAGCCTTTATAACAATAATCCTACCTGCGATGCAACTGCCGACTGCCGATGCACCGGTGTCGCTGGGTACTCGCATCACTGAAGTGGAGAATCTCTTTCGTGGCACCGTCAACGGGACTGGCGTATACCAGTATATGACAGGCTCCGTTTTAGATCATCCCACACTCATGGGATGGCTGTTCCCCTGGATCCTAGCCGGCTCTACGCTAGTCGCTATCTGGAGTCTAACCGTAGGCTTGCGTCGCAAGGTCGGCGATCCACTGCGAGAAGCAGCTTTGACGACAACGTTCTTCTTGATCTTGTTCACGGTGGTAGTTATGGGTATTGTTGCCACTCGGCAGGCAACTGGACCACAGCACATTATGCTCCTTTGGCCGCTCCCAGCTGTGCTAGCGGTCTGCCTGCTTGCGACTGCGTTACACATACCGATTCGCGCGGCCCAAAGAGCTACCGTTGCCATCCTCACCGTCGCACTACTAGCTCTGCTCCTGACCCAGGTACGGACAACAGTTGCCTATGTTCACGCCTACCGCGATCGCAGACACTGGACATCGATCTGGAGTACCGAAATCTATGCAGCAGCCCACGCCGTCGCACGTTCGGCACCCAACGTCGAAAGTATCATTGCTGCAGATTGGGGGTTGGGCACGCAGATCTTTGCGCTCGGCAATGAAGCTGTTCGCGATCGTTTCACTGACCAATGGCCAGACTTCATGAGCCCCGCAGCGACCCCAGCAGCGCTTGAGCAACAGTGGTTCCAAGGTCGGCACGTCATCATCATCTACCATACTCAGGACGCGCAGATCATGCCGTCTACAACAGAACGTGTAGAGACTGTACTTAAGGGTCTCGGTCCACATGTGCATCCGATCTTCGTCGGGCAGCAGATCGAGGTCAACATCATCGAGGACTAGGTTCGACAAACTACGAGCTGCGAGCGCCCTTCCTCAACGGAGATGTTAGACTTCTCGGTGCTCACCTGCTCCTGCGGGCCCCCATCCCTGAGATAGTAGAACCCGCATGTCGTCCACACAATTCAAGCGCGTCCGATGAAACGCATGATCGTCCGGACCCCGACCTGGGTACGCGCGCTCACCCTCTATAGCATGCTCGCAATCCTCACGGTCGGCGTGCATGCCATCACGCACATGCAGACGGTGTGCGCCTGCTCCGGCACTAGCGACCCCGCTGAGTTCATGTGGGCATTCAGCTGGTGGCCACACGCGCTCACACACGGTCTGAACCCCTTCGTCACCCACTACGAGTGGTCACCGACTGGTGTGAATCTTGCCCAGGGAACGATGATCCCGGCGGCCGCGATCGTCATGGCCCCGTTCACCGCGTTGTTCGGCCCTCTTTTCTCGTATAACGTCCTATCAATAGCCAGCCCGGCGCTGTCCGCGTTCACTGCTTACCTACTCTGTCGCTACCTAACCAAACGAGAGCTGCCCGCACTGGTGGGTGGGCTCCTGTTTGGCTTTAGCTCCTACGAGTTCGCGCAACTGCTGGGCCATTTACACCTTGTGACCATCTTCTTGATTCCAGTCATGGTGCACGTCACACTCAAGCGCGTCAACTGCGAGATCTCCAGGCGTGTATTTGTGCTAGCTCGGAACGTGCAATAAGCGCGTGAGGGTGACTGCGCGTGGCTGTTTTGGCGGGTCGGTGGCTTGTTGGTCGGCGATCGGGCTGGGTGGCGTTGTTTGTGGGTGTTCGAGCGGGAGCGGGGTGTGCGCTCGGCCCGTTTCGGGGCAGGGTGATTACGGCCGGTGGCCGAGTGGTCTGCTGGGTGGTGGCGGGGTCGCTGGTGGCTGCTGTCAGCCGCTCGCGGTGTGAAGCGTTTTGAGCTTCTGAAACGCGGCGAGGAGCTCGGCCGTCCACGGCCATGTGTCCTGGAGGTGGAGCTTCGCGCGGCGGCCGGAGAACGCGAGCCGCCCAGCGACGTGCAGCAGTTGGTAGCGCAGTCGCTTGGGCTCGGCCTTGGCGAGCGCCCCGTCGAGGAGGAGTGCTTGTGTCCAGACGATCAGGTCGTGCGCGAGCATCACGATCTCCAGCCATACCTCGTTGAGCGCGAACTCTTTGAACGGGAACTTGGATAGGCCGGTGTCCTTGTCGTCACGGATGCGGTCCTCGACGTGGGCGTGCTGGCGGTGGCGGCACTCCAAGACGGCGATGTCGGTGTCGGCCTGGTCGGTGAGGATCGCTTGGAAGCGGTACCCGTCGTCGTCGGTGAACGACATTTGTGCTCCGGGGTGCGGGCGCTCTCTGCGAACGACCAGCCTGGAGCCCTCGGGCCACGCCGACAGATCGACCATGCCGGTGATCTCTGTGACCTCGCCGTTCTTGCGGGCCGACCCGTCCTGGTCGAGCGCCGGGACCCACGCGTCCTTGGGGATCGTGAGGATCGCGCCACGAACCTTCTCGGTCAGCTCGTAGCCGATCGAGAACCGCATCCGTGCCTCGCGGCAGTAGTCAACGAGGCCGTGCGTAGCACCGGCCGTGTCCGCGCGCACCAAGATATCCAGAGCCTCGACGTACCGGGTGGGGATCTGCGCCAGCGCCAAGTCCAGCGCCGCGACATGGTCATCGGCGGTGTTGGAGCCGGCGTTCCCGGGGCGCAGAAGACCGCCGAGCGCCTCGCGTGTCTCATCCAGGTAGACCTGCAGCGGGTGAAACCCGTAGCCGCCCTTGTATGTCCCGGCCGCCTTCTCCTTCTCCGAATGCGCTGTGATCAGCGTCGCGTCGATATCGAGCGTCAACCGCTCAGGCGCCCCATGCATCTCCCAGAACCGCTCGCGTGCCTGCGCGTGCGCGACACGCAGGGCATCCAGCAGCCCCGGTGTTGAAGCGATCCGGTCGATCATCCGAAACGCTGTCGAGTCAGACGCCACCACCCCGAACAACGCGTCCTGCTCGCGGACCACGCCGAGATCCGAGACACACTCGCCACCATCGACCAGCATCACCGCGAGATCACGAACCACCCTGCCCGGATCATGGCCGCGACGGCGCTGCTTGATCCCGGCCAGCCCCAACGACAGCGCCCTCGTCAACCCGAGCATGTCGGCTATTTGAGCGACCAGCGCACTGCCCGCATGCGAAACCAAACCCGCTCCGTCCGACGTGACTTCTACGGTTACCGGGCGTCCATCACGCATCACCTTCAAGGTGACCTCCAAGCTCGGGATCAAGGACCTTCGACAAGCCCAAGGATCCCTACTCAACCGGACGTTCCGCGCCCCCGCTCAACCCGGGGGCGCGGTCATTACTGCACGCTCCGGGCTAGGGATGGGCCTACTACTATTGGCGCAAATGGGGTTGTCCACGGAATTACTTGCTTTGAGCGTTATGTTTGGAATGATTCTGCTGGTCTCGGCACACTCTCTGGCGGCGGGGTCGCAGCGTGCACGGATCAACGACGTAGTCGTTGAGATAATCGCCGCCGGCCTTATCGCGATCGCGGTGGGGGCACCATTTCTGTACTACGCACTCATAAGTGGGGGCTTTCAACCCGGTAACCCGGGGCTTTCGAATGTCTATGGGCTCGATCTCACCAATCTCGTCTTCCCGACACTGACGACGTGGCTAGGACATCATGACTTTCAGACACTGTGGTCAACTTACGAGCGGGGTGATGTGGCCGAGAGCGACGGCTATCTGAGCACCGCTATCGTGATCGCCTTTGGCATATGGTTTTTTACGGAAGGCTGGCGCAGCGTCCTCGGCAAGTTGCTAGCGATCACGATCATCGTGAGCGTCGTTATGGCGCTAGGATCATATCTGCACGTCGCAGGCCAAAAGACGATAACGCTTCCATATTACTGGCTGAGGGATCTGCCGGTCTTCGACCTAATCGTACCTTCAAGAATCGTACTATACGCGGTGTTGGCAATATCAATCGGCGTGGCCAAATGGCTAGCCAAAACCGATGGCCACGCTTTTGGAAGATGGCTGCTTGTTGCGGTGGGCGTGCTTTTGCTATTCCCCAATCTCAGCTCCACGCTCTATGGCGTGGCGCCCTACAACCCGAGATTCTTCTCCACGGATATGTATCGTCAGTATCTGGCCCGCAACGAGACCGTGATGGTGCTGCCGTTTGGGCACAACGATAACTCGACATGGTGGCAAGCTGAGACCGGGTTTTATTTCTACATGCCAGAGGGGTACGTCCTAGGAACGATTCCCCCCGCGTTTAAATCACAACCAGGAGTCGTCCACATGTTCGACAATACTCCTCCATCTGTTTCGAAGTTAGAGGCGTTCATACGAGCACATGCCGTCAGCCACGTGGTAGTTGACCCGACCAAAGCAGGCCCTTGGCCCAGGTTGCTCGCGCGACTAGGCTTGCACAAATATCAGGTGGGTGGCGTGCTGCTCTACACCGTGCCGAACGAGCCGTCCTAACCTACCGCAGGGGCCGCACCCGTGTGCGCACAAGCACAAACACCGCGCGAAACCCATCTCTCCAAGTGATGCCCTTACCCTCGTCATAGGTCCTACCGTAGTACGCAATTGGCATCTCATAGACTCGCAGTCGGCGCCGGCAAATCTCGCCGGTGATCTCCGGCTCGATGCCGAAGTGATCCTCTGTGAGGTGCAGCTCCCTCAGGGCGGCGGCGCGGAATGCCTTGTAGCCTGTCTCCATGTCAGTGAGGGTGGTGTTGAATAAGAGCCCAGTCAAAAGCGACAAGAATCGATTCCCCACCAGATGCCAGAACATGTATGCACGCTGAGGCCGCCCTCCTGACAGGCGCGAACCATAGACCACGTCAGCCACCTCGCGCTGAATGGGCTCGATAAGAGCCGGCACGTCGTGCGGGTCATACTCCATGTCCGCGTCCTGTATCACGACGATGTCCCCGCGGCAGTGCGGTATGCCGTGGCGCAGAGCCGAGCCCTTACCACCATTGGGCTTGCGGAGCAGATGCACCCGCCCTGGCGCTCCTGGATGTGCCATGACGACGTCGGCTGTCTCGTCCGTAGACCCGTCATCAATGACGATCGCCTCGTAGTCGAGGTCGAGCATAGCGATGCGATCGAGCACCTCGGCGATTGTTCGGGCCTCGTTGTAGGCGGGGATGATGAATGTGATCAGCATTGAGCGGGCATCCTAGCTGAGGGGAGTAGGTGGCGTCTCCAGCCTGTCTATCTAGCCAGTGCAGGATCTACGCGCAGTCGTCGTCGCAGCTTGCCGGCAAGCTCCGCCAGCCATACGCTCGCAAGCACGGTCAACAGTGTCGCGGGGCCAGCCATGAAGCGTGTACCCTGGTAAAAGTAGACTGCGAAAACCAGAAGCGAGAGAAACGTCACGATCAACGTGTAGCGTCCCACCGCCTCACGGCGGTGCTGCCACGCATATACCAGGCCCAAGAGCGGAACGAGCGGTGGCGAGAACACCCAGAACATACCCGACAGGAGCGCCGGATAAAACGTTAGATTCGGCATCGATGCCTGTGGCCCTCCAAGCTGGCATGGGCAGACCCAGCTGAGTAGTTTCCCGTCTAGCAGGTCGGGGAAAATAAAAGGTCCCTCACGCACCGAACTGCCGGCGAGGTAGCTGAGCGCGAAGTTGTGTCCGGACACTCCCCAATATGTATAACCTGTCTCCAGCGGATTCCCAAACAGAGCCCACTGAAGCACGGCTAGAACGATGAGCGACGGCAATGCAAACAGTAACGTGGGTTTGAAAAAGCGACGTGGCACAGAGGCAAGCAGTGCGAGCAGATTGATGCCCCCTGTAATACGGGCCAATATCGAAAACCCACCAGCAGCGCCGGCAAGCCGGGCGCCAGGACGATTCATGTGTCTAAGAGCGCCTAACAGAAAGAGGGTTTGGGGTATCGTTGTCGTAGACGGTGTCTATGGCGAAACCACTGGTCAGTGATGGGTTGTGGGCTCGGATCGAGCCGTTGTTGCCGCGGGTCGAGCGCCGGTATCGGTATCCGGGGCGCAAGCGGGTGCCTGATCGGCAGGCTCTGACGGGCATCCTGTTCGTGCTGAAAACAGGTATCCCGTGGGAGGATCTGCCGCAAGAGATGGGGTGCGGGTCGGGGATGACGTGTTGGCGAAGGTTGCGGGATTGGAACGAAGCGGGGGTCTGGGAACGCTTGCACCAAGCGCTGCTGGATGAGCTTCAGGACGCCGGCCAGCTCGACTGGTCCCGCGCGGTCGTTGACAGCTCGCATGTGCGGGCAAAAGGGGGGGCGAAAAGACAGGTCCCTCGCCCGTCAACCGGCGCCGGCCGGGCTCAAAGCACCACATAATCTGCGAGGGGCGGGGCATCCCCTTGGCCGTGATCTTGACCGGCGGGAACCGCCACGACATCACCGAGCTTCTCCCGCTCGTGGATCGTGTCCCGCCGACCGGGCGCTACGGCAAGTTCCGTCCCAAAGCGCTGCTCGCTGACCGCGCTTACGACAGTCGCCGCCATCGCGAAGCGCTCAGGGAGCGCGGGATCACACCACGGATCGCCAAACGCAACAGCGAGCACGGCTCGGGCCTCGGCAAAGATCGCTGGGTGGTCGAGCGCACGCTCTCCTGGCTACACCGCCAACGCCGCCTCGATCGCCGCTACGACCGGCGCGCCGACATCCACGAAGCCTTCCTCACCATCGGCGCCGCCCTCATCTGCCACCAACAACTACAGCACTCATTTTGATAGGCGCTCTAAGTAACGGCAACATTAGTACAGCAAGGGTGGCAGTGAAGGCATCGGACAAGACAAGCCCGGCGGAGTCTTTGGCAAACGGCGATACGCCGACAAAGAGGGCCGCGAGTATCGCCGCGAGTGGACCGCCTAATGCCCATGCCGCAATCACTGCCACGAGCACGTACATCATCGCCCAGAACTTCGCGCCACGCTGGACATTGCGCGGATAGGATCCGATTGCGGCGAATGGAGCAAGCGCCATCGGATAGCCCGAAGGATATCGCGGTGGCTGGCGCCATTCGTGAGTTGTCGTGGACGAACTATAAAAGCCCTCGTCGTCAGCCAGCGAGCGAGCGGCGCTCGCATATTCGACTGAGTCGGGGCCCGGCTGCAGCGCCAGCGGACGCTCGGGCGCGCGCTCAACTGTGATTAGAACTATTGCGCAGGCCAGGACCGCCGCAACTATTCCAATCCGCTTAATGATCATTCCTGACCTTCACGACATACATCGACGCGAGTAAGGCGGCGACGGCGATCCACCCAAAGGAAATCAGCTGTAATACACGATCTAGGGCAGGTGAGGTCATCGGCGGGGCAACCGGCCGACCAACGACTGCAAATGTCGCCGTCTTGTCGATTTGCAAACGTGCGAGTAGGTGTCGCCTTGGTGCGATTGAATAGAGTCGCAACACGTACGTGTGGCCTGCTAGCAACCATGGTGCCGGGCTGGTTCCTTCAGACCCGTACGCGAACGGCGTTTCCTTTGTACCGTTGGTTGTCACCAGGACATTGCCTGGCGAGCCGTTGCCAGTAGACCAAGTGACCTGGGGCGTGCCAACAGATGGTTTTGCCGCATCGGGGATCGGGCTGACGGACAATACCGGCGCCGAGTCGGCCCCAGCGCTAGGCTCCGCGAGCGCGGTATCCGCGCATGCGCAAATGCGTAGGGAGGCACAGCTGCAGGCGAGTACCAGCAGTCCGAGAACGCGCACCACCGACGGGAAGATACAGAACCGGGTAGTCGGATGGATTGACCGTGGTGGTATCAACCTGGATCTACGCGGTAGCCAGGGGAGCGCGTTCGGCTCCGGCGAATTTGGCGGCTCATGATAGCCAGCGAGAGAGCGGCAACGAAGATGTACGCCCTACTGGGGTTGCCGCCACCTCCCGAGCGAATCCGAGACTCCGTCATGGATCGCCGGCTCTGAGATTGGCCGCAGCGGTAACCCGACGACATAGCTCCTAATGACTCACTACCATACCTAATATGGCCGACAGCGACACAGTAGGTTCGGTGCCCGGACTTGACCAGATGAAACGCTTGGGCAGCCTTTCCGTCGAGGAACGGCTGCAGAGCTCCCTCCGCGGCCATTGGCTCGACCGGGTCGCCCAGCATACGCATGACGTTTATGCAGGCGTTCCACTCGCTAAGTTCCCAGAGGATTTGCGGGTGTATGAGCATCTACTGTGGGCCGACCGTCCTAATGTCGTCATCGAGCTTGGGACATACTGCGGAGGAAGCGCTCTATGGTTCCGTGATCGATTGCGGACACTCGAGGCCTACGGCTTGATTTCTGAGTTTCGTGTCCTCACAATCGATATCAATATAGATAACGCGCGTCGGTATCTAGATCGGGCCGACCCGACGTGGGAGCAATGTATCGCTTTGATCCCAGGCGACGTATGCAATGAGCGCCTTCCCACCGAAATCGCCAAACTTCTTCCTCGTAACGCACGCTGCTTCATAGTCGAGGACTCAGCCCATACGTACGACACCACGCTTGGTGCTCTTACTGGCTTTTCGCAGTTTGTACCCCCGGATGGGTTCTTCGTCATTGAGGATACTTGCGTAGATATCGAGGAGATGCGTCTTGACGAAAACTGGCCGCGGGGAGTGCTCCCTGCCGTAAAGGACTGGTTGGCTAGCTCAGTGGGTCTAGGCTTTTCCATTCGTCGCGACCTAGAGCTCTACGGTATTACTTGCCACCCGGGAGGTTTTCTGCAACGCACAGGGCCTAAGCTGTGAGTTACCGGGCTTCTGGCCTGAGCGCATTCAGCGCGCCTGCCAGGCCGATGGCAACGCGTTCCCACCACAGGCCAGAATCACCCGACGGCGTGACCAGACGCCCGACGCTTCTCGACGACGGTGGCGGCGTACGCACTCAACACCGACACCACAACGACGGCGCCCACATCGATCAGCTGTGTGCGTGTGCCCCAGATTTCATCTGGAAGACCCAGCACCACCGCGAGGGCCACCGACCACACTCCGGCGGCCACCGTCTTGACCCATCGCCCGGTGAGCAGCCCGCAGAGCGGTCCTACGACCAGTAGCGCGATGAGGATGATGCGGTTGGCGAGGATCGCGTCGGTAACCGCGATCGTCAGTGTGAGGATGAACGCCACGGCCCACACTTGATCGACCGACCATCTCGGCAATAGCGAACGGTCGTGCGAAGCGATCGACGCTCCAGGCGCGCCCGACAGCCGCCGCATCCCGTGCTTGGCCACACGGAGCGGGGCAGTCATCCTCCAGCTCGCGGATGCTTGGAGGGCGCTGTGCCAGTGTTGCAGCTGCTCCAGTTCGTCGTTGCGGTCCCCGATCGTCTCGTTCAGATCTTGAATGATCTGCTCCTGCATCGCCATACGGTCGCGCAACTCGGCCAGCTGTGCATGCGAGCGCTCCCGCGCGTCCAGATCGGCTCGCAGCGTTGTGACTTGGCCGGCCAGCTCGGAGGCTTTCTCCGCCGAGCCGCCCACGAGGTCGCCGAGCTTGACGAGCTGTTGCGCAAACGCGGCATCTCGGCAGCGCCGCCGCGTGCGGCCATCTAGCTTGGCACGAGCCAGCGCGTGATCGTAGATCAGCAGGTCGGCCGCGTTGCGCTGCTCGACCAGGTCGAGGGCGTCATGCGCGAGCAGCTTCTCTCCAGCGCTCGCGGCCGTCGGATCTCCATGTTCCCCGGTGAGATTCAGCTTGACCGGAGTGAGCTCCACCCCGAACAGCCGTGTCAGCCCCTGCCAGAGGTCCCGACCAGAATCCAGGATGCCGACGAAACCGAGGGTGTCCAACTGCGCGATCGCGTCGGCGGCGATCGACTCGATGTCCGCTGGAGCCGCGAAGTCGGATGCCGGCAGACGGGGGTCGCCGTGCAGGAGCAGCCGGCAAACCTGGTTGTCGATCGAGGGAGCCAGCAACGGCTCGGACAGAAACTCCCACAACGGTCGCTGCGCATGCGCGTCGGCGTCGTAGGGAGCCATCAGCTCGCCCACCGCCGGAGTGCGCCAGAACATGTACAGCGACAGCAGGCGTGCCCGCGGCTCGCGCAACACGGTGGCTATCGACGGTGCATCCGTGACCTGCAGCAGCGTCGGCAGCGAGAAGTGGCCGCTGGCCACCCGATACCGTCCGAGTGGCCGCACCTCCTCAGGGCTCGTCACTATCTGCGAGCGGGTCTCCGGGCGCATGAGGTGGAAATCGTCAAAATCGCAGAACAACGAGGTGTCAAACCGCTGGGGCGCCAGCGACCCCTGCGCGAGCGCCGCCTCAAGCGCGGCGTGAATACTCGATCCACCGCTCTTTGGAACGTGCATGAAGCATTTCGGTGACGCCCCATGACGGTCAAGGTTCAGCGCGACTTTGTAAGCACGAGTTGGCATGGTTAGATTGACAGTCTAATCAGCTGGGCGCCGGTCGGATGCACCACTTTGGCCAGGATCCTACCCTGGCAGCACTGCGCCTACTGAACCTGAAGGTCACATAGCGAACCTCAGCCTCCCCCGGCAAGCGCGGTGACGTGCGGCCTCCCATCCCGCACCCCACGCGGCGACGCGAAGCGAGCTGAGCCATCGGAGCCAGCGGGCCGGCTGGTGCGAGTGCCGAGCAGGATGTTGCCGTTCTCGTCGCCAGCGAGGCACAACCGGGGAGAGGGGCAAGCGAGCGAGGTGATGCGACTTGTCATGTCCACAGCGCTCTCCGTCCACGTTGAAGATTCGCCTGTCGGCTGCGTGGAAGTGAAGACGTTGCCGAGCGCGTCCACCGCGATGCACAGCGACACCGACATGCACGAGAGGCGTAGGAGGCTGGCGGGATCGCCCAAGTGAATGAGCTTCCATGCACCGGCGCCACCGGCAGGATGAACCGAGGACAAGATGTTCCCGCCGTCGTCGAAGGCGACGCACAGCTTCCGTGTTGGACATGACACACCTTGGATCTCAGCTTGATCGCCGAGGAAGGCGGAGGCGGGCGTGGCGTTGTCGACATGCTCGGCCCTCCACGCTCCGCGACCGCCGGTCGGGCGCGTTGAGATCAAGACATCCCCACCAGAGCCCGGACCGACGCAGAACGAGGACGTCGGACAGGACGTCCCGCCGTAGTAAGGGAGATACGCCCGCGTGTGCCGCCGGTGGCGATGGCCGCGTCGTGTGCGTGCGCTGATTATCAGGGCCGTGGGCTGCTGGCCTTCGTGATTGCTCCACGTGACGCACAATCCCTTCCATGGGCACGACGTCAGCGTCGCCTCGGGAAGAACGCCCACGAAGAACCCCGGAAGATGAAGCGCTCGCCACGCGCCCAGGCCGCCGTTGGGGTCGATCGAGACGAAGGCACGCTGTCTTTGATAGTCCCCACTACTCGTTTCAAAACCCCTATCGAAGGCGACGCACAGCGGGCGGCGCGTGCATGCAATACCCCACGCGTATGCGGTCGCGAGACCCGGCAGCGTGGTGACCTTCCACGTGGCGCGCGGCGAGCCGGGGTCGATCGAGGTGACCAGTCGCGCCGCGTCGTCGATCCCCGCGCACAGCGACAACCACGGACACGAGAGCGCCACCACTTCGTCCCCGCCTTCCACCACCACGGCGAGATGCCACGCCGCGGATCCTGCGACGCCAGGCCGAGGAGGGTCCTGAGCTGGGACGTCGCACGCGCGGTGTCGTGCAGCGTCTCTCCGCGGATCCACGTTCGGCCTTCCCGCGAGCCCGCGGGTTCTCGGTGCCCAACCTCTATCGGATGCGCGCGTTTGCTGCCGCCTGGCCAGACCCGGAAGGTCTCTCAGACCGTGTGAGAGACCTTCCTTGGGGCCATGTGGCGACGCGTGGCCGTAACCGATCCCGTTGTCCGGGATTGGTATTCACAGCGAGCAGGGGGCTGGTCGCATGCGCAGCTCCAGACGACCATCGCAAGCTGTCTGCACAAGCGCGAGGGGGCAGCGATCACCAACTTCGAGCGGGCTCTGGAGGCGGACGAAGCCGAGGCGGTACAGCGGATTACCCGTGATCCCGTCGTCCTTGACTCCGTGCAGCTCGCCGACGGCGCCAAGGCGCGACCTGGAAGCCGTGCTGCTGGAAGACATCGAGCGGTTCATGCTGGCATTGGGCGAGGGCTTCTACTTCGCGGGGCGCCAGAAATCGCTCGAGATCTGCGGCGAGGAGTTCATCCTCGACCTCCTCTTCTTCCACCACCCCACTCGCCGCTTCGTGGTCATCGACCTGAAGCTCGGCCCCTTCAAGGCGGAGTTCGCAGGCAAGATGAACCTGCATGTCAACGCCGTCAACGCGCTCATCGCCCACCCCGAGGATCGCCCTACCGTCGGCTTCATCCTCTGCGCCGGCCGCAACCAGGCGGTCGCCCACATGACCCTGCATGTGACGGGCACCCTCCAGCCCGGGTCCGCTCCCAGCGTCGTTACGACAGCAGCTCGTCAATCGCGCCAAGAAAGCTGCGCGCAAGCTCGATCGCCCTGTGCGCGTCCTCGGCCGGCGCCGACCATGCGTCGTAGTCGGCCTGCTCGCGCTCCGGCTGGAGCTTCTGCACGGAGGCTGCAAGGTCGGCATCCACTTCGCCGCTCTGCACGAATGCGTCACTTCGGTCACGCCTCGCGCCACTCACCGATGCCTGGATCCCACGTGCAAGACGTCAGCTCGTGGTTGAGGATGGGATCAAGGAGTGATGCAGCGGTGGCGTGACCGTGGTGGACATCGTCGTCGGCCGGGACGTTCGCTGCTAGCTTGCGCCAGCCCAGCTCCCAATCGCCGGGAGGAGGTGGCACCACAGGGGGCGCGGGGTGGGTGGCGCGCCGCTCGAAGATATCCCTGATCGCGTATGCGAGACGCTCGGCGTCGATCGTGGTGGTGTGGGCGACCACGACGAGGTTGACGAGGTCCTTGACTCGCGAGCTTGGCGTGTCTGCAGCATAGGTCCGGGTGTAGGCATGGAGCTTCTCGGCGAGGTGCTGCTCGATCGCCACGGTAGGAACATAAACAGGTGAGATATCCGCGAAATCCAGCAGGTGGGAGGATGCAATGCCCTCTGGCTCGAATACGGGCTTTGTGGCAAATCCGATGTCGATCGCCACGCGCTCGAACTCGCGTCCGGCGAGCGTCGCGATGACCGTCCAGCGCTGGCTGCCTCCCGGAAGGTCGTCGGCCGTCTGCGACCGTTCGACTGCAAACTCAAAGGGGTCGCCGAGCGTTACCGCGGCGGCAATGAGGAGCAGCTCGACCGCCTCGTCCTCGCCGATTGCCCAGTTGACGTCGATGTCTTTGGTCGTGCGCGCCCGGGCGCCGAGTCGCAGCTCGAGCGCGAACCCTCCCTTGAGCACCCAGACGTCGGGTGCCACAGCATGCAGGCGCGCCAGCAGACGCTCAAACACCACGCGCTTGCGGAGTCGTGCCAAGCCGACTCCATCGTGCTGCGCTGCCTTCAGCCTGGCCTCGAGCGCCGTACGGAACGCCGCGGACGTGCGGTACTTCACCTGGAGTCCCCGAGGAGGGCGTTATCGAGCCGCGAGCGCCACCTGGCCGGCAGCTCAGCCTCCAACCGCCGGCGGGTCGTGAGGCCCCGTCGGATGGCTTGACGGATAGCCAGATCGGTCTGCTCTGTCCATCCGCCGCTGCGCAGCAGGTCTGCCACGGTGCGCTCGACAGCGGTAACTGGGATGCCGAGCACCTGGCGTCGATGCCGGTGGTCGATCAACCGATCGGTGAAATGGACGCGCACACCGGGCGGGGCGCGTAGCCCTCGCTTGGCGCGCGGCAGAGTGACGTGGACCTCGTCGGCGATCACGTCGGCGAGATCGAGGAGCTCAAGCGCGCTCTCGTGAGAAACCACGCCGTCGGCGCGCGCAAGCGCAAGCCATCCGGCGATCACGTGGCCCTGCGGCGGTGTCGGGAAACGCCGCAGTCGGTATACGCCATACCCGATGCGTTCCAGCGCGTCGCTCTTGGTAGCGTGGTAGGAGAGCGTGGAGCGCGGGATGCCAGTGTCCATGGCCTGGTGCGCCGCGAGGAAACCTCCCTGGCTCTCAGCGATCTCGTACAGCCGCTCGATCACCGAACCATCACGAGAATCTACGGGTTCCCCGTACATATTCGTGACACAATAACACTGCAAGTGGATCGTCCAGAGACCACCGCGTAGCGCGCGCCTCGCTGCCAACGAGCCGTTGGCCAAATGCCTCAGCCCGCAGCGGCAGGCTACCGCCACCGGCGTGTCAACCCCGCGCAATGCCCATTCGGTCACCCTCCTTGATCGCATCGCGCACCAACTCGGAGTCCGACGCAGGCATCACGGACTTCGGGGCGAAGACCACGCTACTGAGTACCGACAGCTACTCGCTCCCCACCAGCCTCCCGGCCACCGGACTTCACACGCGGCGGATGGCGCGCGTTGTAGTGCAGCAGATATGCCCCAACCAGGATGAACGGCACGAAGTTGACCGCGTGCAACACCAGCGCAAAGGGCAGAATCGTGGACTTCGGCAAGCCGTACGCTTTCAGCGCCAGGATCGCGGCTCCCTCGAACACGCCGAGCGCCGCGGGCGGCGAAGGCAGGATCATGCTCAGGCCGACGGCCACGGCGACTAGCACCCCGCACGCGAACGGGAGCTGTAGGTGGAAGGCCACCGAGACGAAGTAAGCACACAGTGCCGTGAGCATCCACGCGAGGATCGTCCACAGGAAGGCCTCGACCGCGACCCGCCGGTTGCGCAGGCCGCTGAGACCGTGGACGAGCTCGTTCAGCGTCCGCTCGAGGCGATCGCCCGAGAACAGCGACAGCCGGCCCAGCGGACGCAACAGCCATCGCAGCGGCCGCTCGCCGTATACCACCAGCACCACGACGACGCCCGCGACCGCCACCGCGAGCACCAGCGCCGCGACCGCGGCCGCGCCGAACCAGCTGACGTGCGGCAGCCACGGCTGCACCACGAAGAAGATCGCGAGGATCGCGATCAGGTCGTACAAGCGCTCCACCACGATCGTCCCCACCGTCTCGACCGGCGGCGCGGAGCTGCGCCGCGTGAGCACCACCACGCGCGCCACTTCGCCCGCGCGCGCGGGCATGATGTTGTTGTAGAAGTAGCCGATCATCGTCGCGTTCAACACCACCCCGGCCGGTGGGCGTCGGCCGGGTGCAAACAGCGAGCGCCAGCGCAGCGCCCGCGCCACATCGCCCAAGCCAAACGCGATCAGCGCCGGCACCAGCCACCAGTAGTCGCAGCTGCGCAGCGCCCGCCACACCTCGTGGAAGTTGATGTCGCTGAGCGCGATATAGGAGAACACGACCGTAACGGCCACGGTCACCACGTTCAGCAGCAGATGCGAACGGCGTTTTCCCCTCAGACCGGTGCGAGGACCGGCGGCAGCATCCCTGTCGATGTCGGGGGCCTGGCGCTCACGCTCCTCCAGCAGCATTCGCCAGCACGTTAACCGATGGCCCGCCGGAACGAACCAGGTGGCTGATGACAGGGTACGCGAGCGCGGCTGGGATCGCCCCGCGCGGCAGCCTCGTCTAGGGCCATCGAAGTCTGGCGCCGGGGCCAGTCGGCTGGGGTTGCTTCGATGCGGGCTCTTGCCTATCCTGAGAGTATGGATCGACCACGCAAGATCGAGCTCGTCTTCGCCCCGCAAGAGGAGGGCGGCTACCACGTCTACGCGCCCGACCTCCCAGGACTTCACACGCAGGGCGACACGCTGGACGAAGCGACCGCAAACGCAGAAGAGGTCCTGGAGCTCTATGTCGAGGGTCTGCGCGAAGAAGGGCGCCAGCTCGACACTGGCGTGATCCGTCGCAAGTTCCCGGTTCCCGCGTGAGCGACGGGCTGCCGGTTCTCTCAGGACAGCGCCTCGTCAAAGCCCTCGAACGAGCTGGATGGACAGTCGCACGTCAACGCGGCAGCCATGTTCGACATTAAGCATCCCGAGCGGCGCATGGCACTAACGGTGCCGCTGCACCGCGAACTCAAGCGCGGCACGCTATCCGGCATCCTCAACGACGCCGGGCTCGACACGGACCAGCTTCGCCAACTTCTCCACTAGCCTTCCCTCTACATGCCCGCCCAGCCCGAGCCAGCCCCGTCGCCCCCCGCCGAGGCCGCCCCTCCGAGCCCGACCGTGCTGGCGCGCGGGCCGTGGCCGTTGGAGCGGGTGAGGGCGAGCTGGAGCCAGCAGTGCTTCGAGCCCTCCGCCGCGCTCGCCGCGGAGGCCGACGCTGCGATCGCCGCGCTGCAGGAGCGCGGCTCCCCCAGCCACGACGGGATGGCGGGGCGCCTGGTTGGCTACAAGGAGTCAGACGGGGGAATCGAGATCGAGATACAGCCCGTGCGCTGGGCGCTGCGCCTGGTGGGAGGCGACGCCTCCTGCAGCATGGCCGCGCTGTGCGTCACCCGCGACGCCGAGGGCCGCTGGCTGGCGGGACGGCGCGCGCCGTGGGTGGCCTCGTGGGCCGGGCGCTGGGCGCTCGGCGCCGGCGGCGCGGTGGACCTCGGGGAGAGCCCCGCCAACACGCTTGTGCGCGAGCTCGAGGAGGAGTGGTCGGTGGAGCCCGCGCGTGCGCAGGCCGAGGCGCTGATCGCGCTGCCCCACAAGATGGTGATGTTCGTCGGGCAGGCCTGGCTGCCGGAGGGCGCCGAGGTGAAGCCCGACCACGAGCACGACGCCTTCGACTGGTGGCCGGCGGAGATCGACGAGTGGCCCGCCGAGGCCGGCGAGGCCCTGCCGCTGGTGGCTCGCTGGCTCACGGCGTGACGCGCGAGCCGGAGCTTCACGACCCACACGTCGGGACGCCCGCGACGAGGAGGCCCCGGCCGCCGGCCAACCATCCGCGGGTGTTCACCGGCCTGAAGTGGACCTCGTTCGCACATTCCTGCATCTACACCGCGCTTTTGATCTGCGCCTTCGCCGCCGGCAAGCCGCAGCCCGAGACGTTCATCCTGGGGCTCACCCACGGGCTGCTGTGGATCGGGATGTCGATCGCCTGCATCGTCTGCGTGCGCCTGCGGATCGTCCCGCTACGGCTGGCGAGCGCGGTTGCCGTGCTCGGCGGCATCGGGCCCTTCTTCGGCAGCTTCGAGTTCATGCGCGAGACGCGCCGGCGCGAGGCGCACGCTGCGGATGATCCGAATCGTCTGGAGGAAATGAGTGAGAAGGAGTTGGGGAGGGGGGAAGGGGGGAGTAGGTCGGCGCACACCACCGGCGCCCGGCCTCTGTGAAGGTCAGGTGAAGCCGTCCACAGGCGATCCGATCCGCCCACCCGCCGCGCTAGAGTGAGTCCAGATATGGCGGCATCCACGACGACTGGCCAGACGATCGACGTCGTGACCCCTGCCGCGGGGGAGTCGGTCACCGAGGGAACGATCCTCGAATGGCGAGTCAAGGTGGGCGATGCGATCAAGCTGGACGACACGATCGTCGAGATCTCCACCGACAAGGTGGACGTCGAGCTGCCCTCGCCCGCGAGCGGCACGGTCAGCGAGATCCTCGTGCAGGAGGGCGACACAGTCACTGTCGGCCAGGTGATCGCGCGGATCACATCCCCCGCGACATCTGATGGCGACGGCTCGGCGGGCAACGGCCAATCGCCGAGCACCGCCGCCAACGGCGCCCCATCTCCAGCCGTTCCCGCCACTCCGGTGGCAGCACGTGCCGCCGCCGTGGAGGGCGTGGATCTCACGACCGTCTCCGGCAGTGGGCCGGCGGGGCGGATCGTAAAGGCCGATGTGCTTGGCGCGGCAGCCGGCAACGGTGCAGCGATGGCTGGAGCGCCCGTGGCTGGAGCGCCCGTGGCTGGAGCGCCCGTGGCTGGAGCAGCCGCAGCTGGGGTGGCCACGGCAAGCGGGGGGGCCGGCGCAGCGACCGACGGGGGCGCGGGGGCGGACGGAGCGGGGACCGCACCGGCGGGCGCCGAGCTGATGAAGGGCGGTGCCGCGGCACTCGCCCGCTATATGGAGCAGTCGCGCTCGATCCCCACCGCCACCAGCTTCCGCACGCTCACCGTCACCGCGCTCGACGCCCGCCGGCGCGAGCTGAAGGCGGCAGGGCGCAAGGTGTCGTTCACCCACCTGATCGCCTACGCGATCGCGCGCGCCGCGCAGGACATGCCGGTGATGGCAAACCACTTCGCGGAGACCGACGGCAAGCCCCACCGCGTGGTGGATGGCCAGGTCAACCTCGGCCTCGCCGTGGACGTCGAGAAGAAGGACGGCAGCCGCACGCTGATGGTGCCGGTGATCTCGGGCGCCGCCCACCTCTCGTTCGCGCGCTTCCTCGACGCCTACGACGCGCTGGTGGAGAAGGCGCGCACCAACACGCTCACGGCAGACGACCTGCAGGGCGCCAACATCACGCTCACCAACCCCGGCGGTCTCGGCACCGTGGCCTCGGTGCCACGGTTGATGAACGGCCAGGGCACGATCGTCGCCACCGGCTCGATCGGCTACCCCGTGGGGCTCGGCAACATCGGCGCGATGATCGGCGCGGAGAAGGTCATGACGATGACCTCCACCTACGACCACCGCGTGATCCAGGGGGCAGAGTCGGGGCGCTTCCTCGCGCGGGTGGAGGAGTACCTGCAGGGGGAGCTGGGCTTCTACGACGGCGTATTCGCCTCGCTCGGCATTGAGCTTGGTCCCGCGCCGGCAGTGCCCGCGCCGGCGGCCGCCGCCGCAGCCGCCGCGACCACGGTCGAGGAGGCGCGCCGCAGCGGCCAGCCGCGCGTGGCGCCCGACGAAGAGCTGCTGCAGGCGGTGCAGTCGGCGACCGCGCTGCTGAAGGCGTTCCGCACCCACGGCCACCTGGCAGCGCGCCTTGACCCGCTGGGGACCGAGCCCGAGGGCGACCCGGCGCTTGACCCCGAGCCGCTGGGCCTCACACCCGAGCTGATGGCGATGATCCCCGCGAAGATCCTGCGCATGTGGGTGCCCGGGGCGACGCTCGCCGACGCTCTGCCCCACCTGCGCGAGACCTACTGCGGCACGATCGCCTACGAGATCGAGCACATCTCCTCCCACCGCCAGCGCGTGTGGCTGCGCGAGAAGATCGAGTCGGGCACCTTCAGGCAGCCGCTCACCAACGACGAGCAGCAGACGCTGCTCAAGCGCCTGATCGAGGTGGATGCGCTGGAGCGCTTCATGCACAAGGCCTACCTCGGCCAGCACCAGTTCTCGATCGAGGGTCTCGACGTGACCGTGCCGATGCTCGACGAGCTGATTCAGCTGGCTGCCGCCCACGGCGGCAGGGAGGTCGTGATCGGGATGGCCCACCGCGGCCGCCTGAACGTGCTCGCGCACAACCTCGGCCGCCCCTACGACACGATCTTCGCCGAGTTCGAGGGGGCCTCGACGCTGGAGGCTGTCACCACGATCCCCCAGGGCGGGACGGGCGACGTCAAGTACCACCACGGCACCCACGGCTCCTACAAGCTGCCCGACGGGGAGACGATCCAGGTCAACCTCGAGTCAAACCCCTCCCACCTCGAGTACGTCTCGGCTGTCGTCGAGGGCGCCACCCGCGCCGCGCAGACCACGCGCAAGGGCCCCCACGCCCACCAGGACACCGACGCGGCCGTGCCGATCGCGATCCACGGCGACGCCTCCTTCCCCGCGCAGGGCGTGGTCGCCGAGACGCTCAACCTGCAGGCGCTCGACGGCTACAAGGTGGGCGGCACCGTGCACATCATCACCAACAACCAGATCGGCTTCACCACCGACCCCGACGACGCCCGCTCCACGCGCTGGGCATCCGATCTGGCGAAGGGCTTCGACGTGCCGATCATCCACGTCAACGCCGACGACGTCCCCGCCTGCATGAGCGCCGTGCGCCTGGCTTTTGCATTCCGCAAGGAATTCGGCCACGACGTGCTGATCGACCTGATCGGGTATCGCCGCTTCGGCCACAACGAGTCCGACGAGCCCGCCTACACGCAGCCGGAGATGTACGCGAAGATCAAAGGGCACAAGCGCGTGGCGGAACTGTGGGGCGAGCGCCTGACCGCCGAAGGGGTGGTCACCAAGGAGCAGATCGACCAGCTGGCGCAGGGGGTGTGGGACAACCTCACCACGCTCCACCAGCGCCTGAAGGCGAAGATCGCCGCCGCCGCCGAGAACGGCGGGGGGAATGGCACCGGCGAATACCAGCTCGACCGCTCGCCCTCCCCCGAAGTGCAGACAGCGGTGCCGGCCGAGCGACTGCGGGAGCTGGGCAACCAGCTGCTGCGCACCCCCGACGGCTTCACCGTGCACCCCAAGCTCGTCAAACAGCTGGAGCGCCGTCGCGCCGCGCTGCAGGAGCCGGGCGGGAATGGAGGGAGAGCAGGAGCAGGAGGAGGGGGAGGGGCTGTTCCCGGCGCAGACGCCGCGGTCGCGGAGGCCAACGACCACCCCCGTCTCGACTGGGCCCACGCGGAGGCGCTAGCGTTTGCCTCGCTGCTGACCGACGGCACCCCCGTGCGACTCACCGGCCAGGACACCGAGCGCGGCACCTTCAGCCAGCGCCACATGGTGCTGCACGACGCCAAGACCGGTCAGACCTTCTGCCCGATCCAGAGCCTCCCCGAGGCGCTGGCCCCGTTCGAGCTGCACAACAGCCCGCTGTCGGAGCTGGCGTGCATGGGCTTCGAGTACGGCTACTCGCAGGAGGCGCCCGAGACGCTCGTGCTGTGGGAGGCGCAGTTCGGGGACTTCGTCAACTCCGCGCAGGTGATCGTCGACCAGTTCATCGCCTCTGGCCTGGCCAAGTGGGGGCAGACCTCACGCCTCACGCTGCTGCTGCCCCACGGCTACGAGGGCTCCGGCCCCGAGCACTCCTCCGCGCGCCTGGAGCGCTTCCTCGCGCTGGCCGCCGAGGGCAACATCCGCGTGGCCAACCTCACCACGCCCGCCCAGTACTTCCACCTGCTGCGCCGCCAGGCGCGCATCGCCAAGCAGCGGCCGCTCGTGATCATGACCCCGAAGTCGCTGCTGCGCCTGCCGCAAGCCGCCAGCGACGTCGCCGACCTCGCCGAGGATTCCCGCTTCCAGCCGGTACTCCCCGAGCCAGGCGTGCAGGACGAGAAGGTCACCCGCCTGGTGCTGTGCACCGGCAAGATCTACTACGACCTCGTCGGCCACCCCGACCGTCAGGACAACGAGGCGGTGGCGGTGGGCCGCGTGGAGCTGCTGTACCCCTTCCCCGAAGGCCAGATCCTCGCGCTGATCGCCCGCTACCCAAATCTGCGCGAGGTGGTGTGGACGCAGGAAGAGCCCCGCAACATGGGCGCCCGCGCGCACATGTTCCCGCGCCTCATGCAGATCCTCTCCAGGGATGTCCACTTCGGCTACATCGGCCGCCCCGAGCGCGCCTCACCGGGCGAGGGCTACCCGGCCGCGCACGCCGCCGAACAGTCGCGCATCGTGCGCACCGCCCTCGACCTCAGCCTCGACACCTCCCAGTATCCCCGCAAGACGCCGGGGGAGCGGTAAACGATGCTGTGGCGACGCTTCAAGAACGTGTTCGCTCAGTGGCGCCGCAAGCGCCGCGCGCGGCGAGGCTGAGGCCGCCGCACTCCACCTTTCACCCACCGCCGACAACCGTCGCTCGTTGATAAGAGGGGGCTCGCAATCCTACGGCGCAGGCCGTGTGTCGTCAGCGAGCATTCGCCGTCAGGACAGTGGTACCGCCTCCCACCACCGTGAGCGCGAGTTCCGCCGCGAGCGGGTGACGCCCCACATGGGCCAGTCGCCGCCTCCCGGACGCCGTGAGGCGCAGTACGACGCTTGCCGCCCTGCCCGCCTTCAGCGAGAACGATCCCTTCGCGAGGATCAACCTCTCCGGACCCACCACCACCCTCGCACCCACGCGGTGCCCGCTTACGACCTGCGTGGTCAGCTCCACCGATCCGCGACAGGGGGCGCCGCTGCACTTCAGCTTGACGTGCAGCAATCCTGAACGTCCCGGCTTGAACACCCCCATCGAGGTGACCTTGACCCGCGGTTGGGGCGCAGTCGATTTGGTGGGTCCCGTGGAAGTGCCAGGCGCGGTGGGAGATGTGGTGCTGGGGGGTGGTTCAGGAGGCCTCGACACCAGAGCGGCGTCGACCCCCGAGGTGGTGCTCCCGGCGAGCACCGACACCGCATCCGCTTCGGAGAGCGCCGCCTTGTCGTTGTAGTACTGCACCACGTACTGCAGCGGAGATGCGAAGCCAACCTTGTATTCGCCGCTAACCAGCCCCGAGATCGTGTATTCGCCGCCAGCGTTGGTATACGCACACCCCCCGCTTTCGGGGTTGGCGCCGAACGCACACACGATCGCCCGCTCGATCGCGGCGCCCGTCGAGGCATCCGTCACCTTGCCGGTGATCCGGCCGCCTTCGGCGAGCTTCGCATCGATCCCGGAGAGGGTGCCACCGGCGGTAACCGTCACCGGCTGTGCTTCGGCAAACGAGGTCTTGTCGTTGTAGAACTGGGTGACGTAGTTGAGTTCGCTCATGAACGGCACCCCGAACCCGACGATGTATTCCCCGCTTGACAGACCGGTGATCGTGTATTCGCCGTTGGCCGCTGTGGTCGGACATTTGGCGAGTTCTTCTTCGGTGCCTTCTTCTTCGGTTTCGACTCCCCCTGCCGCTTCGCCAAGCGCCTTCGGAAAGGCACACACTTCGATCCCGGCGATCGGCGCCCCCGTCGCCACGTTGGTCACCTTCCCGGTGATATTGCCGCTCCCTTCGGCCGCCTGGGCACCCGGGGCCAGATAGGCGCCGAGGAAGAGTGAGCAGGCAAGGGCGAACGCCGCCACGGCGCCGCACACCAGCGCAAGCTCGGCCCAACCGCGAGGAGTGGCGCTCCGCTGGGGGCGATGAACAGGGATCACCCCATCATATCCGCACCCCGGCGCGCCTCAGCTGACCCTCACCGACTCGCTGCTCGTCGCCCCACCTGCGAGGGAAATCACAAGCTTCGCCGAGAGCGGATGGCGCTTGGCGTGAGCCAGCAGCTTCCTGCCGGTCGCCGTCAGGCGCAGGGTGATCGTCTCAATCCTGCCCGCCGCGAGGGAGAAGGACCCTTTTGCGAGCACCAGCGTGCCCCTCGTCGTGACTGTCTTCTTCTTCCCCTTGCGTTGCCTGGTCAACACCTTCACCGTGAGCTTGACCGACCCGCTGCAGGCAGCCAGGTCGCGGCACTCCAGCTTGACCGGCAGCAACTTCGAATGCCCCGTCAGGACCAGCTTCGACGAGGCGATCGTCACCACCGGCTTCGGCGGTGGAGGCGGAAGCGGAGGTGTGACCGGGACCGCCACAGCCGCGCTGAGCGCACTCACGCTTTTGACGCTGTTCTTCGCGGTGACCTCACACGACAGACTGTGCCCTTCGTCGGCGCTCACCACCTGGTAGGCGGTACCGGTGGCGCCCGAGATCGGCGTCCCGCCGAGCAGCCATTGATACGTGAAGGTCGGAGCCGGGGCGCCGCTCCACGAGCCGGCCGAGCACGACAGCGTGTGCCCCACCGCCGGGGTCCCCGACACCACCGGCAACGCCGTGTTCTTCGGCGCCTTGGCGGGGCCGCGTTCCATCGCCGCGTCGATCCCGGACACGACGCTTTTCGCCGCGACCGTGATTGCCTGCGCTTCGGAGAACGCATACTGGTTGTTGTAATACTGGGTGATGTAGCTGGCGCCTCCGTTGAACCCGACCTCGTACTGCCCGCCCGGCAGGCCCGCAATCGTGTATTCGCCGTTGACACTAGTCCTCGCGCAACTTTCGACTTCTTTTTCACTACCTTCCGTGAAAGCGCACACCAAGATACCTTCGATCGCCGCGCTTGTCGCGACACTGGTCACCCTCCCCTTGATCTCTCCCCCTTCGGCGAGCTGAGCGTTGATATGGGGAGTGCCTGCCTTGGCAGCCACCGCCACTTCATTGGCCTGGGAAAACGAAGCCTCGCCGTTGTAGTACTGCAATACGTAGTTGAGCGTCAGACCGTCGAAGGCAACCACATATTCGCCACTCGCCAGAGCCGCGATCTTGTATTCGCCGCCGGAGTTGGTGGAGGCACAGTGTTCCCTGAAGTTGTGCTTCGAGAACGCGCAGACTTCGACGCCTTCGATTGGCTTGGTGGTTGACGCATTCGTGACGACTCCCGTGATCCAACCGCCTTCTTCGAGTTCTGCGTTGATTTCAGAAACCTTTTCGCCTTCCCTGACCGTGACCAGTTCGGCTTCCGAGGAAGACGCCTTATCTTTGTAGTACTGGGTAGCGAAGTTGAGCGCGCTCTTTTCGGGAACCAAGAATTCAACTTCGTATTTGCCAGCTGGCAGCCCCGAGATGGCGTATTCGCCTTTTACGTTGGTGGTTGCACATTCAGCGTAGGCCCCTCCTTCCAACGGGCCGCCTTCGATCGCGGCTTCGGTGTACGCGCAGACTTCGATCCCTTCGATGGGGGAACCCCCAGGCGCACTCGTCACGGTTCCTGCGATCTGCCCGCCCCCAGCCGCCCACGCGCTCGATACGAAGCCACACGCCAGCACGAGCGCGGCGAGCGCCAGCGCCAGCGCCAGCGCCAGCGCCCGCGGGCGCTGGCAGAGGCGGGGGCGCAGGCGGAGACGGAGACGCTGGCGGGGGCGCTGGCGGAGACGGAGGCGCTGGCAGAGGCGCTGGCGCTGGCGGGGGCGCTGGCAGAGGCGCTGGCGCTGGCGGGGGCGGGGGCGCTGGCAGAGGCGCTGGCGCTGGCGCTGGCGCTGGCGGGGGCGGGGGCGGGGGCGGGGGCGGGGGCGCTCGACGAGATGCAGCAAGCAGCGGTTCAATGCGTTCACGTTCCCCTCCACGATTCCATAGGGCAGCAAGGTTTTGGTGGCGACTGAGCGCGGCAGCATACACGAACGCCGTCGTCTCCCGCAGCCAATGCGGTAAACCCCTACCGCCCCTGCCACACCGGCTGGCGCTTCTCCTTGAAGGCGGAGGCGCCCTCTTTGGCGTCCTCGGAGGCGAACACCGGTCCTGAGATCGCTGCCTGGCGCTCCCACATCTCGGCGGTGGACCAGTCGAACTGCTCTTGCAGGATTTGCTTGGAGGCAATCAACGCGAGCGGGCCGTTCTTGGCGAGCGTGGCGGCCAGCTCGAGTGCAACCTCGACCGCGCCGCCGGGCTCGGCCAGCCGATTGACCACGCCGAGCTCGTGGAAGCGCTCAGCCGGCATCGTGTCGCCCGTGAGCGCCAGCTCCATCACCACGTGGTAGGGCATCCGCCGCGGGAGGCGCAACAGCGCGCCGCCGGCCGCCACCAGCGAACGCTTGGCCTCGGGGATGCCGAGCTTGGCGCCCCGCGCGGCCACGATCAGATCGCACGCAAGCGCCACCTCCATGCCCCCCGCCACGGCGAAGCCCTCGATCGCCGCGATCAGCGGCTTGCGCGCGGAGCGCTGGGCGATGCCCGCGAAGCCGCGGTCGCCGAACCATGGCGATTCCCCGCGCACGAACGCCCCCAGGTCCATGCCGGCGCAAAAGAACCCCCCCGCCCCCGTGAGGATCCCGACCGCCAGCTGCTCGTCGGCGTCGAGCTCCTCCAGCGCGTGCGCCACGCCCTCGGCCACGGCGGCGTTGACGGCATTGCGCACCTGTGGGCGGTTGAGCGTGATCAGCAGCACGCCTCCGCGGCGCTCGGCGAGAACAGCCGGGGCGTCGGCGGCGAGAGTGGCATCGCCGGGCCCACCTGTGGAGACTTCGGCGACGGTGGATGCGGCGGTAGTCGCAGGCTCTTTTTTGGTTGTGGCGGCGTCGTTGGTCATTGACGGAGCCTACCCTGGTAAGCACTGGAGCACCAGGAGGTATGAAGAGGAAGTGGGCACGTCGAAGAGGGAGCGGCACCCGATGTCTGAGCGGTTGGAGTTGGCACTCAGCTGGAACGCGGTCGCGGCCGAGCTGCGCGCCGGCCTGGCTGCCATGACCAGCCGACCTGGCACCGGCAAGTGACAGAGCCGCGGAAGAGTCGGCGCCCAGTCCCGAAGCGCACCGAGACGACCTGCTGGAGATGAAGCGTGCCGCCGGCAGGCCGCAGGATCTCGCTGACGTTCGCTTACTGGAATCGCTTGACGAGAGCCCCTGACCTCAGGCGGTAGCCCAGCGGCCCGTGCCTTTGGTGCCTGTCAGTAAGGGCGGCTTCGGGGGAGACGGCTTTGGGCTTTAGCGACGTCGGCCTACCGCCCTACGCCGCGAACAGCTTCAGCTCCGGCTCGCGATCGCCGCGCAGCACATCGAGATCGACCTCTACGCACTCAATCCCGCGCGATTCGGCGAGCACGCGCGCCTGAGGCTTGATCCGCTGCGCCGCCAGGACTCCGCGGCAGGCACCGAGCGCGGGATCGTGGCGGATGCGCTCCAGGTAGCGCGTCAGCTGCTCCACCGCGTCGATCGTGGCGATCCGCTTGATCTCCACCGCCACCCACTCGTCCTCGGCATCACGACACATCAGATCGACCGGGCCGATGTCGGTGGGCCACTCCCGGCGCACCAAGCGGAAGCCCTCGCCGCACCACCCTGGGGCGTCGGCGAGCAGCTCCTGCAGCTCGCGCTCCAGACCCTCCTTCTCCAACGACACCAGTGTGTCGAGCTCATGCTCGATGTCCGACAGCACCTCGGTGACGGCGATCTCCAGACGGTCTTCCTGGCGCTGCTTGCGCACCGTCAGATGCGTCAGCGTGCCCTGCGCGTCGGTCTGCGGTTCGAGCACCGTCGGCGGGGTCATCCAGTTCAGCGGCTTCACGTTCGGGCCCCCACCGTCGGCCCACACCATGAATGTGCCGTCCGCCTTGTGCATCAGCAGGCGCACCGCCTCGGGGAGTACCGTCGTCAGACGGCCGATATATGAGACCTCGCAGCGGGCCACGATCAGGCGCACCTTGGAAACCTATCCCGTGGGGCGGCGGCGCCGCAGCAACCCGGGATCCGCTCCGCTCGACCAGCGGGAGGCGCTCACTCGCCTAGCGGAATCTCTCCGCTCGACCGGCGGGAGGCGCTCACTCGACCAGCGGAATCTCCCCACTCGACTAGCGGGAGGCGCTCACTCGACCAGCGGAATCTCCCCACTCGACTAGCGGGAGGCGCTCACTCGACCAGCGGAATCTCCCCACTCGACTAGCGGGAGGCGCTCACTCGACCAGCGGAATCTCCCCACTCGACTAGCGGGAGGCGCTCACTCGACCAGCGGAATCTCCCCACTCGACTAGCGGGAGGCGCTCACTCGACCAGCGGAATCTCCCCACTCGACTAGCGGGAGGCGCTCACTCGACCAGCGGAAGGCGCTCCACTCTGCCGGCGGGAGGCGCTCACTCGACCAGCGGAAGGCGCTCCACTCTGCCGGCGGGAGGCCAGGCCCAACTCGATCCGGCGTCGATCAACCTACGGGTACGACACCGGTGCTGCTGACCGTGCGGGAGCTGGAGATGACGAGGCGGTTGCGGGCTCGATGGGGCGCGAAGCTGCGCAATAGTTGGCCGCCGGCGCCCAGCCACTGGACCTGCTTGGGCGGGAGCTGGCTGGCCACGCGGGCCAACGCCTTGATCACCTGGTCAAGAGCGTGCTGGCGCTTGGTGAGGTGCCCGTGCGTACGTTTCTCAAACGCTCGCTCGAGACGCTTGAACGCCGCCTTCACATGCTCGATCAGCCCCCGCGGAGTCGTGAACGTGAAGGCGTTTTCGCCCACCGGCGCGGTTATCACGTCCCCGTCGCGATAGACGAGACGTACCGCCGCCACGCCATCGGGCACGAGATCGACCTGGAACGAGCTCGAGAAGTAGGGCTCCGCGAGGTTTCCCCCGGTTTCGATTTCAGCGAGCGTCTGGCAGTTGATGCCCGCGAACGGACGCACGGTGGGGCCAATGCCCGCGATGCAGTAGATCGGTTCGGGCTTGGGCTGGCGCAGCAGATGCCTGAGTCGCTTTGGCAGACATTGTGCCGGGGGAAGGCTGGGAGCTCGCTTGAAGCCGGGGATCAAGAAGTAGCGGCTTCCGTTGGCGAGCCGGACGAGCTGACGAATGTAACCGGGGTAGTAACTGCTCAGCTCGGAGTCCAGCCCGGAGCCGACCCTATTCAGAGGTGGCAGCTGATCGGTGGGCACAGCCGCACGCCGCAAGACCGCGAACTTGCCCAGGACGGCTGGCTCCAGCGAGCCGGAAAGCTCCACCGGTTCCGGTTCCGACCCCGGTTCGATTGCTCCGAGGATGTTGGAGCACGACGGGGGCTTCGTTGCCCCGTTCTTTGCCATCGCCGGCACCGCGATCGCCGATCCAATCGCGCCCGCGAGCAGGCACGCCATCACGATTCGATATATCCGATTGGCGGACATCGACAGCGACCTTATCACCCGCTGCCGCCAGCCCAACAGCGCAGGTGCGCCGCCAGCGGGCAAAGCGTGTCAGCTCGTCAGCGTCAACTGCAACCCCTCGGCGGCCCTTGTGTATGGGTCGTACTCGTCCCTCGGCGGGCGCTCGCGGCGGATTTGCTGCTGTACCTCCAGCAACGCGGACTCCGCCACGTAGTAACGGCCGCGCCGCTCGCCGACGGGACGCAGTAGTCCAGCGTTCACCATTGCCTTCAGCTCGCGACTCGCTTTCAATTCGGACATCTCCTCGCCAGCCGTCGTCTCGAGGACCGAGCGGTAGGTCGAGTTGCGCAGCCTGAAGCCCAGCGCCACCTCCACGAGACCGCCGACGGAGCGCTCCGGCAATCCCTCGCTGCGCGCGATCGTGGCGCACTCGCTCCACAAGCGCTCGGCCTCCTCGATGCGCCGCAGATGAGTCTTGGCCTGCCGGTGGTGGGCGATGAGGCAGAAGCGCATCCACGATGAGGTGTCACGGTGTGGATTCCACGCGCCGCCGCCGACCTCCGCCAGCACGTCATAGTAAGCCTGGGTGTTGTGGCCGAGGTACTCCTCGATGCTGGAGAACACCGGCGCGACGATCTGCTCGCGTGCCAGCACCAGCGTCTGCAGGCAGCGACCCATGCGGCCATTGCCATCGCGGAAGGGGTGAATCATCACGAGGTTCAGGTGAGCCATCGCCGCCCTGATCAATACGGGCGACCGATCTTCCCTCAGCTGCGAGACCATCACCTCGATCAGGCTCGGGATCTCCTCGGCGTCCGGGCCCTCGTACACGACCTCGCCTGTGTTCTCGCTGCGGACGCCGATGTATCCGGGCCGCCAGCGCCCTGGGCTCTTGCCGAGGTCGTATTTGAGCATCATGAAGTGCAGCGCCTTGATCAATCCCTCATCCACATCGGCATCACGGTCCTGCGCGACCTGGAGCACGTAGGTCATCGCGTCGCGGTATCCGCCCAGCGCAAGGCGCGTCTCCTCGCTGGCCCGCAGCGTCGGCTCGCCGTCCACCGCGGCCATGACGTCATCGAGGCTGGCGTTGTAACCCTCGATGCTGTTGGACGCCTGAACCGCACGTGCCAGCGCGGCCCTGCGCAGACTGCCACCCCAGCGTCGGGGCTCGGCTACACGGTGGCGTAGATCGTTGCGCAGGCCATCGATGAGTCGCAGGACCTCCAGGTCCAGCGGATCCAGGCTCGGAGGAGCGAATACTCGAGGCATGATAGAAAGATTTTATCACGATGATAGAAAGTATCTATCTATCTATCGTTAGCGCTTACGCGTCGTGACTACATGCTTGCCCTATCGCCGATGGTGCTTCCAGGTTGCAGACCTGCGCTCGCACTCGGCCACCTGCGCGATCGCCGCTGCGCTTGCGCTACTCAGGCTGCCGCTACTCAGGCTGCCGCTCGGACTCAGACCTCTGCCCGACCTGCGGCGGATCCGCGAGCTGCCCAACCGGCGGCTGCTCATCCACCACTCCCCCGTTCAGCGCCTCGCGGAACTCGCGGATGCTCTTGCCCGCTGCGCGGGTCAGTTCAGGGAGGCGCTTGGGGCCCAGCACAACGAGCGCCACCGCGGCGAGGAACACGAGGTGCACGGGGTTCTCGATACCCACACACCCAGGCTAGCGCGCCAACACGCCCGCACATGCGCGATACCCGCCGATCCGCGCCGTACCCTGCACCCGTGGATCAGGCCTCTCCCTCCTTGCCTCCTTCCCCTCCTCCCTCTCCCACCCCGACCTCTCCCGGCAGGCCCTACCCGCCACCGCCCGCATCCGAGCCCTTCTGGCCAGCGCAGGCGACGATCCTGGCGGCGATCGCGCTGCAGGTGGCGCTTCCCAAGCGGCTGACGGCGGGGCCGCCGTGGCTGGTGCCCTCACTGGAGGCCGCGCTGCTACTCGGGATGTTCATGGCCACCCCGCGCCAGCTCGAGCACGAGCATCCGCGGCGGCGACGTGTGGCGCTCGGGCTGACCGCGTTCGTGAGCGCCGCCAACATCTACTCGCTGGCGGCGCTCAGCCATCTGCTGCTGCATCGCAACGTGCAGAGCGGACCTCAGCTGATCACCTCAGGGGTGCTGATCTGGATGACCAACTTCCTGATCTTCGCGCTGTGGTACTGGGAGACCGACCGTGGCGGCCCCGGGCGCCGCGCCGCCGGGAACGATCGGGCCCCCGACTTCCTCTTCCCGCAGATGAGCGACGATCGCATCGAGCCGCTGTACTGGCGACCGAAGTTCATCGACTACCTGTACGTGTCGCTCACCAACGCCACCGCCTTCTCCCCCACCGACACGATGCCCCTCACCTCGACCGCCAAGAGCATCATGGGCTTGCAGGCGCTGGTCTCGCTGGTCACGATCGGCCTGATCGTCTCGCGTGCGGTCAACATCCTCGGCTGACCGGGCGCTCGCGGTAGACATCCTCCGCCGATCGGACACTCACGGTGAGCCTCTTCGGCTAGTCGGGCGCTCGCGGTTAACATCCTCGGCCGATCGGACACTCACGGTGAGCCTCTTCGGCTAGTCGGGCGCTCGCGGTTAACATCCTCGGCCGATCGGACACTCACGGTGAGCCTCTTCGGCTAGTCGGGCGCTCGCGGTTAACATCCTCGGCCGATCGGGCGCTCGCGGTGAGCCTCTTCGGCTGATCGGGCGCTCGAGGCTCGCCCGCCGCTAAGCGACAGCTGACGCCGGGGCCCGCGGTTCGATCGCCAGCGCCTGCACCACGAGGTCTTTGACCTCACCATTGGCCCCAAGCCGGAGCGCACGCTCCAGCGCCTCCAGGGCGCCCTCGCGGTCCATCATGCGCAGTCGCAGGCGGCCCAGGCGCTCCCACGCACCGGCGTCGGAGGGGCCACGTTCGGCGGCGCGTTGCGCCGCTTCCTCGGCGAGGTCCACCGCGCCCACGTCTTCATAGATGCGCGCCGCGAAGCGGTGGGGCGCCGGGCGCTCGCCGTCAACGCGCGCCCAGTCGCGCACCGCGCGCGCCGCCGCCTCCAGCTCGCCCGCCTGCCAGAACGCCAGCGTCATCAGCCGCAGCACCCCCACGTCGTTGGGCTGCGCTTCGCGCGCGTACACCAGCCGCTTGGCCGCCAGCGCGTATTCGCCTTCGGCCATCGCCCGCTGCGCGGCGACCATGAAGCGCTCCATCCGCTCGCCCGCGGGGTCGGGCTTGGAGAAGTCCACGAAGCGCATGCTGCCCGCCGGCACCGTGCGGATGCCGTGGCTGAACTTCACCCGCGCCCACTGCTGCACCTCATCGCTCGCGCCCTCACCGGAGCTGTCGCCGGTGAAGTAGATGCCTGCCACCGTTCCCACGCCCCACTCGGGGTAGGAGATGCAGCGCGCGTAGCGGTGCACCACCGAGTGGTCTGGCACGCGGCTGCCGAAGGGGTCGTGCTTGGCGCTATCGGCCGCACTCGCGCGGGCTCGCTGCTCGGCCTCATAGGCGCGGCGCCCCGCCTCCTCGCGCGCCTGGCGGGCCGCCGCCGCACTGACCCGCACGGCGTTGCGCGAGACCCGCCCACCGCGCAGGCTCTCGGCCATCCGCTCCAACTGGTCGGCGGCCTCGTTGATCACCTTCAGGTGGCGCTCGTGCTCGACCTGGCGCCCGGGGGGCGCGAGGTCGGGGTGCCAGCGCTTGGCCATCTTGCGGCGCGCCAGCTGCACCGCGCGCTTGTCGAACGGCGGCTCCAGCTCCAGCAGCATCATCTGCTGCTCGATATCCAGCACCGTGGGCATGAAGCACAAACGGTAGGGCATCTTGCCGCTCCCCTCCAGCCCTGACGGAGCACATGCTGCTCGAGGCCAACCGCCGCCGCGCCCCCACAACACGCCCAGCAGGTCGCGATCATCTCGGCCCAGGCGGGTGGACCTCTATCCTCTGCCCGGATGTCCGCCCAATACATCTTCACGATGCACCGCCTCTCCAAGCTCCACCCGCCGGACAAGACGGTGCTGGACAACATCACGCTCGCGTTCTACCCCGGCGCGAAGATCGGCGTGCTCGGCTACAACGGCGCGGGCAAGTCCACGCTGCTGCGGATCATGGCGGGAGTCGATCAGGAGTACCGCGGCGAGGCCACGCTCGCGCCGGGCGCGACGGTGGGAATGCTCGAGCAGGAGCCGCACCTGGACGAGTCCAAGGACGTCAAGGGCAACGTCGAGGACGGCGTCGCCGAGACCAAGGCGCTGCTCGACCGCTTCAACGAGCTGGCGGCCAACTACTCCGATGAGACCGCCGACGAGTTCGGCAAGATCCAGGCGAAGATCGAAGCCGCCGACGCGTGGAACCTCGACACGCAGCTGGAATATGCGATGGACGCGCTGCGCCTGCCGCCGCCGGACGCCGACGTGAGCACGCTCTCGGGCGGCGAGCGCCGCCGTGTGGCGCTCTGCCGGCTGCTGCTGCGCGCGCCGGATCTGCTGCTGCTCGACGAGCCCACCAACCACCTCGACGCCGAGTCGGTTGCATGGCTGGAGCAGCACCTCTCCGAGTACAAGGGCGCGATCGTGGCAGTCACCCACGACCGCTACTTCCTCGACAACGTCGCCGGCTGGATCCTCGAGCTCGACCGCGGCAAGGGCATCCCCTACCAGGGCAACTACTCGAGCTGGCTGGAGCAGAAGCAGACGCGGCTGGCCCAGGAAGAGCGCACCGAGAAGGGCCGCCAGCGCACGATCGCCGCGGAGCTCGAGTGGGTGCGCACCAACCCCAAGGGCAAACGCACGAAGTCCAAGGCGCGCCTGGCGCGCTACGAGGAGCTGATCTCCGAAGAGGCCAACGTCAAGCTCGACGAGGTGCAGATCCACATCCCGCCGGGTCCGCGCCTCGGCGAAAAAGTGCTGACGGCCACCGATGTCTCCAAGGGCTTCGGCGAGCGGCTGCTGATCGAGTCGCTCTCCTTCGACCTGCCCCGCGCCGGGATCGTGGGCGTGATCGGGGCCAACGGCGCGGGCAAGACGACGCTGTTCAGGATGATCACCGGCGAGGAGGCCCCCGACAGCGGCAAGCTCGAGCTCGGGGAGACGGTGCAGCTCGCCTACGTTGACCAGTCGCGCGACGCGCTCGACCCCGAGAAGACCGTGTGGGAGGAGATCTCCGAGGGCTACGAGCACATCAAAGTCGGCGAGCGCGAGGTCAACTCGCGCCAGTACACCGCCGGCTTCAACTTCAAGGGCTCATCCCAGCAGGCGCGCATCGGCAAGCTCTCAGGCGGCGAGCGCAACCGCGTGCACCTGGCGAAGCTGCTGCGCAGCGGCGGCAACCTGCTGCTGCTGGACGAGCCCACCAACGACCTCGACGTGGACACGCTCCGCGCGCTCGAGAACGCGCTGCTGGGCTTCCCCGGCTGCGCGATCGTGATCTCCCACGATCGCTGGTTCCTGGATCGCATCGCCACCCATGTGCTGGCCTTCGAGGGCGACTCTCAGGTGACGTGGTTCGAGGGCAACTTCGAGGCCTACGAGGAGCACCGCCACGCCACGCTCGGCGCCGCCGCCGACCGCCCGCATCGCATCACGTACAAGCGGTTGGTACGTGGGTGAGAGGGCAGCTGCCGGCGTCCAAAGAGCGAATCGCGGGGTGCCTGGCTGGTAGGCTTGCGCGGTGAATTTCGTCGCATCGGTCGAACAGGGCGAATCACCGCCGAGATTTCGCCCGCGCCACCGCGCCACACTCAGCTTGATCGTGGTCTGCCTGCTCGCACTTGCGTTCGCCTCGACCGCGATCGCAGCCTCCGCGCCGACAGTGACGATCACCAGCCCCGTCGTCGGGGCCACGGTGAAAGGGACGGTGCGCATCGAAGCCGATGCAACCGCCGGTGCCGGCGCCTACCCCACCGGCGTCACGTTCTACGACGGTGTGAACGAGATCGAACACGTGCGCTGCGAAGCGCAACAGTCCTGCATCGCGACCACCGAATGGAACGCCACGGGCCTGTCGGGCCAGCACTCGCTGACCGCCGAAGTGGAAACCAACGAAGGAGCGACGGCTAGAAGCGCAGCCGTCCCGGTTACCGTCATCAGCCCACCTCCCACGGTCACGATCGTCAGTCCGAGTGCCGGCGCCACCGTCGAAGGAACCATCGAAATCGTGGCGAATGCCGCAACCGATCCGAGCCAGGAAGACTACCCAACCGAAATCGATTTCTACGACGGTGTCAATCACATCGGGCAGATCGATTGCCAGGGGCAGCAAACCTGTCAAGGCCAGGTGGAATGGCTGGCGACTGGTCTCACCGGCCCCCATACGCTAACCGCGGTCGTCACCACCCACCGGGACGTCTCGGTAACCAGCGCACCGACGACGGTGACCGTGCGGAGCCCTGCACCGAGCGTGACCATCACGCGTCCTCGAAACGGAGCGCCGCTGGGCGGCACGATCGCCCTTGCGGTGGCCGGGGCGACCGCACGCAGCCAGGTTGACTACCCAACTGAAATCGATGTGTACGACGGCAGCAACGAGATCGGCTCCGTGCGCTGCCAGGGACAGCGGACCTGCGAAGGCAGCCTGAAGTGGAACACCAGCGGGCTCAAAGGCGTGCAAGCGTTGAAGGCGGTAATACACACAAACACAGACCGCGAAGCCACGAGCAGGACTGTCTACGTTGGCGGCAGCCCGCACACGCCCCCCATGAAGATCAGTTGCAAGATCGACTCGCTCGATATACGTGTGGGGCGCTACGACTACGGCAGATGCATAATCTCCAACCCGCCGAAAGAGGTCAGCGTAGTCATTCAAGACCGCCTGCCCGGACAGAGCTGGACGAGCGGTAAGCGGGTCAGGGAACGTGCCAGGGGTCACTTTCCCTTCAAACTCCGTGACATCCGACGGGAAACTTTCGAAGTAAGCGCGCTGATCCGCGCGAGCAACCACCCCGCCGCGCGCATCCTGCTTGGCACTGTGCGCGTTACCTGATTCTCAGTTTTCGATCACCGGCCCATGCGAGGGTTCGCGGGCCGATTCCACATTCACGGCAGGGGATGCTTTGGCCGGGGAGGCTTCGCCCGCTTCTTCGACCTCCGCGTGCGGTACGCGCGCTTGGCGTGGCGACTGCACATGCGTCGCGACGGGGGTGTGGCTCTGCTGTGTCTCTTTGCCGGCACCTTCCTCGCCACTGGTTGTCGACGCCGGCGGCGAGCCTGACGCTGCAGAGGAGGATCCTGACCGCGACTTGGTGGATGTCGTGGACGCCACCGCCGTGCCTGCCGGATTGCGCGACTCGTGATGGGAGATCTTGGGGGCCGGAGCGTTCCGCCTGGACGTGCGCCGCGGCACATCGCGGTCCCGGGGAGTTTGATTGTCGGCGATCGTCTTGGCCGAACCCCGAGCGTGGTGCACGGAACCGTGGATCGCTTCTTCGATTGGACCATGGAAGGCGAGGACGATCGCCAGGATCACCGCGAGGAGACCGGCTCCCGCCGCCATGTCCGGCACGCCCCGCGCTTTCAGCAGTGGCACGGCGACCACCACCAGCACGGTGCCGACGAGCAGATCGACGTTCGCATCATGGGTCCTGGCGAGAAGCAGCATGGCCGCCAGGATGACCCCGAGGACCCCCACCCCCGCCCACGCGCGGGCCATCCAATCCAGCATCTCCCAGAGCCCGCGTACGGGCCGGAAACCTCCCGCGATAGCTCCCCGTCCTCGGTTGTCGCGGTTCCTGTCCGCCATGCCGCCCCCCGTGCCGACTCTGTCGCTTTCCCAAGAGTCAGGATCGCATATTTCTGGCGGTGACCGTACCCGCGGCTTCCATAGAGAGGATAGAGAGGACACCACCTTCTTAGTTAGCAGTCGCTAAGATCCTGGCTCGACTTTCGGCGGTCGTCAACCTCGGCGACTACACAACTACGGATAGGGAGTTGTCATGCCTGGATACACCGCAAAGCAGATCGACGAGATGGAGGGCGCGTTTGGTGGCGGCCTGAAGAAGGCCCGGGCCGAACTGGGCGTCTCCTCCTTCGGGATGCAGGTCGTGGACCTGCCCCCCAACTACAACGACTACCCCGAACACGACCACGAGCAGGACGGCCAGGAGGAGGTCTACTCGGTGATGCGCGGCTCGGGCGCGATCGAGGTCGAAGGCGAGCGCCTGGAGCTCACGCCGGACGTGATGGTCCGCGTGGGCCCCGGCATCAAGCGCAAGCTGTTCGCCGGCCCCGAGGGGTTGCGGGTGCTCGCGCTGGGCGGCAAGCCCGGTGAGCCGTACGCGATCGCCGAGTTCACCGAGCTGAGCAGCGCCAGCGCTTGATTGGCAAACGAGGGGCCCGGCTCACCGGCTGCGCCGCCTCTAGCGCGTAAACGAGGCGTCCGCGCCGAGCGTGCGCGCCGCGGCGGCGATCAGCCGTGCGGCGGCGTGCACGTCGGCGAGCTCCACCAGCTCGACCGGGGAGTGCATGTAGCGCAGCGGGATCGACACCAGCGCGGTGGGGACCCCCCCGCGCGAGAGGTGGACGGCGTCGGCGTCGGTGCCGGTGTTGCGGCCGATCGCCTCCACCGTGAAGGGGATGCCCTCCCGCTCGGCAGTGTCGTGCAGCAGCTCGAACAGGCGGGGGTGCAAGGTCGAGCCGCGGCTGAGCACGGGCCCCGAGCCGAGCGGATGCTTGCCCGACTCCTTCACCTCGATCCCGGGGGCATCGGTCGCGTGGGTCACGTCCACCACGATCGCCGCGTCGGGCTGCAGCGAGAAGGCACTGGTGCGCGAGCCGCCGAAGGTGGTCTCCTCCTGGGCGGCCGCGACCGCGACGAGCTCCCACTCGGCGCCGCCCGCCTGCGCCACCAGGCGCGCGGCCTCCAGCGCCACGAACGAGCCGAGGCGGTTGTCCAGGGCCCGCGAGGCGATGCGCCCGTTGGGCAGCTCCACCGGGTCCCCGTCGATCACCGCGACGTCGCCCACCCGCACCAGCTCGCGCGCCTGCTCGCCGTCGCGTGAGCCGATGTCGATGTGCAGGTCGCGCACCTCCGCTACCTTCTTGCGCTCCTCGTCGCGCAGCAGGTGGATCGGCTTCTTGCCTATCACTCCCACGAGCTCGCCTCCGCGGGTGCCCAGCACGACGCGCTGGCCGACGAGGATCTGCGGGTCCCAGCCTCCCACCCCACGGAACCAGAGGAAGCCCTCGTCGTCGATGTGGGTGACGATCAGCCCGATCTCGTCGATGTGGCCCATCACCACCAGCCGCCGGGGGCCGCCCGCAGGCGCAACGTCCCCGGCCGCCGGGACCGTGGACGTGAAGCCGGCATGGCCCTGGCCGCGCGCGGGCACCCGTGCCGAGGGCGTCCCCACCACGTCGATGTCCACCTTGGCGCCAAACGCCTCCGCCGCCGCGCGCCACACCGCCGCGGGAGCGGTCTCATAGCCCGAAGGGCCGCGCGCCGCCAGCAGGTCGCGCAGGACTTGCGGGAAGTCGTCGGCGGCGCTCATCTTCCCCCCGCGAGGTGCGCGAGCAGGCACGTGCTCGTCATGAGGCGAGCAATCCTCTCAAGACGTACTGCAGGATGCCGCCGTGGCGGTAGTAGTCGGCCTCGCGGGGCGTGTCGATCCGTACGCGCGCTTTGAACTCGACCGGTTCCGCCTCCGCGCCGGCCTGCCCCTCCCGCGCCCCCTCCTCGCGCTCGACGCGCACCGTCACCTCCCGGGGGGCCTCGCCGCCTTCGTTCATCGCCGCCGCGAAGCCATCGATCGAGAAGCGCTCCTCACCGGTGAGGCCCAGCGACCGCGCGCTCTCGCCCTCGGGGAACTGCAGCGGCAGCACGCCCATCCCCACGAGGTTGGAGCGGTGGATGCGCTCGAAGCTCTGCGCGATCACCGCGCGCACCCCGAGCAGCTTCGTTCCCTTCGCCGCCCAGTCGCGCGAGGAGCCGGTGCCGTACTCCTTGCCGGCCAGCACCACCAGCGGCATTCCCTCCTGCTGGTAGCGCATCGCGGCGTCGTAGATCGACAGCTGCTCGCCGTCCGGTAGGTGCACCGTCACGCCGCCTTCGGGCAGCGCCACTCCATCGGGGGTCCGCAGGAGGTTGCGGATGCGGATGTTGGCGAAGGTGCCGCGCATCATCACCTCGTGGTTGCCACGGCGGGCGCCGAAGGAGTTGAAGTCGCGCGGGGCCACCCCCTGCTCCTGCAGGTACAGCCCGGCGGGGCCGTCGCGCTTGATCGCGCCCGCGGGAGAGATGTGGTCGGTGGTGACCGAGTCGCCCCACACCGCCAGCACGCGCGCGCCCTGCAGGTCCTCGACCGGCGCCGGCTCGGGGGGCATCCCCTCGAAGTAGGGAGGCAAACGCGCGTAGGTGGAGCGCTCGTCCCACGCGAAGCGCTCGCCGGCGGGGACCTCCAGGCCGTTCCAGTGCTCATCGCCGGCGAACACCTCGGCGTAGCTCTTGCGGAACATGTCCGACTGCACCGCCTGCTCGATCGTCTGCGCGATCTCGCTCTCGGTGGGCCAGATGTCGCGCAGGTGCACCTCGTTGCCCTCGGCGTCCTCGCCGAGTGGGTCCGCGACGATGTCGATGTCCATCGTGCCCGCCAGCGCGTACGCCACGCACAGCGGCGGCGAGGCGAGGTAGTTCATCTTCACGTCGGGGTTGATCCGCCCCTCGAAGTTGCGGTTGCCGGAGAGCACCGACACGACCGCCAGATCCTCCTCGCCCACGACCTTCGAGATCTCCTCCGGCAGCGGTCCGGAGTTACCGATGCAGGTAGTGCAGCCATACCCGACGAGGTTGAAGCCGAGCTGCTCCAGCGGCTCGGTGAGCCCGGCGCGGTCGAGGTATTCGCTGACGACCTTCGACCCCGGCGCCAGCGAGGTCTTCACCCACGGCTTGCGCTGCAGGCCCTTGGCGAGCGCGTTGCGCGCGAGGATCCCCGCCCCGATCATCACGGAGGGATTGGAGGTGTTCGTGCAGCTGGTAATCGCGGCGATCACCACATGGCCGTGGCGGATGGTGGCCGAGGTGCCGTCCGACAGCGTGACCACTGCCCCAGCCCCCTCCTCCTCCCTTTTGTCCTCCTGCGAGCCGCTCGCCCCCGATGCGTCCGACGACGACCCCTCCGAGCCGCTGGGGGCACCCGGCGACCCCTCCGAGCCGCTGGGGACCACCGGCGACCCACTCTCCCCGCTCGCCGCCGTCACCTGCGCATGTGCCGCCCGCGCGCCTTCGCCGTTGGAGGGCTCCTGCGAGGCAGTCGGATCGCTGGCGGGGAAGGTCGCCGCCACCGCTTCGTCATCGCCGTTGGACGCCGGCACGTAGCCGGCCAGCGCGCGGCGGAAAGCCGGCTGGGCGTCGGTCAGCGAGATCCGGTCCTGCGGGCGCTTGGGGCCGGCGAGACTCGGCACCACCTCGCCGAGGTCCAGCTCGATCTGCTCCGAGAAGCGCGGCTCGGGGGAATCCTCGTCGTGCCACATCCCCTGCTCGCGCGCGTACGCCTCCACCAGCTCCACCTGCTCCGCGGGCCGCCCGGAGAATGCGAGGTAGCGCAGCGTCTCCGCATCGATCGGGAAAATCGCGCAGGTCGAGCCGAACTCGGGCGACATGTTGCCAATCGTCGCGCGGTCCGCCAGCGGCAGGCCGGCGAGGCCGGCGCCGTGGAACTCGACGAACTTGCCCACCACGCCGCGCTCGCGCAGCATCTCGGTGACCGTCAGCACGAGGTCGGTGGCCGTGGCTCCCTCGCGCAGCGCGCCGTGCAGGCGGAAGCCGACGACCTGAGGAATCAGCATCGACAGCGGCTGACCCAGCATCGCCGCCTCGGCCTCGATCCCGCCGACGCCCCAGCCGAGCACGCCGAGGCCGTTGACCATCGTCGTGTGCGAGTCGGTGCCCACCAGCGTGTCGGGGTAGGCGCGCGGCAATGCGTCGGAGGCCCCGGGCGCACCGGCCTGCGCGCCGTCGCCCGCCGGCCCGACGGCAGCCCGTCCGTTTCCGGCCGGTGCGGGCGGGCCTTCATTCTCGGCATCGGCGACGAACACCACGCGCGCGAGGTACTCGAGGTTGACCTGGTGCACGATCCCGGTGTCGGGGGGGACGACCTTGAAGTTGTCGAACGCCTGCTGGCCCCAGCGCAGGAAGAGGTAGCGCTCCTGGTTGCGCTCAAACTCGCGCGCGGCGTTGATCGCGAACGCGTCGCGCGTGCCGAACGCGTCGACCTGCACGGAGTGGTCGATCACCAGCTCCGCCGGCGCCAGCGGGTTGATCTTGGCGGGGTCGCCGCCCATCTGCGCCATCGCGTCGCGCATCGCCGCGAGGTCCACCACCGCCGGGACGCCCGTCAGGTCCTGCATCAGCACGCGCGCAGGCGTGAAGGCGATCTCGATCGACGGCTGCGCGGCCGGATCCCATCCGGCGAGCGCCTCGATGTCGGCGGCGCGCACCGTGCCGGTGCCCTCGGTGCGGAGCAGGTTCTCCAGCAGCACCTTCAGCGAGAACGGCAAGCTCGCCACGTCGAAGCGCTCCGCCAGGGCGGCAAGACGGAAGATCTCGTACTCGCGCCCCCCCACCGCGAGCGTGCCCCGCGCGTCAAAGCTGTTGCCGGCCATACCTCCAGTCAATCAAAGAACTCCGACGCTCTGCCCGGCCGGGGGCCGGGGGATGGAAGGAGCGCCCTCCGCGGCCAGCTCCACACGACCCTTGCCGGCGCGCTTGCTGCGCAACAGCGCCTCGTCGCAAGCCGCCAGCAGCTGCTCCGCGCTCATCGGGGGATGCCACTGGGCGACGCCGATCGACGCGGAGACGCCCGCGACGAGGTCGAACGAGGAGACCTCCGCCAGCCGCTGCAGTGCCCGCTCGCCCGCCAGTGCGGCGCTGTGCAGGTCGGCGGCCGGGAGGATCACGACGAACTCGTCGCCGCCGTAGCGCGCCACGCGGTCGAAGGCGCGGAACTCGCCCTGCAGCGCGCGCGCGACGCCGCGCAGCACCGCGTCCCCCGCCGGGTGCCCGTGGCGATCGTTGACCTGCTTGAAGTCGTCGAGGTCGATCAGCAGGCAGGCGAGGTCGCTATCGGTGCGGGTGGCACGGCCGATCTCTTCCTGCAAGCGGCGACGCATCGCGCGGTGGTTCATGCAGCCGGTGACCGCGTCGGTGCCGGCCTCCGCGCGCGCACGCAGCAGCGCCAGCGAGTGCGCCGCCTGATCGACCAGCGCGCCCGCACACGCGATCTCGCGGTCCAGCCAGCCCTCGGGGCGCTGGCGCGCGGCGACGACCACCGCCTCCACCTCGCCCCGCACGATGAGCGCCAGCAACAGTGCCGAGCCGACTCCGGCGACGCCCGCCGCGCGCGGCATCGAGGCGGCCAGCTCCTGCGCGCCGACGGCCTGCACGCTCTGACCGGTGCTCGCGACCCACGCCACCCCGGGCGGGCGCTCCGCGCGGGGGACGACATAGCTGAGACGGCCCTCGCCGCCGAACAGGTAGGCGACCACGGGCTCGCCCTCCCGCTGATCGGTCTCCGCTCGGCTGCCCTCCGCGGCGAGGTGGTGCACCTGCATCTCGTCGGCTCCCACCAGCGCGCACAGCTCGTGCGCCAGCGCGCGAAACACCGCCTCCGAGTCAGCCCCGCCGTCAGCCAGCCGCATCAGCCGGCGCAGCGCGTCGAGCAGCGGGTCGCCGGTGGTGTTCGCGGGGACGGTACGCAACGGGATATCGGCGCTTGCGGTGGCCATGGGTTGACTTTAGATGGAACGCAGGCGGCATGGTGTCGTTTCTGTGATCGTCCGCTTGGAGCGGCCAACATCAACCGCCGCGGTGGGGTCCCGGCCGATCGAGATCACCTCGATCATCGACCAACCGGTCCTCCGCGCGACGCGTCGTCGTCAGCGTGCGCGCTTGTATCCGGCTCGGTGGTGCCGGCGCCCGTCGCGGTGCCGGCGCTTGCGTCGGTGGTGCTTCTTGTGCCGCCGGTGCGCCTTCTTCTTGCGCGGGCAGTTGCTTACGGCGATCTTCGTGCTCTGCGTGATCTTCGCCCCGCTCTGCGACACGATCGTCGTCGGCATCACCAGGTTGGAGCCACACAGGCTGCCGTTGCGGTTGTCGGTCAGCACCGAGTTGAGGGCTTTGGGGATGCTCAGCGCGAAGCTCGAGATCGGCACGTCGGGCAGCGATTCGAAGGAGGAGCTGAGAATCCCGGCGGCGGAGATGTGGGTGTGGCCGACCAGCACCACCTCGACGCCGTTGTCGCCGCTGAGGATCACGTCGAGGTCGGGGTACGCTTCGCCGCCGTGCGAGACCAGGTAGGCCGGGCCCGTGAGCTGCCCGGGCAACACCGGGGTGGTGACGGTCGCCGAGCCCACGCGCGCTTCTTTGCTGCAGCCACCGGGCGGCGGGCCAGCTTCGAAGCTCGCCGCGGGGCAGGCTTTGCGCAGCGTGGTGATGCGCGCCGCCAGCTTCTTCGGCAGCGAGGCCATCACCTCGCGGATGTCCGCCTGATGCGCCGCCTGCGTGACCTTGACTTCGAGGCTCGCGCCGTCCACCCGCGAGACGCGCGCGCCGGCCGTGGCCGTGAGCTTGGGGGTGAACGCCAGCTTGTTGCATTCGCCCACCTGGAAGGGACTCGAGACGCCCTGCCCGGCGAGCGCGCTCGACCCGGGGACGAAGCCGCTGAGCTGCGATTCAGTCGCCAGCGCTCCGCAGCTGGTCGGGTTGAACAGGAAGTCGGGGCGGTTGACGGCCACTTCGATGTTGCGCAAGCGCAGCGGCACGCCCTGCACGATCCTCGGCAGCACGGCGGTGACCACCGCACGGCCGCTATACAGGCCGACGCCGATGCTGGCGCGCGCGATCACGTCGCCGAGCTCGAACGGACCGGCGTTCGCCGGCACCACGATCGAGAGGCCGTAGGGAGCGCCGTTGTAGGGCCCCGTCAGGTACACCTTGCCCGCGAACCCGTACGGTTCGGGGCCGGCGCCGGCACTCGCCGACGCGCTGCCGATCTCGCTGGCCGCCGGGCACGTCCCGGCGTTGGCCTGCGCTTCGGCGCACAGCGCCACGGTGGGGATCGCGCCCAGCAGGCCGGCGGGCAGCGTGGTCGTGACGCCGCTGAGGTACTGCTGCCCATCCGCACGGGCAAGGTCGAAGGTGTAGGAGGTGTAAGCACCAGCGTCCGGTGAGCTGTCGTGGGTGCTCTGGCTGAGCGCGAACGGCAGCGGCGAAGCGCAGCCGCCGGCGGCGAACGGCGTCGAGCTGAGCGCGAGAGCGCCGCCGGTGTAGGGGGTGAAAGCTGCTTCCACCGCCCCGGTCGCGCACGACAGCGGGTTGGCCAGCGGCGCCAGCGATCCGCCGTCGAACTTCATCGCCAGATCGCCGAAGGGCAGCTGGGGGTTGCCCGCGAAGGTCGCTTCCAGGCGGCCCGTGCCGGGGTTGGGGGTGATCTGGCCCTGGAGCCTCACCGCCACCCCCAGCCCGCTTTCGGCATCCACGTAGATCGTGTACGGGGGACTTGTGATCGGCGCGCCGGTGGGGCTGCCGAGGTAGACGGTGCCGGTGAGCGAGCCGGGCGGCAGGTCTGTTTCGATGCTCACGCTCCCCACCTTGGAGGCCGCCGGGCAGGTGACGGGCGCGGTGGAACGCACGCCGGGGCTGATCTGCTGGAGCCCCGCCTGCGCTTCTGTACACGTCGCCAGCCCGTGCGCCGCGGAGGGGTTGAGCGTGAGGCCTTCGGGCAGCGTCACGTGCGCGTCGTCGATGTCGGACGTGTCGATCACTTCCGCGCCCACGTTCTGCGGGACCTTCACTTCGGCGGTGACGCCGTCGGGTTCGTCGGACTTGGCGGTTTCCGGATGCGCTTCGGCCGTGGGCTTGAACGGCACTCGATCGCACCCTTCGACCCCCACGGGGGTGTGGGTCTGGGTCTTTGAGATTTCGCCTTCCCACGATTCCACTTCTAGATGCGAGGTCGTGGTCGTCGAGCAGACGCTCGGCAGCGTGAGGAAGTTGCCCTCGCCGGCCCTGCCGTCGAAGATCAGCTTGGACTTCAGCAGCGGAATCGATTTGCTGATGTTGTTGATTTCGAAGTACTCATGGAAGTCGCTGTTCCAGCTGACGTGTCCTTCCAGGAAGATGTGTTCGTCGGCGACCAGCGGCACCGACGCGTGGATGCCGAAGTACAGCGGCAGCCCGGGCGGCTGTTCGAGGTTGTAGACAGGTGCCGAGAGCGGCACGTCGGCGGCCGCCACGAAAGCGGTGAGTTCGTCTTTACCCACTTCGGTGTCGGCGGGGCACTTGTCTTCTTCGAAGGCCTTCACCGCGCACGCCGGCAGCGCCTCGGGATCGGCGGCTAGGCCAGGGGGAACGTCGACCCGCACCCGCTTGACGTCGCCGATCGGCTCCTGCCCCAAGCCGGAGGAGGTGGAGTTGAATTCAAAGCCGGTGATGCCGTACTGGGGATGGCCGGCGGCCTGCGTGTAGGCTTCTTCGTGATCGGCTTCCACGCTTGCGTAGGTACACGAGGAGACCGCGCAGGTACCCGCTTCGAAGTTCTTTTCTTCGACGCCAAACCCCGCCTGCGCCGCGGGCGCCGCGATGCCGCCCGCCACACAGCAGAGCAACGCGACGAATCCGATTCGGGCCTCTCCGGTCCTCACACATCCCTATTACCCCCATACGTGGTTTCTACTCACGCAACAGAAAACGCCGCCCCGGACCAGCCGCGACGGCGCTCTGCGTGGCCCTCCCGTGTGTCCGGCGGAGGCTCTGCGTGGGGTGGTTGAGACCCGCCTCCGCTCGACCCCCTCAGGCTCTGAACGTCACCGTGGCAAACGCCTTGGAGGTGATGTTGCCTTTTTTGCTCTTCGGCACGAAGCCGACGCGTACCTTGATCCGCAGCTGGCGGAATTTGCGCAGCACTTCCTTGCCAACCGAGGTGAGCGACACCTTGACATTGGTGCGCCCACCCGCGCCGACGCTGCGCTTGGTGAACTTGAGGTTGGTGCCGCCCCCGCTGACGCTGCCGGCCGCCGGCAGCTGCACGTTGAGCGTCGCCGTGGAGCCGCTGGTTTTGTGTTTGACGATTTCCACCGGGCAGTTGCGCACGGCGACCGTCGGCTCCTCGAGGATCGTCGCACTGTTCTGGCCGATCAGCGTGGTGGGCATCGTCAGCTTCGAGCGGCACAGCTTGCCGTTGGCGCCCAGCACCGAGTTGGGGCCGGACGGCAAGTAGAGCGAGATGTTCGAGACCGGAACGTCGGGCAGCGTGGAGAACGAAGTGGTGATCTGCGAGTTGGCCACTTTGGTGTGCCCGACGAGGATCACGGTGACGCCGTCCCCGTTCAGGATCAGGTCGAGGTTGGGGTAGGCTTCGTTGCCGTGCGACACCAGCCAGGCGGTGCCGGTGAGCGTCCCCGGCAGTACCGGAGTGGTCGCTTTCACGGTGCCGACGTTCGCTTCCTTGGAGCAGCCGCCAGGCGCCGGGCCGGCTTCGAAGGTCGCCGCCGGGCAGGCCTTGGAGAGCGTCGAGAGGCGCACCGGGAGCTGCTTGGGCAGCGTCGTGGTCACCTGCTGGATGTTGGTCTGGCCGGCCGGCATGCTGATGTTGACTTCGATGTTGGCGCCGTTGGTGCGCGAGGTTTTCGCGCCGGCGATCGCGCCGAAGGTGGGCTTGAACGCGAGCTTGTTGCATTCTTCGGTGACCAGCGGGCTGGAGACGCTGGCCGTGGTGGTCGTGCTCGACCCCAACAGCGTGATGCCCGTGAGCGTCGATTCGGTCAGAAGCGTCTTGCAGCTGGTCGGGTTGACCATGAAGCCCTGACGGTTGACTTCGATGTTGAGACTCTGGATCCGCAGCGGGATGCCCTTGTAGATCGTGGGAATGCTGCCAGCCACGACCACACGTGAGGTGTACGGTTCGACGTTGATCGTCGCGTGTGTCACCACGTTGCCGAGGCTGAATGGGCCGGCGACTGCCGGCACCACCATCGCCATCCCGTAGGGCGCGCCACCGTATGGGCCTGTCAGGTAGGCCGAGCCGGTGAACTGGTAGGGCGCGGAGCCCGCCCCGGCGAGCACGTTGACCGAGCCGATCCGGCTGGAGGCCGGGCAGCCGCCGGTGCCGGCGGTCGCTTCGGCGACCTGTGCTTCGGTGCAGAGCGACACCGCGGGGATCCGTCCGACGAGGCCGGCCGGCAGCACGGTCTTGATCTGCGAGAGGTACTGCTGACCCGAGGGCCGTGTGACGGTGAACGAGAAGTTGCTCGACGCCCCTCCGGTCGCGGGCTGGCTTTCGGATGTCTGCCCAGGCGTGAACGGCAGCGGCGATTTGCACGCTTCGCCGGCGCCGTTGTTGTCCACCGTGAAGGCGGTCGAGGGCTTTTCCGTAAATTCTTCGCCGATGTACGGCACGAGCTTCGTTTCGGTCGTCGCGGTCCCGCAGGCGAGCGGGTTGGCGATCGGCGCGAGCGGGCCGCCGTTGAAGTGCAGGATCACGTCGCTGAAGGGCTGCTGCGGGTTCTTGAGGAAGCTCGCGGTCACCCGTCCGGTCGTTTCGTTGAGCGTGATCGAGCCTTTGAGTCGCACCGACACGTCATAGCGCGAGGACTCCGCATCGATGTACATGGTGTACGGCTGCGAGGTGATCGGACCCGATTCAGGCCCGCCGAGATACATGTTCCCCTGCAGCGATCCCGGCGGAAGGTCGGGGACGTTCAGCGTGACCGTGCCGATCTTCGAGCCGGCCGGGCATGCGACTCCCGGTGTGAGGCTGTGAATCCTGGCCTGTGCCGGGGTGCACGTTTCGAGACCATGCGCAGCCGCGGGATTGAGCGTCATCCCTTCCGGCAGCGTGACGGTCGCGTCTTCCACCTGCGAAGAGTCGATGCCTTCGGGGCTGGGATCATGCGGAACGGTCAGTTCGGTCGTGATGCCATCGGGCTGATCGGCCTTCGTCGTTTCCGGTGTCAGCGCGATCCCCGGCACGAACGGGACGGGCGAGAAGGGCGCGGCACCCTTGCAGCCTTCGGCGGCGACCGGCGTAACGTATGACTTCGCGGCTACCTGGCCTTCGAGGGACTCGAGCGTCACCGTGGTCGTCGTGTTTTCTCCGGGACCAGCACAAAGGCTGGAGTTCGTGATGAACCCGCCCTGCCCGGTGGTGCCGATGTTGCCGAAGAGGACCAAGCGCGAGGAGATCAACGGCAATTCGGGAGAGACTTTGATTTCGTAGTAGTCGTGGTAGTTGCCGGCCCATTCGACGTGGCCTTCGATCAGGGTGTGGGCGTAGTACTGCTGCGCCTCGAGGAATTCCTGTTCGAGGACCGAGGGGAAGCCTCCGACTCCGGGTTTTGCACCCGCTTCTTCGGCTTTTTTGAAACCTGCCTTAAGCTTGGCTTCGGTAAGTGGTTGAGGAAGTTCCAGGGCCACTCCGAAGTCCGAGGCGAGGCCATGCGGCTGAACGAGGTTATAGACCTTGCCTTCGAGCGGCAGGTCCTCGTAGAATTTTGGAGCGGGTTCAATGAGAACAACTACTTTGTTGACCCCGATTTCGGACCTTACTTCGTTTTTTCCTTCTTTTTTGCTTACTTTACATTCAGGCGCAGCGTAGAAGCCGGTTTCGGGTATTACTTCCGTTTCACCGAAGTCGGCGAGTGAGCACTTTTCCACGGCCTCGGGGTTCGCGCTGACGCCCGTGCCGACGTCTGTGCGTACATGCGTGACGAGGCCAGTAGGCGCAAAAGCTGCGGGAATGAACGGAGGGCTAGCTTTCTGAATTTCGAAAGTATCGACCTTGAATTCACTCACCCCGTACGGCGGATGGCCAGCGGCCTGCGTATAACCTTCTTTTTCTGCTTTCGCCAGTTCTTCCGCAGGCGTAGACGGCGGCGGGGCTTTGTTGCATTCTCCTTTGGACGCTGTGTTGCAGTTCCCCGCGAACACGCTTTCAACGCCAAGCGCTTCGGTCGCCTGCGCGGCGGGCGCGAGGACGGCGAGAGCGAGGCCCCCACAGGCAAACAGCGCGGTCATCCAGACCCGGACGTACCGAGCCGTCATTTCAACGGGAAACCTCATGTCGCGATCCCTCCTTGTAGCCCAGGGCAATTCCTCATCCTCTTACACAACACACCCAACTATACCCGGGTTGCGGTACTGCCACGCATTTTTTCGTTCAGTCAGCGAGAATCGGGCTGGACTGTCGTCAGCGGCGCCTGCTCCTCGCGGGCTACCGCGAGCGCCTGCTCGAGGCCGCCGCCCGAACGATCGACCAGCGGCTGCATCAGCATCCGCAGCGGGAGAACGGCCGCGACCCACCCCGGTGCGGTCACTCGCTTGACACGACGCTCGACCCCATGCTCGATCGCGTCGATTGCGCGCACGAGCGGCACTGGTTTGATAATAGCCTGACGCACACGCGGGGTCTCCTCGACGGCGCGCGTCTGCATGCCGCGTTTGACCATGTCGGTGTCGATGAAGCCGAAGTAGGCCACCCCCACGCGCGCGCCGGTGTGCAGCAGCTCGATGCGCAGCGTGTTGCCAAGCGCCTCGACGGCGGCCTTCGAGGCGCTGTAGGCACCCAGCATCGGCACCTGCAGCGCGCCCGCCAGCGAGGCGATCGGCAGCGCATACCCGCGGGGGTGGGAGATGTGCGGCCCGGCCGCGCGCAGCGTGTAGTAGACGCCGAGCAGGTTGACCGCGATCGTGCGCTCGAAGATCGCCGGATCGCCTCCGATCAGGGGCAGCTGCGCGGCGACGCCGGCGTTGGCGATCACCACGTCGAGGCCCCCGAGTCGCTCGACGGCACCCTCCACCGCCCGCTCGACCTGGGCGCGGTCGACCACGTTGCACTCGAACCACGGCGCATCGCCGCACTCCGCGGCCACCTGCGCCAGCAACTCGGGCTCCAGGCCCGCCAGAGCGACCCGCGCCCCTCGGGCGTGGAGCCGCCTCGCCGTCCCGGCCCCGATCCCGCGCGCCGCGCCCGTGATCAGCACGCGCCGGCCCTCCAGGGGTATTGCGGCGGTGCGTCTCATCAGATGCGCGGGGCTGGGTGTCTCATTGGACCGTGGAGCCTACTGGCCACAGAAGATCCTTTTAAACGCGCTTTGGTCTAGCGCAAAATTGCACTCAAACCTAGCGCAAAATTGCGCTACTATATGGCGCACAATGACTGACCCTTTCGCGACTGACCCTTTCGCGACTGACCCCTTCGCGACTGACCCTTTCGCCAATCCCTTCGTCTTCTCCGAGCCGGTCGCGTCCGCAGACCTGCTGGACCGGGATGCCGAGGCGGCGCTACTCGTCGAACGGGCATTGGGAGGCCACAACTCTCGCCTGGTCGCCCCACGACGCTACGGCAAGACCTCGTTGTTGCGCCGGGCGCTCGCCGACGCCGCGGGGCAGGGGCTGGTGAGCGTGTACGTCAACTTCTTCGGCATCCTCACCCAAGCCGACGTCGCGGCTCGCATCGAGTCGGCCTACGCCACCCAGTTGCCGCGACGACTGGCAAATTGGTTCGAGGGCGTCAGGCGCGCGCTCCGCACCGGCGTCCGCGTGGGCAGTGGTCGGCTACCCGCCAGCCTCGAGCTCAGCGCTGGTGCGGCCAGCTCGGCGCGCGGCCTGCTCGACTGGCTTGCGCTGCCGCGGCAACTGCACGAGGCGAAGGGCACCAGGACGCTGATCGTGTTCGACGAGTTTCAGGACGTGCTGCTCGCAGGCGCGCGACTGGACGCCGTGATTCGCTCGGAGGTCGAGCAGCACGCGGGCGCCGCGAGCTACGTCTTCGCTGGATCGCATGTCGGGATGATGCGAGAGCTGTTCGCATCCAAGCGCCGGGCGTTCTATGGGCAGGCCGGCGCGGTCGAGCTCGCGCCACTTGCACCCACCGATGTCGCCGAGTACGTGAGCGGCCGCTTCGCGCAGGCAAACCGCGAGATCGGCAGCGCACTCGGCCCCCTACTCGACTTCTGCGAAGGGCACCCTCAGCGCACAATGCTGCTTGCGCACTTCATCTTCGAGCGTGTCCGAGATGGCGAGCGGGCCGATGCCTCGACGTTCGCCGACGCATTCGACCACGTCCTCGACGTGCAGGCCGGCGACGAGCTGAGAGCCGTGTGGTCGGGGCTCACCGCCGGCCAGCGGCGCGCGCTCACCGCGATCGCGGAGAACGAGACGCCGCTGTACGGCCGGGCCGCCCAGATACGCGTCGGCGGAGCGCGCGGCGGCTCGGTGACCACCGCACTGCACGGGCTCATCGACGCCGGTGAGGTGGTCGCAGACCCCACCCATCCGACAGGGAATCGGGTGATCGACCCGCTGTTCGCCTACTGGGTGCGCGCGGGACGGCCGGGAGGATGACCCATTGCCTCCACCGGCGCCAGCTCAAGCCTCAGGCGGCATCGGCGACGGCCCGCCCACCGTGCTCGGCTCGGCTCGGACGGAGCCGCAGGAGGGCGATGAACACGAGCGCGGCGAGCACGTTCAGCACGAGCTTGTAGTCGAGCGCGACTTCGCCGAAGACGGCCGTGGTGCTGGGTCGCGGACCGGTGGGGATCAGGCCGAGGGCGCTGAAGAGGGCGGCGAGGATCAGCGCGGCGAGCACCATCGTGCAGTACATCAGCGCCACCGTTCGCAGCGCATACTCGCCTCCGTAGTACTTGCGGTAGATCAGGATGATCGGCAGCACGATCAGGTCGGCGAACAGGAACGCCAGCACCCCGGCGAAGCCGATCCCCCCCGACCACAGCACGGCCGCGAGCGGCACGTTGCCGATTGAGCACACGAACGACGCCACCGCAATCAGCGGGCCCACCAGCGCGCTCTCGATCGCCGGCCAGGGCGCGGGGGCGTGGACGATGAAGAGGCTTTCGAAGAAGCCGTTGCCGAGCTGCGCGATGAAGCCCGCGAGCAGGAAGCCGACCGCGACCTCCCGGTAGACCATCGCCCAATCCATACGGAAGTTGCCCGCCACCTCCGCCCATGCGGCACGCGAGGTCAGCTGCCCGCGCCAGCTGTGCTGGGCGTCCCCGGCAGGGTGGTGGTGGCCAGCAGCGTGGTGGTCGTGGTGGTTGGGGTCGTGGTGGTCGAGATCGTGGTGGTTGGGGTCGTGGTGGTCGTGGTGGTCGTGGTGGTTGGGGTCGTGGTCTTGGTGGTCGTGGCCATGGTGGCCGGTATCGTGGCCATGGTGGTGGTGATGGTGGTGGCCATCGTCCTTCACGTTCTGCGCGTGCTCGCGCGCCCGGGCCTCCACCCGCGCCGGCACGAACAGGCGCAGCGCCAGCGCCATCAGCGCGATCATCACCACGCCGCCGAGGTACTCCGCGAGCGTGAACTGCCAGCCGATCAGCACCCACAGCACGACGCCGAGCTCCCAAACGAGGTTGGTCGAGGCGAATTGGAACGCCAGCGAGGTCGCGGAGGAGGCGCCCTTGGCGAACAGCGAGCGGGCGATCGCCACCGCGGCGTAGGAGCACGAGGAGGAGGCGGCCCCGAGACCGGTCGCGAGCGCGACCGGCTTTGGCCCTTCGCCCGACAGTGCCCCCTGCACGCGCTCGCGCGGCACCCACGCCTGCACGATCGCGCTGATCGCGAAGCCCAGCACCAGCGCCCACCACACCTCCCACGCCATCAGCAGCGAGTCGCGCAGGCCATGCCAGATCACTTCGAGCGCGCTCATGCGCAGGGGCCGTTGCTCATGCAACGAACGCTAGCTGGCGGCGGGGTAGGAAGCCCCGCCCCCGGGCGGCTGGTGCTCCTCGCTACTCGCGCGGACGCGCACCCAATGATCCGCGCAGGTCGCCCAGCCGTCCGTCGCCGCTACGCCTTCAGCAGCGTGGGCCGTTCGAACGACGCCGCTTCGGGGATCACGAGGCCCGCTTCGGCCTGGAACCACTGCTCCAGCAGCGAGCAGTACATCGCGCGGAAGTCGGAGGTGTTGACGAGGTTTTCGTTTTCGTCGAGTTTCGCGAGGCCGGGGAACTCGCCGACCATCGTGCCCGACACCTGGGTGCCGATCAGGAACGCCACGCCGGCCGCGCCGTGGTCGGTGCCCGAGCCGTTTTCCTGGGGGTGGCGGCCGAACTCCGACCACAGCTGGACGATCACGCGGTCGTCCAGCTTGCGCGCTTCGAGGTCGCGCTGGAACGCCACCACCGATTCCACGGTCTGGCCGAGGTTGGCGCTCAGCGTGGTCGGCTCGTCGGAGTGGGTGTCGTAGGTGCCGATCCCGGTCAGCGAGGCGCACTTGATCGGCAGCCCCGCCGCCAGCATCGCCGCGAGCGCTTCCAAGCGCCCCGCGAATTCGCCGCCATCCTTCGGGTAGGGGACGGGCGCGGTGTACGTTGGCTTGCCTTCCGGGCCTACGAACGGCGCCATCTCCTTCAGCACGATGCTCGTGTCCCACGCTGCGCCGCGCGCCTGCGCGTACGCGGGCGACGGGGCTCCCAGGGCGCCCAGCTGGCCGAAGGCTTCCATCGCCGGTCCCGCGACCGGTTCGCCGAAGCCGTACGCCCACATGTTGTAGTCGGTGGGCGATGAGACGGCCGCCACCGGCATCTTTTCCGTGGCCAGCGCCGGCGCGAGGCTGTAGTCGAGCGAGAGGCCCTGCAGCGGGTTGTTCGGTTCGCCGGTCGCGTCGAGGAAGCGACCGATCCAGCCGCTGCGCGCGTTGGTGTCGAGCTGGCCCACCTCCCAGTAATGGCGGCTCGTGAAGTGGCTCTCGTCGGGCGGGTCGTACCCCACGGCCGGGAACACCGTCACCTTGCCCTCGCCGTGCAGCGTCGCGAGACCCTGCGCCTGGGGGTGCCACATCAGGTTGGGGTCCTCGCCGAACGGTTCGCCTGAGCCTTCCGCGAGCGCGAGCGCGGGGCGCAGCTGGCGGTAGCGGGCTTCCTTCACCGGTGCCAGCACCGACAGCGCGTCCCAGCCGCCTTCCATGAAGATCGACACCAGCACCGGCTGATTCGGGGAGCTGGCGGCCGCCTGGGCGATGCCCTCTTCGAAGTGGCGCGCGCCCAGCATCGAGGCGCCGTACACCGACACCACCGCGCCGGCGGTGCGCAGCAGGAAGCTGCGCCTATCCATCCCCGTGCCCGCCGGCAGCGGCATCCCCGGCTCGATCGCCGGCAGGCCGCGGCCTGGTGCCGCGACCCCGCCGCCGGGCGCCCCGATTCCGCGGCCGGGCACCGCACCCGGAGCCGCAACCCGGTTCCCGGCGGCCGCAAGGCCGCGGCGCAGCAGCTGCGCGCGGTTGAAGTCATTGCACGAGCAGCCGGCCATCAGCTCACCTGCATGTCGGGGGAGGTGGCGATCAGCATGCGCAGCGCGTTCTGGCGGATCGCCCGGTAGGGGCTCTGCTCCCATTCGGCCATTTCGGCAGGCAGGCACGACTGCGCGAACTGCGCGATGCACTGCTGCGATTCGCTCGACAGCGGCGGTTGGCCCCAGTACGCGAGCGCGCTCGCGAGCGCCTGGGTGGCTGTCTCGGTTGGGTCATATTCCGGTTCCCCTTCGTTGGGCCACGGGTTGGGGTAGGTGTTGGCGACCACGTAGTTGGCCAGTTCCCAGCGCGCCCTGACGGTGGAGGTGTCCAGCCAGCGGCCGAATTCCCAGCCGGAGACGTTGGGCGGGTAGAACAGCTGCTGCCCCGCGCCGGATGACAGCCACGCCCACGCGGTGGTGTCGATGTAGCGGCCGATCGCCCGCAGCAGCCCGGCGTTGTAGACGACCGGGGGCGTCAGGAGCTCGGGGCCTTCGTAGAAGTCGGGGTGCTGCAAGATCGCCTCCACCACCGCCCTGATGCTGAAGTCCGAGCTCGTGTAGATGCCCTGCAGCGAGGCCAGCGTCGCTTCGTCCGGCTGGGTGGGGATGAAGTAGCCCCACAGCTTGGTGACGAAGAACGAAGGGTGCAGCGGATGTGAGACGCACATCCGCACCGCGTCTTCCCAATCCCAGTTACCGGTCTGCCCGAACACGGTCTTCTGGCCTTCGTCGTGCTTGGAGGGGTCGTAGTGGAAGTTGTGCATGCCCCCTTCAGGCGACCATTCCGCCTGCCACCCGGTCAATGCGCGGCCCATTTCGCGCACGTCGTCCTCGGTGTACGCGCCGCGGTCGGCGCCCAGCGAGAACAGCTCCATCATCTCGCGCGCGTAGTTCTCGTTGGAGTCCCCCTTTTCGTTCTCGACGCCGTCGAGGAACACCAGCATCGCGGGGTTTGACGTAACCGCCAGGAACAGGTCGTAGAAGCTGCCGAGCGCCCGTTCGCGGAACAGCTCGTTCTGGTCGAGCATCAGCTGCGAGCTGTCCACCTGCTCGTTGGAGTTGGCCAACCAGTCGTGCCAGATGAAGGTCATCCGCTCGACCAGTTGCTGGTTGGAGCGGACCATGCGGTCCAGCCACCAGCAGTGATCGTCGCCCCAGGTGTGTGCCGGATCCAGCGGCTTGCCTTCTTCGTTGGTTGGCGCCGGACCATTCAGCACCGCTTCCCCCGACGGTCGCGTTAGGCCGTACACCACCTGCTGCAGCGGCTGGCCCGCCAGCGCCTGCGCTTCGCCGGGCCGCGGCCCGAAGCCGGCGCGCCACAGCAGCCGCTGCGCGCCCGCCGTGCTCAGCGGCGCGCCGAGCGAGGCGACCGGCGCGCTCGATGGCGCCGGGGGCGTGGCGGGAGCCGTTGGCAGCGCCACCGCCCGGGCGGCAAGCGTGTGCGGGTGCTTGGCCTTGTGGCGGTGATGTCGCTTGTGCTTGCGGTCGCGCTTGGGGTGTCGGTGGTCGGGCTTGCGACGGCCCTTCCCACCATCGAGCTGCACCTTCCCGCCGTCCTCCCCCGCGTGGACGCCGCGCCCGGCATGCCCGGCACGGTCCTGCGTGTGCGAGGCACCCTGGCCCATCCCGCCCATCCGTTGCTTGTACAGCACGCCGAAGGGCTTACGCCTGGATTGCGGCTCGACTCGACGTTTGTTGGATCAGCGAGGCGCTATCCCAGATCGCGCAGATTGGCAGCGCAAAGATTCGCTCGCTCAGCATGAAGGGTCGCGGCCCGGTGTGGAGGACAGCCCCAGCGATGAAGCGATCTCCCAGCTGGTCGCGCAACCACAAGAGATGCCTGGCGTCCGAGACCTTGGGAGCGGCGGTGGCCTTGATCTCGATGGCGAGCACATTACTCATGGGCATGTCGATGAGAAGATCGACCTCGTGCCCTCCGTCTCTAGCGCGCAGATGATGCAGGCGTGACCTGGACGGCCCAAGTTCGACCTCGGGCCTGATCTGCGAGACGACGAAGGTGTCGATGATGCGCCCGAGCAAGTCACCGTCACGGAGGACCGTGGCCTCGTCGAGGCGCAGTGCCGCCGTTGCTAGAGAGGGGTCGACGAGGTATCGCTTGCCCGCCTTGACCAGGCGGGACAGCCTGTTGCTGCTCCATGCGGGCAGTGTGTCGAGCACGAGCAGGTTCGTGAGCAGACGCTCGTAGGCAACCGCTGTTCGGCGGTCGATTTTGGCGGAGTCGTAGAGAGTCTTCTCGCTTACGATCCCCGCAGTGTTGAGGGCCAGCGCTTCGAAGTAGAGCCGAAGCAGACGCGGGTCGCGAGCGCCGTCAAGCGCCTCGACGTCTCGGGTGAGCAGCTGGTCAAGGTACCCGTCGAGCCACGCCTGCCGGGTCACCCGGGAGGGGAGTAGAGCGGCATCTGGGAAGCCACCTCGCAGGGCCAGCTCCACGTAGCCCAGCAAGTCGGGTGGGTCGAGCGGGGCCGGGAATGCTTCGAGGTCGGCGCGGGCGAGCTTGTCGAGGAACGGCTCACCCGTGAGTCCGCCATCCATCTCCCGCATGGTCATCCCATACATCTGCACGCGTACGAGCCTCCCGGTTCCCGGCCACATCTGGGTATCGAGGTCCGCCCGAACGCTGCCCGTCAGCAGAAAGCGCCCTGCGCCCGTGCCGTCATCGACTGCCCGCTTGATCGCACCGAGCACACCTGGGACCGCCTGCCACTCGTCGAGCAGCACCGGTGTCGGCAGCGCCCGCAGCGCGACGTCGGGATCGGCTCGGAAGGCCTCGGCCTCGGCCTCGATGTCGAGGCGCGAGACGGCACACGGCCTACGATACCGCTTTTGCGAGGTTTCAATCCCGCTTTTGCGGTCTAGTCAATGCCGCTTTTGCGCCTGTTTCAATCCCGCTTTTGCGGTCTGAGTCAGCTCGGCAGGTGGAAAGGAACCGTCGTGATCACTATCCCCGGCAGCTGGCGTAGCGCGCGGCGCAGACGGGGGGCGATGCCATTGTGCAAGGCGCGGTGCCAGTAGCGGCGGGGCACCAGTTCGGGGAGCACGACGGTGATCGTGAAGTGGGGCGCCTGGTCGTGCAACAAGCGTAGGTAGCGCCCCAAGGGGGCGACCAAAGCGCGGTAGGGGGAGAGCACGATCTCCAGCGGCACGTGGTCGCCCCACTCCCGCCAGTAGGAGCGAAAGCGCTTTGCCTCCTCCTCATCCGCGGAGATGTGCAGCGCGAGCACCGGCTGCCCGAGCGAGACGGCGTAGGCGAGCGCGCGCAGCGACGCGAGGTCCATCGCGATGATCGGCACCACGGTGAGGTTGAGCACCTGATCGGGCGCCTCCTCGTGCTCACTCTGACCGCTCATCACGATGCTCGCCCCGCGCTCCAGTTCGGCGAAGCCGCTGGGCGGCGGCGTGATGCTCCGCGCGCGAGCCTTCGCCGAGAGCGGCTGCAGCGCCACCGCGCGCCCGACGGCGAGGTAGTGCTTGCGGATCCGCAAGAACAGGGTGACGAGCAGCGGGATCATGATCACCACCAGCCACGCGCCCTCGAGGAACTTCGTGAAGGCGGTGATCAACAGCACGATCGCCGACAGGAACGCACCGAGTGCGTTGAAGCAGATGCTGCCCTTCCAGCCCGGCTCGCGCGTGCGCAGCCAGCGTTTCACCATGCCGCTCTGCGAGAGCGTGAACGCGAGGAACACGCCCACCGCGAACAGCGGAATCAGGCTGGTGACCGAGCCGTCGAACGCAGCGAGGATCGCCGCGGCCGCGGCGCCCAGCACGACGATCCCGTTGGAGAAGGCGAGGCGATCGCCCATGCGCAGGAAGAGGCGCGGCGCAGAGTAGTCGCGCGCAAGGAAGAACAGCAAGCGCGGGAAGTCGCTGAAAGCGGTGTTGGCCGCCAGCAGCAGCACCAGCGCCGTAGCGGCCTGCACATACCCGTACAGCACGCCGCCGCCGAGGTTGCGGTGGGCGAGCTGCGAGAGCACGGTCTGCGAGGACTGCGGCACGATCCCGTCGAGCTCGATCAGCGCGATCGTGCCGATGAACATCACCACCAGCAGGCTCACCATCCAGGTGAGCGTGGTGCGCGCGTTGCGCCACTCCACCGGCTTGAACGCGGGGATCCCGTCGGAGATCGCCTCGATCCCGGTCATCGCCGTGGCGCCGCTTCCGAACGCGCGCAGGATCAGCAGCAGCCCCACCCCCTCCGCCGCGTGCACCGGCGGGCGGGGCGTGGCATGAAAGCCGTGCCCGCCGGCATCCACCACGCCGACGACCACCATCAACAGGATCCCGAAGATGAACATGTAGGTCGGTGCCGCAAACAGCAGCCCCGCCTGGCGCACGCCGCGCAGATTGCCGGCGACGAGGATCGCGATCACCGCCAGCCCCAGCGGCACCCGGTCGGGCGCCAGCGAGGGGATCGCCGAGGTGATCGCGGCGATCCCCGAGGCGACCGACACGGCGACGGTGAGGATGTAGTCGAGCATCAGCCCGGCGGCGGCGATCAGCCCCGGGAGCAGGCCGAGGTTGTCGGAGGCGACGATGTACGAGCCGCCGCCGCGCGGGTAGGCACGGATCGTCTGGCGGTAGGAGAGCCCGACGACGACCATCAGCACGACCACGGCGATCGAGATCGGCACCGAGAAGCCAAACGCCGTCGCGCCGCCGAGCGCAAGCACCACGAGCATCGCTTCGGGGCCGTACGCCACCGAGGAGAGCGCGTCGGAGGAGAGCACCGGCAGGGCCACCAGCTTGCGCATCCGCTCCTCGAGCACCGCCGCGCTGTGTAGCGGGGGGCCCAGCAGCGCCCGGCGCACCCGCGAGGAGGTCCAGCCGCCGCGCGTCGGCGCGTGCCCCGCCTCGCGCGTCGCTTCGAGCTCCTCCCCGGGCTCGCCGTCGGCCTCCACCGGCACGAAGCGCGTGCGCCTGCCCCCCAGGCGGACAGTGCCCGGGTGGCCGACTTTGGTGGGAGCGGTAGCGGGTCCGTCGGACTGGCCGAGGTTGGGGTCGCACGGCAGCGCTTTGATCCACTCCGCGCGATCCCCCAGCGCCGCCCCCCAGCGTCGTCCGATCCCGCGCAGCACCTCGAGGTCGGCATCCTTGAGCGCGGGATAGCCGGTGGCGGGGCTCAACACCACTGGCGCGTCGTCGCCGTCTGGCGCCGCGGGCGGGGCGCCCGCCGCGGGGGAAGCCTCCGGCTTGATCTGCGACTCGGTGGGACTTGCCATCGGCGCAATCATCACAGAGCGGGCCGCTGGCCTCCCACGGGTGGCGCCGGGAGGTGCTTCGGCTCAACGCACGGACAATCCGAAAGTTCACCAAATCTTCACAACTGCACCTCACGCGAGGAGAACGATCAATCAGAGAAATTCAAGAAAGGCGCGTTGAGCATGGCGGCTACCTACACGTACCCAGGCGTCTACATCCAGGAGCTTCCCAGCCCGGTCCACGCGATTGCTGGGGTAGCCACATCGATCGCGGCCTTCGTCGGCTATACCGCGCGCGGCATCGACGACCGTGCCCAGGCCATCAACAGCTTCTCCGACTTCGAACGGCTGTACGGCGGGCTGGCCTCCGATAGCGAGCTCAGCTACGCGGTGGCGCAGTTCTTCCAGAACGGCGGCTCTCAAGCGTACGTCGTGCGCGTCAAATCGCACGGCGCCACGGCCTCGAGCGTCGCCTTCGACGGGCTCACCTTCACGGCGTTGAGCACGGGGGCTTGGACGAACGACGAACTCCTGATCGACGTCGATCTCCAGAACATCGATCTGACAGCCGACCCGGAAGCGTTCAACCTGACGGTGACCGACCTCGCCGACCAGACCAGCGAGTCGTTCGCCAACGTGACGTTGAAAAAAAACGCGATGCGCTACTTCGCGACCGTCATCAACGACCCTGACAACGGCTCGCAGTTGGTGAAGGTGGAAGGCACAGCGACCGGGGACGTGACGCCCACGGGGATCGTCGGCGCCGCGATCACGAGCTCTGCCGTCAACAAAGAAATCGGTGGCACCACCACCGCCACCGAAGCGACCAAAGACTTCGGCCTCGCCCTGACCACCTCAACGCCGCCCCCAGCCGGCTCCAAACCGGTCGCGGTGACGGTGCTCGCCAAAGGCGCACAAATCCCGCAGAGCATGGCCGGCCTGGCGGCGCTGCTGCAGCAGACGGTCAATCAGGCGCTCTCCGAACAGTCCCCGGCCACCAGCCCGCTGGCCGGGGCTTCAGCCATAGTTACGGTCACGCCGGTCACGGGCGGCGGCCAGGCGCTGCGCGTCGTCGCGCAGATGCCCCAACACCCCGACGCTGTGTTGGTGTTCGAAAAACCGTCAACCGGCGGGGACGCAGGGAAGGCGCTGGGGCTCAATCCCGCCTCCTCGTCCAATCAGGCCCACTACCCGCTGGCCGGCGGCTCAGACGGACCGACCACGCCGCTGATCCTGCCCCAATCGGCCGAGCTGATCGGCGATCCCAAAGCCTTCACCGGGATCTACGCGCTGGCGAAGGCCCCGAGCTTCAACATGCTGAGCATCCCGGACGCCACCCGTGCGATGGCGAGCAGCCCGACCACGCTGGACACCAACGCCGGCGCCGGGGAACTCAACCCGCCGGCGATCTACGCCGCCGCGATCGCCTTCTGCGATCAGATGCGCGCCTTCCTGCTGGTAGACCCGCCCCCCGAAGTCGGCACCGTGAGTGGGGCGATCGATTGGAAGTCCCAGCAGCTTGGCATCGCCGACGCCAACGGCGCGGCCTTCTGGCCGCGACTGCGACTGCCGGACCCGCTCAACAACTACAACCTGCGCACCTTCGCCCCCTCCGGCGTGGTCGCCGGCGCGTACGCAGCCAGCGACACCCGCAGCGGCGTATGGACCGCACCCGCCGGCATCCAGGCGAGCCTCAAAGGCGTGCAGAGCATGACCTACCAGCTCTCCGACCAGGAGAACGGCCAGCTCAACCCGCTCGGCCTCAACTGCTTTCGCACCTTCCCCGTCATCGGACCGGTCCTGTGGGGAGCACGCACTCTGGCCGGCGCCGACGTGATCGCCAGCCAGTGGAAGTACGTCCCTGTACGGCGCATGGCCCTGTTCCTCGAGTCGAGCCTCTACCAGGGGACGCAGTGGGTCGTGTTCCAGCCCAACGACGAACCGCTGTGGGCGGCGATCCGCCTCAACGTCGGCTCGTTCATGCAGAGCTGCTTCCTGAAGGGCGCCTTCCAGGGGCAAACGCCCGATCAGGCCTACTTCGTGAAGTGTGACAGCGAGACCACGACACAGACCGACATCGACAACGGCGTCGTCAACATCCTCGTCGGCTTCGCTCCCCTGCAGCCGGCCGAGTTCGTCGTGATCCAAATCGAGCAGCTGACCGGGCAGGCGCAGTCCTAGCGCTAGGGCAGCGAGACAGAAAAAAAGCGGAGAGACTTGGAGAGAGCAGCCATGGCCGAATTTGTCGCAAACCCGACGCGCTTCGATCCCTACAAGAACTTCAAGTTCAGGCTCAAGTGGGACGGCCAGTACGTGGCCGGCGTCTCCAAGGTGAGCGCGCTCAAGCGCACCACGGAGACGGTCAAACACCGTGACGGAGGTGACCCCAGCACAAGCCGCAAGTCGCCCGGGCGCACCGAGTACGAGGCGATCACCCTGGAGCGCGGCGTGACCCACGACCTCGCCTTCGAGGCGTGGGCCGCGAAGGTGTGGCAGATCGGCGCCGCGCTCGGCGCCGAGGTGTCGCTTGCGGACTTCCGCAAGGACGTGATCCTCGACTTCTACAACGAGGCCGGGCAGTTGGCGATCAGCTACAAGATCTACCGCGCCTGGGTATCGGAGTACGAGGCGCTGCCCGAGCTGGATGCCAACGCCAACGCAGTGGCGATCCAGCGGCTGAAGCTCGAGAACGAGGGCTGGGACCGCGATATCTCGGTGACCGAGCCGACCGAGCCCAGCTTCAACTCGACCCACGCCTAGCGAGGAGCCGTGCACGCGCTCGCCGGAGAGCTCCTGCTGCAGGCCTGGGAGGAGGGCGCGTCCGTACCCGAGCCGAGCCGGCCGCTGGCGCTGCTTGGCCTCGCAATGCCGGATCGAGATCCGCTGGAGCTGGCCGACATTCCCGTGGCGGAGTGCAACCGGCTGCTGCTGCGCCTGCGAGAGCTCAGCTTCGGCGCCGAGCTGAACGTGATCGCCGCCTGCTCGAGCTGCTCGGCGCAGCTCGAGCTGTCGGTGGCGGTGGCGGAGCTGGCGGCGCTGAGCGAGAGCGACGGGAGCGCAGGACTCGTGCTGAGCGAGGGCAACCAGCGCGCGGGGCTCGCTTGGACCGATGGAGGCCGGCGCTTCGAGCTGCGCCCCGCCACCACGGCCGATCTGCTGGCGTCGCTGGAGTTGGCCGAGGTCGGCGCTGCCCAGGAGCTGCTGCTATCGCGATGCCTGACGGTGGACCCGCCGCAGGACGCCGATCGGCTGTCCGAGACACCTATGGTGCTCGAGCAGTTCGAGCGGCTGCACGCGGCAGCGGAGCTGAGATGCAGTGTGGCCTGCCCCGAGTGCGCCAGCGAGGAGGTGGTGGACCTCGACATCGGGCGCTTCCTCTGGACCGAGGTCCGCCGAGCCGCGTCGCGGCTGCTGCGGGAGATCCATGCCCTGGCCGCAGGCTACGGCTGGAGCGAGCAGGCGATCCTGGCGATGAGCGAGCGTCGCCGCACCGCCTACCTGGAGATGGTCGCTCTGTGACCACGCTACTGCAGCGCATGGTGATGCGCACGCGGGCCCCGTTGTCCTCGGCGCAACCGGCAACGCGCCCGCTCTTCGCCCCCGGTGATGCGGGGCTCGCGCTTGGCGTTGCAGGCATCCCCGAGGTGTCGGCCGACGCCTTCTCGGCTTCGCCCTTTACCGGCTCGGCCACCCGACCGCCGCTCATCGCCGAGCGCGTATCGGCGTCGCGGCCCGGGGACGCCGGTCGCACTCCGGCGCCGGGAGCCGAGGACGCCGGTCGCGAGATATCGGCCGACGCATCGGCGCCTGCCCGTGCCACGCCGTCCGGCGGGCACCCTGGCGTCGAGCGGGATCTTCAGCAGGAGCGCGGGGAGGCCGCAGGCATCGCGGCATCGCTGGACCAAACGGGCGCCGCCACCGCCGCGAGCGCTGGCGGGGATGAGGCCATGAGCGCCGCGGCCGCCATCCCACCAGTGCTCCTGGTCTCGCTCACCGACTCGACCGAGCCCCCACCCCGATCGCCCGCGGACCGGCCACCAGCGCCCGCGGACCGGCCGTCAGCACCGGCCGACGCCGCCGATCGCGTGCAGCATCGCAAGCAGTTCCTCGTGCCCTCGGCCAACGGGTCGGCAGCTGCAGCGCCAGCCGCTGCGCCCGAGGTGACGATCTCGATCGGCCACATCGATGTGCGCGCAGCGACGCCGCCGGCGCCGGCACGCAGCCGCCCGGCGTTCCGCCCGCGCGTCTCGCTCGACGAGTTCCTCGCTGCCAGTCAGGACCGGCGGGCATGAGCAGCTATCTCGCCGTCGGCGGAGTCGCACGAGTAGTCACCTCGCCGTCGGCGGCGTCGCATGAGTAGTTACCTCGCCGTCGGCGGCGTCAGCGCCGTGCTGCGCTCGCTGCTCAGCAGCGCTCTGCACCCTGACGGTCCGAGCACGCTGCTCAACTCCTCCACTCCCGGAATCACGGCCGTCTCGCCCGATCTGATCACCCCGGGCTTGGAGGAGCAGCCGCAGCTGAACCTGTTCATGTACTACGTCAGCCTCAACTCGGCGTTGCGCAACCTCGATCTGCCCTCGCGGAACGGACAGGGCGAACCGATCAGCAACCCCCCACTGGCGCTCAACCTGCACTACCTGGTGTCCGCCTATGGCGCTCAGCAGTTCGACCCGGAGGTCCTGCTGGCGTGGGCGATGAAGGTCTTCCACGACAACCCGGTCGTCCCCCCCGCAACGATCCAGGCTGCGCTCACCGGCCTGCTGACGGAAGGCTCGCCCAGCACCGCCGCGACGCTGATCGCGGAAAGCGGCCTGGCTGAGCAGATCGAGCATCTGCGGATCACGCCCGAGACCCTTACCACCGAGGAGATCTACCGTCTGTGGGCGGCGTTCCAGACCGCCTATCGGCCCAGCACCGCACTGCAAGTATCCGTCGTCGTCGTGCAGGACACCACCGCGTACCCCTCCAACAAGGAAGTCGAAACGCGCAACGTCGTCGCGGAACTCCTCCCGCCTCCGGTGAACGCATGACTGTCGCCGTGACCGTCGGATCCGTGCAGGCGCGCACCGAGTCGCTCGCCGAGGCGCTTGATCGCGTCTACCGCGCGCTGGCCGAGCACACGGCGACCCCGGCCGGCGATGAGCATGTCCCCGAGCAGGCCGCTTTGCGCTCGCCAACCACCGGCGGTGACGAGTGGCATCCGTTCGCGCACCTGAGCCACCTGTTCGACCTGACCCCGTTCGAGCGCGATCTGGTCGTTCTCTGCACCGGTTTCGAGCTGGAGCGCAGGTTCAACTCATCCGGCGCCGGCGCCGCGACCGAGGACGGCGCGCGCCGTCCTACGCTGGGGCTCGCCCTGACCGTGCTCGAGGAGCCGCACTGGAGTGCCATCACCCCGGGCGCGCCGCTGCGGTACTGGCGACTGATCGAGCTCGGTGGCGGGAATCTGCTCGATGCTCCGCTGCAGCTCGACGAGCGGGTCCTGGAGTTCGTGCTCGGCGTGCCGGCCCTGGACGCGCGACTGCAATCGTTGGTGCGGCCGATCTCGCAGGTCGGGGACGGCGACCCACCGCGGGACAGCGCAATCGCGATCGGCGTGCGCCACTGGAGCCGGTCCTCGGCGCCGTGCGAGCCGTTGCTGCTGGTCGGCCGCCATCGCTCCAGCTGCGAGACCATCTTCGTGCAGATATGCCGCGAGCATGGGTTGTCGCCGTATTCGCTCGACGCCGCCGACCTGCCGAGCGAGGCCGTCGAGCGCGAGCACCTCGCCCGCCTGTGGACGCGGGAGGCGATTCTCTCCAGGGCCGCCCTATACGTGCGAACCGAGCGCTGCGAGACAGTGGCCAACACGGCGGCGTGGCTGGAGACCACACGGGCGCCGATCGCGGTCGAGGTCGCGCCCGGCAGCCCAGCGGAGCGGCTCGAGGGCGTCCGCCTGCACCTGAACCCGACCACCGCCCTGCAGCGGCGCGAGCTGTGGAGCCAGACCCTCGGCGCGCTGGCCGAGGGAATGAACGGCCAGCTGGACCGGATCGTGGAGTACTTCGACTTCGACGAGCCCGCCATCCGACTGACGGCGGCGCAGGTGCGGGAGACGGCAGCCGCCGGCGATGCAACCGATGCGGGGCAGCTGTGCTGGCGCGCCTGCCGCGAGCACAGCCGGCGATCGCTGGAGTCCCTCGCCCAGCGGATCGACGTCGCAGCCGCCTGGAGCGACATCGTGCTTCCGAGCTCGCAGGTGGAGACGCGGCGTCAGATCGTCATTCACGTGCGACAACGCTCGTTGGTCTACCACCGCTGGGGCTTTGCCGGCAAGCACGCTCGCAGCCTCGGATTGACCGTTCTGTTCGCCGGAGCCAGCGGCACCGGCAAGACGATGGCCGCGGAGATCCTCGCCGCAGAGCTCGATCTCGACCTCTACAGGGTGGACCTCGCCGCAGTGGTCAGCAAGTGGATCGGGGAGACCGAGAAGAACCTGCGGGCGATCTTCGACGGGGCAGCGCAGAGCGGCGCGGTCCTGCTGTTCGACGAGGCCGACGCCCTGTTCGGCAAGCGCAGCGAGGTGCGCGACAGCCACGACCGCTACGCCAACCTCGAGATCAGCTACCTGCTCCAGCAGATGGAGGCCTACCGCGGGATCGCGGTCCTCACCACCAACATGCAGCACGCTCTCGACGCCGCGTTCATGCGACGAATCCGCTTCATCGTGCAGTTTCCCTTCCCCGATCATGCCGCGCGAGCCGATATCTGGGAGCGCATATCCCCGGCGGACACGCCGATCTCCGAGCTCGACTACCGCGTGCTCGCGCAGCTCAACGTGTCCGGTGGGGTGATCCGCAACATCGCGCTGGGCGCGGCGTTCCTCGCCGCCGAGGACTCGCAACTGGTGGAGTCCAGGCACATCCTGGCAGCGGCGCGCACCGAGTACGGCAAGCTGGAGAAGCCGCTGACAGCGGCGGAGACGCGAGGGCTCTCGTGAGCCGCGAGAGTCGCGCCGCCAGCAGAGCCGCCGCCGGCGGGGGCGTCGCCGACGGAGCCATCGCCAGCAGAACCGCCGCCGGCGGGGGCGTCGCCGGCAGAGCCATCGCCAGCAGAACCGCCGCCGGCGGGGGCGTCGCCGGCAGAGCCATCGCCAGCAGAGCCGCAACCAGCGGGGGCGCTGCCAGCGCCCCCGGAGCGGTCCACTTCGAGATCGGACTGATCACGCTGCACGGCTTCCCACCCGCGCACCGCGCCCGGTTCCTCGCCTCGCTGCAAGCCTCGCTGACCGAGCTCGGGACCGGTGGCGACTGGTCGCACGCGGCGCCGCGTCAGCTCGGGCGCGTGGACGCCGGCCCTCTGCGCGCGGGAGCGTCCCCGGAGCAGGCAGCCGAGCTGGTGACAGCGCAAATTCGCGCCGCGATCGCCGCGCCGCCCCACCGGGAGCCGGCGCGATGAGCGTCTCGCCGCTGGTCCGCCAGGGCGCAATCGTGTCGCTCGATCCCACCACCGGCACGCCGCTGGGCACAATCCTGCTGCAGTACAACCCGGACACGCTGACGCGCTCGCTCAAGCCGCAGGGGGTCGGCGAGGAGCCCGATCGGAGCGAGATCCTCCGCCTCAAGGGTCCCCCGATCGAGACCATTCGAGGCGAGGTCGAGATCGACGCCACCGATCAGCTGGCCGCGTCCGACCCGGTGGCGATGAGCCTGGGCATCCAGCCCCAGCTGTCGGCGCTCGAGCTGCTGGTGTACCCCTCCAGCTCTGAGCTGATCGCCAACGAGGTGCTCTCGCTGCTCGGCACGATCGAGATCCTGCCGATGGACTCGGCGCTGACGGTGTTCGCTTGGAATCGCAACCGGATGACCCCGATCCGGATCACCGAGCTGGAGATCACGGAGGAGGCCTTCGACCCCCAGCTCAACCCGATCCGAGCCAAGGTCACCCTGAGTATGCGCGTGCTGAGCATCAGCGATGTGAGCTTCCTCAGCCCGGCCGGCGGCCTCTACATGGCCTACCAGCTCGCCAAGGAGGCAATGGCCCAGCAAGCCTAGGAGACGCATGGATCAAGCACTCTCAGCACTCATCACCGCGGCGGCCGGAAACGGCGCCCCCACCAATCCGAGCAGCCGTTACTACGGCTCGGCCGTGCAGCCGTTCACGCTTGCCGACGGCACACCGGTCATGTACCTCGCGCGGCGGATCGTCCCCCAGATGTCGAGCTACACCAGCACCCAGACCTACGTGATCGCCGACGGCGACCGCCTGGACAACCTGTCGGCGAGCTTCCTCGGCGACCCGCTGCTGTACTGGATGATCTGTGACGCCAACGGCTCGCTCGACCCCGACGAGCTGACCACACAGGCCGGCCGCCAGATCGCCGTCCCCGTGGCCTCCACGGCCTCCCCCGGAGCTCGCAATGGATAGCCCTCGTCACCTCGCGCTGCCGGGAGCTCGCAATGGATAGCCCTCGTCACCTCGCGCCGCCGGGAGCTCGCAATGGATAGCTCTCGCCACCTCGCGCCGCCGGGAGCTCGCGGTGGATAGTCCTCTGTATCTCACCCTGCTGGCCGGCCCGATGGAGGCCGTACCCGTGCCCAAGCCGCTGATCGACGCCTTCACCTCGGCCGTCGTGACCGAGTCGGCCACCGACGCCAGCGGCTTCCAGCTGACGTTCACGCTGGCAGACGACTCGATCCCGGAGAACGTCCTGCTGCTGAGCGCGGGCTCGCCGATCCCGTTTCAGCGTGTGATCCTGATGGTGAGCTTCAGCGGTCTGCCGCAGGTGATCGTCGACGGCGTGATCGAGCGCTATGAAGTTGTCCCCAACGCGATGGGAAGCTCTTCGAAGTTGGTGGTCAGCGGTCACGACCTGTCGGCCGTGATGGGCCTGACCGACTTCAACGGGGTGCCCCACCCCGGTATGAGCCCCGACATGCGCGTGGAGGTGATCCTCGCCAAGTACGCGGTCTTCGGCATCGTCCCCGAGGTCGTCCCCGTCCCGACGCCGGATATCCCCGTGCCCCCGGAACGGGTCCCGATGTAGAAAGGCAGCGACCTCAACTACGTGCAGTTCCTGGCCGGCGAGGCGGGCTACGTCTTCTACATCGAACCGGGCCCCCTTCCAGGGATGAGCCAGGCCTACTGGGGACCCCAGGTGCGGGTGGGTATACCGCAGCCGTCGCTGAACGTGAACATGGATGCCTGGAGCAACGTGGAGAGCCTGAGCTTCAGCTACCAGCCGTACAGCTCGGTGACCCCGATCGTGTTCATCCAGGACCAAACCACCGGGGTGCCACTGCCGATCCCGATTCCGCCGGTCACCCCGTTCAACCCGCCGCTCGGGCTCGCCGTACCGGTCCCCCAACGGTTCCTCCAGCTCGAAGCCACCGCCAATCGCTCCCTAGCGGAGGCGCTGATGCTGGGCATGGCCAAGGCGGTCGAGAACGCCGACGTGATCACCGGCAATGGCACCCTCGACGTCGTTCGCTACGGGCAGGTGCTGCGAGCTCGCAGCCTCGTCGGCGTGCGCGGCGCCGGGCTCGCGTTCGACGGAATGCACTACGTGGACAGCGTCACCCACAACCTCAAGCCCGGCGAGTACAAGCAGACCTTCGTCCTCAAGCGCAACGCTCTGATCGCCGACGTGCCGGTGGTGCCGTCGCTCCCCTACTGAGGTCTCTTTCTCCATCTCTACCGATGAGCAACAAGAACACATGGTTTGGCAAGTACCGCGGCTTTGTGATCGACAACGTCGATCCCCTGCAGATGGGGCGCCTGATGGTGCAGGTGCCCGACGTATCGAACGTACTGCCCTCCACCTGGGCGCTGCCCTGCCTGCCGTTCGCGGGCATCCAGTCCGGTCTCTACGTGGTTCCCGACATCGGCTCGACCGTGTGGATCGAGTTCGAGCATGGCAATCCGGACTACCCCATCTGGGTCGGCTGCTTCTGGGGCTCGGCGGCCGAGGTCCCGGCGCTCGCTCTGGCCGCGCCCCCCGACGTCCAGCAGGTCATCATCCAGACGCTGGAGCAGAACACGCTGACGATCAGCGACGTGCCCGGCCCGACGGGGGGATCATGCTCAAGTCCTCGACCGGCGCGCTGATCTCGATCTCGGACACCGGGATCATCATCAGCAACGGGCAGGGGGCGACGATCGCCCTCAACGGTCCGGCCGTCACCATCAACGAGGGCGCGCTGGAGGTCATCTGAGGATGCCCGGGTTCCTCATCCAGGAGGGCGCGACGGTGATGTGCGCGCACGGCGGGCAGGCGCTGCCGACAGTGCCCAGCCCCGATGTGAGCTTGGACGGCATGCCCGCGTCGGTCGTGTCGGATCCATGGACAGTGGCCGGCTGTCCCGGCGTCCCGGCGGCGGGGATCCCTCCCTGCGTCACCGCGCAGTGGGCGCTCGGCACCACGCGCGTCACCTCACACGGGCAACCGCTTGTCATCGACGGCGGCGTGGCAGTGTGCGCGCCGGGCGGCACCCCACTGCTGCCGATCGCCACCCAGGCAAGGGTCACCGCGACATGAGCACAACTCAAGCAAGGGTCACGCGATGAGCACGCCGATGAACGTGGCCTTCCCGTACGCCTTCGACGCCGGCGGCCACACCGCGCAGACCGACCCGCTCACGCACATCGGCGACATGATCGAGCAGATCCTGTTCACCTCCCCGGGCGAGCGAGTCAACCGGCCCACATTCGGCAGCGGCACCGCCCAGCTGGTGTTCGCGCCCAACAGCGACGTGCTGGCGGCGGCGCAGCAGCAGGCGGTCCAGGCGGGACTTCAGCAGTGGCTGTCGGATCTAATCCGGGTGCAGTCGGTCAACGTGAGCGCCGAGGAGGCGACCCTGCAGGTGACCGTGACCTACACCGTCATCCAGTCTCAGCAGCAGCAGACACAGCAGTTCGTCTACGGAGCCGGCGGCGCGTGATCTACTTCTGCTCGCATGCCAACCGCCGGGAGCTGGTCCTCTCCAGCCCGAAGCTCAATGGCATCGACTACCTCGAGGTGCTGGGCGAACCGGGCTGCGGCAAGCAGCTGGCGGTCACGTTCCTCAAGGACGCGCGCCCGCTGGGGCTGACCACCGCCAACGTGAGCATCAGCGGCGGCACAGCGGTCGAAGCTTCCTCGATCGAACCGATCGCCGCCGAGGAACCCACGGTGGTCATCTTCGATCTCAACCACACCGGCGACTTCTCCACCTACACATTCGCGCTAGTGGCCGGCCCGGAAAGCGGCGAACCGCCCCCCGGCATGGACCCAGTGCTGGCGAGCGTCGAATTCTCCTTCAAGGCCGGCTGCCCCACGCCCGCGGATTGCCTGCCGAGCGACTGTTGCCCCTCGGACCTCCCGGCGCCGCCCGACATCAACTACCTGGCCAAGGACTACCCCGGCTTCCTGCAGGTGATGCGCGACCGCCTGGCGGTGCTCACCCCGGCGTGGACCGAGACGCACGCCGCCGACCTGGGGGTGGCGATCACCGAGGCGCTCGCCTATGCCGCCGATCACCTCAGCTATCAGCAGGACGCGGTCAGCACCGAGGCCTACATCGACACGGCCCGCAGCCGCATCTCGCTGCGCCGCCACGCGCGCCTGGTTGACTACCAGCTCGGCGAGGGCTGCAACGCCCGCACGCTGGTGGCTGTGACGACGGCCACCGAAGCTCTGCCGATCCCTGCCGGAACGCTTTTCTACACCGGCGCCCCCGGCCTGCCGTGCGCCGCCCGCGACGGCGATCCCGTCGCCCAGCAGCTGGCGCAGGCCGCGCAGCCCCTGTTCACGGCGATGCGGGAAAGCGTGCTGTACCTCGCCCACAACGAGATCAACTTCTACACCTGGGCGGACGCAGACTGCTGCCTGCCGCAGGGGGCCACGCAGGCAACCCTGCAGGAAACGCTGCCGAACCTCGCGGTCGGCGACATGCTGATCTTCGAGGAGGTCCTCGGACCCGACACCGGCCAGCCCGAGGACGCCGACCCCGGCCGTCGCTGCGCCGTATGCCTGACCGCCGTAACCACCACGGGCCCCGGGAGCAAAACGCTCGTCGATCCGCTCACCGGCACGCCGGTGACGCAGATCGCCTGGGCCGCCGCTGACGCGCTGCCTTTCCCAATGTGCATCTCCTGCACCACCGACACCAAACACGGCTCCCAGCCAATCGCCGGGGTCTCCGTCGCCCGGGCGAACGTCGTGCCTGCCGATCACGGCGTGTGGCTGAGCGCTCCCGGCGAGGTGCTCGGCACCGTGCCGGCTCCCCCGCCGACGCCGGTGGCGAGCGCCGGCTGCAGCTGTGGCACCGACAGCACCACACCCGCGCCGCTGCCGCGCTTCCATCCAGCGCTAAAGAGCTCGCCGCTGACCTTCAGCGTCCCCTACCAGGGCGCGAGCTCGGCCGCGGCGTTCCTCTCGCCTGACACCGCGGACGCCGCCCCCAACATCATGGTCACCAGCGACGACGGACACGCGTGGGAGGCGCAGCCGAGTCTTCTCTCCAGCGGCCCAGCAGACCGAGCGTTCGTTGCAGAGATCGAGCACGATGGGACCGTCTTCCTGCGCTTCGGCGACGGCCAGTATGGGATGGCGCCCGACACCCGCCTCGCCGACACCCGCCTCACGTTCAGCGCCGTCTACCGGATCGGCAACGGCACCGCCGGGAACATCGGACACGATGCCCTCGCCCATGCCGTGCTGCCCGCGGCCTACCTGCCTGCGCTGGACGGGATCGCAGCCGTGCGCAACCCGCTGCCCGCCACCGGCGGCGTTGACCCCGAGACGATGGAGCACATTCGGCAGTTCGCGCCGTTCGCCTACCAGACCCAGGAGCGGTGTGTCACCGAAGCCGACTACGGTCAGGCAACCACGCAGCTGACCGGTGGTTTGCAGGCCCAGGGAACGCTTCGCTGGACGGGGAGCTGGTACACCGCGTTCGTCTCAATCGACCCGACGCAGCTCACCCCGACCGTCCTGGCCGAGACGACCAGCGGCCTGGCAAAGCGGCGGATGATGGGCACCGACGTGGCTGTGGAGGCAGCGGTGATCGTTGGGCTGGCGATCGAATTGGCGATCTGCGTCGACTCGCAGCATCTCCGGGGCGACGTCTACGGCGCGCTGATGGAGATCTTCATCAGCGGCAACCAGTGTGACGGCACCCCCGGCCTGCTCAACGCCGCGAACTTCAGCTTCGGGCAGACGGTGTACGCGAGCCCGCTGATCGCGGCCGCCCAGGCCGTCGAAGGGGTGGTGTCGGCCAGGCTGACGAAGTTCACCCGCCTGGACGCGCCGTGGATGGACGGCATCCCCAACGGCTGCCTGACGATGGGTCGTCTGGACATCCCGCGTTGCGACAACGACCCCAACCACCTCGATCACGGCACGTTCGAACTCGAAATGGACGGTGGCAAGTGAGCGGCAATCACGGCACATTCGAGCTCGAACGCGGACGGCGGCAAGTGAGCGGGGATCACGGCACGTTCGAACTCGCGATGGACGGTGGCAGCAAGTGAGCGGCGACTGCCAACCCTGTGAACAACAGCTGTGCGACTGCTGCACGGGAGTGACCGACGAGACCCCCGAGATCATCGGCAACCGGCCCGCGCTGTCGTCGATCGCCTACCGGGTCGGCCGCTGGGCGACGTTCGACGCCAGTATGCGCGCGGCGCTCTCCAACTCGGAATTCGCGCCGCTGGGACAGCTGCGCACGCGCGACAGCAGCGACTTCTCGATCGCGCTGCTCGACGCCTGGGCGCTCACCCTGGACATCCTGACCTTCTACCAGGAGCGCTTCGCCAACGAGGCGTTCCTGCGCACCGCCGTGGACCAGCGCTCGGCGATCGAGCTGGCGGCCCTGGTGGGGTACGAGCCCTCCCCGGGCGTGGCCGCCTCGGCGGCGCTCGCGTTCACGCTGTCCAGTGCTCCCGGCTCGCCCGAGAATGTCCTCATCCCCGCGGGCACGCGGGTGCAGAGCGTGCCGGGGCCGGGCCAGACTCCACAGGTGTTCGAGACCTCCTCCGACCTGGCCGCCCAGATCGCTTGGAACGCACTGCCGGCGCACACCACGCTGGCGTGGGCGCTCGCCAAGGGAGACACGAGCACGTGGATCGCCGGCACCGCCAACAACGTCAACGTCGGCGACGCGCTGCTGTTCGTCCTGGAACCCGGCGGCACCCCGGAAGCGGCGGACTTTCACTACGTCACCGCGGTGAACGTCGTGCCGGGCGCAGCCACGACGCCGGGGGCGGCCACGAGTGGGACGACCCAGATCATGTGGGATCGGCCACTGTCCTCGGCCTTCACGCACGGGGCCGACAGCACTGAAGCCTCTGTGTACGTGTTCCGCAAGAAGGCGGCGCTCTACGGGGTGCAGGCGCCGAACCCCGAGACACTGCCCGAATCCAGCATCGAATACGTGAACGGTGCACCAGCTGGAAAATCCGCCGGGGCGAGCTGGGACTACAGCGCGCTTCGTCGATTGAATGACGGCTCGCAGATCAACCTGGACGCCTCCTACTCCGGCCTGACGCCGCAGCTCCACGGCCCTCCGCAGTGGCTCGTGCTCGCCGGCACCAGCCACGACTACCGGTCGGTGTTCGAGATCGAGCGTGCGGTTGACACCAACCCCAACTACTTCACGCTGACGACGAAGACCACCCAGTTGACGCTGAAACTGCTCCATATCCTCACAGGCGACACCCGGCTCAGCCAGGAAAAGGTGATCGAAAAGTTCGTGGAAGAGACACCCGCGATCACCGCTTTCATCCAGAGCGCCCCACTCACGCCCTGCCCACTCCCGTTGACCAGCTGGCACGGAGACTCGACCTACAAACGCCAGGCCGGGATGCTCGCGCCGGTGGCAGGCACGACAATGTCCGTCGTCGGCGGGCAGCAGATCGCCGCGGGACAGCCGATCGGAGTCTCCGGCAAGCGCCTGCGCCTGCAGGTGGCGCTCAACCACAGCGCGAGCTTTGTACCCGCGGGGTTCGCGAGCGGCTCGGAGGCCGGCGGGCAGGTGTTCGTGGTCGACGCCTTCCCGCCGACGAGCGATCCGGCCAACCCCAAGAACATGTTGTGGAGCGTCGAGACGCTCAGCGGCGTGGCGGGCTCGCTGAGCGTCCCGCCGACCACCTCCGTGCGGCTGCAGCCGTGCGACCCCAAGGCCGACGCGAGCGTGGGCGAGGCGGCGGTGGTCCAGTCGGCGACAGTCGAAGGAGATGTGACCACGCTCACCCTCAATGCCGCGCTGTCGCGCATCTACGACGCGAGTACGGTCAGCGTCAACGCCAACGCCGTGCAGGCCACCAACGGCGAAACCGTGCAGGAGATCCTGGGCTCCGGGAACGCTGCCACCGATCCGCTGAAGTTCACGCTCAAGCAGGCGCCACTGACCTATCTCACCGCACCCTCGGGATCCGGGGCGCAGTCCACGCTGCAGGTTTGGGTCAACAACCTGCAGTGGACCGAGGAGCCCAACCTGCTCGACTCCGGCCCGGCCGACCGTGCGTTTGTGACCGTGGCGAATGCGGCCGGCAACCGGGTGGTGAGTTTCGGCGATGGCCTGCAGGGCGCCCGTCCCGCGACCGGGACCTCGAACATCCGGGCCGCCTACCGCAAGGGCATCGGCAGCGCCGGGATGGTGAGCCCCGGACAGCTCACGCAGCCGCTGGACCGGCCTCAGGGCCTCTCCTCGGTCACCAATCCGAGCCCGGCTTCGGGCGCGGCCGATCCGGCCACCGCCGCGCAGGCCCGCGCCAGCGCCCCGCTGCCGGCGCTGACGATCGGCCGCGTGGTTTCGCTGCAGGACTACCAGAACTTCGCGCTCGCCTTCGCCGGCATCTCCAAGGCACTGGCCTCGTGGACATGGTTTGGCGACGTCCGCGGCGTGTTCCTGACGGTCGCCGGAGCCGGCGGTGCAACCCTCGACGACGATGACCCCATCCTCGCCGCGTTGATCGAAGCGATCGGGCTCTACGGCGAGCCGTGGGTGCCGCTGCGGGTCGCCTCCTACATGCCGGTGCTGTTCAGGTTCTCGGCGACCGTCGCGGTCGACCAGCCAACCTACGATCCCGACCAGGTGCTGGCGCAGGTCTGGCGGGAAGTCCGCGCCGCCTTCGCCTTCGAGCAGCGCGATCTGGGCCAGAGCGTCGCCGCCAGCCTGATCGTCGAGATCATCCAGCGGGTACCTGGCGTGGTGGCCGTCCAGCTGCAGACGCTCGGCCGCAGCGGCGACCCTTCGACCTCCCCCGCCGCGCCGATGCTGTGCGCGGCAGGCCCCGCGCCCCCGGCGGGCGCGCAGCTGCTCGCGCTGGACCCGGCCACCGAGCGTGCGATCGGACAGTGGTCATGAGCCTCGACACCGAGCAGCTGTTCGCGCTGGACCTGCCCACCGAGCTGGACCCGCCCACCGAGGGCGCGAGGGGAGTGTGGTCGTGAGCCTCGACGCCGAACAGCTATACGCGCTCCTGCCCGCGGTGTATCGCACGCGCGACGCACAATCGGGCGGTCCGCTGCTGGCTCTGTTCGAAGTCATGGCGGCGCAGTCGGGGATCGTGCAGGACAACATCCAGCAGCTCTACGACGATCAGTTCATCGAGACCTGCGCCCCCTGGGCGATCCCCTACATCGGGGACCTGATCGGCTACGACTCGATCTATGAGGTGAGCTCCGCGAGCGGCGACAGCCGCGCCGAGGTCGCCAACACGATCGGCTATCGCCGCCGCAAGGGGACACTGCTGGCGCTCGAGCAGATGTGCGGCGACGTCTCCGGGCGAGCCGCGATCGCGGTCGAGGAGTTCCGGCGCCTGATCACGACCGAGAGCATGCGCCACGTCGAGCCCCACCACCGGGCGACGGTCGATCTCCGTGCGGGGCGCGCGCTCGAGCGGCTCGGCACGGCCTTCGACGTCGAGAACCACACCATCGACGTCCGCCGGATCGCCCCGCGGGTCGGCGAGATCCCAGGGCCCGACACGACTCCGCTCGACATGGTGCTGCATGGTGGTGGCCGTTTCAACATCCCGAACGTCGCCATCCACCTCTGGCGCTGGCAGAGCTGGCAAGTGGCCGCCGCGCCCGCGTTCGAGGTCGGCGCCGGCCAGTACACGTTCAGTCCCCTCGGCGCCGACATGCCCCTGTTCTCCCGCTGGGCGCGACCGCTGCCGTTCACCACGCTCCTCACGCGCGCCAACACGCCGCAGCCGATCGCTCGCGATGAGCTGCTCGACTACTACGGGCCCAGCGGCAGTGTCCTGCTGATCGCCGATGGCGTCCCGGTCGACGCAGGCCAGATCTGCGCCGCCAACCTCTCCGACCGGCCCGGCGGCTCCCTGTGCGTCGTGGAATCCGGCAAGATCGCGATCGACCCTGAGCTGGGGCGGATCCGGTATGCCGCCGACGTGCCGCCGCCGCAAACCCTGCGCCTGGATTACCTCTACGGCTTCCCGGCGGCGATCGGTGGCGGCGGCTACGACCGCTCGAGCACCCTCGAGCAGGTTGTGAGCACCAGCGCCGCCGACTTCTTCGCGCTCGTCGGCTCCCCCGACTGTCCGGACGCGGCGAGCGCGGTCACCGCCTGGAACAAGGTCGCGCCGGGCTCATCGGGGATCATCGTTTTCCCCGAATTCGAATCGCTGACGGTCGATCTGACGGGCTCCTCGGCGGTGCAGCTGCCGGCGGGCAGCAGCCTGTCGATCCTCGCCGGCGCGCCGGATCCGGCGGGTGGCCCGCTCGATGTGATCTGGAATGAATCGTGGCCCACGGTCTTCGGCAACATCGAAGTGACCGGCGTCGCCGCGGCACCTCCGGCCGGCGCTGCCCCACCGGCCGCCGGAGAGCTGCTGATCAGCGGCGTGCGGATCGCGGGACAGCTGCTGGTGGGCGGCGCCGCGTCGAGCATCACCCTCTCCGACGCGACGCTGGTTCCGGGGCTCGAGCCAAGCGCAGTCGTCACGGCGCCGGGCGCCACGCTGGTGCTCAACCGGGTGATCAGCGGGCCGGTGGCCGCCGACGCCACAGCGACTACGAGGATCTGCGCGAGCATCCTCGACGCGAGCTCCGCGTCCGGCGTGGCCTACGCCGCCGATGACCTCGCCTCGGCCGGCGCCGACCTGCACATGGAGGACAGCACGATCATCGGCAAGGTCCGGGCGCGGACGATCACCCTGGCGTCCAACACCATCTTCCACAGTTGCCTCGGCAGTGACGACAGCTGGCTGGCCGCCGTGTGGGCCAGCCGCAGGCAGGCGGGCTGCGTGCGCTTCTGCGTGCTGCCGCCCAACTCCATCACTCCCCGGCGCTATCACTGCCTGGCGTCCGAAGACCCGCAAGGGCCGGCGCTCGAACCATCATTTGTGACCCTCCGTTACGGCCTGCCCGCCTACGCGCTGCTGAGCGGTGACTGTCCGGCCGCGATCTGGAACGGCGCCGCCAACGGGTCGCAGATCGGGGTCTACCTGCAGATCCAGGAGACCGAGGCCGTGACCAACGTGCAGCTGCGAGCGGCGGAGTACCTGCCGGCCATGCTCGAGAGCGGCGTGTTCATCCACCCATCGCAGCCAGCTTGTGGCCAGTCTGTGCACCTGCCGGGAATCGGCGCCGGATCGATCTAGGAGCACACTGAAAATGTCGACCGCGAAAGCGCGAGAGGACGAGTCATGAGAGGCGACTTCAGCCGCATCAGGTTCAACCGCCTGAAGGGGTATACGGCGGTATTGGACCAGCAGGGGCGCGTCGCGCTCGACGCCGACGCCAACGAGCAGTGCTTCACAGATGACTATCTACGGCGCACCGAGACCGTCGATGTGATCGGCGAGTACGGCGCCCCGAAGGACGACGCCGGCTTCGAGATCAGCATCGTCGGCGACAAAATCGAAATCGGCCCCGGTCGCTACTACGTCGATGGGCTGCTGTGCGAGAACCCGACCAGCCTCTCCTACGACGAACAGCTATTCCTGCTCGGCGCCGACCTAACCGCCGCCAAGCTGCTGGAAGCGCTGAGCTCCGCGGGCGCCAACTCCGTGGTGCAGCTGTACCTCGAGACCTGGCAGCGCTTCGTCACCGCCCTGGATGACCCCTGCCTGCGGGAGCCCGCGCTCGGCCAGGCCGACACCACGGGGCGGCTGCAGACGGTGTGGCGTGTGGTGGCAAGCGAAGTGCTCCCCGAACAGAAGCCCTCAGCGGACGCCCCGGCCGGCCTGTCGCCCTGCTGCCAGGCCATGTACGCGGTGCCCACGGAGCAGAGCACCGGGACGATGAGTGCCGAAACCAGCGGGTCCTCGGCGGACTGCGGCTGCCAGCCGGTCGCCGCCGCCGGATACCAGGGCGTCGAGAACCAGCTGTACCGGATCGAGATCCACCACGGCGGCGCCGACACCGAAGCGACCTTCAAGTGGTCTCGCGAGAACGGCTCGGTGGTGGCGGCGGTGACCGAGATCGCGGGCTCGACGGTGAATGTCAACTCGCTGGGGCGCGACGCCAACCTCGGCTTCCAGGCTCAGCAGTGGGTGGAGCTCAGCGACGAAACCGACGTGTTCGGCATCGAACCCAACAAGCCGGGAGGCTTGTACCAGATCAACAAGATCCAAGCCGCCGATCTGTCGGTCACGCTGGCCGGGGCGGTGACGCCCGTCGATCCGACCCGCAATGCGCGCCTGCGGCGCTGGGACCAGTCCGGGCCGGCGTCGGGCTCGAATGGGATCCCGCTCGCCGCCGGGACCTGGATCGAGCTGGAGAACGGCATCCAGGTGTCGTTCACCGCCGGCACCTACCGGTCGGGCGACTACTGGACGATCCCCGCCCGCACGGCGACCGGCACGATCGAGTGGCCGCCGTGCGGCAGCGACGGCGGCGCGTTCCAGCCGCCGACGTCGATCGAGACTCGCCGAGCGCCCCTGGCCTGCGTCCACTGGCAGCCGCCCTCACGCCCAATTCGTCAGCTGGCCACCAAAAAAGCGAGGGCCAGTAGCCGTGCGCTTGCCACGAAAGGTGGCGGCGTCGCTGTGCAGAGCCCGCTCGAGGGGGGCAGCGTCGCAGTGGAGAAACCGCTTGAGGGTGGCGGCATCGCAGTGCAGAACCCACTCGAGGGCGGCGGCGGCATCGTGCAGAATCCGCTCGGGCGCGGCGGCTTCATCCCGGAGGACTGCCGGGTGCTGTTCGAGCCGCTGAGCATCCTCACCGCCCCGGTCACGCCGCAGGCGATGCACGTGGAGCACGTCAGCTGGGTCAACGACGACGTCACCACGCTCGATCGGCTGCTCGCCGACGGTCTGACGGTGCAGCTCGACCGGCAGCCGTCATCGCCGATCAGCGGCGCGAACTTCATCGTCACCGTCGAGCCGGCCGTCGTGCCCGCTCGAGAGGACGGCGAGACGCGCCCGATTCCCCTCCAGCCCGAGAAGGGCTCGCTGTCCACGCTGCTGCGCAGCGTCACGATCGTCGACTCGATCGGCGTTCCCACGGAGATCGTGGCCAACGGACCGACGCTCAGCTGGCAGCTTCCCTACGAGACCGGCTCCTACCTGCAGCGCCTCACGATCGCTGACCTCGACGGGCTGATCCTGCCGGGCGCCACGGCTGGTCTCTGGGCCCGCGTTCGCATCCGGCTGCTGGGCCAGATGATCTTCGCGACCGGTGAAGCAGGGTCGCTATTCCTGGACGGGCGGGCGTTCGGAACCCCAGCCGAGCGCGCCGACGGCGAAGCACGCATCGACCTGCAGCTGCCGTCGGGCGACGGTGAGCGCGCCAGCGACCTCGACGGCTGGTTCTACCTGGCCCCCACCCTGACGGTCGATTCGCTGGAAGTCGCCTATCCGGAACTGACGGTGATCGTCGACTCCGAGGAAAGCGTTACTGTCGAAGCACCTGGCACGAAGGGAGAGGTCAGTCCTACCGCCACCGCCTACCTCAACTATCCGGCGGTCGCGGAAACCAGCTTGACACTCACCTCCACCGGTGAAAAGGGCGTCGGAACGGTCGTCAGCATCCCCTCGTCGGTGGAGATCAAGGTTGGCGAACGATCTGTCACATTCCCGATCGCCGTGCTGTCCGATCCGGGCCAGAAGGTCACGCTCTCATTCGAGATCGCGGCAACCATCACTCCAGCCGTGGGGCCCCCCTCATCGTCAAGCGCGAGCTTCAAGGTGACCGGGGGACAGCAGAAGGAGCGGCCCAAAGTGAAAGGAGCGACCGAGTGAGGGGTTGTGAAGGCCACACGCGCGCGAAGCCACCCGCTCGATGTGGCCGGCTGATGGAGCATCCCGGCGCCCCAATCTCCAGGTCGCTCAAAAGTAGGTCCGCGGCGAGATCGCCAGCAGCGCGTAGATCTGAGTCAAGGCAGCCTGGCCGAGCAGTTCGGCGGTGGGAGGGGAGCCGTAGGCGAAGAGGTTGTCGCCGAGGCGATGGCGCAGCCAGGCCCAGTAGGAGTATTCGCGGGCGGTAAGGGTGCCGGGCGCTTCGTGGGTGATGGAGTCGAAGTAGATCTGGTTGCGGAAGTAGACAGCCGCGAAGAACGGGTTTTCCGAGGAGAGCTTGCCGTAGTCGAAGTAGGCGATCGCGGCCTTCGCGGTGGCGCGCGCCTCGGCGAGGTAGGAGCTTTCGTGGGTGACCTGGTACAGGAGGGTGCCCGCGCCGATCATCACGCCCTGGGTGTAGCTCCACAGCGCGTGGTTGATTTCGCCATCGAGTTCGATGTGGTCGGCGTACATCCCGCTCGGTTCGAGCAGGCATTCGCGCACCCACCCGTACGCCATCTCGGCGAACTGCAGGTAGCGGGTTTCGTGGGTGATGCGGTAGAGCTGCACCCCCAGCTCCGCGGCAGGGCCGTCGGTGATCGTGTTGCGCTGGCTGTTGTTCTTGGCGTTGGAGAACGGCACGCCCCCCGGGCAGGGCAGCGTCTGGCCTTCGGCACCGGTGGTTTGCCAGCCGGCCATCACGAACTGCATGATCTGCTCGGCCCCCGTCAGCGCGGCGGTGTAGTGGTTGAGCTCGTACATGCGCGCCAGCTCGATCCCCACCCACTCGTTGTCGTCGTAGTAGCTGGCGCCGCCGGGACCGATCGGGGGCGCGGTGACATCGTCGTAGGAGTGCACCGTGATCGCGGTCGAGGCGCCGCTGGCGGTCGTTTCCCCCGGGGCCACCGAGGAGCTGGCGTACACCTGCAAACTGGTGCCGAGGGCGCGCAGGCTGGTTTCCAGCTTGGGCTGCTCGCCGGCGATGTGGGCGATGCTGACGCTCGCCGCCAGCGCCTGCGAGAAGGGCCACAGGAACGAGTACTCCGGTTCGCCCTTGTACAGGCCGGCGCTGGGGACGTAGAAGTTCTGCTGCATCGCCTGGTACGCCGCAAGGGCACGCTTGGCGTAGAGATCGAGCACGGGCGCTTTGGGCTTGGCCGGGGCCCGGTGGCGCGAGCGGGCGGCAAACGCGGACGTGTGGGTGTGGGAGCGCGCGGCGGCGGGCGTGGACGTATGGGAGCGCACGGCGTGCGAGCGCGCGGCAAACGCGGGCGCGCAGAGCCCCACCAGCGCGAGCACGGTCGCGAGGCATGCGGCGAGCACTGGTCGGTGAGCAGTCCGGGGCAGGGTCATCGGGCCGTCGCTGATCGAGAACAGGCGGGCATTCGATTCGATGTGGTTGGGCCGTGCTGAAACGTGGGGTCAGGAGACATGGTAGGGACGTGGAGACGCCATGACGCAGGTGTGCGGACAGCGTCAGCCCTCACGATTCCCCACCGATGGAGTCAATCCTTTGTCGAGCCCCCGTGAGCGTCCACAGATGGCTGGGTCATGCAGAGTGAAGGTCTCTACTTATGCACATGTTCGCAACAGCCAAACAGACGGAGAGAATATGAGAGCGGTGAACAAGAACTTGCAGCGCCTCGGCGCCATCCGTCCCACGATCTCGGCCGGGACCAACCGTCCGGCGATCCCGGCTGGGAAGCGCACCCCTGTCCCGGACGGGAATCGCACCCCAATCCCGGCCGGGAAGCGCACCCCGATCCCGGCCGGGAAGCGCACCTCGGTCTCGGCTGGGAAGCGCACCCGAGTCATCCCACCGAGCGCCTGCCATCCGGCGGTTCCGCCGAGCGCGCGCCGGCCGCCGCTCCCCGCGTCGATGCGGTTGGAGTTCAAGGGCGGGGACGGGATGCCTTTGCGGGCGGCGGTGCACGGCGAGATCGACTACTCGGGCGCCTTCTCGATGCAGGTGCGAATCGCCGCGGCCTGCCGGCGGCGACGCGCAAGAGGGCTGATCGTGGACCTGTCGGGCACCGACTTCATGAGCTCCAGCGGACTGTCGGCGCTGCTCAACCTGCAGCGGGAGGCCGCCTCGCTGCGCGGCGGGATGCTGCTGGTCTCCCCCACCCCGGATGTGCGGAACCTGCTGGAAATCACCGGCGTCGACCGGCGCCTGCTGGTGGTGGACAGCTGCGAAGAGGCGGAAATCCTGCTGCTGTACAGCGCCGCCGGCGCCGACATCAGCCCCAGCATCCCGCGGGACCCCAGCTTCAACTGAGAGCGAGGCGCCTCCACCGACTGCTCGCTCCGCGCTCGACGCCGGCTCGACGCCAGCCGGCATTCCCGCCCCGATCGGCGACGCGGAGCACCGCCTACCGACCACCGGCCCCGCGCTCGGGTACGGTTCCCAGCGTGAGCACCGTCAGGGAGGCGACGTTCGAGCTGCTGCGCGCGCGCGGGATGACCACGCTGTTCGGCAACCCCGGCTCCACGGAGCTGCCGATGCTGGGTGAGTTCCCCGCCGACTTCCGCTACATCCTCGGCCTGCAGGAGTCGGTGGCGGTGGGAATCGCCGACGGGTACGCCCAGGCGAGCGGGCAGCCGGCGCTCGTCAACCTCCACACCGCGCCGGGCCTCGGCAACGGGATGGGGGCGATCTTCAACGCGCAGGCCAACAAGACGCCGCTGGTGGTCACCGCGGGGCAGCAGTACAGATCGCTGATGACGCTGCAGGCCAACCTGACCAACCGCGACGCCACGCGAATGCCGCATCCGCTGGTGAAGTGGAGCTGGGAGCCGCCCTGCGCAGAGGACGTTCCGCACGCGCTGGCACGCGCGCTGCACACCGCCGCACTGCCCCCGCGCGGTCCCGTGTTCGTATCGATCCCGATGGACGACTGGTATGCGGAGGTGCGCTCGGAGGAGGAAGTGCGACACCAGACCTCACGCGCCGTGAGCGGCGGGGCGGGCCTCCCCGACGGGCCGAGCGTCGCGAGCATCGCGCGGCGCCTGCTGGAGGCGTCCAACCCCGCGCTGATCGCCGGCCCCGACATCGACGCGGCGGGGGGCTGGGATGCAGCGGTGGCACTGGCCGAGCGCGCGCGCCTACCGGTGTACGCGACGCCAGCGACCGGCGGCGGGCGGCTGGGCTTCCCCGAGAACCACCCGCTCTTCCAGGCGATCCTGCCGCCGGCGGTGCAGCCGCTGGGCGAAGCGCTCGCGCCGCACGACTTCGTGCTGGCGGTGGGCACCTCGATCTTCCCCTACTACCCCAACATCCCCGGCCCGCTGCTGGCGGAGGGCACCAGCCTGATGGCGATCACCTCCGACCCCGACGAGGCCGCGCGGGCGCCGATGGGCGACGCGATCGTGGCCGACGTGGCGCTGACGCTGGCGGCGCTGGCGGAGGCGGTCGCAGCGTTGCTGGGGCAAGGGGACGGGAAAGGTAAGGAGGAGGGGGGCGGGGGGTCGTCCTCGCCGGGGGCGTCGGCGGGGCTGGCCCTAGCGGCCGCGCGGGGGGGCATCGACCGCGAGTCCCCGCCGGTGCGGCCGGCTCCCGAAGCGGTGCCGCTAACCAGCCCGATGAGCCCCTCGACGGCGGTGCGCACGCTGGCGGAGGTGTTCCCCGATGACGGGATCGTGGTGCTGGAGTCCCCCTCGGCCACGCCGGCGCTGCGCAACCAGCTGCGGTTGGGGCGGCCGGGGAGCTACTACTTCTCCGCGGGGGGCGGACTCGGCTTCGGGATGCCGGCCGCGATCGGCGTGCAGCTGGCCTGCCCGGATCGCCCGGTAGTGTGCGTGATCGGCGAGGGCTCGGCGCAGTACGCGGTGCAGAGCTTCTGGACGGCGGCGGCCTACAAAGTGCCCGTCACGTTCCTCGTGCTGCGCAACGAGGAGTACGCGATCCTCAAGTTCTTCACGCTGCTGGAGGAGATCCCGGGCGCGCCCGGCCTCGACCTGCCGGCGCTCGAGACGGCCGCGGTGGCGGCGGGGTACGGCATCAACGCAGCCCGCGTGGACAACCCCGAGCAGCTCGGCGTGGAACTGCGCCGCGCGCTGGCCTCCCCGGAGCCGGAGCTGATCGAAGTGCCGGTCGCGCCGGGCATGGCGCTGGCGTGAATCCGCTCGAACGCGCACGGAGCCTGGCACTGTTGGCTTGAGCTGACGCGCAGAGCTGCAGGATTCGTGCGCAACTCCAGTCCAGCGCAGATTATCTGCAAAAATCAGCTTATTGTGTCCGAGGTGGGCCCCCAGAAGGGATCGATGCTGCTCACATTTCGCGCCGCGAACGTCCGTTCGTTCCGCGATGAGCTCGAGCTCTCGATGCTGGCCACCGCGCGCGCGGAGCCCCGCGTCGTAAGGCAGGTGAGCTGGCGCGAAGGAGGCCAGCCGCTGCGCGTGCTTCCGGTGGCCGGGATATTTGGCGCCAACGGCTCGGGCAAGTCCAACGTGCTGGAGGCGATGGACGACATGCGCTTCTACGTCATCAACTCATTTACGAGAGCGGGCGAAGATCTGCGCAGGTGGCCGTTTCGATTGGATCCCGACTTCGAGACCCAACCTTCAACATATGAGATTGACCTGGCGCTCAAGGGCGTTCGCTACGAATACGGCTTCGTGCTGGACAACAAGCGAGTGATCGAGGAGTGGGCCGTTCGCTATCCCCACGGCAAGGCGGCGCGGCTCTTCAGTCGCAAACCCGAGGCGGTGGAGCCCGGCTCGAGCGCGCGCGCATTGACACGCAACGTGGAGCGGCTGCTGCGCCCAGACGCTCTCTTTCTCTCCACCGCGGCGGCGGCCAACCACCCGCTGCTGACGCCTCTGTTCGAGTGGTTCCGGCGCAACCTGCTCCCAGCGGTAGCGGCCAACCGAGCCGGCAGACAGGCGTCGACCGTAGACATGCTCGATCGAAGCGTCAGCCGGGAGCAAATCCTTGCGCTGCTGCGTGCCGCTGATCTCGGCATCGTCGACGCTCACAAGCTCGAAGCGGATCCCGCACTGAAGGAGCGCCTCGCGCGTGCGTTGCGTGCCGTGGCGCGGGAGGAGGGAATGCCACTGCCCGAAGAGGCGAATCTTGACTTCTCCGTGATGGATGGGTTCTCTCTGGTGCACCACGGTGCGACCGGCGACGTCGAGTTGCAACCAGGCGAGGAGTCGCTCGGGACTCTTGTTTGGCTCGGGCTGATCGGACCACTTGTCAATGCGCTCAGCGGCGGCTCGGTACTGCTCGCCGACGAGCTGGACGCAAGCCTGCACCCAGCTCTCGTTCACCGACTGATCGAGCTCTTCCAGCAGCCCGAGACGAACCCCAACAGGGCACAGCTCATCTTCAACTCCCACGATCCGACGCTCCTCGGAGACTCGGGGGAACATCGTCTCCTCGGCCGCGACCAAACGTGGTTCACCGAGAAGCGGGTCGATGGCAGCACGCGCCTTTTCCCGCTCCTCGACCTCGACCCACGCAAGCACGAGGCGATCGGCAGGCGCTATCTAGAAGGGCGCTACGGCGCGACTCCCGTACTCTCCGGCTCCGACTTCGATCGGCTCGGCGAGCTGATCGCCGTTGACGAGTAGTTGGCACGGCCGAGCCGACCACCGACGCGAAGAGGGCGCAGCGGGCCCGAACCACTCCGGCTGCTGGCGTTTGTCGAGGGGCTGCGCACCGAGGAGGACTACCTGAAGCACCTATCGCGGCCACATAGAGAGCATGTCATTCTCGTGATCGACGAATTCCGCGGCACGCCGATGGCGCTTGTCGAACGCGCAATCCGTGTGCGCGACGCCGAACTCCGCGATGAGCACAAGGGACGCGGGAAGGCTGTGGATGAGGTCTGGTGCGTATTCGACTTCGACGTGCATCCATACGTGCGGGAGGCGATCGAACTCGCGCAAGACAACCACATCGAAGTCACCGCATCCAATCCGTGCATCGAGCTGTGGTTCGTCCTGCATCACGAAGAGCGAACGGCCCATATCGAGCGACAGGTGGCTCAGCGCCGTGCGGCGGACTTGCTTGGTTGCGGCAAGCACCTGACCCGCGAAGCCTTGCAGGCGCTGGATCCGCTATACGCCGAGGCCATGCAGCGATCCAAGCGACTCGACCAAAAACACCTCGGCGATGGAAGCCCGTCTCGCAGCAACCCCAGCACCGACGTGTGGCGCCTTGCGGAGCGCATTCACGGCAGTCGAGGCTGACCCTTGAAGCGAGTGTCCCATACCCTTCCGGCGATGCCCGATCTCAACGGCAACGGCGCCCATGGCGCCCCCACCCCCGACGTAGTCGTCGTCGGCGCCGGTATCGCGGGGCTGGTGAGCACGCTGGAGCTGCTGCGCAGCGGCCACACCGTGCTGCTGCTCGACCGCTGCCAGCCACGTGAGCTGGGTGGCCTGGCGCGCGAGGCGTTCGGGGGGATGTTCATGGTCGATACCCCCGAGCAGCGCCGCTCGCGGATCCGCGACAGCGAGCGCCTGGCACTCGAAGATTGGCTGCGGATCGCCGAGCTGGGCGCCGAGGAGCAGTGGCCGCGCCGCTGGGCCGAGCAGTACGTCACTCGCGCGCGCGACGACGTCGGCGGCTGGCTGCGCGAACTGGGCGTGCGCTTCTTCCCAGTCGTCAACTGGGCCGAGCGCGGCAACTTCGGCGACGGCAACTCCGTCCCCCGCTTCCACCTCACGTGGGGCACGGGCAAGGCGCTGGTCGAGGCGGTGTGGGGCGGGATCGAGCGCGACCCGCGGCGCGCGGCCCTGGAGGTTCGTTTCCGCACGCGTGTCGGCGGCCTACTGGTCGAGGAAGGACGCGTGATCGGCTGCCAGCTGGAGAACGGGGATGAGGTGAGGGCCACCAAGGCGGTGGTGATCGCCGCGGGCGGGATCGGCGGCAACCTCGAGCTGGTGCGGCGCGTGTGGCCGACCGAGGAGCTGGGCAGCCCCCCCAGCGTCTGCTGATGGGCTCGCACCCCTACGCCGACGGCGCACTGCACGAGGAGGTCGAGCGCGTGGGCGGCGCCGTCACGCACCTGGAGCGGATGTGGAACTACCCCGACGGCGTGCACCACCCAGCGCCGCAGCGCCCCGACCACGGGCTGAAACTGATCCCGCCGCGCTCGGGGGTGATGCTCGACCCCGACGGCCGGCGCTATGGCCCGGTGCCGGTGATGCCCACCTACGACGCCTACGCGGCGCTGGAGCGGATGTGCGAGGACGAGCGCAAGTATTCGTGGCTGATCTGCAACCAGAGGATCGCCCGCCGCGAGCTGGACGTGTCGGGCTCCCAGCACAACCCCCACCTGCGCGAGCGCCGTTGGGTGCGCTTCGCGCTCGGGGTGCTGCTCGGCAAACCGCGCGTGCTCTCGCACCTGTTGGAGGGCTCGCCCGACTTCGTCTCGGCCCACTCGCTACCCGAGCTGGCGAGCAAGATGAACGAGGTGACCGGGGAATCGGCGATCGACCCCGAGGTGCTCGCCGCGGAGATCGGCCGCTACGACGAGTCGATCGCGCGCGGTAAGGGCCTCTTCAACGACGACCAGCTGCGGCGCATCGAGCAGCTGCGCAACTGGCGCGGGGATCGCCTGCGCACCTGCGCCTTCCAGCGGATCCTCGACCCCAAGGCGGGGCCGCTGATCGCGATCAGACTGCAGGTGATGGCGCGCAAGAGCCTCGGCGGGATCCAAACCGACCTCGCCTGCCGCGTGCTGCGCGCCGACGACGGCCAGCCGATCCCCGGTCTATACGCGATCGGCGAGGCCGCTGGCTTCGGGGGCGGCGGGATGCACGGCAAGCGCTCTTTGGAGGGCACCTTCCTCGGCGGCTGCGTCTTCACCGGCCGCCTTGCCGCCGCAGCGATCGCAGGCGCGGAGCTGCCGCAGCGGATCCCGCCGCGCGTGGCCACCCCCGCTCACTGAGCGGTGCCCAGCTACGACTACACGACTGTCGGCCACGTCACGATCGACGTGCTCGCCGACGGCTCGCGGCGCCCGGGCGGGACCGCCTTCTACAGCGCGCTGCAGGCCGCGCGGCTGGGCCTGCGCACGCTGATCCTCACGCGTGGCGTACCCGCGGAGATCGAGCGGCTGCTGGCACCCCACCGCGACGAGCTCGACCTGCGCGTGCTGCCCGCCGAGCACACCACCACGCTGCAGACCGTCGGCGAGGGTCTCGAGCGCCACCAGCGGCTGCTCGCGTGGGCCGGGCCGATCGAGGGCCCGATCGAGGTTGATACCGCGATCCTCCACGTCGCGCCCGTCGCCCGCGAGACCCCGCGCGCATGGCTCGACACCCAACGGCCTCACACAGACGATGCCCCACCGCCCCCCGACGCCCTACCGCTCCACGCCGAGTTCGTGGGGCTCACACCGCAGGGGCTCGTGCGCGAGTGGGACGCCGCGGGAGACATCACGCTCGGCCCGCTGCGCCCCGAGCTGCTGCCGGAGCGCTGCAACGCGTGGGTGCTGAGCGAGCGCGAGCGCGAGTGTTGCGCCGAGCCAGCCGCCCACGCCGCCGCAGACGGTGCCGTGGTCGCCGTCACCGCCGGCGAGCATCCCATCGAGCTGCAGCTGCCACACGGTGAGCTGCTGTACGTCCCGGTGCCTGCGATCGCGGCGCCCGTCGAGGACCTCGGCGCCGGTGACGTGTTTGCCGCCGCCTTCTTCATCGCGCTACGCAAAGGCCTGTCGCCGGCGCGGGCCGCCGTCTTCGCGAACGCCGCCGCCGCGGTGCGGGTCGCCGGAGCCGGCGCCGGCGCAATCGGGGATCGACGCGCGATTACGGCACAACTGGGCGGGGAGGCCTTGGCCGAAGGCAGGTGAACGACATGCAACCATGGCTTTGCAAGCCGTGGCCGTCATCCCTCTCGACCAGTCGCAGCTTCGATCGCAGCCGTCATCCCTCTCGCCCAGTCACAGCTTCGATCGCAATCGTCATCCCTCTCGACTGGTCGCAGCTTCGATCGCAGCCGTCATCCCCCTCGACCAGTCGCCGCTTGGATGAGCCCCTCGAGATCAAGCTGCGCCAACGCCGCCGTCGCACCGCAGGCGCGGGCGGCCAGCAATAGCGCGCCACCCACCGGCGCCATCTCCACGACCGCCACCTGCGCCTGCGGCGCGAGCGCGTGGATCTCTCGCGTGAGCGGGTCGATGAACACCGGACCCGCCTTGTAGGCGCTGCCGATCAACCCCACCGGGAACTCGCCCTCCAGGCCAGTTTGGTGGATCACGGCGGCGATCTGGCCGGCCAGCTCTCGCGCGCCGCGCTCGTACAGCTCGCGCGCCACGGCGTCGCCCCGATCGGCCAACCGCGCCGTCTCGATCGCCAGCTTCGCGATCTCGCCCTTGGTAAGCGGCTTGCTGTACACGAGCGCCGCCAGCGCCTCCACGCTCGCGACGCCGAAGTGCTCGACCGCCGCATCGCTCAATGCCGTCTCGGGCCCCGAGCGCTCGCGGTCGCGTAGCGCCGCCTTGATCGAGTGCAGCCCCAGCCAGTAACCCGAGCCCTCGTCGCCCAGCTGGTGGCCCCACCCGCCGGCACGCCACCCGCGGCCGTCCTCGCTCACGCCGAAGACGTTGCTGCCGGTGCCCGCGATCGCGCCCACACCAGGGCGAGCGCCGGTCGCGGTCGCCCATGCACCCACGACGTCCCCGACGACGATCCACTCCTCCGAGCGTCCCGCGCGCACGTACCTCACCACCGCGTCGGTGTCGGTGCCAGCCACCGCCAGCACCGCCGCATCGAGCTCTCCGTCGCCGATCCCGGCGCCCGCGAGCGCCTCGTCGGCGGCCCCGAACAGCGCCTCCCCAGCGGCCTTCACGCCGACCGCATCCTGATTGCTCGGGCCGCCGTAACCGAGATGCAGGCGCCGGCGCTCGAGATCGAGCACGCCCGCCAGTGTCTTCGTGGCACCGCCGTCGATCCCCAGCAGGAAGCGCGGCGCGGCACGAGGCGCGGGCTCCGCGTCGAAATGGGCGAGCGCGGCGGGCAGCTTGACGAGCGAGTCGTGCTCCATGCGGGGATACTTGCAGTCCATGCCCCCGACCAGCGTCCACGCTGCCCGCTCGCATGCCCGCCACCGGCACGCCCGCCACCCGCACCCTCGCCACCGGCACGCCCGCCACCGCCCGCGGGGGGCCTCGGCATGAGCGAGCCCATCGATGTCCACGCCCTGTTTCCCCACGCTCCACGGCGGGCCGGGATGTACGAGTCCTTCTATCTGCGCGCCGTCGCCCCCGACCGTCCACTCGGGGCGTGGATCCGCTACACCGCGCACAAGCCTCCGGGGCAGCCCGCCCACGGGTCGGTGTGGTGCACGGTGTTCAACGGCCCCGACTCGCGGCCATTCATGGACAAGCTCACAACCGACGCGCTCTCCACCCCCACCAGCGGCTGGATCGCGGTGGGCGACTCGCGGCTGGGGCCCGAGCGTGCCGAGGGCGCCTGCGGAGAGGCCCGCTGGTCGCTGCGCTTCGCCTCGGGGGAGCCGGAGCTGCGCCACCTGCCGCACGCGCTGCTCTACCGTGCGCCGCTGCCGCGAACCAAGCTCACGAGCCCCGCGCCGGCAGCACGCTTCGAGGGCACGCTCGAGCTTCCCGGCCGCACGCTCGCACTCGACGGCTGGCGCGGGATGGTCGGCCACAACTGGGGCGCCCAGCACGCCGAGCGCTGGATCTGGCTGCACGGCATCGGCTTCGAGCAGCAGCAGGAAGCGTGGATCGACGTGGCGATCGGGCGGGTGCGCGTGGCGGGGCGCACCACCCCGTGGGTCGCCAACGGAGCGCTGCACATCGATGGGGAGCGCCACCGGCTGGGCGGCGTGGGCGCGCGGGGCCTGCTGGTCGTCGAGCGCCCCGAGCGCTGTGTGCTCGTGTTGCCGGGCGCCGACGGGCTGGTGGTCGAAGCGCACGTGCAGGCACCCGCCGCGGCGCTCGCCGGCTGGCGCTACGCCGACCCCGACGGCAGCCAGCACGACGTGAGCAACTGCTCGATCGCCGCGCTCACGCTCACCGTGCGCCGGCCCGGGCACCCCGCGCGCACGTTGCGCACGGCATATGGCGCCGCCTACGAGCTGGGGATGCGCGAGCGCAACCACGGCGTCCCGATCACCCCGTTCGCCGACGGGTAGGGCAATCGCGGTCGGCGGCGGCTCGGGCGTCGGCGTCGGCGTCGAGCAAGCACCTTCTCGGGGCGGTTGGAGCGCTTGCGCACAAAGCTTGCTCGCCCGCCCGTTCTTTGCGTGGACTCTCAACGGTTGATAGTTCGTGGGAAACATTTTCGATCTCCTGCCAAACCACGGAAACACTGCCGTCCGGATGCGCTTCATACGGAAATTGCCCTTACCAGAGGTCAGTATTCCTCCGCAAAGTTGGATTTTCCTCATTAAAAATGGCCGCAAATTGCACAAGAATCGTCTACACTCAGCGAGCAGCAGCGATGGCTTGGAAGTCGTAAGCACGGATAGCTTTGAGTTCAGGCCGCGGCGGGAAGCCGTGTGCACCGGGTGGATGCCGGGTTGGTGCGTCAAGATGACGAAACCATTCTGAACTTCGACAGGCCCCCGGGGGCGGTTGGGACAGCGAGGAACAGGGATGATCATCGCCAGCAGTAGCCAGGATCGCGTCGACGCTTCGCGTGAGCCGGTTGCACCCCAAAACAGCTACGCCAGCGGCGACCCGCATGCCGCGGCTCTGCACGCCGCCGCGCGGCTGCTCACCCACGAGCGCCGGCAGATGGCAACCGACGTCCACGACCTGATCATGCAAGACCTCTCGCTCGCGCTCGCCAACGCGCGTGCGCTCGAAAACAACCCCCCGCCCACCTCACGGGCCGGGATCGTGGTCGGCGCGCTGGAGCGGGCGCTCGCGGGTGCCCGCGACGTGTTGGAGGGGCTCTCCGAGCACGACACCCGCCCGATCGCGCAGACGATCGAGGCCAGCGCGCGCGCCGCCGCACGCCACATGCCGCTGCAGTTCGACGGCGCACGGGTGCCATCCTCGGCGCAGCCCGACCCGCCGACGCGCGCAGTGCTCGTCCACATCGCCCGCGAGGCGGTGGCCAACGCCGTCAAGCACGCCCGCCCCAATGCGATCGAAGTGGTGCTCGAGCACGCCGGCCAGTGGCGACTGACCGTACGAGACGACGGCGGCGGCTTCGACGAAGCTCTGGCAGAGCCCTCCGCCATCGGCGGCTTCGGGCTGGTGAGCATGCGCGAGTCCGCACACGCGCTCGGCGGCGCCGTGTACGTCGGCAGTGCCTTCGGGACCGGCACCACGGTGGAGGCGGTGCTCCCGTGAGTCCCGAGGATTCCCGATGAGTCGCACCCCCACCGTCGTGATCGCCGACGACCACCCGCCGATCCGGCTGGGCGTGCGGATGGCGATGATGCAGGGCGGCTTCCGGGTGCTGGCCGAGGCCGGCGACGCCGACGGCGCGGTGGATGCCGTTCTGCGCGAGCGTCCCGACGCCTGCCTGCTCGACGTGCGCATGCCGGGCGGAGGCATCGAGGCCGCCGTGCGCCTGGGGCAGCTCGCGCCCAACACCGCCGTGGTGATGCTCACGGTGTCGACCAACGCCGACGACCTACTCGCCGCGCTGCGCGCCGGCGCGCGGGGCTACCTGCCGAAGGACATGTCCCCCGACCGGCTCCCCGCCGCGCTGCTCGGGGTACTGCGCGGCGAGGCCGCGCTGCCCCGCACGTTCGTCGGGCGGATGCTACAGGAGCTGCGCATGCTTCCCGACCGCGTGCCCGCGCCGCTGCGCGTCGGCGACGTCGAGCTCACACCGCGCGAGTCGGAGATCCTGCGCCTGCTGCGCGGTGGGCTCTCGACCATTGAGATCGGCAAGCGCCTCTCGCTCTCGCCGATCACCGTGCGCCGCCACATCTCCGCCTGCGTCACCAAGCTCGGCGCCGACGACCGCGACGACGCGCTGCGGGCGATCGGTCTGGCCGCCTGAGGAGACGGCGCCGCCGGCACCCGGGATCCGATCCGCGCCAGCCCGGACAGGCCGGCGCGGACGTGCTACACCAGCTCCGCGCGCACCGCGTGGACGGCCGCCTGCACGCGGCTGTGTACGCCCAGCTTCTCGAAGATGTTGGTCACGTACTGCTTCACCGTGTGCGGGCTGATTGACAGCTCCTCGCCGATCGCCACGTTGTCGGCCCCTTTGACGATCAACCGCAGCACGTCCTGCTCGCGCGGAGTCAGGGCGGGGCGCTCGTCGACCACCTCCTCCGCGGCCACGGCACCGGCTGCGCTGGGGTCCTCGCGCCCCGCGCCGGCATCGGTCGAGGGCGCCTGTGCTTCGACCTCCGCGCGTATGCGCACCACCAGCGCCCCCGCCACCTCGCCGGAGATAACCAGATGCCCGGCGGCCGCCTGCCTGATGCCGTCGGCGAGACGATCCGCGCGGGTGTCCTTGAGCAGGTAGCCGCATGCCCCCGCTGCCAGCGCCTCGACCACGTCTTCGTCCTCGATGGACACCGTCAGCACGACCGTCTGGACGTCGGGGTTGCTGCGCGCGATCCGCCGCAGCGCCTGCAGGCCCGAGGTGCCCGGCATGTTGAGGTCGAGCACCGCCACTTCGGGCTCGAGCTTCTCCACCAACGCCGCGGCGTCGGCGCCGTCGGCGGCTTCGCCCACGACCTGCATGCCGGCGTCCTGCAGCATTCCCTTGAGGCCTTCGCGGAAAAGCTGATGATCGTCGGCAATCACCACGCGCAACGCATTGGTGGAAACGGCCACAGGGGGAAAATAGAACAAACGCCCGATCCGCCCCTTGGGCGCGGCCGGTTGACAGGAATCATTCAAAAAGACTTTCCCAACCAACCGTCTCTCGCCCACGGGCGCCCGACCGGGGTTGGCTTGGGGCAGCCTCACCAGCCGCCGGTCGCCGGCGGACGCCGGAGCGGGGCCAGGCTGGGGCGACCTCACCAGCCCCCGGTCGCCGGCGGACGCCGGAGCGGCGCCGGGCTGCAGCAGTTTGAGTCGGTCCTTACTCAGCGTCCACCACCCCGTGGGCGGCGAGCGCCTCGAGCACGCGGTCAACCGCGGTCTCGATCGCTTCGCCGTGGATCCCCAGCACGACGTCGGGAGCAGTGGGGGCCTCATATGGGGCACCGAGCCCCGTAAGCCCCTGCAACTCTCCGGCGCGCGCGCGGGCGTAGAGCCCCTTGGGGTCGCGCTGCTCACACTGCGCCAGCGGGGTGCTGACGAAGACTTCCAGGAACGGCAGCTCTTCCTTCGCGTGCAGCGTAGCCGCCAGCTCGCGGTCGGCCGCGTAAGGGCTGACGAGGCTCACCAGCGCCACCGCTCCGCTCTCCGCCAGCAGGCGCGCGACGTGCGCGGTGCGGCGTACGTTCTCCGCGCGGGCCACCTCGTCGAAGCCGAGGTCGCCGTTGAGGCCGTGCCGGAGGTTGTCGCCATCGAGCAGGTAGGCAGGGCGCCCTGTGCGTACGAGGCGCTCCTCGATCGCGCGCCCGATCGTCAACTTGCCGGCGGCTGGCAACCCCGTCAGCCACACCGTCGCGCCGGTGAGCCCGAGCGCCGCCCAGCGCTCGCCGCGGGTGATCGTCTCGCGCTCCCAGCGAACGTTGGGGCTGCGCTCGGTCTTCGTCTGCGCCTCGCCCGTCGCCCCACCGTCGTCGTCCGCCGCGCCCTCGTCACCGGCCACGCCGCGTTCCGCGGACTCCACCTCGGTGTCGAGGATCACCCCCGCCGCCACCGTTTCGTTGGTGGCCTCGTCGATCACGATCAGGCTGCCGGTGGCGCGGTTGCGCCGATAGGCGTCGAACACCAGCGGCGCCGCCAGCTCCACGCGCACGCGCCCAAGGTCGTTGAGCTCCAGCGTGGTGGCCAGCTCGTCGCGGTGCATCGTGTCCACCTCGATCCGGTAGCGCACCTCGAGGTCCCCCACCGTCGCAGTGCGGGTGGTGTGCTTGACGAGGTAGCGCCGCTTGGGGTCGAGCGGGCGCTCGGACATCCAGCAGAGCAGGCTCTCGAAGCTGCTGGCGACCACCGGCTGGTTGTGGGGGCGCGCGATCGTGCTGCCGCGGCCGGCGTCGACCTCGTCGGCGAGGCGCAACGCCACCGACATCGGCGGGAAAGCCTCGCGCACAGGGCCGTCGAAGGTGTCGATGCCGGTGACCGTGGTGCGCTGGCCGCCCGGCAGCACCACCACCTCGTCGCCCTCGCGCAGGATCCCGCCGGCGACCTGGCCGGCGTAGGCGCGGTAGTCGGCGTGCTCGCCTGCGCCGGAGCGCGGTCGGATCACCCACTGCACCGGGAAGCGCACGTCGATCAGGTTACGATCGGAGGCGATGTGGACGTGCTCGAGGTGGTAGAGCAGCGGCGGCCCCTGATACCAGGGCATCGCCTGGGAGCGCTCGACCACGTTGTCACCCTTCAAGGCCGAGATCGGGATGAAGGTCACGTCCTGGATTTCAAGACGCGCCGCGAAGCGCTCGAACTCGCCGACGATCGAGTCGAACACCTCCTCGTCGTAGCTCAGCATGTCCATCTTGTTGACGCACACCACGAGGTGGGGGATCTGCAGCAGCGAGGCGATGAAGGCATGCCGGCGCGACTGCGCCACGACGCCCTTGCGCGCGTCGATCAGCACGATCACGAGATCGGCGGTGGAGGCGCCGGTGACCATGTTGCGCGTGTACTGCTCGTGCCCGGGCGTGTCGGCGATGATGAAGCGCCGCTGCGCGGTGGCGAAGTAGCGGTAGGCCACGTCGATTGTGATGCCCTGCTCGCGCTCGGCGCGCAGCCCGTCGGTGAGCAGCGAGAGATCCAGGAAGTCGTGTCCCATCCGCTTGCTGGCCTGCTCCACGTGCTCCAGCTGGTCGGCGAGCACCTGCTTGGAGTCGTACAGCAGCCGCCCGATCAACGTGCTCTTGCCGTCGTCCACCGAGCCGGCGGTCGCGAAGCGCAGCAACTCCGCCGGGCGCTCGGTGAGGCGACGGAAGATCTCGTCGGCCTCTTCGCCGGCGGCCGTCGGGACCTGCTGGGGCTGGATGTCGGGGGTGGTGGCCATCAGATTAGAAGTACCCTCGCCGCTTGCGATCCTCCATCGCCGCCTCGCTGGCGCGGTCGTCCCCCCGCGTCTGGCCGCGCTCGGTGAGGTCGGTGGCGGCGATCTCGGCGACCACCGCGGCTAGCGTGGCGGCATCGGACTCGACGGCACCGGTGCAGCTCATGTCGCCGACGGTGCGATAGCGCACGCGCGCGGTGAATGGGCGCTCGCCGTCCACCAGCTCGGTGAACGGGCTGATCGCGTAGAGCATCCCGTCGCGCTCGAACACCTCGCGCTGGTGAGCGAAGTAGATCGAGGGCACCTCCAGCTGCTCCTCGGCGATGTACTGCCACACATCCAGCTCGGTCCAGTTGGAGATCGGAAAGACGCGCACGTGCTCGCCACGATCGATGCGCGCATTGAAGAGGCTCCACACCTCGGGGCGCTGGCGCTGGGGCTCCCACTGGCCGTGGCGGTCGCGAAAGGAAAGGATCCGCTCCTTCGCCCGCGCGCGCTCCTCGTCGCGCCGCGCCCCACCGAAGGCCGCGTCGAAGCGATGCTCGGCGATCGCATCGAGCAGCGTCACCGTCTGCAGCGCGTTGCGCGAGGCGTACGGCCCGGTCGTATCCTCCACGCGTCCGCGCCTGATCGACTCCTCGACCGAGGCCACGATCAGGCGCTCGTCGAGCTCGGCGACGCGACGGTCGCGGTACTCGATCACCTCGGGGAAGTTGTGACCGGTGTCGACGTGCATCAGCGGGAACGGGAACGGACCCGGCCGGAACGCCTTCTCCGCCAGGCGCAGCAGCACGATCGAGTCCTTGCCGCCGCTGAACAGCAGCACGGGGTGCTCGAACTCGGCCGCCACCTCGCGCATCACGTGCACCGCCTCGGCCTCCAGCGTCCGCAGATGCGAGAGGCGGTAGGTAACAGCGGGGTCGGATCCCAGATGCTCGGGGCGCGGGGGAGCGCCGCTCGGGGTCTCGCTCAGCTCTGGCTCAATCGTGCGCGGCACGGGCCACCAACGGCCGCAAGGGCGCAAGACTTGTGCGCGGGCGCGTACGTCTCTCTCAGTCCGGAGACCTTCCGACGGTGGGGTGGAGCGCCCCGTCTCCCGTGAGCGGCGGGTCCAACACGGGCCTGCGTAAGTCTGACGGCAAGTTCACCGTTAGTCAGCCGTGGCAGGGACCAGCATCCAGGTAGGCCGATCCCTGGACACCAACCGCGACCCGGAAGCTCGGATCGTCGTCGCCTTGGTCGCGGTCGAGGATGCCCGGGTGCGCATCGGCGAGGCTCTGCGGCGGCAGCAGCTGGAGTTCGCCGCGTTCGACAGCGTCGAGGATCTACTCGAGAGCGGCACGGAGGCACCCGTGATCGCGCTGTGGATCGACGATGCTCTCTCCCCCTCGCACCGCAGATCAGGCCACTGCAAGAGCGCGTAGAGCAAGCCCGGGTTGTCGTGATCTGCTCCAGCATCGAGCGGTGGGAGGTTCGTGCGGCCCTGGCGGCCGGCGCGGCCGGGGTGGTGTTGGAGGAGGAAATCGCCAGCGCGCTGGGCCCCTGCCTGCAAGCGGCGCTGGCAGGACAGATATGCGTCCCGCGGCGGCACTCGCGTCAGATCGAGCCGCCCGCGCTCTCGACGCGCGAGAAGCAGATCCTCGCCTTGGTGATGATGGGTTACATGAACAGCCAAATTGCCCAGCAGCTCTTCCTCGCGCAAAGCACGATCAAGAATCATCTGTCCTCGGCATTCGGGAAGCTTGGAGTACGCTCGCGCAACGAGGCTGTCAATCTCATCCTGGACTCCGAGGGCGGCTTGGGAATGGGGATCCTCGCATTGGTGGGCGAGACCCAGGCGCCGATGCCGGCAACGATGCGATGACGAGGTCAACGGCAATCGGGGTAGTGGGAGTTGGGCAACATCAAGGTTGCCGGCGTACGGGCGCCGGCTAGTACAACAGCGGGAGCCAGGGAGGCGAACGACTAGATGATTGGTGGACCGGGCAAGACGGCAGAGAAACCGCATCGCGGCGTCCCTCAGATGAGGGCACACGACGACCTCGCCGAGGTCGGGCTGGACAAAAACGGAGGTCCTCGCACTGCTGAGGTTGGCGCGAGCGTTCGCCAGACCGGCACGGGCGATCTCGGCGGGCAGACCGTCGAGACGCGCGGGCTGGCTGAGAACCTCTCTCGCGATGCGCTGTTCCGCCGCTCGCTGCTGGCGGCCGACGTCGCGGCGATCGTCGGCGCCTTCGTGCTGCTGGCAGAGCTCTCGTCGCGATCGCTGCAGCTCACCTGGGTCAGCGTGTGCGGGCTGCTGACGCTGCTCGTGGGCGCCAAGGTCCTCGGCCTCTACGATCGCGATGGGGTGCTGCTGCACAAGACCACGCTGGATGAGTCTCCGAAGCTGTTCCACGTCGCGACGCTGGGCGCTTTGGTGGCGTGGCTGGCGGGGGGCTTCATCGTCAAGGGGAGCACCCTCGACCGCCACGAAGCACTGCTGTTGTGGCTGATGTTGATGGTTTTGTTGGTCGTGGCGCGCTCGATGGCGCGCGGACTGGCGTTGCGAGCAATGCCAGCCGAACGTTGCCTATTCATCGGCGATCACGAGTCGGCACGCACGATCAGAGCCAAGCTCGCCTATCACGGGGGTGTCAAGGCGGAGCTGGTCGCCCACCTGGACCTCGAGCACGTGGCGACGTGGTCGGCCAAGACGTTCTCGGTGCAGCGGCTCTCTGAGATTCGCAACCTGGCTCGCACGCTCGACGTGCACAGGGCAATCGTCGCCCCGGGCAGCGTGGACGCGGGCGAGATGCTCGACCTGGTGCGCACGCTGAAGGCGGTGGGAGTGCGGGTCAGCGTGCTGCCACGCCTGCTGGAGGTGGTGGGGTCCTCGGTGGAGTTCGACGATCTCCACGGCGTGACGCTGATGGGGGTCAGGGGCTTCGAGCTGACTCGCTCCTCGGCGGCCGTGAAGCGCGCCTTCGACCTGATCGGCGCCTCGCTGGGTCTGCTGGCGATCGCTCCGCTGATGATCGTGATCGCGGTGGCGATCAAGCTCGACAGCCCGGGCCCGCTCTTCTTCCGCCAGCTGCGGGTGGGGCGCCACGGGAAGCACTTCAGCCTCTTGAAGTTCCGCACCATGGTGCCCGACGCCGAGGCCCTGAAGGACTCCCTGCGCCATCGCAACGAAGCTCAGGAGGGCCTCTTCAAGATCGCCGACGACCCTCGCGTGACGCGCGTGGGGAAGCTGTTGCGCAGTAGCGCCCTGGACGAGTTGCCCCAGCTGCTCAACATCGTCCGAGGTGAGATGAGCCTGGTGGGACCGCGTCCGCTGGTGCTCGACGAGGACTGCCGCGTGGAGGGCTGGTACCGCCGGAGGTTGGAGCTCAAGCCCGGGATGACCGGTCCCTGGCAGATCCTCGGGCCCGCCCGCGTCCCGCTGCGGGAGATGGGTGCGATCGACTACCTGTACGTGGCCAACTGGTCGCTGTGGGGGGACGTCAAGATCCTGCTACGTACTGTCCCCCACGTGCTCGGCCGGCGCGGGCTGTGAGGCGCCTCGCCGAGGTCGCTGTCGCCACGGGCAGCCATCTGACAGACGGCGATGACCGCAACGTTCACGGCCAGCCACACGATCAATAACAGGATCAAGAGCATGATGTTCGTCGAATCAGCAAGGCAGAGCCATATCGCAAGAGCGGGATCCGTTATCCGGTACCACTCCATTACCCGAGTTCAGATCGATCAATCGGATGCGCTTCGGAGCAGCTTGAAGCTGCTCCCCGGCGCGTGGACGAAAGAGCACCGAAGCGAGCGATGGCCGCACGGAGGATGTCTGCATGCGGGAGAGAATCGGCGCCCGCGTAAGCGCAGGGCGTCGAGCGACGTTATAGCTGCAAGGTGAGACACTTGGCAAGCCCCAACCAAGGAATTGCTGTGCAGTCAATCGACCGGCACCCTGCGCCCGTTGCGCCGCAGGGCGGGGCAGAGACAGAGCTGCCGACACGCGATCGAGTCGTGGTGCTCGGCTGCGAGATCGATCGGCTGGACATGGCTGGCACGCTGGAGCGCTGCCGCCACGCGATCGATGAGCGACGCTACACCCAACACGTATCGATCAACGCCTCGAAGCTCGTGGCCCTCAAGCAGCAGGCCGAGCTCCGCGAGATCATCGCGCGCTGCCAGTTGATCAATGCCGACGGGCAGTCGGTGGTGTGGGCGTCGCGTCTGTTGGGAGACCCGCTGCCGGAGCGGGTGGCAGGGGTCAACCTCATGCATGCCCTGATCGCGATGGCCGAGACGAATGGCTACAGGATCTTCATCTTGGGCGCCCGCCCCGAGGTGTTGAGGACCGCGGTCGAGAAGCTGCAAGCGCAGCATCCGAAGCTTGCAATCGCGGGCTCTCACCACGGCTACTTCACAGATGAGCAGAGCCCGGAGATCGCCGACGAAATACGCGCGGCGCGGGCCGATATCCTGTTCGTCGCCATGACCTCACCACGCAAGGAGCAGTGGCTCGGGGAGTATGGACGGGCGCTGGAAGTGCCGCTCGTGATGGGCGTGGGCGGCTCGATCGACATCGTGGCGGGTATCGCGAAGCGGGCCCCGCGAGCCTGGCAGCGGGTTGGGATGGAGTGGCTGTACCGGCTGCTCCAGGAACCCAGGAGGCTCGCACGGCGATACATGTTCACGAACGCGCAGTTCATCGCCCTGGTCGCTCAAGGGGTGGCCAGGCGCGCGCGCAATCGAGCGCGGGGGCCGGTCTCATGACGACCGTGGGAGTCATCGGCTTGGGCTATGTGGGCCTCCCCCTCGCGTTGGCGTTTGCACACGAGGGATGCGACGTGATCGCGGTCGATGTCGATCCGCGCAAGATCGAGGCCATCGAGGCGGGCAACTCCTACATCGAGGATGTCCCCTCCGCCGAGCTGCGCGAGCAGGCCGAGCGAATTCACGCCACGACGCGCTATGCGCGGCTGGCGAAGGCCGACGCGGTTCTGATCTGCGTCCCCACACCCTTGACCGCCAACCGCGAGCCCGACCTGGGGCCCTTGATCGACTCCACGAGAGGGCTGGCCGAGGTTCTGCAGAGCGGCCAGCTGGTGGTGCTCGAGTCCACGACCTATCCCGGCACTACGAGGGAGCGCGTGCTGCCGATCCTGGAGGAGTCCGGCCTGGCCGCCGGTCGCGACTTCAAGCTGGCGTTCTCCCCGGAGCGCGTTGACCCCGGCCGTACCGACTTCACGCTGCGCAACACGCCGAAGGTCATCGGCGGGCTGACGGATACATGCGTGCAGCGCGCAGAGGAGATATACGGAATCGTGTGCGAGAACATCGTCCGCGTCTCCAGCCCCGAGGCGGCGGAGCTGACGAAGCTGCTGGAGAACATCTTCCGCTCGGTCAACATCGCCCTCGTCAACGAGCTTTCGATGCTCACCGACCGCATGGGAATCGACATCTGGGAGGTGGTGGACGCCGCCGCGACGAAGCCGTACGGGTTCATGCGCTTCGAGCCCGGGCCGGGCATGGGCGGCCATTGCCTGCCGGTCAACCCGTTTTACCTTTCTTGGCGTGCGCGCGAGTTCGATATGGCACTCGAGTTCATCGAACTCGCCGGGAAGATCAATCAGCAGATGCCATACCATTGCGTCGCGAAGGCAGAGCACGCGCTCAACGGCGCCGGATTGCCGGTCAAAGGGTCCCGCATCGCCATATTGGGTGTCAGCTACAAGCCGGGGGTTGGTGACATTCGCGAGTCGCCCGCCCTGAAGATCATCGCCCTGCTACAGGCGCTGGGGGCCGATATCCGCTATCACGACCCTCACGTTCGCGCCCTACCCGAGTATGGATTGCGCAGCCAACCTCTGGATGAGGCGCTTCAGGACGCAGAGCTCACGATCATCGTCACCGCCCATCCCGAGATCGATCATGCGCTCGTGGCTCGGCGTGCGCAAATCCTTCTCGACCTGCGCGGTGTCACACGTGGCTGTACGGTGGGCAGCGCCGCCTCTGTGATGTCGCCGGAGCCACTCGTCGGTCAAACGTCGAGTGGTGAGGGCTCCGCCTCGAGTGAATCGGCCGAGTGATGGAGCCGCTCCACAGGCTCGCTCGCGGCTGCGCCGTCAACTGCTTGCAACGTCTCCTCTGACCCGGCCGCCCGTGCCACCCTCCTGCCCCCGTAGCGAGAGCGCAAATTAGCGAAAACCTCGGCCAATCGCCGACGGTCCCTGGCGTTGACTGCGCCGCCCAGGATGAGTATGCACAGATAGGCAATCGTGCCGGCTGTGAGACTGAGCAACAAGCCAGCCGTGGAAGGCGCCGCGTGCTCCACCACCCTAGCCGCGCCAAACCCGGCCGCGTAGGCCACGACCAGCGCGATGCGCTCCCGCAGGCCCCAGATCACGTGCAGAGGCCGCGAGAGGAATGGGCGCAGGGCGATCGTGCTCCAGCACACCTGGAGAACGAAGCCGGCGAGGATTGCGATGGCGGGTCCGGTGATGCCAATCCGTGGAGTGAGGATCACCGTCACGACAATCGTCACCGCCAGGCGCGCCAGCGCGACCACACTGGTCAATCCGGGTCGATCTACGGCGTAGAGCGCCTGGGTCTGCGTCGTGGTGATCGAGGCCAGCGCGGGGTAGGCGATCAGCAGCGCCAATGCGGTCGTGGCGGGAGTGAAGCCCGGTCCGAAGACCTCGAGGATCGAGTGAGCCGCGCCCCCGCCGATCGCCGCGATCAACAGCATGCCCACCAGGGCATAGCGAATCGAGTCCACCAGCGCGCGGTCAAAGCCCTCGCCATCTCCGCTGGTCCGGCGCCCCACCAGCGTCGGGTAGAGGACCTCGACGATGCGTATGTTCACCTGCTGCAGTCGTTCGGGGACCGCCTGGGCGCGGTTGTAGGCGCCCACGAGCGCCAACGGCGCGACCGCTCCGATAGCCCACACTCCAGCCTGCTGGCTGATCCCCTGAGCCATGCTGCCCGGAGTGATCTTCAGGCCAAAGCGCAGTAGTCCCGGCAGGGCCTTCAACCCGATGCGATATTCCGCCAGACTGAGGTGTGGTCGAATGTAGGGCCTCACGGCGACGATGCGGTGCAACAGCGCCGTGAGCGACCCCCCGATCGTCCCGATCACCAACCCCCAGATGGAGTGCCAAACGAGACCGAGGACGATCGCGATCGTCAGGAAGCTGAGCGTTTCGTGCAGTCGTACCCAGAACAGCTGCCGACCGGCGACGAAGGCGGAGAAGATCGAGTCGATGTTCCAACCGGTGTTGGTGATGAACGCATAGCCGGCGAGGCTGACCAGCGTGGGCGTCACCAGTTCGGGGTGGTGAAGCGGCCCGCGAAAGATCAGCGTCGCCGCAACAGCGCCCAGCGCCGACATCGTGATCGTCAGTCCCGAGGAGAATGTGAAGACCGCCGAGAACAGCTGCGTGACACGGGGATGACGTGGAGGAAGCTGTGTGATCTCCTTGATCAGCGCGGCCTGCTCCTTGGCGGTCGAGAGCACCCACAGAGCCACCACCGGGGCAGAGACGAGCGCGAATTCGCCGATGATCTGCACCCCGTAGATCCTTGCCGTGGCGATGGTGGAAACAACACCAAAGACTGCCATGGCAAGAAAGCTGAGGATCCCAAACGCGAAGCCCACGCGATAGCTTCCATGCCGGGCGCCGGACGGGGATTTGCCAGGTGGGCTCTGCACGTTCGCAAGGACCATAGACCAAAGCGTGCGCAATTTCCCGGGTAAGCTTCATGCGTAGATCGGGGTGGCGCCCAACCGCACGAGGATGTCCGAGCCCGCCTCCGACTCCGGGGATGACAGCAGCTGACTCGGGGAGCTGCCGCAGCTCAGTGCACGTAGATCCGGCCGTCTTGCGCGAGGGCATCGCGCATCGCGGTCAGCTCATCAGCCGTGACCCCATCGACGGGCCGCTGCTCGAAGCATCTCGTCTGGCCCTGCAACTGCAGGTGACGATCGCGCAGGTCGCTGGCCTGTCCAATGACTCGAGCGGGATTACCGACCGCGACGGCCCCCGCCGGGATCTCGCCTCGCACGAGCGAGCCTGCTCCGATGACCGCACCCTCGCCGATCCGGGTGCCGGGCAAGATGATCGCACCTGCCCCGACATAGCAGCCATCGCCGATCACGACCGGCAGGACCTCGGTATAGCCAGTCAGGTGCTTGACGGCGGCGTCGTGGGCGACGATGCGCACATCATGCGCGATCCTCACGTTCGCGCCGATCGTGATCGCCCAAGCGAACGCCGCGTCGATGTGCACACGCGCCGCGATGAGCAGGGGCCCCGGCGCGTTGAGCCCTGCTCGACGCATCCGCTCCAGAGTCTGCTCGCCCCTCAGCCTGGCAAGGAGCTCCCTGCCGCGAGATCGTTTGCCGACCGGTACCTCTGTGGACGGGGTCATCGCCGGGACACCCTACTACCACGACTCGGCCTTCCTCGGGATGCCAAGCCCCATGCCCGGGCATCTGCAGCATCTACTCGTCCCCGCTCATACAGTGCCGGCTCGAGTGCCGGTTCGGCCAGCAGTCCTGCTCGTACAACTCGGGCTCGGCCGACGCCCGCTCAGCCAACGCCCGCTCCGCCAATGCCCGCTCCGCCAATGCCCGCTCCGCCAATGCCCGCTCGGCCAATGCCCGCTCGGCCCGAGCATGCTCGGCATCGGCTCGCGTCTCGCCACTCCTGACCGACCGCGCCCAAGCCCCGTTTTGGCTAGATTTGATACGGTGCCGGTGGTGTCGGCGCAAGTACGACACGCTTGAATATTCCGAAGTATCGCGGGAATGAGGACTATATGGGTAGGGCTCCGGGGCTACAGGATGTAGCTCGTGAGGGTGCGGCTGTCTCGGCGATGGATGGGGGCCGTCGGGCAGCGGTATTGAACAGTCAAGCGGAAGTACGCGCGAAGAAGATCCGTTGTTCGGAAGTTGTGACGCTCGCGCACCACGATGTCCGCAGACCTGATCGATCGACTCGTCACACTGAGGGATGCGCCCAGCGCGTCGGTTCCCCATGACCCCTTCTTTGGCCACACATCCCCGGCGTAGGCGGCGCCCGTCAAACTCGCTGTTGCCTGCGTACGGCGGCGGATCCGCGAGCGACCCTCCCCCCCGCCCCGGCCTGACTCCACCGTTGCTCCTCCTCGTGGTCGTGGCTTTGGCTGGCTTGGTCATGGCCGGCCTGAGCACGGTCGCGAGCGCCGCGACTCCGCCAGCCACCCCCCCCGGCCTCACTGCACAGACGGTCCAGACCTCGGTCTATCTAAGGTGGCAGAAGGACGCCGAACCGGAAGTCGTTGACTACCAGATGTACAAAGAGACGGCGACCGGGACGTGGGTCGCCGCTGGCGTGGCGTCGAGCGCTATCTACCTCATCAACAACCTGACGCCCGGCACGACCTACACCTACCGCGTCGCCGCGGTAAACAAAGCGGGACAGCAATCGCCTCCATCGGCGTCGGTCAACTTCGTGCCCTATGAAACGACTCCACCCGTGGTCACAGGGCTGAAGGCCGCCGGGGAAGATAGTCGCGTAAACCTGAGCTGGACGGCTTCGAGCGCCACAGACATCGCCCATTACGCGATTTATCGCGAGAACCCCGAAGGATCCTGGCCAGCCACCCCAACCGCGACTACCACATCCACCACCTATACCTACAGCGACATCGGCCTGTCTGACGGAACGAATTACTCCTACCGGGTGACAGCGGTCAATCACGCCGGCGGTGAATCGACGCCGAGCTCGGTGGTGAGCGCGACGCCTCGGGACACCGCCCCGCCCAAAGCTCCCGAAGGGCTGACCGCGCAGAGCGGCGAAGAATCCCAGGTCACGCTCTCCTGGACACCAAGCACCGACCCACGGCTCGACTACTACGCGATCTACCGCGAGAACCCCGAAGGATCCTGGCCAGCCACCGCGATCGCCACCGCTACGTCGGCGAGCTATCTCAACACGGGCCTCTCCGACGGCACCAGCTACACGTATCGGGTGGTGGCCATCGATCACGCCGGCGGCGAATACCCAGAATCCCCACCCTCCTCCACGGCCAGCGCTACCCCACGGGACACCGCGCCGCCCAAGCCCCCCGAAGGGCTGACCGCGCAGAGCGGCGAAGAATCCCAGGTCACGCTCTCCTGGACACCAAGCACCGACCCGCGGCTCGACTACTACGCGATCTACCGCGAGAACCCCGAAGGATCCTGGCCGGCGACACCCATCGCCATGTTGAGCCCCTCGCTCATGGGCGGCAGCTTGGGTGGCGACGCTACCTATACGAATGTCGGCCTCTCCGATGGGACTACCTACACGTACAGGATCGTGGCGGTCGATCAAGCCGGCAGTGAATACGTCGAATCCGTCCCCTCCACCGCCGTCAGCGCCACCCCGCAGGACACCGCCCCGCCCAAGCCTCCCGAAGGTCTCGCGGCGAGCAGCGGCGAAGAATCCCAGGTCACGCTCTCCTGGACGCCGAGCACCGACCCGCGGCTGGCCTACTACGCGATCTACCGCGAAAGCCCCGAAGGGTCTTGGTCGCCGACCCCCACCACGACAACCACCTCGGCGCATTACGTTGAAACTGGCCTTTCCGACGGAACGAGCTACACGTACAGGATCACCGCCGTCGATCGTGTCGGCAGCGAATACATCGAATCCCCGCCATCCTCGACCGCCAGCGCCACCCCCCGCTTCACCGACCCGATCGCGCCCCCTGAAGGTCTGTCGGCAAGTGGAGAAGAATCCCAGGTCACGCTCTCCTGGACACCGAGCAGCGATCCGCGGCTGGCGTACTACGCGATCTACCGCGAGAACCCCGAAGGCTCACCCGAAGGGCCCTGGCCGCTCCTCCCAACCGCGACAACCACTTCGGCGAGCTACCTCGAAACTGGCCTCTCCGACGGGACGACCTACAGCTATCGGGTGGTAGCCGTTGACCGTGCCGGCAGCGAATACGTCGAATCTGCCCCTTCGTCGGTGGTGAGCGCGACGCCGCGCTTCATTACCCCGCCCGCCGCCCCCGAAGGTCTTGCGGGGCTGAGTGGCGAGGAAGCCCAGCTGTATCTCTCGTGGACGGCGAGCACGGACCCGCGGTTTGACTACTACGCGATCTACCGCGAGAACCCCGAAGGCTCACCCGAAGGGCCCTGGCCGCTCCTCCCGACGGCGACAACCACTTCGCCGGACTACCTCGACACCGGTTTGACCGACGGAACCACCTACTCCTACAGGATTACGGCGGTTGACCAGTCAGGGAGCGAATCCCTGGAATCGCCCCCTTCCTCGGTGGTGAGCGCGACGCCACGCTTCACGACTCCGCCCGCCGCCCCTGAAAACCTGGTGGCAACCGCGGGCAACGAGCAGAACACGCTTTCCTGGTCTGCCAACACGGACCCGCGGTTTGACTACTACGCGATCTACCGCGAGAACCCCGAAGGATCCTGGCCGAGCACCCCGCTGACAACCACCAAATCGACTGAATACACCGACACCGAAGTCATCGGCGGCACCCAGTACACCTACAGGGTGACTGCGGTGGACGTCCTTGGCAATGAAACCACTGAATCCGCTCCGTCTCCCGAAGCCTCGGCCACACCCACCGAAACGACACCGCCCGCGACGCCCGGCCAACCGGTCATCACCCGGGGTGAAGGGCAGCTGGGCGTCAGCTGGCCGCTCAACGAAGAATATGGCGTGGATAAGTACCTGCTGTATCGCCAGGAAGCGAACGGCGCATGGTCGAGCACCCCGCTTACCACTGCGCCCCATAACTGGTGGACCGACCTTGGCTTGACCAACGGCACGACCTACTCGTACCGAGTTGTGGCTGTCGATCACGCCGGCCTGGAATCGCCGCCGTCGAGCGTCACGGAAGGCACGCCGGGAGCCGTTTCGATCGTCAATCCGGGAACGCTGTTCTCCGCAGAAAGCCCTTGGAACCAGCCGCTCGAAGAAAATGCGCCGGTTGACCCTAACTCGGAGCTGATGATGAGCGGGATCAGCCCCGAAACGGGACAGCCAGCCGAAGGCGCACAGGGTGGCCTACTGGCCTCGATCACCAAAACAGGCACCACGCTGGAGGCCTACAGCGGCTACAGCAGCCCGGTGTATGTCGTACCCGCCGATCAACCACTGGTTCCCGTCAACGTGATCGAACCGAAGGTCGTCAACCACGTCGCGCTGGAGAAGGTGCTCTCAAAAGGCGTGCCGATTCCGCCCAACGCACAATCGGCAACCGGTACCGATGGCCACATGACCATCTACCAGCCTTCGACCAACACCTTGTGGGACCTGTGGCGCGCCTGCTCGCCGGAAGGCCCCAACAACTACGAGTCTTGGATTGCCTCGCAGAATTGCCCCAAGACGCCCGCGCCCACGTGGACCGTGCAGTACGGGGGCGTCATGACCAGCGTCTCGCAGAGCCTTGGCTACTTCGACACCAACTCCGACCCGGGCTACTCGGGGTACTTCTGGGGAGCGACCGCCACGAGCCTGCCGGTTGCCGCCGGGATGGTGACAATGGCGGAATTGCAGGCGGGCGAAATCAAACACGCCCTCGCGCTCGACATCCCAGGATATGGGCTGCCCGGAGCGGTTTGCGCCTACAACAACTGGAAGCTGCCAAATGACGAGGGCGTCACGCCAATGGTCTGGCCAGCGCAGCGAAGCGACGGAACATATTTCGGACCAGACTGCATTCCGGAGGGAGCCCGGCTCAGGCTCGAACCGAGCTTCAACCTGAACTCGATCCAGCTCTCCAAGGTGGCACGTATGTTCGCCGTCGCCGCCCAGAAGTACGGGATGATCGTGCGCGACAAAGATGCCGGTGGCGTCTCATTCTTTGCCGAAGACCCGGTTTCGCTCAAGCAGGAGGGCGTGAAGCTCGACCCCTACACCGAACTGCCCTGGACCAACGCCGGCGCGAGCCCCGGCAAGAACGGCCTCCTCGCCGGCAACCCCACCTGGTCGCTATTCAAGAACTTCCCGTGGAGTCACGTGCAGGTCATGAAAATGACCGTCTGTCACGTCGTTCTCACCTCCTGCCCGCAGGGCGGGGACTGAGGACGCCCTGTCACATCGCCCACCCCTGCCCGCAGCGCGGGGACCGAGGACGCCCTGTCACATCGTCCACCCCTGCCCGCAGCGCGGGGACCGAGGACGTCTGTCACGTCGTTCTCACTCTCTGCCCGCAGCGCGGGAACCGAGAGCGTCTGTCAAAAGACCGGCACGCCCATCTTGAAAAACGCGCCAAGCTCGAGCGTGGCTCAGCGCCAGACCGCGCGTGCGGCGCTGAGGTAGGCCTCGGCTGTGTGCGCGGGGGTTCGCTCCCTGGCCAGGGCATGCACCGCTCTTCCCGTTCGCTCCCGTAGAGCGGGATCTTCCGCCAGCTCCACGATCGCCGCCGCAAAGCCCTCTGTGTCATCCGGCTCGACTACGAAGCCGTGCTGGCGATCCGCTACCAGGTCGCCGGTCGCACCACCATGCGCAGAAGCAAGCAGCGCCATACCCGACGCGGCGGCCTCCAGCAGCACGATCCCAAAGGGATCGTCCAGCGTGGGGAACGCGAACGCGTCGGCCTTCGCAAAGAGAGCAGGTAGCTCGCGCTGCTCCACGAAGCCGACCCACTGTATGTCCTCGAGCCCGACCTCCCCCGCCAGCTCGCGCAGCTTGGGCTCATCCTCACCCGTACCGACGATCGTCAGATCGACGCTCGCGCCTTGCTGGCGCGCGCATGCCACGGCGCGCAGCAGCCGGTCGACTCCCTTGCGCGGGATGAGCCGTCCCGCCGTGATCAGGCGCAGCCCCGTCGAGGCCCCATAGGCGCGCGTGCGCCCCACCTCCAGGAACTGCTCGATGTCGGTGCTGTGGGGCGCTTCGAAAACCGGCTGGAATCCGAGCTCGACAAAACGCTGGGTGGCCTCGCGCGAGTTGCCGACCGCCCCGTCGGAGAGCCGTGACAGCAGCTGGCGCGTGAGCTGCTGGCCGCGACCGATGCCGATCTCCGAGTTATGGGTGCCGTCGCTGTGAATCAACAGGCGCCGCCGACCGGACCGGCGATAGGCGGCGGCGTATAAGGACGGAAAGGAGAAGCCACCGCTGATCACCACATCGCAGCGACTCGCCAGCAGCTCACGCAGGATGCGCGGGCTCGGATAGATGTCGGCGGCATCCGGGGTCGCGCGCCGAATCGCCCTTCCCCCCACCACGCGGTGCGCGAAATCCATGTGCATCGAGGACCACGGCATCGCGCGCGTGCCGGTGAGCGAGCAGAAGATCACGGTCAGCTCGCAGCGCGCGGCCAGCTCCTGGAAGACCGCCACCATGTAGGGTGTGACGATGTCGGTCAGGAACGCTACGCGCAGCGGCTCTCGTACCCCCACGCCTGCATCCTGCCAGTTGCCGTCCATCGCGGGCGCATCCTAGTACAGGTACAGAGGCGATCGCGGCGTCAGTAGTGGCGCTCGTCAACCGTTAGACGATCGAATGCGCATCGCCTACCTTACCGGCCGCTACCCCGGCATCTCGCATACGTTCATCATGCGCGAGGTGCGCGCGCTGCGCGTGCTCGGCATCGAAGTCGACACCTTCAGCGTCTGGCCCACCGATCAGAGCGCGTTGCTCGCGCGCGCAGACAGGGAGGAGTTCGAAACCACCTTCACCCTCCTGCCGCCACGCCCTTGGCACACCGCGCGGGCGCACTTGACCGCGCTCCTCACGCGTCCCGGTAGCTACATCGCGACGGTGCGCCGCGCCATCGCGCTGCGACGGGAGGGCATCAGGGGGTGGGGACTGGCGCTCAGCTGGGTGATGGAGGCAATCGTGCTCTGGCACCGCTGCCAGCGGCGATCGATCGCTCACATTCACGCGCATCTCAATGGCACCGCGCCCACGATCGCCTTGCTTGCGGCAGCTTTCGCAAACGACGGGGGGCGCCGCGGAGCACCCTGGACGTGGAGCATGACGGTGCACGGTCCGTCCGAGTTCTACGACACGCTGGGGGAGCAGCTTGCGGAGAAGGTGCGCGCGGCGACGTTCGTGGTGTGCATCAGCGACTTTGCCCGCAGCCAGCTGATGGGCATGGTGGAGGAGCACCACTGGCAGAAGCTGCAGGTCGTTCACTGTGGTGTCGATCCGGCCGTCTTCACCCCGATCGAGCGGAGCGCCGGCAAGCAGGGACTGCACATCTTGAACGTTGGCCGACTGGTGCCCGTCAAGGGACACGCCGTGCTGATCCACGCGCTTGCACTACTGCGCGGACGCTCGGTGGACGCCCACCTGACGATCGTCGGGGAAGGGCCGGCGAGAGCCGAACTGCAGGCGCTGATCGCCGAGCTCGACCTCACCGCACACGTGCAGCTCACGGGAGCAGTCGGTCAAGATGAGATCCTCGATCTATACCGCACGGCTGACGTGTTCTGCATGACCAGCTTCGCCGAGGGCGTCCCCGTCGTGCTGATGGAGGCGATGGCCCAGGAGATTCCAGTGATAGCGCCGGCGATCATGGGCATCCCCGAGTTGATCGAGGACGACGTCAGCGGCATCCTCACACGACCGGCGCGCCCCGATCAGGTTGCCGACGCACTCGCTCGCCTCGCCGCATCCGCCGACCTGCAAGCGCGCTTGGGCGAGAGCGCTCGCCGGCGCGTGATCGACGAGTTCGCGATTGAGCGTAGCGCGAGTCAGTTGCGCGACATATTCGCGCGGCTGCCCCCCTCGCCGTAGCCCTGCCTCGCCGTAAGCCCTCACGTCGTGGCCGCCGGCAGTCTCCCTCGCCGTGGCCTCCCTCGCCGTAAGCCCTCACGTCGTGGCCGCCGGCAGTCTCCCTCGCCGTGGCCTCCCTCGCCGTAAGCTCTCATGTCGTGGCCGCCGGCAGCCTCCCTCGCCGTAGCCCTGCCTCGCCGTAAGCCTTCACGTCGTGGCCGTTACGTCGTGGACATTTACGTCGTCGCCGCGAGCTCGGCTCAGCCGGATCCACTGATCCCGGGTCGCACCGGCGGCGGATACTCAGCCCGTTATCGGTGGATCCATCTCACGGATGAAATTCGTTTTCGCCGTCCAGCTGCATCGGCAGCAAGTGCAGCTTCGCCCACGGGAACGCGGCCATCATCTGATAAGGCCGCAACTGTTCGCCGGCGCTGTTGGTGAAGTAGCTCGGATAGGGATTCACACCCCCTCCTTGCATCAGCGGCGCGGGATCCTCGCTTCGCAGCGCAAGCCCGCCGCCGGTCTGGTCGGTCACAATCAGACCGTAGCGCTGAGCGGCGACGCACGCCATGCGCATAAACGACGTTTCCTGTTCATTGCAGTTGACGCTCTGGCTGAGCACGAAATGTGCACCCTCCGGGATCGACCCGGCCCCGGTTTCGCCACCATCGGTGCGCTGCGCGGGGTAGGAGTGCACACCCGCGCGCGCGTCGGGTACGAGCAACTGCAGGGCATGTTCGATATGACCCTGCTGGAGGTCCTGCAGGGTGATCATCCCGTCGGCGACCGGCAAGCTCGACGCGGTCGCGCCCCACGTCGGTTCCTCAACGATCTCGCCAGCCGGGGTGCTCACCTGCCGGTAGTACCCCGGATCGCTCGAGACGTCTTCCATGTGCCCCGCCCATCCTGCATGCCACTGTCCGGGCGTGGTCGCGGTGTCGTGGACGGGCGGAGCGACCGTTGCGGCCGTGCCGAGGTCGGCGAACTGCACAGTCACCCCGTATTCGTTGGTCGCCTCGTGCACCTCCCCCACATAGCCCATCGCCGTAGGTTCGGTGCCCCGGTACACCTTGTAGCCCTGTCCGTCGATGACGCCCTTGAAGGAGAGCGTCACCTTGCTTGCCGATTGGGACACCACCACGGCAAGCGGTTCGCAGGGCGTCGTCTCGCCGTCGGCCGAAAGCGCGGTCACCTCGTAGTAGTAGGTGCCAGCCGCCAGTTTGCCACCGGAGGATACGGTGGCGCTGAGCGAGCTGGCGCTGGGCGCGCTCAAGCCTTCACGCATGTGCCAGAACTCCCACAACTGGTTGGAGGAGGGCTGGTAGACGACCATCGTCTTGTCGGTTCCATCAGCCGTGGCGGCTTCTGGGGGGATCGGTACCGCCTGCAGCGCCGTGTTCAGGGGCGGATGGTCCCAATCCAACACCACCTTGGTGCTGGGCTGTCCAGCCGGGACTGTGTAGATCGGGCTGCTGTAGGCGGTGGTGTCGATGCCGTCGGTGTTGTGTGAGCCCCAGGAGCTGAGCGTTTCGACGAGGCGGGCCGAACTGGGGTCGAGTTCGGTGTTGCTGAGCTGCAAGGTGTTCCACACGCTGTTGGGCCCTGAGAACGAGCGGCCCGCGTGGGCGACGTAAAAGGACTTGACCGAGCTCGCCAGCACCAAGCGCCCGGAGTTGCCGTTCACCGCCGTGCCGAGCGCCCCGTCGTTGTTCGCCGTCACCGTAACCGCCAGCATCCGCCCGACGTCATCGGCGACGGGGGTGTACTTGGCGCTCGTGGCACCCGCGATCGCTTCGCATTCTTCGCCGCCGGCGTTGCAGTCTTCCCATTGGTAGGAGTAGGCCGTGGGTTCGTTGGTCCACGTGCCGGGCGTCGCCGTCTCCGTGACCGCGAGTTTCGGAGCCGCCGGGGAGAGTCCCGGCGCCGCTGTGTTCACAGGCGTCGCCGGCCGCACGGCGGCGCTGGAATCCGAGGCGGCAAAGTTTTCCCCAGCCTGATTGCGCGCGGTGACGAGCGCCCTGATCGGCTTGCCCACCTCAGCCGCGCTCGGCTTGTAGCTCGAGATCGTCGCCCCGCTGATATTCGTGCATTTGGTGTCGGCTGTGTTGCAGTCCTGCCACTGGTAGTGAAAGGAGACCGGATCGCCCGCCCAAGCGCCGTTGGATACGCTCAGCGACAATCCCTGCATGGGCTCGCGGTTGGAGAGGACCGGGGCCGCGGTTTTCGTGGGCGTGGTCTCGGTAGATGCCGTCTGCGCCACACCCCACAGCGTCATCGCCCGGTGGGCAGCAGGACGATGCCCTCCTGCGAGGACGGTTGCGCACAGGGCGAGCAATGCGAGCAGCATCCATCGCCCCGCCGCCCACCATGCGTACGGGTACCCACGACCCTTCCTAGCCATCGCTGAGCCGTCCATTGCGGCGATTGGCTGGCATCTCGCTCCCCTGCCGTTGTGTGTGCGGATCTAGGCGGTGCTTTCTACCAGATCGTCGGCAAAGATGTCGAGCTATGCAGAGTTATGTATAGATTCGGGTGGGTGAGGATTTATCGGTGGAACGCCTCGGGCCAGGCTGGCACGGACCAGCGCATCCTTCCGGACGCGCGGTCCTCAGGCGCGCGGTCCCCGGGCATACAGTCCTCGGGCATGCAATCCCACGGCATGCGGTGCCCGTACGTTCGACCCCCGGGCGCGCGATCCCACCTGGAGTAGATCCTCAGGGGTGGAATTCGTTCTGGCCTTCAAGCTGCATCGGCAGCAAGTGCAACTGCGACCAAGGGAAAGCCGCCATCATCTGATAGGGCTCCCACACTTTGCCGGTGCTGTCGGTGTAGTAGGCCGGATAGGGGTTCTGGCCGCCCGCCTGCATCAGCGGCGTGGGATCTTCGCCGCGGAGCGCAAGGCCGCCGTGCGTCTGGTCGCTGACGATCAGCCCATAGCGCTGTGCCGCAACGCACACCATCCGCATGAACGGCGTCGCCTGTTCGTTGCAGTTGACACTTGATCCGAGGATGAAGTGGGCGCCCTCGGGTATCGACCCTGGTCCGGTGGCCGCGCCGTCGGTGCGTTGCGCCGGGTAGGAGTGGACCGCCGCCCGCGAGCTTGGCACGAGCAGCTGCACCGCGTGGTTGATGGAGCCCTGGCTGAGGTCTTGCGTGGTGATCATGCCGTCGGTGACGGGCAGGCTCGATGCGGTCGATCCCCACGCTGGTTCCTCGGTCACAGTGCCGCCAGCGGAGCGAACCATCCGGTAGTAGCCGGGATCGCTCGAGACGTCCTGGATGCGACCGGCCCACGTGGCGTGCCACACACCTGGCGTGCTGGCGTGGTCGACGGTCGGGGGAGCGCCGCCGCTCCCCGTGCCCGTATCCACGTAGGCCACCTGCATGCCATATGAGTCCGTGGCCTGGTTGAGCGTGCCTACGTAACCCACATTCGTCGCTTCGGTGCCGCGATAGATCTTGTAGCCCTGACCATCGATGACGCCCTTGAAGGAGAGGCTCACCTTGCTTTCGGACTGCGGCACAACCACCTTGAACGCTTCCGAGGGAGTGGTCTCGCCATTGGCGGAGAGCGCGGTCACCTCGTAGTAGTAGGTGCCGGCGGCCAGCCCCCCGCCGGAGCTGACGGTGGCCGTGAAGGTGCTCGCCAGCGGCCCAACCAGAGCTTCGCGCAGGCGCCAGAACTCCCACATCTGATTCGAGGAGGGCTGATAGACAACGAGCGTTCCGTCGGTGCCCGCGGCGGGCCTTACGCCTGACGGGATCGGAACCGCCTGCAGAGCTGCGTTCAGGGGCGGTGTCTGGTAGTCGAGCACCACCGGCACCGTGGGCTGGCTGGCAGGGACCGTGTAGATCGGACTGCTGTAAGCGGTGGTGTTGATGCCGTTCATGCTGTGCGTGCCCCAGTTCACGAGCGTTTCGACCAGGCTTTCGGAGTTGGGGTCGTATTCGCCATCGTTCAGAACAGGTGTGTTCCACACGCTTTCCGGACCCGAGAACGACGTTCCCGCGTTGGGGGAGTAGAAAGACTGTGCCGTGGGTGTGATCACCAGGCGCCCGGAGTTGCCGCTGGACGCCGTTCCCTTGACCCCCGCGTTGGTCGCGGTCACCGTCACCATCAGCATGTGCCCTACGTCGCTCGCCACCGGCGTATAGGTGGACGAGGTCGCCCCTGCGATCGTCGAGCATTCTTCGCCTGAGGCGTTGCAGTCTTCCCACTGGTATGCGAAGCCCGAGGGATTGTAGGTCCACGAGCCGGGCGAGGCCGTCTCGGCGACACCTTCGCGTGTGGACGCCGGGGAGAGGCTGGGCGCCACCGTGTTCACCGGCACCGCCGCCGCCACGGCAGTGCTCACGCTCGATTCGACGGAGTTTTCGCCACCGGCGTTGCGCGCGGTCACGATCGCCCTCACAGCCCTGCCGACGTCAGCGGCGGCCGGCGTGTAGCTCGAGATCGTCGCGCCGCTGATGCTGACGCATTCGCCCCCTGTGGCGTTGCAGTCCTGCCACTGGTAGTGATAGGAGACGGGGTTGTTGGCCCAGGTGCCATTCGACACGCTGTCGGACTGCCCCTGCCTGGGCTGGTTGCCGGTGAGCGCGGGTGGGGTGGTGTCGGCGGGAGCGGGCGGCAGCACCACCGACTGCGGGACGACGGCATTGCTCACGTTCGTTTCGGCGCTGCCTTCACCACCGGAGTTACGGGCGCTGACGAGCGCCTTCAAGGTCTTCGCGACATCCGCGGCGGCGGGGACGTACGTAGAGGAGGTCGCCCCGCCGATGGCGGCGCATTCCACGCCCGCGGAGTTGCAGCGCTGCCACTGGTAGGCGTAGGCGGTGGGATTGTTGCTCCACGACCCTGTGCTCGCCGTCAAGGCCGTCCCCTGCTGGGCAGTGCTGTTGGAGAGCTTTGGCGCGGTGAGGTTGGCGGGCGCCCCCACCATACCCGCCACGACGTTGCTGACAGCCGTGCCGCGCGTGGCGGACCCGCTGGCGTTGACGGCGCTCACCACGCCCACGAGCGTGTGACCAACGTCGGCGCTCACCGCTGTGTAGGAGGCCGACGTGGCATTTGCGATCGCCGCGCATTCGGTGCCCGTCGCATTGCAGCGCTGCCACTGGTAGGTGAAGGTTGGCGCGGGGTACCCACTCCACGTGCCGGTGCTCATCGTTAGCTGGACGCCTTGAACGGGAGATTTGGAGGACAGGCTGGGCGCAGAGCTGTTGGCGGGGGCGCCGCTCACGACGGCGCTGAGGACACTGCTGGCGCTGGCGCTGCCGCCGGCGTTGGTGGCCGTCACGATGGCCTTCAGCGTGTCGCCCTCGTCCGCCGTCGCGGGCGTGTAAGCGGCAACAGAAGCGCCGGCGATGTTCACACATTCACCGCCCACTGCGCTGCAGCGCTGCCACTGGTAGATATAGCTCGCTGGCGCGTTCGTCCAGCTGCCTGTGCTCGTCGTCACCCGCACCCCGGCTGCGGGCGTCGGGCTCGAGAGCGTCGGCAGCGTGCTGTTGGTGGGTGCGAGCACGGTGTTCTGCACCGCGGCCACAACGCCACTCACAGCGCTGGTCGCCGAAGCCATCCCCGACGCGTTGGTGGCGCTCACCACCGCCTCGAGCACGTGCCCGACGTCGGTGGCGGTCGGCGTGTACGAGGGGGAATCGGCGCCGGCGATCGCCGTGCAGGATCCGCCCGAGGCTGCGCAATCCTCCCACCGATAGCTGTACGTCGGGGTTGGATAGCCGCCCCACGCTCCAGCGGAAACGCTGAACGATGCGCCTTCCACTGGGGTTGCGGAGGACAGACTCGGAGCCTGCAGCTCGGTGGGAGCGCCGGTCACGATATTGCTGGCGAGCGTCACCGCGTGCACAGCGCCGAGCAGATTGGATGCTTTGATGACTGCCTGGATCGTCTGCCCGACGTCGGCCGCGGTGGGCACATAGCTCGGCGCGGTGGCGTTGGTGATGTTTGCGCATTCGCCGCCGAACGCGTCGCAGAGCTGCCACTGGTAGGCGTATGAAGGAAGTGGGAAGCCCGCCCACGTGCCGTTGGTGGTGCTCAGCATCACACCCGCGGTGGGATTGTCGTTGGACAGCGCCGGCATTTTCAGGTCCGCCAGCGACTCGATGACCGGGCTCGTCGGCACTGACACACTGGGAACGCTCTTCCCGACAGCATTCACCGCCGTCACCTGAACAGCCAGCGCATACCCCGCGTCGCTGGATTCGGGGAGGTAATCGGCGCTTGTGGCATCGGCTATCGCGGTACAGCCTTCACCCGTCTGACTACACGCCAGCCATTGATAGCTGTAGGAACTGGGACTTTGCGACCAAACGCCGCTGGTAGCAGTTGCGACCACGCCCTGCTGGGGCGCCGTCGGCGAGATGGCCGGCGGTTGCGAGCTCGCCGGCAGCTGCGCGAGTGCCGGTGGCTGCGCGAGTACGGGCGGCTGCGAGCTTTCTGGCGTGCCGGCATTGCTCTCTCCCCCGCCGCCGCCCGCGCCCGCGGGGGAGAGCGGTTGGGCGGGGCCCGGCAAGCTCGGCGTCAGCGGCGACGCGAGCGTGCCAGCCGCGGGAGGCGCGCCGGCCACCGGGGGCGCGTCGGCCGCTGGGGGCGCGGTCGTGGCGGTGGAGGATCCGCCTCGTCAACCGTGCGAGACACTTGACGGAACGTGCTTGTTGGAGCGCTGCGTCAGGTGCTTTGTGCTCTTCTTGCCGCAGCCCTTGGCGGAGGGGCGGCCGCGTCGCGCTCCCGATGCGCAGTGCCTCGCTTGGCCCCCGGCGCCACCCCGCGCCTTACTGCGACTGGCGGCGAGCACCATCGGCGACGCGCGCCGCGGGGTGGCATGTGCATCGGCGTAGGCCGGCGGAAAGCCCGCGAGCGACACGACTACCGCGGCCAGGAGGAGGAGTAGCGCAGCCAGCCGGGTGGGTAGCTTGAGCAGTGGTTGTAGAGCTGACCTGGCCATTAGGAGACGTCGCACAATTGGAGCGCCACGATCGCGTGACCAGTTTGCTATCGAGCACCTCTCAAATCGTGAGGAGTGCAACGCCGCTTGCGTGGACAACTGTCGGGGCCGACTGTCGGGCCGACTCCGGGCGCCATGCGGATCGGCGGTAGGGGGACGCCCGGGCCGCGGACAGAGTCTCGCGGCGCCCGCGCCCGCTACTCGGAGAGGCTCCGCGGCAGCCTCTCGACGAGCACCGGGAGCATCCCCACCGCGCCATTCCGGCCGCCCCGATTGCCATGCTTCGCAGAGGTTTGCGCAGGTTTCGCCGAGCTGGCGCTGCTAGGGTGGCCCCGGATGAAGGATGCGGTGCGGCTGGGGACCGGAGCGCTGGCGGCAGCGATGATCGCTGTGAGCTTCGCCGCTTGTGGCTCGAGCAGCCACCGGGCTCACACCAGCGCCAAAAGGCGGCAGCAGGCGCACGCCGCAGTCGCCTCCAACCAGCTGTTCTCGACCACCAGTGCCTGGAACGCTCCGCTCTCCTCGAGCGCGCCGGTAGACCCCAGCTCGCCGCTGTTGATGGCGAGGCTGCACAACGAAATCGCGGCCGAGCAGCAGGCTGAAGACGGACCCTGGATCGAGACCGTGATGTCCAGCACCACTGTCTATCGCGTTCCCGCCAACCAGCCGACCGTGGCGGTCACGCTCGAGAACTCGGCGCCGTGGGCTCGCACGCTGAGCGTCGCCTTCCAAGCGGTGCCGATTCCTCCCGGCGCCCACCCGGCCGCAGGCTCCGACGCGCAGATGACGATCTGGCAGCCGGCGACCGATCGTCTATGGGAATTCTGGCGGGCCCGCCATGGGCCGAAGGGGTGGGAGGCGGAGTGGGGCGGAGCGATCCAGAACGTTTCCACCTCGCCCGGCTACTTCAGCTCCGAAAGCTGGCCCGGCGCCCACAGCTTCTGGGGCTCGACCGCCTCCAGCCTGCCTGTGATCGCCGGGACGATGACGATCGAAGAATTGCAGCAGGGCACGATCCACCACGCGCTGGCGGTCAACCTCCCCTCGACGCGCGCCGACGTGTACAGCTGGCCCGCCCAGCGCACCGATGGCGAAGACCCGGCCGCCGACGCGATCCCGGAGGGCGCACACCTGCGCATCGCACCACAGGTCAACATTCCCAGCCTGCACCTGCCGCTGATGGCCGAAGAGATGGCGCTCGCCGCGCAGCGCTACGGGATGATCGTGCGCGACCAGACCCATCACGCGGTGGGGTTCTACGCCGAAGATCCCACCCCAACGGGGTCCAATCCGTATCCCGCGCTAATGGGCTACGAATCGCCGGCCAAGCTATTGGCGGGGTTCCCCTGGCAGGACGTAGAGGTACTGCGCATGGAACTGCACAGCGGCACCGGGCGTCCCGGCTCGACGTGAGGGCCCATCCCGGCTGGACCTGAGAGCCCCATCCCAGCCTGAGAGCCCATCCCGACCTGCAAGAAGCCCCATCCGGGCTGGTCCTGAGAGCCCCCACCCGACCTGAGAACCCCATCCCGGCTGGACCTAAGAACCCCACCCGACCTGCAAGCCCCATCCCGGCTGGACCTGAGAACCCATCCCGACCCTGCAAGCCCCATCCCGGCTGGTCCTGAGAACCCCACCCGACCTGCAAGCCCCATCCCGGCTGGACCTGAGAACCCCACCCGACCTGGGAACCCCATCCCGGCTGGACCTCTGAAGGCGCGCGAGCCACACGGCTGCGGCGCCCGATCGAAAATTCGTCCACTGCGAGCGCACGAATTGGCCATACTGGTGTATGCGTCCGAATCTTCGGCCGCGACGAGGCGCCCGTGCAAGCGGGCTGGCCTTGCGTTTAGTCACCACGAGGCCAAGGTAGTAACGCCCTATGCTCGCCGGTTCCAATCGGGCACGCATGCCCTCTCATCGCGGGTCGTTCGTGCTGCTGATCACAGGAGCCCTCCTGCTCCTGAGCGGTGCTTCGGCGACCAAGCCAGTGACAGCGGGAGCCTCCTACCTAAGGTACCCAACCACAGGTGCCCGCTTGCAACCGCGCCGGCGCCAGTCAACCAAGCGCCACACTCGCCACGCCTCTGGCGACCGCTGCCACACCAAGACACGGCATCGTCGAGACACCGTAGCGCGCAGGGAGTGCCGCGCGAGGGGGCGACGTCTTGTACTGCACAGGCACCGGGGAGCACACGGTATAAGGCTGGCGAAAGGCGCCGGGACCGGCTCGCAGCCGCCGAGCGTACCGGCGGTGCGCTCGAGCCAGTCGAGTGCTCCGAGCGAAAGCCTTTCGCTGCCGCGCTTTCGCCTGTTCGCCCCCAACAGCGTGTGGAATCAGCCGCTGAGCCACGAAGCGCCACTCGACCCCACCTCCCCCGCCCGCATGGCGGCGCTCGCTCAGTTGATCGCCTCCGAGGAGCAGGCTGACACGGGCCCCGGGGTAGCAACGACCTCGTACAGCACCCCGCTATATGTCGTCGGCCCCGAACAGCCGCGCGTCCCGGTCCATCTGGCCGACGGGCCGTGGGCAGCCTCGCTGCAGTCGGCGCTCGACGAGGGGGTGCCGATCCCCGAAGACGCCACGCCCGCCGCTGGGACGGACGCGGAGATGACCGTCTACCAGCCCTCCACCGACACGCTGTGGGAGTTCTGGCGTGCCGTCAAGACCGGATCCGGATGGCAGGCCAGCTGGGGAGGAGCGATGCAGAACGTCGCCGACAGCCCTGGCTATTACAGCAACACCTCGTGGCCTGGTCTATCGCCCCAGCAGGGCTGGAACTGGGGCGCGACCGCAACTAGCCTGCCGGTGGTTGCCGGCGTGATTCGGATTCCCGAATTGGTGGCGGGCCATATCGAACACGCGCTAGCGCTCGACATCCCGAACGCGTGCTCACACGAGTTCGCATTTCCGGCACAGCGCTCGGACGGCAGCGAAGAAAGCCGGGACTGCATTCCGGAGGGAGCCCATTTGCGGCTCAATCCATCACTCGATCTGAGCGCGCTCCATCTGTCGCCGATCGCCATGATGCTCGCCGAAGCAGCCCAGCAATACGGCGTCATCGTGCGCGACATCACCCATCACGACGTGGGTTTCTACGCGGAAGATCCCATGCCGCTTGGCTACGACCCCTACATCGGTCCCAACGGCCTGTTCGACGGCCTGCAGCCATGGCAGTTCCCCCAGGAATTTCCGTGGGACCAGTTGCAGCTGCTGCGAATGCATCTCTGCAGCTCGGCGCCCTGCCTGGAATGAGCTCGGCGCCCTCCTGCCTGGAATGAGCTCGGCGCCCTCCTGCCTGGAATGAGCTCGGCGCCCTCCTGCCTGGAATGAGCTCGGCGCCCTGCCTGGAATGAGCACGATCACCGTGCCCGCCTGAATGAGCACGAGACCATGCCCTGCCCCGAGTGAGCATAATCGCCCCAACGCCTACCGCCGCAAGGAATCTTGCGGCGGTGTACCCTATCCGCCGATGCGTTCAAACTGCAAGCTTCATCGCCGGTCGATATAAGTGCTCAGCCAGCCCCGGCTGGGATCCAAGAGGTTCTCGTGATGTCGGTATTCAGTCCGGACCCCGCGCTCTCCCAGCCCGAACCAGATCGCCACACCGAAGCGCTGCGGACGTCCACGCAGCGCCCCGGCCCTGGGGAGGCTCTGCGCAGCCATCCGCTGGTGGTGCTGTTTCCCGCGCTGATCCTAGCCGCGCTCGGCGCGTTGCTGGGGCTGCATGCAAGCACCACCTACACCGCCTCCGCACAGCTGGTGGTGCAGCCGCTCGCGCCGACGGTCTCGCAGCTGCCCAGCGCCGTGCAGGCAGCGGAGGACCAGGCGACCAATGAGAGTCGCCTGATCCTCTCCTCAGGAGTCACGGATCCGCTGGCGCGCGCATTCAACACGACTCCCAGCGACATCGCCAAACGGCTCTCCGCGACGCCAATCCCGTCGAGCACCGTGATCACGCTCGATGCCGAAGCCAGCAGCGCCCACGGCGCGGTGGCACTCGCCAACACAGCCGCGGCGACGTTCGCGCACTACGTCAACACCGAACTGAAGAGCGCCGCCACCGTCGAAGCAGTGCTCAAGCGCTACGAAACGGCGGAGGCGTTGCTCGATCAGACGCGCAACGCCAAGCTGGCACTGGAAACCAAACACGTCGGGCTCAACGGCCTCGTGCGCGCCAACTCCGCGGTGGCAGGAGCTCAGGTACGGGCGAGTGCCCTCAGCTCCCAGTACGAGAGCGCCGTCCAGGCGCTCGCCACCGCCCCAGCGGTCAAGCCGTTCTCGTCGGCCACCAAAGCTTCTAGCAACCGCCGCTCGCAGCTGGAGCTGTACGTGCTCGGCGGACTGCTGATCGGCTTGCTGATCGGCGCCGCAATGGCGATCATGCTTGCCAACAGGCGCGTCGCGACGGCCGCGAAGGGCTAAACGCCTCCGGCGTGTCTGGCCGGCCGGGTATTGGCGATGCGATTCAGCTACGCACCACGGAGCCCTGAGCTGCCCGCTGCACCCGGCAAGACTCTGCCACCCGGCGCAATCGGCGCCGCGGTGGTGGCTGGGGCGCTGGTGGTCGGCGCCCGCTACGGCCTCACCGCAGGGCTTGTGGCGCTACCACTGGCGCTGGCGCTAGCGGCGGCGGCCTACCTCGTCTGGAACACCGAGCCACGCTACACCTTCACCCTCGCACTGCTGGTAACTCCGTTCGCCAGCAACTGGCAACAACTCGGCATCCCGGGACAGCTCGCGCCCGAGCGGCTGCTGCTGATCGCCGGCCTGCTCGTGGTGCTGCTGCGCGCCCCGGGGATCCGCGATCGGCCCGCACTGCGGTTCGAGTGGGTGCACTGGCTGATGCTCGCGCTGATCGTCTACGTGAGCCTGTCGGCGTTTGCTTCGCACACGCTGTTCGCAAAGGCACCGGGGATTCAGCTGCTGGAGACGTTTGGGATCTTGCCGTTCCTGACGTTCACAGTGGCGCCGGTCGTCTTCCCCACCGCTCGCGAGCGCATGACGCTGCTGAAGGGTCTGGTCGCGCTGGGCGCCTACCTGTCTCTGACCACCCTTTTTGAGATGACCGGCCCGAAGTCGCTCGTTTTCCCCAGTTACATCCTCAACCCAAACTATGGGATTCACTACGGCCGCGGACGAGGCCCATTCGTGGAAGCTGTCACCAATGGCTTCGCGCTTTATGTCTGCGCGATCGCCTGCCTGATCGCGATCAGGCTGTGGCGGAGGCAGGGGTGGCGGATCTTCGCTGGCGCGGTGGCGGCGCTGTGCGGCGTCGGCGCGCTGCTGACGCTCGAGCGCTCGGTGTGGATCGGTGCCGTGGCGGGCACGCTGACAGTGCTGTTCGTGGCGCGCTCCCTGCGCGGACGGCTGATCCCAATTTTGCTGCTCGGCACACTCTGCGCAACGACGGCGGTGGTGCTGATTCCGGGATTGTCGGAAAAGATCAATGAACGCGCCGGCGACAAGGAAACCCTGTGGGATCGAGAGAACATGTACGCGATCGCCGAGCGCATGATCGAGGCCCACCCCCTGCTCGGCGTTGGCTGGAACCGCTACTTGGAACGCAACGCGCCCTATCTGCGCGAGAGCTCGAGCTACCCGCTGACGGCGACCAACCTGGATATCCACAATGCGCTCCTCGCCTATGGGGTCGAACTCGGGCTGGTCGGCCTGGCAATGTGGATCCTCGTTGTGCTGATGGGCGTAGGCGGCGCGCTCTTCACCCGCGGACCCCCCACCCTGGAGCCTTGGCGCGCAGGCCTGCTGGCGCTGTTCATCCTGTTCGTCGTCGTGCAGAACGCGGTGCCGCCAAGCCAGGTCTTCGACAGCCTCGCGCTCTGGCTGTGGACCGGCGTGGTGTGGCGCGCGCGCTATCCCGAGCCTGAAGCCGAAGGCTTCGCCGTCGAGCCGGTCCCCACTACATTAAGGCACGAATCCCCACGGACGGGGTCCCGGGACGCATCCTCGCAGGCGGCGGCCGGGGACCAATACCAACGAGCCGTGGCCGGCAACGATTCCCTGCGGGCGGGGGCCGTGGCCGGAGCTCGCGCGCTGATCGCGAGCGCCGCCGCCAGCGAGTGGCGCGGGCCGGACCCGTACGACGGGTTGCTCACTCCGTGGCCCTCCGCGCTGCGCCGGCATGCACTGACGCGCCAGGCGATCGTCCAGTTGCACGTTCGGGCCCCGGTTGACATCCGCCGTCTCTACGGCCGACGCAACCATCCACGGATCGCGAAGGCGCTCGGCCTGTTCGCACAATCGGCGCTGCGCCTGCAAGCCGTCGAGCCCGACCCCGACACGGCCGCTCGTGGACACCGAGCGCTGGAGTTGCTGATCGCCGACAGCGACTCGGGGGGCGGGTGGGGATATCCGTTCGACGTGCAAACGCGGTGGAGCTTCTACCCGCAGGGGTCGCCCAATGTGGTGGTCACGTCGTTCGCCGGCGCGGCGCTCGCGCAGGCGGCGCTCGCGTTAGATGACGAGCGCTTCCTGACGCGTGCCAAGCGCGCCGCGGAGTGGGTGCTGGAACGGACATTCAATCCCAGTACAGGCACGTTCTCCTATCACGAACACAGCGACACGATCATTCACAACGCCAACCTGCTCGCCGCCAAGCTGGTGTGGGAATGCCTTGGCGAGGACGCCGCGGCGCGCGACGCGGTGGAACGCGCGCTCGACAGATCGCTTGCGGCGCTTACCGCCGACGGCATGTGGCCCTACGGCGAGGGCGCCGGCCTGGAGTGGCAGGACTCCTTTCACACCGGCTTCGTGCTCGGTTCGCTGGTGGCACTCCGCCAAATCGACACCCACGTGACGGACGCCCTCGCCCGCAGTACGCGAGCTTACACCGCACGATTCTTCGGCCCGCGCGGTCAAGCACGTCTGTGGCCTGACAAGCCCTACCCGGAGGACGCTCACGCCGCCGGCACCGGCCTCAGCGCGCTCGTCGCGCTCACCGGCATCGGCCTCGTGGAGCCACCGTTTGTCACCCTTGTCACCGAACGCGCGCTGCAAGCAATGCTCCGAGACGGTCATGCAATCTGGCGGCGCGGGCGTTATTGGCGCACACACGTTGCGTACATGCGCTGGTGCGACGCGCACATGGCGCTCGGGCTGGCCGACGCCGCCACACTGCTGTGACGCGTCCCGACGAGCCGGCTCCGTATGATCTCCGCCACATGAGTGCTCCACGGAAGATCCTCTCGGTGGTGGGTACCCGGCCGAACTTCATGAAGGTTGCTCCGATCGTCGCGGCCCTGGGACGACGACCGGCGGAGTTCGAGCACGTGCTTGTGCACACCGGCCAGCACTACGACGCCGCGATGTCCGACATCTTCTTCGAGGAGCTGGGCGTGGGCGAGCCCGACCATCGCCTGGAGGTGGGCGCTGGCACCCATGCACAGACCACCGCGCGCGTGATGGAGCGCTTGGAGCCGTTGCTCTTGGAACTGCAACCCAACATGGTGCTGGTGCCAGGCGACGTCAACTCCACGATGGCGGCCGCGCTGGTCGCCATCAAGCTCGGATTGACGGTCGGGCACATCGAGGCCGGCCTGCGCTCGTTCGATCGGACCATGCCCGAGGAGATCAATCGAGTGGTGACAGACTCGGTGTCACAGCTGCTCTTCACCCACTCCCCCGAGGCACAGGAGCATCTGCTCGCCGAGGGTCGCCCGCAAGAGTCGATCCACTACGTGGGCAACACCATGATCGACACGCTGGTCGCGATGCGCGAGCGTATCGAAGGCACCGACGTAACCGGCCGACTTGGCTTGGCGCCCGGAAGCTATCTGGTGGTTACGCTTCACCGTCCAGCGCTCGTCGATGGCCCGCTGCTGGAGGAGACAGTCACGGCTCTGCGCGCCGTAGCGCAGGAGCTGCCGGTGGTGTTCCCCGTGCATCCCCGTACTCGCGCCCGGATGCAGGCGGCCGGACTGGAGGAGGACGGCGCAGCTGCCCTGATCCTGCTCGAGCCGCTGGGCTACCTGGACTTCCTGGGGCTCGTCGCGGGTGCGCGCGGAGTGTTGACGGACTCGGGAGGCATCCAGGAGGAGACGACCTTCCTAGGCGTGCCCTGCCTGACGCTGAGGGACAACACCGAGCGACCCATCACGGTCGATATGGGTACCAACATGCTGCTCGGCCTTGCGCCCGCTCGCATCTACGATGCGCCCCGGCTGCTGGGTGAAGCCGACGATCGTCCCGCTCGGATTCCCCCGCTGTGGGACGGGTCGGCCTCAGAGCGCATCGTTGACGTGTTAGCCGGTCTTTCCCTGACCGCGCTGCAGCCGGCGTCCGCGAGCGGATGAGCGCGGCACCACCCTAACCTGGCTGCCGTCCCGCGATCCAGCGGTCGTGCCAGGCGCATACGTTATAGATGTTCCACAACTGGTAGCTCCAGTCCGAGCGTCCCGCTCTGTGCTCGGCGAATAGCCGCTCCACCGGAGCTAGGTTGATGGCGTTCGTCTCGATCAGCGACGATTGCCTGACGGTAGCCTGCGCGCGCTGGCCGAACGGTCCGCGCAGCCACTCCACCATCGGCGTGCCGAAGCCCTGCTTGCGCCGGTTGAGGATCTCCGGCGGCAGGATGTCGCGCACCGCCCGTCTGAGGACATACTTGCCTTTGCCGTCGCGGTACTTCATACGGGGGGGCAGCGCCATCGCGAACGCGACGATCTCGTGATCGAGGAACGGCTCGCGACCCTCCACCGAGCTCAACATCGCGATCCTGTCCAGCCGCTGCAGCAGCAGCTCCGACAGGCGCTGCTTGAGCTCCACGTAGGTCATCTCTTGGAAGAGATCGGCCTGGGGATTGTCGGATTCAGCCTCGGCCCACAGCCGCTCGATCAGCTGCAACGAGTCCCCATAGGCCATCAGCGGCCTCCCGATGACTTCGCGCTTGAGCTCACCACGGAAGCAGATCGAGCCGCCCCAATATGGAAGCGGGCTGCGGGCTGCGTCGCGCAGCGCCTCAGCGTGGCGCACGCCGCGCCCCACACGCTTGGTCAGCGCCAACGCCCCTCCCGCAGCGACCCGACGCGCCATGGGAGGCAAGTAGCGCTGGAACGGGACGAAGTAGCGACGATGGTCGGCGTAGCCCTTGTAGCCGTGGAAGATCTCATCAGCGCCCTCCCCCACCTGCACGACGGGAGTGCCACTGGTACGCGCAAGCCGCGACACGAAGTGCTGGGGTATACACGTCCAGTCCGCCAACGGCTCGTCCTGCTTGTCGATCAGTTCCGGGACGAACCCTTGCAGATCGTCTTCGTCGAGGATCACCTCATGATGGTCGGTGCCATAGCGACGCGCCACCACTCGCGCCGCCTCCAGCTCGTCGTACTTGGGGTGGCCCTTCGGCGCCGTCGAGAACGTCCGCACCGGCTCGGAGATCAGCTCGGACATCAGCGCTACGTTGGTGGATGAGTCCAGGCCACCCGAGAGGAACACGCCGAAGGGCACATCCGACACCATCCGCTTGGAGATCGATTTGCGCAGTAGGTCCAGCAGGCGCTGCTCCATCTCCGTCTCGCTCATCTGAGCCACTTCCTCGGCAACCTCGCGCTGGAAGGGGCTCCAGTAGATCTCGCTGTGCACGCTACCGTCGGCACGAATCGTCATGCGCTCGGCGGGGGCAAGCTTGCGAATCCCGCGGAACAGCGTACGGGGAGTCGGCGCAAACGCAAAGGTCAGGTAGTGAAAGAGAGCTTCCTCGTCGAGCTCTGGCGCAAACGCAGGATGGGCAACGAGCGCCTTGACCTCCGAGCCGAACAGCACGCCTGCGGGAAGGTGGGCGTAGTAAAGCGGCTTGACACCGACGCGATCGCGCGCCATGAAAAGCTCCTTCCGGCGCGTATCCCAGATCGCAAAGGCAAACATTCCCTCCAGTCGCTCCACACAGCGCGGACCTTCCTCCTCGTAGAGATGCACGAGCGACTCGGTATCTGTATTCGACCGGTAGGTGTGCCCCTTTTCCTTCAGCTCGGTGCGCAAAGCGGCATGGTTGTAGATCTCCCCGTTGTAAGTGATCCAAACGGTGCCGTCCTCATTGCTCATCGGTTGGCGACCGGCGGCCGAAAGATCGATGATCGATAGGCGTCGATGACCGAGCGCCACACGATCCTCAGGCAGGTAATGCACCCCCTCCGCGTCGGGACCCCGATGCACCATCGTATCGCTCATACGGCGCACCAGTTCCTCGCCTATGGGAAACCCATCGTTGAAGCCGAAAATGCCAGATATTCCACACATAGCAGGCTCCGCTCAGCTTTTGAGCAGCTCTCTGATTACGTTGGGGCCCCCAAGCCCCTGCCGGCGGATTCTGACTCGCACCGGCTCCTTGGCTACGTCCCCGATCAGATGCCGGATATCTGGCAGCAGCGAAGCCGTACCGCTCGGCTGCGCATCCAATTCAGTAAACAGTTGATCGGCGGAGTAACCCATCACCGCCAGGCGCTCGCTCCCGAGGAATCGGAGATATCGACGACAATACGCCTTACGCAGTGGATTCCCGAAGGTTCCCTTCCACTTCACATTTGTGTCGCGGTTGAGAGCCGTATAGCTTTTGGTTCCTGTCGGATCTCCCATTCGCCCTTTCAGCTCAACGGTGGAGAAGCTGCGGAGCGTCTCAGGATCGAAGTCGATCCCGAGATAGTTCATCAATCGCGCCCAATGCGCCTCGTCCCCCTTTACAAGATCCTCGAAGCGCACGGAGTACGAACGAGCGCTTGCCGCTTGGTAGGCATCGATCAGGTGGGGTAACCCACTGAAGAGGTCTCCCCTGAACATAGTTGGGTACCAGTCCCCCCCCTGCCATGTCTCCATGATCGACGAGATGACGCTGAGGGGGCTTCTCCAGAGAAAGATGAACTTGCCTTCAGGAAACAACTTTATGATCTCACCCGCGATCAGATGGTAAGGCGGTGTCTTGTCGAGGAAGTACCGCGAGCCGGGCTCTGCCGCCTTCTCATACAGGCGCAGAACGAGATCGCGAAGCTCAGCCAGGTACTCATCCCTCCCCCCGGGAAGCTCCTCGCAGAAATCCTCGATGGCCGCTACGCTCAGCGGTTGCACGTACTCCGCGATGATGCCCTGCCGACGTAGCGTATAGAGAAAGGGCAGCAGCAGCCAGGGCTCGGAGACGGTAGCCACGCCCTCATGCCCAGCGATGATCCGTTGTACCAGCGTGGAGCCGCTGCGAGAGATCGAGAATATGAATATCGGTTCAATTGCCATAGCGATCCCCCGCGGCCCATGGTGATGCCCTGCCGCCGTCGGCCGCCTTCAGCACCCCCGGCATCGAAGCGAGCCAGCGCTTGCGGATTGTAGTCGGATGCCGCTCCGCTAGGCGGCCTGCCTGCCTTCCAAGCAGGCCCGATTGGATGATCTCGCGAATCACGTCTTGCGTCCGGCGCACTGGGGGGCGACGAGGCCAGGGAGTGCTTAGTATTCTAGAGGAGCAAATTGCTCGTACATTCCCACCATGGGTAGGGGTCCTCCGCAGACAATCCACCTCACCCTCGATCCCGCCGCTGGGGTGCCGGGAGCCGTTGCCGTGCGCCTCGCCGGGGAGAACTAGCCTTTTTCGGTACCCCATGGGAGCTTGGGTGCGGCAAGTATGGGCGTCGGCTGACGTTGGAGCATAGTGCAGTACGAACCGACCTCGACGGTGATCCCCTTGTGCGCTGAGTTCAGCCCCGACAGTTCCAGCGAGCTGGATTCGCTCCCAACGAGCAAGCTGGGACTCGACCTCGATACCTTCGCCCGCGAGGCGCTCGAGGCGCAAGCCGCGCAACTCGGAGTCTCAGCCGAGGAGCTCGCCCGCTACGCCGTGCTCTACTACCTCGCCGATAGCGACGGCGGGCGCATCTCCAGACTGCCACCCCTGCTAACCCCTCCCCTCGACCAGCCCCACCCGCTCGGCGAGCTGCTGGACAACTGAGCCCCCGGGGCGCTCTCAGCCGTGGGCGCGGCCGGCCATCGTGGTCGGCGCCATGCCGCGATTGGCGAGCTCCGCGGCGAGCGTGCGGCGCCCGCGGTGGTGCAGGCCGTGGATCGACCCCTCGCTCTTGCCGGTCAGTTTCGCGATCTCCATCGGCGACAGCCCCGCCACGTGGCGCAGGATCAGCACCTCCCGTTGGGCACAGGGCAGCGTGTCGAGCGCCTCGCGCAGCTCGTCGAACGCTCCGCCCGTTGCCGGGTCGGACTGCTCGCGACCGCTTGCGTGGACCTCCTCGACCGGTACCAGCCGCTCGGAGCGGATGTGGTCCATCGTAACGTTGCGCGCCACCCGCAGCGCCCACGCCAGGAAGGGAACGTCGCGCTCCTCGTATTTGCCGATCACCCGCATCAGCTTGGCGAAGACGTGCTGGGTGATGTCCTCGGCCTCGTGGTGGTTGCGTACGATGCTGCGCACGTAGCCGTAGACGTTCTCGGCGTAGCGCGCGTACAGGAACCCCAGCGCGTCGCGGTCGCCAGCCTGCGCTCGAACGATCGCCCGTGACACCAGCGGCGAGTTGCGCTCCTCGCTGCGCATCAGCCCGCCCGCCGACCACTCTGCGCCAGCGCCATGCAGCGACGGTTCGGCCGCCATGCGCTCGTCGATCTCTGCCGTTGCCACTGCCCTGTGTAGCTCAAATCCTGCCCCGCATCTCTCCCGGCTCCGATTATCGAACGGGCTGGGAAATCTAGTTCTGCCGTGTATGTCCGCTGAAGTTACTCATCCCTGACCAGAGCGACGTTAAGAAGCTGTACAAAATCCGCATCTCACGTCTGTGACGGTTGCTGGACGCCTCGCCTCCCAGTGGCTCCCCCGTCTCGAGCGGTGCTGCGATCACAGAGCCCAGCATGGCTTGTGAACCACAAGACAACACAACTCCCACGCGTCCATGCGCTCAATCAGCCCTTACCCTCCTAGCCTTTCTTCCAGCCCGCCCTGCCAGCGCTCTTCCTGCAATTTGCGGGCCGCTTGAGCGGGCACCCTACCACATCGACATTTGTTTGACAACGCGCCACCGCCGGGCGAGCGAAAGCTTGCAAAAAGCTAATCCTCACTTAATGAGTGTTATTTATGAGAAAATCAGGGCCTGGTGGCGGTGGCCAAATCCTCACTAAAAGGGTGAAAATTGCCGATATAGGTGGAAAATTGCGATATAGGCGGCGATAGGCGCTCATCCGTGCGAGAGAAGCCGTCGCCCGTGCCGCGCCGGCAACGTCGCGGACGGCGTCCCACCGTGGCCGGCGCCCAACCAAGGCTGTCGTCCCAGCGGCCCGACAGGGCTGTCGTCCCCCAGCGGACGCCCACGTAATCCCAATCTACTGATTAAAGGGAAATGGGTGGGTCAAGCGTCCAGAGCGCCCCCACAAGTGTCATTGGGTCACCTACAACCCGCCGAGCCTCGCCGGACAACCCACGGCCCGCCAGGAGGGTTCATGCTCAAGCCGCTGCCGTATCGTCGCCTGCTCACAGCGATCGCCTTGCTCCTCGCCTTCGCCTCATCCTCGGCGCTCGCCGCACCGCGCTTGCGCGGTGAGAGAAAGCATGCAGCCCACTCGACCCATCGCCATGCGACCGGGCACTCCCACCGCACACGGGGCGCCGGCCGGCAGGCTGCCGTCTCCGGGGCAGCCACCGTCAGCTCGACGGCCACAGCCGGAAGCGCCACGGCCCCGACACTGCTCGGCGACCAGGCGATCGAGTCCCAGCGGGACGAACTCAGCGGGGGACAGGCCGAAGCGTTCTCCTTCCAGGCGCTCGCCTCCGGCACGACGGCAGCCGCCCACATCTACATCGGCGGCGGCAACGCTGCCACGACGCTGATCGTAGGCCTGTACAGCAGCGCCGGCGGTCAACCCGGCGCGCTGCTCGCCTCGGGATCGACCCCCATCCTTACCACCAGCGCATGGAGCACTGCGGCGATCTCTCCCTCCGCGCAGCTGACCGCCGGCTCGACCTACTGGCTCGCCGTGCTGGGTACCGGGGGAACGCTGCGCTACCGCGACCGCGCGCATGGACCGTGCATCAGCCAGTCCAGTCGCCAGACGCGGCTTGGCGCGCTGCCCTCCGCCTGGCGCGCCGGCACGAGCTATCGCGACTGCCCCGTCTCCGGCTACATCACCGGCAACGCCGGCCTGCTCGCCGAACCGCCGGCGCCGGTGGAAATCCTGCCCGGGCCCGAACCACCGCCGCCGCCGCCGGCACCGACACCGATCGACAGCGTGCTCCCCACCATTGGCGGCACGGCCGAAGAAGGCCACACGCTCACCGCCACCCCCGGAACATGGACCGGCGACCCCACCTACACCTACCGCTGGGAGCGGTGCAACGCTTCCGGCGAAGCGTGCGTGCAGGTGAGCGGCGCCGCCGCTAGCTATGCGCTGAGCGCGAGCGACGTCGGCCACACGCTGCGCATCCTCGTCACCGCGACCGATGAAGGGGGCTCGACCACTGCCACCTCGAACCCCACCGCCCTCGTCGTCGTCGATCCACCGCCACCACCACCGCCGCCGGCCGCGCCCACCGCGAGCTTCACCTACGCGCCGGCCTCGCCGCACGTCGGCGAACCCGTCACCTTCGACGCCTCCGGCTCCGAATGCTCCGACGGTCCGTGCACCTACGAATGGTCCGACGACGGCTCCCCCACGCGGCCCCCCACGCCGCTGTGGCCGCTGGGAAGCGGGTCGAGCCTGTCGTTCACGTTCTCCGAAGCCGGCACCAAGTACATGCGCCTGGTCGTCACCGACATGGCTGGGCAGACCGCGACGGTCGAGCACAACGTGGTGGTCGCCGAAGCCGAAACTTCGCCGCCACCACCTCCGCCGCCACCACCTCCGCCGCCACCGGCAGCGCCCACCAATACCGTGCCGCCCGCGATCAGCGGCGCCACGACCGAAGGCCAAACGCTGTCCGCGAGCGCCGGCACCTGGACCGGCAGCCCCACCGGCTACGCCTACCAGTGGCAGGACTGCAATGCCTCCGGCGAAAGCTGCTCCAACATCGCCAGCGCCACCGCCACCAGCTACACGCTGAGCGCCGGCGACGTCGGCCACACGCTACGCGTGATCGTCACCGCCACCAATGAAGGGGGCTCAACGCTCGCCACCTCGGCTGCCACTGCCCTCGTCGCCGCCTCGGCGCCTCCTCCTCCTCCTCCGCCGCCGCCGAGCGAAGAAGGCTGTACGAGTACGATCTCGAGTGTCTCGCAGGTGAACGGGGATTTGAAGCCGGGCGCCGTCGTCTGCCTGGCCGCAGGCACCTACGGAGCCATCAGCATCACGACCAGCCCCTCCAGCAACGCCACGCTGACCGCCGCACCGGGAGCGCACGTAGTCGTCGCCGGCGTCAACATCGCCGCTTCCAACATCACCGTCAGCCAGCTACATAGCGAAGGCACGATCAACGTCGGCTCCGGCTCGCCCTACCCCGGGTTCAGCCACGACGTGATTGAACACAACGACGTCGGACCGACCAGCGGGTACGGCATCAGCGTGATGAGCGCCACCTCGACACCCTCGAGCTACATCACGATCGCCTACAACCGCATCCACAACACCAGCGCCACCAGCGAGGGCGACGCCCTGCGCTTCGACGGCTGGAACCACCTCACCGTCACCGGCAACGACATCTACGACATCAAGGAGTGCCCCTCAGACACCTGCCACACCGACACACTCCAGTCCTACCAGGGCGACGTCCCAACAGAAGGCCTGACAATCGAACGCAACTACTCCCACGACAACGTCGGAGCCCAAGGACTCCCCTTCCTCAAGGACGGCGACATCTCCAACGTGACCATCAGGGACAACCTGAGCCTCCGCAATACACCAACCAACGGCCAGGTCACCGGCATCTGGATCGACGAGAACATCCACAACCTGCTGATCGAAAAAAACACCTACTGGGGAACCGACGGCAGCATCGTTCAAAGCGAAGGCACCGCCAGCAACCCCACAGCCACAATCGACCGCAATGTGATGGACACGCTGAACATCAAAACCGCGAGCGCCTACAGCTACGCCTACACGGAGGACTACGACATCTTCCGAGAAACACCCTGGACCTACACAATCGGCGCACACAGCAAAACCGAAACTAGCCCCACCTTCATATGCAGCCCCAAATGCGGCGGCGGAGCCATCTCCGAAGACGACTACCAACTCAAGAACAACCCCAACAACATCGGCATCGACTGGAACCCCGCCGAAACCCAATACGGACCCACCAACTGACGGTCCCCGCAAGATCTACGGGGGTGCCAGCACGAGAACGGCACCCCCGTAGAACCGGTTTTTCGTCGGGCCTCCACCAGCCAGCACGCAGCACCCCTCGCACATCCTCTCCGGATTATGTATCCTTGCGCGCCCCGGTTATGTAAACCCAGCCGGGGCACCACGAGAGAGGAGAGGCATGTCCAAGGCAGGGGACAGCCGTCGTATGCTGGCGGCTCAATACTTTGTGCTGTTTGTAACATTCGTGCTGCTTGCCGTCTATATCGGCAGCGACACAGCCCTCGCAAGCGCGAGCGTCGGGCCACCGCCCACCGCGAGCTTCACCTACACCCCAGCGGCGCCGGTGATCGGACAACCAGTCACGTTCGACGCCTCAAGTTCGAAATGCCCTGACGGTCCGTGCACATACGAATGGTCCGACGACGGCTCCCCCACGCGGCCCCCTAAACCATTGTGGCCGCTCGGAAGCGGACAGATCCTTCACTTCACCTTCCAGGAAGCCGACACCAAGTACGTACGCTTGGTGGTCACCGGCGCAGACGACCAAACAGCCACGGTCGAGCATAACGTCGTGCTCAAAGCCGCCTCAGCGCCGCCGCCACCCCCTCCACCGCCGCCTCCACCGCCGGGCAAAGAAGAAGGCTGCACGGCGACGATCTCGAGTGTCTCGCAGGTGAACGGGGATTTGAAGCCGGGCGCCGTCGTCTGCCTGGCCGCAGGCACCTACGGAGCCATCAGCATCACGACCAGCCCCTCCAGCAACGCCACGCTGACCGCCGCACCGGGAGCGCACGTAGTCGTCAAGGGCGTCAACATCGCCGCTTCCAACATCACCGTCAGCCAGCTGCATAGCGAAGGCACGATCAACGTCGGCTCCGGCTCGCCCTACCCCGGGTTCAGCCACGACGTGATTGAACACAACGACGTCGGACCGACCAGCGGGTACGGCATCAGCGTGATGAGCGCCACCTCGACACCCTCGAGCTACATCACGATCGCCTACAACCGCATCCACAACACCAGCGCCACCAGCGAGGGCGACGCCCTGCGCTTCGACGGCTGGAACCACCTCACCGTCACCGGCAACGACATCTACGACATCAAGGAGTGCCCCTCAGACACCTGCCACACCGACACACTCCAGTCCTACCAGGGCGACGTCCCAACAGAAGGCCTGACAATCGAACGCAACTACTCCCACGACAACGTCGGAGCCCAAGGACTCCCCTTCCTCAAGGACGGCGACATCTCCAACGTGACCATCAGGGACAACCTGAGCCTCCGCAATACACCAACCAACGGCCAGGTCACCGGCATCTGGATCGACGAGAACATCCACAACCTGCTGATCGAAAAAAACACCTACTGGGGAACCGACGGCAGCATCGTTCAAAGCGAAGGCACCGCCAGCAACCCCACAGCCACAATCGACCGCAATGTGATGGACACGCTGAACATCAAAACCGCGAGCGCCTACAGCTACGCCTACACGGAGGACTACGACATCTTCCGAGAAACACCCTGGACCTACACAATCGGCGCACACAGCAAAACCGAAACTAGCCCCACCTTCATATGCAGCCCCAAATGCGGCGGCGGAGCCATCTCCGAAGACGACTACCAACTCAAGAACAACCCCAACAACATCGGCATCAACTGGAACCCCGCCGAAACCCAATACGGACCCACCAACTAAAGACCCCCACAACCCCACGGGGGTGCCAGCACCACAACGGCACCCCCGCAGACCAATCTCGTCGAGCCACCACCCGCCGGGGGGCCAGATGCGCTCCCCGGCGGCCAGCGCGTCGCAAGACGCCCAACGCCACCCCACGATCCGGCAATCTCATTGGGCGCCGCAAAGCCCACGCAGGTGCCAATGACAGCTCACAGCTCCTCCCTCCGCCGCGTTATGTATCCTTGCCCCAGGCAAGGCTGCCGACGGACACCCGCTGGACAACGAAGAGGACAGGAGAGGCTTCGATGCCGAGGATCCGCAGCCGCACAGCCCTGCCGAGAGGGCCATCCGGGAGATCAAATCCGCACTGGGCCGGTTCGGTGGCAACAGTCGCGCTTGCCCTCATCGCGGGAATGCTCGCCCTTGCGGGGGTGGCGCTTGGCGACGCCGCGCCGGCACGCCACGTCCACTCGGCTCGGCCGGTCGAGGTCCTGCTGGGCAACGCGACGATCGAGTCCCAGCACGACGCGCTGACCCCGGGCCGCCCCGAGGCCTTCGGGCTGCGCGCGCACGCCAGCGGCCAGATCGCCGCCCTGCGGCTGTACATCGACGCGCGGAGCACCGCCGCCACCGTGCTCATCGGCCTCTACACCAACTCCCACCGCGGCCCGGGCACGCTGCTCGGAACCGGATCGCTCGCCTCGCCGCAGAGGGGCACGTGGAACACCGTGACGCTCGCGCCCAGCCGGCTGATCGCCGGCCGTCGCTACTGGCTCACGATCCTCGGCGAGGGCGGCACGCTGCGCTACCGCGCCAGCCGGCGCGGGCACTGCCCCAGCGACGCCAGCATCCGCGCCAACCTCCGTGCGCTGCCCATCGCCTGGAGCGCCGGGCGATTCCACCGCCACGCGCACTGCCCGATCTCAGCCTACGCCACCGCCGCCTCCGTGCGGGGGTCGAGCAGTCCGAGCCCCGCCCCCCCAATCCCAACCTTCGTCCTGAGCGCCCCGCTGGGACCCGTAGCGCCAGTCACGACCAACCCCCTGACAGAAAACGCTCGAACCGAAGAACGCACTCCCGAAGAAGTGGAAAAGAAAGAAGAACTGCAGCCATCGGCGCCCGTGCACACAACACTCCCGGCGATCACCGGCACGACGATCGAAGGCGACACGCTCACCACCAGCACCGGCGCGTGGGAAAACGCGCCCACCAGCTACAAATACCAGTGGCAAGACTGCAACACCAAAGGCGAAAGCTGCACCACCATCTCCGGCGCTACCAACAAAACCCGCAAGCTCACCAGCAGCGACGTCGGGCATACCCTACGCATGATCGTCACCGCCACCAACGAAGGCGGCTCCACCTCCGCGACCTCGGCGGCGACCGCGAAGATCGAACCAGAAGAAGAAGAAGAAGAAGAAAAGAAAGAAGAACTGCCTCCGCCGCCACCGGCCCCGGTGAACAAGGCACTCCCCGCGATCACTGGCACGACCGTCGAAGGCGACACGCTCACCACCACCACCGGCGCATGGGAAAACGCGCCCACCAGCTACAAATACCAGTGGCGGGACTGCAACACCAAGGGCGAAAGCTGCGCCAGCATCTCCGGCGCGAACACCAAAACCCACAAGCTCACCAGCAGCGACACCGGGCACACCCTGCGCATCCTCGTCACCGCCACCAACGAAGGCGGCTCCACCTCCGCGACCTCGACGCCAACCGCGACGATCGAAAAACCCAAACAGGAACCGCCTCCGCCGCCGTCCGCGCCGGTGAGCAAGACGCTCCCGGCGATCACGGGCACCACCGTCGAAGGCGACACGCTGGCCACCACCAACGGCACGTGGGAAAACAGCCCCACCAGTTACAAATACCAGTGGCAGGACTGCAACGCCAAAGGGGAAAGCTGTACGGGGATCTCCGGCGCTACGGGCACGACACACAAACTGGCCGGCAGCGACGTCGAACACACCCTGCGGGTCGTCGTGACCGCGGTCAACAAAGGAGGCTCCACGCCCGCGACCTCCGCGCAGACGGCGACGGTCATCGCCGCCACGAGTGGGAGTCCCTACCCGACGTGCACACAGACCCTCAGCTTGGGCGCGAACGTGTCCTCCGCGGTGTCGGGCGCGGCGGCGGGCAGCGTGATCTGCCTCAACTCGGGCGAATACGGCAACCTGACCCTGGACGCCTCGCCGGCCAGCGACGTGACGCTGCAGGCGGCGCCGAGCGCACACGTTACTACACGTGCCGTGGACATCAACGGCAGTCATCTGGTCGTGCGCGGTCTGTGGATCGACGGCGAAGTCGCGCTCGAAGAAGGCAGCTCGTTCATCACCGTGGACCACAACGACATCAGCAACGCCAACGAAAGCGGCGGCGAGGGCGTCGTGTTCGACACCTCCAACTGCACCGCTCCCAACGCACCCGTGTGGCCTGGCTGCGAACCGCACGCGCAGATCGCCAACGTGACGATCTCCGGCAACCATTTCCACGATATCGGCCAGACTGTTGGCGAACACAAGAGCGAAGATGCGATCCACCTCGACTACTGGCGCAACGTCGTCGTCACCGGCAACGAGTTCGAACACGTGATCGAGTCCGGCAACCACACCGACTGCCTGCAGTCTGTGTACGGCGGCACCAACCTCACCTTCACCCACAACTACGAGCACGACAACGACTGCCAGGGCTTCTTCATCAAGGACGGCGACGCCTCCGACGTGTCGATCACCGACAACCTGTTCCTGCGCGACGACGAACCGGACGAAGCGGGAGAAAGGTTTGCCAACTACGCGCAGGCCTGGAACATCGAAAACCTGACCGTCGAGAACAACACGATCTGGGACGGCAAGGGCCTCGCGCTCGTCACCGACGATGCCTCGGTGTCGCCCTCCGCCACCATCGACCACAACCTGATCACCGCGCTCACGATCAATGAACCGATCGGCAAGGCATACGCGCTGACCGAGGACTACAACATCTTCGACGAAGCGCCGTGGTCGTTCACCCCCAGCTCCACCGACACCACCAACTCAAACCCCCAGTTCGTCAACACCGCCACCGACGACTACCAGCTGGCCACCAACCCCAGCGGCATCGGCATCGACTGGAGCCCCGCCGAAGAACAGTACGGGCCCGCGAGCTGAGCTCGACCTCGCGAGCCCAGCCATCGTGCGCCCGTTGGTTTGGGGCATGTGGCATACAGAGCGAGGAGGCAGCGCGAACGGGGACCTCGCGATCGCCCGCCTGCGTGCACGCCCGGCGCTTGGCCGGCGGCTCGGGCGGGCGAGGGCGAAGCCCGGTCGCACTCTCTTGACGGCCGCCGCGCTGCTCGCCGGCGCGGCTGCGCTGAGCGCCGCGCTGCTCAGCGGCTCCCCCCCGCCCGCCCCGTCGTTCCGCGCGGCAACCGCCGCCACGGGACCCTGCGGCATCCGCGTCGCGAGTCTCGAGGCGGCCGCGGAAGCGGTGGCGCGGGCCCCAGCCGGCGGCGTGGTGTGTCTCGCCGCCGGCAGCTACCCCGGCAGGCTTTCGCTCACAGCCGACGCCCCTAGCGACGTGACGCTGCGGGCGGCGCCGGGGGCTCACGTGAGCACCGGCTCGATCGCGATCGCGGGCAGCCACATCGCCGTCCGCGACCTCTGGGTGGACGGCGAAATCGCCCTCGCCGCCGGCAGCTCGTTCGTGACGCTCGAGCGCAACGACATCTCCAACGCGCACAACGGCGGCGAGGGCATCGTGTTCGACACCTCCGACTGCACCGCCCCCGACGCGCCCGTGTGGCCCGGTTGCGAACCACAGGCTCCGATCGCCGACGTCACGATCTCCGGCAACCGCATCCACAACATCGGCGTCGGCCACAGCGAAGACGCGATCCACCTCGACAACTGGCGCAACGTCACGATCTCAGGCAACGAGCTCGAACACATTGTCGAGACCGGCAACCACACCGACTGCCTGCAGTCCGTGTACGGGGGCACCAACCTCACCTTCACCCACAACTACGAGCACGACAACGACTGCCAGGGCTTCTTCATCAAGGACGGCGACGCCACCGACGTCTCCCTCACCGAGAACCTCTTCCTCCGCGACCAGGTAGGGGGATACGCCAACTTCGCCCAGATCTGGAACGTCAGAGACCTGACGATCCAGCACAACACAATTTGGGACGGCAAGGGCCTCGCGCTGGCAGCCGACAATGCCTCGTTCACGCCCACCGCGAGGATCGACCACAACCTGTTCTCCAATCTCGTGGTGGAGCCGCCCGTCGGCACTCCCTACACGATCGCCGAGCGCGACAACCTCTTCGGCCAGGCGCCGTGGTCGTTCCGCGCGAGCCCCACCGATCGCGTCGCCTCACATCCACGCTTCGCCGACCCGGCCCGCAACGACTATCGCCTCGCGCGCAACCCACGCGGCATCGGGGTCGATTGGAGCCCGACGGGACAGCACTACGGTCCTCCGCACTGAGGCGCGCGAGCAGCGGGCATCCAGAATCGTTTGGTGGGTATGCCAGCGATGCCATCCAGCCTGCCCGTCACCCTGGACGAGCGTCACAGCCAGGCGCCAAACGAGGCACCCGCCGCTCGCCGCCTGCGCTTCGTCCGCCAGTACGGCGCGTGGCGCCGAGCGGTGCGCGAGCTGTGGCGCTTCAAGTGGCGTGAGCACCGCGGACGGGCGATCGTCGGGGCCTACCACACGCGACGCGGCGCAGTGCCCTACTTCATCCGCCACGGCACTCGCGACGTGGGCATCTTCTCGGAGATCTTCATCGCCGGCGAGTACGACCCACCCCCTGCTGTGCTCGAGCTGGTCGCAGCGCTCGGGCGCCCCCCGCGGATCGTCAACCTCGGCGCCAACGTCGGGTTGTTTGCCGCCTCCTGCCGAGAGCGTTGGCCAGGCGCCGACGTCACGGCGGTCGAGCCCGACCCGGAGAACCTGCAACTGCTGCGCCAGACAGCCGCCGGTGCCGCCGAGATCGAGGTGCTAGCTGCCTGCGCCGCCGACCACGACGGCACGGTTCGCTTCGTGGCTGGGCAATTCGCCGAATCGCACGTCGCGGACACCGACTCCCGAGAGGAGACGATCGAGGTGCCCTGCGTGGATGTGTTTCGCCTGGCGCAGTCGGCCGATCTGGTCAAGATGGATATCGAGGGCAGCGAGTGGGAGATCCTCGCCGACCCCCGGCTGGCGTCGCTGAGCGCGAGGGCGTTGGCGATGGAGTGGCACGAGCAGCGCTGTCCGCACCCCGTCCCGCGCGAAGCCGCCCGCGCCGCGCTGAGAGATGCGGGCTTTGAGGTGCTCTGCGAACACCAGCCGGTCCCCGGCAACGGCACGATATGGGCATTGCGACCGAGCTAGCGTCGGCGCCCCCGGCGCCGCGGATGGACACGCGGCGAGCGCGCATCGGCATCTTTCCGGCAGGCGAACGCGGCGCGCGGAGGCGGCTACTCGCGGCGCTCGAACAGGCCTACCCGGTCAGCTTCGAGAGCCGCGACCGCTGGGCGGAGCTCGACGGCCTCCTGGCGATCGGCCCCGACGCGCCCCCTGACGTGCCCGCCGGCCTGCCCTGCCTGCACGCCGTGGGCGAGGAGCTGGGCGATGCGCTGGGCGGGAAGCTGAGCGATGCGTCGGGGAATGCGCCGAGCGGGGAGCTGAGCAATTCGCCGGGCAATGTGCTGAGCGAGAAGCGATCCAGTGGAGACATACACGCCGAGGTCACCCTCGCCGCCCACCCAGCGCTCGCGCCGCCTCTGCGTGGCGCGAGCCTCGCCGATCGCCACTGCGGCCCACTACCGGCGCAGGCGCTGGCATCCGGGCAGCTCACGCTCGCGAGCATCGGCGGCGCGCCCGTGTGGGTTGCGGAAGGCGCCAACCACACCCACGAGCTGCTCGCCGCCGCGCCCGCGGAGCTTGTGGATGGCGAATCGCTGCGCGAGCGCCTCGCCCCCGGTCGCTGTCTGGCGCTGCTGGCGCTCGTGCGCTTCCTGCAGAGCCTCAGCGCTACGCAGCCATCGTGGGTGGCGCCGCCACAAGCGGCGTTCGTGCTGGACGACCCCAACCTCCATTGGCCCACCTACGGGCACCTGCGCTACGAGCAGCTCGCCCTGCACGCGCGCGAGCACGGCTACCACATGGCGATCGCGATGACCCCACTCGACGGCTGGTTTGCGCACCGGGGAGTGGTGCGACTCTTCAGGGAATACCCGGGGCAGCTCTCCCTCTGCATCCACGGCAACGACCATCTCGGACCAGAGCTGGGCAGAATCGACTCGGACGCGCAGGGGCTGGCGCTTGCGCGGCAGGCGCTCGCGCGCGCCGGCGCGTTTCAGCGCCACACCGGGGTGCCTTTCGAGCGGGTGATGGTGCCCCCGCACGAGCAGCTCAGCGAGCCGGCCGCCCGCGGGCTGCGCGCCGGCGGCTTCGCGGCGGTGTGCGTGTCGCGGCCATACCCCTGGATCGACCCACGCTCGCCTCTGCCCGCCGCCGCGCTGGGGGCAGGTCCGCCGGAGCGGGGAGCACTGGCCGGGTGGGGTGGCCGGGAGCTCGTGGCGGGCGGCCTGCCGCTGCTGCTGCGCGCCGGCTTCGACGCCCCCCGCGAGGACCTCGTGCTGCGTGCCTTTCTCGGCCAGCCGCTGATCCTCTACGGCCACCACGACCTGCTCGCGGATGGTCTCGACGTGCTCGCCGAGGCCACCGCGGCGATCGACGCGCTCGGAGCGGTGCGCTGGGGTTCGCTCGCGGCGATCGCGCGGGCGGGCGGTGCCCCGCCCCCCGTGCCTGCCGCCGTCCTGCACGGCGATCGCGTGTCGCGGCGTGCCCGGCCGCGAGCGCTGCTGCGCCGTCTCGCCAGCGAGGCGCGCGACCGCGCTCGTGTGGGTTAGATCCGATGCCGTTTACTCAGATCGGAGCCGCGAGCATCTGCCATGCCGCCTATGTGTTGGTGCGGTAGGCGAACACGTGGTCTGGTCCCCGAGTAATGGACCGTGTTTGTGAGAGGGTGGGCGGCATTGTTCCCCGAAGGAGAGGTTCATGCCGAAGTCGTATTCGCCGGAGTTTCGTCGTCGTGTGATCGAGCTGTGCCGGTCGGGTGGCCGCCGCGGGATCTGGAGTCCGCGCAGAGGAGTGTGTCCGGATGGCGCGGGCTCAGGGCTGTGACACTAGGGTTCCCTGCTGCGTATCCTCCGGAGAGGCTGAGGTGGGGGCGAGCAGTACGATCCGCTCGCCGGGGTGCAGCTTGATGTCTGCGCGGGGCGCGATGAGTTTGTGTCCTTCGCTGGCGGCGAGTACGTTGCAGCCTGCCGGCCAGCGGACCTCGTCCAGGCGGCGCCCGCAGGCCGGTGTGTGCTGGCTGATCGTGATCTCAAGGATCTCATAGCCGTCCAACGGTGTGGTGGGGACGTGGACTTGCTTGTGCGGTTCTTTGGCGGCGAACTCGGCGGCTTCGGCGCCTCGCTCGATTTCGCGTGCCGATGCGTGAGCGCGCTCTACCAGCACGCGCATGACATCTTCGCGCGTGACCCACCCCTGCAGCGTGTGCTCGTCGTGGGAGAGGACAGGTAGCCCGTCGTGGCCGTAGAGCACGAGCTGGCGCAGCGCCTGCTCCAGGTTCTCGTCGCCGAAGAGTACCTGTGGGTCGCGTACGTCATTCACGGGACCGGCGAGCCTGGCCCACAGCTCGCGCGAGACCGCAGCTTGCTCTGCCTCGAACTCCGCCTGCGCGGGCAAGCGAGTCGGCCCATCGTCGTCTGCGGCCGGCTGCATCACCTCGGCGACAGTGAGTGTCGCCAGCGCACTGGTGGCTCTCGGCTGCTCGATGTCGATGCCGCGGCGTAGCAGCTTGGTGGTGTAGATGGAGCCGTAGGTGAGCTGCTTGCTGGTCGCCGAGGCGATCCCGCAGGCCAGCATCACCGGGAGCGTCAGAGTGAAGTTGCCGGTCATCTCGAGGACGCTCGCGATCGCCGTCAGCGGCGCCTGGGTGGCGCCTGCGAAGACGCCTCCCATCGCGATCACCGCGTACATCGCCGCCGGGCCGATGTCGGCTCCGAAGATGTCACGGGCAATGACGCCGAAGGCCATGCCGCCCGCTGCACCGGTGAACAGCGACGGCGCGAACACGCCACCGGAGCCACCGATCGAGAGGGTGAGACTCGAGGCGGCCACCTTGCCGACCATCAAGATCACGATCAGCCAGAGCGCTTCGTGGCCAGCGACGATGTTGTCCATCACGGGGTAGCCGACCCCGTACATCTGCGGCAGAGCGAGCAGCAACACGCCGAGCGCGATACCGCCCACCGCGGGGCGCGCCCACTCCGGGCGACCCTTCCACACACGATCGAGATAGTCCTCCAACCCATACAGAAAGGTCTTGAAGCCCACGCCGAGCAGGCCGGCGGCGAGCCCGAGAACGGCGATCAGCAGGTACGTGGCGTCCGGCGGCGCGAGCAGATTGTGCGGGAAACTGGCGAAGAACGGCCCGGAGCCGAAGAACGCACGGCTGATCAGGTCAGCGGTGACCGCCGAAAGGGCCGTGGCGAACAATGCGTCCAGCGAGAATTCGCGCAGCACGATCTCAAACCCGAAGAACAGACCCGTGAGCGGCGCGTTGAACGTGGCCGCGATCCCGCCCGCGGCACCACACGCGACGATGATGCGCAGGCTGCGCTCGGACATACGCACCCGCTGGCCGACCGTTGACGCCCAGGCCGAGCCGATCTGGACGATCGGCCCCTCGCGGCCCACCGACCCGCCCGTCCCGATGCAGATCGCCGACGCGAGCGCCTTGACGACCGTCACCTGCCGGCGAATCCGCCCACCGTTCTCGGACACCGCGAGCATCACCTCCGGAACCCCATGACCACGAGCCTCGCGAGCGAAGCGCTGGATCAGCGGCCCGTACAGCAGGCCGCCCAGCATCGGGATCACGAGGAAAAACCCGATACCCAGCCATGCCAGGTGCAAGCTCGCCACGCGGCCCTGCTGCCCAAACTGCTCGTGCCCGGTCACGATCCACGTGACCGCATAGACCAACTCTCGAAAGACGACCGCGCCCAACCCCGCCCCCACACCGACCACCAGCGCCATCACGACCAAACCCAGCCGCGAGCCACCGAGCCACGTCGATACCGCGCGCCCTCCCATCACTGACCCCAGCCCAGCGACCAGTCCTGCTCCGGCACCTCGCCGGCCGCATCAGCAAAAACCCGCAACGCCCTCAGCGCCGAGGCCCGGTCCGCGCGCGGCATCCGCCGCAGGATCTGCGCGATCTCGACACGGCGACGACGGGTCACCTCCTCCACCAAGGCACGCCCCACAGGAGTTAGCGAGATGCGCACCCCCCGCCGATCCGCGCTGATCCTCCGCCGCTGCACGAGCCCCTTGCGCACGAGACGGTCGCACATCCGCGTAGCCGTCGAACGATCTACCCCCAGGCCGCTCGCCAAATCAGCCGGACGCTGCGGACCGCAGGCCGCCAGTTCCACAAGCGCGCGGTACTGCGCCAGCGTCACATCCTCCGCCAAATCCGCCAGCGAACGCGCAGCGACCGCCACCAGCGCACGACTGGCGCCCAGCACCGCATCGACAAGATCGTCGCGACCCCCAGGCCGCTCAACGATCTCTCCGGTCGCACGCATCCGATGCACAATACGATTATTGCACTATGCACCTACTCTGCCGTGGGTTCCCCAACCGCACGCGGGTTTCGCCGATCTTGACCGAGCCTTTGTGGCCGTACGCGCATACCCTTGTAGAAATAAAGTGTTTGACTTCGTAGCATCCAGACCAGCATTGACTGCCCCGCCCGGCGAGAGGCTGGTCCCGTCCGCGGTGGTCCCACGCGACCCCTCTCGACCATATCCGCGTTGCCACATCACACGAGCAAAGCAGGCGTATCGATCGACTCGTAGTGGGTGGGTGCTGCGGACGAGAGGCGTCTCGTAGATGGCTGGCAGCGTCGGTGTACGCCTGACGGCTCAGGACCATGGAAGCTCGACGTTCTCGAATGTGAGGACTTCGGCGAGCTTGTCGAAGTGGGTGTCGCGGTGAAGCAGCGCGATGCCGCCGTGCTCGGCGGCGGCTGCGGCGATCAGCGCGTCGGTCAGCGGCACGCGGTGGTACCCGTCGCTGCGCTCGGCCAGGTCTCCGACCGCGCTCATCGCCGCGTCAGCGACGGCTCGATCGTTGCGCAGGATCCGGAACCCGTCGAGCTCTGTCTCGACTGCGGTGTACTCGGAGGTGCCGCGAGTGGAGTAGAGGATCTCCATCCGCACGATCGGCGTAATCCACAGCCGGTCATCGTCCATCGCTTGCTTGACGAGCCCGGCAAGCACAGCGGGGAGGGAGGAGAATCGCCACCATGCCGATGTGTCGGCGATGAACGGCGCATCGCCTTCCAGCAGCTCGACGGCATCCACCGCAGGTCGCTAGGACTCGTTGTCCGTCAGCTGCTCGATGTGCTCAAGCGTATCCCGATCAAGCCCGCCCGGGCTAAACACCCGCTCGGCAAGCCGCCGCCGCCGCCCAGCACGCTCCTCGTCGCTCAGCGCGGGCTTCTCAGCCGTCGGGGTAGTACTCAAAACAGAATGCCTCATGACTTCAAGAGTAGCGCCCGAACACGACATAAACCGATCCGCAGACGCATATTGGGAGTCCCCGGTGGGCTGGTAGAGCAGCAAGAACTGTTCGCTGTGTCGATCCCGAGGAGGATCCCATGACTGTTTCCGCTGTTCACGATGCCGCTGGACGGCGTCGCTCACCAGCGACCCTGCCTGGCTTCCACGCTGGACGGCCGCCACGCAACAAGGGGCTGCGCTACCCGGCCGACCCGCCCACGGTGCAGGAGATCATCGCGGTGATGCGCGAGGCCGGCACCGACCGCCACGGTGCTCGCCTGCGTGCGCTGATAGTCGTGCTCTGGCGCGGCGGGCTACGCATCCAAGAGGCGCCCAGCCTCAGCGAACACGACCTTGATCCACAACGCGGCTCTCTGCTGGTCCGCAACGGCAAGGGCGGGCGGCGCCGCGAGATCGGGATGGACGCCTGGGGCTGGGAGCAGCTTCGGCCCTGGCTCACGGCGCGCGCGTCTCATTGTCGGTCGGGCCGATGTTTTGCGTGATCGACGGGCCGACGCGCGGCAGGCCGTGCTCGAGTGCCGCGGTGCGGAGCGAGCTTCGTCGCCTCGCTGCTCAGGCCGTCACTGGAGATGCCTGCTCGCTCGCGCATAGCAGGAGTGCGGATCTATCGGATGCTTGCCGCGCCCAGATCCGAGCCATTTGTCAATCTGACCCGTCCTTCAAAGCTCGGGCGATTATGATCTTCCCGTCTTAGGAGCCGGCGCTCGAGTACACCTCGACCCAAGCGAAGAGGCTCGTCGTGGCACCTATGGTGCGCAGCATGTTCGGGTGCGTTTCAGGGTCAGCAATTGGCCCGCCCCACCAACTCGAGAGCCAGAGTCCGTGCCCCTTGCCGGCGTTCGTGGCCGCAGCCGCCGCGTTGACCTCCGAGAGCGTCAACCAGTAGGGCTCGCCCGTTGCCTGCCCATAGGCCATCATCCACTGCATAAAGATCGCGTCGTACTCAGGCCCGTAGTTGTATTCGTAGCCATATTTGTTGACGTGCTGCTCGGCGAGCGTGGCCGCCACTCGTCCTGCTTGAACGCAGTAGCCTTCTCCCTCCCCGTCCTGACACAGTAGGTACTGCGCGTAGATCAGGGGAGCCTGCACGTAGTCGTTCACCGATTCCGGCCGGTTGGGCATCTCAAGGTAGAACTGGCGTTCATCGTGGTTGTCGTTGGCGTTGGCCCAATCGACATACATCTTCACGTCTTCCAGCTGCCAGCGTTCGTGGTCTTCGCCATAGAGCAGGATGCCCAAAAGACTGTCGGACGCGAGAGCGGGTCCTGAGTGGTAGGGATGACTGGTATTCCACCACATTCCCCCGCCATCCTTGTCCCAGCCGCGGGCGGCGATGAAGTGAAACGCGCGCTGGGCGTCAAAGAGCCAACGGCGCTCGTGGGTGGCCTTGTAGGCGTTGAAGAACGCGAGCCCCTCCCAGCCGTTGTCGTCGAAGAACGCCTGAACATTTCCTGCACGGTCTCCCGGGTAAGGGGCGTAGCCGCCAAGTGCACCGTCCCAGTAGCGCTCGTTCGCACGCGCGAAACGGTCTACGAGCGCTTGGTGCACCGATGAGGGCGAGGCCATCTCGAGCGCGTCAGCGGTCTCGAATAGCGGCACCTCACCCCAAATAGTGACAAGTGGATAGGGCCCATGGGTGCAACGGAGGTATTCGCAGTACCAGGCGCCATGGCGCCAGTGCGAAGCCTGACTAACCCCAGCTTCGGCGAGCCGCTGGTAGGCGAGCATATGCGGAGGCGGAAGTTCGACAGACGGTTGGCGCCACGGGGTAAGCGGCTGGAAGCCCCCAAGCCCGGTGTCGCTCGCGAGTGCCACTGACGCCACAGGCGCAGCCGCCGAAGACGCACGTCCGGCGCTCCCGTTCGCTCCCGCCGCCAGCGCCCCGCAGGCAAACGTTAGCCCGGCCACGGCGAACGTCACGGCAGCTGCCGTGAAGATCCCACAGGCCGATTTGTGTACTGGCGGCTTACTCACCGTCTACCTCCCGACTCCCCCTGTTGGGAGGTTCATGACGCCCTGGCCAAGCAAGTCAGCCTACCAGTGCCGCCAAACTACGGAGAACTGGGCTATTGGCGGCGGGACCACAGCCCATGGCCGGACGCTCGCTCGGCCATAGAGGAGGCGTCCGGGCGGGATCTCGGATGGTGACATCCTCGAGTTCCGCCGCGGAGTAGCCTGACGCACGACTGCGTGATGCTAGAGACAAGGAGGCTGAGCGGTGAATAAACCGGTGTTGTTTTGCTACGACGGATCCGACGGCTCAAAGACGGCGCTGGCTGCCGCAGTCGAACTGATCAAGCCTGCCGATGCCGTGGTATTGGTTGTGTGGACGCCGGCAGCTGTGCAGTTGGCCCGAGCCGGCTCGTTCCTAGTCGCCGTGCCGAACGAGGGCGAGATCGACGAGCAGGAGGCGGCTACCGCGCGAGAGATCGCAGAAGAGGGCGCCGCGGGTGCCCGCCAGCGCGGCTACAACGCCTCCGCGCGAATCGCGCAAGCCAACGAATCCGTGGCCACGACGATCGATGAGATCGCCCAGGAGATTGACGCCGGACTGGTTGTCTGCGGCCAACGCGGCCGGGGCGCCATCGGCAGCGCTCTCCTCGGCAGCGTCTCCCACGCACTCGCGGCACACACCAAGCGGCCGGTGCTCATCGCCCCTCAGCACCCGTCGTAGCCCCAAGCACATGCCGGGCGCCATCCGCAGCATCGAAGTGGTGGCAGTTGCCGATCGCGTGACGGGCGAGCGCAGCCCTGACGGTGGGCACGCGAGGCTTGGCCCGGCCGGGAAGGATCACGATCGCCAGAAGGAAGCCGAGGGCGAAGATTCCGACCGCCCACCAGAATGCCGTGGTGTAGCCGTGAACTGCCGCGGCGTTGGCCAGGTCGGCGGTGTGCAGGTGACTGGCCGTGTAGCTGGCGACCGCGCTGGCGAAGATCGTGCTCAGCAGGGAGGTGCCGACCGAGCCGCCGACCTGCTGGGAGGTGTTGACCATCGCCGAGGCGACCCCGGCCTCGCGTCCCTCCACGCCCAGAGTCGCCGTCGAGAACGCCGGCGCGAAGATGCATCCCATCCCGACGCCGAGGACGAGCAGACCGGGAAGGACATTGCTGGCGTAGCTGGAGCCGGGCGTCAGGCGCGTGAACAGGAACATCGCGATCGCCCCGAGCGCCGTGCCGGCGAGCACCAGCGGCTTGACCCCGGTGTGTTGGATCACGCGGGTCTGCACCGTGGTCGAGGTGACCACCAGAACGCCGGTGAGCGGGAGGAACGCCAGTCCGGTGGTGAGCGGCGACAGTCCGAGCTGCTGCTGCAGGAAGTAGGTGAGAAACAGAAATACCGCAAAGATGCCCGCGCCGGCCAGCGCGATCGTGGTGTACGCGCCGCCGCGCGCACGGTCCCAGATGATGTGCAGGGGCAGCAACGGATGCTTGGCTCGGCGCTCGATCAGCACGAAAGCCGTCAGGAGCACGGGGCTTGCGACGAGCGCCACGATCGTGGCCGTGGCCCTCCAAGAGTGGGTCTCGGCGTTGGAGAACCCGTAGACCAGCGCGAACAGGCCCAGCGCTGAGGTGAGAACCCCCGGTATGTCGATCGGATCCCGCTCCGGAGCGCCGTGATTGACCAGCAGGCGCAACGCCACGATCGTCGTAGGCACGGCGATCACAAGGTTGACGTACAGGCACCAGCGCCAGGACAAGACTTGGGTGAGCGCACCGCCGAGTATCAGCCCGAGCGAGGCGCCACCGCCGGCGATCGCACCGAAGATCCCGAACGCTGTGGGCCGGTCGGGAGATCCCTCGAACGTCACCGTCAGCAACCCCAGCGCCGAGGGTGCGAGCAGTGCGCCGAATGCCCCCTGGAGCGTTCGGGCGGCCACGAGCACGCCGAAGGACTGGGCCAGCCCGCCGATCGCCGAGGCGATCGAGAACCCGACCAGGCCGGCGATCAGGGTCCACTTGCGCCCGAACAGATCGCCGAGCTTGCCACCCAGCAGCAGCAGGCTGCCGAACGCCAGCGCGTAGGCGGTGATGATCCACTGCCGGCTCTCGGTCGAGAAATGCAGCGCCTCCTGGGCCGAAGGAATCGCGATCGTCACGATCGTCGCGTCCAGCACCACCATCAGCTGCGCGACGCCGAGCAGGGCCAGGACCGCCCATCGATTCGGCTCGCGACGCGTTGAAGCCACTGAAATCGGGTCGGCTGCATTCCGATCAGTGCCACGACCATCGACCTCCATCATCCCCAGACGGTAACACCGCAAAGCCGGCGACGAATGAGCGGTGATCGGTGGCGCCGACCCCCCTTTCCGCGCAAGGGAGGTATCGTCCTCGCACAGTGCCAGATGCTTGGGTCACCGACCCCGAGCTGAGCCCGCTCGATCTGACGCTCGCTCCGAATGGGCACATCGTGGTCGCCAGCGAGTGCCCCTTCGGTGCTCCAGATGCTCTCACCAGCGTCCGCGAATACGACTCAGCTACCGGAAAGCTCGTCCGCGTCTTCGCCCCCGACCCCTCATTGAAGTTCCGCAGGCCGCGGGGATTGAGATTCGGGCCGGACGATCGTCTGTACTGCGTGGGTGAGGACCACGTCGTGGCCTTCGATTTTTCCACGGGCGACTTTCTCGGGCCCGTGGTGCATCTGCCGCGTCTCAACGGGCAAGCGCTCGTGCTGCTCGACCAGACGTAGTTTCATCGAATACTGCGAAGTCGGTCGCATCGGGGGAGTCCTCCGAACAGTCGGCCCACGATCTGATCCACATTGGCAGGTGCCGCCGGGACGTGCTACGCCGCTATGAGTGTGTGGCTTCCCACGCCTGCCCGTTCGAGGTGCATTCGAAGGTCTTGCCGCTTTCGTCGACGGCCGTCTCCCGGAGCGTGCCGGCGACTCTTACCTTGCCGCCGCTGCCGGGGCCGTAGAACTGGCCGCTGAATTCATAGGTGACGGTGGCAGTCACGGCGAGCACTGTGGCGCTTTCCGTTTCCTTCGCGGTGAACGAGCCGTCGGATCCGATCGTCGCTTCTTTGATCACGAACGCAAGATCGGTTTCTTTGGCGGGCGTGCAACCGACGACCACGGTGGGGACGCTCACGTTCTGGAGCTTGGTCCCGCCCGAGGTCACTTCAAACGTCATCGGGTAGCCCTGCTGGTCGGTGCCCGAGTAGCTGCCCGCGGCCGGCGGGAAGCTCGCTTCCGTCTGCACCGATTCGCGCGTCAGCGACCAGTACTCGCCGTTTGTCGTGCACTCGAATTTCGAGCCGTTGTCGTAGGTGATGTCCTCGCGTAGCGTCCCCGCGACCCGCACCACGCCGGCGGACCCGGTGCCGTGGAACTGCCCGCTGAACGTGTACTTGAATTTCGCCGGCAGATGTTTGAGCACGCCTTCCTGTTCGGTCGTGCTCGAGAACGAGCCATCCGGGTTGATGGCGACCGACGCCACTTCGAAGTGGTCGTCGAATCCTTCACTCGGCGTGCAGCCCACCACCGTCGTGTCGACGCGGACGTTCTGCACCTGCCCGCCACCGGGCGAGACATAGAACGTCATCGGGTAGCCCTGCTGGTCGGTGCCCGAGTAGCTGCCCGCGGCCGGCGGGAAGCTCGCTTCCGTCTGCACCGATTCGCGCGTCAGCGACCACGCGAGCGTGTTCGTCGTGCACGAGTATTCGGTGCCGTTGCTGAAGCTGATGTCCTCGCGGATGCTCCCGCTGGCGCTCGTGCCCGACAGGTGCCCGCTGATCGTGTACTTGAACTTGGCCGGCGTGTTTTCGATCACGCCTTCCTGTTCCGTCGTGCTGGAGAAGTCGCCTTCGGAGTCGATCGCGATAGAGGCGACTTCGAAGTGATCGTCGAAGCCCTTGCTCGGCGTGCAGCCCATCACCGTGGTGCCGACCACGACGTTTTGCACCGCGCTTTGGTCAGACGCGACGTAGAACGACATCGGGTAGCCCTGCGTGTCGGTGCCCGAGTAGCTCCCCGCCTCTACCCCGGTCGGCGGTGGTGCCGCTTTTTCTTTTTCTTCTTTTTCTTTGGCTTCCCGTTCAGCTTTTTCTTTTGCTTCGCGTTCAGCCTTTTCTTTGGCTTCCCGTTCAGCCCTTTCTTTGGCTTCGCGTTCAGCCCTTACTTTGGCTTCCCGTTCAGCTTTTTCTTTTGCTTCGCGTTCAGCTTTTTCTTTGGCTTCACGTTCAGTCTTTTCTTTTGCTTCGCGTTCGGCTTTTTCTTTTCCTTCGAATTTTACCGCACATGCTTTATAACGACGGTCGATAGCGCGTGCGCGCCCCGCGCGCGTGACACCGGTAACTGCCATAATAAAACTGCCTCGCGGCAGCCCGGTGACTGTCACAAGCCGTTTGATATGCGGGTACCTAAGCGTGGTGTGGCGCTTGCCGTTCAGGTAAATAGTCACCTTCGCCCACGGCCCGTGTGGAGTGCTATTGAACTGGACCGTCAGTTTGCCGCCAGCGACGCACGCCTTGTTCGACGGCAAGATGATCAGGGGCGCCAGGGGCATGGAACTCTGGGTCGCCTGACGGTTCGCTGGGACCGCCGCAGGCGTCCACGAGGCGGTCCCAAGTGCGAACGAGCCTGTAGCCAGCGTGGCGAGGATAAAGAGGCTCGCCGTCAGCGTGCCCAGTCGGACGATGCGCGCTAACGCCCTGCTGCGCCGAAACCTCATCATCAGGATGATCCCCCCAAGTAATGCCCCAAGGCCGGCTCCGAGCCGGCTGCTGCCGAAAAGCGTTCGCGGAATGTACCAGAGATCAATAGTCGAGCACACTACGCTCGGCCGACCGCGATGTACTTCCCCGCGAGGAGCCCTGGCCCAGAGTGCCGCCCGCATGGGCGTGGGCCGTCAGACCAGGGTGCTGCATTCCGGCAACAACGAGCGCGTGGACCGGATTAGCCGACGAGCCAGATTGCCCCGTCGCGCACCTCGACCGGGAAGGTCTTCAGTGCGCGGGCACCGGCCGTAGCCTTCACAGCACCGGCTAGCGGCTTGAACGCGCCCTGGGGCCCCCGCACCATTTTTCCGGAGCCGACGTCGTACAGCGCCGCGTGCCATGGGCACTGCAGGCATCCGTCCTCGGTCACGTGTCCCTTGCCCAGCGAGGCAAACAGGTGGCGGCACCGGTTGGACACGGCGAACGGCTTACCCGTGCTGATGCCGACGGCGAGGGCGCCGTGCGGTGTCTGCTCTACCACGGCGACCTGAGAGCTACCGAGATCCTCGACGGCGATTAGGCGGACAGCGGATGGCTCGGCGGTGCTCACAACCGCACTATCTCACATCAGCGAGGTGCACCTGGTCCTGCGCCGGTGGTGCAAGGCTGTGCACGTGACATAGGGTCTAGCGCTTGGTCCAGCTGCACACCGACGCCGTCCCGGCACGCTTCGGGGCCCGGCCGGCCGCGATGTCCTCTCGGAGCCGCGCAACCCCAGCTCGTAGCTCCTCGGGATGGTCGCGCGACATCCGCTCGAAATAGCTCGTCTCGCCCCTCTCTGCAGCCTCCAGCACACGATCGGGGTCGGCCGAGAGAGCGGCCAGCGATGCGTCCTCCATATCCTCGAACTCGAACGCGAAGAGCCACGCTCCGGGTAGCTCCTCGAGTATCGCCGCCCGCGGCGGGTGAGTCGCCTCCATCCAGCGCCGGCTGCTCGGAAAGTAGTCGAGAATCCAGAGGGTGGCGGCATCCTCACCCGTGTAACCCTTGAGCACCAGGCGTCCTCCGGGTCTGAGGATGCGCCGCGCCTCAGCCAGCGCGAGGCTGCGGTCATCAACGTGGTGCAGCATCGAGATCATCGTGGCGGCGTCGAACGTCTCGTCCTCGAACGGCAGTCGCTGTGCGTCCGCCTCGACGGTCTCGAGCCCCTTGGTAGCGGCCCACGCCAGCATTGCGGCCGAGCGGTCCACCACCACAGGCTCCCACCCCTCCCGCCTGAGGGCGAGGGCGTAGTTACCTGTCCCGCCACCGATGTCGGCAAGCCGTCGGCCGGGCGCGCCTTTGAGAGCCTCGCGCAGCGCCCGCAGAACCGATGGGCTCGCGGAGCGCGTCTCGTCATAGCGCTCGGCTTGGCGAGAGTAATCGGGCAGCAGGCCCACGTTATACAGAGCATGACAGCACTACACGGCGCTTGACGGCCGGCGCTCTCACTCGCCGAGCCCGACCTTGACCCTCGCCGAGGGTCGCTGCTCGGTATCATCGCCCGCGTTATGCGACGAGCAGCCACGATCTCGGCGGTGGTCCTGTGCTTGGCGCCCTTTCTCCCAAGGGCCGCACAGGCGACGCCCGGCCATCACTGGCGCACTCTCACGGTACACCAAGCGTGGACCGTGACCGTGACGGACGCCCGTCACGTTGCAAAGCACGCAGAATCGCTCCCCCACACCTATGGGCCTTCGAGGCCAAGCAGCGACGAAGTCCAACCGCAATCCGCATGCGTGCGACACTCGCCGTATCAGATCGACTGCCCGTTTATCTACATCCTTGGAGATACCTCCGAAGAAGTCTATACGCGGTGCCACGACACCGGGCAGGTCACAGAGATCGCCGAACAGCGATTCCGGTTCACATCGCCCAAACCGCGGTGCCAGTTGATCTACAACAAAACGCCCTAGCGCTGGGCCAGGCACCTGCCGCTCAGCAGCCTGCCGGCGGTGGTTCCACTCCTTATTAATAGGTTTTTTTAGACCTCGGCAGAGAGCCGTGGCGGAACAACCGCCTGGGCCGCACGCGTCTCGGGCAGTACCCGCGACGCCGGGGCCGCCTGCCCTCCCTGCGCCGCCCGCGCCCGGCGCTGGGGGCGCCCGACCTGTATCTCGCGAGCCACGAAGTAGGAGCCGAGCACGAACGCCGGCGAGCCGAGCTGGGCGGCGATGCCCTCCCACGTCGGGTACACGCCCAGCCACGTGCTCCATGCGATCGGCACGGTGAAGCTGGTGGGCGTGATCGGCACCCAGCCGATGCCCTGGAGGTTGTGCACGGTGGTGCCCACCATCACCGCCAGCACGAGCGCGATCATGACGCCGGTGAGCATCAGCATCCGCTTGAACGGCAGCTTGCGCTGCAGCTTGAGGGTGAGAATGCCCACGATCAGCGTACCGCCCAGGCCGATGCCCGCTCCGAGCAGCGTAGCTTCAGTGCCCGCGCTGGTTTGCAGCGCCTGCAGGAAGAGCACCGTCTCCAAGCCCTCGCGGTAGACGCTGGAGAGGCCGAGCAGCGCGAGGCCGAACACCTGGCCGGAGATGAAACCGAGCCGATCCCACCGTTCGATCGCTTTGCGCCGGCGGTTGAAGCGCGCGATCCACTGGCTCCAGTAGACGCGATGGAAGAACCAGTTGGTCACCAGCAGCAGTACCGCGATCGCGATCAGGCCCGTGACCGCCTGCAACTCCAGCCCCCCTTCGCCGAGCATGTGCAGCATCATCTGAGCCACCACCCATGTGAGCGCGGTGGCGCCCAGGCCGGCCACGGCGCCGATCAGCACCGGCCGGCGCAGGTGACGCTTCGCTCCAACGAACGAGGCGGTGAGCGCGGCGAGGATCAGCACCGCCTCCAGCCCCTCGCGGAACACGATGATCGCACCATCGATCACGATCGTGGTGCGGCTGACGTGCACTTCGCCGAGTGTCTGGGCGGCGAGGGTCAGGTCGGCACTCACGGCGGCGGCGGCGCGCCCCACAGCGGCGGGCCCGGCGCCCCGCGCGATCAGTTCCACCAGCGCTGAGCCGCTCCCACCGGCGGTGCCCCCACCGCCGAGCAGCAGCTCACGCGTTATCTCCCCGTCAAGCTGGGGATCCTGGATCAGCAGCCGTTGACCGGGTCCGCTGGCGTAGATGACGTATGCGTTCAGCAGATCGAAGCTCGCCGTTCCCCGATCTCCTTCGCGCGCGGCGGCTTGCGCCTGTTCCAGCGCCGCGTCGATCCCGGAGTAGGAGCGCTGCTTGATCCGTCCCGACGCCGGCAGGATCGCAGCGAGCTGGCGCTGGGCCTGTGCGCTGAGCGCATTCACTTCGAGGGTAAGCGGCCACGGCTGAAATCGCTGCGTGGTGGGACCCAGCAACGCTTCCAGGCTGATGAGGGTACGAAGCGCTCGCGCGGTGCCGGCGGGATCGCGGGCGGCAAGCGTGGATCGCAATTCCGCCACCCGCCGCTCCGCTCCCCGTGCGAGCATGCGGACGACGGCGGCCGACTGGGTTTCGTGCGTGGGTGGAGCGCTCGCGTAGCGGACCGGCAGCAGCGCGAGCAGCATGTGCAGTCCCTGGGCGTCGCTCGTGCTGACGCCGGCGGCTGACGCAGCGGGAGGCCCGGGCAGAGTCGCCAGCAGCATGAGCGCGCCCACGCAGAGCAAGCGCCTGGAGCGCCGTGCTGCGTCCCGCCGGGGAGCGACCCAGGGTGTGGCGATCTCCGTATGCGGATGTGTGCTACACCTTCGCACGTTCAACTTAGGGTTGCCTAACACTAACATTAGTGGGGGGGCTTCCGATAACGCCCTGTACATCTAACGACTCGGAAGTTGCCCACTTTGCGCCACACACCCACGACTCCGCCGCGCATACGCGCACGTCCAGGCCGGAATCGCCAGCGCGCCAGGAACGTGGTCGCGGCGCTTCTGCTGGCGCTGCTCGCCGCACTCGGCCTCGCAGCGTGCGGCAGCGATGGCGCCGAAGCCGGTGCGGCGCTGCTCAAGTTCACGCTCACCGACCAGGGATGCTCCCCTGGGAAGGCGTCGGTACGCGCCGGTCCGGTGACCTTCTCGGTTGCCAACGGGGGCACCACACGGGTGACCGAGCTGGAGCTGCACAGCGAGAGCGGCATCATCCTCGGCGAGCGCGAGAACCTCCTGCCAGGGCTCTCGGGCTCGTTCTCGCTCGATCTGGAGCCCGGCAAGTACGAGCTCGTGTGCCCCGACGGGGACGTGACCCAGGGCGAACTGACGGTCACCGGCAAGCCCCACCCCGTGAAGAGCCCCTCGGAGGTGCTGTTGAAGACGGCGGTGCTCCAATACCGCACCTACGTCGAGGGCCAGACCGCCGCGCTGCTCGAAGGCACGCGTCAGTTCGTGGCGGCGATCGAGCAGGGCAACATGGCCGAGGCGAAGCTGCTGTTCGGGCCCGTGCGCTCGCACTACGAGGCGATCGAGCCGGTGGCCGAGAGCTTCCCAGGTCTCGACACCGCGATCGACGCGCGGATCGATTCGCCGTTTGTCAACGGCGACGTCGCGAAGTGGTTTGGCTTCCATCACATCGAGCAGTTGATGTGGGCCAAGCACACCCTCCGCGGCGCGACGCCGCTGGCCAACAAGCTGCTGGGTGATGTGACGACTCTCAACCAGCGCGTGCCCTCCCTTCCCCTCGCTCCCGACCAGCTGGTCAACGGGTCGGTGGCGCTGCTCAACGAGATCGTCAACGTGAAGATCACCGGCGAAGAGGATCGCTACTCGCACACCGACCTCTCCGACTTCCAGGCCAACCTGATGGGAGCGCGCAAGGCCTTCGAATACATGCGTCCCGTGCTGGAACGCGACGGCAGCTCCGCGCTCGCCGCCTCGATCGCCGCACAGTTCGCGACCGTTCAGCATGAGCTGGACGCCTACCGCCGCAACACGCCTCTCGGCTTCGCGCTGTACGGCGCGCTGACACAGGCCGACAAGCGCAAGATCGCCGTGCAGGTCGGCGATGCGGCGCAGTCGCTCACCTCGCTCGCCCAGAAGATCGCGGTAGCGGAATAGCGGGCTCCAAACCTGCCGGCAAGCAGTCGCGACCCCTCGGGACGCAGACCGGTTGGCTCTGGCGATGCGTCGTCTGACTTCGATGCCCACTCACCCGACCCGGTGTCGGTGGCCCAGAGCTCAGCTCAACCAAGCGCCAGCTCGAGCAGCGCGTCGTGGCGACTGCGCCACGAGTTGGCGTGCACGAACGCACGCCGCTCGCTCTCCCGCGCCCGACCCAGCGCGTGCGCGGCGCGCACCGCAGCGGGAAAGTCGCCGCCCTCGCCTACCAGCACCACACGATCGTCGATGCCGCGCATCGGCTCGAGGTCGGTGGCCGCCACCGGCAGACCGCCCGCGAGGTACTCGTAGAGCTTCAGCGGGCTCATCGCGTCGGTCAGCGATGAGCGCCTGTGGGGGATCAAGCCCACGTCGGCGCCGCGGATCAGCGCCGCGAGCTCCGCGCGTGCCAGCGACGCGCGGATCGCCACGTTGGGCTCGCCTCGCAGCGGCTGCAGGTGGGCCGCATCCACCAGCGGGCCCACCAGCGCCAGCGTCGCCTGCGGCATCGCCCTGGCGGTCTGACGCAGCCACTCCACGTCCAGGCGGGCATCGAGGCTGCCCGCGTAGACGAGCAGCGGGCCACGGCGATCGGCCGACGACTGCGCGCGGTGATCGGCAGACAGCTGCGCGCGGTGATCGGCAGACAGCTGCGCGCGGTGATCGGCAGACAGCTGCGCGCGGTGATCGGCAGACAGCTGCGCGCGGTGATCGGCAGACCCAGACGCGCGGTGATCGGCCGACGGCTGCGAGGAGCTGGGCTGCTCCAGCCACTCCGCGGGCTCGAGGCCGTTGGGCACGACGCGGCTCGCCCCCGTGGGCATGAGGCTTCGCAGCAGAGCGGCGCTCACCGTCGCCACCCGGTGGCCTCGCTCTCGGATACACCTGTAGCTCTCTCGATACGCCGCCCACCAACGGCTGTATGCGGGGTGCGCGGTCCACTCGTCCAGCGCGTAGTAGGTCACCGCACGCGCCCATGAGAGCTCGGCGAAGCCTGCCACCAGCGGATGGGTCGTGATCACCACCGGATCCTTCAGCCCCATCCTCTGCGCCCCGCGCTCCATCGCACGGCCGTAGGCGGCAAAGGCGCGCGCGACGCTATTCAGTGCGGTCGGATCGCTGCGGCGCAGCCGCACCGGCGCGAGCAGCTGCCTGCGCTCGTCCGCCGGGAACGGCGCCGCGTCGCGGGCGAGGCCGTCGCGCAGCAGCTTCAGCGGCAGGCTGCGTGCGCGATCGCAGATCAACACGCGCTGCACCTGCTCGTGGGTGACCAGCCCGCGTGCCAGCCGGTCCTCGGTGCCAAACCAGCCCCGCCGCGCCGCGGCGCCCCAGCTCAGATAGGAGAAGGCGAACACCACCTCCCCTGAGACGGTCGCCCTCAGCTCGGGCTCCTCCAGCTCGAGCCTGGTTGCCAGCGCGGTGCCGGATTCGCGGTACATCCCGTCAAAAAAACGCGACCGGCCGCGGCGAACTTGTAACGCCCACTTCTCGGCCGGGACGCAAACCGTCCTTGGCTCGGCTCGATCAGGTCAGCGATATCTGTCTGACATCGAGACCGGGGATGCGACCAAAGTGGCGCATGTTGGCAGTCCCGACCCGCCAACCCACCGACATCGCGGTGGCGGCGACGATGCGGTCGTGCGCTCCGACATCGGCACCTGATGAGACGAGGCCTGCCCAGAGTCGTGCGTGGACCCGTGCGACCAGCAGGTCAAAGGAGAGCACTGGGAATGCATCCAACACCGACGCGACGAACGCCTCACGTCGGGCACGATGCTCCTCGGTAGCTCTGTGCACTCCGTGTAGCAGCTCCGAGGCCGTGATGGTCGCGATCGCGACCTCGTCATCCGCGCCAAGGCGATCCTCCAGGCGGCCCCCGACGGTCTGCATCGCATGCTCGGCGGGCAGCATGCGCATGGCCCGCTCGAGCTCGACGAAGACTGTGGTGTCTAGGACTGTGCCCACGGATCGGATGGCACTGCGCCGACCGAGTCGAGCACGGCTTCCATGTCCTCGGCGAACCCTGGGTCGGGAGGTGCAGCGCTTGCGAGCAGGGCAAGCACATCGCCCAACCGTCGCCCCCGGTGCGCCGACACGGGGCGCCGGTGATCGTCAGGATGGACGATCACGAATGCTGGACGCTCCCGATTGAGGACGACCACCTCCTCGTGACGCGCCACCGCCTCGCGAGCTCGACGAGGGATACGTACTTCGTCTGCCTTGACCGTCGTCATGGCCACATCCTAGCAGACCCGAACGGAAGCGTACGTAACCGTACGGTTTGAGACTTTGTTCGTCGTCCTAACGACCGCACTAGCTGGTCCCAACGACTGGTGTCGTCGCAACGCTTGGTTTGCGCCCCGACAAGTTTCGCCCTTTTAGCGAAGAGCGAACCTGCGAGTCCCCTGTGCAGATCGCGAATCCGCAAGTCCCGGAGCAGATCCCCGACCTGCAAGCCCCACGGCATACCGGGCGTTGATTCTCCAAGAACGCCAATGCCCGCGGAGGAGACCCTCAAAGAGACCACGATCCGCGGCCTGCGCTGGCTGGCGGTGACGCGCATGGTGGGCGAAACGCTGGCGCTCGCCGCCGCCGTGGCGCTCGCTCGGCTGGTCGCCCCGGCGGCCTTCGGGCACGCCGCGGTCGCGCTGATCTTCCTGCCGCTCGCGGGCATCCTCACCTTCGAGGGCTTCGCCTCGGCGCTCGTGCAGCGCGAGACGATCGACGAGCACGACCGCCAAGCCTCGATGTTCATGTGCGTCGTCGGCGGCGCCGTGCTCAGCGCGGGGGTCTACCTGCTCGCCGCGCCGCTGTGGCGGCCGCTGTTCGGCTCCGAGACCGCTTCGCTGATCGAGCTGATCTCCCCGATCCTGTTGATCGCGGCGCTCGGTGGCGTCTCGCGCGCCACGCTGTGGCGTGCGCTCGACTTCCGCAGCACCAGCTTGATCGACACGATCAGCGTGGTGAGCGGCTTCGTTGCGGCCGTCGCGCTCGCGGCGAGTGGGCTGGGGGCAAAGGCGATCGTGATCGGCGCACTCGTGCAGATGAGCGTCAGCTCGCTGCTGCTGCTGATCCGCGCGCCCGCGCCACTGCCACGCTGGTCGCCTCGCGCACAGCGGCAGGTCGCCGGCTTCGGGCTGCCCGCCGCGCTCGCGGGCCTCGTGGAGGTGCTGTTCCGCAACGTCGACTACGCGATCCTCGCCGCCCGCCTGTCGGCGACAACCGTGGGTATCTACTACCGCGCGTTCAACCTCGGCGTGGTCTACCAGGACAAGCTCAGCGGAGTGATGGTGCAGGTCGCCTACCCCGTCTACTCGCGCACCACCGATCGCGAGACGCTGCGGGCCGTGCACGAGCGTGCCGCACGGGTGCACGCCGCGATCATCTTCCCGCTGCTCGCCCTGCTGATGGTGCTCGCTCCAGTGCTCGTGCCATTCCTGTTCGGCGCCGCCTGGAAGCCCTCGATCGAGCCCACGCAGGTGCTGGCGCTCGCCGGGATGCTCGCCGCCGTGCTCACCGGCTACTCCCAGGTGATGCTGGCGATCGGCAAGCCGCGGCCGCTGCTGCTGTTCAACGTCGCTCGCCTCGCGCTCTACGGAGGAGCCGTCCTGCTCGCCTCCCGTCACGGCCTGATGGTGGTGGCCGGCGCGGTCGTCGCCGCCTACTTCGTGATCCTGCTCGGCGCCTACCGCTTCATGCTCGGCCCTTACGTGGGGCTCTCGATCCGCCGACTCGTCCCCGAGCTCGGCCCCGCGATCGTCAGCTGTCTCGCGCTCGCGGCGGTCGCCGTGCCGGCGATGCGGCTGCTCGAAGGCGCGCTCCCGCGCGTGCTCTTGATCGCGCTGGTCGCCGGCGCGGGGCTGGCCGTCTACACGCTCGTGCTGCGCCTCGCCTTCCCCGCCGCGTGGGGGGATGCGCGTTTGCTCGTCGTGCAGGTGCTGGGGCCGCTGGGGCGGCGGTTGCGCCGCGGGCGGGCGGTGGTCACGGCCGAGCCGCTTGACCACGGCCCCGCGGCCCCGATCGATGCCGCGAAGGCCGTCGCGGGTTAGCTCGGAAGTACCGGCGATGCGTGAGCTCGGAGGGCGGTCGTCTCATCCAGGGCCCGCCTCGGTGGGCCCTCTCGACTCGATCGCCCCGAGTAGGACTCGATCATCTCGAGCACAGTCTCTTCGGCCTGGGGGCGGCTGAGCTGCATGTCGAGTCGCAGGAGCTTCCACACGAGCACGTCCGTGGCGATGACCACGGCCGCGAGCCGCCGCTCCCTGGATGCGCGCCGCAGGCCGGCGAGCAGCGGCTGGAAGACCCTGCTCGCCCAATCATGGTGGTATTCCCTGCCCCTGTCGGCGAGGTAGCGGACCGCGGGGATACGGTCCTCCTGGGAGAGCATGCGCAGAATCGCCGTTCCGTGCGCCTCGTAGTGGTCGAACACGTTGGCGACAGCCTCGGGGAAGCGGCCCACGGGAGCCGCGTCACGGCGTGATTTCTCGCTCATCGCCCACCATCTGTACGCCGCGGTGAGCAACTCGTCCTTGGAGTGAAAGCGCGCGAGGAGCGTCTGTTCGGTGACGAGCGCGTCGGCGGCGATCTCGCGCAGGCGAACCTCCTCGTACGGTCGAGTGCCGAAGTGCTTCCACGCCGCGGCGAGCAGCCGCTCGCCGGTCGCGGCGGCCGCTTCGGCGCGGGCGGTCATCCGATAGGTGCGTTCCTTGCGCGGGCCGCTTGACTTTTTCATCTTTGTCACACTAAGATGAAGTATATGCGAGTCTTCCAGACGCTCCTCGCGTTCAGCGGCAACGCCCCACCGCAGCTCGCGCTCACACGTAAGCTGGTCAACCGCGGTCACGAGGTGCGGGTCCTCGCCCACCGCGCCGCGCGCGAGCGGATCGAGAGCACCGGGGCGGAGTTCGTCGAGTACCGGCGGGCGATGCCCGACCTCGACCTCACGCGCCCGGAGACCGACCCTGTACGTGACTGGGAGGCGCGTACGCAGCTTGGCGCCGCGAAGCGACTGCGCGACGGCGTGATCGCGCCGATGCCCGAGGGGACACGCGATGCGATCGAGATGCTCGAGGGCTGGAGGGCCGACGTGGTCGTGTTCGACTGGCTCGTACCGGCTGCCGCGATCGCCGCTGAGCTCGCGGGTGTGCCAGCCGCCGCGCTCGTTCACTGCCCCTATCCACTACCGGCTCGCGGCGCGCCTCCGCTGTTCAGTGGCCTGTCGCCGATGGCGGGTCCGTTGGGTGCCGTGCGCGATCGCCTGTTCGATCGCATCACCCGCCGCTTCTGGGCGCCCGGACTGGCCGTGCTGAACGGTGTCCGTGCCGAATATGGGCTCGCGCCGCTGAAGGATTGGGGCGACCAGGTGCTCGGTGCGCGGGCCGTCTACATGATGACCGCGCCAGAGCTCGACTTCTCGAGCAAAGCCCAGCTCCCCACGAACGTCCACTACGTAGGCCCCGCGTTCGAGCCGTTCCAGAAGGACTGGGAGTCGCCGTGGCCCGAAGAGAACACCGATCCGCTCGTGCTGCTCAGCTTCAGCACCAGCTACATGAATCAGGGCGCGCTCGCCCAGCGAGCCCTTGACGCCGTCGCCGGGCTGCCGGTCCGGGCGCTGCTGACAGCGGGCCCCGCGCTCGACGCCAGCCCCCTGCGCATCCCCGCCAACGCGCGCACCGTGGCTTTCGTGCCACATCGAACCGTGCTCCCGCACGCGTCGCTCATGGTCACCCATGCGGGATGGCAGACGGTCAACGCGGCGCTCGCCGATGGCGTTCCGCTCGTCTGCATCCCCGATGCGCGCGACCAGCCCGATAACGCCGCCCGCGTTGTGTTCGTGAACGCCGGCGTGAGGGTCAGCAAGAAGAGCTCCCCCAGCAAGCTGCGCAGCGTGATCGCCAGCGCCCTGGAAGACCGGTCGATCAAACACGGTGCCCGCACGATGGCCGACGCCCTCGCCCGCAGCGACGGCGCCAACGTCATGGCCGACGCGCTGGAGCGCCTCCCTGTACACAGAACGTCGTGAAGGCAACTGCACCCCAAGGATAACCCGCAGCAGGCTGACGACGAGCAATGAGGTAAACATGAAGTTGTGATCCGCAGAAGAATGGGGTGATCGTCCCCTCGTCCACTGCCCCGGTCCTGCAAAGCCAGTGGGTCTGTTGTGGGCGGCTTGCCAACCGGCGCAAAGCTGTGTTATCCTTACATTATCTTTTTAGTAAGGAGAATGCAATGGATGCCGCCGCGCGCTTGACATCGAAGGGGCAGATCACGATTCCAAAGCCCGTGCGCGATGCGCTGGAGCTGAGGGAGGGCGACGAGGTCGTGTTCCGCGTCGAGCGCAGTCGCGCGGTGCTCGCCAAGACGCCTGACTTCATCGAGCTGGCAGGGTCGGTCGCGGTGCCCGCCGCCAAGCGTGGCACGCCGTGGGATGAGGTGCTGCGCCGCACGCGACACATGAGGGCGGAGAGGCGCCGCTGAGCGCGTTCCTCGACACGAACGTGCTCGTCCGGCATCTCACGGGCGACCCGCCCGAGATGGCCGCGCGCGCGACGGCGGCGTTGGCCGTTGATGAGCGGCTGATGTTGGCCGATCTGGTGCTGGCGGAGTGCGTGTATGTGCTGGAGTCCTTCTACGAAGTGGAGCGCGCGCGGGTGGCGACGCTGATGCGTGCAGCGATCGCGCTGCCATCGGTCGAGGTGATCGACGCCTCGCTCCTGCTCCGTGCCCTGGAGCTATACGAGCGCGAGCGCCTGGACTTCGCGGAGGCGTACTTGGTCGCCAACGCCGAGGCCACCGGCGTGCTCAGGGTTGTCTCATTCGATCGCGCGATCGACCGAGTGGAGACTGTTGTGCGCCTCGAGCCGTAAGCGCACTGCTGGTAGGCACGAGCGGCCGCCGCCGGCGTGAAGGTCACGGCCCCCGATGCAGCCGCTAAAGGACGTCGTCCGAGGCGGCGACAAGAGTCGCGCCGCCTTGGTGGTTACCTATCGCAGTGAACACCGAGCGAGCGTCGCTCAATCGCGGTTAGCGCGGGCGCTGCGCCAACGGCGGCAACGCGGTCGGCGGCGGGGCGCCGAAGGGGGGGTCGGCACGACCGGCGAGCGTGACGATCGCGCGGCGCGCAGCCTCGCGGTTGATCGCGGCCTCATCGCCCTTCACCGACGCAACCGCGGCGCGGATCACGTGGCGGGCGCCGATCGCCCCCAGGTACAGCGCGCGGTGGGCGCGGGCGAAGTGCTTGTGCGCGTACTGGCGGCGGGCGAAGGCGTCCTGGGCGATCATCCGCGGGCGCACGCCGCCCTTGCAGGCATGGTGGACGATCGTCATGTCGGGCAGGTGACACACCGCCCACCCCGCGCGCTTCATCCGCAGGCACAGGTCGGGCTCCTCGGCGTAGATGAAGAAGCGCTCGTCGAGGCAGCCCGCGCTCAGCAGCGCCTCGCGGCGCGCCAGCATGAACGAGCCCGAGGTCCAATCGCAGTCGTATTCGCGCTCGTACACGTCCATGTCGAGCACGCGCTCTCCCGCCCACGTGGGGCTCACCGGCCAGCGCTCGGAGGCCAGCGCCTCGCCGAGCGCCCGCGCGGCGCTGGGGAAGCGCCTGATCGTGGGGAACAGCTCACCGTCGGGGGTCAATTGGCGCGCACCGGCGAGCCCCACCTCGGGGCGCTCGTCGAGCATCTTTACGAGCTCCCCGAAGGTGCCGGCGACGATTTCGGTGTCCGGGTTGAGCAGCAGCACGTAGCGCGCGCTCGTGGTCTCGATGCCGCGGTTGTTGCCGTGCCCGAAGCCCTTGTTGGGAGAGGCGACCACGCGCGCCGCGGGAAAGTTCGACTCGACCAGCTCGCGGGTGCCGTCGCTGGATTCGTTGTCGACGACCACCACGTCGAGCGCGGCGCCGCCCGCGTGGGCGAAGATCGTCGAGAGGCACGCCGTCAGCCAGCGCGCCTCGTTGGTGGACACCACCACGATCGCGAGGTCCGCCACGATTTGCCGGCTTGCCGGTCGGGGAGGATCTGCATACGCCATTGCCACGCCGTTCGTGGATCCTCCATTGAGGCTTGATGTCGGCATCTCGGACACGTCACCCACGCAACGAATCGGCGCCACGCCCGCTTTCGTGCAGTCGCTCGCGCACGCGCCGTCCCTGGCGCCATACAGGCCGCCTGACACGCTCCACGTTGCGTGCCGCCGCGCCGAGACCACCGTGGGTCAAGGGCGCCACCGGCCGCCCTCCGATCAGCGCCTGGCAGCGACCCTCGCGCAGCGCCGCCACGCACGCCTCGACGCTCAGCGGGTCCTCGTCGCCCGGCGCGTCGATCTGCAGCTCCATCGTCAGCGGGAACATCTGGCCGGGCCGGTGCAGGTCGAGCGCGGCGACACCCACCAGCCCGTGCTCCTGGGCCGATCGGCAGGCGCGCGAGTTGGGCGCCCACCCATCCCACTTACGTGTCCAGATCTCGATGCCGGCGCTGAGCTCCAACCACTCGCGCTCGAACACCCTCCAGGCGTCGCGACGCACCGGATGCGCGAGCACCGCCGCGCCGTCGTGCGCGACCACCGCGCGCAGCAGCTCCGTGGTGGGGGTGCCCTCGCCGAGGAACGGTACCGCGCCCCACACCGGCACGTGCACGCGATCGTGCGGGTCGGCGTACTCGATCCCCGGCACCAGCAGCGGTCCGGCGACGCTCGCCGCGGCGCACGCCGCGATGTACTCCGCCAGGCGCACGGCGTCGAAACCGCGGTCGTGCTCGCACATGAACACCGCGTCGCAGCGCTCTTTGCGGAACAGCGCCGCGATCTCCTCCAGCGGCAGTTGCGCGTCGTAGGACCACTCCGAGTGCACGTGGAACGCCGCCCTGATCGTGCGCGAGCTCACGCAGCCCGCCTCCCCCACGTCTGGGCGGCCACGGTCCGCCAGGTGTCCTCGAGGAACAGCCCGCGCGTGCCCCGCTCGAGGTTGTACCAGGCGGTGGGACCCCCGCTCCTCAGCATCGCTCGCAGGGTCGCGCGCCGGCCCGGCCACTCCCCCACCGGCGCGCGCGGGCAGCGCAACACGAACAGCATGTGCATCAGCTCGCGCCCCAGATGGCGGCACAGCAACTCTTCGAACGGGGGGCTGGGCGGCAGCGGGCCGGCGTGGTCAAGGGCGCGCGCGACAGCCCACGCCGGGTACTCGTAGCCCACCCGCCGCGCCAGCGCGAGGCTGCCCCAGGGACGGCCGTTGAGCTCCATGAACCACCACTCGTCCTCCGCGCGCAGCAGCTCCACCATGAACATCCCCCGCCAGCCGGCCTCTCCCAGCAGCCGCTGCACGGGGCCCACCAGCTCCGCCGGGACCGGCGCCGAGGCGCACGCGCTCGAGCCCGAGCCAGCCGGGTTCATCATCCGCACCCGCCGGTGCGCGCTGAGGTGGTGCACGCCCTCCTCGTCGGCGATGCCGAAGATTCCCGCGCCGCTGCCGGCGACCCAGCGCTGCACGAGTGCCGGCGTCGCCGCGCCCCACGTATGCAGCAACACCCGCGCCTCGGCATCGGTGGCCACCAAACGGGGAGCCAGGCGCCGCAGGCGGCCGTCGTGTTCCTCCGCCGCCAGCGCCGGCTTGAGCGCCGCCGGGAACTCCCAGTCGCTCGGCAGCTCCAGCGCGTGCGATTCACCTGCACTGGGGGCGGGGACGGACCTGTGGCCGTTGACCGCGGTGACCTTGGCACAGTCCGATGTCATCTCCGCCCACGGCGGCACCGCGAAGCCAGCCGCCTGTGCGGCACGCAGCTGTATGCGCTTGTCGAGCGCCAGCGCGGCCTGCTGGCCGCGCGGCCCCGCGACCGGCGCGTCGCCCGGCAGTCCCCGGTCGACCACCAGCACCGCGGGGTCGTCGAGCGGCATCGTCAGCTCGTGCGTCGCCGCCAGCGCCGCCACCTCGTCCACGCACGCCGCGAGGTCATCCTCGGGGGCGGTCACCTCCACGATCTCCACCTCCCGCAGCCGGCGCAGGGCCACTGGACGCCCGCGGCGCGCGAAGGCCGCCACGCGATGCCCCGCCCCTCGCAGGCTGGCCACGGCCTCGGGTGCGGCGAGCGCGTCCGCGAAGCCGACCAGCACCGAGGCGGTGGGAGCGCGTGTGGGCCGGCGCGGTGGATTCACCGTAGTGGTGGGTACCTGTGCGCTCATCGCCCGCTCCCCCCTACCGCAGCCGCTTGATGAGTCGCTTGCCGAGTCGCGTGGGGCTCGGCCGTTCCCGCGCGCCGGCGGCAGCGAGCGCAACCCACTGCTCCAGCGGGCGCTCGCGGTGGACGGTGCTGCGCGGCGCCAGCCACGCGCGCGTGGCGGCGCAGCCGCCGTCGCTGCTGTACACGCGGCGGTAGCCCGCCGCCCGCAGCGCGCGCAGCACGCGGCGGTCGTAGGAGCCGAACGGGCACGCCGCCTCTTGCACCGGTGCTCCGATCAGCTCCTCCAGCGCCCGGCGCGAACCCACCAACTCCTTGTGCAGCTGCTCGTCGGGCAGCGCGCGCCAGTCGCGGTGGTGCAGGCCATGGCTGCCGATCGTCATGCCCGCCTCGTGCAGCGCCGCGATCTGCGCCGCGGTGAGGTGCCCGGGCGCGCCGATCTTGCCCGCCAGCACGAAGAAGCGCGCGCTCGCGCCCCGTTTGGCGAGCGGCGCCAGCGCCTGCTCGGCATCGGAGGCGTTGCCATCGTCGAACGCCACTCCCACTCCCGCGCGCGGCAGCGCGTCGAGGATCGCCTCCAGCCACTCCCGCGGCACCCACACCTTGCGCTCGGCCTCGCTCGCACCGGGCGGCGGCTCCGCTCCGGGGCCTTCCAGCCCGTGGAAGGTGAGGATCAGCTCCTGCCCGCGCACGCGATCACCGCAGGCGCACGATCGTGAAGCCGCGCGAGGGGTTGGTGCCGCCCACGGGGTCGGCGAGCGTGCCCACCGTCGTGCGACTCACCGCCGCGCTGCGCAGGTAGGCACCCAACAACGGGTCGTAGTTCACGCCAAACGTGGGCGTCCCCCAGATCGAGAGGTCGCGCGCGCCGATCGCCGCCACCGCCACGTGCTCGCGGCGCATGCGCGCCACCGCCGCGCGTTCTTCGGCGGGACTCGCCAGCAAGCCGGGCAGCAGCGTAAGCTCGTACAGCGCGGGGCGCCGGTCGGCCATGAAGTACAGCCCGCCGTCGGTCGGCACCGCGAGGATCGGCTGGCTGGGAGCACTCTGCGCGTCGATCTGGCGCACCGCCGCCTGCAGCGCCCCCGCCGCGGCGGCGCTTGTCACGAAGCTGCCGCGCGGAGTGTGGACGGTCGTGTTCTCGTGCACGTACAACCCGCCCAGCGCGTACGCGGCGAGACCCGCCGCCACGAGACCGAGCGCACCGAGCGACGCAACCCGCGCCTGCGGCCAGCGCGTCGCCACGCGTTCGTGCAGGATGCCCAGCAGCAGTACCAGCGGCGCGGCGAAGTAAGGCGCGTAGGAGCCCTCTGCGGTGAAGGCGTTGTAGGCGCGCAGCCCCAGCCCGAGCGCAGCCACCGTCAGCGCCAGGTCGGCCGGCCAGGAGCGCCCCAGCGGCGAGCTCTGCCCGCGCACCAGCCGCACCGCCGCGAGCACCGCCACCGCGATGCCGAGCGCCGGCAGCCAGCTCATGCCGAGCACGAGATGGCGCATCTCCAGCTCGATCGCCGCGCGCTGGCCGGCGAGCACGCCGCTCGTGCGCAACAGCCCATCGAGCAGCACGATCGCGAGCGCCGCGGCGGCCAGCGGCCACAGCGCCCGCCATGCTCCTCCGCGGGCGTCCGTGACTCCGCGGACGTCTGTGGGGATGGTCGATCCGTTGCCTGCCACGGGGGCGGCCGACCCGTTTCCCACTGCGCCGCTGCCGTGCTCGCCCGCACGTGCCGCGGCGAGCCGGCGACCGCGCCAGCCGTTGACGCTTGCCACGAGCGCCGCCAGCAGACCGGTGTAGATCGCAGCGCGGGCCGCCAGCCCGACGATGCTCCCCGGGCTCAGCGGCATCCAGTTCTGCTCGGTGTTGACGCCGGCGTGCAGGAACTTCACCGGCCACAGGTTTTCGGTGAACAGGCGCGAGAAGCCGGCCTGCTCGGCAAACCACGCGTATACCGCCGCCGGGATCGCGAGCGCCGGCAGCGCTATCCGCCATGCTGCCCGCCACGCCGGCGCGCGGCCCGAGACGCGCCACGTCGCGATCGCGTAGGCGGCCGCGGCGCCGACCGCCACCGCGAGGAATTCCGGCCGCGTGAGCGCGACCATGCCGACCCCGATCCCCGCCGCCAGCGGCCGCTCGCGGGTCAGCGCGAGCAGCGTCAACAACAGGAACAGCAGCCCGAAGGTGGCCGAGTTGGTGTGCGGCAGCACGAAGTTGAAGGCCGTCCCCGAGAAGCCGATCGCCAACAGCACGGCGCTCGCCAGGCCGGCGGTGAGCGGCACCAGCCAGTGACGGGCGAGCGCGTAGAAGGCCGCGATGATCGCCGCGGTCTGCACGAGGCCGAACGCGAACGCCGTCGTGAAGCTGGTGCCGAACACCTTGAAGCTCAATGCCAGCGAGTACAGCCCGAGCGGGCCGTAGTAGTAGCGCACGTCGCGGTAGGCCACCGCGCCGTGCTTGATCAGATCGGCGGTGGTCAGCTCGGCGCCGGCGTCGATCTCGGGCACCCCCCACTTGCGCCACGTCAGCGCCGTGAGCGCCGCGAAGCACAGCGCGAGCGCGGCGATCACGGTGCGATCGCGCAGGCCGCCCGCCCGCTCGGGCACTGCCGGAACCGGCGGGGGTGCATCGTACGCGCGCGGCGGCGCCGTACGAGGCGGGATCAGGGTCGCGCTCACGCCGGCGCGGGACGGGGGACGAGCACTCCCAGCAGGACCTGCAGCTGCCGGTGGGCAACCACGCGCAAACCCACCACATACAGCGCACAGCCGACCGCACCGGCCACCGCCGCCTGGGCGAACAGGCTCACGCCGATCACCTCGCCAAGGGTCCACCCGGCGCCGAAGGCGAGCGCCGCGAGCGCAAGGAAGCGCACCGCGTCGCCGGCCAGCTCGCGGGCGAGGCTCGCGGCGTAGGCCCGGCCGACTCCGGCCACGAGCAATACCGCCGCCAGGCAAGCAGGTGCGACCCAGAAGGCGCCTACCGCACCATCCACGCCGAACAGCGCGTTGCCGATCGCCGTCGCGACGAGGTGCACCACGACCAGCGGCAAGGCGAGCGCTCCCAGCAGCCGCGCCCGGCCGAGGGCGAGCAGCACCGGTAGCAGGAAGATCACCAGCAGCGCGGCGAGCGTCCACGGCACCAGTAGCGCGGTGAACACGCGCAGGGTGTGCACCTGCGCGATCGACAGGCTGTTGGGCAGCACGGCGTGGATCAGCGGCGCTCCGGCGGCTATCAGCCCCGCCATCGCGGGCGCGACGATCAGGATCGCGTAGCGGAACCCGCGCGGGACGGTCGCGGCCACTACCGCCAGCCGCTGCGCCCGCGCCTCGCGGGTCATGTCGGGGATGCTCGACATGCCGAGTGCCATGCCGGTGCCCGCTACGAGATAGCTCGCGAAAAGGTAGGCGTAGGAGAGCACGGTGGTGCCACCGGCCGCCGAGTGGCTGGCGAAGGCGAGGGTGATCACGAACAGTCCGTTGAACGCCAGGTAGATGATGGTGCGACCGAGCACCACACTGCAATCGCGGACGATCCCCGCCACGCGACCCGCCGCAGGAGCCGCGCCCGCGGGCGAGCTCGTACCACCCGCCGCGCCCCCCACCGCACCAGTCGAGTCCGTAGATGAGTCCACAACCTCATTCGCCTCAGGGCGTGTCTGCACGACCTCGCGCCGGCCCAAACCACCGCTGCGGCGCAGGCCCACCAGCATCCAGGTGCACGTGATGACGGACATCGTGAGCATCGACCAGCCAAGCGTCTGTACCCCCGTACGGTCCATCAGCGCGAGGAACGCGACCAGCCCGGCGAGCGCCCCGGACATGTATGCCCCGGCGATCGTGGTGAAGCGAGCGCGGATCGCGAGCACTGTCGCTCCCCCGGAAGCCCACAGCTGCAAGACCATCGCACAGCCCAGCACCGGCAACGCCGCAGCTGTGACGCTCCGGCCGGAGGCCTTCAACCCCGGAGCGATCAGATGTGAGAGCGGTCCGGCGAGAGGAGACGTCAGCGCCAGCACCGGCAGCGCCACACAGCCCAGCACGATCGCGAAGCGACGCATGCTCAGGCGTGCCCCCGGTTCGACCAGCAGCGGTACCGAGGTGAGTCGCAAGCTCTGGCTGAACACTCCAAAGGTCGAGTACAGCGCGAAGGCGACGAAGAAGCCGTCAGTGCGCGCGTTGGTGCCAAAGCGGCCCAGGTAGAGCACCGCCTGGATTCCCGAGGCGGCTGCCATCGCGAACGTCGCGAGCGACATCGCCATGCCAGCTCGGGCTTTGCCCGTGGTGGCCGCGGGGTCCGTTTGGCCGGAGGGGTCCGTCCGGGCAGGCGCCGCCAGGCGCGAGGCTTCCCCGCCGAGACTCAGAGTTTGACTGCTCATGCTTGAAAAACGCGTCGGCGCGAGCGTTTCTCGCGAGCCGTTGCGCAGATCGAGCTCAGAACAGCCGGATGCTCGAGGTGGTGAACGGGCTCGTGCTCGCGGTGTTGCCGAACACGTCCTTGAGCGCCGAGCTCAGCGTGCCGCTCACAGCGCCGGGGCCGCCAGCGGTGAGGTTGTTGCTCGTGTCTTTGATGGCGGTGACGGTCAGCTTCACGGTGGTGCCGCTCACCGCGGTGCTCGCGGTTACGACCGCCGAGGTGCCGCCGACGTTGCTGTAGCGCGAAGTGCCCGAATCGCCGCTGCTCCAGCTGCCGGAGCCGAGGCCCGACACCGCGATCGTGGTCGAGCCCGTGGCCCCGCGGGTGTAGGTGAGCGTCACGCTGCTCGGCACGCTCGCCGCTTCGATCATGTCGCTGAAGGTGAGCGTGATCGCGTCGCCGACCTGCGGTTTGCCGGAGATGGTGCCGGGGGTGGTATCGGCGATCGCGGTGAGGCTCGGTTTGGTCGTGTTCACCTTCACCGTCGTGGGCGTCGAGGTGGTGGCATTGCCAGCCTTGTCGGACACCGAGTACTCGTACTCGTAGCAGTGGCCGCTGGAGACGGTGCTGTCGGTGAACGGCGAGCTCAACCCCAGCGCGCCGATGTTGGTGAACGACGCGAACGTGCTGCAGGTGTTGGTGGAGGTGGTGTAGGTCGCGGTCGCGCGCTTGAGCTGGCCCGAGGCGCTGTTCACACCCGAGCCCGCGTCGCTCGCCGCGAAGGTCACCGCCACCGGGCCGTTGGCGTATGCCGGCGTGCTGACGGTGGCGCTCGGCGCGGTTTTGTCGACCTCGACGGTGCTCGACAGCGTCGAGGTGTTGCCGACGCGGTCGGTGCCGGTCAGCTTGTACAGGTAGCAGCCCGCCGCCAGCCCGCTCTGGGTCGGGTTGCCGGTGATCGTCACAGGCGTCCCGTAGTTGCTGCACACGCCGCTCGCCAGCGTGCCCGTCGCGCGCGTCAGCACCGAGGAGACCAGGCCCGAGCCGCCGTCGGCGTTGTATTCGGTGCGCGTGCCGATCGAGAAGCTGCCGGAGGTGCTGTAGCTGGTCGAGCCCAGTTCAGTGGCCACCACGTTGTTCACGCTCAACGCGCCCCCGGTCGGCCCGGCAGTGTCTGGGAGCAGCGCGTAGGTCGCGCTCCCGGAGCTCGCGCCGGCGTTGGTGGCGACGAACACCGTCGGGCTCGCCGACGGCTGCGTGGCGGTGGCGCCGAAGGTGTACACCATCTGGCCGCCCGTCTGGGTTTCGCCGAAGCCGTTGGCGGCGAGCGAGCTGAAGGTGTAGCCGCGCAGGCCGCTCACCGTGTCGCTGGAGCTGGCGGTCACCGTGTAGGTCCCCCCGGCGGCCGGCCGGAAGTAGAGCGCGTCATTGGACGCCTTGTAATAGGCGTTGGTGAGGTTGCTGAAGCTCAGCGACGGCGTCGGCGGGATCGTCGTGTCGACCTTTACAGTCGTCGAGATGCTCGCGCGGTTGCCCACGTTGTCCACGCCCGTGAGCGTGTAGCGGTAGCAACCGTTGGCCTCGCTCTGCGCGGGGCCGCCGGTGATCGTGGTGGGGGCGCCGTAGCTGCCGCACGAGCCGCCCGCGAGTGTCGCCGTTTCGAGTGTCAGCGTGCTCGCGCGCAAACCCGACTGGCTGGCCGTCTGCGACTCGCCGTAGTCGGTGCGGATCGCGATCGGGTAGCTGCCGTTGATGCTGTAGCTGGAGGAACCTTCGGCGCTCGCGGCGACGCCGTTGATGTTCAACGCCCCACCCGTCGGTGCGCTGACGTCGGGCAC
>CAWJOV010000003.1:0-188121 GCA_963844585.1 uncultured Solirubrobacterales bacterium | reverse complement strand
AGCAGCACCGAGTTGCGCGCGTTGGCCTGGCGGTACTTGGCTTCCAGGTGCGGCAGGTCGGACGCCACGGCCATGAACATGCCGAACGCGAAGGAGATGAGGCCGAGCAGTGCGAGCGCCAGGAAGATCAGCAGGAAGCGCAGCTTCTTCAGGCGCGTCGTGCGCGAACCACCGAGGCGTCGCGCCCGCGCGGCGTGGTCGGGCAGCGAGACGGACTCCACCGGGTGGGAGAGTCTAGCATTGGCCCGCCATGCCGAGCGCCGATTCCGAGCGGCTTGCCGCCCTCCTATCCCGAAATGCTGTCGATTCGCTGCCCGACGGCGCGCTTGCCGACAAGCTGGCCGAGGCGCGGCGGGCCGACCGGCCGCTGCGCGTGAAGCTCGGGATCGACCCTACGGCCCCCGACATCCATCTCGGCCACGCGGTGGTGCTGCGCAAGCTGCGCGAGCTGCAGGACGCCGGCCACCTGGTGGTGCTGATCATCGGCGACTACACCGCCCGCGTGGGCGACCCCTCCGGGCGCTCGGCGCTGCGGCCGATGCTCACCGAGCAGCAGATCGCGGCCAACGCCGCCACCTTCCGCGAGCAGGCTTTGCGCATCCTCGACCCCGACCCGGCACGCCTGGAGGTGCGCTTCAACGGGGAGTGGCTGGACATGCCGATGGCGGAGCTGTTGCGCCTGGTGGGCACCACCACCGTGGCGCAGCTGCTCGAGCGCGACGACTTCGCCCAGCGCTACTCGGCGGGCGCCCCGATCTCGATGCTTGAGCTGCTCTACCCGCTGTTGCAGGGGTATGACTCGGTGGCGGTCCACTCCGACCTAGAGCTGGGGGGCACCGACCAGAAGTTCAACCTGCTGTTGGGGCGCGACATCCAGCGCGCCTACGGCCAGCCCTCGCAGGCGATCCTCACGATGCCGCTGCTCGTCGGCGTGGAAGGGCGGCGCAAGATGTCCAAGTCGCTGGGCAACCACATCGGCATCGCCGAGCCGCCCGCGGAGATCTACGGCAAGACGATGAGCATCCCCGACGAGGTCGTGGGCGACTACTCTCGCCTGCTGCTCTCGCGCCCGCCGGCGGCGGATGCCTCCCCGCGCGACGCCAAGCGGGAGCTCGCCCGCGGGATCGTCTCGTGGCTGTACTCCGACGAGGCCGCCGCGGGCGCCGAGGCGGAGTTCGACCTCGTCTTCGTCCACCGTCGCGCCCCCGGGGAGATGCCCGAGGCGCACGTCGCCCCGGAGGATGGGGTGGTGCACCTGCCGGCGGTGATCGCCGATGAGTTCGGCTTCTCGCGCGCCCACGCCCGCCGCCTGATCGACCAGGGCGCGGTGTCGCTCGGGGAGGTCGCACTGGCGAGCCGTGAGTACGACGCTCCCGTAGAGCGCGCCGACGGGCAGGTGCTGCGGGTCGGCAAACGCCGCTTCCGGCGCCTGGTGGTCGAGTAGCACGGCATTCGCTCCGTGGGGCCGCGGGCTTCCGTCCGATGAGGGGCTCATCATGCTCTTTGCGGTGCCCACCAAGGGCCCGCGGCACGTGGCCGCGACGTCGGCGGCCAACGCGCTATACTGCTCCGCCGGTCCCAAAGTGCCCTCGGGCGCTGGTCCGGATCGACTTCTCCGGGGAAGTCCTCCCCAAAGAGGCTCGACGGTCTTTGAAAACTCAACAGCATGCGCACCGACGATCGAGAATCGATCGTGGTGTGCGTCCAGGTTCGACCCGCTTGCAGCGGCGCTTCGGCGCGGCTGGGAGCGGACAAAGAGTCAAGTAGGAGCAGTACCCCGTCATGGTCTCGGGGCCACGTGTATAGGTCCCGGGTCCGCCGTTCGCCGCGCAAGCGGCGCTCGGCAACTCCATGACAGCTTTTCGTGAAGTTCTTCACGGAGAGTTTGATCCTGGCTCAGGACGAACGCTGGCGGCGTGCTTAACACATGCAAGTGGAGCGACGAACCAGGGCTTGCCCTGGGGCAGAGCCGCGAACGGGTGAGTAACACGTGGGTTACCTGCCTCGATGACCGGGACAACCCGAGGAAACTCGGGCTAATACCGGATGTGCCCGCAAGGGGAAAGGAAGCTTCGGCCTCCGCATCGAGATGGGCCCGCGGCCCATTAGCTTGTTGGTGAGGTAACGGCTCACCAAGGCTTCGATGGGTAGCTGGTCTGAGAGGACGATCAGCCACACTGGGACTGAGACACGGCCCAGACTCCTACGGGAGGCAGCAGTGGGGAATCTTGCGCAATGCGCGAAAGCGTGACGCAGCAACGCCGCGTGGGGGAAGAAGGCTTTCGGGTTGTAAACCCCTTTCAGTTGGGACGAAGCTTCGCCGGTGAATAGCCGGCTGGAGTGACGGTACCTTCACAAGAAGCACCGGCTAACTACGTGCCAGCAGCCGCGGTAATACGTAGGGTGCAAGCGTTGTCCGGAATTATTGGGCGTAAAGAGCGTGTAGGCGGCTTGATAAGTCTGCTGTGAAAGTCCAGGGCTCAACCCTGGAAAGCCGGTGGATACTGTCAAGCTAGAGTCCGGAAGGGGCGAGTGGAATTCCTGGTGTAGCGGTGAAATGCGCAGATATCAGGAGGAACACCAATGGCGAAGGCAGCTCGCTGGGACGTGACTGACGCTGAGACGCGAAAGCGTGGGGAGCAAACAGGATTAGATACCCTGGTAGTCCACGCTGTAAACGATGACAACTAGATGTGGGGGGTGTTGACTCCCCCCGTGTCGAAGCTAACGCATTAAGTTGTCCGCCTGGGGAGTACGGCCGCAAGGCTAAAACTCAAAGGAATTGACGGGGGCCCGCACAAGCAGCGGAGCATGTGGTTTAATTCGACGCGACGCGAAGAACCTTACCTGGGCTTGACATGTGAGTGACAGGTGTGGAAACACACCCTCCTTTCGGGGCACTTTCACAGGTGGTGCATGGCTGTCGTCAGCTCGTGTCGTGAGATGTTGGGTTAAGTCCCGCAACGAGCGCAACCCCCGTCGCATGTTGCCAGCATTAAGTTGGGGACTCATGCGAGACTGCCGGTGACAAACCGGAGGAAGGTGGGGATGACGTCAAGTCATCATGCCCCTTATGTTCAGGGCTACACACGTGCTACATTGGCGCGTACAGAGGGTTGCGATACCGCGAGGTGGAGCGAATCCCTTAAAGCGCGTCTCGGTTCGGATTGCAGGCTGAAACTCGCCTGCATGAAGGCGGAGTTGCTAGTAATCGCGGATCAGCAATGCCGCGGTGAATACGTTCCCGGGCCTTGTACACACCGCCCGTCACACCACGGGAGTGAGCAACACCCGAAGCCGGTGGCCTAACCCGCAAGGGAGGGAGCCGTCGAAGGTGGGGCTCGTGACTGGGGTGAAGTCGTAAGCAAGTTGCGACCCGTGTCGGCAACGACACGTGAAAAACTCGGCTGTATGCTGGAAACTCCGAGTATCCCTTTGCTACTCGTTGTTCTGGTCGGAGCAGTTTTCCGTCCGGGGCAACAGTGAAAATGCAGGGGTGCGGACAATCAGCAGGGAAGTCGTGTCCCCGCCCAACCTGGCGGAGGCATTGACCCCTCAGAGACTACACGCCGAGCTCCTGGCGACAGGCGCTTCAGGTGCTTGGAGCCTCAAATTGAGGTATCCAAGGAAGCGCAGTCTGTTGGAAGCCCGCTTTGGGTAATCCAACAACCAGGATGAAGATATAGTCCACGCCTCATGGCGACATGGGGAACCACGTGAACAAGGTAGCCGTAGCGGAAGCTGCGGCTGGATCACCTCCTTTCTAGGGAGCACATAACAGTGCCCCGGTCCCAGCGGCCGCTCGATCTCATCGAGACTCTAGGGTCTCAACGTGAGCTCGAGCGGTGACAAGAGCAGACCGGGCCTAGCATGTTGACCGAACCTGACTGGCGCGCCGCGTCCTCGTCAGGCCCCGACCTACTCGGGAGCCTGGAGGAGGGCCGGCATCCAACCCGCCAGCATGCTGTTGAGCTTTGAGAGACCGGCGCCCGCCCGGCGTCAGGCGCAGTGGCGATATAGAGATCGCCTCCGCACATGCCCAGCGCAGGCCGGCGTATAGCCTCTCCACGGTCCTTGAAAACTGCACAGAAGCCACATCAGCCGCCTAATCGATAAGCGGGCGGCTGAAAACGGGTATCACCGGGCCGCTCGCGACCATTTTCTCATCCGTTCCTGCTCGTACAGGGGTACGGAAGGTCACGATCGGTCTGATCACCGTCAAGATAGTAAGGGCACATGGTGGATGCCTTGGCACCAAGAGTCGATGAAGGGCGTGAACGGCTGCGATAAGCCACGGTTAGGCGCTGAATAGCCTTTGACCCGTGGATGCCCGAATGGGGAAACCCAGCGCTGGTAATGCGGCGTTATCCCCGGCTGAACACATAGGCCGGTGGAGGACAAGCGGGGGAAGTGAAACATCTCAGTACCCCGAGGAAAGTAAATCAACAGAGACTCCCTGAGTAGTGGCGAGCGAAAAGGGATCAGCCCAAACCTGCTGCGTGTAAGCGGCCACGCGTTGCGTAGCGGGGGTTGTAGGGCGCTTGTTCCGAGCCGTGGCCGGCTCGGCGGAAGTTACAAAATCATGTGGTAGTCGAAGCGTGTGGAACCGCGCACCATAGAGGGCAACCGTCCCGTAGACGAAACTGCATGATCTTCCGTCAAGCGTTCCTGAGTAAGTCCGTGCCCGTGAAACGCGGACTGAACCTGGGGGGACCACCCTCCAAGGCTAAGTACTCCTTGGTGACCGATAGCGGACAAGTACCGTGAGGGAAAGGTGAAAAGTACCCCGGAAGGGGAGTGAAATAGTACCTGAAACCGCGTGCCTACAAGCGGTGGGAGCAGGCTTGTCCTGTGACCGCGTGCTTTTTGCATAACGAGCCGGCGAGTTACTCGTCTGCGGCAAGGTTAAGCGATGAGCGGAGCCGTAGCGAAAGCGAGTCCTAATAGGGCGACATAGTCGTAGGCGGTATACCCGAAACTGAGCGAGCTACCCATGGGCAGGCTGAAGCGGGGGTAAGACCTCGTGGAGGGCCGAACCGACCTAGGTTGAAAACTGGGCGGATGACCTGTGGGTCGGAGTGAAAGGCTAATCAAGCTCAGTGATATCTGGTTCTCTCCGAAATATATTTAGGTATAGCCTCGGATAAATTGCGTGTTGGCCGTAGAGCACTGTTTGGACTAGGGGCCCTACCAGGTTACCGACTTCAGGCAAACTCCGAAGACCATCACGTTTACTCCGGGAGTCAGTTGCTGGGGGATAAACTTCAGCGTCGAAAGGGAAACAGCCCAGACCGCCAGCTAAGGTCCCTAAGTACTAGCTAAGTGGGAAACGATGTTCGAGTGCATAGACAACCAGGAGGTTGGCTTAGAGGCAGCCACCCTTGAAAGAGTGCGTAACAGCTCACTGGTCAAGTGTTCGAGCGCGGACAATGTAACGGGGCTCAAGCTAGTCACCGAAGCTGCGGGTGCGTGAGACTTTCGGGTCGATCGCGCGGTAGGAGAGCGTTCCCATGCCAGTAAAGCGGCGGCGTAAGCCAGTCGTGGAGGCATGGGAAGTGAGAATGCCGGCATGAGTAACGAAAGAGAGGTGAGAATCCTCTCCACCGATTGCCCAAGGATTCCTTAGTAAAGTTCGTCTACTAAGGGTTAGTCGGGACCTAAGGCGAGGCCGAAAGGCGTAGTCGATGGCCAACAGGTTGATATTCCTGTACCACGTCGCTTCCGTTTGACCGATGGGGGGACGAGGAAGGCTAAGGGAACTCAGGCGATGGTTGTCCTGGGACAAGCATGTAGGGGCGGCCCCAGTCAAATGCGGGGCTGCATTCAACCCGAGGTGCGATGTGAGCTGGCGTACAAGCCGGCGCCTCCCCGACGCCATACCTCCAAGAAAAGCCTCTAGGGAGGAAGCGCGTGCCCGTACCAAAACCGACACAGGTGGGCAAGTAGAGAATACTAAGGTGATCGAGATAACCCTCGTTAAGGAACTCGGCAAAATTGCCCCGTAACTTCGGGATAAGGGGCGCCCCATGTAGGGTGAAGCTCTTCGCGAGTGGAGCCCGAGGGGGCCGCAGTGAATAGGCTGAAGCGACTGTTTACCAAAAACACAGGTCTCTGCTAAGTCGTAAGACGACGTATAGGGGCTGACGCCTGCCCGGTGCCGGAAGGTTACGTGGAGTTGTTAGGGCTTGACCCGAAGCAGCGAAGCTAAGCCCCGGTAAACGGCGGCCGTAACTATAACGGTCCTAAGGTGACTCACGCTGCCTTAGCAAAACCTGGCTGTATGCTGGAAACTCCGAGTATCCGGCGCTACTACCCTTCGGGATAGTGATAATGCGTCCGGTGCGGACAATCAGCAGGGAAGTCGTCCGGTTCTCCGGATTGACCCCTCAGAGACCACACGCCAGGGCCCATTTTTGGTGGGCAAGATATGGTCCGGTCTGTATGGCGACATACAGAGGTTGACAGAAATGATCGACCCGCTGAGGCTTTCGAGTCTCAGTTAATCCCAGGTGGTGCATATCAAGGGCCTGGGAAGTAACAGCACAAGCGAAATTCCTTGTCGGGTAAGTTCCGACCTGCACGAATGGCGTAACGACTTCAGCACTGTCTCAACGAGGGGCTCGGTGAAATTGCAGTCTCGGTGAAGATGCCGAGTACCCGCGGCTAGACGGAAAGACCCCGTGAACCTTTACTACAACCTGGTATTGGGATTCGGTGCATCTCGCTCAGGATAGGTGGGAGGCTTTGAAGCGCCGGTTGCGGCCGGTGTGGAGCCATCCTTTAGATACCACCCTTGGTGTATTGGGTTTCTAACAGCATTCCGTGAATCCGGGTGCTGGACAGTGCCAGGCGGGTAGTTTGACTGGGGCGGTCGCCTCCCAAAATGTAACGGAGGCGCACAAAGGTTCCCTCAGCACGGTTGGAAATCGTGCGTAGAGCGCAAAGGTAGCAAGGGAGCTTGACTGCGAGACTGACAGGTCGAGCAGGTGCGAAAGCAGGTCTTAGTGATCCGGCGGTAGCAAGTGGAAGTGCCGTCGCTCAACGGATAAAAGGTACTCCGGGGATAACAGGCTTATCGGGCCCAAGAGTCCACATCGACGGCCCGGTTTGGCACCTCGATGTCGGCTCGTCGCATCCTGGGGGTGGAGTTGCTCCCAAGGGTTGGGCTGTTCGCCCATTAAAGCGGTACGCGAGCTGGGTTCAGAACGTCGTGAGACAGTTCGGTCCCTATCTGCCGTGGGCGTTGGAGAATTGCGAGGATTTGTCCCTAGTACGAGAGGACCGGGATGAACGCACCTCTGGTGTATCTGTTGTCCTGCCAAGGGCATAGCAGGCTAGCTACGTGTGGATCGGATAACCGCTGAAAGCATCTAAGCGGGAAGCCGGCCTCAAGATGAGTTCTCCCATCCCCTAGAGGGAGTAAGACCCCTGGTAGACCACCAGGTTGATAGGCCGGATCTGGAAGGGCGGTAACGCCCGTAGGAGACCGGTACTAATGGTTCGAGGGCTTGACGGATTTTTGATTTTAGTGATACCCGCTGTGGCAACTGTGCAGTTTTGAAGGACCGGGGAGGCTGGTCGCTCACCTTTTTCCGGTGGCTTTGGCGAGAGGGAAACACCTCTTCCCATTCCGAACAGAGCAGTTAAGCCTCTCAGCGCCGATGGTACTTGGCCCGCAAGGGCCCGGGAGAGTAGGACGCCGCCGGTTCTTTAGCACCCACGAGCCGCCCACCGGGCGGCTCGTGGACATGAGCGCGCAGGTGTACAGCGCGGAGCCCCCGATTGGATCGCCGCGTTGATCCGGCCTGGTCCCCATGGGCCTGGCGCGGGTTTCCCCGGCGCCCGGCGCATGGGTGGCCAGCCGAGAGGATGAGTTGCAAGCCGATCCGCAGATCACGATCCGCAGATCAGATAGGCTCGCAGTCATCTCCCGCACAGCCGACTTCTACGCTCGCATCAGCCCCTACATCGCGCACCGGCCCGGCAGCGCGTGGGCTGCCCAAGCCCACGCGTGGATCGTTCGGCGCACCGGAGGTCAACTCGCTGGTCGTCTATTGGGCGCCGACGTCCTCGTGTTGCGCACGATCGGACGGCGTACGGGCCAGCCGCGCGACGCTCCGATGTTCTTCGTGCCCCACGGTGACGGGTTCGCTGTGGTGGCCTCCAACGCCGCCTCCGCCCGCACGCCCGCGTGGTGGTTCAACCTGCAGGAGCACCCCGACGTCGATGCGCTCGTGCGCGGACACACCTACCCGGTTCGCGCGCGCGCCGCCACCGAGCAGGAGGTGGCCGAGTTGTGGCCGCAGCTAGTCGAGCTGTACAGCGGCTATGAGCACTACAAATCGATTGCCAGGCGCGAGCTGCCCGTGGTGATACTCGAGCCGCGCTGAAGGGTGCTTGCGGCGGTCGGGGCCGCCTCTCCGGTGATATATATGCGATTCAGCGCGAGGCAGTGACCCCCGCCGCGCCCAGTGCTTGCCAGGATGGGCTACGCATAGTACCGCGAGATCACCAGCAGCTGGCTGAAGATGTCATGCCCCAGGATGACCAGCACCAGCAGCGCCCCCACGGCCGGTCCCCAGCGTCGTCCCGCTCCCCGCGCCGCCAAGGCCAACACGGCGCCGAACAGCACTAGCATCGGCATCAGATAGCGCGGCTCGATGTAGGCACCGATGTCTTTGGGGTATGCGAGGTAGTCGCTGGCTCCCACCAGCGCCATCACCCCCGCCGTCATCGCGCAGTACACCGCCAGCTCGGCCACGCGGGCCGCGAGGACGCCGCGGTTGCGCACCAGCTCACGCATACACAGCCCGGCGATCAACGCCGCCGGGATCAGCGCGAGGTTGTACACCCACCCGGGGAAGAAGGTGTCCAGCCAGCCGTAGCGCCCGACGAGGCCGTCAAACCACAGGTGGCGGGTGGTCGAGACGCCGTGGAAGTACACCGGCATCCCCGGCAGCGCCGGCAGGTAGAGCTCCCACAGGTAGCTGAGCTTCGCGAAGACCGAGCCTTTCGCCCCGATGAACTCAACGCCCGTGGGGCCGACGTTGAGCACCGAGAGGTGCCCGGTCAGTGCGTTGAGCGCGAGGTACACCACCACCGGGCTCACCGCCACGCCCGCGGCGAGCGCCAGCGAGCGGTAGGCGTCTGAGCGCGACACCCGCGTCGCGCGGTGCGTCAGGATCCCCAGCGCGAGCGCCGCGCCCGGGAGCAGGCCGATGAAGTTCACCTTGGTCAGCACGCCCACCGCGATCACGGCGCCGATCGCCGCGGCCCGCCCCGGCGTCAGTCCCAGCCGGAACGTGCGGGCCAGGACGAAGAACAGCGCGGCCGACACCGCGTACAGCATCGCATCGGGATTCACCGCGCCCGACATGAACCCCAGCAGCGGGAACAGCGCCACGCCGAGCCCACCCACCGTCCACGCCCAGCGCACGCCCGGGAGCGCTTCGCGCAGGAACAGGAAGGCGAACAGCGCCGTCACGCCCGCCATCAGCGCCGACAGCAGTCGCATCAGCGCCAGCCGCGTGAGCACCGTGCCGCCGAGGTTGTAGGGGATCGTCTCCAGTGCGTAGTACAGCGGCGGCTGCTCGGTTGCCACGCCCGCGTCCTGGCTTGCGCTCGACGCCGGCGTGCTCAGCGCTCGTTCCAGCTGCGCCTGTTCGGCCGCGGTGGCGATCGTGTGGTCCTGCGGCAGCTCTCGCACCTGCTGGTATTTGAGCCCGATCAGCGTTTCGGTCTCCGAGGCGGAGAACTTTTCTTCGTTGGATGTCGGCAGCGTTCCCGTCGTGGCGAGGTGCTGCACGTAGGCGAAATGGCTGGGTTCGTCGGTGATCTGGAAAGGAGGCGAGATCAGCGACCAGCACATGGCGTTGAGACACGCCACCGCGACGCAGATCCACGCCGTCCGCGGGATGTTCGCGAACGCCTCCGCCAGCCGACGCCAGGAGGGCGCCGGCGCCGCCCGACGCCTCCCCGGCGCTCGCCCTGCAATCGGCCCGCCGCGGGCGGGCGACCGCTCTCCAACCGCCGCCTTCCAGGCGGGCGGACGTCTCACCGGCGTCCGCGCCGCCGTGCGCCTGCTCACCGGTCATCCCTCCCGGTTGCGGTCAGCGACGTCGGGAGTGCGCTGCATGCTGCCCATGTGGGGAGCTCGGATCGGGCTCATCGCAGCTCCCGCAGAATGCCCCAAGACATGAGCGCCACCATGCTCAGCGCGAGCGCCAGCAGGAAGAAGACGACCCACATCCCGCTCCAGGCGCGGCCAAGGCTGACGTGCCTGGCGACCGTGGAGATGAGCGTCGTCCACGAGCTGTGCCCCGCGCGCACATATTCGACTCGCAGCCGCCCGTGCAGGTGTTCTCCGCGTTCGCTCACCGCCACCGGGGCCGAGGTGCGAGCCCCCTTGAATTCGACTTCGCCGTTGAGGTCGCTCAGCCGCACGCAAACGGTCGCTGGCGCCACGGCGCGGGCGACGGGCGCGATCGGCACCGTCACCTCGCTGCTGGTCCATCCGGCGCCGGTGCCCCCGCGAGTGACCACGCGCCCGCCCGACAGCACTCTCACCGCCACCCGCGGGCCGACGATCGACACCAGCGACAGGCGGATCGCGGAGGTGCCGGCTGGCAGCGTTTCGTCGCCCTGGCAGACTCCCACATCGCGTTCGACGACCCCGATCGAGCTTTCCGCCGGCACCCGGTTGGTGCCGGCGAGCGTTGGCGGCGAGCGCGCCAGCGTCACACCGACGAGCCCCGTGATCAACACGAGCCCGGCGGCGAGGACGATGGGGACGATGGATGTGCGCACGATCTCCCTGGCGATCACTCGAAGGTGGCTGGATGCCCGGTGGCGGGTTCGGCGAGCCGAACCGGAAGCGGATGATCGTCAGCGGCCTGGAGCCGGTCAAGCGTGGCTTGGCGGCTCTGCGTAAAACGCCGCACTCCGCTCGCCGGGCTTCGTAAATACCCTGCAAATCGACTGGTTCTGCGCTGCCACGAAAGAAGACTTCGGGGTACGCGAAGTGACAGGAATGTTTCTCTCGGGGCCCTTGGCACAGAGGCACACCTGCGGCGGGGCTGCCGGCTGACCTCCCCGCCGCGGTGTTCGCCATTCACCCAGCGCCGCGCGGTGCGCGGGAGCCCATGCGGGCTCGTGAGGCGCTGCCGCGAATTCCTCCTCGCCGACCTCCCAGTCGACCGGATCGTCGTCCTCGAGCAGGAGGAACGCGCGGGTCAGCGCGAGCGCATCCCGGGCGCGCTGCGTGAGCTTCGATGTCCGAGGTGAACAGAACATGTGTTCGCACGATACGCACCCCTTCGGACGGAAGGGCACGAACATACGTGCGTAGCCGCTGGATTGCTGCGGGAATGGCATGGTTGAGCCAGATTGGGGCGTCCTAGCTGCAAGGAAAGTTGCACGCCACCCGCGCCATCCACATCGGCGAGCGCCGATCGTGCAGGTTCCGCGGCGCGGTGCGCGAACTCCAAGGCCATATGGCTGTTACCCTTGGCTCACGACGCCGCGCCGGTCCGATCCTCGGCCGCAGAGGGCGCTCGAAGCCCATGGAGAAGTTCGTCATCGAAGGCGGCGTCCCGCTCTCCGGCACGCTCACCCCGGCCGGGAACAAGAACGCGGCGCTGCCGATCCTCGCCGCCTGCGTCCTCACCGGGGACGAGGTGCTGGTGCACAACGTGCCCCGCATCCGCGACGTCGAGGCGATGGTCGCGATCCTCGAGCACCTGGGGGTGCGCGTCGCCTGGGTGGGTCCCAACGAGCTCTCGCTGTGCGCCGACGACGTGCACGGGGTCGAGGTGGACCCCGAGCTCGCCGAGCAGATCCGCGCCTCGTTCCTGCTCGCCGCCCCGCTGCTGGCGCGTTTCCGGCGTGCAGCGATGCCCCCGCCCGGCGGCGATGTGATCGGCCGCCGGCGCCTGGACCCGCATCTCGACGCCTTCCGCGCGATGGGCGCGCGCGTGCAGTGCGGGCGCGACATCCTGCTCACGGCAGAAGGCGGTTTGCGCTCGACCGACGTGTTCATGGACGAGCCCTCGGTGATGGCGACCGAGAACGCCCTGATGGCCGCCGCGCTCACGCCCGGGCAGACCGTGATCGGCAACGCCGCCTGCGAGCCACACGTGCAGGACCTCGCGCGGATGCTGGTGAAGATGGGCGCCGACATCCAGGGCATCGGCTCCAACCTGCTCACCGTCAACGGCTGCGCGCAGCTGCACGGCTGCGAGCACCGCATCGCCCCCGACCACATCGAGATCGGCAGCTTCATCGCGCTCGCCGGGGTCACCGGCGGCGAGCTGCGCGTGCGCGACACGGTCCCCGGCGACCTGCGCATGATCCGACTGGTCTTCGAACGGCTGGGCCTGCGCACCGAGCTGCACGGCGATGACGTCCTCGTGCCCGGTGGGCAGCGGCTGGTGGCGCAGGCCGACGTGGGGGAATACAAGAGCAAGATCCAAGACGGCCCCTGGCCCGCCTTCCCCGCCGACCTGACCTCGATCGCGATTGCGCTTGCCACCCAGGCCGAGGGCTCGATCCTGATCCACGAGTGGATGTTCGAGAACCGCCTGATCTTCACCGACAAGCTGATCCTGATGGGGGCCGACATCGTGATGTGCGACCCCCACCGCGCGATCGTCACCGGCCCCCGGCGTCTGCGCGGCGAGCGCGTCGAGTCGCCCGACATCCGCGCCGGCATGGCGATGCTGCTGGCGGCGCTGTGCGCCGACGGGCGCTCGGAAATCGGCAACATCCGCCAGATCGACCGTGGGTACGAGCGGATCGACGAGCGCCTGCGCGAGCTCGGTGCCAACATCGAGCGCGTCGCGGTCGAGCCATCGCCCGCCGTCCAGGTTTGAAAGAAGAGGGGCCCGACCGAAGCCGGGAGACACGCGCCTTCGGGCGCTGGCCGATTCGGGGATGCGAGCGTAGCGAGTGTCGCCCTAATCGGTCCCCGTTTCGGCCAGCCTGCCTGCGGTTGACTGCGCCACCCTCTATAGCCTACGGGCCATGACCCACCCGATACCCAGCGGCACGCGCGACGTGCTGCCCGACGAGATGCGCGAGATGCGCGCGATCACAGAGGCCCTGCGCGAGGTCTTCGAGCGCGCCGGCTACGGCGAGATCTACACCCCGGCGCTCGAGTACGAGGCGGTGCTCGCGCGTGCCGACGGCGCCGCCCTGCCACCGGCCTACAGGCTGTTCGACGAGACCGGCGCGCTGTTGGCGCTGCGCTCGGACATGACCGTCCCGATCGCGCGCGTGGTCGCCACCCGCTACCCGCACGCCGAGCCCCCGCTGCGCTTCTGCTACCTCGCGCACTGCTACCGCGAGGTGCGCCCCCAGCGCGGGCAGCCGCGCGAGCTGCTGCAGGCCGGCATCGAGCTGCTGGGCGCCCCCGCGCCCGAGGGCACCGCCGAGGCGCTCACGGTGCTGTGCCGCGCGCTCGACGCTACCGGCCTCGCCGACTACCGCGTGGGTCTCGGCGACGCCTCGCTGTTCCCCGCGCTGATGGCGGGCGTGGGCGTCCCCGAGCGGCTGCGCGCATCGCTGCTGGAGGCGCTGGTGCGTCGCGACTTCGTCGAGCTCGAGCGAGGGCTGGGCGAGGCTGGGCTACCCGCCGCCGAGGCGGATCTGCTGCTGCGGGTGCCGCAGCTGCGCGGCGGCCCGGATGCGCTCGAGGGCCTGCCGGGACCGGCCGCCTCCGCGGCGGCGGGGCTGTTGGCTGTATACGCGCTGCTGGAGCCGGCGGTCGCGGGGCGCGTGATCTTCGACTTCGGGTTGGTGCGCTCGCTGGGCTACTACACGGGCGCGGTGTTCGAGGTGTACGACCCCGCGCTGGGCGCCCCGATCGGCGGCGGCGGGCGCTACGACGAGCTGCTGGGCCGCTTCGGACGCTCGCTGCCGGCGGTGGGCTTCGCGTTGGGCGTGGACCGCCTGCACATCGCGCTCGCCGGCGAGGAGCGCGGCAGGGGAGCGGGGCTGACGCGGTGAGCGCGCTGGGCGACCTCACGATCGCGGTGCCGCGCGGCGCCCTGTTCAAGGACACCGTCGCGCTCCTGGCGCGGCTGGGGGTGGACACCGGCGAGCTGAGCGCCAACGACCGCAAGCTGCTGTTCGCGGAGATCGGCGTGATCACGATGCGTCCCTCCGACGTCCCCACCTACGTGGAGGCCGGCGCTGCCGACATCGGGATCACCGGCAAGGACGTGCTCGCCGAGCGCGCCATCGGTGAAGTGGGCGCAGTCGGCCGCTCGGCGACCGGCCGCGAGGTGTACGAGCTGCTCGACCTCGGGTATGGCAGGTGCACGATGGTTCTCGCCTCGATCGCCGGCCAGCCTGATCCCGCCGCCGAGGCGCTGCGCCGCCTGGGGGTGATGCGCGTGGCCACGAAGTACCCGCTGATCGCCGCCCACCACTTCGAGGAGACCGGCCGCCAGGCAGAGATCGTCGAGGTGAAGGGCTCGGTCGAGCTGGCGCCGCTCACGGGCCTGGTCGAGGCGATCGTGGACCTCACCGCGACCGGCACCACGCTGCGCGAGAACGACCTCGAGGTGCGCGAGGAGCTATTCGAGTGCACCGCCCGCCTGATCGCCAACCCGGTCGCGCACAAGCTCAAGGCGGCGGCGATCGACGACCTGCTGGAGCGGTTGCGTGCGAGTTGATCCCGAAGCGCGAATTGCGTGCTGGCAAGTTGATCCCCGTGGCGCAGATGAGCGCCGGCGAGTCGATCGCGGAGGCGCGGATGCGACTTGAGCGCCTCGACGCCGAAGGCCGGCCCGCCGCGCTCGCCAGGCGTCTGCGCCGGCTGGCGCCGCTGGGCGGCGATGCCGAGGAGCTGGTGGCGGAGATGATCGCGGTGGTGCACCACGAGGGCGATGAGGCGGTGCTGCAGTACACGCGCGAGTTCGACACCGGCGGCGCCGACCCGCCACCGCTGCTGGTCGAGCAGGCGGAGCTCGACGAGGCGATCAGGGGCCTGCCCCTGGACGTGGTCGCGGGGCTGCAGGTGGCGATCGCCAACGTCGCCCAGGTCTCGCAGGCGAGCGTGGGGGAGGACGTGGCGACGCAGCTGCCCCAGGGCCAGCGCGTCACCGTACGCGAGCTGCCGGTGCGCGCGGCCGCCGTGTACGTGCCGGGGGGGCGCGCCCCCTACCCGAGCACCGCTGTGATGGGGGTTGTCACCGCCCGCGCGGCCGGGGTGCTGGACGTGGTGGTGTGCTCGCCGCCGGGACGCGATGGCCGGATCGACCCCCTGATCCTCGGCACCTGCCGCCTGCTGGGCGTGGAGCGCGTGTATCGCATGGGTGGGGCCCAGGCGATCGCGGCACTCGCCTACGGCACCGAGACGGTGGCGCGCGTGGACGTGGTGGTGGGCCCCGGCAACGTCTACGTGCAGGAGGCCAAGCGCCAGCTCTCGCACATCGTCGGGATCGACTCCTACGCCGGCCCCAGCGACCTGCTGGTGGTGCTCGGCGAGGATGCCGACACCCACCTGGTTGCGCTCGACCTGCTCGCCCAGGCCGAGCACGGCAGGGGCAGCTTCGTCGCGGCGATCTCCTCCTCGCCCAGCGCGCTCGACGCGCTCGCGAGCGAGCTGGAGCGGCTGGCGGCGCAGCTACCCGAGCTGGAGCCCGAGGCGTGCGTGCTGGTGCAGAGCGCCGACGCGCGCGAGGCGGTGGCGATCGCCGACGACTTCGCTCCCGAGCATTTGCAGTTGATCGGCGCCGAGCCCGAGGCGCTCGCGCCGCTCGTCAGCACCGCCGGCTGTCTGTTCGTGGGCGCGGCGGCCGCCACCGCGTTCGGCGACTACGTGGCGGGCTCCAACCACATCCTGCCCACGGCGGGCGCCGCGCGCTTCGCCTCGGGTCTCTCGCCGCGACACTTCCGCCGGCGGATGGCGGAGGTGCGCCTCGGCGAGGTGGGCGGCGAGACGGCGCGCAAACTGGCGGCCGCGGGCGCGCCGATCGCCCGCGCGGAGGGTTTCGAGTGGCACGCCCGCTCGATGGAGGCGCGTGCGGCGGAGCGGGATGCCGGGTCGATTGCCGCCACGATGTCACCGGAGCCCCCGGTCGGGGAGAATTGAGCCGATGAGCGCCCCCACCACCAAACCGGCCACGCGCACCGCGGCGATCGAGCGCCGCACGGGGGAGACCGACATCAAGCTGACGCTCAACCTCGACGGCGCCGGCAAGGGCGCGCGCGCCACCGGGGTTGGCTTCCTCGACCACATGCTCGACCTGCTCGCCCGTCACGGGCGCCTCGACCTCGACGTGCAGGTGCGCGGCGACCTGCAAACGGGCGCCCACCACACCGCCGAGGACACCGCGATCGTGCTCGGCCAGGCGCTCGACGAGGCGCTGGGCGACCGTGCCGGGATCGTCCGCTACGGCGAGGCGCTGGTGCCGATGGACGAGGCTCGCGCCAGCTGCGCGATCGACATCTCCGGGCGTCCCTACACGCTGTTCGAGGCCGACCTGCCGCCGGGGGCCACAGGCGGCTTCGAGCACGAGCTCGCCGAGGAGTTCTTCCGCGCGCTCGCCAACGCCGCGAAGCTCACGCTGCACCTCCGTGTGGAAGCCGGCAGCAACGCCCACCACATGATCGAGGCGGCGTTCAAGGCGTTCGCGCGCGCGCTGCGCGCCGCCGTCGCGCTCGACCCCACCGAGACGGGCGTGCCCAGCACGAAGGGGACGCTGACGGGATGAGTGGAGTTTCCGCGCAGGGCGACCGAGGACGCAGCGAGGCGCCGGAGATGACCCCGCGGATCGCGGTGGTGGACTATGGGATGGGCAACCGCCGCTCGGTGGAAAAGGCGCTGGAGCGCGTCGGCGCGAGCGCGTTCGTCAGCCGCGACCACGCGCAGCTGCGGGCCGCCGATGGCCTACTGCTCCCGGGCGTAGGCGCGTTCCCGGCGGCGATGGCGACGATCCGCGAGCTGGGCCTCGACGAGCTGCTGCGCGAGCGCGCGGCCGCGGGCACCCCGCTGTTCGGGTCGTGCATGGGGATGCAGCTGCTGTTCGAGCGCTCCGAGGAGCACGGCGGCGCCGAGGGTCTCGGGCTGCTGCGCGGGGAGGTGCGCACGCTGCGGGCGCCGGAGCTGAAGCTGCCGCACATCGGCTGGAGCGAGGTGCGGTGGCGGCGGCCCTCGGCGCTCGGCGAGGGCCTGCCGGACCCCGCGTTCCTCTACCACGTGCACTCCTTCGTTGCGTACCCCGCCGACCCGGAGGTAGTGCTGGGGACGGCGGAGTACGGGCAGATATTTCCCGCTGTGGTCGCACATCGAAACATCTACGGCGCGCAGTCGCACCCGGAGAAGTCATCGACCCACGGGTTGCGGCTTTTGGGCAACTTCGTCGGCATCTGCGCCGCCGCGGCGGACGCGCGCCGGCAGCTCTCCGATCGGTCGCTGGCCTCGTGACGCGCGAGCAGGGCAGCAGCGGGCGCCACGGGGCCCTCACCGCAACCCACGAGTGACCTTCCGATGATCCTCTACCCCGCGATCGACATCCTCGGCGGCAACGCCGTGCGGCTGGTCAAGGGCGACTTCGACGCGAGCAAGGTGTACGACCAGGACCCGCTGGCGGCGGCGCGCCGCTGGGTGGAGGAAGGCGCCGAGCACCTGCACATGGTCGACCTCGACGGCGCCCGCGCGGGGCACCCAGTGAACCTCGAGCACGTGCGCCGCGTCGCGAGCGAGCTCGACGTGCCGGTGCAGCTGGGCGGCGGGCTGCGCACGCTGGAGGCGATCTCCGAAGCGCTCGCGGCGGGCGTCGAGCGCGTGATCCTCGGCACCGCCGCGTTCGCCGACCCCGACCTGCTGGAGCGGGCGCTCGAGCAACACGGGCCCGGCCGCGTGGTGGTGTCCGTGGACATCCGCGAGGGCCGCGTGACGACGGAGGGATGGACGAAGGCGGCCGAGGTGAGCGCCGATGAGGTCTTCGCGGGTCTGATCGCGCGCGGGGTGCGCGAGCTCGCCTACACCAACGTGGACCGCGACGGGATGCTCGACGGGGTGCGGCGCGAGGACGTGGTGTGGGTGGCGCAGGCGGCCACCGGCGGCCACCTGATCTACTCGGGCGGGATCGGCGGGCTGGAGGATCTGCGCATGCTGGCGGCGCTCGGCGAGCCCAGCCTCACCGGCGTGATCGTCGGCAAGGCGCTGTACGAGGAGCGCTTCACGGTGGGGCAGGCGCGGGCCGCGTTGGCCGGCTGAGGCGTGTGCTGTTCCTGCCGGCGCATGCGCCGGCAGGCGGAGCCGCGCATGCGCGGCTCCGAGGGACGGCCGCATGCGGCCGTCCCGACGTTGCCGCATGCGGCAACGTCCCACATGACGCTACCGTGAGCGCGTGCACCTCAAGCGCGTCATCCCCTGCCTGGACGTGGACCGCGGCCGCGTGGTGAAGGGCGTCGAATTCCTCGACATCCGCGACGCCGGCGACCCGGTGGAGCTGGCCGCCCACTACGACCGCGAAGGGGCCGACGAGCTGGTGTTCCTCGACATCACCGCCACCCACGAGCGGCGCGAGACGATCGTGGCGCTCGCGCGGCGCACGGCCGACGAGGTGTTCGTGCCGTTCACGATCGGCGGCGGCATCCGCTCGGTGGAGGACGCGCAGGCGGTGCTGGACGCGGGCGCCGACAAGGTGTCGGTCAACTCCGCCGCGCTCGCGCGCCCCGAGCTGATCGACGAGCTGGCGCGGGTGTTCGGCGCGCAGTGCGTGGTGCTCGCGATCGACGCCAAGGCGCAGGCGCGCCCGGCGCTCACCAACGGCGCCCGGCCCAGCCCCGTGGAGGGGGTGGATCTTGGCTTGGAACGGGCCTGGGAGGCGTACGTCGCCGGCGGCCGCACCCCCTCCGGCTATGACGTGCTGGAGTGGGCGCGCGAGGCGACCGAGCGCGGAGCGGGAGAGATCCTGCTCACCAGCATGGACCGCGACGGCACCAGCGATGGCTATGACCTGGAGCTGACCGCCGCCGTGAGCGAGGCGGTGGGGGTGCCCGTGATCGCCTCCGGTGGCGCGGGCGAGCTGGCGGACCTCGCCGATGCGCTCAACGCCGGCGCCGACGCCGCGCTGTGCGCCTCGATCTTCCACTACGGCCAGCACACGATCGCCGAGGCCAAGGAGCACCTCGAGCGCGTCGGCATACCCGTGCGGCGGTGAAGATGGCCGAGACGCCGCTGAGCGCACCCGCCGCACCAGCCACCGCCGACCTGCGCGAGCGGTTGCCGGCGCAACCCGGCGGCGCCCAGCTGTTGGCCGCGGTGACCGAGATCGCCCCCGTCGGAGCCTTCCTGGTGGGGGGCGCCGTGCGTGACCTGTTGCTCGGCACTCGCCCCCGCGAGCTCGATGTGGTGGTGGAGGGCGGCGAGGGCCCCTTCGGCCAGGCCGCCACGCGGCTCGCGGGTGCGCTGGCCACACGCCTTGGTGCCGGCGCTTCGGTCAACGAGCACGAGCGCTTCGGCACCGCGATCGTCGAGTGGGAGGAGGAGAGAGGGGAGGGGGCTCGGATCGACATCGCCACCGCTCGCCGCGAGCGCTACCCCGTGCCGGGGGCGCTGCCGGAGGTCGAGCCCGGCTCGCTGGCCGAAGATCTCGAGCGCCGCGACTTCACCGTCAACGCGCTCGCCTGCGCTCTCGACGGCTCGCCACCCGCGGAGCTGTGTGCGGTGCCGGGGGCGCTGGAGGACCTGCGCGCGCGGCGTCTGCGCGTGCTGCACGAGCGCAGTTTCCTCGACGATGCCACGCGCCTGTGGCGTCTTGCGCGCTACCGCGCTCGCCTCGGCTTCGCAGTGGAGGAGCACACCGCCCAGCTGGCCGCCACGGCGGTGGCGGAGGGGGCGCCGCAAACGGTGTCGCTCGCGCGGATCGGCGCCGAGTTGCGCCTGGCGCTGGGCGAAGCCGATCCGATCGCGGCGCTCGCGGCGCTCGACGAGCTCGGCTTGCTCGCCGCGCTGCACCGGCGGCTGTGGTTCGACGCACGACTCGCCCGCGACGCGCTCGAGCTGCTGTCCGGCGCCGAGGGCGCCTCGGAGCCACGGCCGCGAGCGGACCTGTTGCTGCTGGCGGTCGTGCTGCAGCCGATGGCGGTCGACCTGCTGGAGGAGGACGTGGACGTGGAAGGCGACATGTACGCCCTGCTCGAGGGCATGGAGTTCCGCTCGGCCGAGATCGCGCTCGTGACCCGCGCGGCGATCTGTGCTGACGCCCTCGCCGAAGAACTGGCCCGCGCGGAAGAGAGCTCGGAGATCTACGAGGCGGCCTCGTTCGAATCGCTCGAGGGCGTGGCGCTCGCCGGCGCGTGGGATGAGCCGAGCTGGAGCGACGCGCGCATTGCCGCCCACCGCTGGCTGACGGAGCTGCGCAACGTCCATCTGGAGATCACGGGTGCCGATCTGCTCGCGGCGGGGCTCCCGGAGGGGCCCGAGATCGGCCGCCGCCTGGAGGCTGCTCTGTGCGCGAAGCTGGATGGCGAGCTGGCCGACGGTCGCGAGGCGGAGCTGGCGGCGGCGCTCCAGCTACGGTGAGCGTCGATGGTGGATCGTCTCGACCCCGGCACGGCCGATCTCGCGCTGCGCTTCGAGCTCCCCGGGGGCGGCCACGCGCTGTTCACCAGTCGCGCCGAGGGCAACCTCTCGACGCTACGCGGCCCCGGTCACGAGCGTGGCCGCCGTGAACGCGACCGTCTGTGCGAGCAGCTCGGCCTGCGCTGGCTGTGCGCCAGCCGCCAGGTGCACGGCGTCACGGTGCAGCGCCTGAATGGACGCCTGCCCGCCCACGCACGCGGCGGACAGCCGGTGGAGATCGACGCCGACGGCCACGCCACCGCGCTGCGCGAGCTCGGCGTGATGGTGCTGGTGGCAGACTGCCTGCCTGTGATCATCGGGTCCGAAGGAGCCGTCGCGGCAGTGCATGCGGGCTGGCGCGGGCTCGCCGGCGGCGTGGTCGAGGAGGGCGTGCGCGCCGTGCGCGAGCTCGGCGGAGGGGGAGAGATCGCCGCCGTGGTGGGCCCTGGCGCGCGTGGCTGCTGCTATGAGGTCGGCGAGGAGGTGCATAGCGCCCTAGAGGGTGGCGCGGGCGGGTGCAGGCCGCCGAGCCGGACCGCTCTTCGGCCAGGCCTCAACGCTCACCGCGAGGGACGTAGCAACCTCGACCTCGCGGCGGTCGCCCGTGATCGCCTCCGGGACGCCGGGGTTGCGCACGTGGAGGATGCCGGGGTGTGCACGATCTGCGACGAGCGCCTCTTCTCCCATCGCCGTGAAGGGCTCCAGGCGGGTCGCCAGGCCGGGATCGCGTGGTTGAGCTGAGCGCGGCGGAGCGCATCTTCTTCGCCGCCTCCAGGCGTGCGGTGTGGGTCGCCGTTCGAATTGCCACGGGTGAACCACTCCATGCCTGAATTGATTGCCGGCATCACCGCCGAGCGGGTGCGCGACAATCTCGCGCTCGCGCGTCAGGAAATCGTGCTGGCCGCCAGAGAGGCTGGGCGGGACCCCTCCGAGGTGCACGTGCTGGGGGCCACCAAGTACGTAGCCGTTAACGATCTGCCCGCGCTCGCCGAGGCGGGCATCTGGCTGGTGGGCGAGAACCGCGCGCAGGACCTGGGGGAGAAGGTTGCCGCCCACGGCGATCGCTTCGCCTGGCACTTCATCGGTCAGCTCCAGAGCCGTCGCGTGGCGCTGATCGTGCCCCACGTGCGCCTGATCCACTCACTCGCCAGCGAGTCGGCGCTGCACGCGCTGGCGCGCCACCGCGAGCAGGCGAGGCCGGGGCTGGAAGTGCTGGTGCAGGTCAACATCGCGCGGGAGGCCGGCAAGGCGGGCGTGCTCCCCGAGGAGCTGCCGCGCTACCTCGAGCGCTCCCCGTTTCGCGTCGCGGGGCTGATGACGATGCCCCCGCTCGTCGAGAACCCCGAGCAGAGCCGTCCCTGGTTTGGCGCCCTGCGCGAGCTGGCTTGGGAGAACGGGTTGGCGGAGCTCTCGATGGGCACCTCGCAGGACTACCCGACCGCGGTCGAAGAGGGCGCCACGATCGTCCGGCTGGGCTCGGCGCTGTTTCGCTGACCGGCAAGTCGTGCGTCGGGCCGCCAAGCCCCTGGCAAGCGCGAGCCGGGCCGCCAAGCCCCTGGCAAAGCGCGAGCTTGCCAGCCAGCGGCAAAACGCTACGATAAGCAGGGAAATTCGCGCATCCAGCGAAGATCCACCTTACAATGGCGTTTCGCGACTCATGGCACCGTGCGCTCGTGTACTTCGGCCTCGCCGAGGAGTACCACGAGGAGTACGAGGACGAGGCTCCGCCCGAGGCGGCGATCGAGGATCGCTACCGCGAGCGCCCCAACGTTCGGCGTCTGCGCCGCCGCCGCGACGACTACGACGAGATCTTCGCCGAGGATGAACAGGATCCGCCCGCCCGCGCGGGCGGGAGCCGATCTGCCGGGGGTCCGACGACCGTGCTGCGCTCCGTAGGCTCGCGCACCAACGGCGACGTGCGCGTGCACCTCGTGATCCCCAAGTCCTTCAACGACGCCCAGCAGGTGGCCGATCGCTTCAAGGACTCGATCCCCGTGATCCTCAACCTGCAGGGCACCGAAACCGATCTCGCCAAGCGCCTGATCGACTTCGCCTCGGGTCTCACCTACGCGCTCGACGGTGGGATGCAGCGGATCGCCGACAAGGTGTTCATGCTCACCCCGCGTAATGTCGAGATCTCCGCGGAGGAGCGGGCACGGTTGATCGAGAAGGGCTTTTTCAACCAATCCTGATGCCCGGTAGTCGGGCAGCAAGTAGGGTAGGCCGGCTATGCAAGTAGGTCTGATCGGTGCAGGCAACATGGCGCGCGCGCTCGCCCGTGGGTGGGGGCGCCCGGTGCTGTGCTTCGACCCCGTCGCCGACCGCGCCCGCGCGCTGGTGCAGGAGACCGGGGGGGAGGCGCTTGCGAGCAACGCCGAGGTTGCCGCTCGCGCCGAGCTGGTGGTGCTCTGCCACAAGCCGGCCCAGCTGCGCGGCGTCGCCGAGGAGGTCGCTCCGCAGGCGCGCGCGATCGCCTCGATCCTTGCCGCCACGCCACTCGCCGATGTGAAGGAGGCCTACCCCGGGCAACCCGTCTACCGCTTCATCCCCTCGCTGCCCGTCGAGGTGCGCCAGGGCGCTGTCGTGCAGGCGGCCGACCCCGAGCGGGAGGCGGCAGCGCTCAGCGGCGATCTTGCCTTCGACGCGCAGGTGCGCGAGCTGTTCGCCGAGCTTGGCTCGCTCGTCGTGCTCGACGACGCTCTCCTCGACGTTGCGACCGGCCTGATGTCGTGCGCCCCCGCCTACGTGGCGTTGATTGCCGAGGCTCAGGTTGACGCCGGCGTGCGCCGCGGCATCCCCGCGGAGGAGGGCGCGCGGCTGGTCGTGCAAACGCTGGCTGGCACCGCGGAGTTGCTGCGCCGCCGCGACTACGACACCCTCGCCCTGCGTCGCGAGGTCTCATCGCCCGGGGGGCTCACTGCCCGCGGGGTCGACGCGCTGGAGCGCGCTGGGGTGCGGACGGCGTTCGGCGACGCCCTCGACGCCGTGCTGCGCAGACGTGGAGGACCCGGTGGGCGCCGCCGGGGGCCGCGACCTTGATGCCGCTCGCCAGGTTCTCGCGGCCGGGAGGCACAGCCGCGATGCCGTTCGCACGGTGCCCGCAGCTGGGAGGCACAGCCGCGATGCCGTTCGCACGGTGCCCGCAGCTGGGAGGCACAGCCGCGATGATGCAGCTCGCTCGAGCCCGCAGCCGGGGGTCGCAACCATGATGCTCATCGCCAGCGCCCGCAGCGAGGTCGCCAACTACCTGTTGACGCTGATCTACGTATACATCCTGCTGATCTTCGCCCACATCGTCGTGAACTGGATGTTCGCCTTCGGCGTGCGCCCGCCCTACTCGCGCGTCTCGAGCGCGGTGATTGGCTTTCTGCGTGATGTGTGCGAACCCTTCCTGCGGATCTTCCGCCGCGTCCTGCCCAGCTTCGGCGGCCTCGACCTCAGCCCGATTGTCGCGATCGTCGTGCTGGAGCTCGTCAACGGCATCGTCGTGCAGCGCATCATCGGCGGTTGACGCGCTCCCCCTGGATCCGCGCCGCGCTCGTGGCCTTCGGCGTCGTCGTCCTCGACCAGCTCGCCAAGCACGCGGTGCGGGCCTCGATCGTCGAAGGCGAAGAACACGGGGTGCTGCCCGGGGTGGCCTTGGTGAATACGCGCAACCGGGGCGTCGCCTTCGGCTTCCTGCCCGGCGACCCGGTCGCCGTCACGGTTGTGATTGCGCTGGCGCTGCTGGCGCTGCTCGTGTACTTCGCGCTGCACAGCACCCGTCCGCTGATCTGGCTGCCGACGGGAATGCTGCTCGGGGGAGCGCTCGGCAACGTGATCGACCGCCTGCGCGCCGGGTACGTCACCGACTTCGTCAAGCTGCCACTCGGCTGGCCGCCCTTCAATCTCGCCGACGTCTCCATAACACTTGGGGTGCTGCTCCTCCTGCTGGTCATCGAGCGTCCCCGAGAGGGGCGAGCGTCCGAGGCCGATCCAGCAGTGGGCGGTCCGCGTGGGGCGGGCACCTGACCAGATGGGATGCCGCGTTGCGTGCCCTCCGCAGGAGCTTGTTATGACCACTCGCCCACCAACCACACCGCCCCTCTTCTCGATCGCCTACCAAGACGACCACCTACTCGTCGTCGACAAGCCTGCCGGCCTCGTGGTGCACCCGGCGCGCGGGCACCGAGAGGGCACGCTCTCGCAGCTGCTCGCCGGAGTCGCCGCGGGAGGCGATCCGGAGCGTGCCGGCATCGTGCACCGCCTCGACCGCGACACCTCCGGCCTGCTCGTGGTCGCCCGCTCCGATGAGGCCCATCGCCTGCTGCAACAAGCGCTCGCCGCGCGGCAGATCGAGCGCGAATACCTCGCGCTGGTGGAGGGCCGCCCGCGCGCGCGCAGCGGCACGATCGAGGCGCCGATCGGGCGTGACCCCGCCATGCGCACGCGCATGGCGGTCGGCGGCAACTTCCCTCGCGAGGCCCGCACCCACTTCACGCTCGATCGCGCCCTCCCCGCGCACTCGCTGCTGCGCCTGCGCCTGGACACGGGCCGCACTCATCAGATCCGCGTGCACCTGCAGGCGATCGGCAACCCCGTCGCCGGCGACCCCGAGTACGGAACGGCCGGACTGCTCGGCTTGGAGCGTCAGTTCCTGCACGCCACCCGCCTCGCGCTCACGCATCCGATGACCGGGGAGCGGTTGGAGGTGCATTCGGAGCTGCCGCCCGACCTCGCCGCCGCACTCGACCGTGCCGAGCGGCTATCCTGACACGTCAAATCCAACCCTCGACCCTCGACCCGTATGGGACAACGGATCGTGGCCCTGCTCGTGGTGACCGGCCTTCGCCGGTGGCTTTTCCCGCGAGTCCCACGACCCGCCGTACGGACTCACGCACAGCAATCCACCAAAGGCATATACAAGGGAGAATACCGTGGCACAAGTAGGCATCGCGGAACTGCTGGAGGCCGGCGTGCACTTCGGTCACCAGACGCGCCGCTGGAACCCCAAGATGCGCCGCTTCATCCATGGCGAGCGCGGCGGCATCTACATCATCGATCTGCTCAAGACCGCCGTCCTGCTGGAGCAGGCGCGCGAGTTCGCCGGGACGCTCGCCCATCGTGGCGGGGTGGTGCTGTTCGTGGGCACCAAGAAGCAGGCCCGCGACATCGTCCGCGACGTCGCCACGGCCGCCGGCATGCCGTACGTCAACCACCGCTGGCTGGGCGGGCTGCTCACCAACTTCCAGACCATCAACCTCCGTATCCGCCGCCTGCACGACCTCGAACGCTTCGAGGCGGAGGGTCAGCTCGCGCTGCTGCCCACGCGCGAGCGGATGGCCCGCCAGGCCGACCTGCTCAAGCTGCGAGCCAACCTCGGCGGCGTCAAAGACATGCAGCGCGTCCCCGACGCGATGTTCGTGATCGACCTCAAAACCGAGGCGATCGCGGTGCGCGAGGCGCAGCGGCTGCGGATCCCGATCATCGGCCTGGTTGACACCAACTGCGATCCCGACGGGATCGACTTCGTGATCCCCGGCAATGACGACGCGATCCGCTCGTGCTCGCTCATCACCCGCGCAATCGGAGACGTCGTCGCGGAGGGCCGCAACGTGTTCCGCGCCGAGGAGGAACGGGCCCGCCAGGAAGCCGAAGAGCGCGCCCGGATCGAGGCTGAGGCGCGCGCCAAACGCGAAGCGGAGGAAGATGCCGCTCGCCGCGAGGCCGAGGAGCAGGCCGCCCAACAAGCTCAGGAACGTCTCGCCGCCCAGCAGGCTGCCGCTGCGGCCGCAGCGGCTGCCGCTGAGTCGGCGACCCCGGCGCCGGAGGCGCCTGCGCCGGCCCAGACAGCCCCGCAGGCGTCCGAGGCCGCGTCTGCGGCACCGGCGCCTGCGCCGGCCAGGGCAGCTCCGCAGGCGTCCGAGGCCGCGTCTGCGGCACCGCCGGCCAGGGCAGCTCCCCAGGCGTCCGAGGCCGCGCCTGCGGCACCGGCGCCTGCGCCGGCCAGGGCAGCTCCGCAGGCGTCCGAGGCCGCGCCTGCGGTACCGGCGGCGGCGCCGGCCCAGACAGCCCCCGAGGCGCCAGCCCGGGCAAAGACAACCTCTGAGGCCCCGACGGAGGCAGCGCAGGCGAAGACAGACCCACAGCCCCGGGTGGAGGCCCCCGGGCAGGCTCCCGCCAGCACTCCATCTCCGGAGCCGCCTGCCGCCGAGGCGCCTTCCGCGCCAATCCCGGCCGAGCCTGCCGCCGAGGCGCCTTCCGCGCCAACCCCGGCCGCGCCCGCCGCAGAGGTGGCGCCGCCCGAGCCGGCCACCGCCCCGGAGGCTGCGGAGAGCGCCGCGGTCGCGCCGTCGGTCGAAGCCCAGCCGGATGGAACTGCCCCTGTCGAGACCCCTGAGGAGGCGCAGGCATGAACGCGGTGGAGATCAGCGCCAAAGACGTGAAGGCCCTGCGCGACCGCACCGGCGCGGGGATGATGGACTGCAAGAAGGCCCTCGCCGAGGCGGCGGGGGACCTGGAGAAGGCGATCGAGCTCCTGCGCCTGCGCCAGGGCAAGAAGATCCAGGATCTCGGCGAGCGCATCGCCACCGAGGGCACCGTGCAGGCCTACATTCACCCCGGCGCCAAGGTCGGGGTGCTGATCGAGGTCGACTGCAACACCGACTTCGTCGCCACCAATGAGGACTTCACCGGGTTCGCCCGCGACGTCGCGATGCAGATCGCCGCCAGCCCCACCGTCGCCTACGTCACTCGCGAGGACGTGCCGGCCGAGGCGCGCGACGCGGAGGCCCGCATCTACGAGCAGGAGGCTGCGGACAAGCCCGAGAACGTGCGCGGGAAAATCGTCGAGGGCAAGCTCAACGCCTGGTACGAGACGATCGTGCTGCTCGAGCAGGAGCTGCACAACCCCAAGTTCGAGGGCAAGACCGTCCAGCAGCTGCGCGACGAGCTCACCGCCAAGACCGGCGAGAACGTCGTGATCCGCCGTTTCGTGCGCTTTGCCGTCGGCCAGTAGGCTCTCGGCCCATATGGCGCCCGCTTTCAAACGCATCCTCCTGAAGCTCTCCGGCGAGGCGCTGATGGGGGAGCTGCCGTTTGGCACCGACCCCGCGTGCGTCGCCGCCGTGGCGCGCCAGGTCAGCGAGGTGCGCGACCGTGGGGTCGAGGTCGCGATCGTGGTTGGGGCCGGGAACATCTACCGCGGCATGCAGGGCGCCGCCGCGGGGATGGATCGCTCGACCGCCGACTACATGGGGATGCTCGCCACCGTGCTCAACGCGCTGCCGCTGCAGGACGCGCTGGAGAAGAGCGGCACCGACACACGGGTGCAGTCGGCGCTCGCGATCTCCGAGGTCGCCGAGCCATACATCCGCCGCCGCGCGATGCGCCATCTGGAGAAGGGGCGCGTGGTGATCTTCGCCGCCGGCACCGGCAATCCGTTCTTCACCACCGACACCGCCGCCGCGCTGCGCGCCGCCGAGGTGCACGCGGAGATCATCCTGATGGCCAAGAATGGCGTCGAGGGCGTCTACACGGCCGACCCCGCGCTCGACCCCACGGCACAGTTCATACCTGAGATCACCCACATGGAGGCGCTTGAGCGCCGTCTGCGCGTGATGGACTCCACCGCTTTGGCGCTGTGCATGGAGAACGGGATGCCGCTGAACGTCTTCAACATGGACGACGAGCGTTCCATCTCGCGGATAATCTCTGGAGAGCGGGTAGGCACGCTGGTATCGACAAACCCGAGTGATGAGGAGGGCAACAGCGGTCATGGTTGAGCTGGATGGGACTGCCGCCGAACGACCAGCCGGAGGTGGGCACCGATGGCCGCTGAGATGATCGACGAGCTGATCGAGGACGCCCGCGGGCGGATGGCCAAGTCGGTGGAGGCCACCCAGCACGAGCTTGCCACCGTGCGCACCGGCCGTGCCTCCCCGGCGCTGCTGGAGCGCATCGTGGTGGAGTACTACGGCGCGCCCACGCCGCTGAATCAGCTCGCCACGATCTCCGCGCCCGAGGCGCGTCTGCTCACGGTGCAGCCCTACGACAAGTCTTCGATCAAGTTCATCGAGAAGGCGATCAACGAGTCCGACGTCGGCCTCAACCCCTCCAACGACGGCAACCTCGTACGCCTGGTCGTGCCCGAGCTAACCGAGGAACGCCGCCGCGAGCTGGTGAAGGTCGTGCGCCACCTGATCGAGGAGGGGCGGGTCAAGATCCGCAACGTGCGCCGCGATGTGATCCACGACCTGCGCGAGCTCAAGGAGGCCGGCGAGGCCGGCTCCGACGACGAGCACCGCGCCGAGGTGGAGCTGCAGAAGCTCACCGATACGCGTATCGCCGACCTCGACGGAGTGCTGAAGGCCAAGGAAGAGGAGATCCTCGAAGTCTGATGGCCGGTGCCGACACGGCTGCGGCGCGGTACGTGGCGATCATCACCGACGGCAACGGCCGCTGGGCGCATGGGCGCGGGCTGCCCGTCAACGCGGGGCACGAGGCGGGAGCCGACACCGTCAAGGCGCGCCTGCGCGACGCCGTGGACCTTGGGATCGCGGAGCTGACGGTGTACTCGTTCTCGACCGAGAACTGGTCGCGCTCCCCCACCGAGGTGCAGGGGCTGTTCGAGATGTTCTCGCGCCGGATCGCCGGCGAGACGCCCGAGCTGCACGCCGAGGGCGTGCGCATGCGCTTCATCGGCCGCCGCGAGGGCGTCCCCGAGGAGCTACGGGAGCAGATGCGCTGGGCGGAAGAGCTCACCGAGGCCAACTCCACGATCACCCTGTTCGTCGCCTTCAACTACGGTGGGCGCGCCGAGATCCTCGACGCCGCGCGGCGCTTCGCGGCAAGGATGGCGGCCCTATCGGGCAAGGTCGAAGCGGGGGTGCAGCCGCGCGGATCCAAATCCGAGGAGGAGGAGTTCCGCAGCTGCCTGTACGCACCCGAGATGCACGATCCCGACCTGATCATCCGCACCAGCGGCGAGCGGCGGCTCTCCAACTACCTGCTGTGGCAGTCCGCCTACTCCGAGCTCGTCTTCCGCGAGGAGCTGTGGCCTGACTTCACGCGCATCGCGCTCGAGCAGTCGCTGGCCGAGTTCAGCGCCCGACGGCGGCGCTTCGGCGGGCGATGAGCGCCGGGCGCTCCGACTTCGCTGCACGGGTGCTCGCCGCGCTGCCGGCGATCGCGTTCGCGTTGTTCATCGTGATCGAGGGCGGCCCCATCTTCGCACTCGGCTTGCTGGTGCTCGGCTGGATCTGCATGCACGAGCTGTTCGCGATGTACGAGCGCACTCACCCCGTGCGGCTCGCCGGATTCATCGCGCTGGCGGGGCTGCTCGCCGCGGCGCTGTATGGAAGTCCAGCCCCTGCCGAAAAAGTGCTGCTCGCGGCCGTCGCCTCGCTGCCGCTGTTGTTCCTGTTGACCCTCCGGCAGCCCCACCCCAGCGTCGCCGGGTTGGTGATCACGCTGCTCGGTATCTTCTGGATCGGGCTGGCGCTCGCCCACGCGGTGCTCCTGCGCCAGCTGCCCCACGGCGAGGGCATCGTGATCGATGTACTGGTCGGCACCTTCCTCGGCGACACCGGCGCCTACCTCGGCGGGCGCCTGTTCGGCCGCCGCCTGCTGGCGCCGCGGATCTCGCCCGGCAAGACCGTCGAGGGGCTGATCGCCGGCATGCTCTGCGCCATCGTCGCGGTCTGGCTGGCCGGTCGCTACCAGGAATGGCTGCCTGGCACGCACGCGCTCGTGCTCGGTCTCGGCGTGGCGATCGCCGGGCCGATCGGCGACCTGTTCGAGTCGTTCATCAAGCGCGAGGCCGGCGTCAAGGACGCCGGGAGGCTGTTTGGCGCGCACGGCGGCGCGCTCGATCGGCTCGATGCGGTTTTGTTCACAGCGGTGGTCGGCTATTACATTTGGCTGGCCTATGTGTGATGGTCAACCCGGGCTGATGAGCATGTCTTCGAAACAGACCCCAACCATTTACAAAATGAAGCGTGCGGAGGCGCAGACGGCGCGTTGGCGAGGTCGCGCAACCTGATGCCCAAGCGACTGCTCGTCCTTGGCTCCACCGGCTCGATCGGCACCCAGGCACTCGACATCGTGAGCCGCAGCGAAGCGTTCGAGCTGGTTGGCCTCTCCGCCGGGCGCTCCTGGGAGGCGCTGCTGGAGCAGGCCCGCGCGCACGGCGTGTCAAGGATCGCCCTGGTGGACACCGACGCAGCCGCGCGCGCGGCCGAGGTGTGGACCGGGGGGGAGGTGCTACACGGCGCGGAGGGGCTCGTGCGGCTGGTGGTTGAGTCGGGTGCCGATCTGGTACTCAACGCGCTCGTGGGCTCCGCCGGTTTGGGGCCCACTGTGGCAACACTCGGCGAGGGCATCGATCTCGCGCTCGCCAACAAGGAGTCGCTGGTCGTCGGCGGTGAGCTGGTCACCGCTCTTGCGGAAGCCACCGGCGCGCGGATCGTGCCTGTGGACTCCGAGCACACCGCCCTGCATCAGCTGCTCGCCGGCCAGCCCCCCGGAGCGATCGAGCGGATCACCATTACGGCCAGCGGCGGCCCTTTCCGCGGCTACACCTCCGCACGGCTGCAGGAGGTAACGGTGGCGCAGGCGCTCACCCACCCGACCTGGGCGATGGGGAGCATGAACACGATCGGCTCGGCCACGTTGATGAACAAGGGCCTGGAGCTGATGGAGGCTCACCACTTGTTCGGCACCCCCTACGAGCGCATCGACGTGGTCGTCCACCCGCAGTCGCTCGTTCACGGGTTGATCCAGCTCGCCGACAGCGCGATGCTCGCCCACATCGGACCGCGCGACATGCGCGTGGCGATCTCCTACGCCCTGCACGGCGGCGAGAGCGTGGACCTCCCGCTCGCGCCGCTGGATCTCGTGCAGGTCGGCGAGCTGACGTTCGAGGCGGTCGATCTCGATGCCTTCCCTTGTCTGCGCATCGCGCGGGAGGCAGCGATCGCTGGCGGCACAGCGCCGTGCGTGCTGAATGCCGCCAACGAGGTCGCCGTTCACGCCTTCGTCAACGGGGGTCTGCCCTTCAACTGCATCCCGGCCGTGATCGAGGCGACGCTGGAGCGGCTTCCCGCCGCGCCCGTGCGCGCCTTCGAGTCGCTCTACGAAGCAGACCGCGAGGCCCGGCGGATCGCCGGCGAGTTGCTGCCACACTGATTCCATGAGCTGTTTGCTCGATACATGGGAGGGGGCTCTTAACGGGAGGGGGGCAGGCCCCCCTCCCGACCTCCCCAAAAGCTTGGTCCCGCCCGCCCCGGGCCTGCCCTACCCCCGCCCATGAGCTGGGTACTAACGATCCTCGGCATCTCCGCACTCGTCATCCTGCACGAGGCCGGCCACTTCACCGTCGCCAAGGCGGTGGGGATGCGCGTGGAGCGCTTCTCGCTGTTCTTCCCACCGAAGATCGTTGGTTTCCGCAGGGGGGAAACCGAATACATGATCGGCGCAATCCCCGCGGGAGGCTTCGTGAAGATCACCGGGATGAGCCCGCAGGAACTGGAGGGGCTCGATCCGGAGGTGGCGAAGCACGCCTACTACAACCAGCCGCCGTGGAAGCGCATCGCGGTGATCCTCGCGGGCCCCGGCGTCAACCTGTTGATCGCATTCCTGCTGTTCTGGGCGATCCTCTTCTCCGGCAGCGTCGCCGGCATCGCCACGCTCGAAAACCTCAACCCGTCGATCCACACGCGTGTCCCCAACACCACCGTGGCGGCGATCGAGAAGGATGAGCCCGCCTACGGGACGCTTAGGCTCCGCGATCAGATCGTCGCGATCGATGGAAGGAACGTGAACGAGACATCTGCGATCAAGGCGATCGGGGCCCATCGCTGTGCCGGCACCCCACATGCAGGCTGCCGCGCGGTGACGCCGGTGCAGCTCACGGTGAGGCGCGCTGGTCGCACCGTCACCCTCTCTGCCTACCCCCGCTACAGCGCGCAGCTGCACCGCATGCTGATCGGCTTCGACTTCGGCTCCACCCCCAAGCACTACGGCCCGTTCGCCGCCGCCGGCACCGCGCTCGGCGAGATGTGGGGGATCACCGCCCACACGCTCACCAACATCGGTCACGCCTTCACCAGCGCGAAGGTGCGCCATGAATTCAGCAGCATCGTGGGGATCACGGTCGTCACGCAGGAAGCCGTCACCGCCGGCGCCGGCTACGCGCTCGTGATCATCGGCTTCGTCTCGCTGGCGCTGGCGATCGTCAACCTCTTTCCGTTCCTGCCGCTCGACGGCGGCCACGTGCTGTGGTCGCTCGCCGAGAAGGTCCGGGGGCGGCGCGTGTCGCTCGCCGCGATGTGGCGCTTCAGCTCGGTGGGGATCGTGCTGCTAGTTTTTCTGGTCATCAACGGTCTCAGCAACGACATCACACGGTTGGGCGGATGAGCGGCCCCACCACGAGCACGGCCGGGTCCACGCCCGACGGCGAGGGCCCCTCGGCGGCGCACGCCACGACGATCGTCGAGGCGTTCGAGCTCACCAGCTCCCGCCTGGCCGATCGCATCGCGATCCGCACCAAGGGCGATGAGCAGACGCTTACATGGGCGCAGTGGCACCGGCGCGTGCGCGACTTCGCCGGGGGGCTGCACCGACTGGGGCTGCGACGCGGACAGACGCTCGCGATCATGCTCTCCAACCGTCCTGAGTTTCACATCGTCGACCTGGCAGCGGTGACGCTCGGCGCGACGCCCTTCTCGATCTACCAGACCTACGCCGCCAACCAGATCGAGTACGTGGTCGCCGACGCCGACGCCCATATTGCCGTGGTCGAGCACCAGTACCTCGAGCGGCTGCTGGAGGCCCGCGAGCACCTGCCCCAGCTGGAGCGCGTGATCGTCGTCGACCACCCCGACGAAGAGTCCCTCTCCGGCGGCGTGCTCACGCTCGACGAGGTCGAGGCGTTCGGCCGCGACCCCCAGACGCAGGCCGCCGTCGAGCAGGCCGCCGCGCGGGTCGAGCCCGAGGATGTGCTGACGCTGATCTACACCTCCGGCACCACGGGGCCGCCGAAGGGGGTGCAGCTCTGCCACCGCAACCTGCTCTCCGCGGTGCGGGGCATCGAGCTGATGGTGAAGTTCCCTGAGGAGTCCCGCGTGGTCTCCTGGCTGCCCGCCGCGCACATCGCCGAGCGCGGCGCCCACCACTACCTGCCGATCGTCTACGGGCTGCAGATCTCCACCTGCCCCGATCCTCGCCAGGTGCTCTCCTACCTGCCCGAGGTGCGCCCCCACTGGTTCTTCGCCGTGCCCCGCATCTGGGAGAAGCTGAAGGCCGGCCTGGAGACGATGATCGCCGGCCAGCCCGATGAGCGGCGCGCGCAGACCGAGCGCGCGCTCGCGGCTGCGGTTGAGAAGGTGCGCATCGAGCAGCGCGGCGAGCAGGTGCCGGCGGAGCTCGCGGCCGAGGTCGCCACCGCCGACGAGGAGATCTTCGCCGGCCTGCGCAAGATGCTCGGCTTCGACGAGGTGCGCGCCGTCAACGTCGGCGCCGCCCCCACGCCGATCGAGGTGCTCGAGTTCTTCCACGCGATCGGCATCCCGGTGTCGGAGCTGTGGGGGATGTCGGAGACGTGCGGCGCCGGCTGCGTGAACCCGCCGGAGCGGATCAAGCTCGGCACCGTCGGGCCGCCCGCCCCGGGCGTGGAGATCTCGCTCGCCGAGGACGGCGAGGTGCTGGTGCGCGGGGAGATGGTGATGCTCGGCTACCGCGGCGACCCGCAGAAGACGGCCGAGACGATCGACTCCGGCGGCTGGCTGCACACCGGTGACATCGGCGAGCTCGACGAGGACGGCTACCTGCGGATCGTGGACCGCAAGAAGGAGCTGATCATCAACGCCGCCGGCAAGAACATGTCGCCCGCCAACATCGAGGCCGCCGTCAAGAGCGTCTCGCCGCTGATCGGCCAGGCATGCGCGATCGGCGACCGCCGCCCCTACAACACCGCGCTGATCGTGCTCGACGCCGACTTCGCCCCGATGTGGGCTGGGCAACACGGTCTCGAGGGCCGCACCCTGGAGCAGCTCGCTGGAGAGCCCGCGGTGGTCGCTGCCGTGCAGGAGGCCGTTGACGCTGCCAACTCCCGCCTGGCGCGCGTCGAGCAGATCAAGAAGTTCACGATCGTCCCCGGCGACTGGCTTCCGGGGGAGGACGAGCTGACGCCCACGATGAAGCTCAAGCGCAAGCCGATCTCGGAGAAGTACGCCTCTGAGATCGAGGCGATGTACGCGTAGCGTCGCCCTCTGAGATCGAGGCGATGTACGCGTAGCGTCGTTCGCTCAGGACCAGGCATTCTCCGCCGCATCGACCGGCGGCTCGGGATGCTCCGGCCGGTCCTCGCGGGGCGTGAGGGTACGAATCATCAGCTTGAAGATCCGCCCGGCCAGGGTCCTGCGCAGACTCCGTGCGAGGTCCAGCAGCGATTTGCCGGAGATCAGGTGCATGAGCCCGAAGACGAGTCCGATCAGCACGCAGGTGGACGCGAGGGCCGTGGGCGGACTGCCGAGGCCGGCCGGCAACAGCTCGCGGATGGGCACCCACAGCCCGATCACGAGCGCTGCCGCCGCGAGCGCGAAGATCATTCCCGAGATCCCCGCTGCTCCCGTCTCTGCCAGTTCGCTGTAGCGTGCCGCTTGGGCCGCCTTTGCGGTCCGGAGCGCCCGCGCTCCCACCTCGGCGGCGACGTTGTTGCGCACTCGATCGAGGATCTCGGGGATGGTCCCTTGCGTGAACTCCTGCGAGTCGCCGTAGGTGATTTGCATCAGCGCCGCGCGCGCCTCCGGCGCGAATCGCAGCAACCTGAGGTCATCCTCGGAGATCGAGCCCCTGCTGTGCAGCCTTTCTGCCTCCGCGAGATACTTGCGCCATAGGCCCGCCGAGGGATTGCCGGCGGCCGCCGCCGCGGCGATCATCTGCTTGCGGGGCAGGTCGTGCGCGCCGGCGGGATCCTTCAACCAGGCGACCGTGGTCATCGTGTGATGGTGCACGCAGAGGGGAACGGCCGGCTGCCCGTGGACTCCCCCGAGGAAAATGGTGCTCTCGCGTGCCAACGGGAGATTGGTCGTGACGAATAGCGCCGGGCAGCTCTCGAGGCTTACGTATTGGCCGCCCGCGCGCAGTCGGTTGATCGCCGCGAGCGAGTCGATGTCATGCTGGAGCGCCTTCGAATGCGTGCGGTAGTAGGGGATCGCCTCGATCAGCGCCTTGGCGAGGGCACCCTCGTCGAACTCGAGCGCGGGGCTGCGAGGCGGAGCGTTGACGACCTCGATCCCTGCTCGCTGCAATCGCGCGGGCAGCTCCCCAATCAGACGCTCGGCATCGGCCCAGGTGAGCCCTAGCGCGAGGAAGTTCTCGTATACGCTGTCCTCGTAAGGCTCTGACACGCCCTGGCGCAGCAGCATCGCGGTGGCGTTGAGGATGCCTTCGATCTCGTGCATGGTGTGCCTGAAGATGCACATGCTGGCGTTGAGGCGTCGCAGCAGCTCGACCAACTCGCGTACCGGCGTTGAGGAGTCGCTTTCCGCGTAGCCGATCGTCTCGAGCACGAGCGATGTATCGAGGAAGATGCGGGTGGGGCCGAAACGGCGCTTGAGGGTGCCCAGGCTCTCCGGCAGGTACAGGGCGTTGGCCAGCATCGAGCCCTTCACGAACGTCTCCAGGTAGCTGAGGACGATCGGGTCGTGATCGCACAGCGTCTGCACGAAGCGGTTGACCACGAGGTCCCTGTGCCGTTTGGGGGTGACGGGATCAAATGGTTCGCCGCCCACGGTGGCGGCAAGCAGCGGCATCGCCTGGCTGGAGACGTAAGCCAGAAGTGCCTGTTCCACCTCATCGAGCGACCAGCGGGTGTTGAACTCCTCCTCGGCGAACTGCTTCAGGTTCACCAGCAGCGCAGCGCATTGGCGTTCGGCGTCGGCGCGCTTGCCCTCCAGATCGAAATCGTCGAGCTTGATGCGGTTGGGGCGAATGCACCCTTGCTCGAACGTCGCGTAACCCTGGCGACACGCCTTGCGCAGAATCGTGCTCAGCGGGACCAGCGGGATGCGCAGGCGATACTTCTCGCAGACGTGTTTTTGAATTGCCTCGACGGTGATGAGGGAGCCGGCGATATCCTTCAACGATTGGATGATGAAGGGAGCGAAATTGGCGGCAGCGTCCTGCCCTTCGCTCCAATTGATCGTAAGAATCCCAAATGTGACTAGTAGCTCGCTCATCCCCTGCCTCACATTGCGACCGACACAATTAGTAGCGATAAAATACTGTGAAAGCTGGTCAGCGTCTACCTATGTTTCTCTCTGTCGATAGCTCGGATGAGCGCATCGAGGTCAAGCCAAATCGCCCGCAGCCCATTGTCTGAGCCATCTGTGAGCATTATCCGACAACTATTGGAATTGCCCTGCAAAACCTGTAGACGATCGTCATCGGCAACCTTCTCGACGTTGATGACAAGTGTCACAGGCTGTGAAGATCTTGTGACTATTTTTCCCGCTGAGCTAGTACCCAAAACTACCCTCAGAGAGATTATTTAACTCTTTCAAGACGCTCAGCTGGATGGCGCGCCGCATGCCCGCACGCACACCCAGCTCTTGACGAGCGGTCCCGCTCGCTCGGGCAGCGCCGGCCCGAACAGCCCCTCCAGCTCTCGCCGACGCAGGAGCTCGATCTGCTCCCATGCGCCCGCCGCCCCCAGTCGCCAGTAGGCACGGCGCAGGCGGGGAGGCAGCCAGTGCGCAAACGGCAGCAGCGAATGCGGCTCCAGCGGAAACGACCACGCGGGCGTCTGCACGTACCAGCCGCGACCCACGCGGCGCACCTCGGTCGCGAACGCCGCACGGCGCTCGGGCGGGACGTGCTCGATCACCGAGGAGCAGTACACGAGGTCGAACTCGCCGTCGGCGAACGGCAGCCCGGCGGCGGCATCTGCCCGCATGAACGGGCCGGGGTACTTCGGGCGGGGGGCGAGGTTGACGCCGGTTATGTCCAGCTGCGGCTCCAGCGCCCGCAGGCCGAGCCGTCCGCAGCCGACATCCAGCACGCGGCCACCAGCTGGTAGGCGGGTGAGCGCGAAGAAGCGCTCGTGGCGCCGGCGCCGCGAGCGCGCAGCGTACGGGGAGGCTGCGCGTGCCAGCGGACCGCGTGCGGTGGCGTACACCTCGGAGGGCGATCGCGTCATGAGAGTCCGGGGTGACCGCGAGTCATCGTAGAATCACGGTATATGGCCTCGCAGCGGCAAGTTCAGGTAGGGGGTGTCCCGATCGGCGGCGGCGCCCCGGTGGTCGTGCAGACGATGACCAAGACCGAGACCGCCAACCTCGCGGCGACGATGGATCAGATCGTGAAGGTGGCCGACGCGGGCGCCGACATCGTGCGCGTCGCCGTGCCCCGCGAGCAGGATGTCGAGGCGCTGCGCACGATCGTCGAGCGCTCGCCGATCCCGGTGATCGCCGACATCCATTTCAACCACACGCTGGCGTTGAAGGCGATCGAGGCCGGCGCCCACTGCGTGCGGATCAACCCTGGCAACATCGGCGGGCCCGAGAAGGTGGGGGAGGTCGTGGATCTCGCCCGCAAGCGGGGCGTGCCGCTGCGGGTCGGCGTCAACTCCGGCTCGCTGCCCCGCCACCTGCGCCAGCTGGAGTACGACAACCCCGTCGAGGCGCTCGTCACGGCGGCGCTGGAGACCGTGGCGCTGATGGAGAGCCTCGACTTCCACGACTTCAAGGTCTCGATGAAGTCCACCTCGGTACCCAACACGATCGCCTCCAACCGCCTGCTCGCGCAGAAGATCCCCTACCCGCTGCACCTCGGCGTGACCGAGGCCGGCACCAAGTGGTCGGGCTCGCTGAAGTCCGCCGTCGGACTCGGCACGCTGCTGGCCGACGGGGTGGGCGACACGATCCGCATCTCGCTCTCCACCTTCCAAGCCGAGGAGGAGGTGAAGGTCGCCTGGGAGATCCTCAAGGCGCTGAAGCTGCGCGAGCGTGGCCCCGACCTGATCGCCTGTCCTACGTGCGGGCGGCTGCAGTTCGACATGGACTCCGTCGTCGCCGAGGTCGAGCGCCGCTTGGAAGCGTACGAGGATCCGATCGAGGTCTCGGTGCTGGGCTGCGCGGTCAACGGCATCGGCGAGGCCCGCCACGCCGACTTCGGGATCACGGGGGCCAAAGACATGGGGATGATCTACTCCAAGGGCGAGCCTCTGAAGAAGGTCCCCACCGAGCAGCTCGTGGAGGAGCTGTTCAAGGAGATCGACCGCTACTACGCCGCGGGCAAGACGGTGCAGCGCGACGAGCTCGCCGCCGCCGAGGCGCGCGAGTGGCTGGCTGAGAACGAGGATGCCACCGCGATGACGCCCGAGAAACTGGCTGCCCTGGAGGCAGCCGCGGCGCGCAACGACTCAGAGGCCGACGCGGTGCTCGAGTCGATGCTCACGCCGGCCGTCGGGAACGGCGGCGGCTCCGGTGTGCCAGCTCCGCTCGACGAGACAGTCTCGCCCGTCGCCGGCCGGCGCTTCAGCCGTAACTGAGCGCCGGCCCCCGGAGATCCGCTCAGCTAGCCGCTGCCAACCGCTCCGCGACCTTCGACCAGTCCACGACGTTCCACCACGCGTCGAGGTAGTCGGGGCGGCGGTTCTGGTACTTGAGGTAGTAGGCGTGCTCCCACACGTCCACGCCGAGCAGCGGCGTCTTGCCGTCTGAGATCGGGTTGTCCTGGTTGGCCGAGCCGACGACCGCGAGTCCCGAGCCGTCGCGCACGAGCCATGACCAGCCCGAGCCGAACTGGTTGATGCCGGTTTCCTTCAGCTTCGCCTGGAAGTCCGCGAATGAGCCGAACGCCGAGTCGATCGCCTGCGCCAGTGCCCCCTCGGGCGCGCCGCCGCCGTCGGCGCTCATGCTCTCCCAGAACAGCGTGTGGTTGTAGTGCCCGCCGCCGTTGTTTTTGACCGGGCCCTTCTTGTCGCCGAGGCTGTCGAGGTTCTCGAGGACCTCCTCAACCGGCTTGTCGGCCCACTCGGTGCCCTCGAGCGCGGCGTTGGCCTTGTCCACGTACGCCTGGTGGTGCTTGTCGTGATGGATTTCCATCGTCAGCTTGTCGATGTGCGGCTCCAGCGCGTCGTACGCGTAGGGGAGCGGGGGAACTGTGTAGGCCATCGGTGGGACTCCTTGTCTGGTGCTCGTGGTTCGCTCGATTGAAGATCGTCGGGTCGCCCCGCTGTTCTATCAGAGGCTGCCCGATTGCCGGCGGCGCGAATCGTGAAATCGATGTGGCCCATAGGATGTGGCTCCATGACCCGCCTCTCCGAGTACCTGCTGCCCACCGAGAAGGAGGCACCGGCCGACGCCGAGGCGATCTCGCACAAGCTGATGGTGCGCGCCGGTCTGGTGCGCCAGATGGGCGCCGGCATGTGGACGTGGCTGCCGGCCGGGTGGCGGGTGCACCAGCGCGTGGTGGCGATCATCCGCGAGGAGATGGATGCGATCGGCACGCAGGAGATGCTGATGCCGGTGCTGCAGCCGGCCGAGCCGTGGCAGAAGACCGGGCGGATCAAGATCGAGGAGCTGTTCAAGCTCACCGACCGCAAGGGCTCCGAGCTGGTGCTGGCGATGACCCATGAGGAGGCAGTCACCTTCCACATCGCCCACACGGTGCGCTCCTACCGCGACCTGCCCCTCGCCGTGTACCACTTCCAGGTGAAGGAGCGCGACGAGCCCCGCCCCCGAGCAGGGGTATTGCGCACGCGCGAGTTCGTGATGAAGGACGCCTACACCTTCGACCGCGACGCCGCCGGCTTGGATGTGAGCTACGACCGCCAGGTGGGCGCCTACGACCGCATCATGGAGCGCACCGGCCTGCGCTTCTACCGCGTGGAGGGCGACGTCGGGATGATGGGCGGCAGCGGCGCGCACGAGTACATGGCGCCCTGTGCCGCGGGGGAGGATCAGGTCGTGCTCGGCGATGGCTATGCCGCGAACGCCGAGGTGGCGACCCTGGCCCAGGGCGTGGAGGAGGTGGAGGGGGAGTACTTCAAAAACGGCGAGCCGCTGACGCTCGAACCGGCGATCGAGATCGCCAACATCTTCAAGCTCGGCACCCGCTACTCCGAGCCGCTCGGGGCGCGCTACCTCGACGAGCACGGCCAGGAGCACGCGATCTGGATGGGCTGCTACGGGATCGGCCCGGCGCGGATCGTCGCCGCCGCGGTCGAGCAGTACGCCGATGAGCACGGCATCTCCTGGCCCCGCGCGCTCGCGCCTTTCGCGGTGCACCTCGTGGCCCTCGGCAAGCCCGGCACGCCCGAGCGCGATGCCGCCGACGGGGTGTACGAGACGCTGCGCGCCGGCGGGGTGGAGGTGCTCTACGACGACCGCGATCTGGGCGCGGGGGAGAAGTTCGCCGACGCCGAGCTGCTCGGCTGCCCGCTGAGGCTCACCGTCGGGCGGCGCTCGCTGGAGTCGGGTGAGATCGAGGTGCAGCTGCGCCGCGGCCGCCAGAGTGCCCCCGGCCTGCCCCTGGGCGCCGAGCCGGAGGCGCTGCTGCGGGCGGTGGACGAGCTGTGCCAAACACTTCCCTAGAGGGTGGCGCGGGCGGCACTGAGCCGCCGAGCCGGGCCCCTCGTCGATCCATCACCGCCCGTCGCCTGGTCGGCCTCGACCGCTCCGGCCCGCCGCCGCCCCAGACCGCCGCCGGGCAGCCGCTGCGGCCGTGGACCGTGCCCAACGCGATCGGCTTCCTGCGGCTGGCGCTGATCCCGGTGTTCCTCGCGGTGGCGCTCTCGACGGCGGACGGCACCGGCGCACTGCCCGCCACGCTGTTCGCCGTGATCGGCTGGGGCGACTACGCCGACGGGATCGCGGCGCGCGTGACTGGCCAGTACAGCCGCCTGGGTGCGCTGATGGATCCCCTCACCGACCGCCTGCTGGCGATCTCCGGGGTAGTCGTGTGCTGGCATTTCTCGCTGCTGCCCCGCTGGGCGCTGGCGGTGTTGGTGGCGCGCGAGCTGGCGATGCTCGTGCTCGGCCGCTACGGGCTCTCGCGTGGCGTCGAGCTGCGCATCAACTGGCCCGGCCGCCTCTCCGTGGCGCCGCTCATGGGCGGCTTCTTCTTCGCGATGGTGGGACTGGAAGGGCTCGGCGCGATTCTGCTGTACATCGGCCTCGCCCTGTCGCTCGCCGCCACGGCGCTGTACGTGCGGGATGGCATCGCTCAATTGGGGTACTCACACTCCTAGAGGGGCGCACAGGGAAATATTTGAGAAAGGCCCACAACCACACGGTTGGGGCTTCACAAGATCAGGCCACCACCAAGTCGTTCGCTCAGATATGCAAGACCTCAACCTCAACTTGACGCTTCGGTATAGTGGCCGAAGAACCGTCAACAAAATAAAAAAAGGCCGCGAGAGGAGCACAGAACCAGAATGGACACGTTTCCCGACCTAGGTGCCCTCACGGACGCCGAGCTGAAGAACCTGATCCGCGAGCTGACCGACGAAGAGACCGACATCTCCTACCGGCGGCGCATCCTGCACGGGAAGATCGACATCCTGCGCGCTGAGCTGGTCAACCGCCTGCAGCACAAGCACGACAACGGCGAGCAGCTGATCACCGGAGCGGACGTGGAGCAGCTCAGCGAGATCCTCGCTGGCCGAAGCGGGGATGCGAGCCGAAGGCGAGTGTCTCCCGACTTGGGTCGATCCTCGATCGCTCGTCAGGGCGAGTCGCAGAGCGAGGCCTGAGGGAAACAACGGGATGGCGACGCTCTGCCCCGAGTGTGGCTCCGCCAATGGCGAGGGCGCCAACTTCTGCCAGCGCTGCGGTGCCTCGCTGCGCGCGGAGACAGCTGAGGGCGCGGGCGATTCGGTCACCGCCACCTACCGCATCGACGAGAGCGGCGAGCTGGTGCCGGTCGAGCTCGACGAGGTCACCGCCCGCGGGCCAGCCCTGGTGGTGAGAGCCGGTGGGGGCCGTGTGGGCGAGAGCTTCCCGATCGAGGGCGAGCGAATGAGCATCGGCCGCCGCCCCGACAGCGCGGTGTTCCTCGACGACATCACCGTCTCGCGCGACCACGCGCTGCTGATCAGGCGCGGCGACGATTGGCACCTCGACGACTGCGGCTCGCTGAACGGCACCTACGTCAACCGCGAGCGGATCGAGTCGCACCGCCTCGAAGAGGGCGATGAGCTACAGATCGGCAAGTACAAGCTGAGCTACCACGCACGCTGATGGTAATCCCGCTGAGCACTTCCCCCACCAAGTCGCACACGATCGGTGCGGTGCGACGCTGATGGCGACGACCACCACCGCCTCCGCGGCGAGCACCCCCCCTCCCGGCGCGCCGGGAGGGGGCAGGGAGCCGGCGCCAAGCCAGAAGCCGTACACGATCGGCACGGTGTGCAAGGCGCTGGCGCAGGAGTTCCCCGACATCTCGATCTCCAAGATCCGCTATCTGGAGGACCAGAAGCTGCTCAACCCGCGACGCACCCCGGGCGGCTACCGCCTCTACAGCCAGGGCGACGTGGCACGGCTGCGCACGATCCTGCGGATGCAGCGCGACGAGTTCCTGCCGCTGCGGGTGATCCGCCAGGAGCTGGCCGCCGGGCGCAGCGACGAGACGCCGGCGCCCGGATTCGACGGCGACCCCACCAATCCCGCTCCCGCGGCGGGGGCTGGCGGGCATGGGGCTGGCGGGCATCCGTTCCTGGCGCGCAGACGGCGCGCGAGCGTGAGCGTGCGCGAGGAGAGCGGCGCGCTGTATACGCTCGAGGAGGTGCTGGATGAGACCCAGGCGGACGCGAAGCTGGTGCGCGAGCTGGAGGAGTATGGGGTCGTCAAAGGCGAGCAGCGCGGCGGGCAGCGCTACTACGACGAAACCGAGCGCGAGATCATCGGCGCGGTGTCCGAGCTGGCGCGCTACGGCGTGGGGGGGCGCAACCTGCGCGTGTTCCGCACCTCCGCCGACCGCGAGGCCGGCCTGCTGCAGCAGATCCTCGCCCCAGCCCTGCGCTCGCGCAACCCCCAGCGGCGCAAGGAGGCGCTGGAGGCGCTCGAGAATCTCGCCGCGGTCACCTCGCACCTGCGTCATCTGCTTTTGGTGCGCGACCTGCGCAAGATCGTAGGTTGAGTGCGCTCGCGGCCGGCAGGCGCCGCGTCGTAGGCTTCGACACGTGCCCACCACCGCACGCACCCGCACCGTGGACGCGCCCGCCGGCGAGGTGTGGGAGCTGATCGCCGACCCCAACCATCTGCCGCGGTGGTGGCCGCGGGTGACGCGCGTGGAGGGCGTCGAGCGGGACGCCTTCACGAAGGTGTTCGCCAGCCGCAACGGCCGTCTGGTGCGCGCGGACTTCCACATGGAGATGGACGAGCGGGCGTTGACGCTGCACTGGGATCAGCAGGTGCAGGACACGCCCTTCGCCCGTGTGCTGTCGGCCGCCCACACCGAGCTGCGGCTGGAGCCCGCCGGCGGCGCCACGAAGGTGACGATCGAGCTGCGCCAGAAGCTGCGGGGGCTGTTCTCCAACCTCGGCGCCAGTCGCGTGCGCCGCGCGGCGGGCAACGTGCTCGACGAGGCGCTCGACGGCCTGGAGCGGATCTTTGGCTGAGATGCTCTCATCCCGCTGCGCGCCACGGCGCCGCGGCTCGTATCTCGACGGCAGCGGTCCTGGTGGTGGCGGCGGTGGGGTGCCCGTGATGAGGTGGTGCGTCGTTGGCTGACACCCCAACGATGCGATGGTGGGGGTGGGGGGATCCCGCGCGGGCGCCGGCGGTGGGTCCGGCGATGCTGCGATTGCTGCGCGAGACGGTGGGCACCTCGCCCAACCCTCGCCCACCGGTGGCGCTCGCGCGTGTGCAGCTGCCCCCCGCCCAACTGCCCGAGGGCGCCCGCTCGGAGCTGCAGAGGCTGCTCGGTGCCAGCGCCGTGCGCGAAGATCACGCCGAGCGCGTCGGGCACGCCGCCGGCAGGGGCTACCCCGACCTCCTGCGCCTGCGTGCGGGCGATCTCCACGAGGCGCCTGACGCCGTGCTCCACCCGCGCAGCACCGAGCAGCTGGGGGCGCTGATGGCGCTGTGCGAGAAGCACTCGATCGCGGTGGTGCCATTCGGTGGGGGCACGAGCGTGGTGGGCGGGGTGGCACCGCTGCGGGGCGCACACGCGGCGGTGGTGGCGCTTGACATGGGCAACCTCGAAGAGCTCATCGAGATCGACGCCGAGTCGCGGTTGGCAACCGCCCAGGCGGGAATGCGCGTGCCCGTGCTCGAGCGCCACCTGGCGGCGAGGGGCCTGACGCTCGGGCACTTCCCACAGTCCTTCGAGTATGTCTCGCTGGGGGGCTGTGCGGCCAGCGGCGGCGCCGGGCAGGCCTCCACCGGGTATGGGCGCTTCGAGGAGCTGGTGGTGGGGGCGCGCCTCACCGCGCCCGCGGGCGCGCTCGAGCTCCCGGCGCGGCCGGCGAGCGCGGCGGTCCCCGATCTGCGCAAGCTGCTGGTCGGCTCGGAGGGCACGCTGGGGGTGATCGGCGAGCTCGACCTGCGCGTGCGCCCGGCACCGCGGGAGCGCTGCTACGAGGGTGTGTTCTTCGCGGACTTCCCATCGGGCGTGAGCGCGCTGCGGGCACTCGCGCAGGAGCACGCGGCGCCGGCGGTTACACGGCTATCCGACGAGGCGGAGACGCGTATGTCGTTCGCCCAAGCGCAGGCGGCCGCGGGAGCCGGGCGAGCGCAGGGAGTCGAAGGCGTTCGCGACGCGTTGCAGGCCCGCGCGAAAAGCCGTGCCGGCCGGGCCTACCTACGCGCGCGCGGCTACGGCGACGGGTGTCTGGCGATCCTTGGCTTCGAGGGCACGCAAGAGGAGGTGCAGCGCGGCAAGGCGCGGGCGCACGAGCTGGTGCGCGGCCACGGCGGCCTGCCAGTGGGGCGCTCGCCGGGGGAGGCGTGGCGCAGGCAGCGCTTCGCCGCGCCCTACCTGCGCGACGAGCTACTCACGCACGGCGTGATGGTCGAGACGCTGGAGACCGCGACGCGATGGTCGAACGTGCAGCGGCTGCACCACGAGACGTGCACTGCGATCGAGCGGGCGCTGCGCGCTCAGGGAACCGAGGGCGTAGCGATGTGCCACGTCTCACACCTCTACGAGACGGGCGCTTCGCTGTACTTCACGTTGCTGGCTAGGCAGCGCGAGGGTGCGGAGATCGAGCAGTGGCAGGCGGTCAAGCGGGCGGCGGGCGATGCGATCGTGAGCCAAGGCGGCACGATCACCCACCACCACGGCGTCGGGCGCGACCATCTTCCGTGGATGGAGCGCGAGCTGGGCGCGCCGGGAGTCGAGGCGCTACGAGCGCTCAAGCGCCAGCTTGACCCGGCTGGGATCATGAACCCTGGGAAGCTTCTGCCGTGAGTGGCATTCAGGGGCCTCCCGCGCGCTGGGATCATAAACCCCGGGAAGCTTCTGCCGTGAGCGGCATTCAGGGTCCTCCGCGCGGCTGAGGAGATCTCGGCCCCGGCGTTTTGTTTGTGCTCGTGGACCTCCATGCCGGCGTCATGCGCCGACGGTCTACCCGAGCTTGAATGCCCCGCTCAGCACGATCGGCCCCGGCTGCTTAGGCCGTTCTTCGTGCTCTTCGGTGAGGATGATCGTGGCGAAGTGGGCGGCGTTGGAGGGCAGCGCCTGGGCCGCTTTGAGGGTCCCCTTGGAGCTCACCGACGTGCCGCCGCCGAGGAAGTAGGCATCGGTGGGCGTGTTGTACAGCCACGCCGCGTAGTGGAAGCCGCTCGTCGGCGGCAGGTGTTCGGCGGCGAGGATGAAGGCGTGTTCGTTGCCCTCGGCGATCACCTCGACGAGTCCCAGTGCTTTGCTGGTGCTGTTGGGCGGCGTGAGTGGAAGCGTCGCGGTGAGATGTGGTTCGCCGGCTTTGCCCGAGCCAGATTTGCCGGAGCCGGATTTGCCGGGGCTCGTGGATGTGCTCGAGGTGGTGCTGGGAGTGGTGGTGGCGGTGGTGGTCGATGTCCCCGATTCGCTCGATTCGCTCGGCGTCGAGGAGGTGGTGGCAGAGCTCGGGGAGGAGCCGCCACCAAGGCCGACGATCAGCGCCACGGCGACGACCACCACGACGGCCAGTCCACCGAGCAGCAGCGCGCCCCCGCGCCGCGAGCTGGGGGCCTGCTTGGCCTCGTCGGCCGCGGGCGCAGCGTTGGGGGGGTCGGGCGCGGCGTTAGGGGGGTTGGGCGCGGCGTTGGGTGGGCCGGGCGCGTGGGGATCCCCCACAGGCGCGACGGCATCTTGGGGTGCGGGCGGGTGAGATTCCGCCGCGGGCGCGCCAACCCCAACCCCATCGCCAGCCGCCCCATTCGCGATCCGCTCTCCCGGAGGGGAGCCTCCTGTGGGAATCGCGGGCAGCTCTCCACTCGCGAGCGGGGCAAGCTCTCCCGCGAGCGCCCGGGCCCACGAGCGAGCGGCGGCGGAGCTCTCCAGATACGCGAGCGCCGCCGAGCGCTGCGCCGGTGGGGCTTGGCTGAGCAGGTACTCGCCCACCTGCTCGCGCTGTGCGGCGCTCAGCTCGCGCGCCTGACGGGGGGCCAGCAGCGCGAGCCCGGCGTGCGCACGATCGTGCACCGCACGCTCCTCGATGCTCAGCATCGTGGCGATCTCGCCGTAGCGCTGGTGCCTGCCCACGAGCAGTGAGAGCACCGCTCGCAGGTCGGGTGGTAGGTCCTCGACGCGACTCATAGGTGATGCGTAGGCTATCGTGGCGCCGCAATGGGCATCCCCGGCGCCGAGGAGATCAACGAGGTGCTGCAAGGGTTCGACCGCCTGTACGGCCTGCAGCTGCTGGAGGTATCCGCCGAGGAGGTGCGTGCCCGGGTGCAGGTCCGCGACGAGTTGAGGCAGCCGGCCGGTCTCGTGCACGGCGGCGTGTACGCCTCGATCGCGGAGTCGATGGCCTCGCTGGCAACCGGGATGTCGGTGCTCTCGGAGGGCTCGGTGGCGATGGGCCTCTCCAACAGCACGAGCTTCCTGCGGCCGATCACCGCGGGCGCGGTGCACGCGCGCGCCACGCGCCTGCACAAGGGCCGCACGACATGGGTGTGGGATGTGCACTTCAGCGACGAGGCCGGCAACCTGTGCGCGTTGACGCGCATGACGATCGCCGTGCGTCCCCTGTCGGAGACGCCGCCGTCTATTTCTTGAGGAGCTGGCCCGAAGGGCCGACTCCCGCCGGCGCGATCGCCGGCTGCTGGGAGGGTAGAGGCTGTTCGCCGTAGCCGGTGTCTGGCAACGGCGGTGCGAGCGGCGCGCCGGGGAGATCCGGCTGAGACAGCGGGGTCCGGCTGGCCAGCGCGCCGCCAGCCGCGCCGCCGGATGGCCCGTTGATCGGCACCATCGCCTCGGCCGCGGCACGGGCGAGCGCCGGTCGGTTGGCGTAGAGGTTGACCACCACGCTACCGGTCGCCAGCGCCAGCGCCTTGCCGCCGAGGGCGGAGCGGCCGTGCACACCCCTGATCAGCACCGCGCTCTGGACAGCGCTCCCGCCGGGCAGGAAGCTGTTGTCGGGCGAGGTGACGATCTGCAGGGGGGTCACGCACACGCTCTCGCCTCCCACCAGGCAGTTGCCGTACTGGATTTCGTAGGCTCCGCTGGGGTCGCGTCCCACGTTGGTGATCGGCAGTCCCTGGAAGGTGCCTCCGAGCCAGTACACCGGGAAGCCTTCCTGGATCACCAGCGACTCCAGCGCGCTCGGCGGGGTTGGTTGGTCTTGGATGGTGTTGGCGCAGGAGCTCAGTCCGAGCGCGCCGAGCACCAGCAGCGCAAGCGCGGCGGCGGGGTGGGCTCGCGCGGGGAGTCGGAATCGCACGGTGGGCAGCGTAGCGGCACGCCGCCCACCGTTCGGCGGACAACGCCCACCCGGCGACCAGCCCTACCCTCGGTACCTGTTGGTGATCGGCATGCGCCGGTCGCGACCGAAGGCGCGGGTGGTGATCTTTATGCCGGGCGGCGCTTGGCGGCGCTTGTACTCGGCGAGATCCACGAGGCGAATCGTGTTGTCCACCTCCTCGGCGGGCAGCCCTTCGGCGAGCAGCTGCTGGCGGCCGTGGTCCAGCTCGATATAGCCGTGCAGAATCCGATCGAGCAGCTCGTAGGGGGGCAGCGAGTCCTCGTCGCGCTGGTTCTCGCGCAGCTCCGCGGAGGGGGCGCGGGCGATGATCGACGGGGGGATCGGCCTGTCCTCGGATGAGTTGCGCCACTCGCACAGTCGGTAGACGAGCGTCTTGGGGACGTCCTTGATCACCGCGAAGCCGCCGGCGAGATCGCCGTAGAGGGTGGTGTAGCCGACCGACATCTCCGACTTGTTGCCCGTCGTGAGCACCAACCAGCCAAACTTGTTGGAGAGCGCCATCAGCAGGTTGCCGCGGATCCGGGCCTGCAGGTTCTCCTCGGCGAGGTCGGGCTCCCTGCCGGCGAACACCGTGTGCAGCGTCGCCATGTAGGCATCCATCGGCGTGGCGATCGGCAGCTCGTGGACGCGCACGCCGAGCGCTGCCGCGAGCGCGCGCGCGTCGTCTTGGGTCGCCGTGGAGGAGTAGGGAGAGGGCATGATCGCCACGCTCACCCGCTCGGCGCCGAGCGCGTCCACGGCCAAACAGCCGACCAGGGCGGAGTCGATCCCACCGGAGAGACCGAGTACCACGCGTTGGAAGCCGTTCTTGCCCACGTAGTCGCGCAGACCGAGGCACAGCGCCGCGTAGATCTCGGCCTCGGCGGGTGCGATCGGCGCTGGCAGCGCTTGCGATGCTGCCCGCGCGGGGGTGGGGGAGGCAGCGAGATCGAGCTCGCACACCAGCAGGTCCTCTTCGAACTGCGCCGCTCGTGCGATCGTCGCGCCGGTGGGGTCGAGGACGAAGGAGTGCCCGTCGAAGACGAGCTCGTCCTGGCCGCCAACCAGCGCGCAGAAGGCGATGTGGACGTTGTGCTCGCGGGCGCGCTGCGCAAACAGGCGCTCCCGCTCCAAGCCCTTGCCGGCGTGGTAGGGGGAGGCGGAGATGTTGACGATCAACCGTGCCCCGGCTGCGGCCTCTTCGGGGATGGGATCCCCGCCCACCCCCGGTCGCCACAGGTCCTCGCACACCGTCAGCCCGACGGGCTGCCCCCCGACCTCGATCACCGCGCCCGCGTGTCCAGCCACGAAGTAGCGCTGCTCGTCGAAGACGCCGTAGTTGGGGAGATGCACCTTGCGGTACACCGCGCGCACGCCGCCGTCGGCGAGCACCGCCGCGGCGTTGTGCACGCGCGGCGTCTGGGGCGTGCCCACCCACTCCTCGTTCTCCTGCTCGACCGTCCCCGTCGTTGCCTGCACGCTGCTCTCGGCCCGCTCGACCGTCCCCGTCGTTGCCTGCACGCTGCTCTCGGCCCGCTCGGCGTCTCCTGTCCGAACCGCATCCCGTATCCACTCTGGGTACCCCACCACGGCGACGATCCCCTCAACACCGCTTGCCAGCTCCTCCAGCGCGGCGGCGGTGTCCTGCAGGAAGTGCTCGCGTAGCAGCAGATCCTCCGGCGGGTAGCCGGTGAGCGCCAGCTCGGGGAACAGGACGAGCTGTGCGCCCCGCGCCCGCGCGGCGGCGATGCCCGCGCGGATTCGCCGCGCATTGCCGGCGATGTCGCCGACAGTGGCGTTCATCTGGCAGAGAGCCAGGCGCACTATTGCTTGGCGGCGGCCCGACCGGCGGAGCGGGTGCGGCTTGCTGCTTTGCCCCCATGCCCATTTGCGCCGGCACCGTCCGGCGGAGGCGACGCCGCGAGCTTGGCCCCAACTGCCCCGCGCGAGGCAGTTGGCTTCGCAGTGCTGCCGCGCGGCGCAGCCCGCTTCGAGGCGCCGCCGCGGGAGGGGCGCCGGCTGGCTTTCGGCGGGTTGGCGGCGCGGGAGAGCCGGCGGATCGCGCGCTCGAGCTCCTGCGCGATCAGGTCGAGGTCGGGGAGCGCATCGTAATCGCCGAGCAGGCCGAAGCCGAGGTTGCCGTTGTAGCTCATCACCGCGATCCCGAGCGCCTGGCGGCGCGCGAGGGGCACCACTGGGTAGAGCGAGCGCAGACGACGACCGAGCAGGTAGAGGGGGAACTGGGGGCCGGGGACGTTGGTGACGACCAGGTTGAAGTAGCGCTGGCGGGCCTGCAGGCGTGCGGCCTGGCTGAGAATCGTCGGCGGGGCGAAGCCAGCGAGATTGGTGAGCACCTGGGCGCCGACCGCTTGGCCGGAGTGCTTGAGATCGTCCATCGCGACGCGGATCTCCCCATAGCACGCCGCGGGGTCCTCGATACCGACCGGCAGCGGCGCCCACATCGCGGCCACGCGGTTGCCGAGCGCGCCGCGCTCGACGTCGGCGCGCACCGAGACCGGCACCATCGCCTTGAGCACCAGCCCCTCGGTGGGCTGGTCGTGCGCGCGCAGCCAGCGGCCGAGCGCGAGGCTGACGGCTGCCAGCACGACGTCGTTGAGCGTGCCTCCGAGGGAGTCCTTGATCGCCTTGAAGCGGGCGAGGTCGGCGTCAACCCAGGTGTAGCGGCGGTGCGGCCCGATGTCGACGTTCAGCGGCGAGGAGGGAGCGGGTGCGTTGATCCCCGCCAGCGTGGTGGCGCCGACGCTGGCGAGCCCGTCGCGCAACTGCGTCAGCGCGCGCAACGGACGGCGCACCACCCGCCGCGCGCCGCGCGCCATCTCTCCGGGGACGGTCGTGCGCTCCAGCAGCGCCTCGCCGAGCAGCTTGGCCGAGCCGGGCAGCGGCCGCGGGCTCCACGGTGGAGGATCGGATGCCCGCCCGTCCTGCGGCTCCGGTGCGGCGTCGAACAGCACGGTGGTTATGTCCACCCCGGAGATCCCATCCACCAGCGCGTGATGGGTCTTGGCGATCAGCGCGAAGCGCCGGCCCGCCATCCGCTCGACCAGCCAGATCTCCCACAGCGGCTTGGAGCGGTCCAGGCGCTGGGAGAACAGCCGCCCGGCGAGCCGCTTGAGCGCCGCCTCGTCACCCGGACGCGGCAGCGCGGTGTGGCGGATGTGGTAGTGGGGGTTGAAGTGGGGATCGTCGGTCCACACCGGGCGTCCCTGATCGAGCGGCACGTACGCCAGACGCTGGCGATAGCGCGGCACGAGGTGCAGGCGGCTCTGCACGTGCTCGACGAGCTCCTTCGGTGTCGGCGCGCGACCTTCGAAGATCATCACCGACGCCACGTGCATGTGCGCGGTGGAGTGATCCTCCAAGTGCAGGAAGGCTGTATCGAGGCCGGTGAGGCGGTCGGGGTTTGCCATCAGGGGTGATTGTCGCTGTTGGAGGGCCGCCCGTCAAACACGCGGGTGTAAAAGTCTCGTCACGGCCCCAACATCGCCGCGGCGAGTACGTAGAAAACCCGTGTCTTTGACCTTTGGCGCCCTTGCACGGCTGCTTGTGTGATCAAACGCACACTAAAACCGGTGGTTGCCGCTCTATCGTGCCCCGCTTGACTCAGCCGAGTCGCCTCCGTGGTTGGAGGCGAGCGGGGGACCCACTGCCGGATCGTGAGAGGACGGTCTGGATGGGGCGAATCGGCCGCTGATGCGGCGGTAACGCCTTCGCCGGCGCACGCCATCGTGCGCGGGCAGCGCGTGAGCCCGACAGCTAACCCCGTAGGCGGTGACCAAGGAGGACACATATGTACGTACCCGCTACGCCTGCGCTGACGGTGACGGCACTGCCGCCCAACGCGATCGCCGCTGAAGAAGCCGCCGCACCGCCCGAAGCCGCCTCGCCACCCGCGACCGTCGCGCCACAGGTGACGCGCCTGCGCATCCGGAGCGCCGTACTGAACGTGCTCGACGGACGCGCGGCATCGATCACTGGCTCGCTGCGCGTCCCGGCCCGGAGGGGCACGACGCAGACGGTGGGTGCGAGCCGGCCGGCAGGTATTACGACACAGCCGCAGGGCGCAACCCTGGTGGCGGGCGCGACTCCTGCGACAGGCATCGCACGTCAGGCGCGAGTGGCACAGCGGACGGTCATCCTGCAGGCGCTCGGGCGCCGCGGCTGGCGCACGATCGCCGCGGCCCGTACCGGAGTACATGGGCACTTTCGGCTGCGCTATCGGACCGACCGCATCGGCAGCGAGCTGCTGCGGGTGCGCTTCGCGGGTGCCCCCGGCGAGGATGGCTCCAAGCGCGCCCTGGGCCGGCTCAACGTCTACCGGCTCGCCGAGGCCTCGTGGTACGGGGGCGAAGGCAGTCTCGCCTGCGGCGGCTGGCTGACGAGCGCCACGCTGGGCGTCGCCAACAAGACGCTGCCGTGCGGGACGCTCGTCACGTTGCGCTACGACGGGCGCACGGTGCGCGTGCCGGTGGTAGACCGCGGTCCGTATGTGGCCGGCCGCGAATACGACCTCACCGAAGCGACCAAGCGGGCGCTCGGCTTCGAAGGGGTGGGGGAGGTGTGGGCGACCAGTTGAGGGAGTCCTGCGGCCTTCGCCGATGAGTTATGCTGTATGCGTGAAGCGCACAACGATCATGGTTCCCGACGATCTGGACGCCTTGATGCGTCAGGAGGCAAGGCGGCGAGGTGTATCGATCGCCGATGTCGCCCGCCGCGCGCTCGAGCGGGATCTGCCAAGCCCGCCCAAGGATGGTCGGCTGTCCTTCTTCGCGGTCGGGGAGGGCGGCCCAGACGACGTATCCGAGCACGTCGAGGATTACGTCGGACACGCAATCGGCAGCCGCGAGACAACCCGTCCGCGGTAGTGCTGATCCTCGACGCAGGACCGATCTACGCGGCCTCGGCTACACGCGATCGCAACCATCGGCGGTGCGTCGAGTTGCTCACAGGCGCTTCACGGCCCCTACTCGTCCCCGAGTTGGTTGTGACCGAGGTCTCCTATCTGCTCGGCGATCGCATTGGCCCCCACGCCGAGATCGCGTTCGCTCGGGCGATCGCCGACGGCGAGGTCGTCGTCGAGTCGGTGCGCGAGTCTGAGTGGGAGCGCATCGCGGAGTTGACGGAGCAGTATGGGGATCTGCCGCTCGGCATAGTGGACGCGTCGGTGGTCGTACTCGCCGAACGCCACGCCGCTCGCGAGATCGCCACGCTCGACCACCGCCACTTCGCGGTTGTGCGCCCGCGGCACGTGGCCGGCTTTGCGCTGCTTCCTGAGGGCCGATTCCCGTTGGCCCGTACGACGGACGGATAGAGTTCCGCGAGGCCGTGACGATGCGATGAGCGAGCAAGTTCCCTACGCCAACTACCAGTACGAGATCTACCTGCGCGGGCGGGGCGGGCAACGCCCCGCGCGGCCGCTGGACTGGCGGCGGCTGGAGCGCGACGCCTACCGGCTGCTCGCCGACGGCCCGCGCGGCTACATCGCCGGCGGCGCGGGGCGCGGCAAGACAATGCGCGCCAACCGCGAGGCGTTCGACCACTGGCGGATCGCGCCGCGGATGCTGCGCGACGTCTCCGAGCGCACGCTCGCGCGCACGCTGCTGGGGACGGAGCTGCCCGCCCCGGTGCTGCTCGGTCCGATCGGGGTGCAGACGCTCGCCCACGCGGAAGGAGAGCTGGCGATGGCGCGCGCCGCGGCGGAGGTGGGGGTGCCGTTCGTGGCGAGCACCGCCGCCTCGCACACGATCGAGCAGATCGCCCAGGCCGCGGGGGAGCTACCACGCTGGTATCAGCTCTACTGGCCGCGCGACCGCGAGCTGGCGCGCAGCTTCGTGCAGCGCGCCGAGCGCGCCGGCTACAGCGCGCTCGTGCTGACGCTCGACACCTGGCAGCTCGGTTGGCGCCCGGCCGACCTCACCAACGGCTTCCTGCCGTTCCTGTGGGGCGAGGGCAATCGCAACTACCTGGAGGACCCCGTCTTCCGCGCCGCGCTGCCGGCCCCGCCCGAGGAGAACATGCAGGCCGCGATCGGCCACTGGGCGTGGCAGTTCGCCAACCCGGCGATCACCTGGAAGGACCTTGCGTTCCTGCGCGAGTGCACCGAGCTGCCGATTGTGCTGAAGGGCATCCTGCACCCCGATGACGCCCACCTCGCGGTCGAGCACGGGGTACAGGGCGTGCTCGTCTCAAACCACGGCGGGCGCCAGGTGGACGGCGCCGTCGGAGCGCTCGACGCCCTGCCCGGGGTGGTCGCGGCGGTCGAAGGCCGCTGCGAGGTGCTCTTCGACAGCGGCATCCGCAGCGGCTCGGACGCGCTGAAGGCGCTCGCGCTCGGCGCTAGCACGGTGCTGCTCGGCCGCCCTTACATCTGGGGCCTCGCGCTGGGCGGCGCTCAGGGCGTGGTCGAGGTGCTGCGCTCGTTCCTTGCCGACCTCGACCTCGCGATGGCGCTCAGCGGGTATGCCGCGATCGACGAGGTCGGGCCTGACGCACTGGTTGAGCAGCGCGGGTATCATTTCGACGGATGAGTGTTGCCCGCGAGGGCCAGCAGCATGTGGAGGCGAGTCAGTCACTCGCGAAGTCTCGGTCGCGCGCAATTGGTGGGGCCAAAAGCCGGCATTCTGCACGGGATTCCCGTTCGAGCGCCCTCGCCGACCGCGCCCTCCGCCCGTCGCGATTGCCGGCCAAACCACTCGAGCCAACCACGCGCGTGCAGATGGAACGGGCCTTCCAGCATGACTTCAGTCGTGTGCAAGTTCACGCCGATCCGACGGCGGGAGCAGCGGTTGCCCGGGTCGGCGCCACCGGAGCGTTCGCCATCGGCCGCCAGCTGTATTTCGCGGCAGGTTGCTATGACCCGGTCTCGCTGAGAGGCAGGCGCCTGCTGGCACACGAGCTGGCTCACGTCGTGCAACAGGACCATGGAGGCGGTCGACGTGACGGACGTGAGGATGGCCCGAGCCTTGCTGCACTTGCGTCTGCGCCCCGGGTAAGCGGCGCTGACCGCCTCGAGGCGGAGGCCCGCGCTGCTGCCACCGCGGTCGTATCGGGCGGATCGCCGGTGGTGGCACACTCATCACCTGTGCTTGTCGCTCGCAACGGCGATGCAGACGCCATCGGCGCGGCGGCCACGGCGGTCGCGGCGGCGGCCACTGCGCCAGCAGATCTCTCGACGGCGAGCCCCGCTGCCTTTGAGCCGGGGATCTTGCCCGCGCGGGATCCACATCGGAACCCCGCGTGGGTGGAGTTTGAGATCGCCCGCGACCACCTGAGCGATAATGCGCCTTGGACGTACACACTCACCTACACCGATGGCGCCACGTTGGTGATTCCACTGGAGCAGGTCTTCAACGAGCGGCCGCCCGGCGCCACGATCACCATGTTCCGCAGACATAGGGCGTCGCGACGTATCGTGCCGTGTGTCCTGTCTCAGGACGACCAGCGGTTGAAGGCGCTGGGCTCCATGCCGGCAGGCGACTTCGGCGCAGTCGCGGATCTTGCCGTCCCGCGCTTCGATACCAGCACGGCTCCACGGATTGTGAGCATGCTCAACGCCGCGCAGATGATTTGGGCCGCTCTTGGCATGTTGAAGGTGATGCAGCTGCAGACGATGAATCCGCTGATGGGCGGTGGGATGGCGAGCGGGCCGTCTGCAGGTGTCGGCGCAGCCGCACGCGGCGTGGGCATCGGCGCGGCCGCGCGCGCCGCTGAGCGGGAGAGTCTCACCTTCGTCGAGATCGGCGCGGGAGATCTCAAGGCTGCGATCGATCTCGCGAAGCGGGGCGGAGTGAAGATGATCGCGGTTGATGTGGCGCCGGCGGATGCGGCCGCCATTCAGCAGCTCGAGGCACTGGGTGGCCGGTTTGTCAAGGGAGTCGCTGCCAACGTCGTACCCGGAACGGCAGACCACGTATTTCAGTACTTCCCCTGGACGATCGGTGGCACTGGCAGATCCGTCTTGGGTGGGACTTGGCGTCTGGTGAGTGACACGATGCGGCTCCTGAAGCCGACGGGCGCCGCACATTTCGTGACCGAGGACCTCAAGACCGCCGAGTACCTCGCAGGAGAGGCATCCAGCAAGGGACTCCGCGCAGTTATCACGAAGACGACCGCCGGTGCTGCGGCTCCTGGCGCTTCCGGCGCAGCCGTTCCCAACTTCTCCAGCAAGCTGGAGGTGTGGCTGGTCAACATCTACAAGGGCTGAGGAGCAGATGACCCGGCTCGGTCAAGGGCACCCACCAGGATCGACGCCGCGACAGGCGTTAGATTCGCCTCATGCAGGCCGAACCGCCGAGCCTCGAGGTGGCCCACGTGGATTGCGACGCCTTTTACGTCTCGATCGAGCTGCAGCGCCGGCCCCAGCTGCGCGGGCTGCCCGTGGTTGTGGCGGGGAGTGGCCCGCGCGCGGTGGTCACCACCGCCAGCTATGAGGCACGGCGCTTCGGCGTGGGCTCGGCGATGCCGGCCGCACGCGCACGGCGACTGTGCCCGCAGGCGGTGTTCCTGGCGCCGGACTTCCCCACCTACCGCGAGGTGTCGGGGCGTGTGATGGGGATCGTGCGCGCTCAGGTCGAGCGGGTGGAGGTGGTGGGGCTCGACGAGGCCTACCTCGACGTGAGCGGGCTGCTCTCCCCGCGCGCGGCGATGCGCCGTTTGGTGCAGGAGATCCGTGAGGCGAGCGGGATCGTGTGCTCGGTGGGGATCGGCCCCAACAAGCTCGTGGCGAAGGTCGCATCGGACGCGGAGAAGCCCGCGGGCTTCGTGGTGCTGAGCCGCGAGCAGGCGTGCGCGCGCTTCGGCGGCTCGCCGCCCGGCCTCGTACCCGGGATCGGCCCCAAGACCGCGGCGCGCCTGGCGCAGCTCGGCCTCACCACGCTCGCTGCCCTTGCCGCGGCGCCCGAGGCGGTGCTGGTGGAGCGCTTCGGCCCCAACCTCGGCCGCGAGCTGCGCCGCCGCGCGCGCTTCGAACACGACGGCGAGGTCGGCGCCGCGCGCAAGGTCGTCTCGGAGTCGCGCGAGCGCACCTTCGACCACGACCTCCACGACCCCGCGCAGCTGAGCGCGCTGCTGGAGCGGATGTCCGCCGAGCTGTGTGCCAGCCTCGCCGCGCACGGGCGCAGCGGGCGCACGATCGGGATCAAGGTGCGTCTCGACGACTTCACCACGGTCACCCGCGCCCACACGCTCGCCGAGCCGACCGCTGACCCGCGTGTGGTCGACTCGGTCGCGCAACGACTCCTGCGCGAGTACGCCCCGCCGCGCCCGGTACGGCTGCTGGGTGTGCGCGTGGCCGGCCTGAGTGAGCAGCGGACCGACGACGATGCACGAGGTGGGGAGCGAGAGAACTCGCCCGCGCCGGCGGAGGACCAGCTCGCTCTACCGGTGTGATCAGGGCCTATCCCGGTAGGGATGTACTTGTGGGGCGGTTGAGGGTCGGCCCTTAGTTCACAAACAAGTAGGTGAAGCCCACTGCACTCGGGCTGAACACCCGCGAGCCGGCGTAGGTGGCGTTCGCCCGCCAGTTGCCGGGTGACGGTGGCGTGAACGGGATCGACGCCGTACCTTCGCTCGCCGTCGCTTCGAGCGTGCGGTAGAACTGCCAGCCGAAGACGGGGTCGAAGCGCTGCACTTCCACCTTCACCGGGCCAACAGCTGCCGGCCCGACGCGAACCTTGATTTCCACCGTCCGGCCCGCGACGCCGTGCTCGGCGCCGAAGGACACCTTTGTGTGGGTGATCGTGCGCGACTCGCGCGTGAGCGTGAAGTTACCGGAGGTGTGGTTGCGCTCCGAGACAACGGCGTAGTAGTGGCCCTTGCGCAGCTGCTGCTGGAGCTTCTGCGAGCCACTGCCGTTACACGAGCAGGCGATCAGGCCGCCATTCTGGTCGCGCAGCTGCAGGTTGAATTCGGCGCTCGACGGCGCGCTCAGCCGCAGCGTCAGGTTGGAGTGGCTGGTGACGTCCATCCGGTAGAGGCGCAGCACCTGCACGCCGCTGCCCTCCAGGCGCCCGCTGGAGCGCCCGTAGTTGCCGAGTTCTTCCCCGGGGGTGATTTGCATGCCGTTGGCCACCGTCACCTGCAGGTGGAAGCGCTGCTCGCCCTTGCGTTCGGGGTCGGGTGTCACCTCGAAGCTGTAGATCCCGCCCTTGCCCTGTCCGGGGGTGAACAGCCGGTAGCCGCCGCAGTTCACGCGAAAGCGCGCGGAGGCCCCTTCGAAGGAGTGCGTCCCCGGCCCGAACAGCGCGCCGTTCACGCACCCTCCTCTGGTCTCGTTGACGAGGTTCACCAGATAGCTGACCCCGGCGTGCATCACGATCGAGTAGGCCGCATTGCTGTTCTGGATACGATCGACCTGGCCGTTGGCGCCGGCGCTGGGCAGCCGGGGTCCGGGCGGGGCGATCGCGGGGGTGGGCTGGAAGACGTTGAGCGTGAAGGCGGCCAGCTGGGAGGTGGAGAGCGCCGCCACGCGGATCTCGTATTCGGTGTTCTTCTTCGCCTTGAACGTCAGCGACGCCTTGCCTTCTTCTTCGGTCGCCTGACAGGCGACCGGCTGCAGCTGCGAGCGCACCGCCTTGTACACGTCGATCGTGCCGTCCAGCTTGCCGCCCGCCGCCAGTTCGACCGCCACCCGCTCAGCCGCCGCGCCGGTGTGCAGGCTGTACCACACCGAGCTGATCGTGCCGGGCACACAGCTTGACTGAGCTTCTCCCGGCACCGTCGTCGCTCCCACGGTGGTGCCTTCGATGCTCGCCGGCAGCGCGTGAATGGCCTGCGCGTTCGCGACTTCGTCGTTCGCCGGCGGCTTCGGAACTTCGCTCGGCGCCGCGCCGGCGGCGGGGGATAGGGCAAACCCGCACATCAGCGCGAGCGCGAGGAGCATCATTCGTGGCATCCGCGTCATCGAAGAAATTGTACGGAGGGATCCAGACGGATACGATCCGCTGCATGCCCATCGCGCGCGTCGGCGAAATGGAGCTCTCCTATGAGCGCAGTGGCTCGGGGCCGCCGTTGCTGGCGATCATGGGTATGAGCGGCAACCTGCTGACCTGGGGGGAGCCGTTCCTAGGGCCCCTGCGCGAGCGCTTCGAGGTGATCGCCTACGACCACCGCGGCGTCGGCGAGAGCAGCCGCATGACGGCGCCGTTCACGATCGTCGATCTTGCCGCGGACGCCGCCGGGCTGCTCGATGCGCTGGAGGTCGAGTCCGCGCACGTGCTCGGCATCTCGATGGGCGGCATGGTCGCCCAGGAGCTCGTTCTCGCCCATCCTCAGCGGGTTCGCACCCTCACCCTCGGCTGTACCTACTGCGGCGGCGAGGGCAGTGCGCTCGCCTCGCCCCCCGTCGCCCAACGGCTGTTCGAGGCGATGAGCTCCGGCGAGCGCGAGGACGTGCTCCGCACCACCTGGGAGATCTGCATCTCGCCCCGTCTGCGCGACGACGCCGAGCTCTACGCCACCTTCCGCGCGATCGCCAAAGAACGGCCGGTCGCGCGCGAGGTGATCGCGGTGCAGATGCAGGCGATCGTTGCCCACGACACCTCCGCGCGACTCTCCGAGGTGCGGGTCCCGACGCTGATCGTGCACGGCACCGCGGACGAGTTGATCCCCGCGCAGAACGCCCACGTGATCGCGGGGCACATGCCGGACGCCCGCCTGGAGCTGCTCGACGACATCGGCCACCTCTTCTTCTGGGAGCTTCCGCGGCGCTCCGCCGAGTTCGTGTGCGAGCACACGCTGGTCGATGTGTAGCGACGCCGCCGTTGCGATGGCCGCGCGCGAGCTGAGCGTCCGCACCGACGACGGGGTCGCGCTCTCGGGGGAAGTGGCGGACCCCGCCGGAGGACCGGATCCCGCCCGCCCGGGGGCGGGTGGTGGGGTGGGTGGGGTTCCCATCGTCCTGCTGCACGGCCTCACCGCCACCCGACGGTATGTCGTGATGGGCTCGCGGCTGCTGGAGCGCTCCGGTCATCGGGTGATCGCCTACGACGCGCGAGGGCACGGGCGCTCGACTCCGGCTGTCGTGGCCGGTGGGGGGACGGCGGGCGCGGCTGAGTACGGCTATGCGCGGCTGGCGCACGACCTGGAGGAGGTGCTCGACGCGCTGGAGGTGGGTCGCGCCGCGCTCGCCGGCGCCTCGATGGGGGCCCACACCGCGCTTCGCTTCGCGCTCGAGCACCCCGAGCGTGTGGCGGCGCTGGGGCTCGTGACGCCTGCTTACGACCCCGCGGCGGGCGTTGGCGCCCCTGGCGGCCCGGACGCGACGCCCGCGGGGACCTCGGGCTCCACGCCTGCAGGGACCTCGGACGCGACGCCCGCGGGGACCTCGGGCTCCACGCCTGCAGGGACCTCGGGCTCCACGCCCGCGGGGACCTCGGGCTCCACGCCCGCGGGGACCTCGGGCTCCACGCCCGCGGGGACCTCGGGCTCCACGCCTGCGGGGACGCTCGCCGGGCGGGCGCGATCCGATCGCGATCGCTACGTACTCGCCCGGGCGCTGCGCGAGGGTGGGGTGGAGGCGTTCGTGCGGGCGTATGACTTCTCCACCGTGCCCCCCGCGTGGCGTGAGACGGTGGAGCGGGTCCTCTGGCAGCGCCTGTCGCTGCACGAGCACCCCGCCGCCGTCGCCGACGCAATGGAAGTGGTTTCCCGCTCGCGGCCGTTCGAGGACTTCGCCGAGCTGGCCGCGATCGCCGTTCCAACCGTGGTCGTCGCCTCCCGGGACGAGGTCGATCCCGGCCACCCGCTCGCGCTGGCCGAGCGCTACGCGCAGGCGATCCCCGGGGCCACGCTAACCGTCGAGGAGGGGGGGCCACCCATGCGTTCCCCGATCGCGTGGCAGGGGGGGCAGCTCTCGAAGGTGCTGGTGGAGCTGCTCGCCCAAGCCGACGGGAAGTGATCCGCATCCGGCACGTGAGCGGGGTTTGAGGGCAGGGGCTCGCCGGTGGTCGCTGGTGCTTTCTGGCGACGCCGATGCCCAATAGGGTGGTGTTGTGGTAGGCCACTATGAGAGCTTCTTCAGCACGAGCGCGGGCGCGTCCGCTGCCATCTTGGGGTTGCTCGTCGTCGCCGTATCGGTCGTCAACGCGGACGACGCGGACCCCACAACTCGGGAGTTGCGAACCGTGTTGGCCGGGAGCGCGTTTGTCGTCCTGGTAGATATCTTCTTCGTCTCGATCGTGGCGCTGACCGGGGGCGCAGTCGTCTTCGGACTATCAAGCATCGCAATGGCGACCTTCGGCCTCCTGGCCACCAGACTGCTGATACCAAGGGCAAAGCGGGCTGGAAACTTCTCCTCCAGCTCTCGAAACAGAAAGCTGAATATTGCCTTCGCGTCAATTTCGGTTGTGGGCTACTCGGTGCAGCTCGGCCTCGCCGTAGCGCTCCTGGCGAACACGCAGAGTGCCGCACTGCAACGTGCTTTGGTCCTCGTCATCGTGGTTTTTTATGGCAGCGCCCTTGGCCGGGCATGGGAGGTCACCGGGATCACCCGGCGTGGATGAGAGAACACGCCGGCTCACGGGCGACCGGGTGCGTTATACATAAGGCATGACCGTACGCGAGTGGGACGGCGGCGTCTACGACCGCATCTCCGCGCCGATGGAGGCGCTGGGCCGGGCCGTGCTGGACCGGCTGGCGCTCGACGGAGACGAGACCGTGATCGACGCCGGCTGCGGGTCGGGGCGCGTGACGGAAGCGCTGATCGAGCGGCTGCCAGGGGGGCGGGTGATCGCCGTGGACGCCTCGTCTTCGATGCTCGCCTCCGCGCGCGAGCGGCTGGGGGAGAGCGCGCAGGCGCAGGATGGACGATCGCCTCGCGTGGAGCTGCGCGAGGGAGACCTGCTCCAGTTGGAGGTGGTGGAGCCGGTGGACGCGATCCTCTCGACCGCGACGTTCCACTGGATCCTCGACCACGAGCGGCTGTTCGCCCGTCTGCACACGATGCTGCGCCCCGGTGGGCGGCTGGTGGCGCAGTGTGGGGGGGAGGGCAATATCGATGTGCTGCGCGGAGTCGCCAACGAAGTGCTGGCGCACGAACCGTACGCCGCACACTTCCGCGACTGGCAGGCGCCTTGGAACTACGCCGGTCCCGAGGTCGCTGAGGAGCGCCTGCTGGAGGCAGGTTTCTCGAGCGCGCAGTGCTGGTTGCAGCCGGCCCCACAGCAGCCCGAGCACCCGCGCGAGTTCCTCTCCTCGATCGTGCTCGGCCCGCACTACCAGCAGCTGCCGGTGGAGTTGCGCGAGCAGTTCATGGACACCGTGCTCGCCGAGCTGGGCGAGCCCGTGGTAGTGGACTACATTCGCCTCAACATCGACGCCGTCGCATAGCTCACGCCAGCGCCGCGGAGTCGGTTGCGCCCCGCCCGGTGAGCGCGGCATAGCGCCCGCCCAGCTCCAGCAGCTCATCGTGGGTGCCCCGCTCCACAATCTGCCCACCGTCGAGCACGAGGATCTGGTCGGCGTCGCGCACCGTGGAGAGGCGGTGGGCGATCGCGATCGTGGTGCGCCCGCGGGAGAGCTCGTCCAGGGCGAGCTGCACCGCGCGCTCGGTCTCGGTGTCGAGCGCGGAGGTCGCCTCGTCGAGGATCAGCACCGGTGGGTTGCGCAGGACGGTGCGCGCGATCGCGATCCGCTGCTTCTCCCCGCCGGAGAAGCGATACCCGCGCTCGCCCACGGGCGTGTCATAGCCCTCTGGCAGCGAGGCGATCAGCTCGTGGATCTGCGCGGCGCGCGCGGCGTCTTCGATCTGCTCGATGCTGGCGTCGGGACAGGCGAATCGCAGGTTCTCGCCGATCGAGGCGTGGAACAGGTAGGTCTCCTGCGAGACCAGCCCCACGGTGGCGGCGAGCGAGGAGAGCGTCACGTCGCGGATGTCGGTGCCGTCGATCGTGATGCGCCCGCGCTCGGGCTCGTACAGGCGCGCGACGAGGTAGGCGAGCGTGGTCTTGCCCGAGCCGGTCTCGCCGACCAGCGCGGTGCGCGTCCCCGCGGGGATCTCGGCGGCGATCTCCTGCAGCGTCCACGGGCCGTCGGGCCGGTAGCGAAACCACACGTCCTCCAGGCGCACCTCACAGGCGACGCCCCCCCGGCCCGCAGCGCCGAGCGGCGAGGCGCCCGGGCGCTCGACGATGTCGATCGGCAGGTCGAGGTACTCGAAGATCCGCCCGAACAGCGCCAGCGAGGTCTGCACTTCGAGGCCCACCGACAGCAGCTGCTGCATCGGGAACAGCAGGCGGGTCTGCAGCGTGGTGAAGGCGACGACGGTCCCGATCGAGATCACGGCGTGACCGTGGACGGAGCTGTAGCCCGCAAACCAGTAGACGGCGGCGGGCATGATCGCGAAGCTCATCTGCACCGAGGCCATCCGCCAGCGCCCCGCCATCCGCGCGCGCACCTCCAGGTCGGCGAGCTCGCTCGACTCCGAGGAGAAGCGGTCGACCAGCTCGCCGGAGCGACCCATCGTTTTCCCGAGCAGGATGCCCGACACCGACAGCGACTCCTCGACCAGCGTGGACATGTCGGCGAGGCGGCCCTGGCGCACCGACTGGATGCGCCTGCGCTCGTTGCCCACGCGCCGCGTCAGCCACACGAAGAACGGCAGCAGGATCAGCGAGAACAGGGTCAGCTGCCAGGAGAGCGCGAACATCGCGACGATCGTCGCGGTGACGGTGGCGATCGTGGAGACCGTCGAGGTCGCGGTGCTCGTCACGACGTCGTCGATCCCACCGATGTCGTACGCGATCCGCGCCTGCACCTCGCCCGAGCGGGTGCGCGTGAAGAACGCCAGCGACATCCTCTGCAGGTGCGCGTATACGGCGGCGCGCAGGTCGTGCATCACGCGCTGGCCGACCTGGTTGGAGATCCACGTCTGCGCGACGCCGATCACCCCGTTGATGATCGCGAGCGCGATCATGCCCGCCACCAGCCACGTGAGCAGTTCCAGGTCGTGCCCGACGATGCCCTTGTCGACCGCTTCGCGCAGCAGGAACGGCGAGGCGACGCTGAGGATCGAGCCGAACACGATCAGCCCCAGCAGCAGCCCCAGCCGCACGCGGTAGGGCACGAACAGCCGCCCGATCCGCCGCAGCGACACCGGTTTATCCGGGATGTCCTCGGGCCGGAGCTCTTTGTTGCGGCGCCCACCACGTCCCTCGCCGCCGCCGCGGCCCTCCCCGTGGAAGCTCACCTTGCTCGCTCAGATCGCCGCGCGTTCATCCAGATGACTGTATCCACCAGCTCGATGGGGAAAAATTGATTGGGAGGGGCTCCGGCTCTAAAGAGCCTCCGCTGGGCGGGCTTCCCGCGGTGTACCGCCGGGTGGTGGTGGCGTCGAGCGGAATGCGGTGGGCACACACTAGGGTTAACGCCATGAACCTCTCCCCGTCGGAGATCCGCGTGCTGGGCTGCCTGATGGAAAAGCAGCGTACGACCCCGGACGTCTACCCCCTGAGCCTCAATTCGCTGCGGCTGGCGTGCAACCAGTCCACCAACCGCGATCCTGTGGTGCAGTACGACGAGGAGGTGCTGCGCGACGCCCTGCATCGTCTTCAGCGCCGCGGCTACACTCGCCTGACCAGCGGCGCGGGCAGCCGCGCACCGAAGTACCGGCATCTGCTGGCGGAAGCGCTGCCGATGGGCGAGGACGAGCAGGCCGTGGTGTGCGTGCTGATGCTGCGCGGCCCCCAGACCCCGGGCGAGCTAAAGCAGCGCACCGAGCGGATGCACGCCTTCGCCGACCTCGGTGGCGTGCACGAGACGCTGGAGCGGCTGATTGGTCGCGGTTTGGTTGCTGTCCTGGAGCGCCGGCCCGGCCAGAAGGAGGAGCGCTACCTGCAGCTGCTGGGAGAGGAGGCCGAGGTGTCCGACGCGCCGTCGCCGTCGCCCATGCCCGCGCCTGTCCCCCGTGCGGTGGACGGTTTGGAGGAGCGAGTGGCGCGTTTGGAGCGCGAAGTGGCACAGCTACGTGCGGCGCTGGGGGACGAGCCCGGGGAGGAGCAATCCTCTCCCCCCGGGCCGGGGGACGAGTCCTCTCGAATCGAGCCCGGGGATGAGTCCATTCGAACCGGGCCTGGGGATGAGCTCTCTCAAATCGGGCCTGGGGATGAGTCCTCTCGAACCGGGCCTGGGGATGAGTCCTCTCGAACCGGGCCTGGGGATGAGTCCTCTCAAATCGGGCCTGGGGACGAGTCCTCTCAAATCGAGCCCGGGGATGAGGAGTCCTCTCACGCCGGGCCCAGCGGTGAGTCGTCTTACATATTCCCCAACCACGGAGCAGAGCGCCTCGAGACGGAGTTTTCGGCGATGCCAGACGACAAGGAGGCGGGAGAGACGCGGGAATGGATGTGAGCCACGTCAGCCACGCCACCGCGATCCTCGCCGCGACGACCAGCTCGACCGGGGACACCGCCACGGGAGTGGGGATCCCACTGGCGCTAGCGGCCGGGTTGGTGTCGTTCCTCTCGCCCTGCGTGCTGCCGCTGGTGCCCGGCTACCTCTCGACCGTGATCGGCGTCGCCCCGGCGGACATCCAGCACGCCGGCGCGCGCCGGGTGCTGGGCCCGAGCCTGCTGTTCATCGCGAGCTTCTCGCTGATCTTCATCTTGCTGGGCCTGACGGCTACGCAGGTCGGCTCGCTGCTCACCGACCACATCGTCACGCTGCGCACGGTGGGGGGCGTGCTGATCATCGCGATGGGGGTGCTGTTCCTCGCCACGCCGTTCGTGGACGCGCTCAACTTCCAGTGGCACTCGGAGTCCCTGCAGCGGCTCGCCGGCCGGGGTGGGCCACTGGTGGCGGGGGCCGCGTTCGCGATCGCGTGGACACCCTGCACGAGCATCACGCTGGGGGCGATCCTCACCCAGGCGGCGGTGTCCAGCTCTGCCGCCCACGGAGCGCTGCTGCTCGCCTTCTACTCTGCTGGCCTGGCGATCCCGTTCCTGGCGATCGCGCTCGCGTTTGAGCGCGCCACCGGCGCGCTGGCGATCGTCAAGCGCCATTTCTCGGTGATCGTGGGCGTCGGCGGCCTCGTGATGATCGCCCTGGGCCTGTTGATCGTCACGGGCGAGTTCACGGTGCTTAATTCGCAGGCCAACAGCTGGCTTCAGGGCACCGGGCTTGATGTCACGAACATCTAGAGCATCCGGTGGTGCGGTTCAGGTCGGGCTGTGCGTTGCAGCGGTGTGCGTCCGCGTGCTCGCCGCGGACTTGCGGGCGCGGTAGCGCTGTTCCCAGGCTTCCTGGTTGCGCTTGGCGTCCAGTACGAACGGGGAGTAGCCGATCGCTTTGACGATCCCCTCGTTGATCGCCGACTCCGGGAAGGGGAGGGGGCGCATCACGTTGACGAACAGCACTACGCGCGTCTCGTCGGTGTCGTTCCACACCTCGTGGTTGAAGGTGTCGTCGAACATCATGCTCTTGCCCGCCTCCCAGTGGCGGATGTCCTCGCCGACCCTGATCCTGCAGTGGGTGGCGTCCTGGGGCACGATCAGACCAAGGTGGTAGCGCAGCACGCCCTTGTAGGGGCCGCGGTGGTCGAGGATGTGCTTGCGCGGGGAGAGGATCGAGATCATCGCCGTCTTCATCCCGGGTATTTCGCGCATCAGGGCGGCGGTGCGCGGGCACATCTCCACTCCCAGCTTCGCCTCGAAGCCGTACCCGTACAGGAAGAACGTCTTCCAGCGGTCGTCGTCGGTGATCTCGATCTGGTCCTTGGAGATCTCCTGGAAGTTGGCCAGCGCGGCGTGGTCGTCGAGTAGCGCGGCGGCCTCGTCGCGGATTACCTCCCAGTTGCGCTCGATGTGCTCCACCCACGGGAAGCGCTCCAGCGGGAAGAACGTCGCGTCGCCCACCGGCGAGCGCTTGCCGATGAAGCGCTCGATCGGGGCGAGGATCCGTTCCCCGCCCGCGATCGTCAGCTCAACCGTGCGCTCCCACAGCGTCTTCTGCGCACCATCTGTCATTTCGCGATGCCTCCTCCGGTCGCCTCCGAGTGAGGCATCCAGAGTAGTAACTGGCTGCGACGGTACGTCCAGATGGATTATGCAGCCTCGCGGAGGGCCGCCAGCTCTGGCGACTCCGCGAGCTTCTTCAGCGCGCGCTGCTCCAGCTGCGAGGCCCGCTCCGCCGAGAAGCCGAGGCGCTTGCCGATCGCGGTGAGCGTCTGCGGGGCCTCGTGCCCGGTACCGAAGCGCAGCGTCAGCACGGTGCGCTCGGTTTCGGGCAGCTGCGAGATCGCAAGCTGCACGAGGCGCTCACGCTCGTTTTCGTAGGCGGTCTCCTCAGGCGGCTCCTGGTCGGAGGGCAGTAGGTCGCCGAGCGCGGTGTCGCCGTCCTCGCCCACCTGCTGGTCGAGGCTGACGAGCGCCGCCCGCTGGTGGCGGACTTCCTCGACCTGCTCCAGCTCGAGGCCGGTCTCAAGCGCGATCTCCTCGGAGGTCGGCTCGCGACCGAGGCGCACCGAGAGCTCGCGCTCGACACGGCCCACCTTGCGGGTGCGCTGAGCGACATGCACGGGCAGGCGGATCGTGCGCCCGGAGTTCTCGAGGCCTCGCTGGATTGCCTGGCGGATCCACAGCGTGGCGTAGGTGGAGAAGCGGAAGCCCTTGCGCCAGTCGAACTTCTCGCTGGCGCGGATCAGGCCGAGCATCCCCTCCTGCACGAGGTCGGCGAGCGGCAAGCCCTGGTTCTGGTAGCGACGCGCGTTGGAGGCGACCAGGCGCAGGTTGGAGTTGATCATCAGTTCCTTAGCGCGCAGGTCTCCGCGCTCGATGCGCTGCGCCAGTTCGATCTCCTGGTCGGGCGTGAGCAGGGGGTAGCGTCGCGAGTGCGCGAGCAGCTGGTCGACGGACTCGGGGATGAAGCTTTCGGGCTCGGGGGCCGCCACGGGACGGCGGCGCCGAGCGCTCGAGGAGGGCTCGGAACGGCTCTCCGCGAAGGGCGAATCGAGGGCAGCGGGCGCCTGCACGGCGCCGCTCGGAGCATCCGCTGCCTCGAGGGTGTCTAGGGTTGTGATCTGGCGGCTATCGTCTGTCATGAGTCTGGTCCTTCGAATTGAAAAGGGAGGCCCGACTGGTCGCCGAGCTTATCTCCGATGCTTGGAGTCGGAATTATAGGGCATGGTAGTTGCGTTGTCAATTATTCTTGGCGTAGCGGCATAACGCGCGCGGTAGTCCACCCTGTATACGGCGGCACCCTTGTTGGAGCCCATCGGGCACCCATAAGTTGCTCTACCCGAGAACATGATCTACCCACCCGGGTAGAATCGTTATTCCGCGGTTATCTGTCGTGATGCGCTTCTTTATTCGTGCGCCGCGCCAAGAAACCTGCGCGGCCGCTGTTCGGCTCATCGGACAGTTGCATGGCTGGCGCGAGCGGGCGACACCTCGCTGGCCGAGTGGATGGCCACGCCACCTCCCGGCGGTGGAGCGTCGTGCGTGGCCGTCACCCGGCGCTCCACCGCGTTCTCACGGCCCACCGGCTGTCTCTGGCCTACGGAGTCCGGGCTTGCGCTTCGGCCCCCGTCGTCGTCGTGAGGACCGCGGCGCTGCCGCGCGTGAGGGTACGGCGCACGAGGCCGGGGAGCAGCAGACGGGCGACGGCGGCCAGGAAGTAGGGGCGCGGGACGTAGCGCTCCGCGCGGCGTCCCAAGCCCACCTCGACGATCGCCTCCGCCACGCGATCGGGCGTGGAGACGATCCACGCCGTCTGCGCCCGCGCCAACAACTCGCGGGCGGGGAAGCCCTCGGTGGCGATGAATCCCGGGAACACCGTGCCCACGTGGACGCCGTGGGCATGCTCCTCGGCATACAGCGCATCGCTCCAGCCAGTGAGCGCGAACTTGCTCGCCGAGTAGGCGCCGGTGCCGGGGCGCGTGACCCGCGCGGCGGTGCTGGAGACGTTGACGATCGCGCTCGGAGCGCACTCCCGCAGCAGTGGCAGCAGCGCCTCGGTGAGGCGCACGGGAGCATCGAAGTTGAGTGTCATCGTGCGGCGTACGTTGGCGTACCCGCCCTCGGCGAATGGCGCGCGCCAAGCCGCCCCGGCGTTGTTGACCAGCAGCGTCAGGCGCCCGTCGTACTGCTCTCGCACGTGCGAGAGCACGCGCGCCGGGGCGTCCTCGTCTGTGAGGTCGAGCGCCAAGCAGCTGCACGCGGCGGGCAGCGTGTCGGCGAGCCCGCGCAGCAGCTCCTCGCGCCGTGCGACCAGCACCAGCTGTGCGTCGGGCTCACGCGCCAACCGTCGCGCGGTCGCCTCGCCGATCCCGCTGGAGGCGCCGGTGATCACCGCGACGAGTGGTGCGCTCACGAGCGCGACCTTACAGCAAGACCACGGTTGGAACTTGAGAGCAAAGCGTTCCAGGGGCGCTACAACAAGCGCAAGTGCCCGTCATCTCACTGACCCGCCAGTCCTAACGCGAGCCAGGCTCGCTGGTGCGCCGCGAAAGCCTGCTGAGCCATGCGGGCATGGGTGGGATCGACACTAGATCGGGCAGGATGAGCGATCTGAAATGCGGAACGTCTGCCTGGCTCTCATCACGGACTGACCACGAGGGGTGCGGGTCAGCCGCACGCTTGTAGCTGGCTGACGGTTGCTCCATGCAGCTCATTGTACTACCCCTGCCAACTCAAATAGGACTGCGAGCACGAGGAATGCAATAGCCCAAGCGATTAGTGGGTCCTTTTGGTCCAAGGCACGCTGGTTGGTAAGCGTTTCCGCCGCGAGGTCTTTGAGAAGCATGTCCTGGACGTCCTCCTCGTCGTAGGTCTCGCGTGCTTCGAGCACGTCCATCACGAGCGGGCCGACTGCCCGGGCGACTCGAAGCAGTAGCGCTCGCACTGCCAGGCCAGCGGACGACCCGAGCAAGACCAGCGCGGCAATCCAGAGATGGTAAGCCGATCGAGTGCTGAGAACGAGTGCGGCGACTGCCACGCACGCGCTCACGACTCCCAATGCTCCGGCGTTAACGGATGCAGACCGGGCGGCCTGTGTCTGCAGCTGGCTCTCGGCCAGCGAGCAGAGTCGATCGGCAAGCCACGGGGCGATCCTTTTCGTGGGCATGCTGAGCACGCTACGCATGAGCCGGGATGAAACGCTCTGGCGGGCGCTCAATCGCGAGTGCTTGCTGGGTGTCCATCCAAAACTTGGCGCGATCGGGGCTTATCGGCCGATTCACGCGTGAAATGCTTCCGCGTTTGATGCGATGCTCTCGTCGGCAGGTCGGCGTGGCCGGGTGCCGACGACAGTGAGCCCGTGATGACAGGGCTTCCCAAGACGTCGGGGTGCCCGCCCCATCCGCGGGCCGTACTACTGAACAGAGATGCTCTGATATCTGATGCCCACCCCCGGTCGGAGCCAGATACTACGTCGGCTTGATCACATCGTCGGTCTTCCCAACATGCGGTGCGCGCAAGGCCTTCGGCAGCCTGTACGCTGGATACATGGCTTCATCTGGATCGAACCTGCCGGTCGAAGGCCACCACCTGAGGGGCATCTCCCCGCGCGCCTTTCAGCACCCCGCGGACCGCGCCGCGACGGCAGCGCTGAAATCGATTCCGTATCTGGACACGGTGGTGCGCAAGCTGATCGAGCTGGGGTATGAGCGCGCGCTGCGCCAGAGCTATCTGGGCTCGGCCGTGAGGCTCTCCGAAGAGCAGCTCGGCGACGTGTGGCGCGAGCACGCGATCGCGTACACCACGCTCGACATGGCCGACGTGCCCGATCTCTACCTCACGCAGTACCCCTCGCCGAACGCAATGGCGATCGGCGCGAAGCGCCCGATCGTGGTGGTGCAGTCGGAGCTAGTGGGGCTGCTGGATGCCGGGCAGCGTCGCGCGGTGTTCGCGCACGAGGCCGCGCACATCCTCGCCGACCACCAGCTGTATCGCACCGCGCTTTACATCCTGATGCTGCTGGGGCGGACGTCGCGGCTGCTGCTGCCGCTGGCGCCGATCCGTACGGCGCTGATGGAGTGGGAGCGCGCGACCGAGCTGAGCGCCGACCGTGCCGCGGCGCTCGTCACGCGCGACCCGCTGACGGTGTGCCGCACGCTGATGTGCCTCTCCGCCGGGGCGATGGTGGACGAGCTCGACCTCGATGTGTTCATGCGCCAGGGTCTCGACTACACCGAGCAGGGCGGGGGCCTGGAGCGACTGACGCGTCTGCTGATCGACCTGGGCGTCAGCCATCCGATGCCGGTGAAGCGCACACACGAGCTGATGGCTTGGGTGCGCTCGGGCGAGTTCGACCGGATCGTGGGCGGCGAGTACCCGACGCGTGATGAACCGGTTGACGCCCGCACGGAGGGCAGCGAGGCCGTGTCCCACTACTCCGAGCGCTTCCGCGACGCCTTCCGCGACGCCGGCGAGTCGATCAACTCCGTCGGCCAGCAGCTCGCCGACTGGCTGCGCAAGCCGGGTGGGGAGGACGAGGACGACGTGCAGGACACGGAGCAGTAGCTTCACGCGGTGAGCTTCCAGGGCAGGAGGGGATGCGGATGACGTGCCAGCGAGGAATAGTCCGTGGTACGTGCGAGCGTGGAATAGTCCGTGGGCGAAACAGCGCGGCGACTTTCACGTCTCGGACGTGCGCTCGGAGCTGCGGCGCAGGTTGCCCACGAGCAACCCGATCACAGTCACCAGGTAGATCTGGCCGACGAGCATCTCCAGCACCGAGAGCGCCCGGCCGACGCTCAGCACGGGCGAGAGGTCTCCATAACCGGTGGTGGTGAGCGTGGTGAAGCTGAAGTAGATCTCCTGGCTCTGCGTGACCGCGGCGTTGGTGACCTGCCCGAAGTAGGAGTGCGGGCTGAGGCCGACGATCACCCGCACGACGAGCGCGAACTCCAGGCCAATCAGCAGGTAGGTGGTGAGCGCGCCGGCGACCGCCTGCAGGATCACGCCGCGAGCGCGGACCAGCCGCACGATCCCGCGGGTGAGCACCACGAGCACGACCGCCAACGCGGTGGCAGTGGCAGCGGAGCCCACCCAGCTCGGCACGACGCTTAGGCCCACCAGCGCTGCCAGGACAAACAGCACCACTACGGTCAGCGTCGCAAGAGTGCCCTGGGGGTGCAGGTTTCGGTCGCGCTCGCCCCAGCCGCCCTCGCGCGAGGTGACGATCACCGCGAACAGCATCGCCCCCTGCAGCACCACCGCGACGGCGCGGCCGACTGGCGTCTCGGGCGCGAGGATCGAGAAGAGAACCGCCAGGATCGTGAGCGCGAGCACGATCCCATAGCGATGCTGCGCTCGGTGCGCGCCCGCGAGGGGCCCACCACCGGTGCTGGGGCTGGCGTCTTCGCCGTCGGGCGACACCGCAGAAGGATTGCGCGGGCGTCGGCGGAGGATTTGACGGTCCGGCGTGCTCGGCTATTGAGAACCTCTTTCAAAAGGCCGGCTCGCCAGGATGCGGCCCTGACGCACTGCCTGGTTGAAAAGATGTTCTTGGGTAGAGCCCTCAGGCGCTCGCCGAGCCCCACTTGCCCTGCCCGTAGCGCGCGAGCTCCAACCTCGCGATCACGCCGCGGTGAACCTCATCGGGGCCGTCGGCGAGGCGCAGCGCGCGGGCCACGGTCCAAGCGGCGCCGAGCGGGAAGTCGTTGCTGAGGCCGGCGCCGCCGTGCAGCTGCATCGCCATGTCCACCACGCGCTGGGCCATGTTTGGGACGGCGACCTTGATCTGCGAGACCGCGCCCAGCATCGCCGGCGACTGCGTGTCGATCAGCCAGGCGGCGTGCAGCACGTGCAGGCGGGCTTGGTCGATCGCGATGCGGGCGTCGGCGATCCGCTCGCGGTTGCCGCCAAGGTTGGCGAGCGGCCGGCCGAACGCGACCCGCTCGGTGGCGCGGCGGCAGGCGAGCTCGAGCGCCAACTCGGCAAGGCCGATCAGGCGCATGCAGTGGTGCACCCGTCCCGGGCCGAGGCGCGCCTGGGCGATCCCGAACGCCTGGCCGGGCCCGCCGACGATCGCGCTGGTGGGTAGGCGCACGTCGGTGAAGGAGACCTCGCCATGGCCGCCGGGAGCGTCGTCGAAGCCCATCGTGGAGAGCATCCGCTCGACCTTTACCCCAGGGGTGTCGAGCGGGACGAGCACCATCGAGTGCTGGTGATAGCGGTCGGCGGTGGGGTCGGTGAGCCCCATGAAGATCGCCACCTTGCAGTTGGGATGCCCCACGCCGGTGCTCCACCACTTGCGCCCGTTGAGCACCACTTCCTCGCCGTCGAGTGTCGCGGAGGCCTGCATGTTGGTCGCATCGGCGGATGCCACGTCGGGCTCGGTCATGCAGAAGGCCGAGCGGATCTCTCCGGCGAGCAGCGGCGACAGCCAGCGCTCGTGCTGCTCGCAGGAGCCGAAGTGCAGCAGCACCTCCATGTTGCCGGTGTCGGGCGCATTGCAGTTGCACACTTCGCTCGAGATCAGCGAGCGGCCCATGCGCTCGGCCAGGGGCGCGTACTCGACGTTGGAGAGCCCGGCACCCTGTACCTGCCCACCGACCTCGGGGCCGCCCGGCAAGAAGAGATTCCACAGCCCCTCATCCCTTGCTTTTCCCTTCAGATCCTCGATCGCGGGGTGCACGATCCAGGGGTCGGCACGTGCGAGTAGCTCACGGTGGTAGGGCTCCTCGCGGGGAGCCACCTCGCGTTCGATGAAGGCGTCGAGGCGCTCCAGCAGCTCGCGCGTGCGGGGAGAGTGCTCGAAGTCCATCGCGCTCTCTCTTTACCGCTCGCTCATTGCGGGTGTGGGGCACGCAAGCGCCCTCGCCGGCGAGCTCATCCCTCAGCTCCCGCCCTGGATGTCGAGCACCACCTTGCCGGTGGCGCGCCGCTCGTCGATCTCCTGCAGCGCCGCGGCGGCCTGCTCGAGCGGGAAGCGCGCGCCGACGAGCGGGCGCACGATGCCACTCTCGATCATCGGCTCGAGGCGGGTGCCGATCTCGCGGCAGAGCTCGGGGCGGGCGAGCGCATAGGCACCCCAGCCGGCGCCGACCACCTCGATGTTGCCGAGCAGCAGCCGGTTGACCCGCACCTCGGGGATCGACCCGCCGGTGAACCCGACCACTACCAGGCGACCGTCGGGACGCAGCGAGCGCAGGCTGTCGGTGAAGCGATCGCCGCCGACCGGGTCGAGCACCAAGTCCACACCGCCGCCCGAGAGCTCCTTGGCCTCATCCCGCCATCGGCCGTCGGAGCGCAGCACCTCATCGGCGCCGGCCTCGCGCGCGACCAGTGCCTTCTGCTCGCCGGAGACGACCGCGATCGTGCGTGCGCCGAGGCCCTTCGCGACCTGCAGCGCCGCTGTGCCCACGCCCCCGGCGGCGCCGTGTACGAGCACCGTCTCGCCCTCGCGCAGGCGCCCGCGCAGGGCGAGCGCGAAGTAGGCGGTGTGGTAGTTGAGGATCAGGCCGGCGCCCTGCGGGAAGTCGAGCACGTCGGGCAGGGGAAAGCTGAGGAACGGGGGCGCCACCGCCGCCTCGGCGAAGCCGCCCCCCATGCAAAAGGCGGCCACGCGCTGACCGGGGCGCATGCCAAGCTCCGCCGCCTGCGCGCTCGCCTCGCGCACCACACCAGCGACCTCGCCGCCGGGGACGAATGGCAGCGGCGGTTTGTACTGATACTCCCCGCGTGTTTGCAGCACCTCGGGAAACGAGACGCCGGCGGCGTGGACGTCGATCACGACGCCCTCCCCAGGCGTGAACATGTGCGACGGGGGTGAATCGGGCTCGGGCAGATCGACCAGACGCAAAGCGCTGGTCGGGCCCGTCAGGTCTACGATCTGGACTGCCTTCATTGCGCCTCCTCGTCTCCTGCCGTCTCACCCGGAGGCCACATTCAACACGCTTTGCGCATCCGGGGAGGATGCGATGCCGGGTTGCGGGGGCATGTCTGCGTCCGGCGTCGCCGATGCCCCTCACCGCGGGCAGGGAACAACCGTGTGCGCACTGGTGTGAGAGCCGTCTTCGAAGGAGAAGGAGGCGGAGAAGTGGAAGCCGCCGCGGGGGCAGGTGAGCGGCAGGACGATCCCGCGTGGGTGGTAGGGGAGGTACTTGCCACGGGCGTGTTCGAAGTAGATGAGATGTAGGGGGCCGATCGTCGAGCGCAGCTGCACCAGGGCGGCGTTGGGCGCTCCGGGGAGCGTGGGGACGAGCGGAATCGTGGTGTCGAGGTCCCCGCCGAAGGGACCGGAGGCAGGCAGCACGAGGCCGTGGAAGACGATCTGGGCGGCGACGGGGGAGTGGCCTTCGGCGTAGAAGAGCAGTCCGATGTGCCCTTCCTGGATGTGCGCCATGAAGATCGAGGTTTGGGTGGTCTCGCGCAGTACCTCGGGGCCGAAGGGCACCTCGACCAGCCCTTTGCCGTAGCCCATCTGCGACTGGGAGGGACAGCCTTCGGGGCCCTTGGCTTCGAGCACGGCGGCGCTACAGGTTTCGAGGCCAAGGCCGCTGGTGCCGATCCCGAGGTTGGCGGGGTAGTAGAGCTCGAGGCTGGTCAGCGGCGAGGGCACCTGCCCCGTGGTTGTCTCGATCGTGAAGCCGAAGATGATCGTCGTACCCTGCCCGAGGCGCTCGGGGGAGAGCGCGGCGCTCAGCTTCGCCGTGGGTTCGAGCCCGGCGGTGGCGGCCCCCGCCTTGGTTGCTGGCCACGCGCACACGGATACGATCAGCAGGGAGAGGGAGACGAACGCCGCCGTGGCAAGCATCGTTCGGACCTTGAAGATCGTTTGGTGCACGTAGAGCAACCATACAGCCAGAGGACGTCGGCGAACCACGGACGTTTCTGACTGTTGTCTACGGGCTTGGGCTACGCCCGCTGCCATGTGGCGAGGCGTATCAGCGTGCCGGTGCTGACGCCGCGAGCGGTGAGGATGCAGGTGTGACCGGCTTCGCGCCAGGTGACGATCGTCGGGTTGGCGTGGCTGATGACATGGAAGCCCACGCCTTGATGTGGCACGGAGGCGCTACCGGCGGGGACCGCCAGCGCTGGGCCGGCGACGATCGAGTAGCCGATCCGCTGCGAGCGGGAGTTGGCATAGAAAACGGTGGTGACGGCGCGCCCGCCAACCGTGTCGGTGCGTGCCCCAACCGCCTTCCAGCCGAGCTTGCCGCCCCAGTATGGGTATGGGATCCCCACGGCGGAGACCGCCAGCAGGTGGGGGTTGTGGGCACTCTCGGCGGGGGCGCCCCCGGTGGCGGTGCGCAGGCCCGCACCGGATGCCTGGAGCACGGTAGGGGCGTTCGTGCTGCCCCCTGTGGTCAACACCAGCACCAGCACCACCACCACTGCGGCCGCGAAGGCTACGCCGGCGGCCAGCCGCGATGGCAGGCGCAGGGGGGAGGAGCGGCGCGAGGAGCGCGCGCGCTCACGCCGAGTGCCTCGAGCAGCAAGCGAGCTGGCGCTCGCCGATCCCTCGCCTGCGGTGGCGTCCCCGACGGCCGCCTCCCCCTTGGCGGCCAGCTCGATCGAGCGGCGCAGCAAGGTGGGGGCCTCGACCTGCTCCAGTGAGCGCATGAGCAGCACCGCGCGGCGCTGATCCTCCAGCTCGGCGGCCAGCTCGGGAGATTCGGCGACCTGCGCCAGCACTGCGCTCGCATCCCCCAATCGGCCAGCGCCGGAGGCGCGTGTCTCCTGGCTTCGGTCGGGCAGCGTGCCGTCGGCGAGCGCCGCCAGCGCTGCGTGGATGTCTTCAGGCTCGCGACTCATGGGGTGCTCTCACTCCTAAGACGCCGCGCGGGGGCCTCATCTTCCCGCGTGGGGGTTTCATCTTCCCGCTGGGCAGGAAGATCCGCCCCCAGCGGCAGGTCTTCGCGCGCATCGCCGTCCTTGGATGGCGAGGAGGACTCCAGCGCGTGCACCACGAACTGGCGCGCGCGGAACAGTCGCGTGGCGACGGTGGCCTCCTTGGTGTCCAGGACACGCGCCGCCTCGCGATGGGAGAGCCCGGCGATGTCGCACGCGACCAGCGCCAAACGGTAGCGCTCGGGGAGCCCGGCGATCGCCGTGAAGACCTCCCGTGCCTGCAGCGCCTCCTCGGGCCGCTCGCCGCCGCGGGGATCGACGGGCTCGATCTCCTCGATCGCAGTCGCGCTGACACGAGGGCGCCGGGTGGCGGTGCGGCGGTCGGTGAGAAACGTGTTGCGCAGCACCGTCATCAGGTAGGCGAGCTCGTCCTGGCCGCGCAGCAGCCGCGGGCGGGCGAGTACGCGCGCGAAGGTCTCCTGAACGAGGTCTTCCGCCTCGTGAGGCGAGCCGCACAACGCCCATGCGGCCCGGTAGAGCCGGTCGAGATGGCGCGGCAGCGACTCGGGATCGAGCGCGGGCATCGCGCTCGACTGTAGCTGAAAGGTTTATCGTTGCCGCGGAGTCTGGTGCAGTGAGAGGCGCAGACCAGGCGCCCACACCGACGCCCAGACAATCTCGAACTTCAGGAGAAAAGCGTGCGACACCCCTCAATCTTTGCCGCGACCACCCTCGCGGTGGCCGGGCTGGCGGTGGCTGGCTGCGGATCCAGCGGCAGCTCCAACTCGAGCAAAACCGAATCCAACGGCTATCCCGCGACGAGCGCCTCCACGACATCCAAGAACGCAGCTGCCTCCGGGACGGGCGCGGGGATGGTGGTCACGACTGAGCACACGCCGCTCGGCACGATCCTCGCGGCGGGCCCGAAGCACCTGACGGTGTACCTGTTCGCGGCCGACACCGGCTCGACGTTGACTTGCTCGGGCGCGTGCGCGCAGGTGTGGCCGCCGGTGACGACGACGAGCGCCCCGAAGGCCGAAGGCGAAGCGGTGGCGGGCGACCTCGGCACGACCAACCGCTCGGAAGGAGCCAAACAGGTCACCTACAAGGGGCACCCGCTGTACTGGTATGTGAGCGACTCCAAAGCGGGTGAAACCACCGGGCAGGGCGTCCAGAGCTTTGGCGCCGCGTGGTGGGTGCTGTCGCCCAGTGGCAGCGAGATCACCGGCTCCTGAGGGCGAGTCGGGCCAGCGGAGGATCGCGCGAAAAACGAAGCGGTAAGGATCTGGACCGGAAGGATCGGACTCCTTTTGGAGTCACTGAGGTCGAAGGAGCCCCTGCCAGGGCGCAACACCCGGTGCGCGGCCGCCATTGACGGTGGCCGCGCACCGTGGCAGATGCTCAGCGGCGAGCCTCACCGGCGAGCTTCACCGGCGAGTCTCAGCGCCGGACGCGGCAGTGGAGTGGCCAAGCAGTGCGGAGGGGGTGCCCGAGCGCCGCGCCCATTCGGGGCCGAGCGGCCCGGAGGGCAGCCACAGCCCGAGGCCGAGCACGAACGCGAAGGCACTACCGATCGCCAGGCCTCGCCCCCGCGCATTCCTATGCGAGAAGCCCGCCAGTGCCCGCACGAGCACGGCGGCGAGCACGAGCGCGATGCAGGCGACACCGAGCGCTTGCAGCCAGACGCTCTTGACGTCGCTACCCGTCCCCACGGTGTGCAGCAGCGCGATCGGCCAGCAGGCGTAGACCAGCCAGTGGGTGGCGCGCCAGGCGCGCGTCCCCACGTGTCGCCGCAGGAGGCTGGTGAGGATCACGGCGAGCAGCAGGTCGCCGGCGACCGCTCCGAGCCCCAGCCAGAAGGGCCGGTAGGAGCCGACAAACGGAACGAACGCGTCGAGCAGCGAGATCGAAGCGAATGAGTCGAGCACCGCGGTGAGGATGTGCAGCGCGAGGAACACGAGCGCGAGCAACGAGGAGTTGCGGTGCAGCGCATTGACCACGAAGCGCGGCCAAGCGGGCGTGCGCCAGCGCCGCACGTCGGCAACCCCGAGCGCGACGGCGACGCTCAGCAGCAGCAGCGCGACTGCACCGGTGGAACGTGTGAGGTACCAGTCGAGGCTGGGCCCAGACGTCGCGAGCGGGAGCGGCGCGGCGATCATGGGAGATCGTCCGCGCGGGGCAATGACCCCTCGAGCGGCCAGTCGCCGATCCGCAGCACCGCGCCGTCGTGGGCAACCAGGCGTGCGGGCAGGCCGAGCGCATCCAGCCACGCCGGTGCGCGGCGACCGCGCACGAGCGCCGCGGTGGCGGCGATGTTGGCATCGGTGCAGTCGGCGGCGGCGACGCTGACCGTGCGCCAGGGGCCGCGCGCGGGGGCACCCGAGGAGGGGTCGATGATGTGGTGCATCGTCTGCCCGCCGCACTGCCAGCGACGCACGGCGACGCTGGAGCTCGCAAGGCCGCCATCGACGATCGTGACCGTCTGCCCTGGCGCGTCGGGGCCCGAGCGGTGGTCATCGGCGACATGGATCCGCCAGCCGCCGGCTGGGGCGGGGCCAGCGGTGGCGATGTCGCCGCCAAGGCTCACCAGGACGCCGCAGCGAGTGGCCTCCCACACCGCGCGGGCGCCGCGGTCGGCAGCCCACGCTTTGGCGGTTGCGCCGAGGTCGAGCACGATCCCGCTGGGAATCCGCACGGTGGAGAACGTTGCGTCGAGTCGGACCGTGCGGTAGCCGCTGAGACGTCGAGCGATCAGGGTGGGAGGGGAGGGGATCCCACCGCGTGGCTGGCTGCCCAAGCGCCTATCGCCGGCCGGCGTCTCCGCCGCGGCCCGCTCTCTGCCATCCACGTGGTGGGACGACATCTCGCCGGCGGACGTTCCCACCGCGGCGCATGCTCTGCCATCCACGTGGTGGGACGACATCTCGCCGGCGGACGTTCCCACCGCGGCGCATGCTCTGCCATCCACGTGGTGGGACGACATCTCGCCGGCGGACGTCCCCGCCGCGGCCCATGCTCTGCCATCCACGTGGTAGGGCGACATCTCGCCGGCGGACGTCCCCGCCGCGGCCCACGCTCCACCACCCTCTTGATACGAAGGCATCAGCGAGAAGTCGCGGTCGTAGCCGGCCAGCACCAGAGCCGCACCTACCGTCGGATCGACATCGCCGTCGGTCAACTCCGCCGCGCGCAGCGCAACCTGCAGGGCCTCGATCAGCAGCGGCGCAACCGGCACCGGCCGGCCCCCGGCGCGCGTGTTGACGCGGGACAGGTCGGAGTCCTCGAGAAAGCGGCTGCAGGCGCGGTCGATCGCATCCAGCTCGCGTGCAAGGATCGCGCCGGCACGAGGCAGCCATGGGGGCTCGGCGACGCGCAGCACCACGGTGGTGCCGAGCGCCTCCCAGCGCGCCGTCGCCGTCGCCGCGCGCCGGGTGGGCGTGCAGGTGGGGGCGGCGTGTCTCACGACCCACCCGAGGTAACGGGAGCTTCGGTGGTTTCCGCCGGGGCGGCGGCGCTCCCTTGATCGCCCGATGAGCTCGATTCGGAGGAGGAGGATCCCGCGGTGGACGAAGACGACCCTTCGGTCGTGCTCGACTGTGGCGCCTGCGTTGGCGCTTTGAGCGTGGAGCTGCCTGTCGCGGTGCCGCTACCAGTGCGCGTGCCGGTCCTTCCAGCAGAACGGTGTGCCTCTCCGGAGCCCGTCCCGCGCGTCTCCTTCACCGTCTTGCCGGGGAAGGCGTTGGCGGCAACCGCGGTGAGCACCCCGGTGAGCGTTGCGCTGCCGGCGATCAGCCAGCGGTTGGCATGGCGCAGCCGGCGTAGGGCGGCGGCGCGTGAGCGGGAGGTGTGAGGATGCTCGGACATCGATCGCGGTACGGAGTAGCGGTGCGAGGGTGGAAGCTGAGCCTCAGTGTGCTGCGGGAACGCAAGTCGTGGCTAAAGATGGCGTGAGAGATGCCGTAGAACCCTTGACAGCTCCCTACCCATATCCTTAAAAATCCTTTACCCACCGCACCATCGGTCGGTGCGCGTTGTTGGGAGTCTCAAGGGTGCTCCTGATATGACCCAGCTCGCAGGCGCCAGCGATCGGCGCACCTTCCTCAAGCAGGGGCTGCTCGCCGCTGGCGGCCTCGCGCTCGGCTCGGGGCGCCATGGCCGCGGGCGCGCGCACTCGCGGCGGGCGCCGAACATCCTCGTGATCGTCGTCGACCAGCTGCGCACCCCCGTGTGGATGCCGGCCGCCGCATTGCCCGCGGCGGTGATGCCCAACCTGGCCGCGTTGCGCGCCGGCGCCGTCAGCTTCGAACGCCATTACACCGCCTCCAACGACTGCACCCCTTCGCGCGGGGCGCTCGTCACCGGGCTGTACTCCCACCAGACCGGCTGCCTGATCACCGGCAACAGCCATCTCGACCCCGGTTTTCCGACGTGGGGGACGCTGCTACGGGAGCTCGGCTACTCGACCTGGTGGTGGGGCAAGTGGCATCTCAACCCCAACCCAGACGCAACGCTTGAGAACTATGGCTTCTCGGGTGGCACCTACCCCTCGCCCAACGGGGCGCCGGGACAGGGCACCGCCGTCGACCCAGCGATTGCCGCCCAGTTCGGCGAATGGTTGCGCATCGAAGGGGGCGGCGAACCGTGGTGCGCGACGGTGTCGTTCGTCAACCCCCACGACATCGCCTGGTGGTATCGCTTCACCGAGCAGATTCCCGACGAGAGCACGCCGCCGGCGATCGCGACGGGGCTACCCGGCAACTTCGAGACCCCTGAAGCGCTCGAAGCGCAGCGCAAGCCCCAGCTGCAGCGCTCGCTGCAGGACACAGCCGCGCGCTCGTTCGGGTCCGTCCCCTTCACCGGCCCCGAAGCGCTGGGCTGGTGGACGGGGCTGATGGACACCTATCTGATGCTGCAGAGCTACGTTGACGCGCAGATCGGCACGGTGCTCGCCGCGCTCGCCGCCCAGCCCTCTGTGCAGGCCAACACGGTGGTGCTGTTCACCTCCGACCACGGTGAGTACGGCGGCTCGCACGGGATGCGCGGCAAGGGCGCCTCCGCCTACGAGGAGGCGATCAGGGTGCCGTTGTACGTGCGCGACTTCCGCGGGCTCGCGTGCGCCGCGCCCGGCGTGGGACGGACGCAGCTCACCTCCTCGGTGGACGTCGCTCCGCTGCTGCTGACGCTCGCCACGGGCTCCTCGGCCTGGCGCCATCACGAGCGCTACCACCACCTCGCGGGGCGGCACAACCTCGCCGCGATCTGTGCCCACCCCTCCGCTCCCGGGCGACCTTGGATCTTGCACGCCACCGACGAGGACGTCACCGAGTTCGCCACCGAACCGTACGCCGCCTCCGCACCGCGCCACGTGGTTGCGCTGCGCACCCAGCGCGGCAAGCTCGCGACCTACTCCAACTGGCGCGAAGGTACGCTTACAGCCGAAACGGCCGGGCAGGAATTCGAGCTCTACGACTACTCATCGCCCGGTGGACAGCTCGAGCTGCTCAACAGCGCCGGCTCCTCGGGGCCCCTGGAAGAGGAACTGTGGGTCATGCTCGAAGAACAGGCGCTCCCCGGCGAGTTGCGCGCGCCCCTGCCCTCTTCGTTGCGGGCTGCCCAGCGTCGCGGCTTGGCCAACTACGAGTCGGTTGAAGAATCCGAGAGCTACAAGGCTTACGCTGCCCATCTGCGCGACACCGCCGAACCCCCGCCCACTCCGGATTGAGCTTGCCAACCTCGATTGAGCCGTTGCCCGCATCGATCTACTTTCGCCCCGAATCGAACCTCGAACCCCATACGACAGAGCCCAGTTCGGAGTTCGACACAGACGAAAAACGGTTCAAAATACGTACTATTTACACCCCATGTTTCCAAACGCCTGGTCTGGGGTAACATTTGGTTTGACAAGATGAAAGAACGGGTTTTGAAATAGGGGAGGGTCCAGTATGCCGCGCACAGCAATACCTCAGAACGAGTGGACGGTTCCCAGCCTGCGCGAACCGCGCTACTCGCAGTCGCTAGAGCGGGGTCTCGCGATTCTCGCCTGCTTCACACCCGACCGGCCCGTGCTCGGGATCGCCGATATCGCCGACTCGCTCGGTATGAGCCGCTCGACCACGCATCGCTACGTGATCACGCTCGTGGCACTGGGCTACCTGGAGCAGGGCGCTTCGCGCAAGTACCGCCTCGGCCTGCACGTCACCGATCTGGGGATGTCGGCGCTCAACTCGACCTCGCTGCGCGAGCACGCCCAACCCTACCTCGACGAACTGCGCCGGCGCACCGGCTACACGATCAACGTCGCCGTGCTGGACGGCCCCGAGATCATCTACGTCGCCCGCGCCCGCTCCCACCGCCGCGGCCAGCAGCGGATCGACCTCGGCCTCGCGCTCGGCTCGCGCCTGCCCGCCTACTGCACGGCGATGGGCAAGCTGCTGCTCGCGCACCTCCCCGACAGCGAGCGGCGCGAGTTGCTCGGCGAAATCAAACTGGAGCGCCGCACCTCCTCCACGATCACCAGCAGGCGCCTGCTGGCAATCGAGTTCGAGCGCATCCGCGAGGATGGCATCGCCGTCAACGATCAGGAGCTCACCGCCGGACTGCACTCGATCGCTGCCCCGATCCGGTCGGACTCGCGCGAGGTGGTGGCCGCCGTCAACATGGCGGCGCACAGCTCGATGATCTCGCTGCAAGACCTGATCGACCACCTCGGCCCGCACCTCGTCGCCACCGCAGATCGCATCTCCGCGCGCCTTGGCTACCGCCGCGACGACGAGATGGCTGCCGCGGTCGGTGCCATCTGACCCTATCCCTGACGCTTGGGAACCGCTTCGATCGCCTGCGCCGCGGTCGAGACGCGTAGCAGCACAGTCGATTCGCCCGGCACGCTCGCGCCGATCCCGCTCGTGGTGCTGGTGACCGCGCCGCTCCACACGTTGCGCAGCTGATACGCGTTGGCGACCGGCATCCCCACCGCGGCGGCGCTGGTCGTGATCTCAAGCGCTTTCGAGGAGCGGTTCAGCAGCGCCACCGCGCGCGTTCCGTTGGCGAGCGGCTTCACCCACACCTCGCCCGAGCCGCTGGAGGAGACCAGGCGCGCCTGCTGGCCGGCGGGGTCCTGGTCGATCGCGATCGCTTCCCTGTTGGTGACCGTCGTGTGAGTGGCGCTGGACATCGAGATCAGGTCCTCGCTGATCATCAGCGGCGCCGCCAGCATCGCCCACATGCTGAACTGCGTGCGGAATTGCGCCGCCGACATCCCCTGGTCGGGGCCGAGGTAATCGGGATCGTTCCAGTGGCCCGGCCCGGCAGCTTCCGGCTGGGCGGCGTCGGCGTCGAGGTTGCGCAGCACCGAGCTGAATTCCACGTCGCCGGGCACACCCACGTCGGTGTCGGTGCGCCAGCTGTTGCCCACGCTCGGCCCGAACGTGTATGAGTTGAAGGCCGAGTTTTCGAGCGTCGGGACTTCGCTTTCGTACTGGCCGGGTTGCAGGTAGTCGCACACCGACAGCAACATCGGGCGGTTGCTGGCGTTGTGGACGATCGCTTCGTGGAGTTCCGCGTACGCGCTCGCCGGGTCGAGGCCCTGCTGGACGCCCCCGCAGAAGTCCACCTTCACCGCGTCGAAACCCCATTTCGCGAACGTGTTCAAGTCCTGCTGGTAGTGGCCGTAGCTGCCCTGCCCCTTGCCGCCGCAGCCGTTGGTGCCCGCGTCGGTGTACAAACCCACTTTCAGCCCCGCTTCGTGCAGCGTGCGCGTCAGCCACGCCATCCCGTGCGGCCATTGCTTGGGGTTGACGGTGATTTCACCCGCCGCGTTGCGTGTCCCTTCCCACCAGCCAACGTCCAGCCACAGGTAGTCGTACCCGTCCTTGATCAGCCCTTTCGTGCGCATCTGGCTGGCCTGATCGAGGATCGTCGCCTCGTTGTAGTGCGAGCCGAACGCGAAGTAGGTGTCCCAACCCATGTACGGCGTGGGCGCCAGCACCCCCACCGGTGTCGCCGCGCCGCTGGCCTGCTTGGCGGTGGTGTGGCGTGCGGCCCGCGGGTGGAGGCGAGCTCTGCTCGAGCGGGCGCTGCGGTTGGGGGCGGTGTGCGCCAATGCCGCGGGAGGCGCGAGCAACACCGCACATATCATCGCCCCCACCAGAGACCGGGGGATGGCGGGGAAGTGCAGCCTGTCCAGCGCCGCGCTCACCGGCCTCGACGGGAGCGTGCTTGACCGGTCGATGCCTTGCGCGAGGACGCCTTGCCCGCACCGGCCGGAACGGGGATTCGCGCCGAAGGCGCGTGTCTCCCGGCTCCGGTCAGCGTCACCGTGGCGCTGCGTAGCTGAGCGCTGATCGCGCCGACCACGGTGCCGCTCACCGAGAGCTTCGCGGTGAGCTTGCGCAAGCTCGTGAGCAGGCGCCTGCCGGTCGTGTTCAGGGCGACTGTGACCGTGCGCCGCTGACCTGCCGGCACGTGCACGGTGACCGCACCGACTGTCACCGTCTTGTGCGAGGTCCGCCGCGCGGCCGCCGATCTGCCGAGACGAGCGGTGCGTCGCCGCGCGGCCACCGCAATCACGCGACTACCGCGCAGCGTCTCGATGACGGTCAGGCGCAGCGTGATCGTGCAGCTTCCCGCCGCCTGCGCCGAGCACGTCAGCGGCACGCTTACCGCGTGGCCCGCCACGCGCGGGGTCCCCACCTGCGTCTCGGAGATCGCGCCGATCCCGCCCGCCGGCACGGTCACGAACGCGCTCGTGGCGCTCGCGCTGCCCCCCGCAGTGGTGGCGGTCACGCGGCACTGCAGGTGGTGTGTGACATCGGCGCTCGCCACCGCGTAGGTCGAGCCGCTCGCGCCGGAGATCCCCTTGGTGTCGCGCAGCCACGCGTAGCTCAGCGTCGCGCTGCTCGCACCGCTGCCGCTCACGCCCGATTTGCACGTGAGCCGCTGTCCGGGCGCGGGGATCCCGCCGATCGAAGGGTGCGGCTGTACGAGCGGTGGCGCGGTCGTCTTGAAGGTCGCGTTCGCGGTCCTCGCTTCGCCGCTCGCGCTCACCGCCGTCAGGCGGTAGTCGTAGCTGACGTTGGCCGCCAACCCGCTCAGCGCCGCGCTGACGGGCTGGTTGGCACTGCCGGCGGCGAGCGCGCCCGAACACGGGGCGCTCTGCCCGTACGCTTCGCTTGTGCCGTATTCGAAGCGGCAGCTCGCGAGCGCCGCGTCGTTGGTGTCCACCGTGCCGGTGACCGTCGCCGTGGTTTCGCCCACGGCACTCGGGGTGCTAGCGACGACGCCGGGGGCGGGGACACGGGTGACTAGCACCCGACCGGCCTGATCGACGGCCAGGCACAGCCCTTCGGATGCGCAAGAGACCCCTGATAGCGAGGTGGGCGAGTCGATCGGAGCGAATGTCCAGGTCGGTGCCGCCGAGGTGGGGTTGTCGCCGATATAGGCGCCGCCGCCGCCGGTGCCCAGCACGCAAAGCCCCGCCGTGGTGCAGGAGGCAGCCGTCGGCGTGCTGCTCGCCAGGCCGAGCGGGGTGGCGCTCCAGGTGGCGGTGGAGGCGCCGGGAAGCCCCGCGCCGGGATTACCGCTCGCCAACGCGATGCCGGCTTCGTTGACGGCCACGCACACGCCGGCTGGCGCGGAGGCGCAGGAAACGGCGAGCAGGGGAGAGCTGTCGATGTGCCGGGTGACCCACGAGCCCGCGGGTTCGCTGCTCTCCAGCACGTCGCCCGCTTTGTCCACCGCGACACACAGGGGGCCCGCGATGCAGGACACCGCCGTCAAGGCGTGTCCGATCGAGATTTCCCTCCAGCTCGCGCCGCCGCCGGCACCTTCGCCGGGATTGGAGCTGACGAACGCGTTGCCGCTCGCATCGACCGCCACGCAGAGGGAGTTGGAGGCGCAGGAGACCCCGGTGAGCGCTGCGCCGGAGATTTTCGCGGTGTGCCACGTCGAGCTGCCGCCGACGGGGTTGGTGCTGATCGCCGCGTGACCTTCCCCATCGATCGCGACGCAAAGAGAGCTGGAGGGGCAGGAAACCCCAGTGAGCGCCCCCGCACCCGTCCCCGCGGTGCGCCACGTCGATGATGAGCTGTCGATGGGGTTCGTGCTGACCAGCGCACGGCCCGACCCGTCGACGGCCACGCACAGCGAAGCCGAGGCACACGAGACGCCGGTCAGAGCCGTACCGTCGATTTCGGCCGTGCTCCAGCTCAACGGGGGCGCCGCGCCAGCCGGAGAGGCCACCACGCAGGCGAGCAGCACCGCGCACAGCAAGGCCGCCGCCGCGCTCACGGCGCGGAGGGATGCCAGAGACTCTCTGGGGACGGGCCCACTGTGGGGACGATCCAAGTGCACGTCCACCCGTAACACCGACTCTGGCTTGCGGTTGCGCATCGGCAAGGAAGATTGCCAGACCGAGTGGCGACTCCCCTGGCGCAGATGCTTGTCTGCGTCGGCGAGTCGCGTCGGGTTGATATTTGCCAGTCAGCCTGTCTGGCAAGTGCCCAACTTATCTAAATGGTTCCATAAACACGGCGTCGCGCCCGGGATTGCTGTACCGTCCGCGCTACATGCCACGCAAGCGAACAGTTGGACTATCGGCGGGCGAGGCGGTGCTGGGCCTGGTGATCGAACAGCCCGACAGCGCCTCGCAGCTCGGCCGGAGGCTGGTTGAGCGCTTCCGCTCCGCCCAGTTCACCCGCTCGACCGGACACAACGCGCTCGCCAGGCTCGCCCGCCAGGGGCTCGTACAGGTGGTCGCCGACGAGGGCGCTCCCAGCGAGGAGGAGCGCTACGAGGCCACGCCGCAGGGAGTCGCGCACTTCAGCGCGTGGCTGCGATCCAGCTCGACCGCGGCTCCGGCGCTGCGCGAGGAGCTGCAGGCGAAGATCGCCTTCTGCGCGCCCGAGGACCTACCGCAGCTGGTTGAGGCGATCTGCGCCGAGGAACGAGCCTGCGCCAGCATGTTCGCCGCGGCGCAGGGCCGCCTCAGCGCCGCCGAGCTCCTCGGGCCGCGCCGCGCTACCGCCGCGCGGCGGTGGTCGGATCTAGCCCGCCAAGCGGTGCTGCGCGACGAAGCGGCGATGTGGGGAATGCGCTTCAAGCGCCTGGAGCGGCTGCGCGCGCGCCTTGAAGAGATGGGCGCCGAGGTGGGGGGCTCGATGGGGGGCGAGGCGGCGGACCCAACCCGCTTGACCGCAAATCGCGACCTTGGCGCCAACGCAACCGATGAGCTTGGCACGGGCGAGATTCAGAGCCATCCCGGCTCGGAGGCGATCCAAGCCGCGGCGAGGGCCGCGCGGGCATGAGCCCGCTGCTCGCGCTGGAGGGCGTCGGCAAGCGCTACCGCCGTGGCCAGCGCCCGCACTGGCTACTGCGGCAGGCGACGCTGGAGATCGCCGCGGGCGAGATGGTCGCGGTGGTGGCGATGCGCGGCCAGGGCAAGACCACGCTGCTGCGGATCGCCGCCGGCATGGAGGTGGCGGACGAGGGCCGGGTGCTGGTTGACGGATGCGACCTGGAGGGTCTCTCCGATCGGGCCCACGCGCGGCTGCTGCGCGAGCAGATCGGGCTCGCCGGCCGGCTCGGCCCGAGCCTGGACGTGCAGATGCTCGACTACGTGGCGATGCGTCTGGCGATCGGCCGGCGCAGCCGCCGGCGGGAGGTGCACTCGCGTGCGATGGAGGCGCTCGAGCTGTTGGGCGCGACCCGCTGCGCCGAGCGCCGCTGGAAGGAGCTCTCCGACTGGGAGCGCGCGCTGGTGGAGCTCGCCCAGGCGATCGCGGGCACGCCGCGGCTGCTGCTGATCGACGACGTGCTGGACGGGCTGGGGATGCGCGAAACCGACGAGCTGGCACGGCTCGTGCGAGCGCTCGCCGAAGACCACGAGATCGCCGTGCTGATGGCGGTCTCCGACCCCGAGGCGGCGCTCTGCTCGCACCGTGTGCTGTCGCTCGCCGACGGGCGCCTCTCCTCGATGTCGGCGCCGGCGCTGCTTCCCACGGACGCGATCTCGCCGAGCTTGGAGAACGTGATCGACTTCCCGCGCAGCAGCCCCGAGTCGAGTCTGCGCGACGCCCGCCGGCGATGAGCCGGCTAGCGATCCACGGGATGGGCCGTTGGGTGCTCGAGCTGCGCGCGATCCATGAGACGGGCCGTTAGGTGCTCGAGCTGCGCGCGATCCACGGGACGGGCCGTTAGGTGCTCGAGCTGGGCGCGATCCACGGGACGGGCCGTTAGGTGCTCGAGCTGGGCGCGATCCACGGGACGGACCGTTAGGTGCTCGAGCTGCGCGCGATCCACGGGACGGACCGTTAGGTGCTCGAGCTGCGCGCGATCCATGAGACGGACCGCTAGGTGCTCGAGCTCCGCGAGCTCGTCAAGCACTACCAGGTCGGCGATGGGGAGCCGGTGCGCGCGGTGGACGGCGTCTCCAGCACGATCGCCACGGGCGAGCTGGTCGCGCTGTACGGGCCGAGCGGCTCGGGCAAGAGCACCCTGCTGATGCTGGTGGCAGCGCTGCTGCGCCCCGACAGCGGCGCGGTGCTCGTCGATGGGCGCAAGGTCTCCGCGCTGAGCGAGAACGAGGGCGCCGGCTACAGGCTGCGCGAGGTGGGGATCGTCGGCGCGCCCTCCGACCTGCTGGCGGGAGCGCGCGCGATCGAGAACGCCTGTTTGAAGCTGTGGCTGACACACGCCCGCGACGCCGAGCGGCGCATCGAACCGCTGCTCGAACGTCTCGGCCTGGGGGCGCGCATGCGCCACCACACCGAGCAGCTCTCGATGGGCGAGCGCCAGCGGGTGCTGATCGCGCAGGCGCTCTCCACCGAGCCGAAGCTGGTGCTGGCCGACGAGCCGACCGGCAACCTCGACACGCAGCGCAGCCGCGAGGTGCTGGAGCTGCTTTCCGAGCTCTGCCGCGAGCGCGGCACCACGGTGCTGCTCGCCACCCACGACCCCCAGGCGGCGGCGTTCGCCGATCGCGTGCACGAGCTGCGCGACGGGCGCCTACACGAGTACTGGCCCGAGCCGCTGGAGTGCTGAGGCATGGCCACGTGGGAGATCCTCTATATCTACCGGGCCCGCCTGCGCGCGCGACTGGTGCTCGTACAGGAGCTGCTGGCGATCGTCGGGATCGCCGTCGGCGTGGCGCTGCTGTTCGCCTCGCAGGTCGCCAGCACCAGCCTCGATGGCTCGATCCGCCAGCTCTCCAACGGGATCGTCGGTCGCGCCAGCCTGCAGTTGCTTGCGCGCGATCCACACGGCTTCGACCAGCGGCTGCTCGGCAAGGTGCAGGGACTGCCGGGCGTCAGCGGCGTGGAGCCGGTGCTCGAAGCGCGTGCCACCGTGAGCGGCCCGCACGGACAGCGCACGGTCGAACTGATCGCCAGCGACCCCCGCTACGCCAACCTCGGCGGGGCGCTGCTGCAGGGCTTCACCGCCACCCAGCTGGGGACGCTGCGCGTGCTCGCGCTGCCCGCGCCCGTGGCTGAAGCGATCGGCGTCGACTCGCTGCAGATGGTGGGGCTGGAGATCGGCGCGCGCCGGCTCACCGCGTTGATGGGGGCGAAGCTCGACGCGGGAGACATCGGCGCGCTCGTGCGCAGCCCGGTGGCGATCGCGCCGCTGGCCTACGCACAGGAAGCGACCGGCCTGCGCGGCAGGATCACGCGGATCCTCGTGCGCGCCCGGTCTGGGCATCAACGCGAGGTGCGCACCGAGCTCCAAGCGCTCGCGGCAGGGCGGCCGCTCAACGTGGAGCCCACCGACATCGACTCGCGGCTGTTCGCAGCCGCCGCCGCGCCGGCCAATCAGAGCGAGGAGCTGTTTTCGGTGATCAGCGCGCTCGTCGGCTTCATGTTCGCGTTCAACGCGATGCTCGTCACCGCACACCTGCGCCGTGGCCTGGTCGAGACCCTGCGCCATCGTGGGGCGACGCGCACGATGACTGTGCAGGTGCTGTTGTTCGACGCCTTTGTGCTCGGCGTGCTTGGCACGCTGCTCGGGCTGGCGCTTGGCGAGGTGCTCTCGATACTCGTGTTCCGCGCCAACCCCGGCTACCTCGCATTCGCGTTCGCCGTCGGGGAACAGCGGATCGTTGCCTGGCAGAGCATCGCGCTGGCAGCCGGCGCCGGCCTGCTGGCCGCCTGCATCGGTGTACTGGCTCCGATGCGCGGGCTGCTCACACCGCGCATGCGCTCACCGCCCGGTTCCAACCCCGGCGCCCGCAGCCGGGGGGGACCGCGTGAGCGGGCCGCCGCAGCGTTGCGCCTCGTGCTGGGGATCGGCTGCCTGGCGATCACCACGGAGATCCTGCTCGCGCGGCCGCAGGCGGCGATCCTCGGCAGCGTCACGCTCGGGGTGGGGCTGCTGTTGCTGCTGCCGCTCGCCTTCGACGCGCTGCTCGCAGCCTTCGAGGTGCTGCAACGTCCGCTGTATGCGGCGTCGACCCGTATCGCGATCGTCGAGTTGCGTACTCCCCACAACCGCATGCGCTCGCTTGCGATCGCGGCAACGGGAGCGGTCGCGGTGTTCGGCAGCGTGGCGGTCGAGGGAGCCCGCGGCAATCTGCAGCGCGGCCTCGATGCCTCGGCACGGGAGATCGACTCCAACGCGGCCGTGTGGGTGAGCCCCCAGGGTGCCGCCAACACGTTCACGACGATTCCCTTCGCAGATGGGTCGGCGCTCCACAGGCTCTCCCGCATACCGGGTGTCAGCGCCGTCGGGGTCTACCGTGGCGGCTTCCTGGACTGGGGCGCGCGCCGGGTGTGGGTGCTCGCACCACCGCGCACCGCCCCCAACCCGATACCGGTCGGCCAGCTCGTGCGGGGCGAGCTTGCTCCCGCTGCCGCGGCGATCCGGGCGGGCGGCTGGGCGGTGCTTTCGCAGGCGCTCGCCGCCGCGCACCACCTGCGGATCGGCGAGCGCTTCACGCTGCCCTCGCCGCACCCCACCACCTTCCGGGTGGCGGCGCTCAGCACCAACCTCGCCTGGCCCTCCGGCGCGATCGTCGTGAATGCGGGTGACTACGCGCGGGCATGGGGCAGCCCCGATGCAAGCGCCTACCAGGTCCAGGTCGAGCCGGGCGTCTCGCCCGCGGCGGTGCGGAGGAGGATTCAACGAGCGCTCGGGCCACGCACTGCACTGGTCGCGCAGACAGCCTCCGAGCGGATGCAGGCCAACTACGCCACCACGCGCCAGTCGCTCTCTCGTCTGTCGCAGATCGGCACGCTGGTGCTGATCGCCGCCGTGCTCGCGATGGCGGGCGCGATGGGCTCGATGATCTGGCAGCGCCGGCCGCAGCTGGCCTACATCAAGCGCCAGGGCTACAAGCGGGGCGTGCTGTGGCGCGCGCTGCTGTGCGAGAGCGCGCTGTTGCTGGGGGCGGGCTGCTCGTTGGGGGCGCTGTTCGGGCTCTATGGCCAGCTGCTTCTGAGCCATGCGCTGGCCAGCGTCACGGGCTTCCCGATCGTCTTCTCGGTGGGTGGCCTCACGGCATTCTGGATCTTTGCGCTCGTCAGCGCGGCGGCGGTGGCGATCCTCGCCCTCCCGGGCTATCTTGCGGTACGTGTGCGTCCGACAACTGTCAGCACGATCTAGCGGCGGCCACACCATGCAGCGCCTGTCCCCGAGTCGTTGAGGGATCCGATCCGACGACCCCTGCACATCGACAAACAACCGTCCTCTCGCCGGAGCAACTCTGGGCGCTGGCGGGTGCGACCGCCCGCGAGCTGCTGTGGGGATTGCGCGCCGTCGCCAGCGAGATGCGAGGGTGGCACAGGCGTGCGGCGAGCATCCCCGACGCTGCGCTGCGCGTCGATGCATTGCGCGCGCTGAAGAGCAAGCGCGCCAGCGCCGACGGCGCGGCGCTCTTCTGGACGCTGCCCGAGAGGCGCTGCCCCAATTTGCTGCGCCTGCTGGTCGCCTTCGAGGTGATGGCCGACTTCCTCGACAACGTCAGCGAGCGCGGCGTGCAGGCGGGCCCGGCGAATGGCATCCAGCTGCACCTCGCGCTCAGCGAGGCGCTCGACCCCGGCGGGCCGGTGTCCGCCTACTACTACCACCACCCCTGGCGCCAGGACGGCGGCTACCTATGTGCGCTCGTGGGCGTCTGCCGCGAGCGGTGTGTGAGGCTGCCCCACTATCGACATGTGCGCTCGCCGGCGATCCATGCGGCCACCCGCGCCCGGATGTTAGGTCTCAATCACGAGCCCGATCCCCAGCTGCGCGACACGGCGCTGCGGGAGTGGGCGCTGCGGGAAGCGCGCAGCTGGGAGGGGCTTGCCTGGTTTGAGTGCACCGCCGCCGCCAGTGGCTGGCTGACGGTGCTCGCGCTACTGGCGCTGGCCGCCGGGAGGGGAGAGCCCGAGGAGGATCGCGTGCGCGCGATCTGTGCCGCCTACTTGCCTTGGATCTCGCTGGTGGCGACGATGCTCGACAGCTACGCCGACCAAGCCGATGACGTCGCTGGAGCACAGCACAGCTACATTGCCCACTATCCCTGCGCCGAGGTGGCGGTCGAGCGGGTCTGTGAGATCGTCGGCGAGTCGGCCCGACGGGCGCGCGCGTTGCCCGACGCCGCCAGGCATACGGTGATCGTGGGGTGCATGGTTGCGATGTACCTCTCGAAGGACAGCTCGCGCTCGCCGCGATTGCGTGCGAGCACACGTAGCCTCGCCGCCGCGGGCGGCCCGCTGCCGAGATTGCTGTTGCCGGTGCTGCGGATCTGGCGGGTGCTCTATTCGCAGCGCGACGAGTAGCGCGGCCACAGCGCGAGCTCGATTCGCCGTGCGAGCAACGGCCGCCCACCCGGGCTCACGGTTTGATCGGCCGCCGCCGCCAACACGGTCGCGGATGGCGAGAGAGATGGGCGAGTGGGAAACAGACGCTTGCCTGTCGCTTTTTGTCTGCGCAGTTCTTGTTTTATGAAAACAAGTTGAGCGATCAAAGCTCACCGTTTGCGTCAAGATCGCGGTCATGAGGCCACGGGGGTCGGCTATCCGGGAGCGGTCGGCTTGAGCGAGCACGGTATCTCGCTCGGGCTGACCGTCGAGCAGGTGGCAAGCGTGATCGCCGCGGCGAGCGCCGCCGGCACCGAGAGCGCCAGCCTGCTCGCCGGGCTGGCGGCGCCGGGGGAGCTCACCGCCTCGTCGCTGCTCGACGACCGCACCATCTCGCGTTCGCTGCTGTTTGGGCTGGTCGTTCTGATCTCGTTTCCCGCCGACGGGAGCGATCGCGGCATCAAGGAAGTCGCCGCGGAGCTCGACCTGCCGCCCTCGACGGCCCATCGCTACGCGCACACGTTGCTCGCGATCGGCCTACTCGAACAGGACCCCCGCTCGCGCCGCTATCGCCGCTGCGCGATGCCGCAGGCGAGGCCCAGCCGATGAGCGCCTACGCCAACCGCAACCAGTCGCCGCCCACCTTGGGGGCCCGTCGGAGGAGCAGATGCCGCGGGTGAGCAGGCCCCCGGCGGCGCCGCTCGCGGGGCCGGAGGCGGGATGGCGCGAGCCGGTGCCCCATCTGCGCGAGCCGCGCTACTCGCAGTCGCTGGAGCGCGGCCTCGCGATCCTCGAGTGCTTTACGCCCCAGCGCCCGGTGTGGGGGATCGCCGACCTCGCCGACGAGCTCGGGATGAGCCGCAGCACCACCCACCGCTACGTGCTCACGCTCACCGCTCTGGGTCATCTGGCGCAGGGCGCGCGCCGTAAGTACCGTCTGGGGCTGGCGGTAACCGAGCTGGGGATGTCGGCGCTGGGCTCGACCGGCCTGCACGAGCATGCGCGGGCGCCCTTGCAGGAGCTGAGCAGGCGCGCCCCCTACACGCTCGCGATCGGGATGCTCGACGGCCCCGAGCTCCTGTATCTCGCGCGCATCCGCGCGGCACGCCGGGGACAGCGCCTGATCGACCTCGACCTCGACGCCGGCTCGCGCTTGCCACCGCATTGCTGCGCGATTGGCAAGCTGCTGCTGGCGAGCCTGCCCGACGCCGAGCGGCGCCGGCTGATCGCCGAGCTGACGCTCGACCAGCGGGGACCCCGCACGATCACCGCCAAGACCGCGCTGCGCGGCGAGCTGGCGCGCATCCACGGCGAGGCACTGGTCCTCAGCGAGGAGGAGCTGGCGCCCGGGCTGTATGAGATCGCGGCACCGGTGCGCACGGAGACGCGCGAGACGATCGCCGCCGTGGGCATGCAGGCACACAGCTCGATGATCTCCCTGGAGCAGCTGGTCGAGCATCTCGGCCCGCATCTGATTGCCACCGCGGATCGCATCTCCGCGCGTGTCGGCTACCGCCGCGACGACGAGCGGGTTGGCGGATAGGCACCAGCGCCCTCAGCCAGTTGCTCCGCTGGAACGGGCCTGCAGCAGCCGCCGCGCGACGGCCCCGCCGGCGGCGCTGCCGACGAGCACGAAGCCGGCCAGCACCAGCCAGCTGAGCAGCGCGAAGGCGATGCCGATCGTTCCGAACTGCTTGGCGGAGGCGCTGAGCGAGTGGGGGAGATACACCACCGAGAAGCCCATCAGCGCGGTCATCCCGAGCGCGGCCAGCGCGGCGCCCGGCAGCAGCTCCCGCCAGTGCAGTCGCCGCCCCAGCAGCACATACGGCGTCGCCAGCCACGCCACGATCCCGAGCAACAGCGACCCACCTACGTGCCACCACCCTCCGGCGATATCCGCCACCAACGGCCGCAGGCCGATGTAAACGGGGATCAGCGCGATCCACAGCAGGTGCCACGGGGTGCCGCGGATGCCGGCGGGAGGCAGCTCGTAGGAGAGCTCGTACATCCGCTGCATTGCCCGCGCGAGCGACAGCGCCGAGAACAGCACGAGCGCGAAGCCGATCACGGTCACGCTGTGTGCGACGATCGAGGAGGGCGCGAACACTTCGCGCACGCTCTGCGCGGCCGTGCCGGAAAGCGCCAGGCGCTTGATGATCCCTTCGGCGAAGTCACGCGAGGCGATCGCCGGCACCACCGCGCTGTAGACGATCAGCAGCGGAAACAGGGAGCTGAACGCGAGCGCTCCGAGCGCCACTCCGCGATCGACTGCCTGGATCGCCGCGAGGCGTTCCACCCACGCCACGAACGGCCCGACGGGGGCGAGCAGTAGCCGCAGCGGAGCTCTTTGCCTGTCCGCGAGCCGCGCAGGGATCCGCATCTTCGTCCTCCGTCTGTCAGGGGGAGTCTTCGTCTGCGCCGCTGCCGCCGCCAACCAGCGCGATGGCGAAGCCGTCGTGGCCCTTTTCGCCCACCGTCTGGACGACGGTTGCGCTCAACCGGGGCTCGGCGGCAAGCAGGTCGTAGAAGCGGCGCACCTCCTGCACGCCACCCTTGCCGAGGCGCGGATCGTAGCCGTCGGGATCGAGGATCACGCCGCCGCGCACGACGTTGTCGCCGATGATCACGCTCCCCGGGCGAGCGAGCTTCAGCGACCACTCCAGATACCCCGGGTAGTTGCGCTTGTCCGCGTCGATGAAGATCAGATCGAATGGTCCGGCGCCCTCGGCGTGCAGCTCGGGCAGCGTCTGCAGCGCGGCTCCCACGCGCAGCTGCACCATCTCCGCCACGCCGGCGCGCGCCAGGTTGGCGGTTGCGACCTCGGCGTGGTGGGGGTCGAGCTCGAGCGTCACGATGCTCCCGTCCGCTGGCAGCCCGCGTGCCAGCCAGATCGTGCTGTAGCCGCCAAGCGTGCCGAGCTCGAGGATGCGGCGAGCGCCGTGGATGCGCACCAGCAGTTCCAGCAGCTTGCCCTGCGCCGGGGTGACCGCGATCGGAGGGAGGCCTGCAGCCCCGCAGGCGGCGACGGCCGCGTCAAGCGCGGCGTCGGGAGGGAGCAGGCGATCGCAGATGTAGCGATCTATCGAGGTCCACAGCTCTTGGGTCATCGGGAGGAGGGAGAGGAGCTCATCATTGGTGCGACCCATCTTTATCAGCTTCGCTTGGGGCTCGCAGGTGGGCTTCGCTTGGGCTCGCAGACGGGCTTCGCTCGAGGCTCGCAGTTGGGCCTCGCTTGGCTCGCAGACGAGCTTCGCTCGAGGCTCGCAGTTGGGCCTCGCTTGGCTCGCAGACGAGCTTCGCTCGAGGCTCGCAGTTGGGCCTCGCTTGGGCTCGCAGGTGGGCGTTGGTGGTGGACAGGTCGAGCGTTATGACAACTGGGACAATTTGGCAAGGCTCCCAATCGCCTTGATCTGATCGCTTGGAGCTGGCGATCGTGCGTCAGCTGGGCGTATCGCGCCCCTTTGTCTAGGATGGTCGGCCCTTGTCGTTCAATCGGAGGTCGTGATGACCAGCGCAGGACGCGGAGACGCAGGCAGCGAGGATGAACAGCCCGACCCGAGGACCAAGCTGATGCAGGAAGTGGCCGACGAGATGGACCAGATCGAAGCCGACTATGGCGACGACTACCAGATCGGCCGCGTCGTCACCATCGTCGAGGTCGTGCGACCCAACGGCGAGGTCGGCCTACGCGTTCGAGCTGGACAGCTCCCGTGGGTCACGCTCGGGATGCTCCACTTCGCCGAGAAGGTCTTGGAAAGCCAGATCCCAGGTTCCCAGTAGCGCGTATGCGCGGCGGCACGCCAGCCCCGGGTGGGGGATATGCGCTGGGGCACGCCAGCCCCGGGGGTATGCGCGGCGATATGCAAGCCTCGGGGAGCCGCCGTCAAAGTCGTCCGTTGTCGCGCAGCCAGAGCAACGCACGAAGGGTGACGCTGCCGCGCCAGTCGGTCGTCTGCGCTGGCGACCAGGCCCGCCAGTCGAACATCCAGCCGCCGTCCCGCTGCTGCCCGGACTCGACAGCATCGAGGTGAGCCTCGATCTGATCCTCGCCGAATAGGAGACGCGAGCGGTTGCCGGGGAGGGGGGAGACGTCAAGCGGGCGCAGCGCCTCTCCCTCGACGCCGCCCACCGGCACGTTCGCGGAGGTGTCGATGCGGGTGGCAAGCGACGCGATCGCCACACTGGCACGCTGCTGGTCGGGAACCGCATCGAGGAACGCGCAGGCGAACTTCAGCCAGTACCCGCGTGGCAACTCTGTTGCCTCGATCGACCGCCAGCACCAGTTGCTGGCAAGGTCCAGCCACGCGTCATCCGTCACGCCGCCGGCGTGGAGGGTGGCCGCCAACGCGAATGTGAGAAAGGATCCGGGCTCGGGCTGGAACCAGGGTGCGTGCGGGTAGTCCTCGAAGCCTGCCAGCACGGATGGGATCCCGCCATCGGGCGCGGCGATCCGCGCGACCCAGCTGCGCGCTCCGCGGGCCAGGTCGCCGTGCGCCGCGCCTGCCTCGTTGAGGATCTCGAGCGCGTACAGCGTCGGTGCGGGCTGGCTATCGGGACACCGCAGGTCTGGCTCGAGCGCATGGCCAAAGCCGCCGTCCGGATTGCGATATCCACACAGCGCCTCGACGACCGCCCCGGTCGCTCCGTTGGCAAACAGCATGCTGTAGCGGTGGCGATCCACCAAGCGGGCGGCTGACCAGATAAATCTCTCAGCGGCGCGGCGATCGATCGGCATACCCCGACACACTACGACCCCCCTGGGTGCGCGGCGAGTTCGCCCGTGGTGAGGGTGTCAGCCGCCGACGTACGCTGCGAGATGCTCGCCGGTGAGGGTCGAGCGTGCGGCGACGAGATCGGCGGGTGTGCCCTCGAAGACGATCCGCCCGCCGTCGTGGCCTGCGCCGGGGCCCAGATCGATGATCCAGTCGGCGTGCGCCATGACCGCCTGGTGATGCTCGATGACGATCACCGACTTGCCGGAATCCACCAGCCTGTCGAGCAGGCCGAGCAGCTGCTCGACGTCGGCGAGGTGCAGGCCGGTGGTCGGCTCGTCGAGGATGTAGACGTCGCCCTTCTCACCCATCTGCGTGGCCAGCTTGAGCCGTTGGCGCTCACCGCCTGACAGCGTCGGCAGCGGCTGACCGAGGGTGAGGTAGCCGAGCCCCACATCGGCGAGCCGCTCCAGGATCTTGTGCGCTGCCGGTGTCTTCGCCCTGCCGGCGCCGAAGAACTCCTGGGCTTCGGTCATCGGCATCGCAAGCACCTCGCTGATGTCCTTGCCGCCAAGCTTGTACTCGAGCACCTCGGCCTGGAAGCGCTTTCCCTCGCACACCTCGCAGGGGGCGGCAACGCCGGCCATGATCGCCAGGTCGGTGTAGATCACGCCGGCGCCGTTGCAGTTCGGACATGCACCCTCGGAGTTGGCGCTGAACAGCGCCGGCTTCACGCCGTTCTCCTTCGCAAACGCCTTGCGGATCGGGTCGAGCAGGCCGGTGTAGGTCGCGGGGTTGCTGCGCCGCGAGCCCTTGATCGCCGCCTGGTCGATCGAGACGACCCCGTCTCGGGGCGGGCGGGAATTGACAATCGAACCGTCGATCAGCGAGCTCTTGCCCGAGCCCGCCACGCCTGTGACGACGACCAACACACCGAGCGGGATGTTGACGTTGACATCCTGCAGGTTGTGAGTACTGGCGTCACGGACCTCGAGCGCACCATCCGGCGAGCGCACCGCCTCCTTGAGGGCAGCCCGGTCGTCGAGGTGGCGGCCGGTGATCGTGTCGCTTGTCCGCAGCCCTGCGACGGTCCCCTCGAACATCACCTCGCCGCCATCTGTCCCGGCCTTCGGGCCCAGGTCGATGACATGGTCGGCGATCGCGATTGTCTCCGGCTTGTGCTCCACCACCAGTACGGTGTTGCCCTTGTCGCGCAGCTGCAGCAGCAGCTCGTTCATCCGCTCGATGTCGTGCGGGTGCAACCCAATCGTGGGCTCGTCGAAGACGTAGGTGACGTCGGTGAGCGAGGAGCCGAGCTGGCGGATCATCTTGACGCGCTGGGCCTCTCCACCCGAAAGTGTGCTCGAGGGCCGCTCGAGCGAGAGGTAGCCGAGCCCGATGTCCACGAACGAGTCAAGTGTCGCGCGGAGTGCCTCGAGCAGCGGCGCCACCGACTTGCTCTCGAGTTTGCTCACCCACGCGGCGAGATCGCTGATCTGCATCGCGCAGGCGTCGGCGATGTTGATCCCCTTGATCTTCGACGACCGTGCCTGCGCGCTGAGCCGGGTGCCCTCGCACTCGGGGCAAGTGGTGAAAGTGACCGCCCGCTCCACGAAGGCTCGGATGTGCGGCTGCAGCGACTCCACGTCCTTGGCGAGCATCGACTTCTGGATTCGCGGGATCAGGCCCTCATAGGTCAGGTTGACACCGTCAACCTTGATCTTGGTCGGCTCCTTGTGGAGGAGATCGTTGAGCTCCTTCTTGGTGAACTTCTTGATCGGCTTGTCCGGGTCGAAGAAGCCGCAACCCAAGAAGATCCGGCCGTACCAGCCGTCCATGCTGTAGCCGGGGATCGTGAGCGCGCCATCTCTGAGCGACTTGTCGTCGTCGAACAGCTGCGCGAGGTCGATGTCGTTCACCGAGCCTCGGCCCTCGCAACGCGGGCACATGCCACCGAGGATGCTGAAGCTTCGCTTCTCTTTCGTCGTGCGACCGGCACGCTCGAAGGTGACCGCGCCGGCGCCTGAGATCGAGGCGACGTTGAAGGAGAATGCCTGGGGCGAGCCGATCTGCGGCGTGCCGAGCCGGCTGAAGAGGATGCGCAGCATCGCGCCCGCGTCGGTGGCGGTGCCGACCGTGGAGCGAGCGTCGGCACCCATTCGCTCCTGGTCGACGATGATCGCGGTCGTTAGCCCTTCGAGCACGTTGACCTCGGGCCGCGCCAGCGTCGGCATGAAGCCCTGCACGAAGGCGCTGTAGGTCTCGTTGATCAGCCGCTGCGACTCCGCGGCGATCGTGCCGAACACCAGCGAGCTCTTGCCCGAGCCGGAGACACCGGTGAACACCGTCAGCCGGCGCTTGGGGAGCTCGACGCTGATGTCCTTGAGGTTGTTGACGCGCGCGCCGTGCACGCGAATCAGGCCGTGGCTGTCGGCATCGTGTCGCGCAGGCGAGCGCGTCTTCGACCTCGTGGCCATGCCTCTATCGTGCCTGCATCTGCCGGGCAGGGCGGCTCATCGGTCCTGAACCAGCCCCAGGACGTTGCCGTCGGGGTCGGTGAAGGTGGCCACGGTACGGCCGGGACCGACCTCGTGCGCCGGCTCCTTCACGATGGCACCCGCGGCGGTTACCTCGGCGAGCTTCGCCTCGATGTCCGGCACCTGCCAGTAGGCCACCGGCGAGGCCATGATCTGCGGCCCACCATTCGGCACCAGCCCGATGTGCTGGCCCCCCGTGTCGAAGCCGACGTAGTAGGGCGCATCGGACTGCGGTGGGATGCCGAGCAGGGCCGTGTACACGGCCTTGGCCGCCTCCAGGTCGGAGACTGGATGCAGCACGATCTTGATTCCCTGGGTGGAAGAGTCGGTCATGGTCACTCCTGAGGTCGTGGGTCAACATCGACCCGGTGTGTGCGGTCGTGTTACGACGAACGGCGAAGCGCGAAATCGACAGGGTATGTCAAGCGGCGCCTGTGTCCTCACGTTCTGGCCTGGGCTGCGGCCACGGCGGCTTGAGCGGTCGGGTAGACGTGGGTGATCGCGGAGCTGTCGATGACGCTGCGAAGGATGTCGCGGACCTGCCCGATGTCGCGGGCCCAGCCGCGCAGGCTTTCGAGGATCGCGGCGGCACGGTCGTGCATGAGGAAGTAGATGCCGACCGGGATGCCGGGGCCGAGCGTTCCCAGCAGCACGAACACTGCCAGCGCGACAGCCTGATCGCCGGTGTTGACCCCCGTCTGCGCAATTGCGGCGGCAGCGCCCACCACGAGGATCAGGTTCTTCGGGTTGACAGCCGAGAGCAGGACCGCCATCCCTGCCGCCTTCGGCGGCGTGAACGTGTCGATCGTCTTCATCCACGCCGGCAGCTCGGCCGCAGCATCCCCCCGTGGGCGCCCCCGCCACTGCCGCAGCGCAAGCAGCAGCAACACACCGAGAACGACCTTCACGATGCTCACCCATTCCTCCGGCGCGCCATCGCTGCTGGCTTCCGCGCCGCTGGCTGCGAGGAGCACGATCGTTCCGGCCACAGCCAGTCCGAATACCCAGCCGGCTATGAACGCCGGCCCGTTCACGCGGCCGTCTGGTGTTGCGAGCATCACCACCACGGCGATGATCGGCACCGGGCTGAGCGCGACCCCCACGCCGAACGAGAGAACTTGGCCGATTGCGGAACCCACGGCACCTCAGGGGCCGTCTATCGCTCGATATCGGCGAATACGGTGGCCCAGTCGTTCTTGACGCTGACCACGGTCCACTCTTCCTCACGAGCTCGCCGAAGCGCCTGCTCGGCGCCCGCGGTGTAGTCGAACTCACGGTCGGGATCGTCGTGGAGCACCAGCAGTCGCAGTCCCTGGCGGGCCGGCCCGCCGGTGTAGTGGAGCATCGGGATGTCGCCGTTGGAGTTGCCCCCCGCCACGGTCGGGCGCCGGCCGACGCGGCTCCAGATTCGCACCGGCTTGGTGGGACCGTCATCGAACACGTCGTGCTCGGCGAGGTAGACGAGGTTGCCGCCGGACTCGTCCTCCTGGTAGCGCAGGGCGGTTGAGCTGCCGATCACCCGCTCGGAGGGAATGCCGTAGATCTCCTCGGTGACCGGGCGCATGAAGTCGCGGTCGCCGCCGGAGGCGATGTACGTGGTGAAGTCGTTGGCCTCGAGGTAGCGCAGCAGCTCGATCATCGGCAGGTAGCCGCAGTCGCGAAAGCTGCGAGCGAGCGTCGGGTGACGCTCCTCGCGCAGGAAGGTGTCAGCGGCGGCTGCGTAGTCCTCGACGCTGATCCCCGCGAAGGCCCGCAGGATGCCGCCCATCAGCACCTTCACGTCGCTGTCATCGCCGTGGTAGTGCTTGGTGATGACATCCCCGAGCCAGGCGACGTCCCGCTCGCTGGCGGCCTTCCAAGGCTGGCGCTCGCGCAGCGAGGGGTCCTTGTCGGCCATCTCGACGAACCGGCCGAGGATGAACCCGAGCTCGATCGGCATCGGCTTCTCGCACCAGAGCGTGCCGTCGTTGTCGAATACCGCGACACGCTCGGGCGGGGGGAGATAGTCGGGGCTGCCCTCGCGCGTGACGCTCTCAACGAACTCGACGATCGCCTGCCGCGCCGGCGTGTCGTTCCAAGACTGGAGCGCGCCGCTCATCGTCCCCTCCGATTGGGGGCCTCGAAATCGAGCCGTGCGTCGTAGCTCATTGGTTCCTGAGCAGCGTCTCCGCTTCGCGCTCGAGATCGACGTAGGGCTCGCCGCTGACGTCGATCGCGACTCGATTGATCCTCCCCCCGATGAATCGGTATGGGGGCGCGCCCGGGTAGTCGTCTGTGAGCGGATCGCCCGCATGGCGGCCGACGTACAGGCCCGCGCCCGCTACCGCGAACGCCCCCAGCTGGGTTTTGAGTGTCCCCTCGCCCACCTTCTTGTCTCCGTGATAGAGCGTGAGCGTGCCAGCGGCGCAACTGGGCTCCTGAGCTTCCTTCTCAAACGACGCGGACAGGATCAGGTTCTCGCCTGTGGGCAGGTCCTCCGAGCCGACGATCAGCTGCTCGGCGATGCCGACGAAGCTGTTGACGTAGTGCAGCCTGTTGTCCTTGACATACAGCGCGTGGCCGCCGAAGCGCGAGCCGATCGCAAACAGCACGCCCTGCGCGCCGGGTGCGGGTATGTCAAGGAGCGCGCCGATCACATATGAGCGATTGCGCGTGTTGACCGCCTGCCACTCGCTGACGGCCGCCGCGTCCGGGTAGTACACGTACCGTTTGCGCGGCGCCGCGAGCTGCGGTCGCGGCGTCATCAGGATCTCGACGGGCGAGCGATCGTCGAGCGGGAATGCGCCGTTCGCGCCCGCCTCCGCGAACCAGATGTTGACGAGCTCCCTCAGCTTCTCGGGCTCAGCCTCGGCGAGGTCGTTCAGCTCCGAGCGATCGACATCCGTGTGGTACAGCTCCCAGTCGTCCGCGTTGAAGTCGCTCCAGCCGGCCATCGTCGGATGCGTCGTCACCGCCTTCCAGCCGTCGTGCCAGATCGAGCGGGAGCCGAGCATCGAGTAGAACTGCGTCTTGCGCTTGGACTTGGCGGAGGCGTCATCGACGCTATCGAGCATGCTGACCCCGTCGAACGGCGTCTGCACGTGACCCTTGACGGACTCGGGAGCGCTGACGCCGAGCGCGTCGAGGATCGTCGGGACGAGATCGATCGCGTGGTAGTACTGCTCACGCAGCTCGCCGCGAGCCTTCGTCCCGGCCAGCCAGGAGATGATGCACGGGTCGGACGTTCCCCCGTTGAACTCGTAGCGCTTCCACATCTTGAACGGCGTGTTGAACGCCATCGCCCAGCCGGTCGGGTAGTGGTTATAGGTCTTCGTGCCACCGAGCTCGTCGATCTGGGCGAGGTTCGCCGTCAGGTCGTCGGGGACCCCGTTGGCGAACTTCATCTCGTTGACCGAGCCGTTCGGGCCGCCCTCGCCGCTGGCGCCGTTGTCCGACACGACCACCACAAGGGTGTTCTCGAGCAGATCGCTTTGCTCGAGGTAGTCGAGTACGCGCCCGAGCTCGTGGTCGGCGTGGCCGAGAAAGCCCGCGTATACCTCCGCCATCCGCGCGAACAGCCGCTGCTCCTCGTCGTTCAGCGAGTCCCAGGGCCGAGTCGTGTCGATTTCAGGGAATGGCTTGCCATCGGGGCTGGAGCGCGTCTCGGGTGTGCCGATCGGATTGATCGGCGGCAGCTCTGTGTCGGGCGGCACGATGCCGAGCTCCTTCTGCCGAGCGAGCGTCTGCTCGCGCATCGCCTCATAGCCCGCGTCGAAGCGCCCCTTGTACTTCTCGATCCACTCCTTCGGTGCGTGGTGCGGGGCGTGGCAGGCGCCCGGCGCGTAGTACAGGAAGAACGGCTTCTCGGGCGCAACGGCCTTGGCGTCCTTGATGAACTCCAGTGCCTTGTCGGTGATGTCCTCGGTGAGGTGATAGCCCTCCTCGGGAGTGCTCGGCTGATCGACCGGATGATTGTCGTGAACCAGATCCGGATACCACTGGTTCGTCTCGGCGCCGAGAAACCCGTACCAGCGCTCAAAGCCACGCCCGCTCGGCCAATTGCGGCGTGTCGAAGCAAGGTTCATCTCGTCAGTCGGGCACAGATGCCACTTACCCACCATGAATGTGTTCCACCCCTGCTCGCCGAGGATCTCCGGAAGCATCCCGTTCTCCGGCGGCACCGTGCCGCTCGCGTTGGGAAAGCCGATCGCCGCCTCGGTGATGCACGCCATGCTGTTGCGCGTGTGATTGCGCCCCGTCAGCAGACACGAGCGCGTCGGCGAGCACAGCGCCGTCGTATGCCACTGCGTATAACGCACACCCCGCGAGGCGATCCTGTCGATGTTCGGCGTCTCGATCGGCCCGCCGTAACAGCTCATCGCCGAGAACCCGACGTCATCGAGCACGACATAGAGCACGTTCGGTGCGCCGTCGGGCGCCTTGGGGGGCTCGAACGGAGCCCAATCCGCTTCGGAGTCGCGTATGTTGACGTTTACGACGCCACTGAATAGCCTGGCCATGGACTCACTCTCCTTCGGGCTCTCGGGCTGAACGGCCCATCCCGGAAAAAATGGTGGACCGACACAGAACATGGGTGCACTCGGAGCCCTACTACTCGAGAGCGCTCGTCAGACGCAGGGCTACAGCAGAGAAGCCTGCGCCCGTGCGGGGTGAACGGGCATCACCCGACCGGGGTGAGAGCACCGCGGCGCCAGTAAGCACAGCGCGCCAGCTTCTACCATCCGGTGGGGATGAGCCGCGAGGACATGATCCAGATCCCGGCGGGTTGTTTCCGGATGGGCTCGGTCAACTTCTACCCCGAAGAGGCGCCGGTCCGCGAGGTGGTGCTCGAGGGCTTCGCGATCGACCGCGGACCGGTCACGGTCGCGCAGTTCGCCCGCTTCGTCAAGGCAACCGGATATCTCACCCTCCCCGAGCGTACCCCCGATCCCGCTCAGTATCCCGACGCCGATCCCTCGCTGCTGCGCGAGGGATCGGCGGTCTTTCACCCTACGCCCGGGCCCGTGCCGCTGAGCGACTCGACCCGCTGGTGGGCCTATGTGCCCGGCGCGAGCTGGCGAGCGCCCTGGGGGCCGGACAGCGACAACACCGGACGAGACGATCACCCGGTCACCCACGTCGCCTTCCAGGACGCCGAGGCATATGCGCAGTGGGCCGGCAAGCAACTGCCGAGCGAGGCTGAGTGGGAGTACGCGGCGCGGGGCGGGCTCGAGGGTGCGGTCTTCGCCTGGGGCGAGCAGGAGCGCCCGGGCGGCGAGCTGATGGCTAACTGCTGGCAGGGTGAGTTTCCCTGGCGCAACACCGGCGCCAAGGGATGGCGCGGCACATCCCCTGTCGGGCTCTTCCCCCCCAACGGCTTTGGGCTCCACGACGCCACGGGCAACGTCTGGGAGTGGACGACCGACTACTACGCCTCGCGCCTCCCCGACGCCGAGGCGATCCCCGCCGCCTGTTGCAAGCCGCCGCTGAACCCGCGCGTGGAGACCCCGCAGGGGAACTACGACATCGGGCATCCCGGCGCGAACATCCCGCGGCGCGTCATCAAGGGCGGCTCGCACCTCTGCGCCCCAAGCTACTGCCTGCGCTACCGCCCCGCCGCCAGGCAGCCTGAGGCGATCGACACCAGCACCAGCCACATCGGCTTCCGCTGCATCATCCGCGAGCACGCCTAAACGGCCGGTACCGCTCCTACGCAGACGGTGGCTCGGCGAGGCTAGCCGGCGACTCGGCGCGCGGTAACGGCTCTCAGCTCGTCGAGCGACTCGCGGATCAGTCCCGGCAGCTCCTGCCGGTTGGTCTCATCGACGTAGCGTTCGAACGCGACCTTGAAGACGGCGATCCCCGCCTCGGCGGTCAAGCTCGCCACTGGATCCTCGACGCCGCGCCGGCGCAGCGCCTCGGCGAGCGCGGCAGCGAGTGACGCGAGCTTGATCAGCTCACGCTCTTGAAGCTCTGCGCTGGAGGCGATGATCGCCTGACGCTGCCGTGCGAGCTCCCCTCCCTCCTGGATGAGAGCGCCGGCGGCCTCCAGACCGGCGGCCGCCGCGTCGATCGGTGCCAGCGACCCGGGGGCTTCGGCGACCGTGCTTACCAACAGCTCCTGCAGTGCGCCCGCACCCGCGAACAGGACCTCGCGCTTGTCGGCGAAGTGCCGGAAGAACGTCCGCTCCGTCAGTCCCGCCCGCTCGGCGATCTCCGCCACCGTCGTCTGCTCGAATCCGCGCTCGCCGTAGAGCGCGAAGGCCGCCTGCATCAGCCTGCCGCGCGCGTTTGGCTCCCATCGACCCATGCCACGATCATATGCGACGACAGCCGCCGACATGGGTGTTATGCTGATGGCAGTGACTGTCATCGATCGTCCAATGGAGGTCTCTCATGCGTGTATTCATCACCGGCGCGTCCGGCTGGATCGGCTCCGCGGTCGTTCCCGAGCTCCTCGGCGCGGGCCATCAGGTCATCGGGCTCGCGCGCTCGGATGCCTCAGCCGATGCCCTCACCGCGGCCGGCGCAGATGTGCAACGCGGCGATCTCGATGACCTCGACATCTTGCGCGAGGTCACCGCGGCGTCGGATGGCGTGATCCACCTCGCGTTCAAGCACGAGCTCGCGTTCTCTGGTGATTTTCAGGCCGCCGCTGAGGCGGACCGCCGCGCCGTCGAGACGTTCGGCGAGGCGCTCGCGGGCTCCGACCGACCGCTCCTGATCGCCTCTGGGATCCTCGGGGTGGCACCGGGGCAGGTGGTGAACGAGCAGGACGGGCATGGTTCTCACGCTGCCATCGCCGCTTTCGGCGGCGGTCCGCGGGCCCGATGGGAAACGGCTGAGTTCACGCTGTCCCTCGCCTCCCGCGGTGTTCGCTCGTCGATCGTGCGGCTCCCGCCGACCAATCACGGCGATGGAGACAACGGCTTCATCGCGACCCTCGTCGGCATCGCGCGCGAGAAGGGGGTCTCGGGGTACATCGGCGATGGCGCCAACCGCTGGCCAGCGGTGCACCGGCTCGACTCGGCGCGCCTGTTTCGCCTCGCGCTGGAAAAGGCACCGGCGGGGACGACGCTGCAGGCAATCGCCGAGGAAGGCGTGCCGGTCAGGGAGATCGCCGAGGTCATCGGTTGACATCTGGGCATCCCGGTCGTGTCCGTCTCCGCCGAGGACGCGGGGGAGCACTTCACCTGGCTGGGGGGATTCCTCGGGCTCGACGCTCCGGCTTCCAGCGCGTGGACGCGGGAGCTACTGGGGTGGGAGCCGACCCAGCCCGGGCTCATCGCCGACCTCGACCACGGGCATTATTTCCACAAGAGGTAGCCTTTGCTGTGTGCAGATGGACGGCTCGGCCACGGCTCACTTCGAGCGTAAGCGTCCTGGCTGGTTCACCAGCCATGTGTTCAATCCGGCCGTGGCCGGCCTCACCCGCCTCGGCATCAGCCTGTTCGGCTCGCGCGTGCTGGAGGTGCCAGGGCGCACCTCCGGTGAGCCGCGTCGCACTCCGGTGAATTTGCTCACCTTCGAAGGTGAGCGCTACCTCGTCGCGCCGCGCGGCGAAACGCAGTGGGTGCGCAACCTGCGAGCCAGCGGGGAGGGCCGGCTGCTGGTTGGTTCGCGCAGCGAGCACTTCGCCGCTGTTGAGCTGGCGGACGACGATAAGCCACCCGTCCTACGCGCCTACCTGAAGCGCTGGAAGTTCGAGGTCGGCGTGTTCTTCGACGGCGTTGGGCCAGACTCCTCGGCTGAGGAGTTGCGCAGTGCCGCGCCCAAGCATCCGGTGTTCCGGCTGCGCTAGGGACATCTGACCCAACCGCAAACGTCACGAGGATCGAGGTCAGGAGCCCAAACGCCGACACCAGCCCGCCAAATGAGCGAAGGAGCCCAGCATGTCACGTGACATCAAAACCCCCGGTCCCGACCACCCGATCACAATCGCCTCGAGCAGCGACCACGTCGTCGTTCGCAGCGGTGAGGCGACGATCGCCGACAGCCACTCGACGCTCGTCCTGCGCGAGGCCAACTACCCGCCGGTCCGCTACATCCCCATCGCCGACGTCAACCGGTCACAGCTCGTGGCCAGCGAGCTGACCACCTACTGCCCGTACAAGGGCGAGGCGTCCTACTACTCGATCGCCCGCGACGCGGAGCATGGTGCCGACGCTGTCTGGTTCTACGCCGATCCCCGCCCGGCGGTCGCCGAGATCAAGGATCACGTCGCGTTCTATCCCGACCGCGCCCAGCTCACGGTCGAGGAGGCGAACGGCGCAGAGGACTGAGCGCAGTGCCCACGCGAGCCACCCAATCGGCACAGCCCAAGGCGATCAAGAGCTCGCCGCGGGGAGCTGCAAATTGGGGCTTTGCGTTAGGTTGATCGCGTGTCGAACGCTCAACGGATAATCGCAGTGCTGGTCTACGAAGACATCGAGGCTGCCCACGACTTCCTGGTCAACGCGTTCGGGTTCCAGGCCGGTCGAATTGACCGAGACGGTGACGGTAACACCGTGCACGGCGAGGTTCTCGCGGGAGTCGAGGTCATCTGGTTGCATCGTGTCACCGCAGAGCACAACATGGTCTCACCACGCCTCCAGGCCGATGCTCACGGTGGCCTGGCCGTAACCGTCGAAGACGTTGACGCGCACTACGAGCGAGCGCGTGCCGCCGGAGCCCGAATCGAGCGCCCGCCCGTCGATCAGCCCTACGGCCGGCGGGAGTACGCGGCGCGAGATCCCGAGGGCCACCGGTGGTGGTTCGGAACGCCGCTGATCAACCACTAGTGCCGCGTCGCAGTAGCTACAGGTGCACTAGCTCGAGCATGTGTGTGAAGCGGGACCTACGCGGGGCTTGGGGTAGTGGCGCTGTCGCCAAGGGCAATTGCGATTGCCGTGGCGAGCCGCTTGATGCTGTCCAGTTCGCGATGGTCCAGCGTACCCTGACATGACTGTGATGATGCTCGAGCCGGACGGGGTGACGCGCACCAGGACCCTACAACGGGACAACGGGCCCACGATTGCCTACGACGTCGCGGGCCACGGCCCTCTGGTCGTGTTCCTGCATGGCCTCACTTCCTTCCGGCAGACCTGGGATCCCATCACCACTCTGCTTGCCGAGGAGTTCACGTGCGTGCGGCTGGATCTACGTGGTCACGGGACTTCCTCCAGCGCCGCGGAGTACTCGATGGTGTCGCTGGTCGGTGACGTGCGGGCGGTCGTCGAGGACGTGGCGCTTGGGGAGCCCATGATTGTCGGTCACTCCCTGGGTGCGAGCATCGCCGCCGTATACGCCGCGGCGCATGGTGCACGTGCCGTCGTCTGCGTCGATGAGTCGCTGCGGTTCGGCGAGTTCGCCGAGCTCGTGCAGGCGCATGCCGAGGATCTGCGCAGCCAGCGCACGATGGAGGCCGTGCTGTCGATCGACCGCGCTCTCGAGCTCGAGCCCTACACGGAGGTCGAGAACATCGAGCGCAGGGTGCTGGCGTTTCCGCGCGAGGTCGTCCTCGGAATCTGGGACGCGCTGCTGAGCACCCCTCCAGAGCAACTGACCGCGATCGCCGAAGCGATCCTGCCCCGCATCGCAGCACCGCTCCTATCGCTGCACGGCTCGCCGCCACCACCGGACTACGCGGCCTGGCTTACAGGCCTTGCGCGCGGCGCGCGCGTCGAGATCTGGGACGGGACCGGCCACATGCTTCACCTCGTTGACCCGGAACGATTTGCGGCACGCATGCGGCCGCTACTCGCGGACCCACCCGCGCCCTGAGAGACGGAGCGTCCGCCGTGCCGGGCATCGCACTTTGCTATGCAGGTCCCTATGGCGCTGATTCAAGCAAGCGGCCCTCTCTGTCGAGAGCTTCGACGTCTGTTCCCCTCGCGGCCCTTCCATGTGCGCTTCTGGGATGGAGGGGTCGTCGGGGCGACTGCGCCCAACGCCCCGACGTTCCTCGTGCGAGGACCCTCGGCCCTCGCGCACTTCCTTCGAGCTCCCGGATCGCTGGGTCTCGGTCGCGCCTACACCGATGGCTCGCTGGCCGTGGATGACCTCGATGCGGCGCTCATCGTGGTCGATGAATGGGAGCCACCGGCGCTGAGCAACGCTGAGCGGGTACGTCTGGGCTTGGCCATCATCGCCGCGGCAGCGCCCGGTGGGTTCCCGCACCGTCCGGCTCTCGAGCTGATCCTCCGTGGGCGCCTTCACAGCATCGAGCGCGACGCGGCGGCGGTCCGCTACCACTACGACGTTGGCAATGACTTCTTCGCCCTGTTCCTGGACGAGTCGATGACCTACAGCTGCGCGATCTTCTCGCGCGGCGCGCAGACGCTCGAGGACGCCCAGCACACGAAACTCGAGCTGGTGAGCGGCAAGCTCGGGTTGGCGCCCGGGATGCGCGTGCTCGACGTCGGATGCGGCTGGGGCAGCTTCGCGATCTACGCGGCCCAGAACTACGGTGTGAGCGTCACCGGCGTCACACTCTCACCGCCGCAGGCCGAGCTCGCACGCAAGCGGGTGGCCGAGGCCGGGGTCGAGGATCGGGTGAACATCCGCGTAGCTGACTACCGCCAGCTGCCGCACACGTCCTTCGACGCGATCGCGAGCATCGGCATGGCCGAGCACGTCGGCGAGCGCCAGATCGACCTCTACGCACGGTCTCTATACGCGCTGTTGCGTCCCGGCGGGCTGCTCCTCAACCACGCAATCGCGGCCCTTGACCCCGACCACAAACCTCTCGATGACATCTTCTCCACTCGCTACGTGTTCCCCGACGGCGAGCCCCTGCCGCTGTCGCGCATCCAGCTCGCGCTCGAGCGCGCCGGCTTCGAGAGCGAGCATGTAGAGGAGTTCAGGGAGGACTACGCGGTCACCCTGCGTCACTGGAGCCAGCGGCTGGATGAGCATCTGGACGCGGCCAAGACGCTGGCTGGCGAGCAGCGAGCTCGCATCTGGCGTCTGTATCTCCGTGCCGCGCGCCGCGGCTTTGAGACGGGCGAAACGGCCGTCTATCAAGTCCTGGCGCGAAGGGCGCTGTGAGCGAGCGGCTTCTGCAGGAGCTCGCACCCAGGTCCTAGCCGCCCTCGCCCGCGCGCGCGTTCGCCTCGGTGGCAAGCAGGTTGACGCCACGACCGGCCGCGTGTTCGACCAGTACCCGGCTTAGCAGGCGGGTCAACGTCGCGCGATCGGCGGCCGTGAGCGGCCCCAGCATCGCTGCGACGTCGGCCCCGAATCGCGCCGAGACCTTGCTAGCGAGGACCCTGCCGTCTTCGGTGAGAGCGACCTGGACGGAGCGGCGGTCGACGGCAGAGGGGATGCGCCGCACCAGGCCGCGTCGCTCGGCGCGGTCGACCAGGCCGGAGACGCTCGACTTGTCAAGTCCCAGCAACCTCGCGAGCTCGTTGATCGTCGGCCGGCGGTCGCGCAACACGCCCAGCAGGCGAGTTTGAATCAGCGAAAAGCCATGCTCGCCCGCACGGCGCTCGAGCATGCCCTGGATCAGGAACGACGTCTGAGCAAGGGCGTCGACGGTGCTCAGCTTGCGGTCTGGAGCATAGGGGGGAAGGGGCGCAGATACGGATCGAGCAGCCACCGTTCCAGTGTACTTGAATTAGTACGTGGCACCAACTACACTCGTACGTGACACCAACTAAATCAGCATGGACGCTGCTCAGGAGGCCCAGATGGAGAAGATGAACGCGGCCGTGGTCACGAAGTTCGGCGAGCCGCCGCATTACATGCCGTTCGACGCTCCCGAGCCCAACGGCGCTGAGCAGATCGTGGTTGACGTACTGGCTGTCGGCCTGCACCCGCGGGTCCGAACCGGGGCGCGGGGAGCCCACTACACCAGCAGCGGCACGCTGCCGATGATCCCCGGGATCGACGGCGTCGGTCGCCGCGCCGACAGCAAGCGGATTTACTTCCTCGCCGGCGACGACGTCATCGGCACGATGGCCGAGCGAGCGCTGGTTGACGTGCGCCGCTCCGTCGAGCTGCCGGACGGCGTGGACGCAGCCAAGATCGCGGCCGCCATGAACCCGGCGATGTCCTCGTGGGTGGCGCTGCGCCGCCGGGTTCCGATCCAGGCCGGCCAGAGCGTCCTGGTCCTCGGCGCCACGGGGAACGCCGGCACGATGGCCGTGCAGGTCGCCAGGCGGCTCGGCGCCGGACGCGTGATCGGAGCCGGGCGTGACCCCGACCGGCTGGCCGCGCTCGGCGCTCTCGGCGCCGACGCGGTCGTCCGACTCACCGACGACGACGACGCGACCGCGGCGGCGCTGGCCGACGCCGCCGCGGAGACGGACATCGTGATCGACTACCTCTGGAGCGGGCCAGCTCAGCGCGCCATGACAGCGCTGCTCACTGCCCGCTCAGAGCGCAGCCGCCCGCTGAACTGGATCCAGATCGGCGCCATCGCCGGCCCCACGCTCGAGCTGGCATCGGTGGCCCTTCGTTCCGCCAACCTCCGGCTGCAGGGCGCCGGCCAGGGAGCGGTGTCGCCCGCAGTCTATGCAGCCGAGCTGCCATCGCTGGTGGCGGCGATCGACGCCGGCGAGATCGGTGTCAAGCCGAATCCCGTATCGCTCGCGGATGTAGAGCGAGTGTGGCTGCGTTCGGAGGCGCCGGGCGAGCGGACCGTGCTGGTGCCGTAGACCGCCGCGCCATACAGGCGCTCAAGCCCGTGATCAGAGCAACTAAGGGTGGCTGTCGGCGTGCCCTCGCCGAACCTCGGCGACCGCCCTCACCCTACGTGCGGCGTCTCATCGAGATCGGGTACGTTCGCTGAGGCATGGAACTCGAGCGCGCAATCCGAACAAGGCGCACCCACAAGGTGTTCGCCCCAGAGCCGGTGGCGCCCGAGCTGCTGCAACAGCTGTTCGAGCTGGCCCGCTGGGCTCCGAACCACCACCTCACCAACCCATGGCGCTTTCGGGTGCTCGGCCCTCGCACGGTTGAGCGGCTCAAGGAGATCGCCGAGAACGCCGCCCCCGGTTCGGCGGGCAAGCTCGATCGCGCGCCCACCCTCGTTGTCGCATCGGCTTTCATGCAGGGCGATAGCGCTCAGCAGAGGGAGGACCTGCTCGCGAGCGCGGTCGCCGCCTATCTGGTGCTACTCGCCGCCCACGGGGCAGGACTCGCCGGCTACTGGCGGACCCTGCCGCTCCTCGACTCGCCGGTCGGCCGGGAGGTGCTCGCACTCGACGCCCTTGAGAACCCCATTGGGCTACTCCACCTCGGCCGCCCTCGCCAGGACCAGCATGTACCCGAGCGGGCGCCCGTCGCCGATTTCGTGCGCTACCTGCCCTAGAGACCGATGGCTTCACACCCCTTTGGAGGCGTGTTGAGCGCATGACGATCCAACGCATGGAGCATGTGGGCATCGTGGCTGACGACCTCGCGGCCGTAACGGCGCTCTTCGTCGTGCTCGGACTCGAGCTGCAGGGCGAGGGCGAGGTGGAGCGCTCTGGAGAAGCTGTCAGCGTGGTTGGGCCAGACACGCATTCATGCTGAATGCATAGCGCGGCGGCCCGCGCTGGCGGCCTTGCGGATCAGGTGGTCGCGCTCGGCGACGTTTACTCGCCGTTCTCCTCGAGCAGCTCGCCGACATGCCTGAGGAAGGTCATGTGCGCCTCCACATCCTCCGGAGCCCATTGGTCTATCGGAGGCACGGGACGATGCGGCTCCGGGCCGCCGCGGTAGTGCTTGAGCAGCAGGTACTTCGGCATGGTCATCTCCTGGTGTCGTGGGCCACGCCTGTCGTGGCCCTTTACCTGGTGAGCGGAGCCGGTCAGAGCTTCTCGACATGAAATCATTTATCGCGAGTATCCACTTCGAGGTCGAGGATGTTGACCGAACCCGTCCAGTTAGTTGACGAGATGAACCTGCTCATCGTCCCCGCGGTCGTCGGCGAGGGCACGCGGCGACGACGCGAGGCGTATGTCCACGCGCTCGCCACGACCACATAGGGTGTCTCACCCATGCACCCGATCACCAAGAGCTAGGGGACCTCATGATCGACCTCTGGAGCGCCGTCAAGGATCTGCCGATCGCGATTGAGTCGTCCTCGTTCGAGGCGCTTGTGCCGAGCGCCCCGACCGGGCTCGAGGACCACTCGACGACGCAGCTGCGACTGCACGGCCGTGGCGAGGATGGCGTCGGCGAGCAGGTCGGCATGGGGGATGCCCAGGAGAGCCTGCGCGCGAGCGACTTCCCGCTGACCGGCGAGTGGGCGACGCTCGCCGGCTTCCTCGCCCACGTCGACGCGATCGACATGTGGCCCGAGCCGCCCGAGTACGAGCTGCAGCGCAACTGGCGGCGCTGGACGTTCGAGTCCGCGGCGCTCGATCTCGCGCTGCGCCAGGCGGCCACGAGCCTGCCCGAGGTCCTCGGCCGGACGCCCCAGCCGGTGACGTTCGTCAACTCGTTCGGGCTCGGCGATCCACCGGACATCGACAAGGTCGCCAACCGGCGGGCGATGCATCCGACGGTTGGCTTCAAGCTGGACGTCGCGCCGGCGTGGACGCAGGAGATCATGGACCGCATCGCGGCCGTCGAGGGCGTTGCGACGATCGACTTCAAGGGCCAGTACGGCCTCGAGGTAAAGGACGAGGCGGCGCTGCTGGCGATGTACGAACGCACGCTGGCCACGTTCACCGAGGTCGTCTTCGAGGACCCGCACGGCCACCCTGCGGTGCTCGAGCTGCTCACGCCGATCGCGGATCGCGTCTCCTACGACGCGCCGATCACGAGCGTCGCGTCGATCGGCGCGACCCCTATCAAGGTACGGATCGTCAACGTCAAGCCCTGCCGCGTCGGCCGCCTGCAAGAGCTCAGCCGCTTGTACGCGCACTGCGAGTCCGCCGGCATCCAGATGTACAACGGCGGCATGGGCGAGCTCGGCGTCGGCCGCGGGCAGGCCCAGCTGCTCGCGTCGCTCTTCCATCCCGACGCGCCCAACGACATCGCGCCGTCGGGCTACAACCTCGAGGATCCACCGCCCGGTCTGCCGACGAGCCCGCTCGATCCCGAGCCGGACCGTGGCTTTCGCCGACGGTAACCGCGCGACGCCCATGGACGGCTGCCCAGTGACACGCTCGGCAGCTGATCCGCTCTCGTTCTCGATGCTGATCGGGCGGCACCTCCACGTGGGCGGCGTGCCCGGGATCGCAGCACGCGACGCGGAGCGCAGCTCTAGGGCTGACTGAATTCGACCGTCTCAGGGCACCCCAAGCCCGCGGGCGCGATCACGGAGCACGTCCGGTACTCGACGTTCTTGGTGAATGGCCCCTTGTAGCCCTGCTCCCCGTTGACCTTCCGCGGCCGATACGGATAGCCGCAGTTGTAGAAGCCCATCTGGCCTGTGCAGACCCAGTAACGTCCGTTGATGCGCACGGCGCCGCCGTCCCAGCCCGGCCCGAAATCGATCACGTGGGCGTGGGGATTACTGTTCGCTGTAACCACGTTGCGAGCCGCGGCGCATGACATGTGCCAGGGGTACACCGCACTCCTGCCATAGGTGGCGTTCGCATAGCCGCAGCGCGTGACCTTCACCGACTTTGGCGATTGCGCGTACGCGCTGATCCCGAGCAGCGCCGCGCTCAGCAACGTGAACACGATTAGTCTGGCCCCGCGCTGACGCAGTCCCCTGGTCTTCACAGCATCTCTTGCGCTCATGACGACTCCCATCACCCGGACGTTCGCTGGTCCCTGGAGCCTGCTAGGCCGGGCTGCATCTCTGGGTCGACTCCCCCTCGCCGGACTGGAAGCATACTTCCCGACTCGAAGCCATAGACCGCGGCGTCTCGCCGATCTGAGACAGCTCGTCCTCACAACCGGCGAGCGCCCTTGCTGGGCTACCTGAGAGCAGCCAAGGCCCGACGAGGTTTCCTCGCCGTCACAGCGCGAGGATCAGGTCGCGGACGGCGGCCGGCTGGGAGAGGAAGGGATGATGGCCAGCGTCGAGCTCTACGACGCTGGCCGCCCGACCGGCGAACTTGCGCTGCAACTCGGCAGGGGTGCCCTGATCCTCTGCGCAGACGAGGTACGTCGAGGGCACGTGCTGCCAGGCCGCTGACTGCACCGGCTGCTCGAGAACCGCCAGGCTCTGGCGGGCCGTCTTGTCCGTGGCCTCTCGCTGGATCTCCGGGTCGCAGTCCTGCAGGAACGTTTCAGCCAAGGTGTCCAGTCGAACGGTGAAGGTGCCGCTCTCGGGGTCGATGTCGAGGAACCAGGCGGGTTTCTCCCCGCCGAACGAGGAGAGGCTCTGCCCGACCTCGGGCAGATAGCTGGATACGAGCAGCAGATGGCGCACGGCCTCGACGCCCGCCGCTGCCTCCGCGGTGACGATTCCGCCATAGCTGTGGGCGACCACCACGGTCGGCTCTTCGCTCGCGGTCAAGACGTGCCGGACCGCGGCGACGTCCTCGGCCAGCCCGGGTCCTCCCGCATCCGTCGGCACGCCCGTCTCGCCGCAACTCGGCAGGGCGGGCGCCTCGCTAGCAAGGCCCCGCTCGGCCAGTAGCTCACCGGTTGGGCGCCACCACCACGATCCGTCCTTCACGCATGCCCCATGCACGAAAACGATCCTCATCATGACCTCCTCGTCGTGGGTCGATCTACTGTCGAGCAACAATAGGCGTACCGATCGTTACGTGAAAACATTGGGCGATGGGCAGACAGCCACAATCGATAGCGCCTCCTGAGGGCCCGGAAGGATGCTGTGGGGAGTTGGCTTCCGGCGATCCCCGTCTCACATGGATGAGATGCCGCACCGATCCTGTGGCGTCAGGCCGATCCAAGACAGCCAAGCCCCATTTGTCTGAGACCTGACCGTCTCACCCATGTGAGACTGGGCCGCGGGGGACACGGTCAGGCGGGCTGCCATAGCTCGACCCGATTGCCCTCGGGATCGGTGACCCAGCCGAATCGGCCGACACCCTCCATTTCCTGCGTCTCTTCAGCCACGTCCGCTCCCTTCGCGCGCAGTTGCGTGAGCATCGCATCCAGGTCGCGGACCCGGAAGTTGATCATGGCCTGCTGCGCGCGGGACCCGAAGTAGTCGGTTTCGGACTCGAACGTCGCGAACACCGTCGGCCCGGCTTCCTGACGCCACAGGCCATTCTCATCGGTGTCCAAGCCTAGGCAATCGCGGTACCAGGCGCCCAGGGCCACCGGGTCGGCGGCTCGCATGAAGTATCCACCGATTCCAAGCACACGTTCCACGTCGCCATCTTCCCAGGAGCGCCACCACACCGTCGCCCGCTGCCCATGCACCCCCACGATGGCCGCTGGGCGCTCTCAGGGGACAAACGCTGGCCCGTTCATCAAGTTTGGGCTTCCCGCTAATGCGGAGGCGTCGATCAGCAGGCGCAATCGGATCATCTGCGGCGTCTCGCCGATCTGAGACGGCCCAATCCCGTTGATCTGAGACCTGACCGTCCCCTTCATGTGAGACTGGGATGTCCTGATGCGGACGATCACGCTCATAGAGGCCCCCACGAGCGCCGGCGCGTATGCGCCCGGTCAGGAGGACGGCCCACGCGCGCTGCTCGACGCGGGCTTGCGCGAGGGGCTGGAAGCGGTGGGCGTCGCGGTGCACCTTGGCGGGGAGACGAGCCCATTTCGGTGGCGGCCAGACCCCGACAACCCCAGGGCAGCGAACGCCAGCACGGTCATCGACCGCGCCAGCCAAGTCGCATCGCTGGTCCGATCGGCTCCAGCCGAGGACACGATCCTGGTCCTCGGAGGCGATTGCACCGTTGGTGTCGGCACCGTGGCCGGACTACTGGACCGCAGCGTGCGACCGGGCCTCATCTACGTCGATCGGCACGCTGATCTCAACGTGCCCGACAGCACGGTTGACGGCGCCCTGGACTGGATGGGGGTAGCGCACATGCTCGACATCGACGGCGCCGTTGACGGACTCGCCGCGCTCGCCGGTCAGCGTCCGATGCTGAGCACCGAGCAGATCAGCTTCCTCGGGCTCGGCCCGCACACGGACTTCGAGGCTGAGGTGATCGCCGGCCGCGGGCTGTCCGTGGTTGACGTGCGAAGCACCGCCTCTGATCCGCTACGCAGCACCCGAACCGCCCTGTCTCCGCTCGCCGCATGTGACATTTTGGCTGTCCACTTCGACGTTGACCTCGTCAACTTCCTCGACGCGCCGCTGGCGGAGAACACGGATCGCGGCACCGCTCCATCGCTGAATGCCTGCGGCGAGATACTGAGCACGCTGTTCCGCGATGAACGTGTGTGTGCGCTCACGGTAGCCGAGTTCAACCCGCACCACGGATCCCAGGATGGAGGCACCACCCAGCGCCTCCTGCAGGTCCTGATCAAGGTCCTCGACGAAGCCGAGTAGCCTTCGGTCTCACATAGATTAGACCCATGCCCCTGAGCGCCGACGTGTTTCTCGCGCGCTGGTGGTGGTGTGGGGATCCGCGTATCTTGCGCCAGCTCTCGTGGGTGATGCGCAGGATCACGGCGGTCATCCCCAGGCTGATGAGCCGGCTGGTCCGCGTGCGTCATTGCGCTCTGCCGGGCAGCATCCGTGGTAGGCCGAACTGTGGAAAGACGCTGCTGTCGGCGAACCAGGTGATGGCCGAGATGTGGTCGCCTTCAAGGGTCAGTACGAACAGCGCGTACGCGCGCGCGACGTCGGTGTCGGGCACCGGGAGGTAGCAGCCGAATGCCGGCTGTGTGTTGGCGCGCGTCGCCACCAGCCGCATCGGCGCGCCGCGCCGCTCCGCAGAGCCGCGTAGGAACGCGCCGATCGCGTCGTGTCCCTGGTAGGCGTGGGGGAGGGGTGGCATGGTGACCCACGCGTCCTCGGTCAGGAGCGCGACCATGCCATCGATGTCGCCATTCTCGACCGTTTCGGCGAAGCGGCCGACGATGTCGCGCTCGAGCTTGGAGTTCGGCAGCGGCGCTCGTTCGCGGCCGGTCGCCGGCAGCCGGGTCTCGAACGCCGCACGCGCGCGGCGCAGCAGGTTGTTGACCGAGGCCTCGCTGGTCTCGAGCATCTCGGCGACCTCGCCGGCGCGGTAGCCCAGCACGTCGCGTAGCACGAGTACCGCGCGCTGTTGGGGCGAGAGGTGCTGGAGACCGACGACGAACGCCAGCGCGATCGCCTCCTTGGTCTCGTAGCGCACCTCCGGTCCCGGAGCTTCGTCCGCGACCCCATCGAGGAGAACGTCGGCGTAGGGCTCGAGCCATGTCGGCTCGTTCCAGCGTGTCGGCTCGGGCATCTGGGGCATCCGCTCCTCTTCCGGACGGCGCCGGCTAGAACGGAGAGCATCCAGCGAGCGGTTGGTGGCGATCCGGTAAAGCCAGGAACGCACCGAGGCGCGTTCCTCGAACTGCCCAAGGCCCCTCCAAGCGGCGAGGAAGGTCTCTTGGAGGAGGTCCTCCGCGTCCTGAGCCGAGCCGACGATCCGGTAGATGTGCACTTGGAGCTCACGCCGGTATGGCTCGGTCAGCTCGCGGAACGCGTCCTCGTCGCCAGCGCGTGCACGGGTGAGGGTCTGCTCGGTCACGCTCGCATCCTCGCACCAACTCTTCCATTTACAGGCATCACGAGTAATGACGTCGGGGCGCCTCGAAATTCGCCGCGCAATTTTCATCGTGGCCGACGCCTCAACGAACGCAGCAACTAACAGTCCAACGAAGGGAGAACCCGAGATGGGAAAGATCGTGATGAGTGGCCCGCAGAACGTCTCGCTCGACGGCGTGGTCCAGGACCCGGACGGCCAGGAGGGCTTCGGGCTTGGCGGCTGGTTCGTGCAGTTTGGGGGCAAGGACCTCGAAGAGTGGAACAAGGTCGCGCTCGAAGAGGCGCTGGGCGCCGAGGCATGGCTGCTGGGTCGGAAGAGCTACGAGTTTTTCGGGACGCGCTGGCAACCCCGCAATGGCGAGCTCGCGGACAGGATCAACAGCATGCCCAAGTACGTCGTGTCCTCGACCCTCGAAGATCCCGAGTGGAGCAACTCGACAGTCCTCGAGGGCGACGTGGTGACCGAGGTCTCGAAGCTCAAGCAGCAGGTGGACGGAGAGATCGTCGTCCCTGCCAGCTATCAGCTGGGGCGCACGCTAATCGAGCACGGCCTGGTTGACGAGCTGCGACTGGTCGTCTTCCCGGTCGTGCTGGGTGCCGGCGAGCGCCTGTTCGGGGAGACCAGCGACATGAACCCGATGCGCCTCCTCGACGCACGGAGAATCGGTGACGGCCTCGCCTTCCTCACCTACGAGTTCGTGCGAGGGGCCTAGCGAGACGTCGGACAGCACCGACGCTCCCAAGAGCCGGATGCTCGTACTGTCGAGCCGATCGGTTGAGGGGACTGCTTCGCGATCGGAGCAGACCCGCGATGATGATGCTGCCTGGATACGAGTAAGTTAGGACGTCGTGGTCGAGAGCCCCATTCGCCTGTATGGGATCGCGCTATCGCACCCCGTCTTGGGAGTGCGGGGGATGCTCGCGCGGAAGGGGCTCACGTACCGCTACGTCGAGTTGCTCGGCGGCGGCCACCCGCTGGCCCTTTTCGCGCTGAGGTTTACTCGGGCCACGGTGCCCGCGATGAGGCTTGCGGATGGCCGCCGGGTGCAGGGCTCGCTCGCGATCGCCAAGGCGCTTGAGGATCTCGTCCCGACGCCATCCCTTTACCCGAGCGAGCCCGCGGCTCGTGCTGCTGCCCAGGAAGCCGAGCGCTGGGGTGAGGCGGTCCTGCAACCAGTGCCACGCCGCCTGATCCGTTGGGGCCTTCGACACCACCTGGGTCAGCGTCGCTGGTTCGCCGATGTCGCCAGCCCGCTGCCTGCACCAGCGCTCATGGCCGTCGTGCTAACGCCGGTGGTGCCCATCTTCGTGCGACAGGCTGGGGCAAACGACGAGCGGGTGCAGCAGGATCTCGCCGAGCTGCCCGGACTACTCGACAAGGTTGACAGCCTGCTTGAGAGCGGCGTCATCGGCGGCGAGGAGCTCGGGGCAGCTGACTTCCAGATCGGTTCCTCGGTGCGAGTGCTGAGCGCGATGCAAGACGTGAGCCGTCTCGTGGCTGGACGTCCGGCGGAGTCCTTCGCACGCAGGGTAGTACCCGACTATCCCGAGGTGCCCGCCGCGATGCCAGCGGACTGGCTACCTGCGGTGAGCTGATACTCGGCGTCCCAACATTCGCGCCGCGTACAGGAGCTACTCACAGACTTGGGGTAAGTGGAGCAAGTACCCTCCCGCCATACCACCGCGGTCACTCGCTCATTCAGCAGCCGCCGTTCGAAGCGAGCCGCGCCGAACAGGATAGTCGCCGCGATTGCTCGCTCGAACTGATCCTCGGCGAGCCATTCCCGTCGTGTGACGCACAGCTCCCGGAACAGCGCGACGTGCGCGGGCGGGCCGCCGAACCCGATACACCCGATGCGGCCCCCACTCACGCGCGATGGTGCGCAGCGACACGCCAGCTCGCGGCGGCGCGGCGGCTTGTGGGGCGCTCACTTCAGGGTCTCATCGGCGAGCAGCGAGTCGATGCCGCGGGCGATGTCATCGCGGATCGCGCGAACCTCATCCAGCGGACGGCCCTTTGGGTCGGGGAGCTCCCACTCGATATAGCGCTTGCCGGGAATGTAGGGGCACTCGTCGCCGCAGCCCATCGTCACGACGATATCCGCTTGCTCTGAGAGCTCGCGTGTGAGGAGCTGTGGCCGGCGGTCGGACAGGTCGATGCCTACCTCGCGCATGGCCTCAACGACCTCGGGGTGAACGCGCTCGGCTGGCGTCGTCCCCGCGGACAGGGCCGTGTGCCTGCCAGCGGCGGCGCGCTCGAGGAGCGCTTGGCTCATCTGTGAGCGACCGGCGTTATGCAGGCAGACGAATAGGACGCACGCCATCGTGCGGAGGCTCCTCGCTATGCGGCATGACGGCTTCGGCTGCCTCGTCTGGCGTCAGGTCGGGGTAGAGCACCCTCACGAGGATGATCGCGCAGACGCAGCCGACGAGCTGCGCCATGATGTAGCCGGGCACGGACGCGGGCGCGATCCCGGCGAACGTGTTGGAGAACATGCGCCCGACGCTGATCGCGGGGTTGGCGAAGCTCGCTGAGCTGGTGAAGAAGTAGGCGGCGCCGATGTACGCGCCGACGGCGGCCGGAGCGATGTGTGCGCGTTTGGTACGCGCGAGCGAGAAGATCACGAGCAGCAGCCCCGCGGTGGCGATTACCTCGGAGAACAGGTGTGCGGGCGAGACGCGGTGATGCGTGGAGATGCTGATGGCGGCTAGCGAGAACATGCCATTCGCCGCGAACGCGCCGAGCACGCAGCCGATGACCTGCGCGGGGATGTAGGCGAGCGCATGGCGCCAGCGGATGCCGCCAAAGCTCGCGTCGGCGAGCGAGACAACCGGGTTGAAGTGCCCACCGGACACCGGGCCGAACATGAGGATGATCGTGAACAAGCCCGCTGCTGTGGCGGCGGCGTTCTCGAACAGCTCTAGGCCAACGTCGCTCGAGGAGAGCGTCTGCGCGGCGATGCCCGAGCCGATCACGAGAGCAGCCAGGAACGCGGAGCCCAACAGCTCCGCGAGCAGGCGACGGGCGAGCCGCGGCGTGTTCATAGCCCGGATCGTATTACATCGACAGATGTGAGTGTTATTGATATAAGTGGATTGATGTCCGTCGATTTGGAGCTATCCCCGAAGCAGAAGCGAGCGGCCGGCGAGCGCTGTTGTGAGCCCGTCGTCTACCCCGACGTACAGCGCGAGGAAGCGCTGCGCATGGCCGAGGTCGCCAAGGCCGTCGGCGACCCGATCCGCTTGCAGCTGGTGGACGTGCTGCGCAAGCACGCGGGGAAGGTCTGCGTCTGCGAGCTGGTGCCGCTATTCGACATCTCACAGCCCACGCTCTCCCACCATCTAGGCAAGCTGCGCGCCGCCGGGATCGTGGACTCCGAGCGCAAGGGCCTATGGGCCTACTACTACGTGATCCCCGACGCACTCAAGGAGCTATCCGCATGGCTGAGCTGACCACCCCCGCTGAGACGACCGCGAGCTCCTGTTGCGCACCCGAGGCACAGGCGACGTGCTGTGAGCCGAGCGCCAGGGCCGAGTGCTGCGACCCCAACCACGGCGAGGGTTGCGGATGCGCCGCCGACACCACCACGACGCAGGCCGGCGACATACGCGAGCAGGTCCGCGAGCGCTACGCCGCACGGGGTTCATCTGCACGATCTGCTGGTGTGTGACGCCACATCGAGCACGCGCGTGGCTGATAGGTCAGAAATGCGGTCACCGGGTGCGTGGCAGTTAGAAGGTAAGTGGCGGTGTAGGCTGCAACCTTGATGATGCTGGGGCGTGCACGCCGGATCGCGACGGTCGGCGTGGTGGCGATGGCGGTGTTGCTGGTTGCGGCGTCAGTCTTGACGGCGAGGCGCGGTGCGGAGGCCGGCGATGTCACCGCCTTGCCTGCGCCGCTCGCGGTCGGGACTGCGCTGCAACGACTGCGGACGGTGCCGAATATGCGTCTCATAGACGAGCAGGGCCGGCCGTTCTCGGTGGACCGGTGGCGCGGCAAGTGGGTCGTCCTGGCTCCGGACGATACGGCCTGCAACGAAGTGTGCCCGATAACCACTGGCGCTCTGATGCAGCTCAGCTCACAGCTTCGAGCGGACGGCCTGAGTAGTCAGGTTGTAGTCGCCGAGGTGACTGTCGATCCTTGGCATGACTCACCCGCGCGGCTGCGCGCCTACCGTCGCCTCACGGGCCTCGACTTCAAGCTCCTGACCGGCACGCCGTCCGAGATCCATCGCTTCTGGCGCTACTTCGGCGTCTACTACAAGCGCGTGCCGGAAGGCAACCCACCAGCGATCGACTGGTACACGCACAAGCCCGAGACCTTCAACGTGGAACACTCGGACAACCTGATCTTCCTCGACCCCGCCGGTCAGGAGCGGATCGTCAACGAAGGCATGGCGGATGTGGGCAGGCATCTGGAGCCTGCACTGCGCGGGCTTCTCAACCAGGTCGGCCTGCATAATCTTGCGCACCCCAGCCTGCCGTGGACGTCCACACAGGCGCTCGAGGACCTCTACTGGCTGATGGGCAAGGAGATCCCGGCGAGCACGCTGACGAAGGTCAGCTCACCGAGCGCAGCCGACGCCAGGCACGCGCTGGCTGGCTCGCCGGCGCCGCTGGCGGCGCTGCACGACCAGGCCAGCCAGTTGCTCGGCGGGTTCGGCGCTCTGCAGACGCGGTTGCGTCAGCTGCGCGGTTACCCGGTAGTGCTGAACGCCTGGGCGTCATGGTGCCCGCCGTGCCGCGCGGAGTTCCCGATCTTCGCCGCCGCCTCGGCGCTCTATGGCCGCCAGGTAGCGTTCCTCGGCGCCGACACCGAAGACACCGCGCAAGACGCGAGCGCGTTCCTCGCCAAGCACCCGGTCAGCTACCCCAGCTACCAGACATCATCAGCGGCGCTGGACTCGATCGCTTCGATCGAGGGCACCCCGACGACGATCTACCTCGGCCGTGACGGGAAAGTCGTTTTCAAGCACATCGGCCAGTACGAAAGCGAGGCGACCCTCGACGAGGACATAGCGCACTACGCGCTCGGGCGCTGAAATGCCCGCGACGCAACAGCGGGCTATAGATGATGGGAAGCCATCTCGGCAGGCGCGGCGCGTTGCTACCACCATGCGGCGAACGGCGTGCGCGCGGCGGCCGTCGGGTGCAGTCCGGTGGCGCGGTGGAAGAACGCGAGCTCCTGGTTGTCTCGGGTGGCGTTGGTCGCCGCCGAGCGGCAGGCCACACCCGCGAGCTGGCGTTCGAAGGCGCGTTGACCGATTGGCTGGCAGGTGGCATGGGTGACCGGTCGGCCGTTGCGGTGTCGCGGGTAGCTGGTGGGGAGCGCCACAGCGGCGAGCACGTCGTCGGAGATGCAGTCCAGGTGCGTCAGGGGCGACACCTCTACGGTGACGAGGTCGTGCTGCTCTGACGGTTCGAGGTCCTCCGGCCCGTAGGGCAAGCCGACGAGCTTGTGCAGCACCTGCAGGCGACTGGTGGGCACGCTGTCGTTGAGATAGAGAACGGCGAACCCGCCGGGCGGGTTCCACCGGCCGCCCGTTCGCTGGCTGTAGCTGGTGTCGAGCGGGTTGACCCAGCCAGGCTCGGCAAGGCGGAAATACGTACCGCCGCGACGCAGGGTGCGCATCGCGCCCGCGGCAGGCGCGGATGGCATTACGCCGCGGTCGCCCAGTCGAACGAGCGGCGGGTGATCTCAAGGAGTTCGTCGTGGCAATCTTCGGCGATCAGCTCGAGCATCGTCTTGCCGCCATAGGCGGGGGCAGCGCGTCGGGCGATCCCGGCGATCCGCCCGGGCTTCAGCTTGCGCTCGAGCAGGTCAGCGATGGAGGAGATGGTAGCCACCTTCGCTTGGCGCTCGCCAGGGACGCCGCTCTCGATCCAGTCGCTGATCGCCTGGCGGCTGACACCGAACAGGCGTGCCAGTTCGGTACGCGAGAGATCAAAGACGGTCTGGATGCGCTCGAGTGCAGGCTCCTCGACGTCGAGGTCGCGGCGCACGCTGCGCAGAAAGCGCCGCAGCTGGAGCTCATCGAGGCGAAAGACCCGCGCCCCGGCGGGCGGCTGCAACGCCGTGGCGTCAGGGACCAGCCCTCGCAGCGAGGCGAGCGCGTGCAGCGCCACCCCGTCGTCGACGCCGAGCACCGCCGTCCAGCGGGAGAACGGCGCACCGGCAGCGCTCTGGTCAAGCGCCGTCTCCAGCCACGAGACGTGTGCGCCCGAGGGCTCCGCCAGCTCAAAATGGCCGCTCGCGCCGACCACGAGCGCCTGGGGGCGTCGCGCCGCTGCCGCGCTGAGCAGCGCTCGGGCGAGGCGCCTGTAGTGGTACACGTAGCGCGCTGCGCCGTGCGCGTCGCCTGCCAGCGCCTCGCGCAGCGCACGCGCGACTTGGGCTATTTCGTCGCCCGCGATCTCGTTGACCAACTCGCGCATCTGCGCGTCGTAGGGTGCGTCAAGCAGTTGATCGCCGCGATCCTTGACAGCCATACGATCACCATAGCGCAGCCAAAACGCAACCGCAAGGAAAACGCAGGCTGGAGGTGCGGCGTCCAGCCGATCTGAGACGGCCTAGTCCCGTTCATCTGAGACCGCGGCGTCCCATCTATGTAAGACCGATGCGAGGACCTCAACGGCATGGTCCGCGAGAGGGCCCTCGCTGCGTTGCGGCGTCTCACCGATGTGAGACAGTCGAATCTCACTCATGTGGGACCGTGGGCGTCTCATCGATATGAGACAGCTCGGCCCCTTCTCGCTGCTCGCGGGCTGCATTCGAGCGTGCTGCTGGCCGGTCCCGCCATGGGCATCTACGTGGTCTCGCTGACCGACTGACTCGACACCACGGGCGAAGCGCTCGCTACCTGCAGGGCATCGTCGGATTCGCTCACCGACCCGAGCATCCGGTAGGCGACCCCGCGGAGATGCGGTCTGTGCTGCTCGAACCGTTCGGTCAGCCAGTCGCGCTCGTTCATTGTCAGCTCCACGCTCCCAAGATCAGATCTCACCAGTGATCGTGGTAACCAACGTTGGCGGTCAGCGCCGCCGCCGCCAGGAGCAAGAAGAACGCCCTCCAGATGGCGCTGGAGTCGCGTGGCCGCGGCCGCGTTGATGCTCGACGAACTGGTCGCTGTCGCGCCGGCGCCCGCCTCGCAGGAGCGCGATCTGGCTCTGGCGCAGCCGCTCGTGGAGCTGCCGCCGGGTTGACTCACGGCGGATTAGATGCATAGTGCAATAATCGCAGTATGCATCTATTGAGTGGGACCGTGAAGACCAGTGAGCGGCCTGCGGATCGCGACGATCTCATCGACGCGGTGCTGGGCGCCAGCCGTGCGCTGGTGGCAGTCGCCGCGCGTTCGCTGGCGGATCTGGCGGAGGATGTGACGCTGGCTCAGTACCGCGCGCTTGTGGAACTAGCCGCGCGAGGTCCGCAGCGCCCGGCCGATTTGGCGAGCGCGCTGGGGGTAGACCCTTCGACGGCCACGCGGATGTGCGACCGCCTCGTGCGCAAGCAGCTCGTGCAGCGGCGGAGGATCAGCGCGGATCGCCGCGGGGTGCGCATCTCGCTGACCGGAGCAGGGCGTGCCCTGGTGGAGGAGGTGACCCGTCGTCGTCGCACCGAGATCGCACAGATTGTGCGGCGGATGCCGCGCGCGGACCGGGCCTCGGCGCTGAGGGCGTTGCGGGTCTTCGCCGATGCGGCCGGCGAGGTGCCTGAGCAGGACTGGTCGCTGGGCTGGGGCCAGTGACGAGAGGACGCGCGGTGTCGTCGTGGCTCGGCGGCTCGCGGCTGGGGTTGGTCGTGATGGCCCTGCTAGTCGGTGGGGGGGCCGGGTTGGGCGCGGTCGTGTTTCGAGAGCTGATCTATGCGGTCACGTGGATCGTGACCGGGCACGAGCAGTTCGGGCAGCAGGGACGCGTGGCGAGTGCCCACCTTGCCTGGCTGGGCGTCGGCTTCTTCCTAGTGATCCCGGTGCTCGGTGGCCTGCTCTACGGGCCGCTGATCCAGCGCTTCGCCCGCGAGGCCCGCGGCCACGGGGTCCCGGAGGTGATGCTCGCGGTCGCCGAGAACGGGGGGCGGATCCGCCCGCAGGTGACCGTCGTCAAGGCCCTCGCCTCAGCGATCTGCATCGGCACCGGCGGGTCCGTGGGCCGCGAGGGGCCGATCGTCCAGGTCGGCGCGGCCTTCGCCTCGACGGTCGGCCAGCGGGTTCGCATGTCCGAGCGCAGCCTGCGCATCATCGTTGCGTGCGGCGCCGCGGGCGGGATCGCGGCCACGTTCAACGCGCCGCTCACGGGCCTGTTCTTCGGGTTTGAGATCGTGCTGCGGGAATTCTCACTCGACGCGCTGTGCGCCACCGCCCTCTCGGCGGTCACCGCCGATCTGATCAGCCGTGCGTTCTTCGGCTCCGGCCCGTTCTTCTCCACTTTTCCCCACAACCTGGTCGCACCGCCAGACGCCACCTACCTGCTGATCGCCGTTCTCGGGCTTGCCGCCGGCCTCCTCGGCGTTGGCTTCAAGACCTTCCTGTACTGGTTGGAGGACTATCTCGATCGCATGTGGAAGGGTCGCCCGGAGTGGGCGCGCCCTGCGGTCGGCGGTATCGCGCTCGGCGTGCTGCTGCTCGCGCTGCCGCAGATGTACGGGGTCGGCTACCCGGTGATGGACAACATCGTCGCCGGCCACGAAGCGCTCTGGCTGATTGTGATCCTGATGGTAGGCAAGGTCGCCGCCTCGAGCCTCACCCTCTCGATCGGCGGCTCCGGTGGCGTGTTCGCGCCCTCGCTGTTCACCGGCGCAGCCGGCGGCATGGCCTTCGGAATCACCGCCCGTCACATCTTCGGAACCGATGTCGGCCCGGCGGCGATGTACGCCATGATCGCGATGGGCGGCGTCTTTGCAGGCGCCACCCAGGCACCGCTGACCGCGATCGCGAGCGTCCTCGAGATGACCGGCAACTTCACTCTGACGCTTCCCGTGATGCTCACCTGCGCGATCGCTTCGGCTACCAGCAAGCAGCTCACCTACGGCTCGATCTACACCACCAAGCTGCTGCGCCGCGGCATCGACATCGAGCAGCCAAAGGCCACCAGCGCGCTCGCGACACTCACCGTCGCTGAGGTGATGCAGCCACTCACAGACGACGATGGGCCAACTCGCCTGGTTGCGCTGGGGGATCCGCAGGCAGAGCCCACTGCGGTCTCGCGCGAGGTGTTGGTCAAGCTCGTCGGCCCCGTCAGCGACGTACGCGACCCACAGGTGCTCTTCGGCGACGAGGACCTCGAGCAGGCGCTGCGCCAGCTCGTGCTCTACGGCCACGACGGGCTGCCCGTCCTCTCCCACGACGAGCATACCCTGCAGGGGTGGGTCACACGCGAAGATGTCATGCGCGCGCTCATAGGACGCGTTCAAGCGTCGGCAAGCGAAATCGAGCGAGGCGCCGAAGCCGCCGAGTTCGCCGCCAAGGAACCACACAAACAAGTTCACGTCCCCACCACACCGATGGACGGCTATGAGATCCTCGAGATCACGATCAGCCCGCAGACGCCTGCCTGCGGGCGCCGCTTGGGCGAGACGCGCTGGCCAGCAGGCACCAGCGTGCTCGCCGCCAGCGAAGGACACAACCTCGTCGCGCCCAGCGCAGACATCGAGCTGCGCCCCGGCGGGCGAGTCGTTCTCCTCGCCCCGGTTGACGCGTCTTGACGCAAGGGGCTCGCTGACGCAACGGGGCGTGCCGGTGCGGCTCTGTGCTTTTAGCGCTGAAGGACCGGATGTCCCGCTTGCGTGAGCTGGCCGAGCAGATCCTCGGCTGCGAACGCGTAGGTGCCGAGGATGCTCGCTGCGTTTTCACCCGGCGGCGGCCGTCTTACGCGAGCGATTCGAGTGTGAGGCCGGGTACGGCCTTGAAGATGGTGTCGTTGGAGACGAGCGGGATCCCGAGTCGGAGCGCAGTCGCGGCGATCCAGCGGTCGGCGTTGTGCTCGCGCTGCGCGAGAGCGTGGCCGATCGCGGCGCAGTCGGCGCGCAGCTGGGCGCAGATCGCCACGAGCTCGGGGCCAGTGTGGACGACCTCCGCGCGCTGGATCTTGCTGTTGAGCTTCAGCATCCGCGCCTCGCCCCATCCGTGCCGGATCGCCCCGTAGCGCAGCTCCGTGGCCGTCTGGAAGGAGATGAACGCTGGCCGGCCGGTGATAATCGGCGCGTAGCGTTCAGTCAGCTGTGACGTCGGGACCAAGTCAGCGCTGAAGACATCGGTGTTGACCACGATCGCGCCGCGCGGTCCGGGCGCGGTCACGACTGGACGGCTGCGAGGAAGGCCTCGCCCTCCTCTTCGCTGAGATCCTCGATCACCATCTCATCGTGATCAGGCAACGGACGCACCCGGCGCAACAGCTCCTCGACTGGAAGCTCTACGTGCTCGGGTTCGCTCTGGCTGGCGGGATGTGTTGACACGATCCCTGAAGTGTAGGGGGGAGGTCCGCGGTTCAGAGATCATGAGAGGGCTATGAGACAGTGGCGGCGATGACGCCCGCCGCGGCTGCTCCGGCGAACTCAAGCGCCGTTGCCCACCGCGGCTGGTCGCTCCCGTAGGTCTTGGCGATCGCGCCGCGCAACTCGGCGACCGTGAAAACCAACAGGGCGGTGAGGATGCCGACGAGCGTCTACCGGTAGTGGGCAAGTTTGACCGGTGGTGTATCAGTTTGGATTGGCGGTAGGATAGAGTCCGACCGTCGTGAAACGGCTGACGGTCCTCATCGTGGCGGTGCGCTACTCGGTGGCACGGGCCTGCTCACCGAGCATGGGCGAGCGACCGCCTTCTCTCCGCCGAACCACAACTGCCCGGCGGTCCCGACGCTCAGGAGCTTCAAGCGCGGCTACCCGATCCTGATTCAGACACGCAATGTGTCGTGCGCGCAAGCGTTGACCATAGTGCAGGCAATGGAGTCAGGTGTCGGCGTGACGTTTGTCGGCAACCCCGAAGGTCCGGCCTCCCAGTTCCGCTGGAAGCTCTACGGCCTATCCGGCTGGACGTGCTTCGGCGACGGCAGCGGCTTTCCCGGTCACGGGGAAGGCGGGGACTGCTCAAAGGGAGCCGCCGCCGTCGAGTGGTACCACGCCTAGACCATCCGGAGGGAGGTCGCCGAATGGCGGAGCTTTCGCATGAGGCATGGCGCACCCCTGGTGTCCGAGGAACTGATCAGAAGCGAGGTCGAAGAGCGCGAATTGCTTGGGTGGCCTCGCGGTCGTCATAACGCCGCAGATACGCTGCAGCGAGCTCCAGGGGCGATTCGGCGCGCTCGAGCGGCTCCTCGCCGCGAGCGACCACCAGGAGGCGATCGGCCAGCTCGCGGCGTTCGCGACGAAGCTCACCAGCGGCCGTGGCCCTCTTGACCGGTCGTGGAGTTGCGCGTGCGGCGCTCATCTGTAGACAGTTTCGACGGCTTTTGGCGGGCTCCTTTGCGTGGTCCGTAATGACTGTTACGGACCAAAATAGGGGCAAAAGCAGGGCTTTTCTGACGCCTCTGTGGCGGGTACACGGCCCGTGACAGGAGGTCTGGACCACAGCGACCGGTAAGCCGCCGCTCGTCCGTCTGGAGCCTGTCAAGTCGAATGAGACACTTGGTCGTCGAATTTAGTGAGCGGCCTCCTCTGTTGTGGGCTTGTTGATCCAGGCGGCGGTCGGCAGCGCTGGTGGCTGGGGCGGGCGGCGGACGAACCGCTCGGGTGTCGCGGCGTAGGCGGCGGTGAGGACGCGCTGGCGCTGGTCGTGGAGTTCTTGGGCGCGGCCGTGGTGGATGGCGGCGGGGGTCATCAGGCCGATCCCGGAGTGGCGGTGCTGGTGGTTGTACCAGTCGAAGAACGTGCGGCAGAACGCGCGGGCTCCCTCGATGTTCTCGAAGCGCCGAGGGAACTCGGGCCGGTACTTCAGCGTCTTGAAGTGCGCCTCGGAGTAGGGGTTGTCCGTCGAGGTGTAGGGCCTGTTGTGCGAGCGGATCACGCCGAGGTCGGCCAGGAGGAACGCGACCGGCTTGCTGGTCATCGAGCTGCCGCGGTCGGCGTGCACGGTCAGCTGCTCGCGCGGGATTTTCTGCTGCGCGCAGGCTTGGCTGATCAGCGCCTTGGCGAGCTGTGCGCCCTCGCGGTGCTGGACGGTCCAGCCGACGACGTAGCGGCTGAACACGTCGAGGATCACGTAGAGGTAAAAGTACGTCCACTTCACGGGGCCCTTCAACTTCGTGATGTCCCAAGACCAGACCTCGTTCGGGTGCTCGGCGAGCAGCTCCGGCTTCGCATAGGCCGGGTGCGTGCGCTGGTCGCGTCGCTCCCGCACCCCGCCATTTTGAGCGGCGAGCAGCCGGTACATCGTGCGCTCCGAAGCCAGGTAACGGCCCTCGTCCAGCAGCGTCGCCCAGACTTGCGCAGGGGAGCAGTTGACGAACCGCTCGCAGTGAAGCTCGGCGAGGACAGCCTGGCGCTCGGCCTCTGATAGCGCCCTGGCCGGGACGGCCCGCGCCCGCGTTGACCTGGGCTCGGATGGACGCCGCCGACGGTAGATCGTCGCCGGTGCCGCACCCAAGGCCCGGCACGCCGGGCGGGTCCCAACGATCGGGGTGAGTTCCTGCACGGTCTGCTCGATCATCGCCCTGTGCTCCCCGGCTCGGTCGCGCCCCTGGGCTCGAGCAACTCCCCCAAGAGCGCAGAGACGTTTCCCTGCACCTCGATCACCTTGCGCGCCTTCGCGAGCTCCGCCTCCGCGCGCTGCGCACGCCGCTGCAGCGCCGCGATCTGCGCGTCACGCGGATCACCGGGCTTACGCCCCCGCGGCCGAGAGAGCGCCTTGATCGACCCCTCCTCGCGCTGCTTACGCCACGTCGCCAGATGCGAGGAATACAAGCCCTCGCGGCGCAACAGCGCTCCGAGCTGACCCGGCTGCGTGCACCCGTCGGCCTCGCGCAGGACCGCCAGCTTGTACTCAGCCGTGAACCGCCGCCGCCGAGCCTGCTCGACCAGCTCAGGATCGGGGACCCCCCCGGGCGCGGCGCGCCCGACGGCCCCTCCGTTCCGGTCGCCTACGGCTCCCTCCACTCCAGGGTCGTCGGCTCCATCGTGCTCCATCTCCAACATCGTGTCGTGCTCCGTTCTCGCCCTCAAGGGTCAGTAATTCCTTGATCATGAGCGTCTCACACGACATTGGCAGAGAGGGGTCTCAAATGAGCGGGATCGGCCGGTGCCCGCCCGAGACGCGAAGCACTATTAGTCGGCCCACCAGTCTCGCTGACCCTCCACGTCCTCCCGCGGGTTCTCGCCGAGGTGAGGCGCGCCGAAGACGAGGATCTCGAGGCCCTCCGGCCCGGCCTCGTACCCTCGCCAGGTACCGGGCGGAACGCGCACGACGTCCCACTTCTTGACCTCGACGATCTCCTCGTCGAGCTTCATCCGCCCGCTCCCGCCCACGACAACGAACACCTCCTCCTGCTCCTTGTGCGTGTGGCCGTACGGGAACCGGTAGTCGGGCGGTATGCGCTGATAGCTGAGGCCGGACTGCTCGAGCTCGAGCGCCGCACCGACGAGGCGGAACTCCAGATCCGGCGCGCCGTCGAAGTTGGACCCGACGTTGACCGGTTCCTCCCTGAGGTTCGTGAGGGTGAACGGCACGGCCGCGATTCTATGGCTCAGGAGGTCGCACCGCCGCCGGTGCTCCTGGCCGAAACGAAACCGCTCGGCAGCACATCCACGTAAGCCAGGCCCAGCCCGGCTGTCTCAGATGGGCGGGATTACGCCGTCTCACATGAACGGGATTCCCGTCTCACATGAACGGGACGCCGCACTTACAATGAGACGCCGCAGCCGTCTTACGCCGATCGGGTAGTGTCTCAGTTTGAATATGCCCGTCCGCTCGGGCATCTGAAGGGGTAGGGTCGCTGGCATCCCATAGACCAGCGGTCCCGGCGTGGGCTGGAACCCAACGCCGGGACCTGAGCACAGGAGCGTGAACCTCCCATGCCTGACCGAGAAGATACCCCGACCCCCGCCGAACGGTGGGACGCGCGGGAACGCGACACGCTGTACCTGCTCACCGGCGATGACCTGCCGATCTGGTCGGTCGAGGACATCGGCCGCACCATCGAACACCCCAGCAGCGCCGAGGACATCGTGCGGAAGCTCCGCAGCGACGGCCTCATCCACCAGACGACCGACGGCTACGTGTTCGCCACGCGCGCCGCCTTTCGGCTGGTGGAGATGATCGGCCAAGTGGTCTGAATGGCCCACGACGCAGACACACACGCGATCGTTCTCGCGTTCTCTTGGCGGCTGCGCGATACCCGCACAGCCGCCAGGCTCACGCAGGACCGGCTCGCGCGCCGCTCCGGGGTCCACATCACGGAGATAAGCAAGCTGGAGCGTGCGCTGACCGACCCGCGCCTCTCGACGGTCGTGCGACTCGCACGTGGCCTGGACGTGCCGACCTCGGCCCTGGTCGAGAACCGCTACCAGGACCCACAGTTGACGCTTGAGGACTGACCGAAGGGGGGGGGCGCCACGCCGCAGGGCTGGGCGTGGCGTCCCGATGATCGGGACGCCGACACCATCGTGGTAGGGTGGTAGGGTCCTACCGTGCCTGATCGCTCACGCAAGCGCCCCCGCGACCCGAACCAGCTCGGAAAGCTGATCGTGGACATCGCCACTGGCGAGATCGAGGATACGCCTCTCGCCGCCGGGAAGGACCCTGCGGCGGTCGCGCTAGGTCGGCGTGGTGGTCTAAAGGGCGGGAAAGCGCGGGCGGCCAAGATGAGCGCTGCGGACCGAAAAGAGTCCGCGAGCCGAGCCGCGCAAGCCCGCTGGCGCAGCCGACCGAACGCCGAATCATGAGCACGCCCACGGGTACCTCGACCAAGAGCAACGGCCGGGGTAGCGCGGCCAAGGTCAGCAGGCCAAGTGCAGCAACGGGGCCGAAAGCAAAGCCGCCGGCGAAAGCCAAACCCAACCCGGCTACGAGAGCCACTGAGTATGTTGCTTCTCTGCATCCCGAAGGGGCGTTGCCCGCCAAGTTCGCAGAGGGCTGCGAGAGGCTAGGCCAGGAGCTCGGGCTGCCCGTTTGGTTGCTCGTGCAGTGCCCTTCCGAGGATCATTCACTCGGCGCGCTTGAGCAGAGCGTACGCGATGGGTTCTTCCATGCAAGGGGTGAACTTGCAAACTGCAAAGGGGCGGCGCTCGTAATCGACTCTCCGGGCGGTTATGCCAGAGATGCGTACGAGATCGCACGACTGTTCCAGCGTCATTGCGGGTCCTTCGTCGCGGTCGTGCCACGCCGCGCAAAGAGTGCGGCGACCCTGCTTGCGCTCGGGGCACCTGTCCTTATGGCCGAGGACGCCCAGCTTGGGCCGCTCGATGCCCAGGTTTGGGACCCGGAGCGGGAGGCGTATTCGTCGGCCCTCAACGAGGTTCAGGCCCTTGAGCGGCTACACACGCAGGCGGTGGCAGAGATAGACGAGATGGTGCCGCTACTCGTGGGCCGAACGGGCAAGAAGGTGGAGACGATCCTGCCGCTCGTGCTTGACTTCGTGGCGAAGATGAAGCGACCCCTGCTGGAGAAGATCGACACCGTCCACTACACACAGCAGTCTCGCTCGCTCAAGGAGGCGGAGGATTACGCGATCCGATTGCTCACCGCGAGCGGGCTCTACCCGAATCCTCGGAATATCGCAGCGCGGCTCGTAAACCGCTACTCCGATCATAGCTTCGTGATCGACCGGAACGAGGCGAGCGAGTTTCTTCGCGTCATCCGTCCAAAAACAACCGCGATAGCCGGAGCATTGGATACCCTCGCCGACTATCTCACTGACAACAAGCTACTAGCCGTTGGGAGGTTCCGTGAAAGACCAAGCTCCCCCTGAGCCAGTCAAGGACGAGACGGTAGAGGATGCGCCCGGAGCTGCTGCCGAGTTCGTCCAGGACGATCGCAAGAGCACATGGGAAGCCATCGCATTGCGAAACTCTGCCGCGATTCCTCGGTGGACCACGGTCCACTCCGAGGGCGCTTCGTCTGGAGCGCATTAGCGCCTAACTGATTCTTCCGTCCGACCGCTCGGGCATAATGTTCAGTATGAACAGGCTGAGCACCGAGCGACGCGCCCAAATCCTCTCGATGCTGGTCGAGGGCAACAGCCTGCGCGCGACCACCCGCATGGCGGGCTGCTCGATCAACACCGTCTCGAAGCTCCTGCTCGACGTGGGCGACGCCTGTGCCGAGTACCAAGACCGCACGCTACGCGACCTGCCGTGCAAGACGATCGAGGCGGACGAGATTTGGTCGTTCGTGTACTCCAAGGCCAAAAACGTGCCCAAGGACCACGAAGGCGAGCATCGCGGCGATGTCTGGACATGGGTCGCGCTCGATGCCGACTCGAAGCTCGCCGTGTCGTGGCTCGTCGGAGAGCGCAAGATCGGCGACTGCTGGACCTTCATGGAGGATCTGAAGGGACGTGTAGCCGGCCGTATCCAGCTCAGCACGGACGCCCACCAGACCTATCGCGGGGTCGTCGGACTCGTCTTCAGCAAAGGCGAGGTCGATTGGGCGCAGCTCATCAAGCAGTACCGCAGCCAGCCCGTCGGCCAAGGCCGCTACAGCCCACCCGTGTGCGTCGGCACGAAGACGAAGGTCCGCCTGGGCGACCCGGACCCGAGGAAGGTCAGCACGAGCTACGTGGAGCGGCAAAACCTCACGATGCGAATGGGGATGCGCCGGTTCACAAGGCTCACCAACGGATTCTCAAAGAAGATCGAGAACCACACCGCCGCCGTGGCGATCCACTTCATGCACTACAACTTCGCCCGGCCACACAAGACCCTGGCGAACCCGTACCCACGCACACCCGCGATGGCCGCTGGGGTCTCCGATCACGTCTGGAGCCTGCGCGAGATCGCAGAACTTTCAAACTGAGACACTACCGCCGATCGCTCGATAATGAATGTTATGTAAACCAAAGGGGAAGTGATCCTTCGCGCGGCAACCCCACGGCGGAGGCAAAGGCGGTTGTACATGCGGCTGGATCGACACACTAATCGGCGCTAGAGTCTCCTTGTGTGTGTGGCGTCCTGAGAGAGACGCGACCGGCGGAGGCCAGTCCGCGCCGGCCGGATCTGCGGCGTGGCCCGAGTTGGGCGCGCGTTGCGCCAAAGCCGGCGCTGTCGCCATCGCGTGTGCTGCTCCGCAAGTGCAACTGCGCGGATGAGCCAGACGACGAGCCATGCCAGCACTGCCGCGGCGGGACCGTCCAGCGTGCGATCGCTCCGTCTCCGCAGGCCCGGCCGCCCGCCGGGCTGCTCGGCGGGCGCGCGGCACCGGCGTTCACGGCCCGGGTCGATGCAGCCCGAGGTGGCGGCCAGCCGCTCCCGCGGGCCACAAGCCAGCGGCTGACCGATGCGCTCGGTCCGGCGGCTGCCAGAATGCGAGTGCATTCCGATGCGCGCGCTGACACGCTCGCCCGGGCCGTCGCGGCCCGCGCGTTCACGGTCGGCAGTGAGGTCTTCTTCGCCAGCGGCGAATACCGGCCCGGCTCGGCGGCCGGCGAGGAGCTGATCGCTCACGAGGCGGCGCACGTCGCCCAGCAGGCTGGCGCCGCCGGCGCGGGACCTCTGACGATCGTGCCCGCCCACGACGCGCGCGAGCGCGAGGCCGACCTGGTCGCACGGGCGATCCGCGACCGGCGCTCGGTGCCGCCCGTGACCTCAAGCGAGGTCTCAGTCACGCGCCAGGCGGCCGAGGCCGAGCCCGAGCCGTTCGACCCGCCCCCGGTCCGCCCGCGACCGCAGCTGCGGGTGATCCCGGGCGGCGGTCAGCGGTCCGAGCGCGGAACCGAGGTCGAGCAGGGCATGGGCGAGGCGCGGGAGGAGTGGCGTCCGGACCCCGGCGATCAGAGCCTCGACGCGGCCTTCCAGCGCGCGAATATCCACAGCTACGCCGAGCGCCAGCGGATCCAGGCCGAGCGCCCGATCGCAACGATGGAGCGGGGCGGGCAGCGGCCCGGCTTCATCACCGAGCACGGCACGCGGCGCTACGAGTGGCTCGGGGGACCGGGCGGTGGCGGCTCGGTGGAGGCCCGCAACCGGCGCTACCACGTGCCGGATGCGATCGAGGATGCCGTCTCCAGAGCAGAGACCGGCGACGAGGTTGACGCGATCGTGAGGCGCTTCCTGCCGATAGTCGGAGCGCTCGACGACGCGATGGCGCCACCATCGCGGCGATACCGCATCGAGCTGAGCCCCCTCGTCGTCCCGATCGCGGACGAGCCGATCTTTATCAGCAACCTCGATCCCGGGGGTCGCGAGCGCCTCCAGCTGATCGAGGCGGCGGTCAACCGCCGCGCTCAGCAGGTCCCGGCCGTCGCGCGCAGCCGGATTGGTCCGCGCACTCAGCGACGGGGCGGCTGCCGGCTCGTGCCGTGCGAGCCGCTCGGCGACGATCCTCTGTCGGCGATCTACTGCCACGCGGTGACCGGCAGCCCGTACTCCTATCGGATCACGATCGAGTCGGCCGCCGGCCTCGCCACCAAACGCTGGGCCGAGATCGACGCCTTGCGTGGCAACACTTGGTTTGAGTGCAAGTGCGGCTATGAGGCGCTGCTCACCGGCGCGGCGCGCGGCGAGGGCGTCGCGCGCGCCAAGCTCGACGAACTGGATCACCAGGTGCTCAACCACCTCCATATCGCCCGCACCTGCGGGCTCGAGTACCGCTACGTCGTCTCGAATGAGCGCGTCGCCGAGATCCTGCGGGAGCGTTGGTTCGGGAACGTCACGATCTCCGTCGCTCCATGGGAGCCGTGCGGGCCTTGAGCGTCACCTCCGTGTAAGGTTGAAGATGGCTCGCTGGGAGGATGTGCGCCTACTCGCGCTCGCGCTGCCGCAAGCCAACGAGCGGGAGTCGCGGGGCGCTCGCCAGTGGCGGATCAAGGACAAGCTGTTCGTGTGGGAGCGCCCGCTGCGCCACAAGGAAGTCGAGGAGCTCGGGGACCTCGCGCCGAATGGGCCGATCCTCGCCGTCCGGGTGGAGCACCTCGGTGCCAAGGAAGCGCTGCTTGCGGACGACGCCCACCTCTACTTCACAACCTCCCACTTCGACGGCTATCCCGCGGTTCTCGTGCGCTTGGATCTCATCGGGCTCGAGGAACTGCGCGAACTGGTCGTCGAGGCGTGGCTCGCGCGAGCACCACGCCGATTGGCCAAGGCCTACCTCGATACGTTGTCCTCTGACTAGTTGCACGCTCGATAAGGTCAGAGCCTCAAATGGCTGAGAAAGGCGACAACGGCATCGAGGTCGAAGGGCTGGTCCGCGACTTCAAGGGCGGCGTGCGCGCCGTCGATGGGATCGACCTGCGCGTGGCGCCCGGCGAGATCTACGGGTTCCTCGGCCCCAACGGCGCGGGCAAGTTGACCACGTCGCTGATCTTGACGACGCTGCTGCCGCCGACGGCCGGCTCGGCGCGTGTGGCGGGGCTCGATGTCGTACGCCACGGGCCCGAGGTGCGGCGCGTGATCGGCGCCTCGCTGCAGGACTCGGCGCTCGACCCCTTCCTCACGGGCAGCGAGCACATGCGCCTACAGAGCTCCCTGCATGGCCTGCCCAAACCCCAGCGCGAAGAGCGCGGGCGCGAGCTGCTCGCGCAGGTGGGGCTCACCGAGGCGGCCGAGCGCAAGGTGGGCGGCTACTCCGGTGGCATGAAGCGCCGCCTGGACCTCGCGCTGGCGCTGGTGCACCGGCCGCGGCTGCTGTTCCTGGACGAGCCAACCACCGGTTTGGATCCGCAGAGCCGCGCCGCGCTGTGGGATGAGGTGCGGCGACTGGCGCTCGGCGGCGTGACGGTGTTCCTCACCACGCAGTACCTCGAGGAGGCCGACGCGCTGGCCAACCGCGTCGCGATCATCGACCACGGGCGGATCGTCGCCGAGGGCACCCCCACCGAGCTGAAGGCCGCGATCGGGCGTCCCTCCGTCGAAGCGGTCCCCCACAACCCGGGAGAGCGCGAACGGCTGGCGGCGGTGCTGAAGCGCTTCGGCGAGCCCGCCGCGGCCGCCAGCAACGGCGTCGCCGTGCGGCTGCCCCGGGGCGCCGGCGACCTCGCGGAGATCGTCCGCGCGATCGACGCCGAGAGCCTGCAAGTGGCCGATCTGCGCCTGCACTCCCCCACACTCGACGACGTCTTCCTCGCCAAGACCGGTCGCTCGCTCGAGGGTGCCGCAGACGGGGATGACGAAGGTGCGGATGGGAAGGGCACCGGGGAATCGGAACCCCACCCACCCCACGGCGGAGATGACAAGGACGAGCGGTCGGCGACCCAGCCGATCTCCGGATGACGGGAGCCAGCTCATGAGCCCTGAGCTGATCACCCAGGTGGGCGCGCTTGCTCAGCGCTCGGTGCTGAAGACGCTGCGCCAGCCCTTCCAGATGTTCCCGATCATCTTCTTCCCCGCGATCCTGCTGATCATCAATGCCAGCGGGCTGCACGCGGCCACCCTGCTGCCGGGCTTCCCCACGCACTCCTATGTGTCGTTCGCGATCGCCGTGGCGTTCATCCAGGGGGCGATGTTCTCGCTGATCAACACCGGCACCAACCTCGCCGAGGACATCGAGACCGGCTTCTTCAACCGCTTGGCGCTCACTCCCCTGCGGCGCGTCTCGCTGATCGCCGGGCTGCTCGTCGGAGTCGCCGCGCTGGGGGCGATGCAGTCGGCGGTGTACATCCTCCTCGGCGTCGTCGTCGGCGCTCACCTCGACGCCGGCCTCGGCGGCGCGCTCGTGGTGATCGTGCTCGGCTCGCTCACCGCGCTCGCCTTCTCCTCGTTCGGCTGCGTGGCGGCGCTGCGCACCGGCTCCAGCGAAGCTGTGCAGGGCCTGTTTCCGCTGTTCTTCGTCTTCATCTTCCTCTCCTCCTCCAACCTCCCCCGCTCGCTGCTGAAGACCCCCTGGTTTCATACCGTCGCCACCTGGAACCCGATCTCCTACCTGATCGAGGGCTTCCGCAGCCTCTACATCTTCGGCTGGGATGAGACCGCGCTGCTGCGCGGGTTCGGTGTGGCGATCGGGCTGCTCGTCCTCGGCCTGCTCGCGGTGCAGGGAGCGTTGAAAACGAGGCTCCAGCGAACGTGAGCGCCACTACGCACACGACTTCGGGCGAGCCCCCTCCTCCCCCTCCTCCCCCCTCTTCTTTCTCCTCGCCGGCCACCCCGCACGAGCAGCAGTCGCGCAGCACCGTGTGGGGCGTGGCCTTCGCGATTGCGTGGCGCGGCATCCACACCTACGTGCGCCGGCCCGAGCTCGCGATCCCCTCGCTCGTCTTTCCCCTGATCTTCCTCGCCAGCTTCGCTGGGGGCCTCTCCGCCCTGGGTGGGGTGCCCGGCTTCGACTTTCCCGCCGGCTACACCGCCTTCCAGTTCGTGTTCGTGCTGTTGCAGGCTTCGATGTTCAGCGGGCTGTTCACGGGCTTCACGATCGCCTTCGACTTCGAGAGCGGCTTCGCGCGACGGCTGATGCTCGCCGCCGGCAACCGCCGCGGCGTCGCGCTCGGCTATGCGCTCGTGGCGCTCACGCGCGCGACGATCACGCTCACCGTGGTGACCGGCGTGGCGCTGCTCGCCGGCATGCAGATCACCGGCGACGGCGTTGACATGTTCGGCCTTTACGGCCTGGCGGCGCTGCTGGTGCTCGTCGGCTTCGGCTGGGCCGCCGGCGTTGCGTTCCGCTTCCGCACGATCCAGGCCGGCCCGCTGATGCAGACCCCGGTCTTCCTGATCCTGTTCCTCGCGCCGGTCTTCGTGCCGCTGCCGCTGCTGCGCGGCTGGATCCACGCCGTCGCCTCCGTCAACCCCGCGACCGCTTTCCTCGACGCCGGTCGCGGGCTGATCTCAGGCGTGCACAACCACACTGCGCTGGCGTACGTGTGCGCCGTGGCGCTGATCGGCGTGTTCACGCTGTGGACGCTACGCGGGCTACGGGCAGCCGAGCGCGCGGGATAGACAATCGCAGCTGCACGGCCAGCCGAGCGCGCGGGGTAGGCAATCGCAGCCGCGTGGCTCGCTGGGTATCGGCGCTTCGAGGCTCGCCCGGACGGCCCGACACTCGGCTCTCAACCGAGCTGGTAGACCAGCGTGACCTGAGTGGAGAGGGTGCAGCCTGCCGCCGCCGACTTCCTGGCGGAGTGCCGTTTGTGGTGCTTGCCTTTGGCGCTCGCTTTGTGGATGGTCGGAGTTGCCGTGCCCCTCGCCGCGGGTGCGGACGTCGCCGCGAACACCTCGCCTCTCGCCGAGCCGAAGTCGGGCTGGGCGCCTTCGTATTCCACGCCTTCAGGACACTGGATGTAGCCACCGCCTTCGGCGATGCTCTGCACCTGCCCGAGTGTTGCACTGGTCTTTTCGGCGAGGAACTGCGCCTTGGCCTGGCCGTCGGCGATCGCCGCGGCCATCGCCTGGCGGTATGCCGCGATCGCCGCTTCGCTGCTTGCTGCCGAGGTAACGGGGGCATTGGCGACGCCTTCGACGCTGACGGTGCGCAATGGCGCGCTGGTCGATGGTGTGGAACTCGAGGTCGTTTCGGCCTCGGCAGCCAGCACCAGCACTCCGCCAGCCAACAATCCGGTTGCAGCCATGCCTGCCACTACGATCGGGAGTCTCATGCGGGTCTCCTTGCCGAGGTGCCTGCCACCCACAGCGTAGCGAGGTCCGTGGACGCCGCGCGCAGCTTACCTGCCCACGGCGAGCGGGCGCCCGGAGTCCTCCCGCACGCCGCGGTCATCGCGCACACCAACTCCGGCGCCAGCGGGGCTCAAGGCGCCGCGGGCACCACCACCAGCGGGCCCTCCGTTGCCGGCAGCTCCCCCGTGTCGAAGGTGGCGCCGTCGAGGCGGTGCACGTCGGGGTGGCGCTCGAGGAAGGCGTCCGCGGTTTCGAGGAAGCCAATCCGCGGTGTGCGGTAGTGCATCGGCACTACCCAGCGCGGCGAGAGGCGCTCGACGATCGCCGCGGCGCCCTCGGCGCCGATCGTGGGGCCGCCGCCGACCGGCAGGATCAGCAAATCGACCTCGCCGATCGCCGTGGCCTGCTCGGGGCGCAGCTCGCTCTGGCCGAAGTCGCCGAAGTGCGCGACTCGCACGCCGTCCAGCTCGAACACGAAGATCGTGTTGGGCCCCCGTTCGGTGCCGGCCGCTTCGTCGTGCTCGGAGGAGATCGCCGTGATCTCGCCTATCGGGGACTCCAACTTGCCCGCGGTGGAGCGCAGGATCGTGGGATCGCCGCCGATCGCCTGCACGCCGTTGTGGTCCATGTGCTCGTGGGTGACCAGCAGCAGCTGCGCCTCCACGCCCTCGATCAGCGGGTAGTCGAACTGCATCCCCCGGGAGCCGGCCAGCGCCGACATGTCTCCGAAGGGGTCGATCGCCACCGTCGTGTCGGCCGAGCTGAGACGAAACGCCGACTGGCCATACCACTCAACCTGCATGCTGCTCCTCCTTGGTCGGTGTGTGCGTGATCGCGATGTCTTGCAGGCTGGGCGCCGTCCCGTTGGCGTGGGCGCCGTTGCGCGCATCCTCCACGGTGCCATCGGCGCTGCCGGATGTGGCCGGCATGTCGTCCGGCGGCGCGTAGTGATACTTGCCGCCCCGCATCAGCGACGCGCCCGCGGCGATCAGGCAGGCGACGATCGCGAACGCGAACGCCTCGTGCAGGCCCGAGCTGAACGGCGCCGAGATCAGCTGCGGAAAGAAGGTACGACCGGTGAGCGCCGCGTGATTGGCGGGCGACACCGCCGCCAGCGCGTGCGCGCCGACGAGGTTCTCGACCGGGTTGTAGCCGAGGAAGGCGGCGAACAGGACGGAGACGGGCGGCACATGCGCGACGCCGGCGGCCGTGGCGGCGGAGATGCCGTGGGCCTTCAGGCCGGAGGTGAGCGTGTGGGGCAGGCTGGATGCCAGGCCGATGATCATCAACGTGAAGAAGATCCCGATCGACAGCACCTGGGCTGAGTTCTGGAAGGTCTGGTTCATGCCGCCCCCCGCCCCCCGGTGCTGGGGCGGCAGGCTGTTCATCACCGCCGCGCGGTTGGGCGAGGCGAACATTCCCATCGAGACCCCCATCAACAGCAGGATGGCCGCGAACTCGGGAAAGGCGAAGTCGATCGGCAGCAGGCTCAGCAGCACGAAGCTGAAAGCGGCCGCCAGCATTCCCCCGGTGGCAAACCAGCGGGCCCCGAAGCGGTCGGAGAGATACCCCGAGGTCGGCCCGGTGATCAGCATGCCGATCGTTAGCGGCAGCATGTAAATGCCGGCGCGCAGCGGCGTGTCGGCGTAGTCGACGCCGTGCAGCGGCAGCCAGATGCCCTGCAGCCAGATGATCAGCATGAACATCAGCCCGCCGCGCGAGATCGCCGAGAGGAACGTGGAGAGCGTCCCGAACGTGAAGGCACGGATGCGAAACAGCGGCAGCCGGAACATCGGCTCGGCCACGCGCTGCTCGATCACCGCGAACGCCAGCAGCGAGGCGAGGCCGGCGCCCATCAGCGCGAGCACCTTGGGGCTGCTCCAGCCGGTCGCGTGGCCGCCGTAGGGTCGGATGCCATAGGTGACAGCGACCATGATCAGGATCAGCCCGAGGGCGAACGTTATGTTGCCGCCCCAGTCCACCCGCGCGCGTTTGGGGGTGGAGCGCTCCTGCAGCTTCAGGTAGGCCCACACCGTGCCAAACAGCCCGACGGGCACCGAGATCAGGAAGACCAGGCGCCAGTCGATCGGCGCCAAGAGGCCGCCGAGCACCAGCCCGACGAACATCCCGGAGACACCGACGATGTTGTTGATGCCCAGCGCCATCCCCCGCTGGTTGGCCGGGAAGGCGTCGGTGATGATCGCGGCGGCATTTGCCAGCAGGAAAGCGGCTCCAACGCCCTGCACGATGCGGAACACGATCAGGTACATGGCTCCGGCCTGTCCGGTCAGCCAGTTGACGGTCAGCACCAGCGAGGCAGCGGTGTAGATGACGAAGCCGAGGTTGTACATCCGCACCCGCCCGTACATGTCCCCCAGCCGCCCCAGGCTCACGATCAGCACGCTCGTCACGACCAGGAAGCCGAGGATCATCCACAGCAGGTAGAAGCTGTTGGCGGGCACCAACGGATCGAGTTTGATGCCGCGGAAGATCGCCGGCATCGCGATCAGCGTGATCGACCCGTCGAGCGTCGCCAGCAGCACCCCGAGGGTCACGTTCGAGAGGGCGATCCACTTGTAGCGATCGTGTGTATCTGGGGACGGGCGTGGAAGGGAGGCGACGGCCACCCCTTCAACCTAGCAACCTTACGGTGACGTAAGGATCAGTTTGGCGGGCGGTACACCGTCACGACCGCCGCGCCGCCCAGCCCGATGTTGTGCTGCAACGCCGCCTTGGCGCCATCCACCTGGCGGCCCTCGGACTTGCCGCGCAGCTGCCACGTCAGCTCCGAGCACTGCGCGAGACCCGTGGCCCCGAGTGGGTGGCCCTTGGAGATCAGACCGCCGGAGGGGTTGACCACCCAGCGCCCGCCGTAGGTCGTCTGCTCCCCCTCGACCAGCTTGTGGCCCTCGCCCTCGCCGCACAGGCCGAGCGCCTCGTAGGTGATCAGCTCGTTGGCGCTGAAGCAGTCGTGCAGCTCGATCACCTGGATGTCCTCGGGGCCGAGCTGCGCCTCCTCGTAGGCCTCCCGGGCGGCTTTGCGCGTCATGTCGGCGCCGACGATCTTGATGCAGTCGGTGGTGTCGTCGAAGGTCGAGGAGAGGTCGGTGACCATCGACTGCCCGGCGATCTCGATCGCCCGCTCCCACAGGCCGTGCCGATCGACGAAGCGCTCGCTGGCCACCAGCGCAGCGGCGGCGCCATCGGACGTCGGCGAGCACTGCAGCTTGGTCAGGGGCTCGTGGATCATCCGCGCGTCCTTGATCTCCTGCAGCGTGTACTCGTCCTGGAACTGCGCGTAGGGGTTGTTGACCGAGTGCTTGTGGTTCTTCCAGCCGATCCATGCGTAGTGATCGGGCTCGGAGCCATATTTCTGCATGTGATCGCGCCCGGCGTTGCCGAACATCTGCGGCGCGAACGGCGATTCCTCGAGTGGGCGCAGCTCGATCATGCGACCCATGTGCTTGTCGAGGGCCGGCGTGCGATCGGTGTACTTCATGCCCAGCGAGCCCTTCTCCATCTTCTCGAAGCCGATCGCCAGACCGCAGTCGATCAGGCCGCCCTTGACCGCCTGGCGTGCCAGCCACAGCGCGCTCGAGCCGGTGGAGCAGTTGTTGTTGACGTTGACCACCGGGATCCCGGTCAGCCCCAGGCCGTACACCGCACGCTGCCCGTAGGTCGAGTCGCCGTAGCAGTAGCCCGCGAAGGCCTGCTCCACGAGGTCGTAGGCGATGCCGGCGTCTGCTAGCGCCTTGGAGCCGGCCTCCAGCGCCCAGTCGGGATAGTCGCCCTCCTTGGTGCCTGGCTTGTCGAACTTCGTCATCCCTACGCCGATCACGAACGTCCTGTTGCTCATCGCTTGACTGCTCCCGGTTGTCGTCGCTGGATCCGCCGCAGGGCCTCCACGGCCTATGCGTTGCGGTGGGGGATCATAGAGCAGCGCCGGGAACGCAGGTCGAGCCGTTTGTTACCAAATCCGCTAAGCTCGTCGCAAACGGTTATCAACTCCGTCGTGATTGACCTATGCAGAGTTCAGGTATCGAGATCCCTCAGATTGTTGACGGCGAGATCCTCGCCGCGTCGATGCTCGACGAGATCCGCCTCAACGCGGAGCGCAGGTTGCGACAGATCGAGCCGTTGATCGAAGAGGCTGAGCGACTGCGCGATGTGCTCGAGGTGCTCGACCAGGACTCATCGCGCCACGGCGCGCGCGCGGGCAGCGAGGAATCCAGCACTGCTCCCCGTGCGGCGAAGGGCGCCAACAAGCGAGTGATTCTTGAGCTTGCAGGCCGGCGCCCCGGGATCACGCCAGCGCAGATCGCCGCCGCGACCGGCATGAAGCGTACGGTCGTAGCCTCCACCGTCAGCCGCCTAAAGCGCCACGGCGAGCTTCGCGACCACGAGTGCGGAGGCGTGTGCCTGGCGTCCGAGCCTGCGCCTGCTCGCGGCCCCGGCCTCGTTGCCGTGCAATAAACTTGCGCCCACCCGCATAAACAGCTTGCCCAATATCGTTTATCAACATTGGGCATCATTCCCGTATGTTCATATCAACGTCGTGGATCGATATCTTGGATAATGAGCACACCCGACACGCGCCGGCCGTAGTAGCATCGATCACATGCACACGTGGATCTGGTTCGTGTTCCTTGCGGTGGTGCTGATCAAGCTGCCGATCGCCGCGTTCATGCTGTGGATGCCCTTCCGCTCCGACGCGGCGCTCGAGGCACGTGCCGCCGCCGAGTCAGACCCCCCTGGCGAGGACGAAGGCGGCAGCAAGACGCTCCCCGACGGCTTCCGCCGACACTGGCGCCCCCGCGGGCCGGTCCCCGGCCGCGGCCCCAGGCGCGGGCCACATGGCGGCAGCGCGCCACCCGCTCCCGCTCGGATACGCGTCACGAAACGGGGCGCCACGCGCGTCAGAGCCCGCCAGTAACGACGACGCCCACCCGGCCGGCCCGTCCCCTGGGCGGACAGCCCGTCCTGGGCCGTCCATCCAAAAATCTGTTTCTCTCCTACCGCGCTTTGCGGTGGCGCTTGCGCTGCCGCCTGGCCGCCTTCGCCTGTGCTCTGCGCCTGCGCAGTCGCCCCTCGGGGTTGCGCGTGCCGCCGGTCATACCGCCCTCGACCACCGGCGCCACCGAGCGCGCGTCGCGCAGGATGTAGAAAGCGACCCCGCCCAACACGATGAACATCGCCACCACCGCCATGATCATCGGCGTGCTAGTCGTCGAGCTCGTTTCGGTTGTTGCGGTCGTTGCCGTGGTTGTCGTCGTCTTCGGCGTGGCCGCCGCCGGTGCCGCGGTGGTTTTGACTTTCAACGCCGGCGTGGTTTTCACATTCGCGGCTCCGGTCGGCGGTTTCGCGGCCCCGGTGGCAGTCGTCGTCGGGGTGGCGAACAGGCTCTGCCCCGCGCTCGCGCACGCGGAGGGCGCGGTGCTCAGGACGAGCAGCGTTCCCGTCGCGGCCACGCACGCCGCGAGCCGCGCTGAGCTGATCGGAATGGGTGCACGCATGGAATTCGCTCCGAGCGCCGAGCATAGCGCCTTCGAGCCCGTACAATGCCCAGCCGATGGCACCGAAGCAGCGACAGATCCGGATCGAGCAGCGCGGCGCCGCCAACGCGATCCAGGCGCTCGAGCAGCGCACCGACGAGGAGCTCCAGGCCGAGACCAAGTTCAAGTCGGCGGCGCTGGCGATTCTCGGCGCGCGCGCCGCCGAGCGCTTCGACGCCGAACAGGCGCGCTCCTACTTCCAGCGCGCGATCGCCTCCGCCCGCCCCCAGGAGCGGATGCAGCTGCGGCGCATGGCCGACGCCTCGCTGGCGCTCGCCGAGCGCCGCCCGGGCGATCTGCGCCAGGCCGTCGAGCGCCTCGGGCAGGAGCCCCCCAGCGGGCGGCAGATGTTCGCGCTGCGCGCGATGGGCCTCCTGCTCCCCCCCGCTTCCGCCGGGATCCTCGCGCGCCTGCGCGGCATCCTGCTGATCCTGGCGCTGATCATCGTGCTGCTCGCGGTGGGCCTCGGCATCGTCGAGCTGGTCGCGCTTCCCTTCGGTGGGCTCGGACTTGCGCCCGGCATCCTGCTCGGGCTGTTCGTCGCCGCAGCCGGGGTCACGATCGCCGCATTGGTCGGCCGGCGCCGGCGCGCGAAAGCGCTCGCGAACGCCCGCGCCCCCAAGAGCTGATCGCGATAGCGCGCTCTCAGCTCTCCGATAGCGTCGCCTGGCTGATCACCACGGGGTGAATCGGCTGGCCGTCCTGTGGCGGGATGGTTGCAAGCTTGGAGATCGCGTTCACGCCCGCCATGCTCCCCACCACCCTGCCGACCAGCGCGTACTGCGGCGGCAATTCGGTGTCGCTCGCGGTCACGATGAAGAACTGGCTGCCCGACGCGCCCGACGGGTCGGTCTCGGTCTTCGCCATCGCGACCGTCCCGCGCGTGTACTGGAGGTTGGCGGGCGGGCGCTCCACGATCGTGTAGCCGGGCCCGCCTGAGCCGTCGCCATTGGGGTCGCCCCCCTGGATCACGAAATCAGCCGCCACCCGGTGGAAGGTGAGGTCGTCGTAGAAGCCGCGCTTGACGAGGTAGGCGAAGGAGGCAGTCGTCTGCGGTGCTCGCTTCACGTCGAGCTGGATCGCGATCGCCCCGCAGTTGGTCGCGAGCGTCACCACATAGCGCTTCGCCGGATCCAGCTTGCCGGTCGGCCGCGGCACGTGCTGGGGCCCCCGCGGCGCGGGCTCTTTGGCGCGACTGCAGCCCCCCTGCGAGCCTCTCGTCGCAGAGGACGCGGCGCTCGCGCTCGCGCGGGCGTTCGACGAGGTCACGGTGGCGGTGGTGCTCGTGCCGCACGCGCCAACCCCCAACGCGGCCACCAGCGCCACCGCGGCCGCCGGCAGGCGGTTCACCACGCGTATCGCCTCGGGCGCTCCCGGTCCCTGCACACGACGCCAGCTTAGATGCGCTCACCGCCACCCGCGCGCACTCTTCGCGCAATCTTAATCTTGCCTTACCACTACGCTTGCGCGGTGCCCGCATCCGACCTGCATACAACCACCGAGCCGGCGGCCTCACCAGTGAGCGGCGAAGCGGCCCGGAGCTCCGTGTGCCTGATCGTCAACCCAGCGGCCGGTGGCGGTCGCGCCGGGCGTGCCGCGCCGGACGTGGTGGCGGCCCTGCGAGCACGAGGCCTGGCCGTGCGCCGCGAGGACACCCGCGACCTCGACCACGCGCGCGAGCTCGCACTGGAGGCCGCGCGCGGCCGGGAGCTCGCGGTCACACTGGGCGGCGACGGCCTCGCCGGGGCCGCGGCCGACGCGCTACGCGCCGTGCCCGGGTCGATCCTCGGCGTGCTGCCGGGGGGGCGCGGCAACGACCTGGCGCGCGTGCTCGGCATCGGGCAGAACCCGCTCGCGGCGTGCGCGACGATCGCCGACGGCGTCGCACGCGAGCTCGACCTCGGCCTCGTCGGCGAGCGCACCTTCGTGGGCATCGCCAGCTGCGGCTTCGACTCCGACGCCAACCGGATCGCCAACGAAGCGCCCTCGTGGCTTGGCAACCTCGTCTACGCCTACGGCGCGCTGCGCACGCTGGTCGCGTGGCGCCCGGCCAGGTTCGAGCTCGTGCTCGACGGCCAGCGGCACACGTTCACCGGCTACAGCGTCGGCGCCGCCAACTCGAAGGCCTACGGCGGCGGCATGTACGCGGCGCCCGACGCGCTGCTCGACGACGGCCTGCTCGACGTTCCCTACTGCGAGCAGATCCCCAAGCTGCGCTTCCTCACGCGGATCCTGCCGAAGGTCTTCAAGGGCACGCACGTGCGCGAGCCCGCCGTGCACGTGCTCCGCGGCCGCGAGCTTCAGATCTCCGCCGACCGCCCCTTCACGCTGTACGCCGACGGCGACCCGATCGGCGAGCTGCCGCTGCGCGTGAGCGTGCTGCCCGCGGCGGTGCGGGTGCTCGTCCCGGCCGACAGCCCGCTGGGGGGAACAGGTCGCGCCGGGGGAACCGGGGGCATTGAGCCTGAAGATCGCAGCGCGGGCGCCACCGCAAGCCCGTCCAGCGACGGACCGTGAGCGTGCTGCTCGGCCCCAAGCTCGCACTCGCCCGTGCGGCAGGCGCACTCTCGCGGCTGCGCGGCGGGGGTGCCACGAGCGTGCCCGGCAAGGTGCTGATCCGCCTGCAGCCAGACGCGGTCGGCGTGCTCGGCTCCCGCCTGGCGCACGGCAGCGTGCTGATCTCCGCCACCAACGGCAAGACCACGACGGCCGCGATGGCCGCTGCGATCCTCGAGCGCGAGGGCGTACGGCTCGTGCACAACCGCGCCGGCGCCAATATGGCGGGCGGGATCGCCTCGACGCTGCTCGCCGCCGCGCATGGTCGCGACGGGATCGACGGCGAGCTGGGGCTGTTCGAGGTCGACGAGCTGTGGCTGGCGCAGCTCACGGCGCAACTGCGACCCCGCGCGCTCCTGCTCGGCAATCTCTTCCGCGACCAGCTCGACCGCTATGGCGAGCTCGAGACGATCGCCGACAGCTGGGCTCACACCGTGCGCGCTGTGCTTGGCGGCGATGCGCGGCTGGTGCTCAATGCCGACGACCCCATGGTGGCCGACCTCGGTCGCGAGCGCGCGGGGGTCACCGCCGACGGGGCCACGACCGCCGGGGGCGCGCTCGGCGACCCGAGGGTCGTGTACTTCGGCGTGGATGACGACTCACTCGCCCTCCCGCACATGGCCCACGCGGCCGACGCCAAGCACTGTCGCAACTGCGGGGCCCCCTACCTGTTCGAGGCCGTCTACCTCGGCCACCTCGGCCATTACCACTGCCTCTCCTGCGGCCAGGCACGCCCCACGCCGGCGATACTGGCCACCAACGTGCGGCTGGAAGGAGTGCGCGCGGCGCGCTTCACGCTGCACACTCCCACGGACGCAGCCGAAGTAGTGCTGCCGCTGCCGGGCCTCTACAACGTCTACAACGCGCTCGCTGCCACTGCGCTCGCCCATGCGCTGGAGGTGCCGCTGGCGGGGATCGTGGCCGGCCTCGGAAGCATGCGGGCAGCGTTCGGCCGCGCGGAGAGCGTCACGATCGGCGCCCCCGACCAGCCCCGCGAGCTGCGCATCCTGCTCGTCAAGAACCCCGCGGGCGCCAACGAGGTGCTGCGCACGCTCGCGTTGGAGCCAGGCGAGCACGATCTACTCGGGGTGCTCAACGACAACATCGCCGACGGCCGCGACGTCTCCTGGATCTGGGACGCCGACTTCGAGCTGCTGACTGGCCGCGTGCGGCGCGTCACCTGCAGCGGCACCCGCGCGGCCGAGCTGGCGGTACGACTGAAGTACGGGGGCGTCGAGCCCGAGCGGATCCACGTGCAGCCAGAGCTCCCCGCGGCCCTGGCGGCCGCACAGGCCGATGCGCCGCCGGGCGGGGGGCCGCTGTATGCGCTGCCCACCTACACCGCGATGCTGGCGCTGCGCGAGCTGCTGAGCGCCGGCGGCCAGACCCGGAGCGCGCTCACATGAGCACCCTACGCGTCTGCGCGCTGTACCCCGACCTGATGAACATCTACGCCGACCGCGGCAACCTGCTCGTGCTCGAACGGCGTTGTGCCTGGCGCGGGATCGGCTTTCGGTTGACCCCATGCGTGCTGGGTGAGCCGCCGAACGGCGACGCCCACGACCTCTTCTACCTCGGCGGCGGCCAGGATCGCGACCAGCGCCTCTGCGCCGAGGATCTGATCGCGACCAAGCGCGAGGCGCTGCACGCCGCCGCGGCGCGTGGCGCGGTCGTACTCGGTGTCTGTGGCGGCTACCAGTTGTTGGGGAGCTCCTATGAGCTGGGGCCCGGCGAGGAGCTGCCGGGGGTTGAGCTGCTGGATGTGCGCACTGTGCGCGAGGACGGCCCCCGCTTGATCGGCAACATCGCGATCGAGACCGCGCTGGGGAGCGGCGAGCGGGTACTCGCGGGCTTCGAGAACCATGGCGGACGTACCCACCTCGGCGCAGGCCAGACTCCGCTCGGCCGTGTGCTCAAGGGCTATGGCAACGACGGCCGCAGCGGCTTCGAGGGCGCGCGCAGCGGCAACGTGATCGGCACCTACCTGCACGGCCCGCTGCTGCCCAAGAACGCGTGGTTTGCGGACTGGCTGATCGCCACTGCGCTTGGGATCGACATCGCCGAGCTGGCACCGCTCGATGACACGCTGGAGGAGCGAGCCCATCGCGGCGCGCGCCACGTTGCGGGAGTCTGATCAGGCTACGGCGAAGCGGGCAAAGCGCGCAGCCAGGCGCGCCGGCACGAGCGCGCGGACACGGACTCCCTCGGGGGTGTCGCGACGTGCCAGCTCACCCGCGACCTCATGCAGCTCGGCGAGGCTGGAGCCACTGGCGTAGGGTACGAGCAGGTCCAGCGGGCAGAGCGTGTGGCGCAGCTCGGACTCGATCCGCGCCGCCAGCTCCTCGATACCCTCGCCCGTAACGCCGCTGATCAGCACCGCCTCGGGGTGGCGCAGGCGCAGCTCCTGACGCTCCTGCTCGTCGAGCAGGTCGGCCTTGTTGAGGACGAGCACACGCGGCGAGGCGTCGGCGCCGATCTCCTCCAGCACCTCCTCGACGGCACGACGCATCGCCTCCATCTCGTCCTCCTCAGCCGAGGCGTCGAGCACGTGCAGCAGCAGGTCGGCGCGGATCGTCTCCTCGAGCGTGGCGCCGAAGGCGTCGACCAGCTGGTGGGGAAGCTTGCGGATGAAGCCGACCGTGTCGGTGACGAGGTGGGGGCGGCCACCGATGTGCACCGTACGCGTGGTCGGGTCGAGCGTGTGGAAGAGGCGGTCGCGCACCCGTCGGTCGCGCTCGGCCTGATGATCGGCGCCCGCCCGCCCGGCCTGCCCGGTGCGACCGTAGGCGGCCGTGAGGGCGTTCAGCAGCGTCAACTTGCCGGCGTTGGTGTAGCCGGCGAGCGCGACCGTCGGCAGCGCGGCGCGCTCGCGCTCGGCGCGCATCACCGCGCGGGTGCCGCGCACGTGCTCCAGGCGCCGGCGCAGCGCGGCGATGCGGTCGCGGGCGAGGCGGCGGTCGGTCTCAATCTGGCTCTCCCCCGGGCCCCTCGTGCCGATTCCGCCGCCGAGGCGCTCGAGGTGGCTCCAGAGGCCGCGCATCCGCGCGAGGTTGTACTCCAGCTGGGCCAGCTCGACCTGCAGCTTGCCCTCGGCGCTGGCGGCGTGGGCGGCGAAGATGTCGAGGATCACGGTCGTACGATCGACGACCGGCAATCCCAACTCGGTCTCGAGGTTGCGCTCCTGGCGTGGGGTGAGCTCGTCGTCGCAGGCGATCACGTTGGCGTCGCACTCCTGCGCGGCCTGCTTGGCCTCGGCCACCTTGCCCGGCCCGAGATACGTGTTGGGGTGGGGCTGCTCGCGGCGCTGCACCAGCTCCCCCACCACCGCCACGCCGGCGGTGCGCAGCAGCTCGCCCAGCTCGCGCACGCTGCTGTCATCCGCGTCGGGAAGCGCTGCGATGCAGAGGGCTCGCTGTCGCGCGCGGGGGGAGCGATCCGCGGCAGGTCCAGACCCGTTCAGCGAGCTCGAATTGGGGGTGACGGCGCTACGGCCGTTACGACTGCGATCCATTCACCACCGATTCTACGACCACCCGCGCGCCGGTTCAGGAAAGTGTCCCCAACCGCGCGACGGCCTCCGCGAGGCGATCGTCGGGCGTCGTCAGCGAGATCCTGAACCAGCCCTCGCCGCTCGGGCCGTAGGCACTGCCCGGCGAGATCACCACGGCGGTGCGCTCGAGCACGTGCTCGCAGTAGGCGACCGAGCTCTCGAAGCCCGCGGGAACCGGGGCCCACACGTAGATCGTGCCCTTTGGCGGGGTGACATGCACGCCGGCCTTGGCGAGCGCCTCGCAGACGAGATCGCGGCGGATGCGGTAGAGCTCGTTCATCGAGGCGACCTCGGCGTCGGCCTCCGGTGAGAGCGCGGCGATCCCCGCGAGCTGCACCGCCTCGAACAGGCCGGAGTCGATGTTGGTCTTCAGCCGCCAGTAGGTCTCGAGCGCCTCGCTGTTTCCGACCACGGCCGCGCAGCGCCAGCCGGTCATGTTGTAGCCCTTGGAGAGCGAGAACACCTCGATCCCCACCTCCTTGGCGCCCGGGGTCGCGAGAAACGAGCCCGGTCGGTGGCCGTCGTAGGCGATCTCCGAGTAGGACAGGTCGTGCACGACGAGGATCTCGTGCTCGCGGGCAAACGCCACGACGCGCTCGAAGAAGCCCTCCGGCGCGAGCGCGCCGGTGGGGTTGTTGGGGTAGTTGAGGTAGATCAGCTTCGCGCGTGCGAGGTCCGCGGGGGCGATCGCGTCGAGGTCGGGGACGAAGCCGAGCTCCGGCACGAGCGCCAGCGGCACCGGGTCGGCGCCGGCGAGCAGCGGCCCCGCGCTGTACACCGGGTAGCCGGGGTCGGAGGCGAGCGCGGCGTCGCCGGGGTCGAGGAAGGCGAGGTTGAGGTTGAAGATCGCCTCCTTGGCGCCGATCGCGGGGATGACCTCGCTCGCCGGGTCGAGCTCCACGTCGAAGCGCCGCGCGTAGAAGTCGCCGATCGCCTCGCGGAAATCGCCGCGACCGCGGTTGGAGGGGTAGCGGTGGGTCTCGGGCTCGGTGACGGCCTCCTGCATCGCCTCGACGATCAGCGCCGGCGTCGGGCGGTCGGGGTCGCCGATGCCGAGGCTGATCACGTCCACCCCGGCGGCCTGCTTGGCGGCGATCTTGCGCTCCAGTTCGGCAAACAGGTAGGGCGGGATGCGGCTCAAGCGATTACTCGGTCTCATGCAGCTCCTTTAGGAAGTCCTCGCTGAGGCAGCCCTCATACACGGGCCGCGCCCAGCCTGTCAGATGCACCTGCAGCTCCTCCCCCACCTCGACCTGCAGCTCGCCGCCGTCGAGGGCGACGGTGATCGGCGGTCCCATTCCGCCGCCCTCGCCGAGATGGTGCGCGACCGCCGCGCCGGTCGCTCCGGTGCCCGAGGAGAGCGTCTCCCCCACCCCGCGCTCGAAGATCCGCGCGCGGATGCGGTTGGGTTCGGTTTTGGTGTACCAGGAGACGTTGGTGCGCTGCGGGAAGAGCTCGTGGCCTTCGATCGCGGGGCCGATCGCGGGCAGGTCGAGCGCCAGCAGCGCATCCAGGTCCTCGACGTGGATCGCGCACTGGGGGTTGCCGATCGAGACGTGCTGGAAGCGCCAGCGCCGTCCGCCGGCGCTCAGTTCGCCGTGGCCGTCGACGGGCCCGCTCGGGAAGCTCGGCGAGGTGAGCGACGCCGCGCCCATGTCCACGCGGCAGCTGTGGGGGCTGAGGATCGTCGGCGCGATCGCCCCGGCGGCTGTGTAGATCGAGAAGACGTCCTCCTCGACCCAGCCGTGACGGCGCAGGTAGAGCACCGCCTCGCGCGCGCCGTTGCCCGACAGCTCTGCCTCCGAGCCGTCGGGGTTGTAGATCCGCAGCTGCGCCACGAACTGGGGGTCCTCGCTGGGGGCCAGCACCAGCACCCCGTCGGCGCCCACCCCGAAATGCGGCATGCAGAGCTTGCGGATGCGCGCCGGAGTGAGCTCGAACGGCAGCTGCGCGCGCTCCACGATCAGGTAGTCGTTGCCGAGCGCCTGCCACTTCTCGAACTGCATCGGGCCGATCTCTGCGGGGACGGTCATCGCGCCCGGAGTTTATGCCCTCACCAGGTGCGAACAGTCTCGTCAAACGGCATCGGCGGGTGGTGCGTCGGCGACACCGTCGGCCGCGAGCAAGCCCACGATCTCCGCGGCGAGCTCCTCCGGCGAGCGCCCGGTCACGTCGATCAGGTGCACGCCGGCGAGCTTGCGCATCCACGAGAGCTGGCGGCGCGCGTAGTTGCGGGTGTGCCGCTGCATCGCCTCGACATCGCCGGCGAGCAGCTCCTCGAAGCCGAGCGCCTTGCGCGCGGTGACCGATGCGCCGGCGGCGTGGGCGCGCAGCACCTCCTCGCGTACCCCGGCCGCGAGCATCCACTCGACGCGGGCGTCGATCCGCGCGTACAGCTGCTCGCGCTCGAGCGTCAACCCGACCAGCAATGTGGGGCGGCGCACCTCGTCGGTCCACAGCTGCGATGGCCCCTCCGGCGGCTCCAGCTCGCCGGCTTCGAGCAGCTCCAGCGCACGCACGATCCGCTGGCGGTCGGTCGGCTCGATCTCCGCGGCCGCCCACGGCGCGGCGCGCGCGAGGCGGGCGTGCAGCGCGGGCGCTCCTTCCCGTTCGAGCTCCGCGGTGAGCCGCTCGCGCAGCCCCTCGGGCGGGGGCGGGCGCAGACGCAGCTCGGTGAGCGCCGCGCGCAGGTAGAGACCGGTGCCGCCGACGACGATCGGACGCCGGCCCCGGGCGAGCAGCCCGTCGATCTCGGCGTGCGCCAGCTCGGCGTACTGGCCGGCGCTGAAGGAGGCGTCGAGCGGCAGGAAGGAGACGAGCCGGTGCTCGAGCGCGGCTCGCTCGGCCGGCGAGGCGACGCCGGTGAGCGTCTCCAGGCCGGCGTACACCTGCAGCGCGTCCGCCGACACCGCCACCGGGTCTTCGCCGTCGGCTCGCAGGCGTGCGGCGAGCGCGACCGCTAGGGCGGTCTTGCCGACGCCGGTCGGGCCGAACAGCGCGATCACTTGCATTCGCGTAGGCTGACAGCAGATGAGGATCTCCGGATCGACAGTGCTGCTCACCGGCGCCACCGGCGGCCTCGGCGAAGCGATCGCCCGCGAGCTGGGCGGGCGCGGCGCGAAGCTGATCGTGACCGGCAGGCGCACCGACGTGCTGGAGGGGTTGGCGAGCGAGCTCGGCGCCCGGGCGCTGGCAGCCGACCTGGCCGACCGCGCCGCCGTCGATCGTCTGGTGGAGGAGGCGGGCGACGTGGACATCCTGGTCGCCAACGCGGCGCTTCCGGGCGCGGGGCGCCTGGAGGAATTTGCGCTCGAGGAGATCGACCGCACGCTGGAGGTGAACCTGCGTACTCCGATCGCGATGGCCTACGCGCTGGCGCCGGCGATGGCGGCGCGCGGTGCTGGTCATCTGCTGTTCGTCTCTTCGCTGTCGGGGAAGGCGCCGACAGCGATGTCCTCGATGTACAACGCGACCAAGTTCGGGTTGCGCGGCTTCGCGCTGGGTTTGCGCCCGGAGATGCGCGAGCGGGGCGTCGGCGTCTCGGTCGTCTGCCCGGGCTTCATCCGCGATGCGGGCATGTTCGCCGGCTCCGGCGCGAAGCTCCCTCCGGGGGTGGGCACGCGCAGCCCGCACGACGTGGGCCGTGCGGTGGCCGAGGCGATCGAGCACAACCGCGCCGAGGTTGATGTCGCACCGCTGCCGCTGCGCGTCGGCACGGTGTTCGCGGGTTTTGCCCCTGGCTTCGCCGCGACCGTCACCCGTAAGACGGGCAGCGACAAACTTGCGGCAGAGATCGCGGCGGGTCACCGCGCGAAGGGCTGAGTCGCCACCGCGACCCTTGCGATGCCCGGTCCGCGCCAACCGCCGGCGTAAGAGGGCTCCCACGAACTCCTTCGATACGCCTTAGAGAGGCGTTGCGGGCCGCTTAGGGACGGGGCGCAGGATGGGTGGCGTAAGGAAAGCCCCCAACCGACCACACAGGAGGTCCCATGAACAGGGCAAATACGATCAGGGCGGTCATCGTGGTGGGCGCGCTGGCAACGGGAGGCGCGGTCGCCGGCATCGCCGGCGCGGCCGCGGCTCCGAGTGGCACTAGCGGCACGACGGGCACAACGACCCAGTCAACGCCGTCGACGACGACCACTCCGTCCACGACAACCACCCCCTCGACGCCGTCGAAGACGAGCCCGGCGCCGAACTCGACGAGCCCCTCGGGCCACCCGTGCCCGAACATGGGCAAAGGGTCGAGCGGAGGATCGAGCTCGAAATCCGGATCGGGCAGCGAATCTGGTTCGAGCTACACGGGCCCTCCCCCGGGGCCGACCCCGACCGCTGACTAGCAGCGTCGGCAGATCGAGGAGCGGCGGGCCGTCGCCAGCCAGGGGCGGCCCGCCGTAACTTACCCCGAAGCGCGGGCCAGCAGCAGTTCCTCCCCGGCGAGCGTCTGCGAGGTGGCGGAGTCGATCCGCACCCAGGTCAGATCCCCGGGGGCGGAGAGGCCGGCGAAGTTGACGACCTTGTTGTGGCGGGTGCGCCCCCGCAGCCGCGAGGGGTCGGTGCGCGAGGGCCCTTCGACGAGCACCTCCAGCTCGCGCCCCACGAAGCGCTGGGAGCGCTCGCGCGCGTGGCGCTGGACGGCCTCGACGAGCCGCTCCATGCGCTGCACCTTGACTGGGTGGGGCACGAGGCCCTCGATGATCGCGGCGGCCTCGGTGCCTCGGCGGGGCGAGAAGAGGAACGTGAAGGCGCTGTCGTAGCGGACCTGCTCGACGAGCGAGAGCGTCTGCTCGAAGTCCTCCTCGGTCTCGCCGGGGAAGCCGACGATGATGTCTGTAGTAAGTGATACGTCTGGAACGTGCTCTCGGATCAATGCAACTCGATCGAGATACCGCTCGCGGTCGTAGGTGCGGCGCATCGCCTTGAGGATTCGTGACGAGCCGGACTGCAGCGGCAAATGAATGTGCTCACATACTGTACGTAGGGAGGCATGCGATTGGATCACATCTTCGCGCATATCCTTTGGGTGGGGTGAGGTGTAGCGGATGCGCTCGACGCCTTCGATGGCGTCGAGCGCGTGCAAAAGCTCGGCGAAGCTGCGCGAGCGTCGTCCTCCGCCCGTCTCTCCCGGCGCGGCCGGCTCGCGCAGATCGCGCCCGTAGGAGTTGACGTTCTGGCCCAGCAGCGTGACCTCGCGCACCCCCTCGGCGGCCATCGCACGGACCTCGGCGACGAGCTCCTCGAAGGGCCGGCTGACCTCGCGCCCGCGGGTGGAGGGGACGATGCAGTAGCTGCAACGGCAGTTGCAGCCGACGCTGATCTGCACCCACCCCTGGAAGGGCCGCTCGCGGTGGGCGGGCAGGCGCCCGGTGAAGCCCTCGAACTCGAAGTAGCCCTGGGCGGTGAGCGACTCGGAGGTGAGGAACTCGGCGAGGCGGTGGACCTGGCCGGGACCAAAGGCGACGTCAACGAACGGGAAGCGCTCGAAGACCTCCTCCTTGACCGACTGTGCCCAGCACCCCCCCACGCCGACGATCCGCTCGGGCCGTTCGAGCTTCAGTCGCTTGGCCTCGCCGAGGTGCGCGATGAAGCGGGAGTCGGCCGACTCGCGGATCGAGCAGGTGTTGAAGAGGATCAGGTCGGCCTCGGCGCGTGCGGCGGCCTCGCGGTAGCCGAGCGACTCGAGCATCCCCTTCATCCGCTCGGAGTCGTGCTCGTTCATCTGGCAACCGAAGGTCGTGACGTGATAGCGCACGACCCAAGGTTAGCCAGATGAGCCCGTCTAGTGTCTAGGCTGCGGCCGCCACGCGCTCCCGCTGCGACTCCGGCACGGGCGCGACCTCGGGCGGCGTCTCCTGCCCCGCTTTGACGGAGTCCTCGACGGGCTCCAGCGGGACCGAGGGTCCCCCGGGCGAGATGCCCCGCGCGGCGAAGATCTTCGCGCGGATCTCCTTGGCGATCGCCGGGTGCTCGTCCAGGTAGGCCTTGGCGTTGCCGCGACCCTGGCCGAGGCGTTCGTTGCCGTAGGAGAAGAAGGAGCCGGACTTGGTGACGACGGAGTCCTCGATGCCGAGGTCGATCAGGCAGCCCGTGGAGGAGATGCCTTTGCCGAACTCGATGTCGAACTCGGCCTGGCGGAAGGGGGCGGCGAGCTTGTTCTTGACAACCTTGACGCGTACGCGATTCCCGACTGCCTCGGTGCCGTCCTTGAGCGTCTCGATGCGCCGGATGTCGAGACGCTGGGAGGCATAGAACTTCAGCGCGCGCCCGCCTGGCTGGGTCTCTGGCGAGCCGAACATCACGCCGACCTTTTCGCGGATCTGGTTGGTGAGGATGCAGAGCGTGGAGGTGCGGTTGAGGTTGCCGGCGATCTTGCGCATCGCCTGGGACATCATCCGCGCCTGGGAGCCGACCGTCTGGTCGCCCATCTGCCCCTCCAGCTCCACGCGCGGGGTGAGCGCGGCGACGGAGTCGATCGCGACGACATCGATCGCCCCGGAGCGCACGAGCATGTCGGCGACCTCCAGGGCCTGCTCGCCGTAGTCGGGCTGGGAGACGAGCAGCTCGTCGATGTCGACGCCGATCTCCTTGGCGTAGAGCGGGTCCATCGCGTGCTCGGCGTCGATGAAGGCGCAGACTCCCCCGAGTCGCTGGGCCTCGGCGAGGACGTGGTAGATCAGCGTGGTCTTCCCCGAGGACTCGGGGCCAAAGACCTCGACGATGCGCCCGCGCGGAACCCCGCCGATCCCGAGCGCGAGATCGAGCGACAGAGCCCCGGTGGGAATCGCTGCGACGCGCACCTGCGCGCCCTCATCCCCCATGCGCATGACGGTACCCTTGCCGAACTCGCGCTCGATCTGCGTGAGCGCACCCTTCAGCGCGGCGTCGCGGGCCTTGGCGGCCTTGTCCTGGTCGGTCGGCATCGGAAGCTCCTCCGGAAGTCGGGAAACGGATCGATCGCAAACGGTAGGGGGCGCTCCGGACGGAACACTTGTTCGATTGGGGACCTTTTTGGGTGGCCTGCGCGAGCTACAGCTCGCTCCGGCCGGCAGGGGCCGCGAGGGCATATGTGGCAAGCCCCTCGTACACGGCCTCCTCGGGCGTGAGCCAGGACCGATGCAGGGTGACCGTGCGCGGCGTGAACGACAGCTGCGGCGTGGGCGGAAGCCCGCGCTCGCTCGGGCCTTCGGAGGGGCGCATGCGCGCGACGGTGACGTGCGGGCGAAAGCGCCGGCGCGGGCGGCCATCGATGCCCAACCCTGCGGGTAACGTAGCGGCTGTCACGCCGGACTCGCAGACTCCCGCCAGCGCGGCGGCAAGCTCTCCGTGCAGCGCCTCCAGCGCGTGGTCGGGCGTGTCGTGCAGCTCCACGGCAAGCGTGCGCGGGTGGCGCGGCGGCAGCCACAGCGGCGCCCCGAACGAGAGCTCCCCGATCGGCGTGGCCTCCGCGCAGGCTGCGGCGATCGCGCCGTCGAGCACCTCGATCTCCCCCACCGGCTGGTCGCCGAGGAAGCAGAGCGTGGCGTGCAGCGTGTCGTCGCCGAGCAGCCGCAGCTGGCGGGTTGGAAGCGGTCGCGATTCCCGCCGGCGGCCGGGAGCGCGCACGACGCCTCGGTAGGTCATCGAGGATGCGCGCGCGTCGAGACTCCTCCCTTCGCGCACGCTCGCGGCGGCGGCGCGCGCCCACGCAACCAGCTCCCCGCGCGCCTCAGCGGGCAGGTCGAGCGCGACGAACAACCTGGCTTCGGCGCCGCGGGCCATGCCAGTCATGATCGCAACCGCGGGCGCGGGCCGGCGCAAGTCAAATGTCCCGACCGGGCCGGACATCGCGCTGCCCTCTCGAGGGAGTCGGTGTAAGTCAAATGCCCCACCTGAGCCGGCCATCGCCCTGCGTTCTCGCTGGGGCCGGCGGGGGCGCCGGCTCTGCTAGGCCAGCGCCCCCGCTCGGCGGGATCCGAATGCGTGGAGAGGAGGTCACGATCCGGACTCTCTGCGGTCGCCTGGAAAGTCGGTAGGGGCGCCCGAGAGCTTTTTACAAGCGTACAGTGGCCGACCGCCACTTTTGTTGTCTTGGCTTGAAATCTGTTCCGATGTCCTTCCATCCCTTGGAAAACGTACGCATAGATGTACCACGCGCGCAAGGGCGGCACAAGAGAGTGTTTCTGACTCGCGGGCAACCCATCGGCCAGTGGCGGCATCACGGAGCCGACGGCGAGGTACGCAGGGCCGCTCAGCGGTGCACCGAGGACCGGCGTGACAGACCCTCGGGGAGCTTCGCTTCGAGGCCCGAGAGATCCTATTCACTGGCGAGGCACGGCGTGTGGTGGTCCGTGGGTCGATCGGTATCAACCTTCAATCGCGACCGACGGGGGCGCCGGGGTGCGTGCCGACGCCCCCAGTCGGTCGTCCGAATGCGTGGAGAGGTGGTCACGAATCCGGATCTCCGCGGGCGCCAAAGAGAGGGAGTGTCGCCCGAGAGCTTGGGAAGTCGCGCTACTACTTCTTCTTGCTCCTCCCCTTCGCCTTGTGCGCATGTCGTTTCTTGCCGGTTATCTTGTGGCGGGGACAGGCGGTGACAGTGGCTTTGGTGCTCTGCACGAGCACGGCGGCGTCCTGAGCTTCCAGCGTCGTAGCGATGCTCGGAGCGCGCCCGCAGAAGCTGCCCTTCGCCTTCCCGGGCAGGTCAGCTCCGAACACGGCATGCGGCCCCTCCGGCAGGACAGCTTCAAACGAAGACACCGGAGCATCCGGCACCGTTTCGAACGTCGAGTACGCGATCCCTTTTTTGATATCCGTAGCCCCCGTCAGATCGATCGTCACGCCATCGCCCTGGAGCACGAACACCACATCCGGATAAGCCGCCCCTCCGTGCGAGACCAGGTAGGCCGGGCCACTCAACGGCGCGCTTAGGACCGGCGTGACAGCCGTCCCGGTCCCGATCACCGACCCCGCCGGACAATCCGACGGGTTGGCCGCAAACTGCGCTTCGGTACACGCACCCCGCAAAGTAGACAGCCTCGCGGGCAGCGACTTCGGAAACGCCAAGTGGACTTTGTGGATATTGGCTTCCCCGGGCTTCTGAGCAATCTTCACGACGAGGCTGGCCCCATCGACCCGACTCGTCTTGCCCTGCGTGGAGAGCTTGAACGACGGCTTGAACTGCAACTTGGCGCATCCAGAGGCGGCAAACGGGCTCGACACCGAGGCACTCGTGCCCTGCGTCGAGGTGATCGTGGCGGTGATCGACTGCTGGCTGCAGTTGGTGGGGTTGAAGGTGAAGTTGGGACGGTCGAGCGTCACGTTGACGGTCTGGATCCGCAACGGCACGCCGTCGATGATCTGTGGCAGCGGGTTGCTGACGGCAGTCACGGCGGCGGTGTTGGGGTCGATGTGGAGCGCCGCGCGGACGATCACGTTGCCGAGGTTGAACGGACCGGCCTTGGCGGGTGTGACGATGCTGAGGCCGAACGGGGCGCTGTTATAGGGGCCGGTGAGGTACACCTTGCCTTCCACCCAGTACGGGTTCGAGCCAGGGCCGACGGCGACGTGCGTGTGGCCGACCAGGCTCGCTTCGCCGCAGGTGCCAGCGTTCGCCTGCGCTTCGCCGCAGAGCGGCACCTGCGCGAGGATCGCCGCCACGCCGGGCGGCGTGTGGACGGTGATCGCGGAGATGTCCTGTTCGCGATCGTGGCGCGAGACCGTTACCGACACCGGGCTGAACCCGCCGGCCGTAGGCGCGATCGTGCCGGCGAGGAAGCTGGGGCCGAACGGCAGGCTCGCCGGACAGGCGCCGCCGTGGCCATCCCAGTCGATCTTGAACGAAGGCGCTTCTCCCGTGACTTCCTGGCCGGCCCAGGAGCTGAGCGTCGAGGTGGTGGCGTAGCTGCCGCAGGTCTGCGGGTTGGCAAGCGGCGCCCGCGGCCCGCCGTGCAGGTGCAGGTCGATTTCGCTGACGGGGAACTGCGGGTTTTCCTTGACGATGGCCTGCAGCTGGCCGGTGAGCGGGTTGGCCGTCACATACCCGGACAGCTTGACCACCACGCCGTCGCCTTCGGCTTCGATGTAGAGGCCGAACAGCTTGCCCTCGCCGGAGGGCCCACCCCGGCCTTCGGCGTACGCGGGCGAGCATTCCGGCTGGCCTTCGCCGCCGCATTCCGGCTGGGCGAGGTAGACACGGCCCTGTAGCGGAGCCGCTTCGTCCGGTTCTTTGCATGCCGCCTGGCCTTCGCCGCCGCAGCGGGTGGGGAGATCGGGCGTGAAGACATCGACGGTGCCGAGCGTAGAGGCTTCGGGGCAGTTCCCTTTGTCAAGGTGGGACATGCCGTCCGCGCCGATTACTTCACCTTCATTGGCTTCGTTGTCGTGGAGCGGTTCTCCGGCACCGTTGACGCCCTTGGGGATAGCGATGCCCTCGGGACCCTCGGCCGCACAGGTCTGCAGGCCGTCGGCCGCCGACGGCGAGATCGATACGCCTTCGGGCAACGTCACGGTGACGTCCTGCATCTCGGGCGTGGCGAGTTCTTCGAAGCCTTCGGCCTGGGGGCTCTTCAGGCTGAAGCTGTAAGCTGAGGGTGCGTCGGCCTGGGTGGTGCCGCCCTGCTGGGAGCCTTCGCCCGGTTCGCTCGGCGCCATCGAGACGCCGGGAGTGAAGTGCGGGCTGAGCAGGTTGCAACCCGTGAGTTCAGGGTAAACTGTGGCTTCCCTGGCCACGGGATGGCCAAGTTCTTCCCACGATTCCACTTCGGCGCGTGCCTTTTCGGGTTCGTTTGTACAGCGGGTGGGGTTCGTCAAGAACGCTCCCTTAGATGGTTCTTCTTTCACCTGCGCCGGGTTGCCGTAGAACGTGATCACAGATCCAAACGCGCCAACCCCGCCGCCAGGCAGGCCGGGACCGGCAACGCGCAGCCCATAACCTCCCGCGGAACGCACGACGCTCGCGTACAGGTAGATGACACCTCCGGTAATATCGAAGCCGAACTCGGCCGGATACCCTCCCTCAGGAGCGAGATTGTAAAGCGGAGTGTTCAATTCACCATCTTCAGAATAGACGAATTCATCGGCCTCGATAGCCGCGCCGGTCTCCACCGATCCGACGATACTTGCCGTAGGACATTTCTCCCTTTCCAGCTCATGCCCTGTACACTCCGCACTCGTCTGCGGATTGCCGATGACACCCACGGGCAGCTCGACCGACACGCTCTTCCACAGCTCAACTGGACCGAAGATCTCATCCGCCGAGTTAGGGGCCGATGTCGGTAGTTCAACCGTCGGAATCTCCAGATTCGTCGTCATCTGCCAAGGATGTTCGCCCGCCTGAACCGAGTTGCCCGCATTCATCGTACCTACTTCGACGTCGAATTCGTCCAAGCCAAACGCTGGAGGCTTGGAACTAACCAACGTCTCCTCACGAGTCGTTGCTACGGCGTTCGTACCGCCACCCGTGATCGACGCTTCGTTCGTCAAATATTGACCATTCTGAGACTCATCGGGCCATGTTACGTACATGACGAGCGGAGTAATGACATGAGCGCGGGAAACGGAGCCTTCGTATTCACACGTGACTTCCATTTCACCGCGGCCACCAGCACAATTCCAGCCTGCGCCTTCAGGCGCTTTGGCTGTCACCAGGCCGCTCGGAAGCTTGTCCTTCACCACAATCGGCCCCGTTGAGTCGCTGTCACCGATGTTCATCGGGAGCAGCTGATACCGATCGCAGAATTCTCTTGCCATTTCGCACCTTACAGAATCATTGGGCGAGAACTGAGTAGGCTCGGCCACGCTCCGAATCGTCCACGCAACCGAACCATATGCCGATGCGGTCGTGCATAGACAGCCGATGCACAGAAACAGCACAGTCAAACACAACCGCCGCAGCTTCTCAGCAACAACTGGATCTTGACCGAAATGATCTCTAAAGGTCATGGCTACTTACCCCCTCGGCGCATCTTCTTCTTATACCTTGGCTTGACCTTCACACAGCGGTTGTGCTCAAGCGTCCTACCTTTCGAGCATTTCTTTTTGGTAGGGGAAGGAACACCCATTTGCTGGGGTGCAACAGGACCAGGGGGAGCAAGATTGCCATTGCCATCTACTGTCGCACTAGACGGTGCACCAAATGCCGGAGGGGAAGAAGGCGAACCCTGGCACGCTTCGCCGGTGCATGCTTCATGGATTGACACAGGAAAGCCACCATCTTCCCTGGCATCGTAGATGTTAATCTTAGTATCGACGTTGGACGGTGACAACCGGTCGAGGGTTTCGAAAAAGACGTCGGCGCCTGTCGAGTCAAGGCTGATATCGTTTTCGGCCTTTTCTACGTTTGCAGCAATCAGATATACACTTCCCGGCGCGTTAGGTTCCACGGAATTTTCACTGCCCTCATACTCATACACGTTTTCCTTACCTTCTTCGGCGCCTTCCGCCAAGGCGGCCTGACTGTAAAATACTATGCGCAAACCATCCGTGGAGACCGCGAGACGGGTCGTTGCGTTAGTGGGGAGATCCTTTTCACCGTAGTTCTGGGAATCTATCGATGAACCATAGGTTTCAGCACTTTTGGCACCACTCGAGTAGCCGGCAGCTCCAACGGATATACGAATGAGCTTTTCCGTTTGTGCATTATACTCCAATACCTGGGATCGTTCTGTGAGATTTCCCATGATGGCCGTATGGCTATCAAAGACCAGGAACTCACCTTCAGGGGTAGCCTGCACAGCATGCATGTCCTGCCCGCTCCAATCCGATTTCGCATCTTCATCGGTGAGCTTGGTAATAAAGACGGTCCGACCCGTAGGGTAGTTCGAGTCGCGCTCGAACATGTACAAGTTGTCAGCACCCTGGCCTGGAGAATTACCTTCGGAGTTTGACCCCGTGAGCGCTTCCGTAGCGACGAAATATACGTGCGACCCATCCTCGGACACGCGCGCTACACCAAGCACTCCAGGGTGCTGCGATTCATATCCAGGTGCGCCACGCGAAACTCGAACGACCTTTTCCCCATCCAGAGCGTCGAAATCGTACTCGTAAAGATTCTGCCCTTCGCTACCTGCAAACAGTTCCTGTTCTGTCGTGAAGAACACCTCCGATCCATCTTCCGAGGCTCCCTGAAAAATCGCCTTCTTCGGTTCACCAACAGCACACCGGCTGCATGCCTCGGTCGATGGCTCAGAGATGCCCACAGTCTGCGAGTGCCCGAGTCGTGCATACAGCTCGCCGACCGCCGGTCGTCCTTCGTGCTTGCAGATATCTCCTTCTCCTTCTTCGTAGCCCAGCGCCGTAAAGAATACCGTTTCCCCGTCAGCCGAGATGGCATTGTATGTGTTGCTGGTACCTTGTCCAGAGGGGGCCCCGAGCGATGTCCCGCAGTCGCTGATCAAACCACCAGATGCACTCACGCCGACGAGCCTTGGCTGCGAATTACCCACGCCTCCATATTCATACAGGGACCTATCACCCGTGCCTGGTTCAGTTGTATCGCCTGGCCAAAGCCATTCTGGCTGCTGAGCCTCGATTGTGAACAGCACATGCGACAGGTCACGCGTCGCCCCGGCGAATGCGACATCTTTGTCTTCGCCCCCATTCTCGCCAGTTGCAGGCGGACCCATTTGTGCTGCAGGTGGAAGCACCGGCCCGACTTCTGAAAATGCTCCGCTCGGCTCACGGATATCGAACGCCCCAGAGTAAATAGAATGTGCGCTGCCCACCACTTCCCACAGATCAGAAACGCCGTCAGAGCTGCTAGTCAAAAAATAAGCGTTGGGCGACATGGATGCAGACGGAGTGACCGACGAGGCAGTCCATCCCGAGCCAGAGCGAACCAGCTGATACACCGCACCCAAGACGTCGTCGAGCGGATCGTTTTCGGTACCGGCAAACGCACTCAGTGAGCTGATGATCACATGAGTGCCCGTGCTCGAGACCGCTTGGAGAACCGTGTCGTCGCCGCCATCCTTGAAAGCTGGCGACACCATCTCATACGCGCGACAATCCGGAAGATGAGACTCAAATCCCGACATTCCTTCGTTCGGGCAGCTGACCTCGTTTGCGTCCCCGCGGGCATACGACGAAGAGGACATGATCAGAGAAGCCAGCATGAGCGCGACTATCGACAGAACCGAAGCGCTCCAAGAAAACCATCTTACGTCTTTGTCAGCGCTGTATATGCTTGACCCCATTTGACCCCATATCTCCCTCGCGTTTGATCTGCAATTCCTAACTAAATTAGGGTGGTAGGGACATGGGTAAGCCCTACCACCCAAGCGACAGTGCGATCTAGCGCCTTGCCACTAGAAACAACGGAATCAATCTACCCACCAGTCTTGGCCTAGCTGACTACCCGCCAAGCTTACCTTTGTTTTACCTGAATAAGTGGCTGATAGAGTAGCTAGCATCAGTTTTTTGATTTCTTTTTCTGTTGCCACTCCCCCAACTTGCAACCAATAGATTTTCAACGCGGTGGCTGGGAAGTTGAGTTCGTGTGTAACGAGATGTTCATTGAGGCCCGTATTTTCACCGAGGACTTCGCCTTTTACGGGAAGAGCTTTCCCGCGCAGGGCTTCTGGACATTCTGTCCCTTCTAGTTCTAGTTCTACAAAGATTTCACCAGTTGTGGGTTTAAAAAGAGTTAACGTTGCGGCTTGATTTTCTGCTTCCTCCGCTGCTTTACTCGTGTATACCAGGGTAGAAGTCAGCGGGTGCGTTTCTATCGTACCGTTTACGCCACCCACGTTCTTGACTTTACAGTTTGGTTTACCTTCGACTTCGCATTCTTCGTACACTATGGACTCGTTATCTTTACCTGGTTCTCCTCCTAAGAGGACAGCCCCTGCCTTGAGTTTTAGCTTCTTGCAGATAACGGTAGGCGCTCCCGGAGAGGCCAGCATCTGATTCCCATTGCCTACCGCCGTGATTTCTCTAGTTTCGTTTTCCGTAAGAAGTAATCTAGTTTCGTGGGTCTTTTCGCCGCCCAGTTTTGTACACGTACCGTCACTCCACTGGCCATTGTTCGGCCCTCTCGTTTCACATATCACCCATTTAGGGTTTTTCGTAGCTGACGCCGATGCCGACACAACCGCGCTCAACGCCATCGCGGCCACGAGGCACAGCCCCATGATCTTTATTGACTTCATTCGCTATACTCCTTTGTGTTGCACATGGCCCTGGAGCGCCCTTTCGATCAAGTTGTGGCGTTCCGGGGCCGATTTGTCTCTGCTCCCACACTTCGACACGCAGAGAATGCTCGGCCACCGAGGCGCTTCCTCCGCGTTGCCACGGCGATCGCCTCGTGTGAACCTGGGTGCCCGTCCGGGTGCTGCTTGGACGGACCTGCCGAAGAAGCTTTTCGTGATCCCTGTTCTGGCCCTCTCCCTCCTCGTGTTTTTGCTTCGCCTCGTCCTGTGAGCCCATATTGCCATCTCCCCACCGTGCTGTCAAGGGGTGACACGTTGAACTCAGGCGTTCAGAGCGCCGAATCGGCCTTGAATTTTCAGGCCAATGCTGGGGATTCGCTGTATTTCGCGACACTTGGGATCTGTTTCCAACTGGTCATCTAGCTTTGTTGACTGGAATTTACGTTCAACGTCTAATAATCGTCATATTCACCATGCAAAAGCCGTCGTGACCTCGTGGTGCACGATCGGTGCTGCCTCCCGATACCTCGGGGTCTACTGTACCACATGTCGGGACGGATTTGTTGCGCTAAGTTCAGACGGCGGCTTTCGGCGCCAGCAGCTGGCGCACGAGGTGCAGTGCCACCGTGGTCGCGCGCTCGCGGACGTCCGGACGGCCGCCCGGCAGCGTTACCGTGCGCGCGCGCGAGCCTCTGGGGGCAATCACGCTCAGGCAGACCGTGCCGACCGGCTTCTCCTCGCTACCGCCGCCGGGGCCCGCCACGCCGGTGACGCCCACGCCAACGTCCGCTCCGAGGCGCTCTCGCGCGCCCCTCGCCAGCGCCTCCGCTACCTCCGGAGAGACGGCGCCGTGGCGCTCCAACAGCGGGGCAGGGACGCCTGCGAGCGCGACCTTGGCCTCGTTGGCGTAAGCGACGATCGCCCCGCGCATGTACGCCGAGGCGCCCGGGAGGTCGGTGAGGCGGGCCGCGAGCAGGCCTCCCGTGCACGACTCGGCCGTGGCGATCGTGCGCGCGGGGACGTCTCCGTCTCCGCGCAGCAGCGACGCGACCTGCTCGTCGATCGTGCTGCCGTCTTCGGAGAAGAGCTGCTCGACATGGTGCTCGCGCACCGCCGCCACGAGCGCGTCGTAGATCGGCTGCGCGTCGGGCTCGTAGCGGGTGACCACCTCGACCTCGCCCCGTTTCAGGCAGGTCGTCACCTCCAGGCGCTCGAGCTCCACGCCCTCGCGCGCGCTGACCCTGAGCGTCTCGGCGATCTCGGACTCGGGGATCCCGAACAGGCGCAGCGTGCGGCGGCGGTAGACCGTGGCGCCTGTCAGCGCCTCGCGCAACGGGCCGGCGCCTCGGAAGTCGTGGCGTACCACCGCCTCCCACATCGGCTGCAGCTCGCGCGGCGGGCCGGGGAGCACGACCACCGTGGGGCCGGCTTTGCCCTCGGCGGGGGTCACGACCAGGCCCGGGGCGGTGCCGACGGGCTCCAACACCGTCGCACCGGCGGGGATCGTCGCCTGCTTGCGGGCGCCCTCGCGCATCGCCTCGACGCTGACGTTGCGCCAGCGGGCACCGAGGCGTGCGACGATCGCCTCGATCCGCTGCTGCAGCGGCTCGTCCCACACCAGCTCGCGGCCCTGGAGCTCCGCCACAACCTCGGCGGTGAGGTCGTCGGCGGTGGGGCCGAGGCCGCCGCTGGTGAGCACCACGTCGAAGCGCTGGTCGGCCATGTAGCGCAACGTGGCCAGCAGGTCCTCGCGGCGGTCGCCGACGATCGCGATCTCGGCGAGGTCCACGCCCAGCGCTTCCAGGCGATCGGCCAGCCAGGGGCCGTTGCGGTCGGCCACGCGGCCGCTCAGCACCTCGGTGCCGGTGACGACGATCCCCGCGCGCGCGCTCACCTGCTCACCCGCTCACTTGCACGTCGGCGCTTCGCTTTCCACCAGCGAGCGAATCCCCGTGCGGGTGATCGCGTAGCCGATCGCGCCCGAGGAGGCCGGTACGGTCACTGGCTTGCCGTTGACGACCAGCGTCACGGCGTTGTTGCCGAGCGTCAGTTCGAAGCGGCTTGCGTGGTAGATCGGCTCGGGGCTTTCCGGGGTCAGGATCACGCCCGGGATCCGCTTGCGCCCGCCGTCGCCGATCAGGCAGACGTACACTTCCGCGCTCGGTTCGAGCTTCAGCGAGGCCAGCGTCGCCGTCGCCGTCGTGGTCGCCGTGCCGGTTGGGTGCGCTCGGTGGACCCGTTTGGGGTGGGTGCCGCGCGCGCTGGTCACCGGGATCGTCGCCGACGTTTTGTTGGAGGACGAGCTGCCGCCCGACAGCAGCGCGTACACCAGCAGCAGGATCACGATGCCCACAGCGCCGACCGCCGCCATGTAGGCGCGCGAGGGGCCTGTGCGCGGCGGCGGCGCCCCCGTGCCGCGGCGCGTCGCCCCGCTCGCGCGCTGACGGGCACGGCGAGGGGCCGACACCGTCTGCTGCTGGATCGGCTCGATTCCGTCGCCGGGGTGCTCGTAGTGAAGCTTGTACTCCTCGACCAGCGCGCGGCCGTCGAGGCCGAGCGCGTTGCCGTAGGTGCGCAGGAAGCTCTTGACGAACGTCGGCCCCGGCAGCAGGTCCCACTCCTCGTTCTCCAGCGCGCGCAGGTACTTCGCGCGGATCTTGGTCTGCGCCTCGATCTCCGACACGTCGATCCGCGAGCGCATCCTGGCCTCGCGCAGCGTCGTCCCGATCTCAGGCATGCGCGGCACCGGGAGGGGGCCCGCCAAAAATTGCTCCGATCTCGGGCATCTCGGTTCTGAAGGCTAGTTGACCGCCCGCTCCTCCAGGGCGGCCAGCACACGCGGCACGTCAGCCTCTGCTATCAGCACCTGGCGGGGCTTGGAGCCCTCGTAGCCGGAGATCACCCCGCGGCGCTCTAGCATGTCGATCATCCGGCCCGCGCGTGTGTAGCCGAGGCGCAGGCGTCGCTGCAACATCGAGGTCGAGGCCGTCTGCATTTCGGCCACCAGCGCGATCGCGTCCTTCAATAGCGGATCCTCGTCGGGGTCGAAGTCATCTGCCCCCTTCTCCCCCCCTCCTTATCCGCTGACTCCACCTCCTCCAGCAACTCCTCACGCAGCTCCGGTTCTCCCTGCCTGCGCCAGAAGTCGGTGAGCTTCGCGATCTGCGGCTCGTCGATGTAGGCGCCCTGGATCCGCTGCAGCCGCGAGGAGCCGACCGGGCTGAAGAGCATGTCGCCCTGCCCCAGCAGCGACTCGGCGCCGTTCTGGTCGAGGATCACCCGCGAGTCGGTCTGCGAGGAGACCGCGAAGGCGATCCTTGAGGGCACGTTGGCCTTGATCATGCCCGTGATCACGTCCACGCGCGGGCTCTGCGTCGCCAGCACGAGATGGATGCCGACGGCGCGGGCCTTCTGCGCAAGGCGGATGATCGAGTCCTCGACGTCGGCGGGCGCGACCATCATCAGGTCGGCGAGCTCGTCGATCACGCAGAGGATGTAGGGAAGGGGGGGCTCGCCCCTGGCTTGGCGCGCTTTGTTGAGCTCGGGCAGGCTGCGCGTGCGCGCAAGTGACATCGTGCCGTAGCGCTGCTCCATCTCCCTTACGAGGTTCTGCAGCGCGTTGGCGGCCATCCGCGGGCTGGTGATCACAGGGGTGAGGAGATGGGGGATGGACTCGTAGTGGTTGAGCTCGACCTGCTTGGGGTCGACCAGCACCAGTCGCAGCTCGTGCGGGCTGGCGCGCAGCAGCACGCTGGCAAGCATCGCGTTGATCGCACCCGACTTGCCCGCGCCGGTCGTGCCGGCGACCAACAGATGCGGCATCTTCGCGAGGTCGGCGCCGATCGCCTTGCCCGCCACGTCCTTGCCCAGCCACACCGTGAGGGGCGACCAATCCTTGGGAGGCTCCTGGTAGACGTCGCCGAGCCGCACGATCTTGCGGCGCGCGTTCGGGACCTCCACCCCCACCGCCTGCTTGCCCGGGATCGGCGCGAGGATGCGGATGTCGGTCGCCGCGAGCGCGTAAGCCAAGTCGTCCTTCAGCTGCGTCACCTTCGCGACCTTCGTCCCCGGCGCGAGGCGCAGCTCGTAGCGGGTGATGTGAGGGCCGGCGACGGTGCCGATCACCTTCGCCTGCACACCGAAGTGGCCGAGCGCCTCGACCAGGTTGGCGGCGGTGCGCTCCTGCCCGGCGGTGTCCGGACGCGACTGCTCGGCGCTGGAGCGCGACAGCACCTTGATCGCTTCCGGCAGGCGCCATTCGAAGTCGGGGTCGTCGGTGACGTGCTCGCGCAGGCGCCCTTGGGGAGTGAGATCCCCCGGGTTCAACGACTCCACCCCGGCGATCTCCCCAAGCGGCTCTTCCTCGGCCTCGGCGGCCGGCGGCAGCTCCTCTGGCTCGGGGTCGAGCTCCGGCGGCTCCTGCGGCTCTTCCTCAACCTCGTCGTCGGCCCACGGGTCGACCGGCTCCAACGGTCGGTCGCCATCCAGCGAGGGCGCCTCGACGTGAGTGGCACGCACCACCAGCTTGCCCGGCTCGGGCTCGGGGGGCAGAAGGGTCTCGAGCGGCGCGCGCTCCTCGGGCGGGTCCGCCGCCGGTGCCCGCGACGAATCGCCAGCTAGGGTGCCCGGCGAATCGCCGCCCCCTCCACGATCGGCCGCAACCCGCGCTTTCAACATCCGTGTGCTGTCGACCATGCCGCTGCCGGTCGCGCGCAGCACCGCCGCCAGCGAGGCGCCCGTCAGCAGGATCACGCCCACCACCAGTAGGAACACGACGAGGATGTCCACGCCGACCTGCTGCACCAGCCTGTGCGCCACTTCGTAGAGTGCCTGCCCGCCGGCGCCGCCATGTGCCTGCAGGTAGTCCGAGGACCAGTGGGAAGCCGGCGTGCCCTGTCCCGAGCTCACGCCCAGCGTCCCCGCCGTGAGCGCCAGCACCACCGCGCCGAAGAGACAGAGGCTGCCCGTGCGCAGCGGGCGCATCGCCGGCAGCACCGGGCGCATCAGCATCGCCGCGCCGGCGCCGACCAGCGCGAGCGGCGCCAGCACCTTCGCGCGGCCCACGCTCCAGCCGAGCGCGACCGCCAGCGCGTGTCCCAGGCGCCCGCCGTCGCCGTTGCCGTACAGCACCACGCCCATGAACACGCCGACCGCGATCAGTGCGAGCGCCAGCACGTCGCGCTGGCGCTGGTCGAGCTCGGGCAGCCGTGGCGGCCACCACGGCGGCGGCCAACCCGAGCCGCGCCGCCGTTGGCGGCTGCGAGCTTTGCCGGTGGATCTCCGATTGGCGGATCCGCGAGCGGCCGGCGCTCGGCGTGTGCTGCGCGTGCGTGTGCCTGCCATCCACTCCGAAACTTCGACGCCGGGGCCTCAGACCCTGCCTCGTAGCGGCCGGCGAACGCCCGCCGCGGCTTCAGACCCTCTCTCAGTGCGGCCGGCGTTCGCCCGCCGTCGAGGCACCGCCACCAAAAGCCTTACCATCGCTTTAGTACAAATCGATACACAGGTACTCCACATGAACGATTTCTCCCGCGCACCCAGAGTCCTCGTGGTCGAGGACGACGAGGACATCGCCCAGGCGCTGCAGCGTTCGCTGCGGATGGAGGGCTACGAGGTGCGGATCGCGCTCGACGGCGCCGCCGGCCTCGAGCAGTCCCACAGCTTCGTGCCCGACCTCGTGATCCTCGACCTCGGCCTGCCGAAGGTCGACGGCATCGACGTCGCCCGCGGCCTGCGCGAGCAGGACGACGTGCCGATCCTGATCCTCACGGCACGCGATGCCCTGGAGTCGCGCGTGGAGGGACTCGACGCCGGCGCCGACGACTACCTCGTCAAGCCCTTCGAGCGCCAGGAGCTGCTGGCGCGAATGCGCGCGCTGCTGCGCCGCCGCCCCCCGCGCGGCTCGGCGCCGCTGCGAGTCGGCGACCTCTCGCTCAACGCCGACACCCACGAGGTCGTGCGCGGCGAGCGCGGGATCGAGCTCACCCAGCGCGAGTTCGAACTGCTCGAGTACCTGATGCGCAACGAGCGGATCGTGATCTCCCGTCAGCGGCTGCTCGACGAGGTGTGGGGCTATGACCCCTTCTCCCAGACCAACACGATCGAGGTGTTCGTCTCCAACCTGCGCCGCAAGCTCGAGGCCGAAGGCGAGCCGCGTCTGTTGCACACGATCCGAGGGGCCGGCTACGTCCTTCGTGCGTGACTTCGGTGGGCGGGTCTCGGCGGCGTTCGACCGTCTGCCGATCCGCACGCGCCTGGCGCTCGCCTCGGCGCTGCTGACGTTCGTGATCCTCTGTGGCTTCGCGCTGGTCGTCGGCTCGCTGACCGTGCACCGGATCCGCTCGGACTTCAACACCGAAGTCGCCGCCTCCGCCGACGACCTCGCCAGCCTCTTGCAGATCTCCGTGGGCCGCAACGACCATCTGGTCGTCACGCCGAACATCGACGCATATGCGGCTCCTGAGCACGCCGTCATCAGGGTGATCCTCTCCTCCTCCGCGAGCGTGATCGAAAACACCCCCCGCGCCCCCGAACTCGACCCCCCCAACGGGCGGATCGCGGGCCTGGAAGGAGGCGTGAACGTCGACGGCTACCGCGTCGAATCGCGCGCGAAGCCGCTGTCGACCGGCGGCTACGTCGTGATTCAGTACGCCCGTCCGCTCTCTGACGTGCAGCCGACAATCGACCGCGTGGAGCTACTGCTGGTGCTCGGCACACTCGCCGGCAGCGGCCTGGCCCTGCTGGCAGGGGCGACGATCGCCCGCCGCGCGATGCAGCCGATCGCGACGCTCACCTCGACCGCGGCGGAGATCGCGCGCACCCAGGACTCCAGCGCCGCGATCCCCCAGCCCGAGGCCGACGACGAGGTCGCGGAGCTGGCCCGCACGCTGCAGGGGATGCTTCAATCGCTCGACGACGCCCACGCCGAGACCGAGGCGATGCTCGACCGCCAGCGCCGCTTCGTCGCCGACGCCTCGCACGAGCTGCGCACGCCGCTCACGTCGGTGCTCGCCAACCTCGAGCTGCTGGCCGAATCGCTGCATGGCGACGAGGGCGACGCGGCGCGCTCGGCCCTGCGCTCCTCGCGGCGCATGCGCCGGCTGGTCGCCGACCTGCTGCTGCTGGCCCGCAGCGACGTCGGCCGCGCCGCGCCGCATCAACCGGTCGACCTCGGGCAAGTGGTGCTCGACGCCGCCGCCGAGCTCGGCCCCCTTAGCGGCGAGCACGAGCTCTCGATCGACGTCCACCCCACGATCGTCGAGGGCGATCACGACGAGCTCTTCCGGCTGACGCTCAACCTGATCGAGAACGCCATACGCCACACCCCGCCCGGCACTGCGATCCGTGCCTCCACCGGGCTGGCGGGCACTGAGGCGGTGCTCACGGTGGAAGACAACGGCCCCGGTGTGCCCCCCGAGCTGGCCCCCACCCTGTTCGAGCGCTTCGTGCGCGGAGCGGGCGACCGCGGCGGCTCGTTCGGCCTCGGTCTCGCGATCGTGCGCGCCGTCGCCCAGTCGCACGGCGGAGCCGTCGGGCTCGAGAACGTCACACCCCATGGCGCACGCTTTGTCGTGCGGCTGCCGGCGACGCCCGAGCCACCCGCGCCGGCAGGGTCGCCGCCCGCGCGAGAGCGCGTTCCCTCGACGCGCTAGCGCCGGCTCTCGGGCGACTCGTTTCGCGGCGTCTTCTGTGCGGCGTGTCAACTTTGCCCATCCTGCCAGCCTTCCCTTTCTTTTGGGATAGATCGGATATATGGTACCCTTGCAAAGGGATCTCGGACGCCACACCTGGCCTCGGAATCCCAATCACCATCGAATCGAAGGAGCAACAAAATCCACTACAAGGAGCACGAGACAATGCACAAACAAGAGAACAGCAAGATGAGACGCACGAAGATACTCATACAATGCGCCATGGCGGCAATGGCGTTGAGCGCCGTTGTGTCTGCGTCGGCGTCGGCTACGAAAAACCCTAAATGGGCGCTTTGTGAAGCAAGAACAGAAGGCACGGGCCAGTGGAACAACGACACATGTACTGAACCAGGCGGTAAAAAGACACATGAAACCAGATTACTTCTTACTGAAAACGAAACCAGGGAAATCACGGGGGAAGCCAATGGGGTGCAGAAGTTTAGCGCCGCTGGACTAACCATCACTTGCAAAAAACTAAAATTCAAGCAGGGCGCCGTCATCTTAGGAGGAGAACCCGGTAAAGATCACGAGACCCTGGTGTACGAAGAATGCGAAATTGAAGGTAAGCCAGGCTGCAAAGTCAAAACTGTCGGTGGTACAAATGGCACGATAGATACAATGCCAATGACGTCGACGCTGGTCTACGCGAGCAAAGAAGCGGAGGAAAAAGAAAACCTAACCGCGACGTTAATGCTTTTCAAACCCACAACCGGTGAAGTCTTTTTCGAAATATTTCTGGAAGGGGAAGAATGTCCAGCAGCTCTACGCGAAAAAGCACTTCCCGTAAAAGGCGAACTCCTTGCTGAAAATACAGGCGGCAATGAACATCTCGTTACACACGAACTCAACTTCCCAACCACTACGTTGAAAACGTATTGGTTGCAAGTTGAAGGCAAAGCAACAGAAAAAGAAATCAAAAAACTACTTCTACTGACTTCGGCAGCCACCTATTCAGGTAAAGTAAAGGCGGACTTGGCGGGCGGCCAGCTGGGCCAAGCCTGGTGGCTCGGATAGCACTCGCAGAGCCGGCATTGGCGCGGTGCGAGCGTGCTCAGCCAGACGCCCGCACCACTCCGGCTACACCTCAACGACCACCGGCAGCACCATCGGCCGGCGCTTCAAACGGTCATACACCAGCTGCGCCAAGTCGTCATGCAGCGTCTGCTGAATTAGATCCACCTCCCGGATCTCCTCCTCGGCGGCACGGTGCATCGCACGTCGGCACCATCCAATCAAAATAAGGAGCACAAGACAATGCACAAGCAAGAGAACAGCAACATGAGACGCACGAAGATACTCATACTATGCGTGATTGCGACAATAACGACATGCGCGGCACTGTCGTCAGCAGCCTTGGCTGCCAAGAATCCGCGGTGGGCCATATGCGAATCAGGAGGGCCTGGATTTGGTCAGTGGGAAAACGCACTGTGCTCGAAAGCGGCGCCCGGCGGCGGTCACGAAACCAAAGAACTAGCCACGGAAAACGAAACCAGAGAAATCACGGCGGAAGCCAATGGACCGCAGAAAATGGCCACTGCTGGAGGGATCGTCGTTTGCAAAAAACTAAAGCTCAGAACGGGAGCGATACTGCTTGGCGGGGAACCGGGGAAAGGTGCCGGGTCCGCAGCATTCGAAGAATGCCAAATTGAAGGTAAACCAAACTGTAAAATCAAGAACGTGGGTGGTGCAAGCGGTAAGATAGAAACCCTGCCGATTACGGCTACACTGGTGTACTCGAGCAAAGAAGCAGAGGAAAAAGAAAACCAAGCCGAAACGTTAACCCTTTTCAAACCCACAACAGGTGAAACCTTTGTAGAACTGTTCCTGGAAGGAGCAGAATGCCCAACTGCTCTGGTCGGGAAACCTCTTCCCGTAAAAGGCGAAATCCTCGCTGAAAATACAAAAGGCAACGAACATCTCGTTACACACGAACTCAGCTTCCCACCCATTGCGTTGGAGACGTATTGGTTGCAAGTTGGGGGCATAGCAACAGAAAAAGAAATCAAAAACCTGCGTCTACTTACTTTGGATGCCACTTATTCAGGTAAAGTAAAGGATAGCTTGGCGGGCAGTCAGGCTGGCCAAGCCTGGTGGGCCGTATAACAATCGCAGAGCCGGCATTGGAGCGGTGCGGGCAGGTCCAGCCAGACGCCCGCACCGCTCCAACTACACCTCAACCACGACCGGCAGCACCATCGGCCGGCGCTTCAGCCGGTCGTAAACCAACTGCGCGAGGTCGTCATGCAGAGTCTGCTGAATCAGATCCACCTCCCGGATCTCCTCCTCGGCCGCGCGGCTCAGCGACTCCTCGACCGTGAGGCGGATCTCCTCGACCAGACGGCCGGCCTCGTCGAGGAACGGGACGCCGCGGAAGATCACCTCGGGGTCGGCGACCGAGTGGCCGTCCTGCTCGGCGATCGTGGCGACTACGATGAAGATCCCGTCGGCTGAGAGCATCCGCCGGTCGCGCAGCGCCACGTCGGCCATGTCGCCGATCTCTACGCCGTCGACGAAGATCATCCCCGACTGCTCGTTCTCGCCGAAGCGGGCGCCGCGCTCGTCGATGTCGAGCGGCCGGCCGTTCTCGCCCTGGAAGATGTCCTTCGGCGCGATCCCCACCGCTTCGGCTAGCTGGGCGTGCAGGCGCAGCCGCTTGAAGTCGCCGTGGAAGGGCATTACGTAGCGGGGTTGCACGAGGTTGAGCATCAGCTTTACCTCCTCGGCGTAGCCGTGGCCGGAGGCGTGTACCGGCGCGTCGGCGGGGGTCACCACGTGGCAGCCGATGTGGTAGAGGCGGTCGATCGTCTCGTTGACCGCGCGCTCGTTGCCGGGCACCGGGGTGGCGGAGAAGATGACCGTGTCGCCGCCTCGCAGCTGCACCTGCGGGTGGTCGCGATAGGCCATCCGCCGCAGCGCCGAGAGCGGCTCGCCCTGGGAGCCCGTCGAGATGATCACGATCCGCTCGTCGGGGAAATCTTCGATCTCGCGTACACCCACCAGCATCCCCTCCGGCACCTCGATGTGCCCGAGCGTGCGGCCGATGCCGACGTTCTTGCGCATCGAGCGGCCCACCAGCGCGACCTTGCGCCCCAGCGCCTCGGCGGCGTCGACGACCTGCTGCACGCGGTGGATGTTGGAGGCGAAGCTCGTGACAACTATCCGCCCCTCGCAGCGCGCGAACGCCTCCTCCAGGTGGGGGCCGACGCCGGACTCGGAGGGCGAGAAGCCCGGGCGGTCGACGTTGGTCGAGTCGCCGCACAGCAGCAACACTCCTTCGCGCCCCAGCTCCGCCAGGCGCGAGACATCCGCGGGCGGGCCGTCGACGGGCGTCTGGTCGAACTTGTAGTCGCCGGTGATCAGCACCGTCCCCTGCTCCGTGCCGAGCGCCACGGCGCTGGAGTCGGGGATCGAGTGGGTCATGTGCACCATCTCCATCGAGAACGGCCCCAGCTCGAGCACCTCGCCCGGCGCCACGTCGTTGAGCTCGATGTCGCGCAGCTTGTGCTCCTCGAGCTTCGAGCGCGCCATCGCCATCGTCAGCGGGCCCCCGTACACGGGCGGCAGCTCGCCGCCGTTCTGATGGCCGAGCTCGCGCAGCACCCACGGCAGCGCCCCGAGGTGGTCCTCGTGGCCGTGCGTGACGACGATCGCCTCGATCTCGCTCGCGCGCTCGCGCAGGTAGGAGAAGTCGGGCAGCACCAGGTCGATCCCGACCATCTCCGGGGTCGGGAAGCGCAAGCCGACGTCGATCACGACGATCCGACCGTCGTGTTCGACGACGGTCATGTTCTTGCCGATCTCGCCCAGGCCGCCCAGCGGCAGGACGCGCAACGAAGCGCTCACGCGTGCTCTTGCGCGCGTGCGGATGAAGGTGCGCCCGCGCCAGTCGATGATGGCGCCGTCCGCGCGGCCGAGATCGAGCCGGCGCCGGCGGCCGCGCCCCCGTCCGCCAGCAGCCCGTGGCGCACCAGCATCGCCCGCACCTCCGCCAGCTCCTCCGGAGTGGCATCGACCATCGGCAGGCGCACGCCGCCGACCCGGTGGCCGAGCAGGCTCAGCGCCGCCTTCGTGCAGGTGGGGCTGGAGGTGAGGAACAGCGTGCGGTAGACGTCCTGCAGCGAGGCGTCGATCGCGGCGCGCTGCTCGGGCTCGTCGACCATCCGCCGCATCTCCTCGCCGACGATGTGGCTGGCGACGCAGACGCCGCCGGCCCCGCCGATGTCGAGCGTGCGCGCGAGCGAGCTGTCGTCGCCGGCGTACAGCTGGAGACCCTCGATCTGACGCAGCTCGTCGGCATTGGCCTGCTTGACGGCCTCGATCCCGTCGATCTGAGCGAGCTCGGCGAGCAGCTCGGGGCCGATGTTGACGCCTGTCCTGGTGGGCACGTTGTAGAGCATGATCGGCAGGTCGGTCGCCGCGGCGACGGCCTCGTAGTGACGCTTGAGGCCGAGCGGGCTGGGGCGGTTGTAGTAAGGCGTCACCGAGATGATCGCGTCGGGCCCGAGCGCGCTCGCCTGTTCGGTCAGCAGCACCGCGTGGCGCGTGTCGTTGGTGCCGGCGCCGGCGACGATCGTCTTGCCCACTGGGCGCTCGGCGATCGCCAGCTCGATCAGCGCCAGCTGCTCCTCGTCGGCGAGCGTCGCGGCCTCGCCGGTAGTCGCGGCCACCACGAAGCCATCCGAGCCGTGCGCGGCGAGGTGGTGCATCAGCGCCACGAACGCCTCCTCGTCGACGCGCAGCCCCGCGTCGAACGGCGTCACAATCGCGGTCAGGATCGTTCCCAGGTTCGCCATCGTGGCCATTATCCCACGTCGCTCGCATCTCCGGCCGACGCCAAAGCGAGTGTCACCCTAATCGGTCCCCGTTTCGGCCAGCAGACTCTCCAGTCCCACCGTGAGCGGCTGCCCGAGCGCGGCGATCCGGCGAACCGCGAGCAGCACCCCGGGCATGAACGACTCGCGGTCGATCGAGTCGTGGCGGATCGTCAACGTCTGGCCGAGATCGCCGAGGATCACCTCTTGGTGGGCGACCAGCCCGGGCAGGCGCACGGAGTGAATGGGAATCCCGCCCGCCCCGGGCCTGCCACTCGCGTCAGCCATCAGCCGCGCCGTGAGCGCCGCCGTGCCGCTGGGAGCGTCGAGCTTGCGATCGTGGTGGAGCTCGACGATCTCCGCCTTCGCCATGTGGCGCGCCGCCTCGGCGGCGAAGCGCATCATCAGCACCGCGCCGATCGCGAAGTTGGGGGCGACCAGCACGTTGGCACCGACAGACTGCTCCGCCACGCCCTGCATCTCGCCCATGTCGAAACCGGTCGTGCCGATCACGACGTGCACGCCCGCCTGCGTGCATTCACGAGCGTTCTCCACCGCAGTCTGCGGCTGTGTGAAGTCGACGACCACGTCGGCACCGGGCAGCACTTGGGCGAGCGCTGTGCCGAGCAGCGGATCGGCACGACCACTCAGCTGCATGTCGTCTGCCCCCTCCACCGCCGCGCAGACGGCGAGGCCCATGCGGCCGGCTGCGCCGGCAACCGCCACGCGGATCACGCCGCGACCGCCTCCAGCGGCGCCAAGGCCGCGCGCAGCGCCTGCTCGTCCGGGCCGATCGCCGCAACCGACAGCTCCGGGCCGCGGAACAGCTCGGCGGCGAGCTCGCGCAGATCGTCCACCGTGACGGCGTCGATCCGCGCGATCACCTCCTCCACCGAGAGGATCGGCAGGTCGCACAGCACCGAGCTGCCGAGGCGGTTCATGCGCGCCGCGGTGGACTCCATCGCGAGCACCATGCGGCCCTTGGCGTTCTCGCGCGAGCGCTCAAGCTCCTGCTCGTCGGCCGGTTCGCGCACGAAGCGCTCGAGCTCGGCCGCGAGCACCGCCACCGCCTCCTGCAGGTTCTCCGGGCGCGTGCCCACGTACAGCCCCACCTCGCCCGTGTGGGCGTAGAGGTTGGAGAAGGAGAAGACCGAGTAGGCCAGGCCCCGGCGCTCGCGCACCTCCTGGAAGAGGCGCGAGGAGGCGCCGCCGCCGAGGATGTTGTCGAGCACGCGCAGCGCGAAGCGCCGCTCGTCCTCGCGGGCCATCCCACGGCCGCCCAGACATAGGTGGTACTGCTCGGTGTCCTTGCGCAGGAAGCGCACGCGTCGCTTGAATGAAGGCCCACCTACCCCGTCCAGGCCGAGCGCTCCGTTGACGTGAGGCTCGCCGGCTGCCGACGCCGCCGCGGCGGTCTCAACCACGCGCCCTGCTTCGGCCGCCAGCGCCATCTCCACGAGCGCGTCGTGGTCGACCGAGCCGGCCGCGGCGATCACCACTTCCGCGGGGGTGTAATGGGTGGCGTGGAAAGCGCGCAGCTGCTCGCGCGTCACCGACCCGACCACCTCGGCACGCCCGATCACCGGGCGCCCGAGCCGGTGGGCGCCGAAGACCGCCTCGCCCAGCACGTCGAAGACGCGGTCCTGGGGGTCGTCCTCGTACATCGCGATCTCTTCGAGCACCACTTCGCGCTCGGCCTCCAGCTCCCCCATCAGCGGGCGCCACACCATGTCGGCGATCACGTCGAAGGCGCGCTCCAGGTGGCGGTCGAGCACGCGCGAGTACACCGAGGTCGCCTCCTTGTCGGTGCCCGCGTTGAGCTCGGCGCCCATCGCGTCGAAGATCTGGTCGATCTCCTCCGAGCCGTAGCGCTCGGAGCCGCGGAACAGCATGTGCTCGAGCAGGTGCGAGATCCCCGCCTCGGCGTCGTGCTCGTGCGCCGAGCCGGCGCCGATCCAAAAGCCGAGCGCGACCGAGCGCACTGCCGGCAGCGGCTCGCTCACCACCCGGACTCCCGAGTCCAGGGTGGTGATGCGATGGCCGACGCCGTTCATGACTTCAGCCGAGACGGCGTCCGGCATGGCCGCCGTCCAGCGGGCCGCGGGGATTCGAATCCCGCCCACCCGATCGCGCAAGGCGATCGCAACCGGCCAAGGGACCCTCCCGCAGCCCTCTCCGGCTCAGAACCGATCGCGGTCGCGCCCGGAACCGTGGCGGGGACGGCCGGAGCCGCGCGGAGCCGAGTCGCTGCGGCCCCGGTCGCGGTCGCCGCCGCCGCCGCCGCCGCGACCCTCGCGGCCGTTGCGCGAGGGGCCCGAGGAACGGCCTCCGCCACCACCGCCGCCTCCGGCGCCCACCGCTGCCAGCTCCTCGACCGACTTGCCGGCGATCTCCGGGTCGTCGGCGAGGCGCAGGCCGATGCGCCCGCGCTCGCGGTCGACCTCGACCACGCGCACGTTGATCTCATCGCCTTTGTTGAGCACGTCCTCGACGCTCGAGATGCGCTCGCCCGGGGAGACGTTGGAGATGTGCAGCAGGCCGTCGGTGCCCTTCGCGAGCTCCACGAACGCGCCGAAGGTGGTCGTCTTGACGACCTTGCCGAGGAACTCGTCGCCAACCTCGACCTCCTTCATCATCGTCCGGATCCGCTCCAGCAGTTCGTCGGCGAGCTCGCCGTTGGCCGAGTAGATCAGCACCTGGCCCTCGTCGTTGACGTCGATCTGCGATTCGTACTCCTCCGAGAGGCCGCGAATCGTTTCTCCGCCCTTTCCGATCAGCAGGCCGATCTGGGAGGGGTCGATCTGGATCGTCTGGATCCGCGGGGCGAACTGCGAGAGCTGCTCGCGCGGGGTCCCGATGACGTCGGCCATCTTGCCGAGGATGAACGTGCGCGCCTCTTTGGCCTGCGCGAGTGCGTCGCGCAGGATCTCGAAGGTGACGCCCGTGATCTTGATGTCCATCTGCAGCGCGGTGATGCCGCGCTCGGTGCCGGCGACCTTGAAGTCCATGTCGCCGAGGTGGTCCTCGACGCCGGCGATGTCGGTCAAGACGATGTAGTCATCGCCCTCTTTGATCAGGCCCATCGCGATTCCCGCGACGGGGCGCTTGATCGGCACCCCGGCGTCCATCAGCGACAGCGAGGAGCCGCACACCGAGGCCATCGAAGAGGAGCCGTTTGACTCGAGGATGTCCGAGACCACGCGGATCGAATAGGGGAACTCCTCGATCGAGGGCACCATCGGCGTGAGCGCGCGCTCGGCGAGCGCGCCATGGCCGATGTCGCGGCGCTTGACGCCGCCCATGCGGCCCGCCTCCCCAACCGAGAACGGCGGGAAGTTGTAGTGGTGCCAGTAATACTTTTTGGATTCGAGGCCGAGCGTATCGATGCGCATCTCCTCCTTGAGGGTGCCCATCGCCACGACGCTCAACGCCTGCGTCTGCCCGCGCGTGAACAGCGCCGAGCCGTGCGTACGCGGCGTGACGCCGACTTCGATCGAGATGTCGCGGATCTCGTTCTCCGAGCGACCGTCGGGGCGCTTCTTGTGCACGGCGATGCGCTCGCGGATGATCGCCTTCTCGAGCTTGTCGAACGCGAGCTGGACAGCCGCGCGGCGCTCCCTGGCGCTCGCGAGCTCCTCCTCGGAGGCACCCTCGGGCGCGGCCGGGGCGTGCTGCGCGAGGATCGCCGCCTCGACGGCCTTGGTCGCATCCTGGCGCTCGAGCTTGTCCTCGACCTGCGTGGCCACGTCGAGGGGGCCGCCGTGGGAGCTGCGGATCTGCTCCAGCAGCGAGGGGTCGACGGCGATCGTCTCGAAGACTTTCTTCGTCTTGCCCACTTTCGCGGCCAGGTCGCGCTGGAGTGCGCACAGCTTCTTGATCTCCGCGTGGGCGATGTCCAGGGCGTCGAGGATCTCGGCCTCGGGGATCTCGTTGGCGCCCGCCTCGACCATCAGGATCGCGTCCTCGGTGCCCGCGACGATCAGGTCGAGGTCCGAGCTGTTCTCGGCGTCCGCCTGCAGGTCCTCCTCGGAGGGGTTGACGACGAAGTTGCCGTCGATCTTGCCGATGCGCACCGCACCGACGGGCGTCGGCAGCGGGATGTCGGAGATCATCAGCGCCGCGGAGGCGCCGTTCATCGCGAGGATGTCATAAGGGTGCACGTGGTCGATCGAAAGCGGGATCGCGACCAGCTGCGTGTCATAGCGCCAGTCCTTGGGGAACAGCGGGCGGATCGGGCGGTCGATCATGCGCGCGGTCAGCGTGCCCTTCTCGCCGGGGCGACCCTCGCGCTTGAAGAACGAGCCGGGGATTTTCCCGGCGGCGTACATGCGCTCCTCGACGTCCACCGTCAGCGGGAGGAAGTCGACGTCGCGCAGGGAGCCGGCGACGGCTGTCGCGAGCACCATCGTGTCGCCTTGGCGGACGACCACTGCGCCGGAGGCCTGCTTGGCCATCCTGCCGGTCTCAAACGAGATCTCGCTACCAGCGATCTCCACGGAGACCCGTGTAACGGCTACATCACTACTCATATTTTTACTGCCTTCCTGTTCCGCCCGTCGGTCGGCGGAGCTATCTCTATTTATCTCTGTTCCGAACGAAGTGAGCTTAGCGGCTAAACATTTTCAAGGCCGCCCAGGATCATGTGCACGCCGGGAAGGTCGGCGGGCGAGGGCGCCTGGTAGCTCCAGCGCACGACCCCGTCGGGGCCGACGATCACCAGGGCACGCTGCGGGAAGCCGCCCTCGTGCAGCACGCCGAAGGCGGTGCAGGCCGCTCCCTTGGGCTCGAAGTCCGAGAGCTGCGGGATGCTGACGCCGAGCTTTTCGCGGAAGGCTTTCTGCGCCCAGGTGCTGTCGCAGGAGACGCCGTAGATCGCGGCGCCGTCGGCCGTGATCTCGCCGAGCTGCTTCTCATACAGCTGCAGCTGGTCGGTGCAGACGGGGCTGAAGGCGAACGGGTAGAACACCAGCACGGTGGTTTTGCCGCGCAGGCTCTTGGTGGTGAAGGGCTCGCCGCCTTCGGTGGCGAGGCTGAAGCTCGGAACCTCGGTGCCGGGGTCGAGAACGCTCATCCGCCGCTACCGCTACTTGCGCAGGCCGAGCTCTTTGATCAGCGCGCGATAGCCCTCGAGGTCGGTGCGCTGCAGGTAGTCGAGGAAGCGCCGCCGGCGCCCCACCAGCATCAGCAGGCCGCGCCGCGAGTGATGGTCTTTCTTCTGCCCGCGCAGGTGCTCGGTGAGGTGGTTGATGCGCTCGGTCAAGAGCGCCACCTGCACCCTGGTGTTTCCGGTGTCGCGCTCGTTCGCGCCGAACTTGGCGGCGATCTCGCGCTTTCTCTCGGTGGTCAACGTCATCGGCGGGGGCACACGGTAGCAAAGAGTGGTCGGTGTGCCATATGTTGGAGGCCGCCGCAGGC
>CAWJOV010000002.1:0-375495 GCA_963844585.1 uncultured Solirubrobacterales bacterium | reverse complement strand
CACAGCGGCGCGACTCAATCGTTGCGCAGCGTCTGAGCGCTGCTGGAGCCTGTCAAGTCGAATGAGACACTTGGTCGTCGAATTTAGTGAGCGGCCTCCTCTGTTGTGGGCTTGTTGATCCAGGCGGCGGTCGGCAGCGCTGGTGGCTGGGGCGGGCGGCGGACGAACCGCTCGGGTGTCGCGGCGTAGGCGGCGGTGAGGACGCGCTGGCGCTGGTCGTGGAGTTCTTGGGCGCGGCCGTGGTGGATGGCGGCGGGGGTCATCAGGCCGATCCCGGAGTGGCGGTGCTGGTGGTTGTACCAGTCGAAGAACGTGCGGCAGAACGCGCGGGCTCCCTCGATGTTCTCGAAGCGCCGAGGGAACTCGGGCCGGTACTTCAGCGTCTTGAAGTGCGCCTCGGAGTAGGGGTTGTCCGTCGAGGTGTAGGGCCTGTTGTGCGAGCGGATCACGCCGAGGTCGGCCAGGAGGAACGCGACCGGCTTGCTGGTCATCGAGCTGCCGCGGTCGGCGTGCACGGTCAGCTGCTCGCGCGGGATTTTCTGCTGCGCGCAGGCTTGGCTGATCAGCGCCTTGGCGAGCTGTGCGCCCTCGCGGTGCTGGACGGTCCAGCCGACGACGTAGCGGCTGAACACGTCGAGGATCACGTAGAGGTAAAAGTACGTCCACTTCACGGGGCCCTTCAACTTCGTGATGTCCCAAGACCAGACCTCGTTCGGGTGCTCGGCGAGCAGCTCCGGCTTCGCATAGGCCGGGTGCGTGCGCTGGTCGCGTCGCTCCCGCACCCCGCCATTTTGAGCGGCGAGCAGCCGGTACATCGTGCGCTCCGAAGCCAGGTAACGGCCCTCGTCCAGCAGCGTCGCCCAGACTTGCGCAGGGGAGCAGTCGACGAACCGCTCGCAGTGAAGCTCGGCGAGGACAGCCTGGCGCTCGGCCTCTGATAGCGCCCTGGCCGGGACGGCCCGCGCCCGCGTCAACCTGGGCTCGGATGGACGCCGCCGACGGTAGATCGTCGCCGGTGCCGCACCCAAGGCCCGGCACGCCGGGCGGGTCCCAACGATCGGGGTGAGTTCCTGCACGGTCTGCTCGATCATCGCCCTGTGCTCCCCGGCTCGGTCGCGCCCCTGGGCTCGAGCAACTCCCCCAAGAGCGCAGAGACGTTTCCCTGCACCTCGATCACCTTGCGCGCCTTCGCGAGCTCCGCCTCCGCGCGCTGCGCACGCCGCTGCAGCGCCGCGATCTGCGCGTCACGCGGATCACCGGGCTTACGCCCCCGCGGCCGAGAGAGCGCCTTGATCGACCCCTCCTCGCGCTGCTTACGCCACGTCGCCAGATGCGAGGAATACAAGCCCTCGCGGCGCAACAGCGCTCCGAGCTGACCCGGCTGCGTGCACCCGTCGGCCTCGCGCAGGACCGCCAGCTTGTACTCAGCCGTGAACCGCCGCCGCCGAGCCTGCTCGACCAGCTCAGGATCGGGGACCCCCCCGGGCGCGGCGCGCCCGACGGCCCCTCCGTTCCGGTCGCCTACGGCTCCCTCCACTCCAGGGTCGTCGGCTCCATCGTGCTCCATCTCCAACATCGTGTCGTGCTCCGTTCTCGCCCTCAAGGGTCAGTAATTCCTTGATCATGAGCGTCTCACACGACATTGGCAGAGAGGGTGCGACTCGTGCAGTTCTTCTGGGAACGGATGAGCGCAGCGTCAGGAGGGTCATCGTGGCGCCCCTCGAATAGACATTGATGGCCGACGCTCCCGAGGGTGTGGTGCTTGAGCGCAGCCGTGACCTGGCGGGCCGGCGGCACCATCCCTACTACCGCAGACTGTTGCTGTGCGTGATCGCCGTCTTGCCGGTGCTAGCGCTGCTTGGCGTGTTCGGCCAGAAGCCGAGCACGAGCTCCGCTGAGGCAGGCGCCGCGAGCCTGAGCGTCACCGCGCCCACGCGGCTGCGCAGCGGACTGATCTTCCAGGTGAAGGTCAGAGTCCTCGCGCACCGGCAGATCAAGAAGCCCGAAATCGTCTTCGACGAAGGATGGTGGGAATCGATGAGCGTCAACTCGATCGAGCCCGAACCGTCCGAAGCGAGCTCGAAGAACGGACGAGTCGTGCTGAGCTACGGCAAGCTCGAACCGGGCGAATCGCTGACCAGCTGGATCTACTTCCAAGTCAACCCGACGAACGTCGGCAAGCGCCGCGAGGACGTCCAACTCGACGACGGCGAAACCCCCCTGGTGGGCATCCGTCGTTCGCTGACGATCTTCCCTTAGCTCATGGACCTCGTAATCCGCGCCACCGTCGTCTTCTTCTTCATCTTCCTGGTGACTCGCGTCGTCGGTCGGCGCCAACTCTCAGACCTCGAGCCATTCGACTTCATTCTGCTCGTGGTCTTGGGCGATCTCGTCCAGCAGGGCATCACGCAGAGCGACGAGTCCGTGACGGGCACGCTGACTGTGATCTCGACGATCGCGCTCCTCTCGGTTGGGGTGAGCTGGATCTCCTTCCGCTCTCCCCGCGCACGGCTGATCGCCGAGGGGGAGCCGATCGTGCTCGTGCAGGACGGCCGGCCGATCGAGCGTAACATGCGACGAGAGCGCATAACCCTCGCAGATATCCAAGAGGAGGCCCGCCAAGCACAGATCGTCTCAATCGGTGACATCCGGTGGGCGATCCTCGAGAACGACGGAAGGATCAGCTGCATTCCCCGCCGCGAGTGACGACTGATGATGGCCGGCGACGCTCAACCACCACACGCCGATCGCGAGAGTCGCGCCGGTGCCCCTGGGCGCCGGGAGACGGGCCTTGAGCGTCTGGATCGCAATCTGGAGGAGATGACCGGCGAGCTGCGCGTGGTCGTGACGGGCGTACAGGTGCTCTTTGCCTTTCTCTTGATCGTGCCGTTCAACACCGGGTTCGCGCATGTCGGGGATTTCGAGCGCACCGTGTATTTCGTGACGTTGGTGTTGGCGGCGCTCGCAGCGGTCTGCATGATCGCGCCGTCTGCTGAGCATCGCTTTCTTTTCCGTCACGACGATAAGCGCCACATCGTGTTCAACTCAAACCGGGTGGTGATCGCGGGCCTGGTGTGCTTGGCGCTCGCGATGTGTGGCTGTCTGTTGCTTGTCACGACCAAGTTGTTTGGTGTGAGCGCGGGTGTGGTGACGGCTGCGCTGGGCGCGGTCCCGTTTGTGCTGCTGTGGTTCGTGCTGCCGCTGAGGAGGTTGCGCCTGCTCGACGAGCGCGACCCGACTCCAGGACGGTAGCGCGTCGGCGGCTTCGCCGCATGGCTGGTGAGCGAGTGGCTTCACCGTTTTCAGAACAGGGTGTCGGCGTCGGTGATCTTCGCTCGCATGTTTGTTTTCATCATTTGTAGAGCAGCGTCAGCGAGGTGCTCGTGAATGTGCGCCACGGCGTCGCGGGGGACGATGACTTGGAAGTGACGGACGTAGGCGTCTAGGGCGGAGTAGAGGACGCACTGCTCGGCGACTTGGCCGGTCAGGATCAGCCGCTCGATCCCTTGGTTTCGCAGTAGGCCTGCCCTCAGCGTTTGGCGGGGGTGCGTTTCGCTTTGGCTTTATTCGTAGCGGCTCGTTTGGGGCGTGCCCTGGTGGTTCCTTTGCGGCGTTGCGCGGGCGGGATCTCGGCTTGTACGACGGCTTTCGTGAGGACCGGGATCTGGCGCTCGAGGAAGCTAGCCATGCTTTGCTCCTCACGGCGGATCGCGCGTGCGAGCTTGGCGGTTTGGGTGTCGCCGAGCGTTTCGGCGAGCGTCTCGATCGCGGTGTAGGTCGCGATCTCCTCGTGCTCGTCGGCGTACTCGCTCTTGGCGTTCTTGAGCATCTTCTCCTGCTCGCCGGTGCCGCGGATGGCGTGCAACGGCCCCTTCGCGGCGGCTACGGCGCGACCGGCGATCTCGACTGCGGCGCCGGCGCCTTTGGCGATCGGGTCAAGGCCCTCGATCGGCACTGTCTGCGGGGTGCCGCCGAGCTGCTTCACTCGTTTCTCGAGCTCGCGGGCGTGGCGCTTGGTCTCTGTCAGATGCTGGCGCAGGCGCTTCTTGTAGGGCGCTCGGGTGGTCATGCCGATGTGTGCTTGGAGTGCGGTTTCGAGCTCCTTCTCCTTGCCGTATGCCTCGTTGAGGTATTGCACGAGCTTGCTGTCTCGTGTGCTCAGCTCAGCCATCCTGCCCTCCTTCGTGTCGTGGGGTTTGGAACGTGTGTGTGAACACGGGTGCTTTTGGTTGGTATTGGTGGTTTTTGCCCGTTTCGCGCCGTGGGAAACGATGCGGCTGTGGGCTCGGCGGCTGGCTGGAGCTGGGCGAGCAGCGGGGAGTGATCGGATAGCCCCGCTTTGCGCAGTGGGTGCAGGTAGCGGCAGCTCGTGGCCTGCCACGGCCCGGATATGAGCAGGTGGTCGAGCCTGTAGCCGCCGCCCCAGCGCGGCCATTCCCAGCTGAGCTCGCGCTGCTGGTAGCCGTGCAGCTGCCGGTAGACGTCGTGGAACCCGTAAGCATGGAGCCCCTGGATGAGCGCCAGCTCGGCGCGGTCCCATGCCTCGCCGCGGTCGGGACGCAGACGACCGTATTGGTCGCGTGCGAAGGTCCAGATCGTCCCGTCGGCGTGCTCCTTTCGCGGGGTGTTCAGATCGCCACAGAGCACGCGCAACTGCTGCGGCGCTGGGTTTGCCAAGTGCGCGAAGACCGCTTCGTGGGTGCGTGTCTTTGCGAGCTCTGGCTTGGGACTGGTGGGCGAGTGAACATTGACGATTTCGCTGCCGTCCTGCAGACCCGCGGCGAGCACTCGCTCGGGCCAGGGGATGTCGGGCACGGGGATCTCGTGGAGCGGTTCACGCGCAGCGGTGAGCACCCGCAGTGGACGGGGACGCTCATGTGAGTCGGATGCTGCGAGGGTGTGGTAGCCGGCGGCTTGCAGGCGGTCGCTCCAGGCGCTCAGCGTCGAGGGTGCTAGCTCCTGAAGGCAGATCACGTCGGCGGCGAGGGCGAGCAGCAGCGTGGCTTGCTCGGGCAGGCGCTTGACGCGGCCGGCGAGATTCCAGGTGACTAGCTGCACTGTGCGGGCTGAGTAGAAGATGCTCCTGCTCCTACCCACAATCGCCCTCGCGAAAGCTGAGGCGGGCCGGTCGGGTCGCTTTCCTTCGACCCGATGTGAGGGGTATTGTCTGAGGCGATTACGCATGTTGCCCCCGCACTGCGCGAACAGCCGGGGGCGTGGCGACGAAGCCGAGACTCCGCCACACCGGGGACCATAACCGAGCCCTCCGGTGCGGTCTGGAGTCAACGCTGCCCGGCGCCTCCCGACCGAGACAAGGAGGACCAAGTGACGAGCAAGACCACCATGACGATGCCGGCGCCGGTCGTCGTGTTGCTGCGCGGAGCGCTCTATACGGAGTTGCAGCGTGCGTGCGAGGACGCCCCCGCGAGCACACCTGAGTACAAGACACGCCGTGGGTGGGCGCCCGTGCTGGGACGGATCGACGCGGCCGTGGGCGCGCTTGATGTGCTCGGCTGGGAGCAGCCCGTCGAGCAGCAGTCGCTGACGATCACACTCAACCGAACGATGGTCGAGGCCCTGGAGACAGAGGCCGAGGGTTGGGGGTGGCTCTCAGAACAGGTGCGAACCGAATCGGCGGAGGGCCGCGCACGCGCGGCGGAGCGCGCGGCGGCGATCAGGCGGTTTCTCGCGCGCCTCCCCGAGTGTCCCGAGCGGGCGCAGCTCGTGATCCCAGCTGCGGCAATGGCGCTTGTACGTGAGGGAGCCAATGAAGCCCTCACCGATGTGGCGGAGGCGATCGACCGGGGTGTGGAACCGCGAGAGTGCTGCAGGCGGCTTACGGGGATCTGCGACCTGCTCGATCTGATCGGGTGTGCGCCACGAGGCGCCATGAAACCGGGTGGGCAGCGTGGCCCACCCCCGGTCACCGCGATGACTGGGAGAAGCTGGGGGCAGCCTGGAGCCTGAGGTGAGGCCGAGGGTGGGAGCAGCCCCGACGACGTATCGACGGGTCGCCGCCAGCGGCTCGGGCGGGCAAGCAAAGGCAGAAAGGCATAGGGAAACCGAACTAGTGTTAGACGCCCCTTCACAGGTCACCAGCCCCGAAACTGGCGGCTATGGGCTGGCGCGGTGCTCGTGTCCCTTTATCCGATGGGGACCGTCTCGCTCGTCTTGGGATGAGCGAGGCCCGGTGGTGTGTTGCGGTGCCGCCGGGCGATGCCGCAGGGGTACAGCTAGATGCCGACCCTGCCAACCGGATCATGGTGAACGTGGGAAGCGTCCTGGTGGTGCCCGCCGGTCCTTCGGGGCCAGGGCAGGCGCACCGTCCGCTGTTGCCATCAGGACGTGGCAGAGGAGCCGTAGTACTCTGAGGTCGGGAAAGCCGGCTACACGGGGAAGGGCTCCAGCGAACGCGCAGCACGCGCGGAAGGAAGGAGGCCGCTGGTGAACACCGGCGCGTCGTTGCCTGGGCTCGATGAGGCCAGGGAGCGGGTACTTCACTTCCAGCGTAAGCTGCACGATAGGGCATCAGGTGATGCCGAGCGAAGGTTCCATGAACTGTGGAACCTGGTCTGCGACCCAGCCACGTTGTTGGTGGCTTGGTCGCGGGTGAGCGCCAACCGAGGGTCACGAACGGCCGGGATCGACTCTTTTACTGTGCGTCGCGTTGAGCAGGTGCTCGGCGTGGAGCAGTTCCTCGCGGAACTGCGAGCGGAGTTGAAGGAGCAACGGTTCCGGCCTGCACCTGTCCGTGAACGCCAGATCCCCAAGCGCGGTGGCAACAAGCGCCGGCTGGGTATCCCGACGGTCAAGGATAGGGTCGTGCAGATGGCCCTCAAGCTCGTTTTGGAGCCGATCTTTGAGAGCGGCTTCTACCCGTCGAGCTACGGTTACAGGCCCGGCCGCCGGGCGCATGACGCGGTCGCTGAGATCGTCCATTTCGCGCACGCCCCCTCGGATTACGAGTGGGTGATCGAGACGGACATCGAGGCGTGCTTCGATCGGCTCGCACATTCCCAGATTCTGGGGGAGGTGCGACGCCGGGTCGAGGATAAGCGCGTCCTGTTGCTGCTGCGGTCGTTCCTGAAAGCCGGTGTGATGACGGAGACCGGCCGCCTGGAGCGGACGGTGACGGGCACCCCGCAGGGCGGGATCATCTCGCCGCTGCTGGCCAACATCGCTCTGTCCGCGCTGGACCGCCACTATCAGGCGGCCTGGGCACGGATGAGTACCACGAGCAAACGCCGAACCCTGCGCGCAAAGGGTCACCCGACCTATCGGCTCGTCCGCTTCGCGGACGATCTCGTCGTGATGGTCAAGGGAACCCGTGAGCAGGCACAGGCGCTGCTGGAGGAACTCGAAGGAGTGGTGGGAGCCATCGGCCTGAAGCTCAAGGCCGAGAAGACCGGCGTCACCCATATAGACGAGGGCTTCGTGTTCCTCGGGCAGCGGATCGTCCGCCTACCCAAGGGACCCAAGCGCCCCGTCTATACCTTCGTCAGCGACGAGGCTTTGGCCTCGATCAAGCGAAGGATCAAGGCCCTCACCGGGCTCTCCATGATCTACCTGGAATTAGGCGACCTACTGCGCAAGATCAACCCGATCCTGCGTGGCTGGACAGCCTACTTCCGCTACGCGGCGGCGAAGCGCACCTTCTCCTACCTGGAGTACTACACATGGTGGCGAGTAGTGCGCTGGCTTCGCAAGAAGCACCCAACGCTGACGTGGAAGGCACTCCGGCGACGCTACAGCGCCACCGGCATTTTCCAGGAAGATGGGATCACGCTCTATAACCCGGCGAGCACGCGCGTTCTGCGCTACCGCTACCGGGGAGCGCTGATCTGCACCCCGTGGAACGAGGCAACCGTGGACCCCAAAGGTGCACGCCACAGGCGCGTCACCAATGACGACCCACAAGCCCTCGAACGCCTACAAGAGACACTCGCATGAAACCGACCGCCACATCGACGCGTACGTGGAGAGCCGGATGCTCGGGAACGGGCACGTCCGGTTCGGAGGGAGGCGGCGAGGAAACCACAGCCGAAAGGCTGCACAGGCGCCTCGCCGCCCACCCTATGGAACGGCGACGAGGAGCCGGGCGAGGACGTCGATGGGGCCGAGCACGCCCGCGCGGTGATGGAGCTGGCACCGGCGATGCTTGCGACGTTGCGAACCGGCGTGAGCGACCTGGAGGATGCGGACCCGTCCAAGGGTGAGGTCGAAGCCGAACTACGGTTGCTGAGTGAGCTGCACGTGCAGGCCAGCGCGCTCTGCGGCAACTGACAGGTGGATCGCATCGTGTCTTGGTATGCCCATTGCCGAGGCTGGCGGACAGCGGTTAGCCTGCGTTGATCGTGAGCGGTCGCAGTCGTGGCACTACTTTGTCGAGGCGGGCCGGCGTGGGAACCAGCGGGGGCTTCTGATGAGCCGTGGCTGAGCATCGCTGGCCTTGAGAGCTTCCAGCTTGGTCGCCAGGCTGCTCAGCCCGGATCGGGTCTCCTGAGCCGACAGCACCACCAGAACAGCCACAATCTTGTCAGCCTCGCCAGAATCTTGGTTCGATTTGCTTGCTCTCGCCTGCATTTTCGGAGGGTTGAGCGTCGCTATTCGAACCACGCGCGGCCGTGTTTGCGGAGCGGCCCGGCCTGCTGATAGCTTGAAGTTATGGCCCACCACAAGCGAAAGCGCCCCAAGCAGCGCCGCGCCGGCTGCCTGCTCTGCAAGCCGCAGAAGTTGCCGTCGCTGAAGAAGGCGGAGCGCAGGCGCGGCCGTCGCGACGCGCTTCTTCAGGAGCTTCGAGCCACATAGGCGCCGACTCGGTAGCCGGGACGTAGCGTCTCCGGCAAGCGGTAGCCTATTGGGGCATGGGTAAGCCACGGCATACTCAGATCGGCACAGATACCTCGCTTACGAGCGTCGCGCGGACGCGGGCCGGCACCGACCATGCGGGGATGCTTCGACCTGCCACGCGGAGCCTAAGCGACGTGCTCGCCGAACGAGGCCCTCTGACCGGGCCCATCACTGACGCCGGCACACGGGCGCTTCTTGAGGTGCGCGGCGAGCGGTCCGACGGCGGGCATGGCAGCCGCTGAACCGCCCGCGCCGCCCCCGGCCATCCTTTACGTTGACACCTCCGCGCTGCTCAAGCTACTCGTACGCGAGGCAGAGTCCGCCGCAATCGAGCGCGAGCTTCTGACGTGGAGCGAACTCGCGACCAGCGTCATCGCAGAAGTCGAGTTGCCGCGCGCCGTGGCGCGCGCCCGTGAGGAGCGGGCCGACGCGGTGATCGATGGCAGCCTGGTGCTGCAAGGAGTGCTTTCCTCGGCCGCGATCATTCCGCTCAGCGAGAGCGTGGTCGCCGCAGCACGCATGGTGAAGCCGGTACACGTTGGTGCACTTGACGCCATCCACATCGCCAGCGCACTCAGCCTCGGCAAGCAACTTGCAGGCGTGGCAACCTACGACAAGCGCATGCAGGATGCTCTCGAGCCCCTCGGGGTCCGCGTGATCGCACCCGAGGAGGCCGCTCGGGACGCACCAACAACCGATACATCAACCTCGGACGCTCGTGACAACAAGGCCACCGAGTAGCAGCAGCGGACATCTCAACGCCGTGGTTCCACCAACGCATATCGGCCCCTGACGACTCGGACGAATCGTGGGTCAAGTCCGCGAGCACCCATGCGAAGGCACCAACTTACGGACTCCATGGACACCGACTCACCGAGTTGTCGCTCCATTGCGCCTGCACCAAGGTTTCGTTATTCGAACCAAGGTGGTTCGAATAACTTCCGCTCGCCTGCATTGACCCATCCCAACGGTGCTTCATAGTGTGGGACTCTCTATCCCACTGTGCGGGTGTACGCGATTTGGTACACTGCGGTCTATGACTAAGATCATCCCGGTGCGCGAGTTCCGGAGCAACCTGGCCGAGGTGCTCAGCGATGTTGCCGACCGACGCGACCACGTAGTCGTTACGCGCAACGGGCGGCCAGCGGCAGCAGTCGTGCCGATCGACGAGTACCAGGCGCTCGAGGAGACCGCCGAGATCCTGTCCGACGCAGAGACCCTGAGCGCACTACAGGCAGGACTCGACGAGCTCGCGCGCGGTGAGACGATCGAGCTCGGCGATTTGCGCCGCGAGCTGGCGGAGCTACGAGCGGCGAAGTAGCCGGTGGCTCGACTGGTACTCGCTCGACGCGCGCGCGCCGAGCTACTCACGCTCGCCTGGCCCCTGATCGACGCCGCCGAGGAAGCCCTCGCGCTGCTCCAGCGCGAACCGCACACCGGCTATCCGCTGCGCGGCAGGCTGCGCGGCCTGTACTCGCTGAGAGTCGGCTCGTACCGGATCATCTATCAGCTTTCGGACAACAACAAGACAGTCCGAGTCGCCACCATCCGCCATCGGTCGGTCGCCTACAGCAGCGATCCACGCTAGAGATCTACGCCGCCGTGGTCGTCAGCGACGTGCTCGGATCTGATAGCTGCCGCGAGCAATCCGATCAAAGCGAGGCAGTTTTCCGTGGACGCCGGCCGCCAAGCACCAGCCCACGGAGTTCTCCGAGAGCGGATGGCCGAGCAGCCGCTCAACGGCCAGATGGACCTCGGCAACGCGCATCGGCCGCCGGGCGGACGCCAATACCTTGACGACGGCTCGCTGCACCACGCCGTTTCCCAAACGCCGCGATACCGGCTCCAGAGAGATCGGCTGGCTCGGTCGCAGCCGAGCGACCGTCGGCGCCTCGAACCCGCGCAGGCCAGCAGCACCAGCCTGACCGGCACCGGCGTGGCTGCCAGCCATGGGCCGCAGGGACCGGAAGGCAAACAGGGAGCAAGCGGCGCGGCATGCGCACAGGGCGAACCCGGCGCCATCGGTGCGACGGGCTCCCCGGGTGCTACCGGCGCCACGGGCGCGGCAGGCGCCACGGGCGCGGCAGGCGCCACCGGCTCGTCCGGCGCGAAGGGCGCCACCGGCCCAACCGGCGCCACCGGCGCCACCGGGCAGCGCGGACCGGCGGGCCAGGTCGAGCTGGTCCTCTGCACCAGCACACCGGCCAAGCACGGAGCGCTGCTGCAACACTGCGAAGCCAAGCCGAGTGCCAACCCGTTCAAATTCACCGGACGTGGCCGCAAACTCGCGGTCTCGCTGTACCGCGGTGGGCACCTCTATGTGAAGGGCTTCGCACTGTCCGCCGCCGACGGCAAGATGCAACTGCTGCTCGGACCGCTGCGCACGCTTCCCCGTGGTCGCTACACCCTGACGATCGAGAACAGGCACGAGCAACAGCGCGAGACCATCACAGTCTCCTAGCTTCCAGTTGGGGCAGGGTCGCATGCGACCCTGCCAGGTGGGCCGCATGCGGCCCACCTACGGCCGGCGCATGCGCCGGCCGTGGGGTCGTGCATGCACGACCCCTAAAGATGGTGCGCAGTGGGGTGCTGCGTGCTCATCGGCTCCAATGGCGATGCGCCATCGTCGTAGCCTTCGGTCTTTGCTCGTGTGCACACCGGCTCGGCGGGGGCTTCGCTCTACTCGCTGACCCCTGGCTCGACTTGGGCGATCATCAGCACGTAGCCGGCAGGGTCGATGACGCGCATCTCCCGCCGAGGACCAGGGCTGCCGTCCTCGATCTCGCCGGCCTCGACCCCGTTGGCGAGAAGCTGCCCACGTAGGCCAGCGAGGCCGTCGGCGTAGAGGTAGAACAGGATGCCCTGCCCGGCGGGATCGATCGGGTCGCCGTCGGTCGAAACCATTAGTCTCGGCTAGGACACGGCTCAGTGATCCGTCCTCCGGTGCGCTCGGCGTTCCTCGCCGCGCTCGTGATCGGCTCGGGCATCGCCGCGCAAACGCTCTCGCCCGGCGACGTGGGCCTGCAGTTGTTCGAGAACGCCGCCGCGACCGCAGCGGGGCTGTTCGCGATCATCCTCATGTTCGGCCCTGTTTCGGGCGGGCACTTCAACCCCGTCGTCTCGCTCGCGGATGCGAGCTTCGGCGGCATCGCCTGGCGCGACGCGCTCGCCTACATTCCCGCGCAGGCCGCCGGCTGCACGCTCGGCGCAATCACCGCCAACGGCATGTTCTCGCTGGCCGCCGTCAGCATCTCGACGCACCACCGCGCCTCGCCCGCGCACCTACTCGCCGAGGTCATCGCCACCTCTGGACTGCTGCTCGTGATCTTCTCACTTGCCCGCACCCGCCGAAGCGCGATGGCGCCCGCAGCCATCGGCGCGTACATCGGCGCCGCCTACTTCTTCACAAGCTCCTCCAGTTTCGCCAACCCCGCCATCAGCATCGGGCGCATGTTCTCCAACACCTTTGCCGGCATCGCGCCCGCGTCCGTGCCGGGCTTCATCGCTGCGCAACTCCTCGGCGGCGTGTGCGCCGTCGTCGCGATCCGTGCGCTCTACCCAGATGTGACACCAGCCGACGCGGTCGAGGTCGTTCTCCCGCACGAGCAGGTACGCGCGGACGGCGCCAGCTTGCAGGCCAGCATCCACTAGGGCGTACCCAAAACGACCTTGACATGTTCACACGGTTCGCAGCGCTTCAGTGGGTGAGAGCCGCGCGGCGCGAAGCGCGGGCACCAGGCCGGCGACTGCGCCGATCAGGAGCGCCGCGCCGAACCCTCCCGCCCAGGCGAGCGTGGGGATGACGATCGCCCAGCCCTTGGCGGAGGCGTAGATCGCGCGCCCGGGCGGTGGGCTGACCGTCGAAGCCACTTTCCCGGATCTACGACCTCATGATGAGGCGATCCACCCCTTCGGGATGAGACGGGCTGACGAAGTTGGTCCTTTTGGCTGATTGATTTCCAGCGCGCTCCGGTTAGCGTGAAACGAGTGAACATGTCGCGGGACGACCAGCTTCCGTGGATCGGTCGTTTCCTTCCCGTGCCGGTCGCGGCGAAGGTCCCGGAGATCATCCTCCTCTTCTGGGTAGTGAAGATCCTGACGACCGCCGGCGGCGAGGCCACGTCGGACTATCTGAAGACGTACGGCAACTTCGGGGGTGGCGGACTCGAGGTGCTCGTGATCGTAGTGGGCCTGGTTCTGCAGTTCGGCACCCGCCGCTACCGAGCGTTTGCCTACTGGTCACTGGCCTTTGCGATCGCGATCACGGGGACCGGCGTCTCGGATTTCCTGCACCTCGATGTCCACATCCCTTACGCGGGAACGACCCTGCTGTGGGCGGTGATCCTGGCCGCGATCTTCTGGCTGTGGCAGCGCAGCGAGGGCACGCTGTCGATCCACAGCATCACCACCCAGCGACGTGAGGCCTACTACTGGGCAACGGTGTTCGCGACCTTTGCCCTCGGGACCGCGCTTGGAGACTTGACCGCGATCTCGCTGAATCTCGGCTACCTGGACTCGGGCATCCTCTTCGCGGTCGTCATCCTGATCCCCGCTCTGGCGCGCTGGCAGTTTGGCCTGAACGGCATCGCCGCGTTCTGGATGTCCTACATCGTCACCCGTCCGCTGGGCGCGTCCTTCGCCGACTACATCAGCAAGCCCAAAAACACCGGGGGGCTCAACTTCGGCGACGGCCCCACGGCGATCGTATTCGCCCTCGCCGTCTTCGTCCTAGTCTCATACCTCGCGCTCACCCGCCCGGACATTCAGAAGCCACTCGAAGCCACCACGGCGCAGACACAATCGAAGCCTGTGCTGTCCGATCTATCCCGCGCGGGAGAGCCCGAGCTCGAGGTGGACTAGCTTTACTGGGAGCAACCACCGGCCCACTAGCCGACGGCACGCACACAGAGGTTCGAGCACGTGGTGTCGCAAACTCTGTGTCTACGCGTGCATACCGTGCAGGATCAGGGTGAGGTAGCGCTGCCAATCCCAGCCGGGCTTGCTCACATCGATCGTCGCACAGATGCCGCACATGACCATCGGGATGTCGCTCGCCTGGAAGTCATCGCGCAGCTCCCCGGCGAGGTGGGCGCGCGAGACGAGCTCGGTGGCGAGGAGCATGAACTCATCCGTCTCCGGGGCGGCATGGGCGAAGACGCGCTCGCCGCCGCTCATGAACGCGAAGCGTGTCGCGGCGTCCTCGGCAACCGACACCAGGTTCGCGCGCAGCGCCGCGGCGAGCGCAGCGAACGCGCCGGAGTGCTCGTCTGCGAGCGCTCCGCGCAGGTTCTCGTTGAAGAGATCGAAGCGTTGGCGGACGAGCTCGCCCATCAGCGCCTCCTTGTCGGGGAAGTGCCGGTAGACGGTGCCGACGCCGACACCGGCGCGGTGCGCGACCTCGTCCATCTGGACGTTGGGCCGCTCGCCCGCGAACAGCTCGCGCGCCGCCTCGATGATGCGTTCGCGGTTGCGGCGCGCGTCGGCGCGCAACGGGCGCTCGTTCTCCAGCTCGGTGTCTATAAAGGTCTTAGTCAACATTTTCTCGCCCTCCCCTTGAAAGCGGAATCCTAGTTCACTATAGTCGCCGACGCAACCGGAACCGGAGGTCAGCTTCCCGATGAGCTCGCTCGCCCAAGCCAAAGCCCACGCGCCGTCGCTTGACACGCCCCGTGCGAAGAACCTCGCCCTGATGCTGTTGGCGATGACGCAGTTCGTGATCGTGATCGACGCGTCGATCGTCAACGTCGCGCTGCCCTCGATCGGCGCAGCCCTGCACTTCTCCCGCGACAACCTCTCGTGGGTCGTGAACGCCTACACCCTCACCTTCGGCGGGTTCCTGCTGCTCGGCGGGCGTCTCGCCGACCTGCTCGGGCGAAGGCGCATGTTCATGCTCGGCCTCGTGGTGTTCTCGTTGGCCTCGCTCGCAGGCGGCCTCGCGCAGTCGGAAGCGTGGCTGATCATCGCACGCGCGATCCAGGGCTTGGGTGCGGCGATCGTCTCCCCGGCGGCGCTGTCGATCATCACGACCACGTTCGCCGAAGGTGCCGAGCGCAACCGCGCGCTCGGCACCTGGGGCGCCGTCGCGGGCCTCGGCGGCGCCGCCGGCGTGCTGCTCGGTGGCATCCTGACAAGCGGGCTGAGCTGGCGCTGGGTGCTGTTCGTCAACGTCCCGATCGGCCTGATCGCCGCCACGCTCGCCCCGCGATTGCTGCTGGAGAGCCGAGCCGAGAATGGCACCGAAGGCTTCGACGTCCCCGGAGCGGTGACGGTCACGGCCGGTCTCGCACTGCTCGTCTACACGGTCGTCGACGCCGTAAACGTCGGCTGGGGCTCGACCGCGACGCTGCTGCGCCTCGCGGGGTCGGCCGCGCTGCTCGTCGCGTTCGTCGTCATCGAGAGCCATCAGCGCCACCCGCTGATGCCATTCTCGATCTTCCGCCTGCGGACGCTCAGGGGCGCGAACATCGTCGGCCTGCTGATCGGCATGTCGCTGTTCTCGATGTTCTTCTTCATCTCCCTCTACCTGCAGGACGTGCTCGGCTTCTCGCCGATCAAGACCGGTGTCTCCTACCTCCCGCTCGCGGGCGGGATCGTCCTCGCCGCGGGCGCCGCCTCGCAGCTCACCACGCGGGTCGGGTTCAAGCCGACGTTGATCGCGGGACTGCTGTTCATCGCGGGTGCGTTGCTGTGGTTCTCACGTGTACCCGCGCTGGGAGGATCCTTCGCGGCGGACGTCCTCGGCCCCTCGCTGCTCGCCGCGATCGGACTCGGTCTGGCATTCGTGTCGGTAACGATCGCCGCGGTGACGGGCACCAAGCCACACGAGGCCGGTCTCGCCTCGGGGTTGATCAACACGGCCCAGCAGGTCGGGGGCGCGCTCGGCCTTGCGATCCTCGCCACCGTCGCCAACAGCCGCACCCAGAGCCTGTTTCACGCAGGGGTGCACAGCAGCGCGATTGCTCTGACGAAGGGCTTCGACCGCGCGTTCCTGGTCGGCGCGGGCTTCGCGATCACCGGGGCGATCCTCGCCGCGGTGCTGATCTCCTCGCGAGACAGCCGCGAGCACTCCGAGGCCGCCCGGCGAGAGGGGACCTCGCTCGCGCCCGCGAGCGGGACCTGACACTCCTGTACAGCGCAAGGCATCGCTCAACGACGCGATGCGATAGCACGCAAGCGCACCGCGCCCACGGTTCTATGCTCCGGGGGACGATGCCAGCCGTGACAGAGCCCGAAGCGACCGCTACCGGCGAGCAGTCGCTCGCGTCCGAGCGGCGTCCGGCGATCCTCGTGGTTAACGACGAGCCGACGGTGCTCGCCGCCGTCTCCCGCGACCTGCGCCGTGGCTTTGGCGAGCGCTTTCGGGTGCTGCGGGCGGGATCGGGCCCGCAGGCGCTGGAGCTGCTGCGCGAACTAGGCGTTCGTGGCGACCAGGTGGCGATGCTGATCGCGGACCAGCGTATGCCGGGAATGCCGGGTACCGAGTATCTGGGGCAGGCGCGCAAGATCGCGCCGGACGCCAAGCGCGTGCTGCTGACGGCGTACGCCGACACGGAGGCGGCGATCGCGGCGATCAACGAGGTGGCGCTCGACTACTACCTGCTCAAGCCGTGGGACCCTCCGGAGGAACAGCTGTTTCCGGTTGTCGAGGATCTACTGACGACGTGGGAGGCGGGGGCGGCGCTCGAAGCGGGCGGCGTGCGCCTGATCGGCCACCGCTACTCGAAGGAGTCCCACGACCTGCGCGACTTCCTGGTGCGCAACCGCGTGCCGGCTCGCTGGCTGGACATCGAGCGCGACGGCGAGGCGCGCGAGCTGCTGCAGGTCGCTGGCGTCGCCCCTGATCGGCTGCCGGTCGCGCTGCTCGAGGACGGCGCCGTGCTCGAGCGCCCGACGATCCTTGAGCTGGCCGAGCGTCTGGGCGTCGTCGGCGCGCCGGCGCAGAGCCACTATGACCTCGTCGTCGTCGGCGGCGGGCCCGCGGGGCTGGCGGCGGCCGTGTACGGCGCCTCGGAGGGCCTGAAGACCGTGCTGGTCGAGCGTGAAGCGCCCGGCGGACAGGCGGGGCAGTCGAGCCGCATCGAGAACTACCTCGGCTTTCCCGCGGGCCTGAGCGGCTCGGATCTGGCGCGCCGGGCGACCGACCAGGCGCGGCGGCTCGGGGCGGAGCTGCTGACGGTCCACGAGGCGATCGCCCTGCGCGTCGAGGGCGCCGCGCGGATCGTGGAGCTGAGCGGCGCGGAGACGCTGAGCGCAAGCTGTGTGATCGTCGCCTCGGGCGTCTCCTACCGCCAGCTCGACACCCCCGGCTTCGCCGAGCTGACAGGCGCAGGCGTGTACTACGGGGCGGCGATGACCGAGGCGCGCGCGTGCCAGCAGCAGCAGGTGGTCGTGATCGGCGGGGCCAACTCCGCCGGCCAGGCGGCCGTCTACTTCAGCGGCTACGCGGCGAAGGTGACGATGCTCGTGCGCGGCGCCTCGCTGGAGCAGTCGATGTCGCACTATCTGATCGAGCAGATCGCAGCGCTCCCGAACATCGAGGTGCGCACCGGCAGCAGCGCAAGCGCCGCCGAGGGCGAGGACGGTCATCTGCGGCGGTTGCAGGTCCAGGGCCCCGACGGCGAGCAGACGCTGGAGGCGGACGCGTGCTTCGTGTTCATCGGCGCCTCCCCGCGCACCGACTGGCTCGACGGCGTCGTCGCACGCGACGTGCGCGGCTTCATCCTCGCTGGCCGCGACGCGCAGAACAACGGCTGGCCGCTACAGCGCGAGCCATACCTGCTCGAGAGCACCGTGCCGGGGGTGTTCGTCGCCGGCGACGTGCGCTCGCGCTCGATCAAGCGCGTCGCAAGCGCCGTCGGCGAGGGCTCGATGGCGGTGTCGCTCGTCCACGAATACCTGCTGGACGCGTGACCGCGGCCCCCATCACCGGCGAGGAGCTACGGCGGATCGACCTGTTCGACGAGCTCGACGACGAACAGCTCGCCGAGTGGGTGGCGGTCGCTGTGCCCCTGAGCCTCGCGGCCGGCGAGGTGATCGCCGAACAGGACGGCGAGTCGCGCGGCGCGCAGCTGCTGCTCGAGGGCCAATCGGAGGCGTTGATCGTCGATCGCGGCCGCAGCGAGCCCGTCAACAGGCATGTCGCGCCGACGTGGATGGGCGCGATCTCGGCGCTGACCGGTGGCTCGCTCGGGGTCAGGATGGTGGCGCTCACAAGCTGCCGCCTCGCCCTGATCCCAGCGGATGAGTTCCGCAGGCTGGCACTCGCGCAGCCGTCGGTGCATCGCCGCGTGATGCAGCAGGTGCAGCCGGTGATGAGCCGCGTCACCGAGATCGAGCAAAGCCGCGAGCGGCTGACCTCGCTCGGCACGATGGCGGCGGGACTCGCGCACGAGCTCAACAACCCGGCCGCCGCTGCCCGCAGCGCCGCGGCGCAGCTAGCCGAGGCACTCGACGCGATCAACTCGGCGCTCGCCCGGTTCGTCGAGGCAGGCGTGGAGCGCGCGGAGGCAGCGCAGCTGGTGGCGCTGCAGAAGCAGGCTATCGCGCATGCGGCCACAGCCAGCGCGCTCGACACGCTCGACGCCGCCGACGCCGAGGACGAGTTGTTGGCGCGCCTGGAAGGCCTCGGCATCTCCGAAGCATGGAGCCTCGCCGAGCCGCTGGCCGCCGCGGGCGTCGACGATCGGTGGCTGAGCCGCGTCGCCGAGCTCGCGGGCCCGGCAACGGACGCCGCGCTGCGCTGGGTCGCCGCGAGCCTTGCCGCCGGCCGTCTCGCCGCAGAGCTGCAAGAGTCCACCGAGCGCATGTCGCGGCTGGTGGGCGCCGTCAAGTCCTACTCCTACATGGATCGCGGCGGGCTCGTCGAAGTCGACATCCACGAGGGCATCGAGACGACGCTCACCGTCCTCGGCTTCAAGCTCAAGCAGACGACGATCGAGGTCGTGCGCGACTACGACCGCACACTGCCGAAGCTCACCGTGCGCGGCTCGGAGCTCAACCAGGTGTGGACCAACCTGCTCGACAACGCGATCGATGTGCTCGGCGAGCACGGCACGATCACGATCGCCACCCGACGCGATGGCACCAATTGCGTAGTCGTCGAAATCGCCGACGACGGATCGGGCGTGCCCAAGGAGATCGCCGAGCGGGTGTTCGACCCGTTCTTCACGACCAAGGACGTTGGACACGGCACCGGGCTCGGCCTGGCGACCGCGCGGCGGATCGTCGTCGACCGCCACGACGGCTCGCTCACGCTCGACACCCAGCCGGGCCGCACCGTCTTCCGGGTGCGCCTGCCCTTGACGGCCACATAGAGAGAGGATTGCTCATGACAGCAAAGGCACTTCCCGGCGGAACGTTCACCATGGCCGAAGGCCTGACGGTGACCCGCATGGGCTACGGCGCGATGCAGCTCGCCGGCCCCGGCGTCTTCGGGCCTCCGAAGGACCATGCAGCCGCGATCGCCGTGCTGCGCGAAGCGGTGGAGCTGGGCATCAACCACATCGACACCAGCGACTACTACGGGCCGTACATCACCAACCAGATCATCAAGGAGGCCCTGCACCCATATCCGGAGGAGCTGCGCATTGTCACAAAGGTCGGAGCCATGCGTGACGCCGAGGGCGGCTGGCCCCACGCGCGATCGCCCGAGCAGTTGCGGCAGGCCGTGCACGACAATCTCAACCACCTCGACCTCGACGTGCTCGAGCTCGTCAACCTCCGCGTCGGTGGGTTCGACAGCCCCGAGGCGGGATCGATCGCAGAGCCATTCACCGCGCTCGCGCAGATGCAACAGGAGGGCCTGATCAAGCATCTCGGCGTCAGCACCGTCTCCGCCGAGCAGATCGCCGAGGCCCAGTCGATCGCGCCGATCGTGTGCGTGCAGAACTTCTACAACCTCGCCCACCGAGCCGACGACGCCCTGATCGACTCCCTCGCCGCACAGGGCATCGCCTACGTGCCCTACTTCCCGCTCGGTGGTTTCACCCCGCTGCAGTCCGACACGCTCGAAGCGCTCGCCGCCCGTCTGGACACCACGCCGATGGCCGTCGCACTGGCCTGGCTGTTGCAGCGCTCCCCGAACGTCCTGCTGATCCCCGGCACCTCATCCGTCGCGCACCTGCACGAGAACATCGAGGGCGCTGCGCTCGCCCTCTCCGAGAACGAGCTGGCCGAACTCAACGGCATTGGGTGAGCTCGATTGGACCCGCGGTGCCGCCCCCTCACCCGCGACACCGCGATTCAAGCCCTGCCCATGCCGTGCCGAAGCTTGGCACAGATGAGTACGCCCGCCTTCGGAGCACCGTCGGCGCCGGCCGCCGCGGGTTCGGCCGAGCCCGACGGCGCGCACGAGCTGAAAACGCTGATCCTCTCGCGCCATCCGGCGATCGTGATCGAGACGACCGAGGAGGAGCGTCTGGACTCGCTGCTCGCGGCGGTGGCGGCCGAGACGCATCTGACGATTTTCGAATGGACGATCACGCAGGGCCTGGTACGCCAGCCGGGCTCACAGGCGGTGTATGGCACCACCGATCCGCTGCGCATGCTCACCGCGATCGGCGAGCTCGCGGTCGCCGGGCTGTATGTGCTCAAGGACTTCGACGCGCACGTCGCAGACCCCGCGGCCTCGCGCGCGTTCCGCGAACTACTGGAGCGCTTCGCGGCGCCGGCGCAGCGCTCGACGATCGCGCTGGTGTCCGCGACGGTGGATCTCCCGGCGGAGGTGGAGGCCCAGGTGGTGCGCTATGAGCTGCGGCTTCCCGGTCACGAGGAGTACCGCGCGGCGATCGAAACCGTGGTTGAATCGCTGCGCCTGAACGGCAGCGCGGAGGTCACGATCGCGGCGAGCGACTACGACGCGTTCGCCTCCGCGTTGAGCGGCTTGACGCTCGAGCAGGCGCGCCAGGCGGTCGCGCAAGTGGCGATCGACGATGGCAAGCTGACGATCGAGGACCTCGGCCGTGTGGTGGATCTCAAGGCACGGGCGATCCGCGACGGCGGCCCGCTCGAATACTTCCCGGCACTCGAGAACAAGTTCGAGCTCGGCGGCTTCGCCAACCTGCGCCGCTGGCTGCAGCGCGCCCATGTGGCCTTCGGCGCGGAGGCGGCGGCGCTCAACCTGCCGGCGCCGAAGGGCGTGATGCTGGTGGGGGTGCAGGGCTGCGGCAAGTCGCTAGCGGCGAAGGTCGTCGCGCGAGAATGGCGACTGCCGTTGTTGAAGCTGGACGCCGGCCGCCTCTACGACAAGTACGTCGGCGAGTCCGAGAAGCATCTGCGTCACGCGCTGGCGACCGCGGAGTCGATGGCTCCGGTGGTTCTGTGGATCGACGAGATCGAGAAGGGCATGGCGCCGAGCGGTGATGGCGAGGCCGACGGTGGGCTCAGCCGGCGCCTGTTCGGCTCCTTTCTCACGTGGCTGCAGGAGAAGCGAGCGGATGTGTTCGTGGTGGCGACGGCCAACGATCTCTCGGCGCTGCCCCCGGAGCTGCTGCGCAAGGGTCGCTTCGACGAGATCTTCTTCGTCGACCTGCCCGACGCGGCGGAGCGGGAGGCGATACTGCGCATCCACCTGTCGCTGCGCAAGCAGGATCCTGAGCGCCTGGACCTAACCAAGATCGTGGCGGCCGCCGAGGGTTTCAGCGGTGCGGAGCTCGAGCAGGTTGTGATCGTCGCGCTGCTGCGAGCGCTCCAGGAGCACCGGCCGCTCGACACGCAGCTCCTGCTCGACGAGCTCGCCGCCACAGTTCCGCTCTCGGTCTCGCGACGCGAGGACATCGAACGGCTGCGAGCGCTGGCGCACGAGCGTTTCGTTCCCGTGCGCTGAGCGCACGTTCATCACGCCAAGGGTGACGCAGCTACGCGCGGGGCCCCTGCGCACACAAGGCCGAGTGGTCACGGGCCAAGGCAAAGCAGTAGCCGAGACACCGTACGAACGGCGTGGTGCGCTCGCTCAGCCCGCCTTCCACACGATTGGGTTTTCACCGTAGGCATCGGCACCGTTTCCGGTCCACTGCTCTTGGACGATCGAGCCGCCGCCTCCAACCATGTAGATGACGCAGGTCTGATAGGTGACGCCGTGGGTGAAGTGCTTCGGCTGGGTGACGTTTGGACACGGCCTGAAGGTGCCGAGCACCGTCAGTTCCTGGCCCTGCTGTCCACGATCGTCGGTAGCTTGGAAGCCGGCGGCCGGCTGATTTTCTTCGGCGGCCGCGTCACCTGAGCCGACGTTTTGGATTCGCAGCGAGACGTAGTAAGGGGTCTGTCCCCGCTCGGCCTTTTCGAGTTCCACGCCGTTGAGGTCAGCCTGAGAGCCCTTCTTGATACTGAGAACGGTCAGCTGGAGGCGATACGTCGGCTTCGGCGACCCGCCGGGCTCATAGTTCACGATGGCCGGGGCGCCAAGCGCGAGCTTCGTGCCGGCGGCGGTCGTGCCGGTCGAAGACTTGGCGCTCGTGGAGGCGTTCGTGCTAGCCGTCTGGGTTGGGGTGGACGCGGAGGATGACGTTGTCGCGGAAGCACTTCCAGTCGCGCCCGTCTTGGATGAGCTCGACCCGCATCCGCCGGCCGCAAATGCCAGCAAGACGCCAACTGCCAGCGCAATTGTGCGCACCCCGTACAGCTTTGGTGACCCCGTTTTCAGCGTGTATCCCATCGTCTCCCCCCTGATCTTCTCGAGTAACTGTCGCGGTGCGCTGCGTGACCCGCCGCCACCCACGTGCGCGCAGACTAACGAAGGACGCGCGAACAGGGACACGCGGGATGTGCTCAGGCGCGGACAGCGCCAGCGAGCTATCACAGCTCACACGACCGCCCGCACCGATGTGCTCAGGCGCGAACAGCGCCAACGAGCTATCACAGCTCACACGACCGCCCACACCGAAAGGGCGTGTCGCTACCTTCGCCGGGCCGCAGCCGCCAGCGCGGGGTTGGCCCAGCCGGCGTCCGTGGGGTTCACGGTCGTCCCTGGCGCCACGATCTCGTCGATACGGTCAAGCAGCGCGGCGTCCAGCTCCACCTCCGCCGCGCCGAGCTGAGACTCGAGCTGCTCGATCGTGCGCGGGCCGATGATCGCCGCTGTCACGGCCGGGTGGCGGATGACGAACGCGAGCGCCATGTGGATCAGCGAGATGCCGGCCTCCTCCGCCACCTGTGCGAGCGCATCGGCGGCCTCGAGCTTTGCCTGGTTGGCCGGAATCGAGAGGTCGTAGCGCTGCGGAATCATCGCCGAGCGCCGGGAGGTCAGATCCTCCGCGCCCTTGCGCCACCGCCCCGACAGCCAGCCGCCGGCGAGCGGGCTCCACGGGATGACTCCCATCCCGAATTCGTGGCAGGTGGGCAGCACGTCGGCCTCGATGCCGCGCGCGAGGATCGAGTACGGCGGCTGCTCGCAGACGAAGCGCTGGTGCCCGCGGTCGCGTGCGACCCACTGCGCCTTGACGATCTGCGCAGCCGGATACGTGGAGGAGCCGATGTAGCGCACCTTGCCCTGGGCCACCAGGTCGGTAAGCGCTCCGAGCGTCTCATCGTGATCGGTCCACGGATCCCAGCGATGCACCTGGTAGAGGTCGATCCAGTCGGTTTGCAGGCGCTTCAGCGAAGCCTCGACCTCCCGCATGATCCAGCGTCGCGAGTTGCCACCCTGGTTGGGGTCCTCGCCCATCGTGCCGTGGAGCTTGGTGGCGAGCACGACATTCTCGCGCCGCCCGCCGCTGAGCGCCTTGCCGACGATCTCCTCCGACTCCCCGCGCGAGTAGACGTCGGCGGTGTCGATGAAGTTGATCCCCTCGTCCAGCGCCCTGTGGACAATGCGGATCGCCGCGTCGTGGTCGGGCTCCCCCCAGGCTCCGAACATCATCGCCCCGAGGCAGAGCGGGCTCACATGGATACCGGTGCGTCCGAGCGTTCGCTGCTCCATGCCCCGCACCTTAGCCTGAATCTCCACCGATCCCGGAGTCGCACCGGCCCGATTGGCGCGGCCGGTTCAGCGGCGATCCCTCACCCTCAAATCAGGCCTTGGCGCACGGCCTCGGCCACGGCTTGGGAGCGCGTGCGCGCGTTGAGCTTCGTCACCACGTCGTGCAGCACGTTCTTCACCGTCCGTTCGGAGTAGTGCAGCCGTGTTGCCACCTCGCGCGTGGACTGCCCTTCTGCCACCAGCGAGAGCACCTGCTGCTCGCGCGCGCTCAGCAGCGATAGGGAGAGTCCGTTCGGTTCCAGTAGGTCGCGCGAGACCCTGGTGAGGCCCTGCATGAAATCGTTTAGCAACTCCGGCGCGAGCACCCCCGCCCCCTGCGCGGCTGCCACCGCCGCCGAGCCGAGCGCATCGGGGGTGAGCGTGTCCTTGCATAGGTAGCCAATCGCGCCCGCCTGGATGATCGCGAGCACCTCGTCGGGGTCGCGGCGAGCCGAGCAGGCGATCACGCGGGCGGGGCTGCCGTCGAACGAGGCGCCGGATCAGGCGCGATCCCCCAAAGCGGTGGGGGTCGACCATGATCACATCCGCGCGGGGCAACTCGGGCGCGGCGAACGCCTCCTCGGGGGTCGCCGCCTCGCTCACCTGTGTCACATCTGCCACCTCCGCGAGGCAGGCCGCCAACCCGCGGCGATAGACGCCATGTGGATCCAGCACGAATACGAGCATCTCTCACCAAAGACGTCCTGGGCAAAGAGGACGGGCAAGAATACGGGCGCCCGCTCTCTTTCGAGCCATTAGCATACGCCCAGGATGCCTCTCGTGCTGACGAGCAACGCAATCATCACATGCGCTCACGAGGGCGTGGTGATGGTGGTGCCAAGCCAGGAGAAGGTGAGCATCGGGGGCGGCTTCGTGATCTGCGAGGGTGACTTGGAGGCGGCGCCGATCGCCGGGTGCACGCAGGTGGCGCCGGGCACCGTGCCCTGCACCGCGGTGGTCGAGTGGCTGCCCCTGTCGTTCTCCGAGCAGGTGTTGGTACAGGGGCGTCCGGTGCATCTGCAGACGTCGATCGGCACCACCGACGGAGTCCCCCCGGCGACCGTGTTCGTCGTGTTCGCCGGCCAGGAGATCGTTCAGTGCTGAAGGCGCATCGCAGGAGGTCCGCACAGTTGGACACGACCGCCGATTCAGGCCCGCCGCCTCCCCGCGGCTCGACCTGGGCCAATCCCCTGCAGTGGCGCCGGCGCGCACCGCTCAGCCGATCCCGGGCAACGGCTGCCAGCTCGGGTGGGCCACGCCGCCCGCGAGGAGCACGAGCGCGCCGGGATGCGCCGGGTCGAGGCGGTAGAGCGAACCGAGGCTCGGCGTGCAACCGGGGCCGGCGGCGCCCTGCGTCCCCCCCGTTTGCACGAGCAGTTCGGCTCCGTCGGTGCGCCACTGCACTGCGCACACCGCCTGCCCCGACGGCAGCCTGGTGGCCTTCGCCAACGCGAGGTCCGACGGCGCCACCAGCGCCACCGCGGGTGGGCCGGCGAAGTCTTCCACGAGCGCGAGCTCCTTTCCGCCGGGCGAGAACGCCCCGGCGAGCACGCCGGCGTCCATCGCCGCGGTGGGCGTTGCAAGCCGCCCCGTACCCCAGTCGGAGGCGCGGGTGGAGAACGGCACCGCGCTGGTGAATTCGAGCAGGCCCACCATGCTGGGCGCGGGCGAGGTGCGAGCCGCCTCCACCAGCAGCCTCCTGCCGTCCGGCGCCCAGGTGATCGCGTCGCCCAGCGTCCAACCGGACACCTCCATGCAGCTGGGGGAGCTGTGTGCGACCGCCAGCAGGCAGAGATCCTCGAGGCCGCCATCGCGCTGTGCGATCGTGGCGATCACCGCGGGAGCGGAGGGGGCCGTGGGGAAGGTCGGCAGCGCAAACCGCTCCCCCGCCGGCGTGAGCGCCACGGGCCCGCCGGCGCCCTGGGCGCTCGTCAGCATCACGCGACCGTCGGAGACATAGGCGATGCTCTTGCCGTCAGGCGACCACGTCGGTTCGGTGGCCTGCTGCGGACCGGCAGCTACGATCGCCACCCGCTTCCCGTTCACACCATCGAGCGCGTACACGCTGTGACCGTCATCGACGGCGACCTCCGGGAACCCGGCAGAGAGGACGAGCGTCACCACTTCGCCGCGGCGCACCTTGGCACCCGCGGCGGGTTCGGTACGCACCAGCCCGCCCGCGGGCACTGTGGCGCTGATCGCGCGCGTTTGCTTGCTGTGCAGACCTGCCTTCGAGAGCGCCGCCGTCGCGGCGACGGCGGTGGAGCCCGCAGCGAGCGCGGGCAGCGGCGCGGTCGTGGGCTTGGCGTGCGAGCCGGCCTTCGCCTTCGCCCCGCTCTTCGAGCTGGCCTTCGGCTTGGCGGCAGACTTGGATGCGGCGTGAGGCGGGTGTGGACGGACGGGTTCTCCAAGGCCCACGTTGACCGTGGTGCCGACGCGCACGACCGTGTTCGCCGCCGTGGACTGCGCGACGATGACTTCCGTGCTCCGCGGATGCCCTGGATGGGCCGAGGTGACGGTGCCGAGGAGCAGACTCACCGACCTGAGCGCCTGCGAGCCGGCGTCGGGCTGCTTGCCGATCAAGTCGGGGACGGCGGCGACCTGTCCGAGCCTCACGTTCACGTCATTGGGCCCCACAACCTTCGCTCCGGGCTTGCGCTCCTGGTGGATGACAACCATGCCGTGGGGCGGCGGGTAGGGCTTGATGTCGCCGATCGCAAATCCCGCCGCCGAGAGAGCTTCCTGCGCGGCCTGATCGGAGAGGTCGAAGAGGTCGGGCACGCGCGCCGGGCGGCGCTCGGCGGCGGTGAACAACGTCACCTTGCTGTGGGGGTCGACCTTGTGTCCCGCACAGGGGTGCTCGGCGAACACGTCACCTACTTCCACCGGTTTCTGCGGGTGATGGGTATTGCACATGGCGAGCTTGTCGGGCGTTTGCACGGCGGGTTCCTCCACACCTTCCAGGCTCCCCTTTTCAAGCTCTTGGCGAGCTTCGGCGATGGGGTGCCCGACCACGTCGGGCACCGGCACGCGCTCGAGCAATTTGTGGATCCACCACCCAGCGCCGATCAGGAGGGCTGCGATTATCAGGGAGCTCCACCACGGCAGCCACGCTCGCTGGCGGAAGACCGCCGCGCGCGAAGGTGACTTGCTATCGCCCTGGTCACCTTGCTCGGCGTCCACCACTCCGGCGAGCCCCACCTGCAAGGTCAGCTCGTGGTTGATCGTGCGGCCCATCAAGAGCGAGAGCGGTTTGGTGGGGTACACGAAGAGCTCGGCCCGCAGCTCCTCATCGCGTGGGATGTGCCGCTCGAGGACCATGGAGCCCGTCCCGCGCAGGCGGGCGAGCATCCTGCTCACCTTGGCCCCCGGACGCCATCCAGGTGGGAGAGAGGCCTGTACGAGGCTGAAGCAAAAGCGGCACTGCTCGTCCTTGTCGCTGCCGGAGAGGCTCACCTCGACGTCGTGGTTGGAGGCGTTGGTGACGACCACCACCATGTGACCGCGCCGGCGCCCCGCGGTGCGTTCGGGTTGCACCTTGATGCGCAGATCCTCGAACGGCTCGATGCGCAGCTTGCATAGGGCACTCACCTGCTCCTTGTCCGCATCGGAAGTGGCAGTGATCCTGATCCGCCGGTACCCCTTCTCCGCCGCCGGAGAGCGCGGAACCCTCAGGGTCACCTTGAACTCTTCCTCGGGCCGCTCACCCGTCTCGAAGGGCAGCTGATGGAGGATGGCGGGCTCGATCGTCCACCAGTGCTCGGGCAGGTTCTCCACCACGAGCGTGTAGCTGTTGACGATCTTGCTCTGGTTGCGCACCCGCCCGTTGAGCTCGAGCTTCCTTCCCGGCTCGACCGGCAGCGTCCCATCCATCTCCCCCTCCTCCAGCAGCGCGATCACGGCCCTCGCACGCTGGGGCGAGGCAGGCGCTTGGCTGGGCGGATAGGGCGTTTGGGGCGGCGGGTAAGGCGCTTGGCTGGGCGGGTGGGGCGTCTGGGGCGGCGGGTACGGCGCTTGGGGGACAGCAGGCGGCCGGGACGGTGGGTCGGCCGTTGCCGCTCGCCCGGATATGCGCTTCCACACCAGGTATTCATCACAGGCGGGGTCCGGGCAGAAGTCGCCGCCGTTCTGCTGCTCCGCTTCGCACTTGGGGCAGATCCGAGTAGTCAACGCTCCGGCCCCCCGACGGCGTCTTCGACGATCTGAGAGGCGTCTTCGAGTTGGAAGGCAACCTGCATCGGCCGCTGGCGCTCGATCGCGCATTCGACCGCGTTGCGAAGGGCTGGCTCGAGCCGCGTCGGGCAGCGCACCTCAAAGCCCGGATAGGGGCTGTTCGGGGGCGCGAGCCCTCCATCGAGGAGCACGACTTCGCCGTGATCCTCGACTTTCAGATGCAGGCCCGGGAAGCAGGTTTCGAGCACCAGCTCCAGGCCGGCTCGGGTGCCCCGCAGACGTGCGATCTGCTCGGCGCTGCCCAGCAGCTTGCGGCGAACCTCCTCGGTGGACACGTGCCACTTGGCGTTGCCCGGCAACGCGTGGCTAGCATCCGCTGCGCACGCGTGCCGTTCGGCGCAGCCCAGCAACTCGCGGCGAACCTCCTCGGTGGGCGCATCATCGAGCACCAGGCCCAGCCAGCCGGCGATCGCGTTGACCATCCCCGGGGGCGCAAGCTGCGGCGAGAGGTAGGCACCCAGCGAGTTGACGATCGCCACCTGCCGATCGAGCACCCGCTCGAGCGCGTGCAGGAAGCGCATCCCGAACGAGTCCTTCTCGCGGTAGATCGAGGGCAGGCCCGAGCGCAGGTATTCACGGGCCGAGGCCACCTCCGGAACGCCCTCGGCATCGCCGCGAGGGAGCGTTTCACCCGCGGCAGGCGGGTCGTGGCGACCACTCACGATTGGGGGAATGGCAGGCACGGGATCGTTCACGCCACCGAGGGGGGGTTGACCTTGACGCGGTGCCGGCCGGAGGCGATCAGCTCCCCCGGGCCGAGCTTCAGATCTTCCGCGAGCGCCCCGGAGGTGACCTCGCTGGTCTTGAGCTTCACCTCGTAGACGTTCAGGAGCACGATCTTGTGCACGCCTTCGAGCCCGTGCACGATCGGATAGAGCTCGCCCTGCCGGAGCGGGCGCCCGAACTCCCAGCCCTCGCCTTCCCCGTTGACCGTGCCTCCCACCAGCGGGTTGAGGTAGGTGTAGAGCGCATCGAGGATACGGCGCTCGACATCCACGGCATCGGTGGACGGGCTCGCCACCGCCTGTACCACGACCCTGACGGCGCGAAAGCGAGGGATCGCAAGGCAGACGGTGGTGCCCACCAGCCGGCATTCGTCGAGGCGGCGTTTGACCTCATCGAGCAGATCCCGATCGGCTTGCAGCTCGCGCGGTTGCAGCATACGTCCGAGCGGGCTTTCCACCACCTTCGGGACGATGTACACCCGGGGGACACCGGCGACCTCCCCCGACACGCAGTGGGCTCGCGCAACGCGACCCGAGGCGACGTGCGCGAGCTCCTCGAAGTCCTCCCTCGTGACCGCGCGGGTACGGGTGCGCAGCACGGCGCTTGCACGGGCGCGGGCGAGCTCGAGGCTCTCCGCGTTGACGCCTCCGCGGGCCGCCTCGGGGTTGGTGACCGATCTTATGCCCGGGATCGGCCGGCGCAGGCGGGTGAGGGTCTTCTCCGCCACGTTGCCGAGCGTCCCGCCGCCGTGACGATAGGCGCTGAAGCGCAATTCGCTGCGCTGTGGCGGGATCGCACCGTAGTAGCGGAAGGTGCCGTTGCCCTGGCGCACCGCCGGGCCGAGCTCGATCTCCCCGGTGCTCTCGTCGAGCGTGTAGTGGCGATCGTCCGCTTTGCCTTCGGCGAACGTCACCACCCGGCGCCAGTGCTCCCAGCGATCGCCGTCGGGATTGTCGGGATCGCGCACTTCGAGATGCTCGGCGGCGTCGAGCGCCGGCAGGATCGGCGCGTAGCGCAGCCGGAAGGTCTGCCCCGGGGTTCCGTCGCTGCGGCCCAGCAGCTCCTTCTCAACGCACCGGAGGTGCTCGGCGGGGACTGTCGCCCCTACCGGAGCGGCGGTCAACGAGAAGATCTGCGGCGGGCTTTGATAGAGGTTGTCGGGGGCGCCGGAGAGATGGGCGATGACGCTACAGCGCAGCCAGTGGCGAGGGAGGCTGTGACCTTTGATCGGCATGGCTGCGGTGCGTGGCGGCAGGGCGAGCTCGATCGATCCCCGTTCCACGTTGAAGCCTTCGGTGGTGTCGCTCAACGGGTCGATTGCATCCGACCAGTCGGTGTCGGCGAGGCCGGCCGGCGAAATGAAGCCTTCGGTGGTGTCGCTCAACGGGTCGATCGCCGCCGACCAGTCGCCGCGGGCGAGACCGGCCGGCGCATCCGGCTGCGCCTGCGCCCGCGCGACGTGCGGCACGGAGACCTGCCACGCCAGCGGAGGCTCCTTCGGGTTGACGCCGACGCCGCGCGCCGCCTTGCAGTCCACGTTGACCCGCATCAGCAGGCGATCGAGCGGCCGATCGAAGCCGAGCATCAGGCAGTCGCCCACCTGCGGCTTCTCGCTGAAGGCGGAGCAGTCGCGTCCCTGTGGCTGCGCGCGGCCATCGCTGCTGACCGGGATGTTGACCCATTCGGAACCGCGCTTGAACAGGCACGCCTTGGGCCGCACCGGGCGGATGGTGAAGTCGGCATTGGTTTGGAAGACGATCGGACCGTGCATTTGGGTGCGCTGGGTGGCTACCTCGGTCTCCCACGCGGGTATCTGCACCTCCTTGGCGGGTGGGTGCTCGAATGTGAAGCGCAGCTCGGTGCGTGCGGCCTCGGGCGGCAGTAGGCGGATGTCGAGCAGCGCGAGTAGCGCCACGTGCAGCTTCTCCGGTAGCCGGTTGATCCTGTAGGAGAGCATGTCGGTCATCCACGCGAACAGCTCGATCAGCGTGATCCCGGGGTCGGAGACGTTGACCTCGGTCCACTCGGGACAATGCTTGGTGATGCTCTTGCGGCACTCGTTGACGAGATCCTGGAAGCGCAGGTCATCGAGCGCCACCTCCGGCACCGTCATGAGGGCACCACCTCCAGCATCGCAATGCACGACTCCACCTCGAGCGCCCGCGCCACCTCCAGCACGATGATGGGCACCACCCCCGGCACCCTCATGAGGGCTCCTCCGCCGGGATCACATAAAAGGGGTGAACCAGGTTGTGCGCGGAGTTGGTCGCACGCAGGCGGTAGCCGACGACGATCTGGAGGATGCCCTCCTCGACGCGCGTGAGATCGAACTCGACCGATTCGGTCTCCACGCGCGGCTCCCAGCGGTCGAGCGCGACGCGCACCGCGTGCTCGACCCGCCCGAGGGTGAGGGCGTCGATCGCCGCGAAGACGCAGTCGTGCACCGCGCAGCCGAACTCCGGGCGCATCGGCCGTTCACCGGGGGTCGTCGCCAGGATGATCCGGATTGCCTGTTCGACGTCGAGCTCATCGTGCGCGAGCGCCACGCCTCCATGGCCATCGACCTCTAGCGGGAAGGCCACGCCGGTACCGAGGTGCCGGGTCATCCGAGCAACACCTCGCTCCCGGATATCTGCACGGTGCCGCTCGCCTGCACGGCGATGTCCCCGCCCTTCACCGTCACGCTCCCGTCGGCCTGCAGCACGACCGATGCGCCTCCCAGCGTCAGTTCTTGCTGCGCCTGCATCGAGACGCCTTCTGCGCCCTTGACGTCGATCGCCTTCTGTGCCGCGATCGAGGTTGCGCCGGCCGCATCCAGGCTGATGTCGTGATCGCTGGCGAGTGCGAACGAGCCGTCGGACTTCACCAGCTCGCCGGGGGTCGCCCGCCCGTTCCACACCGACCCGAGCACGTAGGGGCGGCGCGGGTCGCCCTGCTCGAAGGCGAGTACCACCTCGTCGCCCGGCATCGGCATCATCAGCAGGCCGCGGCCGGCGCCGGCCGCCGGCGCGGCGATCCGCGCCCACCACCCCTCGGCACCTTCCCCGAGCGCTGGGTGCTGGACGCGCACGCGCCCGAGGCCTTCGGGGTCTTCGGTTTGCGTGACCACCCCTACGACCACACTTGTCCCCCACCGCGGCGCCGCCGGGGTGGGGTCGAGCAGCCCGGCGATCGTGCGCGCCGCGCGGCCGGATACCGTGAAGTGCGTCTCGTAGCCGCGACCACCCGAGAGCACGTGGGTGGTGGAGGTGAGGGTGTAGCTTCCGCCGAAGCGCGTGCCCACACCGCTCACCTGCACCAGGCTGCCGGCCCCGAGGCTGGGGTTGCCGACAGCGACCCCCTCGGCCTCCACCCAGGCGTTGGTCAGCCGCGCCGCGAGGCTGCCGGCGAGCGCGCTCGCCTCGTCGTGGCTGACGACGGTGCGGTCGCCCACCGACCACTCGCCCGCACCGCTCTTCGCGGCCACCTCATCACGCCCGGCGCCGGGGCTGGAGTCCGGGGTCGGCGCGCGCTCCTCGGCGACGATCGCTTCGGCGCTCGCCGGATCCCAGCCCCGCACTTCGATGCCTTCCACCTGCTGGGCGGCGGTGATCCGGGGGCGGAAGCAGAGCAGCTGCTCGGGTGCGCGCAGCTGCAGCGCTCCGGTGGAGGACGACCCGGCGGGGCGGAAGTGGACCGTGGCGCCCTCGCCGACAACCTCGAAGTCGATCGCGTCCGCCAGGCGCCACAGCAGCTGCCAATCGGTCTCCTCGCTCTGCAGCAGGAAGGGATGGACGGCGTCGCTCGCCGCGGAGCCCGTGATCGACGGGGTGAGGCCGGCGGCATCGATCACCTGCGCGGCGATCTCGCCGCTGGTCATGCTCTGGAAGGCCTGCGTGCGGCGCTGCTGGTGCAGGACGAACGCCGGCTCGTACGCGGTGGCTGCGATGAACGCGCCGCCGACGAGCAGCTCCAGCTCGATCGACTCGATGCGCCCGCTGAACAGGCTGCTCGCCTGACCGCCCGTGGACGGGGCGAACAGCACTTCGATGGTGCGGCCGACCGCGAGCAGTTCGTCGTTGACGTGCGCGAGCTGCGGATCGGCGAGCCGCAGGAATGCCTGATCGGGCAGGCGCAGGCTGTCGCGGACGCGCAGCAGGACCAGCAGCGCGGCGAGCTCGGGGGCAAGCGCGGTGCCGTCGATACGCACCACGCACGAGGCCAGCAGCGGGGGCGGCTGGAAGCTCATCGGCGGCCGCACCCGTGCAGGTCGAAGGTGCGGGTGCCCGTCGGGCTGCAGGCCAGACGCGTCGAGAGCGCCCAACCGCTCATCGGGCGCCCGACCCGGGGATCGTGAGCGCCCGGCCGCGCGGCAGCACGAGCGGGTCCTCGATCCCATTGGCTTCTGCGATCTCGCGCCAGCGGGTGGGATCCCCGTAGGCGGCGTAGGCGACCGAGGGCAGCGAGTCGCCCTCGCGCAGGACGTGGACGCCGAGCTTGGCGTTGGCGCGCGTGGTGGGGTTCTGCGCCGGCGCGGCGCCGCTGCCGGAGCGGCTGTCGGCCTTCTCGACCTGCACCAGCGTGAGCGCGCAGATCGCACGGATCGGGGTGCCGTCGGGGCGAAACAACGTGTAGTGCACGTCGAGGTGGCGGGCAACCGCCTTGAAGGTGACCGTGGGGCCCCAGCTGAAGGTGACGGTCGGCGGGCGGCCGGCGTTGCCGGCGCCGCTGGCCTGCTCGGTGACCTCCATCATCAGGAACAGCTGGTCGGTGACGCCACGTACATCGCCGGCGGTGGTGTCGGAGGCATCGAACAGCAGCTCCAGCGTGAGCTCCCGCGCGAGCCCACCGGCAAACTGGATGCTCGGCAGGCTGGCGCCGACGACGGGGGTCGCACGCCATTGGTTGGACTTGGAGACCGCGTACTGGTGGGGGTTGAACCAGCAGTGCAGCGCAGCCTGCCCCTCGATCTCCAGCTGCGCCTTCTGGTAGCTGATCTGCTGGCTTGCCATCAGTTGAGCAGCAGGCCGGCGTGGGCGATCTCCAGCGTCTCGCTGGCCACCTCGCCGGTCGCGGCGAGCGTCGGGCCGACCCAGCGGACGGGCAGCGCGTGGCTGAACTGCCACGAGCGCTGCGTCTTGCCCAGCTCGTTCAGCAGCGTGAGCGTGACCGTGGGCCGCTGATCGAATTCGCGGACGACCCACATCCAGTCGAGCAGCCCGGTCTCGTTGGTGATCCCGCGGCTGAGCAGCAGATTCGGGTAGCGGATGTGCCCGCGCAGCTTGTGGACGAAGCTGTTCTGGCCGCCTTCGGCGTACTCCAGCGTCTCGTATTCGACCTCCAACCCGCCGCAGCGCGCGAACACGCCGACCGTGATTTCGGGGATCTGAACCTGGAAGTAGCGCGCCTCGCCTACCGGGGAGCCGGCGTCGAGCAGCGCGTCGTTGCTCCACGCCATCGTCTGTGCCTCACGCTCCGAACAGGGTTCCCATACGCTCGCGCTCGACCAGCAGCTCACGGCGCAGGCGGGCGATCAGCTCTTCGCAGAGCTCCTCCATGTCGGCCACGCCACCCGGTTGCTGGGACTCCGCCGGCTCGGGGGGCCGCGGGCTGAGCCGCGACAGGACGCCCGGCGCGGCGCCCTCTTCGACACGCCCGCGCCGTAGGGGGGCACCGGAGCGCATCAGCGCCTCGCGGTTGCGCGCTCGCTCCCGGTCTTGAAGCAGGCCGACCGGCAACCCCTCGGGCCAACCGGACTCGCCGTTGGGAGAGGGCTCACGGGCGAGGGACGCGGGCGCGCCGGCCGCCGGCGATGAGTCACCACCAAGCGGAGCGGGCGCACCGCTCACAGCAGCAGAGCCACCGACCGACCCTGCGCCTCCAACGAGCGGCACTGCGACACCTGCCGGTGGCAAGGAACCACCTGGGAACGGATCACCACCACCGGCCGGAATCGCAGGCCCACCGGTGAGCGGCACCGGCGCGCCGGCCACGGAGGTGGAGCCGCCGACGAGCGCGAACCCTGAGGGGAGCGCGAAGCTGTATTGGGTGTGGGCCACTGCCTACTTCACCCGTTCGAGCCCCTCGTGGGCGAGGTGGATCTCCTCCAACAGCATCTCGCTGGTGTCGGGCACCAGCGTCCCCACGACGTAGTTGCAGGGCCAGGCGTTGATGACCTTCCAGGTCGTCTGCTGCTTGCCCTGCACGTTGACGATGAAGATTTCACCGTTCTTGCGCTGGCCGTCCACGCCCTTGGTGATGATCGTGTTGCGCCATTCCCACAGGCTCATGTCGGTGTCGATCCCCTTCTTCAGCACCAGGTTCTGCCAGCCAAGCTTGCCGGCGGTCTTGATGTAGGAGGCCTTGCCTTCCTTATTGACCTGGTGCTGGACGACCACGTCGTTCTCGGAGCCGATCCCCGAGATTTCGCGGAACGCCGCGACGTTGAGGCTGTCGAAGCGCACGTAGAAATATGAGGAGTTGACCGCCTCGCCCTGCTCGACTGCCGCCATGGTTGATGCCTCCTGTCTCCTGCCGCTCAGGCAGCGCCTTCGCCGGCGGTGTATTGGCTGATGCGGAACACGACGAACTCCGCCGGCTTCACCGGAGCGATCCCGATCTCGGTCACCACCTGACCGAGCTCGATCAGTTCGGGGGGATTGGTCTCGCTGTCGCACTTCACGTAGAAGGCCTGGTCGGGCGTGGCGCCGAACAAGGCACCGTTGCGCCAGGCGATCGTCAGGAAGTTGCTGACGGCGATCTGCAGCTGGATCCACAGGCGTTCGTCGTTGGGCTCGAACACCGCCCACTGCGTGCCGCGCATGATCGAGTCCGAGATGTAGTTGAACAGGCGCCTCACATTCAGGTAACGCCACTCGGGGTCGTACGAGAGCGTGCGCGCACCCCACACCTTGATCCCGCGACCCGGGAAGGAACGGATGCAGTTCAAGCCGGCGCGGTTGAGCTCGCGCTGTTCGACATCGGTGACCTGAAAGCCGAGTCCGGTGATCGCCATGATGGCCTCGTTGGCGGGCGCCTTGTGCACCCCCCGGGTCTTGTCGGTGCGCGCCCACACCCCGGCCACATGCCCGCACGGAGGAACGAGCTTCGGGAATTTGCTCAGCGGATCCATCACTTCCAGCCACGGGTAGTAGAGGGTGGCCTGCTTGAAGTCGTAGCCGGCGTCGTTCACCCGCCACGCGAGCGCCTGTGTGGGTTTCATGTCGCGCGGAGTGTCGAGCACGGCGACGCGGTCGGCCATCTCTTCGCAATGCGCGATCACCTTGCCCTGCAGGTCGCGCACCTCGGTGTCGTTCTTCGCTATCGACATCAGGTCGGGCACGCAGACGATCGAGATGTCCTCGATCGCCGACAGGCTGCCCAGCCCACTGCGATCGGTGGTGCTTCCCTCGAGCTCGCTCGCTTCGACCTGTTCCACCAGCTTCGGCCGCGCACTCAGCTGGTAGGTGCCAACCGCCGGCCGCAGGCTCTCATCGACCGGCAGGCGCTCGAGCGCGATGAGCCCGGACTTGAGCACGACCGGCTCGGACTTATCGTCCCCTTCGTTCACCATCGCCGCGAGCGCGGACGCCTTCAAGCGCTCGAACTTCTCGTGCTTGGTTTCGGCGGTCAACACCAGCGTGTAGGTCGACTCCGGCAGCTGTGGAGATTCGTTGTTTTCGGGCTGCTCAGTCCCGGACCCGTTCTGCGAGCCCTTCTCGGGAAGGGCTGGGGGGTCGAGAGTCAATTCCAGCCGCACCTCGTTGACCCCGGGCAGGGCGGTGACCTCGAAGACCGCGGTCTTGTGCCTCTCATCCGGCAGCGCCACCCGCGGCTGGCCGGTGCCGCCCACTCGCACCACCCAGCACTCCGAGCCCTGGTTGGCGAAGAAGCCGCGCACGGCGTGCGCGAGGTAGGCGCCCTCCATGTAGGGCCCCCGCTCGGGATGGTCGGGATCGCTGTAGATCCGCTCGAACTGCGACCAGTCGGCGATCTTCTCCGGCTGGTTGAGCGGCCCTCCCGGCGCCAGGCCGATGAACGCCGCGGTTGAGGTGCTGACGCCCTCGATCGGCTTGTTGCGTGCGGGGATCTCCTCGACGTAGACCCCGGGTGTCATGTACGTCGGCATGTCACTCCTCGGTAGGTGATTGCGTGGAGATCAGCTCACGCCGCAAGTCGGCCAGGCCGCCGGCCGCGACCTCGCGGATCGCGGATGTCCCGGGCTCGGCGATCCGCATGCGGTTCTCCTCGGAGGCCCACATGATCACCGTGGCACCAGGCGCCGCCAGCCTGATGCGATCGCATAGCGCCCGGGCTCCTCCCGCGCCGAGCGCGAGCACGACCGCGTCGGGGGCAAGGTCGCGTGCTACGGCCTCGATCGCGAGCGGACGGCTCTCCTCGCCGACGATCTCAACGCCGTCGTCGCTCAACATGCGACGCATCCCGACGGCAGCCACCGGGCTGAGCCGCGCGAGCAGCACGCGGGGTGGGCGCGAGGGGCTGTCGGTGATTTGGCTCTCCATCATCTCCCTGCGCAAGATGAACCCCGCGCCCCGTGTGCGCTAGGGCGGAGTGGGCAGCTGTGCGGGCAATGCCCGTTGCCCACCCGGCCGATTCAGCGTTGGCCCACGCGCAGCCGCGGGGACTGCACCGCCGGCCCGCGGCGCAGCGTGACCCCGGAGGGGAACGGCACGGTGACGATGTAGTGAAAGGAGAGCTTGTAGGGGCCGCCGACCGCCATCCAGAAGTCCGGGGTCGCGTCATGACGGGGGTCGCCCACCCGTGTGCGCAGCGGACCGAGCCGCTCGCACAGCGCGGCGAGCGCCGCCGGCAGCACCTCCGCGGGCACCTCGGGGTGGCTGTGCAGCACCGTGAGCGCCTGCGAGAGCAGGCGATGCTCGTCCTCGACCGCGCGCGACCAGGCGGTGAGCGTGTAGGAGGCGTCGAGCCACAACGGCGGTCGCGTCTCGACGCGGCGGCCGTCCGCCTCGCCGCGGTCCCACTGCGCACGGCGGCGCTGGTGGTTCTCGCGCAGGTCGTACAGGAACAGGTTGAGCGTCGGCTGGGTGACGCCGGCGGCCCAGTCGTGCTCGGGCGCCTCGAAGGCCACGTTCACACCCGCGAAGCCCACCCGCTCGAGCTCGCGGCGCAGGAGCGCGCGTAGCGCCTCGTCGAGCTCGGCGAGCGAGGTGTTGGGGGGAACGGCGGTGCTCAGCTCCACCGGGCATAGCTCAGCACGACCGTGCGCGTGCCGGAGCCGGACACGCCCGCCGAACGGGCAGGTGGAGGGGCACACCGCGTGCCCTTTTGGCTTGTCTCATCGGCGAGCGACCGTTTGGATCGCTGCGCGGTCGCGCTCGAAGTCGAGCTCAGCTCCCGCCACGGCCGGCGATCGGGGAGCTGGCAGCGCCGCGCACTCCCTCACCGGTCGTCTGGGTCGCCCCGTAGAAGCGCTCGAAGTCGGCCTCGAGCGTGAGCCGGCCGAGCTTGTCGTACTCCAGCGCCACGGCGCGCACGACGTGACCCATCGCGATCGGAGCGCCCTCCTCGGCGGCGAGCAGCGCGGCGGCCAGCGCGGCGTTGCGGATCGAGCCGCCCGCGAGCTTGAAGCGCGCGGCCAGGAACGGAATCTCGATGTCGCTCTCCTGTCGGTGCGCCGCGGCGGGGAGCAGCCGCTGCCACAGGCGCTCGCGCTCGCGCGGCTCGGGGAAGGGGAAGTCGACGACGAGGTCCAGCCGCCGCAGGAAGCTCGCGTCGATGTTGTGGCGCAGGTTGGTGGTCAGGATCACCGCGCCGGCGTAGCTCTCGATCCGCTGCAGCAGGTAGGCCACCTCGACGTTGGCGTAGCGATCGTGGGCGTCGCGCACCTCCGAGCGCTTGCCGAACAGCGCGTCGGCCTCGTCGAACAGCAGCACGGCGTTGGAGCCCTCGGCGGCGGCGAAGATCCGGTCGAGGTTCTTCTCGGTCTCCCCGATGTACTTCGACACGACGGTGGCGAGGTCGATGCGGAAGAGATCCAGCCCGAGGTCGCACGCGAGCACCTGGGCGGCCATCGTCTTGCCGGTGCCCGACTCGCCGGCGAACAGCACGGTGAGACCGGCGGCCGCGCGGGGCGGGCCGGCCCCGCCCCACTCCAGCAGCACGCGGTCGCGGTGGCGCAGGAAGGAGGCAATCGTGCGCAGCGCGCCCAGCGAGCGCTCCGGCAGCACGAGGCTCTCCCACCCCGACTCCCCCTCGACGCGGCTGGCCAGCCCGCCGAGACCGTGCCGCGAGGCGCCGCGCGCACCGTGGTCGAGATCCTCCGCCGTGAGGGCGCCGTCGCCATCGCCGTCGCCATCGCCGCGGGCGCGGGCGTGCGTGCGGACGCGGGCGCGGGCGCGCGCGCGAGCGATCGCCGCGGCTTGCTCGATCTGTGTCAGCGAGAGGCGAAACTTGAGCGAGACATCATCGACCCCACCCGCCCCGTCGGCCAGGCCGCCCTCGAGGAGCGCCGACCACGCCGCGCGGCGTTCGGGCAGGCCGAGCGGCGGAATGCACAGCAGGTGCACGGGCTCGGAGCCGAGCGCGCCGGCACCGGCGCTCGACTCGACGCATACGAGCGCCCGTTCGGGCCCCTCGCGTAGCGCCCGCCACGCCGCTTCGCGCAGCTCGGGCGCAAGCTGCTCGAGCCCGCCGAATACCAGCACCCGCCGAGCGAGCGCGGCCGCCAGGCGCAGGTCGCGCAGGCGCACGGGCTCCTCCACGCCACGGGCGGAGGCGAGCAGCAGCGGACGACCGAGCGCGAAGGCGACGGCGGCCGGAGCGTCGGGACCGGCGAGCACCAGCGGGAGCTCCCCGCCCACCGCGATCGTGCCCGCCAGCTCGGCAATCGCTGCCTCGGAGGCGGGCGAGAGCGCGGGCACCGAGACGAGCACGCACGCAGGTGGGTGGGTATCGGCGAGCGCTCCACCGATCAGCACGGCAGCGACCGGGTCGGCGCACTTCAGCGGCCGGTCGGCGAGCGCCAGGCGCGGCTCGTCGAGCAGCCGTACCGCACCGATGCGGCGCAGCGTCGCGCCGGCGGCGAGCCGCTCGAGCACGTCTTCACCGGCCACGGCGCCGCCGACGAGCAGCGCGCTCGCCAGGCGAGGAGTGGCGAGCTGGCGGCTGACATCGTCGTGCAGGTATCCAAAGAGGCGGCCATAGCGCCAACTGATCTCGGGGGCAGCGCACACCGCCAGCACCGCCTGCTCCAGCTCGTCGAGATCGAGCAGCTCCGCGAGCTGGGCGAGGCGCTCGTTGACCGACGCGGGTGGGCCGTCCATCGTGAGCGAGAGGGCCTGCTCATCGGTGATGTACAGACCTCGAAACGGATCCTGCGGATCCGCCGGAGCTCCCGCCACTTGCTCGACGCCCTCGCGAATGCGCGCGTCGAGGGCGGCAAAGCGCAGCGACAAGCTCTCAGCCGGCCCACTCATGCGCCACTCGATCGGCCTCCCGCTCGAAGCGGTCGTTGGGCTCGGTGAGCGTGAGTGGACCGCTCCGCGGCGCCCCCCGCTGTTGGGCGACGTGCGTGAGCTCGTGTGCCAGCAGCCGATCGCCCGCCGCCGTCCCGGGGCGGTACTCGCCGCGCGCGAAGAACAAATCACGACCGGTGGTGAATGCCCGCGCCTGCACCGACCGCGCCAGCGCATCGGCGGCGCCGTCGTGGTGAACGCGCACGTCCTGCAGCGTCCCCACGAGCGGCTCCATGCGCGAGCGCACGCCGGGGTCCAGCCCGCTACCTCCACCTCGGCGCCGGTCGATCGCCGACTGCACTGTGGGATGCACGAAGATCGCGCTCAGCCTCCCGACGAGTCGTTGTGTTCACTCGACACCCACTTCACATGCTACCCCGACGCTTCCCCCCCACCGCTGGCGCCCAGCCGGTAGGCGACCAGTTCGGGGGTCTGCCCGGCGGCGGAGGGGAGACCGGCGGGCGCGAGCACCGTGTCGCCCGAGACCGTCACGCCCGTGTTGGAGCCGGCGGGCAGCTGCGCCTGCCAGGCGACTTCGCCATTGGAGTCGTTGAACGCGTACAGGGTGCCGGAGGCGATCGGCAGGAACACCAGGTCGTTGACGGCGGTGGCCGCGCCGAACGCCGGCGAGGAGAGCTTCTGCACCCAGCGCACCGCCCCCGTGGCGGCGTCGATCGCCACCAGTTCGCCGGTCGATTCGGGACCTTCGGTGTCTTCGGTCTGCGAGGTGTAGTGCACGGGGATGTTGACCACCGGCACGAACAGGGTCGACCCGTTGGTGGCCATCGGCGCGATCACGCCCCCCAGCAGCCCCGGTTCGACCGTCTCGGGCATGTGGAGCTTTGAGTATTCGTGTTTCATCGCATAGAGGCCGTCGTTTTCGTGGCCGTCGTGCTGCCCCACGGCGCGCTTCCACAGGAGCTTGCCGGTGCCCTGTTCGAGCGCGTAGACGAAGCCGCCCTTGCCCGCGGCGATCACCACCGGCTTGCCGCCGACGTTCATCAGGATCGGCGGGTCCTGCAGGTCGTGGTCGTAGAGGTCGTGCGGAAACGCCTGGTAGTACCACTCAAGCTTGCCGGTGGCGGCGTTGAGCTTCACCAGCGAGTCGGTGTAGAGGTCGGGGCCGGGGCGGCTGGATCCCCATGGGTACTGCGCGGTGCCGGGGAACGGCGCGGGATTGCCGGTGCCGAAGTAGATCGACCCCTGTTCGTCGAACGCGGGCGCATACCACACGCCCCCGCCGGAGTTGACATTGGCATGGCCCCACAGGTTTTCCGGCGCGGTGTCGAAATGCCACAGCTTCTTGCCGGTGGAGGCTTCCAGCGCCCACAGGATGCCGACGCCGCCGGCGCCGTAGAACTTGCTGTTGTTGCCGGGCACCGTCGCGATGTACACGATGCCGTTGTGGTAGCCGGGCGCCATGTCGATGCCCTCGGCGGAGTTGCGCACCAGTTCGACCGACCACAGCTGCGCGCCGGTTTTCTCGTTCAGCGCGAACGCCGAGGTGGCGGTGGCCCCATACACGCGCCCGTCCCCGACGGAGAGGCCGTTGGGTCCCTGGTCGGCGGATTCATAGCGCTTGGTCCACAGCAGCTTCCCCGTCTGCAGGTCGATCGCCCGCACGTTGGATTCGAGGTCCTGCGAGTAGATCACCCCGTTGGAGATGATCGGCGTGGAGGAGTAGGCGCCGTACAGGCTTTTGGCGGTGAGCGGCATGTGCCACGCAATGCCAAGCTTGGTCACCGTCGAGCTGTCGATCGGCCCGCCCGCGAAGCGGGTGTTGGCGAGGTTGCCGTTGGGAGAGCCCGAGCCGTTGAGCGTGTACGTCGGCGCCGGGGAGTCCCCGCACGAGGAGAGGACGATGCCGGCAAGCGCCAGCAGCGCGACGAGCAGGGCGGCGCGCGGTGTCAACTTCCAGGTCGTGCGGCCGCCGGAGCACCGGGGGCCGCGGGGGTGTCTATCGGGAACGAGTTCCATGTCGGTCCATCCATTCGCTGTGAGGGTTGTCATTCGAGGTGAAAAGCCACGGGACGCGCTGCCCGATGACGGCTCCGCGGAAGCGCTTGCGCGGCCCGTACACCACCCAGGTGGTGTCCACGGGGCCGTAGTACTCCTCCACGCGCAGCAACTCGGGGTGTTCCTCGGCGTGGTGGACATGCGTCAGGCCGGCGTCGTAGCGGCCTTCCAGCAGGTGGCGGGCAACCACTGGCTTGGAGGGCTCGTCGACGACAGTGGGAAAGCGCGCGAGATCGAGGTAGCCACGGGTGGCGGAGACGATCCCCAGGCTGCGCGGCTCGGCGACATCGGTGCGCACCAACAGCGACAGCGCCTTGGTGGGATAGATGAAGGTGTTGACCACGAACACCTCCTCGTGAAAGCGCTCGGTGACGAGGTGAACCTGCACGTGCGCGGAGCACTGCACGAGAAACGTGTTGGGCTGCTCGCGCACCCGGCCGATCGACCCCAACAGGTCCTCCACGAGGACCACGTCGAACTCGGCGAGACCCTGGAACTCGAGGTAGTGGAGCAGGGCGTTCTCATGACAGGTGCCCGACGGACCGAGCGTGATGAACGTCGGGCGTGTCATCACCTCTCCGCTCTGGAGTCGCCGACCGCCGCAGACGACTCACCGCCGGCCGACGTCACCACAGCGGCGCCGGTGGTGTCGGCGACGTCGGCGGTGTCAGTGGCGTCGGTGGCATCGGCGGCGGCGATCAGCTCGTCCTCCATCTTGCAGGTGGCGGCGATCAACAGCTCAAAGAGATCGGCGGTGAAGTCCGTAGGCAGCTCGACCCCGGCCCCGCGCGCCAGATAGCGAGCCCGCACCTCGGCGACGCGCGCGGGCTGCATCATCGGGATGTCGTGGGCGTGCTTGTAGTGAGCGATTTCCCGGCACACCGAAAAGCGCTCGCCGAGCAGGCGCGCGATCTCCTCGTCGAGGACGTCGAGGCGACGCCGGAAGGGGTCGAGGCCGCTCACGTCGGCACCCCAACCAAGCGCGCCCGCTCCCTCGCGCGAACCGCGACCACGTGGCGAGCTCTCGCGCGGACCGCAGCCACACCGCGACCGCGCCAAGCGCGTTCGTGCAGGTCGGCGCCGCCATCTTCGAGCAGGCCGGTGGCGAACGCGTCGCTGCAGGCACCCAGCGTGTGCAGCGCATAGCCGCCCTCCTGGATCACGCACACCGGCAGCCCGCAAGCCGCCAGCAGGCGACCGATCGGCGAGAAGATCGCCGGTGGCAGGCTCCAGGAGCCGTGCGGGTCGCCGGCGACCGTGTCGTAGCCGAGCGACACGACCAGCGCGCGGCAGGACGCGGAGAGCGCATCGATCGAGGAGGCGACCGCGTCGAGGTAGAGATCGGCATCGGGAGCGCCCGCAAGCTCCACGACGTGTTCGCGAGCACTGCGCGGGTGCACCGTTGACGCCGGCACGTTGGTGACGGGAAAGGCGTGCAGCGAGTGCAGGTGGGTGTCGGCCAGCGGCGCGAGGATCGCGGCGGTGCCGTTGGGGTAGTGCAGGTCGAGGTCGAGCACCCCCACCGGCGAAACCCCACTCCCGCGCAGCGTCCACACGGCCGCGGCGGCGGTGTTGAGGTAGCAGTAGCCGGCCAGCCACCCCGGCCCGGCGTGGTGGCCGGGCGGACGGCAGAGCGCGTAGGTGAAGCGCGCGCCCGCCGCAAGGCGCTGCGCCGCGGTGATCCCGGTGCGCACCGCCTCGTGAGCCGCGGCGACGAGGCCGGCGCGGACCGGGATGTCGATCGGCAGCCCGGGCGGCGCCAGCTCGGGGAGCACGACCGGCTCGTCCGAGCGTACCTCCCGCAGCGCCTGCAAGTAGGCGGGCTCGTGCAGCGCACTCAACGTCAGCTCGACCTGCTCGAAGGATGCGTCGGCGCCGATCGCGCGCACGCCGGGGTGGCGCATCAGCCCGCGCCGCAGCGCCGCCAGACGGCGGTTGTCGTCGTGGCCGGGCAACCGGCGTCCCCCTTCCAGCACCCACGGCGCCTCGTCGCGCCGGCCGAGGCGCTGCTCGACCACCAGCAGCTGGCTCACGGGCGACCCCACCGCGTCGCGCGCGGCTTGTGCTCGGCGTTTCGCAACCGTGCGCCGCTCATGCGATCCCCCGCCGCATCCGCAGGCCGAGCGGGGTGAAGCCATTGGCGAGATAGAACGCCTCGGTGGCGGCGAGGCCGGCAAAGCGCTCGCCGGGCAGGCCGACCTCGACGCGCGCGAGCCCCCGCCCCCGGGCGAGCTCGAACAGCGCCGCGAGCAGCCCGACGCCGACGCCGCCACTGCGCCAGGCGGGGTGCACCCACAGGTCCTGGATCAACGCGTAGCGGCCGGGAACGTGCATGGCGCTCTGCCAGCTGGCCGCGAGCACGCCGACGAGCGCCCCGTCTCCTTCGGCGACGAACAGCGCTCCCGCCGGCGGATCGTCGAGCAACCCCCGCGCCGCGGCCTCCATGGCGGGCAGCGGCGGGGGCGTGCTGCCAAGCTCGCGCAGCAGCTCTCCAACGGCTGCTGCCGCCGCGGCGACATCGCCGGCGACGGCGTGACGAACACGCCAGCTCGCAGACCCGGCTCCGGCCTCGGCTCCGGCTACGATCGGGACCGAGCCGCTCATGCCGCCGCAGCTATCGCGTGAGCAGGCTCGAGCTCGACGGTGAACGCGTCATGCCCCTCGCGGCCACACTCAGCCCGCGCGATCGCGGCCATCGGCGCGCGCGCCTTGAGCAGGATCTCGTCGAACTCCTCTGCCGGGTCGGACTGCATCACGATCGCCCCACCCGCGCCGATCGTGGTGGCACCCGGGCGCATCACGATCGTGCGGATCACGATCGAGAGATCGACGACGCCGTCGAGCCCGAAGTAGCCGATCGCACCCGAGTAGACGCCGCGGGCGGTGCGCTCGATGTCGTCGATGATGCCCATCGTGCGCAGCTTCGGCGCGCCCGTCATCGAGCCGCCGGGGAAGCAGGCGCGCACGCATTCCACCGGGGTGCGCGCCGGCTCGAGCGTGCCGGTGACCGTGGAGATCATCTGGTGGACCGTGCGGTAGGACTCGATGATCATCAGCTCGGGCACGGCGACGGAGCCCAGGGCGCAGACACGGCCGAGGTCGTTGCGCAGCAGGTTGACGATCATCAGGTGCTCGGCGAAGGTCTTCTCGTCGCGCTGCAGCTCGGTGCGCAGCGCCTCGTCGCGACCGGGATCCTCGGCGCGCGGCGAAGTGCCCTTGATCGGCCGCGCCTGCACCACGCGGTCGCGGTCGATCGACAGGAAGCGCTCGGGCGAGGAGCTCAGCACCGCCAGCTCGCCGCCGAGTCGCAGAAAGGCGGCGAACGGGGCGGGGTTGGAGCGGCGCAGCGTGCGGTAGAGCTCCCACGGCGGCGGCGAGGCGTCGGTGGCGATCTGGTCGGTGAGGCACACCTCATACGACTCCCCCGCGGCCAGCTCGGCCTGGCAGCGGAGGATGTCGGCGAGGTACTGCTCCCGCCCGCGCCCGACGCGGAAGCTCACCGAGTCGCCGACGGTGTCCGCAGGCCCGATTCCCCCTTCGGCCTCCAGTGGCCCGTTCGCCGCGCCGCCGCCTCGCCCACTCGCCGCTCGAGCGCCAGTCGCCGGACCACCATGCAGCCCACCCACCACGCCGCCGCCCGGGGTGCCTGCCCCCATGCCCGACCCGGCCGGCACCGCGAGCGTCTCACGTACCGCGACCTGCGCCTCGTCCAGCCAAGACTGCCCCCCCTCCTCCCCCTCCCCCTCACGGCAGAGCGCGATCAGGTGGGTGAGACCCTGCACGTGATCGACGGCGACCACGCGCGTGGCGAGCATCATCACGGCATCGGGCACGTCCGAGCGGTGGGCGTTGGGCGAGCCGCAGTCGGCCTTGCACTCGTAGCCGAGGTAGCCGACGAAACCGCTGAGCAGGCCGCGCGCCGGGCCCTCCGGCGTGGCGAGCGCGCGGGCGCGAAGCTCGCGGTCGAGCACGTCGAAGATCGAGGTCTCCTCGACCGACGTCCCCGCGGCGTCGTGGCGGGTGACACGGCCCGCGTGCACGTCGTACTCCAGCACGCAGCGCTCGGGGCCGGCGGAGGTGCCGAGATAGGAGCACTGCGCCAGGCGCGAAGGTGCGTCGGCGGAGTCAAGCCAGAAGGCGTGGGCGCAATCCCCGAACAGCGCTTCGAACAGCCGCTCGGTGGGGGCGGCGCCGGTGAGCGTGCGCACGCTCAGCCGCGACCCCTCGGCGCCACTCGCGCGCGGAGGGGGCGCGGGCCGCGAGCGGGTTCGCGGCGCGGTGGGTGTGTGCATCGTGGAAAAGGCACGCGCGGGACGGTGGGCGCGAGCTAGTGAATAGAAGTTCTCTACCACCGCCCGTCCGTACTCGGTGGCGATCGACTCGGGGTGAAACTGCACTCCCCACAACGGCCGGCTGCGGTGCTCGATCCCCATCACCACGCCGTCGTCGGTCCACGCGGTGACACGGCCCTCGGGGCCGATCGGCCCGGTCACCGCCAGCGAGTGGTAGCGCACGACCGAGAAGTCCTGGGGCAGCCCCTCGAACAGGCCGCTGTCGAGATGGTGAACCTGGCTGAGACGGCCGTGCATCGCACACGGCGCGCTCCCCACCATCCCGCTGAGCACGCGCCCGAGTCCCTGATGGCCGAGGCAGATGCCGAGCACCGGAATCTCGCTTGAGCGCAAGATGTCCGCGCACACCCCGAAGTCATGCCAGCGCCCCGGATGGCCGGGGCCGGGCGAGAGCACGATCGCATCGAAATCCCAGCGCGAGAGCGCCCGCCAGGAGACCATGTCGTTGTGAATCACGATCGGCTCCTCGCCGCTGACGGAGGCGAGGAGGTGAAAGACGTTGTAGGTGTAAGAGTCGTAGTTGTCTACCAGCAGCGTGCTCATGAGGGATCGTCCACGCGCGTGGTTGTCATAACAGCCGCCCGGGGGCCGGGCCTCCTGCCCGGCCACGATCGGTGGGGGATCGTCCGAGTGCCTCCATCGCGCAGTCCACCGCCGCCGAGCTCGAGCGGGCTCATCCGGATGCCTCCAACGCGTAGGCCATCGCCATCGAGCCCGGGCATGCCTACCTCACCGCCTCCAACCCCAACCCCCGCGCGCCGCGGTCGAGCAGCGTCTGCACCACCCGCTCGACGTGTTCGCCGCGCGGGCGCTCCAGGTACCAGCGGGCGAGGTGCTTGAGGTAGAGCGCCAGCGGGCCCACGTCGTAGCGCCGCACCGCGAGACGCAGGTAGCGACGGTAGAGCTCGGCCTGCACCACCGCGAAGCGGTAGTCGGGGTCCGAGGCTGGCCGAAACGGGGATACTCGCTGGAGGTGAGCGTCTCCCGGCTCCGGCCGGGCGCCGTTGGTGGCAGCGCCGCTGTGGTGGGCACGCGCGCGCACGATGTCCCACCCGAGGCTCTCGCCGTCCTCCAGTAGCTGCGCGGGATCGAAGTCGATCGGCGGCGCCACCGGGTAGGAGACGAAGTACCCGAGCGCGATCTCCGCGGCGAGCCGTTCGGGGAAGGGGTGCCCGTGGCGCACCGCGCGACCGGCGGGCGAGGCGTCGATCTGCTGGTCGAGCGCCGCGATCAGATCGTCGATCAGCAGCGCCCCCTCGCTGGAGGCAAGCGCGCGCTTCTGGCGCGACACCATCCCGTTGAAGATGTCGAGCGTCGGGTGGATTTGAGCCCGCCCACCCTGGCCGTCCGGCCCGCCCGTCCCGTTCGGTCCGCTCCGCCCGCCCGGCCCGCTGCCCGCGTGCTGCCAACGTCCACCATTCTGTCCCGCGCCCTCGCCCGCTCCGTTCCCCCCGCCCGAGCCGCCGTTCGCCTCCGGCAGCAACTCGCTCATCAGCTTGCGCCGGCAGGTGACGTGCGAGACCCACTCGGTGCCACATACCTGCATCGAGGTCATGCCGTCCAGTTCGGGCGCCGCCATCCAGTAGGCCAGCGAGCGCATGTGCTGCGTGGGCACGCCATCGGCGCGCACCAGCGGGAACTCCTCGAAGTCCTTCAGCCCGGTTGCGTAGATCACCACGCCGTCCTCGCGCCGGCGCAAGCGCCCGTCGCGCAGCCCGGCGGCGGTGAGCCGCGCGGCGTCGGCGAGGAAGTCGGACTCGAAGAACACCCGGTCGAAGGCCACCCCCAGCCGCGCGAGCGTCTTGCGCTGGCCGGCAATCACCCAGGCGCGCGTCTTGTACCAGAGCTGCAGCGCCTCCAATTCACCGCTCATCACGCGCCGCAGCAGCTCGTCGGCGGCGTCGTCGCGCAGCGCCAGCTCGCGCGTGAGCGAGTCTTCGGGGTACTCGATCTCCGCGCCGCTGAACGAGCCATTGGCGGCGACGTAGTCGGCGTAGCAAACACCGACGAAGTGATCGCTCTTCTCGTCGCCGTCCGGCCAGGAGTGGGCGTGGCGGCCGCTGTTCATCACGCCCGCCATCGCCTCTCCCATCGAGCGCCCGGCGTCGGAGATCAGCGAGCGCCGCTCGACCTGCCCGCCCGCCTGGTTGAGCGCGGCGGCGAGCGCGTTGCCGATCGCCAGGTTGCGCAGGTGCCCGATGTGCAGCGCCTTGGTGGCGTTGGCATCCCAGAACTGCACCGCGAAGCGCTCCCCGTGCGCAAGGTCGGCGAGCGCCGCCCCGGTGGAGGCGCCGGCCTCCAAGCTGGCCCCGATTGTTTCTATCCAGCCGTCGTCCAGACACAGCTGCACGCAGTCGCCCTCGCGCCGCACCTGCTTCACCCACGGCTCATCCTCGATCCGCTCGAGCATCGCGAGCGACTCGCGATCCTCGCGCCAGTTGGGCAGGCGCGAGGTGAGCTTGATGTCGAAGTTCTCGTGGGGGCGCCGCGGCGCGCGGGCGGCCCACCGCGCCGGCGCGCCGTCGGCGGTGGCCTCCTCGAAGTAGTCAAAGAGATTGCTGGTCATCGCGGATCGGGGGATCGGGTGGTTGCAAGCGCCGTGAGATCGGTGATCGGGGTGTGCGAGACGGAAATGCCGGTTTTCGCGCAGGCACAGATGGAGCGTTATCGCCTGCATGCACCAGCCGGGGCTCGAACCCGGATCAGCGGCGTTTAAGGCCGCTCCTTTCACCGATTAAGGTACTGGTGCTCTGGCCAGGCAGTGCGCCGGGCAATTTTCTCTACAGATTTCCTTCAATCGCGTTCTCGATCGAGTTCGCTATGTTGAGCGTATGGATACCATAAGTCCAGCGTGACGATCAATCGACTCAGCAGCCCACAAGAAGTGTGATGATCGCCTGGAGCCCCCAAGCCGTGCCGCACAAAACAAAAAAAGGTGAAGTGAGAGACACCGGCGAGCAACTGGAAGTGAGAGACATCTACGGATGACTGCGGTGAGGACATCATGAATGCCACGCGGAGCCTGCATGAAAACGGTGAAAGCCACGCACAGCTGCCCCCCGGCCCGCGCCTGCCCAGCGAGCTGCAGGCGCTCGGCTGGGCGCTGCGCCCGCTGCCGTTCATGGCAAGCTGCCGCGAGCGCTACGGCGATATTTTCACCCTACGCGTGCGCCGCGGACGGCCGTGGGTGTTTCTGAGTGACCCCGAGGACGTCGGCCGGGTGCTGACGATCGCCCCCGAGCTGGTGCGCGCCGGTGCGGGTGAGGCCAACCCGCTGCTCGGACCGCTGCTGGGGCCACGCTCGGTGATGCTGCTGGACGAGCCCGAGCACATGACCCACCGGCGCTTCATGCTGCCCTCATTCCACGGCGAGCGAATGCGCGCCTACGGGGAGATGATGGTGGAGGTCGCGCGCGCGGAGATCGCCCGCTGGCCGGTGGGCGAGCCGTTCGCGCTGTGGCCGCGGATGCAGGCGATCAGCAACGAGGTGGTGATGCGCGCGACCTTCGGCAGCACCGAGGGCGATCAGATGCAACGCCTGCGCGCCCTGCTCCAGCGCCTCACCGACTTCCTCAACGACTCCTCGCGCCTGACGCTGCTCGCCACCTTCGGCTCGCGCTGGCTGTCGCGCAACACGGGCTTTCGCGAGGCGATCGCGCCGGTGGAAGCGGCGCTGCTGGCGGAGGTGCGCCGCCGCCGCGCCGCGCCCGGCGACCCGCGCGAGGAGGGGATCCTCTCGATGCTCGAGCAGGCGTATGACGAGAACGGCGCGCCGATGACCGAGCAGGAGCTGCGCGACGAACTGATCACGCTGCTCTCCGATGGCCCCACCGCAACCTCGCTGTCGTGGGCCTTCGAGCGCCTGCTGCGCCACCCCGAGAAGCTTGCGCGGCTGCGCGAGGAGGTGTTCTGCGGCGGCGAGGAGTACACGGACGCCGTGGTAAAAGAGACGCTGCGCCTCGCCCCGGCGGTGCCGCTGGTAATGCGCGGCCTGGTCGAGCCGATGCGCCTCGGCGGCCACGAGATCCCCTCGGGAACCACGGTTGCCCCGTGCATCTACCTGGTGCACCACCGCGAGGACATCTATCCCCGCCCCTTCAGCTTCACCCCCGAGCGCTTCCTCGGGCACCCGCCGGAGAACTACACCTGGATCCCGTTCGGCAGCGGCGTGCGCCGCTGCGTGGCGGCGGCATTTGCACAGCTGGAGATGAAGCGGGTGATGCAGACGGTGCTCGAAGAGGTGGAGTTGGCGCCGGCCCCCGCCATGGGCTCGCAGCGAGCAACGCGCAGCTCGGTTGCATTCGCCCCGAGCGACCAGGCGCCGGTGATCGTCACGCGCTACCGGACGGCCCGCGACAACGCACCGACGTTCGCCGCGGCGTGAGCGCGTGCCGCGGGATGCCACGGTGGATCTCGGCATGAGCGGGCTCAACGGCATGGGTGGGCACGACGGCATCGCTGGGCACGACGGCACGGGCGGGAAAATCGACCTGCTGGTGGTCGGCGCCGGCGCCAAGGCCACGGCGCTGGCGGCGAAGATCCACGCGCTCAACACGCTCGGCGCGGGGCCGTACGCGCTGACGATCGTGGAGGCCACCGAAGTGGCGGCGTCGTGGCTGGGGCGCAACGGAATGACATCGGGCGAGGAGCCGCTGGCGATCCCGCCGATCAAGGACATCGGCTTCCCCTACCAGAGCAGCAACACCTTCGGTGAGCTCGGCGCGGAGCTCGACCGCGCGATGATGCCGTTCACCTGGCAGCAGTACATGATCGACAAAGGCGAGTACGCCCGCTGGGTGAACGCGGGCTCGCCGGCCGTGCAGCACCGCGACTACGGTCGCTACCTCACCTGGGTGCTCTCGCAGGCGACCGCGGGAGTGACGATCGTGCGCGGGCGCGTCACGCAGGTGTCGCTGCCCGAGCAGGGGGGCCACTGGAGTGTCGAGGTGTTAGCGCCCTCCAGCAAGCTCCAGTGCGAGTGCGACGCGCTGGTGCTCACCGGCCCGGGCGTGCACCGCGCCCTCCCCCACGACCCGGCAGCCGCAGCGCGGATCTTCCACTGCGACAGCCGGCGCGGCGAACTGGCGCGCATTCCGCAGCAGCGCAGCAGCGACATCGCGATCGTCGGCGGCGGCGAGAGCGCGCTCAGCGCGGTCGCCTTCTTGCGCGACTTCCGCCCGGCGGCGCGCATGACTGTGTACACGCCGATGCTGCCGCTCAGCCGCGGCGAGAGCTTCTTGGAGAACCGCGTCTTCTCCAACCCCGACGAGGTCGCCTGGAGCGCCCTTGACTTGCAGACGCGTCGCGACTTCGTCAAGCACTGCGACCGCGGCGTGTTCGACCCGGGGACGCTCGCGAGCATCGCCTACGACGACCGCTGCCGCTTCGTCACCGGCCGCGTGATGCACGTCGGCTCGCACACTGAGCGCGACGGTAGGGGCGGAGTCGCAGCCGCCGGCGAGATCGGGGACGACTGCGGCGTGTACGTCAACTACGACTCCGCGGGAAGCCTCGCGAGCGCGCGCCACGACTACCTGATCAACTGCACCGGCTTCGACCTGCTGGAGCAGTTGCGCGGCCTCTTCTCCCCCGCCCTACGCGCGGAGATCGAGCGCCGGGCAGGACCGGTGTGGGATCGCCCGCCCGAAGCAGAGGTCACGATCGGCCGGGCATTGGAGCTTCAGGGAATGCGCCCGCGACTCTACATCCCGGGGTTGGCGGCGCTCAGCCAGGGGCCGGGCTTCGCCAACCTCGGTTGCCTGGGATTGCTCGCCAACCGTGTGCTGGCGCCGCTGGTGCTCGGCGAGGACGAGCCGGGCGCACGCCCTGCGGTAGTGGCCACGAGCTCCGGCGGCTGACTACTCGGCGATGCCCTCATGGACGGCGGCCAAGCCGGCGATCAGCTCACGCGTCTCGGGGCTGGTTTCCATCGCGCGGATCAGCACCGAGATCGTGGCGCCCAGCAGCGAGGGCGACACCACGCCGGGGTCGGCGAGCTCGAGCATCCCGAGACCAAGCCCCAGCGCCAGCATCACATTGGCGAACTGCGCTGTGGCGTGCGGAGGGGGCTCGAGGCCGGCGTCGGTGGCACTGGCGACCGCGAAGCCGGCGAACATGGCGCGCAACTGCTGCAGCGCCGCGGCGAGACGCTGGCGCATCGGCTCGTCGCGCTGGGCGTAAGCCCACAGCTCGACGAACAGCCGGAAGCGCTCGGGCTCCTCCCCCAAGCTCTCCATCCAGCGCTCGCTGCCGGCAAGCGGGCGCTCCCAGGTGACGCGATCGCGGTCGAACAGCTCCAGCTGTTCCACCACCTGCCCGGCGAGGTGCTCCTCCACCAGCGCCAGCAGCAGGTTCTCCTTGCTGCCGAAGTGCGCGTAGACGGCACCCTTGGTGAAGCCGGCGTCGGAGGCGACCTCTTCGAGCGTGGCGCCGGCGAAGCCGGAGCGCGCATAGACCCGCGCGGCGGCCTCCAGCAGGCACGCGCGCGTCTGGGCCTTGCGCGCGCTGCGATCGAACTTGCCGCGCGGCATCAGCGTGCGCTCCCACGCGAGGAACGGAGAGCGAGGCATTTTCTACGGGTACCAGTACCGCTCCCCTCGTCCGCGCGGGCACTGCGCCGGCACCGCTCCGCGCAGCCGAATGGAAAAGCCCTTGACATATACTCGTCAGTAGATATACTCATAGGTACCCACGGAGTCTAGCCTTAAGGAGCGGTGCCATGAAGAGTCAGCTGCCCCCCGGCCCCCGAATGCCCGTAGCGTTGCAGACCCTCGGCTTCTGGAGCAGACCCAACGCCTTCATGGAGCGCTGCGCTGCGCGCTACGGTCGACGCTTCACGATCCGCGTCATCTCGCAGCCGCCGTTCGTGGTGCTGTGGGATCCCGAGGAGATCAAGGAAGTCTTCCAGGCGCCCCCGGACGTCCTGTACCCGGGCGAGGGCGCGCGCATCCTCGAACCGCTGGTGGGCCGCCACTCGGTGATCCTGCTCGACGAGGGTCCCCACCTGGAGCAGCGCAAGCTGCTGCTGCCCGCCTTCCACGGCGAGCGGATGCAGCGCCTCTCGAGCCTGATGACCGAGCTGGCCGAGCGCGAGGTCGCATCGTGGCCGCGCGGAGAGCGCATCGCCCTGCACGGGCGGCTGCAGGGACTGACACTCGAGATCATCCTGCGCGCGGTGTTCGGCCTCGAGCAGGGGGCGCAGCTGGACGAGCTGCGCGGGCTGCTCACCAAGATCCTCGCGTTCGCCGAGAACCCGCTCTCGATGCTGCCACGCCCGCCACGCCCCTTCACGCTGCGCGGACCGATCGCGCGCCAGGATCGCCTGCACGCACGCACCGACGAGCTGATCTTCGGGCTGATCGAGGAGCGCCGGCGCGTAGGCGCGGGCGCGGAGGGAGACGACGTGCTCGCGATGCTGCTGGCCGCCGAACACGAGGACGGCTCGCCGATGAGCCCCGAAGAGCTGCGCGACGAGCTGATGACGGCGCTGGTCGCCGGTCACGAGACCACCGCCTCTGAGCTGGCGTGGGGCTTTGAGCGGCTCTCCCGCGAGCCGGCGGTGATGGAGCGCCTGTACGGCGAGCTGGACGGCGACTCCGACGACGATGCCTACCTGACGGCGACGGTGCAGGAGATCCTGCGCCACCGTCCGGTGCTGCCCCACGCCGAGCCGCGCCTGGTGAAGCAGCCGGTGGAGATCGGCGGCATCACCTACCAGCCCGGGGTGATGCTCGCGGCGTTCGCCCACCTGGTGCACCACGACCCGGCGATCTACCCCGAGCCACAGGCGTTCCGCCCCGAGCGCTTCATCGAGAGCGAGGGCGGGAAGGCGCCTGGCACCTACACCTGGATCCCGTTCGGTGGCGGCCGGCGCCGCTGCCTCGGCGCGAGCTTCGCGCTGCTGGAGATGAAGCTGGTGCTGCGCGCGATGCTGGAGCGCTGCGAGCTGCAGCCAGTCGGCGCTCGCGGCGAGCGGGCGCGCAGGCGCAACATCACCGTCAGCCCCGTCAGGGGGTGCGAGGTGGTTGTGCGCGAGCGGACGGCCAAGCGCCGCGTGGCTGACCCGCCGTTGGCCGAGCCGGTCGCGGCGTAGCGCATAGGCATAGGCAACCGGGAATCGCTGGCCGCCGGGATCGAGCCGCGGCCCAGCCCTTACCGCGCCGCCTCCGCCGTCGCCTCCTCGACTGTCCGCGCCGGCGCCTCGCCCCACAGCTGTTCAAGGCGGTAGAACTCGCGCGTGGTGGGAGTGAAGATGTGGACGACCACGTCGAGGTAGTCCATCAACACCCACTGCGCGCGTCCCACCCCTTCCACCCGCCGGGGGAGGATGCCGAGTTCGCGCTTGGCGCCCTCGTGGATCGCGTCATGGATCGCCTTCACCTGGCGGTCGGTGTTGCCAGAGCAGATCAGGAAGAAGTCGGTGTAGCCGACGAGGCCGCGCATGTCGAGCTCGAGCACGTCGTGCGCCTTCTTATCCAAGGCAAACCCAGCCAGCCCTTGCGCCAGCTCGGCCGAGGTGAGCACCTGCGCGGTAGGACTCACGCGCCTCCCTCTCCCCCATGGGCGCGCGCAGGCGCCACATCGCCGCTCGCCGTATTCCCGGTCTCGCCCGCCCCGCCGGCCGGGCCCGTCGCGCGGTAGAGGCCGTGCTCGGCGATGTAGGAGGCAACCGGCTCTCCCACCAGCTCCCCGATCGGCAGGCCACGGCGCGCTCGCTCGCGCACCAGGGAGGAGGAGACGTCGATCATCGGCATGTGCAGGCTGATGATCGAAAAAGAGGCGCCCGGCTCACTGGCCTCCGGCCGGGGGCGCCACCCTCTGGTGGGAAAGCCAACGCGATCGGGCTCGACGATTGGACGCCCGCCCCCCCGCAGCGCGACCGCGAAGCTCGCGAGCGCGGGGAGCTCCGCAGCCTCATGCCAGGCGGGCAGCGTCGAAGCGACGTCGGCGCCAAGGATGAACGCGAGGGCGGTATCGGGATGCTCGTCATGCAGTGCCCTCAGAGTATCCACCGTGTACGACGGCGCCTCCCGTTCGATCTCCAGCGCGCATGCCTCGACACCCTCGATGCCGGCGGCAGCCAGCCGGCACATCTCCAGACGGTGCTGCGGGGAGGCCGAATTCGGCTCATCCTCGACCGGCTTGCCGGGCGAGACGCGGGCGGGCATCAGCAGCACGCGCCCCAAGCCCAGCTCGCGCAGGGCGTGACGCGCAAGCTCGATGTGCCCTCGGTGGGGCGGGTTGAAGCTGCCGCCGAGGATGCCGAGGCCCCCTCGCGACAGCTCGGCGGTGCCGACGGGAGCCGCGGCGTGGGCGTCGCCCTCGGGCGCCCCGCCGCGCCCGACCGCGTCGTGAGAGCTCGCCACCGACGTCGTCTCAGGCGCGGACGTGCCCGTCGCCCTCGACGAGGTACTTGAACGTGCACAGCTCACGCAACCCGATCGGCCCACGCGCGTGGAGCTTCTGCGTAGAGTTGCCGATCTCCGCGCCCATCCCGAACTCGCCCCCGTCGGTGAAGCGGGTGGAGGCGTTGACGTACACGCAGGCGGCGTCCACCCCGCGCTGGAAGGCGCGCGCGGCGGCGGTGTCGCGGGTGAGGATCGCCTCGGAGTGGCCGGACCCGTAGCGGCCGATGTGCTCGATCGCCTCCTCCAGCGAGTCCACCACCCGCATGGCGATCGTCAGCGCGAGGTACTCGGTCGCCCAGTCCTCCTCGGTGGCGGGCTCCAACACCGCTCTAAGTTTCTGCCCAAACTCCTTCGCCTCCCGCTGTCCCTCTCGACGCCGTCCGGGCCACCCGCGGAAGTTTTCGAGCCGCTCCACAAAGTCCAGCACGCGCTCGTCTCCACGCACGCGCACGCCGGCGTCGCCAAACGCAAGCAGGATCGCCGGCAGGAATGGCGGGATGGCCTCGTGGTGCACGAGCAACGTCTCCGCGGCGTTGCAAACCCCGGGGCGCTGCGTCTTGGCGTTGAGCACGATCTCGACGGCCTCGTCGAAGTCGGCGGAGGCATCCACATACACGTGGCAGTTGCCCGAGGCGGCGTAGATCACCGGCACGGTGGCAACCTCTTTGAGCGCCGCCTTCAACCCCTCGCCCCCGCGCGGGATGATCAGATCGAGCGTGTCGTTCTGCGTGGCAAGCTCCGCCAACTCCTCGCGCCCGCCGCCCGCGACGAGGCTGACGCACCCCTCGGGCAGCCCCGCGCCGACGGCCGCCTCAGCGGCAATCGAGGCCAGCACCGCGTTGGAGTGCGCGGCGATCGAGGAGCCGCGCAGCACGATCGCGTTACCCGCCTTCAGGCACAGCGCGGCGGCGTCGATCGTGACGTTGGGCCGCGCCTCGTAGACGACGGCGACCACCCCGAGCGGCACGCGCACCTTGCGCACGTCCAAGCCGTTGGGCAGCCGTCGCCCCTCGATCAGCTCGCCGACGGGGTCGGGCAGCGCGGCGATCGTTCGCACTCCGGCGGCGGTCGCGGCGATTCGCGCGGGGTCGAGCGCCAGGCGGTCGAGCAGCGCCGCCCCGATCTCCCCCTCGCGTCCGGCGGCCATGTCCAGCTCATTGGCGGCGAGGATTTCGGGCGTGCGCGCGATCAGCGCGTCAGCGATCGCGTGCAGCGCGGCGTCCTTGACGGCCGTGTCCACCGCAGCGAGGCGCCGGGCGGCGTGCTTTGCGGCGGCGCACAGGTCGGAGATCGATGCCGTAGTCGTTGCCATGTTCCACACAGGGTAGACAGCCAATCGCTCAGCATCAAACGACGCGACTCATCCCTGGCTTCGTCTGCTTTGCCCTTTCACCCATCCCATCCAAGCCCTCATGGCCTGGTTCACGCCTTATGGGCCTGGTCTACGCCTTATGGGCCCGGTCTACTCCTTATGGGCCTGATCTACGCCAAAACCAACTGATCCCGATGCACCGCCTCGTCGGTGGCGTGCGGCAGGATCTCGCGCACGGCCTCCGACTGCAGGCCCTTGGCGCGGCGCAGCTCCAGCGCGGAGTAGTTGCACAGGCCCTTGGCGATCACGCCGCCCCCGGGCTCGGCGATCTCGACCGCGTCGCCGGCGTCGAACTCGCCCTGCACCTCAACCACGCCGACCGGCAGCAGCGAGGTGCCCTGCTCGCGCAGCGCGCGTGTGGCGCCCGCGTCGATCACCAGCGTGCCGTGCGCGGGCTTGGCGTAGCGCAGCCACAGCTTGAACGAGTTGTGGCGGGCGGGGCCGGGGTGAAAGCGGGTGCCCTCCGGCTGGCCCGCGAGCGCCGCCTCAAGCGCCCCGGCGCGCACGCCGTTGCAGATCACGGCGGGAATCCCCGCGGCGCCGGCGATCTCCGCGGCGAGCACCTTCGAGCGCATCCCCCCCGAGCCCAGCGGCGAAGTGGAGTCCCCGATCGCGAGACCCTCCAGCTCGCGCAGGTCGCGCACTTCGCCGATCAGCCGCGCGTCAGGATCCTTGCGCGGGTCGGCGCTGTGCAGACCGTCGATGTCTGTAAGCAGGATCAGCTCCTCGGCGGCAACCAGCACCGCCACCTGCGCGGCGAGGAAGTCGTTGTCGCCGAAGGAGATCTCGTCGGTGGCGGTGGTGTCGTTCTCGTTGATCACCGGCACCACCCGCCAGTCCAGCAGGGTGCGCAGGGTGCGCCGCGCGTTGAGGTACTGAGCGCGCCCACCGAGGTCCTCGGCGGTGAGCAGCACCTGCCCCGATGTCAACCCACGCGCGCGCAGCAGCTCGTCGTAGGAGCGGTACAGCTTGCCCTGCCCCACGGCCGAGGCGGCCTGCAGCTCGGGGATCAACGTCGGGCGGGCAGGCAGCCCCATCACCCGCACTCCGCGTGCGATCGCGCCAGAGGAGACCAGCACGCACCGCTTCCCGGCGTCGTGCAGCGCGGCGACGGCGTCGCAGATCCGCCCAAGCACCTCCTCGCGCGGCTCGCCGTCGTCGCGCGCGACGATCGAGGAGCCCAGCTTGATCACGGTGGTCCCCATGCGCTGGAGCGTAGATGCTTGGCCGGCCGAGCGTTCCGTACCAAGCGGCTTGTAGCTTCCTGGTTGATGGACATCGCTCAGGAGCCGTGATTCGCCCCACCGCGCAGCAACGGTGAGCGGCTCTACTCCGCGGCGTCGAGCTCCAACACGACCCCAGCGATCTGCAGCTCGTCGCCCGGCTGGAAGCCCTCCTCCTGCAGGGCCCGGAGCACCCCGAGGCGACGCAGGCGGCCCTCGACGTAGGCCATCGCGTCGTCGTTCTCGACGTCGAAGCGCTGGAGCAGGCGCTCGACCGAGGGTCCCCGCACGGCGAAGGCGCTATCGCCGACGCGCTCCACCTTGAAACCGGTGCGCTCGGCGGGTCGAAAGATCATGTGCTCGGCGAGCTGCTCGGGCTCGGGGAGGCCCCCAGAGCTCGCTTTCTCCTCGGCGACCTGCCCGGCCGTGGGCCGCTCGCCGACCGGCACCAGCCGCAGCAGGGTGGCCGCCAGCTCGGCGAGGCCCGCGCCCGTGGCGGCGGAGGTCGCGATCACTGGGACGTCTCCGCCGCCGGGGCTCTCTGACCACTCCCTGAGGCGCTCAGACCACTCCGCGACCGCCGCGCGTGCGCGCTCCGGCGGGACGAGGTCGGCCTTGGAGAGCGCCAGCACTCGCGGGAGAGCCGCCAGGCGCGGGTCGTGCGCGGCCAGCTCCTGCTCGATCGTCGTGTAGTTGGCGAGCGCGTCCGCATCGTGCTCGCCTGAGAGCTCCGGGGCGAGGTCGAGCACGTGCACCAACAGGCGGGTGCGCTCCACGTGCGCGAGGAACTCATGGCCAAGCCCGGCGCCGTCGCTCGCGCCCTCGATCAAACCGGGGATGTCGGCCACCACCAGCTGGCGCTCATCGGATTCGAGCACCCCCAGCACCGGCTCCAGCGTCGTGAAGGGGTAGGAGGCGACCTTCGGCGCCGCGCGCGTGAGGCGCGCCAGCAGCGAGGACTTGCCGGCGTTGGGCAGGCCCACGAGGCCGACGTCGGCCAGCAAACGCAACCGCAGCGCCAGCCACCCCTCCTCGCCCGGCAGGCCGCGCTCGGCGAAGCGCGGCGCCTGCCGGGTGGGGGTGGCGAAGCGCTTGTTGCCCCTGCCCCCAGTGCCCCCGCTCGCGAGTGGCGCGCGCTGTCCATGGTGCAGCAGCTCCCAGCGACGGCCCTCCAGGGCGCCCTCCTCTCCGATCGCCTCGGTGCCCGGCGGCACCCGCACCACCAGCGCCTCGCCGTTGGCTCCGTGGCGCAGCGAGCCTTCCCCGTACCCGCCCCGCGCGGCGCGGTGATGGGCCCGGCGGGTGAAGCTCTGCAGATCCCGCAGCGAGTCGTCGCACAGCAGCACCACGTCGCCCCCGCGACCGCCGTCGCCGCCGTCGGGTCCGCCGCGCGGCACGTGCGCTTCGCGACGGAAGCTCGAGCAGCCGTCTCCCCCCGCGCCCGCCTGGACATGGATGCGCGCGCGGTCGTGGAGCATCACCGCATCCTGACATGCGCGCGGCGCGATCCCTCGTTATGAGGGCTCAGCGCACCGCCATGAAACGAGCGCAGCTACGCCTCGTCGGCCAGGACGTTCACCACGCGGCCGCGGCGGCCGGCGGTGAACTGCACGGTGCCAGGTGAGCGTGCGTACAGGGTGTCGTCCTTGCCGATCCCCACGCCCTCGCCGGGCTTGAAGCGGGTGCCGCGCTGGCGCACGATGATCTCCCCGCCGGTGACCGTCTGCCCGGCGAAGGTCTTAACGCCAAGCCGTTTGGCGTTGGAGTCGCGGCCGTTGCGGCTGGAGCCGAGGCCCTTCTTATGCGCCATTCTCGCTCGCCTCCTTCGAAGTCTCCGCAGGCTCAGCCGGCGGGGCAGCGGCAGCCGTCGGTTTGGCCGGTTTGTGCGCAGCCGCTTTCCCCGCCCCCATCGCGATCTCCGTGATCTCGATGCGCGTCAGCTCCTGGCGGTGGCCGGTGCGCCGTTTGTAGCCGCGCTTGGGCTTGAACTTGACCACGCGCAGCTTCTCGCCGCGCTCGTGGGCGAGCACCTTGGCGGTGACCTTCACCTGCTCGAGGCCCTTGCTGTCGAAGACGGCCTCCTCAGAGCGGTACATCAGCGGTTCGAGCGCCACGCTCGCACCCACCTCCTCGGAGAGGCGCTCGACCAGCAGGTACTGGCCGCGCTCCACGCGGTACTGCTTGCCGCCTGTCTTCACGATTGCGTACATATCGATCTCGCCCTTATGGTCTTTGTGCTCTCAGCGCAAGCGGCGCCGACTACTCGGTGCCCGCCTCGGCCTTGGCAGCCGAACGGCGCCGTCCACCCCTGCGGCCGCGGCGCCGAGGTTTGGATTGTACGGCATCCTCCTGCTCGACCTCGGCCGGCGACTCGGAAGGCCCAACGGACGACCCCGAGTGATCGGCCGACGGATCGGTCTGCTCGGCCGGAGTCTCGGCGTGCTCGGCCGGCGTCTCGGCATGCTCGGAGGCCCCGTTCGCCGAGGGCGCCTCCACGACCAACTCGACCGGCTCTGGTTTGGGTTTTGCCGCGGCGCGGGGTTTGCGGGGGGCACGGCGCCGGGGGGGGATGAAAGCCCACCCACCCGCGGCGCCGGGCGCACCACCTCGCCGTTCTCGTCGAGCAGCAGCGCGCTCGCGGCGGTGCGGCCGACCTGCTCGATGCGCACCATCCGCTTCTCCCCCACGTGCGGGGAGGCGCCGGCGATCGAGATTATGTAGCCGTCGATCTTCGCCACCGCGTCGTTGACGTCGTACATGTGCGGCTCGACGATCTCGACCAGCACCTCGTCGCCGGCGTGGAACGGCAGCGCGCGCTCCTCGACCTCTTCGCGGCTGCCCTGGAAGGTGATCGCGAAGTGGTCGAGCACCAGCCCTTCGGAGCCCTCGAAGTGGAAGGAGCGACCGGTCTGCTGCTCGAGCGCATGCAGCACGCGCGAGTGCTGACCGGTGAACTGCGCGGTCACGCGCGGGTTGATTTGCACCAGGAACGCCTCCGCGTCCGGGTTTTCCGCGGCGATGTCGCGCAGGCGACGCTCGAACTCGATCCCGATCGTCTCCTCCGAGCGGATCACCCCGTCCCCGTCGCAGGTGGGGCAGGGGCGGCTGATGATCTCGCGTACCCCCTCGGTGACGTTCTGGCGGGTCATCTCCACCAGGCCGAGCTTGGAGATCTCCGCGGTGAACGTCTTCGTGCGGTCCTCGTCGAGGGACTTGCGCAGCGTCTTCATCACCGCGTCGCGGTTGCGCGCGCGCGCCATGTCGATGAAGTCGATCACGATGATCCCGCCGATGTCACGCAGGCGCAGCTGGTCAACGACAGCCTCCGCGGCCTCGAGGTTGGTGCGCGTGATCGTCTCCTCCAGGCCCGCGCTGCGCCCGCGGCCGGTGAAGCTGCCGGAGTTGACGTCGATCACGGTCAGCGCCTCGGCGTAGTCGATCATCAGGTAGCCGCCGCTTGGTAGGTCCACGCGGCGCGAGAGCACTCCCTCGATCGCCTGCTCCACCCCGTAGGCCTCGAACAGCGGCTGGTCTTCCTGCCACAGCTCCACGCGCTCCACCAGCTCGGGGGCGGTGCGCGTGAAGAACGACACCAGCCGGTGGTATTGCTGCTCGTCGTCAACGATCGCGCGCTCGAAGTGTTCGGAGAAGATGTCGCGCACCACCCGCACGGAGAGGTCGGCCTCCTGGAAGACCATCTCCGGGGCGGTGGTGTCCTCGACGCGCTTGACCAGCACCTCGTGCAGCTTGTGCAGGTAGAGCAGCTCCCGCTCGAAATCCTCGCGTTTGGCGCCGTGCGCGGCGGTGCGCACGATCGCGCCACCGCCGCCGAGGTCGAGTTTGGCGGTCTGCTTGCGCAGCCGTTCGCGCTCCTTGTCCTCCAGACGCCGCGACACGCCCACGCCCTCGCCCGTCGGTTGGTAGACCATGTAGCGCCCGGCGATCGCCAGCTCCATCGAGAGGCGCGCCCCCTTGGTCTTCAAGGGATCCTTGATCACCTGCACCACGACCTCCTGGCCGGGCTTCAAAAGCTCGGTGATCTTGCGCCCGCCGCCGCGCCCCCGCCGCGGCGCCTCGACGCCGGGGAGCACGATCTCATCGACGTGCAGGAAGCCATTCTTCTCGAGGCCGATGTTGACGAACGCCGCCTCCAGGCCCGGCAGCACATTGTCAACCTTGCCCTTGTAGATGTTGCCGACGATCGACCGCGCGCCGCGGCGCTCGATGTAGAGCTCAGCGATCCGGTAGTTGGCTCCCGGGGGGGCGCTTCCGCGTTTGCGCCGCCGCCCGGAGGATGTCCCTGCGGCGACCGGCGCACCGGTCGCCTCCATGAGCGCCACGCGCGTCTCCGCGCGGTCGACGCTGACAAGCACTTGCTTTTTCAATGTAGATCGGTCTTTCGGTATCGAATTTGGCCGAGCCCCAGAGGAGGCCGCCCGGTGCGGGCGGTCCGTAAGCGTGTGATCTAGGGTTCTCGGTGAGCATTGTCTGTCCTGCTCGCTTCATTTGGTATTCCGAGGGCCCGGCTCGCCGGCTTGCGGCCGGCTGTGCCACCCTCATGGCCGCAAAACGCGACCCTTCAAAGCCTCGGTGGCGCGCGCCTGAACGTAGATCGACTGCAGCAGGCCGACGGCCAGCAGCGTCGCGATCACCGACGAGCCGCCGTAGCTCATGAGCGGCAGCGTCACGCCGGTGACGGGCATGATGTCTACAGCCACGCCCACGTTGACGAACACCTGAAACATAAGCATAGCCACCACGCCCCCGGCAACCAGCGCACCGAACAGATCCTTCGCCAGCGTCAGGATCCGCAACGTGCGCCAGATCAGCAGCGCGTACAGCGAGAGCACGAGCGCCGCACCGACGAAGCCATAGCGCTCGCCGACCGCCGCGAAGACGAAGTCGGTGCTGTCCTCGGGCACGAATTCGCCCTGGATCTGGGTGCTGTGGTCGCCGCTGCCGGTGCGCTGCCCCGCGCCGATCGCGATCTTCGACTCGAGCTGCTGGTAGCCTTCCTTCTGCGGATTGCTGGACGGGTTCAAAAAGCTCGTAAGGCGTTCGACCTCGTAGGGCTTCAGCACCTGCACCCCGGCCGCCGGGGCGACCACCAATACGAGCGCGATCGCCGCCGCGCCCAGCGCCAGCAGACCGGCCAGATGCCGCCAGGGGACCCCCGCGACGAACAGCAACGTCACCGCGATCGTGAGGTACACGAGACCCGAGCCGAGATCGGGCTGGGCGATCACCAGCATCGCCGGCAGCAGCGCCGCCAGCATCACCCGCGCGGTCGTCTCCCGCTCGTGCAGCTGGCGCGAGCGGTCCACCACGAGCGCCGAGAGCGCGAGGATCAAGAGCACCTTGCCGAGCTCCGACCCCTGGAAGGAGAACAGCGGGAAGCTGATCGCCCGCACCGAGCCTTTCCCGTCTTCCTGCCCCACGCCCAGCACCGCCAGGATGCTCAGCACCAAGACCACGTAGATCGCCACTTTGTAATGGCGCAAGCGCGCGTAGTCGATCCGCGCCAGTGCCACCATCGCCCCCAGGCCGATCAGCAGGTAGATGATCTGGCGCTCGGAGTAGTAGTGCGGCTGGCCGGGCACGGCCTTGGCGGTGACCCACCCCAGCACGACCACCGAGCAGATCCCCAGGCCGAGCACGGTCAGCGTCAGCACCGGGTCGAGCATCAGGCGCGGGCCCCGGCGAGGCTCCTGGGAGGCTCCCTGCGCACGGCGCTCGGCCTCGGGGGCGGTGATCGGGCTCAGCGGTGGGGTCATTGGACTATTTGTCCGCGCTCGTGCCTTTGACGAGCTGCAGAGGCTGGTCGAACCACTTCGAGGCGATCAGCCGCGCCACCGGCGCGGCTGCCTGGTCGCCGAAGCCACCCTGTTCGACTGTCACCGCAATCACGATCGGCCGGCCGGCGTCGGGCAGGATGCACATGTACCACGCCTGTTCGACATAGGGCGGACGTTCGGCGGTGCCGGTCTTGCCATAAACCGGGAGCTTTGCCTGGTTCCAGCCCGACCACACATCCTGCGAGGTGCCGCCCGACTCGGAGGTCGCGTCGTGGATTCCTTCCATCACGAGATCGAGGTTGGCGGGGTTGAGCTTGACCTTGCGCCGTGGCGGGAATTTCAGCGTCTGCACGATCCCCCCGCTGGGGCTTTCGATCGCCTCCCCCAGGTGGGGCGTGGGCACCCACCCTTCTCCGTTGTTCATGAACGCGTTGGCAAGCGTCGAGTAGGCGACCGCCATCTGCAGCGGGTCGGTCTGCAGGTCGCCCTGTCCAACCGCGAGATCCATGTTGTGACCCACGCTCCAGGGCGCCCCGGGTTCGGCGACGATTTCGCACGAGTGGCCGTGGTGTTCGCGCGTGCACTTCGCTTCGAGCGCGTTGCGTTCTTCCAGCCACTTCGGACTCGGCACCGTGCCTTCGGCTTCGTTGGGCAAATCGACCCCCGTGGGACGCCCGATGCCCAGTTCGTGCGCCATGTGCTGGATCACTTCGCCGTGGCTGTTGTCCATCTCCCCGACCGTGAAGAAGTAGGTGTCGGAGGAGACCTTCAGCGCTTCCACGAGCGGCAGCGCGCCGTAGTCGTTTTTACCCGAGTTGCAGAACTGCTCGGCGCCAACGGTGATACAGCTGCCCCCCCCGAGGTCTTCGTAGGGGTTGAGCACCCCCGCTTCAAGGCTCCCGATCGCGGTGATCGGCTTGAACGTCGAGCCGGTCGGATAAGCACCTTCGGTCGCACGGTTAACCAGCGGGGCCGGTTCGGGCTCGCCGTTCTTCGCGCCCACCCCGACCTGCTCGATTTCTTCGAGTTCCCGTTCGGAGAGCGCGTTGGTGAAGCGGTTGGGATTGAAGCTCGGGTCGGAGCCCATCGCGAGGATCCCGCCGGTGCGCGGTTCCATCGCCAGGAACGCCCCGCCATTGCCCGGGTTGCCGAGAGCGTGAGCGAGTTCCATGCCCTTGCGCAGCGCGATTTCGCCCTCCTTTTGCAGCGCCAAGTCGAGTGTCAACCGCAGCGTATAGCCTGCGCGGGGCTTGGTAGCGGGCAATTTGGCGGGCTGTGCGCGGCCTTCGGAGTCGACCTCGATCGGCTGCTCGCCCGGGGTGCCGCGCAGGTAGCGGTCGTACTGGTACTCGAGGCCCTGCTGGCCCACGATCGCCCCCGGCTTCACGCCCTGGAAGTTGGCGTGCAGCGGGTTGTGCGGTTCCCCCTCGGCTTTGCTGATCTGGCTGACGTAGCCGAACACCTGCGCAGCCATCTCCCCGTGCGGGTATTCGCGCACCGAGACTTCTTCCTGCTTGACGCCCGGGAACTCATTCTGGCGCTCGGCCAGCACCGTCAACGCGCCGCGGCCGGCGTTGGTCTTGATCGTCACGGGGGCGTAGGGCACTTCCCGTTCCCCCTTTTCCTGGATTTCGCGAATCGTGCGCGGGCTCATTTCGAGCTGCTTGCCCAGCCTGCGGTAGAGCGCCCGGCGACGCGGCCCCTTCGGCGGCAATTCCCAGGGGACGAGCTGCACCGCATTGGTGACCTTGCTGGTGACCAGCACGTTGCCTTCGCTGTTGACGATCTGGCCGCGCGACGCGGCGATCGGCACGTAGCGCAGCGTGTTCTTGGCGGCCTTCTCGACGTACTGTTCGCCGGTCAGGATCTGCAGGTACCAGAGGCGAAAGAAGATGATCCCGAACATCACCAGCGCGATGCCGCCCAGCACCGCCACCCGCAGTCCCAGCTGCGAGGAGATCGGCGGCGGCGTGCGTTGGCCGAAACGGGGATTCGCGCCGGAGGCGCGTGTCTCCCGGCTTCGGTCCTGCGTGCGGACACGCTCGAGGGAGCTCCGTAGGCTCATCGAACGCCGCCGCCACCACGGGCAAGGTTCGACGCGGCCATGCCGGTACGCCTGATCATGCTTTCGACAGGGGGCTCAGCCCACCGGTCGTGTATGCACGACGGCTCCGGCGGCGTTGACGCGGATCATCGGGGAGGCTGGGCGCCAGCCAGCGGTGCACGAGCGCCCACACCGGCAGCGCGACAACGGTGTCGAGCGCGACCCCGACGACGATCTGGCGCAGCAGCTCGAGGCTGACGGGAGCGTCGACGCCAAGCGCGATCTCCATCACCGAGTAGCCGATCATCGAGGCGGCGGCAGCGGCGGCACCGACCAGCAGCGGGGTGAGCGCCGCGCGGGGGTCGCGCAGCTCGCGCAGGCGCCCCGCCCCGTAGCCGATCACCGTGAAGATCAGCGAGGTGAGACCGAGCGTCTGCACCAGCGTGAGGTCGACCAGCAGCCCGATCCCGAAGCCCGCGGCGGCGCCCGCCAGGGAGCCGCACTGCAAGCCCACGAAGGCCACCACCAGCGGCGTCAGGTCGATCGCGACCCCGAACACCGGCACCTCGGAGATGACGCCCGTCTGCAGGAACACGACCACCACTGCCAGCGCCGCCACACGGGCCACCACGGCGCCATTTGGCTGGCCTGCCATCAGCGACCTTCCCCTGCGAACGTGGCCTCCATCAGCCGCAGACCCCTGCAGAGCGTCCTCGCCATCAGCCACCGCTCCCTGTGGAGGCCAGCTGTCCACCGCTGGTTCCGCCAGCCGCTTCGGAAGACTGTTCGGGGGGCAGTGAGGCGGTCACGCTGTTGGCCTGCGCCGGCGCCGAGCCCGGCGCCGAGGTCAGCACCTGCACCGTTTCCAGCCCACGCAGGTTGGCGAGCGGGCGGATTTCAACGGTCTTGTACGGCGCTTCTTCGCCGACCGAGCTCACCTGCCCGATCGGGATCCCGCGCGGGAACAGCGAGGGGCCTTTGCTCGAGATCGTGCCCGACGTGACCACGTAGTTGCCGACGCTCACCGGGGTATTGGCCGGCAGGTAGCGGATCACCAGCGTGTTGGGTTCGCCGACCTTCGGATACACCATTCCGGGGGCACCCGTTTCGTTGATCATCGCCGCCACCGCCACCGCGCTGTCGGTGATCAGGCTCACCTGCGCCCCATCGGGGGCCGTGGTGGTGACCTTGCCGATCAAGCCTTCGCCGTCGATCACCGGGTCGTTGACCTGCACCCCGGCGGAGCTGCCTTTGTCGATGTTGACCGTCGAGTACCACGGGTTGGCCGGCTGCGCGATCACCCCGGCCGTCACCGGACGGTAGTCGGAGAGGTGCAGGCCGCCGTCGAGCTTGTAGAGTCGCAAAAGCTGCTTGTAGCCACGTTCGTCGTCGATCCGCGCGAGCAGCTCTGCGCGCAGCTGGTTGTTCTGCTTGCGCACTTCGGCGAGCTGGTGTTTGGCGTGCAGCGCGTTGCCAAACCACCCAAACAGGTTGCGCACCGGTTTGAGCGCCGCGTTGGCGCCCTCTTGGATCGGCGAGACCACCGTCAGGAAGCCGCGCTGCACCGAGTGCAGGCGCCCGTTGGGGGACTCGCCGAAGTAGGCGGTGAGCAGTATCAGCGAAAGCGCCACGAGGACGACGAGCACCGCTCGCCGCCGCCGGGCAGTCTTGTCGTGCACGAGCGGAAACCTTCCTGAGCTTCATCAAAGCGTACGCACACCGCCCGAACCACGTTCCCCCCACTCCTACGCCTCCCCGCCAGCGTCCTGGCGGCGCCCCCCGCGGGCTTCCTCGCGGCACCGATCGCCGCACAACGCCCCTCCTCCGGTCCCCTGCGCCGCGCCGGCCTCACGCCTGCTCCCTCGCTCACCGCCGCCGCCGCCGGTGGGAGTTGTTGCGGTTGGCGCGGTGGATCGTCTCGAACTCCTCCAGCGAGCGCCCCGAGCCGACCGCCACGCACGTCAGCGGCGACTCCGCCAGGTGAGCCGGCATCTGCGTCTCCTCGCGCAGGCGCTCGTCGAGCCCCTGCAGCAAAGAGCCCCCGCCAGCCAGCATGATCCCCCGATCCATGATGTCCGACGCCAGCTCCGGCGGGGTGCGGTCGAGCGTCTCCTTGACCGCGTCCACGATCTGCACGACCGGTTCCTCCAGGGCCTGGCGGATCTCCTCGCTGGTGAGCACCACCGTCTTGGGCAGCCCCGACACCATGTCGCGGCCGCGGATCTCCGCCTGCAGCTCCTCGGGCATCGGGCACGCCGAGCCGATCTCGAGCTTCAGCTCCTCCGCGGTCTGCTGGCCGATCAGCAGCTTGTACTCCTTCTTGGCGTAGGAGATGATCGCCTCGTCCATCTCATCGCCGCCGACACGGATCGACTGCGAGACGACGATCCCGCCGAGCGAGATCACCGCGACCTCCGAGGTGCCACCGCCGATGTCCACCACCATCGAGCCGGTCGGCTCCCCCACCGGCAGGCCGGCGCCGATCGCCGCCGCCATCGGCTCCTCGATCAGGTAGGCAGTGCGCGCGCCCGCCGACAGGCAGGCCTCCTCGACCGCGCGCTTCTCCACGCCGGTGACGCCGGAGGGCACGCAGACGACCACGCGCGGGTGCGCAAAGCGGTTCTGGTGGACCTTCTGGATGAAGTGGCGCAGCATCTCCTCGGTCACGTCGAAGTCCGCGATCACCCCGTCCTTCAGCGGGCGAATCGCCTGGATCGTGCCAGGCGTGCGCCCCAGCATCCGCTTCGCCTCGATCCCCACGGCGTGCACCTCGCCCGTGCGCGAGTCGATCGCCACCACGGAGGGCTCGGAGAGCACGATCCCCCGGCCCCGCACGTACACGAGCGTGTTGGCCGTGCCCAGATCGACCGCCATATCGCGGCCGCCAAACCCGGTGAGGTAGCTGAAGATGCCCATGTATCGATCGAGGAGAGGAACGCCTCGCCGGTAGTCCGCGCGGCCGGACGCGGCCTGCCTGCACCGCCATCCTCCGCCGCCTGGTGACAAGCGGGCGTCCGCGGGCAGTCTAGCGGAAGCCCCCAGAGCTCCGCCTCCCTTGCCAGCTTATTTGCAGGGGAAAATCACGTCTTCGGCTGGGGCATGGAGATCTTCAGGTCTTCCGCGGCCGAGGTGGAGATCACCGAGTGCTCAGCAGTTCCGGGCACATATCGAGCAGCATGGCCAGCGGGAGGCCCACCACATTCTCGTAGTCACCTCGCACCTCGCGCACGAGCGCGGCTCCCGCGCCCTGGATTCCGTAGCCGCCTGCCCGGTCTCGCCACTCTTCCAGAGCAACGTACCAATCGATCAACCGCTCGTCGAGGGTGCGAAAGACGACCTCCGTCGCGGCCAGCGCCGTGTGCTCCTGTCCATCCTCGATCAGTGCTACTCCGCTGAGGACCGTGTGCGTGGAGCCGCTCAGGGCTTGCAGCGTCTCGCGTGCATGCCGCTCGTCCTTGGGCTTGCCGTAGACCCTGCCTCCAAGAGCCACCACGGTGTCCACGCCCAGCACCCTTGATGGCGAGGCAGCGGTCTCGACCACGGCTCTCGCCTTGCGCAGTGCGTTCTCTACGGCCACCTCTTTGGGATCCCCCTCTTTGAGCTCTTCCACGTCGGCTGGCTGTGCCTTGAAGGCTATCCCTAGCCGCTGCAGGATTGCTTTTCGTTGGGGGGAGGCGGAGGCGAGAATCAGCGATGTAGGTGGCTTGGGCAAGGGCCCATTGTGACCGGAACCTCACGGGCCTTCCCTCTCGGGAGGGGGGCCAGGCCCCCCTCCCGACCCCTCCCCCCCTGTGGGAGGGGGTGGACCCCCTCCCACACCCTCCCCTCGACTCGCCTTGCGGGATGAGCCGCTATTCGTCGTGGATCGGAGTGCGGTGCCTCGCTGGGACACAAACCGGTCGAAGCGTTCAAGCGTGATGCGGAGAGACCCACATGCTCGTTAGGGAGTGCCCGACGCCCACAGGCGACGCTCAGGGATCCTCCGCCCGAGGATCTCGGGCGACACCTGGAGGTGGGTCGGCTGGAACAGCTTCGAGAGATGTGAGTCAAAAGACACCGCTGATGTTGGTGGGCACGGATTCGACGCCCATGCGCTCGAGACCGAATGAGCCAAGGCCCTAGCTCGATTACTGGTCTGCACCGAGGCAATCACGTGTGTCCGAAGGGAAGCTGGGCGATCGACACCAGCAGGGTCGATAGACAGACCCAGGGCAAACCCCCGGCGCTCACCGCGCTCTGCGGGCATAGCGGTCCGAACCGACATCCCTCTCCAACCCATCCAGCAACGCCCGAACCCCAAGCAACCAGTCTCAGGGGGAGGGCGTGGGAGGGGGGCCAAGCCCCCTCCCACATGGGGGAAGGGTGAGGGAGGGGGCCTGGCCCCCCTCCCTCAAAAGCAAAGGAAGATCAGGAAGAAAGCTCAGGAAAGAACAACGAGGCCTCACGAGCAGCAGACTCCGGAGAATCCGACCCATGAACCATGTTGCGCCCAGTCTCAACGGCAAAATCCCCCCGAATAGACCCAGGCGCAGCCTCAAGAGGATTGGTAGCCCCAATAACCTGCCGAGCAGCCCGAACCGCCTCGACCCCCTCGAGCACCATGGCAACCAGAGGCCCCGAGGTAATGAAGTCAACAAGCTCCCCAAAGAAGGGCCTCTCCGAATGCTCGGCGTAATGCTGTTGGGCAAGCTCCCGCCCAAGCGTCATATGCCGCAAAGCCACAAGACGAAGCCCCTTGCGCTCAAAGCGAGCAATGATCTCGCCAGTAAGCGAGCGAGCAAAGGCATCCGGCTTCACAAGGATCAAAGTACGGTCCATGGGTTCCTTTTCGGTCGAGGATCGATCTCTAGAAAAACGCGAGAGCAGCGCTAGATGAGGTCTTCGCTGGGCCCAGCCCCGGGCCGAGCGCGAGCAACAGGGGCCCGGCCGGCCCGGCCGGAGCCCCGCGAAGCAGGCTCGGGAGCAGCAACGGTGGGAAGCTCCTCAGAGGAGCTCATCGCAAGCTCCTCGCCACCAGGAGGCGAATCGGCCGCGGCCGCACGCCGCCGCGTGCGACGACGAGGCGCAGACTCAGGCGGAACCTCCGTCTCGCAGTAAGGGCAGATCGTCCAAGCGCGGTCAAGCGGCTTGGAGCAGCTGACGCAGCGCTCCTTGAGCTTGCGCAGGCAGCTGGGACAGCGGATGAAGTCACGCTCGACGGGGTAGTCGCAGTGCGGGCAGAGCGTGCGCTCGAGCCCATTGAGGCGCGCTTCGGCAGCCTGGATCTCCAGTTCGCGCTCCTGCACGTCCTCCAGGTACTCGGGGGGCCGCAGGATGATGTACACGAGCGTGCCCACGAACGGGAACAACGAGGCCGCCGTGGCACAGCCGATCAGCATCGGATCGGCGATCCGCCGCCGCGCGTCGGCGTAGGTCCAGTAGATCAGCGACAGGTAGATGACCGCCGCGACGACGATCAGGAGGTCGATCGCCGTCGTGAAGGCGTTGCTTTCGATTCCGAAGTATGCGAGCGGCAGCATCAGTGCTCAGGAGTTCCCGGCCGGGTCATGAGGGTGCCGAGTTTAGACATTCTGACGGAAGACGCCTGCATTTGCGCGCAAAATGTCATCCGAGCAGCACCCGGCCGACAAGGTAGCCCGCGGCGAAGAACAGCAGGATCACGAGCGCCACGATCAGCGCGACCGCCCCCACCATCGCGAGCACCGATGGTCCGTCGTCGTTCATGCCCGCCTCTCCGCCACCCCGGTGGGGGTATCCCCGAGAGCCTCGCCACGCTCGGCGAAATGCGCCAGCAGGTCGCCCACCAGGTAGACCGAGCCGGTCGCGAGCACCGCCGGCTCGCCGGGCTGCGCGCGCGCCCACTCCTGCGCCTGCTCCAACGCCCGCCGCGGGTGGGGCTCGCAGGCGGTCTGCTCGAAGCCTTGCTGACGAGCGAGCGACTGCAGCGCCGCCGGCGAGAGCGCGCGGCTGCTGGGTGGGGCGGTGAACCACGCTCGCGTGGACAGCGGCAGCAGCGCCGCGAGCATGCTCGCCGCGTCCTTGTCCTCGAGCACGCCCATGACGATCGCCAGCTGGCGATCCCCGAGCAGCGCCGGCAGCGACTCGACCAGGGCCCGCGCGGCATCGGGGTTGTGCGCCCCGTCGAGCACCGTCAGCGGGCGCTCGGCCACCACCTGCATGCGTCCTGGGACCTCCACCGCGAGCAGCGCCGCATCGCGAACTGCATCCTCGCGCACGGCGATCCCAGCGTCGGCGAGATATGCCTCGACGGCCACCCGCGCGAGGGCGAAGTTGCGCTGTTGGAAGATCGGGGCACGCGACACCATGACAGGCTCCTCGCAGGACACCTGGACGATGCGCGCGCGCTTCTCGCCCGCGACCGCACGGGCGACGGCGAGCGCCTCGGGGTCGAGCGGGGCGCCGAGCGCGAGCGTGGTCTCGGGACGCAGCACCGCGAGCTTCTCGGTGGCGATGTCGTGCACGGTGGGCCCCAGCCAGCGGGTGTGCTCGAGGCCCACGTTGGTGAGCACGGTCACCGTCGAGTCGAGCACCGCGGTGGCGTCGTAGCGGCCGCCGAGGCCGGCCTCGACCACCGCGACCTCGACCTCGCGCTCGGCGAGCGCCCAGAAGGCGGCGGCGGTGAGCAGCTCGAACTGGGTGACGTGGTCGTCCTCGGCGAGCGTGTGGTTGACGCGCTCCGCCGCCCATGCCGCGCGCGCGACGGCGGCGGCGAAGGCGGAGCTGGAGATGTCGCGCTCGGCCACCTGCACCCGTTCGGAGTAGGAGATCAGGTGGGGAGATAGGTAGGCGCCGGTGCGCAGCCCGTGGCGCTCGAGGATCGCCGCGATCATGCGCGTGGTGGATGTCTTGCCGTTGGTGCCAACCACGTGCACCGAGCGAAAGCGCTGCTGCGGGGAGCCGAGCACGGTCATCATGCGCCGCATCCGGTCGAGGCCGAAGCGCATCCCGAACAGCTCCAGCGAGCGCAGGTGACGCTCGGCGCGCTCGCCGCTCCAGGACTCGCTCATTGGGCATCCTTGGGTCGCCTCGGCCACCGTCGGGAGAGAGCCAAGCTCGCTTGCCCGGTTGAGGGTCTCACAGCGCCTCCAGTTCGCCGCGCAAACGAGCCAGCTTGGCGCGCTCCCCCTCGACCACCTCCGCCGGCGCGCGCTGCACGAAGCCGGCGTTGGCGAGCTTGCCCTCGACACGGGCGATCTCACCTTCGAGCTTCGTCCGCGCGGCAGTGCGCCGTCGCTCGGCGGCGTCGAGGTCGAGCCCTTCCGCGGAGAGCACCTCGACGGTGCCACACGGCACCGAGATCGAGGCCACCGATGGCACACCGGCATCGCCGGCGCTGTCACTGTCAACGAGGTCGAGCCGGGCGAGGTTGGCGAGGATCGCGGCGGTGGAGTCGTAGCCAGTTGCGTCGATGCGCGCGCGCACGATCGCCCCGGGGGGCGCGTTCACGGAGTCGCGCCAGCCGCGCACGAGCGTGACCGCCTCGATGACTCGCTCCAGCTCGATCTCGACGTCGCGGTCGATCAGCGAGGCGTCGGCGCGCGGGTAGCGACTGCCCGCGAGCAGCTCACCGGAGTGATCTAGATACGACCACAGCTCCTCGGCGACGAACGGGATCACCGGGTGCGCGAGCGCGACCGTCTCGCGCAGCACGTAGAGCAGCGTGGCGGCCAGCGCCTCGCGGTCCTCCAGCGCCGCCGATGCACCCGTCAAACGCGGCTTGACGATCTCCAAATACCAGTCGCACAGCTCGGCGTAGACGAAGTCGTAAAGCCCCAAAGCGGCGTGGGAGAAGTCGTAGTCCTCGATCCGCGCGGAGGTGTCGGCGACGATCTCCTGCAGGCGCGAGAGGATCCAGCGATCCTCGATCGTGGTGGGCCGCGGCGCCGGCTGGATTGGTGTCCCCTCCACCCGGGCGGGATCGGGGCGGGCGGGGTTCCCGTCCCCCACCCCGGGCAACCCGGCGATCCGCAGCAGCGCGAAGCGGGTGGCGTTGAACAGCTTGTTGGCGAGCGCCTGCCCCTGGCGCACCTTCTCTGCGGAGTAGCGCACGTCCTGGGAGGAGGACATCGCGAGCAGGCCGAAGCGCACCGCGTCGGCGCCGTGGCGGTCGATCTCATCGAGCGGGTCGATGCCGGTGCCGAGCGACTTCGACATGCGCCGGCCGTCGGGCGCCTGGATCACCGAGTGGATGTAGACGTCGGCGAATGGCACCTCCCCGGTGAAGCGCAGCCCCATCATGATCATGCGCGCCACCCACAGGAAGAGGATGTCGCGCGCAGTGGAGAGCACCGCCGTGGGGTAGAAGGCGCGCAGCTGCGGCGTCTGATCGGGCCACCCGAGCGTGGCGAACGGCCACAGCGCCGAGGAGAACCACGTGTCGAGCACGTCCTCCTCCTGGCGCAGCTCCCCACCGCACGCTGCGCAGCGCTCAGGGGCAACGGCCGCGACGTGCAGGTGAGAGCAGGTGCCGCAGTAGTACACCGGCAACCGGTGTCCCCACCACAGCTGCCGCGAGATGCACCACGGGCGGATGTTCTCCATCCAGTCGAGGTACACGCGGCGGTGGTTGTCGGGGACGATCCGCACGCGGCCATCGCGCACGGCGTCGATCGCGGGCGCGGCGAGCTCGTCCATGCGCATGAACCACTGCAGCGAGATCAGCGGCTCGATCCGCTCGCCTGAGCGGTGGGAGTAGGGGACTTCGTGCTGGTACTCCTCCTCCCCCACGATCCGGCCTTCCTCGCGTAGCGCCACCACCACCGCCGCGCGCGCCTCCATCACCGTCAGCCCGGCGAAGCGCTCGCCGGCCTCGGCGGACATGCGTCCGTCCTCGCCGATCACCGACACCTGGTCGAGCTCGTGGCGGCGGCCGATCTCGAAGTCGTTGGGGTCGTGCGCGGGGGTGACCTTCAGCTGGCCGGTGCCGAACTCCATCTTCACGTACTCGTCGGCGATCACCGGCAGGTGGCGCCCGACGAGCGGCAGGATCGCGCGGCGCCCCACAAGCTCGCGGTAGCGCTCGTCCTCGGGGTGGACCGCCACCGCGGTGTCGCCCAGCATCGTCTCGGGGCGCACGGTGGCGATTGTCACGCTGCCGCCGCCCTCCAGGTCGTAGCGGATCGAGTACAGCGTGTCGCGCTCGCCGCGCTCCTCGACCTCGAGGTCGGAGATCGCCGAGCGCGAGCCGGGATCCCAGTTGACGATGTAGCGGTCGCGGTAGATCAGGCCCTGCTCGTACAGCGCGACGAACACCGCCACCACCGCGCGGTGGTAGTCCTCGTCGAGCGTGAAGCGCTCTTCGGAGTAGTCGCAGGAGGCACCGAGGCGCTTGAACTGCTCGACGATCGTGTGGCCGTAGTGCTCGCGCCACTCCCACACGCGGCGCACGAACTCATCGCGCCCGAGCTCCTGGCGGGTGAGGCCCTCGGCGCGCAGCGCCTTCTCGACCTGCGCCTGCGTGGCGATGCCGGCGTGGTCGGTGCCGAGGATCCACTTCGTGCGCCGACCGGCCATCCGGTGGTAGCGGATCAGCACGTCTTGGATCGAGCCGTTGAGCGCGTGGCCCATGTGCAGCGAGCCGGTGACGTTGGGCGGGGGGATCGCGATCGAGTAGTTCTCGCCCGCCTCGCCCTCGGGCTCGGGGTGAAACAGCCCGCTCTGCAGCCAGCGGGCGGCGATCCGCGGCTCGACCTCCGCGGGCTCGAAGCGGGTCTTGCTCTCCAGATCGTCGGAACGCTTGCTCATAGGTGGGTGAGTGTAAATGGCCGGCCTGCCCGCCCACACCTCGGGGATCGGTGTTGTTCCAGTTGGCGCATGCGCCAACTGGCGGGGCAGTGCATGCACTGCCCCGGGGCAGGCCGCATGCGGCCTGCCCCCCACCGGCGCATGCGCCGGTGGGCTGGCCAGCACATGTGCTGGCCAGAACAGAAGCTCTCAGTTGGCGATTCCGCCAAGGTAGGCGTAGGGGTGCAGCAGCTGCCAGTACTCCAGGCCGTTGCCCTCCGCGGCGATCTCGCTGCCCGCGGGCGCCTCGGTGCGCAGGCGCGCCGCCAGCGCGGCGGCGTCGTCCTCGTCGTTGGCGCCTACGAGGATGTGACGCCAGAGCTGCTTGACGGGGATGCCCTCGCCGCGCAGGCGCTCGGCGAACGAGCGCGCGTCGTGGTGGGTGGGCAGCGTGATGCGCACCTCCCACTCGGCGTGGCCGGCCTGCTGGGACTCCTCGGTCTCAAGATCCTCGAGGCGGGTGTGCTCGGCGGAGCGATCGGCCTCGGTGGCAGGTAGTGGCGCCGAGGCGTCCTCCCAGCGCTCCTCCAGCGGATGCCAGCGCATCACGCTCACCTCTCCTGCGATCGAGTGCTCGGCCATCGCCTGCGCCACCACTTCGCGCGCGTGCTCGGCGGCCTCGGCGGAGTCGGCGTACAGGAAGACGTGTTCGCCCTCGTGCGTGATCGCCAGCCGCGGCAGCTCGCGGTGGGCGTCATCGGCGACCTGAATGGCCTTCAGCGCGTTGACCACCTTGCCGGGCGCCTGCGCGCGGACCTGTACGCGGAACTCGTCGTGCACGGGTGTTTACGCGGACTCTTCGCGCAGGCGCCGCGTGCGCGGTTTGGCCTCGGCCACGGCGGCGGGGGCCTCCTCCGGGGCGGCCTCGGTGACCAGCGTCGGGGGACGACCCTGCTCGACGGTCTCGCGCGTGACCACGCACTTCTTGACGTCGCGGCGGGAGGGCAGCTCGAACTGGACCTCCAGCAGGATCTCCTCGATGATCGAGCGCAGCCCGCGCGCGCCGGTGTTGCGCTCCAGCGCCCGCTCGGCGATGGCCTTCAGGGAGTCCTCGGCGAACACCAGCTCGATGCCGTCGAAGGAGAAGAAGCGCTGGAACTGCTTCACCAGCGCGTTGCGCGGCTCGACGAGGATCGAGACGAGGTCCTCGCGCGAGAGCTGGTGCACTGCGCTCATCACCGGCAGGCGGCCGATGAACTCTGGTATCAACCCGTACTCGATCAGGTCCTCGGGCAGGCACTTCTCGAACACCTCGCCGGTGTCGTGATCGGCGGGGGCGTCGATCACCGAGCCGAAGCCGATGCCCTTGTGCCCGATGCGCTTCTCGATCACCTTGTCGAGGTTGGCGAACGCCCCGCCGCACACGAACAGCACGTTGGTGGTGTCGATCGTCAGGAACTCCTGGTGGGGATGCTTGCGCCCGCCCTGTGGCGGCACCGAGGCGGCTGTCCCCTCGAGGATCTTCAACAGCGCCTGCTGGACGCCCTCGCCGGAGACGTCGCGCGTGATCGAGGGGTTGTCGGCCTTGCGCGCGATCTTGTTGACCTCGTCGATGTAGATGATCCCGGTCTCCGCCTTCTTGACGTCGTAGTCGGCGGCCTGGATCAGCTTCAGCAGGATGTTCTCGACGTCCTCCCCGACATACCCGGCCTCGGTGAGCGCCGTGGCGTCGGCGATCGCGAACGGCACGTTGAGGATCCGCGCGAGCGTCTGCGCGAGCAGCGTCTTGCCGCACCCGGTCGGCCCCAACAACAGGATGTTGGACTTCTGCAGCTCCACGTCGGAGTCGCCGGCCTGCATCATCTGCACGCGCTTGTAGTGGTTGTAGACGGCGACCGACAGCGTGCGCTTGGAGGTCTCCTGGCCGATCACGTACTCGTCGAGGACGTCGTAGATCTCCCGCGGGGTGGGGAGTTTCTCGAGGTCGAACATCGGTGTGGGCGCGAGCTCCTCGTCGATGATCTCGTTGCAGAGGTCGATGCACTCGTCGCAGATGTACACGCCGGGACCGGCGATCAGCTTCTTTACCTGTCGCTGGGACTTGCCGCAGAAGCTACAGAGGAGCTGCTCGTTGGAATCTGTGGGCCGGGCCATGATTTCTGCGATCTCCTCCTGAGGCGGCCGTGTCCCGAGCTTCTAGTGCTCGGAGATGACGCGGTCGATTATGCCGTACTCCTTGGCCTCCTCAGAGCTCATGAAGTAGTCGCGCTCGGTGTCGTTGCTGACCTGCTCGAGCGCTTTGCCGGTGTGCTTGGCGATGATCTCGTCGAGCCGGTGGCGCACGTCGATGATCTCCTTGGCGTGGATCTCGATGTCGGTGGCCTGGCCCTGGAAGGAGGAGGAGACCTGGTGGATCAAGATCTTGGCGTTGGGCAGCGCCATGCGCTTGCCGTGAGCGCCTCCCGCCAGCAGCAGCGCGCCCATCGACATCGCGATCCCCACGCAGATCGTCTGCACGTCGGGCTTGATGAACTGCATCGTGTCGTAGATCGCCAGTCCCGCGTACACGGAGCCCCCGGGCGTGTTGATGTACACCGAGACGTCCTTCTCGGGGTCCTCGGACTCCAGGTGCAGCAGCTGGGCCACCACGAGGTTGGCGATCTGGTCTTCCACGGGTGTGCCGAGGAAGATGATCCGCTCGTTGAGCAGACGGGAGTAGATGTCGAACGCGCGCTCCCCCCGGGAGGTCTGCTCGACGACCATTGGCACAAGTGGGCTCATTGTCCTCGCTTCAGTTTCGCCTGATCAGCCAGATTCCTTCCGCGACCCACCATAGAGGCTACCGATCCGGTGTCCACAGCCCCCCCACCTCCTGAGCCTGATCGCGCGTCGTAGACTCCTGTGAGGTCTCCCCCACCTGCTGTTCCTCCCGGACACGCTCGGCACGCTCTTTCTCGGGGGTCCACAGCTGCTCGCGCGCCTGTGCCTGCTCGAGCGGGATCGGGACGGCGCTGGAGGCGATCAGCTCGATCGCGTTGCGCGCGGCGAGGTCCTCGCGAATCTCCTCCAAGCGCCCCGCGTCGCGCAGCCGCCGCAAGAGCTCCTCGGGTGGCAGCTCCTCGCGCTCGGCGGCGGGGCGGATCGCCTCCAATAGCTCCTCCTCGCCGGGCTCGATGGCCTCGGCGGCGACGACCGCGGTGAGCACCGACTCGCGGCGTAGCGCGCGCTCGGCGGCGGGGGCGTTCTCGGCGAGGATCTCCTGCTCCTCGCGACCGGTGATCTGCAGGTAGGCCTCGCGCGTGATCCCGCGGTGGGAGAGCGTGTGCAGCAGACGCTCCCACATCTCCCGGGCGCGAGCCTCGATCAGCGGGCCGGGCACCTGCACCTGCGCCTGCTCGACGGCGGCGTCCAGCGCCGCCACCCGGAACTCCTCCTCGACGCGCCGCTCCTCGGTCGCCAGCAGGCGTCCGCGGATGTCCTCGCGCAGATCCTCCAGCGTGTCGAAGCCGGTGTCGATCGCCAGGTCGTCGTCGACCTCCGGGAGCTGCTTGAGCTTGACCTCCTTGACCGTCACCGCGAAGGAAACGTCGCGACCGGCCAGATCCTCGCGCTCGTAGTCGGCGGGGAAGGTGAGCGCGAGCGTGCGGCTCTCGCCCGCGGAGGCGCCGATCAGCTCCTGTTCGAAGCCCTCGATCAGGTTGCCCGACCCCAGCTCGACCAGCTGGTCGCGCCCTTCGCCACCCGCGAACGGCTCCTGGTCGCCGGACTCCGTCACGAGCGCGCCGGTGTAGTCGATCACGACGAAATCGCCTTCGGCCGCGGGTCGCTGCACCGCCTCCAGGCGGGCGAGTCGCTCGCGCAGCCCGTCGAGCTCGTGCTGCAGCTGCTCCTCCTTCACCTCCGGCTCGGCACGGCCGACCTCCAGGCCCCGGTACTCCCCGAGCGTGGCGCGCGGGAGCACGCCGATCTCGAAGGAGAACTCGAGGCTCTCCCCGCGCGCAGGCAGCTCGCCGAGGTCCACGTCGGGGTCGCCGACAGGCACGATCCCGGTGCTCTCCAGCGCATCCACATACCACTGCGAGAGCGTGTCGCGCACCGCTTCGTCGAGCACGGCCTCACGGCCAACGCGCTGGATCACCAGCGGCGGGGGCACCTTGCCGCGGCGAAAGCCTGGCAGTTTCAGCTTGCTTCCCAGCTCGCGCGCCTTGCCTTCCACGCGCCGCTCGAGCTCCTCGGGCGCCACCTTGACCTGCACGCGCACGCGCGATTCGGGCAGCTCGGTGAGGGTCGTGGTGAGGGCGCTGGGCATTCGTGCCGCACGATACCGTGCCGCCAGATGCGAACGCTGCGGCGTACCGAGCGATGGCTATGGACCGGGCCGATCGGCCACCTGATCGGCGTCGGTGCGGACTTCACGCAGGCGCTGGCGCGCTACGCACGCTTGCGCTTGGCTGGCCGATCTCCGATCGGTCGGCGGCGGCGACCCTGAAGGCCGGCCCGATGCGCGCGGGCGCCCTGACGGAAGGTCGGGCTGCGCGAGGCTCGGCGAACGCACCGGGCCAGGTGGCGGTGATCGGGCGCGGGCGGCCGATGCCGTAGCCCTGCGCGTAGTGGACGCCGTAGCTGTGCACCAGCTCGCGGGTGGCGTCGTCGGCGACGAACTCGGCGACGGTTTCGGTGCCGAGGTCGCGCGCAACCCCGGCGATCGCCTTGACCATGATCTGGTCGCGCTCGCAGTCCACCAAGCCGCGGATGAACTCGCCGTCGATCTTGAGCGTGTCGAAGGGTATGTGCTTGAGGTAGAAGAACGACCCGAACCCAGCGCCGAAGTCGTCCAGCGCGACGCCGCAGCCGAGCTCGCCGAGACGCTGGACGAACCGCTGCGCCAGCTCGATGTTGACGATCGCGGCGGTCTCGGTGATCTCGAAGGTCAGGCAGGAGGGATCGACCTCGGCGAGCGCGAGCTCGCGCTGCACCAGCGCCAGCAGCTCGGGGTCGGTGACGGAGGCGCCGGAGATGTTGACGTCCAAGTGCAGGTGCTGGCCCTGCCGTGCCTGGCGAGCGATCAGGTCGATCGCCTCCCGGATCACCCAGGCGTCGATCGCCTGCACGAGGCCGGCCTGCTCGGCGGTGGGGAGGAAGGCCATCGGGGCGATGTGCTCGCCATCCTCGGCCACCATCCGCAGCAGGATCTCGTGGCGCACGACGGCGCCGCTGCAGAGCTCCAGCAGCGGCTGCTCGTAGAGCACGAAGCGGTTTTGCTCGAGCGCGGCGCGGATTCGCTGCGCCCAACCCAGGGCGTCGCCGGCGTGACGTGGTGATTCCGCCATGGGGCCTCCACAATTCGCCGGTGCAGGCCGGTGGCCCTTCTCGTTGCAACCCGCCTTGCCGGCGTCGGCTGCGAGAAGGGCCACCAGTGGCACTACCCGATGCGCTGAACGGCGCGCCTACGCACCGACCGACGCGGCGGGGGTGGGGTTGCGGGACCCCGGGGCGGGATTGTGGGACCCAAAGACAAGCGCCACACCGCGGGGCACGACCAGCACGGCGCCGGCGTCGTCCTCGACGAGGCTGAGCACGGCCGCGCTGAGCGCCACCTGGCCCTGACCGGCCTCCGGCCGGGAGCCGAGCACGAGCAGGTCGGCATCGTGGCCCCTGCTGGCGGGGCTGACGCTCGCTCCGAGCGCCTGCGCGAGCGCGTCGGCCGTGGCCTGAGCGCTGGAATCGGTGGGGTCCTCGGTGACGGCGATCCGCTGCACCGGCTCACCGTCGATGTCGGCGAGGCCGGCGGAGGCGATCGCGATCGCGAAACGGCCGCCGTCGAGCAGCCGCTGGGCGGAGTTGCCGACCGTCACGTGCCGCGGAGCGGTGTGGGAGTCCGAGCAGAACACGATCGCGTCGGCACCCTCGCGCTCGGCGAGCCCGCGCAGCCCCTCGGGGGTCGAGCGGTCGGCGACGACGTGGACGGCGGCGGGTACCCCGAGCAGCTCGACGCCGCGCTGAAGCAGCGCTTCGGCCTCCTGCTCGGCGAGCACCTCGCGCTCGGGCTCGGGCTCCTGGGTGTGGCGCACGTACGCGAGCGCGATCTCCGCGCCGGCGCGGGCGAAGACGCGACCGAGAGCGATCGCGTCGTCCTCGTTGTTGGTGCCGTCGTAGGAGACGATGATCTTGGTGGCAGGCATGGCTGTGGCTCCTGGTTCTGGTGGTGGAAAAGGGAAAAAAGGCTTAGGAGAGGAATCGATCAGCTTCGACGAGCCGTGGCAGGCCTCCCAGCCCCACCCGCTCTTTCGCGATTTGTCGGCTCATCTCTCCCTCAGCGTGACACTTTCCTGCCATCACAGCAAGTGATTGTCTTTATAGACTCGATAAGCTGTACTTATGCTTAACGTCAGCCGTCTTCGAGTCCTCAGGGAGATCGCCCAGCGCGGCTCGTTCTCGGCCGCGGCGGAGTCGCTCTCCTACACCCAGTCGGCTGTCTCTCAGCAGATCGCGGCGCTCGAGGCGGAGACAGGATTGACCCTGCTGGAACGTCTCCCCCGCGGGGTGCGCCTGACCGGCGCCGGGCGCACGCTGGTCGAACACACCGACGGCATCCTCGCTCGCCTGGAGGCCGCCGAGGAGGAGCTCGCGGCGCTGGCGGGCCTGCGCGGCGGGCAGCTGCGGATGGCGTCGTTCCCGACCGCGGGCGCAACGCTGATGCCGGTGGCGATCGCCGCCTTCCGCGCCTCCTACCCCGAGGTGGAGCTGACACTCGCCGAGGGCGAGCCACAGGAGATCGCCCCGCGCCTGCGCGCGGGCGAGTTCGATCTCGCACTGCTGTTCGAGTTCGAACAAACGGGCGAGGAGGGCCTCAAGCGGGTGCAGCTGCTGGAGGACCCGCTGTACCTCGCGCTCCCCCGCGGTCACCGCCTGGCGGACAAGCGCGCGTTGCGCCTGGGGGAGTTGCGCGGCGAGGCGTGGGTGCAGACCTCGCAGGCGAGCCCCTGCGCGCGCCACGTGGTGCGCTGCTGCCATGCGGCGGGGTTCGAGCCGAACGTGGCGTTCGAGAGCGACGACTACCAGACCGTGCAGGGCCTGGTGGCGGCGGGTGTGGGGGTCGCGCTGATCCCCGAGCTCGCGCTGTTCGATCCCGACCGCGAGGACATCGTCGTGCGCGCGCTCTCCCCCCATCCCCCCGTGCGCAGCGTGATCGCGGCGCTGCCGGGGAAGATGGGCTCCGGCACCCGCATGATCCCTGCCGCCTCGGCGATGCTGCGAATCCTCGAAGAAGCCGCCGCCGCGCGCGAGCGGCCGCTACAAGCCGAGCGCGCGGCGGCGTGAGGAGAGCCTCGAAGACTCTGCGCTACACCGGCTCCTGGATTGAGCCGATGCCGTTCACGGCAGGCGGTGGGGGCCGATATGGAAGTGGCCCCAGGGCCCCCGCGCAAACGAAGGCAGACCGAGCACATACTGCCGCAGCACCAGTCCGCCGAGCACCTTGTAGCCGAGATCGGTTGGGTGGATGTCCACGAGCGGCGTGCACATGTTGGTGAGCAGGCAGATCGTCGGCGCTTCAAGCGCCCCCGGCGGATTGAAGAACGGCAGCGGATCGGCAAAACGAGCTCCCACACCGGCCGCGACTTTGGCCTCGACTTCGTTGAGATCGGCGGTGAGCGCGTCCCCTCCCGTGATCTTTTCCCCGAAGGGGTTGTAGAGCCCGAGCACGACAATCTGCGCGTGTGGCGCCGCGGCGCGCAGCTCGCCGAGAATCAAGCCGAGGTTGGCGCCGATCTTGGCGAACACAGCGGGCGCCCCGGCGGCGACGCAGGCCGCTTCCAGTTTGCAGGTGGTCTCGATCAGCCCCAGCGCGTCGTTGGCGCCGATGTCGATCGTGATCGGGTTGACGCTGCCCGGGTGCGCTTCGAGGTAGGCGATCGCGTCGGAGAGCTGAGAGGAGTCGGGCCCCCCGGCGTAGGGATGGTGGAGCGGGAACTCCAGCTGGTAGGCACACGGCCCTTTGATGAACGATTCCGTGGTCTCTCCCGGGCAGCCGTCGTTGACGAGCTGCAAGCCGGGGTCGAACACCTTGAGCACGTCGGCGAAGTCGTTGACGTAGCCGGTTTCGTAGTCGGCGGGATTCTCGTCGGGGAACAGTTCGTTGAACTTCGCCTGCGAGTAGCCGAACGCCAGCGAGTCCCCGAGCGCCAGGTAGGAGGTGGGCACCGGCGGCCGGTGGCCAGGTCGCGACGGACGCCCCAGCCCGTGTGCTCCCGCGGGTCCGGCGAGTAGCGCGGCGCCACACAGCACCGCGATGAGGACGCCCAGCAGCGCCAACGGCCGCCAACCGAGTCGAAGGTGGGAACGGAGCGTGACAGTCATCGCATTTGCCTCCCTCAAGGTGCGGATTGCTCACCACGAGCGCCTATCGAACGGCCGGTCATCCTGCTGCGGCCAGCCGCCACGACGGTCGTTATGTCAACTCAACGTAGCTCGATGGTTCGTTCTTGTCAACTGGAGCACGACTGGCCGGTGGAGCACACCTCGCCGGTGGAGCACACCTCGCCGGTGGAGCACACCTCGCCGGTGGAGCACTCTCACCGGCGAAGCACCCTCACCGGCGAAGCACCCTCACCGGCGAAGCACAACTCACAGGCGAAGCACCCTCACCGGCGAAGCACCCTCACCGGCGAAGCACAACTCACAGGCGAAGCACCCTCACCGGCGAAGCACAACTCGCCGGCGGAGCACACCTCACCGGTGGAGCACAACTCGCCGGCGAGTCGGCCTGCATGAGTGCGACCACGGGCAGGTGCCCTGCTGGCCCTTGGCTCAGCCGGAGCGACTCGTATGCCGATCAGGGAAGGATGGACGCCTCTGCGTACGCCTTCGCGTACGGCGTGCGCCGTACGCGCGGCACGCTGCGCGCCTGGCGGCAGGAGCGATGGAGGATCTTGGGCCGCTGGGCTGCCGGCTCCGCGGTCGCGGCACTTGGGCTCCTGGTGGCCGTGCTGGTCGTCTCCGCCCTCTCCAGCGCCGGCGCCGAAGCGCTCCCACCCGAACCGCCGTTCGCTGTCGGGGACCTCGCCGACCTCCCTGGCATCCTCGGCCACAACCTGCTCGTGTTGGCACTGCACGCGATGGCGTGCGTGGCCGGCTTCATCGCCGGCAGCTCGCTGCCGCTCCAGGCCGAATCCCACCACGGTGTTTCGCGCTGGGTGCACGAACACGGAGGGCGAATCGCGATCGCGTTCGTCGTCTGCGCGACCACATTCTCCCTGTCCGCCCAGGCCTACCTGCTCGGCGATCGGCTCGCCGCCTTCTCGCACCAGCTCGGCGTACCCGCCGTACTGCTGCTGCTTGCCGTGCTGCCGCACGCCGTGCCCGAGCTGATGGCGTTGTTCCTCCCCCTCGCCGCGTGGATCATGGCGAGCCGCCGCGACGAGTGGGACCAGCTGCTCGCCGCGACGCTCGTGACGGTCGCGGTCGCCATACCGGTGCTCGTGGCAGCCGCTCTCGTGGAGGTGTATATCTCCCCCCACCTCTTCCACGCCCTGGTCGGTGCACGTCTCCCCGCCACGCCTCGCTACGGGGAATGAGCTCGTCACTCGCGCTCCCCGCCGCGTATTCCGGGACGGAGTGACAGCCTCGACGAGTAACAACAGTGCAGCCGATCACGAGTCACGCTTCTGCTTCTGTAGATAGGAAGCTCACAGCAACAGGCAACGCGAGGAGGCGTAAGCGATGACCGAGAACCAGCAAGATCCCGAGCTCGATGCCGCTGAGCACGAGCAAGACGCCCAACCGGCTATCTCAGAGCGCCAGGAGGATGCGCAGTGGAGCGTGGCCGAGTGGCGCGGCAAGATGCTGGTGGACCGCGACGGCGAGAAGATCGGCAAGCTCCAAGACGTCTATGTTGACGTCGAGACGGACGAGCCGCAGTTTGCGACCGTCAAGGAAGGCTTTATCGCTCGCCACTTGACCTTTGTGCCGCTCGGCGGAATCAAGGTGGGACCCGACAACCTCCAGGCAGCTGTCTCCAAGGCGCAGGTCGAAGACGCCCCCAATATCGAACAGCACGGCGAGGAGCTCTCCCAGGCAGACGAGTCGAGCCTCTACCACCACTTCGAGCTCAACTACACGCCACCCAATACCGAGAGTGGACGCCGGCTCGCCCGCCGCTGAGCGAGAGCCGGCCCCATAGGCCCCAAGCTGATTAGCTTTGAGGCGTGCTTGGCTTGCCCACCGGTGTGACCGCGTGCCTATTCGACCTCGACGGAGTGCTGACGCAGACAGCCAAGGTGCATTCGGCCGCCTGGAAGCAGATGTTCGACGACTACTTGCGCAAGCGCGCCCAACGGACCGATGAAGCCTTCGTTCCCTTCGATCCGATCAACGAGTACGACCAATACGTTGACGGCAAGCCTCGCGATGACGGTGTACGAGCATTCCTTGCCTCGCGCGGGGTGGAGCTACCGGAGGGCGACCCGGATGACACGCCAGGGGCGGAGACGATCCACGGTCTCGGCAACCGCAAGAACGAGATCGTGCTCAGACTCATCCACGAGCAGGGTGTGCAGCCATATGAGGGCTCGGTCCGCTACGTCAAAGCAGTCCAAGCGGCCGGGTTGCGCCGCGCCGTGGTCTCCTCCAGCACCAACTGCCGCGACGTTCTCGCTGCCGCTGGAATTCAGGATCTGTTCGAGGAGATCATCGACGGAGTCGTGGCCAAGCGCGAGCACCTCCACGGCAAGCCTGCGCCGGACACGTTCCTCGCAGGGGCGCGGACCTTGGGCGTCAAGCCGGCCGAGGCAGTCGTGTTCGAGGACGCGCTGGCGGGTGTCGAGGCCGGTCGAGCGGGACGCTTTGGCTTCGTGGTCGGCGTCGATCGAGTCGGCCAAGCCGAGGCGTTGAAGGCCCACGGTGCCGACCTCGTGGTAGACGATCTGGCCAAGCTGCTGCCGGCGCCATGATCCAGCATCCCGATTTCACAGTCGAGCCCTGGGCCGTGCACGAGACCGCCCTCGACCTCGATAGGCTCGCGCAGACGGAGTCGGTGTTCGCCCTGGCCAACGGCCACATCGGCCTACGTGGGAACCTCGACGAGGGTGAGCCGTGCGGCTTGCCGGGTACCTACCTGGCCGGCGTCTACGAGAGCCGGCCGCTGCCCTACGCCGAGGCTGGCTACGGCGACCCGGAGGCCGGCGAGACAGTCATCAACGTGACCAACGGCAAGATCATCCGCCTGCTGGTGGAGGACGAGCCGTTCGACATCCGCTACGGCGAGCTGCGCCGCCACGAACGGGTGCTCGATCTTCGCGCCGGCGTGCTGCGCCGCACCGTCGAATGGGTGTCTCCGACGGGACGTCCTGTGCGGGTGACCTCCACGCGCCTCGTGTCGTTCGCGCAGCGGGCGGTCGCAGCAGTCCTCTACGAAGCTGAGGCACTCGACGGCCAGACATCGGTGGTCGTGCAGTCTGAGCTCGTCGCCAATGAAAAGCTGCCGGTCACCGAGCGCGATCCCCGCGCCGCGTCGGCGCTCGCGTCACCATTGCAATCCGAGTTCTTTGGCGCGCATGACACCCGCGTGATGCTGGAGCATTCGACCCGCGCGAGCGGCCTGACGATGGCCGCGGCGATGGACCACGTAATCGACGGGCCGGCACACACGACGGCGACCTCGGAGAGCTTCGAGGACATCGGTCGCCTGCTCGTGACGGCCGACCTCGTGCCCGGAAAGCCCCTTCGAATCATCAAGTTCATCAGCTACGGGTGGTCGCGCAAGCGCTCGGCGCCGGCGATCGTCGACCAGGTTGCGGCCGCACTGGCGGAGGCGCGACACCGCGGTTGGGACGGCCTTCTAGCCGACCAACGGGCCTACCTGGACGACTTCTGGGATCGCGCCGACGTCGAGGTCGAGGGTGACGCCGAGCTGCAGCTGGCGGCTCGCTTCGGCCTCTTCCACACGCTTCAGGCCGGCGCCAGGGCTGAGCGGCGGGCGATCGCGGCGAAGGGACTGACCGGACCGGGTTACGACGGACATGCGTTCTGGGATACGGAGAGCTTCGTCCTACCGGTCCTGACGTACACGGCTCCGCACGCCGCGCGCGATGCCCTGCGCTGGCGCCATCTCACGCTCGATCTCGCACGGGAGCGAGCGACCTCGCTAGGGCTGGAGGGTGCCGCATTTCCGTGGCGGACGATCCGGGGACAGGAGTGCTCGGGGTACTGGCCCGCAGGGACAGCGGCGTTCCACATCAATGCCGACATCGCCGATGCCGTCGTCCGCTATCAGGCGGCCAGCGATCACGACGAGGAGTTCGCGCGCGGCGTCGGCCTGGAGCTGCTTGTCGAGACGGCCCGGCTGTGGCGCTCGTTGGGGCACCACGATACTGCCGGCCGCTTCCGGATCGACGGTGTGACCGGTCCCGACGAGTACAGCGCAATCGCCGACAACAACGTCTACACGAACCTGATGGCCGAGCGGAACCTGCGCGAGGCCTTCGCGGGCGTAAAGCGCTATCCCCAGCGCGCCGCCGAGCTCGGAGTTGACGACGAGGAAGCGGCAGCCTGGCGTGACGCCGCTCAGGCGATGCTCATCCCCTATGACAAGGGGCTGGGAGTCCACCCTCAAGCAGAGGCGTTCACCGAGCACGAGATCTGGGACTTCGACGCGACCACCCCCGAGCAGTATCCGCTGCTGCTGCACTTCCCCTACTTCGACCTCTATCGCAAGCAGGTCGTCAAGCAGGCCGACCTGGTGCTCGCGCTGCATGTGCGCGGAGACGTCTTCGGCGACGAGGAAAAGGCGCGCGATTTCGCCCACTACGAGGGACTGACGGTCAGAGACTCCTCGCTGTCGGCCTGCACCCAGGCCGTCATCGCCGCGGAGGTTGGCCACCTCGAGCTGGCATACGACTACCTTGGCGAGGCCGCTCTCATCGATCTCGACGACCTCCAGCACAACACGCGCGACGGCCTGCACATCGCGTCGCTGTCGGGGACATGGATCGGCGCCGTCGCGGGGTTTGGAGGGATGCGCGACCACAACGGGATCCTGAGCTTCGCGCCCCGCCTACCACAGGCGCTCACCCGGCTCACGTTCCGCCTCTGCTTCAGGGGGAGGAGGCTGCTGGTGGAGATCGACCCCGAGCGGGCGGTGTACTCGCTACTTCAAGGCCCCCTGCTCGAGATCGTCCATCACGGCAAGAAGGCGACGGTTGACCCACGACAGCCGCAGACCCGCCCCATTCCCCCGCCACCCTCTCGCGAGACCCCTAGACAGCCGCCCGGGCGCGCACCGAAGCGGCGAGGAGCACCGTCTTGAAGGCTCTCACCTGGCTCTGCGCTTCGGGACCGACAAGCTAAGATCGCGTCTGTTGACCAAGTCGCCAATCGACCAGCTACTCGGAGCCATCGACATGCTCGACGTGGAGGCGGCGATCGCACTGATGGCGCCCAATTGCAAGATGCTGGCAGTAGACGGCCGCCGCGCCGAGGGGACAGCCGCGGTGCGCGAGCTGCTTTCGGACTTTCTTGCGACGATTCTTCAGACTACGCACCAGATCAGCGCGCAGTGGCACCAAGACGATGTCTGGATCGCCGAGGTCGAAGCGACCTACGAACTGAAGGATCGGGCGAGAATCAGGCGTCCGCGAGCATTTGTGTTGCGCGATGGACCAGACGGCCTCGTGGAGCTGCACGTCTACGGTGCGCATGACCACCCCTTCGCCGATCATCGAGCCGGCGAGGAGGGAATGCGAATCGGTGGACGGTGGATCCCTCCGCTGTGAGGAAGCTAGGCCTGCCGCTCTATGGGCGAACGTGCCGCCTGGCCTGACCCGCGTGCCGGCGGCGGAGCCTGATCCGTTAGCCCGCCGAGCGACGACGGCGCATCCGCGGTAGGCCGGCGCTATCGCCGAGACCTCTACAACCAAGGCGTGTCCGCGACTCGCTTCCCCATGCCTGATCGTGCCGAGGCTCGCGGCGCGGTTCGAGCAGGTTGCGGCCGAGCGCGTCGCGAGTTCCTGAGCATCAGCGTTCCTCTGCTGTCAAGGCTTTGAGCTGCGCGGCGATCGCGGTCTCCTAGTCGAGCAGTGCTCGCAGTACGGGCTCGTCGTCAGCCCCGCGCTGCTCGCCAAAGCACAGGACGTGCTCACTCTGCCAGTGGGGCTCCGGGCTAGCTCGGAACAGACGGCGCCCGAATCCGTTCGGCGGCGCGGAGGTCTGGATATCCCGCTGGGACGCGTAGGCTCACTGCTGAGATGTTTGTGCTTGTTCTGATCGGAGCGTTTGTTCTCGAGGTGTTCGTCTTCGTTGAGGTCGGACGCGCGATTGGCTGGCTTCTGACGGTCGTCTTGCTGTTTGGGACATCGGTGCTCGGCGCGCGGCTCCTGCGCATCCAGGGACGCTCGGCGATCGAGCGCGTCTCACTGGCGGTGTCTGAGCATCGCGCGCCCGCGCGTGCCGCGATCGATGGCGCACTCGGATTTCTGGGGTGCGTGCTGCTTGTGGTTCCTGGGTTCGTCACTGATGCCCTTGGCGTACTGCTCTTGTTTCCGCTCACCCGCAAGCTGACGCGCCGCTGGATATCACGCCATTACGCCGGTCGTATGATGAGCTTCGTGGCAACAGCAGGACGCTACGTGCCAAGCGACCGCGGTAGGCGTCCGGCTGACGTCGAGTCAACGGTCCTCGACGAGGATCGTGACCATCTCGGCCGCTGAAAGTGCAGCGCCGGCAACGTGCGACAGCCGCTCGGTCTGCGAGGGCGCGACACAGCGACATAACGAATGCAGATCTATGCGTGACGATTTCGTGACGATCGCGCGGCCGCGGCGCTGTCAGCGAGGAGGCGGCCCATGCCAGGCCGGCAAAGCGGTAGCCAATGCCGATCTCGGTGCGGATCACGTTGCGATGGTGGTCGCCGTCGAGCTTGGCGCGTGGGCGAGCGATGTGCGTCCGCACCCGCTGCGCTACCGCACGGGACTCCACGTCGTCCTCGAGCGGCCCCCGGACTTTTGTTGCCAGCTGGGAACGGCGGTCTGAACTGGCCCCGCTGCGGCGGTCTGAACTGGCCCCACCTCCGTCCGACTTGCTGCCGACTGTTCGGTGCTCTTGGAGCTCGAGCGGGAGGCGGCGAAAGGGATGGGATCACGAGTGGAGACGTTCGAGCAGATCAGGCGCGACAGGGATCGGGATGGTTTGTCGATCAGGGCGTTGGCGGAGCGTCACGGTGTGCATCGCCGTGCGGTGCGCCAGGCGTTGGCCTCGCCGGTGCCGCCCGTCAAGCGGACGCCGGTTAGCCGGCCGGCGCCGAAGCTGGGGAGCTACCAGGAGCTGATCGACTCCTGGCTTGAGGGCGACCGCGACGCGCCGCGTAAGCAGCGCCATACCGCGAAGCGGATCTGGGAACGGCTGCGTGATGAGCACGCGGCTGATGTCGCTGAACGCACGGTCCGTGAATACGTTCATCGGCGGCGCCGGGAACGCGGGGAGGGCGTGCAGGCGTTCGTGCCGCAGGTCCATGAGGCGGGCGTGGAGGGCGAGGTTGACTGGGGCGAGGCGCAGGTCTGGATGGCCGCGTGCGCGAGGAAGGTCTACCTGTTCCATATGCGTGCGTGTCACTCGGGTGCGGCGTTCGCGATGGCTTTCCCGCACTGTTCTCAGCAGGCGTTCTTGGAGGCTCACGTGCAGGCGTTTGACTGGTTCGGCGGGGTGTTCGGCCTGGTGCGCTACGACAATCTTGCGAGCGCGGTCAAGCAGGTGCTCAGAGGCCGCCAGCGCGTGCAGACCGACCGGTTCATCGCGTTGCGCTCGCACTACCTATATGAGTCGCAGTTCACGATCCCGGGGGTGGAGGGCGCCCATGAAAAGGGCGGCGTGGAGGGCGAGGTGGGGCGTTTCCGTCGTCGTCATCTCGTGCCCGTCCCGGAGGTCTTGACGCTCACGGAACTCAACGCACGGCTGCTCGCCGGGTGCGAGACGGACCTTCACCGCCGGATCGCTGGGCGCCAGGAGACCGTCGGTGAGGCTTTCGCGAGGGAGCGCCCGTTGCTGCGTGGGCTGCCGGCTGAGAGGGCGTCCACGGCGGAGCAGGCAACCCCGCGGGTGAACGCCAAGGCACTGGTCACGATCAAGCAGAACAGCTACTCGGTTCCGGTGCGCCTGGCCGGGCTGCGTGTCCATTCTCGGGTGGGCGCTCGCGAGATTGAGTTGCATCACGGCGGGGAGCTGGTCGCTGTCCATGAGCGTCTGCAGGGCCGCTACGGCGTGTCGGCCTCACTCGACCACTACCTGGAGCTGTTGGCGCGCAAGCCGGGTGCGCTGGCCGGGTCGGTCGCTCTCTCCCAGGAGCGCGAGCGCGGCACCTGGCCATCGGTCTTCGATGAGCTGTGGGAGAAGGTCACCGAGCGCTACGGGCCTTCGGAGGCCGCCCGGCAGATGGTCGATGTGCTGATGCTCGCCCGCGAGCACAGCGCCAGCGAGGTCGAGTTGGCCGTCCGTGGCGCGCTGGCAGCGGGCGCTCACGACGGACGCGCAGTCGCGGTCCTCGCGGGTCGTGCTGCTCCCCGCAAGCCCGCGGCGCTCGATGATCTCCCCTCGCGTCTGGCCGGGCTCGGGGCGCCACCGCCGACACTCGCCCACTACGACCAGCTGCTCGCAGCAGGAGCGAGCCTATGAGCGCCCCGGCGAAGGTCCAAGCGATGGAAGCACTGATCGACGCGCATGCCCGCGAGCTTCACCTCCCCACAGTCCGGGCACGCTTCCGTGGGCTCGCCGAGGAGGCCACACGCGACCAACAGACCCCGACCGCGTATCTCGCCGCGCTCCTAGAGGCAGAGGTCACAGAGCGCGCTGAGCGCCGCGAACGCCGACGGCTAATCGACGCACGGTTCCCGCTCACCAAGCGCCTGGAGGACTTCCAGTTCGATGAGAACCCGAAGATCCCCCAGGCCACGATCGCCGCCTTGGCGCAGGGCACCTGGATCGATGACCGCGAGTCAGTCATCCTCCTCGGCGACAGCGGTACCGGCAAGACACACCTCGCGATATCCCTCGCGGTGCTCGCCTGCCAGCAAGGACGCCGCGTGCGGTTCACCACCCTCGCCGCGCTCGCGAACGAGCTCCAAGCGGCCGAGAGCCGCCGCGAGCTCGGCCGCGTCGTCGCGCGCTACGCCCGCACCGAGCTGGTCGTCCTCGACGAGCTCGGGTACCTCGCGCTGCCCGACGGTGCAGCAGAGCTCGTCTTCCAGGTGATCTCCGAGCGCAACGAGCGCGCGTCGCTGATCGTCACGACCAACCTCCCGTTCGGCGAGTGGACCAAGGTCTTCCCCGACGCACGGCTCGCCAAGGCCGTCGTCGACCGCCTCACCCACAAGGCGCACATCATCGACACCGGCAACGAATCCTGGCGCTTCAACCACGGCCTCAACCGCACCAAGAAAGGAGCCGCCTGACCCCCACCCACGGTCGCGCTGGCGGTGTCTCGCTCCGCTACGCCCTACGGGCTCCGCTCCACGAGACACCGCCGAAAGTCACAAACAGAGAAGATCAACACACACAACAACCGACGCGAAGTGGGGCCACTTCAAGCCGCCGCGCCGGGGCCACTGCAAACCGCCGCGCCCACCAGCGCCCGGTGAGAGACCGATCGTCCTGCTCTGGGTCGTACTGACGTAGCGCGCCGTACGACACGGCCTATAGAGCCCTAGCTCATTCCGGTGCTGGACCACGCCCGAGATGGGCCAGCACAGGCCCGATCCGGTCACACTTTGGTTGCACTTTTTGCATGACTCTACGGGTCTTGACGGATCTCGGTGGGGTAGATCGCCCCCCAGCCGGAGGGCCAACAAACCGGGCGTTTGGCCTGTATATGGCTTGCTTACTGAAGCGGGGGACCGAGGAATCGAACCTCGAGCAAGGGTTTTGGAGACCCCCATGTTACCGTTACACCAGTCCCCCGGGGCCTGGGATTGTAGGCGCTGAACGGTAAGGCTGGCTTGGAGCGCATGCTTCGCGCCCACCTTCTCATGCGCTCCACGTCCACGGGGATCTGGGCTCGCCCGAGCCGCTCAATACCCCTGACGTGGGCCCACACCCGAAACGCGCCCGTCAGACGCTCGCATGGGGGCGACCGTAGAGACCAACCAGGGCCTCCGTGACCCCCAGGACCCCGTACGACCGGCGCTGAACGAGCCCGCAAGGGCTAAAGCTCGACGGGCCCGCTGTCGAGGGAAGATCGCAAGACGAGCGCACGGCAATTGTGATGATAGATACAAACCTATTCCGCCGCCGGCGGGCACCCAGGGGGCAGCTCGGGCGAATCCACGCCCGCGTGGGGCATGCCCACTCGGGGCTCGCGGCGCAGGACGGGGTCTCGCTGATCGAAGTGATGGTGAGCGCGCTGATGGTCGGGTTCATCGTGATCGCAACCGTCACCGGCTTCAACGCCGCCAACCACACGACCGCCGACGAGCGCACCCACGACCAGGCGGCCCAGCTGGCCGCGCAATCCCTGGAGGAGATGCGCAGCGACTCGGCGGCCACGCTCGACACGATCGAGGGATCGGCCAACGCGCACGTCTACACGCAGACGATCGGCGGCCAGAAGTACACGATCACCCAGAGCGACGAATGGATCCCGGACAACAACCCCAACGCGAACTGCAGCGCCTCCAGCAAAGAACACTCCAACCAGGCAGGCAACTACCTGCGGATCGCCACGTCCGTCGATTGGCATCAGCTCGAAATCGAGAACCGGCCACCGTTGAGGCAGTACAGCATCATCACCCCACCTGACGGCTCGGGCTTGGAAGTGGACGTCGTCAACGGCCGCACCCCCGAGCAGCCGGTCGCCGGCGTGACCGTGGTGGCCGGCGAAGCCGAAGCAACTACCGGCGAAGCCGGTTGCGCGATCCTCGGTGGGATCCCAGCGACCAAGATCACCGTGGAAGCCTTCAAGGTCGGTGACGTCACCGAAGCGGGCGCCGTCAAGAACATCTCGCCAGAATTGGCAATCGCTCCGAACGTCACCACGCACAAGGAAGTCGTGCTCAACACCGGCTCGCACATCACCGCCGAATTCATGCACGGATCCGAAAAAGTCAAGAGTGACACGATCGTCGCATACAACCCCAAAATGAATCTTGCGCCTGACTTCGAGGTGGGGAGTGACCGATGGGGCTCCTTCACCAGCGAAACGGGAGAATATGACGCTCTGCTCGGAGAAGCTCCGAGCACAGAAGTCCCCGAACCGTACCGCACAACAGCTACGACCCCAGTCAGCCCGACATACTACCCCACCGGCGATCTCTTCCCCTTCGAAAAAGGCCCATGGGAGGTGTACGCAGGCGACTGCCCCGCTAACAATCCAGCCGAAATCGATCCAAGCCAGATCAGCGAAAGCTCGATCTCAGTCGCCCTCGAACCCGGCGAAGACCCGGCGATCAAGGTCCCGACCTCGGAAGTCCAATTCATCATCTACAAAGGCACGAAAAGTGCCAACAGCGCCGAAAGCACGATCCGACCCGTCAAGATCACTAACACCGAATGCCTGAAGACAAAAGAAAAAGAAGAAACTAAAAACAAAGCTATATATCTCCCGAACAACGCTGCCAAATACAGCGTGATTCACACCCAGAACACTACCGCTGCCGACAAGCTTGAATTCCCCGATCAGCCGTTTGGCAAGTTCACGCTGTGCGTCTGGAACAACGAAACAAAAAGGACCTACACAACCACCTACACGGACGAAAAGGTGCTTGGACCGACGATCAACCTTTATATGGGTGAATCAGCGAGTTATACCGAAAGTGGTGGCCACACCGTCGAAGTAAAGACCAACCAAACCACCAACACATGCTGATCGAACGCCACCCTTCCCCCCGCGCTCACCAAGGAGCGCGCACTCACCTCGCCGACGAGGGCGGCTACAGCCTGATCGAACTACTCGTCGCGATGATCTCCGGCACCGTGGTCATGCTGGCGCTGGTCGCTGTCCTCCTCTTCTCCACCCGCCAGGAGACGCACCTGACCAATGTGGCGCAGGCCACACAACTGGGCCGACTCGCGATGACCAAGGTCGTCGACGAACTGCATTCGGCCTGCCTCGCTCCGGGCTTTGCTCCGGTCCAGGAAGGCAGTGGACCGAGCGAATTGAGGTTCGTCAACTCCTACAGCGAAGAAGCGGTGATCGCGAAAAGCAAGGTCAACGAACACAGGATCGTGTGGAACGAAAAAGCCGAAACCCTTACCGATTACACCTATCCCGCGACCAAGGAAGAAACGTGGCCGAACTTCGAATACTCATCGACGGCCAGCCCCACCGGGGGCGTGCTGATTGCCAGTCACGTCACGCAACTGGAATCTGAAGGTAAAAAACTACCGATCTTCCAGTATTACAGCTACAACCTCGAATCCCACGAAAGCACCGGCTCGGGGCTCAACATGCTCAACACCACTCCGATCATCTCGGGCGCCGAAAAACTGACTGAAAAAACCGCGCCGACCGCAGCGGCTGTGCTGGTCAGCTTCAACACCGGCTCCAGCGCGACTTCCACCAGCCTCACCAACACGCTCGGAAAAACCGCTGCCAAAGATGTGGGCGACGGCCAGCAGAGCCAGGTGACCCTCTCGTTCTCCGTTCCCGTGTCCGAAGCAGAAAGCGTCGATACGCCATGCGAGTAAAACTTCCAACCGAGCGACCGCTGTGCGGACTCCGTGCCAGGCTTGCCTCCGAGAGCGGATTCACGCTGATGGTTGCACTCGGCGTGCTGCTCGTGACCTCGCTGCTGCTGGGCGCGGCCTTCGAGGCCGCGCGAGGCGATATCCAGCTCTCTCACCGGAACACCGTGCAGAAGGAGGCCTACTACGCCGCGCTCGCAGGCATCCAGGAGTACGAGTACCATCTGCAGGCCAACCCCGACTACTGGGAGAGCTGCGCCGCCCCCTCCAATACGGTCCCCCGGCAGGAAGAAGTGACCGAGCACTACGAAATCAAGCTGCTTGTCGCCAGCACGGCCCCGAAAGAAACCAAAGAATGCAGCACGACGAGCCCGTTCGCGTCGATGATCCAGTCCTCGGGCGTGGAGGCGAACACGTTCCGCATCGAGTCGATCGGCACGGCCGGCAACAAAGCCGTCTCCTCGAGCTACGCCACTCGCGCGATCGTGGCCACCTTCCACGTCATCGGCTTCCTCAACTTCATCTACTTCACCCAATACGAAGACGGCGATCCCGCCCTCTACGGTGGGCCGAAGGAATGCGAAAACTACTACCCCAAGCGGGTGTCGCTGGGCATCAACGGCAAATGCGCCACGATCGAGTTCGCGGACGGAGACACCGTCGAAGGCCCGATGCACACCGACGACGCGTCCGATATCTGCGCCCCGGCATACTTCGGGCGCAAAGGCCACAACCCCATTGACACGGTCCAGATCAACAACGGGGTCTACTCGACCTGCGGAAACCCAAATGGCACGTTCTACACCGCCACCGGGAAATATGAAAAAGGCGAAGAACTGCTCACCCCCGAAGGCGATACCACGCTGGGAACCTATGTCAAAGAAGGCGGCGAGGAATTCACCGGCTCCACGCACATCGTGCTCAAGGGCACGACGATGGAAGTGACCAACTACAAAGGCGAAACCAAACCGTACGAATGGCCGAGTAACGGCCTCGTGTACGTCCGCGCGAGCGAAAGCAAATCCACGCCGTGCACGTACGCCTTCAACGACTCCGCGAGCGAAACCGACAACGCCACCGAGGTCTCCAAGGAAACGTATTGCGGCAACGTGTACGTCAGCGGCACCTACAGCAAACCGATCACGATCGCGGCCGAAGAAGACCTGATCGTCAACGGCAACATCTACCCGACCAGCCTCAAAACCCTGGGCGAAGAACCGACCGGCACCAACACGCTCGGGCTGATCGCGGGCCATTACGTGCGCGTCTACCACCCCGTCACGAGCACCAACTGCGGAGCAGCCGAAAACGCCAAAGGCTCGCTGGAAAACCCGTGGATCTACGGGGCGATCCTCTCGACCAACCACTCGTTCGCCGTGGACAACTACGAATGCGGCAAGCAGCTCGGCAACCTCAACATCTACGGGGCGATCGCCCAGCGCTTCCGCGGGATCGTGGGCCTAGTCGGCGAAAGCGGCTACATCAAGAACTACAAATACGACGAGCGACTCGCGGTGGACGAGCCCCCCTACTTCCTCAACCCGATCAACGCCGGCTGGAAGGTCGCGCGCGAGACCGCGCCCAACCCGGGGTAGGGGCGAGGAGCCCTCGCAGTCGCGGGGACGGACACAACGAGCCCTCACGCAGTCGGGGGGACGGACACGAACGAGCCCTCACACAGTCGGGGGGACGGACACAACGAGCCCTCACACAGTCGGGGGGGACGGACACGTAGTCGGGAGACGCGCGTTGTGCAGCGAAGACAAGCTCGCTAGCGCACCCCGACCGCAACCGTCGCCCCAACCCCCCGCAGCAGCACCCCGGGCGGGATCTCCAGGGCTCTGGCGAGGCGCAGGAGCGTGCGCAGGTTGGGGTTGCGCTTGCCCCGCTCGAACACGCTGATCGCCGCGCGGTTGACGTGGGCGTTGTTGGCAAGCGCTTCCTGGGAGATGCCCACGCGCTCACGCGCCCAGCGCAGGTTGACGCCGAAGCGAGCGGCGGGCGTGAGCTCCTCATCGCCGCAGCGGGGACCGCGCACGGCAGACTCGGGTCCGATGCCGTTCAGCAGCGCGGCGGGCTTGATACCAACGGCACCGGCGACGCGCACGATCGTCGAGAGGTCGGGGGCACGCTCGGCGCGCTCGAGGAAGCTGACGGCAGCGCGGTCGAGATTGGCTCTCAAGCTCAGATCGATCTGCGAAAGGCCCGCTTGCTTGCGGGCCTCGCGCATATTCTGGCCAAATCTCTCCAACTGTTCGTCAAGATGGCGATCTCCGGTACTTCGCATCCGCCCATACTCTTGAGTCGCGCACACAAAGACCACAGCGCAAACACGAGAAACGCCAAGCGCGCCGACGGTCAGTGGATCCCGCGCGGCGAGGGGTCGGGTGGCCTGGGGAGGGCTGTGGGGAACGGTTAGGGACGCCGCGCGGCGAAGAGTCAGGTGGGCTGGGGGACTATGGGGAACGCTCAGGTGCGGCGGGTGGGATTCGAACCCACACGCCCTTGCGGACAAGGCCTTTTGAGGGCCCCGCGTCTACCATTCCGCCACCGCCGCACGCCGGCTCTCAATATAGGCGCTCAGGGCTCATGTGGGCAGGCGGAGCGCCCATCCTACAAGCCCCACCACTACGAGAAAGAAAGGCCATCGCTACGGTCTCAGGTCGTTCCGAGAAAGCCCTCAAGCGGGGTACGGAGCGGCGTCCCCGTAGCCACCCATCGGGGCGCCGGGATCGCGCTGCTCGAGCTCCACGTTCCAGCCCTGGGAGAAGCCGCGCATCGCAAACACCACCAGCAGGATCTGCACGGGGATCAAAAGCAGCGTCAACACCCCCAGCAGGTTGGATTCCAGCGCCGGCTGCGCGAAGGTGGAGCCGCTGCGCGCAAACCAGCTGGGGCCGGCAATCAACGCGAAGGTGCCCAGCAGCACTCCCAGCACCGAGGCGACGGGCAGCACGCCACGATTCCAGCGCCCCGCGTAGAACGCCAGCAGCACGTAGCACACGGCGAACAGGCACTGCACGACCACCGGCCCGATGCCCTCCAGCGCTTCGAAGCCGCCGATCGTGATCAGCAGCACGAGCGCAGCGGTGACGAGCAGCAGCACGATCACGGTGGCGCGCGTCGCCTGCACCACAGGCTTGTCGCGGTTGGGGTGGGTGATGCGGACGCCGGCGGCGGCGCGACGGGCGGCTGGAGTGGACATCGTCAGAGATGACCATACAATCTTCGGCGGTCCCCGTAAAGCGCTTCTCTCTCGCGAGAGCGCGAGCGGGCGTGGTGGAATTGGTAGACACGCCGGCCTTAGGAGCCGGTGGGCGCAAGCCCTTGGGGGTTCGAGTCCCTCCGCCCGCACTGATGACATCGAGAGCGGAGCGTCTGCGCGGCGCGGCACATACCACCTTCGCCGCGCTGGCGGTGCCCAACTACCGCCGTTACATCTCGGGCCAGGCAATCTCGCTGATCGGCACCTGGATGCAGATGGCCGCGCAGGCGTGGCTGGTGCTCACGCTCACCGGCTCGGCCACCGCGCTGGGCGCGATCGTGGCGTTGCAGACGCTGCCGGTGCTGTTGCTGGGCCCCTACGGCGGGGTCGTGGCCGACCGCGTCGACAAGCGCCGTTTGATGGTGGTGCTCCAGTGCCTGATGGGACTGCAGGCGCTGGCGCTCGGGCTGCTGACGGTCACGGGCGTGGTGGCGGTGTGGCAGATCGGCGCGCTGGCATTGCTGCTGGGGCTCAACAACGCCTTCGAGAACCCCGCGCGGCAGTCGTTCATGCTGGAGATGGTGGGCGAAGAGCACCTGCGCAACGCGGTCAGCCTCAACTCGGTGATGGTCAACGTCGCGCGCACGATCGGCCCAGCGGTCGGCGGCATCCTGATCGCCACCGTGGGCACGGGGGTGTGCTTCCTGTTCAACGCCGTCAGCTTCGTGCCGGTGGTGCTCTCGCTGATGACGCTCGACCGCACGGCGCTGCACCCCAGTCCGCCCACGCCCCGTGCCCCGGGACAGCTGCGCGAAGGGCTGCGCTACATCCGCGGCACGCCCGCGCTGGCCACGCCGCTGCTGATGATGGCGCTCGTGGGCTGCCTCGCCTACGAGTTCCAGGTCTCGCTGCCGTTCATGGCCCGCGAGGGGCTGCACGTGGGGGCGGAAGGGTACGGCTTCATGACCGCCGCGATGGGCGTCGGGGCGGTCGCCGGCGGCCTGGTGGTGGCGGCGCGCGGGCGCACCGGGCTGCCCACGCTGATCCTCGCCGCGGCGGGCTTCGCGCTGGTGTTGACGCTCGCGGCGCTCGCCCCCACGCTGCCGCTGGAGCTGATCGCACTCGCGCTGGTGGGGTGGGCCAGCATCTCGTTCATGGCGACCGGCAACTCCACGCTGCAGCTGAGCTCCGAGCCGACGATGCGCGGGCGGGTGATGTCGCTGTGGTTTGTCGCCTTCCAGGGCTCCACCCCGATCGGGGGGCCGATCGTCGGCTTCGTGATGGCACAGCTCGGCGCCCGCGCCGGTCTCGGCCTGGGCGCGATCACATGCCTGGTGGCGGCCGCGATGGGCCTGCTGGTGCTGCGCCGTTTGCACCCCGACTACCGCCTGCCGAGCCTGCGGGTGGGACGTGCGGCGCACAACCCGGAGGCGGAGGTGAAGTAGCTCAGCGCGAGCGGTGTGGCACGGTAGCCAGGCGGGAGCGGACCGGCGCGGGCCGCTCGAGGCTGGCGTGCAGCTCGCGCACCCGCTGCAGGGTGGTGTCGGCGACCGCCTGTTGTTCTTCGCGCGTGCTGTGCGCGACCCGCTCGAAGCGCAGCGGCTCGCCGTAGCGCACCGTCACCTGCGGGAACTCCAGGCGCTTCCAGTTGCGCGCGCGCTCGGTGCCGTGAATCGCGACCGGCACGATCGGGGCACCGCTCTCCAGCGCCAGGCGACCGACGCCCACATGGGCGCGCTCGCCGATGTGCCCGCTGCGCGAGCGGCCGCCCTCGGGGTAGATCACGACGACCCCGCCGCGCTCGAGGATCGCCAGTGCCGTGGCGATCGAGCGCTCGTCGTGGCGGCCCCGCTGCACCGGGAAGGCACCGCCGTGGCGCAGGATCCAGCTGAGCACGCCGCTGAACAGCTGCGACTTGGCCATGAAGGAGACGCGCCGGCGCAGGAAGACGCCACAGAAGAAGTGGTCCATCGCCGAGAAGTGGTTGGGGGCGATGATCGCCGGCCCCGAGCGGGGCACGTTGGGGGCGTCGACGCAGCGCGCGCGGTACACAACCAAGCACACCGGCGTGAGCAGCAGGCGTGCGAGCGTGTACACCCAATCGGGACCGTGCGTGGAGGCGTGCTCGTAGTAGCGATCGAAGCGCTCCGGGGGGCGCTCGTCCACGTACACCTGCGGCTTCATACCGGACATGCCTGTCTTCTTCTACACACGCACCCCGCGTGCGGTTACGCCGGCCCGCCGGGCCACGCATACCCTCCGACCGCGACAGGCGAGCCCTCTCTCTCTCTCTCCGTTGCCCTACACCGGCACCCTGCGCACAGTTGCCTCCTCGTCCGCGCGCTGCGGCCCGGTGCGGGCGCGCCCATGGCGCGTGGCGAGCACCACGAGGATCAGGCCAACGGCGACCGGCACCGTGGCGGGCAGCTCATCGACGGCGAAGAACAGCAGGTCGAACGCCAGCGCGAGCGCCACCACCAGCGCCGCCGCACGCACCTGCTGCGTACGCGCCGAACGACCCTCGTGCAGAGGCGGCCAGCCACGGGCGAGCAGGCCGCCGAACACACCGGCGACGAACAGGTCTCCATAACCCATCGCCGCCGAGCCGAACAGCTCCGCCTGCAGTTTGGGCAGGCCCGCCGGGGGGTGCGCGGTGTTGAGCACTTCGTTGGGGTGCTGCAGCAGTTCGGAGAGGACCAGCGCGGCGTCGGCGCACGCCATCAGCACGATCCCCGCCGCCAACCACCGCGGCGGCGTGACCGCGGCCAGCAGCGCCCCCAGCGCCGCGCAGCTGAGCGCCGAGAGCGCGAGTGCGGCCCCCTGTCCCGCGAGCCCGCCGCGATCGGCCCACGCCAGCGCAAACAGCGCCGGCGCCAGCAGCGCGAGCGCCGGGCGCGCGCCTTGGCCCCACCAACCAAGCGCCAGCGCCGCGAGGATCGGCACCGCCACGAGCGCGAGGTAGGTGAGGCTCTGGGCGCTGGTCTGCTCCGCCGCGCGCGCGACGAACACGAACAGGATCACCGACAGCGGCGGGACCGCGGCCCACAGGCGGCTGCCGCGGCGCTCCACCCACGGGATCGAGATCGTGCCCGGGAATGCCACCAGCGCGCCCTGGGTGGCGGAGAGCACGCCGATCGACAGCCAGAAGGGCAGCACTGGCTCAACATAGGGCCTCGTCGGAGCCCGAGTCGGGGTTGGGGGTGCGTACAGCCCCCTCCCCCTTTCCCTCCCTCTTCTCTTCTTGCCCGCTCCGGTCGCCCGCCGGTCAGCCCCCCAGCTGCACGGTCTTCACGACCAGCAACGCCACCGCGACCACGAGGTAGCCGCGCAGCAGCAGCATCGCCGCGCGCCGCCCGGGCGACCACACGGGCCGCTCCAGCAGCGCCAGCGGCGGCATCGTCCACGCGTGGCGGCGCTCCTTGGACATCGCCTCCACTTCCTCGCCGACGCCGGGCGCCACCGGCCTGCGCCGGCGCAGCAGCGTGTAACCCCCGATCGCCGCGAGCGCCACCGCCAGCGCGATCGACAGATCGACGAACAGGTGGGTGACGTTCACGTGCGGGAAGGCAGTGGAGGCGACCAGCACCAAGGAGAGCTCGACCAGCACGCCGATGATCACCGCCGCCAAGGCGTTCAGCCACGGGGCGTTGACCCACGGGCCCAGCACCGCGCGGTCGTTGCAGAGCAGCAGCAGGAACACCGTGGCGCTCGGCAGCAGCACCCCCGCGAGCGCCTGCACCGAGGTCGTGATCAACCCCAAGGGCGCTCCCGGCAGCAAGACGATCCCCGCCGCGGCGCACACCATCAACGCAAACGTGGCGTAGAACGTCTTCGCGTCCTTGATCCCGCGGTGCAGCGAGTGGCTGGCGCCGAACACGTCGCCGAAGGCGTAGGAGGTCGCGAGCGTCACCGCCGCGGCACCGATCAAAGAGGCGTTGAGCAGCACGATCGCAAAGCACGCCCCCGCCGCCGGGCCGACATAGGTGCGCAGCGCGCTCGCCACCGTGCCGGCGTTGCCGAAGTGCCCGGCCGCCGGCGTTCCCGCGAACGCGAACGCCGCGATCGAGATGATGGCGCCGGCGCCGATCACCACCACGAACGCCCCGATCACCGTGTCGGCGCGCTCGTAGTTGATCCAGCGCGGGGTGATCCGCTTGTCGATGATGTTGGACTGCTGGAAGAACAGCTGCCACGGGGCGACGGTGGTGCCGACGATCGCGATGATCAGCAGTACCGCCGTCGAGCTGGCGCCGCCGGCGATCGAGGGGGTAACGGTGTCGTGGGCGATCGTGGCGAAGTCGGGGTGCACCAGCACCAGCAGCGGGATCACCAGGAAGTTGGCGAGGACGAACACGTACATGAAGCGCTCCCAGCTGCGGAAGCTACCGGTGGCGGTGATCGCAACCAGTGCCAGGGCGGCGGCCGGGACGGCGATGAACTTGCTCACGCCGAAGTACCCCAGCGCGAGGCTGACGCCGATGAACTCGGTGACGATCGTGAGGAAGTTGAGGATGAACAGGTCCCCGACGGAGAACCAGCCCCAGAAGCGCCCGAAGCGCTCGTTGATCAGCCGCGCGTGGCCCACGCCGGTGACGGCGCCGAGGCGGATCACCATCTCCTGGTTGACGATCAGCACGGGGATCAGCAGGATCAAGACCCACAGCAGCGAGGTGCCGTAGTTCTGGCCGGCCTGCGCGTAGGTGGAGACGCCGCCCGCGTCGTTGTCGCCCACCATCACGATCAAGCCCGGGCCCATGATCGCCAGCAGCGCCATCGCGCGCGAGCGCCAGCCGTGGCGCGCGCCGGTGTCGTCCATCCGGATCGTGCCGAGCGCCCCGCGGATGTCGCCGATGTGCGCCTCGTCGAGGACCGGCGGCACGCCCTCGGGCACGGGCGGCTGGGGCTGCGCGGGCAGCTGCGTCTCGTCCAGCGTCGTCGGGTTGTCGGCCATCTCCTTCACCTCCTTCGGGCGGGCATGCGGACACGTCAAGGCAACGCGCGTCGCGCAGACCCTGCCCCGAGAAGACGGCTCTCAATCCAGCGGAGACAGGCCCGACGTACGCGCGAGCGGCTGGGTACTTCGCGGCTGTTCTCGATCCATCCCAGCCTCCTTTCCGCGCGTGATGGTCTAGCCCGTTCCGGGCTCAGGGTAGCATCGCGCCTGCACGCTCACCGCAAGCGGGACCGTCTGTGCCAGCTCAGTCGCTGACCAAGCCGAAGCGCCGCCGCCAGCCGACGGGCAGCGTCTGCTCGAGCACGTCGTCCACCGTGACGACTCCAACCACGCGCTGGTGCTCGTCGACGACGGGGAGCGAGGCGAGGTTGTAGTCGGTCATCGTCCTCGCCACCTCCGGCAGGTCGGCGTCGGTGGGCACCGACTCGGGCTCCTGCTCGGCGACCTCGGCGAGCGGTGCGCCAGGCTCGGCGCGCAGCAGCGTGACGATCGCCGCCGAGCCGACCAGCGCGCCGTCGGGGTCGTGGAGGTACACCGTCGTGAGCATCCCGGCCGCGATCGTCGAGCGGCGCACGGCGTCGAGCGCGTCCCCCACCGACGCGTGCTCGGCGAGCGCGATGAAGTCGGGGCTCATCATGCCGCCCGCGGTCGAAGGGTTGTAGCCGAGCAGCGTTTCGATCCGCTGGCGGCCGGCCAGCGGCAGCAGCTCGAGGATCCGCCCGCGGCGCTCCTGGTCGATCTCGCCGATCAGGTCGGCCGCGTCGTCGGGCGCCATCCGCGCGATCACCGCCGCCACCTGTGCGTCGGGGCGCTCGGCGATGAACTCGAGCTGGTGGTGCTCGTCGAGCTCCTCGAAGACATCAGCCTCCAGCTCGCGGTCCTGGCCGACCGCCTCGATCAGCTCCTCCCCCTCCTCGTGCGAGGCGGCCTCGACCAGGTCGGCGATCTCGGCCGGGTGGAGGTTGGCGAGCTTGCGGTGGGAGAAGCGCAGGCGCGCGGTGGGCACGTGGCCGACGAACGGCTCCATGTCGGCCCAGTCGAGGAACGGCCGGTCGGCCGCCAGCCCTCGCAGCGAGCGCGGCAGCGCACGGCGCAGCTGCGCGCGGAAGGAGGGGTCCACGCCGACGACGCGCCACCAGCCGTCGATACACGCCAGCTCGATCTCGTGCGCGCTCACCAGGCGGGGCGGGTCGGCCTCGACGTTGACCAGCTTGCGCCCCAGCAGGTCCTGGCGCAGCAGCACCTCGCCTTCGCGGCGCTCGAATTTCCCGAGGCTCAGTTTCTGACCGGACAGCCGCGCCGCGCCCGCCTCCAGGCTGGCGATCTTGTCGACCGGCACGAACAGCTCGCGGCCGCCGATCCGCGCCTTCAGCCCCGTCACCGGCGGGTAGCCGCCGTCGGCGAGGCGCACGATCACGTCCTCCACCCTCCCCAACCGCTCTCCCGTGCGGTCCAGCAGTGGGCTGTGCAGCAGCGTCGATAGGTGCATCACTTGCTCGGGCAATGCCCCCGGTACGTTAGGGCATCCGGCGGAGGTTCCCGCCCGCGGGATGTCGCCCGGCCGCGATGTTGGCATTCGCGGGGGGTTGGGTGGCATCCGCGCAAGTCGCTGCATATCCCAGCCGGTTGGGGGCGGGACATCCTGTCCCGCCGCCGGCCGCCGCCACATCGTCCAGGCTGTAGCTCACACTTCTCTTCCGCTCTCTTTAGGAGCGCTTGCAGCCTTTCTTCGCCCCCTCTTATGGCCTCGACACAAGATCAGACGATGCGTCCACGCACGCTACGGCCCTGGCCGACCTACCTGCTGGCCGCGCTCTGCGTGGGGGCGATCGTCGCCGCCGTGCTCATCGTCGGGCCCTCCTCCGGCACCGCGAGCGCCACGGGACGCACGATCACCGTCGGCGAGGGGGTCGTCCAGGCGACCGTCTCCGGCAGCGGCAACATCCAGGCCGCGACCCAGCTCGACCTCGGCTTCAAGACCTCCGGCGTGGTCACCCAGATCTACGTCCACCAGGGTCAGCACGTCACCGAGGGGCAGCTGCTGGCGGAACTGAACCCCGACAGCGCCGAAGTCACGCTCGAGCAGGCCCGGGCTTCGCTGCAGGCCGCCGAAGCGAGCCTCGTGCAGGAGGAAGAAACCGACGGCGAAGGCTCCTCCGGCACGAGCTCCCCGGGCGCCGACTCCAGTCACGCCACCGCCTCGGCCGCCTCCGTGGAGGACGTCTCCTACAGCCCCCCAACCAATTCGACGACCACCGCGCCGGCGTCCACGCCCCCCACGACCACCACCACTCCCACACAGACCACCTCCACGCCAAGCACGACCACTCCGAGCACCACCACGCCGACGACCACTACGCCTGCCACCGCGACCGCTCCCGCGCGCGTCGCGCCCAGCACCCCCACCCCCTCCCACGCCGAGCACACCAAGTCGCACTCCCGCGAAGCCTCCTCGGAATCCGGTACGGGCGCCGGCGCCGGCAGCTCCTCCGCTAGCGGCAATCGTGAATCCGACTCGGGCTCCACCGCCAAAGCCACGCTCAGCGCCGCCGCCCGCGAAGCCAACATCGCCTCCGCGCGCGCCGCCGTCAAGAGCGACCGCCTGACCGTGCAGAGCGCCGAAGAGGCGCTGTCCGACACGAAGTTGTTTGCCCCCACCACCGGCACGATCGTCTCGCTCGCCGGAGAGGTGGGCGAAGCCGTCTCCGCCAGTGGCACCACCAAGGACTCCTCCAGCTCATCCGGGTCGGATGCCTCCGGCTCCGGGTCGAGCTCCTCCGCCGCGTCGGCCTTCGGCGCCTCCTCCGCGGCCACGGGCGCCACAGGCTCGGGCTCCTCGGGCACGGGGAGCTCATCCAGCTCCTCTTTCGCCGTGCTCAGCGACCTCTCCTCGATGCAGCTCGTCGTGCCGCTCAGCGAGTCCGAAGTCGTCAACGTGCGCGACGGCCAGCCGGCCACGGTCACGATCGAAGCGCTCGAAGGGATCAAGCTGGCCGCGCACGTGGTGAGCGTCGCCACGCTCCCGACCTCCTCCAGCGGCGTGGTCAGCTACGACGTCACCTTCCAGCTAGACCAGCTCGAAAGCGGATTGAAACCGGGGATGAGCGCAACCGCGGAAGTGGTCGTCAAGCAAGCCGAAGGGGTCAACGTCCCCACCTCCGCGATCACCGCCGACACCGTCACGGTCGTGCACGACGGCACCCAGACCCGCCGGCGGGTCGTCACCGGGCTGGCCGGCAACAGCTCCACGATCGTCCTCTCCGGCCTCTCCGCCGGCGAACAGATCATCCTGCCCGTCGCCCGCAGCTCCTCCACGACCTCCAGCCTCCTGTCGCGGCTGGGCCGCACGGGGGCGCTCGGCGGCGCTGGCGGCCTCGGCGGCGGCGGCGCCGCGGCGTTCCCCGGGGCCGCGGGAGGCGGTGCCTTCCGAGGCGGCTGATGCGGCCCACGCTTCACCCCGTGATCGACGTCCGCGACGTCAGCAAGACCTACACGATCGGCACGATCCGCGTGCCGGCGCTGCGCGGCGTGTCGCTGAGAATCGAGCGCGGTGACTTCGTCGCGATCATGGGCAGCTCGGGCAGCGGCAAGAGCACGCTGATGAACATCCTCGGCTGCCTCGACATCCCCACCGGAGGGCGCTACCTGATCGACGGCACCGACGCCCACGACCTCGACGAGGACGAGCTCTCCGACCTGCGCAACCGCAAGCTCGGGTTTGTCTTCCAGTCCTTTAACCTCGTCGCGCGCACCCCCGCCCTCGCCAACGTCGAGCTGCCGCTCGCCTATGCCGGCCTGCCCCGGGCAGCGCGCCGCCGCCGGGCCGAACGGGCGCTGGCATCGGTGGGCATGGCAAATCGCCTGCACCACCTCCCCTCCGAGCTCTCCGGCGGCCAGCAGCAGCGCGTGGCGGTCGCCCGCGCGATCGTCACCAACCCCTCGCTGATCCTCGCCGACGAGCCGACCGGCAACCTCGACTCCCATTCGACCGAGGACGTGCTGGAGATCTTCGCCGACCTCAACGCCGAAGCGCGCACCGTCGTGTTGATCACCCACGAGCCCGACGTCGCCGCCCAGGCCAAGCGCGTGGTGCGCCTCAGCGACGGCAAGATCGTCGAAGACCGGCGCTCGCTCGGCGTCCACGATCCCCCGCCCCCCTCCCACCGGCTGAAGTCCGCCCACCTTGCGACCCCGGTCGAAGCGCAGACATGACCACGCTGACTCCCACCGACTCTGTCGAAGCGCCGACATGACCACGCCTGCACCCAACCCCCCACACTCGTGCACCCACCCTGGCCTCCCAACCTCCGGGGCGCAGCCATGATCGGCGCCGAGACGCTGCGCATCGCGTGGGGCGGGATCGTCGCCAACAAGCTCCGCTCGGGGTTGACGATCCTCGGCATGACGATCGGCGTGGCCGCCGTGATCATCCTGATCGCGGTCGGCAACGGCTCCTCCAAAGCGGTCGAGGAACGGATCGAGAGCCTCGGCACCAACGTGCTGCTGGTCGAGTCGGGGGCCACCCGCGGCGGTGCCCGCTTCGGGGGCGCGTCGTCGAGCGCCGTGTCGCTCACCAGGCAGGACGCGGAGGCGCTGCAGAGCCACTCCGAAGCCCCCGACGTCAAGAGCGCCTCGCCAGTCGCCGACGCCACCGGCGTGACGCTCGTCTTCGACGGCACCTCCTACGAGCCCGGCACGTTCGTCGGCACCACCCCCTCCTACCTCGCCGCCCACGGCTACCACCTCCAGGAAGGCACCGCCTTCACCGAAGCCGACGTCGCCCACCACGCGCGCGTGGCGGTGATCGGGCAGACCGTCGTCGAAGAGCTGTTCGGAGGGCAGGACCCGATCGGGCAGACGATGCGTGCCAACGGCGTCAACTTCGAGGTGATCGGCGTGCTCGCCGCCAAGGGCTCAAACGGCGTGTCCAACCTCGATGAAATCGTCGCCGCTCCGATCACCACCGTGCAGGACTCCCTCTCGGGCTACGGCCCGATCGACTCGATCACCGTCGAGGCCACCTCCGAGTCCGCGCTCAGCTCCGCCGAAGCCGAGGTGACGCAGATCCTCGAGCAGCGCCACAAAGTCAAGGACACCGCCGAACCGGGCTTCGAGGTGATCAACCAGGGCTCGCTGCTCGAAACCACTTCCTCCACCACCTCCGTCTTCACCACCCTGCTTGGGGAGGTCGCGGCGATCTCGCTGCTGGTGGGGGGGATCGGCGTGATGAACATCATGCTGGTGTCGGTCACCGAGCGCACCCGCGAGATCGGCATCCGCAAGGCGGTGGGGGCGCGACGCAGCGACATCCTCACGCAGTTCCTCGCCGAGGCCGTGCTGGTGTCGCTGATCGGCGGCCTCACCGGGGTGCTGCTCGGGGTGGTGGGCAGCCAGTTCGAAATCGCCGGCGTGCACCCAGCGATCGCCACCTATTCGATCTTCCTCGCGTTCGGCGCCGCGGTGCTCACCGGTCTCTTCTTCGGCACCTACCCGGCGGGGCGCGCCGCGCGCCTGCGACCGATCGAGGCATTGCGCTTTGAGTGAGAACCCCCCTCATATCGCGGGCGAGGAGCCCCCGGCCACATCCGCTCGCGGCGAGGACGGCGAGGAGCGCCGCGTCGCACCCCCAATTCCCAACGAGGAGCCCGTCATGTCAGTCGAGGACACCACCACCACCAATATTCCCGCCTCCGTGCAGGAGCAGTATGTCCCCCCCTCGGATGACACGTGGGCGCAGGAGCCGCTCGAGGAACTGCCCCCACGCCCGCGCCGGCGCCTGCTCGGAACGGGCGGGAATCCGATCTTCCTCGCGCTGCTCGGCGTGCTGCTGATCGCCTGCGGCTTCATCGGCGGGGTGCTCGTGGAGAAGGGCGAAACCTCATCGAGCTCAGGCTCCGGCGCAGCCGGGCTGGCCTCCCGGTTTGCGGCCCTGCGTGGTGGCGCCGGCGGCGGATCCACCACGAGCGGTACGGGCGCCGGCAGCACGAGCGGCACGGCGGGCGGCGGGAGCGCGGGTGCCGGCGGCTTTGCAGGGCGCTTCGGCGGCGCGGGTGGCGCCACGATCGGCGAAGTCTCCTACCTCTCCGGCAGCACCCTGTACGTGACCAACGCCGAAGGCAACACCGTCAAGATCACGACCTCCCCCGCCTCGTCGATCACCAAGACCGTCAAATCCGACGTACACGGCATCCACCCGGGCGAAACGGTGGTGGTGCGCGGCAGCAAAGGCGCAAACGGCGCCGTCACCGCCGAATCGATCAGCGTCAGCGCCAGCGGTCTGACGAGCGGCGGCCTCGGCGCGCTGTTCGGGGGTGGCGGGGCCGGTGGCAGCGGCTCGGGGGCCGGCGGACCCGCGAGCGGCGGCGGTCTCTTCGGCGGATGATCTTCCTTGACGGGCGCTTTAGGTGGATCGATCAAAGTGTTCGGATCCACACAAACGCAGCACGCAGAATCCGCAGCGCGCAGAATCCGTGTGACCAACAAAGGAGCCTCATGTCCCCCCACAGGACCCCACGCCGCAGGCCAGCGACCCTCGCGTCGCTGATTGCGCTGACCGCCACGCTCGTGGCCGCCTCGCTCGGCCTGGCGGCATGCGGCGGCTCTTCGAGCACGACGACGACCACCACCCAGACCGCCGCCAACGCGGCGGCCACCGGCACCACGACCGGTAGCACGAGCACCTCCGGCACGTCGACGGGGACGTCGTCCACCGGCACCACCGGCACCGGCACCTCGACCACCGGCACCACCGCCGGATCGTCAGCCGCGACGCGCTTCGCCGCGACGCGCACTTGCCTAGCGAAAAAAGGCATCACGCTGCCCCAGCGGAGCGCCGGAACAGGGGGCTTCCTGGGCGGTGCCGGCGGCGCGCAGCTGCCAAAGGGCATGTCGCGCGCGCAGTTCGCCGAAGCGCTCCACAGCTGCGGCGCGGGCTTCAACGGCAACCACTTCGGCAAACGCGGCAAGGGTTTCAAAAACCCCTTCAACAACCCTCGCTTCCACAGCGTGCTCGCGCGCTTCGCCGCCTGCCTGCGCCAGAACGGGATCAGCATCGGCGAACCCAACACCTCGGGCAAAGGCCCGATCTTCGACACCAAAGGGATCAACACCGGCAGCGCGCAGTTCAAAGCGGCGACGGCGAAGTGCCGCAGCACGCTGCTATATGCGCTGAAGCCCAACCGCGCTCAGCCGGGGGCGAGCGGCAGCACAACCACCGGCTGAGGACGACGAGCGTCGCGGGCGGCTGGGTCGATCAGCCGCCCGCCTCAGCCGTGCGCCATCTCACGGCATGATCGTCGGCTCGGCCTCAGGCCCCGGGGCTGGGGTTCGATTGCCCCCTCAGCCGTGCGCTGCCTCGCGGCATGATCGGCTGCCCGGCCTCAGGCGCCCGCCGCCGGGCACCGGCACCGAAGCCGGCTTAGCCCGCGCCGAGCGCGCGGTTGGTAGGCGCTGCCTGCGGGTCGCGGATCGCGGCTGAGGTGGGAGTCACCGAGACCTTGGGCTTGGGCAGCGCGGCGATGCGCCCGATCAGCTGGCTCCACTGGGCTTCGTCCAGAGCGCCGTTCGCCGCCAGCGGGGAGGCCGCAGCCGGACCGGCCGCGGCGATGTGGGCCGCCGCCGTGGCACGCACGGGCAAGAACTCGAGGTGGATGTGATTCCAGGCGGTGGGCAGCGCTTCGGTGGAGGACGTTTCGGGGTACTTCATCAGGCTCACGATCCGCTGGGGCGCAAATTTGCCGTGGAGCGTCAGCAGCGCGCGGATCGCCGCGTCTGTGACCGAGCCCGGCCCCTGGTGGCCGGCGATCGGGATGTTGTTGATCGCGGTGATGTCCACCGCCAGGCCGCCACCGTGGGCAGCGGTCTGCTGGGCGGCCGAGCGCAGTGCGGTACCGGCGCTCGCGCCAGCACCGGTCACGACGCTCAATCCCGAGGAGGTGTCACCGCCGCGGGGGCAGCGCAACCCGGAGACGGTGGGCTGCAAGCCGTTGCGCGAGAGGAACAGGAGCGCCGCCAGCACGCGCTTGTCCACCGTGCCCCCCGCCACGTCCCGGCGGCCGCACGTGTCGAGCTGGATCCCGGTGTCGCCGAGCACCGCGCGCTCGAGCTCGCCCTTGGACATCGACAGCGCGTATCCAGCTGTCGCCCCGAGCAGCGCATCCGTGCCCTTGGAGCCCTTCGGGTGCAACGCCGCGTCGAGCTGGCGCCAGTTCTGCAGCAGCGGCTGGGGGTCGATCGTGGCGCTGTCCCCTGCGGGCCGCACCGCGAAGCGCAGCTGCCCGGCGGTCGCGCCCGGGGGCGTGTCGAGGTGGCCGAGCACCGTGCCCTTGGAGACGATCGAACCGGTTTTCAGCGCCGCCCAGCCGCCGCCCACGCCAGCTGAGCGCCGTGAGTGCGCCGCCGCGCGCGCAACTGGGTTGTAGGGGTGCGCGAACAGGCGCACCCTGCCCATTCCCGCAGGCGCCGTTTCGCCTTCGACTTCGACCGGCGCGCCCACCGGCGCGACGGCCTGGGCAGCCTGCGCCTTGACCTTCAGGGTCAGCGGCGACTGGTGCCCCGCGGTCGCCGCCTGGGTGGGCTTGGGTTCCTGCGACACCGCGATGCGTGGCTTGACCGAGGGAGCCGAGGGGCGGTAGCGAGGGGCGATGTTGCCGAGGCCGGCATAGGTGAAGACGTCCCCGTAGATGTCGCGCAGCACCAGGTAGTGCCCGAGCGCGTGAGAGTGCCCGAGGCGCTCGATGCGACCATCCTCCACCGCCACCACCGGCGCGCCGGGGTCGCCGAGCAGCTCGACCAGCTGGGAGGGCTTGGCGGGGGCGTTGGCGAGGGCTTGCGCGCGCTCCGCGGCTACCCGCGGGGAGGGCGCCGGCGTCGAGCCGGGCGTGGCGGCTGCATGCGCGGCTACGTGAGCTGTCGCTCCCGCGCCGGCCACGGCGCTCCCTGCCGACCCGTTCGCGGCGCTCGCGGCGCCGGCAGTACCCACGCCCTGCTGGGTGCCCCCGCCCGCCTGTGCGCCAGCCGCCGCCGGAGTCGGAGGCAGGCCCGTGGACACCGCGCCCGCCGTGGCATTCGAAGAGCCGCCGCCCGCCGCGCCGCCCGAAGCGGTGTCTTCACCCGAGTTGCCACCGCCAGCCACCATGCCCGCCGCTTGGGCTTCCAGCACGGCTTTGGCTCCTGGGGCCAAGCGGGCGCCGGCGGTCGGCGCGCTCCCATCGACGAGGCCGGTGAGCGTGGCGATCACCGAGCTCGGGTAGCTGGCGATCAGGCGCGCGCGCAGCAGCACCGATTCGACGTATTCCTGGGAGTGGTTGTAGGAGAAGATCGCAGCGCGCAGGTGGTGGGAGGCGCCGGCGGCGTGCAGGTAGCGCGCGGCCGCGAAGATCGCGTCCACCGGGTTGTAGGGGTCGGCGTAGCCGGCGTCGGTGGCGTCCACTCCGTACTGCAGCCAGGTGCCGGGCATGAACTGCATCCACCCCAACGCGCCGGCGCTCGAGACGGACAGGTCGGTGCCGTAGTCGGTCTCGATTTCGTTGATCCCCGCGAGCACCTGCCAGGGCACGTCGTACTGGAAGGCGGCGGCCTGGTAGACCGGGAGCAGGAAGAGGGGGATGCGGTAGAAATCGAGCGCCTGCGCCGACACGGTCGAGCCGGCGAGCAGCGTCGCCAGCGCACCCGCTTCTTCGCCCGCTGTCTGCGGAGCCGGCGCAACGCCGTTGGGGGTCCCGGCGGGGACCGTGGTGGGGCCGCCCTTCCCAGCACCTCCACCCTTGCCGTTGGAGCCTTCTTGCTTGGTTGAGCCGCTGCCCGTGCCGGCTTCGCCCTTGCCGGAGCCGGTGACGCTCGCACCGTGACGGCGGCCGGGGGTGGCCTGCTGGCTGCGCTGCACCACCACCGTCGGGCCCGTCTCTTCGCCGGCCGCCGGTGCGGTTGCCGTGGGGGCCGTCGAGGTGCTCGGTGGTGGAGTGCTGGGAGCGGTTGAAGTCGTGCTGGAGCCGCTGGAGCCCGTTCCGCTGGGCCCGCTCGTCGTGCCGGTGCCGGTCGTCCCGGCAGCCCCGCTGGTCCCGGCAGCCCCGTTCGCGCCGCTGCCCGATCCCCCCGCCTGCGTCGGAGCCGACGCCTGGGGGGTCGTTTCGGTGACCGCGGGCGTCTGGTCTTCGGGCGTGGTGGCAGCCTGCCCTTCGGCGGCAAGCGCCCCGCCGGCGAGCGGTCCACCGAAACCAGCGGCGCTGAGGCCGCCTCCAGCCAATATCGAGAGCATGGCGCGCCGCGCCCAGCGGTGCGGAGCGCTCATCCGCGGCCTCCGCGGGCGCCGATCATCGGTGGCGTGGGCTGGTTGTCGTCTCGCATATGCAGGCCAAGGCGGGGCCGCGGTCGCTGGACCAACCACCCTGGCTAGGGTTCATATCGGCAGCCAAGCACCAAGCGGTAAAGGATTTGTAATCTCGTTCGCACGCAAGGCTACGGCAGGGACGGTTCACGGCGCGCAGATTCCCCATGGTGGAGGCCAAGGCCGCTGCACTGTACAGACCCTTGAGGCGGAGCCCCGTCGATGGCCGGATTGCTGGGTTTGGCGCAGGATCTGTTGCAGATGCGCTCCGTTCGATGGCCGGCCGGGTTGAAGGGGTAGAGAAAGTCCTCCAACGACCGGCACGCCAGCGAGTGGCGCGCGAACGTCTTCTGAGCGCCCGCACGTCCTTCGAGGACCGGCAGGCCCGTTCAAGAAGACATTTACAGAGGCTTATGCAATGCTCCGCAATCTGATCATGTCCAAGGCAAGAGCGCTCACAGCCGTCGCGGTTCTCTGTACCTGCCTGATCGCCGCCACCGCGGCGTGGGCGGCGGAGACGCTGGAAGTGAGCGCGAGCTTCTCCCCCGACAAGCTGGGCGCACCCACCAACGTCCACGGCACCGCCACGATCGGCTCGAACAGCGGACCGCTGCCGTCGCCGATCACCGAAGCGACGGTGATGGGACCGGCGGGCCTCACCGTGGACACCAAGGGCGTGGGCATCTGCAACCCGGTCAAGCTCGAACAGACGCTCGAAACGAGCGTCTGTCCCAAGGACTCCAAAGCCGGCTTCGGCGGCGGTATGGGCGCATACGAAATCGCGCACGAAGTGAACGAAGAGCCGTTCACGCTCAACTTCTACCGCGGCCCCAACGAAGATGGGCATCTCGTGATCCTCGCCTACCTCAACGCCGTCTCACCGGTGTCGGTGCAGCTGGTGCTCAAGGCGCAGGTCGTCAACGAGCCCAAGCCCTACGGACTGGGCTTCACGTTCAAGGTGCCGCCGATCGAAACCCTTCCCGGAGCCTCCAACGCGACCGCGAAGAGCATCTACATCACGATCGGGGCACCCAATGCCGCCTACTACGAGAATGTGGGCGGCAAGCGCAAGCTGGTGCACGTGAAGGGCATCGTCGTCCCCAAGACCTGTCCCAAGGGAGGCTTCCCCTACGAGACCCAGCTCAGCTTCGAGGACGGCACGACCAACACGGTCAAGCACACGATTCCCTGCCCGTCCAAGAAGTAGCGGCCCAGCGATGATGCCCTTCCTCGAAGCGGCAGCCCGGCGATCCAGCCCCCTCCGGGCGACCCACGCCCGGGCGACCCGCGCCCTCGCGGGCGCCGCGCTGGTGGTCGCGCTCGCCGGCTCGCTGCTCACCCTGGCGGGAGCGCTACCGGCGGTCGTGGACGCATCGTCTACTCCCCAGTTCAACCCCTCGCCCCCGCCCCCACCGGAAGCGACGACGGCGACGATCAAGGCGTCGTTCTCCCCCGACAGGCTCAACGCCAAGGCGGCGTTCACGTTCGCCGTCCACTTCGCCGGCGGCGAGCTCAACGTGCCCTCGCCGGTGCGCAAGGCGGTGGTGCACTTCCCGCCGGGGCTGACGCTCGACGTGCCGAGGCTCCGCAGCTGCTCGCGAGCCCAGCTGCAGGCACACGGCCCGCACGGCTGCCCGGCGCAGTCGGAGATCGGCACGGGACGGGCCTTGGCCGACGTGCACGTGGGCTCCACGGTTGAAGGCGAGGAAGCCGCGATCGCGGTGTTCGTGGGTCCGCCGCAGGGCCTCAACCCGACGATCGAGATCATCGGCCAGGGCTACTCGCCGCTGGAAGAGCGCGTGGTGATCACCGCCACGGCGCTGCCCGACAACCCGCCGTATGGCGAAAAGCTCGTGATGTCGGTCCCCGCGATCCCCACGATCCCGCTGGAGCCCAACGCCTCGACGGTGTCGTTCTCGATGACGGTCGGTGGGAAGGCCGCCAGGGAGCACCACAACCCCAACACGGTGCTGCTCCCCTCGCGCTGCCCCACCGGAGGCTTCCCGTTCGCGGCCGAATTCACCTACGAAGACGGCTCCACCAGCACCAGCACCACAACGGTTCCCTGCCCGTAGGCGGTTCCCCTCTGCCCGTAGGGTTCCCTGCCCGTGGACGGTTCCCCTGCCCATAGCGGTGCCCCTCTGCCCGTAAGCAGTTCCCTACCCGTAGGGCTCCCTGCCCGTAGACGGTTCCCCTGCCCATAGCGGTGCCCCTCTGCCCGTAGGCAGTTCCCTGTCCGTAGGGCTCCCCCACGACGGCGGCTGCCGGTGGTCTGTACGCTTAAGCGATGGAAGCGATTCTCTCGATCCTGCAGGTGATCATCGCGGTGGTGCTGATCTTCCTGGTGCTGATGCACTCGGGGAAAGACGCCGGGCTCTCCGGCGCTTTCGGGGTCGGCACCGGCCAGGGCCCGCTGGGGGGTGGCTCACTCGTGGAGCGCAACCTCAACCGCTGGACTGTCTTCTTCGCGATCCTGTTCGTCGGAAACACCATCATCCTGCTCAAGAAGCCCTGGTAGCGACCTCGCCTGCCCGTTCGGCCGGCCAGGGGGGCTGGGATCCGCAGGGGGGCTGGTGGGATCCGATGCATCGGCCGACGATGGCGCGGGCTCGAGCTGGTTGAGGATCTCCAGGGCCTCCAACCGCAACGTGGCTTTGGTGGCTTCGTAGTCCTCGCGCGAGAGCTTGCCGGTGGCGAGGTCGAGCTCGAGGTCGCGCAGCTCGCGGTACTTGACTTCGCGGGCCAGCTCCAGCGATGCCGGCCGTACGATGCGGCGGCGCAGAGCCCCCGGCGAGGGCGAGAGCGCCAGCAGACCCCCGGCGAAGACGATCAGGCCGCCCAGCCAGATCCACATGAGCAGCGGCGAGACCTCCAGGCGGAATTGCGCCGGGGGCGGGTGCTGGAGGTATTCGTGGGCGAGGAAGTCGATCACGAACAGGCCCTCGTCGGGACGCGAGAAGGGAATGGTCTTGTTGCCGACTTCGATGATGTGCTTCAGCCGCGGGGTTTCGAGTTCGGGCTGGATCGCGCTCCAGATGTCGCGGGTGAGGGAGGCGTCGATGCCGACGCTGCTGACCGCCTGCCCGCCGATCAGGTGCCCCACCGAGCCCTGCGATTCTTCCTGGGATTCGTAGAAGTCCTCGCTGGGGCGCAGCGTTGTGACATAGCGCCCATCCTTGGTCACCCTCAGCACGGCGCCAACGTTGAGCGTGGACCCCGTGTGCGTGGGGTCGTCGTGGGGCGTGAGGGCCGCGGTGGGCCGCACGTAGTGGATCGTGTAGGCGCCCACGCGCGTGGACTGCCCGGGAGAGAAGGCCCGGAGCTGGGAGACGTGCTGGAAGGAGGAGGAGGCGGCGACACCGACGAACAGCACCGCCATCCCGACGTGCACGATGTAGCCGCCGTAGCGTCGGCGGTTGCGCTGGATCAGCGCCAGCAGCGCCACGGGGGGCGCCTCGCCCGAGGCGCCCCGGCGCACACGGGTCCCACGCCACAGCTCCTGCGCGACGCTGCCGAGCGCAAAGGCCGCGCAGCAGAACATGGTGATCGCCAGCGGCTTCTGGGTGATTGATTGCCCGCCCACCCCGATCAGCACCACGAGCGTGAGCAGCGCGGCGAGGAAGGGCACGATCAGATTGCGCAGCACCCCGCGCGGGGTGGCCCGGCGCCAGGCGATCACCGGCCCGATGCCGGAGAGCAGCACGAGGATCAGCGCCAGCGGGACGGTGTAGCGGTCGAACCACGGCGGCCCCACCGAGGCGGCCTGGCCGGTGAGCGCTTCGGAGATCTTGGGGAACCAGGTGCCCCAGAAGATCACGAAGGCGAGGCCGACCAGCACGAGGTTGTTGAACAGGAAGATCGCCTCGCGCGAGAGAAGCGAGTCGAGGCGATGGGTGCTGGCGAGGATCGCGCGGCGGGAGACGACCAGGTAGATCGAGCCGGCGAGTAGCGCGGCGATCAGCAGCAGGAAGGGGACGCCGACAGTCGCCCCGCCGAAGGCGTGGATCGAGTCGAGGATCCCGCTGCGCACCATGAACGTGCCCATGATCGCCAGGATCCCGGTGGCGAGCGGGAGCGATACGTTCCACACCTTCAGCATCCCGCGGCGCTCCTGGATCATCAGCGAGTGCAGGAAGGCGGTACCGGTGAGCCACGGCAGCAGCGAAGCGTTCTCGACCGCGTCCCAGCCCCAGTAGCCGCCCCAGCCGAGCTCCGAGAACGACCAGGAGGCGCCGAGCAGGATGCCCATCCCGAGGAACAGCCACGCGGCCAGCGCGAAGCGGCGCACCACCGCGATCCACTCGCCGTCCACTTTGCGAGTGATCAGGGCGCCCATCGCGAACGCGAGCGGGATCGTGCAGAGCGTGTACCCCGAGTAGAGCATCGGGGGGTGGATCATCATCGTCGGAAAGCGCAGCAGCGGGTCGAGGCCCACCCCTTCGGCGGGCACCGGGTTGGTGGTCGTGAACGGGTTGGCGTAGAACACCATCAGCCCCACGAAGAACCCCCCGAAGCCGAGCAGGATCGCGGTCGCGTAGGAGGCGACCTCGCGCAGGCGCTTGCGCGTGAGGAACAGCACGAGGCTCGACCACATCGACAGCAGCCACGCCCACAGCAGCAGCGAGCCTTCCTGAGATGACCACAGCGCCGCCATGCGGTAGAGCAGCGGCGTGGTGCGCGAGGATGTGTCGGCGACCGCGTTGAAGGCGAAGTCGTCGCCCACGAACGCGATCTCCAACAGCACCATCCCGACGGTGAGCAGGCCGGCGAGCGCGTACACCGACCGGCGGCCCGCCAGCGAGAACTCGGCCCGGCCACTGCGCGCGCCGTAAACGGAGACGCCGATGCCGTACGCGCACACGATCAGCGCGAGCACCAGGCAGACGTGTCCGAGCAGCGCCATCAGGCCTCGCCCGCCGGCCCCGCATCGGTGGGTTTCCTTTGGCGCGACCTAGCGGCCCGGCCTGCCGTTGGGTACGCGTGGCGGAACACTCAGGCGTTCTGTTTCTCGGAGGGCGGCGCGACCGTGTACTTGGAGGGGCACTTGGTGATCAGGGAGTTCTGTTCACCGGTGTAGCCGGCACCCTGCTTCTGCACGGTGACGATGATCTCGCGCCCTTCTTTGAAGGGATCGGGGACGATGCCAGTGTAGGCGACCGGCACCGCCTCGCCGCCGCTCGCGCGGTCGGCGACGCTGAAGTGGAGCACGCCGTCGTCGTGATGCACCGAGCCTTTGACGACGGTGCCGGTGAGCTGGTAGCTGCGCCCGGGCTGGGCCTCACGCAGCAGCTGGGTCGGCGTGAGCGCCGGGCTGGCGGCGTTGAAGCTCGTGTAGATCAGCGCGCTCGCCAGCAGCACGGCGGCGCTGAGCGCCACCACCAGCCGCACGGTGCGCTTGCGGGCGGGGTTCATCGCGCCCAGTATCTCAAACGGACGCCTGGGATTCGCCGGCGGGTCGCGGGCCGCGCCCTCCGCCACACCGGCGCGCCTGGTGCGCTCATGCCAGGGATTCGACCGTCGAGGGCGAAACATTCAGGCATGCGGCGGGTCTTACCGAGTAGAGAGCTGTGAGAGGGAGCCTTCTACATCCGATCGGCGTGCGCCGCCGAGCACAGCGCATTCGCGGTGAGCACCCCCCCGCCCAGGCGCCGGCGTCCAACCCCGCCGTCTCGCCGCCCCACCTCGCCGCAGTCCCGCCGGACGCCGCCGCTCAGCGTGTGCGCGAATCCGGCGGCCCCACCGACCTGGCTTGCTACGCCTGCCAGTGCGGCTACGTGTTCGCGGCAGCCGTGAGCACCACTGTGGAGTGCCCGCACTGCGACACGCCACAGGCTTGGTGACCTACATAGGAGCCGCCTTGAGCGCATCGGGCGGGCAGACAGGCGCGGGCTAGGGTGGCGATGGCAGCAAGCCGCACTGCCAATCTGTCGCTATGTTGCGTCGGCCACGCGCACAGCCACGATCAGCGCAAGCTCCACCCACTTGAAGTGGCGGTCCACCTCCCGGAAGCCGGCGTCCCGTAACCAACTGAGCTGCTCGCACAGGTCAGCGAGGCAATCCGCAGGATCATCCTCCACCCGCCCGATCGCGCGACGGAAGCGCTCGTGCTGCCCTAGGGTGGCCGAGGCCACGAGATCGAGGTTTACGAAGACACCACCCGGCGCGAGCAGCGCATGGACCTCCCTGAACAGCGCGCGCTTACGTTCATCGCCGAGATGGTGAATCGCAAGTCCCGAGACCACCGCATCGAAGGGCACCGACACAGCCAAGCACTGATCGAGATCGTGGACTCCGAGCTCGACCGTCGCATCTGAACCGAAGCGCTCAGCCGCGCGCGCGAGCATCGGCTGAGAGAAGTTGACTCCGACGCACTGCACCTCCGGGTGACGAGAGCGCACCAGCGCGAGTAACCGCCTGTCGCCCGTGCCCAAGTCGAGCACCCGCCCGACCCGTTGCCGCAGCGCATCCAGGAGCAGCTCCTCGGCGATATCACAGTGCGGTATCTCCCGCGAGAGGTACTCGGTGACACGCACAGGATCGGTCCACTCGCTCAGCATCCATACTCAGGCGGGGAGATCTCAAGGCTCAGACATGTGCTGGGGATCAGCTGAGCACCCTTGACGGAGCGCTCCCACGCCCCGTCCCCCGTGAGCGGCCAGATCACCTTCCCCGGCCTCGTGCTCCCCGCCTCAGCACCATACGGCGGACTCCTCGACATGAGCATCCCACTCGTCACCAGTCTTCCTGGAGGCCCCGACGTCGCCGTCGTGCGATTCCGCTCAACGCTCGGCCCCCTGCACCTGCACTACCGCGAACACGTCCACGGCCGCACCGTCGAATACGAACCCAAAGGCGTCCCGCTGCCTGACAAGTGCCCATGGGACGGGTTCCGGTTCCTAGCCCGGTTTGCCTTCCAGAACCGCAGCCGCTCGCAGGCGGCAGCCACCGTTCCCTGTCCGCCGAAGCCTGAGGCGGCAAGGCAACGAAGCCACCGAAACCTGCGAGGGAGAGGCAGAAGGTGGACAAACCGACGGACGCAGTCACCTGCGGACGCCTCAAAGCCCACTCTTTGGTAGCCTCCCGGCCACCTGTAAGCCAACCTGCCGGGAAGGATGCACCGTGGAGTCATCGACTCGTAAGCTTGTCCGCGACTATCGCAGTCGGGTAGCTTTTGCCATCTCGGCCTCCTTCGTGGTGCTCGGCACGCTGGGGTGGGTCGTGATGGGGTCTGTCAGCTCGGCGCATGGGTACGTGTCTGGGGAATATCTGAGATGTGCTAATGACATCCAGTCAAACTTGGGCGTGCTGGAACGATCGCTGACCCCCGCTCGCGGCGCGACGGCGCAAGCGGACGCTCTCGTGACCTTCACCGGCAACTCCGAGACACCGCCGAGGTTTGCCGTGGCGTCCTCGCCAACGCTGCTATCCAGCCCCGATATCGACAGCGGCCCTGGGTCTGCCCAACCGTTCTCAGAACCGCACGCCGAAACCTACACGTTCACCTCGACCAGGGCGGCCATCACGCCCGGGACCATCTACTGGGATGCATCCTTCTCAAGCTCCACTATCGCCGAATGCGCAAGCTTGACACCGACCACCTACACGACAGCTATACGCACGCTGACGATACTGCCAGCGCCCACCCCACCTACACCCCCGCCACTCACGCCACCCGCGCCTCCTCCCCCAGCGACACCACCGCAATTGAAGGTGGATATCAGAGTGACCGGCTTCCACCTCACGCACCCGACCGTGACCTACCGCATCGACTGCACGGCTAGCTGTTCAGGCGAAACCTCCTATCAGGCCCTTGTATTGCAGCACCACGCGAAGGCCGTCCGCGCCCCCAAGCTCGACCTTGGCCCGGAGCCGGTGTCGATCACATCCCCAACAGGCGGCGATGAGCAGTTCACCCAGATCTACAGCGGCAACTCGCTGCACCGGTTCAGAGCCATCGCCCACGCAGACGGCGTACTGGAGCTCCAAATCACCGTCAAGGTGACAGACAGCTCGGGCAACATCGCGCGGGCGCGGCACGTTGCCCGAATACGGATGCCAATTACGGGCTAACGATGCGTGCGCCCAGCTCAACTTGTAAGCCGATCCGTGGGAGGCGTCACCGTGAGCTCATCAACTCGTAGCCTTGTTCGCCTTGATCTCGCCGTCACGGCTTTTGTCCTGACGTTCTGTGCCCTGGCGTGGACCGCGATAGAGCCAGTCGGCGCGCAGGGGTATTCGGCCGGTCCCCCCTCGCCAGCGATGATCTGTGGGCTGACCAGCGAATCCGAACTCAATGTGTTGGAACGAAGCCTTTCCCCACCCGGCGGTGAGACCGAGACGGCGGGCACACCCGTGACCCTGTCGGGCGACGCTCGGTCGCCTGTGATGTTCGCTGTCGCATCCTCCCCAGCGCTGCTGTCCGACCCCGATATCGACGGGGGTCCGGCGTCTGCTGTACCTATCTCATCGGGTCCTTCGCCCATCTATACTTACACGTTCACGTTGACCAAGGCGACCGCCACACTGGGGACCATCTATTGGGCTGCATCCTTTTCGACGGCCAACCTCGTCGAATGCGCCGGCCAACCGCAGCGCACATACGTGACGCACGCGCACATGCTGACGGTACTGCCGGCGCCAATGCCGTCTTCGTCTCCCACTCCAGCTCCAACTCCCTCCCCGGCAGTATCTCCGCTCGTGCAGGTGAGCATTGGTGTACCAAACGAGGTTCATCTCACTCACTCAAGTGTGATTTACCGCGTCCGCTGCACCACGAACTGCTCTGGAGAGATCTCCGCCCGGGCCCTTGTCGTGCGGGGTCACGGAAAGGTTGGTAGCGCCCCCACGCTAGATATTGCGTCGGAGCCCATGTCGATCACCACCGCAGCTGGCGGCGAAGAGCAGTTCACCCATCATTACGACAATAAGTCGCTACGAATTCTTAGAGCCATCGCTCGTACGGGTGATGTCTTGGAGCTTCGCATCACTGTCAAGGTATCTGGCTCCTCAGGCAACGTCGTATGGGCGATGCAGACCATTCAACTGCGAACATAAACGCCTGGGACCAAGAGGGATGAGGCTAGGCTCCTCACGAGGTGGACAGGCGCAGGCGGTCGGAAGGCTGTCCTGCCCGCCGAGACACCATTACCAGTTCCAGAGCTACTTGATGTGCATCCCCGTGAAGGGGTCCCTGTAGGTGGTCCAGTTGGTCTGGTCCCAAAGTAATGGACTGGGTATGTGAGAGTTAGGCGGCTATGGGTTGTTGGCTGTGTAGCGTCTCATATTCGGTGGGTGTGAGCATTCCGAGGCTGGAGTGGCGGCGCTTGCGGTTGTGGAAGATCTCGAGGTACTCGAAGATCGCGTTGGCGAGCTCCAGCCGGGTGCGCCATCGTTTGCGGTTGAGCAGCTCGGTTTGCATGCGTGCCCAGAAAGCCTCCATCATGCCGTTGTCGTAGGCGTCGCCGATGCGTCCCATCGAGAGCGCAAGGCCGGCGGTCTTGATGCGCTCGCTGAAGGCCCAAGAGGTGAATTGGCTGCCGTGATCGCAATGCACCACGGTTCCACTGGTGGGCTTGCGGTTCTTGACCGCCATCCCGAGGGCGCTGGTGACCAGCGAGGTTGCCTGTCGGCTGTCGATGGACCAGCCGACGACGCGCCGGGAGTGGGCATCCAGGACGGCGCAGCAGTAGAGCTTGCCCTCCCTGGTGGGGTGCTCGGTTATGTCTGTTAGCCACAGCTGGTCAGGGGCCTCACGCGCGAACTGTCTGGCGACCAGGTCACCGGCGGCTGCCCCGTCGCTCTGCGGCCCGCGTCGCTTGCGCTTGGGCGCGGGCAATCCCTGGATGCCCAGGCGGCGCATGGCCGCCCTCACGGCCTTCTGGTTGACCGTCATGCCGTACCCGAGCCGCAGCTCCGCGGTGATCCGGCGCTTCCCATAGGTGCCGTTGGACGCCCGGTGGATATCGAGCACGAGATCCGCGAGCTGTCCTTGGCGTAGCTGGCGGATCGACGGTGGACGCGTACGCCAGTAGAAGTAGCCAGACGGCGCGACGTCCAGCATCCCGCAGCACGCCTTCGCTGAGTGTCCCTGCCCGGCCAGAGCCTCAATCACCGGGTAGATCCTTTTGGGCGGACCGCACGCCGCCCTTCCTGCTCCTCGAAGATCGCCGAGGCCTTACGTGTCAACTCCAGCTCCGCTTCCAGCTCCTTGATCCGCGCACGCGCCTGCGAGAGCTCCACACGCTCGCCGCTACGAACCCCTTGCCGCTCGCCAAGGTTGACTTCCTCCTGGGCGATCCAGCGATAGACCGTCGCTTCAGCGACACCGGGCTCCTGGGCGACCTCCCGCGGCCTGCGGCCACCCACCCGACACAACTCGATCACACGACGACGAAACTCCGGCGAATAAGACTTCGGCATGCACCTCTCCTTCGGGGAAACATGCCGCCTAGCCTCTCACAAACCCGGTCCATTACTCAGGGACCAGACCAAGTGTTTATGCGTGGTCTGGTTGGTGTTGGTTGTTCTCTCTCTGCGCGTACTCGGCGGGTGTGAGTCCGCCGAGGGCTGAGTGTGGCCGGTAGGTGTTGTACTGGATGCGCCAGTCCTCGATGATGACCTTCGCCTCGGTGAGGCAGGCGAACTCTTCGATGTTCAGCAGCTCGTCGCGGAGGCGGCCGTTGAAGGACTCAACGAACGGGTTCTCCCACGGGCTACCGGGCTCGATATATGCCGTGCGGGTTCTGGTGAGGCGGCAGTAGTCCCGCAACGTCCACGCGATCATCTCCGGGCCATTATCAGCCCGGAGATACTTTGGGGTACCTCGTTCTGTGATGAGTTGCTCGATGACGGTGATGACGTTCTCGGCGGTGCAGGTCCGGTCGACTCTGATCGCGAGTGCCTCGCGGGTGTACTCATCGACGATGTTGCAGAGCTTGATCCGGCGGCGGTCGGAGGTCTCATCGAACTGGAAGTCCACGGCCCACACCTCGTTCGATTTGGTCGCTCTCAAACGCGCTGTCTGCCCGGTCGCCAGGCGGCGGCGCTTGCGGGTCCTCACGGGCCGTCTGAGGCCCTCCTGGCGCCAGATCCGCCTGGTGCGCTTGCGGTTGATGCTCCAGCTCTCCCGCAGCAGGATCTCGTGTGCTGTCTTCCAGCCCCACCTCGGGTGCTCTTTGGCGATCTCCCGCAACCGTGATGCCAGCCGCTGATCCTCGTCACACGGTGGCCGTGGCTGCTTGCGTTGCGTGGAGCGGTGCTGGCCCGTCACACGACACGCTCTGCGCTCTGAGACCCCGAAGCGCTCCTGCAGGGTGCCGACGGCCCTACGCCGGCGCCCCGGGGTCAAAAGTTTCCCTCCGCCAGCTCCTTGAGCATGTCGATATCCAACGCCTGCTCAGCAACGAGCTTCTTCAACCGCTGGTTCTCGCCCTCCAGCTGCTTCAAGCGCTTCGCTTCATCGGCCTTCATCCCGCCGTACTGCGCACGCCAACGATTCCACGTCGCCTCGCTGACCTCCAGCTGCCGCAAGACCTCCACGAGCTCGCCGCCCTCGTTCAAGAGCCGTTCGCCCTCCCCGATCTTTCTGACCGCCTGCTCCGGCGTATGCCTATGCCGCTTCATGATCGTGTCCATCCTTCCATCCCATCACGGGAAACACGACCACGCATCCAACATGGATCACTTCATGGGGACCCCGTCACCCGAGATCGCCCGCGAGATCACCAGCTGCTGGATCTCGGCGGTGCCCTCGAAGATGTCGTAGATCACGTTTCGGCCACGCGCTGACGCGGTTTTGGCTTGGTTGAGCCAAAACCGCTCCGGTGGAATCCGGTGGAATCCGGCCCAATCGGAACACGACTGGCGCGAGACTGGCGCGCACTTTATGGACGTCCAAGCGGCGAGGTTCATGCTAGTGTTCATGTGAATGTTCATGTATCTGCCTACGCGAGGAGCAACTTGTGGCCAGTGCCGTAGCCAGCCGTCTTGACTCGATCCGCGACAGCGGCGGAATCAAGTCCCGCGAGGTCGCCCAGTTGCTCGACACCACCCCGCAGACCGTTTCGCGTTGGCGCACCGGCAAGGTCGAACCACAGCCCGACCGCCTGCAGCGCCTGCTCTCACTCGAGTGGTTGCTCGCAGAGCTCGCCGAGTTCTACGAGCCCGACGAGGCGCATCTGTGGCTGTTCGCTCCGCACCGCCTGCTCGGCGGCGAACGTCCCGCAGACCGCATCCAGCAGGGCAAGCTCGACGACGTGCTCGCCCTGATCGCCCAGTTGCGCGACGGCGCCTACGTCTGATAGCCACCGCCGGTACCCGCGAACGTGGTCTACCCCCCAGAGCTGCTCGATCGCCTGCAGGCGATCACACCGACCCCGTGGAGTGGCCAAGCGTTTCGGCACATGTTCGGCGACTATCCGCCCGACGCCGAGAACACCCGCGGCGCGCGCTGGAACCCACAGGGCGTCGCCGCCATCTACACAAGCCTCACCAGGGACGGCGCACTCGCCGAGGCCGAGCACCAGATCGCTGTGCAGCCGATCCCACCTCGCGCCCGCCGCACCATCTACACGCTTGAGTCCTCGCTGACCAGCGTCCTCGACCTCACCGACGCCGAGCGTCTACTCGATCTCGGCATCGGCCCAGCAGAGCTCACAGCCGACGACATGATCGCGTGCCGTCAGCTCGGCGGCGCCGTCCACTGGCTCGAGCGCGACGGGCTGCTGCTGCCGTCCGCGCGCAGCCCGAGCACGAACCTCGTGATCTTCCCTGCCAATCGGCCGGCCGACGCTCGCTTCGACATTATCGGCGCAGAACCCGTGAATCCGTAGCGCTCGGCAACACATTGACTCTCCGCGCCTTCTGCGGCCCAGCACCGAGGAGCGGCCCTCTATGCAGTGGCTGCCACCCCCCCCTATTTTGGTGAGGACATATGCCGTTTACCCCCCGGGTTTTGGTAAGCCACTGAGTTACGCCGCCTCGTCCTGAGATGGACGCCTGGTACACACTCATCGCGTGAGCTGGGCAGTCGGCGCCCGACTGCCCGCGCGGCCCAGGTAGGCGTCGAGCTGGGCGGCCGCCTCGCTCTCGTTGCCGGGCATCAAGTGACCGTAGAGGTCGAGTGTGATCTGGATGCCCGCGTGGCCCATGTACGTCGAGAGAGCCTTCGCGTTGACCCCGGCGGCGATCATTAGCGACGCGAAGGTGTGCCGGCACTCGTGCAGCGTGATCGGCTCAAGCGGCGGTTCGCGCGACCCTGACGGGACCAACTCGCCCTGGTCGTCCAGTTGCCAGCCCCACGCTTTGCGGGTGTGTTCCCGCATCGTGGTGTCGTTGAATGGTCTGTCGGCTGTGACACCGAACACGAGCCCGTCCGTCCAAGCGAGGGCCTGCAGCTGATCGTCCAGGTAGCCCCGGAGGATCGCGGGGATCGGGACGCGCCGGTCTTTGCCGGACTTCGTGGCGATCTCGCCCTCGACCGCATCCCAGCCGCGCCGCACAAGGATCACGCCGGCTGCCAGGTCCACGTCCTCACGGCGCAGCGCCATCAGCTCACCACGGCGCAGCCCTGCGTACATAGCGGTCGCCCACAGCGCCCGGTCCGCCGGTCGGAGTGCCGCAAGCAGATCGGTGCACTCATCAGGCGAGGCGATCCGATCGCGACCACTGCTCACCGCTGGCATCTCCAGGTCGCTCGTCGGGTTCACCGCGATCCCCGTCTCGGGCCGTGCCAGCGCCCGCTTGTAGATCGCACGGAGCGGAAGCAGCGTCACACCGATCGCGCTCTCGCTCAGGCCCGAGGCGAGCAGCCCGTTGACGAGGTCTTGCAGATCGGTGCGTGTGACCTCCGATAGTCGCATCGAACCGATCTCGGGCAGCAAGCGCAGCCGCAGCGCGATCTCATACGCCCTAATCGTTGCCGGCTTAGGGCCTATCCCTGTAGGGGGGATTCTGCTCGGTCGTGGCGAACTGGATGTCTGATCTGTTGATCGGACATAGGAGGTTGGAGATGGGTTTGGTTGACCGCGATGATGGCTGGCGTATGCCGGACTGGTTGTGGGAGTGGATCGAGCCTTTGCTGCCAGCTGCGCCCGAGCATCCGTTGGGAACTCACCGTGGAGCCTGTCAAGTCGAATGAGACACTTGGTCGTCGAATTTAGTGAGCGGCCTCCTCTGTTGTGGGCTTGTTGATCCAGGCGGCGGTCGGCAGCGCTGGTGGCTGGGGCGGGCGGCGGACGAACCGCTCGGGTGTCGCGGCGTAGGCGGCGGTGAGGACGCGCTGGCGCTGGTCGTGGAGTTCTTGGGCGCGGCCGTGGTGGATGGCGGCGGGGGTCATCAGGCCGATCCCGGAGTGGCGGTGCTGGTGGTTGTACCAGTCGAAGAACGTGCGGCAGAACGCGCGGGCTCCCTCGATGTTCTCGAAGCGCCGAGGGAACTCGGGCCGGTACTTCAGCGTCTTGAAGTGCGCCTCGGAGTAGGGGTTGTCCGTCGAGGTGTAGGGCCTGTTGTGCGAGCGGATCACGCCGAGGTCGGCCAGGAGGAACGCGACCGGCTTGCTGGTCATCGAGCTGCCGCGGTCGGCGTGCACGGTCAGCTGCTCGCGCGGGATTTTCTGCTGCGCGCAGGCTTGGCTGATCAGCGCCTTGGCGAGCTGTGCGCCCTCGCGGTGCTGGACGGTCCAGCCGACGACGTAGCGGCTGAACACGTCGAGGATCACGTAGAGGTAAAAGTACGTCCACTTCACGGGGCCCTTCAACTTCGTGATGTCCCAAGACCAGACCTCGTTCGGGTGCTCGGCGAGCAGCTCCGGCTTCGCATAGGCCGGGTGCGTGCGCTGGTCGCGTCGCTCCCGCACCCCGCCATTTTGAGCGGCGAGCAGCCGGTACATCGTGCGCTCCGAAGCCAGGTAACGGCCCTCGTCCAGCAGCGTCGCCCAGACTTGCGCAGGGGAGCAGTCGACGAACCGCTCGCAGTGAAGCTCGGCGAGGACAGCCTGGCGCTCGGCCTCTGATAGCGCCCTGGCCGGGACGGCCCGCGCCCGCGTTAACCTGGGCTCGGATGGACGCCGCCGACGGTAGATCGTCGCCGGTGCCGCACCCAAGGCCCGGCACGCCGGGCGGGTCCCAACGATCGGGGTGAGTTCCTGCACGGTCTGCTCGATCATCGCCCTGTGCTCCCCGGCTCGGTCGCGCCCCTGGGCTCGAGCAACTCCCCCAAGAGCGCAGAGACGTTTCCCTGCACCTCGATCACCTTGCGCGCCTTCGCGAGCTCCGCCTCCGCGCGCTGCGCACGCCGCTGCAGCGCCGCGATCTGCGCGTCACGCGGATCACCGGGCTTACGCCCCCGCGGCCGAGAGAGCGCCTTGATCGACCCCTCCTCGCGCTGCTTACGCCACGTCGCCAGATGCGAGGAATACAAGCCCTCGCGGCGCAACAGCGCTCCGAGCTGACCCGGCTGCGTGCACCCGTCGGCCTCGCGCAGGACCGCCAGCTTGTACTCAGCCGTGAACCGCCGCCGCCGAGCCTGCTCGACCAGCTCAGGATCGGGGACCCCCCCGGGCGCGGCGCGCCCGACGGCCCCTCCGTTCCGGTCGCCTACGGCTCCCTCCACTCCAGGGTCGTCGGCTCCATCGTGCTCCATCTCCAACATCGTGTCGTGCTCCGTTCTCGCCCTCAAGGGTCAGTAATTCCTTGATCATGAGCGTCTCACACGACATTGGCAGAGAGGGCCGGCGTGGTCTTCCCAAGCGCCGGGTGATGGACGCGATCTTGCTTGTCCTGCGTACTGGTATGCAGTGGAACGCGCTCGACGCGACCGGGGTGTGCAACTCCTCTACTGCGCACCGGCGCTTTCAGGAGTGGGAGCGAGCCGGGGTCTTCCACGAGATTTGGCGCCAGGGGCTGCTCGACTACGACGTGCAGGTCGGTATCGACTGGTCGTGGCTGGCAGCGGACGGCGCGATGAGCAAGGCGCCACTCGGCGGGCCGAAGACGGGTCCTAATCCCACTGGCCGGGCCAAGGGGGGGCGAAGCGCTCGCTCCTCGTCGAGGCACGTGGGGTCCCGATCGGGCTCGCTCACGACGGCGCGAACCACAACGATCACAAGCTGCTGAAGGAGACACTCGACTCGGTCCCGATCAAGCGTCCCAAACCAACCAAGGCCGACCCCCAAGGTCTCTGCCTGGACAAGGGCTACGACTTCCCCGTCGTCCGCGGGCTGCTCGAAGACCGCAAATTCACACCACACATCCGCACGCGCGGCGAAGAGATCGATCTCAAGTCCCGCAACCCAGACTGGCGAGCACGGCGGTGGGTCGTCGAGGCCTGTCACTCATGACTCAACCGCAACCGGGCGATCCTGATCCGCTGGTCCAAGAAGGAAGAGAACCACCTCGCCCTCCTCCAGCTCGCCAGCGGCATAATCGCCTTCAAGCGAGCGCACGCCGCGCGCACAGCGACCCCCCTACAGGGATAGGCCCTTATACGGGTCGCCCTTACGGTTGCGGATCAGACCCTCCCGCGCGCCCTGTAGCCACACCTCGGCGGCCTGATCCACCGTGGTCGACGTCGACGCGCGCAGCGTCCGCTTGCGGACCGCTGTCTTGGCGTCGTCGCGCCACGCCTGCGCTGCGGCGTGCGTCGGGAACGTCTTGCGGATCTTCTTGCGGTCGCGCTTGCTGTATACAAACGCCTCGTATGGGCACTTGCAGCGGCCGTTTCCATTGCACTCGCGGCCGTGGCGCTGACGCACTCCGGTGGCCATCAGAAACCTCGTCCGGGTGCTACGACGGTATACCGTGCTGATTGCATGGGAGCTAACTCTCCTGTGCCATGCCCCCGGCCGCGACAACGGTGCGGGGGCGCTTTGTAGGTGCTCGGCATTCTACTTCCTACTCCGACGCTTTCGGCGTGCCGGTCGAGCCATGCCTGCAGCTCGCTGGCCGGGATCAGCTTGCGGCGTCCAAGGCGCACAAGCGGCACGTCAGGCTCGATATGCGCACGCCAGGTGTCCCAGGACACGCCCAGCGCTTCGCACGCCTGCTCGACGCTGAGCGCCAGGGCGGGCGCGCTCCGTTTCTGGGCGGCAAGGGTGGCTGCCATACGTGGTGATATTGGGGCCATTGCGGTTACAGACCCCGACCTGCCCGGACCGGCCAACGCATCGGGTACAGACGCAACGCCTTCGTGCGACAAGGGTCGCAACCGATCGCCTTCGGCTGTCGATTGAACGGCCTTGCGAGCACGCGGGCTTCGCCCGCCAGTGACCGAGCCTCCCACCGGTCGGCCCCTCCCGTCCTTGGCGTCGTGCTGTTGCCGGCCTGTGCAGCTCTGCAGGCTGCTCGCTCGCCGCACAGCACCAAAGCCCAAACAGACTACGGGTATGAAATACCGGGTGGGCTTGCTGTCCGGTCGTGTTCGTAGGGTCGTTTGACCAGGACAGGGGCTCTTGTGGGAAGACGCAATGGTGGGGCAGGCCGCCGTGCATTTGGGCTGCGAGCCCGTCAATGACTATATGGCCGCCCCTGCGACTCACCTGGTTGGGCTGAGAGCCCGAATCCGTATTTGTCGCTGCCCACCGCGCCTTCCAGTTTGAGAGTTCGATGGCTGGTGAAAGGAGCGGAAAGTGCGGTTTTTCGGTATTGATGTTCACTTGGAGTTCTGCGAGATCGCGGTCGCTGAGGGCGGCAAGGTCTCGCAGGTCGGGCGGATCGCGAGCACACCGGAGGCGATCAGGGAGTTCGCGCGGGGTCTCGGCGGCGAGGATCAGGTCGTCTTGGACGCCAGTGGCAGCGTGATGGCGATCGCGAGGATCCTGCGGGAAAGCAACGTCGGGCGGGTCGTGGTCTCTAACGCGGCGCAGACGCGCGCGATCTCTCACGCGCGGGTGAAGTCCGACCGCTTTGACGCTGCGATGCTCGCCAGGCTCCTCTCGGCGGGGATGCTCAGCGAGGTATGGGTGCCGGACGAGGCGACGCTCGCGCTACGCCGCCGTGTCGCGCGGCGCTCGGCTTTGGTGCGGGCGCGCACCCGGATCAAGAACGAGGTGCACGCCGTCATGATGCGCTGTCTGCTCGGCCGCCCACCCGTGAGCGACCTGTTCGGCCGCAAGGGACGCGTCTGGCTGGCTGAACAAACGCTCCCCGAGGAGGAGGCCGAGACGGTAGCGGGCTGTTTGCGCCAGATCGACTTCCTGGATGGTGAGATCGCTCTGCTTGACCAGAAGATCGCTGAGCAGGCCCTGGCGTGGCCGGGGCTGTGCAGGCTGTTGACGATCCCCGGCGTGGATATCGGGACCGCGGCGGCGGTGATCGCAGCCGTGGGAGACATCTCCCGGTTTCAGACCCCGGGGCAGCTGGTCGCCTACCTCGGCTTGGACCCGAAGGTTCGCCAGTCCGGCTCAGAGCCCGCTCGCTACGGGCATATCTCAAAGCGTGGCAACGCGCAGGCCCGCTCGATGCTGGTCGAGGCCGCATGGATAGCGATCCGCAGCCCCGGCCCGCTCAAGGCGTTCGGTGAGCGTGTCCGTGCTCGCCGCGGCGCCCAGGTCGCGGCAGTCGCTGTCGCACGCAAGCTCGTGGTTCTCTGCTGGCATCTACTCACCAAGGACCAGGACTACGCGTTCGCCCGCCCGTCGCTGACGCGCCAGAAGACCCGCCGGCTGGAACTCACCGCCGGCGCGTCACGCCGGCCACGCCGCCACGACGGGGCAACCGTCTCGCCGACAGCCGCTCAGCGCGCCGTGGAGCGTGAGCTGCAAACCCAGGCAGAGCTCGCCTACCGGCGCCTGGTCGACGATTGGCGCTCAACAGCATCACCGAAGGGTGGTGCGGGTGCGACACCGGGGCGCGCATCTCAAAAGCCCGTAAAGGGCAAAGCCGCGCGGCAGGCCACAAGCCCCTGACGCCTGCGCTTCGCTCACGTCAGTCACCCGCACCACGACAAATCATCCCACTCCCAAGCACTCGACGCGACCCCACCGTCGACGCTGATCTCTGCGCCACGACACGCCCCGGCGCAACAAGAACGGCCGTACAGACCAGATGCACGCCTCCGGGCGCTGTGCCACCACTGTGCCGCCGGAGCGCACCCCTCGAGCGAGGAGCAGCACCCTCAGCAACCCCGAAGAAAAGTTCGCGCAAGCCCTTGACTTTTCATCCGAACATGCACGGCCGTGCCGTGGCACAGCGAGCGCTGTGCGAATTTGTTGGCCGCTTTGGTCCGCTGATGGTCATCACCTATGTGATGACGGCGGCGAGCATAGGTGCGGCCCGAGGTGGCGGGTACGCGCGCTACCTGGAGAGCAAGACCGTCGCGCCCGAGCGCGGGGACTACTACCTGACCCCGGATGGAGAGATGGCGCAGGCTCCCGGCCGATGGTTGGCCGACACGGAGACGCTGGGCCGGCTGGGGATCGTTGCCGGCGAGCAACTGGATGGCGCTGATTTCATTGCGCTGATGGAGGGCCGACATCCCGGAACGGGCCGTTGGATGCGACCCGAGGGCGCCGGAGGCGGCCGGGGAGGTGGGATCGACGTGACGTTCAGCGCGCCGAAGTCAGTGTCGACGGTGTGGGCGCTCGGCGATCCGTGGCAGCGCGAGCAGATCGAGCAGGCCCACGGTCGCGCAGTCGAGCAGACCATCCACCACCTGCGCGAGCAGGTGCCAGTCGTGCGGCGTCGCTACAGCGGCCAGGTCGTAGAAGAGCACGCCAAGGACATGATCGCCACCGAGTACCGGCACACCACCGCACGCGGAGTCTCTGGCGCCCAGGCCCCCGACCCGCAGCTGCACAGTCACGTTGTCATCACCGGCGCGGTGCGTGAGGACGACCGGATCGTGGCGGTCGCGTCTCGGCCGATCTTCCGATCCGCCCGGGAGCTGGGCGCGTTCTATCGCGCCGCGCTCGCCGACGAGCTCATGCGAGAGGGATACGCGATCGAGCAGGGCACCGGGAAGGACGGCCGGTACTTCGAGATCAAGGGCGTCCCCCGCGAGCTGTGCGATGCGTTCTCTGGCCGCTCTCGTGAGGTCGCCCGTGCGGCTGAGCGCTTCCGCGCCCGCTACGGCCGAGCACCCGAACGCGGCGAGCTTCGCAACCTCGCGCTCGAGAACCGCCGCGCGAAGACGCTGACCACACGCTCAGACCTACAACAAGCGTGGACAAAGACCGCTCGCGATCACGGGTTCGGGCCGGATGAGGCCGTGCAGTTGATCGGCGCATCCGAGCGTCCGGCAGCCGAGCGCGCGATCGAGGATCGGGTCGAGGCGAAGCTGACCGAGCAGCACGCCGTCTTCGGGGAGCGCGATCTGCGCGCGGTCGTGCTGGAGCAGGCTGCCGGGGAGATGGCGCCGGATCAGGCACTCGGGATCGCCCAGGAGATGGTTCGTGATCGGCAGGTGCTGACTCTTGAGGGCGGGCGGATGACCACCCTGGCAGTCCGTGCGCAGGAGCAGTCAATCGAACGCCGCGCCACCCAACTCGCGCAGCCCGCAGGCCGAGACGTCGGCGGGATCGCACGCAATCACGCTGCCCGTGAGGTCACCGAGCGCATCGGCGGGCCACTCAATCCCGAGCAGCACCACGCGCTCCAAGTCCTCACAGGCCCTGAGCGTGCCGCGGTCCTTGTCGGCCCCGCCGGGACAGGCAAGGGAGTGGTAATCGACGCCGCCGCCCGCGCGGAGCAATACGCAGGTCGCGAGACGATCGGGGTCGCCGTCTCAGGCTCCACAGCAGAGCGGCTCGGCAAAGACAGCCCCGCCCTCGCCGGGCAGACACTCACCCTGGACTCGCTGGTCGCCCGAGCCAACACGGGTGCCATCCATGTGGGCCGCGACACGACGGTAATCCTCGACGAGGCTGGGATGGTCGACCACAAGCGCCTCGACGCCCTGACTGGACTCGTGGAGCGCTCCGGAGCGAAGCTGGTCGCAGTGGGCGACGGCAAGCAGCTCCCCTCGATCGGCCCCGGCGGCATGTTCGACCGGCTCGCTGACCATGCACCCACCGCTGAGCTCGCAGACATCCACCGCACCAAGAACCCCGCCGAGCGGCGCGCATGGCAAGCACTACGCGCGGGAGAACCAGAGCGCGCGATGGCGCACTACGCCTCACGCGGCCAGCTGCACCTCTCCGATACTCGCGACCAGGCGGCAGAGCAAGCCGTACAAACATGGGCTGCGCTCACGCAGGGGCGCGATATCCGCGAGGTCGCTTTGATCGCCGACGCCTCCAATCAGGAGATCGACCGGCTCAACGCCCGCGCACAACACCTACGCGCACAACGCGGCGAACTCGGCCATCACGAGATCCCACTGCCCGGCGTCCACTACGGCCTACGCGAAGGGGACCTCATCGCGTTCACCACACAGCACCACCAGCCGGGTCAGCCACGGATCGAGAACGGCACCCGCGGCCAGGTCACGAACATCCACGAACGAGGCGTGACCCTCACGATCGACGGATCACAACGCAAGATCCAGCTCGCCGACGAGGACCTGGACTCGCTGAGGCTGGCATACGCGCAGCACGTCTACCGTCAGCAGGGCGCGACCGTCGAGCGCTCAGTCGTGCTCACCGGCGGCTGGCAGACCAGCAAGGAGACCGCCTACGTCGAGGCCACCCGCGCCCGCCAAGGCACCGACTGGTTCATCGCCCGCGACGACCTCGGCACGGAAGGACAAGACCCCCAACGCATCACGCGCCTCGCTCAGAATATGACCAACAGCCGCGCGCAGACACCCTCCCTTGCGCACCCCGAGCTGCCCGACCCAGAGTGGGGCTCAGACTTCCGAATCCCGATCGCACCCAGCCGCCGCAGCCGGATACCCGGCATCGCCCGCGCCATCAACCGCATCGCTCAACCCGATCGAACACCGGAGCGAACACGATGAGCCACAAGGTCCACGTAGTCCTACCAACCCGTAGCCGTCCAGCTACAGGAGGAGCTTGCGAGCTCGCGGCCATGGCCGAGTCACTTTCCGTAGCGGGCTCATCGGCCCTCACGGGTCAGATGCGTCATCTCTTCCGCGGCCAGGCGCGGTGTCCGTCAGCTCTGCCGACTGGCCAGGAAAGCCTCTAGACGCGGACGGGCGATCTGTTCGACGTGGTAGTAGGGCGGTCCGTCGCCCTGCATGAGAACAGCACTTTCTGCGCCTGCATCGGCCTCTTGAAGGGGTCCCTGTAGGTGGTCCACATGGATCACTTCATGGGGACCCCGTCACGGCGACCTCGCCGCCGACCTCAAAGACCGCGAGCGATGGCTCAGGCTGCCCGCCGACGAAAGACCGCCCCAACCCCGAGCTCGTCCCGCCAGCCACCAGATGTGGCTGCTACCCGAGCTACCACCCGGCCGGCGAGGGACCGACGAGATGATCACGCGGCAGTGGGAGTACCCTGCGATGGTCACGCCCATCTGGGAGTCCGTCGAACTCGGCGCGCCGGACGAACCCGACGAACGTTGGTAGGCGCTACTCCGCGATCGTGAAATTGAGCGACTTTGGGCTCGAGTGCTGCCCTGCGGCGTTTGTCGCCGTGATCATGAGCGTATAGCGACCCGGCCTCAGCTTCGAGCGCGAGACGAGACCCTGGAAGCCAACCTTGTTCATGCCCCTGTGGCCCGCGAACGAGAGAGCGCCCGTTAGGACCGTGCCGCTACAGACCTGGCGTCCCGCATCCCTGGGGGTCGTGGCGAGGCACTCGCTGCCGACCATTCGCCCGCTGACGTGCCGCAAGAAGCTGAAGCCCACGGTGGCCTGCTCGTTCAGCGAGAGAGCGAACGTCGTCCCAGCACGTGACTTGCCGCGCTCGTGCCCGACTGAGGCCGACTGGCTGACCGTGCCGATCACCGGCGGTTCGGACGTGGGCGAACCAGACGTGGGTGAACCGAACGTGGGTTCGGAACCAGATGGCGCGGCCGTCGACGAGGGCGCGATCGTGACCTTGCCGGAGGTGCTCGTGACGTTGCCGAGCGTGTCGGCGCTATGGAGCGTCACTTCGTAGGTGCCCGCGGCGGTGTAGGTGTGGGTGACGCTCGTGCCGCTCGCGGCGGCGCCGTCGCCGAAGCTCCAGCTCGTTTCGCCGAGGACCGACCACACGTCAAACGGCGAGACCGAGAACGTGAGCGGTTGATCGACCGTCCCTTCGGACGGGATCGAGATGTCGTTCAGGGCCGGTCCAGTTGCGACGTAGCCGGCGGCTTGGACGCCGTCTTCGCTAGTCCAGGCCGCTATCGCGTCGCCCTGCCCGTCGACAGCGACCTGCGGCCCACCGCCGTAGCCGATATCGACGGGAGCCTGCCATGCCCCGCCTACGGGCTTGAACGCGGACTGCACCGCGCCGTCCTCGCCATCCCAGACGGCGAGCGCATCGCCGTGCCCGTCGAAAGTGACCCGTCCGTCTCCACCGGAAGTGCCGGGGGCTGAAAGATCAACGGGGGCCTGCCAAGCGCCGCCGCTTGGCCTGAACGCCGACTGCGTTTCCCCTTCTCCGCGAGTCCAGACGACGACCGCGTCACCCTGTTCATCGATCGCGACCTGTGGTTCATACGGTTCCCACCGCCATTCTTCGCCGTGGACGTCTTCAGAGATATCCACCGGTGCCTGCCATTCGCCACCAGCCGGCCTGAACGCCGACTGCACAACCCGATGCGACAGAAACCCTTCCGTCCAACTATCCCACACGGCGACTGCGTCGCCCCGTCCATCGACGGCGAAATCCGACCTTGCCACAAGTCCAGAGCCAACGAGCGAAGCTGGCTGCCATGCGCCGCCGGCGGGCATGAACGCCGACTGCAAATCCCATTCCTTGCCGTCGTAGCCTTGCCACATCGCCGACGCATCGCCCTGCTTGTCGAACGCAATCTGCGAAAAATCTCCCTCTGCATTGCCTTGAGTCAAGTCGACCGGAGCCTGCCACGCACCCCCCGCCGGTTTGAACGCCTCCTGCACGGGACCCGCCCCTCGGTTCCAGCTCACCATCGCGTCACCCTTAGCATCGACAGCGAGCGATGGATTTTCCGGCCCAGGAGCTTCAACCGGCGAAAGGTCGACCGGAGCCTGCCACATACCGCCGGCCGGCCTGAATGTAGCCTGCACGCTGAAATGAGCGCCGCCATCGGCAACGTCGCTATTGTAGGCGCCCCACGCCGCGAATGCATCTCCGCGCGCATCGAACGCGACATTCGCGTCTTCCGCGCTCTGACCATACGGAGAGAGCCGTTCGGGGGTCTGCCAAGTGCTACCCGCCGGCCTAAAGGCAGTTCGCACTTCATAGCTCGAGACGCCACCTTCGAGCTTGCCGTCTTCGGTGCGCCACACCGCAACCGCATCGCCCTGCTCGTCGAACGCGATCCGCGGTTCGCCCACCTTCTGGTCTCCTCCAGAGACACCGACGGGCGCGAGCCATGCGGGCGTTGCATCCACACGAGGAGCCACCAGCAACGCGAGCAGGGACACTACGCCCAAGAACAGTCCCAACCTAAGACTCATGTCTGCAATCATAGCGGACGATCGCGCCGCGTGGGCTGTGTGTGTGGTGTCGAGTGGACGCAATGATTCGTCTCCTACCGAGAGGCTGCGGCTAGAGACTCGCTTCGGCACCTGCCAATAGCCGCCTTGATTTGCGGACTACGCGTTTTGATACCGCTGGTACTGGACAACAATGCCGTGTCGGACCCCGGTATATAGACCCTCGCCTTGTGCAGACATCTCACGACATTCGTGACTACACGACTGTGGAATGACTGGCGTTTCGACTGCGGACTTTGCAACGACGAGGCGAAGCGTGGTCTGAAAACAACATCACCTGCCACGCCGACAATCCAGGCTGTCGGCACGGGTCCGTAAAAGCGGCTGTCGTCGGATTCGCCACGGTCGTCACCCATCATGAACCAGTGCCCGGCAGGAATCTTGATCGGGACCGGGAAATTGCACTCTGGCCTGCCGCCGCACGCACGGATATATGAATCGCTCTCGCGGACGAACTCGCTCGAACGGTCGGTCTTCCGATAGACGTGGCCGTTTCGAACATAGATTGCATCGCCGGGCCCGGCAACGATCCGCTTGATCAGCTTTATTTTGGACGCCTTAGGAAGGGACGCATCGCAAGCTGCGCCTCCAACCTTGACAACATGAGGCTTTGGTCCACATTCCTCCGCGGCAAAGCCTTCCGGCGGGTGGTAGACCGCAATAGCTCCGACGACAGGCGGACCCTCCTTCACAACGACCCTGGCCCGGATCGGCAGCGTCGGTTCCATCGACCCTGACGGAACGCGGTAAACAAACGACGAGACCGAGGCGGGAAGTCCAGCTACGGCGGTGGAAGCCTTGGCGTTGCCGATAGTGTCAACGCCGCTGCTGGTCCCGCATCCGCTCGTCAGCAAAGCAGCTGCGAGACACAGAAGCAACCACATTATGGACGACCCTCCGGCGAAGCGGTACGCACGCAGCGTCTGCATCCCTGGGCTCATTATCGACGACGACTCCGGCTTCTGATCAGGCGATCCCCAAAAGCTACCGTGCCCGCCACCGCCAACGCCACCGCCAGACCACCAACGCTCCGATAACTGGAGTGGGTCAATACGCGCTCTACCACCACGACAAGCACTATCGCCACGCACGCAGTTGCAACGACCTCGAGAGCGAGCAACCAGCGTCGCCGACGCGTCATTTCTCGTTCCTGCCAGATCGTACGCGACAGGTTCTTCCTATCCTTTTCAACGTCATACACATCCCGACCCCCCGTCAGGCGCGATCCCAGTCACCCACGGTGCAGGGATCAGCTGGTACCGAATTGAGACGCAGCCGCCCCATTCGTGAATATGATTGACGACGTCAATAAACGATCCCCAATAGTATGCCAGTACTGCAGCGCATCCGAATCCAAGCACACCAGCAGCCTCTGCGCTGGCGATCGCCGGAATCGCGCACACGAGGGCGATCGTCCCCGACTCCTCAGCCTCATGAGGAAATACGTCTTTCACGATATCTACCGTGATTGCCCTAGTAAAGTTGACGTGGCATGCGGTATACGGCAAGTGACAGCTGTTTGGGCCGAATACTTTCACACCCGCTGCGCAAGCCGCGCCACTCTGGCAGCCTCCTTGGAGAGCTCCTGGATTTATCGATGGCGGCGATTCGAGCGCCGGCGGCGGCGGTGCCGGTGATGCGGGCGCTCCACCCGGTGGGGTGACGTAGTTGGGACACCCAGGCGTCGGGGTCTGGAGGCAGGCGTGTTCCCATGCTTCGTGTTCCCACCCCGCCTCGCGCCCAGGCGCTTCCCCACCTACCTGCCCGATGGCCTGCATGTTCCACGGTGACGCCACAAAGGTGGCGGCTTGGCCGCCAGACCCTTCCGGCAGGCCCGGGGGCGCGATCTCTTCGCTCTGCAGCGCCATTCCCGTCTGCGGCACATACGAAGTCGCGCCCTCGGTGACCACGCCGGAGGCAAGCGACTTTTCGACGTCACTGGCGCCCAGCCAGGCGAACTTCGGCGGTTCTTTGCCACCGTTCGGGACACCGAACTCGGTACTGTTGTATGTCGATTCCAGTTTGGTTTCGCCCGTTTTGTCCTTGATCGTTGCGACCACGTCGCCCTGCAGGTCATGGAGTTGCAGGATCGACGTTTCGGTGACTGCCCCTGTGCCGTTCTCGGTCGCGGTGAGCGTTCCGTCAATGCCCGGGATGTTGCGCGTCCATTTCCCGCCGCTTTCGCACGTTTCAGCTTTTTCGGCGCCTTCACACGACCACGCGACGGCTTCGCCGGAACCGTCATAGTGGCTGATGACTTTTTTGGCACCGGTAATCTTTTCGCGCACCCTTCCGATGGGGTCCACGTAGTAGTCGTTGGTCACGCCGTTCTGGGTCTGCGTGGCGACGGCGTTGTTGACGTAAAAGGTGCTTTCCAATGCGTGTCCTTCGGCATCGATAGCGGGCAGCTTCGTGACGTTCCCCAGCGGGTCGTATTCGATACCGCTGTCGGTGAGGCGGCTCGCTTCATCGTATTTGTGTTCTTCTTCGGTACCGCCCGTGGTCGCGCATTCGTTTTTGCTGTTTGGGCCGCGCGTAATCAGCTTTTTGCGGTTCGATTCTTCGTCATATTCATAGATCCGTGTTTTGCAATATTCGCCAACCGGCGTTTCGTGCACTTCGGTGAGCCGCCCGAGCGTGTCGTAGCCGTATTCCTCGCTGGCCAGAGTGCTCGTCCGGATCATCGTTTCACCACGCACCGACGGTACCTTTGTTTCGCTGAACCACACGCCTTCTTTTTCTGAACAGGTCGAGGTCTTGGTGTATTCGACGCGCGTCGCTTCACCCACCGAGTTGTCCGTGTAGTTCGCGCACATCCCGTTTGGATAGACCTCGCTCACCAGGTTGCCTTCGGTGTCATAGGACGCCGTGAACGTTCCTGCGGCGGAGTCCACCAGCTTTTCCAGCTGCTCTGTGGTGGCGTTATAGGTGTACTTCTGATTGCTTTCCCCGCCGTCGCTACTGTCGCTCATTTCTTCCACAAGACCATCTTTTTCAGGCCCGGCGTACTTGAATTTCGCGACGTTGCCGTCCGCATCGGTGTAACTCTCGAGCTGCCCCAGCGTGTTGTAGGTGCTCGCAATCGTCTTTGGTTTGCCTTCACTACAGGGTTTGCCTTCGTTTGCGCACTGCTTTTCCAGCACACCCGCTTTTTCGTTGTATTCCTCGGTGATCTTTGGCAGCGCCTTGTCGGTCGTTCCCGTGGTCGCGGTGGACGTCTCTCCGCTGTACTTCAGCCGTCCGGCGGTATCGTATTCATCTTTTGTCGTACGCGTATGTTCGGCAAAGCTGCCTGTTTTTGGGAAGGTTTCAACGATCGTTTCCGGCTCATTCCAGATGTTATAGTTCGTTTTTGTAACTGGCAAATTTGGTACGCCAGCCGTTTCCGGCTGCTTGGCGGAAAGCGTCTCGCATACCAAGCCTGCCCATTCCGGATGAGTCCCACATTCGGTGTATTCTTTATTTTCTTCCTGACCATAGTAAACAATTCTTGCATCGTGGGCGGAGTTACCTCCTGAACCCTCGGGTCCTCGAGTTTCGGTGACTTGACCGTTTTCGTTGTAGAGCGTCGTGTGCTTTACTTTCGCGCCTCCCGACTCGGTTGCTTCAGTCACCAGCGTTGGCACACGCAGTTTCCATCCGAGGTTTTTTTCCTGACCGTCCTGCCCTTCGTATGACGTCGTCGATCTGCGCGATTCGACTTCTCCTTCCGATTTACCTTCGCTGCTAAACCACTGCGCGAGATCCTGCGTTTCGGTCACCAGATCATACTTTTCACCCGCTGGCGCGCCGTTCGCCGAGTCTTCATAGTAGTACTTCGTATGATTCCTTGCCAGCACTTCGGACGGTTTGGTTTCCACATCTTTTATCTTGTGCTCCGGACCCCACGTTTCGCACAGACGTGTACCAGATTCCGCGACTTCTTTTTCTGGTTCGGCGGTTTCCTTCCTACATTGGCCTTGTTCGTTGTATACAGACACCGTGCTCAGCAAACTCGCGACTTCCGCAGATTTTGTTTCGCCCGATTCGAGCGCCGTCGCGCGGTTGTCCGGAGAGAGTGTACGCACGACATCGTTGGCTTCGTTGTATTCCGTCGTGGAGATGGACCCGTATTTGCCGGTGCTCGGGGTGGCGGTATTTACCATCCGACCCTCTTCGTCTAGATAGTAGACGCTCGCTCGGGTATAGCTCGACGCCGGCCAGCCCTGAGGCGAGTCAGGCGGGAAGATAGCGGTCGCTTCGACCGGGGTCTCTTCGCCCTTCTGCCCCCATTTCGCCACTTCGCTCGTGCTCATGTTGTGCGGCGCACCTGCGCCCGATACTGGGACGTTGTAGTCGATCGTGATGCCGGGCTGCGACTGTGGTTCGCTGGGCTGCGGCGCTTTGATGATGATCTTGCCGATCTTGCCGCCTTTGTTGTTGGCAAACCACACCTTTTCTTCGGGGCCAGCAGCAATCCCAGCTGGCTTGCCACCCGATGGCAACAGGTAGCTCACAACGGCCCCCGACGGGGTCATCTTCGCGATCTTATCGGTGGTGTTTTCAAAGGACGTGAACCACAGGTTGCCGTCGGCGCCTGCCGCAATCCATCCAGGTACCGCTACTGCGCGAGACACCGGATGTTCGGTGACCGCGCCCGACGTCGTGATCTTATCGATGGCTTCTTCAGTGGTAAACCACAAACTTTCTTCAGGGCCAGACGTGATGCCTTTCGTTGCGGCAGACGAAATCCGGTATTCGTGTTTTGTCCCGGACGTGGTCATGCTACCAACGTTTGTGCCGTTCGTATACCACAGGTTACCGTCGGACCCCACGGTGATATCGATATATTTGCCCCCATCTTCGCCTATGGCGTACCCAAACCTTTTGCCATCAGACGGTCTTATCTCCTCGAGCGTCCGTGGGACCTCATTACCAAACCACAGATTCCCGTTCGGGCCGGCGACGATCGCCACAGGTTTGCTTCCTCGTTCGAGAGCCCATTCTTCGCTTTCTGTAATCGTGCCGGACGTGGTGATCTTTCCAATCCTGCCCTTAGCCGCTGGCCCCTCGCGCTCTGCAAACCACATGGCGCTTTCTTTTTCCGGTCCCGCGGTGATCCCAAACGGTTCGCTGCCTTTGGGTAGTTCATACGAGGTGACGGTCCCCGAAGTAGTCATCTTACCGATCCCGCTGGCGCCGGTTGATTCGTTGTACTCGGTGAACCACAGGTCGCCTTCAGGGCCAGTCGTTACATCTTCCGGATCGCTGCCTGACGGCAAAGAGTATTCTTCCGCGAGTTTGACTTCGCTACTGGGTGCGCTCACGGAAACGACTGATCCGCCGCCGTTCGTCGCGGTAACCTCCGCAACCAGGGTATGCCTCATGTCGCTGCTGGTAATCGTATACTTGTCGTTCGTCGCGCCCGGGATCGGTTCGCATTCGAGACCCGAGGCGTTGCAATCCTCCCATTGGTATCCGTACACGACCGGGCTTCCTGCCCACACACCGTTGGACACGCTCATACTGCCTGCATTGAGCAGCGGGGTGCCAGAGATTTTCGGCGCTTCAGTGTTTTTGACCGCTTCGCCTTTCCACAGTTCCGTGCTCGCGGGCGCACGCGTGACCTTCAGCAGCCTGCCCGTCCCAGCATCCCCCGCGATCGCGCCATAGGTAAAGGCCCAGGACTCCTGCCCAGGCGGCGTCAAAGCCGTGACGTGGCCTTCTTCGTCATAACCATATGTGGTCTTGAGTTCATGAGGGGCAAGACGTGGGTCCCACTCGGCGCGAAGTCTGCCCTTTTTGTCGTAGGAGTATTCGGCGACCGGAATGGGGATTTCGGTCATTTTTTTGGTGGCCGGGTTGTACCCTTGGTAAGAGACTTTCACGAGACGGCCTTCGTATTCGCCCCATTCGGTCGGACCTTCCCCGATTTCACTCTTTGTTTTGGTGGCGTACGTGAATTTCAGCGCGCGACAGCCCGGTTCCATTTTCGGGGCGCACGAGACTTTCGCCGGTGTCGCCCCACGCTCTTCGCTGGGCCTCGTGACTTTTTTACCACCCGCTTCAATCGATTCGTAGAAATAGCTGACGGTATCCGTTGGCACTGGGCCTTCCTGAACGGTCGGCACCCACACTTTCGCGGTGCTGCTGAGCATGAACTTCGTAGAGGTCCCTGCTGCTGGGTCCTTCAGATAGTACGCCAGCTTTTCTTTTTTTTCGTTTTCTTCCAGCGTCATCGTCAGATTCGAGTCGCCCGGCGGCGATTCGAACGTCCCCGTCGGTTCGCCTTTGCTGTTGAGGATCCCCGCAAAGATCGTCTCACCGCCGTTTCCGCTGGTCACGAGCACGCTGTGATTGCGGTCGATCATTTCAACTAGCGTCTCCTCGCTGCCCAGGCTGAGGCTCCACTGCGGCCCCAGTAACGACGCTTCCCCGCCCGCCGTCAGATCCCGCGAGCTGTAGACCCGCGACACCGACAGCCCTGATCCCAGCGAGACATCGGTGGGGCCCAGCGCGAAGTCCCCGGACTCCAGATCGACCGAGCCGGGCCCGATCGGCACGGGCGTCGAATGGCGGATCGAGATCGTTTCTTCTTCCCGCCCTTCGTTTCCGGCCCTGTCCTTGGCCACGATCACAATCTCGTGACGACCTGCGCCGAGTTCTGCGCCTTTGAGTTCATACTTTGCGCTCGCGGTGCATTCACCTTTGGGAGTCGAGCATGTCCCTTCGCCTTTGCCAACGGGTTTGATTTCAGTGTTGTCTACATACAGTTTAAGCGATTCGATGCCCGAGCTTGCTATCGTCGAACCTTCGCCGTCCGTCGCGTACGCCGTCAATGTATAGGTTTTTTCGCTGAGTTCGTTGCCATAAGGCAACCCGCTGACGAAGATATAGTTTGGCTTGGAGGTATCGACTTTAACCGTCCCGACGCCTTCCGTTTCAAGCGATTCGGTTTGGTGCGTTTCCTGGCCAAACGCCTCTTCCGCCCTGTATCGGATCTTGTCTTCGCCGTTGGGCAAATGCGGATTCAGCATCCAATATTCTTCTTGTTTTTCTGGGCACTGCACACCCTTGCACAGGTCTTTGGTCAGATAATTGTGTTCAGACGCGGACACTACTTCCCATTTACCCGACTTTTCGTATTCCAACCACGACTTGGAAGCCCCGATGCCTGTGTCTTTAGCAAAGAACTGGATCGCGCCATCGTATTCGCTCAGCCAGTTGCTGGACCCATCCAGAACGTTCTTGCGGTGCAGTGTTTCTTCTTCTTTTTTACTGTTTTTGACTTTGAATTCGAATTCAGGTGTACTGGTGTTATAGCTGGTGGTCGAATGTGTTTTTTCCGGCTCGGAGATGTACACCTTACCCGAGTCGATGGCGTCCGAGAACGAATGTTTGCTCGTCGGTTTGTTGACCACGGACTGCTGGAAATGTATCGCGTTCCCCGCATGCCCGTACTGTGATCCGCATGACCCACCGCTTTCCGTCGGGCACAACGGAGGTTTCAGCTGTGTTTCGGAATATTTGACCGGATATTCGACCGATTTGACTTCGTCGGAGAGAATCTCTTCCGCTTCCTTCGTACTTTCGTGCCACAGTTCGATTGTGCTCAGGATGTGATCTTCCGTGTTTTCTGCTTCCGTCGCGCCGGTGAACTCGTAGATTTTTGAGACGCCGCGAGTCTGATACACCCAGGAAGCAGCTTCGCCTTCTTTGTATTCGTGGGCACCACACGTCTCGAGGGACGCCCCTCCCCAGTGTTCGCAGCTCGAGTTCGATGCGAAGTTCGTAGTGGGTTCGTTTTTCCCGTTGTTCGTGAAGAATTCCCAGTTGGAGCGCTTGGTTCCGTGTTCGTTGGATTCAGCGACCAGCTGAGGGTCCGTACCGAGTACTTCCGGATCGACCTCGATCGGATACTGGTATTCCCCAGAGTGGTCGGCGACGTTCAGTGCAAGCATATCCCCCGACACCGACATCGACACCGGCACCGCAGTACCCACAGCATCCTGGGCGCTGGGAGACAGGACGGTCGCGACCACTGCGCCTTCCTTGACCACTTCGACAACCCCCGACCCATCCTTCGCCTGCACAAGACTCGCGCCTTCCGGGAGCCCCACCCGGAAGTAGAGCTGCTGCGGACTTTCCACCGAACGCAAAAGCGTATCCGCCTCAAACCCAGCCGTAGTTGGCTTTATCAGCGAATCCATGTCAGTCTGAGTATTAGCGTACAGAACCGCCGTACCGACGATCGAGCCCTGCGACCCGCCCAGCGGCGAGTTCGAAGGCCCGTCCACCGGCGTGAGCGACACGCCAAGACCCGGTAGACGCACCCCTTCACCCAACCGCTTCGGGATCTGCAGCCCCACGACCGGGGTCGCCGGCTGGAATCCGCTCCCAGCTTCGATCGGACCCAGATTAACCGGCACCCGCTGTCCCGAGGAGCTTTCGATAGCTATCGGCGCCATCGATTCGATCACCGCGTGTTTCCCACCCCCGAGATCAACCTCCGCGGCATCATCGCTCAGATAGCCGGTGATCGTCTGCCCGACCGGCAGTTGCGGCGGCCCACCCGCCGGATCGTTGATCACCGCTGGAAACGCTTCGCTGGCGACCTTTTCGGCCTGTTGAGTGTCCAGGTTCTCAAATGCCGTACGAGACGCGACACGCTGAGCCACCGCTTCCGGGCTCGCAAGCGTCGCCTGTTCCTGCAGCCGCACCTGTTCGCTTTCGCCCGGAGCGCCCGGAATCACGAGCGAACCCCCGAGCGGCAGCGCACCGGTACCACTCGCCGCCGAGGAGCCATCCGCAGACGCGTGGCCCGCGCCTAAAGCGAGTGCCAGTAAGGCCAACGTCGAGCATCTTGCGGCTCCTCGCGTAGCTCTCATTCTCGCTCCTTCATCGGTGGCGTGATCTTTCCTTGCACCGCTGGACAGGCGGGCGGGGGCCGTTGTGAATGTCGCGCAAAGTCTAAGAACCGCTCGCCGCAGTTGCAAAGACTGTTTCTCACTAGCGTGCATCATCCCCCCAGTTCAAATATGCTTGGAAATAGTCGAATGCCCCTCACTCAATCAACACTGCTTGTCGGTCTGCGACCCATGGGACGGCTCACCCAGAGTCACGGCGATACGTCGAGCCGTGGCCATGACTTTGGGGCCAAGCTCTACCAACAGCTCCTTGCGGCTATATGCCCTCGCCGGCACCGCCAGCTCGACCGTAGCAATCGGCCATCCGTCTGCGTCGGTGACGGTAGCGGCGAGCGCGCGCCTGCCAACTGAGAGCTCTTCGTCCTCGACCGCCACACCGCCATCAGCGGCGATGCGCTTGGACTCCGTGCGCGAGGCGTTCTTGGTAGTGATCGTCGTGGAAGTAAGCCGGGTAAGACCCAGTCTCGTGACCCGCTCTTGCTGCTCCGCCACGGGCAGGCGCGCCAGGAGCGCCTTACCCGCGGCGGCGCAGTGGATGGGCAGGCGAATGCCCAGCCCGATGCCCTCATCGACGCCGTACTGCCCTTGGCGGGACCCCTGCCAGCGGTCGATGTAGGCAACCTCGGTACCCGACAGCACCACCAGGCTTGCGGTGCGTCCGGTCCGCGCCATCAGCTCTCTCAGCGGCTCGCGGGCGACTCGGCGGATCTCCATCGAGTCAAGCATCCAGAGGGCGATGTCCGAGACGCGCGAAGCGAGCCGGTACTTACGCGACGGCCCCTGCTCGAGGTAGCCGAGCGTCACCAGCGTCGTGGCGTACCTGTAGGTCGGTGCGCCACGAGGCGCCGTGAGAAAGGAGATGGAAGACAATCGAAGGACAACAACATCTCTCCGTGCCGGCTGTGATGCTGGCCCCGGGCTGATGCAGCGGCCCGGCGAAGCTGGGGGTAGCCCTTGTGTGGAATCGCACACTGTGGGCGAGAGCGCCCCGATGACGTAGCGGCCGGGTGGTACTGCCAGACACCCGAGTGCGCGCAAGCGAGACCGAAAGGCAGAGCGAAAGCGAATCGATGGTAGAAGCCCCTTTATCGGTAAACCGGCCCGAAACCTGGTGGACATGGGCTGGATGCAGCAACGAGTCCGCTCTCGACTTTGGCGGCTCGCTCCACGTACCCCTTCGGGGCTGGGGTGGAGGCCGGCGGGAGACTGCGATTGCCCGTCGGATGGTCTGCAGGGGTAAAGTCGGCTGCCGACCCGGTCAAACGGATCATGGTGAACGTGGGAAGCGCCCTGTGCGCGCCGGGCTACGGTGGCGGCCCGGCAAGGCACGATGTCTGCTGATGCGTACATGGCGTGGCGGAGTCCGCGTAGTAGTCCGAGGGCGGGAAAGCCGTCTGCATGGCGAAGGCGGACAGCAGGACCGCAGCATGAGAAGCCGTTCGGGAGGTCGAGTGTGAATACGCTCGCGCCGCTCTCGGCCGATGAGGCCGAGCAGCGGGTACTGGGATGGCAGACCAAGCTGCACCGCTGGGCAGGCCAGGATGAGCAGCAGCGCTTCGGCGATCTGTTCAACTTGGTCTGTGACCCCGCGACGTTGCTGGTCGCGTGGGAGCGGGTGAAGCGCAACCGGGGGTCCCGAACCCCCGGCGTCGATGGTGTAACACGCAAGCAGGTCGAGGCGGTCGGCGTGGAGATGTTTCTCGGTGAGCTACGGCAGTCGCTGCGGGACCGGACCTTCGCGGCGCTGCCGGTCCGCGAGCGTGAGATCCCCAAGCGCGGGGCCGGAAAGACTAGAAAACTAGGCATTCCTACCCTGCAGGACAGGATCGTTCAGATGGCGGTCAAGCTCGTGCTGGAGCCGATCATGGAGGCGGACTTCTGCCCGTCCTCCTACGGTTTCCGACCTGGGCGAAGAACACAGGACGCCATCGAGGAAGTGCGGCACTTCATCAACCCGCCCATCGGTTATGAGTGGGTAATTGAGGGAGATGTCGAGGACTGTTTCGGCAGCATCCATCATGGGTTGCTGATAAGCGAGCTGCGCCGCCAGGTGACCGATAAGCGTGTGCTCGCGCTGGTGAGACAGTTCCTCGCCGCCGGTGTCATGCGTGAGCTTGACACCTTCGCCGCCACGCCATCGGGCACACCACAAGGGGCGATCCTTTCGCCGTTGTTGGCGAACGTCGCTCTGTCGGTTCTCGACCGCCGTTTCCAGACGATCTGGGACGCGCGAGACGCTGGAAAGCGTGCTCGTGATCGAGCCAAGGGCCTGCCCAGCTACCGAATGGTTCGCTACGCGGACGATTTCGTGATCCTGGTGCATGGCACAGAAGCTCACGCCCAGAAAATCAAGGAACAAACGGCCGAGTTCATGCGCGAGCACATGAGGCTCACGCTCTCGCCCGAAAAGACAGCTATCACCCATGTGGACGATGGCTTCGATTTTCTGGGGCAGCGCATCGTGCGCTATACCCGGGCTGGTCGATTGCCCGTCGCCTACACCTTCCCGGGTCGTCAAGCACTCGGGAATATCAAGCACCGTATCAAGGAGTTGACCAGAAATCACACGACGAGTCTCTCGCTCAACGAACTGGTCCGCACGCTCAACCCAATCCTTCGGGGTTGGACCAACTACCATCGCCACGGCGCCGCATCGCGCTGCTTCAGCTACCTCGACTACTACCTGTGGTGGCGGATAGTCAGATGGCTGCGCAAGAAGCACAAGCGGCTGACCTGGACACAGGTCAAGCGACGGTACTGGGGGCACAACTGGACCAGCCCCGACGGCACAAGGCTCTACTGGCCCGGCGAGGTGAAAATCAAACGGTACCGCTACCGCGGATATCGCATCCCCTCGCCGTGGACGACCCCAAGGGAAACCCGATTCACCGATCGGCCCGAGGTCGCCGACACCTGACCAACCCCCCAACAACGGACAGCGCACGTCCTGTGGAGAGCCGGATGCGAGGGAACCCGCAAGTCCGGTTCGGCGGGCGGCGGCGAGGAAACCACCAGTCGCAAGACTGACAGGCGCCTCGCCGCCGACCCAACTGGAGCGACCGAGGTCCAGTTCCTCAGCCATGTCAGCGATTCCACGCACCGGGTGCCCGGGGGGTGAAGCACGTGAGCATGGCAAGCCCGGCTAACAACGATGAGGAGAACCTGCCGGGATTCTCAGGATCGAGTGGCTTGGACATCGCTCAGGCCGATCCACGATGTCAGGAGGGGTGCCAGCGGGGTTGCGGGTCCGAACGCCGGGTCAGCCTACAGCGGGCGGGATGGTTGGCGGCTTGGGCGTGGGCGAGTGTGCATCGATCGCGCGGGCGGTCCGCCGCCTCTCCTTCGGCGGACGCCCGCGCGAACCCGAACTCCAAGGCGCGCCAAGGCGATGCCGAGGTCTTTGGGCAGCCGTGCCGTGCCCAGGTCGGCCTGTAGCTTGCGTGCGGCGGATGGATTCCCGCTGGACATGGGCTCGTTGACAGAGCGACGTGATCTCTCCGTGCTGGCACGCTGCAGATAATGCGCTCGGCTGCGGCCCTTGATAAGGCAAAGCATGAAGGTTTCTATGTTGTGAGTTAGTTGGATTTTTTTGTTTCTGACTCACCCGGAGGTCGTCAACGGACATGTCCGTCGGTTGGGCCGGACAGAGGTTCCGGGCCGCGTGATATCTGCCGACTTTGGCGACAGTCCCAGCCTGGCGAACTTCGGGTAGGCTGTGGCATCCAATGAGCGGTCAGGCGATTAGCAGGAGTGCGAAGGGGATGCGTTCGCCGGTCTACTGGGCGCTGCTGGGGCTCGTGATCGAACGCCCGAGCTACGGGTATGAGCTGATCGCGCGCTTCGAGCGCGTGTATGGAGACATCCTGTCGATCAGCGGTGACTCGCAGATCTACAACGCGCTCAACGTGTTGGAGGGCCGGTCCTTGATCGGGGGAACACTGGTGGCGAGCCCGGTTTCGAGCGGCACCGACCGTCAGCCCAAGCGCCACTATCGCGCTACCGACCTGGGCCGGGAAGGCTACCGGGCTCAGCTGGTCGAGCAGATGCGCGCGGCTCGCCGTCACTCCCAGCGCCTTGCGCGTCAGTTGGCGGTCTTCGTTCGTAGACCGCAGATGGCGCTCGAGGTCATCGACGGTATCGAGGAAGTGTGCTTGGAGGAGGCCATCCGCGCGCCGATATCCTCTCCGTCCCTGCGATCTGCGCCCGGCTCGGGCTCGGCGCTGGTCGACCGGCTCGCTGCCGAGGAGAGCCGGCTTGCGATGGAAGCGACACTTCCGTGGATCGAGTACGCCCGGGTGACGTTCAAGGCGCTCGCGGATGAGGAGTCCTCGCAGGGATGAGCCTGTTGGAGCTTGAGCGTGTCAGCAAGCGCTACGGCCGGCTACCGGGTGAGCGTGTTGCGCTGCGCGACGTGTCGCTTCAGATCGAGCCCGGCGAGCTGGTCGCCGTGTTGGGCCGGCGGCGCTCCGGCCGCTCGACGCTGCTGCGCGTTGCGGCGGGCGTCGAGGCGCCCGATGAAGGTGTCGTGCGGTTCGCCGGCCACAACCTGGAGGGTGGTGGCGGTGACGGTGGGATCGGCTACTGCCAGCGCTCGTTCCGCCCGGGTGAGGGCAGGCTGGTACTCGACCAGATCGTCGTTCGTCTACTCGCGCGCGGAGCCTCGCCCTCACGCGCCGCGTCGCAGGCGCACGCCGCCCTGGTACGTGCCGGAGCAGAGCGGTGTGCAGGGCTTGAGCCGGCTGATCTGGACAGCACGGAAGCTGTGCGGGTGGCGATCGCGAGGACGCTCGCCTGCAACCCGCGGCTGCTCGTGATCGATGAGCCGACCAAGGGTGTGGACCTGCTGGAGCGTGACTCGATCCTGCTGTTGCTGCGCTCCCTCGCAAACGAGGGTGTGGCGGTGCTGATGAGTACCGGCGAGACGCCGTGCCTCTCGGGTGTCGATCGTGGATTGACGATCGGCGATGGTGAGCTTCATGGGCGCCCGAGTAGCGAGCTTGCCGCCGTCCTGCCGTTGCGCCGGGCGGCAGGGAGGCGGGTGAGCGCGTGAGCGAGCACGGCCTGAGTGCCGCGTGGCGTCTGGTCCCGTGAGTCTGCTGGAGCTTGAAGGGGTCGTGAGGCACTACCGCGGCGCCGGGGAGGAGGTGCGCGCCGTCGATGGTGTGAGTCTGCGTCTCGCCGGTGGGGAGACGCTCGCGCTGCAGGGTCCCAGCGGGTCGGGGAAGACGACGCTGCTGCTTTTGATCGCCGCGTTGCTGCAACCCGAAGGCGGCACGATCCGCTACCAGGGACAGGATCTGTCGCTGCTCTCCGAGCAGGCGACGTGCGACTACCTGATGCGCGAGGTCGGCTTCATCTACCAGAGCTTTCACCTCTTGCCGCGCGTCTCGGCACTCGAGAACGCCTCGCTGAAGCTGCTGCTCGGCGGTTTCTCCAAACGCCACGCGCAGGCACGTGCAGTCACGTGGCTTGAGCGCGTTGGTCTTGGCGAGCGGCTGGATCGCACACCTGGCGAGCTCTCCGGCGGTGAGCGCCAGCGCGTCGCAATCGCGCGCGCTCTCGCCGGCGAACCGCAGCTAATCCTTGCCGATGAGCCAACGGGAAACCTGGACAGCGTCCGCAGCCGCGAGATCGTGGAACTGCTCCGATCGATCGCCCGCGAGCGCGAGGCCGCAGTGTTGCTCGTGACTCACGACTCGGGGGTTGCATCGCTCGCCGACCGCTGTTGCACGCTGCGCGACGGACGACTCAGCGACGGCACCGCGGGCGGCAACGGAGTACAAGCCCCGTCCGGGCTGCCTACGGCGCGGTCCGGCGACACCGGAGTGAGCGGCGCCGGTGCACTCTCCTGAAAAACCCCTGCGGCCGCGGGCACTGATGCGGCCGTACGCACTCTTCTACATCTACCGCAACCGGCTGCGCGTGCATGGCGCCCAGGAGCTGCTCGCCGGTCTCGGGGTCACAGTCGCCGTGGCGCTCGTTTTTGCGACTCTCGTCGCGAACGGCAGCCTCGCAGGCTCGGCAGCACAGGTTATCCACACCGTCGTAGGCCCCGCGAACCTCCAGTTGCAGGCCCGCGGCCCCAACGGCTTCGATGAAGGTCTGCTCCCCGGTGCGGAACGCCTCCCCGGCGTCAAGCAGGCCGCCCCGCTGCTCGAACAGGACGCAAGGATCTGCCGGACGCCCACACGCTGCGTCGCGATCAACCTCGCCGGCACCGACCTCGGCCTCGCACTCCTCGACGAACTCGCTCACACACTCCCGATCTCCACGCTCGAGCCTGGCGGGATCGCGCTCAGCAAGACGACCGCGAGCGAACTGGGAATCACCGCCCGGGCACACAATGTGCCGGTGTCGGTGAGCCTGCGCGGCAAGGCTACCTCGTTGAAGGTCGCCGCCGTGCTCGGGCCGGAAGCGGTCGGCGCACTCTCGGAGGCATTCGTAGCGACGATGCCACTCGCGAACATGCAGAAGCTCGCCGGGCTGCAGGGGCGGATCACACGTGTGCTTGTGCAGACCGAACCCGGCCGCGAAGCACAAGTCCGTGCCGAGCTTCAGAGGGTCGCTCACGGGCGGCTCACGGTCGCTCCCGCCGAGCAGGATCTCAAGCTGCTGCGCCAGGCGCTTCGGCCAAGCAGCCAGGCCAGCGCGTTCTTTGCCGCGATCGCGGGCCTGTTGGGTTTCCTGTTCGCGTTCAACGCGATGCTGCTGACCGTCCCAGAGCGACGCCAGACGATCGCCGACCTGCGCCTCTCGGGCACCAGGCGCACAGCGATCGTGCAGATGGTCCTCTTCCAGGCCCTCTGCCTAGGAGGGCTTGGCGAAACCCGTTAGCCCAGTATCCATGCGGGGTTGAGTGGGGCCGGGGGGGTCGGATACCTCACGTTGGGGGTAATCGTACCCCACTTGTGGATAGGCCCGGTGAGGGCCGATGAGTCGGCGCCGGGAACTAGAGCTGGCGGAACGTATCCAGCAACTTCGCCATGTGGTCAATGACGACGGGGATCGATCCGAGTCCCATCGACAGCGCGTCGTCGCCCTGCCACTCTGGCGTTACGAACAGAATCCGGAGTTTGACTTTGCCGTCTGCACGCAGGTTTACCGCGACGGGAGGGTCGAAGCGGATACGCCCCACTGGAATGTCCTGACCAGGCTGCCAGTCTCGTACCTCGTCGAGCCAGTCTTCCTCGACGACGTGCCCCCGATAGTCGATGTGGAATTGCCCGACGGGCACGAGGCCGAAGATCGCGGGCTGCCGATGCTTGTCGGCGTTCGAGAAACGATGGATTCCCCACAGGGGGTCCGCTCGCGGATTGCTCTGGGCGTTGTATGGCTGCCATCCCTCGATGACGCTGAGGCCGTGAGCGATGCAGCGCAGGGGGCCGTCGGGGAGGGCTTCCGTCTTGGTCCCGACTCTGCTCGCGTAGAACGCTGCATCCTTGAAAATAGGGAACTGGTGGGAGGTGGTGAGCTTTGTCTGGCTTGCGTCCACCAGCGCCGTGACAACGTAGTCGAGTGCGCACCGGAGGTTGTGTATGACATCTCCGAGGATCGCGCTGAGGCGTGGTTCCTCGATCTTCTGCGGGACAAGGGTGATCGAGCACCAGCCGGTCTGTGGATCGACTTGGGAAAACCGAACCGCGTGCGTTGCCTCCTGCTTCCCGATGTGCGCCACGGTCTCTCGCTCCAGCGTACGCGCGTTCTCACGGGCGCGTGCGAGCTTAGCGTCGCAGGAGCGGAGGTCGAGGCTGAGCGTCATGCGGCCGGCACGCTAACGCCTCCGCGCACGAGTGCGGTTGACAACTGCGTCAAGATCGTGAGATTGGCGTGAAGCCGAACACGCTCGATCCGGCGCACTCGCAGCGGCGCGAGCGCCCATTCGTTCTTCAGGCGCCCGAACGCGCGCTCCACGGACGCGCGACCCCGGTAGAGGGCCTTCCAGCGCAGTGTCTCGCGTGGGATCAACGGGTGCAGCCGGTCGGCCTTGATCCACACGGACGCGGGGTGGCACTCGCCGGTCGGGCAGCGCCACTTGCACGCGCCGCGCTTGCGGTCGGCCCCAGCGAACTGCCACTCGCCGTGCTCGCACGTCGGGGGCTTGTGGTCGCCGCGCTTGACGGCCGGGGTCTTCTTGAGGCAGATCACAGGGTCGATCCCTCGCGTCGAGCACGCCTGGTAGACCGCTTCGCCATCGTATCCCTTGTCCAGCGCGCAGGTCTCCGGGTTGATCCCGAGCCCGTGGAGCTTGTCGAGCAGCGGCGCGACCGTGGGGGATTCGTTCATCTTGGCCGTCTCGACCTTCCACGCCAACGGCAGATCGGTCTTGGAGCAAACCGCCATGTGGATGCGGTACCCGTAGAAGCCGCCGCCCTTCCGGGTGGAGACTGCGGAGCGGTGGCCCCACGACGCATCGGGGTCGCTGTGCTTCTCGCGTTCCGGTCCGCCCTTGTACTTGTAGCGCTGCCCGTTGGCGTACGCGGGCATGTCGCTGGCGTCGATCGCTACGTCCCAACCGAGCAGCGGGTTGGATTTCTTCAGCGCGCGGATGACGGCGGCGATGCACTCCTCCAGCGTGTCCATGTGCTCGCGGAGCTTCGCCGTGAAGCGGTAGCAGGACCACAGAGACGGCACGTCGCCGTCCGGGGCGACCACCGCCGCCAGCGCGGCGTGCTCCCGCACGAGCGCCACTGTGCGCGTCCACGTCGGCAGCGCGTAGAGGGACTTCACCAGCGCCATGCCGACCATCGCCCGCAACGGGTAGCCGGGACGGCCCGTCGAGCGGGTCTCTTGAAGCTCATCGATGAGGCGGGAGACCTCAGGTGAGGCGAGGATGTGCGACAGGTCTTCGGCGACGGAGCGCCGTGGTACTTTTGGCGTGGTCATGGAGCGCTATCTCCTTGATCCGGACCCCCGGGCGTTGGCGCGTCGCGGGGGTCGTTTTTGGCTTCCTTACAAGGAAAACTACAGGTCGCATCGGACGGAAAAACCGCCCAAATAGGGCCGATTGGCTGACCTCACTGGACCCCGGCATCGCACCGTATGTGGATGTGCTCGACGCCGCCGAGATCGAGACTTTCGAGTCTTGCGAGGGCGGCGAGGGACACGGCTTCTTGGAGCCAACCGTGCGCTTCTATGGGGACAACAGCGAGGGCTTCCGTGCCCTCGCCGTGGCCGTGCAGCGCGAACTACCCGTTGCGGAACTTCGCCGGTACTGGCAGGTCAGCCGTGCCGGGGAGCCCGAAGGTCCCCATTGGGAGCTGACGTTCCGCTCGCCTGCGTCCTATTCGCAGACCTTGCACAACGGGCGACCGTCCGTGCCTTTACGCAGGTCTGCTGCGCTGATTTCCTTGCCACGCGGACATTGGTCGTCGTTGTGATGGACGTTGCGCTCACCCCCGGTCTCGGGACGGGCAGTGTGGTACGGGGCTACTCGGGCCATCTTGGTCGTACTCCTGTCTTCTGTCGGGTCGCCTGCGCTCACAGGTCATTGATAACCCGACAGATCGAACGGATGTTCTCAGGTGCCCCGGACGTGTCCGCAGCGCATGGAACGATGACCGCGCGCCCTGTGCGTACTCCAACCGCTAGCGGCGGCGGCCGGGGCGCTCACCCCGGCCGCCAAATCTTCGCCTCAGCCCTCAAGCGTCAACTGCGGGTACTGGTAGCGGTCCTCGACCAGTGTGGAGGTCGGCACGTCGAGGCCGCGCGCGAGGCGTACGACGGTCGAGAGCCGGGGGTCGGTGAGCGCGCGCTCCAGCTTGCTTATCTCGGTGTGATGGACCCCGGAGCGGCGCGCGAGCTTGTCCTGCGTGAGCCGGGACGCCGTGCGGGTATCGCGCAGCCGCCAGGAGAACGCGAGAACGATCGCGTGCGTGTCTGCGTCATGGGCCATTCAAGCCACCTGGCCGACAATCTCGACCATTCGCCAGCCCGCGCGGGTAGCGAACACGAACCCATCCGAGGTCTGGCGGATCAGTCCAGCGCGGAGCAGCCCGTGGACCGGGACCATCGGATCATCCGTTTCGGCCTCGCGGCCGATGTCCTCGACGCTCCAAATCGGCGGGCCGTCGGGGTCGGTCATCAGATAGAGGGTGTCGCGTTCCAGCGCGTCGCCGCGCTCAGCGGCCGTAGGGACAGGGGTATTCTGGTCGTGCATGGGAGGTCACACTCCTGTGTCACGACCCCCGGTCGGCTCCAACCGGCGCGGGGGTCAATTGGTAGATGCCCCGACGCTAGGTTTCCCTCGTGGCCCCGTCAACCCCTTTCGCCAACCGTTTCGCCAATCCCTCCTAGGGATCGCGGCGTCGCTGCTGGGGCTGCTGGCCGGCTATGCACTATCTGGATCTTTCCACCAGTCCGCGGGTTATCTCACGCAGGCGTTCACGCTCGGTGGCGCCACCGTTATCGGCAAACTGCCAGTGCTGCTGTCATTCCTCGGAGGAATCCTGGCGACCTGCCTGGCCTCAATGGTCCCCCTGCTCGACCTGCGCCGTGGACGCGCCATGGACGCCGTGTACTTCGAAGAGGGCGAGCCCGGGAACATGCTCGGCTGGCAAGCGCCACGAAACCTGGCATACGCAGCTGCCGGGCTGCTCATGTTGGCGACCGCGATACTTCTGCTGCTGCCCTCCCTCGCGCTGCTCGCGTGCATTTTGCTTGCGCTGACTGTCGTGCTCGCGATCCCCCTGATCTTTACCGGCGTGCTGCGCGCGGCACAGACATTTGCGCAGCGCAGCGATCGACTCACGATCCTGCCGGTTGCGATCATGTCGCTCAAGGCCACGACGCTGCGCTCGCTCGCGCTCGCTGCCACAGGAGCAGTCGCGCTCTTTGGCAGCGTCGCACTGGGCGGAGCACGCGACGACCTGCTGCGAGGCATCGACGCGTACACCTCCCACTACGCCAGTGGCGCGGACATCTGGCTCGTCAACCCGCACGACAACCAGGCGATCAACGACTTTGAAACCAATCGTCGCACTGCAAGCATCACGCGGCTCCCTGGGGTGGCAAGCGTGCACACTTTCCAAGGCAGCTACCTCGACTACGGCAAGCGCCGTGTATGGGTCATCGCGTGGCCACCAGGAGTCCCGCTCAACCTACTGGATGGTCAAGTCACCGCCGGTAGTTCGTCCACTGTCCTTACGCGTGTCCGCGATGGCGGTTGGATCACTGTATCCCAGCAGATCGCAGACGAACACGGGGCAAGAATCGGAGACACGTTGACGCTGCCGACCCCCACCGGCAACGTCGCGTTCAAGGTCGCGGCGACAACCACAAACTTCGGGTGGAGTCCAGGGGCAATCCTGATGAGCACCACCGACTACCATCATTCTTGGGCGACCTCGGACCCGACCGCGCTGGGGGTCGATCTCACATCAGGCGCGAATGCCCAAGCCGTGCGAGACGCGATCTTGCGAGAACTCGGCCCAGGCAGCGGACTGGAAGTTCTGACGGCGGAAGCACGAGCAGCAAAAATCGACGGCTCCGCGAGCGAAGGCCTCAGCAAACTCAGCGAAATATCTACGCTGCTGCTTTGCGCGGCGATCCTCGCAATCGCCGCGGCGCTCACCTCGGCCATCTGGCAGCGACGTGCCTCGCTGGCAGGTCTGCGACTCTCAGGCGCAGCACCCCACCGACTGCGGCGCATCCTGCTTACAGAAGCAGTCCTGATGCTCGCGGCGGCATGCCTGACCGGAGCAGTAACGGGAGTTTACGGCCAGCTCATCATCGACAGCTACCTGCGACACGTGACAGGCTTCCCGGTCGCGGGGATCAGCGCGGGCTGGCGTCCGCTAGAGATCTTCGCGCTCGTGATCGCAACCGTTCTCGCGATCGTGTCCGTCCCCGCTTGGCTGGCATCGCGTGCCCCTCCCAGGCTCGCCCTCGAAGGGGAGTAGGCCATACCCTTCGCCCAACTGCCCGCGGCGCGGACACACGGCATCACCCGTACGGGCTACGCTCGCATCAGGTGTCTGCATTTGACGACCGCCGGCTCGTGGCACAGGCGCACGTGGCGCTGCTGGTCGCGAACATCCGCTACTGGCCGACCGTCGCTCCGCTTGTCGCGGCACAGCTCAAACGCTGGGAGCGGCACGCATGGGCGATCGAAGATCCCACGCTCCAAGCGCTTGCCCTCCAAAAGCTCGACGAGGAGCGGTTCAACGCCGAGGTCGCGGCAACGCTCGCGACGCTCGCCCCCCCGAAGCACCGCAAAGACGTCGTTGAAGCGATCGTCGCCTACGAGGTCATGTACGACTATCTCGACGGGCTCACCGAGCAACCCAGCAACAACCCCCTCGACCACGGACACCAGCTCTACCAAGCATTCACAGACGCCATCACCCTCGACTCCAAACCCACCGGCCACTACTACCCCTCCGACGAACGAGCGGACGACGGGGGCTACCTCACAGAGCTCGTTCAGGTCGTCCGGGGAGCCCTGCTAGAGCTTCCGTCCACCGAAGCGATCTCGAAGGTGTCCCAACAAGCCGCCAGGCGATGCGCCGAGGCGCAGATCCGCGCTCACGCAGTACCACGTCTCGGAACCGCGCAGCTCGAACAATGGGCGACACACGAAACCACGGGCACCCCCCTCAGCTGGCAAGAGTTCCTTGCGGGCGCAGCGTCGTCGGTGCTCGCGGTCCACGCACTGATCGCCGCCGCAGCCAACGAGCGCACCACCCTGCGAGAGGCCGCCGAGATCGACACCGTCTACCTGTCGATCTGTGCCCTCAGCACCATGCTCGACAGTCTCGTCGACTACCAGCGCGACCAGCAAGCCGGCCACGCCGGGTACATCCGCTACTACCAGAACCACGACCTCCTCGCGCGCGACCTCACCCGCGCAGCACGGCGCGCGATAGAGCACGCGACACCACTGCCCAACGGCGCGCACCACATCATGACGCTCGTCGGCGTCGGCGCCTACTACATCTCCGCGCCCACCGCCCGCAGCGACTTCGCCCAACCCGTCACCCAACAGATCCGCCACGAGCTCAAGCCCCTCATCACCCCAACGCTTCTCGTCATACGCGCCTGGCGGGCCGCCAAGCGAGCCCGGTGCGCGATCCCACGAGCCCACCGTTGATACCGGGCAACGAGGACATCCCACACGAGGACCGGGGCCGTCGGGCAGCGCGTTACGTCGCGATCATCACCGACGGCAACGGTCGCTGGGCACGCTCCCGCGGAGTACCCGTCAACGACGGGCACGAGGCGGGGGCCGACACGCTGAAGGCACGACTGCCTGACGCCGTGGAGTTCGGTATCGAGCAGCTGACCGTGTACTCGTTCTCCACCGAGAACTGGTCGCGCCCAGCCAGCGAGGTCCAAGGGCTGATCGCGATGCTAGCGCAGCGCATCGCCCGCGAGACCCCCGAGCTGCACCACAAAGGCGTCCGCATGCGCTTCGTCGGACAACGACAAGGCGTCCCAGGCGAGCTGCTTCAGCAGATGCGCGAGGCCGAGAAGATCACCGAAGGCAACCGGCGCCTCGTGCTGTTCATCGCGTTCAACTACGGCGGGCGCACGGAGATCCTGGACGCCGCCAGGCGGTTCACAAGCGGGGGAGAGGAGGAGTTCCGCTCTGGGCTGTACGCGCCCGAGATGCACGACCCCGACCTCATAATCCGCACGGGCGGCGAGCAACGCCTCTCCAACTACCTGCTCTGGCAAGCCGCGTACTCCGAGCTCGTCTTCCGCGAAGAGCTCTGGCCCGACTTCACCCGACAAGCCCTCGCCGAGGCCCTTGGCGAGTTCAGCAGCCGTCGCCGCCGCTACGGCGGACGGTGACCACGCTCCGCCTACCGATTCCGCACAGCGCGGTAGAGCCACCGGATCAATGATAGCCCTGTAAGATTGTATGGAACAATTCGGCTTGCCACAAAAGAAGACACCGACTATCTCGATGAACAATCCCAAGAGCCCGACACGCCTGCGACCCCCCAGATCAGCGCGGCCTACAGGAGCACGACGCCTGGCCATCCTCCTACCTGGCGTGCTCGCGATCATCGCCGGCACGGCCTCCGTCGGTCTCGCGGCGCCCGCCAGCCGCCCGCCCCAGACCCGCACGGCGCGAACCCTGAAGGCGACCGATACCGCTGACCTGCGCTACATCAAGCACTCTGGCTCCCAGTTGCTGGAGGAAGGCTCAGCGCAAGGGGACCTCCCCGGTAGCATGCACGCTGACTGCAGCCTCGGCGCCACCTTCACCGCCAGCTTCACGATCTACACCCACGGCGGCACCATCACCGGTCGCGGCACCGCCACCCCACACGGCGCCGGCCTCGACGAACACTTCTCCGGCACCCTCACCGTCACCGGCGGCACCGGCCGCTACACCCACGCACGCGGACACGCAGGGCTCTCCGGCACCTTCAACCGCCGCACCTATGCCATCACCCTGCAGACCAGCGGCTCACTCACATACTGAGCCCCCAGCACCGTGAGGCCGCACCCAACCGCGCGCCGAGCCATCCGCCTCCTCGCTGCCACCGCGCTCTGCGCCGCCGCGTGCGGAAGCGCCTCCGCGGCACAGTCGGTCACACTTCACGCCACCCTTACCCCCGAGCACCTAGGCCACAGCACGACCATCGGCTTCAGCTTCAAGATCGCCACCCCCACCAACGAAGTGCCGCCACCTCTCACCGGCGCAGAAATCAGCTACCCCGTCGAACTCGCCTTTGCGCTCAGCGAACTCGGGCTCGCGACATGCTCCACCGGGACGCTCGAAGTCTTCGGGCCGGCAGGATGCCCCGCGAACTCGCTGATGGGATACGGCACCGCGCTCGCTGAGATCCCGATCGGCCCCTCGATCGAAAGCGAGAGCGCGCAGGTCACGATCATGCGAGCCACCAACCAAGACGGGCACCTCGCGCTGCTCATCTACGTCAACGCCCCGGCCCCCGTGAGCGGCCAGATCACCTTCCCCGGCCTCGTGCTCCCCGCCCCCGCACCATACGGCGGACTCCTCGACATGAACATCCCACTCGTCACCAGCCTCCCCGAAGGACCCGACGTCGCCGTCGTGCAGTTCCGCTCAACGCTCGGCCCCCTGCACCTGCACTACCGCGAACACTTCCACGGCCGCATCGTCGAATACAAACCCAAAGGCGTCCCGCTACCCGACAAATGCCCACACGGCGGGTTCCGGTTCCTCGCGCGGTTTGCCTTCCAGGACGGCAGCCACTCACAGGCAGCAGCAACCGTACCCTGCCCGCCAAGCCATCGCCAGGACGTTTGACCTCGCACCGAGGCTTCGACCGGCGATCTACTCGACACGCGGCACCACACCGGACATGACGCGGATCGTGCACGACTGGCGCAAGAACTGGCGCGAAGGTGTGCCACAAATGACGGGCGTCCTGCGCGCCGGCGACGCCCCCGTGTGGCTCCACTCGCCCGAAAGCCAGTGTCCGGCTACCGAATGTGCATCCCCGAGATCGCCCGCGAGATCACCAGCTGCTGGATCTCGGCGGTGCCCTCGAAGATGTCGTAGATCTTGGCGTCGCGGTGCCAGCGCTCGACGGGGAACTCGCGGGTGTAGCCGTTGCCGCCGAGGATCTGGATCGCTCGCTCGGTGACCCACACGGCGACCTCGCCGGCCTTGAGCTTTGACATCGAGCCCTCGGCGTTCTCGAACGGAACCTGGTTGCGGCCCATCCACGAGGCGCGCCACACCAGCAGGCGAGCGGCGTCGATCTCCATCTTCATGCGCGCGAGCGTGAAGGCGATCGACTGGTTCTCGATGATCTTCTTGCCGAACTGCTCGCGCTCCTTGGCGTACTCCAGCGCGTACTCGTAGGCGGCACGGGCGATGCCGAGCGCCTGCGAGCCGACCGTTGGGCGGGATGCCTCGAAGGTCTGCATCGCGGCCTGCGACTTGCCTTTCTTGCCCTCGCGCACGCGGGCGATACGCTCGTCGAGCTTCTCCTTGCCGCCCAGCACGTAGCCGGCCGGGATACGGCAGTCGTCGAGGAAGACGTCGGCGGTGTGCGAGGCGCGCAGGCCGTGCTTGGAGACCTTGGTGCCCTGGGAGATGCCCTTGATTTCGCTCATCGGCACGACGAACGCGGCGTGGCCTTTGGAGCCCAGCTCGGGGTCGACGGTGGCGATCACGACGTGCACGTCGGAGATGCCGCCGTTGGTCGCCCACGCCTTCTGGCCGTTGATCACCCACTCGTTGGTTGCCTCGTCGAACTTCGCGCGGGTGCGCACGCCCGAGACGTCCGAGCCGGCGTTGGGCTCGGAGGCGCAGAACGCGGCGACCTTGATGTCGTTCTCGGTGCCGAAGCAGCGGGGGATCCATTCCCCGATCTGCTCGCCCGAGCCCTGGCCGAAGATCGCGGCGACGGCGAGCGCGGTGCCCATGATCGACATGCCGATGCCGGCGTCGCCCCAGAACAGCTCTTCGTTGACGATCGGCAGCGTCAAGCCGGTCGGGTCGGCGAAGAACTGGGCCAGCCCTTCGAAGCCGTAGAGGCCGATCTTGGCGGCCTCCTGGATGATCGGCCACGGCGTGGCCTCCTTCTCGTCCCACTCGTGGGCGGCGGGGCGGATGACGTCAGCGGCGAACCCGTGTACCCAGTCGCGCAGATCCTTCTGGTCCTGGGAGAGCGCCAGCGAGAAGGTCGCCTCCTTGTTGGCCGCGCTGGTGATCGCCTCGACAGCCGCCTCGGCTGCTTCGGTGGTGTCGGCGACGGAGGTGGCTGACATCGAGAAGGGCTCCTTTTCTTTCTTTTCTTGGAACTGGCTGAGTCGGGGAGCGGCGATCCCGGAGGCCGCTTGAACATGCGCAGAGCAGCCGAAGGCCACCGCGCAGAAACAGGAAGTCTACCGGAAGAACGGCGTTTTTGGGCCGATTTGGCTCAGGGCACCCGCGAAGCGTCCGAAGGGGCTGGCGAGCACTCTCAGCGAGTGTGCCAGGCGTCCTCTCCGCGCGTGAGGGCGATCACCTCTTTGGGCAGCTTCCCGGCGGCGACGTCGGCGACCGAGACACGCTCGAGCACCTTGCGCAGGTTGGCGCGCAGCGCCACCCACACCTGCTGCAGCGACTCGGCGGAACCGCCGTAGGCGACCTCCTCGGGGCGCTGGCCGCGCACCCCCACGAGCGGGCCCTCGACCGCGCGGATCACATCCGCCAGCGTCACCTCGGGCGCGGGATGCGCCAGCCAGTAGCCGCCCTCGGGGCCGCGCTGGCTGCGCACGATCCCGGCGGAGCGCAGCTGCGTGAGGATGTTCTCCAGGAACGACAGGGGGATCCCCTGCGCCTGGGCGATCTCATCGACCTTGCGAGGAGCGTCGGCGCTGCTGCCCGCCAGCTCCACGGTCGCCCGCACGGCATAGTCGGCCTTCGCGGTTACGCGCATACCCGAGACTCTACGGAATCGGTCGGTCCCGTCGGCGCCACACCGGCCCGGGAGCTTCTGCGCGACGGCGGACCCCGGCCACACCACCACGCCGGTGGCGGGCATGGATGCCCCGCCCCCACTCGCTAGTCGCCAGCCAACAGCCGCGCGGATGCTCCCCAAAGAACCCCGCCCTACAGCACCCGGCGCGCCCAGGTGAAGCTTTCGGCCAGCCAGCCCGAGGTGAGCGGCAGCACGTAGACCCCCTGGCCGGAGGAGTTGATCGCCCATTCGCTGCTCATCGCGATCGCCTCGTGGATCACGTTGGACTCGGTGGCGGTCGAGTCGAAGTGCGCCGAGCCGAAGAACAGGAGGTCGCCGCCCGCGACGTCGTCCAGGTGGATGCGCTCGCGCTTGGGGATTTCACCGGCCTGTTCGGCTGCCGTGCGCCCGCGGATCTGCTTGCCCCACGGCAGGCCGGAGAGCTTGTACACGCGCCACGCGAATCCCGAGCAGTCGTAGCCGCCATGTTCGAGGCCGTCGGCGGTGTTGTCGGTGGTGCCGCCCCAGATGTAGGGCATGCCGATCTTCGATACGGCGATGTGAAGCACCTCGCGCTGCGCGGCGGTGTATGTGGGCAGCGAGAAGCCCATCAGCGCTTCGCGCGCGGCGGCGACCGCCCAGCTGGTCGGTGGCGCTGCCGGCGCGGGAGCTGGGGTGGTTTCGCCGTTGGTGCTCCCTTCGGTGCTTGCTTCCTCCCCGCTCGCCGGCTGCTTGCCGCTCGCGTCGCCCACCAGGCCCAGCACGACCGCGAACGAGTGGGCGGCTTCGGCGCGCGTGATTGGGTTCCACGGGTACAGCGCGAGCTTCTGTTCGCCGGGGGGATGGGTGTAGCGCAGGCCGAGGTAACGGGCAACGACCTCGCTGCCGAAGTAGTTGGGCGGGTCGAGGCCCGCCGCCGTGGCGACCTTTTGCACGTGTTCGGCGACTTCGCCGAGGCCCAGCTGGTCGACCAGCAGCGCGTCGAAGCGCACGACGGTGAGCGGCTCGCCGGTGTCGAAGGCAATCGGGGCCATGCCCTCGCGCGTGGCGATCGCCGTCAGCGCCGAGCTCTCGGCGTCGGCGCTCATCGGGCTGGCGCCCGCAAAGCCGCTGCCTTCTTCGTTCATCACCGCGTCGTGCACCACCTCGCGCTGTTCCGCGCTATCCCAGTTCGCGGCGGTGAGCTTCTTGGCGGCGGCTGCGGGGGTGGGCGCGGCGAGCGAGCCACCGGCGAGGGCGGCCACCACGGAGGCGACCGCGCATATCGGGGCGAGGCGGCGCACGACAACCGCGCCGATCGACTCGAGACGGCGCACGACAACCGCGCCGATCAGCCCGAGCCCGCGCAGTCCGACCGCGCACATCGGCGAGAGCCTGCACAGTACGACCGCGCACATCGGCGAGAGCCGGCGCATCACGGAAGCGCGGCGAGGCGAGGCGATGCAACCCACACCTCTCCATCGGCGGTGGCGGTGGGCCGCTTGAGCCCTACCGCCGGCACTGGCCGGCCCTCACCAAGCCATTAATCGAGGCGCCCAACCAAACGAGAATGAGTCCCATTTGGTTCTAGGAGCAGAATCAGGCGAGTGCTCCCTCGTGTGCCGGCTGGGGCTCCTCGTGCAGACCCGCCGCGTCGGGGGAAGCACCGACGAGCGGGCCGCCGGCGCACTCTTCTGCGCACACCGCGCGGCGCGGGTTCTGGATGCCCACCGCGCCGATCACGCCCCCGAGCAGCACCAGGCCTCCCGCGATCCCGATGCCTACCCGGAAGCTCTCCAGCGACGCAGCGTTGGCCGCGGAGGTGATCGCGCGGGCCTGGCGCGGCGGGAGGCCCGCCACCGAGGGACGCCCGAGCGTGAGGCGCTTGACCTGCGCCACCGCCGCTTCCGAACGCGGGGAAAGCCGCACCCCCGCCAGGTGCGAGTCGAGCGAAGCGGAGAACTGCACCGCCACGACGGCGCCAAGCGCCGCGATCCCGAGCAGGCCGGCGACTCGCGCGACCGCGTTGTTGACGCCCGAGGCGATCCCCGCCTGGCGCTCCTCGACGCCCGCGAGCACCGCCGCGGTGAGCGGGGCGACCGTCATCGAGAGACCCAGCGAGAACACCAGCAGGCCCGGCAGCACCTCCGTGTAGTAGTCCACGTGGACGCCCACGCGCAGGAGCAGCAGCAACCCGACGCCCGCCACCAGCGGCCCGCCACCCATGAACAGCCGCGGACCATAGCGGTCGGCAAGCCCCCCGAAGCGGCGCGAGAGCACCAGCATCACCACCGTGACGGGCAGCGTCGAGAGGCCGGCGCGCAGCGGCGAGTAGCCGGCGACCTGCTGCAGGAAAAGCGTGAGGAAGAAGAACAGCACCGACAGGCCGGCGTACATCGCGAACGTCTCGACGTTGCCCACCGCGAAGTTGCGCCGCTTGAACAGCCCCAGCGGGAGCATCGGGTGCGAGGCGCGGGACTCGTACAGCAAAAACACGGCAAACAGAAGCGCGCCGCCGATCAGCCCAAGCATCACCGCGGGACTCGACCAGCCCAGGCGCGGCTGCTCGATCAGCGCGAACACCGGCCCGCCGAGGCCGAGCGCGCACAGCAGCGCCCCGACGTAGTCGATCGCTGGGGCAGCGGCGCCGGCAGCGCGCGGCGCGGCGCGAGGGATGACTGCCAGGATCAGCACCAGGCAGAGCGCCACGAACGGGAGGTTGATCAGGAAGATCCACCGCCACGAGCCGATCCCGAGCAAGAGGCCCCCGCCGAGCGGGCCGATCGCGGCGGCGATCGCGCCGAACGCGGTCCAGGTGCCGATCGCCGCGCCGCGCTCTGACTCCGGGAAGGTGGCGACGATCACCGCCAGCGAGCTCGGGATCAACAGCGCCCCGGCGACACCCTCCAGCGCGCGGAACGCGATCAGCAGGCCGATCGTGGGCGCCAGCGCGCACAGCAGCGAAGCCGCTCCGAAGCCGCCGACGCCGAGCGCGAAGATCCGCCGCTCGCCGAACAGGTCGCCGAGCGAGCCCCCCACCAGGATCAGCGAGGAGAGCGTCAGCAGGTAGGCGTTGCTGACCCACTGCTGGCCTGCCAGCCCGCCCCCGAGGTCTCGCTGGATCGTGGGCAGCGCCACGTTGACGACGCTGCCGTCCAGCACCGCGATCCCCGACCCGATGATGCACGCCGCGAGCGTCACCTGCTTGACCTGGGCGGTCGAGAGCTTCACGCCTCCAATGTACGGCAGGGCCTACCCGACCCAATGTACGAAACGGCCTACCCGACCGCGGGCGGCGTGAGAGCAGGCTGGGCCAGGGCGGGCATCTCTCGCAAGGGGCCGAGCGCTCTCGCGAGTACGCACATAAGGCCCGACCCGACCGCGGGCGTGTAACGCATCGATGGGTGAACGGACTGCACCGCACACCAAGCTAAGGAGATCTCGATGAGAGCGATTACCCGATTCGGCGTGGCGGCAGCCACCACCCTGGCAGTGATGAGCAGCGCCGCCGGCGCCGCGAGCGCCTTCGGCGGCCCCGGTGGCCGGCCCTTCGGCGGCGGATTCGGCCAGCGCTCCGCGCCGGTGTTCGTGCAGACCGACAACACAGCCGGCAACCAGGTGGTCGTCTACGACCGCGCCGCCGAGGGCACGCTCACCCAGGCGGGCGTGTACGACACCGGCGGTCTCGGTGGTGTGTTGGCGGGATCGGTCGTCGACCACCTCGCCTCGCAGGGCTCGCTCGCCTACGACCCCGCAGCCGGCGAGCTGTACGCGGTCAACGCCGGCAGCAACACCATCTCTGTGTTCGCCGTGTTCGGCGACCATCTGGCGCTGCGCCAGGTGATCCGCTCGGGCGGTACGTTCCCCGTGAGCATCGCCGTCCACGGGGGGCTCGTGTATGTGCTGAACGCCGAGAACGGCGGCGAGGTGCAGGGGTTCGTGTCGTTCTTCGGGCGTCTATTGCCGCTCCCCGGATCGGGCCGCGCGCTGGGGCTGAACCCGAACGAAGAACCCCAGTTCACCCACACGCCCGGGCAGGTCGCCTTCTCCCCCGACGGCCGGCAGCTGATCGTCACGACCAAGGGCAACGGCAGCGACATCGACGTGTTCGCCGTCGCGCCCTTCGGACGCCTGTCGGCGACACCCGTCGTCAACTCCGAGCCGGGCGCCGTCCCGTTCGCGGTGGCCTTCGACCAGCAGGGGCATCTGATTGTGGCCGACGCGGGCACCAACGCGCTGAGCGACTTCACGCTGAACGGCAACGGCACGCTCACTCCACTCGACGAGGTGGGCACCGGCCAGGAAGCCACCTGCTGGGTGGTCGCAACCAACGGGCGCTTCTACGCCTCCAACGCCGCCAGCGCATCCCTGACTGGCTTTCAGTCAACCGACGGTGGCACGCAGCTGACTTCGCTGGGCGACACGCCCACCGACGGCGGCAGCGTCGATGCCACCGTGAGCGGCGACGGCCACTTCCTCTACGTGCAGACTGGCGCGGAGGGGATCGTCGACGAGTTCGCGATCGGCACGGGCGGCGCGCTGAGCAAAATCGGGTCGGTAACCGTCCCCGGCGCCATCGGCGGCGAGGGTATTGTGGCGGGCTAGTGGACGAGGACGCTGAGTTGGTGGTGCGCGTGCGCGCGGGCGAGGAGCAGGCGTTCGTGACGCTCGCCGCGCGCCACCACTCGACGATGCAGCGCATCGCCCGCACCTACGTGGCGAGCGCCGCGGTGGCCGAGGAGGTCGTGCAGGACACCTGGCTGGCGGTGTTGCGCGGCCTCGACGGCTTCAAGGGGCGCTCGTCGTTTCAGACGTGGCTGCTGGCGATCCTCGTCAACCGAGCCAGGAGCACGGGCGTGCGCGAGCATCGAAGCGTGGCGATCGGCGACGCCGGGCCGGCGGTGGACAGCTCCAGGTTCGACGAGTCGGGCGCCTGGATGTCCCCGCCCCGCCACTGGGAGGAGGAGAGCGACAGCAGGCTGCTCGCCGAGGGCCTCGCCGATCGCATCCAGGCGACGATGCGGGAGCTGCCGGAACGCCAGCGCGAGGTCGTGATGCTGCGCGACGTGGCCGAGCTGAGCGCGCGCGAGGTGTGCGAGGCACTGGAGATCAGCGAAGCCAACCAGCGCGTGCTGCTGCACCGGGGCCGCAGCCATCTGCGCCAGGCGCTCGAAGCGGAGTTGGGCGAAGCGGAGTTGGGGAGGGCATGAGGATGCTGTTGCGTCGCCGAGAGCTCGTGTGTCAAGAGATGGTCGAGCTGATCACCGACTACCTGGAGGGGGAGCTGTCGCGGGGGCAGCGGCGCCGCTTCGAGGCACACATCGCCAAGTGCGAGCACTGCACGGAGTACCTGGAGCAGATGCGCGCCACGATCCGGCTGACCGGCGGTTTGCGCGCCGAGGACCTGACGCCCGACATGAGCGCGGAGTTCTCGGCGCTCTATCGGCGCTGGCGCTCCGAAGAGCGGTAGCGCCGGAGCGGGAGCTGTGCCGGGGCCGGGGCCCGTGGCCAGAACCAGAAGCCGTGGGCATGACTGGAAGCCGTGGCCAGAACCAGAAGCCGTGGCCAGAACGGGAAGCCGCGGCCAGGACTGGAAGCCGTGGCTGGGGCCGGGGTCCGCGTCGCGTAGGCTGAGCCGGCGATGACGGACGACGCCCCTCACGAGCAGACCTTCGATGAGGAGCTGTTCATGTGGCTGGAGGACGAGCCCCCTGCCGTGCGCGCCGCCGACGCCGAGCGGGTGCGCGACATCGCCGCCGAGCTGGCGGGCGGCTTCGACGCGCTCGCACGGATCGGGCGCGCGGTGACCGTGTTCGGGTCGGCGCGCACCCCTCGCGACCATCCCCACTACGCGCTGGTGCGCGAGGTCGGCAGGTGTCTGGGCGATGCCGGCTACGCGGTGATCACGGGCGGCGGAGGCGGTCTGATGGAGGCCGCCAACCGCGGCGCACGCGACGCCGGCGCGCTGTCGGTCGGCTGCAACATCGAGCTCCCCCACGAGCAGGCGCTCAACCCCTACGTGGACATCGGTCTGCGCTTTCGCCACTTCTTCGCCCGCAAGGTGATGTTCGTCCGCTACGCCTGCGCCTTCGTGGTGGCCCCCGGCGGGTATGGCACGCTCGACGAGCTGTTCGAGTCGCTCACGCTGATCCAAACCGCCACGATCCGCCACGTCCCGGCGATCTTGGTAGGCGATGGAGAGTGGAATGGCCTGGTTGAGTGGCTACGTACTCACGCGCTCGCCGATCACCGCATCGACGCCGACGACCTCGCGATATTGCGCATGGTGGAGCAGCCCTCCGAAGTGTGCGCGATCGTTAACGAGGCGCTCGAGCGCCAGCGCGAGCAGGGCCGGCGGCAGCGGCGGCGAACCGCGTCGGTGAGCAATCCCGAGCTCGGCGGTACCTCACTTTTGTCGAGGAGACCCGACCTCGGTGAGCGTGCGTCCACTTAGCACCGAGCGAGGCTGTTCAGCGACGACGTCCGACCCTGAGCGCGCGTAATCGTCGCGGCGCTTGATCAACAGCCACTGCGCCTTCGGCCCGCCCCCGGTGCGCTGCAGTGCAAAGCCGCCGCGCAGCTTCTCGCCGTGCAGCACGAAGACGGCGTGGCCGCGCTCCAGCGCCGTCGGCCACGCGACGCGCCCGCCCTGATCGTAGACGCCGCGATCCCACACGATCACCCGCCCTCCGTCGAGCACCCCCTCGAACGAGTTGTGCGAGATCGCATGATCGGGTACCTGCACCGCGAGGCGCTTCATGGCCGGGTCCAGCGAGGGTCCCTTCGGCACTGCCCACGAGCGCATCACCCCGCCGACCTCCAGGCGCAGGTCGAAGTGGTGCGCCCGCGCCAGATGCTCCTGCACGACGAATACGCCGGCGGCGACGCCGCGCACGGCGAACTGCTCGTGGCCCTCGACCGCCAACTTGTCAACGGCGACCCCGGCGACCAGCGCCAGCGGGGGACCCTCACCCAGGAAGGCCACCAGCTCCTCGACCGCGTGCGCGGACCCCTCGGCGTGCACCTCCACGGTGCCCTCCTCGCAGTTGCGCACCCAGCCCAGCACCCCAAGCTCGCGTGCGCGTCTGACGGTCGCCTCACGGAAGCCGACGCCCTGCACCCCTCCGCGGACGACGGCGCGGATCGCAGTGGTCTTCTGCTGGCCTTCCTGCTCGGGCACTGCCCCGAGGTATATATCGGGGGGCGGGCACGATCTCCAAGCGGAGCAGAGGGCTGTGCACGAACGCCAGCTTCGGCCTACGATGTGCTCCAGCGTCTCTCCCACTCTCTCTCTCTCTTTCTCCCAAGGAATCAAGATGTCCGACCAACGCTCTGAGCCTGGACCGGCCGATGGCACGTCCGTGCGGGACGGTGGGGTAACCACGAAGGTGAGCCCGTCGTCAGTGGGCGAGACGGTGGCTCGCCTTTCGGCGCTGGTGGCAGAGAAGGGTATGAAGGTGTTCGCCGTAATCGACCACAGCGGCGAGGCGAGCAATGTCGGGCTCGACCTGCGCGACACCAAAGTCGTCCTGTTCGGAAGCCCGCGGGCGGGAACGCCGGTCATGGTCGCGGAGCCACTCGCAGCGCTGGATTTGCCGCTCAAGGTGCTGATCTGGTTGGACGGCGACCAGACGAAGGTCAGCTACACGGCGCCCTCTGCGCTGGCCGCCCGCTACGGACTCGCCGACGAGCTGGCCGCGAGGCTCGCCGGCATCGACGCCGTGACCGACGCCATCATCGACGGCTAGCCGACGATCGAGGAATGCCGGGTCTGCCCCCTGACGTCGACCCAGCCGATGCGCCGGTGGCACAAGGTGCCGCTGGCCATGCCGGCCGGCAACCTGAGGCCGGGGGTGCGGTGGGAAGCGATCCCGATCCGCGCTTCACGTTCGCCAACGAGCGCACCTATCTGGCGTGGAATCGCACGGCGCTCGCGCTGGTTGCGGGAGGACTTGCCGTCGGCCAGTTCGTCGACGTGGGCGTCGCCGGCGCGCAGCTGGTCGTGGCACTGCCGCTCATCGCGCTCGGTGCCTTCATGTCCTACAAGAGCTACCGCCACTGGCAGCACAACGAGCAGGCTCTCCGCATGGCGCAGTCCCTGCCCGCCTCCGCTCTGCCGCGGATGCTCGCCTACGCCGTCGGCGCCTTCGCCGTTGGCGCGACCGCCTTGGCGCTCGTTCACTTCGCGTCGTCGTGATGACGCTGCTGTAGAGTTTGAATGCATGGCTGATACACCCAAACCCATCACGGGTCGCTGCCTATGCGGGGGCGTGACCTACAGCGTCAACGCCGAGCCGGTGTGGCAAGGGGCCTGCTACTGCGCGAACTGCCAGCGCCAGACCGCTACGGCGTTCTCGATAGTCGTGGGCGTGCCCAGCAAGGCGTTCACGGTTGAGGGCAGCACACTCGCCTCATTCAAGACCGCCAGCGAGGACTACCAGAGCACCACGGAGCGGCGGTTCTGCTCGGGCTGCGGGTCTCCGATCTTCAGCACGATCGAGTCGATGCCGGGAGTGATCTTCCTGAAGGCGGGGACGATGGACGATGCGTCCTGGGTCGAGCCGACGGTTGAGATCTGGACGAGCTCGGCGCAGCCCTGGGCACCGCACTTCGAGAACGCGGTGCGCTTCGCGCGTACTCCCAGTTGACCGGCGAAGCCGACCGAAAGCGCTCAGGTCGCGACCCAGCTCTTGGCGTCCGCGAGCTGCTCCGGGCTGTATACCTTGACTTCGCCTGGGGTCATCCAGGCGAACATCTTGTACGCATTCCCCACCCACTCCACGTCGGTGACGATTGCTGAGCGCTTCCATGCGGAGTGGTGCCCGAGACCTAGTCCAAGCCCGGTTTTGATGTCATCGAACCAGGCCGCGGGCTCGAGCCCCTCGAACGCGGTGAGCGCGAAGAGCATTCGGATCTCACCAGATTCTGCGGCTTCGCGCAGGATCGGCTCGAGTACCTTGCGGTAGTCCTCGCGGGTGAGCTTGCCGGCAGCGCGAAAGCCGATCGTGCCTGCCGGCATGTCCTCGATTCGTTCGATCATCGTGCTGCCTTTCTTTAGTCGATCCGGACAGGGATACCAGGTAGTTGTGCGCGGCCGATCGTATGCACCAGCCAGTCGATTGTGGTGTTTGGCGTCTGACGCTGATCCAGGTCCTCCCCGCGGTGCTGATCTGGCTGGCGATGTTCGACCTGAAGGTCCACGTGCTGCGCGGCAGGTCCTTCAACCCGGTCCGCGGGCTGGTGCTGATCCCGATCAACCTCGGGATCGTGGCGCTCACCGTGGGCGCCTATCTCCCTGAACGGGATCTTCGCGTTCGCAATCGTGGGGCCCGGTCCGCCGGCCGTGGCGAGCGCGTTCGCGCGGGCGCGGGGCCAAATCCAAACGCGGCAAGCTCGCCTCCTCGGTGATCGGCACGGAACTCAGCACAACCGTGTGCACGCCTCCCTACCTGCTCGGCCGCCTGGGAATCTTGATGCTCGGTTCACACGCATTGCTGATCCCCGGGATATTCGTGCTCGCGTTCGGTTTCACGCTGCAGGCCGGCGCCACGGGCGCTGTCAGCGCGATCAAGATGAGCGCCAGCCTGATGGCAGACCCGAAGCTCGACAAGGCGGCGCAGGCCCCTCGGTCCGCTCCATCTGAGCCTGAGCCTCCCCCATCCTCGCCCGAGCACGCGCAGGGGCCAATGCAGTAACGAGGTTCCGCTGTTTGCGTTCCACAGTCCTACACAACATCGACAACATCGACCGGACGCCTGCACAGATCACCCCACGACTCAGGCGCGTCAACCTCTCCACGGGGAAGGAGTAGCGTGGCCCAACCGAGGCTCCCAGCAGAGCGACCTACCCTCGCGAGGCGTCGGTCACGAATCGCTCCTTGGTGTGTCGGCGTCGGCGATGCCGGGGGGCACGATCTCGCCGCTGTCGATGGCGTGGGAGAGGCGCTCTTTGGCGGCGAGGCTCCCCGCGTCGAGAACACCCGAGCCCGCCGCACGGGCGATCGCATCACCGCCCCTACCGCGCAGTACAGACGCACAGCCGACCGCGATCAGCGCACCGGCGATCGGACCCACGACATACACCCAATAATTTGAGAAGTCACCGCTCACCAGGGCTGGGCCAAAGGACCTCGCCGGGTTCATCGACGTTCCGCTCACAGGTGCCGACCAGAGGCCAGCGAGCGCGATGTATCCGCCGACACCGAGCGCGGCGATCGCTCCGACGTTCTGCGCTGCCGAGGCGGTTCCGAGGATGACGCTGACCAGTACCGCTGTGAGAGCGATCTCCATCAGCAGCGCCTGCCAGTTCGCATACCCCGGTCCAGGCAGAGTCGCACCGAGATGCTGGACATCGCCGAACACCGCGTAGAGGAACAGGCACGCCAGTGTCGCGCCGATCAGCTGGATGATGATGTAGCCCGGGACGCGCTTCCAGGGGAAGTCTCCGCGCAGCGCGAACGCAAGCGAGACCGCAGGGTTCAGATGGGCGCCGGAGATCGCGCCCATGAAGAGGATGATCCCCAGGACCATCAGCCCCGGTGCGACGACGGCTGCCGAAAGGCTGATCTGGCCCTTGCCGTGCAGGATGCCCCCACCCGCGGCGACCAACACCAGCATGAACGTGCCCAGCAGCTCAGAAAAGAGCCGGCGCCACTCCAAGCGCGGATCGTCGAAATCCTTGCGGCTGCCGAACTCCAGCATCAGCAGGTGATGCGTGCGAGGCACGAGCGGCAGGATCCCCGCCGCGAGATCCGATCCCCCGCTTGCGCTCGGTGCTACCTCCGCGGGAGCTTGACCCGCGCTCTCGGTCATGAGTCCTTCTTCATCATGCATCCCCCTATCGGCCGGATACACGCTCAGAGCTACACGCGCTGCGCAACAGACTATCGGGATCGCCGCCCGAGCCGTTTTCGCCGAAAGCTCCAAGGGCGCGCGGCATGAGATTGTCGATCGCACCGATGTGCGGCCAATGGCGCAAACGAGCAGCGGTCCCCTCGCCGGTGACAACCACGCGGTAGCCTGAACTGCAGGGCTCCTGCTGGCGTCCAAAGGTGGCTCCAAGACCACATCGACCGTTACCAACCAGTCGCTCAGCGTCGGACACACCACGACCGTCGCGCCGGCCACGACGGTCACCCATCAGACGACGGTCACAGCACCGGCGACGACCGTCACCGCGCCAGCCAAGACGACCACTGTCACCACACCCTCTCCTCCGACCACGCCGACGACCACGCCCGCCAAACCGGCGAGCACCGACACCAACCCCGCCCCTTCGAAACCCGCCCCCTAAGCACTCATTACGGTGGCGCCTGCTCGCCGGCCTCAACAGCCTAGGCCTCGATATAGAGGCGCGTGAGCCAGGCGAGATTGTGGCAATACATCGGCTTCCCGTCGTCGAGTAGCCCCAGCCCTGAGGCCCGCCAAGTGTATAGTGAAGGCACAGACGACGCGCCGGGCTTCTCCTCCGCTCATGTCCGCGTGTCTGCCGATAGAGCCGGGAGAACCGAGGCGCTCGTGCCAGTACCCACGGTGGCGCACCTGACGGCGGCCGAGCGCGCGGCGCGCGGCAAGGCGGCGCGATCGGAGGTGCCGCGCTCCAGCCACGCGGTCTTCCAGGCGGCGGCCCACCGCGACCCGATCGGGCTGTTGCAGAGCCAGGCGAAGACGCGGGTGCCGGAGCTCGTGCCGATCCGCTACGGCCGCATGCTGGTGTCGCCGTTCACGTTCTACCGGGGGGCGGCGCTGATCATGGCCAGCGACCTGGCAGCGACGCCGCGGTCGGGGCTGACGGTGCAGTGCTGTGGCGATGCGCACCTCTCGAACTTCGGCGTGTTCGCCTCCCCCGAGCGGCGGTTGATGTTCGACGTCAACGACTTCGACGAGACGCTGCCGGGCCCATGGGAGTGGGACGTCAAGCGTCTCGCCGCGAGCATGCTGATCGCTTCGCGCTTCAACGGCTTCCCGGTCAAGGATCAGGAGCAGATCGTGCTCGACACCGTCGAGGAGTACCGCATCGCGATGACGGGCTTCGCGGCGATGAAGAACCTCGATGTTTGGTATGCCCGCCTGGACATCGAGAACGCGCTCAAAGAGCTGGGGTCGCAGCTGAAGTCGAGGCAGGTCAAGCGGACCGAGAAGGCGCTCACCAAGGCCCGCACCAAGGACAGCATGTCGGCCTTCTCCAAGCTGACGCACGTCGTGAACGGCGAAGCGCGGATCGTCGCCGAACCGCCGCTGATCGTCCCGATCGACGACCTCGTCAAGGGCCCCGAACGCGATGAAATGTTCGAGGGCCTGCATGAACTGGTGCGCTCCTACCGCGCCACGCTGGAGCACGACCGGCGCGTGCTGCTCGAGGAGTTCCGCCTCGCCGACTTCGCGCGAAAGGTCGTGGGCGTGGGCAGCGTCGGCACGCGCGCCTGGATCGCGCTGATGCTCGGCCGCGACGGCCAGGACCCACTGTTCCTACAGATGAAGGAGGCGCAGGCGTCGGTGCTCGAGGAGTTCCTCGGCCCTAGCGAGTTCGCCAACCACGGCGAGCGAGTCGTGACCGGCCAGCGACTGATGCAGGCCTCAAGTGACATCTTCCTCGGCTGGCTGCACGTCAAGTCCGGGATCGACGGCCAGGAGCGCGATTTCTACGGACGCCAGCTGAAGGACTGGAAGGGCTCGGCCGAAATCGAGCAGATGGTCCCCTCGGGCCTGTCCGCTTACGGGCGGCTGTGCGGGTGGACGCTCGCGCGTGCGCACGCCCGTAGTGGCGACCGCATCGCGATCGCGGCCTACCTCGGCCGCGGACCAAGCTTCGACCGTGCGATCGTCGAGTTCTCAGCCGCCTACGCCGAGCAGAACGATCGCGACTACAAGGCCCTCGCCAAGGCCGTCAAGGCGGGCAAGATCACCGCCGAAACCGGCCTCTGAAACCGAGAGCAAGGAGATCCAGATGTCCTCAGAACCGGCAGTTCAGCCCGAGGAGTTCGAGGCGCTGTTCGTGCAGAGCGCCCAGCGGGTCACCAGCGAAGATGACTCATTCACCCTGCACGATCTCGCGCCCTCGACACTCATGTTCTCCGACCGGCCCGAGCGCATCGTCGGGCATCTCACCGCAGAGCAGTTCGTCGATGGCTGGGGGCATGGCGAGAACAGCTTCCTCGCCGATCCGCCCAACGCCGTGCTCTCGTTCCTCGCGGCCGGGGATGAGACCCCCGAGGATGTGGTGCTTACGCTCACCAACCCGCGCTTGGAAGGGGGAGATCTTACCTACAGCGCCACCATCCTGGAGGGCGAGATGCCAGATGCGACCGGGCCCTGCTCACTGTTCATCGACCCGATCGGCCGGCCACTGAGCCCGGTATCTGTGATGGGCGTGCGGCGGCGTTCGCGGCGGCGGGCGAGGCGCCTCTGAGGCTCCCGAGTCAATCGCACCTCTTTGTGGACACCTGAGAGATCGTGTAGTACCGGCGTTAGCACATTCGACTACTCGCTAGAAAAAGGGGAGATTTATGAGAGGTGCAGGCAGCGCGCTGTTCGTAGGCATCCTGTTGATGATCGCGGGCATTCTCAACATCATCTACGGCATCGCCGCCGTGGGAAATTCACACTTCTACCTCAATGACACGACGTACCTCTTCTCGAGCCTTCACACATGGGGCTGGATCACGATCATCCTGGGTGTCATCCAGTTGACGGCCTCCCTCTCGCTCTTCGGCGGCGGCGGTTACGGACGCGTGGTCGGTATCTTCGCGGCCACGCTCGGCGCGATTGGCGCGCTGCTGGACATCGGGGGCGCACATCCGTGGTGGGCGATCGGCGTATTCGCAATCTGCCTGATCTGCGTCCACGGCCTTGTGGTACTCGGCGAGCCAAAGACCGCCTGACTGGAGTCGCAGGGCACAGGATTGCCTCGATGACCTCGGTCGATACCGAGCTCGCGCTCGTTGCTCTAGGGGCGATGCTGTCACCCACTACGCTGTTCCTCTCGGTGCTGGCGCTCGTCGTGGGCGAGAGGCCGATGCGGACCGGCTTGTGGTTCTACCTCGGTGCGCTCGGCGTGACGCTCGTCATCGGCGTCATCGCAGCGTTCGTGCTCGGGAACGCCGCCGCTTCCCCGAAGCCCAACACACCGAAGACGTGGGTCGCCGTCATCGATGTCGTTGCCAGCGTGCTGGTGCTGGTCGTCGTCATTCGATTCATGCGCCGGCCTCGCGACCCCAAAAGAGTGGCTGGCATGATCGAGCAGATGAGCAAGGTTGCCTCCTCGCCGGTGATCGCGATCGTCGCCGCGGGCGCCACGCTCGCCAACCCCGGCGCGTTCATCGCGCTGGCGCTGAAGGACATCTCGGAGACAAATCCAACCGCCAGCCAGTACATCGCCGAGTGGGTTGCATTCGCGCTCGTGTCGCTGCTCCCACTCTCGCTCGCCCTGGTGATGCTGGCGGTCGCACGCGACCCGACCCAGCGGGCACTCATGGCCGCGCGGGTGCAGCTGGAGCGTCACGCGAGGACGATCGCAGCCGTAATCCTCATCCTGCTCGCCGCCGTCCTGATGCGCAACGGCATCGCCGGGCTCACCAGCTAGGCCGTATGACCGCCGTGTGGACAAGCCATGCGCCACCATGCCGGCCATGGCACAACAGCGCGGCAAGGACACACGCGAACAGGCGATCCTCGCGCGCGTACGCGCGATCCCGTGCGGCTGGGTGCGCACCTACGGCGACATCTCGCCCGGCGCGCCGCGCGTGGCGGGCCGGGTGTTGAGTCACACCGATGCGCGCGAAGTGCCGTGGCACCGCGTGGTGCGCGCGGATGGCTCACTCGCCAAGGGCGAGCGCCAGCGCCGCCTGCTGGAGGCCGAGGGCGTGCCGTTCAACGGCGCGCGGGTGATGATGTCGAAGGCGCGCCTGCACTACCCGGAGGCGGGATGATGCTGTCGTTCGACCCCGCACATGTGCGGCGTCGCCGGTGGGATTCGTGCCCCTCTTGCCCGCCTGTGCCTAGCCCGTTAACCCCCGAAGATGTCGGCATCGAGGACCGCTCGTGGCAGCCGAGGCTCGTTCACTCGGGTGGCGTACCCATCGCGTCGAGCTCGCGCGACCGCTCCCGCCGGCGAGGCGCGCTCCTGCTCTGCCTTGCGCTCCTCAAACGCCAGCACCGAAGAGAGCGGGATCTTCCAGTGGCTGGACCCAAGATGCCTTTACTGTTAGAGTAAAGGAATGGCGCGAATCTCGACCAAGAACCAGATCACGATCCCCGTCGCAGCGCTCGAGGAGGTCGGGCTGCATGCAGGCGAGCGAGTCACAGTCGAGCCGGCCGGCGACGGGGAGCTGCGGATCCGCCGCACCACCACGACCTTCGAGGATGCGTTCGGGACGCTGACGGGCACTTACCCTGCCGGCTATCTCGAGCAGCTCGACACCGAAGACGAACTGCGGTGAAGCTGCTCCTCGACGCGGACGTCCTGATCGGAGCGCTCGACGGCAGCGACCCGCATCATCATCGTGCTCGCGCGCTGTTCACCAAGTGGCGCGAGGATCAAGACGCTTGCGCTGTCAGCGTCGTGAACCTGACCGAGGTGCTGATCGCTCCCTCGGCAGATGTATCGAAACTTGCGGCTGCCCGGGAGGCGATCGCCGCCCTCGGCGTCACCGTGCACCAGCCGAACGAGGCGATCGGCGTCGAGGCGGCGCGCCTGCGAAAGCGACACCCGATCAGCCTCCCAGACGCCTACTGCCTCGCGACCGCGAAGCACACGAGCTCAGCGGTCTCGTCATTCGATCAGAAGATCCTGAAGGCCGCCACGCGCGAGGGGATCAAGGCCGACTGACCCTCCGCGGCAAACGGCGCGGCCGCGTGCACCCTGGCCGTCTGTGTCAGCACACCATCTAGATCGAACAGGCAAGCCGTGACGCCAGGCGCCAGACCAAGCACAGGCCGCAGCTAATCAGCTTCGTGCCGCGTGCGCGCCCTCGTCTTGTCCTTCCTTGTTCTGTGGATCGTCCTTGGGGTCCACGTATTCGAGGCCAAGCGGCCCAATCGCCGTCACCTGACTGACATATTCGCCGGACTTGGCCCAGTGAAAATGGTGGGTATCGCCAGGTAGAACGATGACGCTACCCGGCGGATACGCTTGCAGCTTATCGTCGTCGAAGCGATCGCCGATGCCGATGTAGAAAACCCCGGAAATGACAGTGTACACTCGGTCCTCGGGGTGCGTGTGTGGCATCAGCTTTACGCCGCCGGGCACTTTGACTCTGATCACGTAGGGGGCGGCCTCGGAGGGCTGGCCGACGACAACGGCCAGTCGGACGGATGGCGGGAATGCCGGGAATGGCTTCCAGTCGATGTCCTCCGGCAGAACCGACCTGAAGACGGCTTGGTCTGGCTGGTGGGTTCGACTCATTGGGGAATCTCCTCGGTGGATGAGTGAGCGGGCGCGCAAAGGCGTGCATGCCCGCGCTGTTTAGTCGCAACCGCGTCAGGAATTGTAAGAGGTCGGCGTCGCTTCAGGGGAGCGCTTGTTCCATCCGTGAAACGGCGAGTAGTCGCCCGCATCCCACGCTGCGCGCAGCCCGGGCTTGCTCAGATCCCAGTCGGGGCGGATCTCGCTGGTCACGGTCCGTAGGTCGTGCGTGAGATCCGCGAAAGTGGGGCGTCCCCAGAACCAGTAGCCGTTGTAGATGCTGTGGATGACCAGCCCTGGCTTGAGCACGAGGGTGTGGGGGATCATCGGGTCGTGCTCGGAGTCGGTGTACTCCTGGATGTCGAGGTCCTTCTGGACGGTCCGCTCCGGGTCGGAGAGAAACGGCCACTGCGCGCCGACCGACCCGCGGAACTCCTGGCTTGAGTGATGGGTGTCGGTCGAGATCGTCGCGATTTTCGTGTAGGCGACCGCGATCTTGGGGTAGTTGGCGGCGAGCTCGAGGTGCTGCTGGTGCTCCTTGGGGCAGTAGTTCCCGCGCGCGAGCGTAAGAATCAGGGGGTCATCGCCCTGGATCTCGCTGAGCTTGCGGGGCACGTTCTCGTGGTCGGGCAATTCGTAGTCGGGGAAGGTGGCCGCCAGTAGTGATGTCGCTGCGCATGGTCTGCTCCTGTCTATGGTTGAGGAGTGACGACCACGATGGCCGCCGTCCCGTCCAATCGCGCCCGGTCCTCCACGAGTCCGGCCCCGGTCCGCGGCACTGGGTGGGCCAGTGGTAGCCCGGGCGCGACGGAAACCGTTCGGGTCTACATTGAGCCTAGTCAACCGGCGCCGCGTGCGCCAGAAAAGAGGCCATCCCGATGAGTACCCATACGCCGGTATGCGAGTTGCTGGGGATCGAACATCCGATCGTGCAGGCGCCACTGGCTGTGGATCCTCGCTTGCCCGCCGCCGTCTCAAATGCCGGCGGTCTCGGCAGCGTGGGGCTGTCATGGGCCGATGACGCCGGAGACCCGGTTCGCGCAGCGGCAGCGCTCACCGACCGGCCGTTTGCGGGCAACTTCGTTCTCAACACCGACCAGCACCGTCGGGTCGATCAGTCGCTTGCCGCCGGCCTGCGGATCGTGTCGTTCATCTGGGGCGATCCAGACAGCTATGTGGGGCCGGTGCACGACGCCGGAGGGCTTGTGATGCACACGGTCGGCAGTGCCGAGGAAGCGCGGCGCGCGGCCGGATGTGGAGTGGACATCGTCGTTGCGCAGGGCTGGGAGGCCGGCGGACACGTGTGGGGTGGCGTGGCAACGCTCCCATTGGTGCCGGCGGTGGTCGACGCGGTGGCGCCGGTACCGGTCATCGCAGCCGGTGGGATCGGCGACGCGCGAGGGGTCGCGGCCGTGCTCGCCCTCGGCGCGCAGGCCGCCTTGCTGGGCACGCGGTTCCTGCTGGCCGATGAGATGCCGATCCACGAGGAGTATCGGCGCCGCCTGATCGCCGCGACGGAGACCGATGCGGAGTGGTACCCCGACCTGTATGACGTGGGATGGCCGGACTCCCCGCACCGCGCCATCCACAACTCGACCGCCGAGATGTGGGAGGCCGCGGGCCGGCCGCCACTGGGAAGTCGACCGGGAGAAGGGCTGATAGCGCAGTTCGCTTCGGGCGAACCCATCCTTCGATATTCCCCCGCGCCCCCGATGGTCGGAACGACCGGTGAGATCGAGGCGCTATCGCTGTGGGCCGGACAGAGCGTTGCGCTCGCCAGGCAATCACAGCCCGCCGCGGAAATCGTGGCCGAGCTCGTCTCCCGCCTGTAGCGCTCACCCAGGTCAAGGCTTCGCCTCGCGCAGCGGCGCTCACTCCAACGCGACATCCGTGTCGACGCGCATCGACACGCGCACGCCGTTGCGGTCATCGTCGTCTCTCCGTCAGCTCGCCATCGGCGGTCCCGCGCCGACCGCCTTGGACGCTGCCGCGATCTCGCCGCGGAGCGCCTTCAGCGCGGCGACGTAGATCTCCGAGAACGTCGGGAACGGCTGGATCGTGTCCGTGAGAACGTCGAGTGGGACCTGGGCGCGGATCGCGAGCGTCGCCTGCTGCAGCCACTCGCCCGCCTCGGGGCCGAGCGCGTAGGCGCCCGTCAGCCGCTCGCCGTCGCTGAGCAGCGTCAGGAAGCCGTTGCTGTCGGCGTACGCGCGCGTGTAGGTCGCGGTCTTCGCCACCTCCGACAGCGGGACCATCGCGCTGAAGCGGCCGGCGGAAGCGCCCACCGCCGCGGCTTGCGGGTCGGTGTAGACGACCCGGGGAACGGCCTCGTAGTTGGCCTTTCGCGGCTCGCCGAGGATGTTCGCGGCGACCACCTCGCCCTCGTACTTGCCGACGTGGGTGAGCGGCCACTGCCCGTTTACGTCGCCGATCGCCCACAGGTTCGCCGCCGCCCGCAGGTGCGCGTCGACTGGAACTCCGTGCGCATCCGCCTCGACGCCGACGGTCTCCAGGCCGAGCCCGAGCACCCGCGGACGCCGGCCGGTGGCGACGAGCAGCTTCTCACCGCGCAGCTCGCGTCCGTCGTCGATCTCGACGACGTAGTCCTCGCCGTCGCGTCGCGCCGCGCTCGCGTTCGCGGACAGGACGAGCTCGATGCCCTCACTGCGCAGAACCTCGCCGAGCGCCTCACCGAGCGGCGCGGGCTCCCGCCCGAGCACGTGCTCGGCCATGTCGATCACCGCCACCTCGCCGCCGAGCCGACGAACGGCCTGCGCCATCTCCACGCCGACCGGCCCGCCGCCGAGGATCAGCAGACGGCGCGGGATCGCCTTCATGGAGGTCACCTCGCGGTTGGTCCAAACGCCGTCCAGCTCGCGCAAGCCAGGCACGGGCGGCACGACCGGATCGGCACCGTTCGCGAGAACGACGTGGTCCGCGGTGTGGCGCACACCGTCGACCTCCACGACCCCAGGGCCCGCGAGCCGCCCGCTGCCGCGCAGCAGCTCGATGCCGTGATCGGCAAGGAAGCGCTCCTGGCCGGCGTCGGAGTAGTCGGAGACCATGAAGTCACGCCAGGCAAGCGCCGCCTGCACATCCACTTCCGCGGTCGCGGCGGCCTCGCGCGCCCCATGGACCGCCTCGCCCGGCCGCAGCAGCGTCTTCGAGGGAATGCAAGCCCAGTAGGAGCACTCCCCGCCCACGAGCTCGCGCTCCACGACCGCCACGCGCAGACCGCCCTCCGCCAGAGCGCTCGCACAGTGCTCGCCCGGCGAGCCGCCGCCGAGCACGATCACGTCATAGTCGCTGCTCACCTCGGCAACTCCTCAGCGACCCGGCAGACGCGTGGTGATCTCCTGGAGCAGCCAGCCGTTGCCATCCGGATCGCTGAACGTCGCGAAGGAGCCGTAGGTGCCGTGGTCGGGCGCCGGCCCGGACTCACGTCCGGGCTCGTGGAAGCGAGCGCCGGGCGTTCCCTCGTGGAACACCTCGCTCACCTCAACGCCGTGGGCGAGCAGCTCCTCACGCGCAGCTTCGATGTCAGAGACGGCCAGGTACAGGCTCTCGGCCGAGCCGGGCGCGCCCGATGCGATGTTCGTGCCAAATTGGATCGAGCACGCGGAGCCCGGAGGCGTGAACTGAACGAGGCGAAGGTCCTCATCGCGGGCAACGTCCGCGTCGAGCCTCCAGCCGAGGCCTCCATAGAACTCCTTCGCCCGGTCGACGTCCGAGACCGGCAAGACCATGACCTCGAGCTTGAACTCACCGGCCTGGACACTGTTCATATCGCCTCCACGCTCCCGTCGGGTTGCCCATACTTTCCTCTCATCCGAGCAGAAGTCAAGGTCCTCCCGCGCGGCGCGTGGCGAGCCAGGCAACGCTGAAAGCGACCCGCGGCCGCGTCGCCAGGCACCCGCACGGCCCTGGATCGATGCCAGAAACCGAAATCGACCTGCAGGTGCCAACATGAGCAGCATGACCATGAGCGGTCAGCTTCCGGATCCCCGCCTCAGGAATGTCTACCGCCTGGAGGTGACCCTCGGCGAGCCACTGGATCTCGGTCAGGTCGCGCGGGGCCACCGGCGGATCGTGCCCCAGACCGGCGGGACGTTCACCGGCCCCGAGCTCAACGGCAAGCTGCTCCCGGGCGCCAGCGCCGACTGGCAGATCGTCCTACCGGACGGCGCTGCATTCGGCGACATCCACCACACGCCGCAGACCGACGACGGCGTGATCTACGAGACCTACCTCGCCGAATGAACTCTTCGCCCGAGCCCAACAACGGGAAGGTCGCGATCATCACCGGCGCCTCACAGGGGATCGGCGCGGGCCTCACGAGCGCATACCGCGAGCTCGGGTACATCGTGATCGCGACTGCCCTATCGGTCGAGCCTTCCGCGGATACCGGCATCGTGACCGTCGCAGGAGACATCGCCGACCCCGACACGGCGCAGCGTGTGGTCAGCGAGGCGATCGAGCGCTATGGCCGGATCGACACGTTGATCAACAACGCCGGGATCTACATCGGCAAGCCTTTCACGGACTACACCCTCGAGGACTTCAACGCCCTGATCGCCGTCAACCTCGCAGGCTTCTTCCACATCACGACGCGCACGATCAAACAGATGCTCGATCGTGGCGCCGGGCACATCGTCAATGTCTCGACGACGCTGGTCGAGTACGCGGAAAGCAAAACGCCGGCCGCACTGCAAACCCTCACCAAGGGGGGGTTGGTTGCGGTCACCAGATCGCTCGCGATCGAGTATGCCTCACGCGGCCTGCGGGTAAATGCCGTTTCTCTGGGTGTGATCAAAACGCACGACGACAGCTCCTACGCGGGGATGGGTGCGTTGCACCCCCTCGGTCGGGTGGGCGAGATCGAGGATGTGGTCGGTGGAGTCCTATATCTCGAGTCGGCGCCCTTCGTGACTGGAGAGATCTTGCACCTCGACGGCGGCCAAAGTGCAGGACACTGACCGTGGGGCTGTCGTCACGGAGCGACACCCCATCGCGCTCCTCAGAACGGGAGATCGTGACCACGCAACAAAGCGCATCGGACCATTGGCACGCACAGGCGCGATGCGGGGTGCAACGCGTGACATTAGCGGCAAAACTCGAGAGACGGAGGTAAGCATGAGCAACATCGACGACGAGCTGGTCTTGGCTCATTTCATCGTTTCAGATGATGTAGAGCGTTCCCGCCGCTTCTACACGGAAGTGCTCGGCGGCAGGGTGGTCTTCTCCGGGGATCCAACCTACGTCGCACTATCCAACAGCTGGATCATCATCAATGTCGGGGGAGGCCCGACCGACGACAAGCCCGCGGTCACTCTCCAGACGCCACGCGAGCTCGACCGGGTCAGCAGCTTCCTCAATATCCGGGTCAAGGACATCGAGGCCGTGTACGCCGAATGGAGCGCTAAGGGCGCTCAATTCCTGACACCGCCGAAGCAGCACAAGTACGAGATCCGTTGCTACATCCGCGATCCCGACGGCCATCTGATCGAGGTGGGGCAAACCACCGACCCAGAGGGGGACTGGACCCCCCTCAGTGGCTATCGAGCACGTCCGGCGGGGAGTCCGAGTGAATGCCGAGCTCAGCAGCGAGATCCGTCACCGGTAAAAGCAGTCAGTTGACTTCGTACTTGATGTGTGTGACGCCGGGCGCGTCGACTGCCCGGATCTGCTTGAGCTCGAGTGTCCCACGGTCGAGCCCCGCGAATAGGCGCTCACCGGTACCCAGGATCAGTGGCGCGATCGAGATGTCGATCTCGTCAACCAGCCCCGCGGCCAGATATTGGTTGACCACCGACGCGCCCCCGGGCAGCGAGATGACGCGTCCCTGTGCGGCGTCCTTTGCCTGCCTCAGCGCTGACTCGATCCCCTCGCTGACGAAATGGAAGGTGGTGGCGCCCTGCATCTGGAGTGGCTCGCGCGGGTGGTGGGTGAGCACGAACACAGGATGGTGGAACGGGGGATTCTCGCCCCACCAGCCCCGCCAGGACTCATCCATCCACGGACCCCGGACCGGTCCGAACATGTTGCGGCCCATGATCGTGGCGCCTATGTTCGCCAAGCGTTCCTCGACCACCGCAGAGCTGGCGTTTACATCGCCGCCCTCCTCGCCGTGCATCTCCCGAAACGCCTTGAGCGGGAAGAACCACTCGTGCAGATCCAGCCCGCCGGAACCGAGCGGGTTCTCCTCATCTTGACCTGGGCCGGCGACGTAGCCGTCCAGCGACATCGTGATGCTGAGTCTCAGCTTGCTCATTTCCGCTCCGTCTTGGGTCGCACCTGCTGCAAAAGAATGCCAGAGACATCATGGAGCGCGTCTCACGGGGATTCTCGCGCCCAGTGCGGTCACCCACGCAAGCGATCTCCAGCCATACCGGCACACACGTGAAGGCAGGTGTCCACCAGCACTGCGAGCGCGCCTTGCGTGAGTGTCGGAGCGGTCGATTGACGCGCTCGCTTTTGCGCTAAGGCGCGGCGGCGGTACTCTTCGGGTTGACTAGGATCTTTGCGTGGGTCTCGGGGTCTCCGAGTGCTTCGAAGGCCCTGTTGACGCCGTGGAGTCCTACGGTGCCGGTGACGAGAGGACCGGGGTTCACCTTTCCCTCGGCGAGCATGTGAAGCGTGTCGCGGAACTCGACGGGGGTGTAGCCGAGGACGAAGCGTAGGTCGATTTCCTTGTTGATCGCCATCGCTGGCTTGATCTTGTCTGTACCCATGCACACGCCGACGACGACTACGCGGGAGAACAGAGGCGCACTCGCGATCACCTGGGCGAGTACCCCGGGCACGCCCACGCATTCGAAGATCACGGGGCTCTTGGGCTTGGCTAGGCCGAGCGCTTCGGCCGCACGCCAGGTGTGATGCCAGGGAATCGGCAGCCGCTGCATTTTGCCCATGCCGTCAACTGCGAGGTCGAGGGCGGCGGGAACCGTGGTGAGGTGCCCGTGCTGCTCGGCTGAGGCGTGGGGCGATTCGTGTGCTGGGTCGACGACGACGTCAGCGCCGCTTGCCCTCGCCAACGCGCGACGCCCCGCGGAGAAGTCGCTCGCGATGACGGTGCGCACGCCGTGTGCCTTGAGCATGCAGATCACCGACAGGCCGATCGGCCCGCAGCCGATGACGACCGCGACGGTGCGCTTCTTGGCCTCGCCTCGGCGCACAGCGTGCCAGCCGACAGCCATCGGCTCGGTCAGCACGGCGACGCCGGGCGCGAGGCCATTGGGTACGGGAACGGTGAGAGACTCCTGCACGAGCATCCGCTCTGCATAGGCACCGGGAGCCGCCACCGACAGGCCGGTGGCGTGGATGTCCTTCCCGACACGCAGCAGAGGCAACGAGACCACCGTTGTCCCCGTCGGCACCGACCGCCGACAGGAGGGGCCATGTTCGACGATCTCACCGCAGAACTCGTGCCCCATGACGACGTCCTGGTCGGAGCGCATGAAATCCGCATAGCCAGTCTCCAAAGCCACGTCTGCCATCTCGTTGCAGTGATGGCGAGCATGAAGGTCTGATCCGCAGATACCACAGCGAAGGACATCGATCAATACCTGCCCCCTTTCGGGGGCCGGCGTCGGCAGATCGACGACCGTCAACTGGCCTTCTTTGCAGTTCACGGCCTTCATCGGGCACCCACGACGATCGATCCGGCGAGCACGCGCAAGAGCTCGACCCAGCCCGACCCGGGAAGGTCGGGCTCGACGGCACGCGCCATGCGCTCGTACAGCTCATCGATCACGGCGATCCCATCGCGGTCTTGCTGGGGAAGTTGGAGTAGACCGCGCCGCGGGTGAACCCTGCGTCCCCGCCGATCTGCTCGAGGGAGGTGACCTGGAAGCCGTCGCATAGAAACAGGCGGGTGGCCGCGTCGAGGATCAGCGCTCGGGTTCGCGCCTGGGACTCTGTACGCGTTAGACGTGTCATCGTGAGAACGCGTAGTCGTCGAGGTCGAAGCGGGCGCTGCGCCAGGCCGCCTCGAGCGAGAGGCTGGGCCGGAACGGCGCGTCGCCGTGCTTGTCGAAGTAGTAGCTGTTCGCGTTCGAGCAGGCGCCCCGGAAGAAAACCTGGTTGTGGCGGCGCCCGAGCATCGAGTCGAAGTAGCGACGGTTGGCCTCGGGCGTGATCTCCACGCGCGTGGCGCCTTCGCTGCGCGCCCGCTTCAGGCAGCGCACGATGTGGCGCATCTGGGTCTCGATCAGACCGAAGTAGGACTGGCCGTTGAACCCGTAGGGACCGAGGATCGAGAAGGAGTTCGGAAAGCCGGGGACGCTCACGCCCTCATAGGCCTGCAGCCGGTTGGCATCCCACCACTCCTCGAGGTCAACACCACCCGCGCCCAGCATCTCGAATGCCGGCAGGTTCCCGGAGTCGAACACCTTGAACCCAGTTGCGAGGACGAGCACGTCGAAAGGATGCTCGACCCCGTCGCTCGTGCGAACGCCTGTCTCGGCGATCGCCTCAATGGAGGTGGTTTCTAGCAGCACGTTCTCCCGGTTGAAGACGGGGATGTACTCATTGGAGTAGCTCGGGCGCTTGCACCCGAGGGAGTACTTAGGCGTGAGCTTCTCGCGCACGACGGGATCCTTGACCTCGCGGAGCATTTTGCGAGCGGTGGCTTCGCCGCGGGCGGTAAGGCTCGGGAACTGGCCGGCGAAGTGCGCGGCGAGCACGAAGGTGACCTCCACGAAGGCCTGACTGGCCCAGCGTGTGGCGAGCTCGGCGCCGGGCACCGAGCGCAGTGCCCGGCGCGCGCGCGGGCTCATCGGGGCGTCGAGCTTGGGTAGGCACCAAATGGGAGTGCGCTGGAAGACGGTGACCTGCTCGACTTCGGGGGCGATCGCGGGGATGAGCTGGATCGCCGAGGCACCCGTGCCGATCACCCCGACGCGCTTGCCGCGCAGGTTGACCGAGTGATCCCAGCGCGCCGTGTGCATGGTCGTGCCGGCGAAGGAGTCGAGGCCCTCGATCTCGGGCGGTTTGGGCTGGCTGAACACGCCTGTCGCGCCGACCACGTATCGCGCGGCGATCTGCTCGCCGTTCGCGGTCTGGATGTGCCACGCGTGGGCATCCTCGTCGAACCTCGCCCCGACCACCTTGGTGTTCAGCTGGATGCGATCGCGCACCCCGTACTTGTCCACGCAGTGCTCCGCGTAGGCCTTGAGCTCCGTCCCCGGCGCGTACACGCGCGACCAGTCGCTGCGCTTCTCGAAGGAGAACTGGTAGCTGAAAGACGGGATGTCGACCGCTATCCCCGGGTAGGTGTTCCAGTGCCAGGCGCCCCCGACACCGTCCCCGGCCTCGAGCACCACGAAGTCGCGGAAGCCGGCCTGGTCGAGCTTGATCGCCGCCCCGATGCCCGAGAAGCCGGCACCGACCACGACGACCTCGTGGTCCATTGCGATATCCGAAATATCCACATGCTCAAGGTACCGAGAACACTCGCCGAGCGCCGCGCCATCGTCGGCAGCCACCTCCTTTCGCAAGGTGGCCCGATTCCCCCTGGGCTTTTCTGCCGGCTTCGCACACGACGCGCCCGTGGATACCACACCGAAGCCGCGCCAATACATCGCCGCGCACTCGGCCTCATCGGGCTCCCGGCACACCGCCGGCGCCCGATCCCGTGGCAGCACGGTGACAGCAGATTTGTGTCCCTCTTGCCCGCGAACGCCCGCGCTTGTCCGCAAGCTGCCCGGCCTACTACCTCCCCGAATCCCCCACCATAGAGCCAGATTCGGCCCCACCAAGTAAAAGCGGCGGACGAGGTTCGAACTCGCGACCTCAAGCTTGGGAAGCTTGCGCTCTACCAACTGAGCTACCACCGCACCTGAGTGCATATTACGCCCTCTCGGAGGTCGAGGGACCCGTTGACGGCCCCACTTCTCCGACGACGCCAGTCGCACGGCCGCGCCAGCCCTTCTCCACGCAACTCCCACCCCCGCCAGCCTCCACCCCTCGGCCGCGGGGGCCTGATCGACCCCTCCGCCCAGGCCCACCTCCACCCCGTCTGCCGCCCCCACGCTCGCCCCCACCGACCCCGCCGCCCACCCCGGCCCTCTACCCTTTCGGTGCTCATGAAACGACTGCTCCTGCCCATCCTCGCCTCGCTCCTCGGCGCCGCCTTTCTCGGACTGCTGATCTATGGGGTCGCCAACGAGTCACCCAATCGCACCATCGATCAGGCGCTCGCCGACGGCCAGCAGCCGCTCGCGCCGCAGGCCGGCGAGCGGCTGCCCGTCCTCGTCGGGCACGGCGAGAGCTCACTCGCCGCCTACCGCGGCCGGGTGGTGGTGCTCAACTTCTGGGCCTCCTGGTGCCCCCCCTGCCAGGCCGAGGCCCCGGCGATGGAGCGGCTGCAGCGCCAGCTGGAGCGCCACCACGCGACCGTACTCGGGGTCACCGACGAGGATGTGGCCTCGGAATCGCTGAAGTTCGTGCACGAACACCACCTCACCTACCCCGATCTCCGCGATGCCGGCGGAGAATTCGCCCATCTCTATGGCACCGCCGAGCTGCCCGAGAGCTTCCTGATCGACTCCTCCGGGCACATCACCGCCGACGAGCGCGGCGCGATCGAAGCCTCGTTCGTGCATAAGGCTGTGCGCCTTGCGGAAAGCGCATGAGCTTGGGTGCCCGCACCGCTGTCGCGCTGGCGGCATCTTTGCTCGCTGTGGCGCTGCCCGGCGCCGCTCTGCCCGCGCAGGCGGTCGCGCCGCGCACAACGCTGCCCGCCGTGGAAAGCCAGGCGATGTGCGTCACCTGCAAAATCCCGCTCACCGTCGCCCAGTCCCCGCAGGCCGATCGCGAGCGCGCTTTCATCCAGCGCCTGATCGACGCGGGGCTCACCGAGGCGCAGATCAAGCGTGCGCTGGTGCGCGAATACGGCCCCGCCGTGCTCGCCCTTCCCAGCACGCATGGGTTCGATCTAGCGGTGTACCTCGTCCCTCCCTGTGTGGTGCTCGCGCTGCTGGGTTTGCTCGCGCTGCTGCTGCCCCGCTGGCGCCGCCGTGCCCGCGCCGCGCAAGCCGCCGGAGGGACCGGCTCCGCCGCCGTACTCAGCCCCTCCGACGAAGCTCGGCTGAATGCGGACATCGCGCGCTTCGAGTGAGCGCCTACATCTCCCGCGGCGCGCCAACGCCTAGGAGATCCTCCAGGCAGCGTGCGATCGTCCCCCGCGCGGCCACGCTCAGCGCGATCCGCTGGCGCTCCACCGCCTCCGGCTCGGCGCCCACCACGCGGCAATCACGGTAGAACGCGGTGAAGTCCTGGGCGACCTGCAGCGCGTATGCCGCGATCCGGTGCGGCGCGCGGCGTTGTGCCGCCTCCGCCACTTCGCCGGGAAGCTCCAACAGTCGCTTGATCAGGGCGCGCTCGGATGGGTGCAGGGGCTCCTTCTCCGCGGCGGCGCCGGACTTGGGACGCCCGTTGGTCGCTCCACCGAGCGCCACCACGTACAGCGGCTCACCCGCGCCCGCCTCCTCCAGTGCCGCCGCGACCCGCGCAATGCCCGCCTTCGTCAGCATCGAGGCGATCCGCGCATGTGCGTACTGCACGTAGTACACGGGGTTCTCGCTGCTCTGCGCCCGCGCGAGGTCGAGATCGAGATCGATCGTGGTGTCGTGCGAGCGCGAGAGCAAATACCAGCGAGCGGCATCCACGCCGATCTCCTGCACGAGATCGTCGAGCGTCACGAACTCGCCGGCGCGCTTGGACATCTGCGCGCGCTCTCCCCGTCGCACGAGGTGCACGAGCTGCATGATCAGCATCTCCAGGTGCCCGGGATCGCCCCCCAGCGCCTCGTAGGCCGCCTTCATCCGCGCCACATACCCATGGTGGTCGGCGCCCCACACGTCGATCTGGCGCTGATACCCGCGCTCGCGCTTGTCCTGGTGGTAGGCAATGTCCGAGGCGAAGTAGGTGTGCTCGCCACTGGAGCGCACCAGCACCCTGTCCTTGTCGTCGCCGAACTGGGTCGTACGCAGCCACAGCGCGCCCTCGCTGCGGTAGGTGTGGCCTTGCTGCTCCAGCAGCGCGAGCGCATGCTCCACCCGGCTCGGGTTCCCTTCGTGCAGCTCGCTCTCGTATTGCCAGTGGTCGAAGTCGTCCACCCCGAAGGCTTCCAACGAGACGCGCATCCGCTGCACCATCAGGTCCACCGCCGCCCTGCCCAACGCCCGCGCGTCGCCGGCGTCAGGTGCCAGGCGCTCTGCCAGCTCCTGCACATACTCCCCTTTGTAGCCATCCTCGGGCACCTGCTCGCCGTTCGCCAGCGCAAGGATCGACTCGCCCAGCTTGCCTACCTGCGAGCCCGCGTCGTTGACGTAGAACTCGCGCATCACCTCGTGCCCGTGCAGCGCCAGCAGCCGCGCCAGCGCATCTCCGTACGCCGCGTTGCGCGCGTGACCCACGTGCATCGGGCCCGTCGGGTTGGCGCTCACGAACTCGACCAGGATCCTTTCGCCGCGTCGCGCGCCGCCGGCGCCGTAGCTCTCGCCGGCCTGCAACATCGCCGCCAACGCGCGCCTCAGCCAGCGATCCGCCATGAACAGGTTCAGGAAGCCCGGCCCCGCCACCTCGAAGCGCTCGATGTCCTCCCCCACCAGCTCCACCAGCTCCGCCCCCAGGCGCTCCGCTGCCTCACGAGGGGGAACGCCCAGCCGCGGAGCCAGCAGCAGCGCGGCGTTGGTCGAGTAGTCGCCGAAGCTCACCTTCGGGGGGCGCTCGAGCGTCACCCCGTCGGGCCCGCGGCCATCCTCGCCGCCTGACAGACCAGCCGCCGCCGCCAGCACCGCCTCGCGCAGGCCGTCCAGCGGCGTACGCGAGGCGCTCACGATCGGGGGCTCTCTCGGTAGGTCGGTCATCGCAGGGGACTGTTGCTTGTCACGGGACACACCATCTCACGTGGAGGTTGCGGTTGCGGGAGAGGCCAAGCATGAGGCTTGTGTGCATCTCAATAGTGGTAGGGCTCGCCCGCCAGGATCTTATGCGCGCGGTAGAGCTGCTCGAGCAACACCACCCACGCGAGCTGGTGGGGTAGCGTCATCGCACCCAGCGACAGGCGGTGGTCGACCCGCTGTAGCGGCGGCGCGCCGAAGGGCCCGCCGACCACGAACGTCAGATCGCCACCCGCGTGGCGGCGCTCATCGAGGAAGGCGCTGAAGGCGACGCTGTCGTACGCGAGCCCCTCAGCGGCCAGCAGCGACACGAACGCTCCCTGTGGGATCCGCCGCGCCGCCGCCTCTGCCGCGCGCACCTCAACCAGCTCCAGCTTCACATAACGGGAGAGCAGGCGGCTGTAATGGGCCACGTCGTCGGCGAAAGGAGGCCGCAGCCGGGCCTCCCCCACGACGGTCACCAACACAAGCTGCACACGGTCGCCCGCACGGGTTGCGATACTAGCCCTGTGAACGACGACGACCAAGGCGCCGAGCGCCACATAAACATCCACCTCTCCCCCGAGATCATGGGGGGCGTATACGCCAACTTCGCCAATGTCAGCCACTCCGACTACGAGTTCACGGTGACCTTCGCCCGTGTTGACCACGAGGTCGAGGCCGAAGAGGTCCCCGGCGTGGTGGTCTCCCGCGTCAACCTCTCTCCGCGCTTCATGCGCGAGCTGATCGATGCGATGGAGGACAACTACTCGAAGTGGCGCACCCGCGAGGGCATCAAGAACCTGCCCGAGTATGGGGGCGAGGAAGCGGGAGACGGCGAGGAGTCCTGAGTCGCCGGACGCGCAACCGTTTGCGAGGGCGCGAGGCTCCGCCGTCTCCCTCGCGCGAGGCTCCTACCCTGCAACGATGAAGGTCGCGATCGTCTCTGACATCCACGGCAACCGGCACGCCTTCGAAGCGGTGCTCCAGGCCGTCGCCGCGAGCGACGCCGCCGAGCTGTGGTGCCTCGGCGACCTCGTCGGCTACGGCGGCGACCCCGACGCCTGCGTGGCGCTCGCCCGCGAGCACGCCGCGGTGTGCCTTGCCGGCAACCACGACCTCGCCGCGATCGGCGAGCTGCCGCTGTCGGACTTCTCACGCGGCGCCTCACTCTCGCTGCAGTGGACACAGGAGGTACTCGACCCCGACAGCCGCTCGTTCCTCGCCGGCCTGCGCTCCGAGGGCCACGAGGGCCCGGTCGGGCTCTACCACGCCAGCCCCCGCGATCCGGTGTGGGAGTACGTGCTCTCCACGCTGCTCGCCGAACTCTGCCTCGACCGGCTGCGCGAGCGCGTCGGGTTGATCGGGCACTCGCACGTCGCCCTCTCGTTCGGACGCATCCCCGGCCAGCTGGCCAGCGGCGGCCCGCACCGCGACGGGACCGAGCTAGACCTCCGCCAGGGCGAGTGGCTGCTCAACCCTGGCAGTGTCGGCCAACCCCGCGACGGCGACCCGCGCGCGGCGTGGCTGCTGCTCGATAGCGACAAATGGACCGCCTCCTATCGGCGCACCCCCTACGACGTCGCCGGCGCCTCGGCGGCAATCCGCGCCGCGCGCCTGCCCGACTCGCTCGCCGAGCGGCTGGAGTACGGTCAGTGACGGTGCGTCGCCCCGATTCCACCAGCGCCACTCAACGACCTGGGGACTCGCCTCAGAGAAGACGCCGAGGCCGACTCCCGCGTGCGATCCTCCTGCGTCTCCTGCCCGCCGGCCTGCTCGGCGCCGGGGTGGCGGTGCTCGTCTCCTGTGGCAGCTCCGGCACGGGGCTGATCCCCTCGGCGAACGCGGGGCCGCTGGTGGCCGACTTCCAAGCGGTCGAACGGGCCGCGTCGAAAGGCGACGGCAACTGCGAGCCCACCAAGGCCGCACTGAGCACAACCGAACACGACTTCCAGGCGCTGCCTGCAAGCGTCAACGCCGGTCTGCGCGCAAAGCTGCGGGAGGGTATCTCGCATCTGCAGACGCTGGCCCTCGAACTCTGCGCCGAACCGCTCGCCCAGACCACCACGACAGGCGAATCGACCGCTACCACCACAGCTCCCCCGGCCACGACCAAAACCACGACCACGACCCCACCCACCAGCACCACCCCCCCGACCTCTACCGCCACGGGTACCAGCACCGCGCCCACCGGCACCGCCCCGAGCTCCGGTGCCGAAGGCGGCACTTCGCCTGAAGTCGGCGGCAGCGAAGGCAAAGCCGGGGAAGGCGGCGCCGGCAGCGGCCAGGGAGGGTTGGGCAGCGGCGAAGCCTCAGAAGGCGCCAACAACGGCGGTGCGGTGGCGCCCAGCGGAGGCACGGGCAGCGGCGGGGGCGGGCAGTGAGAGCCCCCAAGATAGCCGGGCCTGTCCTGCGCTCGGAGCACCGCATCGCGCCGCGACTACGTGGGGCCCGGCCGAGCACCCCGGAGATCACCAGCCCTGTCGTGCGCTCGGAGCACCACGTCAACTACCTGAGGCCCGGCCGATGAGCACCCCGGAGATCGCCGGGCGCTACCGCCTGGAGAGCCGGTTGGGCTATGGGGGAATGTCCACCGTGCACCTCGCCTTCGACCTGCGCTTGGAGCGCCGCGTCGCGGTGAAGCTGCTCGCCGAGCACCTCGCCGAGGATCCCACGTTCGTCTCCCGCTTCCAGCGCGAGGCGCAGGCGGCGGCGCGGCTGGTGCACCCCAACATCGTGCAGGTGTTCGACTCCGGCCTCGACGAGCGTGCCCACCAGCATTTCATCGTGATGGAGTACATCGAGGGCCAATCGTGCGCGGAGATCCTCCGCGACCAGGGATGGGTCGAGGTGGACGAGGCCGCCTCGGTCATCCAGCAGGCGTGCGAGGGCCTCTTCTACGCCCACCGCCACGGGGTAGTGCACCGCGACGTCAAGCCCGGCAACCTGCTGCGCTCGCTCGAGGGGGAGATCAAGCTGGCCGACTTCGGGATCGCCAAGGCAACCGAGCAGTCGAGCATCACCCAGGTGGGCTCGGTGCTGGGCACCGCCGCCTACCTCGCGCCCGAGCAGGCCCGCGGCGAGGAAGCCGGCCCTCCGGCGGACCTGTACGCACTCGGCGTGGTCGCCTACCAGCTGATCTCCGGGCGCCTCCCCTACGAGGCCACCTCGCTGACCGAGCTGGCGCTCAAGCAGCAGCAGGAGGAGCCGCCGTTGCTCGACACGCTGGTCGCCGCCGCCGGCCCCGAGCTGGCCGAGGCAGTGGCGATCGCGCTCGCGCTCGACCCCCGCGATCGCTACCGCGACGCGCGTGAAATGGGCCGTGCGGTGAGCGACGCCCAGCGCGGCATTCCACCCGCGGAGCCCGGCGTGGGCGGGGCGAGCAGGGCAGGCGGGGTCGGGCGGGCGGGCCGTAGTCACGCCACTGCGGCCACCAGCCTGCTCGCCGCCGGAGCCGCCGGCGCAGGTGCGGGTGCGGGTGCGGCAGGGGTCGCGGGTGCCACCGGTCGTACTCGTGCGCTGACTCGCGCGGGCAGCGTTGCCCCCCGCCGGCCGCGGCCTGGGCCGCCGCCGCGCCAGGTCGAGCCGCTCGCGGCCACGAGCACGGGGCGCGGCTCCTCGCGCGGGCGACGCCTCTTCATGACGCTCTTCGCCCTGCTGCTGCTGGTGGTGGTCGTCGTGGCGATCATCGTTGCCACCGCGCCCCCCGCCACCAAGGTCACGCTACGCGAAGTCTCCTACCACGACGTCGAAGAAACCTCAGTTGCGCTGCAGGAACTGGTCAACAAAAACATCAAATAACAGGCGAAAGGCCCGCTCACGCAGGCCTTTCGGTAAGGCACTGTCCTTGCGGGCCGGATACCCGTCACATATCCGGCAGGCTCGCACCCTAACCGTCGCCATCAAACGCGGCTCCGGCGGCCCGACTCCAACCGGCACCTGGTAGGTGACGGCACCCATGCTGACCACTTCCACCGCACCGGAAGGCCGAGAATCAGAGTAAGTGCCGAAGACGCGGTTTGCACACAGGATCAGCCGCGGCGATGGACGATCAGCACCGAGCGTTGCGAGTGCGCGGCGACCGCCTCGGCAACGCTTCCGAGCAGCACCCCGGCAAGCCCGGTGCGGCCGTGGGAGCCCAGCACGATCAGGCTCGCGTCGTGCTCCTCGGCGGCATGCACGATGCCCTTCCAGGTGGGTGCGACCTCGGCCTCCACACCGTGCGCTTTGAAGCCCGCCGCCTGTGCGAGTGAGGCTCCGTCGGCGGCGGTCCGCTTGGCGGCTTCTCTGACGTCGGCGATCTCGGCGGCGTCGAGTCGCAGCGGGACGGGTGGTACGAACCCGACGTCGAACGGCTGCCAGACGGTGAGGACGAGCGCGTCGCGTCCCGGCGGGAGCTGCCTGCCGGCCTCGTCGATCGCAAGCTTCGCCAGCTCGGAGCCGTCGTAGGCGAAGATGACGGGGCCGCGTGACGGGCTGGCGTCGCCCTGGATGTCGTTTGTCGTTGTCATGCCGCCTCCTCGGCGAGCGTTTGATGGTGCGGGTGGTTGCGGATCCCCGCGAGCAGCGGCGGCGAGTCCCATGCCGGCCCCTCGCCGTTCATGAAGCGCTCGAGGTCCGGTGCTTGCGGGCGCGCTCGGCCGAGCGCGTACAGACCGACTGGAACGAGCCCGCCGGCGACCGCGAGGCCCAAGCCGATCCACAGCGCGATGCCGGTGCCGGCGCTGGGGCTGCCACCGACGGTGGCAGCGAAGTGCACGAACACCGGAGCGATCATGAACGCGGCGACCGCCCGGAAGAGCTCGACGATCGCGAACACCCGCTGCAGGCTCGCCGCCGCGAGCGAGAACCCCGCGACGAACAGCGCCGGGGCGACCGCAGCGCCGAGACCGATTCCGGTGAGCCCGGAGCCGATCAGGGTGAGCGCTTCGGTGGGCGGGAGCTGGATCCGGAACACGGCGATTCCAGCGGCCAGGAACGCCATGCCGGCCAGCGGCAGGTAGTGCATCTGGCGTTTTTTGAGGACGATGCCGAGCGCCACCGCTGTGATCAAGGCGCCACCCAGCTCGGGGAGATAGAGCAGCCCCAGATGCAGGGGCGTGTAGTGGGGAGCCAGCTCGTCGGCGGTGAGGACCGTCGCCGAGACCGACGCAGCCGCGGCCGACAACGCGAGAACGATCCCCGCGACCGGAATCGTGCTGGTCAGCATCGTGCGGATCGTCAGGAGCGGGCGGCTGCTTCGATACTGGTTGACGACGAGGGTGACGATCAGCGCCAGGCCGACGACCAGCGGCAGGAGCGTCAACGGGCCCACGAAGCGGTGAGTCAGCAGCTCGGAGGCGCCAAAGAACGCGGCCACGCATCCCGAGGCGGCCAGGCCGATCGCGACCGGGTCGCGCGGGGCGTCCGGGTCGGCGGGCGGGGCGTCCTCGAACGTCAACAGGGAGAGCAGCAGCGCCGCAAGCGCGATCCCGGCGACGATCCAGAACAGCGGCCGCCATGCGTGGGCGCTCGCCTGGATCCCCCCGATCACGGGTCCGAGCGCGACCGCCCCGAAGATGCAGACGTTCATGATCATCGCCGTCCAGCGGAACTTCCCCAAGCCGAAGCCCAGCGCCAACGGCGGCACGGCGGCGATCAACAGCAGGCTCGTGCACAGTCCCTGCAGCACGTGCCCGCCGATGAACATCGCGGAATCCTGCGCCGCTGCTGCCATGATCGACCCGATCACCAACAGCACCGCGTAGAGAACCATCATTCGCCGCTGCGGCAGAAGCTGGGCGAACTGCACCGCCAGGATGGTCCCGACCGCGTAGCCGGCATTCGCCATGCCCAATCCGAGACTCATCGTCTGCATGCTCATGTGCAGTTCCTGGCCGATCATCGGCGTGAGCGGCTGCAGCGCCGCCGAGAGCCCCAGGTAGGGCACCAGGGCGAATATCACCATCGCGGCCGAGGCGGGATAGCGGCCGGCCAACCATCCCTGGCGCATCAGCCTCCCCCCGTCCGGAAGTCGTTTGATCGAGGAATCGGGTGACAGCTGGGCTCATACGGATCACCTTGTCAATTTCTGGGATCACGGCTAAAGTGGAGGTCACCTCCGGAACATTCGGAGGCGCCCTCCGGAACTATACGGAGGTGGCCTCCGTTTTTCAAGGGTGGGTTATGAGCTCAACGCAGACCCCCACACAGATCGCGACCACGGGCCCGAAGCGGGCCGATGCGAAGCGCAACTACGAGCGTATCCTCACGGCCGCACGCACAGCGTTCGCCGAGGGCGGAGAATCGATGTCCCTCGAGGAGATCGCCCGCCGGGCGGGTGTAGGGATCGGCACGCTCTATCGCCACTTTCCGAGCAGACAGGTGCTGCTGGAGACTCTCTACGTCAACGAGGTCCACGAAGTCTGTCGCTCCGCCTCGCAGCGCGAGCGCGATCCGTGGGAAGCCCTCAGTTCCTGGTGCGAAGGGCTGATCGGCTACCTGATCACCAAGCGCGCGCTCGCGCAAGAACTCCTGAACTACCTCGACGAGGACGCCTCCCTGTTCCAGGAGTGTCGGCGTACGGTCTTCGCCGCCGGCGAACCGCTGCTGAAGCGCGCCCAGGACGTCGGCGTCGTACGGCAGGACGTCGAGTTCGCAGACGTGCTCCACATGTTGGCCGGCATCTCGCGGATGCCCGCCGGCGACCCCGACCAGGCGAAACACGTCGTGCGCATCGCGCTCGATGGCCTCCGCTACCGCACGCCGGCGTAGAGGACAGCGCGATCCCGATCGCGTCGACGCGATCGACGAACAACGGTAGGGCTGGTTCGAGCGAGCAACTGGCCCGGAGCGAGCAAAGGGCTATGGCCGAGGTGCGGGCCATAGAGTCCTCGTCATGGCTGCAGAGAGCTTGCGTCGGCATCTGGCCGACCTGCTGGAGTTTGTGGTCCCGCCCGCGCCCCACCTGTGCATCCACGCCGTACGCCAGCGCAATGGATACGCCGAGCAGGTGGTCAGCTACACCGGGGACGAGGGCGACGTGCCAGCCATGCTGCTGCTACCGGAGCGTCCCTGCGGCGCAGGCGTGGTGGTGCATCATCAGCACCACGCCCAGTGGCAGTTCGGCAAGTCAGAGGTGGCGGGACTTTGCGGCGACCCATGGCAGGCATTCGGACCAGCGCTTGCCCGGCGAGGGGTGACGGTCATCGCCCATGACGCTGTCGGCTTCGAGGACCGCAGACCCGGGCCTCCTGGCACCGATGCTCGGGAGTCAGACGCAGCCGACTACTTCACGACGATGTGCTACCGGCTCGTGCGGGGACGACCGCTGATGTGCACCGTCCTCGCCGATGCCGCCGCAGCGCACTCGGTGCTCGCCGGGTGCGACGGAGTCGAGGAAACCTGCATCGGGGCGCTCGGGCATTCGATGGGCGGTGCCAGTGTTCTGTTGCACGCCGCCCTCGACCAAAGGATTGCGTTCGCCGTCGTCAGCGGCTCCGCGTGCACCTACGAGGACAGGATGGCCCACGGCGTCGGCATCGACTGTGCCCAAGCGATCCCCGGCTTGCTGAAGCTCGGGGACCTGGACGACATCGCCGGGCTGGTCGCGCCTCGGCCGTTGCTGTTGTGCTCGGCCGAGGATGACAAGTATTCGCGCGATGCCCCTCGCATCGCCCAGGCGGCCGAATGCGCTTACCGGATGGCAGGCGCGCCGCATGCCCTCGAGCATTATCGCGTGCCTGGTGGGCACCAACTCACCGAGGAGCGCTTCGACGCCATCGTCGAATGGGTGACTTCATGAACCTCACGACCGGTGCCCCATCAACCCCTGACACAGTTGGCCGAGACCTTCTCATCAAGCGAGTCCGATCACTCGGCCGGTCTGCGCGCCAAGCGCCAACCAGCGGCGCGCTCCGTCACGGCGCAGTATCGTCGCGAGGATGCCGATCGACGCTGACACCGACGAGCGCGCACTGGACTGGAACGCCCCCTCCCCCCGGCTGCGGGTGCTGCGGCGCTACGAGGTGGCGGGCACCACCCTCGCCGCCTTGATCCTCGCGGTCGGCATCGCGATCGCCCTCGGCGCCGCCACGGCCGCGGTGGCGGCCGTGCTCTGCGTGATCCTCGCCGGATCGATCGCCGACGTCGTCGCCGGACGACGAGCGTGGGCGTGGGGCTACGCCGAGCGAGCCGAGGACCTGCTGGTGAGGCGCGGCGTGATGTTCCGGCGGATGTCGGTGATTCCGTACGGCCGGATGCAGTACGTGGAGGTCACCGCCGGCCCCTTCGAGCGGGCGTTCGGCCTCGCCACCGTGCAGATGCACACCGCCGCGGCCGCCAGCGACGCGCGCATCCCCGGATTGCCCGCGCTCGAGGCGGCCCGCCTGCGCGACCAGCTGACTTCCCTGGGCGAGTCGCACGCGATGGGGCTGTGAGCACACCAGCCGGCTCTGCGCCTCCGGCGGATGGGCTCCCCTCGCCCGACCCGCATGTGGCAGCTGGCTTGGGAGGGGAGTGGCAGCGGCTGCATCCCCTCTCGCCGCTGGTGAGAGCCGGACGAGGCGTGATCGCGATTCTCGTGGTGCTGTTGATTCCCGCGGCCGGCGGCAGCCAGCACGGATCGTCGCTCGGCGGCGATCTCACCCACATCGGCGTGCTCGCCGTGGCGCTCGCGCTCGGGCTGATCTCGTGGCTGGTCACCAGGTGGAAGATGGAGGATGGGGTTCTGCGGGTGGAGAGCGGCCTGATCCGGCGGACCTCGGGGCGCTTTCCACTGAGCCAGATCCAGGCGATCGACACCGTCCGCCCCGGTCTGGCGCGCTTCTTCGGCCTCGCCGAGCTGCGGATCCGGCTGGCCAGCGGCAGCGGCAAGGCCGGTCGCCTGGCGTACCTGACCAACGCGGAGGCCGAAGCGCTGCGCGCCCGTCTGCTGGCCCTGAGCCATGGCATGGCCGAGGAGACGCCGCCGCCGCCGGAGCAGGCGCTTCTGACCGTCCCTCCCGGCAGGCTGTTCGCCTCCATCCTGCTGACCGGCACCGGCCTGATGCTGGAGTTGGCGATCGTGGCACTCCTCGTACTCGCGATCCTCGCTCCGGGCGCGGCAGGGGCCGCGCTCAGCATCGGGTTCGTGGGCCTGATCTCGCTGGTGGTGGGCCCGTTCCGGCGCTTCAACGGCGACTACCGCCTGACGGTGGCCGACGCCGCCGACGGGGTGAGGCTCCGCTCGGGCCTGGTGGAAACCTCGGCCGAGACGATCCCGCGGGGGCGGATTCAGGCGATCCGGATGATCGAGCCACTGGCGTGGAGGCCATTTGGATGGTGCCGGCTGGAGGTGGATGTCGCCAGCCAGAAGTCCAAGGGCCGCCAGGACCGCAACCAGGCCAAATCGGCGCGTGCCCTGCTTCCCGTGGGTAGCCACGCGCAGGCCGCCTCGCTGGTGGCAAGGGTCTTCCCCGACCTACCCCAGGAGCGGCTCCCACCGCCGGCGCGCGCCCGCTGGAAGTCCCCGCTGCGCTTCCGCTTCCTGTCATGGGCGGCCAACAACCGCTACGCCGTCACCACCAGCGGCCGGCTGCGACGAGTGACCGACTGGGTGCCGCTGGCAAAGGTGCAGAGCGTTCGCCTCGTCGAAGGCCCCATCCAGCGCCGCCTGGGCTTGTCGAGCATTCATCTCGACACGGCGGGGCACAGGGTGCATGCCGTCCTGCGCGACCGGGATCGGGCGGAGGGGGCACTACTTATCGAGGAACTGCCCGAGCGGTGTCGCCAAGCCAGGCAGGTGCAAGACAGCGGCAGAAGCACCCGCCCCCAGCATGTTGTTCCCTGAGCGAGCGGTCAAGCTGGCCGAGCCCCTCGGGTGCCAAGCCCGTCAGTCGAAATCGGCGACCGAGTAAACCTCGCCTCGCTGCAGCACCGTCGGCACCATCGACTGGTCGGGCTCGCTTGGCAGGTGGTGCACGGTGTAGGTGTCGCGGCCGAGCTGGAGGATCGCGGAAACCGTCCGGCCGTCGATCGCGTCGGGCTCGCCCACGCGCAGCAGATGGTCGAGACCCTGGCGCCGGCATTCGATCTGGCGGATGCGGCGGTCGCGCGAGACGGATCCCGTGCACTCCTCCGCCTGCGCTCGCAACGAGCTGTAGTCGCGCTCGGCCGCGGCGTCGCCTTTCTGCGACGACGGCAAGAAGAAGCTCGTCATCAGCGCCGCTTGGAGCCGGTGCGCGGACGGCTGCCGGCCTCGCGCGGCGGATAGCGCTTGCGCTCGTCGGCGGTCATCTGCCTGATCACGAGCTTGCCCTGAGCCACCTGCTCGCGGATGTCCTCGAGCTTTTCGTCATGCTTTTCCTGTTGACGGATCTGCTGGGGGCCTGGCACTGATCGCTCCTGGGGCCTGTACGACCTGGGTTTGCGCGGGCGTAAACAAGTGTGAATCTGCATTTACAGGTTAGCGCAACCGTCCATACATTCCGGCGGTCCGATCGGCGGGTCGCCGGCCGCACCACCGGGGCGGGGGGTCCACGTCTGCTAGCTTGGCGGCAGCGGCCGAGCCTTTTGGCCGCGAGGCAGCTCGCTTGAGTCCCGCTGAGGAGTGCGGTTCGGGTAGGCCACAGCCTCCGAACCGTACGCGGCACAAGCGCCGCCAAAGGAGTCATGCAATGGAAGAGCAGTCCTTCGCCGATCTCGGCGTCTCAAACACGGTCACGGCCGCGCTCGCGCGTCGCGGGATCCACGAGCCGTTCCCCGTCCAGCGCCTGGTGCTCGCCGACGTCCTCGCCGGGCGCGACGTGCTTGTCAAGTCGCCCACCGGCTCGGGCAAGACGCTCGCCTTCGGGGTGCCGCTCGCGGAGCGCATCCGAGGCGGTGAACGCGTGCCGGGTCGTCCTGCCGGTGGCCGCGTGCCGGGGCATCCCACCGGAGACCAGGTACCCGCCCATCCTACCGCCCTCGTGCTGGCGCCCACCCGCGAGCTCGCCAGTCAGATCGTCGATGAGCTCGGCGACATCGTCCGCGCGTGCAACCTGCGCGTCACGGCCGTCTATGGCGGCGTGGGCCTCGCCAAGCAGGCGGCGCTGGCCGCGAAGTCGCACATCCTGGTCGCCACGCCCGGCCGCCTGGAGGATCTGCTGCAGCGCCGCGCCTTCACGCTCGACGCAATCCGGATCCTCGTGCTCGACGAGGCCGACAGGATGCTCGACATGGGCTTCCGCCCGGCGATCGATCGCATCGTCGCCGCCTGCCCGGCGGAGCGACAGACGCTGTTCTTCTCGGCCACCCTCGACGGCATCGCCGGCCGCGTCGCGGCGCGCTACACGAAGCGTCCGATCACCCACGAGCACGGCGAGCCGGGCCGCTACGAGACAGCCGACATCGAGCACCGCTTCGTCGCGATCCGGGAGGACGCCCGCCTGCAGACGCTGGTGGACGAGCTTGGCTGCGAGCGCGACCGCGCGCTGGTGTTCGTACGCACCAAGCGAGGAGCAGACCGACTCGTCAAACGACTCGGCGCCAGCGGCGTGGAGGCGCTCGCGATCCACGGCAACAAGTCCCAGAGCCAGCGTGAACGCGCGCTCGCCAGCTTCAAGTCGGGGCGAGTCGACACGCTGGTGGCCACCGACGTCGCCGCCCGGGGCATCGATGTTGACGGCATCTCGCACGTGATCAACTTCGACCCACCGGACAACCACGACACCTACGTCCACCGGATCGGGCGCACCGGACGCGCAGGGCGCCAGGGCATCGGCATCACGCTGGTCGGCGCGGGGGAGCAGCATGAGATGCGCGAGCTCGCTCGCCGGCTCGGCCTCACGCATGGGCTCGGTGGCAACCACGAGCACGCTGGTCGTCCAACGGGCTCGGCATCCCGCCAGCAGCGCTCGCGCCGCAGGAGACGGACCGCTTCGGCCGTGTCGTAGGGCCCGTGGCGCAACGGGGAGCCTGAATCCTTTTCACGGCGGCAGACCTCTTATCGGCGTACGTCCACGCCGATCGAACAGGAGAATGCCACCGTGCCCACACTCGTCTATCTCGCTATCGGGGCGGTCGCCGTCTGCGGCTGCCTCTTCTTCTTCACGCGAGCGCGCTCCCGTGACTGAGACGTCCACCTGGCCCACCGAGCGGGTCGTCAGCGCCGCCCAGCAGGGCGACCCGCGTGCGATCGCCTCGCTGGTGCGCGGGTCGCACGCGCATGTACAGCGGTTCGCACACACGCTCTGCTCAACGCCCGAGGATGCGGAGGACGCCGCGCAGGAGGCGTTGATCGTCCTCTATCGGAGGATCGGGACGTTGCGTGCCACCGCGGCGCTGGCGTCGTGGATCTTTCAGATCGTGCGTCACGAGTGCATCCGCAGATCGCGGATCGCATTCCGCGGCCCGGTGCCCCCCGTTGCTGCCGAGTCCTCCGCCGAAGACGCCGCCCTCGCCCGCCTGGAGCTGGAGCGGATCGTTGGCTCGATCGCGGAGCTTCCCCCCGACCAGCGCGCCGTCCTCATCCTGCGCGACATCCAGGGGCTATCAGGGGCGGCGACCGCTCATACGCTGGGGCTCAGCCGCGCCGCGATGAAGTCACGCCTACACCGCGGGCGTGAGACGCTCCGCTCGCAACTCGGCGTGCCCGAGCAGATCGCCAGCCAAGGAGGCGCCGGCAATGCCCAGCCATAATCGGGGCATGCTCGCCAGCGCCTCGATCGCTCGCCACCTCGCCCGTGGCGCGATCGGATTTGGTCTGATCGGCTTGGGATTCGCGCTGACGCCGAGCGTGGGTCCCATCGCGCTGCTGCTCGCACCGCCCGGCATGGTCGCGCTGCGCGGCTGCCCCACCTGCTGGATCGCCGGGCTGATGCAGACGATCTCCGCCAGCCGCCTGCAGCGTAGCTGCGGCGACACCGGCTGCACGCTCAACCGACAGCAACGCAGCTGACCGCAAACCGGGCGCGGCAGCTCTCGCCGGGTGCGAGCAGGCGCAGGTGATCGCCGCTGCGCAGCGCGTTTGCGGGCGCCGTCATCGGCTCGAAGCAGATGAACTCACCAGGGCGCGGAGCGTAGACCTGCGCGCAGTGGTAGCCCTCGAGCAGCTCCAGCTCGAGCCGCCGTCCCGCGGCCTCGACGGCAAAGCGAGCGTGCGCGGGCACCGCGTCGAAGCCGTCGTCGAACTCGCGCTCGGCTAGCTCGAACGCCTGGCTGGGCAGCTCCTGGCCAGGGGCGGTCGGGATCTGGTGGTCGTCGAGCACGAGGGTGCGCATCGCCGGCAGCTCCACCCGCCAGCGCTCGCGGGGTGTACCCGGTAGGGAGAGGTAGGGATGAAAGCCAAACGCCACCGGCACCGTGTCCTGCCCGCACGCGTGCACCGTCACCGCGATCTCCAGGCGTCCATCGTGCAGGCTGGCCTCGTAGCGAAGATCGTGGCGGAACGGGAACACCTCGAACAGCCCGCCGCGCGCCTCGCTCCAGCTGAGCAGCGCGGCGAATACCTGTGCCTCATCGCCACCGGGCACACTGGCCGGCTCCCACACCATCCGCCCACCGATCACGCCATGGATCGGCAGGCCCCGGTTGTCGAGCGCTACGCGCGTGGTGTCGTGCGGCACCGTCACACTGCCCCCGGCGACCGTGTAATCGAAGGCCGCCAACCGGTTGGCCCATGGGTAGAGCAGCGGTATGCCCATCGTCTTGCCGAACTCGACATACGCCTCCACGCCGCGGTTCTGCGCCAGCAACTCCTCGCCACGGTGGCGCAGCGAGCAGCACAGCATCCCCGCGCCCGGCAGGAACGTGGCTTCCAACTGCGACTGCTCGTCGCGCAGCGTCATTGGTGTGAGATCCGCCGTACTCACGTCAATATCCCCGTGCCGGCAACCTTACGTGCATGACCCGCCAAGCTCGCTCGGAGGCTGCCCAGCTCATGCGTACCGCGGCTCCTCGCGCCCGGGGAACAGCTCGGGCAGGCCGTCGCTCACCCGGTCGGGGAAGCGCGGCGGACGCTTCTCCAGGAACGAGGTGATTCCCTCGCGCGCATCCTCGGAGCGGCCGCGCGCGAACATCGCGCGCGAGTCGGCGCGGTGGGCCTCCATCGGATGGGCGGCGCCCAGCCCGCTCCACAGCAGCCGCCGCGCGAGCGCCACCGACACCGGGGCGGTGTTATCGGCGATCTCCCGCGCCAGCTCGCGCGCCACGCCGAGCAGCTCGTCCTCCGGGTGCACGCTGCGCACCAGGCCCCCGGCGAGCGCCTCCTGGGCAGTGAACACGCGCCCGCTCGCCACCCACTCCATCGCCTGGCCGATCCCCACGATGCGGGGCAGGAACCAGCTCGAGCACGCCTCGGGCACGATCCCCCGACGCGTGAAGACGAAGCCGATGCGCGCCCCCTCGGCCGCCAGGCGGATGTCCATCGGCAGCGTCATCGTGATCCCCACGCCAACCGCCGGCCCGTTGATCGCCGCGATCACCGGCTTGGTCATCTCGAAGATCCGCAGCACCACGCGGCCGCCGCCGTCGCGGGGGATCTCGCCCTCCGGATGCTCGCCGTAGTCGAACGTGGCGCCGCCCTCGCCGAGGTCCATGCCGGCGCAGAAGCCGCGACCGGCCCCGGTGACGATGACCGCGCGGACCTCGTCGTCGCGGTCGGCGCGGTCGAACGCCTCGATCAGCTCGGCGCCCATCGCTTCGGTGAACGCGTTCAGGCGCTCAGGCCGTTGCAGCGTGATCGTCAACACACCGTCCGCCACCTTGTAGCCGATGGTCTCGAGCTCCATGGTGCTCCTCCCCGATTTTTTTGGTACCGGTCGCACAGCCTATCCGCCCCGACCGCGACTTCCCGGCCGATCGCCGGTAGATAATCACCGTGGAGATGGGAGAGGTCAGTCGACGCCTACGCAGGTGGAGCGGCGCGCTCAGCGCCCCGCTGGTCGCTTGCCTACTGGCGTCAAGCGCCCACGCGGTGACGATCTCGCCCCTCCCCGGGACGCCGGACGCATCCCCGCACACCCAGATCAGCTTCCTCGGCGTTCCGGCCGGCGAGATCCACCAGATCTCGGTCGTTGGCTCGCGCACCGGCTCCCACCGCGGGCAGCTGCGCGGCTACGACAGCGCACCGGGTGGGAGCTTCATCCCCGAGCGGGGGTTCGACGAAGGCGAGAGCGTCCGCGTGAGCGCGCTGGTGGGCCCCGCCGGGCGCCAGCAGCGCGTCGGCAGCAGCTTCACGATCGCGCAGCTCGTGCACTACCATTTCACGCCGATGTCCACCAAGGCACCGCCGGCGAAGCCGGGGGTGGTGCAGAGCTTCGTCTCCCAGCCGGGCTTGATGCCGCCGACGGTGTCGGTCATCACCGACACCCCGCCTGCCTCTCCGGACGATGTGTTCATCGCCGCCAACGGCAGCTATCCGCAACGGGGCCCGATGATCTTCAACCGAGCCGGCCAGCTGGTTTGGTTCAAGCCGATCCCCGCCGGCAAAGCGGCGATGGACCTCCAAGTCGAGCGCTACGACGGCGCGCCGGCGCTGGTGTGGTGGCAGGGGTATATCGGACTCGGCGTGGGCTTCGGCAGCGACGAAATCTACGGCCAGAACTATCGGCGAATCGCCACGGTGAACGCCGGAAACGGCTACCAGGCCGACCTCCACGACATCCAGATCACGCCATCGGGCGCGGCCTTCATCACCGCCTACTCGATCGTCGAGGCCAACCTCTCCTCCGCCGGGGGCGCCACGAAGGGCGCGCTGCAGGACGCGATCGTGCAGGAGGTCGACATCAAGACCGGGCTGGTGATGTTCGAGTGGCACGCCTACGGGCACGTCGCGCTCGACGACTCCTACTGGCCGCGCCCCGCCTCGCCGGCGACCCCGTGGGACTACTTCCACGTCAACTCGATCTCGCCCGACCCCTGGGGCGACGGCAACTTCCTGATCTCGGCGCGCAACACCTGGGCGGGGTATGAGATCGATCACGACACCGGCCAGGTCCTGTGGCGGCTGGGTGGGCGCTACTCGAGCTTCAAGATGGATCCTGGCACGGTGACGGCGTGGCAGCACGACATCAGCTGGCAACCCGACCACACCCTGACGCTGTTCGACAACGGCGACTCCCCGCAGGAGCACAAACAGACGCGCATCGTCCATGAGCGCATCGACTGGAGCGATCGCACCGTGCAGCTGATCTCCCAGGCGGTGCACACGCCGTCGCTGCTTGCCAACAGCCAGGGCGACGACCAGCTGCTGGCGAACGGCAACTCGTTCGTCGGCTGGGGCGCCCTGCCATATATGAGCGAATTCAATCCTGCGGGCAAGCTGGTGTTCGACGCCCGGATCGCCGCTCCGGGGTCCTCCTACCGCGCGTTCACCTACCCGTGGACCGGTACCCCTGCCGCGCCGCCGGCGCTTGCGCTGCGGAGCACCAGCGCAGAAGCGCTCACCGCGTACGCCAGCTGGAACGGCGCGACCGGGGTGAGCGCCTGGCAGCTACTCGCCGGACCCAGTCCCACCCAGCTCGCACCGATCCAGACGGCGCCGAGCTCCGGCTTCGAGACCGCGATCGCGGCCAATAGCGCGCAGCCCTACTTCGCCGTCGCCGCGCTCAATGCTGCCGGCCAGCCGCTCGCGACCTCAGCCCCCGTGCACCGCTGAGCCGCGCGCCGGCCGGTAACGATCACGCGCCCGCCGCGAGAAGGCACCAGCGTGATGTGGTGGACCTTCACCCGCTCGCTGCGAGTGCTGGGAACCCGCAGCGACACCCGCTCCAGCACAGTGCGCACGATCGCGCGCATCTCCATCATCGCGAAGCTCGCCCCCACGCAGCGGCGCGCGCCGCCGCCGAAGGGGATGAACGTGTACTGCGGCGCGCTCCCCTCCAGGAAGCGCTCGGGGCGGAACGCGCCGGCGTCGGCGAAGGCATCGGAGTGCTGCACGATTTCAATCGAGGGCATTACCGTCGCCCCCGCCGGTAGCAGCCAACCGGCGACTTCGGCGGGCGCCGAGAGCTTGCGCCACACCGCGTCGATCACCGGGCGTACGCGCAGCGTCTCGTTGAGCACCGCGTCGAGGTAGCGCTCGTCGGAGCCCTCGTCCAGCTCGCGCTGCAAGCGCAGGTGCGCGGCCGGGTGGCGCAGCAGTCGCTCGAAGCACCACGCCAGCGCAGTCGTCGTCGTCTCGTGGCCGGCGACCAGCAGCGTGATCAGATGGTCGCGCAGCTCTTCGTCGCCGAGCCCCTCCCCCTGCTCGTCGCGCGCTTCGAGCAACAGCGCCAGCACATCCTCGCGGCCGTCCGGATCGGCGCGGTGAGCGGCGATCTCCTCGTACAGCAGCCTGTCCACCTCGGGCATCAGCCGCAGCGTCGAGAGGCGTTTCACCACCGGGTGGTCGATCAGGTGGGGGTAGGCCCACACAATCCACATCTCCACGACCCCCACCTGCGTGATCTTGCGCAGCAGCGTCCGCAGGCGCTCCATCCGCCGCTCGTCGCTGACGCCGACCACGGTGCGCAGGATCACCTCCAGCGTGATCGCCTGCATGCGCGGGCGGATCGGGAACTCCTTGCCCACCGGCCAGCGATCCACCTCGGCGGCCGCGATCGCGGCGACCCGCTCGCCGTAGGTGCGCACCGCCTCGCCGTGAAACGGTGGGCTCACCAGCCGCCGGTGGCGGATGTGGCGCTCGCCGTCGAGCGTCAGCAGCGAGTGCTTGCCCACGATCGGGCCCATCACCGCATTGGCCTCGCCGGCGCGCATCACCTCGCGGTCGCCGGTGAACACCTCCCGGATCGCCTCCGGCTGCGTGAGTACCACCACGTCGCCGATGCCCAGCGGGCGCAGCGTGAATGTGGGACCGTAACGCCGCTTGCAGTAGCGCGAGAGCGCCCCCGGGACGACCGCCCACAGAGCGGACTGCGCAAGGCGCGGCAGCCGCGTGCCCGGGGGCAGGCTCGGCCGGCGCGTCGTTACGGTGCTCGCCTCGACAGCCATCTTGCACATCTTGGCAGAGCGCACACACGACCCCGCCGATCGCTCGGAGCGAGCCCCCTCCCCCTTCCTTCCCCTTTTCCCGATCGAGCCGCGTCCGGCACGTCGGCGAGAGCCGCGCCTACCCCACCAGCTCCAGCAGCGGCTCGCACAGCGCCGGCGGCGCGACGAGGATCCCCCAGGGGAGATTCTCGTGCTCGGGCAGCTCTACCACGCACAGGCCCACCGCTTCGCACAGCAATGTCCCCGCGGCGATGTCCCACGGCTTGACGGTGCGCTCGAAGTAGGCGTCGTAACGGCCCGCCGCAGTCCACGCGAGGTCGAGCGCGGCGCTGCCGAAGCGGCGGATATCGCGCACGCGCGGGATCACGCTTGCGAGCACCTGCGCCTGCGCGGCGCGCACACGCGCGTCGTAGGCGAAGCCGGTCGCGACCATCGCACTCGCCAGGTCGCTAGCGCGGGGGCGCAGCGCGTGCGCGTCCCCCAGCTCGGTCGTGCCCTCCGGCCCCGTGAGCGTCGCGCGGACGTCCCCCGACTCGGCCATCCCCGCCGGTCCCGTCGTGAGCGTCGCGCGGGCCCCTCGCGCGACACTGAACAGCTGTTGGCGACTCGGGTCGTGGATCGCACCCGCGAGGATCGTCCCCCCCGCGTCGCGCACCGCCACGCTCACGCACCACTGCGGGAGCCCGAACAGGAAGTTGACGGTGCCGTCGAGCGGGTCCACCACCCAGCTGAGGCCACTGGTGCCCTCGACGTGGTCGCCCTCCTCCCCCACGAAGCCGTCGCGCGGGCGCAGCTCGGCGAGTAGCTCGCGGATCCCCCGCTCGGAGGCGAGGTCGGCCTCGCTCACCAGATCGGTGGGGGTGCTCTTGCTGCTCACCTCCCGCTCGGCGCCGTCGCGCACGCGCTCGGCCAGCAACGCCCCCCCGTGCCTCGCCGCCTTGACCGCGATCTCAAGCAGCTCCTCGGCGCGCGGCGGCTCGAGCGGCGTGAGCCCGTCCGGCGTAGGCTCGGCTGGCGGACCGGTTGGTGGCGGACCGACCTGCGGCTCCGTTTGGCGAGCGGGAGCGTCGCTCACGAGAACCCGGGCGGGCGGTGCTGCTCCCACGGGCGCTCGGCCTCGACCTGGCCGGCGAGCGAGAGCAGCGTGGCCTCGTCGTCGGGCCGGCCCACCAGCTGCACGGCGAGCGGGAGATGCTCGGCGTCGTCGGTGAAGCCCGTGGGGATCGACACCGCCGGCTGACCGGTGGCGTTCCAGGTGCCGAGGAAGGGGATCAGGCGCGTGCCGCCAAACATCGTCTGCGCCATCCCGCGCCCCTCGAACTCGCCGATGCGCAGAGCGGGACGGGCGGTGCAGGGAAGCAGCAGCGCGTCGCAATCGCCGAGCACCCGCCCCACGCGCGCGTTCAGCGTCGCTTCGGAGGCAACCGCGCGCGCGATGCCCGCTTCGCCGATCAGCTCGCCGGCGCGCACGATGTGACGGCTGCGGCGCTCCATCCGCTCGACGTGGCCGATGTCCGTCGCCGACTCGTAGGCGCCGCGCAGGTAGCGCGCAACCAGATGGGGGCCCAGCCACAGGGGGTAGTCGGGGTCGCGCTCGATCAGCTCGTGGCCGAGCGAGCGCAGCAGCTCGACGGCCTGCTCGTGCGCGCGCAGCACGCGCGCGTCGATCGGCTGCGGCAGGATCGGCTTGGTCGAGAAGGCGATCCGCAGGGGATCAGGTGCCCGCCCACCCGCCCCTCCACCCCGCGTGGCGGCCTCGACGAAGCTGCCCTGCACGGGGGGCGTCTGCGCGGTGAGGTCGAGGAACAGCGCGGCGTCGCGGACGTTGCGCGCGATCGGCCCGTACACCGCAAGGCCATGCCACCCATACAGCTGCTCGGTGTGGGGGGCGAGCGAGATGCGGTGGCGCTGGGGCTTGATCCCGAACAGCCCGCAGAAGCTCGATGGAATGCGGATCGAGCCAAGGCCGTCGGAGCCGAGCGCGGCGCCCACCAGGCCGGCGGCGACCGCCGCGCCCGACCCGCCGGAGGAGCCCCCCGGGGTGTGCTCGAGGTTCCAGGGGTTGCGCGTGATGCCGAAGGTGGGGGTCTCGGTGAACGGCCACAGCGTCAGCTCCGGCACGTTGGTCTTGCCGAGCACGATCGCACCGGCCTCGCGCAGGCGACGCACGACCTCCTGATCGGCGCTCGCCACCCGCTCGGCGGCACGCGTCCCGTAGGAAGTGACGTCGCCCACCACATCGGTGTCGTCCTTGATCGCGATCGGCACCCCGAGCAGCGGACGTTCCCCGCCGGCCCCGCGCCGAGCGTCAGCCTGGTCGGCTTCGAGCAGCGCGCGTTCGGCGAACACCGTCTTGTAGGCGTTCAGCTGCTTGTCATAACGCTCGATCCGGCCGAGGTAGAGCTCGACGAGCTCGCGCGAAGAGATCTCCCCCGCGGCGATCAGCTCCGCCTGGCGGGCAATCCCGGCGAAGGCTAGGTCGGCGGCGTCCATCCAGGGCATCCTGACAGAAGCCGCGAGAAGGGAGAGGATGGGATGTGATCAAAACGACGCAGACCACTTCACAAAATGAAGGGTTGGGGCCCGAAAAAACACATACAACCCCCACCCGTCGGCGAGCGCCCCCCACCCCGCGGACGCCAACCAGCTAAACCGGGGTGATCGGGTTATTCCGCGCCGGCCATTCACGGCGGCGCTCGGCCGCCAGCGCGAAGCGGCGGATCAGCTCGGGGCGCAGGTCGTCGGGCTCGATCACCGCGTCCACGACCATTTCGGAGGCGAGGTGCAGGATGTCGATGTCGGCGGCGTACTCCGCGCGCAGGCGCTCGGTCTCGGCGGCGCGCTCGGCCTCGTCGGCGATCGCCTGCAGCTGGTTGTAGTAGACGGCGTTGATCGCCGCCTGCGGTCCCATCACCGCGATCGAGGCGCTGGGCAGCGCGAGGCAGCAGTCGGGGTCGAAGGCCGGCCCCGCCATCGCGTACAGCCCGGCGCCGTAGGCCTTGCGCACGACGACCGAGATCTTCGGCACGGTCGCTTCGCTGACGGCGCTGATCATCTTCGCCCCGTGGCGGATGATCCCCTGGCGCTCGACCTGCGTGCCGATCATGAAGCCGGGCACGTCGGCGAGAAACAGCAGCGGCACGTTGAACGCGTTGCAGGTCCAGATGAAGCGGGCGGCCTTGTCGGCGGAGTCGACAAACAGCACGCCGCCCTTCACCTTCGGCTGGTTGGCGACGATCCCAACGGGCCGGCCCTCCAGGCGCGCGAAGCCGACGATCAGCTCCTTCGCCCAGCGCGCGTGGATCTCCATGAAAGAGCCGGCGTCGAGTAGCGCGTCGAGCAGCAGCTTCATGTCGAACGGCTTGTTCTCATCGGCGGGGATCAGCTCGCCGATCGGGGTCTCGGAGTCCGGGGCGAGCGTCGGGGCGGGGGGCACGTCGTGCTCAAAGTTGACCGGCAAGTAGGAGAGGTAGCGCACGGCGGTGTCGATCCCCTCCGCGTCGCTGGCCACCAGCACGTGCCCGCAGCCGCTCACACCGGTGTGCATGCGCGCGCCGCCCATCTCCTCGAGCGTGACGTCCTCGCCGATCACCATCTGCGCCATTCGCGGCGAGCCGAGGTACATCGAGGCGTTGCCGTCCCGCATGATCACGATGTCGCAGAACGCCGGGATGTAGGCGCCACCAGCGGCGGAGGGTCCGAACAGCACGCACACCTGCGGCACGAGGCCGGAGAGCTTCACCTGGTTGTGGAAGATCCTCCCCGCCCCACGGCGCCCGGGGAACATCTGCACCTGCTCGGTAATCCGCGCGCCCGCGGAGTCCACCAGGTACACCATCGGCACCCGCAGCTCCAGCGCGCGCTCCTGCACACGGAGGATCTTCTCGACCGTCTTCGGGCCCCACGAGCCGGCCTTAACGGTCGGGTCGTTGGCCATCAGCGCGACGGGGCGCCCGCCGATCCGCCCGAGACCGGTCACCACGCCATCCGCCCCCAGCCCATCCTCCTGCCAGTTGGCCAGCAGCGCCTCCTCGGCGAACGTGCCGGGGTCGAGCAGCCGCGCCACGCGCTCGCGCACGGGCAGCTTGCCCTGCTCCTTGGACTTCTCGTGGTGGCGCTCGGGGCCGCCCCGCAGGGCGCGCTCGGTGGCACTGCTCAGGGCACTCACAGGCGGATGCACCCTCCGCTACGAGGAAGCACCGCGAGACGACAGAGCCCTCCGAGCAGGAGCCCTCCGCAACGGGGGAGCGCTGCGCTCACGGACGCGGCGGCTGGGTGGGCCACCAATTCTTCCGGTGGCGGCGGCGCCCGCGCGCGAGGTTGCGTTCGTGGCGTGCCTGCTGCCTGGCTTCGACCAGTTCGAGGTCGGAGGCGGGCCCGAACAGCCGCCACGCATCGCGCACCACCGGCAACAGCGTCACGCCGATCACCCACCCCGGCCAGAACTCGGCTGGCGGGCCGCTCGCCAGCCAGATGCCGACGCTCAGCGCCGACACGCCCAGCGAGCCGCCCGTCTCCTGTGCGAGGCGGCGGCGCAGGTGCGACTTGCGCTTGACCAGCGCACGCTTCACCGAGGTCGAGCTGACCGGCAGGTCAGCGCGCAGCGCGTCGAGGTCGGCGCGCGTGGAGGCCTTGTACGCCTCGCCGACGCGATCCTCCAGCTCCTCCGAGGTCAGCCGCCCTTCGCCCGCGTGCTCGCGCAGCTCATCGATCAGTTGCTCACGCTCGTCGTCCGCGACGCGCATACGCGATAGGTCGCTCATGCCTTGAATGTAACCGACAACGTCCACTCGCAGACGATTCCTACGGGATAAATCCAGATTCTGTCGGATAAATCCACTGTCGTAGGGATAAATCCACTGTCGTAGGAAAGAACGCGCGGGGCGACTCGTCCTCGGAGCACAAGATTCGACCGCCGCTTTGATTCAGACGGGAACAACTCCTCCGGCGTCGCGGCCCTAGAGCGCCGGATTGGGAACGGGCTCCTCCCCGTCGTAGGTATAGAACCCGGTGCCCGACTTGCGTCCCAGCCAGCCGGCGGCGAGCATCTTGCGCAGCGTCGGCGGGCAGGCGAAGCGCCGTTCGCCGAACTCCTCCAGCAGCACGTCGCAGATCGCCCCCAGCGTATCCAGCCCGACGAAGTCGGAGAGCAGCAGCGGCCCCATCGGGTGGCCGGCGCCGGCCTTCATCGCCGCGTCGATCTCCGCCACCGAGCCGACCTGCTCTTCCAGCGCCCGGATCGCGTCGAGCATGTACGGCACCAGCAGGCGGTTGACGATGAACCCCGCTTTGTCGCGGGTGGGGATCGCGAGCTTGCCCTCCGAGCCGATGAACTCCAGAGCCGTGTCGAGCGTCTCCTGCGAGGTGGTCACGCAGCGCACGACCTCGACCAGCTGCATCACCTGCGCCGGATTGAAGTAGTGCAGCCCGACGAACTGCTCGGCGCGCGAGGTCGCGGCCGCCTGGTCGATCACCGCCAGCGAGGAGGTGTTGGTCGCGAAGATCGCCTGCGGCTTGACGATCTGATCGATCTCGCGCCACATCTCGAGCTTCAACGGCAGGCTCTCGGTGATCGCCTCGATCACGAGGTCGCAGTCGGCGAAGTCGCGGTAGTCAACGGTGCCCGTGATCCGCGCCCTGACGGCGTCGGCGTCCTCCTGGGAGCTCTTGCCCTTCTCGACCGCGCGCGCCAGCTGCTTCTCGATCTTGCCCACGCCCTTGGCGAGCGTTGCCTCGTCCACCTCGCGCAGCACCACGGCGTACCCGGCCTGCGCGGCCACCTGGGCGATGCCGTGGCCCATCAGCCCCGCTCCGAGCACGCCCACCTTCTCGATCTGCGCCATCGTTATCAACCTCCGCTCGCTCACTCCAGTTGTGTGAAGGAGCGGGAGCCTACCGGGAAGGGTCGGGTGCGAGTGAAGCACCCGGCTACCAGGCGCACCATGGGGATCTCTCTCGGCGACCAGACCTTTGACTCCCGCAGGACTGGGCTGCTCGTACGTGGCCTGCGTCTCCCAGACTCGCGGCGAAGGTCAAACTTTTTTTCCACAAATTGGGAAGGTTTGGCCAACTTTGGAGTCTCCTTCGGATAAAGCCCCGACCAGAGGAGGCATCTTTATGCCCAGCCGAAGGCACTTCTCAACCACGATCGCCACTGCGCTTGCCTGCGTGGCGCTCACTCCGGGGGCGGCCGCAGCGTTCGACCACCCCTTCATCGAACAGTTCCACTCGATCACCTCGATCGCCAGCACCGTGCCGGCCAACGGGGACGTGAATCCCTATGGGATCGTCACCGTTCCCGCCAGCACCGGCGCGCTGGTGCGCGGGAATACGCTCGTCAGCAACTTCAACGACGAAGAAAACCTCCAGGGAACCGGCACGACGATCGTGCAGATCAGTCCCGCGGGGGCGCTCTCCGTCTTCGCCAAGATCAAGCCTGCAGCACTCCCCGGCCCCTGCCCCGGCGGCGTGGGCCTGACGACCGCGCTCGCGATCCTGCCGGGTGGGTATGTGGTCGTCGGCAGCCTGCCCACGAGCAACGGCCAGGCGGCCACCGCAGAAGCGGGCTGTCTGATCGTGCTCGACAGCTGGGGTCACGTGGTGCAGACGATCTCCGGTCCGCCGATCAACGGCCCCTGGGACATGACGGCGGTCGACCAGGGCTACGGCGCCACGCTGTTCGTGACCAACGTGCTCAACGGCACCGTCGCCTCGGGTGAAACCCCCACCGACCAGGGCACAGTGGTGCGCATCCGCGTACAGCCCCGCTTTCACCGCGGACTGCGGGTGACGAGCGAGGAAGTGATCGCCGAAGGCTTCCCCGAGCGCACCGACCCCGCCGCGCTCGTGGTCGGCCCCACAGGAGTGGGGCTGGGTGAGGAAGGCACGCTGTACGTCGCCGACACCCAGGACAGCCGGATCGCCGCCGTCCCTGGCGCGCTCTACCGCCAGACGCCACAGGGCGAAGGCGGGATCACAGTGGCTACCGGCGGCTACCTGACCAGCCCGTTGGGGCTCACGATCACCCCTAACGACGACATCCTCACCGCCAACGGCGGGGACGGCAACCTCGTCGAGACCACCCCGGTGGGGGCCGAGTTCCAGCCCTTCGACACCGGCGCCGGCGGGGGCGGGCTGTTCGGACTCACCGTGGCACCCCACAACCAGGGCGTGCTGTTCGTCAACGACACCAATAACACGCTCGAACTGCTGCACTGAGCGCAGGTCCTCGCAGCTGGGCGGGCGTTGTCGGCCCGCCCAGCCGCCGTGGCGTCGCTGTCTCGAGCAGCACGACACGTGCTCGTGGGCGCGCGCCCACACGGCGGGCCTTTTTCGAAAGCTGCTTGCCGCGCGCCCCACCGGCTCGGAGTACCCTTCCAAGCATGCCCACCGAGCAGGACTTCGACCTCTCCGCCGCCGGCCTGCGCGCGGACGGTACCGACCTTCGGATCTCGGTGGAGGTGCTGGCGAGCAAGCTGGAGGAGTCGCTGCCGGGACGCATCCATGTCGAGCGCCGCGGCGGGGGCCTGCTCGGTCGGGGCGAGAAGCACGTGCGTCTCGTACGGGTCGAGCTCGGCGGCAACTGCTACCAGCTGACCGTCGAGGGCGACCGCGTGGAGGGCTTTCGCGAACATCAGGTGGGAGGCATCTCGATCAAGCGCGAGGCACTCGACCCCAGCGCGTGGGTGACAGCGCTGACCGGCGATCTGCAAGCGGAGGCCGAGCGCAGCACCGAGGCGCGAGCAGCGCTCGAGAGGCTGCTGGGTTGATGGCGCGGCGGCCGGGCACCGAGGCGGACAGGGCGCCGGGGCAGGTGGGCTGAGATGGCACGGCGACGAGGCACCGGGGCAGAAGGAGCCAACGGCGAAGAAGTGGACGGAGCCGACGGCGCCGCAATGGCCGACCCTGGGGCAACGGCCGCAGAGCAGCAAGAGTCGCTGCAGCGAATCGAACGGGGCGGGATCACGGTCGCGGCCGAGCGGCGCCTGAGCGAGCTGCGCGAGCAGGGCGGCCTCTTCACCTCCGACCTCTCCGTCAACGGCTGGGCGCTCGCCCACCAGCTGGGGCTGCGCCCACTCTCGCAGGTGATGGGCAGCTCGATCTACCAGATGGGCTACCAGGGCGCATGGGGTGGCGAATGGGGCGGTGTCGGCGGCATGGGCCTCGCCCAGACCTACATGGTCGAGCTCGACACGCTCTCGCGGGCGCTCAACGAGGTGCGCTCCCGCGCGCTCGGGCGCCTGGCCGAGGAGGCGATGCACGTCGGCGCCGACGCGGTCGTGGAAGTGGACACGCGCGCCGGCGAAAGCAGCCTGGAAACCGGGTCGGTCTCGCTCGAACACACCGTCTTCGGCACCGCCGTCAAGCGCGAGGCCAGGCCCTCCAACGCCGGCACGTCCAAGAGCGACAGCAAGAAGCATGGGAGCAATCAGCACGGAGCCGGCAGACACGGAGGCGGACGTCCGGTGCTCACCGAGCTGTCGGTCGCCGACTTCTCCAAGCTCGTGCGGGGTGGCTTCGAGCCACTCGGGATCGTCGCCTGGAGCTCGGTGTTCTTCGCCAGCTACAACTATGGGCCGGGGATGGTCGGCGGCGGGATGATGTCGGTGGGGGGAATGCAGAACTTCGAGCTGAGTGAGTTCACGCGGGCCTTCTACAACGCCCGTGAGAGTGTGATGGGCGAGTTGAACGCGCAGGCATCCGCGATCGGCGCCTCGGGGATCGTCGGCGTGCGGATCGGCCACCGTGCGGTGCCCCACACGCTGCAGGGCGGGATGGGCACCCGCGAGCGCAGCGGCCTGATGGTCACGTTCAACGCGATCGGCACCGCGATCCGCCAGACCAGCGAGCCCACCCTCTACCCGCCCGAGACCACGATCGACCTGACAGCTTGAGCAGACGTCGGAATATCAACCACAGCCCCCCTCCCCCCCCCCCCTTCCCTCCTCACCACACCGACCTGATATCTCAACACGAGCCCCGGGAGCCCCAAACGCAATGAGCGACAGCGAGCAGCAGACAGAGACCTACGATCCCTCCTCGCTGGAGGGCGTCCCCGAGGCCGGCCGCGCCCGCCTGCAGCAGAACCGCGCGGGCCTCTTCACCTCCGACCTCAGCGTCAACGAGTTCCTGCTGATCAAGCAGGCCGGCTTCGATCCCGTTGGCCTCGTGGTCGGCAGCTCGATCTACCACATCGGCATCCAGATGGCTGGCTGGAAGAAAAGCCAGGAGCTGAAAGTGCTCTCCGAGGCGATGTACGGGGCACGGCAGCTGGCGATGACGCGCATGGAGGAGGAGGCAGACCAGCTCGGCGCGGACGGGGTTGTTGGCGTGCGCCTGGACATCGGCCGCTACGAGTGGGGCCAGGACATGGCCGAGTTCATCGCGATCGGCACCGCCGTCAAGCACCGGGCGGGTGAGATGCACCGCGCCCCCAACGGCCGCCCCTTCACCAGCGACCTCTCCGGCCAGGACTTCTGGACGCTGCTGCGCACCGGGCACCGCCCCGTGGGGATGGTGATGGGCAGCTGCGTCTATCACGTCGCCCACCGCGGGATGCTCCAGTCGATGGCCCAGACCGGGCGCAACGTCGAGCTGCCCAACTTCACGCAGGCGCTGTACGACGCGCGGGAGCTGGCGATGGAGCGGATGCAGGTCGAGGCGCAGGCGCTCACTGCGGAGGGGATCGTCGGCGTGAAACTGAACGAGACCAGCCACGGCTGGGGCAGCCACACGATCGAGTTCTTCGCGCTCGGCACCGCGATCGTGCCGCGCGAGGGCCACGACGAGGCGATCGAGCCGCCCACACCAGTCCTGGATCTGAGCTAAGGAGCCCCCATGAGCATCGTCCTCGCCGAAGACCGCGGCGCCGTCCGGCACGTGATCCTCAACCGCCCGGAGAAGCGCAACGCGATGAGCCAGGAGCTGCTGCGCGCGCTCGCTGCAGCGCTGCGCGAGGCCGCCGCCGAGGAGTCGGTCCACTGCGTGGTGTTGCGCGGCGAGGGTCCCGTCTTCTCCGCCGGTGTCGATCTCGTCGAGCTGGCCGCCTCCGCGAACACGCCCGGCCGCCTGCGCCCATTCCGCGAGACCTTCCTGGAGTGCGCCAACCTCTGCGAAGCGATGGCCAAGCCGGTGATCTGCCAGATCCACCGCACCTGCGTGGGCGGTGCGCTGGAGGTCGCGCTCGGCTGCGACCTGCGCGTCGCCTCCGACGATGCCAAGCTCGGTTTGCCCGAGGTGAAGTTCGGGATCATCCCCGATGTCGGCGGCTCCACCCGCCTGCCGGCGGTCGTCGGCCTCGGCCGCGCCAAGGAGCTGATCCTCACCGCCCGCACGATCGACGCCGCCGAGGCCGAGCGGATCGGCCTGCTCAACCGCGTCGTCGCCCCCGAGCAGCTCGACGGCGCCGTCGAGGCGCTCGTGGAGGAGCTGCTCGCCAACTCGCACGTCGCGGTCGGCCGCGCCAAGCGCGTGATCGACGCCTCGGCCCGCCCAGCCCTCGCCGCGACGCTGGAGATGGAGGTCTCGGTCCAGGAGTACTGCGTGGCCGCGATGCGCGAGAGCGCGCGCCAGGCCCAGGATCCGGCGGAGGCACTGGCCGGCTAGGAGCGCCAATCGACGGGCCCGGCCACCAGCGTGTGGCTGCCCAGCGGCCGGCCGAGGATCTCCTGCGCTCGCTGCGCGCACGCGATCAGCGCGGGCAGGTCGATGCCGGTCGCATAGCCCATCTCGTGCAGCATCGAGACGAGGTCCTCGGTGGCGATGTTGCCGGTGGCTCCGGCTGGCACCGGGCAGCCGCCGAGCTCGCCGAAGCTCGACTCGAAGCTCGTGATCCCTGCCTGCAGCGCGGCGAGCGCGTTGGCAAGGCCCGCGCCGCGCGTATTGTGGAAGTGCGCGGTCAGCTCCACCTCCGATCCCAACTCCTCCCGCGCCAGCGCGAAGAACTCGCCCACCTGACGGGGGTTCGCCATCCCCGTGGTGTCGCCGAAGCCGATCTCCTGCGCGCCGGCGTCGCGTAGGCGGACCGCTATGTCGAGCACTCTCGCGGGCGGGACGTGGCCCTCGTAGGGGCAGCCGAAGCAGGTGGAGAGAACCGCCTCGCAACGCAGACCTTCCGCGCGAGCGCGCGCGAGCACACCCTGAAGACATGCGAGGGACTCGGCGATCGAGCGGTTGACGTTCTTGCGGTTGTGGGTCTCCGAGGCGGAGACGATGACGTTGATCTCGTCGAACGCCGGCCGCTCACGCCGCGCCCCCTCGCGCAGCGCAAGCGCACGGTCGAGACCCCGCTCGTTGGGGATCAGCACGCTCACCGCGACCTCTTCGGGGATGTCGATCCGCGCCAGCACCTCCTCGGCGTCGGCGAGCTGCGGGATCACGTCGGCCCGCACGAAGCTTGTCACCTCCAGCCGCTCAAGGCCCGTGCGCGCGAGCGCGTCGATCAGCTCGACCTTGCGCTCGGTGGGGATCGCCTTGCCGGGCTCGTTCTGAAAGCCGTCGCGCGGGCCCACCTCCCTGATGCGAACGGTTTCCCCCACGTCTAATGCCTATCCGTCGATCGTATCGGCGCCTTACCGATTGGCCCATGCTTATTTTGAGCTACCGATCGCCGCATGCGGCGATCGGCGAGTCCGTGCATGCACGGACTCGTTCCGAACCGTGCATGCACGGTTCGGCCAGCCGGCGCATGCGCCGGCTGGAACATCACCACATCGATAGGCCGCCGCTCACCCCGAGCGTCTGGCCGGTCACGTACGAGGCATCCTCGCTGGCGAGGAACGCGATCGCGGCCGCGACCTCCTCGGGCTCGCCGGCGCGCTTCAGCTGCGTGGTGTTGACCATCCCCTGCTTGAGGCGCGTGCCGATCTCCCCAAGCACCTGCGGCGCGGCGTTCAGCAGCGGCGTCTCGATCGGGCCGGGGGCGACGGCGTTGACGCGCACGCGGTAGCGCGCCCCCTCGCGCGCGATCGCCTTCGTGAAGCCGATCACTCCCGCCTTCGCGGCGCTGTAGATCGCCGAGCCCTGCGAGCCCACGCGGCCGGCCTCCGAGGAGACGTTGACGATCGCCCCCGACCGGCGATCCTGCATACCCGGGAGCACCGCGTGGGTGACCGCGATCACGCCTCGCAGGTTGACGCCCAGCACGAAGTCCCACAGGCCGGGGTCGGTCTTGACGAAGAACGAGAACAGGTCGGTGCCGGCGTTGTTGACGAGCACGTCGATCGGCCCCAGCTGCTCCTCGGTGGCGCCCACCGCCGCGGCGATCGAGTCCAGGTCGGTGACGTCCATCGCCAGGCCCACCCCATCCAGCTCGCCGGCGACCGCCTTCGCCCCGTCCTCGTTGAGGTCCCCCACCGCCACGCGCGCGCCCTCGGCGGCCAGCCGCCGCGCGGTCGCGGCGCCGATGCCCGACGCGCCGCCGGTGATTAGTGCGATCTTGCCCTCTAGCCTCATGTCGTCAGGGAGCACAGGGTAGTAGGTGTGCGAGCGTCGCCGCGCGCTCAGTGGTTATCGGCGCTCGAGTCGCCGCGCGCTCAGTGGTCGTCGGCGCTCGACTTGTTCGTGTAGTGGACTCATGGCTGATAAAGTGGCCACATGCGTGAGATGGGAGTCCGCGAGTTGAAGACGACGCTGAGCCAGACGCTGCGAGCGGTCGCTCGCGGTCAGCAGGTGCGCGTGACCCTTCGCGGTCGGCCGCTCGCCGACATCGTGCCGGCCGGTGCCTCAACCGAGGACGATCTCCTGCGCGGGCTGGTTGCCGAGGGGCGGCTGGTTGCGCCCGCGCGCGCGCGGCCAAGGCGGGCGCCGCGACTCGCGAAGGGCAGTCGCAGCGCATCGGCACTGGTGCTGGCCGAACGGGAAGCCGAGCGCTGAACCTCTATCTCGACGCGAGCGCGCTGGTCAAGCGCTATGTCGCCGAGCCCGGCAGCGACACCGTCCGCGACGCGATGGACGGCGCCGACGGCTGGTTCATGTGTCGTGCCGGCTTCGTGGAGACCGTCCGCGCCGTTGGCCTGAGCGCAGGCCACGCAGCCGCCAGGACCGTCCACGAAGAGTGGCCCGCGTTCGGAACGATCGAGGTGGACCAGCGCCTGGTCGAGGACGCGGCCAAGCTCGCGATCGAATGTGAGCTGCGCAGCCTGGACGCCCTGCACCTCGCCGCGGCCCTCATGCTCCCCCGAGATGACCTTCTCCTCGCCACCTGGGACCGCCGCCTCCACGCGGCCGCCGGCGTCGAGGGGCTCGCACTCATTCCAGAAAGGCTCGACTGACACGATGCGCACTGCCGCGATCCTGCCCGTCAAGCGCTTCTCGGAAGCCAAGCAGCGCCTCGGCCAGAGCGTGGCCGACCCGCTGCGGCGAGATCTTGCGCGCGCGATGGTCGGGGACGTGTTGAGCGCGCTGCGCGACTGCGCCGCGATCGAGCGCACGATCGTGGTGACCTGCGAGGAGTCGGTCGCCGCCGCGGCGCGCTACCTCGGGGAGATCGTCGTGCCGGACACCGCCGAGGATGGCCAGAGCGCTGCCGTCGCGCTGGGGATCGAGCGGGCCGTGGCGGAGGGCTTCGCGCGGGTGCTGTGCATCCCGGGGGACTGCCCGGCCCTCGACCCGGGTGAGGTGGCCTCGCTGCTGGAGTCTCAGCCCTCCAGCCCAGCCCAAGCCTCCGCGCCGGAACCCCTGCTCGCCGGCCCGCGTGAGGTCGTGGTCGTCCCCGACCGCCACGGCACCGGCACCAATGGGCTGCTGCTCACTCCGCCGGGGGCGATACATCCGAGCTTCGGGCCCGACAGCTGCGAGCGCCACATCGGGCTCGCGCGGGAGGCCGGGGTCGCCTGCCGGGTCGAGCGGGTGCCCTCGCTGCTGCTCGACATCGACACCGGCGCCGACCTCGCCGCGCTGCGCGAGCGGCTCGCCGGCGAGCCACGGGCCGGAGCACGACGGACACGTAAGGTGCTCGGAGTGCCACCGCGGCCATCGCGGGCCACGTGAGAGGCGACGACTCAGCGTGTGGTGGTCTCGGCTTGGCGGCTGATCGTGCGCTCGACGTCCCGGCCTTTGGGGGTGAGCTGCCAGGCGTTGGGTTCGCCGCGAGCGTGGCCCTCCCCAACGTTCTCGATCAAGCCGAGGCGCTCGAGGCGTACGAGCAGCTTCGATATCTGACCCTGGTCGGCAACACCGGCGGCGTCTGAGACCTCACGGTTGCTGGGATTGAGCCCCTGCCCACCAAGTGCGGCGATCGCGACGAGCACCCTGACAGTACGGTACGTCAGGCGCATCTCCAGATCCCGGAGCGGGTCCGCCACCGGTGCGACGGCCGGTTTACGCCGGGGAGCTCGGCGGGCGCTCTCGCGCTCGGCGACCATGCGGCCCTGATACGGCAGCACGATCAACCCCATCAACGGGCCGAGCAAGCCAACCATCGGCCGAGGCTCGGGGTCGGCGAGGCGCGCGTGCAGGACCGCGAGGACCGCACCGACGACACCCTCCGCCGTGAACCGCTTCAATCCCGGTGTCGCACCCGGCTCACGCCGCCCACGATCCACCACGTCGATCAGGATCCCCACCACGCGGGCGCGGCGCTCCAATGCGATCGGGCCCGCGCCGAGCGCGTCCACGACCGCCAGACGCCCAAGGCCGGGCTCATCATCGAGAAACTCCAGCAGCGCGCGTAGGCCAGCACGGATCTGCTCCAGCCACCCACCGGGCTCCTCATACGCCGGGACCACACGTGTCGCAGAGTGCTCAACCGCCCGATCGAACGCGGCGAGGAAGCAGTCCTCGCGGTCGTTGAACAGCTCATAGAACGTACGCCTGGAGACACCCGAGCGGGCGACCACGTGCGCGACTGTGGACCGGACGACACCGCGCTCGGCGACGACCTCGACCATCCCTGTGATGATCCTCGCCCACTGCAGGCTCACCACGTCCCCGCGGCCATCCTCGCGTGAGGCGCCGCGGAACGTTGGGGTCGGCCCCGACGGGATTGCGTCGTCGTCGCCGTCCACCGCCCGGACGGTGGCGGGGACGGCTCTGACGCGCGCGGCCACCGCGATCACCCCTACCCCCGCTTCCCCTTGCCCTTGGTCTTGTTGTGCGACTGCTTGCGCTTGTGGCTGGCCCTCTTGCTCTTCGGGCAACCAGTGACCGCGATCTTCGTGCTCTGCTGGATCACCAGCCCGTTCTGCCCGACGATTTCCGTCGGCATCAGCAGCTTGCCGGCAGCCTGAGCCTTGCAAAGGTTCCCGTTCGCGGTCAACGCCGGGTATTCCCGCTCGGGGAGCGTCAGTTCGAAGTCCGAGAACGGCACATCCGGAACCGTGCTGAACGTCGCGCTCGTGATCCCCTGTTTGCTGATGAACGTTTCGCCATGCACCTGAACCGTCACGCCGTTCTGGCCGGTGAGGACCATGATCAGTTCCGGGTACTTCGCACCACCATGCGACACGAAGTACGCTGTGCCCGTCAGACCACCTGGGAGCACCGGGGTTGAGACCTTGACGGTGCCGACCTGCGAGGCCTTGGGGCAGTTCGTGGGGTTTTCCTCGAAGGTCTTTTCCAGACAGGCCTTCTGCAGCGTTTTCAACGGGGAAGGCAGCTGTTTCGGTAGCGACACCTTGACCTTCTGCACGTTCGCGATGCTGCTCAGGCCTCCTTCGTCCGGGAGGGTGAGGCTTACCTGCAGGGTCGCGCCTTCCGTCCGCGATGTCTTCGCGGAGGTCGTCGCCTTGAACGTCGGCTTGAACCCAAGACTGCGACACGACCCAACCTGGAATGGGCTCGACACCGCCGCCGTGGCGCCTTCGATGCTCGTCACCGTCCCCGAGAAGGACTGCGGGTTGCAGTTGGTCGGGTTGAACATGAATTCCTTGCGGTCGATCACCGCGTTGATCGTCCGCAAGTCAGCCGGGACCCCATCGAGAACCTGGATCAACGGGTCAGTCGTGATCGTCAACTGCGAAGTCTCCGGATCCACTTCGATCTTCCCTCGCACCACAACCGTCCCCAAGTTGAACGGGCCAGCCAACACCGGCACCACAATCGACAAACCATACGGGGCACCCTCATAGGGGCCGGTGATGTAAATCGGCGCCGGCGGCTTCCCCACTTCAGGGATATACAACGGGTAAGGGCCCGGGCCCGCGCCGACGACTGTGTGCCCGATCTGGGAGCTTGCGGGGCATTCTCCTTTGGAGGCTTGCGGTTCCCCGCAGAGCGTCACGTGGCTGATCATCCCCAACAGCCCCAACGGCGTCTTGAACTGCAGCTTCGAGATACGCTGCTGGCCATCCGGACGGCTGAGCAGCAGCGAGAAGTCGGTATAACCCCCCGCCTGGTCGGTTGTCGCGCCGGCGACCATGCTCGGGGTGAACGGCATCGGCGAACCGGGACAAGCTCCGCCGCCGGGGCCGCTCGTTATCTGAAATGGAGGCACCGCGCCGCCGCCGGTGGGGAAGCTCGCGACGAATGGGCTGCTCCACGGGACGAACAGATCGCTTGAGGAGTACACGCCGCAACCCACCGGTGTCGCGAGCGCGGCCTGCGCACCACCGCTGAAGTTCAATTTGAACGTCGTGAACGGCAGATCCGGGGTTTCTTCGAAGGTCGTCGTCAGCTGCCCCGTCTGTTCGTTGAGGTGCACGTTCCCGATGAGCTTGAGGTTCACGCCTTCACCCGAAGCGGTGACGAGTAGCTGCAGGTTCGGGGGGTTCTGCTGTAGCACGTACACGCTACCCGTGAGCTTTTCCCTCAACAGCGGGGTTGCGACTTCATCGGTCCCTACTTTCGAGGCTGCCGGGCACGTGGCGGGGCCTTCCTCTTCTTCGCGCTCGGCTTCGCCACCGCCGATGTTCTCCTCGGAAGGCTGGCATGCGACCAGCCCCGTCGCTGCGCCTGGGTTGATCACGACACCTTCGGGTAGCGTGACCGTCGTGTCCTTCACGCCGGACGTAGCCAAGCCTTCGGGGTCCGTATCGGGTGGCATCCGTACTTCTACACCCAATCCTGCTGGCGTATCGGAGAAGCTTGTGTCTGGCGCAATCGCGACGTGTGGTTCGAAGTGCACCAGCTTTTCGCAACCAGCCAACCCAACCGGCGTTCCTTCATCGTTGTGCGTCAAGACTTCTGATTTCGCGACATTGTCAGGTTCCGCCCACGAGTTGGCTTCAATCGTCCAGCGAGACGGCGCGCCACACGACGTCGGCAGCGTCAACAATGGCTTCGGTTCGGCGTTACTAGACGCCCCCAAGGAGCTCTCGCACGTAACCGTTGCCGTCGGTGCGCAACGCTCGTCATCATGGCTTACTTCGGCCGGAGTGCCCCAGAGCGTTATTGTATTCGAAACCACAGACTCGGGTTTTTCGACCAGGTTATCGACGTGCTCGGTGATCCCATTATCACCGCCTGTGCGCACACCCGCATCGAGAAACACGTGGATCCCGATGATCGTAAACCCGAACTGCGCCGGGATACCCTTCGGCGGCACTATATTATATACAGGGATCACCGAGTCGAGGGGGAAGACCCCTGGGTTACTGAGGCCAGGCGAATCGATGCCGATCTGGGTAGAGGCGGAGCATTCCTGGTTATCAAACGCCTGGCGGGAGCACCGCGGTGTCGCCGTGGGGTCACCAACCAAGCCCGGCGGGGCATTTACGTTGATGTTCCTAATCCTGTCGCCATTGCCCGGGAATTCGTTCATATTAAAGGTAGCTGTTAGTTCGTATGGGTGTGATCCCGCTTGGGTATCGGGAGTACCATCTGGGTTCGTTGTCCAAACATCGAAATCCGCGAACCCAAACCCCGGCGAAGACGAACTGAGAACAACCTGCCTCGAGACGCTCGTTGCGAACAGCGCGCCACCACCCGCGACCGTAACCTTATTCGTTTCCGTACGAGCAGAGCCCGATTCGACCGCGACCACGATCGCCAAGCGATCCCGTTCCGTAACGGGAGTGGTCGTAGCTTCTTCCACCACACCAGATATCTCCCCTGGAGGCTCAGGTGCCATCGTAGTACAGGTCACGACCCTACCCCGTTCGCTACCCGTACCCACAGAGCAAGCCCAACCCAGAGCACCAGCATAAAAATTCCCGATATCTCGTAGACCAGAGGCTTCCGTAGCAATCAAGCCTTTCGGGAGCACATCGGTCACGGTAACCGTCCCGTCGCTAGATGCGGCACCAACATTATAGACGTCGAGTTCGATCAAACCCGTACCCCCCGGAGGAAGATTCGTAGGAATGGTACTCTGGGCCACTCCCCAACCAGGCGCTGAGGTTTCGCCCCAAGCCACAGCGGTGCTTAACGCGAATACACCTAAGAGAGCCACAAGGGTCAGGAGCATCGGGGTCTTGACAGTCATCGGGTTGCCCTCCGGTAGTTGCTGGCTCTCTTCGCCTTCTTCTTCTTTTTCTTAGGTTTGATGCACTTCCCGTGGCTCAGCTTCTTGCCGTTCGCGCATTTGACTGCCTTCTTCGCGACCTTCACTGCCGGAGCCGGTGGAAGAAAGTTACCGACACCGTTGAACGTGGCGCTCGAAGGAGTCGCAAATAGTGGAGGCGCCGCGGGCAGCCCCTGGCAACCGGTGCCCGTGCATGCTTGTTCCGCCGGTGGCTGGGTCGCGCCGACACGGGCGTCATATACCTCGTAGGTTTCACCTTGATCCTGCGCCGTCAGCTGCGCCCTCGAGATGATGAACACATCATCACCACTTGCGCTCGCGTCCAAGAAGAACGACGGTGCTGAGCTCGCCCCACCCGAGAGGAGGTACACACAGCCATTTACATTGCCGCAAGAGCCGACTCCATCACGCTCCCACTCATATACATCCTGCACCCCATTCGTGTCCTGCGCAACGAGTGGTTCACTGCTCTGGAAGAACACACGGCTGCCATCTTCAGAGATCCAGCGACGCGTGAAGAGAGGACTGAAACTCGTAGGCAACGACCCGCCGCCACCAGCCGCGGGCGGCGCCCCCGTCGGATCGCACGACGCACACGACAGCCCGCCAGTATCAGCGTTATAGACATATACCTCGTCTGTCCCATTATCATCGTAGCCGGTGAGGTTGCGTTCCGAGATAAAAACAAGACCCTGGCCGTTCGGCGCTACTTGCGCACTGCGTCCCGCGAGTGAAGTATCCAAATCATGACTGTTGAATCCGTAAAGGTCTTGAGAGGTAAGCGCTGCGATGAACGTCGTGACACCTTCATGAATCACATATAGGTTGCATAGTGTGCCTTCTGCGCCACCCACTCCCGGATTGCAGGTTTGCAGCTGGGCCCTTTCTTTCTCCGCGTTTTCATTAGCAGAAAGTACACCACCAGCAATGAAATAAAGGTAGGATCCGTCTTCGCTTGCACCGACCACCCCCTGAACATCGGCGCTCAGCAGATCTCCCGCATTATGGTCAACCGTAAGATCTACCAACTGGCTAGTATCCACACCGTATTCATAGAGATCATTACCAACCACTTCATTATCGGCCCCATTTTTACCGTCCATGTTTTCGCGTTCGCAGCCATCAGTGAAAACCGCTGTCGACTGAGCCGTCAACTGACTACAATCGGTAAAGAAAACCCTCGAACCATCGCTGCTCGCCATCCAGAACCGGCCACCACCACTCGGACCGGGACCCTGCGTAGCGTTGACCTGGACGGTCGTCATCCCGTTCTCGCGCACAAAAAGATCGCCCTTATCAGGGCCTTCTTCCTGATCGGTCCAATAGATACGCGACCCATCCGCCGAGATCACATGACTCAGACCGCCACCACCGAACTCCGCGCGCGAAGCCATATCACCGTCGGGCAACACATTCACCGGAACCGACCGGCCACCCACAGACTCAAACAGACCTCCCCCACTTCCACTGAGGCTGACACTGCCCGCAGGAACTGCAGACGTGCCCGCATTCACGAGTTCATCTGGAAGCGACGCTTCAAACGGCGCCTTTTCCAACCCAGGCGTTTCCAGATCCACCGCCGACCAGCCACCACCCAGGGTACGCCGCGCCACATACTCATTACCAGAGCCGTTACCCACGCTGCCATCCCCCCCAGTCGCAGGGGGATCGGCCACATACTCCACGGCAGCACCATCAGCCGAGGCTCGCATCGGCAAGCTCGTAGACTCGCCGGAGCCGAAGGTCCCGTGATTCTGCGGTACGGGTTCATAGACATTCCCGTCCGCGTTATCGACAGGAGACACCATTTCAAACCCGCGACCATCGGGTAGGCCGAGCGTCGCGGTAGACGAGGCGAGGGGCGTCGTGAGGGAGAGATCGCCGCCGTATTCGACCCCAAGCTGGTTGCTTGCGACGAAGCGGAAGTGATAAGTTGTTTCGGGCTGCAGGCTACTCAGCTGGACGAGCACGCCCGCGCCCTGCTCACCGGCGCCGACACTCTGCGGCGGCGTGCTCGAACCGTAGGCGGTGCTGGTGCCGTATTCGACGTAGTAGGCGCTCAGCGATCCTCCGGGGTTGACCTGTGCGCTCACCGTCGCGGTGGTCGGCCCGATGTTCGTGGAGGACTCATCTTCGACGGCGGGACGGCTGAACGTGTAAAACGACTTGTCGAAGCCATACGCGAGCCCTTCTGGTCCGTTGGTCACGAGACGGTAGTGGTAGCTTGTGTGGGGTTGAAGGCCCGTGAGCTGCGCGCTGACGGGGACGAAGCTGGTACCTTCAGGCGTCTGTTCACACGGCTTGCTCTGTCCGTACGCTTCGCCGAACGAAGAGCCGGGCCCGTATTCGAAGTAGCATTCCGTGAGCTTTTCGCCTTCGGGGTTCACGCTTCCATTCAATGTGACGCCGGTTTCCCCAACCGAGGAAGCCGCTTCAGTCTGGACGAGCTGGATCCGGAACAGATCGACGGCGTCGGTGGTCGGGTCACCAGTGACGTACACCGCGCGAGTCTTATCGTTCACCGCCACACCGAACGAACCACCCAAGCCGGGGAACGGCGGCTGGGAGCTGGGAAGACCCAGTTGCCTTAGCAGGCTGTTCGACGTGCTGTACTCGGAGACCTGGGATTCTTCGCCGACGAACAGATCGCCAGCGCCGTTGACCGCTAGACCGACGTGACCGGACGTAAATAAAGGTATGCAGTTGTTCACACAGTGACCCGAAGCATCGAACTCAACGATCCCACCGTCGGTAGCAACGTACAGGTCGTTTGCGCTGTTGATCGCAATCAGCTGAGCACCTTCAATCTGCGCCGCGGATCCGACCTGCGCGATGAAGACACCTGTCGAGGAGAACTCATCGACCGTGCCAGCCGAGCTGTCCACGACATATAGGTCGCCGCTGGAGTTGACTGCGACGCCTCGCGGTTCGAATGTCCCATTTTTTCCCCTATCGGCGACGGGGATACTCGCCTCGGTAACCCGAATCGCGGTCGCGGATCCCGCCGGGTCGAATTGGTCAACCGCGCCAGCGCTGAAATCTGAAACATAGATATCTCCTTGAGATGGCTGCGTAGAGTTATCGACCGCAACCCCAAACGGGAACCCAAAACTCGTGCCCGTCAATTGAGGCGTCGCAGCAGGCGCACCCGAGGGTTCAAACACATCGACGCCATCTCCCTCGACCGCCGCGTACACACGCCCAGTCAACTGGTTGACCGCCACACCTAGCGAACCCCCGCCAAAGCTGGTGGAGAAGACATATTCTTCCGCGGCTCGGGCGGGTGCGGTGGCGAACAGCAGCACACCAAGCACAACGGCAAATACCGACGGAACCAATCTACGAGCGTTCATCAAACCGTCTCCTCCAAGACAGAGGGGACGACCCCTCGATTACAAGACCAAGCGCCGAGGGGCGCGAGCGATAGAGCTGCTGAACGGGCGACACCGCCCCGCGAGAGGCCCGCCCCGCGAGAAGCTATCCCACCGGAGGATCCTGCTAAGCGCGAACGCCCGCCCAATCCCCACTCCCTCTTCAGGGAGTTCCAGCTGGGGCCGGAGACTAGACCGCTAGCCGAAGAGAGAGAGAGAGAGAGAGAGATGCGACAGCGCCATGCTGGCGCATCTAGCATCACCCTCGGAGCGAGCCGCGATGACCCTCGACACGTTGATCCCTCTCAAACTCACGCGAAAACCAGCTCCCTCACCGAAAATGACCCAGTCCCTCTCACAGGAATCCCCAAATGCGCTTGACGCCGGCCAATGAGGCCAAGACCCAAACCCGATCCTATGTATGCCGGCGACCCCGCAGGGACACCAAGGCAAGACCACTGTACTCGCCCACCGCCGAACTGTCAAGCCCCCAACTGCAAACTGACGATGAGCGTGAGGTCAAGACCCCGGCGGCCCGGCGCCGGGCCGCCGGATCGGCGGCGCCGGCTCATATACTCGATCCCCGTGTCCCTCCGTGCCCTCGCATGCCCCAGCAGGTAGAGGTCGTCGTCCTCGCCGGCGGCACCGGCGGCGCGAAGCTCGCGCGTGGGATGCAGGACGTGGTGGGGGCCGAGCGTCTGACGGTGGTGGCCAATCCCGGCGATGACATCGAGATCTACGGCGCCTACGTCTCCCCCGACCCCGACCTGATCTCCTTCTGGCTGGCCGACCTGATCGACGCGCGCGGGTGGGGCCTGGAGGGCGACACGTTCAACGTGATGGACGGCCTGCGGGCGCTCGGGGTCGATGTTTGGTTCAACCTCGGCGACCGCGACCTCGCCTGGTGCGCCGAGCGCGCGCGGCTGCTCGTCGAGGGCCTCTCCCCCACCGCGGCGCTTGGGCGGCTGAACGCGGCGATCGGCGTGCGGGCGCGGGTACTGCCCGCGAGCGACGACCCGGTGCGCACGTGGGTGCGCACGACCGAGGGCTGGCGCTCCTTTCAGGACTTCATGATCCGGCTGGGCGCGGCGGGTCTCGTGGAGGGTCTGGAGTTCAGGGGCGCCGAGGAGGCAGTGCCGAGCGCCGCCGCACTCGAGGCGATCGCCGGGGCGCGCGCGATCGTGATCGGCCCCTCCAACCCGCTCGCCTCGATCGGACCGATCCTCGCGATCCCCGGCATCCGCGAGGCGCTGCTCGAGACCGACGCGCCGCTCGTCGCCGTCAGCCCGATCGTCGGCGGGGCGGTGCTGAAGGGCCCCACGGCCTCGTTCATGGCGTTCGCCGCGCTGGAGTGCAGCGCCAGGGGCGTGGCCGACTTCTATGGCGAGCTGCTCGACGGACTGGTCACCGACGAGCCCGTGGAGGGCCTCGGGACGCTCCGGATCGACACCCGCATGGGCGACGCCGCCACCCGCGCGCGCGTGGCCGAGCAGACGCTCGCGTTTGCCGACTCGCTCGCGGGGTGAGGGTGGGGTTGAACATGTTTTTTTGGGACTCCAACCCTTCATTTTGTAAAGTGGTTAGAGGCGTTTGAACGACATCATCTCCACCGCCCCTCCCAAGTGGGGCACGCCGATGGGCAGCCTCCTCCCCTCCGCCTGTCCGGCCCGACCGCCGACCACTATGGTTGCGGCGTGACCGATCTGACCCCCGCCCCCGTGTGCATCATCGGCGCCTCCGGCGCGCTCGGCTTCGGGCTGGCGCTTCGCCTCGGCCGCGCGGGGGTGCCGATCGCGATCGGCTCCCGCAGCGCCGAGCGTGCCGCCGAGACTGTCGAGCGCGCGCGGGCCGCGGTCCCCGAGGGCTCATTCACCGGCTACGAGAACACCGACGCGGTGTCCCGCGCGGAGACCGTGATCCTGAGCGTTCCCTTCCGCAACCAGTCGGAGATGCTCACCAACCTGAAGGGGGCGCTGCGCCCCGGCCAGCTGCTGATCGACGCCACCGTGCCGCTCGCCGCCGCCCACAGCGGCAAGGCCACGCGCATGCTCGGCGTATGGCAGGGCTCCGCCGCCCAGCAGGCCGCGGAGATGGTGCCCGAGGGCGTGCGCGTCGTCTCCGCCCTGCACACCGTCAGCGCGGCCTCTCTGAGCGACCTCGACCACCAGCTGACCGAGGACGTGTTGGTGTGCGGCGACTCACGGGCGGACAAGCGCGAGGCAGCCACGCTGATCGAGCGGATCGAAGGACTGCGCTGCGTGGACTGCGGGCGCCTGGAGATGGCCCGCATCGCCGAGTCGTTGACGGCGCTGCTGATCGCCGTCAACGCCCGCTACAAGGTGCACGCGGGGATCCACCTCACAGGGCTGCCGGAGCGGCTCTGGGAATAGAGAAGCGCACCCGCCCTCCCCACCTCTCTCTGACGGGCGAGCGAGCGTACCGTCCCAAGCGCGGCGTACGTTGTCGGCATGTACTTGACACCCGACATCGCACTGCCTGCGAAGAGGCCACCGACGCCGCCTCCCGAGCCGAGCGCATATATACATCCGCTGGATGGTATATATTGCCTGGGAATGGCCAAGCACTTGGTGGACATAGACGAGCAGGCTCTGCGGAATGCACGGATCCAGCTGGGCGCCGACACGATCAAGGAGACGGTCAACCGCGCGCTGCGGTTGGCCAGCGGCGATCGTGAGGACACGGTGATGAGGCGTCTCGACGCGCTCGCCCACGCCGATCTGCTGCCCCGCGAGCAGGCATGGCGCTGACGCATCTCCTGGACACCAGCGTCCTCACCCGCCTGCGCGAGCCGGCGGTTCGCGGGGCGATCGAGCCACGCGCGCGTAGGGGCGAGCTCGCACGCGCAGGAATCAGCGATCTGGAGATCGGCTTCTCGGCCCGCAACGGCGCGGAGTGGGATCGCCTAACCGACGCAGTCGAAGCCTTTGAGCTCCTCGAGACCGCGACCGAGCACGTCCGTCGCGCAAGGCAGACGCAGCGGCTGCTCGCCTCCAAGCATCAGCGCGGGCGCAAGCTGCCCGACCTGCTCGTCGCCGCCGCGGCCGAGGCTCGCGGCCTCACCGTGCTGCACTACGACGCCGACTTCGACCTGATCGCGGCGGCCACCGGACAGCCGTGCGAGTGGATCCTCCCAGCCGGCTCAGTGGACTAGGGGTATCCCAGTAGACCCGCATGATGCGTCAATGGCCTTACCCTCCGTGGCGGTCACGGCCCTGGCGATTGATGGCCACTCGGGCGCCCCGCGCCTCAGCCCGTCGCGACAGCCTTGCTCTCGTACCACTCGTGCAGCGCGCCGATCGCGCCGCCGATCACGCGGTCGAAGAAGGTCTCGCGGTCGTTCTCGTGCGGCAGCGGCTCGGCGGGGACATCGACTTCCAGGAACTCGCACAGCGGCTCCCACCCTTCGCCGACGTGCCACACCAGCAGCCGCTCCGGCGGGACCGTGCGCTTGACCTCCTCGGTGTGGCGCTCAAACTGCTCGATCAGCTGCGCCGGCTCCTGCCAGCCGTCGGCGAACGTGCCCTCGGGCCCCCAGAAGATCCGCTCGACGAGATCGAGGTAGCGCCGCCAGCGTGGGTCGATCTCGCCCCGGGCGCTGGCGAGCAGGCGCATCAGCTCCTCGCCGTAGCTGAGGCCGACGATCGTTTCGCGGAAGCTGGGCTCCCACGACTCGGGCTTGCGCGTGCTGAGCAGCACCTTGGCCTCGGGGTAGACCTCGATCAGCTCCTTGTAGAAGTAGCCGCCGGGCCAGTCCGTGGTCGCCTCGAAGCCGCCGAACACCTCCTCCCATGGGCCATCGCCGTCCATCGCGCGGTTCCACAGCTCGACCTGGTCGAGGTCGGCGAGCACGTTGACCCAGTGGTAGCAGGGCGCGAAGCCGAGCTGCTCGAGCGCCAGTTTCTGCGTGAGGGTGCCCGTCCGGGGCAGGCCCGCTCCGATCAGCTTCATATACTCATCTGCTCCTTAGTGTCGAGGTCCCGTCGGCGTAGTCGGTCGCACTGCAGAACGGCGTGCACAGCGCAACTGCGGCATGGCACGCCGGTTATCACGATATTCTGTTGTCGTGTTGTGATTCCCAACGCGGCCTAACACAACACTAACGTCCACTCATACCAACCAAGGTCAGAGCTTGAGCGCCATCGATACCAGCACCCTACGCCCGGCGGCGGTCAGCCGCCCCGCGGACGAGCCTGCCGCAGCGAGCGAGGCCGGCCGAACAGGCGAGCCTGCAACCAAGACCGGCCCGCGGATCGCCGGGCTGGCAGTCTCCGACGGCGAGCACGTCCTCTCCCAAGATCAGGTGCTCGACCGGCTGGGCCTGCGTGGGAACGAGTTCGCCGAGGGCATCTTCGCCCGCTGCGGCGTCAAGCAGCGCCACCTCCAGCTGGACGACGACTTCCTGGGGCGCGACCTGCAGGGACGTGCGGCGGGGGTCGAGGCCGGGCTGATGCGCCACTCGATCCGCGCCGTGGACGCACTGGGGCTGGATCCCCGCAAGATCGGCACCGTCCTCAGCTCCAGCCTCTACTCGCTCGGCCTGCCCACGATCGCCCACCGGCTGGTGGACCACTACGAGATGGAGCCCACCACCGACAAGTACCACATCACCGGCGTGGCCTGCGCGAGCGCGGTGCCGCTGATGCGGATGGCGGCCGGGACGCTGCACCTGCACCCCGGGCGCGACTGCCTGATCGTGGGGGCGGAGAGCATGAGCAGCATCCTCACGCGCGCCACCGCGGATGACCCCCGGGCCAAGACGGTCGGCTCCTCGATCTTCGGCGACGGCTGCGCCGCCGCGGTGCTCTCGGCCGATCCCGAGGCCGACGGGCCGATGATCCTCGCCACCCAGGTCCACCAGATCGGTGGCACGCTCGACGCCGTGAGCCTCGCGTTATCCGAGCAGGACATCTACCTGCACCTCGTGCGCGAGCTGCCCGACCTCGCCGGCGCGGGGCTGCCCGGAGTGGCGGAGAAATTCCTGCGCCGCAACGGCGTCGCCCATGCGGAGATCGATCACTGGATGGTTCACCCGGGCGGGCGGCGGATCATCGAGAACATCCAGAGCGCACTGCAGCTCTCCGACGAGCAGACCGCGACGAGCTGGGACGCGCTCGCCAACCACGGCAACGTCGGCACCCCCTCGATCTTCTACGTGCTCAAAGACACGATCGAGCGCTACCAGCCCCAGCCCGGTGAGCGCGGCCTCGCGGTGACGATCGGCCCCGGCGTGACCGTCGGGCTGATGCTGCTGCAGTGGTGAGCCTCGCGGAGAGACCGTCGTTGGCGCCGCGGGCAGCGCCCGCCTCGCCGCGAGTTCGCGCTGCCGTCGTGGAGATGCCGTGGCACCGCTCTCCGCCCGCGCGCTGAGCAGCCTTCCAGAGGTGCACGCCGGGGACGACTTGGCGGCGCTGATTGCAGGGGCGCTGGAGACCGAGGGGACACACTCGCTCCTGCGCGACGGGGAGATCGTGGCGATCGCGCACAAGGTCGTCTCGAAGGCCGAGGGCGCCGTCGTGACGCTCGCGGGGATCGATCCCTCGCCGCGCGCCAACGAGATCGCCGGCGAACAGGGCAAGGACCCTCGCGCGGTGCAGGTGGTGCTCGATCAGTCAAGCGAGGTCCTGCGCGTGGCCAACGGTGTGCTGATCTGCCGCACCCACCACGGCTTCGTCTGCGCCAACGCCGGCGTGGACGCCTCCAACGCCGCCAGCGCCGACGCGCTGATCGTGCTGCCGCGCGATCCCGACGGGTCCGCGCGGCGCCTGCGGACCCGATTGCACGAGCTGACCGGAGCCGAGGTCGCCGTGCTGATCACCGACAGCTTCGGCCGCGCCTGGCGCCACGGCCAGTGCGATGTCGCGATCGGCTGCGCCGGCCTCGCTCCACTCGACGACTGGCGCGGACGCACCGACAGCGTCGGCCTCGAGCTGCGCGCAACCTGGCTGGCCGTCGCCGACGCGATCGCCGCCACGGCGGACCTCGCGCGCGCCAAGGACTCCCGCGAGCCAGTTGTGATCCTTGACGGCCTCGAGCGCTTCGTCACAGACGACGACGGCCCCGGCGCCGCGGCGCTGCTGCGGCCGCTGGGGGAGGATCTCTTCCGCTGACCGATGCCCACCAGCGAATGATCAAGCTAGCCAGCGTGGTAGCTCACGTGCCCCGCGGGTCCCGCACCGCCCGCGTTGATTGGCGTGACGCTGACGGTGGCCAGCTTGCCTGCGGGTACACCTGGAAGCACCTTGCTCACCATGAAGCGCGGCGTTGTCAAGTACCTGGTCGTATACGCCGGCCCGCCGGCAACCTGCAGGCGCAGGGCGTACACCGTGGCGCCGTGCGAGCGCTTCCAGGTGATGACCACGTGGCTGCGTGTGTGTGTGAGCTTCAACCCGGTAGGGCGACCCGGAACGTGGACGGGCGCCAGCGTCGCCGACGCCGCGGGCCCGGTCTCACCCATGCGAGTCAAGCCACTCACCTTGACGCGAGCGCTGATGGCCAGCCCGACGATTGGGACGGTTACGACTCGCGTCCGCGCCGGCTCTTCATAGGACACCGCCTGACCGTCGGACAGCGACACGACCGCGATGTAGTGGGTCGCGTTGCTTGCACGACCCCATGTGATCCTCAGCTGGTTCCCGCGCCGCGCCAGACGCAGGTGTGGCGGCCGGGCGGCGTGCGGTGGGGGCGGTGCCGTGTAGGCACCGACGGCGATCGCGGGGTGGGGGACTCCGGAGAGCGCGATCAACGCTTCGATCTTGCGGTGACCGCCGGGGCCGGGTGCCGGGGTGAACCGTATCGTCCCGTGCTTGGCGGTCGTCTTGCCGAGGACGTGAAGCACATCGGGTCCGCGCTCGACGAAGGTCACCGTCTGTCCTTCGCGGGGGCGGATGCGATAGTGGAGGGTCCTGACCGTGCCGGTCCCGGACACCGAGGTGGTGATCTTCGCGGACGGCAGTCCGTTGGAGTATTCGACCTTCGAGATCTGCGACGAGCCGGGTAGCGGCGTCAGCGTCCAGGTCCCGGGGGCCGGATCGGTGATCGACACCCTCGTTCGGTCGAAGTTCGGTTCGGGCGTGATCAGAAGCAAGCTCGAGTGGCCGCCGGTGGTGGTGCTGCCCACGACGCCGCGGCCAGAGCTGACCTCGCCCAGCTGTGCGCCCCCTGGCCCGCTCAGCGCCAAGGTCGGGGCGCCGCCCGCGCCGTTGACCCAAATATTGGTGGCCGGGTGGTGGCCGGTCAGCTTCAAGCTGACCGCACCGCTCGCCTGCGCGACACTCGCCACGGCGTGGTTGACGCTGGTGCGAGCGTCACTGCGCTGGACGGCGACCTGGACCGCTCCGAGTTCGCAGCCCAGGAACACCCTCACCCCTTGACCGTATCGCCATAGCAGGCCGCCTTCGACATTCTGTTCGAAGATCGTAATGCCAACACAGCCCCCGATCCCCTTGTTCGACACATCGCCCTTGCCGTTCCCGCAGAGGGAGAGGCCTTCCCAGCCCGCACAGGCGTGGATCCCACCTTCGATGTTGTATTCGCCATCGCCCGTGTCGAGCGCCCCCTTGACGTAGGCCTTGACCGTTGCGACACCGAGCAGCGAGAGGCCGTCCGCGCAGCTCCCGAGGCACCCGCCGAACTCGAAGTAGCTGGGCGCCGCGTACAGGCCATAGGCCTGGCCAAGGGTGATCGGACCGATCCCCGGCGGCGTCAGCGAGACCGTGCCGCCGACCCCGGCCGCGAAGTCTTCAAACGGGTGTTCGTGGGTGTTGGTCTGCAGTTCTTCCACGCCGGGGATGTCTTCGGGCTGGTAGGTGTACGGATATGACGGGTTGGCCCAGACCGCGAAGGCGCCGCCCTCGATCGACAGCAGATGGGCGACGCCGATGGTCGCGTGCGCCTGCACGAAGGTGGGGTCCGTCGCGAACCGTCCCCCGAACGAGTCGAGTTCGACCACGCCCCCCACGGGGATGCCGGGGTCGAAGCCAACTTCTTCGATCCCCCCCTTCACGAATTCGCCGTTGCTGCGGAAGCTGAACCCGTAGTTCGGTGGCGGACCGGTCTTCACGCTCCCGTTGACCAAACCGCCCGTAAGTTCCGCGAGGTCGGCCTTGCCGCCCGTCGTCCACACGCCCGCGCTCGGGTCGTAGCAGAGGTAGGCATCGCTGAACTTCATCGCGCCGACGAACGACTGCGGAACCGATTCGCTGTAGTCTTCGTCACCGGCCGGGCAGACGCCACTTTCAGAGGAACTCGCGTCACTCTCGTGCGCCCGCGCGACGCTCGCCGGCCCTGCCTCTCGGAACCCGCGCTTGTTCGGTATTCCATTGCTGTTCTGGTGCCCCGGCGAGCCACCCCCTTCTCCGGGGCCGCTGCCGGGCGGAATGTGTGCCGGGTTGAATTCCTTGCCGGTGCAGTTCGGTGTGACCTTGGCCGTGCCGGGGCACGAGAATTCCGGCGCGCTGCCTTCGCCGGCGCCCAGTTCCTGTCCCTCTCCGGGGTACGTGCTCTGTCCGCAGCCGCCCTGCAGGAATTCCTGGAACGGACCGTAGTGCAACGTCGCGGTCGCCGGCGATGCGCCACGAACGCCGCTGACCCTGAAGCCGACTTTGCCGCGGGCGGGTTCTCCGCCGGGCAGCTCGGCGTATGCGGTGGTGTCGGCGCCGCATACGGTGAGCTTCACCGAGCCTCCCTTGACCGCCAGGCCGTGGACGGTGTCGGCGGGCGTGTCGCTGGTGAAGTCCAGCAGCGCTCCGCCGCATCCGCCGTAGGGAGATTGCGCCTGGAAGGGCGTCTTGGCGTTGATCGAGGAGTGGGTGCTGGCGCGCGAGGTGGCCTGGCACACGAATGGGTGCTCGCCTGGTTCGACGATGCCGAGCGGCTGATCGGGAAGCCCGCCGCTGACCGTGGTGGTCTGCAGCAAGTAGCGCGCTTTGGAGGGACTGGCCGAGATCGTGTCGGTGGCGTCGTGGGGACCGGCGGGTGAGACGGTCAGGAGGTCGTTGGGGCTCGTGGGCCACAAAGCGACACCCTTGTCGATCAGAACGGGGCCGGGGGTGCCGAAGGTATCGCCCACCGGATTCGGAGAGCCGGCGGCCAGATCGTTCCAGCATGCCTGTAGTCCCGGGCCCAACGGTTCCCCGAGGGCGGAGAGTTGCGGCGGCGATATCGAGAATCCGTTGCTCCCGATTTCCGTGGGGCAGCCCGGCCGGCCGGGGTTCGGGGGCGGACTCTGCGCGCTGCCGGTGAGCGAAACGAAGTCGGGGCTGGTCGGCGAGTTGCTTTCGATCTCGAGCTCTCCGGTCGCTTTCGGGTACACCCCGGCGTTCCCGTACATGACCGTCACGTAGCACTTCGCCCCGGGCGCCAGTGTGGCCCCGGCGCAGGTATCATTCAGATGCTCACTCAGGCCTTTGGCGCCGGAGCCTTCGCCGACCTCGATCGCATCATCTGGCTCCTTCGCGAATGCCCCGGCCGCATTCACGACATTGATCGCCGAGATTTTCAATGGCGCCCCGCCGACGTTTGTCACGAACACCTTCTGCGGTTCGGCTTCGGTGTAGGAGTACCCGAGCCAGTCGTATTCCTCGAGTGTCTCGTGAAACGACAGCGACTCCGGGCTCACGGACGCCGCGGGCAGACCGGACGCTGGCGCCGGCAGCACCGGCACCGAATGGCTGACGGTGCTCGTCTGGCCGGCGGGATTGGTGACCTGCAGGGTTACGTGGACATTGCCGGGGCTCCCGAATTCCGCGTCCAGCTGCGGCGTGCTGCCCCCGTCCCTGCTCGCCGAGGTCGCGCTCCTCGTGAGTGACTCAATCGAGCTCACCGCATCGGGGGGTTCGAAGGTCCACAGGTAGTCGGAGATGCTGCCGGTTGGATCGCTCGAGGCCGAGCCGTCCAGCGCGATCCGCTGATCCGGATGGATCGCCGCGGGGAAGGTGAATTCGGCGGTCGGCTGGGCGTAGCCGAAGAAACGCTCGACCGAGCCGTCGACCGGCACGGTCGGCTGCGAGGGGTCTTCTTCTTCGGCTCCGAGCAGCACCCGGCCCTGGCCGTCGATCCCGAGACCCGTCACGCGCAGCGTTTCATAGCCCGAGGCGAACCGCCCGGGATTTTTTGTGCCCAGACGGGCGCCTGTGAAGGTGACGCCGGGCACCCTGCCCGTGGGGTCGAAGCCGCTGTCGAACGCTCCGCCGGCGGTCAGCTGCCCGACGAAGGCCAGACGGCCGCCGTCATCGCCGGCGATGACCGACGCGCCACTCGGCTGGACGGCGATCGCGCTGACGAGTGACAGCCCGAATCCTTCGCTGCTGCGCGCACTCGCTACGCCGTCCGATCCGAACGTTTCGTCGAGGGTGCCCGCAGGAGTGATGCGCGCGACGACGCCGACGGAGCCGGTGCCCGCGCCAGTCTGCCCGCCTATCAGCAGATCTCCGTCGGGAGCGACCGCAAGCGCGTTGACGTCTGCGCTGGAGCCGCCCAGCGTACTGGTGAGCTCGCCGGGCGTCGGACCGCCGGCGTCGAAGCTGGGGTCGAGTTCCAGGTGAAGCGTGCTCCTGACGAAGCTCGGCTGGGGCTGATGCGTGCCCGAGCCCGCGGTGAAGGGTCCGAGCGGGAGCGGGGTCTCGACCAGTTGCGCCACCATGACCTTGGCGCGGGTCGTGCCGGGGTACTCTGTGGCGGCGACGTAGATCGTCCCACCCGGGCCTGCGGCGATGGCGTCGCCTTCGGTGGGCTGCCCTTCGACCTGCAGCGAGAATGGTTCCTGTCCGCCGCCTTCGCTGGCGATCCGATCCACGAGCAACGCGGGCTCTCCGGGACTGCCGACGTGCTCTGTCCCGGCGACCAGGATGATGCCGTCCGACTGGACGGCGACGTCGGCTGCCGTGCTCGAACTCGGAGCGCTCTGCCCGGCTGGAGTCTGGTATTCGAGCACCCCTGGCGTCGCGGTGGTGGACGCGAAGGACGTGTCGAGCTCGCCTTCGCTGGTGAACTCGGCGACGGCGAGCGTGCTGTTGGCACCGACGGTGAGCGCGGCGGGAGTCGCGCCGGCGCCGCCGACCCTGGCCACGTTGTCGCCGGCAGTCGCCGGCGAGGACTCGCCGGCGACCACGTAGTCGCTGCCGCTCGGGGTAACCGCGACGGCGCTGGCGCTGGATTCCCCGCTCCCCCCGACGACGGCCGTCCCGCGTTTGGCACCGCCGGTGCCGAAGTTGCCGAAGCTCAGATTGGGCGCGCCTTCTTCGGTCAGCTTCGTGACTCCCAGCACGCTGCCGTCGGCGACGAGGCTTTCACCGTCGGGGAGCGCGACGAGTTTGCCGGGGCGATAGGCGGACTGACCCGGCCCGTAGAGAACCGCGTAGGGCTGGGGTTGGTCGTTGCCGTAGGAGCCGTCCTGCGATCCGAGCGGGGCGGCTTGCGCCGCGAGTGGCCTCGCAGCGAGGAGGACGACCGCGAGCACGAATGCTGCCATTGCCACGCCCCACCAGGAGGCTCGATGCCCAGCCACTATTCCAGTCATGCCTGCTCCTTGATTGCGCTTGGAGTTCGCGCCGACAGCTCGCGGCGATCCAACTGAAATGAACCTAAGGCGCGCCAAGCCGCCTGTCGTCCCCCTCAAGGGCGATTTGCCGCGCCCTGTGTCCCCCGGGGGAACTAGTGGCCGGGGGGCGTGAGCTCTGGCTCGACCAGACCGGTCTCGTAGGCGAGCACCACCGCCTGCACGCGATCGCGCAGGCCGAGCTTGGAGAAGATGCTCCCGACGTGGGTCTTGATCGTGTTCTCGCTGAGAATCAGATCCGTGGCGATCTCGGCGTTGGAGCGGCCGCGGGCGATCAGCCGCAGGACGTCCAGCTCGCGGGTGGACAGATCGGCGAGAGCGAGGGGTGTGCCGCTGCCGGGAGGGCGCGCGGCACGGGCGAACTGCGCGATCAGTCGTCGCGTGATCGAGGGCGCGATCAGCGCCTCTCCGGCGGCGGCAACGCGCACCGCATCGAGCAGTCGATCTGCCGGTGTGTCCTTGAGTAGGAAACCGCTCGCGCCGATCCTGAGCGCCTCGTAGATGTACTCGCTGACATCGAACGTAGTGAGCATCACCACGGCTGTCGCGAGGGTGGCGTCGGAAAGGATCCTGCGGGCAGCGGCGAGGCCGTCGAGCTCGGGCATGCGGATGTCCATCAACGCGACATCCGGTCGGCGGCGCGTGATCACGTCCACGGCGGCGCGCCCGTCGTCGGCCTCACCGACGACTTCGATGTCCGGCTCGGCTTCGAGGATCACGCGAAAGCCCGTGCGGAGCAGACGCTGGTCGTCGGCGATCACCACCGTGATCGGTCGTGCCGGCGCGTCGGCCTCGTCGAGGGCGGCCTGCTTGTCCTCGTCCTCGTGCCAGTGAACGCTCGCCACGGACACGGGCTCGGAGAGTCCCTTGAAGCGCATCGCGCCGGCCGGCCGCATCAGCGCGGTGACCCGTGCCCCGGCGACGCGGCGAACTACCTCGCTCGCGAGCACCTCGCCCGCAGCCGCGGCATCGCATAGGCGGCTCGCGACGATTACCGGCGTGCCGTAGAAGTCCTCACCCTCGGCGAGCGGCTCACCGGCGTCGAGCCCGATCCGCACCGCAAGACCGCCAACCACCCCGGTTGTCGCACGCTGCATGTCGATCGCACACCGCACCGCGTCGGCCGCGCTCGTGAAGGCCACCATCAGCCCATCACCAGCTGACTTGATCTCGCGGCCACCGTGCGCGAGGACAGCTGTGCGCAGGCTCGCGAAGTGCGCTTGGCGCAGCGCGTCCGCGGCCTCGTCGCCGTGCCGGTCGAACAGGGCCGCGGAGCCGACCAGGTCGGTGAACAGGATCGTGACGAACGAGGTTTGCATCGGCTCACACGGATCATCCCCGATCGTCGATCACCGCGGAGGATGATTGACGCGAACGGCAACCACCCGGCTGGATGACGACAACGGCGAAGACGCAGGCGATGATCGCGGTGATTCTGAAAAGCTGTACGAGAAGGAGGCAGCACCCATGATGCGTTCGATGATCCAAACCGGAGAGCCGGTCGGCAGACGCGACATCGCAATCGCCGCCCTGCTCAGCTTGCTCGGGCTGGTCCTTATGTATAGCGACGTGACCGAACCGAAGGTCGACGCCGGCTATCTCGCGATACCGGCCTTCCTCGCGGTGACCTTGCCGCTGGTGTGGCGCCGCTGCGCGCCGCTGCTCGCACTGGGCACGGTGCTGATCGCCCTCGCTGCACACGTCCTCGTGTTCGGCGAAATGACGCGTTGCGGGATCGTGTTTCCCCTCAGCTGGCTGCTGGTGTTCGCGGCGGCGGCCCGCTTGGAGCTTGGCCGGAGCCTTGCCGCTTTGGCCCTCGGCGTCGGCTGCATCGCCGTGATGGCCAGCTCCGACAGCCAGATACCGTTCGAAGCAATCCTGCCGTTCACCGTGCTGACGCTGTTCGTATGGGGCGCGGGCAGGGTGGCGCACTCCCGTGGTCGTATCGCCGCTGAGCTGCGGGTACGCACCGAGCAACTCCGCGTGCTTCGAGACGAGCGCGCGCGTCTGGAGGTCGCGACCGACAGGGGACGGCTCTCAGGCGAGCTCGACGAGTTGCTTCAGCGACGCCTCGGGGAGCTCGCGCGGCTCGCGGACGCCGGCGCCGGCACAACCGATCCCGCGGTGGCGACGGCGACGCTCGTTAGCATCGAGGAGGAGAGCCGCCAGACGCTGCAGCAGATGCGGGCGCTTGTCGGGGTGCTGCGAAGCAGCGGCGAGGACGGTGGTCCGCCCGCTCCGCAACCGACGCTCACCGCGCTGGACGCGATGATCGTCCAGGCCAAGGGCGCCGACGCGCACCTGATGGTCGAGGGCAGCCCGCGTGCCCTGCCTGCAGGCATCGAGCTGTCTGCCTATCGGATCGTCGAACACCTGTTGGGCGCGCTTGACGACGCTCCCGGCGTGGATGTTCGTGTGCGCTTCGGCGACAGCGCGCTCGAGGTCGCCGTCGCCGGTCAGGCAACTCGACGGCGCGACATCGGTGCCGCGATCGAGCGCGCGCGCGAGCGGGCACAGCTGCACCGGGGCACGCTGGAAGCAACGGTCGATGGCGGACGAGCGCGCGCGGTGGCCGAGCTCCCGCTCGGCGTGGCCTGAGATGTCGGAGCGTCGCCTCGATCTCGCGGCGGGGCTGATCGGTGCAAGTCTCGCCGCGATCGGCAGCGTCGCCCTCGGCACAGGTGCATTGGCGGCATGCGCGGCGGTGGTATGCGCCGGCTCGCTCGGCCTCTGCCGCTCTCGCCCGACGACCGCCTGGATCATCGCCGCCGCCGCCACCACTGTCGCGGCGCCAATCGGTGGCGTGCAGCTGTTGCCGTTCCCGCTGATCACGTTCAGCGCGTTCGGAGCCGGACGCTGGGCCGAGCGCGCCTCGGCGATCGCCGGCGGGCTCGTGCTCATCGCCGTTCCGCTCGCCGCCGCCCTCGCAAGCGGGGAATCGTGGGTGCCGTATGTGCTGGCCTCGGGTCTCGGCTGGATCGTCGGCCAGACGATACGCGAGCGCCAGCTCGTCGCCGACAGGCTCGCCGAACGCGCCCGGGAGCTCGCCCAGGAGCAGGATGCATACGCCGAGCTCTCGGTTCGCTACGAGCGCGCGCGAATCGCCTCCGAGCTGCACGACATCGTCGCGCACGCGATCAGCGTAATGGTCGTCCAGGCCAGCGCCGGGCAGCGACTGGCCGCGGCAAGCCCACAGCTGAGGGCCGACACGTTCGACGCGATCTCCGGCGCCGCGCGACAGGCCGAGGCCGACATGGGCCGGCTCGTCGCGTTGCTGGCCGACGAGAACGCGATCGGCCAGGCGCCCGACCTCGAGCTGGTGGAGGAGCTCGTCGCCCGCGCGGCAGGCACCGGCCTGGACGTCACCCTTCGTCTGGAGGGTACGCGTGAGGGACTGCCGGCGCCCGTTGCTCAGATGTCCACCCGTGTCGTTCGCGAGGGCCTGACCAACGCGCTGCGCTATGCGACGGGAGCTCCCGTACGAGTTCTGCTCCGGGGAGAGCCCCGCACGATGATCGTCGAGGTCGCCAACGATCGCGCACCTCGCGCCGCGGCGCTCGCCGGCCACGGCACCGGCAACGGCCTGCGCGGACTACGTGAACAACTCGATTCCATCGGAGGACAGCTCGACGCCGGCCCGACCGATGAAGGCGGCTGGTGCCTGCAAGCTCAGGTGCCAACGCGGGTGGCCGTAGGCGCGCCGTAACTGGCTCGCCATCGCAAACCTAGACCTCAGCGCATCTGAGCCCCGAGCTCCATCGCTCACGCCGCCTCCCCGTCGCGCAGTCGCGACCAGAAGCGAATGAACTCGCGCTCGTGGCCGATGCCGCATTCCAGAGTGAGTCGCCACCCGTGCGGCGCATCGCTACGGTACGTATCGTTCGATCCGAACCATACAGGAGGCACCATCATGCCCGTGGGCACACCCACCGCCACCACCACGAACGAGCCGCTCGCCCTCCCCGAGCGCAAGCGCAACCCGTTCACGAAATCCGCCGACGGCGGCCGCACGCTCAGCGCGCTGATGCTACCGCTCTTCGCCACCCGGCCGCCCCATGGCTTCGGCGTGCTCACCACGACCGGGCGTAGAACCGGCAAGGCGCGGCGCAAGTGCATCCATGTGATCCGCCGCGGCGACCGCGCCTACATCGTGATGCTGCGGCCCACGCCAGAGGCGATCGCCGTGGGGTTCGTGTCGGCCTGGATGCTGAACATCCGCGCCAGCTCCCGGGTGACGCTGCGCATCAGGGGCGGGACGTTCACAGGGGCTGCACGCGAGCTGAGCGACGCGGGCGAGATCGAAGAGGCGCGGCGCATCTACTGCGAGACCGTCAATCCGTTCGCTTCTTCCACCGTGGCGGGCGCCCCACGCGTGCGAAGATCGAAGAACTGCACCACAGCTGGTTCGACTACGGGATCCCGCTGGTGGTCGAGCTCGAGCGAGCCTGACGCCTACGCCGCCACCGGCAGCTCATAGCGCCGCCGGATGTCGTACAGCGTCGTGCGCTCCGCAGCCGGGCGACCCGCCGCGTGCGCGGCGGCGACCAGCTGGTCGGGGTCCAGGCGCGTGCCGTGGTAGGAGCCGGCGAGCCGAGAGATCGACTCCTCCATCAGCGTCCCCCCCAGGTCGTTGACGCCCCAGCGCAGCGACTCCGTCGCCGCCTCCAGCCCCATCTTCACCCACGAGGCCTGCACGCTGCGCACGCTGCGTCCGAGCGCGAGGCGGAAGACGGCGGTGTGCTTGAGGTTCTCCTCGCGCGAGATCTCCTCCACGCCGTGCGTACGCCCCAGCAGCGTCTGGAAGGGGATGAAGGAGAGGGGCACGAACTCGGTGATCCCCCCGGTGCGCTCCTGCAGCTCGCGGACCACGCGCATGTGCTCGGCGAGCTCCCACGGCTCCTCGATGTGCCCGAACATCACCGTCGCCGTCGAGCGCAGCCCGGCCGCGTGGGAGGCTTCGATGATCTCCACCCACCGGGCTACCGGCAGCTTGTTCGGTGAGATCCGTTCGCGCACCCCGTCGTGCAGCACCTCCGCGGCGGTGCCCGGCGTCGAGCCGAGGCCGGCGTCGCGCAGGCGCGCGAAGACCTCCGCGGGCGGCAGACCCGAGATGTCGCACATGTGCGCGATCTCCATCGGAGAGTAGGCGTGCAGGTGGATGTCGCACCCCTCAGCGGCCGCGGTGCGCTTGGCGAAGCGCAGCCACCCCAGGTAGTCGTCGAGGCTCCAATCGGGGTGGATGCCCGACTGGATGCACAGCTCGGTGGCGCCGAACCCCACCGCCTCGCGCACCCGGCGCGCGAACTCCTCCTGGTCGTGTTCGTAGGCGTCCGGCGAGCGCTTGCCCTGGCCGAAGCCGCAGAAGGCGCACCCCACCGTGCAGATGTTCGAGACGTTGATGTTGCGGTTGACGACGAACGTGACCGTCTCTCCCGCGAGCTCCGCGCGCAGCTCGTCGGCCGCCTCGCGCATGCCCTCGATCGCCTCCGGCCGCGTCTCGGCGAACATCGCCGTCAGCTCCTCGGCGCTCAGTGCGAGGCCATCGCGGGCGCGCTCGGTGGCGCCAGCGACGAGGTCCGGGCGGATCGGCGGGGCGCCGCTGGCGGCAGGATCGGTGCGGCCGGATCCCCGCCGCGGGATGAAGCTCCAGTACTTGACCTTGATCGTGTCCATCACCGCCGGCGCCACCCACTCGGGGGCGATATAGCGCGGGTAGACACACAGACGCTCGGTGAGCGCCACGCCGTCCTTCTGCAGCTGCTTGCGCACCTGGTGGGGCGAGGGGAAGGGGTGCTCGGGTGAGATGTGATCGCCGTTGGCCGACAGCCCCCCGAGGTCGGTGGCCCCCGCGGCCACCAGCTCCGGCCACCAGTCCGCGAGATTCGGGGGGACCTGAATACCGACGTCGGGCATCAGTCGGCGAGTCTCCGCGATCAGCCGCTTCATGTCCTCGATGCTCACCGGACAAGCCCACTCGGGAAGTGGCAGCTGGGGGTGCAGGCGCGCGCGGCCGGGGTCGCCCTCGATCTCACTGGCGCCGGCTCCCTCATCCGCCGTCGCGCGACCCTCGTCCACGCCTGTACGCCAGTACAGCCGCGCAGCCTCCTCAGCGATCTGCGCCGGCTCCTGGCCGTAGTAGCGCTGGTGGGGGACGAAGTTCTGCAGGATCACCTCCTGGATGTGGCCGTGCTCGGCGTGCGCCGCCGCCAGTGCCTCCAGCGAGGCGACGCGCTCCTCCTCGCTCTCGCCGATGCCGACCAGGATCCCCGAGGTGAACGGGATCCGCAGCTCGCCCGCCGCGCGGATCGTCTCCAGGCGCCGGGCCGGGTGCTTGGTGGGCGAGCCCGCGTGCACGGTGTCCATCAGCCGCTCGGAGATCGACTCCAGCATCAGCCCTTGCGAGGCGGTCACCCCGCGCAGCCGCGCCAGATCCTCGCGCGAGAGGACGCCGAGGTTGGTGTGCGGCAGGATCCCCCGCTCCAGCGCCCGCTCGCACGCCCACGCGACGTAGGCGGTGAAGTCCGTGTGCCCGTACTCGGCGAGGCGGCGCGCCACCTCGGCGTTGACCTCGGGGCGCTCGCCGGTCAGCACCAGCAGCTCCTTGATCCCACGCCGCGCGGCGCCGTCCACGATCGTGAGCACCTCATCGGGCGCGTACAGATGCGCCGTGTGCGTTGCGAACGCGCAGTACTTGCAGTAGCACCGGCACGTGCGCGAAAGCGACAGCGTTAGGTTGCGCGAGTAGGTGACCCTCCGCCGCATGAACCTGAGTCTATGACGGTTCTCGCCGGCGCATGCGCCGGCGAGCCGGGCGGTGCATGCACCGCCCGGTGTCAGGGCCGCATGCGGCCCTGACCCGGACGGCACATGTGCCGTCCGGAACGGCCCGTAGATTCACGACCATGTCCGAAGATGCCCTCCGCCGCGCCGTGGCCGAGATGGTTGGCGCGTTCACGCTCACGTTCATCGGCGCCGGCGCGGCTTCGGCGGCCGGGGTCGTCGGCGATCCGACGCTGATCGGCGTCGCGATCGCCAACGGTTTGGCGATCGGCGTGATGGTGTGCGCGCTCGGACACATCTCCGGCGGGCACTTCAACCCCGCGATCACCTTCGGCTTCCTGATCACGCGCAAGATCAAGCCGGCGCTCGCCGGCATCTACTGGGTGGCGCAGTTCGGCGGCGCGGCGCTGGCGGCGCTGTTCGTCAAGGAGCTGCTGCCGCGGGCGACCACCGAAGCGGTGAAGCTCGGGGTGCCGGCGCTCGGCCATGGCGTTGACGCCAGCTCTGGGTTCCTGCTCGAGGCCGTCCTCACCTTCTTCCTCGTGTTCGTGGTGTTCGGTGCAGCGGTGGACACGCGCGGACCCTTCAACGCCGTCGCCGGACTGGCGATCGGCCTGACGATCTCGATCGACGTGCTCTTCGGAGGCCCCTTCACAGGCGCTGCGATGAACCCTTCGCGCGCGTTCGGGCCGCAGCTGGTCGGCGATCACTGGTCAAACGGCTGGGTGTGGTACGCGGGACCGGTGCTCGGTGCCACCGTCGCCGCCTGCCTGTACACGTTCCTATATCTGCGCAAGACGCCCACCCCGATCGCAACTCCGCCGCCGGCCGAGCCCGACCCAGAGGCGACCTAAGAGACAGGTCACGCCCACGGATGCCCCAGCACCCCTCGCGATCTGGGGCACAGGGGATTTGTGAGCGGCGAAGGGGTCTCCAGGAGTCGGTGCCAAGGGTTGGTGGTGCGGCTATCCTCGGCTGTCGTGGCCCAACCCCCGCGCATCTACCTGGCCCGCCACGGCCAGACCGCCTACAACGCCGAGGGCCGCTTCCAGGGGCAAGGCGCGGTGCCGCTCGACGCGATCGGTCGCGGACAGGCACAGACGCTGGCCGAGCGGGCCGCCGCGTACGAGTTTGCCGTGCTGTGGTGCAGCCCGCTGTTGCGTGCCCGCGAAACCGCGGATATCGTCGCCGCGCGCATCGGCCTCCAACCACGGGAGGATCCCCGCCTGATGGAGACCGACGCGGGCCAGTGGACCGACCGCTCGTTCGCCGATGTGCAGGCCGAAGACCCTACGGGGTTTGCGCGCTTCGCCGGCGGCGACCCAACCTTCGCCTTCCCCGGCGGCGAGTCGTTTGCCCAGCAGGGAGTGCGCGTGGCGGGAGCGTTCCACGACATCAAGCGGGCCGAGGTGCCCGCACTGGTGGTGTGCCACGGCGGCGTGATCAGGATCGCGCTCTTCCAGCGCACCAAAGACCCGGAGGCGCTCGGCGACCGCGTCCCCAATGCGCAGATCGTCCCGCTCGACCCGCGCGGATCGCGCCGCCTGCACCACGGCGACGAGGTCGGCGCCCCAATCTGAGGTCGTTCGGCGGGCCAGCTCGGCCTTCGGCAGGCCGTGCCTACAGCGCGCGCAGGCGGCGGAACTCTTCGCGCGCCGAGTACGGGCGACCCCACATCTGCGTGACCTCCGCGCGGCCCTCCCTGACCTCGCGCACCGCCAGCTCGCCCTCGATGCCAGCATCGTCGAGCAGGCTGAGGGCACAGTGCACGGCGGGAGCCGCGGCCGCGTGGCCGAAACGGTGCGCGACCAGCAGGCGCCAGTGCCAGTCGTGCTTGGAGTAGGGGCCGGCGTTGCACGTCACGAGGTACACCGCCGCTTCGACATAGCGCGACTCGTCGGCGACCCGCAGATCGAGCTCCAGGTCGGTCCAGTCGTCGGGGAGCGAATCGACGATCCCTTGGAAGGTGTCTGCCAAGCCCATCGTCACCAAAGCCTACCGCGGGATGCGGCCAGGGTCCCAACGGCTCGGCGCTGAGACTTGACCCCGTGGCGATCGGAGCGCCGCCGCGAAAGCCGGACCGGGCCTCGGGGCTCGTATCCTCAAGCCATGGCCGCCACCGACACCTTGCACGCCGAATACGAGGCGCTGACCGCAGGCTGCGGTCTGGTCGACCGCTCCGAGCGCGGCAAGCTCGCGTTGACGGGCGCAGGCGCAGTGGAGTTCCTCAACGGGCAGGTCACCAACGAGCTGACCGACCTGCGCCCCGGCGAGGGGCACTATGCGGCGTTCCTCACCAACAAGGGCAAGATGCTCGGCGACCTGCGGATCCTCGCGGTCGGGAGGGCGGGGATGGGAGGGCTTAAGGTGGTCGGGAGACCGGGGACGAGGGGAGTCGATGCGGTCGAGCCACCCACCGAACTGCTGCTCGACACCGAGCGCGTGGCGTTGCAGGCGCTGTTCGACATGATCCGCCGCTACAAGATCGGCTACGAGGTGGAGCTGCACAAGCGCACGCTGGCGAGTGGGCTGCTCTCGCTGATCGGCCCCGATGCGCGGGCGTGCGCCGAGCCTCTGGTGGGGGCCGAGCCTCAGGTGGGGGCCGAGCACGCCCACACGCCCGCGGAGATCGGCGGGGCGCCCGTGCGCCTGATCGCAACCGCCGAAGGCATCGACGTGCTGTGCGAGGCCGCCGACCTCGAGACCGTGCGAGGAGCCCTCGTCGATGGTGGCGCGACCCCCGTCGGCGAGGCGGCGGCGGAGATCGTGCGCGTCGAGCGCGGCAGGCCCCGCTACGGGGTGGACATGGATGAGAGCACGATCCCCCAGGAGGCCGGGCTCAACGAGCGCGCGGTGAGCTTCACAAAGGGTTGCTACGTAGGTCAGGAGACGGTGGCGCGGCTGTACTACCGCGGCAAGCCCAACCGTCACCTGCGCGGGCTGCGACTCTTGGAGATCCCCGACATCGCCTCCCCGGTACCTGGCGAGGAGCTGCGGCTCGGAGACCGTCCCGTGGGGCACCTGAGCAGCGTGGTGGAATCCCCGCGGCTGGGCACGATCGCCCTGGCGCTGGTGCGCCGTGAGGCCTCCCCGGGCGACAAGCTCGCCGTCGGCGAGCACGGTGCCACGGCCGAGCTGGTCGAGCTGCCTTTCTCCTTCTAAGAGGGGCTGGACGGGCCGTCGCCGGGCCGGCACTCGTGTAGATGCTTGCGGATCGCCGCCCGCAGCACCTTGAGCGCGTCAGGGCGCGGCGGGGTATCGAAGGTGCTGGTGACGTTGGGGCCCCGCAGGTTGACTTTCGTGCGCTCCAGCCTGCGGCGCGGATCCTCGAAGGGATTGCGTTCAGTCATCGCCATTGTCTTCGGTCGGAACTCCCGATTCCTGAGTGTACGCCTGCCACTGCTCATTCAGAAGGTCGACGAGCTGGCTGGCAAGCAGCGGCGAGAAGGAGACGCGCGAGACGACGATCCCCTGCTGCCCCTGCGGCCCGATCCGCAGGAAGTCGAGGGTGAACTCGTGGGGCGTGCGGGCGATCGAGGCGGCGTTGGCCCATTTGCCCGCGAACTCCTCCGGGGGCATGATGATGTTGGGCCCCTGCTGGGATTCCTCCGGAGGATTCGGCTCGTCCACCGTTGCAGCGTAGCGCCCGCGCGGCCCGCCGCTGGAACCGCGCGGCCCCGACGAGGCGGGCCGCGGCAGGCCATGGAGGGCCTGCCCCCGGGCGGGTGTCGCCCCCCGACCACGCGCGCGGACGATCCCAAAAGATCCGCTTACATCGCTCCCCTGCCCGCGGATGTAGGATTTGTACGTCCTGTTCCCGACATGCGAGGTTGGAAGATCCCGTGGCAATCGACTTGCAGCAGATATCCGAGGTGGACGCCGAGCCGGGCGAGCTGCCCAAGACGATGGCCGCGTGGGTGATCCGCCAGGAGCGCGAGGGCGAACCGAAGGACGCCTTCCAGATCGAGGAGATCGAGGTGCCCGAGCCGGGCGCGTTCGAGGTGATCGTGCGCGTGATGGCGGCGGGTGTCAACTACAACAACGTGTGGGCCGCCCTCGGCAAGCCGGTGGGCGTGTGGCGCTACGGCGACCACCCCGAGTTCGGCCACCACATCGGCGGCAGCGACGCCTCGGGCATCGTCTGGAAGGTCGGCCCCGGCGTCACCCGCTGGAAGCCCGGCGACGAGGTGGTGGTGCACTGCAACCAGGCCTCCTACGAGGACCCCGAGGTGCACGGCCTCGACCCGATGGCCGCTCCCTCGCAGAAGATCTGGGGCTACGAGACCACTTGGGGCTCGTTCGCGCAGTTCACCAAGGTGCAGGCCCAGCAGCTGCTGCCCAAGCCGGCCTCGCTGAGCTGGGAGGAGGCCGCCTCCTACGGTCTCGTGTACTTCACCGCCTACCGCATGCTGATCACCCGCTGCAACCTGCAGGCCGGCCAGAAGGTGCTGATCTGGGGGGCCGCCGGGGGCCTCGGCGTGTTCGCCACCCAGCTGTGCGCCGCCGCCGGCGCGCACAGCGTCGGCGTGGTGTCCTCCGCGGAGAAGGGTGCTTTGGTGAAGCGCCTCGGCGCCGCCGACTTCATCGACCGGGCCGAGTTCGCGGGGATGATGCGCAAAGGCGGGGAGTCCCCCGAGGAGGAGAAGGCCCGCTTCGGGGTCTCCCGCGAATTCGCCAAGCGCGTGAAGGGGATCCTCGGCGACGCGCCCGACATCGTCTTCGAGCACGTCGGCGCCGCGACGTTCCCCACCTCGGTGTTCACCGTCAAGACGTTCGGCAAGGTCGTGATCTGCGCCGGCACCACCGGCTTCAACCTCGACTTCGACGTGCGCTACCTGTGGATGAAGCAGAAGGAGATCATCGGCAGCCACTTCGCCAACGCCTACGAGTGCACGAAGGCCAACGAGCTGATCGACTCCGGTCAGATCCGCCCCGTGCTGTGGCGCACGCTCGGCTTCGAGGGCGTCGCCGAAGCGCACCAGCTGATGCTCGAAAACAAGCATCTCGGGAAGATCTCGATCCTCGTCGGCGCCGACTCCGAGGGGCAGGGACGCAGGGGATCGGATCCCGCCCACCCCGGGGCGATCCACGCAGAGGTGGGCGGATGATGTTCGACGGGCGCCCCACCGCAGGGCAGGCGAAGAGAGAGCAGCAAAAGGCGACCACAACGTGGAAGGCGGGTGGCTGATGGCCGGTCAGGGCAACGGCACCGTAATCGTCCCCTGGTACGCCACGGGCTTTCGCGCCGAGGGCTTCGGCGCCGCACTGGAGCAGGCCGCCGCGATTGCGCTGCGCTATGGCGCGGAGTCCTACGCGGTGTACCGCTCGCGCGACGACCGCTACCGCTACCAGCAGCTGGCGCACTTCGAGCGCTACAGCGACTGGGAGCGCTACTGGGAAGGCCCGGAGATGGTCGACTTCCGGGCCAGCCACTCCTCCTGGTACCAGATCCCCGTGCTGTACGGCTGGTGGGACCTCACCGCCGCGGGGAAAATCTCCGAGGAGACCGAGTGGGTCCTGCCGGCGCCGCCCGAGCCCGATCCCGACGGCAACGGCGTTGGCAGCGGTTCAGGCGCCCCGCGCGTGCAGCACGTCTGAGCGGATCGCCCGCCGTCCGCGTGCCGCATGCAATGTCTTCTTTCAGGCCCTAACCACTTCACAAGATGAAGGGTTGGGGTCTAAGAGCGCCTAACAGAAAGAGGGTTTGGGGTATCGTTGTCGTAGACGGTGTCTATGGCGAAACCACTGGTCAGTGATGGGTTGTGGGCTCGGATCGAGCCGTTGTTGCCGCGGGTCGAGCGCCGGTATCGGTATCCGGGGCGCAAGCGGGTGCCTGATCGGCAGGCTCTGACGGGCATCCTGTTCGTGCTGAAAACAGGTATCCCGTGGGAGGATCTGCCGCAAGAGATGGGGTGCGGGTCGGGGATGACGTGTTGGCGAAGGTTGCGGGATTGGAACGAAGCGGGGGTCTGGGAACGCTTGCACCAAGCGCTGCTGGATGAGCTTCAGGACGCCGGCCAGCTCGACTGGTCCCGCGCGGTCGTTGACAGCTCGCATGTGCGGGCAAAAGGGGGGGCGAAAAGACAGGTCCCTCGCCCGTCAACCGGCGCCGGCCGGGCTCAAAGCACCACATAATCTGCGAGGGGCGGGGCATCCCCTTGGCCGTGATCTTGACCGGCGGGAACCGCCACGACATCACCGAGCTTCTCCCGCTCGTGGATCGTGTCCCGCCGACCGGGCGCTACGGCAAGTTCCGTCCCAAAGCGCTGCTCGCTGACCGCGCTTACGACAGTCGCCGCCATCGCGAAGCGCTCAGGGAGCGCGGGATCACACCACGGATCGCCAAACGCAACAGCGAGCACGGCTCGGGCCTCGGCAAAGATCGCTGGGTGGTCGAGCGCACGCTCTCCTGGCTACACCGCCAACGCCGCCTCGATCGCCGCTACGACCGGCGCGCCGACATCCACGAAGCCTTCCTCACCATCGGCGCCGCCCTCATCTGCCACCAACAACTACAGCACTCATTTTGATAGGCGCTCTAAGAAGTAAACACAAAACCCCGGGCGCCGGCACCTGCCCCGGCGCTCAGCACTTCTCCAGAGGGGCCATCGTCAGCCCCGCGCCCTTCAGCTGCTCCCAGTAGTGCTCGGCCGGCTCCTTGTGGCCGTTGTAAACCACGGCCTGACCCGAGTTGTGGATCTGGTTGGCGTACTGATGGCCCTGCTCCAGCGTCACGCCGGGGATGAAGCGCGCCAGCGTACGGGCAACATGATCGAAGGTGTTGTGGTCGTCGTTGCGCACGATCACCCGCCAAGACCCGTCCATCCCCGTCTGCGGGCCGTCCGTCTTCGGTAGCTCGATGGTCTCTGTCATGGATGCGAAGAATACCCGGCGCCCGCACGAGCCCCGGTTGCAGCAGGAATCGCGCGCGGGCGCAAAGACCCACTCCCCGCAAGCGCCTGAACGGCGGCAGCTATGACCTGCGGGTGGGTGTAAGGCGCCATATGTCCGCCGCTCACCGTCTCGAGGCGCGCGTTGGGTAGCGTCGCGGCAAGGCGCCGGCCACATTGCGGGAGGACTAGCTTGTCCTGTTCACCCTGGATCACAACCGCGGGCGCCCTGATCCCACGCAGCCCGCGATCGACCCCTTCGATCACGCCGTCAGCGGCCAACATCTCCCCCGCCCACGCCTCCAGGTTGCCGTGCTTCATGTTGATCGCCAGCAGCCGGTGGATGTGCGCGGGCGCCACGGTGGCGGGTTCGAACGCTTCGCTATCGCCCTCTTCGGCAGACACCTTGCGCGCCAACTGCGAGAAGGTGACATCGGCTATCTGCGAGAGCACCGGCAGTTCCATCGCTTTCACCAGTCGCGCCTGGTCGCGGGCAAAGGCGGAGCTGCGGGTGCAGGTTGCCGCGGCGTCCACGAGCACCAGCCCCCGCACCTCGCCGGGGTGGCGCTCGGCAAAGCCCAGCGAGATCGCCCCGCCGTAGGAGTGCCCGACGAGGATCGGGCGTCCGAGGTGCAGCCGGTCGATCACTTCCTGGACGGCTTGTAGCTGACGAGCGAAGGGGAAGTACCCTCCGGTGGAGAAGCCGAACCCGGGGCGGTCGATCGCGACCGTGCGGCGGCCGGGCAGCAGCCGGGTGACGAGGTTCCAGTCTTCGGCGGTACCGGGCAGCCCGTGGATCAGCACCACTGCCGGCGAGGAACCGGGCCGTTCCAGATAACGCAACCGCAGGCCACCGGCGAGCTCGATGAAGCTGCCCCTCGCCCGTGGCGTGGGGGGCAGCCGGCCGTAGGTCCAGTTGAGGACGACCACGATCCCGACCAGAGCCAGCATGACACGGCGCACGAGCTTGCCTGTCAGAGCCCGTTTGATCACGCCCGAACCCTACAATTGAGCATGATGCGCAGCAATCCGGCCACAGCCTGCGCAGATTGCGCCTTGACAAGCCCACCGGGAATGAACAATGGACGATAGCTCCACCCACCGCCTGCCCGAGCGCGACCGACCGTGGATGATGCGCACCTACGCGGGGCACTCGACCGCGAAGGCCTCCAACGAGCTGTATAGGCGCAATCTCGAGAAGGGCCAGACGGGGCTGTCGGTGGCGTTCGACCTGCCGACGCAGACCGGCTACGACCCCGGCGACGAGCTGGCGCGGGGAGAGGTTGGCAAGGTCGGGGTGCCGATCGCCCACCGCGGCGACATGGAAGCGCTGATGGCGGGCATCCCGCTCGGCGAGATGAACACCTCGATGACGATCAACGCGACCGCCGCATGGCTGCTGGCGCTGTACATCGTCGCCGCCGAGGCCGAGGGCGTCCCCCGAGAGCAGCTGCAGGGCACCACGCAGAACGACATCATCAAGGAGTTCCTGGCACGCGGCACCTACGCCTTCCCCCCCGCGCCCTCGATGCGGCTGATCGCCGACACGATCGCCTACACCGTCGAGCACGTGCCGAAGTGGAACCCGATCAACATCTGCTCCTACCACCTGCAGGAGGCCGGCGCCACCCCGGTGCAGGAGATCGCCTACGCGATGAGCAACGCGATCGCGGTGCTCGACGCGGTGCGGGAGAGGATGGGGACGGGCACCCCGCCCGGGGGGGCGGGTGCCGGGATGGGCTCGCACGGCGACCCCGACCGCATCGCGGGGGATTCCGCCGACCCCCCGTCGATCGCATATGACTCCGCCGGATCACCCCCCGGTGACCCCGACCGCATCGCGCAGGTGTTCGGCCGGATCTCGTTCTTCGTCAACGCCGGCGTGCGCTTCGTCGAGGAGCACGCGAAGCTGCGCGCGATGGGGATCCTGTGGGAGGAGCTGGGCAGGGAGCGCTACGGCGTCACCAACCCGAAGCTGCTGCGGCTGCGCTACGGGGTCCAGGTCAACTCGCTCGGCCTCACCGAGGCGCAGCCGGAGAACAACGTGCAGCGGATCGTACTGGAGGCGCTGGCGGTGACGATCGGCCGCGACGCCCGCGCCCGAGCGATCCAGCTGCCGGCGTGGAACGAGGCGCTGGGCCTGCCGCGCCCGTGGGATCAGCAGTGGTCGCTGCGCATCCAGCAGGTGCTGGCATACGAGACCGACATCCTCGAGTACCCCGATATCTTCGAGGGCTCGAAGGTGATGGAAGGGCTGGTAGCGGAGCTGCTGGAGGGCGCCCGCGCGGAGATGGCCGTGGTCGCCGAGCACGGCGGCGCGGTGGAGGCCGTCCCCTACATGAAGGCCGCCCTGGTGGACTCCCACCGCGAGCGCCTGCGCCGGATCGAGACGCTCGAGCAGACCGTAGTCGGCCAGAACCGCTTCACCGAGAGCGAGGAGTCGCCGTTGACGGCCGACGCCGAGGGCGGCATCCTCGTAGTGGACCCGGCCGTGGAGGCCGAGCAGATCGCGGCGGTGCGCCGCTGGCGCTCCCTGCGCGACCAGGCCACGGTAGATGCGGCCCTCGCCGAGCTCGCACGCGTCGCGGGCGAGGCGACGGGCACCGGTACCGACACAAACCTGATGGAGCCGACGATCGCCGCAGCACGTGCGGGCGCCACCACCGGCGAGTGGTCGCGCACGCTGCGCGAGGTGTTCGGCAGCTACCGCGCCCCCACCGGCGTGGGCGAGGCGAGCAGCGCCCCGGCCGAGGAAGGCGACGCCGGCCCCGGCGGCCCGAGTGGCCCGGGTGCCAACGCCCGGGGCGCCGACGGCGGCGAGGCCGCACGCGAGCTGGCACAGCTACGCGAGCGGGTCGCCACGCTCGCCGAGCAGCTCGGCCGCCGCCCGAAGATCCTCGTCGGCAAGCCCGGTCTCGACGGCCACTCCAACGGCGCCGAGCAGCTCGCGGTGCGCGCGCGCGACGCCGGCATGGACGTGGTCTACGAAGGGATCCGCCTCACCCCCGCGCAGATCGCCGCCTCGGCGCTGCAGGAGGGCGTGCACGTGATCGGCCTGTCGATTCTCTCCGGCTCCCACCGCGAGCTGATCCCCGCCGTGCTCGACTCCCTGCGCGAGGCCGGCGTCAGCGCCCCGGTGGTGGTCGGCGGGATCATCCCCGAGCAGGACGTGGCCCCGCTGAAGCAGGCGGGCGTCGCCGCGGTGTACACGCCGAAGGACTTCGATCTCACGCGCATCGTCGGCGACATCGTGGAGCTGGTGGGCGAGCGCAACGGCGTCGTCGCCGCGGTGTAGGCGACAGCCCAGCCGTGATCCGTTCTCCTCGCCGGTCCGCCCACTCTCGATCGAGGCAGTAGGACGCCGCGATGACCGACGGCGCACAACTCGGAGCACGGCTGCGTCAGCGCGACCTGAGCGCGGCGCCGGCGACCCTCAACCTGCTGGAGAGCACCACAGCCACCGACCGCGAGCAGGCCAGGGCGCTGCTGCGGGAGGTCTCCCCGGCGGCGCTCGGCGGCGAGGCGCAGGGACACATAATCGGTGTCACGGGCCCCCCCGGCGCGGGGAAGTCGACGCTGCTGTCGGCGCTGCTGCACGAGTGGCGGGGCACCACCCACATCCCCGCTCCGAGGACCCTCACGGCGACCCCCAATCGGGACGGGCGAGGCGACACCGTGGCGATGCTCGCGGTGGACCCATCCTCGCGCCGCTCGGGCGGCTCGCTGCTGGGCGACCGCGCGCGGATCGAGTTCGACCCCGCCGACCGCGGCGTCTTCATCCGCTCGACCGCCGCCGGCGAGCGCCTGGGCGGCCTCGCGTGGGGAACTCGCGCAGCGGCGCAGGCGCTGGCCGCCGCCTTCGACGTGGTGGTCGTCGAGACGGTGGGCGTGGGCCAGGCGGAGACCGAGGTGGCGGAGGTCGCCGACACCGTCGCCGTGATCGTGCAACCGGGCAGCGGCGACGTGCTGCAGTTCCTGAAGTCGGGGATCATGGAGATCCCGGATGTGCTGGTCGTGACCAAGGCCGACCTCGGCCAGGTGGCGATCAGCGCCCGGCGCGACCTGTCCGCCGCGCTGCGCTCGCTCGGCAGGCGCTCCACCGCGGTCGCGGCGGTCTCCTCGCTTTCCCCGCCCGCCGGGATCGAAGAGCTGCGCGGCCTCCTCGACGAGCGCTGGTCGCTCCTCACCGCCGACGGCGGCAGCGAGCTGGCGGCCCGGCGTCTGCGCGCGCGGCGCGCCGGCGCCCTCACCGACTTCGCCGTGGAGCGTGGCCAACGCGGCCTACGCGCGCTCGGCGGACGGCGCGCGGCGGAGCGATGGCTGGCCGAGCAGGACCCCGCGCTGGATGAGGCGGCGCTCACGGCGGCGCTGGAAGGCAAGATATCGGGCTGATGGCACGCGAAGGCAGGACGTAAGGCTGATGGCACGCGATCTCGCAACGATGCTCGGAGCGTTCGTGGCTTCCGCCGCGCTGGCGGGGGCGCTCGGTGCGGTCAACCTCGGTACGGCGCTGGCCTTCGGGCAGATCGGGTTCGCGATTGCGCTCGTGTACGTGCTGCTCCGCCGCTCATAGCTGTTATTTCATATGCTCCCCCGGGTGGGAACGGGCTGCTTCATCTCGCCGGGCAAGACGATCGAGGGCGCGATCGAGCGCGTGAAGCTCGCCGAGGGGCTGGGCTACGAGTCGGTGTACGTGACGCACATCGCCGGCTGGGAGTCGCTGACGGTGCTGACCGCGTACGCGATGGCGACCAGCAGGATCCGGGTGGGCACCGGCGTGGTGCCGATCTACTCGCGCACGCCCGCCACGATGGCGCAGACGGCGGCGACGATCGACGAGATCTCCAAGGGACGCCTGACGCTCGGCCTCGGCGTCTCGCACCGCCCCGTTGTCGAGGGCTGGCACGGCCAGAGCATCGACCGCCCCGTGCGCGAGATGCGCGAATACGTGGCTATCGTGCGGGCGATCCTCTGCGGCGAGGCCCCTCCGGCCGGCGAGAAGTGGCAGACCGGCTTCCACCTGTTCGGCCTCGACACCTGCCCACGGCTGCCGATCTATGTCGCCGCCCTCTCCCCCGCGATGCTGCGCCTCGCCGGCGAGGTCGCCGACGGCGTGCTGCTGTGGCTGTGCTGCCCCGACTACATTCGCGACGTGGTGATCCCCGAGGTGACCGCAGGCCGTGAACGGGCCGGCAAGACGCTGGAGGGCTTCGACGTCGTGCCGGCAGTGCCCACGGCCCTCGTGGAGGACTCAGCCGCCCCCTACACGGCGATGCGCCGCGACCTGCTCCCCTACTTCGGCCTACCCTTCTACCGCGCGATGCTCGAGCGCTCCGGCTTCGGCGCGGAGATCGAGGCGTTCGACGCCGCCGCGGGCGACATGGAGCAGATGCAGGCGGCGATCTCCGAGCGCTTCCTCGAGCAGCTCACCGCGGTCGGCGACTCCTCAGCGGTGAGCGCGGGCTTGAGTCGCTACCGCGACGCTGGTGCCACCAGCCCGTGCGTGGGCCCGATCCCCGGGAGCGATCTCGAGGCCACGCTGCGGGCTGGGATCACATAGCGACGCAGACAAGCGCGGGTCGGACTCGCGGAGCGCAAGCAGGAGAGCGGGGGCCGGACTCGCGGAGCGCAAGCAAGAAGCGGGGGCCGGACTCGCGGAGCGCAAGCAGGAGAGCGCGGACCGGACTCGCGGAGCGCAAGCAGGAGAGCGCGGGCCGGACTCGCGGAGCGCAAGCAGAGGAGCGCGAGCCGCGATCGCGTAGCGGCAAACGCCTTGTCAACCGGATGCCGTACCATTCCGGGCTCCGGAGGCGTCGATTGGAGGCATCGATGATGAGAGTGGGCGAGCAGGTTTGGGGGATCGGCTGGCGAGGAAGGATCCTCGCCCTGATCGGGGTGTCGGTTCTGGCATTGGCGATTTCGCTGGTGGGGTCGGTCGCGCCCGCGGGCGCGGCGGTGCCCGAAAAAACCGACATCATGTTCATCTTCGACACGAGCGGGTCGATGCAGGGGGTGCTCGACGAAGCGAAAGAAGAAATCAAGACGCTCGTCGCCAAAACCGAGGAAGGCCTCCCGAACGTCGAGTTCGGCGTCGCGAACGTCGAAGACATCCCCGGATACATCGGCGGCACTCTCGAGGAAACAAAAACCGAAAAGGAATACGAAGAAGACAACGAAAAACCGTGGGCATTGTGGCAACCGCTGACCGCTGAAGAGACCAAAGTCGAAGAAGCGATCAACAACCTTTCCGGCGAAGAGGTGGCGCATTACGGCGGCGACGGGCCGGAAGCTTACGGCCGTGCGTTGTATGAGACGGCGACCAACTCGAAGATCGGCTGGCGCCCCGGGGCACGTCACGAGATCGTCATGATCGCGGACAACGTGCCGCACACGCCCAACGTCAACGAAAACATACCGTCCGAATTCTGGCTGGAAAATCCGTTCGATACCAGCGAAGAACTTCCAGGCAAATGGGGCATACCGGGAACCACGTGGAAAGAAGGCGAATCACTGGAGTTCCATAAAACCCTCGAAAAACTGGACGCCGAAGAAAAGCCGCTGGCGATGGTCAACTACTTCCACACTGGCGAGGCGGAAAACGAAAGCTACATCCACTACTGGGAATATTGGGCAGCGGGAGCGGGCGGACAGGCGATCACCGTCGAAGAAGGCACCAAAACGCTCGGCGCAAAGCTGACCGAGATCATCAAAGAAAGCTCGGAAGGCATCCCGCCCTGCGGACCCGGCACCGAACGCACCTCGCCGACGACGCCGTGCAAGAAGAAGCCGGTCGCGACTCCCGTGCCGGTAACGCCCCCGCCGCCGCCACCGCCGCCAGTACCCAACAGCGGCTTCACGATCCAGAGCATCGTCTCGAACTCGAACGGGACGGTTACGATCACATTCGTCCCCACCCAGTCGGGTAGCGGGACGATCGTGGTGACGGTACCCACGGCATCGATCGCCAGCAACTCTGCTGTGGCCGCCAAGGCGAAGAAGTGCAAGAAGGGCCAGGTCAAGCTCAAGGGCAAGTGCCGTCCGTCCACCACCGTGGCCGGAACGACCACCGCCAGCGGGACCGCGGGGGTGCCGCTGAAACTGACGGTCAACCTGTCGAGCAAGATCAAGGCGCTGCTGAAGAAGGGCAAGACGGTCCATCTGGTCGCGACCCTGACCTACAAGTCGTCGCTCGGTGGAACCCCCACGGTGAGCACCTACAACCTGACGATCAAAGGCAAGCGGCCGCACCACCACAAGTAGCGCGGCAATCGCGGACGGGCGGCCAAGGGCGCCCGTCCGCATGCCGAGGGCAATCGCCGCGTAACGCAATTCGAGTTCGGCAGACTGCAGAGTATGGTCATCCTGCTTGGCTTCGCCCTGCTCGCAGGCGCCGGCACCGCGCTCTCCCCATGCGTGCTGCCCGTCCTGCCCGCGTTGCTCGCCTCCGGCGGCGCGGGGGGACGGCGCCGGCCGCTGGGTGTGGTGCTGGGGCTGAGCCTGACCTTCGCGATCACGATCGTCGGGATCGCGAAGGTCGCCGACGGCGTCGGCCTCGGCTCGGACCCGCTGCGCGCGGTCGCGGTGGTGGTGCTGCTCGGCGCCGGCGCGATCCTGCTCGTGCCGCGCCTCGGCGAGCGCGTGGAGGCGCGCATGTCGCGCCTGGCCGCGTTCGGGCCGCGCTCGCGCGGGGACGGCTTCCGCTCGGGCCTGCTGGTGGGGGCCGCGCTCGGGTTCGTCTACACCCCCTGCGCCGGGCCGATCCTTGCGGCGGTGATCTCCGTGGGCGCGGCGACCGGGCGCAGCGTCGCCGTGGGGATTGCCTACACGCTCGGCTCGGCCACTGTGTTGCTCGCGCTGACACTTGGCGGGCGCACGCTGTTCGAGCGGGTGCGCGCCGCCGGCCGCGGGCCCGCGCTGCAGCGCACGCTCGGGGCGATCATGGTGCTGACGGCGCTGATCATCATCACCGGCGAGGACGTGCGCTTCGACCAGTACATCGCCCAGCACATCCCCGAAGTCAACCTCACCGCGTCGCTCGAGAAATCGCACGCCGTCGAAAGCCGCCTGCCCGAGATCACCGGGCGCAAGTCGCGCTTCACCGCCAGCGTGGGCACCCCCGTCGCCGTGCACGGCGCCAGCCAGGCGACGCTGCTGGCCGATGCGCGGCAGCTGCCGAAGCTCGCCACCGCGCCCGAATTCAAAGAAACCGAGGATTGGTTCAACACGGGGGTGGGCGGGCATTCAAATGAGCCGCTGACGCTCGCGGGGCTGCGCGGGCGAGTGGTGCTGGTCAACTTCTGGACCTACACCTGCATCAACTGCATCCGCACCCTCCCCTACCTGAAGGCATGGAATGCCGCCTACCACAACGAGGGCCTGACGATCGTCGGGGTAGAGACGCCCGAGTTCTCCTTCGAGCACGACGCCTCAAATGTCGCGAGCGCGATCTCCACATTCGGGATCAAGTACCCCGTGGTGCAGGACAACGAATACGGCACCTGGGACGCCTACAACAACGAGTACTGGCCGGCCGACTACCTGATCGACGCGCACGGCGACGTGCGCTACGTGTCATTCGGCGAGGGCGACTACGACAAGACCGAATCGGCGATCCGCGCGCTGCTCGCCGAAGCCGGCTACCAGGTCGGCGGCAAGGGCCACCCGACCGGCGTGATCGTGCCGAGCGACGAAGCCACGCCCGAGACCTACCTCGGCACCGCCCGCGCGCAGGGGTGGGTGAACGGCCCGGTGTCAGGCGAACACGACTACGGCGCGGGCGCGCACCCCAATCTCGAACTGGACGCCTTCGCCTACACCGGTACCTGGAACATCTCCGAACAGCCCGCCGTCGCGGTCGCAAACGCGGGCATCGAAGCCAACGTGGAGGGCAAGCACGTCTACCTCGTGCTGAGCTCCGCCGGCAAGGTACCGCGCCACGTCGAAGTGCTGCTCGATGGCCACCGCATTCCCGCGGCCGACGCCGGCGCGGACGTCCACAACGGCATCGTGACGGTGCAAGGCGAACGCCTCTACACGCTCGTCTCGCTGCCGCACGACGAACACCACTACCTGACGCTGCGCTTCCAACCAGGGGTCACCGGGTACGCGTTCACGTTCGGGTAGGCCGTCCACCGGCGGCGTACGCAGGCCGAACGGAGGGGCTCGCGCCGGGGCCTGGCGCCGGACACGGCCCACGTGCCGCCCACACGCCTGCATACAATGGTTGCATGGAGAGTTCCGCCTCGGAGACGACCGCCCGCAGCTGGCTGCGCTGCTACCGCTGCTGGTCGCAGGAGCTGGAGGTGCAGGTCCACTACGAGGGGATCCACAAGATCGACCCCGACACCGGCGAGCGCGCGGAAGTCGTCGACGAGCTGCAGGAGGCGGTGGTGCAGTGCCTGGACTGCATGCACGACCAGCCCCACCTCGGCTTCACCAACGGCCGTGTCGAGCCGATCGAGGACCGCTGGGAACGGATGATCGCCGGCACCCCGTGGGTGGCCTCGTGCACTGTGACGGTGGACGCCGAAGATGTCGAGACCTGCTCGGGGCCAGAGGCGGGCGACGCCCTCTCCTACGCCGCCTTCGGCGACCACGGGGTGAGGGAGTTCTTCACGCACGTGCGCTTCCACAAGCACGAAGAAGACGCCCGCATCATCGTGCACCTGCTCGTCGAGCTGTACGCGCGCTCGTTGGAGGAGGCCACCGAAGTGCTCGAGCAGGCCGCGCGCGGCGCGCTGACGATCACCTCGCTGGCCGAGGAGTCTCGCCCGCCCGCGTCGACGGACGGCGAGGCTCACTCCCACGACTAGTAACGAAGTCGAGGAACACGCCTACGATCCGCGGGTCGAACTGGCTGCCAGCGCACCGCTGTAGCTCCTCGCGGGCCTGCTGCTCGGTACGCGCATCCCAGTAGCCGCGGTTGCTCGTCATTGCCTGGTAGGCATCGCAGATCGCGATGATCCGCGCCGCGAGGGGAATCTGCTCGCCGGACAGCCCGTCGGGATAGCCGCGCCCGTCGTAGCGCTCGTGCGTGGCGCGCACCAGCGTGGCGATCGGCCGCAGCGAGGGCGCCGAGGCGATGATCCGCTCGCCGATGATCGTGTGGCGCTCGATGAACGCCCGCTCGTCGCGATCCAGCGCCTCCGGCTTGTCGAGGATCGCGTCGGGGATCGCCGCCTTGCCGATGTCGTGCAGCTCCGCCGCGGCCACCAGATCCGCGAGGTCGCCAGCGGCCAGGCCGAGCCGCTCGCCGACGCCCTGGGCGAGCGCGGCGACCTCGTGCACGTGGGTGTCGAGCTCGGGGTCGCGTTCGCGCAGCAGCCCGAGCAGCACGTCGCGCCACTCGCGGCTGGCGGGCGGTCGGAGGGAGAGCAGCTTCTGCGCGTAGAGGCGCTGGTCGGCGATGCGCAGTGCTTCCTCTGCGCTCTGCGCTTCTCGCCCGAGCAGGACCTCGCCGTAGCAGGCGCCGATCGTGAAGTGCTCGCCACTCTCCAGCAGCGCGCCGGCGAGGTCGGCGGCGAGCTCCGCGGGGTCGCCCGTCACCCGCAGCAACGCACAGAACTCGTCTCCGCCGAGCCGGTAGGTGAGCCCTCCGGGGCCGACCCGCTGCTCGAGCTTGCCGCCAAGACGCTGCAGCAGGGCATCCCCGGCTGGGTGCCCGAAAGTGTCGTTGTAGTGCTTGAAGCCATTGAGATCGAACAGCAGGAACAGCCTCGGACTCGACGCCGTAGCCTCCGCCACCGCCACCCGCAGATCCTCGAACAGCGCCCGGCGGTTGCCGAGGCCGGTGAGCGCGTCGCGGTTGGCCAGCTCGCTGCTGGAGGCGATCAGACGGATGTTCTCGGCCGAGGTGACCAGCAGCCGCAGCAGGATCGCCACGAGCGCCCCCACGGCCAGCCAGATCGACGCGCCCGCTCCCCCCTCCACGCCTTCCTCCGCCAGCACCCCGATCGCGACCGCCCCGGCAAGCACCGGCGCGGCGATGGTCGCCACCAGGGTGTAGCGCTCGTGCACCCGCCCGCTGTCGGGCTGCCATGCGGCACACGCCAGGATCAAGGCTCCCAGCAGCCACAGCGTGTCCAGCGGGGTGCCCGCGGTGTAGCCTCCGTGCGCTTCCAGGTAGAGGAAGAAGCCGTCGGCGACCGCCGTCACCGCGAACCCCAGGGCTAGCAGCGCGAACGGGCGGTCCACCTGCCAGCCGGCGACGGTCAACATCCCGACCACCACCGCGACCAGCAGCACGTCCGCGAGCGGATAGGCGAGGTTGAACGCCGCCGCGACCGAGCCGCCGTGCGTGGCCGCCAGCACCGGGGCGAACAGCGCGCTGCAGCCAAGCGCGCCCACCGCGAGCATGCCGCCGAGCCCGTCGAGCCACAGGCTGGCCCGCGGATGGCTGAGGCGCCGGCGCCCGAGCAATACGATCGCGACGTACGCGCCCAGGTAGAAGCCGAGATACAGCCCGCGCTGAATGTTCGGCTCCAGCGTTTCGCTGATCGAGGACATCACTTCCCCGGCGGCGTCGCAGGCGAGGCTGAGCCCAAGCGCCAGCCAAGCGACCTTCGCGGTGGCGAGCGTCAGCGCGCGCGCGAGGCACACCGCCGCGCAGCCCACCATCACCGCGTCGTACAGCCAGTCGTCGAACAGCCGGTCGGACGTTCCCCAGCCGAGTACGAGCACGCTGTGCGCGAGATGCGCGAGCACCACGCAGGCGAGCAGGGCAATCGTGACCCTTATCCAAGCCGGCGTGTCAGGGCGCGGCAGCGCCCACCTCAGATAGCTCACCCATGGAGTATCGGCCGGCGAGCTAATCCGATTGAGGCGAAGTCCAGGCTTAGAACCCTCCAACCAAAAATAAAACGAGACTTTGTCTCATTTGGTATAGGCCACCCAACGAATCGTCTGATCCCACCATCACCGGGCCGCGCCAATATGTTCTCTTTTTCGGGCCCTAACCAAATGAGACTTGATCCCATTTGGTTGAGGTTCTCAGGCGAGACGCGCTTCGAGCGCCTTCAGCTGCTCACGCAGCTCCGCCGGGAGCCGCTCGAACTTGCCGAAGTGCTCGTGGAAGTGGGGCAGCTGTGCGCGCCACTCCGCGACGTCCACGCGCAACAGCTCGGCGATGTCCGCGTCGGAGACGTCCACGCCACGCGTGTCGATCCCGTCCACGCCCACCGGCGGCACCAGCCCGATCGCGGTCTGCTGCGCAGCGCCGTGGCCGGCGCAGCGCGCGAACACCCACGAGAGCACGCGCGAGTTCTCGCCGAAGCCAGGCCACAGGAAGCGGCCCGACTCGTCCTTGCGGAACCAGTTGACGTAGAAGATCTTCGGCAGCTTCGCTCCCGGGGTGCGGCCGACCTCCAGCCAGTGCGCGAAGTAGTCGGCCATGTTGTAGCCGCAGAACGGCAGCATCGCGAACGGGTCGAAGCGCAGTTCGCCGACCGTGCCAGCGGCCGCGGCCGTCTTCTCCGAGCTCATGGTGGCGCCGAGGAACACGCCGTGCTCCCAGTCGAGCGCCTCGGTCACCAGCGGCACCACCGTCGAGCGCCGGCCGCCGAACAGCATCGCGTCGATCGGCACGCCGGCGGGGTCCTCCCACTCGGAGGCGATCGCCGGGGTCTGGTCGGCCTTGACGGTGAAGCGCGCGTTGGGGTGCGCCGCGGGCGTGCCACTGGCGGGCGTCCACTCCTTGCCGTGCCAGTCGGTGAGGTGCGCGGGGGGCTCCTTGGTCATCCCCTCCCACCACACGTCGCCGTCGCCGGTGAGCGCGCAGTTGGTGAAGACCGTGTCGTGCGCCACCATCTTGATCGCGTTGGGGTTGGTGTGCTCGCCCGTGCCGGGCGCCACGCCGAAGAAGCCGGCCTCCGGGTTGATCGCGTACAGGCGGCCGTCCTCGCCGAACTTCATCCAGGCGATGTCGTCGCCGATCGTCTCCACCGCCCAACCCTCGAGCGTCGGGATCAGCATCGCCAGATTGGTCTTGCCGCAGGCCGAGGGGAACGCGGCGGCGATGTACTTGACCTCGCCCTCGGGGGAGGTGAGCTTGAGGATCAGCATGTGCTCGGCCATCCAGCCCTCGTCGCGCGCCATCACCGAGGCGATCCGTAGCGCGAAGCACTTCTTGCCGAGCAGCGCGTTGCCGCCATAGCCCGAGCCGTACGACCAGATTTCGCGCGTCTCGGGGTAGTGCACGATGTACTTGTTCTCGGCGTTGCACGGCCACGGCACGTCCTCCTCGCCATCGCCGAGCGGCATGCCGACGGAGTGCAGGCAGGGCACGAAGCGTCCGTCGTCGCCGAGCACCTCGAGCGCACGCTGGCCCATGCGCGTCATGACCCGCATGCTCACCGCCACGTAGGCGGAGTCGGTGAGCTGCACGCCGATGTGGCTCTTGTCCGAGCCCAGCGGACCCATCGAGAAGGGCACCACGTACATCGTGCGGCCTCGCATCGAGCCCGCGAACAGCTCGCCGAGCGCTTCGCGCATCTCGTCCGGGTCGCACCAGTTGTTGGTGGGGCCGGCCTCCTCCTCGGTGGCGGAGCAGATGAACGTGCGGTCCTCCACGCGCGCCACGTCGCCGGGGTCGGAGAAGGCGAGGTAGGAGCTCGGGCGCTTGGCGTCGGAGAGGCGGCGGAAGGTGCCGGCCTGCACCAGCTGCGCGCAGAGGGCGTTGTACTCCTCGGCGGAGCCGTCGCACCAGTGGATCGCCTGCGGTTCGGTGAGCGAGGCGACCTCCTCGACCCACTCCAGCAGGCGCTTGTTTTCGGTCGGGGCGTCTGGGATGGCTGTGGTTTCCATCATGGGAGCCTATCGTCCTTTCTCGGGAGGGGTGCGGACCCCCGTCCCAAAAACAGTGGTTTTCATCGGCAGCCCCAATCGCCCTTTCGCGACAGGGGGGCAGGCCCCCATCCCGGCCACCTCCCTCAAAAAAGTGGTTTCCATCAGCGACTCCTACCGTGCCCCGGGCCGGCGCGGCACGAGCACCAGGCGCTTGAACTCGGCCACCAGCACGCCGTCCTGGTTGAGCACGCGGGTGTGAACCCTGACCGTGCCGCGGTCGGGCTTGGACTGCGACTCGCGCTTCTCCAGCACCTCCGACTCGCAGAACAGGGTGTCGCCGTGGAACACCGGGGCGGGGTGCTTGAGCTCTTCGGTGGCGAGGTTGGCGATCGCCTTGCCGCTCACGTCGCTGACCGACATGCCGAGCGCCAGCGAGTACACCAGCGGGCCGACCACCACGTTGCGCCCCTGCTGGGACTGGTGCGCGTATACGTCGTTGATGTGCAGCGGGTGGTGGTTCATCGTGATCAGGCAGAAGAGGTGGTCGTCGGCCTCGGTCACGGTCTTCGCCGGCCAGTGCTTGTACACGTCGCCGACCTCGAACTCCTCCAGGTAGCGGCCATACGGATGGGCGCCGCTCGCCTCGCGGGCGGCCTGGTCGGTCTCGAAGGTGGAGGTCTCGCCGGGCGTGGTGGAGGCCTTGCCGGGCGTGGTGGAGGCCTCGCCGGGCGTGGTGGAGGCCTCGCCGGGCGTGGTGGAGGCCTCGCCGGGCGTGGTGGAGGCCTCGCCGGGCGTGGTGGAGGCCTCGCCGGGCGTGGTGGAGGCCTCCTCGCTAGGTGCAGTCACAGTCTCGCTCATGGGTGTGGGTGGTCTCCCTTGATCTCTCTGATGTACAGCCGCCAACTTTACCCCGCGGCGGCGGACGGGTGTTCATGCAGCTGCACCTGCCGGCCCATATCGCACCCGGGCGCCGATCTCGGCGGCCCTCTCCGGGCCGTTTTTCATGTACTTTTTCCTGCCAGAACCACTTCATTTTGTAAAGGGTTCTGGGGCATTTTCGAAGCACACACACCAGACCCTGATATCCCATCAGGGCACCGAGAGAACGAACCACAGGAGATCCGACTTGCGCAACCCCCGTGACTTCTTCAAGCCCCTCGCGATCGACGCGCCCGAGCCGGCGCGCGAGATCCCCTTCAAGCCCTCCCGGATGATCCACTTCCTGGACTTCTCGAACGAGAAGATGGTGGCGAAGGTGCCCGACATCGCCCCCACCGTGGACATCCTGCTCGGCAACCTCGAGGACGCCGTGCCGCTGGATCGCAAGGAGGCCGCACGCGCCGGGCTGATCAAGGTGGGCCGTGAAATGGAGCTCGGCGACACCGCACTGTGGACGCGCGTCAACGAACTGGCCTCCCCCTACTTCCTCGACGACATCACGCAGATCGTCGGCGAGATCGGCGCGAAGATCGAGGTGGTGATGATCCCGAAGGTGGAGGGCCCGTGGGACATCCACTACGCCGACCGCCTGCTCGCCCAGCTGGAGGCGAAAGCGGGCCTCACCCGCCCGATCCTCATCCACTGCGTGCTGGAGACCCACCTCGGCGTCGCCAACCTGGAGGAGATCGCGGCCGCCTCGCCGCGCATCCAGGGGATGAGCTTCGGCCCCGCCGACCTCGCGGCCTCGCGGCGCATGAAGACCACCCGCGTGGGCGGCGGGCACCCCGGCTACCGCACGATCGCCGACCCCGACCCGGATAACCCCGACGCCCCGCGCCCCAGCTACCAGCAGGACCCCTGGCACTACTCGATCGCGCGCATGGTCGACGCCTGCACGGCCGTGGGCGCGCTGCCCTTCTACGGCCCCTACGGCGACATCAAGGACGTGGAGGGCTGCGAAACCCAGTTCCGCGCCGCCTTCCTGCTCGGCTGCGTTGGCGCCTGGTCGCTGCACCCCGTGCAGATCGGGATCGCCAAGAAGGTCTTCTCCCCCGAACCGGCCGAGGTGGCGTTCGCCAAAAAGGTGATCGAGGCGATCCCCGACGGCCGCGGCGTGCACATGATCGACGGCAAGATGCAGGACGACGCCACCTGGAAGCAGTGCCAGGTGATGGTCAACCTCGCCGAAATGCTCGCGCGCAAGGATCCCGAGCTGGCGGAGGCGTACGGGTTCCAGCCGGCGGCGGTGTAGGGACCGCGGGCGCCGCGACCGCGGCGGTGTAGGGACGGCCGCCAGGCGGCGGGTGTAGAGACGTCCGGCGCCAGCGGCGGTGTAGGGGGCCGCGGGCGCCGACCGCGGCGGTGTGGAGACGGCCGCCAGGCGGCGGGTGTAGAGGCGTCCGGCGGGCGCCGATAATAGGTTGGTGCGCCGCCGTCCGCTACTGATCGCTGCGCTGGCGCTGGGAACGCTCGGCCTCAACACGGTCCCGGCGTGGGCCAGCGGCCCGGCGTGGTTGCCCGATGCCCCGGCAGCCGCCGACGCGGCCAGCGAGAGCGTCGCCGTCAACGCCGCCGGCGACACCTTCATCGCCTACCAGGTCAGCGGCAGCCTCGAAATCGACCTCGTCGTGCGCCCCGCCGGCGGCAGCTTCGGCGCCCCACGGAAACTCTCCGAAAATGGGGCACTGGCGGCCGAGCCTTCGATCGCGGTTGACGCCGCCGGGGACGCCGTGATCGCCTGGAACCAGATCAGCCTCGTCAAGTCGGAAGTCGTGTACAACCCGGCCGCCGCGACGCGATCCTCCTCGGGTGTGGTGACATCGCTCGGCGTGCTCGACGGCACCGGCGTCAAAAGCATGCTCGTCTCACCGACCGCCGCCGAGAACGCGACGGGCGCGGCGGTGATCGCCTGGGTCCCCTCGAGCACGGACACGATCGAGGCGGTCACCCGTGGCGCCGCGGATCAGGCGTTCGGCTCGGAGACCAGCGATCTCGGCGAAGCCGCAGCGCCGATCAGCCGCATGTCGGACGCGGTCGACAGCGCCGGCAACGACGTGCTCGCGTTCGAAGGGGCGGGCCAAGCCTGGGTCCTAAGCGGGCGCGGCGGCTCTTGGAGCACCTCCCCCCAGCAGGTCTCAAACGGCGCGGCCAAGCTGACCGGCCGGGTCGGCCTGGCCGTGGCAGGCACCCAGGTTCTGCTGGCCTGGAGCCAAGGCGAACCCGCCGAGGTGTTTGCATCGAGAGGCACTATCGCCGGCGGGCTCACCCTGCCCGCGGACCTCTCCGACGCTTCGCAGAGCTCGGTCGAACCCTCGGTTGCGATCGACCCGGTGGGAGATGCGGTCGTGGCGTGGCAGGCACCGCCGGTCGAGGGCGCCATCTCCGACATCCGCGCCTCGGTATCGCTCGCGGGAGCCTCGTTCCCACTCCCCACCCAGACCGCCAAGCTTGCTGAAGTGTCCAATTTCGGTGGTTACACGTTAACCGTTATGGGACTGAGCGGCTAGGCGATCGTCACCTGGACCAGCCCCGCGGCCGCCGACGACATCGCCCAGGGGACGTCGTGGACCCCCGCCGGCGGATTCACGCCAGCCAAGACGCTGTCGGCGTCCGGCGAGGAGGATCTGCTCTTCCAAAGCGATGCCGCCGACCCACTCGGAGACGATCTCGCGACCTGGCTCAACCATTCGGGCACGGTCGAGGTCGCGGTCTACGACGCGGCTCCCCCGTCGCTCGGCACGGCGACGATCCCGGCAAGCGCCACGGTCGGGGCTCCCGCGTCGTTCTCGGTCGAAAGCCCGTTCGACATCTGGTCGCCGCCGGTGACCGTCAGCTGGAGCTTCGGCGACGGAAGCAGCGCGACAGGTACGGCAGTGACGCACACCTACCCACACACCGGCAGCTTTCCCGTGACGGTCACAGCCACCGACGCGCTCGGCAACTCCACCAGCCAGAGCGGCTCGATCACGGTCGCGGCGAGCACGTCCGCCCCCGGCAGGTCCGCAGGTGGGAGCGGAACGGGTGGAACCACGGGCGGGCTCGGGACCTCGGGCGGGACGCTGACCGTGACAGACCTGAGGCTGCTCCCTGAGCGCTTTCGCCGCGGCACCCACGCCGCAACCGTCGCGGCAGCCAAGACCAGGAAGAAAGCCAATGCCATCCCGAAGGCCACCACGATCTCCTTCACGCTCTCCCGGACCGCGACCGTCACGCTCACCTTCCAACGAGCCCAACCGGGCGTCTCGAGCGCGGGGCGCTGCCTGGCTCCCTCACCCAAACGACGCCACGGCCGGCGTTGCACGCGCTACACCACGGTGCACGGCAGCGTGAGCATCGCCGCCCCCGCCGGGGCCGACCGCATTGGCTTCGACGGACTGCTGGCCGGCGCCACCAAGCTTGCGCCGGGCAGCTACCGACTGGCACTCAGCGCCAGCGATGGAAGCGTGACGGTCGCGGCGGCACAACACCCTGTGTTCTCTCTGCTCGGATAACCAGCATCCGATATGTTTGCCGTACCTGGAAGGTAGGAATTCCTGCTAGCTTGGTAAGAATGCGGAGCACGGTTTCGGAGAAGGGCCAGATCACCGTTCCCAAGCCCCTGCGCGACCGACTCGGGATTCGCCCGGGCGATCAGCTCGACCTGACCGAGGAGCACGGACGACTCGTCATGAAGAAGACGATCTCCAGCGACCCCGTGGCGGCGGCTTACGGCATCCTCGACACACGTGAGTCGACCGACGAAAGACTCCACGCGCTGCGTGGGACGCCCGACGCGGCGTGATCACAGCCGTCGATACGAGCGTGCTGCTCGACGTCTTCGGCGCCGATCCACAGTTCGGCCCTGCTTCCGCCACGGCCCTTCGCGACTGCTTGGGAGCGGGCCGGGTCCTCGCGTGTGAGGTTGTCTGGGCAGAGACCGGCGCCTCCTTCCCGACCGCGGCCGATGCCGAGAGCGCATTGCGCGGACTGCGCGTGGACTTCTCGGCGCTCGATGCCCCCACAGCCCTTGCAGCGGGTATGAGCTGGCGTGCCTACCGTCAGGCCGGCGGCGCCAGGGAACGCGTCATCGCGGACTTCCTGATCGGCGCCCACGCGCTCGCTTGCGCCGACCAACTGCTCACGCGCGATCGCGGCTTTTACCGGCGCTACTTCAAGGAGCTGCGGATCCTCGACCCAACGAAATGAGCGAAACCGACGGGAGCGACAGCCTGCCGCCCTGGTGCACACCACTCGCGCGTCGTCGAAGAAAAGCCGCGACGAGTGACGAGGCGTTTGCGCCGAGCGTGTAGGCTTCCGCGCCGCATGAGGTTCTTCGAGTTCGAGGCGCGCGAGATCGTCAAGCGCGCCGGCATCCCCGTCACCGACTACGGCTTCACGACCGACCCTGCACAGGCGCGCCAGATCGCCGAGCGGATCGGGGGGGCGACGGTCATCAAGTCCCAGGTGCTCACCGGGGGGCGCATGAAGGCCGGCGGCGTCAAGTTCGCCGATACCCCCGCCGAGGCCGAAGCTCACGCGCGCGACATCCTGGCGCTGGAGATCAACGGGCACGTGCCGCGCGGCGTGCTGGTCGATCCCAAGGCGGAGGTCGAGCAGGAGTACTACGCCGGGGTCGTGTGGGACGGCACCGCCAAGCAGCCGCTGATGCTGTTCAGCGACATGGGTGGCATCGACATCGAGCAGGTCGCCGAGGAGCACCCCGATCACGTGGGCCGCGGCCACTTCTCCACGATCGCGCCATTCTCCGACTTCCAGGCCAAGCAGGTGATCGCCGCGGCCGGCGTCACCGGCAAGGCCCTGCAGCGCGCCACCCCGGTGCTCGCTCGCCTGGCGCAGCTGTTCCTCGAGAACGACATGACGCTCGCCGAGATCAACCCGCTGGCGCAGCTGAAGGACGGCTCGTTTGTCGCACTCGATGCGCACATGGAGATGGAGAACGAGGGCATGCCACGTCAGAAGGGCCTGCTGCAGGCGCTGGGCATCCGCGCGGAGGAGGGCACCCGCGAGGACCACACGCCGACCGCCTTCGAAGAGGCCGTCAAGGCGATCGACGCCGCCGACCATCGTGGCGTCATCCAGGGCAAGGACACCGGCTTCAACGGCAACATCGGCCTCGTGATCGGCGCGGGGGGCGGCTCGCTCACGCTCACCGACGCCGTGCGCCAGCAGGGCGGCCAGCCCGCCAACTACTCCGAGATCGGCGGCAATCCGTCCGTCGCCAAGGCCTGCGGCCTGGCCAAGGAGGTTCTCCAGAAAGACGGCGTGGAGAAGATCGCGGTGATGATGTCGATCGTCTCCAACACGCGCGTTGACATCGTCGCGCGCGGCGTGATCAAGGCCTGCCTGGAGCTCGGCAGGGACCCCGGCGAGACGATCGCGATCTTCCGCATCCCCGGCGCCTGGGAGGAGGAGGGCTTCAAAATCCTCGACAAGTACGGGATCGAGTACTGCGACCGCTCGGTTTCGTTGTGGGAGGCCGCCGGTCGGGCGGTCTCAAAGATCCAAGAGGCGGCCGCATGAACAAGGATCACTTGGCGCACATGTGCGCAGCTCGCACATCCCCCAGGCGTGCGGGCATTGGGCGTCCTGCCCTACGTCCGTGGCGGGGTAGGATGCCCCGCCCCCGAGCGGCTGTTACCCCGACCCGGCGCGTGGACGATCCCCCCTCCCCCCTCCCCTTGCTGCCATGAGCATCCTCATCGACCAGAACACGACGTTCATCATCCAGGGCATCACCGGGCGCGAGGCCGTCAACCTCACGCGCGAGTGCCTGGACTACGGCTCGAAGATCGTCGGCGGCGTGACCCCCGGCCGTAAGGGTCGCGAGGTGCACGGCGTGCCGGTGTTCGACACCGTCGAGCAGGTCGTCGAGCACAACGGCGGCGTCGTGCCGGACGGCTCGGTCGTCACCGTCCCCCCCGCGGGCACGCGCGACGCCGTGTTCGAGGCGCTGCACGCCGGCATCAAGACGATCGTGATCGTCACCGAGCGGATCCCGCGCCGCGACGTCGCGATGATGGTCGAGTTGGCCGACGCCAAGGGCGCGCGGATCATCGGCCCCAACTGCCTCGGCGTGATCGTCCCCGGCGTCGCCAAGATGGGCGGCATCGGCGGCCCCGCGCGCAATGCCGCCGTCGCCTACCAGCCCGGCGCGGTCGGCGTGATGAGCCGCTCCGGGGGCATGACCACAGAGATCTCCTCCACGCTGACCGCCGCGGGACTCGGCGTCTCCACGGCGGTGTCGATCGGCGGCGATGCGATCATCGGCTCGACCTACGCCGAGCTGATGCCGTACTTCGAGGCCGACGAGCAGACGCAGGCGATCGTGATCTACACCGAGCCCGGCGGCCGCATGGAGGCGCAGCTGGCGCAGTGGGTCAAGGACAACGACTCGCGCCTGCCGATCATCGCGTTCATGGCCGGCAAGTTCATGGACGACGAGGAGATGCAGGGCATGTCCTTCGGACACGCCGGCACGATCGTCGAGGGCAAGGAGGACAGCGCGACGGAGAAGATCGCCCGCCTGGAGGCGGCCGGCATCCCCGTGGTGCAGCGAATCGACGAGATTCCCGATCTGGTCAAGGCCAAGATCGCGGAGCGGAGTGGCGCGGTATGAGGCGGGACGGGATCTTCATCGCGGAGCGGAGTAGCGCGGCATGAGGCGGGACGGGATCTTCATCGCGGAGCGGAGTAGCGCGGCATGAGGCGGGACGGGATCTTCATCGCGGTCGAGGTTGACGACCAGGCGGCTGCCGACACCGAGCTGGCGCGGCGACTGACCGAGGCCTGCCCGGTTGACATCTTTGCCCAGAAGCCCAGCGGCAGCCTGGAGATCGTGGAGAAGAGCCTCGACGAGTGCGTGCTCTGCCGTCTCTGTCTCGATGCCGCGAGCGGGTGGGGCTCCGCTCAACCGGTCAGGGTGATCAAGTTGTACGACGACGGTGCCCTACTCGCCTAGGCGTAGACCTCGGCGGCGCCATCCACTATCGTAAGGGGACGCCATGAATGAAAACGTCTCCCTGATCGTCATGTGCTTCTTCCTGGTGGCCTCGATCGTATTCTTGGCCGACCAGATCCTGTCCTACCACTGATCGGGCTACTGCCGTGCGCGGCGGGTGCGCTGGCGCTCCTGCTGGCGCTCCACCACGTTGACGATCAGCTTCAGGAACTGCTCCGGTCCGGATGCCTTCGCCTGGCCGTACGTGAACGCCTCGATCCAGTCGGCGACCTTCGCTTCGCGGGCCATCACGTTGAAGAACTCGCGGCGCATGTCCACGCGCAGGCGCGCGTCCCCGGCGGGGCCCTTGGTCACCTTGATCTCCGGCATCTCCAGCCGGAAGTGCTGCACGTCGCCGCGTCCCCGTAGTTCTACCCCGACCACCAGCTTAATCGGCTCAAGCGCTGGCACCTCGCGGATGAACCTGCGCACCGCGAGTTCGATCAACCCCTTGGCGTCTTCTGCCATACATACCCTCCTGTCCGCCGCTCCCGCTAGGGGCATAGCCTACACGGCTACCAAATATCTTCACGATTGCACTCCTCTACCCGCAGGGTGCAGTTCCAGGCATATGGACAGCGCTACAGCTTATGACGCTGCAGCAGCTTGCGGCCGATCACCATGCGCTGGATCTCCGAGGTGCCCTCGCCGATCAACAGCAGCGGGGCGTCGCGGTAGATGCGCTCGATCTCATACTCCTTGGAGTACCCGTAGCCGCCGTGGATGCGCAGGCACTCCTCCGCGCAGAACCGCCCCGCCTCGGAGGCAAACAGCTTTGCCATCCCGGCCTCCAGATCGGAGCGCTCGCCGGCGTCCTTCATGCGCGCGGCGCGCAGCACCAGCAGGCGGGCGGCGTTGACCTGGGTGGCCATGTCGGCGAGCTTGAACTGGATCGCCTGATGCTCGGCGATCGGCTTGCCGAACGTCTTGCGCTCCTGGCTGTATTTGAGCGCCAGCTCCAGCGCGCGCTGGGCGAGGCCGACACCACGGGCGGCGACGTTCACGCGGCCGAGGTCGAGCGCGTCCATCATCTGCACAAACCCCTTGTTCAGGCCCTGCGTCTCGCCGCCGAGGATGTTCTCCGCCGGACAGCGATACCCGTCGAACACCAGCTCGGTTGACTCCACGCCCTTGTAGCCCATCTTCTTGATCTTCGGTGGGACGTTGAAGCCCGCGAGAGCATCGGTGTTCTCGGACACGCCCGGCTGTTTCTCGCAGATGAAGCAGGTCATGCCGCGATAGCGCGGGTCCGCGTCGGGGTCGGTCTTCACGAGCGTGAACACCAGCGAGGACAGCAACCCGTTGGTGACCCACATCTTCTGCCCGTTGATCTCGTATGTGCCGTCGTCCTGCTTGCGAGCGGAGGTCTTGATCGCCTGCACGTCCGAGCCCAGCTCGGGCTCGGACAGCGAGAAGGCAGCCCGGATCTCACCGCTGGCCATCCGTGGGAGGTACTTCTGCTTCTGCTCCTCGCTGCCGAAGTGCATCAGCAGGTAGCTGCCGATGAAGTGCGTGTTGACCACGCCCGAGATCGAGATCCACCCGCGCGAGAGCTCCTCCACGATCATCGCGTACGTCGTCAAATCCAGCCCCATCCCGCCGTACTCCTCGGGGATCGTCACGCCGAACAGCCCCAGCTCCTTCATCTGCTCCACGATCGGCTCCGGGAAGGAGTCCTCGTGGTCGTAGTGCTCGGCGTTGGGGATGATCTGCTCGTCGGCGAACTGGCGCACCATCTCGGTGATCGCCTTCTGCTCGTCGGTCTTCTCCGTGTACGGCGAGGGGGCTACAGCCATGTCGGCAACACTCCGAGGTCGCGGGGTACGGATCCGCGCCGAGACTCGACGCAGGCCACCACGCGGCACGGCGTGACGCGCGCGCGACGGCTACAGGGAGAATACCGGCGTGAACTTCGCCGTGGATGTGCTCGACCGCCTGCCCCCCGACCAGCTGGCGCTGGTGGAGCTGGCCCGCGACGGCTCACGCCGGGAGTGGAGCTTCGGCGAGGTCTCCGATCGCAGCGCCCGCCTCGCCGGCGCGCTCGCCCGCCGTGGGGTGGGGCGCGGGGACATCGTGATGACGTTGATCGGCAACCGCCCCGAGTGGGTGCTCACGATGCTCGCCTGCTTTCGCCTCGGCGCCGTGGTGCTGCCCTGCACCGAGCAGCTGCGCGCCAAGGACCTGCGCCTGCGGCTCGCCGTCGCCCGGCCGCGGCTGGTGCTCGCCGACGAGCGCAACCGGGCCGAGCTGGAGGCGGCACTGGGGAGTGAGCCGCCCGGGCGGACGCCGCCCACCACCGCGCAGAGCGCCGCCGAGAACCCCCGTTGGAGCGCCGCGGACGTTGAGGTAGTGCTGGTGCCGAACGAGTCTCTCTTCGATGCCCAACCAGCGCCGGCTGCCGAGCTGGCGCCCGAGGATCCCTGCCTGATCACCTTCACCAGCGGCACCGCCGGCGAGCCCAAGGCGGTGCTGCACGGACAGCGCTACCTGCTCGGCCAGCGCCCGCAGGCCGAGCACTGGCTGGGGGCACGGGCGGGCGAGCTGGTGTGGTGCACGGCCGCATCGGGGTGGTCGAAGTCGGCGCGCAACGTCTTCATCGCCCCCTGGCTGTCGGGCGCCGCCGCGCTGCTGCACGACGCCCGCTTCGACCCAGCCGAGCGGCTGGAGCTGCTGGTGAGGGAGCGAGTCAACGTGCTGTGCATGGCACCTACCGAGTACCGCGTGATCGCCAAGCGCGCCACACTCCTACCGCTGCCCGACCTGCGCGGGATGGTCGCCGCCGGGGAGGCGTTGAATCCAGAGGTGCTGCGCGCCTGGCACGAGGCCACCGGACTGGGCATCCGCGACGGGTACGGGCAGACCGAGACGGGGCAGCTCACGGGGATGCCGCTTGACGAGGAGCCTCGCCCCGGATCGATGGGGCTCGCGCTGCCCGGGGTGCGACTGGACGTGGTGGACGGCGAGCTGGTGGCCGACCCCGCGAGCGTCCCGACGTTCTTCATCGGCTACCTGGGCGAGCACGCCCGGCGCGACGCGGAGGGCAGGTGGGAGGTCGCGGACCGGGGCGCTGGCCCACCGTGGCACACCGGGGACCACGTGCGCCGCGACGAGCAGGGCTACCTCTTCTTCGAGGGTCGCACCGATGACGTGATCATCTCCGCCGGCTACCGCATCGGGCCCTTCGAGGTGGAGTCGGCGCTCGTCGCCCACCCCGCGGTCGCGGAGGCCGCCGCGGTGTCGGCCCCCGACGATGAGCGCGGCGCGGTGGTGCGCGCGGTGGTGGTGCTGCGCGACGGCCACACCCCAACGCCGCAGCTGGCGCGCGAGCTGCAGGAGCACGTCAAGCAACTCACCGCCCCCTACAAGTACCCCCGCATCGTCGATTTCGCCGCGGAGCTGCCGAAGACCGCCAGCGGCAAGGTCAAGCGGGCACAGCTGCGGGGGTGACGTTCACCTCGTCCAGCTGGAGCGCGCGGTCGATGAACGGCCCCAAAAGCTCCCCGATCGAGGACGCGGTCATCCCCGCGGTGGCGACCGGCAGCGTGGCGTAGCTGATCGCCAGTCGCACCACGCACTCCGCCAGCAGCGCCACGTCGTGCTCTTGCGCCTGCGGCCAGCGCGTGGCGATCGCCCAGCGCAGACGCTCGGCGGCGCCCTCGACCAGGGTCTGGCCCTGGGTGGTGACGAACGGCAGCATCTCCCCCCCTCCGCGGATCGCGGCGCGGATCAGCGGGTCGCCGGCGGCGGCCGTGAGGAACAGCCCGAACGCGGCCGTGAGCGCCGCCCGCGGGTCGTCCAGATGCGCGTCCAGAGCGCCCTCCACCGCGCCGATGAAGCCGTCGGCCTCGCGCAGCACGAACGCCTGCGCGAACTCGTCGCGCGAGCCAAACTCCTTGTAGAGCGTCTGCCGGCTGACGCCCGCCGCGGCCGCCACGTCGGCCATCGTCACCTCGCTCCAAGCGCGCTGCTCGAGCTCGGCGCGGGCCGCGTCGAAGAGCGTGTCGCGCAGCAGCTCGCGGGCGGCGACTGCGTATGGCGTGCGTGCGCTCACCGCTGCGCCGCCTCGCCCTCCGCCGCGTCCTGGAGCTCGAAGTCCACCTTGTCGCGCACGCCGCAGTCCGGGCAGGCCCACTCGTCGGGCACCTCGCTCCACGGCGTGCCCGCCGGGAAGCCCTCGCGCGGGTGGCCTTGCTGCTCGTCGTAGGTGTACCCGCAACTCGGGCAGCGCCAGCGGCTCATGGCATGAGGGATCGTGTCATTTGGGGAGCATCCGCGCGCGTTCCCTCGCACACCATCCGCACGGGGGCGGGACGTCCTGCCCCGCCACCACCGCGAGCGGTTGAACCGAGCCGGGTCATTGGGCCGGCGCCCCGTAGCGCGCAAGGATGCGCGGGCGCTTGCGAGGAGCGATGTTGGCGAGTGAGACATCGCCCTCGTAGTGCCTCAGCAGACGCCGGTCCATCACCCGCCGCCACAGCGGAGGAAAGACGGCGAGCACGATCATCCCCGCATACCCGGTGGGCAGCTGCGGCGCCTCCTCGACGTGGCGCAGCGCCTGGTAGCGGCGGATCGGGTTGGCGTGGTGGTCGGAGTGGCGCTGCAGGTGGTAGAGCAGCACGTTGGAGGCCACGCTGTTGCTGTTCCAGCTGTGCTCCGGCCGGGTGCGCTCGTAACGGCCATCCTCACGCCGCTGGCGGCGCAAACCGTAGTGCTCGAGGTAGTTGACCACCTCCAGCAGGCAGAAGCCGAGCACCGCCTGCCCGATCAGGTAGGGCAGCACCACCACGCCGAAGATCGCCGTGAGCACGGCGAACAGCACGACGGTCATCGCCCACGCGCCGAGGATGTCGTTGCGCACCGTCCACGGCGAATGACCCATGCGCGCCAGGCGGGTGCGCTCGAGCTCCCACGCCGAGCTCAGGCTGCCGGCCACGGTGCGGGGCAGGAAGGCGTAGAAGCTCTCCCCCAGCCGCGCGCTCGCCGGGTCCTCGGGGGTGGCCACGCGCACGTGGTGGCCGCGGTTGTGCTCGATGAAGAAGTGCCCGTATGCGCTCTGCGCCAGCGCCACCTTGCTCAGCCACCGCTCCATGCTCGCGCGCTTGTGGCCAAGCTCGTGCGCAGTGTTGATCGCGATCCCGCTCACCACGCCCACGGTCAGCATCAGCCCGATGTCGTCGAACGTCGAAAGTTTGCCGCTCGACCACAGCCAGCACGCGAACACCAGCCCCGCGTACTGGATCGGGAGGAACGCGTACGTGCACCAGCGGTAGTAGCGATCCTGTTCCAGCCACTTGATCACGCTGTCGGGGGGGTTGGTCCTGTCCATCCCGACCAGCAGATCGAGCACCGGGAAGATCGCGAACACCAGGAACGGGCCGTAGAACCAGAAGATGCCCAGTCCCGTCGCCTGCACAAGGCCGTACGCCAGGAACGGCAGGGTTGGCACGATCAGGCCCAGCAGCCACGCGTAGCGCTTGGGGTCGTGCCATCGTGCGCGGGTCAGCACCTCACTGCTCTCATTCAACGGCACCGGTACAGCGGACATGGAGCACGTCTCCTTTGTGGTCGGCCCAGCAAAGATTGTCAGGCTAGTTTACAGATCACGCCAGCTTTGTCCAGTCCCCTAACGCAAGATCCCCTCAGCGTCCGATTTTGGACATCTTGACCCACGTGCGGCACCCGGCCGGGCATGACCACCGCCCTAATAGCGCAAGCTCCTCGTCTTACGAGAAGAGCCCTTGCCCGACGAACCCACCCGGCCGCACACCAGAAGGGCAGGCGAAAATCGCGCTCGATATGTGCAGCGTGTGGCGGTTGAGCGCATCGGAGGCCGCCAAGCGCCGCTGCAGAGGAATGAACTGCCGCGCGGGGTTGCGCTGAAAGGCGATGAAGAAGAGACCGGCGTCGATCTCGCCGGTGCCCGGTTCGGCCGCTTCGCAGTAGGAGTAGCCGCGGCGCAGGATGCGCTGGCCATCGTTGCTCTCGGGGTTGGCGAGCCGGATGTGCGCGTTGGCCGGGATCGCCAGTTCGCCTTCGGCGTCAGTCGCGTTGAGGTTGACCGGGTCGTCTTCGCGCTTCTCGCCGAGCGGGGCGCCGCTGAGCTTCTCGCGACCGATCGTGCGCTGCTGTCCTTCGAGGCTCGTGGTGTCCCACACATCGAAGAGGATCCGGATGCGCCTGGCGATCAGGTAGGTGCCCCCCACCATCCACGCTGGCCCGTCGGCGTCCTGAACCCACACGAAGTCGTTCATGGCCTGTGTGTCCTCGGCGCGGATGTTGTCGGTGCCGTCCTTGAAGCCCATCAGGTTTCTAGGCGTGGTCTGCGCCCGCGTGGTGCTCGAGGTGCGCCCGAAGCCGAGCTGTGACCAGCGCAGCGTGGCCGCACTGCTCGCGATCCGCTCGAAGAGATGCACCGCATGGAAAGCGACCTGCGGATCTTCAGCGCACGCCTGAACGCACAGGTCCCCTCCCGAGCGCCCCGATTCGAGGCTGTCACCCTGAAACGCCGGAAGCCCCTGCAACAACGCGGGCCTGCGGCGGGCCAAACCAAACCGATCGGCGCCCGGGGACCCGAACAGGCCGGGGCCGAACCCAACCGTGACCGTCAGCCGCGCCGGACCCAGGCCAATAGCCTCACCAGGGTCCGCCGGCGGCATCCCGAGTTCCTGAGACTGCGGCTGGTAGGACCTGCCAGCGGTCAGCGCAACCGCCGCTGCGGTCCACCCTTCGAGAATTCCTCGGAGATCTTCCACCGCGTCGCTGGTGACGTCAAACGCAGCGAAGTGCAGGTAGTCCTGAGCCGCAGTGGCGATCCCCGCCTGGTTGGGGGCGTAGAACGGCACTGCCTGGGCCGACACCTCCTGGGAAGAGCCTCCATCCGTCGCCGCCGAACCCTTCGTCAGGACATGACCCACCCCCGCCCCAACCCCGAACGCCACCGCACCCGACAGCACTCCACGACGGGTGATACCTCTCTCCGGCAGGTCAGGCGCTGAATCCTCTGGAGCAGTCAAGCGATTCCATCCATTTCGGTGGAGACTCGTACACCGTCAAATCTCGAAACTTTGAGTGGATCTCGTCCGGCGAGTCGGCGCGTACGCCCAGATGCCACCTTGCCCGTAATCGTAGACAACGAGAAATCGACTCTTTACGGTACGTTTTGGCATAGCACTCACGGCGGGATTGATCGATACCGGACCAATCAGTTCACGTTGCCACGCTCATTGAAGGACATCGATCCGCGCTAGGCCAATCCACTGGCGGTTGTTATCCATCCGCTCTGAAGGGGAAGCATCCGGCGGCTGGTAGTAATCGGCGCCAAGTTTCTCCGCTGTTGGAATAACGCGCCCCTCTATATCCTCTCCAATCACGATCGCGTTCTCCCCAACGTCGGCAGCGACTGCCTCCTCGTCTCCAGGTGTGAGCGCTGCCCCAACAATACCAACAGCTGCACCGGCTTGGTAGGCACACCCACACCTTAGTCCTGAACGCTTCCCGTAATACGATCGATCAAACGCTCAAGCGCGATGCCTAGAGCCGTGGGACGATACGAGGCGTCGAATCCATGTGTCGTGAGGTGTTCAGCGACCGCCTCCAGTAGCACCTCACGTTCTTCGTCGCTCAGCGACACCGGGTGCCCTCGGGCCGTCGCGAGCCTAGACATGAGAGGCATTGGGAGAGATAGAATATGCCGCAGAAGCTCAATGTCATCAGAGGTCAACTCGATCATGGCTCACCACCAAGCCGCGCCGCAAGACTGCTGCTCGTGGGCCAGCCCGTGATGATCTGACCCGTGTCCGGATTGACTGCAATTGTTGCGTGACTGCCTACCAGCAGCTGGGATGGGCGCCCCAATGCGTCGTACTTAACAGGTCCGGTCCGGAGTGAGTTGTCGTAGGCGTCACGCGCATCGGCATCTGATACTCCGCGTTCCGCGAGTCGTTCAGCTCCGTGTGCCGTGATATTGAGATCTGTCTCTCCCGCCTCCTCTCCCGCGTCTGCTGCGACATCCTCGGTGGCGTCGAGTGCGGCTGCGTCCTCGTCGCCAAGGATCAGGTTGCCGGTTCGCGTGGATCGCTGAGCTACTTGACAAACCGAATCTTTAACGCGTGGGGTGGCGGCCCACGACATGGCCACCCTGGTCATACGCACAGCGACGAAGCCGTAAGCCCGCCTGATTGACGGTCGGTCTGCTTTGTCCAGGCGCCTGGGCACCGCGACTCCGCCGCTTGAGATGTAAAGATCTCGGCATGAACAGGGACTTTCGACGCTCCGACCCCCGGCAAGGATGCCGCTGGTGAGGTTGAAAGCCCCGGCGCGATCCTGAGCCCCCAAAGCCGGAGCACCGAGCGCGGCCACGGGGCCGAGCGCAGCCGGCAGGAGGATCGCAGTGAGGGTGGCTAGGAGGAGAACGAGCGGGCGCAAGACGAAACAAGCACGGCTGTCAGGAGAGGGTGCCGGATAGGGCTCGGGCTTCACAGATGATGTCCTGCTCGAAGCGAACCCGATCCTCGGGACGTTCTTCCCACTCGCTCGCCGCATAGATGAATGGGTCGAGCTCACGAATTCGCTCAGTTCGGCCCCGCCGTGATAGCTCCCATATTCGCTTCGCCCCGGCGTAAGGCGCAACAGCACCCCGAACAATCTCGGCGGCGATTTGTTCTGCTAGGCAGATGATTGCATCGCGCGGGCTCGGTGCTGTCACGTTCAGCTCGTTCAGCGCGCGATCGAACAAGGCTCGGGCTTCAATCGCGTCAGCCCCTTTTGGCAGACTAGCCAGGGCGACCAGCGCTGGTGAGTCCAGATCACCTTCCAGCGCAGCCACCGCAGCACTAGAAAGCTCATCGGGGCCAAGCAATCCCAGCATCGCTTCGGCAGCCACAATTACAAGTCCGTCCCGATTCACTTGAACTTGAACCCTTCACGAGATCCGGTCTCAAGGTTTTCCCAGTAATGAACCTCCGTGTTCGTATCATCCGGGTTTTCGTGCACGTGCGCGATCTTCGCCCATTCGTCCTCAGGATATTGTGGATTGTTGATCCTGCCCTCCATAATCCGCTCGCCAGCACCCGCTTTGGCCTCTTCCAAAGTTAGCTGCTCGCCCAGGTCTGTCGCACCATTCTCGGCTGCGTCCTCGCCGACGTCCAAGGCGGCTGCATCCTCGTCGCCGGGGGTAAGGGCTGCCGCGGCGATACCGATGCCTGCGCCGATTTCGTAGGCGCTGGACGAAAAGTCGGGTTGACCAATGCCGAGCGCTCCGCGTACTTCTCTGGTGATGCCAGCCGTGTAGGAATCGACGGCGGCGACAAACGATGTGGCGACTCCTTCGACTGAGAAGTACCCCGTCGGGTCGATGTAGTTGACGGGGTCGCCGCCGGCGTACTGGTAGAGGTTGACGCCGGAGCCAGCCATGCCGGCGGGGTCTTGGGTCGTGAACTGCGCGGTCGCGGGGTTGTAGTAGCGGGCATGGTCGTGGAGCAGGCCGGTGCCATCGTTTTCGTAGCCGGCATACTGGTAGGGATTGCTGCTCGTTTCGCCGGTGGTGGTGTCGGCGCCGAAGGGCTGGTAGGTGTATTCGGTGGTCGGTTCGCCGCTGCTGTTGGCGAGCGCGATGGTGCTGTTCTGCTCGTCGGTGAGGTAGGAGCTGGTGGCGGCGCTGGTGGTGCGTGCGAAGCGTTCGTTGAGACCGAGGCCGTTCAGGAGGTGCGCGGTGCTGCCGCCGGTGGTTTCGCTGACGGGGTTTTCGCCGTCGTATAGGTAGCTGGTCGCGGTGCCGTTGAGGGTCTTGCTGGAGCGCCGGCCGAACGGGTCGTACGCAAAGCTCCAGGTGTCCGAGCCCTGGGCGATGCCGGTGAGCTGGTTGCGGTCGTTGTAGGTGTAGCTGCTGGTGGGGGTGCTCGTGAGGTTCCCGTTGACGTCGTAGGTAAGGGTGTGGCCTTCGAGGCTGGTGAGCTCGTTCGCGGCGTTGTAGCTCGCTTCGCCGAGCGGTTCGGGGAGGTCGGTTCGAGCCAGGCTGCCCGAGAGGGTGGTGAGGCGCCCGAGCACGTCGCGACCGTACTGCAGGTCCCCGATCTGCGCGCCGCCAGCCTTCTCGTAGTCGGTCGCGGTGAGCTGGGAGTCGCTGTCATAGGCATAGTTTTCGGTGTCGCCGTCGGGGAGCGTCGTCTTTGCGGTGCGGCCGTCGGGATCGTAGGCGAAGGAGACGTCCCCGTGCGGCGTTTCGATCCCGGTGAGCTGGCCGTCTTCGTTATAGGCATAGCTGGCGGCCGTTTCGCCATCGACGCTCATGCCGGTGCGCTGCCCGTCGAGATCGTAGCTGTAGCCGACGCTGCCGTCGGGGCCGCTTTCGCCGGTCAGACGGTGGTAGGCACCGTAGCTCATCGTGTACGTGCCACCACGTGAGTCCACAGCCGAGGTGAGGTTGCCTTCGGTGTCGTAGCTGTAGGCGATGCTGCTCGTGGGGGACCCGCCGCCGGTCGCGCCGAAGGAGACCGACGCGAGGCCGTAGAACGGGTTGTAGGTGTAGCTGGTGGTCTGCCCTTTGGGGTCAGTCACGCTCTGAAGGCGGCCTTCATCGTCGTAGACGTAGCTGGTTGTATACCCCAACGCGTCCGTCCACGAGGCGAGCTCGTTGAGCGTGTTGTACGTGCCCGTCTGGGTGTGACCGCGGGGGTCGGTAACGCCTCCACTCCGACCCATCACACAAACCTCAGCCTGAAGAGCCAGACGATCGAGAGCATGTAGGCGAGTATTTTGGGATCGTCCACGCGAGTCACCCATAATCCGACGGTGGCAGGCGCGGGGCCTCCTACCCCGCGACCATACATCGCTTGAGCACCGTGGCCCGACACAACGCGCAGACAAGCTCCTGCGCCAAGAAACGTATCCGCTGGTACGACAACCTTTCGAAGGTCACTCGGTGAACCCGAAAAATCGCTTCTCGGCCGTGCCGGTCCTTGAAAAGTCATGTCCTAAACTTTCATAAAGCAGGAAGAGCGATCACCACTGGAGTGCATCCACATTACTGGTTGTGTGTAGTTGCTCTTCGCCGGGCACATCAATGATAGCCACCGTACCCGTTCCTGCGACCAAACATCTATGAAATAAAGATAATGCTTTGCGTCGGATTGGCGAGCGGCCCAGCCAGAGCGTGTTCACCTAGAGGGGCTAGCACAATATCGGCGATACCTTTCACCACCCGAAACTTAGGGCTCAATTTGAATCCCCGTGCTTCCTGGCAGCATCTCGTTTGGCATCAACCTATTCCCTGTTAAGTTTGTTCTTCGTCTGCTATTGCAAGTCGCTCACGCAAGATCACTAGGCGCTCGCGTCGTTCCTGATCTGCACGTGTTGTCGCTGGATAATCAAGCGCACAGTTTACAACGGCAAGCGCAGCACCAACTTCGCCGCGTTCGAAATAACACGCGGCCAAGTCATAGGAAAAAGCGAGATCTCGAGGCTCCGCCTCGACAGCTGCCTCGAACGCCTCCTTCGCTAGGTCAACTTCACCCCTAATAGAGGCAAGTTTGCCGCCAAGATTCGTCAACTCCGCCCGAAATATGAAGCTCTCAGGAGCCAGTTGGGCGGCACGTCCTATATATGAGCGTGCTGCATCCACCTCTCCGAGATGCAGGAGTATAGAGGCCGCTCTCGTCAGATTCTCAGGACTCTCCGGGTCAAGCTTTATAGAAAACGCAAGCTGCTGGGGCGCCTCATTTGGCCTAAATGGAACAAGAGCAGTTCCGTATAGTAGGCGTATCTCCGGATCTTCCGGAAAATGCCCAACCGCCGTTTCCAACAGTTCTAGGTTCTCCTGATCACGTCGCTCTTGCAGCAGCCAACGAGCCTTGTGGACAATTTCATCTCGCGTCATGCCATTACACCTATTCACGGATGGAGCCAAATAGTCGAGCTAGTAGGGATATAACGCGCACTGCAGTGTTGCCTTGGCCGGGGTAATTGGGATTCGTTGCACGCGCAGATTCAAGCTTATCTACGAAATTGCCTGCCCGGTTCATCGCCTCCGCCGGGTCGCCTACTGTCGCTGTCGTGTCTTCCGGCGTGCCTCGAAGGTTCGCAAAAGGATCAAACTCGCCGCTCTCGTCAGCAAATTTCTGACCCAGACGATCCAGTATGTTGTCACCCCTCTCGGCAAGCCGGAACGAATCCGCAACCCCTGCCTCCTCGTCGCCTGGCGTGACCACCGCCGCAGTGATCCCAACGTCAAAGCCCGCTTCGTAGGCGCTGGATGAGAAGTCGGGCTGGCCGATCCCGAGGGCACCTCGTATGGCGGTGGTAGCTCCGCCGGTGTACGCATCCATGGCGGCGACAAACGATGTGGCGACTCCTTCGACTGAGAAGTACCCCGTCGGGTCGATGTAGTCAACGGGGTCGCCGCCGGCGTACTGGTAGAGGTTGACGCCGGAGCCAGCCATGCCGGCGGGGTCTTGGGTCGTGAACTGCGCGGTCGCGGGGTTGTAGTAGCGGGCATGGTCGTGGAGCAGGCCGGTGCCATCGTTTTCGTAGCCGGCATACTGGTAGGGATTGCTGCTCGTTTCGCCGGTGGTGGTGTCGGCGCCGAAGGGCTGGTAGGTGTATTCGGTGGTCGGTTCGCCGCTGCTGTTGGCGAGCGCGATGGTGCTGTTCTGCTCGTCGGTGAGGTAGGAGCTGGTGGCGGCGCTGGTGGTGCGTGCGAAGCGTTCGTTGAGACCGAGGCCGTTCAGGAGGTGCGCGGTGCTGCCGCCGGTGGTTTCGCTGACGGGGTTTTCGCCGTCGTATAGGTAGCTGGTCGCGGTGCCGTTGAGGGTCTTGCTGGAGCGCCGGCCGAACGGGTCGTACGCAAAGCTCCAGGTGTCCGAGCCCTGGGCGATGCCGGTGAGCTGGTTGCGGTCGTTGTAGGTGTAGCTGCTGGTGGGGGTGCTCGTGAGGTTCCCGTCGACGTCGTAGGTAAGGGTGTGGCCTTCGAGGCTGGTGAGCTCGTTCGCGGCGTTGTAGCTCGCTTCGCCGAGCGGTTCGGGGAGGTCGGTTCGAGCCAGGCTGCCCGAGAGGGTGGTGAGGCGCCCGAGCACGTCGCGACCGTACTGCAGGTCCCCGATCTGCGCGCCGCCAGCCTTCTCGTAGTCGGTCGCGGTGAGCTGGGAGTCGCTGTCATAGGCATAGTTTTCGGTGTCGCCGTCGGGGAGCGTCGTCTTTGCGGTGCGGCCGTCGGGATCGTAGGCGAAGGAGACGTCCCCGTGCGGCGTTTCGATCCCGGTGAGCTGGCCGTCTTCGTTATAGGCATAGCTGGCGGCCGTTTCGCCATCGACGCTCATGCCGGTGCGCTGCCCGTCGAGATCGTAGCTGTAGCCGACGCTGCCGTCGGGGCCGCTTTCGCCGGTCAGACGGTGGTAGGCACCGTAGCTCATCGTGTACGTGCCACCACGTGAGTCCACAGCCGAGGTGAGGTTGCCTTCGGTGTCGTAGCTGTAGGCGATGCTGCTCGTGGGGGACCCGCCGCCGGTCGCGCCGAAGGAGACCGACGCGAGGCCGTAGAACGGGTTGTAGGTGTAGCTGGTGGTCTGCCCTTTGGGGTCAGTCACGCTCTGAAGGCGGCCTTCATCGTCGTAGACGTAGCTGGTTGTATACCCCAACGCGTCCGTCCACGAGGCGAGCTCGTTGAGCGTGTTGTACGTGCCCGTCTGGGTGTGACCGCGGGGGTCGGTAACGCTCGCGAGGTTGCCGTCGGGGTCGTAGGTGTAGCTGGTTTTCTCACCGGCGGGGTCTGTTTCGCTGGTGAGCTCGTTGTCTTGGTCGTAGGCGTATTCGGTGGTTTGGCCTTCGGCGTTGGTGATGCTGGTGGGTAGGTCGACGCCGTTGTAGGCGATGTGGGTTTCGTGGCTGAGTGCGTCGGTGCTCTTGACCTCGCGGCCGTCTTCGTAGGTGAAGTGGCTGGTGTTGCCCTCGGGGTCGGTCGCGGAAGTCAGCTCGCCTTCGCTGTCGTAGCCGAATGTGCTCCGGTGCCCCATCGGGTCGGTGACCGAAGTCAGGTTGCCGTTGGTGTCGTAGGCGTATTTGGCTATCTGTCCCTGCGGGTCGGTTTCGCTTGTCGCCTCGGAGAAGGCGTTGTAGGTGAGGCTGGTGGTCAGCGGCGTCTGCGAGGGCGCTTCATGCGTGATCGAGGTAGCGTCGCCTTGCGCGTCGTAGGTGATCTTGGTCGTCGCGCTCGAGGTTTCTTCATCGTCGCCCCCAGTCGTTGCCGTTTCGGCGATCTTGGTGATGTTGCCGGCGGCGTTTCGCTGATAGCGGGTGTCCTCTTCTTGGGAGAGGGCGCTATCGAGACTCACTTCTCTCACCGGCGCACCAAGGATGGGGGCACCACCGGTTTCGCCACCTTCTTCGGAGCTCCCAGGACCACCACTGAACATCACTGTCCGTTCTACGCCCCCGGGCGTATTCACTACCGTGCCAAAGTCGAAGTGGCACGCGTACGCCCCACCACCGCCGCCACCGCCGCCACCGCCGACGAGAATGGGGCGGCAATAGGTTTCGATATAGGAGAAGTGGTAGGTGCCCACCCCACCGACGGTCTGTTGTGCGACCTTGCCGTGTGTGTAGATGTTGGAGATGAGCGTGTGCCCGCTTGCGTCAATGACGCTCGTCATGCCTTCCGGGCCATACGCATAGCGGGTGATGCGCCCGAGCGGATCGGTGACCTTGATGAGGTAGCCAGCGCTGTTGTATTCGTATTTGACGGCTTGGCCGGAGTTATCGACGGCTTGGGTGATGCGGTTGTAGCTGTCGTAGCTGAGGTCGATCCAGTGCCCGTGCGGGGTGCGGATCTGCACGATTGGGCCGTCGTCGCTGCCTTCGCGCACTAGCGTGATGCGGTTGCCGTTGCGGTCTTCGATCGCCTGCAGCGGCGCGTAGATACCGAAGATGAACTTCGTACCGTCGCGCCTGGTCAGAACCCAGTCGGAGTGGGCCGTATCCCAGCGCATGGTGGCCCCCTCCCATTCGCCTGGTGTTTCGACGGTCTTGTATTCCGCTTCGGCGTAGCCGCTGCCTGCGGAGGTTCTTACCAGCTTGATCTTGCCGCCGTTGGGGAGGACGAGATACGCCGTTTTGTAATTTTCATCCGACCAGAGGTGCAGGTCGAACGGGCTGGCGGTCCCGACCCCGAAGCTGTAGGAGTTACTGTCACCCTGGCGATAGGTGCGGGTGAGCGAGACGGGCATCATCGAGTCTGGTACGTCCAGGTCCGTGTGCTGGTAGACGAACAGTCCGGTCGCGAGATCCACGGGGTCGCCGGCGTCGGTGCTCGCACCGTTCACCGGCCCGTCGAGCGGTGGTTCTCCGGTCCCGGAGATCATCGCACCGGTGAATTCCCAGACGCGTACGTCGGGATCTGGGATCACCTGCTTGCCGTTAGCGCTGACGCTGCCTTTGCCGTAGATGTACCAGCCCTTGTCGCTGGGGTTGTAGTTCCAGAAGTCCACCCTTTGCCCAGGCGGCAGGTGTCCCCAGTTGGGGTAGACGATCCGCGCACCCTTGTTCAGGTACGCCCTACCTGGCTGCACCGTGAAGTACGTCGGGATGCCGCTGATGAACGGCGGTAGCGGAAACGGGGGACGGTCAAGCGGAACCGCCGTCAGGTTCAATTTGTGCACGATCGCGCCGGAGGCGCCGCGTACAACGGTGCCCGCCGGCAGACGGACTTCGAGACCCGGAATCTTGGGGTTGGTGATCGTCGTTTCGTGCTTGAGCGGCGACTGGATCCTCGCGTTGCCGGCGGGGTCTAGCGGCGTCATCCAGATCGTGTACCCGAGCGGGGTCGTCTTGTCCTTTGCAAGTTCCACCCCGACCGTGAACTGCCCGTAACGCTCGCCACTGCGATCGGCGGCTTCACCGTCGATGATCAGCACCTGATGGCCAGCCGGGAGCCCGGTGAGCAGGAAGCGTCCCGTGCGGTCGGTCCTCGTCGTCCGGTTCGTGCCCTGCAGCGTGAGCTTGACGTTCGCCAGCGGCAACCCGTTGGTGATGAGCGCCTGTCCGCTGAGCGCCGTCGTGCGGGCGCCCCGCTGCGGGAGCGCAGACAGGCTTGCCCACGGCGATGGCGCCCGGCCGCTGACCCAGTCGTTGTCGCGGCGGTTGGCTGCCGTCGGATTCCACGCCGCCGGCTGGCGCGGCTCGTAGTCACGTATAGCCGCCGGTATCCCCGTGGCCAAGGTCCGCGCGAGCGCACGGCGCGCAACCCCTACCCGGCTCACCAGCGGCTTCGCGGCCGCCTCGCTGCCCTGCGGCTTCGCAGCTGCCTCGTTGGCAACTGGCTTCACAGCTGCCTGGTTGGCCAGCAGCAGTGGCTTGTGCGTGACGCCGCCCAGACGGCGGATATTGGGGGCGAAGTCGCCTCCGCTGCTCGCCGATTCCCCGCTGACGGTGACGGTCACCAGGCCGGTGCCCGCACCCGACGGGACAGTCACGATCAAGTCGGACGCGCTGGCTTCGGTCACGGTCGCGCTGGTGCCATCGAAGGTCACGGTGTCATCGGCGGGGTCGGGGTTGAAACCGGTTCCGGTGATATCGACCGTGCTGCCGGCGGGGGCGTGTTCGGGTCTCAGCGCGAGCACCGCGAGGGTGCTCTGGCTGTAGCGTTCGATTGAGAGGAGGTTCCCGTCGGGATCCCACTGGTAGACCGCCGCGCCTTTGCTCGGGTCATCCACGATCGAGAGTCGCCCGGCCTTGTCGTAGAGGTAGCGGATCCCCGAGCCTACACTCGCGGCGATCGGCGGCGAGACGGCTGAGGTCTCGCTCAACGAACCTTCGCTGTTGCTCGCCGTGACCGTCACCCGCAGCGTGCTGGAAATCATCGCTTCGGTGGGCGTGTAGTTCTGGTTGCTGGCGCCGGTGATGTTCGCGCATTCCGCACCAGAGGAGTTGCAGCGTTGCCACTGGTAGGCGTAGGAGATCGGCAGCGCGCCGCCCCATTCCCCGGGGTCGGCCTCTTGCGTGCCGCCCGCGTGCGGGCTCCCGCCGACCGCGGGCAGGGAGATGTTCGCGAGCGTGTCTGCGGCGATCACCGCGCTCGCCGGCGAGGACGCAGAGTTGCCTCCTGCACCGTTGCTGGCGGTCACGACCACCCGCACGGTGCTGGCGACGTCCCCGGTGGCAAGCGTGTAGGTGGAGCCGCTCGCGGCTTCGATGTTCGCGCAGCTTTCCCCGGCGGTGTTGCAGCGCTGCCACTGGTAGTCGTAGGTGATGGGCGCCGGCCCTGACCATGTGCCGGTGGTCGCGCTCAGCGTTCGTCCGGCGATCGCGACACCTGAGACTGCCGGGGCGGCCGTCGAAGATGGCGGCGTGTTCTCGACTTCGACCGTGACCGCGGGGGTGGTGTATGTGTTCCCGGCGTTATCGACGATCACAGCGCGCACCTTGTATTCGCCGTCTTCCATACCGCTGGTATCGACGGTGCACCCGTATATGTCCCCGAATACCGGCAGCGTCTGCGCTAAACAGGGTTCCGTCCACGTTTCGCTGCCAGCCGGCGCGAGTTGCAATGTCCAGCTCGCGACTCCTGAGCCGCTGTCTTCGGCATGACCTTGCACTTCGTAGCTGCCGCTGATACTCGACGGCGGCGAGCTCACCGCCCCCGTCGGTGCAGCGTTGTCGATTATCGTCGGGATCGCCGCGGTCGTCCTGGTGTGCCCTTCGTCGCCGGTGATTACCGCACGCAACTGGTAGTCGCCGTCAGCCAGCGTGCTCGAGTCAAATGAGCAGCCGTAGCTCGAGCCACTCACCGGAGTGCTCTGCACAGCGCACGCGCTGCTCCACGAGCTCCCTCCCGCCGGGGCGATCTGAAGCGCCCAGCTTTCGACCCCCGGCCCGGTCGCGGTCGCGGTCCCTTCCACCTCAACCGTTTTCGCGATCGGCGACGGCACCACGGTGAGGGACCCTGCGAGCGCCGCGTTATCGATCTGCAGACCCACAGTCGATGTCAGATACGTATTCCCTGCTTGGTCGCCGATCAACGCCCGCAGCCGGTAGGACCCATCGCTCCAGTGCGCTGTTTCCATGACGCACCCGTATTCATCGCCACTCAAAGGCGAGGTCTGTGCCGCGCACGCGCTCGCCCATTCGCTAGACCCTTCCGGTGCGATCTGAAGCTGCCACGACGCGACACCCGACTCGCTGTCACTCGCGGTCCCCATCACCATCGGGAAACCACCCGTCGCGCCCGACACAGGCGCTGTTAACTCGGAACGTGCAATAAGCGCGTGAGGGTGACTGCGCGTGGCTGTTTTGGCGGGTCGGTGGCTTGTTGGTCGGCGATCGGGCTGGGTGGCGTTGTTTGTGGGTGTTCGAGCGGGAGCGGGGTGTGCGCTCGGCCCGTTTCGGGGCAGGGTGATTACGGCCGGTGGCCGAGTGGTCTGCTGGGTGGTGGCGGGGTCGCTGGTGGCTGCTGTCAGCCGCTCGCGGTGTGAAGCGTTTTGAGCTTCTGAAACGCGGCGAGGAGCTCGGCCGTCCACGGCCATGTGTCCTGGAGGTGGAGCTTCGCGCGGCGGCCGGAGAACGCGAGCCGCCCAGCGACGTGCAGCAGTTGGTAGCGCAGTCGCTTGGGCTCGGCCTTGGCGAGCGCCCCGTCGAGGAGGAGTGCTTGTGTCCAGACGATCAGGTCGTGCGCGAGCATCACGATCTCCAGCCATACCTCGTTGAGCGCGAACTCTTTGAACGGGAACTTGGATAGGCCGGTGTCCTTGTCGTCACGGATGCGGTCCTCGACGTGGGCGTGCTGGCGGTGGCGGCACTCCAAGACGGCGATGTCGGTGTCGGCCTGGTCGGTGAGGATCGCTTGGAAGCGGTACCCGTCGTCGTCGGTGAACGACATTTGTGCTCCGGGGTGCGGGCGCTCTCTGCGAACGACCAGCCTGGAGCCCTCGGGCCACGCCGACAGATCGACCATGCCGGTGATCTCTGTGACCTCGCCGTTCTTGCGGGCCGACCCGTCCTGGTCGAGCGCCGGGACCCACGCGTCCTTGGGGATCGTGAGGATCGCGCCACGAACCTTCTCGGTCAGCTCGTAGCCGATCGAGAACCGCATCCGTGCCTCGCGGCAGTAGTCAACGAGGCCGTGCGTAGCACCGGCCGTGTCCGCGCGCACCAAGATATCCAGAGCCTCGACGTACCGGGTGGGGATCTGCGCCAGCGCCAAGTCCAGCGCCGCGACATGGTCATCGGCGGTGTTGGAGCCGGCGTTCCCGGGGCGCAGAAGACCGCCGAGCGCCTCGCGTGTCTCATCCAGGTAGACCTGCAGCGGGTGAAACCCGTAGCCGCCCTTGTATGTCCCGGCCGCCTTCTCCTTCTCCGAATGCGCTGTGATCAGCGTCGCGTCGATATCGAGCGTCAACCGCTCAGGCGCCCCATGCATCTCCCAGAACCGCTCGCGTGCCTGCGCGTGCGCGACACGCAGGGCATCCAGCAGCCCCGGTGTTGAAGCGATCCGGTCGATCATCCGAAACGCTGTCGAGTCAGACGCCACCACCCCGAACAACGCGTCCTGCTCGCGGACCACGCCGAGATCCGAGACACACTCGCCACCATCGACCAGCATCACCGCGAGATCACGAACCACCCTGCCCGGATCATGGCCGCGACGGCGCTGCTTGATCCCGGCCAGCCCCAACGACAGCGCCCTCGTCAACCCGAGCATGTCGGCTATTTGAGCGACCAGCGCACTGCCCGCATGCGAAACCAAACCCGCTCCGTCCGACGTGACTTCTACGGTTACCGGGCGTCCATCACGCATCACCTTCAAGGTGACCTCCAAGCTCGGGATCAAGGACCTTCGACAAGCCCAAGGATCCCTACTCAACCGGACGTTCCGCGCCCCCGCTCAACCCGGGGGCGCGGTCATTACTGCACGCTCCGGGTTAGCGACCCTGTCGGCGGGGTGTTATCCACGAAAGCAGTTACCGTGTTCGTCGTCAGCGTTTCGGTCGGGGAGCCGCCGCTCAGTTTCGCGCGCAGCTGGTAGGCCCCGTCGGGGTAGGAACCTGACGCGGTTTCCCATGAGCATTCGAATTCGCCGGCCAGACCGGGGGTCAGCGACCCGCACAGCGTCACCCAGGTACCTCCTTCCGGTGCGACTTCGACGCTCGCGCCCGCGAACGGGCCGCTGATGCCGCCTTCGCCGGAGCCGCTCACATTCACCGTCCCCGACACATACGATGGCAGCGTCCCCAGCGATCCCATGAGCCCGCGCGGAACCCATACCACGGTCGCGTCTTTTTGGATCTGGACGCCCGCGAGTTCGGTTCCCTCCACGATCACGAACGTCCCATTCTCGAACAGTATCGACCCGCCTTCGGTGCTCCATGATCCGTCCGCGGCCTGCCCCGGGGTGCCTCCGTCATCGAACATGAATTCGCCTTCGAGCGCGAGCACACGCCCATCGTCAACGAAGTTCACTTTGACTTCAGTTTCTTCGCTTCCAGTGGTCTTCTCAAATGTGCCCGTGTTCAGAATCGACGGTGCGTCGCTCCCTTCCGCGTAAAAGCCATCCCAACCTTCACTGGTGTTCATCTCGAACGTCCCAGAGTTCTCGATCTGCGCGCCTCCGGACATGAACAACCAGCCATGCAGGAGAGTTGCGGTACCTTCGTTGACGAACTGGCGCCCGTCGAGCGACCCCCCACCTTTCAATGTCGCGGTCGCCCCGGGCTGAATGACAGTGGAGCCCGACCCCGACATGGTGCCCCCGGTCCACGACAGCGAGCCAGAAACATCAAGCGTCCCAGCGCCTTCCACGCTCCCACCGGTCTGCGTCAAGCTGCCCACAGTCGTGGCGTCTGTGCCGACGGCGCTCAGCGAGCCGGAGGTGAGATGTACCGCCGCGTAGCGCGCATGAACCCCTTCGGTGCTCACTGCGGCTCCGCGCAGGTTGACGGTCCCCGACAGCGTGTCGCCGTGCAACGCGTAGGAGCCCAACACGAATTCGATCGAGCCCCCTTCGGAGGCCGACCATTCACCGCCCATGCCCGACCCGCCCCCACGGAACTGGAGCTGTCCAGCACGCGACTCGACACTCCCTTCGTTTTCGAAACCGACCCGGACTTCCGTTTCTTCGCTACCCGCCACCTTTTCAAACGTGCCCGAGTTCACGATCGACGGAGCACCGCTCCCTTCCGCATAGAAGCCGTCCCACCCTTCGCTCGTGTTCGTCTTGAACGTCCCGGTGTTCTGGATCTCCGCGCCTTCGGACATATGCAGCCAACCACCATGTTCCAGTGTGCTCGTGCCTTCGTTGACCAGCCGGCGCCCAGCGAGCGAGACGCCAGCCATCAGCCCACCCGACGCGCCAGAGAGCACAACAGTCGAACCCGACCCCGACATCGTGCCCCCCGTCCACGACAGCGAGCTAGACAAATCGAGCATCCCACCACCTTCTATGGTCCCACCGATCTCTTTCAAACTGCCGATCGCCGCGGTCTTTCCCCCTTCTACGCCGAGAGAACCGGACGAGAGAGTGAGGGTAGCTTCCTGCCCGTGGATACTCCTTGCGAGCACGGTCGCACCTTTGATGGTGATGGAGCCTTCAAGGATACTGGAGTCATAGAGCGTCGTGGTGCCCCTTGCGAAGAGCAACGGGCCGGTCTTCTGGCTCACTGTGCCGTGATTTTCGAAGTTCACCAGGATTTCTGTTTCGCTGCTCCCGGCCGCCTTTTCAAAGACACCCGTATTGATGATCGATGGGGCACTGCCGGTTTCTGGGCTGAACGCAAAACCATCCCAGCCTGCACTCGTGTCCGTCTCGAAGGTCCCCGAATTCTTGAGAAATGCCCCTTCGGACATCTCCAAGTACCCACCGTTAACAAGGGTGGTCGTGCCTTTATTGACAAGTTCGCGGCCCGCGAGAGTTACGCCACCTTTGACGGTGCCCGACGCGCCGGAGAGCACAACGGTCGAACCCGACCCCGACATCGTGCCACCCGTCCACGACAACGCACCAGAGACATCGAGCGTCCCGCCACCGTTCACCGTTCCACCAGTCTGAGTGAAGTCGGCAGCGATCAACCAGCCACTCTCAACACTCAACGTGCTGCCGCTAGCCACCTGAAGCGCCAGATCGCTGCCATGCGCTTCTTCTGTGGTGACGCTCGCTCCCCTGAGATCGATCGCACCAGAGAGCGTGTCACCGTACAACACGTAGGAGCTTTCCACGAAGTCGATCGAGCCTCCTTCAGACGCAGACCAATCGCCGTCCGCGCCCGACCCACCCCCGCGGAATTCGAGGTGTCCCGCATGCGACTCGACACTCCCTTCGTTTTCAAAGGCGACCCGTACTTCGGTTTCTTCGCTACCCGCGACCTTCTCAAACATGCCGGTGTTCAAGATCGACGGCGCCGCACCGCCTTCGGCATAGAAGCCGTCCCACCCTTCGCTGGTATTGGTCTTGAACGTCCCAGTGTTCTTGATCTGCGCACCACCGGACATATACAGCCAGCCACGACCTTCAAAGCTGGCTGTGCCTTCGTTGATCAATTGGCGTTCGGCGAGGTACACCCAGCCCTTCAAGGTCGCCGTCGCTCCAGGTAGCACGACCGTGGCGCCCGAACCCGACATCGTGCCCGATGCCCACGACAGCGAGTCGGACACCGCGAGACGTCCGGCGCCTGTCAGGGTGCCGCCGCTGATCGTGAGCGCGTCAACGCTCGAGGCGTCGGAAGCGTTCGTGAGCTCCAATGAGCCGCTTGAGATGACCAGTGTGCCTTCGTCGAGCAGTGCACCGACCTGGTTTGTGCCGCCATCGACAGCGATACTCATCCCCGCTTCCACGCAGGCGAGATCGCTGGAGCCGGGTACGCTGCCAGTGGACCAGTCGCTCGCGGTACGCCATTCCCCGCCTTCGCTTGGACCTGTCCATGTGTCCGTGCATGACGATTCCGTGACCACCGCGCTCGCGCCAGAGGTGCTGGACTCCGAGCCCGTCGGGTTACTCGCGGTCACCGTGCCCCGCAGAGTGCTCCCGATCTGGCCCCCAGTGGGGGAGAACGTCGAGCTTGTCGCACCAGAGATGTCCGAGCAGCTCGCGCCGGCGCTGTTACAAGCCTCCCACTGGTAGGCGTAGGAAAGTGGCTGGGTACCCGTCCATACGCCCGTGCTCGCCCGTAGTTTCCTTCCGACCCACGCGGTGCCGGAGATCACGGGGGGACTTGTTTCCGAGGGCGCTATGTTGTTGACCGTCGCGCTCACCGTAGCTGTCGTATAGGTGTTCCCAGCGTTGTCCGTGACGACAGCGCGCAACTGGTAAGCACCATTGGTGTAGGAGAACGCTTCGACAGTGCACCGATAAGTGCTCCCACTGACCGGGGTGCTCTGCGCCGCGCACGCGTTTGCCCACGACGAGGAGCCTTCCGCGGCGATCCGCAGCTGCCAAGAGGCGACCCCCGACCCGCTGTCGCTCGCACTCCCAGACACACCGCTGGGACCATGCAATTCACCCGGCGTGGACACCGACCCCGTCGGCGGCGTGTTATCGACCACCGTGTTGATCGAGGCGGTGGGAGCAGTGTCGGGCGGGTGTTCGCTGTCGGAGAGCTGCCCCCGTAGCTGGTAGTGCCCATCCGGATAGCTGCCACTCGCCGTATCCCATTCACAGCCGAAGCTCCCGTCGAGTCCCGGGGTCAGCGGCCCGCAGAGCGCTTTCCATTCGCTGGTGCCAGCCGGGGCCACTTCGATACCCGCGGCGGAGAAGCCCGAGCCGACACTTTCGCCCGTTCCCGAGATCGTGACCGTACCCGACGCGTAGGGCCGTGGACTCAGCGACCCTCGAGGCGGCCCAGAAACCGGCTCCCGTGTGACGGTCGCACCTTCGACTCGCACATCGCTGAGATCCACCGTTTCCGCGATCAAGAATTCGCCGCCGCTCAGCGTGATCGCACCGGAGCCTTCGGTCTCCCACGAGCCCACCGCGACGTCAGCAGCGATTCCACCAGCATGGAAGTCCAGTTCCCCGCTCTGCGCCACCAAGCCGCCATCGTTGTCGAAAGCCACCCTGACGTTGATCGTATCCCCACTCGCGTCCGTCTGGAAGGTGCCGGTATTGATGACGCTCGACGTGGCACCACCAGCGTTTTCAATGGTGGAGCCGCCGTAGCCGTAGCCGCAGCCGGGGTCGTAGGAGTTGACGTCGAACGTCCCGCTGTTCTGTAGCTGCGCGCCACCCTTCATCGCGATCGCGCCGTCGGCCGCCCCGCCACTCGCACCATCCATCAGCGTCCCATGATTGACGAACGTGACGTCTTCCAACAGCAAGCTGGAGCAAGAGCCATCGTTCACCGCTGCAGTCCCTTCGGAGCCCACCACGAGCTCCCCAGACCCGCCGATCGTCGGAGTCCCACTCGTCGAGAACGACCCCAACGCTTCCAGCTGCCCACCGACACTCAACGTGCCGCCAGTCAACGTCAACCCAGCTACCGAGGTCGTGGACCCTTCCGGGATCGTCAATGAGCCCCCGCTCAGACTCACGTGCGAACTGCTCCCCAGCAAGCTCGTCGCAGTCACGCTCCCACCAGCGATCTTCATCGTCCCCAGCCCAGACCACGTGCCTTCCGTGAACGCGAACGACCCACCCGCGAACGTGAGCGTCGCGCCCGAAGCGGCCGACCACGTGCCGCCGGTGCCGCCACCACCGTCGTGGAACACAAGCGAACTGGAGCCCGTCCCAGACACCGTGCCATCGTTGGCGAAGCCCACCTCGAAGTTGATCGCGGATCCTTCCGCGTCGCTCTGAAAGGTCCCGGTGTTCGTGATACTCGAAGCAGCGCCACCGGCGTTTTCAAACGAGCTACCGCCATAGCCGTACCCACACGCGGGGTCCCACGAATCAGCGTCGAACGTACCCGAGTTCTCGAATTCCGCGCCGTCCTTCATCGCGATCGAGCCGTCTGACGCCCCACCGCTCGCACCATCCATCAGCGTTCCATGATTGACGAACGTGACGTCTTCCAGCAACAAACCCGAGCAGTACGCATCGTTCACCGCACCCGTCACCCCGGAGCCCACCACAAGCTCCCCCGGCCCGCTGACCGTCGGCGTACCACTCGTCGAGAACGACCCCGACACATCGAGCGTCCCGGCGATGCTCAACGCACCACCACTCAACGTCAACCCAGCGACACTCGAGGCTTCCATTGTTTCCGCCACTGCCAGCGAACCGCCTGAGACCACCAGGCTCCCCTGGTCTTCGAGCGTCCCCGTCTCATTACTGCCCCCAGTGACATGAACCGTCACGCCAGAGCCAACACACGCCACATCAGCCGATCCCGGGACGCTACCCGTGGACCAATTCCCCGCCGACGCCCACGAGCCGTCGCCGGCACCACCAGTCCACGTATCCGTGCAGCTGGCCGCGGACGCACCGCCTGGCAATACAAGGGCCACAGCCCATAGCACCACGAACAACAAGAGGCCTGCGCGAACATGCCGCCGTCCAACCAGCTCGCGGCTCCCCATCGCCGTCACTCCTCTGCCCAATTGGTGCCTGCTCCCTATCTTTGCCACCTCCCGCCACACGGCTATATGAGATTCAGGGTTTGCCGGGCCTAGAGCCCGTGTTATTCGGAGCGCCGGAAGACGGCCCTACACCCGAACCGGGGGCACTCTACCAAGGAGGCGGCGGATGTCAACATCTTAGATGTAGGATGTCCGCATTTTGCGAGAATCAACAAGCTCAAAGCCTACATTGACTATCAATGACTTTGCATTATCCAGAAGATGTGAACCAGCGAAAGTTAGGCTTGTGACGACTGCCCCAAGGAAGCGGCTCCGGCGGTGAGCAGCTCTGCTTCTGAGCCGATGCCCCAGAGAACGCCGACGGCGCGGAGGTCGTGCTGGTGGGCAGCGGCGATGTCGTGCTTGCGATCGCCGACCATCACCGCTCGCCCGCACTCCCGCTGAGCTTGAGACCCTCCTTACCGCGTCGGGATGAGAGCATCGCGCGCCGCTGCATACGCCGTTCGCGCATTACGATGACCAAAGTCTCTATCGGTTTTGCGGACGGCGGTCACGAACCGAGACACGTTCGCTGCACCGCAGCACTTGGGACAGGCGAGTGTGACCGGACCCCGTTCATTGGTCCACCTGGTCTGGTCCCAAAGTAATGGACTGGGTATGTGAGAGTTAGGCGGCTATGGGTTGTTGGCTGTGTAGCGTCTCATATTCGGTGGGTGTGAGCATTCCGAGGCTGGAGTGGCGGCGCTTGCGGTTGTGGAAGATCTCGAGGTACTCGAAGATCGCGTTGGCGAGCTCCAGCCGGGTGCGCCATCGTTTGCGGTTGAGCAGCTCGGTTTGCATGCGTGCCCAGAAAGCCTCCATCATGCCGTTGTCGTAGGCGTCGCCGATGCGTCCCATCGAGAGCGCAAGGCCGGCGGTCTTGATGCGCTCGCTGAAGGCCCAAGAGGTGAATTGGCTGCCGTGATCGCAATGCACCACGGTTCCACTGGTGGGCTTGCGGTTCTTGACCGCCATCCCGAGGGCGCTGGTGACCAGCGAGGTTGCCTGTCGGCTGTCGATGGACCAGCCGACGACGCGCCGGGAGTGGGCATCCAGGACAGCACAGCAGTAGAGCTTGCCCTCCCTGGTGGGGTGCTCGGTTATGTCTGTTAGCCACAGCTGGTCAGGGGCCTCACGCGCGAACTGTCTGGCGACCAGGTCACCGGCGGCTGCCCCGTCGCTCTGCGGCCCGCGTCGCTTGCGCTTGGGCGCGGGCAATCCCTGGATGCCCAGGCGGCGCATGGCCGCCCTCACGGCCTTCTGGTTGACCGTCATGCCGTACCCGAGCCGCAGCTCCGCGGTGATCCGGCGCTTCCCATAGGTGCCGTTGGACGCCCGGTGGATATCGAGCACGAGATCCGCGAGCTGTCCTTGGCGTAGCTGGCGGATCGACGGTGGACGCGTACGCCAGTAGAAGTAGCCAGACGGCGCGACGTCCAGCATCCCGCAGCACGCCTTCGCTGAGTGTCCCTGCCCGGCCAGAGCCTCAATCACCGGGTAGATCCTTTTGGGCGGACCGCACGCCGCCCTTCCTGCTCCTCGAAGATCGCCGAGGCCTTACGTGTCAACTCCAGCTCCGCTTCCAGCTCCTTGATCCGCGCACGCGCCTGCGAGAGCTCCACACGCTCGCCGCTACGAACCCCTTGCCGCTCGCCAAGGTCGACTTCCTCCTGGGCGATCCAGCGATAGACCGTCGCTTCAGCGACACCGAGCTCCTGGGCGACCTCCCGCGGCCTGCGGCCACCCACCCGACACAACTCGATCACACGACGACGAAACTCCGGCGAATAAGACTTCGGCATGCACCTCTCCTTCGGGGAAACATGCCGCCTAGCCTCTCACAAACCCGGTCCATTACTCAGGGACCAGACCAACCGTGTGTGAGAGTTGGTGGTTGATGTTGGCTTGTAGCTTGACGGTTTGGGCGTAGTGGGCGGGGGCCAGCATTCCCAGCGAAGAGTGTGGCCGGTGGTGGTTGTAGTCCTGGCGCCAGTCCTCGATCATGACTTGGGCCTCGGTGAGACATGAGAACAGCTCGACGCCGAGCAGCTCGTCACGGATCCGGGAGCCGAAGGACTCGACGTACGCGTTCTGCCACGGTGAGCCCGGCTCGATATAGCTGCTGCCGGCGCGCTGGAAGCGGCACCAGTCCCTGAGCGCGTTGGCGGTGAACTCGGGACCGTTGTCGCAGCGATGGATGACGTCCGCGTGCTCGAGGCCCTGGAGCAGCTGGCACCGGGAACTGTCTTGGCGCTGACCGATGACCTGCTGGCTCAACGACGACACATGCGGGCCATTGAATGCCTTGCTACCAGACAGCAAGACCTCCTCTCCAGCCAGCTCGCAGGGCACCGACGACTCCGGCTGCTTCTTGCGACTTGGCTTGGGTCCCTCACTGTGATCGGAGGGACTGTCGTCGCGCTCTCCGGCGACTCCGTATACGGTTTCGCCGCTGTGATCTTCCAAGCTGACGGTCTGCTTATCGCGCTCCTGATGAATCGGCGGAGGCGTCAGGCTGACCCTTGAGCCTTGAGCGAGGTCGTGCGCGCTCCCTCGCCCGCCACGCGATTCCCAGATAGCTCAGTGCGATGATCAGGTAGGCCATGCCTGGCAGCCAACGCACGAGCAGCGCCTGGTGGGCTGGATGAACAAAGACGAGGTAGCCCACAGCGACCAAGAAGTGCATCGCGCCCCACACCGAGTGTTGCGTCGCCTTCGATGCAGCCTTCGACGGATTACCCTTGATACGGCGCACTAGATGGGTCCCAGCTCCCGCGAGCGGGCGTTGGCGCCGCATACCAAACGCCTCAGGTCCATCTGGCTCGGGTCCCATTTGCGTCAACTGCGGCATCCTACTCTTCGGACCTACCAGCAGCAGAGTTCAACGGGGTCACGGCCGCGTGAACGGCCCGTGTTTGCTCCTGGCGGGAAAGCAGGTCGAAGTAGAGGAGCGCGGTCGCGAGCGCGGTGAACGAGGCGATGATCGTGTTCACCGCGATTCCGAGCGCCACGTTGCCGGCGCTCGTGCTGGCCCCGGAATCGAGCGCGTGCGTGCCGAGTGCCACTCCGACCGCGAGTATCGCGAAGACGGTGAGCAAGCCGAAGATGTGCGATCCGTGATCGCGTGTCAATCGCCAGCTGCTTCGTAGCGCCTCTCCTACCCCGTTGCGTTCGATCGCCGCCGCCTGCGGGACCACGAACAAGCGAATCCAGAGCACGACGCCGGGGATCACGAGGGCGAAGAGGCCAATCTCCACACCCACGCCGGCGACGAGCGCGGCCACCCCGACTACAGGGAGCGCCCGCAAGCCTTTTGCCGCCACAGCGCCCAATCGGGGACGTTGCTCATCGCCGATCGCAACCACGGCGTGCACGTGCATCGCCGAGATCAACGGGCTGACGAGCAGTAGGTCGAGCAGATCGAGCGACTCCCACTCCAGGAAACCGACATGACCACCATTGCCGAGCGGGCCGATGCCGGTGACCGCTAGCTTGGCCAGATCCCATGGCGCCATCACCACCAAGGCCAGGATCAAAAACAGCCACGGGTAGTCGCTGTATAGGCTCAGCGTTGAGCGCACGATCTCCGTTGCAGAACGGTTGCGGGTCAGGTCGATGCTCATCACCGGGCGTTTGCGACCTCCCACACGGCTCGCATATAGATCGCCAAGCGACAGGCCGGGGCCGTTGGTGGGTCCAACCAGTGGAGTGATCCCATCGGTCCGCGCAAGTCTGGCAGATCGTCCGCCATCACGAGGTTGACCTGACATCGAGGTGCCCGCGGACGCGGAGGCGAGCATCACAGGGATTGGCCCACGCGGATCGCGAGCCCGTACACAGCTCCTCTGTAGGCCGCTCCCGGACATCTGTCGAGCGCCGTGCTTGAGCCCGCCGAGTGCTAGCAAAACGCCTGCTATCCGGCCCAACATTGTCCCGCTCGCGACCCAATATCGCTTGAATCAACGGGATTCATGGGAAGCCCCCGGCAGGACTCGAACCTGCGACCCTCGGATTAGAAGTCCGATGCTCTATCCAGCTGAGCTACGGAGGCTCGGTGTTTCCAACTCCATAGTGTGGCGATCATCGCCACGACGCGCCGGCCGGGTCGCGCCCCTGCCCGGGGGGACCGGGTCGGGCCCCGCTCGGGCCTCCACCCGATCGCCCCGGCGAAGCTACGGGCGATCGCCGGTCGAGGCCCCCGCGGATCGCCGGTCGAGGCCCCGCAAGCATGGAATCGGAGCCGCCCAAGAATCGGACCCGAGCCACGCGCGAGCATGGCTTTAGGCAAGCCGGAGGAACGCCTTAAGCAAACTTGATCCAGAACCGGTAAAAGTTGCTCCCATGACTCCCCCCTCGGGCAACGATCCCGACCTAACCCGCAAGGAGCGCCGCGAGCAGGCGCGCACCGAACGCAAAGCCATGGAGGCCGCCGCCGCCCAGTCGGCGCAGCGCAAACGCCTGATCCAGCTCGGCGGCGTGATCGGCGTGGTGGTGGTGATCATCATCGTGATCGTGGTGGCGTCCAGCGGCGGGAGCGACGGCGGCAGCGGGCTGGCCACCGGCAGCAAGAAGAACTCGACCGTGGCCCTGGTCAAGTCAACCATCGGCGGCATTCCTCAGTCGGGCAACGTCCTCGGCAACCCCAACGCGCCCGTGACGCTGCAGTACTTCGGCGACCTGGAGTGCCCGATCTGCCGGGAGTTCACGCTGGGCGCGCTACCCAAGGTCATCCAGAAGTACGTGCGCAGCGGCAAGGTGAAGATCGAATACAACTCGCTGGAGACCGCCACCCACGAACAGGAAACATTCCGCGATCAGCAGATCGCCGCCTACGCGGCCGGCAAGCAGAACCTCGCGTGGTACTTCATCGAGCTCTTCTACCACGAGCAGGGCCAGGAGGACAGCGGCTACGCCACCGAAAGCTACTTCCAGAACCTCGCCGAGCAGGTGCCGGGCCTCAATCTCCCCGACTGGAGCGCTGCGCGCAACGATCCGGCCTTCGCCGAACAGGTCACGCACGATGCGCAGATCGCCAACGCCGAGGGCTTCACCGGCACGCCGTCGTTCCTGATCGGCAAGAGCGGGCAGCACATGGAAAAGCTCGAAAACCCCAACCTCGAAGAACCCTCGAGCTTCGAATCGGCGATCAACAAACTGCTTTCATAGGGAGATGCGCGCGGCGATGGCGATGACCCGGCAGCCCCTCCTCCCCTCCTCTCCTCGCTTTTCTTCTCCCGGCGGCGCCCACCGGCCATGAGCGACCGCGCGCTCCGCATCGCGATGATCGTGCTCACCGTGATTGGACTGGGGGTCGCCAGCTACCTGACCTATGTGCACTACTCCGGCATCCCGCCGCTGTGCAGCACCACGCACAACACCTGCCTGAAGGTACAGACCTCGATCTACTCGAAGATCGCTGGCGTGCCGGTCGCACTGATCGGCCTGATCGGCTACGTGACGATCCTCGCCTCGCTGCTGGTCCCCCAGCGCGAAGAGACGCGCTTCGCCACGATGGCGTTCGTGCTGATCGGCTTTGGCTTCTCCGCCTACCTCACCTCGCGTGAGGCGTTCTCGCTGCACGAGTACTGCGAGTGGTGCCTGTCGAGCGCGGCCATCATGACGGTGCTGGCGTGCCTGTCGGTGTGGCGCTTCCTGCGGGGCGACCTGCCCCCTGCGAGCGACGCCGCGACCGCGACCGCCGAGCCCGACGCCGGATCGCCGCTCGTCGCCGGCTCCTGAGCGGCTGGCCCACCGCACCCCCTTCTCCGACCACGGCCGACCCCCACCCGCGCGCTGCTCTCCCCGATCTGCACCGGCCAGGCACCGGGGGTTGGCATAGCGCCACAGCTTCCGCCTCTGCCAATGCGCCACGCCGGCCTGGCGTTGTAAGGTCGCGCACGATGGCATCCCCGCGCGATCGAACGACCGTCCGCAGCTCACAGGGCACGATCGAACAGAGCGTCACACGGCGCCACAAGCGTGCGGCGGCCGAGGCCGCCGCCGAGCTGGTGCTCCCCGGCTCGCGCGTCGGGTTGGGAACCGGATCGACCGTCGCCCACCTACTGCCGGCGCTCGCCGCGCGCGGGCTGGAGGGGTTGCGCTGCGCCGCCACCTCCCCCGCCACCGCCCGGGCCGCGCAGGCGCTGGGCCTGGAGATCGTGGCACTCGACGAGCTGGGCACGCTCGACATCGCGATCGACGGCGCCGACCAGATCGACCCGCGGGGCTGGCTGATCAAGGGCGGAGGCGCGGCGCACACGCGCGAGAAGATCGTCGCCGCTGCGGCAGCTCGCTTCGTGGTGATCGCCTCCACCGAGAAGGCCGTCGCCGCGCTCACGCCGCCGGTGCCCGTGGAGATCCTGCAGTTCGCCCCTCACACCACGCTCGCGGCAATCGCCCCTGCGCGACTGCGCAAAGTGCAGCTCAGCCCCGACGGCAACCTGATCGGCGACCACCTCGGGGCGATCGACGACCCCGCGCGGCTCGCCGCCCGGCTGTCGGCCACCCCCGGTGTCGTCGAGCACGGGCTGTTCGCGCCCAGCCTCGTGAGCGACATCCTGATCGCGGGCGACGACGGCATCGAGCACCGCCGCGGGGACAAGGGGTGAGAACGGCTTTCAAAGTAGACGGACAGTGGCGAACCAGTGCAGCCTCCAGGGACGTATCCGCGCGTGTCGGTCGTGTTGAAAGCCGTTCTGAGCGCACCGCTCAGATGCTGATCAGCTCGAGCTCGTCCAGCCGCCGCGCGGCGCGGGACGCACACACCGCGCGCTCCTCGCGGCGCAACACGCCATCTCGCTCCAGCTCCGCGAGCGCCTCGTCGAGCACCGCCGGCTCGAAGTCCGGGATCTCCCGCGCCAGCTCCGCGCGCCCCCAGCGCTCCTCGTGATCGTCCCTGAGAACCTGCAATACGATCGCACGCTCCACCATCCACAGATCCCCGCCGCACCGCCGTTGGTCTGCCTGTCCCCGCATGGGGCTCACCTCCTGGTCTGCCACGTCGCCCCCACCTGCCGGCTGCTCGCGGCCACTTGATTTTCGGGATCGCCATCGAAACTACTCAGCGCTTGAGACGGGAGGCTCGCTCGGAGGCGCTAACTTACGGTCATGCCGCACGGGTGGTCGATGGTGCCCTACGAGGAGTGGAGCGCGACCTGCGACACGCTGCACGCGCACACCCAGGTGCTCGGCAAGCTCGCGGTGGCGCTCGCCCCGCCCGAGCCACAGCTCCAGCACGCAGCCCTGCGTCTGAGCGCCCGCGGTTGGGAAACGGCTCCGCTGCCCGCGCCCGATGGCTCGGGGGCGCTCGTGGTCGCGCTCGACCTGCACGCGCACGAGGCGCTCGTCGAGCACAGCGGCGGCGAGGCGCGACGCGTCCCGCTCACCCCGCACCGCCCGGTGGGCGAGGTCACCCGTGAGCTGCTGGCAGCGATCGGCGAGCTGGCGGGCAAGGTCGCGATCGACCCCACGCCGCAGGAGGTGGCGTGGAGCGTGCCGCTCGACGAGGACGACGAGCACCACAGCTACGACCCCGCCCAGGTCGCCTCCTACTTCGCGGCCGCCACCCACGCCGCGCTCGTGCTCGCCGCCTTCCGCGCTCCTTATCGCGGACGCTCGACGCCGGTCAACGCGTGGTGGGGCTCGTTCGACCTCGCCGTCAACCTCTTCTCCGGCCTGCCCGCCGACCCGCCGTCGGAGGACTTCATCATGCGCAACGCGATGAACGCCCAGGAGGTCGCCATCGGCTGGTGGCCGGGCGACGCGCGCTACGCCAAAGCCGCCTTCTACGCCTACGCGCACCCCGCGCCGGACAGGTTTGCCGCAGCCACGCTAGCGCCCGCGGCAGCGCGCTGGGAGGAAACGCTCGGCGAGTACATCCTCGACTGCGACGACCTGCGCTCCAGCCCCGACCCGCGCGCCCTCGCGCTCGAGTTCGCCCGCTCGGCGTTCCGCCACGCTTGCATGGTGTGCGAGTGGGATCCGGCGCTCCCCGCCTCGATCGACGGGACGCCGCCGCCGGTCAGTTAGCGACCCTCGATCGACGCGACGCCGCCGCGATGAGTACGCCCCTCATCAGAACAGGCTGAGGTGGCCAGTGGAGATCTTGAAACCGTGGCCCGTCCTGTTGGTGCAACGCACCGACGAGGCGGTCAGCTTGCAGGTAATGCCGTAGCGCTTCCAGGTCGAGCCGGGTGCGAGCCTCACGGGGTTGGCGTCTGAGATGAGGTCGTCCTGGCTCTCGTCGACAAGCTTGGCGCGCCCGGCGCGGCCCTGACCGAGCTGCACGAAGGGATCGCCGATGCCGTGCTTGGGTTTGGGAATGCCCTCCGCCGAGCACTGCAGGCCCGGATAGTCGCCGCTGAGCTGACCGCCCGTGCCAGGGTCGAACTGCGACCCGGGGACCGCGGCGACGATGCCGCAAAACACGTTGGTGGTCTTCGTCTGGAAGTTGACCGTGTGCGAGGTGGCCTCGGCGACCGCCGGCAGGGCCATCAGCGCGAGGATGGCGAGGAGGATAGAGCGTTTCATCCAATGGAGCGTACGGGATCGCAATCCGCGACCACCTGGAGCGTTATACCTACCACCTGGAGCGTTATACCTACCACCTGGAGCGTTATACCTACCACCTGGAGCGTTATACCTACCACCTGGAGCGTTATACCTACCACCTGGAGCGTTATACCTACCACCTGGAGCGTTATACCTAAATGTATATATTGTTGAAGGATGGACGTTACACCCATGATCCGAAGTGCGCGCCTCGCCGCCGGCATCACACAGCAAGAGCTCGCCAACCGTGCACACACTGCACAGCCGGCGGTCGCGGCATACGTCCTGAGTCTCAGTTAGCGACGGTCGGGTTCAAGCTGCGCGACGCGACTCAGGCCTTTGCGGCCATATTCGTCGAACAATACAAACCCGCAAGAGAAGAGCCTGACCCGACGCGCGTAAAGAACCGCCTCAAGAGTCTCGTTGAGACGTACAAGTCGCAGCTAGGTGACCGCCGTGCGGTCGTGCTCGATGCCATGGTGGACCTCTGGGACGCGGATGTTAACCTCATTCAGCGCCAGACGCACGCCGACGAGAAGGCAAGAAAACCCCTTACCGTCAATGACGGCCGGCGCATTGTCTTCCTAACCATGTTCTTGATGATCGAGTTCGCCTCGCTCTTGGACGAGATCCAACCGCCTCCGCCGGCGACTCTCGAGCCGGCTGGCCAGACGGCGCGCCAGCGATCCTCGATCTTGTGGATAAGGCCAAGTTCCTGAAGCCGTGCGAGCAACGGCACGACCTCTTTCTTGGGCAGCGCGGTCGCCCTGACGATCTCGTCAGCACTGACAGGCCCTAGCTGAAGGACACATTCATGAGCGGCCCGCCAGTCGTCGAGCTCATCGATGCTCATTTGCGTAGTCTATCTGGTTCAGAGCAAGCAAATGCAAATCGAATGTCCTGATGCGGTCCAGTCACCACGAGCATAGGCGCCCCATGCGCACTTCGCCGAAATCGGGGATCTGCGTGTGATGCGGAGATCGATCTCCCTGCTGGTGGTGTCCGCGGTCGTGGTATGTACATCGATGGTTGGGTCTGCGCCAGCCAGCGCCGCACAATCTATGCAACGGATTCGCTTTACCTGGGTGATGCCGGACACGTACGGCAGCGTGCTCGATCTTTACGGTCTGCCCAAGTCCACCGCTCCGAACGCGGTGCGAGAAGGACCGTGGCCCGTCGCCTTCAAGCTCTTTGACCACTGCGATCCAGACGTCACCTACAACTGGTCGGTCAATCGTACCCCGATCCAGCAGCGACGCATGGGTCCGTGCCTTTTTTACGCCGATGCCCGCGACTTCCCGACGCAGGGAACCTACACCGTGGAGGTGCAGACCACCATTGGACATCAAAACTTCGAGGGTCGCGAGTCGATCCACATCAAGGACTGGCTGATCGTCTCGATCGGCGACTCGGTCGCATCCGGCGAGGGCGCTCCGGAGAGGCCGAGCGCCTCACGTGCGGGATGGCAGAACGACCGCTGCCACCGCAGTGCGCTTGCCGCACCGGCGCTCGCGGCGCGGAAACTGGCGGAGGAGAACCCGACGGTATCGGTCACGTTTGTGCATCTCGCCTGCTCGGGCGCGACGATCGCCAAAGGGCTAATCGGCGGCTACAAGGGCAGCGTCCACTCGAGGTCGGCGGACGAGCTGCCGCCACAGGTCACCGAACTCAACGCTTTCGCCGCGCGGCGAAAGCCAAACATTGTTCTGGTCAGCATCGGAGCCAACGATGTCGGTTTCAGCGATGTCATCGAACGATGCGCGAGGCGCTTTCACCTGACCAGCTGTTTCAGCAAACACGTCGGGCAAAAGACCTCTATTGGCGAAAGGGTAGCCGATGCGCTCGACCGCCTCCCCGATCTGTACACAGACCTGAGCAAAGACATGGAAGTGCCGCCCGCTACGGTTTATTTGACCGAATATTTCGACCCCACCGGAGACGTTTCCGGGACATGTAAAGGTGTTCTCAGGTTCGGCGGGTTCGGGCTGGCGCAAGTGGACTTGAAGAACGCGCAAGAGAAGCTCTTGGAGCCGCTCAATGAGAAGATCAAGGAGGCGGTAGACGAACACCATTGGAAGGAGATAACCGGTATCGCCGATGCGTTTAGGCAGCACGGATACTGTGCCAAGAAGCAGCGGTGGATCACAACGCTCGGAGAATCGTTCACCCACCAGGCCGGCCAGGGCCTGGTGCCGTCGCTTGCCGGCACATTGCACCCGAACCCCGAAGGCTACGAGCAGATCGCGCAGCGTATCAAGACACAGCTTGAAATACCGCTGAAAGGAGCGTGCCCTAATCCCACCCGACAGGCTGTCCGCGAGGTCGCCTACCGTGAGGTCGCCGATTTACCGTCTGCAGTGTCCGCAGACGCGATCCCGTGCTTCTCCCCCATGCCGATCAATCTGCCTCTGCTCCCAGCGACTATGCTCGGCGGCATGGATGCGCCGTTGTCGATCTTGATCGGTCTCGCGGTCCTTGCGCTCGCGGCGCTTGTGCTCGCGGCGGTATGCCCCCCCGGGCGAGTGCGGGAGTCCGCCCCAGCGGTCCTGATGACGGTGATCGGCGCGGCCCTGATCGACCTGAGCTTCGAGCTCCAGGACCACACGTCGCAGGCAGTGGTGCTGAGCGTCGCCGGCGCATTCGCGTTGATTGCCGGGCCGGCGATGCTCTGGAAAATCCGGACGTCGAGAAGGCGGGCGCTTATCGAGGGGGTGATCGAGAAGCTCGACGCTGAAGATCAAGACAGGGGAAGCGATCGTGCTGAGTAGACGCTGTGCCGAACGATTGCGTCCGTGCACCGAGGCGACCTCGACACACAGTCCACTGCGAAAGTGACCGTGCTCGCCGGCGCCGCGTGCGTCCCCCATAGCGATCTGGAGGTGTCGCCGCTGCTCTCACCGTCCGAGATCGCCCAACACGTAGTGCTACGCAGGCTGCCCGAGAACGTGCTGCGCGATGCGACTCCGAAGGTGGAACGCCGGTGGGTCGCTGAGGGGCTTCCAGATCGCGATCTCCTTGATGCACTCGCATACTGTTATGGAATGCTTGCCACGATCGTGGTCGAAGCACACAAGCGGTGTGGCGTGCAAATGCAGACCTTCGGAGGTGAGGCTCACGGAGACGGCATCAGCGATCGCCCCATCCGTCAGGGAGATTGCCGTGCATGTTGGTTGGACAGGAGGTTCGCACCGCCTACTGGCATCTACGGGAGGATCTCGAGGTGAGCGTAGACGCCACGCGGGCTGACTTTGATGCGGCCAATCTCCCCGCCATCGCAGAGCGCTACGGCGACTTGATACTGCCGTCGCTCCCGGAGGGTGACGCTGTCGATCAAGCTCAGTCACAGGCTCGGCGTCAGCACCGACCACCTGCTCAACGGGCAAGACACCGCGACCGCGGACATAACCGGAGCGATCCGCGGGGAGCCGCGCCTGAGCCCCCGCAGCCAAGCGACATCTGATCGGGCTCGTCAGCGAGCTGCGCGGCGCATCCTGAGCCGCGCGAAGCCATCGCCTCTCGGTAGTCCGCGACTCGTGCGAGAATGACGGCATGACCAAGACAGAGCTGCACGAGCTGGTCGAGGGCCTGCCTGAGAACACACTCGATGGTGCCGCCGTGCTACTGCGCAGCCTCTCGGACGGCAGGATCGATCCCGACCAGACATGGTTCTGGACCCCCGACTGGCTCGCTGGCGAGCTGGAAGCAGACCGCGAGGGAAAGACCGACCCCGGCGAGGTCTACGAGGACGCCGACGCCTTCAAGGCGGCTCTGCACGCCGTCCGCAGCGATTAGTGCCCACCTACCAGGCGCGGCCCCGGTTCCTGCGCGACTACAAAAACCTGACCCGCGAGCAGGCCGCGGCCTGGGAGAGCGCCCTTGACCTGTTCATCGCGTGCCTGCGACGCGGGCGGTTCGAGCCGGGCCTACGGGTCAAGAGAGTGCAGGGATATCCCGGCGTGTGGGAGATCACCTGGGCTCCCAACGGCCGCGCCACCTTCGAGTACGGCGACGAGCTGCGCCCCGGCGACCCGCACATCGTCTGGCGGCGCATCGGCACACACGGCATCTTCCGCAAGCCGTAGCGGCAACCCTCGTAGCCGGCGGCTTTGTACCGCAGTCTGCGATCTCTCCAGCGGGCCGAGCCCCCGTCGGAATCCCTTTGGTAGCTCAGCCTGATCCTCGTCGTCCCACCTGTCCTCGTCGGGCGAGATGATCCCCACATGCACGCAGTCACCACCCCATTGCCCTGGTCCGCCATCACCTTGATCCACACGCTGACGTTCGGCGAGCTGATCGTAGGCGTCGGGACAGGCTTGCTCGCGCTGTTCACCGGCTACCTGGGTATTGAGACCCGAAAGAGCGCCCGCGCCACTCAAGCAGCCGTCGAGACCTCAGAGGAGCCGTTCGTGATCGCAACGCCAACACACGGACTGGAGTTGATGAGGCTACGAGAGCACGAGCGTCCGCAGTCTGGCGTCCGACCACCCTTCGAGATTCATCGTGCCTTTGAGGATGATGGCGAGGATAGGTATTTCGTACGTCTCAAACTCTGGAATATCGGCCTCGGGCCGGCAATCGTCGAGCAGGTCCATCTACGCCGGGGTGATGCTGACTTTGTCGATGGTCTGGGTCGCTTCTATCCGCTCGGCGTCGGTAACTCGGTAGATATCGAGGTCCGGTCGTCGGGATGGCGAAACTCTTGCGCCGCAACGCTCACAATCATCTACAAACACGCGAGCGGGCGCACGTACGAGACGAACTCGGAGGTCACGATCGAAGAGCGCATCGTGCATCAGGTCGTCACGTGCCTTACTTACAAACGTCAGCGAGCACCCGTCAAGCGGGTTCGCGTTCGCGCTGCCTATCGACGGCGCAGTCGATGATCGTGAGGCAGAAGATGGCCGGGAACTGCCTATTGCCACTTCCATTGCCACCTCGGCCCGTTACGACTGATGCAGCAACCCCTTAACCGCCGGAACCCCTGTATTCAACAGGGGTTCCAAGAGGGTGAGCGAGGGGACTCGAACCCCCGACCGCCGGGACCACAACAAGCCCAAGCCAGATTGACGAGGTGTGATTTGGCTTGTATAAAGGGTTTACATGCTCTCAAGTAATGTCAGTTTTGCTCAGTTTGGTACCCTGGTTGGTACCCTGTCGTCCGCCGCATGGGGTAGAATCCTTTTTAGTGGAGCGCTCTTCTTCACCTTCCCGTTCAACCTCGCGTAACCGGAAAACCCGGCGGCCGCGAGGCACCGGCTCCCTGTTCGTCAAGCGTGACTCCGCTGGCCAGGAGACTTGGTACGGCAAGTGGTGGGTGGGCAAGGCCCAGGTCAAGCGTCGCATCGGACCCAAGCGCGCCCCCTCCACTCGCCAGGGGCTGACCCGCACCCAAGCGGAGGCCGAGCTGCGGCGGATGATCGGCGCGATCGAGCCCGCCCTCGCGCGCCGCGAGCGCATCACGGTGGCGGAGGCAGGCGAACTTCACGTCGCACGCGTGCGCATGATGGGTCGTAAGCGTGCCACCGTGCAGAGCTACGACTCGGTCGTGCGCGTTCAGCTCGCCCCGTACTTCGGAGCTCGTACGCTCGATCGCATCGGCCGGCGTGAGATCGAGGGGTTCATCGCCCACATGGCCCGCAGCGGACGCTCGGCCAAGACGACGCGCAACGCACTCGGGGTGCTGCACTCGATCTTCGAGTACGCGCGCCGCGAGGAATGGGTGCTGGCCAACCCCTGTACCCTTGTGGACAAGCCCACCGCGCCCGAAGGTGATCCCGACATCCACTTCCTCGATCAGGAGGAGGTGGAGGCGCTGCTTCGCAGCGTGCCTGACGACGATCTCGGGCGAGTCGAGCGGCGGATGTACCTCACCGCGGCGATGACTGGGATGCGCCAGGGCGAGTTGCTTGCGCTGCGCTGGCTGGACATCGACTGGCCGGCCCAGCGTGTGCGCATCCGGCGCAACTTCGTCCGTGGGGAGTTCGGCACGCCCAAGTCGAAGCGCTCCTCACGCAGCGTCCCGCTCGCCGACCGGCTCGCCGGCGAGCTCGACCGCTTGCATCAGGAGACCCCCTACCGGCACGACGACGATCTCGTCTTCGCGCATCCCCACACGGGCAAGCCGATCGATCGATCAAAGCTGCTCAAGCGCTTCAAGGCCGCGCTTGAGCGTGGAGGTGTCCGCGCCGTTCGCTTCCATGACCTGCGTCACACCTTCGGCACGCGCATGGCCGCCCAGGGCGTCCCCATGCGCGCCCTGCAGGAGATGATGGGTCACCGCGACTTCAAGACCACGCTGATCTACGCCGACTACGCGCCGAGCGCCCGCGAGGCGGAGTGGGTCGAGGCGGCCTTTCGGTCGGGGAGCGACAGCCACGGGATTGTGGTGCCTGAGCCCTCAGGCTTCGGAGACGCATGAGCGGGCTATACGCGTACGTCATCGACCGAGGCCTCCGGGCCTGGATCTACGTCGAGTTCACGACCAACCGCCGCGCGGTCACCGACTATGCCGTGCTGCTGCTGGTGCAGCAGGGTGAGCAGCTCGAGACGGTGCGCGTATACGACGGTGCTCACGGCCACAACGAGATGCACCGATATACACAGTCGGGTGGCAAGCAGGCCGCCGAGGTCTTCAACCACGATACCCTGGGTGCAGGCATGCGGGCCGCGATCGCAGAGATCAAACAAGGCTACGCGGAGATGATCGACTCATGGCACAGGCAATAAACACGAGCAACAACGAGTCGCCCGCCTCGCGGGTAATGAGCGAAGCGATCGAGCTGGCGATCGAGGGCCATTCCCCCTTCCCCGAGCGCGCGGCCTTCATCGATGCCGACACGCCCGGCATCGACTGGGCCATCGACCGCGCCATCAAAGACGATCTCGCCGTCGTGCTCGTGTCCGTAGATGGCAGCACCCGCGTCCTGCGGGCCGAGCCTGCCCGTACCTGACGTGGCCGATAAGCCTCCACTCGTCCATATCATCGATGTCGAGGTCATCGGTGCGTACGATCTCCGTCTGACCTTCGAGGACAGCACCGTGGGCGACGTCAGCTTCGACGATCGTGAGTGGACAGGCGTGTTCGAGCCACTGAGCGACCCGCAGCGCTTCGCGCGAGTCTCCGTCGAAGCCGGCACGATCGTCTGGCCCGACGACGGCCTCGACATGGCGCCCGAGCCGCTCTACGCGGAGGCCGCCGGCACCTCGTGTCCCGCCCGGCGGTGAGCGCGTAGCGCATCCTGGCGTTCCAAGCTGGGTCGGCGGCCGTCACGCACGCCGACCGGCCCCGTCCCCGGAGCGGGTCTCCTGCAGCCACAGCTTCAGGTCATCGGCGCTGAAGCGGACGTAGTGGCCGAGGCGGTGGTGAGGGATACGCCCTCCGCGTGCTTGAGCGAGTAGCCAGGTGTGGGGAACCCCCAGCAGTCGCCCGGCCTCCTTGGCATCCATCAGCGGCGCGAAGGGCGCGGCAGCCTCGTGGATGCCGCGGGCGCGGTGCCGGGACAGTAGCGGCGCGGCCTCTCGACGCATGTGGCGCTGCCGTGCCGCGCCGGCTGGGAGAGTGTGCATAGAAACCTCCGTTCATCGTTCGGGTTCGCGGTGTGTGCCCGTCCAGAGCATGAGGTGCTGCCTTTCGAGAATTCGTGTTGGCCTGGCTCCGGCAGGCTCCAGCCTGCCGGAGACTGGTGCCCCCCAGCGGAGGGGTCGGGTTCTGTCCAGGGCGGGCCGTCAGGCCCCGCCGAAGGCGGCCCCGAAGGGGCGCCCTTGACAGGTTCCGACCCCGGAGCTACACGCCGGATCTCCCGCAGGGCGTATTCGATCTCGGCCGCGACGGCCGAGATCGCATGCTGTGAGCCCGTCACGCCCGACCTCGCCGGCGTCCCCCAACCTTGATGGCCTGCTCGTCGCTGTCGCGTAGATGCCATCCGTCGGGGCGGTTCACGAACCTCGTGTGTTTCCCGCGGTACAAATGTGAGGAGACCCTCGCCAGCGGCACACCGAGCGCCTTCGCGATCTCCCCCGCGCGCGAGCCGGGATGCCCTGCCAGGTACTCCGCTACGTCCCCCTGCGTGATCTGCCCCGGTGCTCGTGGCTCCCCGAGGAGAGCGGATCGGGCGGCCTGAAGACGCTCACGCTCGGAAAGAAGCTTCTGGTAGCGCGCAAGCTCACCATCCAAGGCGGCGAGCTTTCGGTCTATCTCGGCGACCACGCCACGAGACGCGACACCAAGCCCCAGGGCACGATCAGCCATCAGAGCACCCCTGGAGATAGATCAAACACGAAGCATCACAAGCAACACGCTAGCACATCACTGGGCATGTCGCTGTCTAACATCGCGCCTCGCGGGGCTTGGGGCGTAGGCCGACGAGCGCAAGCGACGTCGGCCGGAGCCCCACAGACAAGACAACCACCCATGCTGCCACCCACGCCACCCTGCCGCCCACCCATCCATCTCCATCTTCTCCATCTCCCTGGTCCCCCATCCTTGGTCACCCAATCACTCTGGTCCCCCACCGCCACCACACCATCACCCTGTCTTCCATCCCACGTTCAGGATCCCGGTCCTTGACCACCCGAACTCGAAGTTGTGGGCGGGTGGTCAAGGACGCCAAGCGCAGCGCGCAGGCGAGGGATCCGGCACCACACAACCCCAGTGATAGAGCCACAAACCGCGGTGGGGGACCTGTCGCACAACCCGCCGTTGGCGCGACACCCCCTGCGACGGGCAGAACGACACACCAGCGAGGGCTCCGAGCGCCCGTGAAGGCCCCCCTTAGCGAGCGACGAGAGCAGCGCGCGCGTTGGGCGCAATCATCGTGCGCAGGTTTATGAGTTTGCCCAGGGGGGGTCGGTTTGGGTCGGGGTTGATGGGGTTGGATCGGGTTTGTCGAGGTCGGATTCGCTCAAAACAGGACGTTGAACGAACCCTTGGGGCAAGCTTGCTTCCGGCGGGGTGAGCGCAAACCGATCAGCCATGTCGCCGTCCGATGCGCTGCCGCTTGTGAGACTAGGCAGCAACCTGTCGGCAGATGTGAGAGGCAGGAGGTCAGGCGGCGACAGAGGCTCACTGCTATCGGCATCAGGCACCGCCTCGGTGCGGATTTGCGGAGGGCGTACCTGCCAAGCCTTCAGGTTCTGGACGAGATCGCGATAGAACGTAACCGTCTGTTCGCGCGTCTCGCGTACGAATGAGCCCTCGGCCCGGCCTCGCTTCTGTCCCATCGGTCGGCTGAGCGTCACCGTGAAGGAGCGCGGATCACGCTTGACGTCCGCTTGGCATAGCAGGCCCTCTGGCCGCGCACGTGCCTGTTCGAGTGTCGCGGCGGCGCTCTCCCGTACATAGGGGTACCAAACCTCGATGCGTAGGTCCGGCCACGCCTCGGGGAGCTGGCGCAGCAACCAGCTGATACGGGACTTGGGTCGTCCTTCCGTTGGTCCCATGACGTCCACGCTGAGAGATGTCTGGCGTGACTTGAGATCGGCGCGTATTTGCAAGTCGCCGATGGCATCCGGGACATGGATCGTCGTCTGGAGGGTGCCGCCGGTTGTCAGCGACTTCTCCAACTCGTCGAGCCGCACGCTGGTGGTCTGTTTACGTGGTCGAAGCGAGATGACGCTGCGTCCCAATTCCTGAGACAAGTTGAGACACAGGTACTCGGTGAACTGCTCCCATCGCTCTGCGACCTGACGAGCACGGACATCCCCCTGGCGCAGAGTCCCGTCGTGAGCGGCCGTGCGCACCGAGACCCAATCCTTTCCCATGTCCTCGAAGCCTGCGACTCCGGAAGCTTCGCCGCTGAGATAGTGGATCAGCTCGCGGAGGACCCAGGCTTGGTCGGGATCAGATACCCCTCGGTAGCGGCTCTGCACGACCGCCTCAGTCAAGATTCGCCACCATGACAGGTGCCAGAGCTTTGTTTTACGGAGCTTCTGGCCACTCACGGACACGGGCGACTCCGACGCGGTGTGGGTGATCTGGTTCGAGATCGTAAGGACACTGTCGAAGCCCTGTTCGCGTGCGACGGCCACGTATCTCTCGACCTGGTCGTCCTTCAGGGCAGCGGTACCAGTCTTGACCTCGACGAGACAGGTCCAGCGTTTACCACCACGCTCACACACGATCGCCCCATCAGGGATATCCACCTTGCCGTCCGCGTTCTTGAACCGAACCTCGGCGAACGTGTCGATGCTTGGCGACCTTGGCGCCCCCAGCTCTCGCAGGAGCGAATGCCCGAACTCGGGGACACCGTGCATCACGGCAAGAAGACACGAAGTCGCGCGCTTCTCCTGCTCCTCTTGGCTGCGTATGCCGTAAGTAGGGATCAGGCGAGCATGTAGCCAGCCATCGGACCCCGATCCGGCTCGTCCACCCTCGCTGACAGTTGCCATAGCGGAAACTTATCGAGAAAGCGCTATCAACGATGGCTCCCTCAGGAACCCGGCCCCCACCCTCCTGCGCCAGCACTCAGGCGGGCGCGTCCAGCAGCCGATCCACCGGCCGATCGAAGCGCATGAGGCCGATGTGCGCTTGGGGGAGTCATTGCTTCTCGACGACCTGGATCGTCTTCGCCACCGAACGGCTCGTGCGAGGAGTACTCCCCATAGTTTGGTACCCCATTGGTACCCTGGCTAGCTTGTGTCGGAACGTTACAACCTCAAAACATGCCAATTTGCAGGCACTTTATAGGGGTGAGCGAGGGGACTCGAACCCCCGACCGCCGGGACCACAACCCGGAGCTCTACCAGCTGAGCTACGCCCACCAAGCCGGGGACGAAGTGTAGCGGCGGGTCTACGCCGGTCTTGGCTCGGGATGCCGGACCCTACTGCCCGCGTGGCGCACCGGCCGCCGCCAACAGTTGCGCCGTCACGTCGGCGCCCTGGCGCTTGGCGGTACTCCAGCCGCGGCCCATCGTCAGCTGATCCGGGGGGATCCGCGGGCCCTCGAGGATCGTGAGGCGGGCTTGGCGGGGGTCCCAGCGAAGGTCTCCCAGGTCGAACACCCGGTCGGCCGCCCACGGCTCGAGGATCGCGCTTTGCAATTCCGAGGCGCCCATGTTGAAGTGGCAGAGGTTGCGCGGGAAGTGGCGTAACTCCACGTGGAAGACGTGCGCGGGGTCGGAGGGCGTGGGAAGCGGGGCCGCGGTGGGCAGTGGGGCGATGGCCCCTGGCGGGTCGGCGGCACCTAGTGAGGCAGCGGCCGGCGGTCTCGAGGTTGGTGGCGGTGAGGCTGGCAACGCCGTCGCCGGTGGTGGGGCCGCGGTGGACTGCGGGGACAGCGGTGGGGAGGGCACAGTTGACGTTTGCTGTGACTGGCCCCCATCGAGTGGGCTCGACCCCAGCGCCACCACCGCGTCGATCTCCACCTGCGCCCCGCGCGGCAGCCCCGCTACCCCGATCGTCACTCGCGCTGGGGGATCGGCCGGGAAGAATTCGGCGCAGACGTCGTTGACTTCGGCGAACTGGCCGAGGTTGGTCATGTAGATCGTGACCCGCACCGCCTGCTCGAGCGTGGTCCCAGCCGCAGCGCACACCGCCCGCAGGTTCTCCAGGCAGCGGCGCGCCTGCTCGCCCGCGCTCACTCCCACCAGCTCGCCGCTCGCCGGGTCCAGCGGGATCTGCCCAGAGCAGAACAGCAACTCGCCGGCCGCCCGCACCGCGTGGCTGTAGGGACCGATCGCGGCCGGGGCTCCCGGGGCCGTCACCGTCTGGCGCCGCTCCTCCATGGGCTGACCCTACAACCCCCATCCAACGTGCGCGCCTGCGCAACCGGCGCACCGCGCTGTCCGATCCGGTAGATTCCAACTGGTGCGACTAACCGTCAGGAAGCTCGCCGTCGCGTTCCTGGCGGCCCCGGTCGCCGTCGCGTGCGTCGCGGCGGGCGCGCTGCCCGCGTCGGCGGGAGCGGCAGTGTCCAGCGGGGCGAGCGGGATCCCATTCGTTCCGTGCAAGGAAAGCACCGTGTTCGCCTGCGCGCACTTGACCGTGCCGCTCGACCCCAGTGGGGTCGCGCCCGGGACGATCACGCTGGCGATCCGCCGCCGCCTCGCCCCCGTCGGCGAAGCCCACTCCGCGGTGATCGCACTGGCAGGCGGGCCAGGCCAGTCGGCGATCCCGTTCACGGAAACGTTCACCGAACTGCTCGGCCCGATCCTCGACACGCGCGACTTGATCGTGTTCGACCAGCGCGGCACCGGCTACTCGCACCCGCTCTCCTGCCACGGCTTCGAACAGCCCGGCGTCTACCGCAGCGGTGGGCAGCTGATCAAATCGTGCGCCGAACAGATCGGCCCCGAACGCGCTTTCTACACCAGCCTCGACAGCGTCGCCGACATCGAGGCGCTGCGCAAGGCGCTGGGCTACGAAAAGCTGGTGCTGTGGGGCACCTCCTACGGCACCAAGGTGGCGGAGGAGTACGCGCAGGAGTACCCCCAGCACGTGGAAGCGCTGGTGCTGGACTCGGTGGTGCCGCCCACCGGCCCCGACCCACTCGACCGCACTACCTTCGAAGCGATCCCGCGGATCCTGCGCCAGCTGTGCGCCTACCGTCGGTGCGCCCAGATCACCCCCAACCCGGTGGCCGACCTCACACGGCTGGTGCGGCGTATGGGCGGCGGGGCGGTAAGCGGGCGCTACATCGGCCCCCATGGCCACCCCGCCCCGGTCCAGATCTCCGCCAACGAGCTGCTCGACATCCTGCTGGCCGGCGACTTCGACCCGATTTTGCGGGCCGAATTCCCGGCCGCGGCGAGGGCCGCCGCCAGTGGTGACAATGCCCCGCTGGCGCGCCTGCTGGTGCACGCATTCAGCGGCGAAGGCGAAGAAGGGGAAGGGATCGACACGCCGCTCTTCTACGCCACCACCTGCGAAGAGGAGTCCTTCCCGTGGAGCCGCGGCGCCAGCCCGGGAGAACGGCTGGCACAGGCGAAGGCGCAGATCGGCGCGCTCCCGGTGAGCGCGTTCGCGCCCTTCACCGCCACGAACGTGCTGGACTTCGACGAGCTGCGCGCATGCGCCTACTGGCCCTTCGCGACATCCGCGCCGCCGGTGGTGTCAGAAGCGATGCCGAACGTGCCGACGCTGATCTTCAGCGGCGCCGACGACCTGCGCACCCCCACCGCCAATGCGCGCAAGGTCGCCGCGCAGATCCCCGACGCGCACCTGCTGGTGGTGCCCAACACCGGGCACGCCGTGCTGGAGGACGAGCCGACCTCGTGCGCGCGCAAGGCGCTGCAGGCGATGTTCAGCGGCGGCGTGGGCGTGCATTCGATCGCCCCCTGCCCGGCCGGACCGCCCACGTCGCCGCTGCTGGTTCCCACCCCGCTGGCGCCGGCGCGGCTCGCGGACGTGTCCCCTGCGCACGGCTACCACGGCCGCGCCGGGCGGACACTGGAGGCCGTCGGGCTGACGATCGCCGACTTCGCCCGCCAGCTCACGATCCAGCTGCTGGGAAGCAGCAGCTCCGCCGACCTCACCTCGCTGAGCAGCGGCGGGTTGCGCGCCGGTTGGGCCAAGCTCTCCAAGAGCGGGCTGAGCTTCCACGGCTACTCCTACGTGCCCGGTGTAACCGTGTGGGGCACGGTGGAGGCCGAAAAGGTCACGTTGCGAATCGGCGGTCGGGCCGCCGCCCACGGCACTCTGCACCTTGGTCGCCACAAAGCGCTGGTGGGCGAGCTCGGGGGCGAGCGGGTCACTACCGGCGCAAGCCCCACCGCCACTGCCGCTATTGTCGGTTCCGATGCGCAGACGAGCACCCTCTTCGCTGTTCGTGGCGTTGCTGTCCGCGCTGTTGCTCACAGGCTTGCCGGCCTCCTCGGCTGGCTCCCCTGGCACTAGTCTCAGCTTCGCTCCCTGCGCTCAGGAAGCGAGCTTCGCCTGCACGACCGTCACCGTGCCGCTCGACCGCGCGGGCACCGTGCCCGGTGCGATCGGCCTCAGCGTGGAGCGCCTGCAGGCCGGGTTCACCCCCAGCTCCAGCGCCGTGCTCGCGCTCGCCGGGGGGCCCGGGCAGGCGGCCGACCCGCTCGCCGGCTTCATCTCCAAGGCGATCGCGCCCGCGCTGCGCAACCGTGACCTGATCGTCTACGACCAGCGCGGCACGGGCCGCTCCGACCCACTCAACTGCCACAACTCGCTGGCGCTCGAAAAGGCCCGCAGCGAAGCGCGGCTGGCCGAACAGTGCGCGTTGCAGCTGGGGTCGGCAAGGGGGGCGTTCACGAGCGAGGAATCGGTGCAGGACATCGAGGCGATCCGCGAAGCGATGGGCTACGAAAAGCTCGTGCTGTATGGCACCTCCTATGGCACCAAGGTGGCGCTGGAGTACGCCGAACGCTACCCCGAACACGTGGAAGCGCTGGTGCTCGACTCGGTGGTGCTCCCCGAAGGCCCCGAACCGTTCTCGCTGTCCTCGATCCAGGCGCTGAAGCCAATGCTCGAAGAGCTGTGCTCGGAAGGGGCGTGCGCGCACATCACCGCCAACCCGCTCGCCGACATCGCCACGCTGGCGGTGCGACTGCGCAAGCACCCGCTGAACGGCTCGGTGTACGACGGGGAAGGGCACCGCCACTCCGCCACGATGGGGGAGGCCGATCTCTTCAACGTGCTGCTCGCCGGAGACCTCAACCCCGCGCTGCGCGCGCTGCTGCCCGCCGCCGTGCAGTCGGCGCTGCACGGCGACCCCGACCCGCTGCTGCGCATGAAGGCGCTCTCGGAAGGGCTGGTCCCCAACGTGCCGCTGCAGCCGAAAGGCTCGCAGGCCGAACGGGAAGCCAGCGAAGAAGAAGACAACGCGCTGTTCCTCGCAACCTCCTGCGAAGAGAAGCCCTTCCCCTGGCAGCGTGGCGCGGCGCCCGCCACTCGCGAAGCCGAAGCGCGCGCCGCGCTGCGCGGGCTGCCCAGCGGCGACCTCTACCCGTTCGACGCCGCCACCGTGTGGTCGGACAGCCTCATTCCAGTGTGCCTCGACTGGCCCAATGTCTCACTCTCCCCGCCCGCGGCCGGCCCGCTGCCGAACGTGCCGACGCTGATCCTCTCTGGCGAGCAGGATCTGCGCACCCCGACCTCCAATGCCCGGCGGGTCGTCGCCGCGATCCCCGACGCGCAGCTGCTCGTCATCCCCTACACCGGCCACTCGGTGATCGGCAGCGACTTCGGCGACTGCGCCGCGCTGGCGGTCGAAGCCTTCTTCGGGGGCGCCCCGGTGCAACCGTGCAAGCCCGAACCCAACCCCTTCGGCCCCACGCCGATCACCCCCACCAAGCTCTCCTACGTGCAGCCAGTGCCGGGATTGCACGGCAATCGCGGACGCACCCTCACGGCGGTGCTGGACACGATCGTGGACCTCGATCGCCAGGTGATCGGCGCCACCCTGCAGGTGCAGCAGAAACTGCCGAGCGGGTCGAGCTTCGGGGGGCTGCGCGGCGGCTACGCCAAGCTGAGCCCCTCCGCGGTGAGCCTGCACGACCTCACGTTCGTGCCCGGGGTGGCGCTCAGCGGCACGCTGCCCGCCAAAGAAGGCAAGCTGCAGCGGATCACGATCCACGTCAGCGGCGCCGCCGCCACGCACGGGACGGTCACGCTCAGCGGCGGGGGGCGCGCGAGCGGCACCCTCGCCGGAGAGCGCTTCAACGTGAGCACCGCCAAGGCGCAGCTCTCACGGGCGGGCGCGACCGCACGCGAATGGGGTGCGGTGGGCTCGGCGCTTACGCTGCGCTTCCCGCTGGCGGCGCTGGTGCAGACGTCATCCAAAAAGCACCCATAACCACTTCACAAGATGAAGGGTTGGGCTCCAAAGCAGAGCATCCAATCCCGACCCCCTTACTTCACAAAGTAAAGGGTTTGGGTCTCAAAATAACGCATCCAACCGACCCGCCGCTTTACAAAATGAAGGGTTGGGCCTCGAAACCAATGCATTCAAAACCGCCCCTACCACTTCACAAAATGAAGGGTTGGGGCCCGAAAAGTTAATACGACGTCCCCTCCCCCACCACCGCACCAGCCCGAGAATCCATTCGAGGCAACTACCCTGAGGCCATGCCCAACGCGCTCGCTAGACAGACCTCCCCCTACCTGCTCCAGCACGCGGAGAACCCCGTGGACTGGCTGCCGTGGGGTCCCGAGGCGCTGACGGCGGCGCGCACGCGCGACGTGCCGCTGCTGGTGTCGATCGGCTACTCCTCCTGCCACTGGTGCCACGTGATGGAGCACGAGTCCTTCGAAGACCCCCGAGTGGCGGCGCTGATGAACGAGGAGTTCGTGTGCGTGAAGGTCGATCGGGAGGAGCGCCCCGACGTTGACGCGCTGTACATGGAGGCCGTCCAGGGGATGACCGGCCACGGCGGGTGGCCGCTGAACGTCTTCCTCACGCCCGAGCAGACGCCCTTCTACGGCGGCACCTACTTCCCACCCGAGCCCCGCCACGGGATGCCCTCGTGGACCCAGGTGCTGCAGGCGATCGCCGAGACGTGGCGCGAGAACGCCGCGGAGATCCGCACCGGTGGCGAGCGGATCCGCGAGCAGCTCTCCAGGGCAGCGCGGATGGAGCCCTCCACCGAGCCCTTCGACACGGGGGCGCTCGCCACCGCGGTGGCAGTGCTGCGTGGCTCGTTCGACGCGGTCAACGGCGGCTTTGGAGGCGCCCCGAAGTTCCCGCAGACCCCCGTGATCGAGTTCCTGCTGCGCCACGGCGAGCGCGATATGTCGCTCGCGACGCTGCGCGCGATGGCAGCTGGGGGCCTCCACGACCAGCTCGGCGGCGGCTTTCACCGCTACTCGGTGGACGCCTCGTGGACGGTGCCGCACTTCGAGAAGATGCTCTACGACAACGCGCTGCTCGCACGCGCCTACCTGCATGCGCACCGGCTGGTGCAGGAAGGGGATCGGGAGGGGGCAGTGGTTGGCGGCAAGGACGCGGGTGCGGATGCGAGCGGCTCAGTGGGGAGCAGCGCAAGCAGGGGCCGCGGCGGCCCACCCCCCGATCAGGAGCTGGCCGGCGTATGCCGCGCAACGCTCGACTGGGCGCTGCGCGAGATGCGCGGCCCCGAGGGCGGCTTCTACTCCGCGCTGGACGCCGACTCCGAGGGCGTGGAGGGCCGTTACTACGTGTGGCGTACCGGAGAGCTGAGAGAGACCCTCGGCGAGGACGCCGACGCCGCGATCGGCTGGCTGGGTGTGAGCGAGCAGGGCAACTTCGTTGACCCGCACCACCCCGAGCCGGGGTTGAACGTACTCACCGACAGGAGCCCGACCGCCCGGCCCGACCCCGCCACGCGTGAGCGCATCCGCGCGCGGCTGCTGGAGGTCCGCGCGGGCCGCACGCGGCCGGGCCTCGACGACAAGCGCCTGACCAGCTGGAACGCGCTGATGGTCGCCGCGCTCGCCGACGCGGGGTCGGTACTGGACGAGCCGCGCTACCTCGACGCAGCGCGGCAGTGCGCCGAGTTCATCCTGCGCGAGCTGCGCGAACCCTCAATCGCGGGCGAGGCCGAGCCTGGCAGGCGGCACGAGCTCGCCGCCACCGGCAAGGCCGAGCCAGACAGGCAGCACGACCGCCCCGCCACCGGCAAGGCCGAGCCAGACAGGCAGCACGACCGCCCCGCCACCGGCAAGGCCGAGCCAGACAGGCAACACGAGCCGACCGCCCCCGGCGAGGCTCGCCTGCTGCGTACCTACAACGAGGGCCAAGCCCGGATCGGCGCCTACCTGGAGGACTACGCCTTCCTGCTGGAGGCGCTGATCGTGCTCTTCGAAGCGACCTGCGAGGAGCGCTGGCTCACCGAGGCGCGCGCCCTCGCGGAGCAGACGATCGCCCGCTTCGCCGACCCCGAGCGCGGCGGCTTCTTCTCGACCCCCGCCGACGGCGAGGAGCTGATCGCACGGCGCAAGGAGCTGGATGACTCCCCGATCCCCTCCGGCGCCTCCTCCGCCGCGCTCGGGCTACTGCGGCTGGCGCAGATCACCGGCGAGGAGTCCTACGTTCGCCATGCGCTCGGCGTGCTGAGGCTGCTGCACGAGATCGCCCCTCAGCACCCCTCCTCGTTCGGGCATCTATTGCAGGCGTTGGAGCTGCACCTCTCGCCGGCCGCGGCACTCGCATGCGCCGTGCCTCCCGCCCGTTCCGCCTCCGGCGCTCCGCGGGCAACCGCGAACGAGTAGCCCATCAACAGCCGCGGCCGGGCGCGCGCCACGAGGCCCCTCCCGCATCCGCCATCGGCAGCCAGCCACGCCCGGAGCGCCACCACTGCCCCGCCGCCGCAGCCGCTTTAGCGGCGGAGGCCCCTCCTACAAAATGGACAGGTAGCGGTCGAGCTCCCACTGGGAGACCTGCACCCGGTAGTCCTCCCACTCCTGGCGCTTGATCTCCACGTAGCGGTTGAACATGTGCTCCCCCAGCGTGCGCAATACCAGCTCCGATTGGGCGGTCAGCTCGATCGCGTCGCCGAGCGTCTCCGGCAGCTGCTCCACGCCTAGCCGCGCGCGCTCCTTGCCCGAGAGGTGGTAGAGGTTCTGCTCCATGGCCTCCGGCAGCTCGTACCCCTTCTCGATCCCCTCCAGACCCGCCTGCAACAGCACCGCGAAGGTCAAGTAGGGGTTGCACGCCGGGTCGGGGCAGCGCAGCTCCATCCGCGTCGCCTTCTCGCTGCCGGGGTGGTACAGCGGCACGCGCACCAGCGCCGAGCGGTTGCGCCGCGACCACGCTACGTACGTGGGAGCCTCGAAGCCCGGCACGAGGCGCTTGTAGGAGTTGACCCACTGCGCGAAGATCGAGCAGATCTCGCGCGCGTGGCGCAACTGGCCGGCGATGAACGCCTTGCCGACGTCGGAGAGGAAGTACTGGTCCTCGGCGTCGAAGAAGGCGTTGCGGCCCTCTCTGAAGAGCGACTGGTGGGTGTGCATCCCCGACCCGTTCTCGCCGAACAGCGGCTTCGGCATGAACGTGGCATGCCAGCCGTACTTCATCGCGTACTCCTTCACGGTGATCCTGTACGTCATGCAGTCGTCGGCCATCTTCAGCGCGTCGGCGTAGCGCATGTCGATCTCGTGCTGGGAGGGACCCACCTCGTGGTGGGTGTACTCGACGTGGATCCCCAGCTGCTCCAGCGCCAGCACCGTCTCGCGGCGCACGTCGCTGCCGGCGTCCAGCGTGGTCAGGTCGAAGTAGCCGCCGTGGTCCAGCGGCTCGGTGGTGCGCGAGTCGCGGAACAGGAAGTACTCCAGCTCAGGACCCACGTTGAAGGTGTCGAAGCCCATCCCCTTCGCGCGCTCCACCGCGCGGCGCAGCACGTGGCGGGGGTCGCCCTCGTAGGGGGTGCGCTCGGGCGTGATGATGTCGCAGAACATCCGCCCCACCCCCTGCTCTTCCGGGCGCCACGGCAGTACCGCGAACGTGCTGGGGTCGGGCAGCGCGATCATGTCGGACTCCTCAATCGCGTTGAACCCCGTGATCGAGCTGCCGTCGAAGCCCATCCCCGCCTCGAACGCGTCCTGCAGCTCGGCGGCGTTGATCGAGAACGACTTCAGCTGGCCGAGGATGTCGGTGAACCAGAAGCGGATGAACCTGATCTCCCGCTCCTCCACGAACGCGCTCACGTCCGCGGCCGTCTTCGGCATGGGGGTCTTGACCGCTGCGGTCTTCGGCATGTCTGGCTGCTCTGCCATCCCCGCCGGACCTTAGTCGATGGCTCGCGCGGAGGGTATCGACGGATGGCCAAAGAGGGGCGGGAGGCCGGGCCAAAAAGGGGGCGGGAGGCCGGGCCTAAAAGGGGGGCGGGAGGCCGGGCCTAAAAGGGGGCGGGAGGCTGAACCGCTACCCGTGGGCGCTGAGCAGCGCCGCCAGCACCAGCGCGAAGCCCATCACCACAGCCCACCCTGCTATCCGATCCGGATGCGGGCCCACCCACTCGGCCGGCGTACGTCGCGGCCTGCGCCTGTGACGCATGGTCCTCTCGACCATGCACTGATCGTGACAAGCGCGTCGGACAGATCAGTGGCCGGCGATCGCCGCCACGAAGCCGGCCACGTCTTCGGCTTCTTTGCCCTGGAAGAGCAGCTTCGGCATCTGGCCCCTGCCGAGCGCGCGCCCTTCGAGGATCGCGCTCAACACGAACGCCTTGCGAGCGATGTAGCGCAGCTTTTCGTTTGGCACCGTTGACGCCACCGTTGGCACCAGCACGTCGAGGTTGGGCCCAGTGCGGCCCACGGCGTTCGCGCCGGCGAGCGTGTGGCAGAGGTTGCAGGAGTGCGAGAACAGTTCCCTGCCCTTCTGCTGGTTGGCGTCCAGGTGCACGCCCCCCACCCCCACGCTGGCCTTGTGCTCGGCGTTGGCCACCAACACCAGCGCGGGCACCACCAGGCCGAAGGCGCACACCAGCACCAGCGCCGCGGTCAGCCCCCGCACGGCCGCCTTCGATTCGAGCGGTTCCGCCGTCGAGCCCTCAGGCGTGCCTGCGCGGTTGCGCGACGCCAGCAGCACCACGCCGATGGCGACGACCACGATGACGATGATGACGATGAGAAGCACCAGTGCCATATCGGCCGGCACGATATACGTTGGCGGCGTCGGAGTGCTCCAAGACCGGGCGCCTCAAAGATGAGAGCTTCCCCATCAACTCCTTCAGGATCTCTTGATCTATCGCGCTAGCCTTTTCGTTGAAGGTTGACCGTGCTGTCGTGCGCGGCCCAGCCAGTACCGCCCGAGGCATCAGCAATGAGTTATTTCCTGCGCCGCCTACCACTCTCCCGCCTGCTTCTGCTGTGCGCCGTGCTGGTCGGGGTCGGTATCGGCGCCACGGCGCTCGCGACCGCGCTCGGGGTGGGGCCCACACCCCCGCCCAAGCCGCTGCCCGAGGCAGTTCATGACGCGCTCGCCGCGGGGTCGGGTGGGAACCAGATTCAAGGCGTGAGCGCCCAGATCCAGCTCACCAATCATCTGCTCGAAGGGGCATCCCTCGCCAGCGGCGGAGGCGAAGCCAGCCAGCTCACCTCCAGCCCGCTGCTCTCCGGCGCCTCCGGCCGGCTGTGGATCTCAAAGGAAGGCCACGTGCGCCTGGAGCTGCAGTCCGAAAAGGGAGACACCCAGGTCTACTACGACGGGCACACCCTGTCGATGTACGACGCCTCCACCAACACGCTCTACCGCTTCACGCCCCCGAAGGAAGGCGCGGGGAGCGACGGCGGCGGCGAAGGCTGGTTGGGCTCATCGGGTGACGAAGGTGGGTCGGGCTCATCGAGCGGCGAAGGTGGGTCGGGCTCATCGGGTGACGAAGGTGGGTCAGGCGCATCGGGCGGCGAAGGCGGGGCGGGCTCGTCGAGCGGCAATGGGGCGGACACCGTCACCCACCACGAAGTCCCCAGCGTGGCCAAGGTCGAAGAAGCGATCGCCCACCTCGAAAAGCACGCCGATGTCTCCGGCGCGACCCCCACCGACGTGGCCGGACAGGCCGCCTACACCGTGCGCGTGTCCCCCAAGGAAGGCGGCAGCCTGCTGGCCGGCGCCGAGCTCTCGTGGGACGCCACCAACGGCGTGCCGCTGCGCGCCGCGGTGTACTCCACCGAGAGTGCGACGCCAGCGCTCGAACTGGCTGCCACTTCGATCTCCTACGGGCCTGTCGAACCGTCGGTGTTCGAATTCACGCCACCCAGCAACGCCAAGGTCGAAGACGTGGTGCTGCCCAAGCCCGGCGAACATCAGGGTGGCTCCTCCCAGGGCGGCGCGCACGAACACCCCAACGTCACCACGCACGGCAGCGGCCCCGGGACGATCGCGGTGCTCGAAGGCAAGGCCAAGGCGGGCTCTTCGCCGAGCTCCTCGCTGCCCGAAGGGTTGCAGCAGGTCAAGATCGACGGGGTCACCGCCAGCGAGCTGCCAACCGAGCTTGGCACGCTGCTCAGCTTCGAGCGCGCCGGCGTGCGCTACCTGGTCGCGGGCGCGGTCTCCCCCGCCGCCGTCGAAGCGGTGGCCAAGGGCCTGTAGCGGTGGGCGACGCCCCGCCCGTGCGAGCCAGGGGGCTGGTCAAGCGCTACAAGGAGGTTTTGGCGGTCGACCACATCGACCTGAACGTTGACGCCGGCGACGTGTACGGGTTCCTGGGGCCGAACGGCGCCGGCAAGACCACCACGCTGCGCATGGCGCTCGGCCTGATCATGCCCACGGAGGGCACCGTCGAGCTGTTCGGCCGCAACCCGATCCGCGAGGGCGCGCGAGCGCTGGAGGGCGTCGCGGGGTTTGTCGAGGCGCCCAAGTTCTACCCCTACCTCAGCGCGCGCAAGAACCTCGAACTGCTCGGCGCCCTCGACGGCGGCGGCGCGCGTGAGCGCATCCCCGAGGTACTGGAGATCGTCGAGTTGAGTCCGCGCGCGGAGCATCGCGTGGGTGGCTACTCCCACGGGATGCGCCAGCGCCTCGGCATCGCCGCCGCGCTGCTGCGCCGCCCGCGCCTGCTGATCCTCGACGAGCCCGCCACCGGCCTCGACCCGGCGGGGATGCGCGACATGCGCGAGTTGATCCGCCGGCTGGCCAACCAGGGGATCACAGTCCTGCTCTCCAGCCACCAGCTGCCGGAGGTGCAGGAACTGTGCGACCGCGTGGCGATCGTGGACCGCGGCCGGGTGGTCTACGAGGGCGCACTGGCCGACCTGCGCCGCCAGGGCGGGGCCGGCTACCGGCTGCGCACCAGCGACGACGCGCGGGCGCTCTCCGTGCTGCGCGCCCAGCCCGGCGTCGAGCATGTCACGGCCCGGGAGCACGGCACGGCCGGGGAGCACGGCACCAACGAAGAGCACGGCACGGCCGGGGAGCATGGCACCAACGAAGAGCACGGCCTCTCCTTCCAGGCGCAGGAGGCCGACGTGGGCGCCCTCTCGATCGCGCTGGGCGCGGCCGGTGTCGGCATCCTCGCGCTGACACCGGAGCTGGCGACGCTCGAGGACCTCTTCTTCCGGCTCACCGAGGGTGCGGGAGCAGCTGCGAGCGACGCGCTCGTGCTCAGCAACGGCCACAGCACACAGGAGCAGGCCCATGAGCACGCTTGAGGCCTCCCCGCCACTTGCTCCCTCCAGCGCGGCGCGCGTCAGGCGACCCTCGACGCTGACCGCCTACCGCTGGGAGCTGCGCAAGCTGGTGTCGCAGAAGCGCACCTACCTCGGCCTCGGGCTGGCGGCGATCCTGCCGATCATCTTCGTGATCGTCCAGAACCTGCACGACAACCGCGGCCACGACCAGGGCAATATCTTCGCTGCGCACATCACCCAGTCCGGCCTTGCCACCCCTGTGCTGATGCTGCTGTTCCTGTCGGTGTTCATGCTGCCTTTGATCGCCGCGCTGGTCGCCGGCGACATCGTCGCCGCCGAGGACGGCAACGGCACGCTGAAGACGATCCTCACGCGCTCGGTCGATCGCGGGCAGGTGTTCGCCGCCAAGGCGCTCGCGGCGATGACCTACGGAGCGCTCGCCGTCTTCCTGTCGGCCGTAGTGGCAACGGTCGCCGGCGTGGCGTCGTGGGGCTTCCACCACGTGGTCACGTTCTCCGGCAGCGTGGTGTCCGCGCCGGAAGGGCTGCTGCTGGTGGTCGCCTCCAACGCCGTCTACCTGATTCCGCTGCTGACCGTGGTGTGCATCGGGGTGCTGCTCTCGACCGCCACCCGCAACAGCGCTGCCTCCGTCGTCGGCACCGTGGGCTTCACGATCCTGCTGTTCATCCTCGGCGGGATCCCGGGCCTTGAAGGGATCAAGCCCTACCTGCTCACCGAACAGTACGAGAACTGGCACGGGCTGCTGCGCACCCCCACCGACTGGGCGCCGATCGGGCATTCCGCCTGGGTCTGCGCGCTGTACGCGGTGCCAGCGCTGTTCGCCGCGTATCTCGTTTTCCTGCGGCGGGATGTCGCGGGGGGCTGAGTCAGCTCTTCGTAGCGGCCGGCAACTCCACCGGCTCGAGTTCCACCTCGTGCTCCAGACGATGCACCTCGCGGCGCTCGATCAGGCCGGCGCCGAGGCGCCCGGTGGACTCCGCCCCGCAGGCCACGCCGAAGCGAAGGCACTCCGCGGGGGGGCTGCCGGCGTAGCGCGCCGCTACATAACCGGCGAGGAAGGCGTCGCCCGAGCCTCGTTTGGCGACCGGCTCGCGCAGGTCGATGCGGGCCCGCAGCAGCGTGGGCTGGCCGTCGATCTGAACCTGCGCGAAGCAGCCGTCGGGCAGCGTCATGATCGCTTCGCGCGCGCCCAACGCCACGAGCTCGCCCACCGCCAGCGAGAGCTCCTGCTCGTCGGCGAACTCGTGGCCGACCAGCTCCTCGGCCTCCAGCACGTTGGGCGACACCACGTCCGGCTCGGCGCGCATCGCGTGGCGCAGCGGATCGCCGTCGGTGTCGATCATGGTCGTGACCCCCGTGCGCTGCAGCTCGCGAATCAGGCCCGCGTACACATCGCTCTCCATGCCGCGCGGGATCGAACCCGCGAACACCACGATCGCCGCGCCGCGCGCTAGGTAGAGGAGCTTGTCGCGGAACAGCTCCACCTCGCGCTCGCTCACCTTCGGCCCACGCTCGTTGATCTCGGTCTGCTCGCCGCTGGTCGGGTCGAGTACCGAGGTGTTGGTGCGGGACTCCTCGCGGATGCGCACGAAGTCGTTGAGGATCGCCTCCTCGGTGAGCTGCTCGACGATGTGCGTTCCCGTGGGGCCGCCCGCCAGCCCCGTCGCGATCACCGGCTGGCCCAGCGCCTTCAGGGCACGGGCGATGTTGACGCCCTTGCCGCCCGCCATCGTGCGTTGCTCAACGGTGCGGTGACGGCGCCCCAAGCGGAAGTTGGGCACCGACAGCGACTTGTCGATAGCCGCGTTGAGCGTGACCGTGATGATCATCCCGAGTGCCTCATCCACCTCTGCGCCGCGCGACCCCAAGTGATGCCGCTGCGCGCACGCCTAGCGTAGCCGACCTCGCCACAACGTGGCTTAAAAATTCCTCCGATCGGTCAAGCGCCCAACGCCCGTGAGGTTTCGCGCAGGCGCTGCGCCTCCGCATGCGCCGCTTCCACGGACTCACCGCCAATCATCGGCCGCCCAACGCCCACGCCGTCTCTCGCAGGCGCTGCGCCTCCATACGCGCCGCTTCCGCGGGGTCGCCGCCGGTGGCGAGGTGCGCGCCGACGATGCTGCGCGAGGCGGTAATCAGGCCGCCGGCCCGCCCGGGGAGGAAGGCCGGGGCCAGATCCTCCACTCGCCCCCCCTGCGCGCCCACGCCCGGCAGCAGCATCACCGCATGGGGCATCAGCTCGCGCGCGCGCCGGAGATGTTGTGGCTGCGTGGCCCCCACCACCGCGCCGACGTCGCTGAGACCCGACTCCCCCACCCCTGCCGCTCCCAGCTCGGCGACGAACGCCGCCAGCCGCTCCCACACCGTGCCACCCGCCGCCAGCTCGAGATCCTGCACGTCGGCGGCGCCGGGGTTGGAGGTGCGCACCAGCAGCAGCACGCCGGCCCCCGCCGCGCGAGCACCCGTCACGAACGGCTCGATCGCGTCCCCGCCCAGCAGCGGGTTGACCGTCGCCAGATCGACCCGCAGGCGCTCGAACAGCGCCTGCGCGTAGGCGTGCGCGCTGAGCGCGATGTCGCCGCGCTTGCCGTCGGCGATCACCAGCAGGCCACGCTGGCGCGCGTGCCCGATGACGGCTTCCAGCGCGTCCCACCCAGGCGCTCCCAGTCGCTCGAAGCAGGCCAGCTGGGGCTTCACCGCCACGCACGCCGGCCCCGCGGCGTCGATCAGGGCACAGCAGTGCACGCGGGTTGCCACCGCGGTGCGCCACGCCGGCGGGTGATCGGCCGCAGCCTCGTGCGCCCCCGTCCACAGCGCCTCGGGGTCGGGGTCGAGACCAAGCACGATCTGCGATTCGCGCTCCGTAACGCGCGCCGCCAAGGTATCGCCGAAGCTGGTGCCCATCTCCGTGCGAGAATACCCTCGCCGATGGACCTCCCCCACGTCGCCTGGATCGTGACCGTGCTGATCGCCCTGCTGACGGCCGCGCTGCTGCTGCTCGCCGGCTACACGGGCTACGCCGTGCTGTCGCTCGCCGTGGGCGCGTCGGCGGCGATCAACCTCTTCTGAGGTCGCTACCCCGCCACCACACGACCAACCTCTTCTGAGCCGGCCACCCGCCACCGCTTGGCAAACGCGCCGTCAGCCTGCCGGCGCGCCTGCGTCAAGCCACGCCTCGAGCGCCCGCGCGGCGCGGCCACGGTGGCTGATCGCATCCTTCTGCTCGGCGCTCAGCTCGGCCATCGTCAGGTTGGACGGGATCCCACCCTCCCCGTCGTCGGGCAGGAACGCGGGGTCGTAGCCAAAGCCCCCCTCCCCCCGCGGCGCGGCGGCGAGCCGGCCGGTGCAACGCTCCTCGAACAGCCGCTCGATCCCTGCCGCGGGGTCGACGTAGACGAGCGCACACACATACGCCAGCGCGCTGCCCGCGGGCGCCTCGCGCAGCAGCTTGTCGAGGTTCTGCTGGTCGGTGGCGCGCTCTCCGGCGTAGCGCGCAGAGCGCACTCCGGGGGCGCCGCCGAGCGCGGCTGCTTCGATCCCAGAGTCATCGGCGATCGTCACCTCGCCGGTGGCCGCGGCCGCGGCGCGGGCCTTGCCGAGCGCGTTCTCGGCGAACGTCTCCCCGTCCTCGGGGGGAAGCCGCACCGCATCGGGCAGCAGCGCGATCTCATGGTCGGGCAGCAAACGCTCCAGCTCGCGGCGCTTGTGCTCGTTGTGGGTCGCCAGCAGCAGTCTCACAGGAGGATCGCTCCAGCCTCCGGGACGCGGGCGCGGCCGCCTGCCGTCACAACAACGCTCCGCGACATGCCCACGAAGAGCATCAACCCGATGATGAGGCGATCGCCCGCTCCTGCGCCGCGCGCAGCTGCTCGATCCCGCCCGCCGCCAGCGCCAGCAGCTCGTCGAGGGAGGCGCGCGAGAGCGGCGTGCGCTCGGCGGTGGCCTGCACCTCCAGGAGGTCGCCCTCGCCGGTCATCACCACGTTGGCGTCGACCTCGGCGGTGGAGTCCTCGGAGTAATCGAGGTCGAGCAGCGCGACCCCGTCGACCATCCCGCAGGACACCGCCGCCACCGAGCCGGTGAGCGGAGGGTGCTCGAACGCCTCTTTCTCCGCCAAGCGGGTGCACGCCAGCGAGAGCGCCACGTAGGCGCCGGTGATCGAGGCGCAGCGCGTGCCCCCGTCGGCCTGCAACACGTCGCAGTCGAGGTAGATCGTGCGTTCCCCCAGCGCCTTGAAGTCGATCACGCCGCGCAGCGCCCGCCCGATCAGCCGCTGGATCTCGACCGAGCGCCCATCGAGGCGCCCGCGGGTGGCGTCGCGCTGCTTGCGCTCACCCGTGGAGGCGGGCAGCATCCCGTACTCCGCCGTCACCCACCCGCGGCCCTTGCCAGCCATCCAGCGCGGCACGTTCTCCTGTGCGGAGGCGGTGCAGATCACGCGCGTCTCGCCCACGGAGATCAGCGCCGACCCGGTGGCGGTGCGCATGAAGCCCGGCTCGATCGTCACCGGGCGCAGGCCGTCGGACGCGCGGTCGTAGCTGCGGGCTCGGCTCACGCGAGCGCCTCCGGGCGCGAGGGACCAGACGCAAAGCCGTGACCACGGGCGCGACTCACGTGATCGCCTCCGGGCGCAGGCCGTCAGTCACGCAGACGCAGCTACCTAGGCGACTCACGCCACCACCTCCGCCGCCGCCAGCCGCACCTGCTCGACCGGGCCGAGCGGCATCTGCAGGAAGCGCGTGCTCTGCTCCCTGAACGTCTCCACATCGCCGGTGCAGAGGAAGCTGTAGTCACCCTCATCGCCGGCGCCGCGGATGTTGAGCAGGTCGCGCGTGGAGAGCGCGTGCTCGACCTGGCGCGCTAGCGCTGCCCCCGAGGTGATCAGCGTCACCCCCGGCCCGAGCATCCGCTGCAGCATCGGCGCGATCAGGGGGTAGTGGGTGCACCCGAGGATCACGGTGTCCACCGCGGCTGCCTTCAGCGGAGCGCACGCCTCGCGCACGCTCTGCACGACGCGCTCATCGAACTGCGCGCCGGCTTGGATGATCGGCGCGAGCGCGGGGCATGGGACCGCCGTGAGCGTGACATGCGGGTCCACCGTCTGCACCGCGCGCTCGTATGCACGGCTGGCGACCGTGGTGGGAGTCGCCAGCAACCCGATCCGCCCACTGCGGGTCGCGGCCACCGCCTGCACGGCCTCGGGCCGTACCACGCCGAGCACGTCCACGCCCAGGGTCGTGTCCATCATCCGCTGCTGGAGCGCCCCCAACGCCGCGGAGGTCGCTGAGTTGCAGGCGACCACCAGCAGCTTCACACGGCGACTCAAGAGCTCCTCGGCGATCTCCACCGAGAAGCGCTCGAGCTCCTCTTGAGAGCGTTCGCCGTAGGGGAAGCGTGCGGTGTCGCCGAAGTAGAGGAAGTCCTCTTGCGGCAGCGCCACCAGCAGCTCGTGCAGCACGGTGAGACCGCCGATGCCGGAATCGAACACCCCAATGGGGCGTGCGCGGTTGCCCGCCGCAAGGTTGGCCATGTGATTCATCATCCCAGAGCGCTACCGTCGCGGGTCGTGCGGGCGCTGGTCGTGTCCAACATGCTTCCCGACGCCCGCCACCCCGAGCGGGGTCGTTTCGTGCGCGACCAGGTCGATGCGCTGCGCAGGCTGCTCGACATCGATGTCGAGCTGTATGAGTTCCCCCCGGGCGGCGCCGCGCTGATCGATGCCGCCCGCTCGCTACACCGCCATCACGGCGGGCGAGGACAGCGCACGGAGCGCCTGGACGTGGTGCACGCCCACTTCGGCCTCACCGCCTGGCCGGCGCTCGCGGCACGCGCGCGAGTCAGGGGACTGACCGTGCACGGCACCGATGTGCGCCACCCCCGCACCCGTGTGGCCACCCGTGTGGTGCTCCCGCTGATGGACCTGGTTGCCGCCCCCACCCCGGAGCTCGCCCACGAGCTGCCCACCGGCGCGGCGCGGCGCCAGGTGCAGGTGCTGCCGTGCGGCGTGGACATGGAGCGCTTCCGACCGATCCCGCGCGCGAGCGCCCGTGCCGAGCTGGGCTTGGACCCGCGGACGCCCTGCCTGCTGTTCCCCGCCGACCCCGCCCGCCCCGGCAAGCGCTACGACCGCGCGATAGCGCTCGCCGGCGCGGTGAACTCCGCGCACGAGCATCCCTCAGCCGAGGATCTGCCCGGGGCCAAGGCATCCGAAGACCTGCCTGAGGCCAAGGCACAGCCGCCGCGTCGGGGACCGGTACAGCTGCACACCCTCGGCGGCGTGGCCCCCGAGCGGGTGCCGCTGTGGGTGAACGCGGCCAACGCCGTAGTGGTGCCCTCGGAGGCGGAGGGGTTCGGCCTGGCGGTGCTGGAGGCGCTGGCGTGCGACGTGCCGGTGCTCGCGACGCCCGTGGGGGTTCACCGACGGGCGCTCGACGGCGTGGCGGGAGCGCTGTGCGCGCCCTTCGACGTCGAGCGGTGGCGGGCGGTGGTGGCTCCCCACCTCAACGCCCCAGACCCCCGGATCGCGGGCCGCGCGCACGCCGAGCCGTACTCCGCGACGCGTATGGCGGCGCGCCTCGCGGATGCGTGGAGAGAGTTGCTCGAAAGAGGCGCCGCATGAACAGAGGGCACAGTGGATGGTCACTCCAGCGAGGCGCCCCGTTGGACCGGGAGCCCAATGAGTAGGATGGAGTTGTCGATGAGCGCTCCAGCCACGAGTCCGCCCGAGGCCCCTGCCATCGCGGAGCCGCCCGCGGGGATGGAGCTCCCGCCCGCGCAGCCGCGTCCCCCGGGCTTTCGTGAGCGTGGACGCATGCGCCGCCGGGCGCGGTTCTTGCGCAAGGCGCGGGAGCTCGCCTACCGTGACCTCGGTGGCCTGGTGTTCGAGATGCAGCGTCTCGGCCAGCGCAACGACGAGCTGGTGGCGGCGAAGCTGGGCGTACTGGCGACCTTCGACGCGGAACTGCACGCGCTGGAGCGCGCGCTCGACGAGCGCCGCCCGGTGACGGTGCTGCGCGAGGCGGGCATCGCTGCGTGTCCACGGTGCGCCGCGATCCACGGCAGCGACGACCGCTTCTGCCCGATGTGCGGAATGCCGATGGGGCGCCCGGCGGAGAGCCCGATCGCGGGCGCTCCCGTGGCCACCCCCGGCGCTGCCCCACCGCTCGCCGCGGCCTCGGTGGCCGCCGCCTCCAGCGTGACCCCCGGCCAGCTGCCGCTGAGCGCTGCTCCTGTGGTCGCCGCTGCCGCGCCTGCTGCGGCCGCATCCCCGCCGCCTCCAACCAGCCCACCTCAGATCAGCCAGCCTCAGACCGGCCAGCATCAGATCAGCCCGCCTCAGACCGGCCAGCCTCAGAGCGGCCAACCGGTGCCGGCGAGCTCCACCGCCGAGGCTCCAACCGGCGCATCGGATCCACGCGCTCCCACGCCCTCATCGAAACGCCTGGAAGAAGAAGACCGTCCCACGGAAATCATTCGCCCGCGGGACGAGTCGGGGTGAGCGTCGCAACGCCTCCACCGCCCGGAGTCCATCCGCAAGAGCAGGTTGGGGAGCGCTGCCCACTGTGCGGTGAACCGCTGGAGGCCGAGCAGTCGTGGTGCCTGCGATGTGGCGCCGCGGCGCGTACGCGCCTGGCGGCGACGCCACGGTGGCGCCCGCCGGTGATCGCGCTGGCGACCGTGATCGTGCTTTCGCTGGGGGCGCTCACCGCGGCGCTGGTGTCGCTGGCGGGCTCGAGCGGCTCAGGCAGCACGGTCGCGGTGACACGGACCGTGACGGCGCCGGGAGCAACCACAACGCCGGGCGCAGCCGCGGGGGCCGCCGGCACTACGACCGGAGCGCTCGGAGCGAGCACCACGGGGACGACCGCACCCGGGGCCGCCACCACCGGTGTGCCGGCAACCACTGCGCCCCCGGCGGGGGCCACCACGAGCACGGGCACGCCAGGTGCGACCGGCACGGGCACAACGACGGGCGACGCCTCGACAGGCGCCTCCACGACGGGCGCCTCGACGACAGGCGCCGCTGGCACTGGCGGCGAAGCGAAGACGACCCCCAAAAAAATCAAGAACCCACTCGAAAAAGTGATCCAGGCTTATGAACACAGGCATCGTTAGGTGCGCGATTGGCCTGGACAACGCGTGACGCCGGCGGGCTAGCGTGCAGGCAACACGGGGGGGCGTGGACTTGGAGGTGGACGTCGCGGTGGTTGGCGCCGGCGCGGCGGGACTGTATACGGCGCTGTGCGCGGCGCGAGAGGGCGGGCGGGTAGCGCTGGTGTCGGCCGCTCCGCTGGCGCAAACCGCGAGCTACTGGGCGCAGGGCGGGTTGGCGGCGGCCCTGGCGGAGGACGACAGCCCGGCGCTGCACCTACGCGACACCGAGCGCGCGGGACGAGGCGCAATGCGCACAGCGGCGGCGGAGGTTCTCGTCAAGGAGGCACCGGAGTGCGTGACCGACCTGCAGGCGCTGGGAGTGCGCTTCGACGCCGATCGCTTCGGGCGCCTCGCGCTGGGACTGGAGGGTGGACACTCGGTGCGTCGGGTGGTGCACGCTGGCGGCAGCGCAACCGGCAGGCGGTTGCTGCGCGCGCTGGCGGCGCTGGCGGTGGCGGAGCCGCGGATCGCGGTGCTGGAGAACGTGCGCGCGCGGGCGCTGTGGTCGCGGGGGGGCAACCTCGCGCCCGTTCCCGGCGGCCGCACCGAGCACGGCGGCGGGACACGGGAAGCGGCGGAGGACTCCCCGACCGGCCGCTGTGGCGGGCTGGTGTGCGAGGACGGGCGCACAATCGCCGCGCGCGCGGTCGTGCTGAGCACCGGCGGCGCGGCGGCGCTGTGGGTGCGCACGACCAACCCCCCGGGCTCACAGGGGGTGGGGTTGATGCTGGCGAAAGCGCTGGGTGCAAAGCTGGCGGACCTCGAGTTCGTGCAGTTCCACCCCACCGCCGTGAAGGGGGTGGGCGGGCGCGAGGCATTCCTGATCACCGAGGCGATCAGAGGCGAGGGAGCGACGCTGCACGACGCGCAAGGCGAGCGCTTCGTCGATGAGCTGGCCCCGCGTGACGAGGTGGCGCGCGCGATCTGGACACGGATGAAGGAGACGGACGTGGAGTCGGTGGGCCTCGACATGCGCGCGATCGACCCCGCGCTGTTCCCCAATGTGGTGGGTGCGCTGCGCGAGGCGGGCGTGGACCCAACGCGGGAACTGGTGCCGGTGGCGCCAGCCGCGCACTACACGATGGGCGGGATCGTGACCGACCTGCAGGCGCGCTCCACCGTCCCCGGGCTGTACGCCGTCGGGGAGACCTCCTGCACGGGCCTGCACGGCGCCAATCGGCTGGCGTCGAACTCGCTGAGCGAGTGCTTCGTGTTTGGGCGCCGCGCCGCCCACAGCGCCCTGCAGGAGCCAGCCGCGACGGCCGCCGGGCGGGCGAGCGCGGAGGAGCTGGAGGCGTTGGCGGGCCAGCAGGCACCGCCATCGGTGAGCGCCGCCACGCGCGAGGCGCTGTGGCGGGACGCCGGCATCGAGCGCTCCGCCGAGGGGTTGGCGCGCCTGGCGCAGGATCCGCACCCGCTGGCGCGCATGATCGCGGCGTGTGCGCTAGAGCGCGAGGAGAGCAGGGGCGCGCACCGGCGGGTGGAGTACCCTGGAGCCGATCCTGCGCTCGAGCATCGTCACATCGCGGTGGGCGCGGAGGGGAAGCTCACATGGGAGACGTGGGAGTGACGTATTAACCAGCCCTTAACCCTCCCTTCTGCCCAGCTTTATGTAGGTGGCAGATACTCGCCAATTCCTAAAGAGACGTGAAGATTTACGAAGATCTTCGGTCCTTTGGGGTAGGAGACGTGTTGAATCGGGTGAAAGGTCTCAGGAGCTACAGGAGTCCTGGAGATCGGCGGAGGTGCGCGGCGAAGGTCGCACAGAAGAGCCTGGTCGATACGGAGAGAGAAGGAGGCGAGGGGGTCGCCATGTATCAGTTCAGTCGAGCGATATACAGGGAGTTGGCCCCATACATTGCCGCTCCCGGGCGGACGGGATCCAGTCCCGCCGCCGCAGCGGCAGGTAAGACCAACCACGAGCAGGTGTTGCGCGCGTGCGAGTCGGCGATCGAGCGGTTGGCAACAGACCGCCACTACTTCGCACGGCCGGAAAGGACCCTGTTCTGGGATATCCGAATGCACTTCCCGATGAGTCAGCAGGCGCGGGTGCACCGCGTGGTCGTCCGCTACATGAGCCTCGCGCAGCGCTACCTGGCGGAGAACCCACACGCGGCGCACGCGTCGGTGAGCGACAAGCCGCTGCAGTGCCGCGCCACGACCCGCAAGGGCGCCGCCTGCCAGCGGACGCCGCTACCGCACAACGGGTACTGCCCCTCCCATCAGCATCTCGCGGACACCGAGAACAGCGAGCAGTTGGCCGCCTGAATCAGGCCCCTAGGCAGCGATCGTCCGGCGATCAGGCCCGCAGGCGACGGTCGTCGGACGATGAGGCCCGCAGGCGGCGATCGTCCGGCGATCAGATCCGTGGGCGACGATCATCCGGCGTCAGGCCCGCAGGCGACGATCATCCGGCGATCAGGCCCGCAGGCGACGGTCGTCCGACGCGCCAGGGCCACGACGCGCACGCACATCCACGGCCGTCAGCCGCGTACCGCACGTCTCGCAGATGCGATGCGAGTTGACCACGCCACCGCAGCCGCGGTGTTCGAGCAGCACCGGCGGCCCGTCGGGCGCGGCGTGACGATCGCCCCAGTACATCAGCGACACCACCGTGGGCCACAGGTCGAGGCCCTTCGAGGTGAGCCGGTATTCCCAGCGCAGGGGACGCTCCTGGTAGGGGCGCTTCTCGAGCACACCCTGCTCGAGAAGCCTGGTGAGGCGGGTATGCAGCACGTTGCGCGCGATGCCGAGGTCGGCCTGGATCTCGTCGAAGCGGCGCAGCCCGAGGAAGACGTCGCGCACGATCAGCAACGACCAGCGCTCGCCGACGACCTCGAGCGCGGCAGCGATGCTGCAGATCTGGTTGTCGTATGAGTTTCCCAGCACGGCAGAGAGCCTCTTTCAAAAAGCTTAGCCGTTAAGTTGCATGACGCAACTTATATGCTAGGGTGCGTTTCATCATGCAACGCAAATGGCGGGTCTCACTCGTGGTGTGCGTCGGGGTGTTCATGTCAAGCCTCGACCTATTCATCGTCAACATCGCGTTCCCCGCGATCGCCAAGCACTTCGGCGGCGCGTCGCTCAGCTCGCTGTCGTGGATATTGAGCGCCTACGCGATCGTGTTCGCCTCGCTGCTCGTGCCGGCCGGCCGCTGGGCGGACGCGTTCGGGCGCAAGCGCGCGTTCCTCCTGGGTCTCGGTGTGTTCGTGCTGGCCAGCGCCGGCTGCGCACTGGCGCCATCGGTGGGCGCGCTGGTGGCAGCCCGCGTCGTGCAGGCGATCGGCGGCGCGCTGATGCTGCCGACCTCGCTCGGCCTGATGCTGCCGGAGTTTGGCCCGCAGGAGCGCCACATGGCGATCGGCGCGTGGGCCGCAACCGGCGGGATTGCCGCGGCGGCGGGGCCACCGCTGGGCGGGGTGCTGGTGCAGGCCGACTGGCGATGGGTGTTCCTGGTGAACGTCCCAATCGGATTGGCTGGGCTGGCGTTCGGCCTGCGTACGCTGACCGAGCGCCGCGAGCGCGGCGGGCAGCGCCCGGACGTGCTGGGCGCGGTCGCGTTGATCGTGGCGATCGGCTCGCTCGTCGTGGCGATCGTCAAGGGCCAGGAATGGGGCTGGACCTCGCCTGAGATCCTCGCGCTGCTCGCCGCCACCGCGGTGCTGCTGCCGACGATCTGGCTGCGCTCTGAGCACCAGCCCGCGCCGATCGTCGATCCGGCGATGCTACGCGTGCGCAGCTTTGGCCTCGCGGTGGGAGCCTCGGTGCTGTTCTTCGCCGGCTTCGCGGCGATGCTGCTGGCGGGCGTGCTGTTCCTTACGGGCGTGTGGCACGAGAGCGTGCTGCACGCCGGCCTGATGCTGTTCCCAGGCCCGGCGATGGCGACCGCGTTCAGCGTACCCTCGGCACGGCTGGGCGCACGCGTGGGCTACCGGATTCCGGGCATGGCCGGCGCGGCCCTGTTTGCGTGTGGGTCGCTGTGGTGGATCACCCAGATCGGCGACGCGCCCGCCTACCTCTCCGAGTTCCTGCCCGGGATGGTGATCGGTGGGGCGGGTGTGGGCTTGGTGATCCCCACGCTGACGGGCGCCGGCGCCTCCTCGCTGGCGCCCGAGCGCTTCGCCACGGGCGCCGCGGTGCTCACGATGGGCCGCCAGATTGGCTCGGCGCTCGGCGTGGCAGTGCTGGTCGCGGTGCTCGGCACGGCGACCAGCACCGCATCGGACTTCCGAGCAGCCTGGCTGATCACCGTCGCGGGCGCGCTCGGCGCCGGGTTCGCGCTCGCGGCGCTCGGCCGGCCCGCGCACGCACAGCTCGATGCGGCGGCATCGCGGGCGCCGCTGGCAGCTGATGCCTCGGCAATCGCAGAGCGAGCCGCGTGACAGCTCGATGCGGCGGCATCGCGGGCGCCGGCAGCAACTGACGCCTCGGCAATCGCAGAGCGAGCCGCGTAACACCATCTGCCGACTCGCCGTAGGCTGACGGCGTGCTTCTTGGCGTGGACGTCGGAGGAACTTTCACGGACGCGGTGCTGATCGCCCCGGAGGGCTCGGCGCTCTACACCGCGAAGGTCCCCACCACCCCAACCGAGCAGTCGCGCGGAGTGATGGAGGCGGTGCACGCGGTGCTCGCACAGGCGGGTGGAGAGCCCAGCCAGGTGGAGCGCTTCGCGCACGGGATGACCGTCGCGACCAACGCGCTACTCGAATTCTCGGAAGCCCGCCCCCCCGCCCGCACGGCGCTGATCGCCACCGAGGGCTTCGCCGACATCGTCGAGCTGGGACGCCAGGCTCGGGCGCACCTCTACCGGCTGTGCATGGCCGCGCCCGCTCCGCTGGTGCCTGCGCAGTTGCGCTTCGAGGCGCCCGAGCGGATGACTCCCGACGGCCCGCTGCGCGCACTCGACCCCGCGCTGGCGACGGAGCTGGTCGAGCAAATCGCGCGAGTCGGGGGAGATGGGCCACCAGGGCAAGCCGGGCAGATCGATCAGGCTGAGCAGGCTGAGCAGGCGAGGCATGCTGGGCGAGCAGCACGCATCGAATCCGTAGCGGTGGCACTGCTGCACTCCTACGCGCACCCCGAGCACGAGCGCCTGCTGGGAGAGCTGCTCGCCAGGCGCCTGCCGGACGTGCACGTGTCGCTTTCGCACGAGCTGGTGGGTACCTTCCGCGAGTACGAGCGAGCCGCCACCACCGAGGTTGACGCCGCCCTCGCCCCCCTGCTGGGGTCGTACCTTCGCCGCCTTGGCGAGCAGGCCGACGCCCTTGGACTGACCCGACCCGCGATCATGCAGTCCTCGGGCGGCCTCACCGACACAGAGGGAGCCGCCGCGCACGCGGCGCGGACAGCGCTCTCTGGCCCCGCCGGCGGGGTGCGCGGTGCATTGGCGCTGGCGGAGCTGGCGGGTGAGCGCGACGTGCTGTGCCTCGACATGGGCGGCACCTCCTGCGACGTATGCCTAATCGCCGGCGGCCGCGTGGCGGAGACGGCGGAGGGGATCGTGGCGGGCAGGCCGCTGGCGCTGGCGATGCTCGACATCCACACCGTGGGCGCGGGCGGTGGCTCAATCGCGTGGCGCGACGCGGGCGGCGCGCTGCGCGTGGGCCCGCACTCCGCCGGCGCCGACCCCGGGCCGGCGTGCTATGGGCGCGGCGGCGAGCATCCAACGGTGACCGACGCCAACCTGCTGCTGGGGCGCCTGCCCGCGGACGCCCCGCTGGCGAGCGGCATGCAGCTCGACCGCGACATCGCCGAGCGGGCGGTCGCCGCCCTCGCCATCGCGCTCGACCTTTCGACAGAGCGCTGCGCGGAAGGGATCGTGCGGGTCGCCGAGGCGGAGATGCTGGGCGCGCTGCGCGCGATCACCGTCGAGCGCGGGATCGACCCTCGCGGCTTCGCGCTGATGCCGTTCGGCGGCGCCGGCCCCCTGCACGCGGCGGCGCTTGCGCGGGAGCTGGGGATGCGGCGGATCCTCTGCCCGCGGGCCTCGGGGGTGCTGTGCGCGCTCGGCCTCGCCGCGGCCGCCCCCCGGCGCGACGCGGCGCGCACGGTGGTGCTCACCGGGGCAATGTTCCACGCCGAGCGTCTTGCGGCGGAGCGTGCGGCGCTCGTGGAGCGAGCATGCTCAGAGCTCGGCGAGCCGGCCGCGCGCGTCGCGGTTCGCTACGAGCTGCGCTACAGCGGGCAGTCGTTCGAGCTAGCAGTGGAGGAGGAGGACGTGCGGGCTGGCATGGAGGGCTCGTGGAGCGCTCTGGCGCACGCGGGAGCAACACGGCCACCGGGCAGCGGGCCGCCCGCCCTGGACGCCACGCGCGAAGCCTCCACGCCCGCTGACGGGAGCGCCCCGCCCGCCCCCGATGCGCTGCGCGAGGCGTTCGCCCAAGCACACGAGCGGCGCTACGGCTATCGCGATGACGGCGTCGAGGTCGAGCTGGTGACGATCCGCGTCTCCGCATGGGGTGCCGCCCCAAGCCTGCGGCTGGCATCCCCGGAGGGCGAGCCTGCGCCGGGCACGGCGGTCGAGGGTCCGGCGGTGTTCTCCCTGCCAGGCTCCACCCTGTACGTACCCGAAGGCTGGCGGGGCACGGTCGATGACTACGGCACCGTACGCCTGCACGACGAGGGAGCCGAGGAGTGAGCCTCGACCCGATCGAGCTGCAGGTGCTCACCGGCGCACTGCGTGCTACCTGCGAGGAGATGGGCGCGGCGCTGATCCGCTCCGCGCACTCGCCCAACATCAAGGAGCGCCGTGACTGCTCAACGGCGCTGTTCGACGCGCGCGGGCAGATGGTGATGCAGGCCGAGCACATCCCCGTGCACCTCGGCTCGATGCCCGCTGCCGTTTCCGCTGTGCTCGGGGAGGATCACTCGGAGGGCCGCTCGTGGGTGCTCAACGATCCCTTCGCCGGGGGCACCCATCTGCCGGATATCACGCTCATCACCCCTGTGCTGGCGGGTGGCCCCGCCGACGACGACCGCTCGGCAAGCCGAGAGCGCCGGGATCGCGCGGGCCGGGGCGGCGGTTGGGGCGCTGGCGACGGACGCCAGCTGATCGGGTTTGCCGTCTCCCGCGCCCACCACGCCGACGTGGGCGGGCGCGTGCCCGGGTCGATGCCCGCCGACTCGCGCACGCTCGCGGAGGAGGGTGTGGTGATCTCCCCCCGCCCCGCCACACCGGAGGAGATCGAGCGGCTGGTATTGCGCATGCGCCAACCGCAGGAGCGTCGCGCCGACCTGCGTGCCCAGCTCGCCGCCAACCGAATCGGCGCACAGCGCCTGCGCGAGCTGGCGCAGAGCGTCGGGGTCGCGCGGCTGCGCGAAGGGTGCGAGGCCGTGCTCGACTACGCCGAGCGGCGCACCCGCGCCTGCCTGGCGGCACTGCCCGACGGGGTGCACGTGGCGGAGGATGTGCTGGAGGCGATCGAGGGCGACCTCGTGCTGCGCCTGCGCGCCACCGTGGAGGGCGAGCGGCTGCTGCTGGACTTCGCCGGCAGCGCCCCCCAGCACGCGGGCAACCTCAACTGCCCGCTCGCGGTCACGCAGTCGGCGTGCTACTTCGCCGTGCGCGTGCTCACCGACCCCGACATCCCGCCCTCCGCCGGGGCCTACCGGCCGGTGGAGATCCGTGTCCCGGAGGGATGTTTGCTGAATGCGCAGCCGATCAGAGGCAAGGGGAATGAGGACCGCCCGGCGCCGAGCGAGGCTCCCGCGGTGGCCGCCGGCAACGTCGAGACCTCCTCGCGCGTGGCCGACCTCGTGCTGGGGGCTTTCGGCCGGGCGCTGGGGCAGGGCACGATGAACAACCTCACGCTCGGCGACGAGCACTTCAGCTACTACGAGACGCTGGGCGGCGGTCAGGGCGCCTGCCCCGACGCCGATGGACCGTCGGGGGTGCACGTGGCGATGAGCAACACGCTCAACACTCCCGTCGAGGCGCTGGAGAGGGAGCTGCCCCTGCGGGTGACGCGCTATGCCCTGCGACGTGGCTCCGGCGGAGCGGGCGCCCACCGCGGAGGCGACGGGGTGGTGCGCGAGCTGGAAGCACTGCGCGAGATGACCTTCTCGCTGATCACCGAGCGCCGCCGCCACCCTCCCCCCGGCGCGCACGGCGGGGCGCCGGGGGCGCTCGGGCGCAATCTGCTGCTCGAGGGTGGTGCGGGCGCCGAGCCGGCGATTCAATCCCGGCCGCCTGGTCAGGATCCGATTCAATCCCGGCCGCCCGGTCGGGATCCGATTCAAGCCGGCCCGCCCGGTCGGGATCCGATTCAAGCCGGCCCGCCTGATCAGGATCCGATTCAAGCCCGCCCGCCAGGTCGAGATCCCATTCCTCAGCCACACTCTCGCGAGTTGCCCGGCAAGGTCACCGGCGTGCTGCGTCCCGGACAGCGACTGCGCATCGAAACACCCGGCGGAGGCGGCGATGGGCCGCCCCAAACGGCCTCCAGATAACCTCTCGCTCCGAAAAATCTCGCAAAAAAGGCGAAGATTTGCAGGTGATTTGGGATTTCCGCTAGGATTTCGTATCTTAAGAAGGTCAAGTCGCACGACGGCACCCCGCTCCTCAAGGCGTTGTTGCCGAGCAGCACGAAGCCAGAATCATTCTCTAGCGAACCTCTTCCCCTCACATTCGCCATGCCAATTGCTTTGAAGGAATGGGCGGTCACCGTCCGCGCGCTCGCCGAAGGCGAGCAACTAGTCACGCTGCGTAAGGGCGGCATCCGGGAGGCCGACAGGCACTTCCAGCTCGAGCACGAGCGCTTCTTCCTCTACCCCACCTTCGACCACCAGCGCAACGACCTCGTGCGCGAGTCCCACCAACCCGAGTTGCGCCGTGCGCTCGAGGAGGGTGTGTGGAGCGAGGGCGAGCCGTCGCTGCAAGCGCTCGCCGCCGACGGCGGCCTGCATCAACCCGATCGCGTGCGCATCCGTGCGTGGGCCGAAGTCGCCGGGCACTTCACCATCACCGACCCGCGCTGCGTGGACGCGCTCTCCCCCTTCTACGTGTGGCGTAGCGACTACGCCGCCAAGCGACTCGCGTGGAAGCCGCGTCACCCGCTGCACGTGCTGCTGCTGCGCACCTACCGCATCCCCAGGCCGGTAACGGTGAAGGTCCGCGAGGAGTACCTCGGCTGCCACTCATGGTTGGAGCTCCAGCGCGAGTTGCCGTTCGAGGGCACCCCCGTGCTCTCCGACGATGAGTTCGAGCGTGCCTCAGAGGAAATCGAGACGATCACCCGCGAGGTCGGCGCCCCGCAGCCTGTTCTGGCGTAGCCCTCGCCGTCTCAGGTTTCGCATCCCACAAGCCACGCCCTCCACCGCGACCGGCTTGGCCGGGGCCGGGACCACCCACGACGCCGTCGGGCTCGGGCTTCAGGGGCGCAGGTAGGCAAGGATCGCCAGCAGCACCAGACCAGCCAGCAGGAAGGCCACGACTCGCCACGCGGTGGGTCCCCACTTCAGCTCAGCCTGTCCGGTGGGGAGCAGTTCGCTCTGCAGCAGCACGTCGCGCGCCGCCGGGACACCCGAAGCGGGGACGAGGATCTCGCGCGGGCCGGCCGCCAGGAAGTCGGGCACGTCGAAGCCGCGCGCGCGACGCTGCATCGAGGGGATGCCCTCCTCGAGCAGCAGGTTCTGGATGAAGTCCGCCTCGACCTGATTGCGGGCGCCCACCACCCGCGTCAGGTCTCCTTCGGAGTACTGCGGCTTGATCCTCCGCGCCCGCTGCCACAGCTCGCCCAGCGGATGGGGCCCATCGATCGAGGCACCCTCCGCACCGGCGGGGTACACCAGCGGCATCCCGCAACGCGGGCAGAAGCGGTCGGTCGGAGGGTGGGTGTCCCCGCAGGATGGACAGAGGAGCGCTTCTCGGGGCATCACCGCACCTCGGACGGATCCTTGCCCGCCACCGGCGCACCCTCGAGCAGATCCCCGACAACCATCACCCCACCTCGATCGGAACCTCCCTGACCTCGCCGTCCTCGATCAGATAGCAGCGGACCTCCGGCTCCTCCCCGGCAAGCCCGATGATCAGCCACTCCACGCCCGGCCAGTTGCGGGCGAAGTTGATGTCGGTCTGCGACGGGTAAGGCGCGGTGTGGGTGTGCGAGTGGTAGATCGCGCCCAGCTCCCAGCCCGCGTCGTCGAACTCGTTGATCGCCCGCAGAACATCCTTGCCGTCGATCTCGAAGCGCTTGCGGCTGGCGTACACGTTCTCGGCCCGGTTGACCTTCACGGCCCGCGAGGTGCCCTCTGCCGTACCCGGCTCGTAGGCGATCATCCCGCAGCACTCCGCGTCGTACGCCTCGCGCGCATGGGCGATCACGTCGTCGAGGAGAGCGGAAGCTATGACCATCGTCGCGAGCGGAGATCGTGGGCGGCAATCGTGACATGGCGGGCGGCCAACGCGAGGCAACCGGGAGTCGTGAGACGGGCGGCAGTCGTAAGGCGGGCGGCAGTGGTGAGGCGGGTGCCGATGTCAATCGGCCGGTCCCCGGCGTGTGCGGCTACCACCACACAGTGGAGTCGAGGTTCTCGATCTCGTCCACCGGCAGCGTGTAGATGCCGCTGGAGAGGTACTTCCAGCCGTCGTCGGCGACGACGAACACGACGTTGCCCTCGTCCAGCTCGCCCGCGATCCGCACCGCCACGCGCGCGATCGCACCGCTGGAGACCCCCGCGAACACGCTCTCCTCGTCGAGCAGCTTGCGCGTCCACACGATCGCGTCGCGGTTGGTGACGAAGATCTTGCGATCCAGCAGGGAGAGATCGATGATCGGCGGGATGAAGCCGTCGTCGAGCGAGCGCAGACCCTGCACCGGCTCGCCCTGCATCGGCTCGGCCGCCACGATCTTCACAGCGTCGCCGAAGGTCTCCTTCAGGCGCCTGCCGTTGCCCATCAGCGTGCCGCCGGTGCCGAGACCCGCCACGAACGCCGCGACCTCGTCGAGCTCCTCGAGGATCTCCAGAGCGGTGCCGTTGTAGTGGGCGTTGGGGTTGGCGGGGTTGCCGTACTGGTAGGGCATGTAGTAGGAGGAGTCGGCCTGGGCCATGTCGAGCGCCTTCTCGACAGCGCCGTTGGAGCCCTTGGAGCCCTCCGAGTAGACGATCTGCGCGCCGTACATCTTCAGCAGCTGCGTGCGCTCGGGGGTCACGTTCTCGGGCATCACGACCTTCAGGCGGTAGCCCTTGCGCGAGCAGATCATCGCCAGCGAGATCCCTGTGTTGCCCGAAGTCGGCTCGAGGATCGTCTGCCCGGGGCCGAGCGCCCCTTTTTCCTCCGCATCCTCGATCAGCGCCCGAGCCACACGGTCCTTCACCGAGCCGGTGGGGTTGCGCGACTCGAGCTTCGCCCACACCCGCACCCCCGGCTTCGGGGAGAGACGGGGCAGCTCGATCAGCGGCGTGTTGCCGATCGACTGCACGATGTCGCCGTAGCGACCCCCACAGGGCTTGTTGCGCAATCCCTCAGCCGCCATTACTTCACGGAATATAGCGAGGCGCCAGACCGGCCCCCCACGGCTCCCACGAGCTGGGCGGCATATATCCACTTTCGGGCCCCAACCCTTCATTTTGTAAAGCAGATGGGCGGGAGGGCATCGGAGCTACAACGCCGATCCAAACTGACCCACTACCGGCGGGAGGTTGATCCTTTGTTTTGGGACCCAAACCCTTCATTTTATGAAGTGGTTATAGCCCGATTTGAAAGACACTCACCCACCCACCCCATCGATCCCGCCCGTGGAAGCAGGCCCCCCCGAGCGTGATTTGGCCGCCCGGCCAGAGTAGGATGCACGGGAATGAGTCGCAACTACGACTACGACTGGCTGGTGATCGGCTCGGGCTTCGGCGGCAGCGTCAGCGCGCTGCGCCTCTCCGAGAAGGGCCACCGCGTGGGGGTGCTGGAGTGCGGACGGCGCTTCGCCGACCACGAGTTCGCCAAGAACACCGCCGACGTGCGCCGCTACACCTGGCGCCCACGCCTGGGGATGAAGGGGATCTTCCGCCTGACGATCTTCCGCGACGTCGCCGTCGTCTCCGGGTGTGGCGTGGGCGGCGGCAGCCTCGGCTACGCCTGCACCCTCTACGTCCCCCCCGCGCAGTTCTTCGCCGACCGCCAGTGGGCGGAGATGGCCGACTGGGAGAGCGAGCTGGCACCCCACTATGCCGAGGCACAGCGGATGCTGGGGGTGGTGCAGAACCCCCACGACGATCCCGCCGATCAGCTGCTGCGCGAGCTCGGCGATCACCTCGGCGTCTCCGACACCTACCAGAAGACCCCCGTCGGGATCTATTTCGGCGAGGAGGGCCAGGCCGGCAAGACCGTGCCCGACCCCTTCTTCGACGGCGAGGGACCCGAACGGACGGCTTGCCGCCTGTGCGGACGCTGCATGGTGGGCTGCCCCCACGGCGCGAAGAACACGCTCGTCAAGAACTACCTCTATCTCGCCGAACGGCGCGGCGCGCAGGTGATGCCCGAACGGACCGTGATCGACGTCCGCCCGCTCGGCGCCGGCGACGGCAGCGAGGGGTATGAGGTCGAAAGCGTGCGCTCCGGCGCGTGGGTACGCAAGGAACGCCGGGTGCACCGCGCCCGCGGCGTGGTGTTCTCCGCGGGGCCGCTCGGCACCAACACGTTGCTGCAGCGCTGCCGCCTCGGCGGCTCACTTCCGCGCATCTCCGCCCGCTTGGGGGAGCTGGTGCGCACCAACAGCGAGGCGATCCTCACCGTGACCGTCCCCGAGGAGCAGGCCGCCGGCTTCACCAAGCGGGTGGCGATCACCTCGAGCATCTACCCCGACCCCCACACCCACATCGAGACAGTCAGCTACGGCGAGGACGGCGACTCGATGCGGATGTTCTACACGCTGCTGGTCGGCGACGGCACCCGCGTCACGCGCCCGCTGAAGCTGCTCGCGCAGATCCTGCTGCACCCTCGGCGCTTCGCCAAGCTGCTGCTCGCCAAGCGCTGGTCGCGGCGCACGATCATCCTGCTGGTGATGCAGACACTCGACAACGCGATCGCGCTGCGTCCCCGCAAAGGCCCGTTCGGCACGCTGTGGCTGCGCACCGAACAGGACCCCGAGCGCCCCAACCCCACCTTCATCCCCGTTGCCAACCAGGCGGCGGAGTGGATCGCCAAGCGCACCGGCGGCGTCGCCCAGAGCTCGCTGCTGGAGGCCCTCTTCAACATCCCCACCACCGCCCACATCCTCGGCGGCGCCGTGATCGCCCCCGACCCGGCCCGGGGGGTGATCGACGACCGCCAGCGCGTGTTCGGCTACGAGAACCTGCTCGTCTGCGACGGCTCGGCGATACCAGCAAATGTCGGCGTCAACCCTTCGCTCACGATCACCGCGCTCGCCGAGCGGGCGATGAGCTTCGTGCCGGCGGCTTCCGACGCCGCTCGTGACGAGGACACGCCCGTCGGTGCTGGGACGCCGGCCGCTTGAACTGCCCGGGCCGGGAAGGGACGGACGCGCGGCGCACGCATAAATCCCTACCTCCCGATGTTCGACGGAAACCGCGTCCTTACGGGTCGCGGCCGTGTCGGGGCAGGGCGTGTGGGGTCAGGACAGGTGGGGTCAGGACATTTGTCCAAACCCCACACACCTAGACTCCGCTCACGCTAATGGGCTCCATTCCGATTCATGTCGGTTTATACGCATCGATGTACTCCCTTGGTTGTATCGGGACACCCGGACACCGCCTGCTTTCCAGCAGAGGAACCCTTGGTCAACCCAGCTTCAAAATAAATAAGGGCCCGTCACACTGCGTGACGGGCCCAGAATCATCCTGCGTCGTGACCTCAGCGAACTAGACGCTATTCGCCATATTCTTCGATGACCAACCTGCCAGCCTGTTCAATGTCGTTGTCGAGAACCGCCGTGTTGTGACCAGCGGCCGCCGGCAGTCCGGTTTTTTCGTCGATCAGCGGATCAAGCAGGACGGCGAACAGTCCGCCGCAGCCTGTCACGCCCGGAGCTTTGAAGTCGTTGTCTACCAGCGTGTTGTTTTTGATAACGAGGATGCCGCCTTCCGCCCGTTCGCCCAATTCCCCGAGTTTGCCTTTGATCGGTTTGTTGGGTTCACTCGGGCTGGTCGTACCGGTAGTCAATTCCAGCACGATCGGTTCCGAGTTGGAGCCAATGTAGCATTCGCTTCCCAACAACGGGTTTTCCAATTTGACCTTAATCGGCAACCTCATCCCAACGCCCGTTTCGTTGAGAATATTTTCCTCGTCAATCTTGACCAAGCTAGCAGGGCCGGCGAGTTCTGCCGTCGCATTCACACCGGTAACGCCGTTTTCGAAAACCAATTTGCACGCTGCGCGCGCTGCGTCTTCGAGCAGGCCTCCCCCTTTGATTTCATCGCACTTGATCAAGCCGACCAGTCCCCCGGGGATTGGCTGCGGAGTTTTTGAGAAGGTTTCGCCGTCGATTGCTTCAACCAGTGTAAACCGCCCTTCGGCCCCTTCTTCTTCAAAATACCCGCCCTGCAGCGTCTGCGTGTTGACAATCGGCACGGTCTGCTTCCCCAGCGTGAATTCGCCGCTGAAAGTCTTGGAGACGATGCATCCTTTCAAAGGTCTATGTTCCAGAGGACAATGCGCGAATACCGCGTATTCGCCCGTGGGCGTCGCCGCAGCCGGCGAGACCCCGAACGCGCTCAGCATCCCCACTGCCGTTGCCACCATGCACAGCATACGGCCCATGCGTCGATATACCATGACTAGCCTACCTTCCTTTTTGATTAGCTCTTTGAAGCTCGCTTACGAGGCTTCTTTCCTGACTTTTGCTTGCTTGCCTTCTGATGCGCAGAGCATCCCGTCGTCGAGACGACCGTATCCTGGGTTACCGTCATGCCGTTCTGACCAATGACCGTCGTCGGCACCGTCAGCTGCTGGTTCACCATGACAGTGCGCTTGACGCGCTTGACCAGATGTTTGACGCGCCCGTGCACCCGAACCGCCACACGCTTACTCACTATCATCGTCTTCTTCGTTTTTGCCGTACAAAGATTGGCTCCGTTTGCAGTCAACACCGCATTTGGTCCTTCTGGAAACGTCGCTTCAAAGCTGCTGATCGGTGCATCGGGAACGGATTCGAAGTTAGAATATAGAACGCCGTTTTTGATATCGGTGCCCCCATCGAGCACGATCTTCACCTCACCTCCCCGTTCGTCGCCCTGGAGCACGAACTCGACATCCGGATAAGCCGTATCGCCGTGGGAGACCAAATAAGCCGGGCCAGTCAGCGGCACACGCAGCAGTGGCGTGTCGGCGGTAGCCATCCCGATCGCAGAGGCAGTCGGGCACCCCGCCGGGTTGGCTTCGAATTGCGCAGCCGTGCATGCTTTCCGCAGCGTCTTCAGCTGAGCCGGCAATGTATGAGGTAGTTGCAGATCAACCTTGCGGATATCTGCTTCACCCGCCCGCTGCTCAACCTTGACGGCAAAGGCGGCGCCATCAACCCTGCTCGTGTGACCCTTCACCGATGCCGATAGCGTCGGTTTGAATGGGAGAGCGTTGCAGCCTTTTACCGTGTACGGGCTGGCCAGGTGCGACGTCGCTCCCTGCTCGGCCACCATTGTCGCTGTCACCTGCTGCTGGGCACAGCTGGTGGGATTGAGCGTAAATCCTTCGCGGTTGACCGCCACGTTGAGAGACCTGACTCGCAATGGCACCCCGTCGATGATCGTCGGGAAGGGATCCGATTTGACCGTTACCTGAGCGGTGCTCGGGTTGATTTCGATGGCGCCACGGACCACGACGTTGCCCAGGTTGAAAGGCCCGGCGACGGCCGGCACGACCACGGCGATGCCCAGCGGCCCGTTCTTATAGCGTTCTGTGAGGAAGATCTTCCCGACCTCATACAGCGGCTCTGGCCCGGCGCCGGCGCTGACGGTGACAGTCCCGATCTGGCTTTCCGCCCCACATGCTCCGCTGTTGGCCTGCGCTTCGCCGCACAGCGGCACATCCGCCGCCTTGGCGAGCAGTCCCGGCGGGAGCGTCTCGGTCAGTTCGTAGAAGTCCTGTTCGCCGTCTAGCCTTGAAAACAGCTCGGAAAAGGGGCTTGCCGCCCCCGCCATCGCGTTGGCTCCGCCCGCTTGAAATGACGGTGCGAACGGCATCGCTTCGCCGCACCCGGTAACCGTATAGGCGGATGACGTCAACACATTGGGAGCGGCGGGAGCGCCCCACGGTGCTAGTGCCGTACTCGTAGTCACCTGTCCACACGTTTGGGGATTGGCGAAGACGGCTCGCGGACCCCCGTGCAGCTGCAGCTTGACTGAGCTGAACGGGAACTGAGGGCTTTCGCTGAACGTCGCCGTGAGCTGCCCCGTCTGAGGATCCGCCGACAGCTTGCCGGGCAACTTCACGATCACGCCGGAGCCTTCCACTTCCAGATAGGCACCGAACAGTTCGCCATTGGTAGCCGAAGCTTCCGTGCAAGCGGGCTGCCCGGTGCCGCCACACTTCGGCGCAGCCGCATATACATGGCCGTGCAGCGGTGTTGCCAATACGGGCGTCACGACTTCAACGGTGCCCACCGTGGACGCGGCCGGACAGTGGCCGTGCGCCTCATGGTAGAGACCGTCGTCATACGGGCTTCCATTGCCGCCCGCATGTCCCGCTCCAAGTTCCGTTGCCTGCGGATCACCGAGATCCTGGTCGCCAGGGCCGATGTCGGTGCTGCCTATGTTGATGCCTTCGGGGCCTTCCGTCTGACACCCCACCAACCCCTGTGCGGCTGCTGGGTTGATCGACAGGCCGGCCGGCAGCGTGACCGTGGCCGTCTTCAGCGGAGGAGTGGCCAGTTCTGAGAACTGCGACGCCTGCGGGATCTTCAGTTCGGCCGTGAACGCCGACGGCGTGTCCGCCTGGCTGGTGCCTCCTTCGCCGGCCCCGCTCGGCTGGAAGGCGAGGGAGGCTCCCGGCGCCGTGCCGAGCAGCAGCAGGTTGCAACCGCTCAACGGCGGATATGCGGCGGTTTCGCGCGAAACGGGGTGTCCCGGATCATTCCACGATTCCAGTTCGATGCGCGCGTTCAGCGGAGTCGGCGAGCAGTTGCTCGGATTGCCGAGGAAGGCAGCCGTCGATCCGCTTCCGTTCAGCAAACCCGGCTCGCCGAAGATCGTCAGGGAGGAATCCTCTGTTTCCAGTACCGATGGTATGCCAGGGACGTCAACCCGCGTGCGATAGCCCTGCGGGGTGTGGACAATGCTCACGTAGAGGTAAACCGGCTGTTCGGCATAGGTGAACCCAAACTCGGCCGGATAGCCTTTCTCGGGAACCATATTGAACACCGCCGACGCGTTACCTTTGAATTCACGTTCGGTGAACTCGAAAGATCCAACGGAGAAGATCCCCCCGGTGACGGCCACCAAGCCAATGCGGCTGCCGGGCGGACAGTCTTCCACCCCTGAGAGTCCTTCGATGATTTCTTCCTCGGTCTGCAGCCGCAGCTCCGCCTGGGTGCATTGTGCCTGTTTCGGGCTGCCCAGCGCCTGCGGGTCGCCGATAAAGCCCAACGGGAGTTCCACGCTGATTCGCTTGATGTTTTCCACGGGCTGATAGCGCGATTCCGGTGAGCCCAGGTGGCCATCGTTGCTGCCCTGCGGAGCGAGGATCGCGGGCACGCCCAGGTTCGTCGTCAGCTCCCATGGATGCCCTCCCGCCGTGGTCGTCGGCGCACCGGTTTCATCGCCGGGTTCGAAGCCAAATTCTTCGCTGGGCCCAAATACCGGCTTCTGATTCGTGACCGGCGTGTGCTCGACGGCCACCGCCGGGCTTTCCGCGCCGCCACCGGCGACTTCAACCCTGTTCGTCAGTACCAGCGGCCCCTGTCCTTTCGCTTCCTGTTCTTCAGAGCGACTCTGCATCGCCGCCGTGGGATTCGACACTTCAATCGTGATGAAGGGCGCGTAGTGGCCCGCCGCGATCGCTTCGCCGCTGAAGGTACAGGTGACCACCGCGTTCGGCGGTCCTTCCGACCATTCACATGCCCATTTTTCTCCTTCGTGGTTTGCTTTGATCCACCCTCCATGCGCCCGTGTCACTTCAAGTCCCGCTGGCAGGGTGTCGGTCACGGTCACGGGGCTCGCCGGATCGCTGGCGGCGCTGCCGGCGTTGAGCACGACCAACTGATAGACATCGCACTTTTCTTCGGTCGCGCAGGCCACCTGGTCGCTGGCCGAGACCGCGCTGGGAAGGCTGACCACGTCGGCCTTCCATCCCACCTTGCCAGTGGCAGCCGATGCCACCCCGGCACTCGCGAACACCAGCAGGCTCGCCGTCAACAATGTGATGCGCTGCACCCTCATCTTCACTGCCTCCCCCTCTCAGACTTGGCATGGCGTTGTTTCGGCTTCGCCTCCGTCCCACGTCGCTTCCGGCGCTTCTTTTGCTTTGCTTTGACGCATTTGCCATGCAACAGTCGCTTGGGCGGAACGCAGCCGGCACGCTTGGGCCCGGGCGACTGCGTGGGTGAGCCAAGCGAGGGAGGAGACGCTGGCACGGCTTCGCTCGCGCCGCTTGTCAGCGTGCTTGGCGAAACTTCGCTGCTCGGGATCGGGGGCAAGGGCCCCAAGCATCCTTCGCTTTCGCAAACGGCCGATGCGCTCGGTCCAGCAAAGCCCCCATCCACGCGCGCGTCGTACAACTGGAAAGACGTATCCGTTTCATTGTGCAGTAGGGACGCCGGTGTTTCGAAGAATGCGTCCGTGCCCTGCGTATCCATGCCTCTGATGCTGTTCGGCAACATGCTGGCACCATCCGAGATGAGGTAAACGCCGCCATCGCGAATCGTACCGTCGCTGTGGTACTCGTACACACTTTCCACGTTCGCGTCGTGAGCGGCCACGGCTTCCCCGGTGAGCGCGCCGGTGGTGGCAAAGATCACCGTCGAACCATCGCTCGAGATGGCCGTGCCGGTGTGCTGTGGCGACGCCTTTGTGAGATATTCGGTGTAGGGAATGGTGGCACCGTTGGCGTCCGCTTCTCCGGTGTAACCGGGTCGCCCCACGGACACCCTGGCCAGTTCGCCGGTCTGCGCGTCGTACTCGAACACCTGCGGAAGACTGCTGTCGTCGCCGGCCGTCAGGTCGGCCACGCTCTCGAAGACGATGTAGCGACCGTTGGGCGTCGCCGACACCGGTCGCGAATCCCTGCTCCGCCAGTCTTCCGAGTCGTTTTCCGAGAGCGTCGCGATGAACGACAGTCGGCCAGCGGGGTAGGCCGAGTCCCGCTCGAACACGTACAGATTGTCTTCCCCTTTGACAGGTTCCCGACCTTCGGCGTTCGGTCCCGCTGTCAATGCGCCCTTGGCCACGAAGTAAACGTGCGACCCGTCTTCCGACACGCGCACGACCCCTTGCACTTCGGCTGGTTCAGTCCCTGCCGATGCGCGCATCACCTTTGCGCCACTCGGGGCGTCGAAGTCGTATTCGTACAGGTTCATCGTGCTTGCGCCGCCCAACAATGCCTGTTCGGTCAGAAAGAACACCTTCGAGCCATCTTCGGATGCGCCCGCAAACTGCGCTTCCTTCCTGCCTTCGCTTGCACTGGCCAGCACGGCACAGGCCGCGCAAGCCGACGCCTGCGGCTCCGAAATGGGCACTGTTTCTTGCCCACTGAAGCGCGCGTACAGTTCGGTTACTTCAGGCGCGGCCACTTCCGTCGGACAGGGCACCGACCCATGGGCGCTGTGACCGACGGCGGTGAAAAACACGACGCTGCCGGCGGCCGAGATGGCGTTGTAGAGATCTGCGCTGTTTTCCGAGCCGACGTCGGTCTCGCAGTCGCTGATGAGCTGTCCCGCCGCGTCGACACCAACCAGTTCGGGCCGCGATGCTCCCCGCACATACTCGTACAACGACCGGCTTTCGCTCGTCGTGTCCCCCGGCCAACGCGGCGCGCCATTGGCAAACTCGAATACGACATGCGATAGATCGGACGACGCATCAGCATATTTGATGCTGGCCCTGTAGTAGGGCGCTTCGTAGGATCCGACGGGCGGTCCGATTTCGGCCGAGGGCGGCACCAACGGGCCGACCTTCACAAATGACCCGTCAGCTTCGCGCACATACAGGTCCTCTGCATAGATCGATTGCGCCGGCGTGCGCATGATCCATAGTGACTTTTCCAGATCGGGGCTCGCCGCCTCAAAGAGCTGCACCGGGAACTGCGAGGCCGGCGGCGTGAGTGCTGCCACCTGCCAGCCATCCGAGGATCGCGCGAGCTCGTAGAGGGCTTCTTCATTGCCGTCGCCTTCCGTTTCGGCAAGGGCGGCAAAGGATTTTGCCAGCACGTGTGAGCCGTCGGCGGTCACCGCGTCCATTGTAAGCTGGCGCCCATCTTTGAAAAGCGGCGACACCATCTCGTATGCGCGGCAGTCGGGGAGATAGGTCTCAAAGCCGGACAACGTTTCATTGCTGCAATTGGCCATGTTCGCGTCACCCGCAGCAAACGCGGTCGATGCCCCCGCAAACAGCGTTGCCAAGAGCCCCAGCAGGACCACCAATCCGTAAAGCTTACCCCTCCACATCACGCCCGACCTCCTCATCCATAGACCTCTCCGACGCAAGCCAATGCGCCTCCTCCATCCCCAAACAGCTAAAATTAGGGCGCGCAGGGCCTAGACGCTCGTCCAAACCCCACACACCCAGGGTCAGCTTACGCTAACGGGCTCCATTCTTTTTCGTTTTTCAGTGAGACTGATCCTGTTCCTGTAAGCGTTGCGGCTGCACCAAATGCTTCGAGTTTTTCTTCGGTCGCAATTTTGACTTCTTTTCCAGTTCCTTCTTTTACTAACCAGAATGCCGTCGGCTGCGGTTTCTCGATTTCAAGACGCCACGTCTTGGCGCTACCTGGAGATACGCCTTCTAATTCGATGGTTCCTCCAGCTGCTGTCTGCACCTCGGCCAGTACGTCGATTCCGGTGACTTTGGTTGTTTTGAACGTACATCCCGAGCCTTCGAATTTCAATTCAGCGAAGGTGTTACCACTGGCAGGTAAGAAGTCGGCTAACAGCTTTTTTTTGGTCGCCGCATCCTCAACCAGCTCGCCCTTGAGTGCATTGGTCACCACTTCTTCTTTTACTACTTTGCAGCCGGTGCCGTTGCCTTCCACGGTGCATTTTGAATATCTAAGCTTGCCTTCGGCTTTCCCTGCTTCGCCTGAGGCCTCGCCTATTATCTTGGAGCCCGCTTCCGGTTCTATACCTTCGCAGGTGACCACCTTGCCGCCGGCCGATAGCACCTGGTTGGTAACGGCACTGCCGGCCAGTCCCTCCGTTGATCCCGAGGCAAGACGCGTTCCTTCTACAGACCAAAACGGCCCTTCTGCCGCCTGCGCCGCACTCGCCGCCACGGCGCCGAACGCAAGCATCGCCGTGAGAGCCAACAGTAGATGTCGTATTCCAACTAATCGACTTAGATGCATTTGATATGCTCCTTCTGTTGTATAGAGCCCTGGGACGTCCTTCGATTGCACACGCAGGCGTCCTGGGGCCGAATGTATCTCTGCTCCCTACTCCCGCACGCAGAGGATTGATTCGAGCCCCTACGAGTGGATCCGCGTCACTGCCGCGGCACCAAGCTCGCATGAGGCCGTGGGAACCTGCCCGATAACCAACTGGGCAGGCGTGCATGGAGATTGTTCGTGGTCGTTGCCGAGCATGCCTTCCGCGGCGATGCGGCGGCCGCTGGGTGCACCTCATGGCAGAAAGGACCCAGCAGACCCCCGGCACGCAAACGCGTTGAGCTGTCCGCCGTATAACGCCCCACCGCCATCGCGGAGCCACCGGCAGGCTCCAAGTCGAGAACCCCACAAGCCACACACGGTCCGCCCTCGAGCATCGGCATGGTGCCGGGGTGGCACCACGCATTGCGCGATGGAATAATCGGAAGCCAACCGGTGTCATTGAGAGTCGGTAGATTATACTTCCCAGCTTTGGGAATTGTCAAACGTTAGTTTGAGTCCAAGTGTCCCAAAGCCGTAAGCGTTCAGTTGGTTGGTTCAGGTGAGTAGGGGTAGCGGATTGCTGGTGGCGTGTGCGGTGTGCAGGTTGGTGAGGTAGTCGAAGAGGCTGCGGGTTTGTAGGCGGCAGGTGATGGAGGCTGAGAGGAGTCGGGCGATGCGTTCCTCCCCGCCGGTGGACTGGCTGCCGAGGGAGAGCTTGCGGTAGATCACCGCGCCGCGGAGCGAGCGCTCCGCATGGTTGTTCGTGGGTGTGACGCCGGGCACCTTGGCGAACGTCCAGAGGGCGGGCCAGATCTTCAGCAGGTTGCGGGCCAGGCCCCGGGTGCGCTTGTTCCGTGGTGCCTTGCCGGAGTATCGGCGCAGGAGAGGCTTCAGATCGCGTTGGCAGGCCCGGATTTGGCGGCGTAGCTCGGAGCGGTCGCCGGTGTGCTGGAAGATCTCAAACGCCCGAAACACCTCCTGGCAGACCTTCAGGGCGGCCGCTCCGAACTCGGCCTGGGCATCGAGGCCCTCCGCTTGGGCCTGGAAATCTCGCCGCAGGTGGCTCCAGCAGACTTGGCGACGGTCGAGCGGCAAGTGGTTGTAGGCCCACCACCGGTCGGAAGTCACGATCCCCTTGTGGTCACCGAGCAGCGCGCGGGCGTGGTCCTCGTGACGGTCCGGGGCGACGTTGAAGGTCGCCAGGTTCTCGGTGAACGCGCCCCATAGCGCACGCCCGCCACCCTGCAGACGCCAGCCTGTCTCGTCCATGTTCAGCGCCGAGGACCCGCGGACACTCTCGAGGAGATCTCGGCAGGGCTCGGCGAGCGCGGCGGCGGTCCGGGTGAGAATCGCCTCGATCGTGCCGGTGCTGATCCGCGCCCCAAAGAGCTCTTGGCAGAGCTCGACCGCGTCATGGCGAGAGATACGGTTACGCACGACCAACGCGGCGACCGCAGCCTGCAAACGCGGGCCGAAAGCGCTGGCCGCGACATCGGAAGGCATGGGCGCCCGCTGGGCGCGACCGCAGCCGGGACAGTTCACCCTCGGGCACTGATGCTCGATCAACCGAACCGCGATCCGCGGGAGCTCCTCCACTTGGGCACGCACCGGCTCCCCGACCGCCACGCGCTCTGCCTCGGTGAACAGGTGCCCGCAACAGCACGAGTGCGGCCAATGCTCGATGACCTCATCCGCCGCCGTCGTCGGCAACAGACCCCGGCCACGCCCCCGATGCCCATCCTGGCCGCCCTGTTTGCGCCCTGAGGGATCCTTACGCCGGGTGGGCGTCTTGCCCGGCATATCGGTGCTCGGCGGCCGCGAGGAATTCCTCGAGTTCGCCGCCAACTTCGCCTCCAACACCGCGATCCGCTCCCCTTGGCGCTCAACAACCGCGGTCAACTGCTGGATCTGACGATCCATACGCAGCAACACCTCGATGACGACCTCTCGCCCCGCGTCATAGATCGCGCCAGCTTCTTCCCGCTCCACACCACAAAATTCGACAGACCAGAGTTATGTCCCCCTGACCCACTGAACGCTTACCCAAAGCCCGCAAATTGCAGGGAATTTATGGGTCCGAACGTGGCCGGGTGGACCGCGGACAGCAGCGAGCGCCTGGTCACCGCCCTCCCTCGTTGGGAGCACAGCCGCTTCGCGGGATTACAGCCGGCTTCGACTATGCGGTATCCGCGCCGGGGCGCTCATCAGCCCCTCGCTCGCCAGCCTGAGATCCGCTGCCCCCCGCAGCCGAACAAGCTGGTTGAGCACGCCGTATCCGTCGGCGTGCAGGCCGACAACCGTCCGCCAGCGACCGCCGCGCGCAAGACGCTGCAACAGCACCCGCTCACCGGGACGCACCAGCAGCGCCCACACGCGCACGTGTTCACGGTCCACGCGTAGAGGATCGAACGGGAAGGCGAAGCCCAGCAGGAACGGCTTGGGGCGCGCGACCGCTGGTTCGGAGCGGCCATCCACCACCCCGGCGCTGTAGAGGCCCGCCGGCCGCGGGACGTAGACGACACCGCCCGTCGAGGTCGCGAGCGGCGTTCCCGGGTAGGGGTTGACCAGGAACTGCCACTCGGCCATGCCCACGCCCGCGATCCACAGCCGATGCAGCGCGCGCGAGATCCACGATGCCTGCAGGCGGCCGGGCACGCCGTGCGCGGCTTGGGGCGCGCTTTCCCAGTTGAGCTCGGTCACCCACACCGACTTGCGCCGCGCCCGCGGCAGCGCGGTGCCCGCGCGTTCGGCTCGCGCGAGCAGGCCGGTCACCTTGGCGATGTCGGCGATCGCCACGTCTTGCGAGGAGGCCGCCGACCGGTCGGGGCTTTCGAAGGAGAGCGGGTGGAAGGCCAGCACGTCGAAGTGCGGGGGGTCGGGACAGGCTGTGTCCTCGCCGGTACTCGCCCTCAGGGCCTTCCCCGCACGAGCTTTTTTCGTTTTCCGCGCCCCACCCCGCTCGACCCGAGGACCGGCCTTAGCCTCCGTCTCCCCTTCCAAGCACAGCATTTCGCGCAGGAACCGCACCGGGGTCATCCGCCCCACACCGGGCGCTTCGCCGTTGGGCGCCACCCCGGTGGCGATCACGGTGTCGCTGGGCTCGACCGCCTTGACGGCGGCGTAGAACGCGTTCAGCAGCTGTCGGTAGAGCAGCGGCGAGAAGGCTCGCCAACGCCCGCCCTCGGCGACCCACTGCGGCTCGAGGTAGCGCGCGAGGTTGGGCTCGTTCCACGCTTCCAGCAGCCGCACGCGCGGGAGGGCGCGCCCCGCCTCCAGCGGATCGGGGAAGGAGCCGTCGTAGCGGCGTGCCACGGCGCTCGCGAATTCCCCGAAGGCCGCTGGGTTGGGCGCCCAGCTGCCTGGATAGGCGTAGGGCCAGCGGCGGGGAGCTTCCGCGAAGGCGGGCGCCCGGGTCACGACCAGCAGCGGCATCAACCCGGCGGCAACCGTGTCGCGCACGGCGGAATCGACCATGGTGAAGTCATAGGCGGGGCTGGCGGGGTCGGCCGCGTCGAACCCGGCGGGCGGGTTGGCGCTGACGATGTAGCGCCATTCCACTGGGATCCGCACCACGCTCGCGCCGGCGGCACGGATCCGCGTCAGCGCCTGTTCGCGCACGGCTGCATCGGGACTCATGATCAGCGTCGGGTCGGAGATGCCCCTGGTGAGGCCGCCTTGGGGAAAGGGGCCGTAGAGCAGCGCGTGGTTCTGAGCGCGCGCAAAGCTTGGGCCAGTCGGCGGAGCAGAGACGCCTGTCGGTGGCGCTGCACCGTACGGCCGGGGCGGCCCTTCCGGGCCGGTGGCCGACGGGATCGGCAACACCGCCGGGGGTTGCAGCCAGGCAGCTGCGGTCAGGACAAGTGCAAGCGCCGATCTAACGATCGAGCGTGACCGTGCGCGTCTGGAGGTTGAGCTTGGCGCCAGAGGCGATTTTCAGCGTCGTGACCAGCACCGCCCGCACCTTGTGGCTGTGAGTGAGGGTGTGCCGGCCCTTCGTGGTGGCGTGCAGCACCACCTTCACCGTGCCCGCGGCGGCGGCCGATGCCGACCCGCGAGCCAACAGCAGCGCCGGTGGCTTGCGCTTGCGACCGTGCCCCTTCTTGTGCGCTGACGCAGATGCGGGCACCGTGCCTCCCACCTGATAGAGGTTTTGGATCACCGTGCCTGGCTGGTTGATCGTCACCTCGTCAGTCCACCCCGACTTCAGCAGCTTCTTGATGGTGGTATTCACGAGCTTGAAGATCGACCCCTGCAGAGCCGGCGGGGGCGGGGGCGGCGGCGGCGGAGGGGGCGGCAGCGGGCAGGCACCAACAGGACGCTGCGTTTCGCTTTCGTAAATAAACGTGGCCGCACCTTCCAGTGGCTTTTCCACGCTCTCGACCGCGCTCACCGTCTCGCCGATTTCCAGCGGCTTCAGGAAGCTTCCCGCGAAGGACGTTCCGGACTGGGTGGGAACCTGCGCGTTCCCGCCGAACCGATGCGCGACGTAGCTGGGATGAACGACCAGCGTTTCATAGCTGCCTTTCATCACATCTTCGGGAGATGAGCGCTGGCCGGAGAAGTTCATCGATCCCGCACACACCGTCGGGTCCATCGAAGGCAGACCGTCGTAGACCTCCGAGCCCACGACGTGGCCGCTTGGAGATTCGAGGTAGACGGGGTCGCCCACCTGCGGCACCTGATTGCCGAGCCAGACACCCACTTCCGACCCTCCGCCTTCGTTGGTGTTTTCCGCGATGGTCAGGCCGTCTGGTTCGGTGATACGCAGCTTCACCTGAATTTTTTCTTTGGCGTGCGGTATGTAGACCGAGCCGCTGGTGGAAAGGATCGAGTGCGAGGGAACCGTGGTCTCGCCCTCGACGATCGACAGCGAGTACACGGGACCCTTGGGTTCGTTCGCCCAGGCTACGCCTGGCAGCGCCACGCCCACACCAAGCACCAAAAGGCCGGCGAACGACGCACGCCCGAGCACGCGCTTGCAGGCACTGAATCCAGGGATGGGAACGCGAGTAGCTCTCACGGGCACGAGAGGCATCGTTCGGCAAGCCGAGACGATTGAATCTTGAAAGAAATCTTGGACGCGGAGCGTAGAGGCGGATGCGGCGGAAGAACCTCTACATCCCGCCGGCCATCGCCGGCAGGATCACCAGCGTGTCCCCACCGCCGACGGCGGTGTTCAGCCCATCCAGCACCCGCACGTCCTCGTCGTTGAGGTAGACGTTGACGTAGCGGTTGAGCTCACCGTCAGCCGAGAAGAGCTGGCTCTGGGTGGCGGGGTGGGTGGCGGCAAGGTCTCGCAGCACCTCGCCGACGTTCTCGCCGGAGGCCGAAACCTCCTTCTCGCCGCCTACCGAGGCGCGCAGGACCGGGGGAACCTTGATCGTCGCCATCGGCGTGCAGCCTACCCTGCCGCGGCGCAGAACGCCTCGTAGTCGGGGAACACGCCCATCTCCTCGTCGCGGATCTCGTCGGGGTCGCGCGAGCAGATCGGGCACTCGGGGTCGCGGTGGACTTTGACCTCGGTGAGCGTGGCGCCGAGCGCGTCGTAGAGCAACAGGCGCCCGATCGCGGGGTCGCCGATGTCGAGGATCAGCTTCACGACCTCCGTGGCCTGCAGCAGCCCCATCGTGCCGGGCAGCACGCCGAGCACCCCGTTGGCACCGCAGGACGGCGCGAGCTCCGCAGGGGGGGCTCGCGGAAGAGGCAGCGGTAGCAGGGGCCGTCGTAGGGCTTGAACACCGACAGCTGCCCGTCGAAGCCGAGGATCGAGGCAGAGACGACGGGGATCCGCAGGCGCACGCTGGCGTCGTTGAGCAGGTAGCGGGTGGGGAAGTTGTTGACCCCGTTGACGATTACGTCGTAGCCGTCGATGATCTCCATGATGTTGGACGCGTCGATGCGCGTCTGGTACTTGACGACGTTCACGTCGGGGTTGAGCGCGTGGATCGACTCCTCGGCGGAGTCGACCTTGGGGATGCCCACGCGCTGGGTGGAGTGGATCACCTGGCGCTGGAGGTTGGAGAGGTTGACGACGTCGTCATCGACGATCCCGAGCGTGCCGACGCCGGCGGCCGCCAGGTAGAGCGCCGTCGGGGAGCCGAGGCCCCCGGCGCCGAGCAGCAGCACCTTCGCGTCGAGCAGCCGCTGCTGGCCCTCCGCGCCGATCTCGGGGATCAAAAGGTGGCGCGAGTAGCGGTCGCGCTGCTCGGCGGTGAGCGCGCGCGGGATCTCGACCTCGTAGCCACGGTCCTTCCACAGCGTGATCCCGCCGGTCATCGAGCGTACGTGCTCGTAGCCCATGTCCTCGATCATCGTGCGCGCCGCGTAGGCGGAGCGGATGCCGGAGGCGCAGTAGAGGATCACCTCGGCGGAGCGATCCGGCACGGCGCTCTCGATCCGCGACTCGAGGTGGCCGCGGGGGATGCTCTTGGCCCCCGGGAGATGCCCGGTGGCGAACTCTTCGCTGCCGCGCACGTTGACGATCGCCACGCCCTCGCCGATCAGCTCCTTGACCTCGGAGGGATCTACCTCATCGATTTTGCTCTTGATCTGGCGGAGCAGCTCCGCCGAGGAAACGCTCATCTCGAAACTCCCGAACGGCGGTCGGATTTCATGGACTTCAGAAAGTATAGCGCCTCGGAGGGAAGCCGGCCAAGTTCCTGAGGCGACTACCCCCACCGTTGGCGGCGACCCCCCAACCAGGTCTC
>CAWJOV010000001.1:0-581982 GCA_963844585.1 uncultured Solirubrobacterales bacterium | reverse complement strand
CATGACCCGCAGCTCATGCAGCCGTTCGGGCGCGACATCGCGGGGGTCGCGGTCGAGCACGACCAGGTCGGCGAGCATCCCCGGCCGCAGCACGCCGACTCGGCCGCCGAGCAGAGCCTGGCGCGCGGGGTTGACGGTGAGCGTGCGCAGCGCCTCCTCGAGCGTCAGCTGCTGGAAGGGCCCGAGAACGTCGTCGCTGTCGCGCATCAGGCGAGTGGTGGCAGTGCGCAGCGCCAGGCAGGGATCGACCTGCGTAACCCGCCCTTCGCCACTCGCGACCCGCCCCCCGCCACTTGCGACCCGCCCCCCGCCACTTGCGACCCGGCCCTCGCCACTCGCGACCCGGCCCTCGCCACTCGCGGCGAGGATCGCGCCACTCACGGCGGGAACCTCGCCACTGTGGCAAGAGCTGAGGACGCCGTGCTCGAGGTCGCGCCGCAACGAGTGGAAATGCGCGGCGCGCTCCTGCCCGAGCACCTGATCGCGAAGGCGTTCGCCGAGGTAGTAGACCTGGTTGATCGCATGGCTGACAGAGAGGCCGAGCGCCGCGGCTCGAGCGATCTGCTCGTCGTTGACGACCGCGAAGCGCTCGATGCGGTGAGGCACGGCCACATGGGCATCGGCGAGAATCGCCTCGAAGCAGCGCAGCACCTGCTCGGTGGCGCGGTCGCCCTCGGACTGCACGACCAGCTGCCACCCAGCGTCGTGCCAGACGCGCATCGCCTCGCGCAGCTCGGCCTCCTCGCGCATGAGCTCACCATTTCCGCGACCGTTCAGGTAGGGCTGGCCGAGCGCTGCCGCGAAGTCCTCGACCGTGCCGTCGGCCCGGTAGGAGATCCCGACCACGTCGTAGCGCTCGTCGCCGGCGCCCGGCATCGCACCCAGCGCGGTGGCAAGCTCGGGGGTGAACGCCCCGCGCACGCGCACGGGAGCGTCGGGCGCGTGCGCGAGCGCGTCCAGCAACTGGTGCTCGGCCGCACCCGCGAGCAGGCCGACGCCGGTGTCGTACACCGTGGTGCAGCCCCGCATCGCGAGCTCGCGCAGCGCGCAGGCGCCGAGCGCCTCGACGCGCTCGGGCTCCTCCTCGCACAGCCTGGCCGCCGCATCCTTGGCGATCCCCACGGCGGCGAGCGCGCTCTCCAGCACGTGCACGTGAGACTCGACGAACCCCGGCAGCACGGCGTGCCCGCCGAGGTCGATGATCTCGGTGCCCGGGGTGTAGTGGCGTTTGACCTCGGTGAGAGTGCCAACCCCGAGGATCGTGGAGCCACGAATCGCCAGCGCCTCCCCGATGGGGTGGGCCTCGTCCATCGTCAGGATCGGCCCGCCGCGCAGGATCGCCGCGCGCTCCGGCCCGGCATCGCCCTGCGCAGCACCACCAGGAGAAGCTGCCGCCGGCGCGAATGCGGGGATCGTGAGGTTGCCCAACATCCCCCGCGCAAGCGCAGCGATGCCGGAGCAGCTTGCGAGGACCATCGGTGGAGCACCTCTTCCGTAAGCCCGGTCTGCCAGGGACTCAAAACGATACCGCACAATGGATTACACAACCTCGCCCGCCGCGGGTGACGCGCGGCCTCCTACGTTCCTCTTACATTCCGGGATCTCAGTGCGCCGCCAACTGCCAATCGCGCCCCTGATCGTCGCCGTGCTCGCGCTCGCGACCCTGCCCGGGTGCTCGGGCAGCTCCGATGGCGGCACAGCCACGACATCCACCACGGCGGTCGCGGCGAGCGCGCCGTCCGAGACCGGGTACGACGGGGCGCTGCTGCCAGGCAGCCTGCAGCCACGCCAGTTCACGCTCACCAACCAGCATGGGAGGCGCGTCTCGCTGAGCGACTTCCGCGGGAAGGTGGCGATCCTCACCTTCCTCTACACCACCTCGAAGACGACCGCGCCGCTGATCGCCCAGCAGATTCGCGGGGCACTGGAAGAACTCCCGAAGGGCACTCTGGCACTGGCGATCAGCCTCGACCCCGCCGGGGATACGCCCGCACGCGTGCAGGCATTCCTCCATGCGGCGTCGTTGACGGGCCGCATGGAATACCTGACCGGCAGCGCCGCCCAGCTGAGCGCCGTGTGGCGCGCCTACGCGGCGGTTCCGGCGAGCGCGGGCGCGGTTGCGTACGAACGCGGTGCGTTTGTGCTGCTGCTCAACAGGAGGGGCGCCCCGCGCGTGGAGTTCCCTGTGGAAGAGCTCACCCCGGAAGCGCTCGCGCACGACGTACGCAAGCTGGAGCGGGAATAGGCAAGCTGGAGCGGGAATAGGGGTGGTGGTCGGCCACGCCGCCCCGAGCTGCGGCCACCTGCCTGATATCCTACCGCCCAGGTAGGTATTCAAGCGATGATGATCTGAGCGGGAGGGGCCAGGCCCTCTCCCACCCTCCACCCCGAAGGCGTTCAAGATGATGTTCTCAACCAAGGCGGAGTACGGCGTGCGCGTGATGGTGGCCCTCGCGCAGCGCGCAGAGGCAAGCCCCGCCGGGGAGGAGCCCGTCGTCCCGCTGGCGGAGATCGCCGAGCACGACGGCCTGCCGCTGGCGTACCTCGAGCACCTCGTGGCGCGCCTGCGCAAGGCGGGGCTGATCGAGAGCCGCCGGGGCTCGCGGGGCGGGTACATGCTCGCGCGGGCGCCGAAGGAGATCACGATGGCCGAGGTGGTGGAGGCGCTGGAGGGGTCGATCGCCCCGATCGAGTGCATCTCCCAGAACGCCGACGGGAGCGTCGTGTGCTCGCGGGAGCAGGACCCCGACCACGTGTGCCCCACCAAGCTGTTGTGGACCCGCGTGCGCTTCTCGATCGTCAGCACGCTGATGAACACCACGCTCGCCGACCTATTGCCGGCCGCGACGGGGATGCCAGCCGCAACGGGGATGCCAGCCGCGACGGGGATGCCGGCCGAAACGGTCACAGGCCGGCGTCAACCGGCTTCGGCGCCCGCGCCGACGACCGCGCTCCCATTGGCCCCCTCGGCAAAGCGCATCCCGGCAGGCGCCGCGGCTGCGGCCGCGCAGCATCTGCCCACACCGACAATCGCCTGACCCGAAGGAGAACATGGCTGACCTGGAGATACGCAACCTGCACGTGCGCATCGAGGAGCGCGAGATCCTCAAAGGCGTCGACCTGAGCATCGACCGCGGCGAGGTGCACGCGCTGATGGGCCCCAACGGGTCGGGCAAGTCGACGCTCGCCAACACCCTGCTGGGGCACCCCTCCTACGAGATTACGGAGGGCTCGATCGCGTTCAAGGGCGAGGACATCACCGAGGCCGAGCCGCACGAGCGCGCGAAGGCGGGGCTGTTCCTCGCCTTCCAGTACCCGGTGGCGATCCCGGGCGTGTCGGTGGCCAACTTCCTGCGCATGGCGATCAACGCCAAGCGCGAGGAGCCCATCAACGTCAAAGAGTTCCGCACCGAGTTGCAGCACGCGATCGACCTGCTGGAGGTGGACCGCTCGTTCACCTCGCGCCACCTCAACGACGGCTTCTCCGGCGGCGAGAAGAAGCGCGCTGAGATATTGCAGATGGCGATGCTCAAACCGGACGTGGCGATCCTCGACGAGACCGACTCGGGCCTCGACATCGACGCGCTGCGCACGGTCGCCGAGGGCGTCGAGAAGCTCCACTCCGAGCAGGGTCTCGGCGCATTGATCATCACCCACTACCAGCGCATCCTGCACTACATCAAGCCCCAGTTCGTGCACATCATGCTCGAGGGGCGGATCGTGCTGGAGGGCGGTGTGGAGCTGGTGGAGCGCTTGGAGCGCGAGGGGTACGACCAGATCCGCCAGGAGTTCGGCGCCGAGACGGCGGGCGCGGCGAGGAGTGGCGACCGTGCCTGAGGAGCATGCACAGGCGCAGGAGCAGGCGAGCGGCGCGGTTGCGGTCAAGCCCGGACGCCACCGCGAGTCCACGCTCTACCACGCGCTGCACGGCGCCGGCGCGGGCGACGGGCGCACGCTCGAGCAGCTGCGCGAAGCGGCGCTGGGGGTGTACGAGTCGCTCCAGCTGCCGGTGTGGCGACGCTCGGGCTTCTGGACGACGAGCTTCGAGGGGCTGGACCTCGACAGGCTGCAGGTGCGCCACCACAGCCCCGACGCGGGCGTGCCGCAGGTGGTGCGCGACACGCTCCCCGCCCGCGAGCGCGCCGGCAGGATCGTGCAGCGCGACGGCACCGTGGTGAGCGTCGAGCTGGACCCCGAGCTGAAGCGAAGCGGCGTGATCCTCTGCTCGCTGGAGGAGGCCGCGCGCGAGCACACGGAGCTGTTCACCCAGTGGTACTCCAAGCGCCTGACCTACGACCGCCACAAGCTGGAGGCCGCCAACGCGGCGCTGTGGACGGGCGGCGCCTTCCTGCACATCCCCGCCGGCCTCGCCATCGAGCGGCCGTTCGAGATCGTATACGCGATCGACGCGCCGGGCACGGCTCAGTACGGGCGCACGCTGATCGTGGGCGAGCGCGGGGCGCAGTTCCGCGTGCACGAGTACAACCTGGCGGGCGACTTCGAGGGACCGGACCCCTCCTCCCGCGGCGCCCGGGATTCCGAGGGAGGTGGGGCGGGACCGGACCCCTCCGCGTACGACACCGGGGATGCCGAGGGAGACAGCCGGCAGGCGCTGCACGCGGGAGCGTTCGAGCTGTACCTGAACGACGGCGCGCGCTGCCACCTCGCGCAGGTGCAGGACTGGGGCGCGGGCGAAGTGTTCGACGCCTCCACCCGCTTCGTGGGCGTCGGCAGGGACGCCTACTGCCACTGGCTGCCCGCGCTGCTGGGCGGCCACCTCGTGCGCCAGCACCTCGAGCTGGCGGTGAGCGAGCCGGGCGGGGACATGGCGTTCCGCGGCGTGTTCTTCGCCCAGGAGAAAGAGCTGCTGGACGTGTTCGCAGTGGACCTGCACGAGACCGGCCCCTCCGGCGGGGACGTGCACTGGCGGGGGGCCGCGACCGGCGAGAGCCGCGCGAGCTTCGAGGGCTTGATCCAGATCGACCCCGGCGCGCAGCAGACCCACACCTACCTGCAGATCCACACGATGATGCTCTCGCACAAGGCGCGCCTGGACGCGATCCCCTCGGTGCTGGTGAGCGCCGACGACGTGTCGGCCTCCCACGGCGGCACGGTGGGCGAGCTGGACGAGGACGCGATCTTCTACATGCAGACCCGCGGCCTGGACCGCGCGAGCGCCGTCAGGGTGATCGTCGAGGGCTTCTTCGAGCCGCTGATCGCCCAGCTGGAGGACGAGCCGCTGGAAGAGGTGGTGCGCACGAAGATCGCCGCGAAGCTGGCGGCGGCGCGCGAGGACATCGAGGCGTACGCGGCGAGCCGGTGAGCACGATGCGGTATGCGAGAACCGCGATCGAAGATCGGCCAGCGTTGCGGGAGGCGAGCGGTAAGGAGGTGAGCAGTAGGTGAGCATCTCGGCGCGAGCGACAATCGACGCGCTCTCACCGGGCGCACCAAGCGGCGAGAGCGCCGAGCTGGACGTGCGCGGGGACTTCCCGATCCTAACGCGCGAATTCGATGGCAATCCGCTGGTGTACCTCGACTCGGCCTCGACCGCGCAGAAGCCGCAGGTGGTGATCGACGCGCTGGCCGAGCACCTGCGCGCGCACAACGCCAACGTGCACCGCGGCGTGTACGCGCTCGCGCAGGAGGCCGACGCCGCCTACGCGCAGGCGCGCGCGCGGGTCGCCGCGTTCACAAGCGCCGACCCCAAGACGACGATCTTCACGAAGAACGTCACCGAGGCGATCAACCTCGTCGCGTACGCGTGGGGCCGCAGCGATTTGGGTCCCACCCACCCGAGCCCCAGCCACCCGAGCCCCACCCATCCGGGCGACGCGGTGCTCATTACCCAGATGGAGCACCACGCCAACATCGTGCCGTGGCAGCAGCTGTGCAAAGAGCGCGGCGCGCAGCTGCGCTACCTGGAGGTGGACGAGACCGGCCAGCTCGACCCAAGGCAGCTCGATAGAGAGCTCGAACGGGGCGACGTGAAGCTGGTGGCGTTCACCCACGTATCCAACGTGCTGGGCACGATCAACCCCGTAGCGCAGATGACCGCGCGCATCCGCGCCGCCGGCGCGGTGTCGCTGGTGGACGGCGCGCAGGCAGTGCCACACATGCCGGTGGACGTGGCAGCAGTGGGAGCCGACTTCTACGCATGGACCGGCCACAAGGCGATGGGCCCGACCGGGATCGGCGTGCTGCACGGCCGCGCCGAGCTGCTGGAGCAGATGCCCCCCTTCCTGACGGGCGGCGACATGATCGCCTCGGTGGACCTCGACAGCGCGACGTGGAACGAGCTGCCATACAAGTTCGAGGCCGGCACCCCCCCGATCGCCGAGGCGGTGGGGCTGGGCGTGGCGGTGGAGTACCTGCGCGCGCTGGGGATGCAGCGCGTACGCGAGCACGAGGAAGCGCTCACCGCACACATGCTCACGCGACTCGCGGAAGTGCCCGGCCTGCGCGTCGCCGGCCCCCCGCGCGCGGAGGAACGGGGCGGCATCGCGTCGTTCACGATCGAGGGAATGCACCCCCACGACGTCGCCGAGATCGCCAACCGCGGCGGCGTGTGCATCCGCGCCGGCCACCACTGCGCGCAGCCGCTGATGCGCTGCCTGCACGTGGCGGCCACGGCGAGGGCGAGCGTGGGGATCTACAACACCCCCGCGGAGATCGACACGCTGCTCGACACGCTGCTGGCCGGACGCGAGGTGTTCGGGCTGTGAGCGGACGCGCATTGCTGTTCTGGTCGGCGCATGCGCCGACCAGCGGGACCGCACATGTGCGGTCCCGAGGAAAGGCCACATGTGGCCTTTCCAGGCAGGGCCGCATGCGGCCCTGCCGACCTCGCCGCATGCGGCGAGGTCTTCCAAGTGATGGGGAAGGAACGACGCGCTGATGGACGACCTCTACCGCGACTACATCCTCGACCACTACAAGCGCCCGCGCAACTTCGGCGCGCTGGAGCCCCACGACCTGGAGGCCGAAGAGCACAACCCGCTGTGCGGCGATGAGCTCAGCGTGCAGATCCGGGTCGAGGACGGGCGCATCGCGGACCTGCGCTTCGACGGCCACGGCTGCGCGATCTCCCAGGCGTCCGCCTCGATCGCCTCCGAGGAGCTGAAGGGGATGGAGCTCGAGGAGGTCGGCAAGCTCGGCGCCGACTGGATGCTCGACCTGCTCGGCATCCCGGTCTCCGCCACCCGCCGCAAGTGCGCGCTCTTGAACCTCAAGGTCGTGCGCGGGGCGGTCAGCGGCGATCGCGACTGGCCGACGTGAGAGCCTCGCCAGGCATCCCACGAACCGCCCCCGCCGAGGTCGCTTTCATTGACGGTCCTCGTCCAAAAGATCGTCCCATAGATCGCTCTCTCTCGGGTCTGCGAAGGACGCGATAGAATCCCTACCACAGAGCACGGGATTCAAGCGAAGGAGCACCAAAATGGCCGCAACCGACACAGTCAGAATCGCCAAGCCCAGCCCGATCGTCGAGGACGAGCAGGGGCAATTGCGCGCGCGCCAGGGAATCTCTCGCGAGGTCGTCACCGAGCTCTCGAAGATCAAGGGCGAGCCCGACTGGATGGCCGACAAACGGATCAAGGCGCTGGAGATCTTCGAACGCAAGCCGATGCCGACGTGGAGCATCGACCTGTCGGGGCTGAACCTCGACGACCTCGTGCTCTACTCGCCCCCCACCGCCGGGCGCTTCAACAGCTGGGACGACGTCCCGCAGGAGATGAAGCAGACCTACGAGGACCTCGGCATCCCCCAGGCCGAGCGCGAGCACCTCGCCGGCGTCGTCGGGGTGTGGCGCCAGGAGCCCGTGTACGAGGGGCTCAAGGAGGAGTACTCCAAGCAGGGGATCCTGTTCTGCTCGATGGACACCGCCATCACCGAGTACCCCGAGCTGGTGCAGAAGTACTTCATGAACAAATGCGTCCCCGCCCAGGACAACAAGTTCTCGGCGCTCCACGGCGCCGTGTGGTCGGGTGGGGCCTTCTGCTACATCCCCAAGGGCGTCAAGTGCGATCTGCCGCTGCAGTCCTACTTCCGCATGGAGGGCGCCGGCGAGGGCACCTTCGAGCACACCCTGATCGTCGCCGACGAGGGGTCGGAGGTCAACTACATCGAGGGCTGCACCGCGCAGACCTACAGCGTCAACTCGATGCACTCCGCCGTCGTGGAGATCTTCGTGCACGAGGGCGCCAAGGCCCGCTACACCACCGTGCAGAACTGGTCCAAGGACGTCTACAACCTCAACACCAAGCGCGCCGTCGTCGATGCCGGCGGGACCGTCGAGTGGGTCGGCGGCTCGATGGGCGCCAAGTACGTGATGCTCTACCCCGGCTCCTACCTGATGGGCGAGGGCGCCCGCGCCGACCACCTCAACGTCGGCGTGGCCTCCGGCGGCGTGCACAAGGACACCGGCGCGAAGGTCGTCCACCTTGCGCCCAACACCACCTCCAACATCCTCGCCAAGTCGATCTCCAAGGACGGCGGCATCATGGGCTACCGCGGCCTCGTGCGGATGGGCCCGAAGTCTCAGGGCTCCAAAGCCCGCGTGCAGTGCGACGGGCTGATGATGGACGGGATCTCGCGCTCCGACACCTGGCCGGACATCCAGATCCAGAACCCCAACGTCGCCGTCGCCCACGAGGCCACGGTCGGGCGGATCTCCGACGACCAGCTCTTCTACATGGGCTCGCGCGGCTTCACCGAGGACGAGGCGGCGGCGATGATCGTCAACGGCTTCATCGAGCCGGTGACGAAGGAGCTGCCGATGGAGTACGCGGTCGAGCTCAACCGCCTGATCCAGCTGGAGATGGTCGGCTCGATCGGCTGAGGCTATGTCCGAGCCCGCCGCCGACCACCTCGCCGCTCCCGGCGCGCCCACCGCCGACCATCTCACCGCTCCCCCCGCCGCCACCGGGCCCGTCGGGGGCGCTCCCGTCGTAGAACCGACCGGCGCGCCCACCGCCGAGTTCGAGGACGGCGGCGCCTCCCCCACCGTCGTCGAGATGGAGGACGTGATGGATGCGCTCTCCAACGTGATCGACCCCGAGCTCGGCCTCGACTTCGTCGAGCTGGGCTTGGTCTACGGCGTGGAGGTGAACGCCGGGGACGTGCACATCACCTTCACGCTCACCACCCCCGCCTGCCCGATCGGTCCGCAGGTGACCGAACAGATGGAGGAGTTCGTGGGCGAGCTGGAAGGCGTGACGTCGGTTGAGTGCGAGATGGTGTTCGTCCCGCCGTGGTCGCCCGAGCGGATGACCGAGGACGCCAAGTTCGCGCTCGGCTTCTGACGGCCAGGCCACGAGGGCAACGTCGTCGGTTGTACATGTTCTATTTTCGGACCCCAACCCTTCATTTTGTGAAGTGGTAGGGACGCTTGAAAGACGCTCTCAGGCAGCCGGCAAAGCGGCGACGTCGCCCGCGAGCGACACCAGCGTGGCAAGTTCCGCGGCGATGCTTTCCCCAAACTGGTTGAGGTCATCCATCGCGTCGAGATCGCCCAGCAGGCCGAAGTTCATCTGGCCGTTGTAGGACATGATCGCGATCGCCAGCGCATGGTGCTGGGGCAGGAACGCCACGGGGTAGGCCTCCAGCATCTTGCGGCCCAGCACGTACAGCGGGAACTGCGGGCCGGGGACGTTGGTCACGATCAGGTTGAACAGGCGCGTGGAGAAGTTCAGGCGCGAGGCCTGCGCGAGGATCGTGGGCGGCGCGAAGTTCTGCACGCCCGCGATCACCTCCGCACCGAGCGCCTGCTTGGACTCCTTCAAGCCGTCCATCTCCCGTTTGACGAACAGCAGCCGCTGCACCGGGTCGGGGATGTAGACCGGCAGCGGCCCGCGCATCGCCACGATGCGGTTGCCCAGCTGCTGGTGCTCGTCGTCGGCGCGCACCGACACCGGCACCAGTGCCCGCATCTCCACGCCCTCGGTGCGCAGCCCGCGCGCGATCAGGAACTCGCGCAGCGCGCCCGCCACCACCGCCAGCACGACGTCGTTGACGGTGCACCCAAACGCGTTCTTGACGACCTTGAAGTCCTCCAACGCGCACCCCACCCCGGCGTAGCGCCGGTGCGGCCCGATGTCCACGTTCAGCGGCGTCGCCGGCGCGGGGTTGAGCACCGCCCACACGATCTCCCCCACGCCCTCCGCCGCCTCGCGCGCCGCGGCCAGCGCGCGGTCTGGGTGCGCCAGCGCGTCGGCCGCGCCGGCCGCCAGCTCCACCCCCGCGCGCAGCGCCCCCTTCGCACCTGCTGCCAGCAGCTCGATCGTGTTTGGCTCGCGGTGGGGCTGCCACGCCTTGCCGGAGTGGCGCACCGGGGGCGGCTCGGGCGAGAGGTCGAACAGCACCGTCGCCAGGTCGATCCCAGCGATCCCGTCGATCAGCGAGTGGTGGGTCTTGGAGATCAGCGCGCATCGATCGTCCTTCAAGCCCTCGATCAGCCACATCTCCCACAGCGGCTTGGAGCGGTCGAGCTGCTGGGAGAAGATGCGCGCGGTGAGGTTGCACAGCTGCTCCCAATCCCCCGGCGCCGGCAGCGCGGTGTGGCGCACGTGGTACTCGAGGTTGAAGCTCGGATCGTCCACCCACACCGGGCGCCCGCTGTCGAGCGCCGTATGGGTGTGGGCCAGCTTGTGGCGGTAGCGCGGCACCAGGTGCAGGCGCTTGCGGATCTGTTCGAGGAACTCCTCCAGCGGCGGCGGTGGCCCCTCCAGCAGCGTGAGGCCGCCCACGTGCATGTGCGAGCTCGGCCCCTCCTGGTGCAAGAAGGAAGCGTCCACCGCGGTGAGCCTGTCGAGATGACGCTGAGGCATGGTTAGCTGCTTAGAGTACCCGCCGCGCGCATATTCGGAACCCTTGCACCGCAAACCGCTGCCTGGCGAGCGCGGTGGCCGTAGCCCGCTCCCGTGCGCGCAGGGCGGGTGGCCATAGGCCCGCTCCCGCGCGCGCAAGGCATGGTGGCCATACGCCGCTCCCGCGCGCCCAAGGCGCCGTACACTTGGGGAGGTGGAAAATACCGTCGAGAAGATCCTCCTCGCCGCCCCGCGCGGCTACTGCGCGGGCGTCGATCGCGCCGTGCAAACCGTGGAACGGGCTCTCGAGCTGCACGGGCGCCCGGTGTATGTGCGCAAGGAGATCGTGCACAACAAGCATGTCGTCGCGCAGCTGCGCGCGCGGGGGGCGATCTTCGTCGACCAGGAGACCGAGGTGCCCGAGGGGGCCGTCACCGTGTTCTCCGCGCACGGCGTGGCGCCCAGCGTGCGCGCCAACGCGCTGGCTCGGCACCTGCAGACGATCGATGCCACCTGCCCGCTGGTGACCAAGGTGCACGTCGAGGCGCGGCGCTTCGCCGAGCAGGGCTACACGATCGTGCTGGTCGGCCACGCCGACCACGAGGAGGTCGAAGGCACGATGGGCGAGGCGCCCGAGCGGATCATGCTGGTGGAGAACGAGCGCGACGTCGATGAGCTCCAGGTGGAGGACCCCGAGCGGGTCGCCTACATCACCCAGACGACGCTCTCGATCGACGAGACCGCCGCGATCGTCGCCCGCCTGCGCGAGCGCTTCCCGAGCATCGCCGGGCCGCGCACCGATGACATCTGCTACGCCACCACCAACCGCCAGGCGGCCGTCAAGCAGATGGCCGGCGAGTGCGACCTGGTGCTGGTGATCGGCTCGCGCAACTCCTCCAACTCGGTGCGCCTCGTGGAGGTGGCGCGCGACTGCGGCACCGACGCCCATCTGATCGACAACCGTGGCGAGGTACGCGAGGAGTGGTTGCAGGGCCGGCGTGTGGTGGGGGTCTCCTCGGGAGCCAGCGCCCCCGACGAACTGGTGCAGGATCTGCTCGACCTGTTCCGCGCGCGGGGGGTGCGCGACGAGGACATCTCCGAGTTCCACGTGGTGCGCGAGGATGTTCGCTTCATGCTCCCCAAGCCGATCCGCGACGCCGTCGCGGCGGGCGGAGCCTCGTAGGGCGTTGCCCTTCCCCCGCGCGAATCTCGCGCAGCAGCCGCTCCCCATCCAGCCAGCCCGCGGGCGCCCGACGGTGCGATGCGCACCCTGATCGTCTCCGACCTCCACCTCGGCAGCGCGGCGGGCGTGGACCTGTTGCGGCGCCCCGAGCTGCGCGCGCAGCTGCTGGAGGCACTGGCGGACGTCGATCGCCTAGTGCTGCTCGGCGACCTGCTCGAGCTGCGCCACGGCCCCCGCCGCGAGGCGCTGGCCGCCGCGCGCCCGTTCTTCGAAGATCTCGGCCGGGTGATGGGATCCCCGCCCGCCCGTGGGTCCGCGCCCGCTCGCGGAGCCCCGCCCACCCGCGAGATCGTGGCGGTCGCGGGCAACCACGACCACGCCCTGATCGAGACGTGGTTGGAGCATCGCAGCGAACTGCCGGCGCCCTCGCCGCTCGGCGTTGAGCAACGGATCGAGGCGGGCGCCGCCTCGTCGATGATGGCGCTGCTCGCCGAGTGGTCGGCTCCGGCACGGCTGACCGTGGCCTACCCCGGCCTGTGGGTGCGCCCCGACGTGTACGCCACCCACGGCCACTACCTCGACTGCCACCTCACGATCCCCACCCTCGAGCGCCTCGGGATCGGCGCGATGGGCCGTCTCATGCGCCGCCCCACGCGCGCCTTCATCGGGCCCGACGACTACGAGGCGGTGACGGTGCCGGTGTTCGCGTGGATCGATGCGGTCGCCCGCCAAGCCCCCACCGGGGACACGATCAACGGCGGCATGACGGTGCGCGCCTGGCATGCGCTGGGCAACGGCTCGCGCACGCACGGACGCCGCAAGCTGCGCAACCGCGCGCTCGCCGGCGCCTTCCCGCTTGGCGTGGCGGCGCTCAACCGCGCCGGTCTCGGCCCCTTCAACTCCGACCTCTCAAGCAACGAGCTGCGCCGCGCCGGTCTGCGCGCGATGGGCCAGGTGGCCGCGCGCCTCGGCGTGGGCGACGCGCACGTAGTGTTCGGCCACACCCACCGCGCGGGGCCGCTGCCCGGCGACGACCTCGCGGAGTGGCGCGGACCCGGCGGCGCGCGGCTGATCAACACCGGCTGCTGGACCTACGACGCCTACTTCCTCACACCCACGCCCGGCGAGAGCCCCTACTGGCCGGGCAGCTGTGTGCTGGTGGAGGACGACGGCCCGCCTGCACTGCGGCGCCTACTGGAATCGCGCACCCACGTTGAGCTCATGCCAGCCCCGGCGTGAAGCAGGTCGCCAGGCACTCCACGCCGGCCCCCACCTCGAGCTCCAGCACCCCGGCGGTGTGGCGCTCGTGCTCGATCAGCGGGTAGGCGCCCGGGTGTGCAACCGCCAGCTCGCTGCCGTTCACGCGCACGGTGCCCTTCCCGTCGAACACCCCCCACACGCCGCCGGCCTCGTAGGGCCCGCTGTAGGCGCCTTCCCGATCTTCGCTCTGCGCCTCCAGTCGTGCATCCGGCGCATCCTCGGGGCGCATCGGCGCGAGCGGCTCGCGTTCGATCCCCAGCAGCTCCTGGATCGCCAGCTCGGTCTCTTTATAGGCGCCCTCGCCGTAGTGGTAGTCGAACAGCACTCCCCTGCCGTCGAACAGGTAGCGCGCCGGCCACCCTTCGTTCTCGTACTCCCGCCACATCTCCAGGTCGGGATCGAGCAGCACCGGGTGGGCGATCCCGAGGCGCTTCACCGCCGCTTCGACGGCGGTGCGCTCGCGCGCTGGCTCGAAGCCTGGGGAGTGGATCCCGACCACGACCAGGCCATTGTCCCGGTCACCAACCTCGCCCGACGCCTGGCGCCCAGAGTAGCGCTCGTGCCAGGCGTTCATATAGGGACGAGTGCGCATCGAGTTGGGGCGGCAGAAGTCCCAGAACTCGATCAGCACCGGTTTTCCATGCTGCTGGCCCATGCGCAGCGACTTCACGTTCACCCAGCGCAGGTGCGTCAGGAAGGCGGGAGCGAGGATCGTGTCTACGGGAGCGCGCATCGGTCTGCGAGCTTATCCACGCCCGAGCCGTTACGGCGGACAAACCGGTCAGTTATCGCAGCCTAAGCGGTCCCACATGTACAGCTGGATGCACTCGTTGGCGAGCTCTTCGGCACGCCCACGGGAGAGGCGGGGGAGCACCGTGTCCAACGCCTGATCCTCCGCGACGCCCTCCTGAAGCGCCTCCTCGCCGCGGAAGCCCGCCGCGATCTTCAGCGCCTCGCGGCGGTTGTCGCCGAGGCTGTGGAAGACGCCCTGCAGGAATGCGGTGTTGGCGATCGGCTGTCCCACCTCCAGCGAGGCGTGCCACGCCGCCAGCAGCTGCAGATCCTCGTCGTCGAGGTCGGCGATCGTTTTGGCGTAGTGCACCGAGAGCTCTTGGTCGGGGATGTCGTTGACCCATGCCCTCACCACCTCGCCGACGAGCTGCCGGCGCGCCTCGCGGCCGATCGACTCGGCGATCACCCGGATCGCGTCCTGGGGCTCGATGAAACAGAGGGGCATCGATGCAGACTGTAAGCACCGGTGTGGACGGCATTTTTGCCCTCGAAGATCCACCGCTTCGCGCGCGCAGCTTCGCCCACGCCAACGGGCCAATCGCCCTCAGAGATCCACCGCTTCACGCGCCAGCTTCGCCCACGCCAACGAGCCAATCGCCGTCAGAGATCCACCGCTTCACGCGCCAGCTTCGCCCACGCCAACGAGCCAATCGCCGTCAGAGATCCACCGCTTCACGCGCCAGCTTCGCCCACGCCAACGGGCCAATCGCCCTCAGAGATCTAGCGCTTCGCGCGCCCGCTCCAGCGAATGCTGGTCGAGCACCTCCGGCGCCACGCCCAGCGTCGCGCGCTCCCCCACCCCCCAGTTGGCCAGCGCCAGGTCGAACGCTTCCATCGGCACCGTCATCGCCTTCGCCAGCCCCTGCGCACGATGCTCCAGGTGCATCTGGTCGCCGATCCCGAACACGCGCTTGGCGGCCAGCGTGGCGAGGTCGTCGTGGGCGGCGCCGGGGGCGTTGGTGAAGCACAGGGTCTCGGCGCGCAGCTCCGCCAGGCCGATGCGGCCCAGGGTCACCAGCAGCTCGTAACGGCCCATCCGCCCCAGGCCCGGTAGCGTCAACCGTTCGAAGATCCGTTCGAAGCGCCTCGCCGGGTTCCACGCCGGGTCGCCCGTGAACCCAGCTGCCTGAGAGCCCGCGTGCTCGACCCACTGCAGGTAGGCGCGCAACGTGGCGTCGCCTCTGGCGGGGTCGTGGGAGGTGCGGGGGCCGAGCGGGATCTCGTCGAGGTCCGGCAGCTCGCCGGCACGCCAGTCGGCCTCCAGCGCCTTCCTGATCCCGGCGAACGGGTCGGCGTCCTCCAGCGGCGAGAGATAGGCGCTAAGGAAGCACATCCACATCGCCTGCTCCTGGTCCTCCTGTTCGCGTATCTCCCCGTACAGATCCGGCGGCGCGGTTCTGAGCGCCAGTAGCCGCCCCTCCGCGAACCCGATCTCCTGCGCCAGGCGCTCCGCGTCGGCGGAGGCGCGCAAGCCGGTCGCCAGTGGCGAGCGGTAGCCGTCGTCCTCGGCACGCTGTTCATGGATCACGTGCAGCCCTGCGCGGCGGCGGCCCTGGGGCGCTGCGCGGCGGGTGCCCCCGGCGCCGGTGCTGCGCCCGCGGCCCTCCTTCGTCCCCTCCGCCGTGCGCGTACGCGAGCGGTGCCCCTGCCCCTCGGCCGGCGCCAGCCCGGGGACGGTCTCGCGGCAGATCGGGCAGCGCTCGACGAAACGGTTGTGACGGCAAAACCTCGGCATACCACGCAGTTTAGTTATCTCATGCCTGTTCCCGGCGAGAACACGTCTTTCAACAGCCCTACCACTTCATAAAATGAAGGGTTGGGGTCTGAGAAGTACGCTCCTCGCACTCCCTTTTCGCGCGTTTGCTGAAGGGGTAGACGGCGGCGCTTGCGTAGACGGCGCCGGCGCGAAGCCCTGCGCGATCTAGACGGCGATGCCTTGCGCAGACGGCACCGGCGCGAAGCCCTGCGCGCGCGCTCGCTCGACGCCCGCGCGGCGCTCGTCGTCGAGCTCGACCACGTAGTTGGAGAAGTCCACCTGGATCGTGTGTCGCTTGGAAGCCTGGTAGCGGCGACTCTGGCGGCGCATCATCGCCTCCATATCCCGCCGCATCTGCGACGGCGAGGGCAGCGCGTAGTCGCCCATCAGGTACTCCGCCACCAACCTGCTCTGCAGCTCGGCAATCGGCATGATCGCCCCCCATGGCTGGACGAAGCCGATGAAGCACAGCCCCGGGTGCTCTGGCGAGAAGACCCGCTTGTACAGCACAAGGCGGTTGTCGGGCGCGGCAACCAGCTGCTCGTCGAGAAACGGGAAGCTGATCTTGTAGCCGGTGCAGTACACGATCAGGTCGGCCTGCGCTTCGCTGCCGTCGGCATAGCGCACGCGCTCGCCGGCCAGCTCGGCGATCTCGGGCTTCACCGCGATCGCCCCGTGGGCAAGGCGGTCGAGGATCCGCGAGGAGACGGTGGGGTGCGCCTGTCCCAGCCGGTGGTCGGGCCGCGGCAGCCCATAGCGGTCCATCGGACCCACCGTCACGCGCGTGACGAGCTGCATCCCGCGCAGCAGCCAGGGGAACGGTATGCGACTGGGCCTCACCCCCGCGTCCAGCGGCCTACCGAGGATGTACTTGGGCACCACGTGCACGCCGCGGCGGGCGACCAGCGTGGTCGAGCGCGCGTGGTAGGAGGCATCCACGGCGATGTCCATTGCGGAGTTGCCCATCCCCACGACGACCACCCGCCGCCCGGCGAGCTGGCTCGGTTCTTTGTATTCGTGCGCATGGATCTGCTCCCCATCGAAGCTTCCGGGGATCGGCGGCTCCGGCCAGCGGGGGTTCCAGTGGTGGCCGTTGGCCACCAGCAGCGCGTCGTAGCGGCGGACCTCATGTCCACCCGCGACTCCATTGCCTCCTTCGGCACCGCTTGCGTCATCGCCTCCACCCCAACCGCCATTTCCGCCCCCGCCGTTGCCTCCGGCTCCGCGCTCGGCCGCCCTCGCGCCTTCCCCGGAGATCGTCACCTCCCACCCGCCGCCCTCCAGCGGGCGGGCATGCTCCACAGAGGTGTTGAACGTGATCCGCTCACGCAGGCCGAAGTGCCCGACGTAGTCGTCGAAGTAGCGCGCGATCTGGTCGTGGCGGGGGAAATCGGGATAGGAGGCTGGCATCGGGTAGTCGGCGTACTCCATGCGCTCGCGCGAGGTGTTGATGTGCAGCGTGGAGTACGACGAGGACATCCCATTGCGGTTGCCGAACACCCAGTTGCCGCCCACCTTGTCGGAGCTCTCGAAGCAGTCGAAGGGGATGCCACGATCGGCCAGTCCCTTCGCCGCCGTGATCCCCGAGGAGCCCGCGCCGATGATGCACACGCGGGGAAGGGTCATTCGACGTTAACCCCGCCGCTGATGCACACGCGGAGAAGAGTCATCCGACGCTGACCCCGCCGCTGATGCACGCACGGAGAAGGGTCATTCGACGCTGACCCCACCACTGATGCACACGCGGGAAAGGGTCATTCGACGCTGACCCCGCCGCCGATGCACGCACGGGAAAGGGTCATTCGATAATGACCCCGCCGCTGACGTGGGAGGGCGGGCCCTCGGGCCCTTCGTCGGCGTCGGCGTGGCCCGGCAGCGCGCCGTCTTCGGGGAGCACGTCGGTCGCGTCGGCCCGACCAACCGAAGCTGGGAGACGCTCGCCTCTGGCGAGCATCCCCGTTTCGGCCAGCTTGCCAGCCAGGTAGCGGTCCACCATGCGGGCGCACTGGCGGCCCTCGTTGATCGCCCACACGATCAGCGACTGCCCGCGGCGCGCGTCGCCCGCGGCGAAGATCCCCTCCACCGAGGTGGTGTAGGGGGTGACGGCCTTCACGTTCCCACGCGGGTCCTTCTCCACGCCGAGCTGGCCGAGCAGCTCCTGCTCGGGGTGCAGGAAGCCCATCGCGAGCAGCACCAGCTGGGCGGGCAGCTCGCGCTCGGTGCCCTCCAACGGCGCGAACGGCGGCGCGGGTTGGGCTTGGGCGACGTGCAGAGCGGCAACGCCCCCGGCAGCGTCGCCGCTGAAGCGCGTGGTCGTCACCGCGTAGTCCTGCTCCCCCACTCCCTCCTCGCGCGCCTCCTCCATCGCGTAGCTGAGGCGGTACTTCAGCGGCCACTCCGGCCATGGGGTGCGATCGTCGGGGCGGTGCGCCGGTGGCTCGGGCAGCAGCTCCAGCTGCACGATCGAGGTAGCGCCCTCGCGTAGCGCGTTGCCGACGCAGTCCGCGCCGGTGTCGCCGCCGCCGATCACCACCACATGCTTCCCAGCCGCGGTGATCTCCGCTGCGGTCTGAGGTTGGGGGGCCGCGGGCACCGGGCCGTGCTCCCGCGCGATGAAGCGGTTGCGCTGGTAGAGGTAGTCCATCGCGAAGTGGACCCCCCCCAGCTCGCGCCCCGGGACGGGCAGGTCGCGCGGAACGCGCGAGCCGGTGGCGAGCACCACCGCGTCGAAGCTTGCGCGCAGCTCCTGCACGGTGAGATCGCGTCCGACGTCCACGCCACAGCGCAGCTCCACGCCCTCCTCGACGAGCTGCCGCACACGACGCTCCACGATGCGCTTCTCGATCTTGAAGTCGGGCACCCCGAAGCGCACCAGCCCGCCGGCGGCCTCGTCGCGCTCGAACAGCGTCACGTCGTGCCCCGCACGGCGCAGCTGCTGGGCGGCCGCCATGCCGGCGGGGCCGCTGCCGACGACGGCGACGCTCTGGCCGCTGAGTTGCCGCGGCGAGGGCGGCTCGGCCTTGATCCACCCCTCCGCGAAGCCGCGCTCGACGATCGCATGCTCGATCTGTTTGATCGTCACCGCGTCGCCCTCGCGGATCTCCAGCACGCACGCCGCCTCGCACGGCGCGGGGCAGAGGCGCCCGGTGAAGTCGGGGAAGTTGTTGGTGGCGTGCAGCTGCGCGATCGCCTCGCGCCAGCGGTCGCGGTAGACGAGGTCGTTCCAATCGGGGATCAGATTGCCCAGCGGGCAGCCGTTGTGGCAGAAGGGCACGCCGCAGTCCATGCAGCGGGCGCCCTGCTCGCGCAGCTCCGGCTCGGGGCGCACCACCATGAACTCGCGGTAGTCGCGCGCGCGCTCGTGCGCATCGCGGTAGGGCACGCCGCGACGCTCGATCTGCAGGAAGCCACCCAGCTTGCCCATCAGCTTGCAGCAGCTCCAGCCGCCATGGGGTTTGCGGAGCCGACCACCACACGGGCGCGACTCCTCGACATGGGGTTTGCGCGTCCGACCACTAGGCGGCCGCCACTCCCTCGGCCTGCTCCTCTTCCGCGGCGAGCTCCGCCAGCACCCGCTTGTAGTCGCGGGGCATCACCTTCACGAACGCCCCCTGCGCCAGCAGTTCCTCCCACTCCGCCAGCACGCGCCGCGCCACCGAGGAGTCGGTGTGCTGCTCGTGCTCGGCGATCAGCGCGCGCAGCTCGGCCGCGTCTGAATGGGGGCCCCGCCCACCCCCGAGCGCTTCCAAGTCGACCATGCCGGTGTTGCAACGCTTGGCGAAGACACCCTCCTTGTCGAGCACGTACGCGATCCCGCCGGACATGCCGGCGGCGAAGTTGCGTCCCGTGGGGCCCAGCACCACCACGCGGCCACCGGTCATGTACTCGCAGCCATGGTCGCCCACGCCCTCGACCACCGCCCACGCGCCCGAGTTGCGCACCGCGAAGCGCTCGCCGGCGAGGCCGCGGAAGAAGGCCCTGCCGGCAGTCGCCCCGTAGAGCACCGTGTTGCCCACGATCACGTTGCGCTCGGCCACGAAGTCGCCGTTCATCCCTTCGCGGGGGCGCACCGCGATCACCCCACCGGAGAGGCCCTTGCCGGCGTAGTCGTTGGCGTCGCCGCGCAGCGTGAACCGCACCCCCGGCGCCAGCCATCCACCGAAGCTCTGACCGGCGGAGCCCTCGAAGTCGACCACGATCGAGTCGGCCGCCAGCCCCTCGGCGCCGTGTGCGCGCGCGATGTGGCTTGAGAGGATCCCCCCCACGCAGCGGTTGACGTTGCGGATCGGCAGCTGCACGGAAACCCGCTCGCCCCGTTCGATCGCCGGCCCGGCGCGCTCCACCAGCTGCCAGTCGAGCGCGTCCTCGAGCACCGGCGGGGGCGGCTGCACACGCCGGCGCGGTTCGCCATCGGACAGCTCCACGTGGGTCAGGATGTGGGTGAGATCCACGCCGCGCGCCTTCCAGTGGTCGATCGCGGGGCCGGCTTCCAGCAGGTCCACGCGGCCGATCGCCTCGTCGAGCGAACGCAGCCCCAGCGAGGCCAGCAGCTCGCGGACTTCCTCGGCGACGTAGAAGAAGAAGTTGACCACCTGCTCGGGCGTCCCCTGGAAGCGCTTGCGCAGCTCGGGGTCCTGGGTGGCGATCCCCACCGGGCAGGTGTTGAGGTGGCAGGCGCGCATCATGATGCAGCCGGTGGCGATCAACGGAGCGGTGGAGAAGCCCATCTCATCGGCCCCCAGCAATGCAGCGATCAGCACGTCGCGGCCGGTCTTCAGCTGGCCGTCGGTCTGCACCACGATCCGCGAGCGCAGCTCGTTGAGCAGCAGCGTCTGCTGGGTCTCGGCGAGGCCGATCTCCCACGGCACGCCCGCCGCCTGGATCGAGGAGAGCGGGGAGGCGCCGGTGCCGCCGTCGTGGCCGGCGATCAGCACGCGGTCGGCGTTGGCCTTGGAGACGCCCGCCGCCACCGTGCCGACCCCGACCTCGGAGACCAGCTTCACCGACACCTGCGCCTGCGGGTTGGAGCAGCGCAGGTCGTAGATCAGCTGCTTGAGGTCCTCGATCGAGTAGATGTCGTGGTGGGGCGGCGGCGAGATCAGGCCGACACCGGGGGTGGTGTGGCGGATCGAGCCGATGTACTTGTCCACCTTGTGGCCCGGCAGCTGGCCGCCCTCGCCGGGCTTGGCGCCCTGCGCCATCTTGATCTGCAGCTCGTCGGCGTTTACGAGGTAGTGGATCGTCACCCCGAAGCGCCCCGAGGCGACCTGCTTGATCGCCGAGCGGCGGCGGTCGCCGTTGGGGTCGGGCAGGAAGCGCACCGGGTCCTCGCCGCCCTCGCCGGTGTTGGAGCGCCCCCCGAGGCGGTTCATCGCAATCGCCAGCGTCTCGTGCGCCTCGCGCGAGATCGAGCCGAGGGACATCGCGCCGGTGCAGAAGCGGCGCACGATCTCCTTCGCGGGCTCGACCTGCTGCAAGGGAATCCCTCCCCCTCCTCCTCCATCCAATCCCTGCCCGGCCTCCCCCGGCGACGATCCCTGCCCACCCGACCCGGACCCTGACCCGGCACTCGGCCCGCCCGCGCCGGAGCCTGACCCGGAACCCAGCCCGCCGGCGCGCGAGGCGCCGTCTCCGGCGTAAGCTCCCCCCTCGCTGCGCAACCTCAGCAGGCCCCGCAGCGTCGCCCGCCGCGCGGCGTCCTCGTTGACCGTGCGCGCGTACTCGCGGTACCTGGCGTAGGCGGGGCTCTCGCGCACCGACGCGTGCGCCTGCTCGTCCCCGGCGAGCGCGGCGCTCACCTGCGCGCCGTCGGTGGCGCGCACGGCGTGCTGGACGAGCGCGATCGTCTCGGGGTTCCAGATGTGGCGCTCCCCGTCGCGCCGCCACGCATACACACCGCCCACCGGGAGGATGTCGTCGTGCGGCGCCGGATAGGCGCGGGCGTGGCGCTCCAGCGCCTCCTGCGCGAGCTCGGGCAGGCCGACGCCGCCGATGCGCGAGGCGGTACCGGTGAAGTGGCGGTCGATCAGCTCGCGCGAGAGGCCCACCGCCTCGAAGATCTGCGCGCTGCGGTAGGACTGGATCGTGGAGATGCCCATCTTGGAGATCGTCTTCAAGAGGCCTTTGCCAATCGCCTTCACGACGTTCTGCGACGCCTCCTCGGAGCTGACCGTGGTCGCCGCGGAGCCGTTCGCCGGGCGCTCGATCAACCCGCGGTAGGCGAGCTCGTCGAGCGTCTCCAACATCAGGTAGGGGTTGATCGCGCTCACCCCATACCCGATCAGCGTGGCGAAGTGGTGCACCTCGCGGGGCTCGCCCGACTCCAGCACGATCCCGGCGCGCAGGCGGGTACCCTCGCGCACGAGGTGGTGGTGCACCGTTGACACCGCCAGCAGCGAGGGGATCGGCGCGCGCAGCGGCCCGATCGAGCGGTCGGAGAGGATCAGGATGTTGACGCCCTCGACGATCGCCTCCTGCGAGTGCGCGCACAGGCGATCGAGCGCCCGCTCCATGCCCGCGGCGCCCTCGGCGATCGGCCAGGTGATGTCGAGCGTGCGCGCGGAGAACTCGTCGTGGGCCACATGGCGCAGCGTCTCCAGCTCCCGGTTGAGCAAAATCGGTTGGCGCAGGATCAGCTTGTGGGCATGCTCGGGCGTCTCGTCGAACAGGTTGCGCTCGGTCCCGAGGGAGGTCGCGAGGCTCATCACGATCTCCTCGCGGATCGGGTCGATCGGCGGGTTGGTGACCTGCGCGAACAGCTGCTTGAAGTAGGAGAACAGCGGCGGCGCCTGGTCGGAGAGCACCGCGAGCGCGAGATCGTTGCCCATCGATCCGACCGGCTCGGCACCGTCGCGCGCCATCGGGGTGAGCAGCACCCGCAGGTCCTCCTGGGAGTAGCCGAAGGCGCGCTGGCGAGCGTGCAGCGGCTGATCGGAGATCGTCACGGCCTCCGACGGAGGGAGGTCGTCGAAGTGCACCGAGTTGCGCACAAACCACTCGCCGTAGGGCCGGCGCGTGGAGATCTCCCGCTTGACCTCGCCATCCTCGACGATGCAGCCCCGCTCGAGGTTGACGAGGAACAGCTTGCCGGGCTGCAGCCGCCCGAGGCGCCTGATGCGCTCCGCCGGGATGTCGAGCAAACCGATCTCCGAGCCCAACACGACGAGGCCGTCAACGGTCTCCACCCAGCGCCCCGGCCGCAGGCCGTTGCGGTCGAGCGTGGCGCCGATCACCCGCCCATCGGTGAACGCCACCGACGCCGGCCCATCCCACGGCTCCATCAGACAGGAGTGGAAGGCGTAGAAGCCCTTCAGCTCCTGCGGCAGGTCCTCGCGTTCGCGGTAGGCCTCGGGGATCATCATCATCACCGCGTGCGGCAGCGAGCGGCCGGCGAGCATCAGCAGCTCGAGCACACGGTCGAAGGTCGCGGAGTCCGAGTCCCCGGCCTTGACGACCGGCAGGATCTTGTGCAGATCCTCCCCGAACAGCTCGCTCTGCAGCTCCGACTCGCGGGCGCGCATCCAGCTGACGTTGCCCATCACGGTGTTGATCTCGCCGTTGTGGCAGATCACGCGGTAAGGGTGCGCCAGCTCCCAGCTCGGGAAGGTGTTGGTCGAGAAGCGCGAGTGCACCAGCGCCATCGCGCTCTTGGCGCGCGGGTCGCGCAGGTCGGGGTAGAAACCGGCGAGCTGGTTGGAGATCAGCATGCCCTTGTAGTTGATCGTGCGCGAGGAGCTCGAGGTCACATACAGGCCGTTCTCGTCGGAGAGCTCGCAGACGCGGCGGATCACGAACAGCTTGCGCTCGAAGGCGTCCTGGTCGAAGGGTTGCTCGTGCTGAGCGCCCTCCCGGCCGGCAAGCTCCTCGCCGATAGCCGACCCGTTCGCAGGAGCCGGCGCGGGCGAGCTGGCCGGCAGCTCTCCCGCCCCCACGAACAGCTGCCAGATCGCGGGGCGACAGGCGCCCGCGGTGCGTCCCGTGCAGGTAGCGTCCACCGGCACCTCGCGCCAGCCGAGCACCTGTTGGCCCTCGGCGCGAGTGGTGCGCTCGAGCAGCTCGCGCAGGCGCGCACACTCGCCATCCTCGAGCGGGAGGAAGCACATCAGCACCCCGTAGCGGCCGGGCGGCGGCAGCTCGAAGTCCACGACGGCGCGCAGCAGCTCGTCGGGCATCTGCATCAGGATCCCCGCGCCATCGCCCGTCGTGGGGTCGGCGCCGGAGGCACCGCGGTGCTCGAGGTTCTCCAGCGCCTGGATCGCCTGCGCGATCACCTCGTGGGAGGGCGTGTTGTCCAGGCGCGCCACCATGCCCACGCCGCACGCGTCGTGCTCGAAGCGGGGGTCGTAGAGGCCAACGGCCTTGGGCGGCTGTTTGATGTGCGCAGTCATGGCAGTGCTCCTGGGAGGGCCGTGCCTCCCGCACAGACGGGTCTGCCCGTGCAGGCGGTGAGGGCACCTGAGGCGGAGGCTGAAGCGTAGCAGTGGATTGGGGGGCGAGTGGGCCTCGAAATGGTCGTACGTCCAGCCGCCCACGCGTCCGCCCGGCGGCTCGCGTATCCTCACCAGCGACAGCGTCCATCGGTGACTTCCAGCTCAGCGCAGAGCCGTGACGGACAAGTGCTCGACGTGTGAAAACTGCGCCGGCAGGGCACCATCACCCAAGACAGGATCCGCGCCGCACCACATTGGGAGACGCACACACATGACGACCCCGGATATGCAGATCGCCCTCCCGGCACGCGCGGAGAACATCGCGATCGTGCGCCACGCCTTCGGGGCGCTGGAGGATGCCTACGCGCTGGACGCCCAAACCCTCTCCGACATCCGCCTGGCGGTGACGGAGGCGTGCACGAACGTCGTCGTCCACGCCTACCCAGACGGCCAGGAGGGGCCGATGGAGGTGTTCGCCACGCTGCTGGGCGACGAGCTGACGGTTGTGGTCAGAGACGAAGGCATGGGCATCGGCCCACGTCCGGACAGCCCCGGCCTGGGCCTCGGCCTACCGCTGATCGCCTCGCTCACCGAGAGCGTGCAGCTGGGCCGCGACGCCGAGGAGCACACCGAGGTGCGCATGACGTTCTCCCTCGTCGGCCCCCCCCACCGGTACGAGGACCCATCAGCTGACGCGCTCTTCGACGCCGCCGACACCCCGGGTGCCCGGTGAGCGAGGAGCTGTACAGCCCCGATCAAGAGGGCACGCAGTTGGACCACGAAGAGCTCGCCTACGAGAGCTCGGCATCGCTGCGCCTGGCCAAGGGGCCGCTGGTGGGGCCGGTGTTGTGCAGGGTGGTGTCGATCGTGCTCGCGCGGGCCAACTGCCCGATGGATCGCATGGATGACGCGATGCTGATCTGCGACGCGCTCAGCGCCCACGTCCCCACCCACACCGACGACGGCCATCTCGCCTTCGCCGTGAGCGCCCGCGCAGGGCAGTTCGAGCTGCGCGTCGGGGAGCTTGCCGAGCAGGCCGCGAGCAAGCTGGTGGAAGATGCGGTGCTGCCCGGAGTGGGCAGCGTGTTGGAGCGCATGACCGACGAGCTGCGGATCGAGCCCGCCGCGAACGGCGCCGGCGAGGAGCTGGTTCTGGGGCTGCTTTTCTAGCTCTTGCTGCGCTGAGGCTGTTTGGTGGCGCGCGGGGGCTGTTTCGTCTTGCGTTTCGCCGGGGCCTTGGCGCGTTTGTCGGGAGGTGCGCCGTTCACGTCAAGCACCTCCTCTTCCCGCGCGCGGCGGGCGCGCACCTGTTCGATGCTGGCCTCGAGCGCGCTCATCAGGTCGGGTGCCTCCAGCGGTTGATCGCGCGAGGGCGGTTCGAGCACCACCTGCTCGCCGCTGGCCTTGCGATCGATCAGGTCGAGTAGAGCCTCGCGGTAGGTGTCGCGGTAGTTGGTCGGGTCGAAGGGCTTGGCGATCGAGTCCACCAGCCGGTGGGCGATCTCGAGCTCGTTGTCGCTGAGCTCCACCTTGTCTTCGTACAGCTCGTGCAGTTCGGAGGTGGGCACCACTTCGTCGCCGAAGTTCATCGTGGTCATCACGAGGGCGTCGTCGCGCGGGTGGATCGCGACCAGCTGCTGACGCGAGCGCAGCACGACACGCCCGATCGCGACCTTGTCGGTGTCGCGCATCGCCTGCAGCAGCAGCCGATAGGAGCGGGCGCCACCGCGATTGGGCACAAGGTAGTAGGGGCGGTCGAAGAGGATTGGGTCGATTTCCTCCATCTGCACGAAATCCTCGATCTCGATCGTGCGCGTGAACGCCGGTTCGAGCGCGGCGAGCTCCTCGGCCTCGATCACCACGTGGCGGCCCGGGGCGATCTCGTAGCCTTTGACGACCTCGCCGAAGGGCACCTCCTCCTCCTCGGCGGCGCAGAAGCGCTTTTGGACGATGCGCGCGTGATCGGTGGCGTGCAGCTGGTGGAAGCGCACGCTGCGCTCGCTCACGGCGGTGTAGAGCTTGACCGGCACGCTCACCAAGCCGAAGGTCAGCGTTCCTTTCCACATCGAACGGGCCATCCCCACAGTTTGCCCGTTATGCGATCGATGTCAAGCGGTGTCGGCGATCCTGCGTCCCGCGGCTTGCACGAGCACGAGCACTCGTTCCCTGACCGGCCCTACTCGCCGCCCGCCCCGGCGCGCATGCGCACGAGCGCTTGGCGGATGAGGCGGGAGACCTGCATCTGCGAGACGCCGATCCGTTCGCCGATCTCGGCTTGGGTGAGATCCTCCGCGAAGCGCAGCTGCAGCACAAGACGCTCGCGGGGGGTGATGCGCGCCAGCAGCGGCTCGAGGATGGCGTGCTCCTCCGCGCGGCGGAAGCCGCCATCCTCCGCGCCGAGCGTGTCGGCGATGCTCTCCCCCGCCTCCTCCCCCCCGACCGCGGCGCGCGGCGCGTCGAGCGAGGCGGCGCGATAGGCGGCGGCGGCCTCCAGCGCGTCGAGCACCTGCTCCTCGGAGGCCTCCACCGCACGGGCGATCTCGCTCACCGACGGCGAACGGCGCTGGCCCACCGAGAGGCGCGTGACCGTGCGATCCACGCGCAACGCCAGCTCCTGCAGGTCGCGGGGGACGCGCACCGACCAGGTGCGGTCGCGGAAGTGACGCTTGAGCTCCCCGAGGATGGTGGGGACGGCGTAGCTGGAGAAGACCACCTCGCGTTCCACGTCGAAGCGGTCGATCGCCTTGATCAGGCCCAGCGAGGCCACCTGCACGAGATCGTCCAATGGCTCCTCCCCATGCTGGTAGCGGCGCGCGAGGCGGCGCACGAGCGGGAGATAGCGTTCGATCAGCAGCTCGCGGGCATGCCCATCGCCATGTTGGCGCGCACGCGCGAACAGCTCGGCATCGGAGGCGTGGACACGCGTACCCTCGGCTGTCGCGGGCGGACCGGGTGGGCCGGCCGCCAATCCCTGACCGCTCACAGAGGGTGTCGGCCTCATCACACGAGCATAGCCACGCACAGGGATCATTCGCGCAGCAGCACGCACGCACAGGGATCATTCGCGCAGCAGCACGCTTGCAACGGTCGCGGGGCTGTTCAGCCAGCAACGAGCCACCACACCGTCTCCCCCCGTGGCAGGGAGGTCGGCCACGGCACGCTCGAGCGTGCCGGCGAGCGCCGTCACCCCGGGCACCAGCGCCGGCGCCAACCAGTTGATTGGCGCACCACCAGACCAGCGCGCGAAATCGCACGATCCGCTCAGCAACAGGCGCTCGCGGGCGCGCGTCATCGCGACGTAGAGGATCCGCTCCTCCTCGGCCGCTTCGGCTCCGCGGCGCTCCTCGCTCAACTCCTCGTAGCGCAGGCAGGGCACCGCTGTCGAGCCGTCCAGACGCGCCAAGCGCAGGCCCACGCGCTCGCCATCCACCAGCAGGTCGGGCGGCGTTCCGTTGCCGACGCGACCAAGATCGGCGAGGCACACCACCGGGAACTCCAGGCCCTTGGCGGCGTGGATCGTCATCAGGCGCACCGCGTCGGGCTCGGAGCCCGTGGGGGCGTGGGGCTCGGAGCTCTCGGCGTGCGCGCGGCGCTGTGCCACGTGGTCGAGGAAGCCCCGCAGGTCACGTCCCTCCGCAGTCTCGAAACGGCGCGCAAGACGCAGCAGCTTGTGGATGTTCGCCAACCGTCGCTCGCCCCAGGGGAGCGAGAGCACGTGCGGCTCGTAGCCGCTGCGGGCGATCGCGCGCAGCAACAGCTCGGCGGGGCTGAACATTGCCGCCGTGCCGCGCTCGGCGGCAAAATGCTCGGCGAAGCGCTCCAGGCGTTCGCGATCGGCGCCAGAGAGGTGATGGAAGAGCGGACCCTCGGCGACCACCTCCCCGATGCCGGCACCCTCCGCAACTCCGGCGCGGCCCGCTGCTCGTGCGATCGTCGCCCACGCCCCCGCCCCTTCCGCCCTAGCCTGCAGTGCCACCAACGCGAGGCCGTCGCTGGAGATCCCCACCAGCGGAGAGGCGAGCACGGAATACAGCGCGAGCTCGTCGCGGGGGTTGGCGAGCGCACGCAGCCACGCCAGCAGGTCGCCGACCTGCTGGTGACCCCAGAAGCTACCGACGGCCGCGAGCGTGCGCAGGCCGCGCTCCTCGAGCGCCCGCTCGTACACCGGCAGGTCGGTGGCAGCACGCAGCAGCACCGCCACATCCCCGGCCGCCGCCCGCCCGCCGGCGACGAGCTCGGCGACGCGCTTGGCCAGCAGGCGCGCTTCGGCTTGCCGCCAGAGGGTTGCCGGCGGCAGGGTCCCGGCGATGCGCTGGGCGTGAGGCGACTCCGCCCAGCCGTTCTTGTCGGTGAGCAGCAGCTCGATCACGGGCGTATCCGCCTCTGCTGTGATCCCTCGGCCGCGGGCGCCGTCCGCCTCCGGGCAGTCAACCGCCCGGCCATCGGCCACCGCCGCCGGCGCCCCTTCCTCATGCGCCTCGCGGGCCGCGATCAACGGCGTGTAGGCGTCGCCGAAGCGCTCGCCGAAGACGCCGTTGATCGCGGAGATCAGCGGGGGGCGGCTGCGAAAGTTGTGGACCAATGCAATCGCGGCCCCCTCCGCGTGCATCTGACGACGACGCTCGCGGAAGATCTCAACCTCGGCGTGGCGGAAGCCGTAGATCGATTGCAGCTCGTCGCCGACCGTGAAGAGGTTGTCGCGCTCCAAGAGCTCCAGCAGCGCGAGCTGGCGTCGGTTGGTGTCCTGGAACTCGTCCACCATCAACAGCTCGACGCGCTCCGACCATCCGCGACGTACTCCCTCATCGCGCTCCAGCAGATCGCGCGCGCGCAGCTCGAGGTCGTCGAAATCGAGCGCCGCGCGCGCCTGCTTGAGCGCCGCGTAGCCATCCCCATAGGCCACCAGCAGCTCCCCCAGCAGCACACATGCATGGAGCGCCTCCAACTCCAGCGGGTCCTCCACCACCGGGTCCCGGTGGGGCAGCGGCTCGACATCGAACAGCGAGGGCTGCACCTGAGGTAGAGCGGGCCCCGAGAGCTCCGACGCCAGCGAGTCGGGCAGCGCCGGCCGGCTCGCACCACGGCTGCGCTGCTCGGCGTATACGCCCAGGATCATCCGCTGCACGCGGTCGGCGCCGTAGGCGGCGAGCAGCTCGACCGCGCCCTGACGGCGCTCGCTGGCCGAAAGGGGGATGCTCGCCGGAGGCGATTGTTCTCCGGCCTCGGCCGAAACGGCAATGCCAGCCCAGCGAGTGTCTCCCGAATCGGCCGGAGGCGATTGTCCCCCGGCTTCGGCAAGGAGCACGCGGAGCGCGCGGCGAAAGGCGAGCGCGCGCAGCCGCCCCGCGCCGGTCTCGTCGAGGATCGCGAACTCGGGGTCGAGTCCCGCGGCGAGGGCGTGGACGCGCAGCAGCCGTGCGCAGAAGCCGTGGAAGGTGCCGATCGGGGCGCCCTCGGTGTCGCGCGCGGCCTCGCGCTCGCCCAGCTCCAGCAGGCGCGCGCGCACCCGCTCGCGCAGCTCCGCGGCGGCGCGCTCGGTGAAGGTGATCGCCAGGATCCGTCCCGGGGCGATGTCGTCCTCGCGCACCGCCCGCACGAAGCGCTCGACCAGCACCGAGGTCTTGCCGCTGCCGGCGCCCGCGGCAAGCAGCAGCGGACCGCGGCGGCGCGTCGCCGCCTGCTCCTGCTCGGCCGTGAAGGTCGGGGCCGCGGGAATCTCGACGCCCAGGGCTCTCGTCGCGATAGGTGGCGGATCCGGAGTGACAGGGACGTGAGCCCTCAACGGTCGCACCGGCAGATCGATGGGTACATGCAACCGCTGCCACCGAACCCGCAGGTGGTGGGCCGCGACTCCAACGCCCCCGCGCGCGCCTGAGTGGCGGCGGTGCGGGCCGCGACGACGACCTCCTCCATCAGCTCCCGCACCTCTGGCTCCGGGCGCCCGTCGCCCCGCACGCACTCCAATGCCACGCCCTCTTCGAGGGCGAGCACCCCACGCGCGCGCAGGTCGCGGCCGGAGAGCGGCTGGTAGAAGCCACCCGCCACGCGCGCTCCCAGCAGTTGCTCCACGGCGCGCATGTAGAGGGCGATCTGGAAATTGCGCTCGCCGAGCCAGCGGTCGGGCGGAGCAGGGGCGCTGCTCTTGTAGTCGTACACCACGGCCTCTCCTCCCGGCGCGATGTCAACGCGGTCGATGAAGCCTCGCACCAGCACGCCCTCGCCTAGGTCCAGTGGGGGCAGCCCCCCAAAAGGCTCCCCTGGCGCCAGCCCCGCCGCTCCGTGCTCCCGCGACGCCGACACTCCCTCGGCGAGCTCCCGCGGTGGCGTCCCCGCTGACGAATCGGAGGAGCCGCCCGGCGGCTCGTACACCCGCTTGGGGAAGCCGAAGGACAGCTCCAGATAGGTTGGCTCCAGCTGGCTGGGAGCGTCTTGCTGTGTCAGATCGAGCTGGCCTTCATCGGCGCGATCGCCGCACTCCGCGGCGTGCCCCAGATAGCGCTCCAGATCGGCTTCCAGACGGCGACGGATTCCCGGTACGCGCTCGGGGATGGTGGAGAGCGGATGCTCGCGCTCGTGCTCGGCCAGCGCGGCGTGCAACAGCTCCCGCGCGCGGGCCAGCCGCTCCGTGGTGAGGCGCGCCGAGCCCATCTCCTCCCGCAGGCGCTCGAGCGTCTGCCGCAGCGCCGCATGCGCGAGACCCCCGCGTGTGAGCGGCTCGGCCTCGGGCTCGAGGTCGCGCGCTCCCAACATCCGCTCGACGAACCACTGCACCGGGCAGCCCGCCCACGATTGCAAGCCGGACGCCGACCACAGTCGCTGCTCGCCCAGGTCGGCCAGCACGCGTGGATCGCGGAGGGGCCCGATTCCCTCCTCCGGCCGGGCGTCGAGCTCGGTGGGGGCACACGAAGAGACCTCGCCGAGTGCCCGCCGGGCACGCGTCTCGCGCAGATCACCCGCGAAGAGATCGCAGATGTCGTCCACGAACAGCGAACGGGCCGCCGGCAAGCCATCGTCGTCGGCTGTGTGCCAGCTCAGCACCAGCAGCTCGCGCGGGCGCGAGATGGCCGCGTACAGCAGGTAGCGCTCCGCCGCCAGCGCATCTCGTGGGCGCCCCAGGCGCAACCCCGAGGCTTCCGCGAGCCCGCGTCGCTCCTCCTCGGAGAGGTAGGGCTCGGGCCGCGCTGGGGCCGGGAAGACGCCCTCCTGAAGGCCGCACAGGAACAGTGCGCGTACCCGGCGCGCGCGCAGCGCGAGCGGATCGAGCACCGCCACCGCCTCCGGGATCCCGGAGGGCTCATCCCCCACGACCAGCTCCAGCCCCCGCAACAGCGCGATCAGCTCGTGCGGGCCAGGCGCCAGCTGGGGTGCCGAGCGGGCGAGCTCGCGCAGCTCCTCAAGGGCCTCCTGTCCGACCGACAGCGCACGCGCCTCGACCAGCCCTACAAGCTCAAGCGCCTGTGCGTCGCCAGGCCCCGGTTCTCCGACGGCATCGCTCGCGGTGGGCACCTCCGGGGCGTAACCCAGCCGTCCGAGCTCCGCGGCGGTGCGTTCGATCAGCGCCGCGGGGCTGCGCTCCGCCGCTGCTCGCAACTCCTCGAGCGTCTCCAGCGGCCAGTGCTCGGCCTCCCACAGCGCGCGCGCCCGCGCCGCGCTGGCCGAAACGGGGATTCGGGCCGAAGGCCCGTGTCCCCCGGCTTCGGTCGAAACGGGGATTCGGGCCGAAGGCCCGTGTCCCCCGGCTTCGGTCGAAACGGGGATTCGGGCCGAAGGCCCGTGTCCCCCGGCTTCGGTTACCCCGGCGCGCCGCGCCCGCCACTCCAGCTCGTCCACGGACTCCGAGTCGCGCAGCACCCCCGGGGCGCGTAGCCACGCCAGCAGATCCCCGAGGCCGCCGCCATCGTCGTCGGCCTCGGGGAAGGTCGCTTTCAGCAAGCCAAGCAGCGCACTGCCGGTGGCGGTGCGCCCGAAGGAGAGCCGCCGCCGCAGCGCGAAGGGGATGCGGCGAGCGCGAAAGAGCTCCCCCAGCAGCTCCGCGATCGTCTCAGGGGAGCGGTGGGCGACGGCGATCTCACCCGGCTGCACCCCGCGCTCCAGGAGCCCGCGGATCTCCTCCGCCACCAGCTCCAGCTCGGCTCGTTCCCCGCCGCCCTCCAGCAGCCGCAGCGCCGCCCCAGCGGGCACGGGCGCGGGGACGTCGGGCTCGAAGATATGACGCTCCAGGTGGTGCAGCGCCGCTGCGGCGCCGGGCGCGTAGTGCTCGGAGCGCGGCGGCAGGGGGAGATGCTCCTCGGCAAGCGGCAGCAGACGCTGGAAGGTGTCGCCGCGACTGGCGAACGCCGCGCGTCCGGGCTCGTAGGTGAGCGCGACCGTCACCGGCACGCCCACCACGATGCCAAGCGTCTCGATCGTGTCCAGCTGTAGCCGCGTGAAGTCGTCGAAGCCGTACAGCAGCACCGGCGTGGAGCCCCACAGGGCTGGGGCGCGGCGTAGCGCGTCGAGCGCGCGGGTCGCCTGTCGCTCGGGGCTGACCCGGGCGGGTCGCAGCCTCTCCAGGCCACGGCGGTACCCCTCGAACAGCTCCGCCAGCCGGCGCGCGTGGGGGCCGTGCCCGGGGTCCGCCGCCATCCACGCGTCGAGCGCCCCGCGCAGACGCGCGGGCGTAACCCGCTCCACCTCCAGCTCCCCCACCAGCGCCGCGAGGGAGCGCACCACCCCTGCGGTGGAGGGCGCTTGCGGGGCTGCGCGCTTGCCGGAGCCGGGACGCCCGCCGGTAATGGCACCCTGTTCGCCGGCATCGCGCAGCACAGCGGCGAGCGCCCGTTCGCGTGCCAGCCGGCCGAGGGGGCGCTCGGTGGAGCCTGCGCGGCGAAGCGTCTCGGCGAGCAGGCCTTCAAAGCGCACCACGCGGGCTCGCCGCCCCAGGGTGGCCTCCATGCCAGCCCTTGCGCCAACCCGCCCCGCGGCCCCCTCGGGGATGAGCTCGTGCTCGCCGAGCTCCAGCCGATAGCGCTCCACGTCGGCGTGGGTGGGCACGACCAGCAGTGGCCGCTCTCCGCGGGCGGTGTGGGCACTGAGCGCGTCCATTACCGCTCCGGCCTTCCCGGCGTTGGCGGGTCCGGTGATCAGCGTGATCGGCATGGCCGCCTATGGTGGCGCACCCGCCCGACACCACAGACCGTCGACCGCCACACCGAGAACAAAGTGTTCTTCCTTTTACGCCCCCAACCAAATTTGGCGTGACCGGCGGACAATTGATTTCTGGTAAGGGCCCTCAAAAGAGATTGATCGCCTTCAGCCGCCGATGGCCCGCCGGGTGCCTTTCAGCGACCGCCGATGGTCCGCCTTTCAGCGGCCCGCGGATGGCCCGCCGGGTGTCTCGCAGCGACCCGCCGATGGCCGCAGGGCGCCCTTCAGCGGCCCGCCGATAGTCCGCAGGGTGTCTCGCAGCGACCCCACGATGACCCGCCGGGTGCCTCGCAGCGGCCCGCCGATAGTCCGCAGGGTGTCTCGCAGCGACCCCAGGATGACCCGCCGGGTGCCTCGCAGCGGCCCGCCGATAGTCCGCAGGGTGTCTCGCAGCGACCCCAGGATGACCCGCCGGGTGCCTCGCAGCGACCCGAGTATGCCGGCGGGGGACCGCTCAGCTCTCGGCTACCGCGGCAACCGCCTCGGCCTCGGCCGCCACCTGCTCGGGCGCCCCCGCGGCTGACTCGGCAGCCTCCTCGGCGACCGTCTCGTGGTCGGGCGGCTTGGCCCCGGCCTTGGCCCAGGCCTCGTTGAACTCCACGCGCCATTTGCCGTCGGTCGTCTGCTGGAGCGCGAGATGGGAGCGGAAGGAGCGCCCGGAGCGCCCCTTGAAGCCGCTGACGGGACGGGCGGTGTAGCCAGTGCGGATCAGCTCGCGGGCGACCGCGAGCGGCAAGGTCTTGCCCGCTTTGGACTTCCAGATCACGAAGCCGCAGCCGGGATCGTTGCGCGCCCAGCAGGAGTAGCCCTTGCGATTTTCGACGATCGAGTGCCCGCAGATCGGGCAGGGCCCGAGGTTGGCTTTGGGGATGCGGACGTCTTTGAGCGCGTGGTCGAGCATCTTCACGGTCTCCCCGGCGAAGCCGGCGATGTCCTTCATGAAGTGCTCGCGCGAGTCCTCCCCGCGCTCGATCGCATCGAGGCGGTGCTCCCACTGGCCCGTCAGTTCGGGCGAGGTGAGGGGATGGCGGCCGAGCAGCCGCACGACGTTGAGGCCCTTCTCGGTGGCAACCAGCGAGCGCCCGTCGCGCTCGATGTAGCCGACGGTGATCAAACGCTCGATGATCGCCGCGCGCGTGGCGGGGGTGCCGATCCCGGACTCCTTCATCGCCTCGCGCAGCTCGTCGTCGTCGACCAGCTTGCCGGCGGTCTCCATCGCCCCGAGCAGCGAGGCGTCGGAGTAGCGACGCGGAGGCTTGGTCTCCTTGGCGAGGCTCTTGATCTCCCGCGTCTGCACGTGCTCGCCCTCGATCAGGCGGGGGAGCATCTGATCGGTGCCCTCGTCTTCGTCGCCCATGCGCTGCTCCCCGCCGACCACGCCCTGCCCGTAGACGCCGCGCCAGCCGGGCACGATCAACAGCTTGCCGCGGGTGCGGAACACGTACTTGCCGGCGCGCTCGCCGCCGGGGGCGGGGATCGTCGTCTCCACCCGGGTGTTCTCGAACACCGCCTCCGGATGGAAGACGGCGAGGAAGCGGCGCACCGCGAGGTCGTACACGCGGCGGTCGTCGTCGGACATGCGATCGACTTTGTGCTCGGTGCGGGTGGGGATGATCGCGTGGTGGTCGGTGACCTTGGCGTCGTTGACCACGCGCCCCAGCGGCAGCACGTCGAGCGAAACCACGTAGGCGGCGCCGGCGGCGTAATCCTTGTTGGCGCCCACCAGTTCGGCGGTGGGCTTGATCTCGGGGATCATGTCTTTGGTCAAATAGCGCGAGTTGGTGCGCGGGTAGGTGAGCGCCTTGTGCTCCTCGTACAGCCGCTGGGCGGCGCCGAGCGTGCGCCGCGCGGAGAAGCCGAAGCGGGTGTTGGCGTCGCGCTGCAGCGAGGTGAGGTCGTACAGCATCGGCGCGCGCTCGCGCTGTTCTTTGACGTCGATCTTGGTGATCGTCGCGGTTTTGCCCTCGCAGGCCTCGACGATCGCGATCGCTTCCTCCTCGGTCGCCAGACGCGGTTTGGCACCGGCGTGGAAGCGCCCGACGTACACGCGCTCGCCGGGGACGCCGACCTCGCCATCCTCGCCCGATCCGCCCTCCCCAGACCCAGACTCAGACTCAGACCCAGACCCGTTCTCGGCAGCCGCGCCACCAGCCGACCCACCCTCGGCGCCACCACCGGCATCGGATCCACCGTCCGCCGTCGAACCGCCACCAACTGACCCCGCCCCCCCCTCCTCCTTATCCTCCTCTCCCTCCAGCGGAGGGGCGGCGAAGATCGCGTCGACCAGCCAGTAGGGCTCGGGCACGAACGCTTTGATCTCCTCCTCGCGGCGGGTGACGATCGCCAGCGTGGGGGTCTGCACGCGCCCCAGCGAGACGGCCCCGTCGAAGGAGGTGCGCAGGCGGATCGTCGCGGCGCGCGTGGCGTTCATGCCGACGATCCAGTCCGACTCCGAGCGCGAGCGGGCGGCCTGCTCGAGCAGCGCAACCTCGGAGGCCGGGCGCAGCGAGGCGAACGCCGTTTTCATCGCCGAGTTGGTCATCGAGTTCAGCCACAGCCGCCGCACCGGCAGCGTGGAGCCGGCCTTCTCGTAGATGTAGGCGAAGATCAGCTCGCCCTCGCGGCCGGCGTCGCAGGCGTTGATCACCTCGCCCACGTCCTCGCGCGAGAGCTGGCGGGTGACGACCGACATCTGCTTTTTGGAGCGCTCATCGCGCACCACCAGCTTGAAGCGCTCGGGCACGATCGGCAGGTCCTCGATCCGCCAGCGCTTGTATTTGGCGTCGTATTCGTCGGGTTCGGCGAGCTGCACGAGGTGGCCGACGGCCCATGTCACGATGTACTCCTCGGCTTCCAACCAGCCCTCTTCCTTCTTGAAGGTGCCGGGCAGCACGCGCGCAAGGTCGCGCCCGACGGAGGGCTTCTCGGCGATCACGAGGGTCTTCGGCATGGTGGCTCAGAGTAGCGGGTGGGCATTGGGGGGATCGTCCGCTGGCCGAAACGGGGATGCTCGCCATAGGCGAGTGTCCCCCGGCTTCGGTCGCCGTGCAGATGCCAACCACCCGGGGGCGGGGGCCTCCATGCCCCGCCACGAGCGTTGTGGGCCGGGATGGTTGGGGCGTCAATCGGGGTCGCGCCGGCCGAGGCGAGGCGGCGTCAATCGGGATCGCACCAGCCGAGGCGAGGCGGCGTCAATCGGGATCGCAGGGCCCCGTGCCCACGGGAGTCCCGGCGCGTTCGAGTTCGCGCGCAACCGTGGCGTTGGCGACGCCGTACCCACCGGGCGGCCCCTCCCCCGTGGTGCCCGCGAAGACGGTCGTGAGCACCGTCCCCTGATCGTCCACCACCGGCCCCCCGGAGTTGCCGGGGCGCACCAGCCCGCGCAGCGGCGTGAGCAGCCGCGACACCGACCCCTGGCCGTAGGCGTTCTGCGTGAGCACCTGCTCGGTCGCCCCGATGCGCCCCGCCTGCACGTCGAACGGCCCGTTTTCGGGATACCCGAGGATCGCCCCGGGGGTGCCGGAGGCGGGGTTGGGCGCAAGGCTCAGCGTGGGCAGGTCGAGGCCGGGCACGCGCAGCACCGCGAGGTCGTAGGTCGGGTCGAACGCAATCGCCTGCGCCGGCAGCCCGGGCGGGCGGCCTTCCACCTCGACCGTGGTGTCGCTCTCGCCGGCCACCACGTGCGCGTTGGTGAGCACCTCTTCGGGCCGCGCCACCCACCCCGACCCCTCGATCGCCAGCCCGCAGGCGGTGCCCAGCACGCGCACCACGCTGCGCGAGGCCGCCAGCACCGCGGGGTCGTGGGCGACCTGCGGCGGGGGCGCGGAGAGCGCCGGCAGCGGGCCTGGCAGCGAGGGGATCGGGTCCAGGCGCGCGAGCGCGTTGAGGATCGGGCCGGAGGGTGGCAGCAGCGAGTTGAGCTCGCCGAGGATCTCCGAGCGCTGGATGTCGGCGCGCAGCTGCGTGGCGGTCGGGATCTGGGCGGCGACGGCGGCGACGATCCACACCACCCCGAGGCCGATCGCGGCCGAGAGCAGCGCCCCCAGCATTCGGTCCAGCAGGCCCACCCCGGGCACCAGCGTGGTGGTGCGGCGCAGTCGCCACCCCACCCCCTCCAGGCCAGTGGCGAGGATCGCCCCCGCGAGCAGCGCCCCCACCAGCCCGAAGGCGGGTGCGTAGGGCGAGGCTGAGCCTTGGGGGAGCAGCAGCGGGCCGATACGGGTGCCGATGAACGCTCCGATCGCAAACCCCCCGAACGACAGCACGCCGACGATGAAACCCTGGCGCAGGCCGAACAGGCCGAGGATCAGCACGAACAGCAGGATCAGCCAGTCGAGTGTCGTCACGCCTATGTTCTACCGTTCTGCGTCGTGGGAATCCGCACCGGAGACCGGCATTGACTGCCATGTCGGTCTCCAACCGCGTGCGGCGGGCGCGGGGCGGGCGGGTCCTGCTCATCCTGGCGGCGGTGGCGTTCGTGGTGGGGGGGATCGTGGGAGCCACATACTCCTCCACGTCGCCCGCGCCGGAGGTGGCAGCGCGCTTCGCCGCCGCTTGGGCGAAGGGCGACTACGCACGCATGTACAGCGAGCTCTCCCCCGCCTCGCAGCGCACGGTGTCGCGGAGCGGATTCGCGCAGTCCTACAGGGAAGCGCTGATGACGGCCACCGCCGAGAGCGAGAGCGTCGTGGGATCCTCGCAAGGCGCGGCCGGAGGAATGGAGGTGGTGGCGACAAAGGTGCGCACGCGCCTGTTCGGCACCCTCTCCGAGCGCTTGCGCCTGCCGATCGTGCCGGGCCCGCATGAAGGCGAAGCACGCGTGCGGTGGTCGCGCTCGCTCGCCTTCCCCGGCCTGCACGAAGGAGAGCTGCTGAGCCGGCGCACGACGCTCCCCCCGCGCGCGGCGCTGCTGGCGCGCGAAGGCTCGGTGCTGGCGCAGGGGCCCGCCACCGCCGCGGGGACGCGCTCCTCCCCGCTGGGGGCCGCGGCGAGCGCGATCGTGGGCGAAGTGGGGCCGATCCCCTCGAGTCGCCTGCAGGCGCTCCAGGCCGAAGGGGTGCCGCCCAATGCGATCGTGGGCGTGAGCGGGCTGGAGCTGGCGGCGGACGCGCGTTTGCGCGGCACCCCGGGGGGCGAACTGCTCGCGGTGAGGAGCGCGGGGGCCACCAGCGGCGGGCGGGTGCTGGCGCGCGCGAGCGCCCGTTCGGGGAGCGCGGTGCGCACCACGATCTCCCCGACGCTGCAAACCGCGGTGGTGAGCGCGCTGGGCGGCCAGTATGGCGGGGTGATTGCGATGGAACCCGCCAGCGGCCAGGTGCTGGGGGTGGCGGGGATCGGGTTGGACGCGCTGCAACCGCCGGGGTCCACGTTCAAGATGATCACGGTGAGCGGGGTGCTGGAAGCGGGGGTCGCGCGCCCCAGCAGCACCTTCCCCTACGCGACCGCGGCCACACTCGATGGGGTGCTGCTGCACAACGCCAACAACGAGGAATGCGGAGGCACGCTGGTGGAGGCGTTCGCGGTGTCGTGCAACTCCGTGTTCTCCCCGCTGGGCGTGAAGCTGGGCGCGGCACGGCTGGTGGCGATGGCGGAACGGTATGGCTTCAACCACTCCCCCGGCATCGAAGGCGCCGCCGAAAGCACGCTTCCCCCCGCCAGCCAGATCCAGGGCGAACTGGCGGTCGGCTCGACCGCGATCGGACAAGACCAGGTGCTGGCCAGCCCTTTGGAGATGGCGACCGTGGCGGCGACGATCGCCGATGGCGGGCGCCACCCCACCCCCAGCCTGATGCTCTCACCCACCCGCAGCCCCCCCACGCGCGCGATCAGCGCCGCGACGGCCCGCACCGTGCGGGGCATGATGCTCGACGTGGTGCGCTTCGGCACCGGTACCGCGGCGGCGATCCCCGGGGTGGAAGTGGCCGGCAAGACGGGCACCGCCGAACTCGGCACCCCCGCCACCTGCAACGCCAGCTCCGAACAGAAGCCCGCCGAAGGCGAAGAACACTCGTCCTCCTCCGAACACACCTCCGAATCGAGCAGCTGCGCGGCCGAACAGAACAGCCCGAAGAACACCGACGCATGGTTTGCGGCGTTCGCCCCGGCCCTTCACCCCAAGATCGCCGTCGGGGTGCTGATGGTGCGCGACGGCGCGGGCGGAGAAAGCGCGGCGCCGGTGGCTCGGCAGGTGATCGAAGCGGCGCTGCGGGCGGGGACTTAAACGTCGAGTTCCGCGGAGGCCGTCTGCGCGGGGTCGCGTGGGTTGACGATCGTCAGTTTGAACGGTCGGTTGTCCAGCGATTCGACTTTGATCTTATACAGCAGCAGCTCGCCCTGCGTGGGCCCGCTGGCAGCGACGGTGTTGGGGGCTGGGATCTGGTTGTTGGCGGGCACGATCCCACCGCGGTAGGCAAACAGATTGGCGGGGCCGGGGAGGATCGGGTGGTAGACGTTGCCCTGGGTGTCGGCCACCGTGAAGTCGGTGGCTGCGGGGTGCGGGACGGTGCTTTCGTTGTAGACCTGCATGAACACCCCAAACCACTCTTCGCCGGGTTTCAGCGCCGCCTGCGCGGGCGTCAGCCCCAGCAGGTAGGAGGAGTCTTCGGTGTTGTAAGGGTTGAGCTCGCGCGAGATCTGCACCTCGTAGACGAGCGGCCCGACGTTCAGGTAGGGCGCGTTCCTGCCTCCGCCACCCGCGTAGGTGCCGGTGGTGACGCGCGTGTGCGATTCCCCGCAGGCCCCGAGCGCCAGCGCCGCCAGCACGGCGGACAGCGCCAGGGCCCACGCCAACCCAGAGCGGCCACCCCCCGTGGCGTGGGACCTGAGCAGCGTCTTGCGCGGAAGTCGGTGCATGCGACGCGGCAGTTTACCCGCCGGCGACCGTGACGCGCTGACCGCGCCCCTCGCCGCTCTCGATGATCGAACGCAGCCGGCGCATCGCCTTCATGTTCTTGCGCCGCAGCCATCCTCGCGCCCCGAAGGACTCCATCAGGCGGTCGGAGAGCGTGGAGGGACGGGTCTCCAACGTGTATCGCACGCGCGTGGTGTTGCCGGCGCCCGGCGCAAGCTCGTATATGCCGAGCGTGCGGACCCTGTTGGTCTTGCCGCCGCGCCCCACCTCGACGATGCGGTGCGGAGCCACCACCTCGGCGAAGGTCACGTCGCCCCAGCTGAAGCGGCTGCCCGGCCCGGGGGCAGCCACGCGAAAGCGCGCCCCCGCTCCCTTGCCGACGGAGTTCTCGCGCGTCAGATGCCAGTCGCGCAGGTAGTGGTCGGTGAACTCGGAGTGATTGGCGATGTCCTGCAGGTAGTCGAACACCCGCTCGCGGGGGGCGTCGATCGTGATCGAGACGGTAAGCGGGTCCATCGCGCCCGGCAGTTTATAGGGCCACTCCGGACGAAAGCCGCGCCGCGCCGGCCGGTGGCAAGCGGTGAGACAATCGGTGAGGCGATCGGTGGCCGGCTGGCTAGCGCTGGCAGGGCTACGCCACGCGTGCTGGCAGGGGGGCTACGCCGCTCGCGCTGGCAGGGACTACGCCACGCGTGCTGGCCAGGGGCTACGCCACGCGTGCTGGCAAAGCTACGCCGCGCGTGCCATCAGGCGCACGCCGTTGCCGTGCGGCGAGTGGCGCACCGTCTCGGTGGCCGCGGGATGGTCGCGCCGCAGTGGCCGGCAGAGCTCGCAGACGACGCCTCCGCCGCGCCCCTCGTAGAGGTACACGCGCTCGCCCATCAGCGGGGTGCGCCCGCAGTCGGCGCAGTGGTTGCGATCGGACGTCAGCACGCCCACGCTGCGGCGCAACAGGACGCGCTCGAACTGCTCGATGTCGGTCACGGTAGCGGGAGGCATGCACGTGATTTCGCCGCCCGGCGGCCATCTCCTCCCGGCCTTCGGCAGACCGTTTGGAGCTGGCGGTAGCAGGGTAGAAAGACCTCGCTACCCCAGGTCCCCCGCTCTCTCTCTGGCCGACGTAGGCCTCTGGGGCTCCCCACGAGTCTCCAGAAAATTACAAGCCTTTTAGACCCAACGGGAAAAGTGCGGTTATGATTCCCCAAGGGTCTGCCGGTAGACGAGCGCCGGGACGTATCCCAATAGGAGAAGAGGAGCTGTGAGATGGTGGAGTCACTAACCTCGGGCACGATGGCGGGAGCGGGATCCTTTCGTTGCCAGCGCTGCGGCTATGTACTGACGCTGGCCCCCTCCGACGCATTGAGCGACTGCCCCGGCTGCGGAGGCGCCAGCTTCGTGCGCGCCTCGCTGTTCAGCGTCGGGCGCCTCGGCGGCGCGCCGGATCTCGCCGCCGGCCTCGTCGGCGCCCATTCCCCCGAGAGCCTGGGCGAGGACGAGCTGGAGTGGGTGGCGCAGGCCAAGGAGCAGATCGAGCGCCCCGGGGAGTATCTCGCCTACGAGGAGGACGGCGAGAACATGGTGGTGGCACTGACCCAGGAGTGGACGCGGGTGGGGCGCAGCCTCGCGGCCGACGTCCGCTTCGACGACCCCACCGTCTCGCGCCGGCACGCCCTGCTGGTGCGCCAACCCGACGGGGTGAGGGTGCTCGACGATCGCAGCCTCAACGGCGTGTTCGTCAACGGCGAGCGGATCGAATGGAGAATGCTCGAGGACGGCGATGAGATCGTCGTGGGGCGCTATCGGCTGCACTTCCTCAGCGTGCCCGTAGGGCGGGCCGAGCGAGAGCCAGCCGGCGAAGGCGAGACAATCGCCCGCCGATCGTCGATCAGCGGAATCGTCTAACCAGAGACCCTACGAGCAGCGTGCCGCTCGGCTCGCGCCCGACGGGCTAGATTCCCCGCGAGGAACCTGCCTGAGCGGCGCTCTGCGAGCGGCGCACCCGCCTAGCCGCGCCTGACGGACAGACCCACCTGATGGCCAGGCACACAATGAACCTGCCTGAGCGGCGCTCCACGATCGCAGCGCCCGTCTGAGCGGGCTTCCTTGACATATGCGGCTGCCCTTGACAACCGCATATCCACGGGTCTACTCTCTGTGGAGAAGGAGAGGGAAACCCACAGTCCGGGATTCAGCGCCTGGAAAAACGCGGCGCGCGATCGCCCCGCCGATCGGCCGTCACGCTCCTCCACCCGCTCCTTCCTCGGGCAGGGAGGGAGGAAAAGATGTTGCACAGCAGCCACACCGGCGCCCGGCAACAAGCTGCCGGCTCTCGTGTTTGCGCCACACATCAAGCTCGCGACCCCCGCGTGCGCATGCTCGACGCGATGATCGCCACCGCCTCCTACCGCGGTTACGACCGCACCACGGTGGAGCGGGTGCTGCAAACCGCGAAGGTGGCCCCCGCGGTGTTCGACGAGCACTTCGCGAACAAGGAAGAGTGCTTCCTGCGGGCACTCGACGCGGTGATCGCCCGAATCGAAGCCAGGGTGCTGGAGCGCGTGGAGCGCGCGGTGCCGTGGCCCGAGCGCGTCCGTGGCGGCCTGGATGCGCTGCTGAGCGCACTCGCGGAGGATCCCGATGGGGCGCGCGTGGTGCTGGTCGAGAGTCTCTGCGCGTGTCCGGCCGCGGCCGAGCGCCACCACGCGCTGCTACGCCTCTTCCCGCCGCTGCTGGAGGAGGGTCGCTTCCACTGCGCCAATCCCGACCTCCTGCCTCCCTACACCTCGGAGGCGATGGCCGGCGGGATCGCCTCGATCCTGCATCGCCGGGCGCTGGAGGACCGCACCGGCGAACTGCCCCGCCTGCGCGGCGACCTTGGCTATTTCGCGATGCTCCCCTACCTGGGCCACCACCGCGCGCTGGTGGCGGCGTTTGCGAAGGACCCAACCCCGCGGCACGGCTGAGGCTACTTGGCGCTGGTCACCTTCGGGAACTGGCCATTTGGCGCTGGTCACCTGCGGGAACGGGCTATTTAGCGCTGGTCACGTGCGGGAACGGGCTATTTAGCGCTGGTCACGTGCGGGAACTGGCTATTTAGCGCAGGTCACCTGCGGGAACTGGCTATTTGGCGCTGGTCACATGCGGGAACTGGCTGGTCACGCCTTCCCAGGTGAACGGCGCCTGCTGGGTGCACGCGGGCGCACCCACCGAGTTGGTGGTGCTGCCCGCTTCGTTGACGACGTGATCTTCCACCAGCTGTTTTTCGAGGGGAGTCTGTTCCTTGGCGGGCTGGCTCAGCGACGGTGCGGAGCTGGCGCAGTTCCCGGTGCTGAACACCTGCAACCCGCCAGTGCCCAGCAGCCGCATCCCACCGGACTTGAAGTAGGGGTTGGCCCGGTTGGTGCCGATCCGCTGGTTGTAGACCGCCAGCCCTTCGGGGCCGACCGTGTTCAGGGCGCGCAGATAGTGCTGGATCTGGAAGTTGGCGACATCGTTGTTTTTGTCGTGCGCCTCGCTCGCGGCGGTGGCGTTGGCGAACAGCGCCTGCAGCTCGGGGACGTATTCGCCGGTGAACTTCAGGAAGGGCTCGAAGTTGCGCAGCGGCGGCGTGACGTTCCCGAGCAGCGGGGTGAGCTCGCTCAGCACACGTTCGAACGCCGGCAGGCCCTTTTTGGAGGCGCTCGTGAACGGGCCGAGGTTGGTGAGCAGGTTGTTGAAGTCGGGCGTGAACGCCTGCACCCCTTCCAATAGCGGCGTCAGCTCGCGCTCCCACGCCTTCGACTCTTCGAGCACGGGATTCGCAACGACGGCGAGATTGTCGGTTTCGCGCAGCGTCGCCGTCGCGCCGCGCTCGAACGCCGGCAGCAGGCGGAAGGCGTTGGCCCACTGGGCACTGCTGGCGCTCAGCGCGTGGATGGCGCGCTCGCCGTTGACGATGAACCCGCGGAACTGGGTGCTGCGTTCGGTCAGCGCGTCGAACAGCACGCCGGTGTTGTGCACCACGGCGGTCACCGCGCCCTCCTGGGAGGCGAGGATCGTGATCAGCTTGTTGGCGTTTTCCACGAACGGTTCGAGCTCGGCGATGTTGGCGTTGATCTGTTCGCCGCGCCCGTTGAGGGCCTCGGCCTGCGCCTGCTGCCAGGTCTGGAAGGCTTTCTGGACGTGGGGGTCGAGCGCGGCGAGGATATCGTCGAGCGTCACCACCGGGTTGACGTGGCTGGTCGCCAGCCGCCCACCGTCGGGGATCGGATGGCCGCTCACCACGTCCGCATCCCGCTGCCCGCCGGCCGCGGATGACTGACTTGGCTTTTCGACGATTTCCTGCCCGGAGGTGCCAGGCGGGAAGAGTTCGATGTAGGTCTCTCCCAGCAGCGTCTTCTGGCGCAACATCATGCGATCGGCGGAGGAGACCGGGGCGTACTGATGGTCCATTTCGACGGTCACGTCGGTCGTCCCGTCGGTGTGCGTGGCGAGGCCGACCACGTGGCCGACGTTGACGCCCCTGATGCGCACGTCGGACTCTTCCGCCAGCGCCAGCGTGCGCGAGAGCTCGACCGTGAAGCGGTAGCCCTTCGGCTTCAGCGGGATCGGGCCACCGAAGGAGTCCCATAGGAACAGCAGCAGCCCGAAGCAGCTGAGGGCGAACAGCACGATCACGAGGATGTTGGCGAGCGTCGGCGCGCGCTTCTGCATCAGCGATCACCTCCGAGCGTCCGGGCACGGTTGCGCACCAGCGACCCCCTCCGAGCATCCTTGTGCAGCTGCCGCATCAGCGACCGCCTCCAAGCGCCGCGGCTGGCGCCAGCGCGGCCGCGTCGGGGCCCTGGCCGAACACGCGGTCGGCGATCCGTGCGTCGGGGGTGACCCCGGTGAGCAGGCTCGCCGCTTTCGCCGCCGTCGAGCTCGCCGTCGTCGCCGCTTTGCACTGTGAGGCGTTTGGCGGATTGAGCAGGCCGAGCACCAGTTTGGCCGTCGGGTTGACCGCCGCCACGTCGTTCAGGAGCGGCACCAGTTCGCAGTTGAAGTACAGCAGCGCCTGGCCCTCCGCCCCGTGCGCATCGCCCTGCGCGACGACGCTGTTGAGGTCGTGGTTGGCCCAGTCGAGGTAGAACAGGAAGTTGCCCTGGCTGGATCCGGGGTTGTAGGCGAGCTCGTTGAAGAGTTCGTTGATCACCGTGAACCCGGTCGTCAGCTGCGGGGAGGCCTGCGCGAAGTCCTTCAGCGAAGGCTCCAGCTGCTGGAGCACCGGCAGGATCCGGCGCAGGAGCGGGCGCACTTCGTTCTTGAGGATCGGGGTGGTCGTCTTGAACGAAGCTCGCGTGTCCTCCTGCGCCGACGCGAGCGAGGTGGCGAACGGCTCGAGCTCGTGCAGCGTATGGCCGGTTATGCGCACCGCGGTGGCAAGCTTGCCGAAGCCGTGGTTGGCCTGTTTCAGCACGCCCGGCAGCTCGTGCAGGGTTTCCTGCACCTGGCGGTCCTCTTTGGAGAAGACCGCGAACACCGCGTTGCCGTACTCGACCGACTGGGCGAGTTTGGTGTCTTTGCTGCCGAGCGCTTCCATCAGCAGGCGGAAGTTGTGGATCCCGTGTTCCACGTAGTACTGGCGCTTGGCGACTTCGTCGCCGATCTCCGTGAGCTCGTGGCCGAGCGGAGCGAAGCGCTTGAAGGTCGCCGAGAGGTTGGCGGAGTTGCCGTTCAGGCCCCCGCCCACCCCCGCGAGCAGCTCCTGCAGCAGGGCGCGCGTTTCAGCGTCGAAGGCGGAGAGGAATTCGTCGAGGTTGCCGTCTGGAGAGGTCTGCGTGACCGGGATCGTGTAGCCGCCGTCCACCCGCCCGGAGGATGAGTTGCCGGGGGAGATCTCGACCGTCTCGTCCTTCAGGCCGGTCTTGGGCCGCAACAGGGCCGTCGCGTCGCGGTAGATGTATTTGGCGTACTTGGGCGTCAGGTTCATGCTCACCACCGCCCTGCCGTTGCGCAGTTCCACGTTTGAGATTTCGCCGATCTTCGCGCCGGCGATCGTGACCGACTGCCCCTGGCCGGGCGTAACCGCCTGGGCGGTTGAGAATTCGCCCTTCAGCACGAACGATTCGCGACCGATCACGGGCACCCACGCCGGCACCGAGAGGCGCTCGTGGGCGAGGATGTAGCCGGCGGTGCCGGCGGCGATCAGGATCATCGTCACCACCGCGATGAACGCCGTGCGATAGCGCTCGATCTGGTCGCGGATCCCGCGTCCGCCCTCGTGTGGATCGGGAGCCGCGCCCCCGTTGACCTCAGCCGCCATCATCCACCCCCATCCGCCGCACCATGCGATAGCGGGCCGTTGAATTCGGGCAGCTTCTGCGTGTAGCAGGGCACCAGCGGCTTGTACGCCGGCTCGTTGCCGGTGAAACGCGGGCTGGTGCCTTCGGGAGCCAGGCGCGTCTGGGCGATCAGCGTCTTGCCGTCCGTGGGCGCACCCGGCTTCAGATCGGTCGCCGGCGGCGAGAGCAGCGTGGAGCCGGCGCCGCCGGTGATGAAGCGCCCGGCTGCGCCGTTGCCGTTGAAGTTCTGGCTGAAGCCGGCCAGGCCCGCCATCGCGTACCAGAATTCATGTTCGGCGGTCCCCCCTGAGGTGTTGGCGCCATCCTGGAGCTTGGTCGAGCCGGCGGGGTAGAGCACGTTGCTCAGGCACTTGCTGAAGTTGGTGAGCTGCGGCTGGAAGGCGACCTGCCCGGCGGTGACCGACGCGATCTCGGGCGCCGCGGTGTGCAGCGCCGCGGCGACGCCCCCGCCCTCGCTCGGCTTCAGCGCGGCCCGCACCTGTTCGATCCACGGGAAGGCGGCGGCGCTCGTGGCGGGGATCTGTTCGACGCCGGGGATCAGATCGAGCGCGAAGGTCCTGATCGAGGGCGCGGCGCTCTCCAGTTCGGCGAAGCCGTGTTCTGTGCCGCGCAGCGCGCTCGGCAGCTCGGCGACCGCCGTGCGCACGCTCGACCCCTGCGCGGCGAAGCTGTGCAGGAAGGTGTTGAAGTGGCCGACGATTTCACCGAGTGCCTGCTCGTGTACGTCGAGTTCGGCCGTGACTTTTTCGATGCTGCCAAACAGCTTGGAGAGGTCGTGGGTTTCGGTGCCCGCGAACGCCTGGTTGACGATCGTGCCTTTGCGCAGCGCTTCGGGCCCCAGCCGGTAGGCCTTGTTGAGCGCCTGCGCCATGTTCAGGCCGCCCACTTCGGGCGACTGTTCGGCGTTCTCCGCGGGCGTCGGCTTGGCGGTCAGCGCCGCTCCGTATTCGACCAGGAAGGTCTGCAGGTTGGCGCGCGTGTCGGTGTTGAGCGCGTCGAGCACCTGATCGAGCTGCACCGGCTGGGAGGTCTGCGTGACCGGGATCGTGGCGCCCGAGGAGAGCGACGGCGCGGAGGGGCTGCCGGGCTGCAGTTCGACAAACCAGTTGCCTTCGAGGAATATCTTCGGGCGGATCTTGAGCGTCGCATCGGAGTGGATCGGCAGCCCCTTGCCTTCGATTTCCATCGTCACGAGCGCCGCGTGGCTGCTCTCCAGGTGCGTCGCGGTGACTGTACCAACGGTGACCCCCGCGATGCGCACGGGCGACTTGGGGCGGATGTTGACCGACGAGCTGAACACCGCGTTGATGCGGTAGCCGTGTTTGAACGGGATGTGTTTGGTGAAGCCGAAGTACACGCCCACCAAGAGGACGACCAGGAAGATCAGCCCGGTGCGCACGGGGTTGGAGCGTTTCTGCAGCTCCGATACCGCGGTCTCCTGGCGCCGGCGCCACCAGTGGGTGTCGCTCATGACTGCGTCCCCTTGCTCTTGCTGTTGCTCGAGCCGCTCTTGCTCTGCCCGCCGCTGGTGCTTTTTTCCTTGGGGAAGGCCTTCTGCTGGGCGGCGGAATACGGTTCCCCGTACAGGCTTTCGTTGCGTTTGGTCGCTTCGTGGGTCGTGCCAAGCGTCGTCGAGGTGTTGCCGATCACGGTCTTGCCGACCGCGTACTGCATGTTGCCCGCTTCGCACTCCTGCGGCTGACCGGGCCCGCTGACGTAGGGGTAGGGGTTGTAGTGCAGGTGGTTGTCTTCGATTTTCGTGTGCGTGGTGACGTTTTCGTCGTCCGAGGCCCCGTTGGCGGGCGCGGATGCCGGCAGCCCCTCGTTGTTTTCCCCGGAGGGTGCGAGGATCGGCACGACGCGAGCGACCGTGCCGTTGCCGATGCTCTCCGATAGCGAGTTGGCGAGGTTGCGGAATGCGAGCGTGATGTAGTTGCAGTTGGTCTGCGCTGGCGCCAGGCCGGCGAACAGCGGCGTGCCGAGTTCGGAGGTGCGGGTGAGTTCTTCGAAGCCGACCAGCACCAGCGGGTTCTTGGAGAAGAGTTCGAACGCCTGCAGCGAGCTCGCCAGCTCCGCGTTGAGCGAAGCGGCAAGACGGACGTTGACGGTGCCGACCGCGAACGCGTGGCCGAGCGGCGCCGCGACCTTCGTCAGGATCTTCGCGCTCGGCCTGAGCAGGCTCACGAATTCGGTCCCCTTTTGGATGAACGGCAGCTCGTAGGGCAGCGAGTGGTTCGCCTGGTGGAAGGCCGCCGGACCCCCTTCGATCGTCCGTTCCACCGCGGGCGAGGCGGCGGCGAAGGCGGTGAAGAAGGTGGCGAGATCCCGATAGAGCGATGCCTGCGTCTCGGCCACGGGCGAGGCTTCCCTGGCGATTTTGTCGAGCGCGACGAACAGCTGGCCGAAGCCGGTTTGCGGGGAGGCGAGGTTGTGCAGCACCGGCACCGCGTTTTCTGTGAGCGGGCGCAGCGTGTGGATCGTTTCGTTGAGGCCCACGCCGCGCCCGGCGAAGCCGTTGCCGAACGCGTTGGTGTTCTGCTGGATCGCGATCCGCGTCTTCTTGTTGAAGATGTTGAAGAAGCCCTGGATCTCGATCGGTTCCTGGGCGTGGGAGACGGGGATCGTCCCGCCCGCGGGGATCGTCTGCCGCGAGTGTCCCCGCTTCAATTCCAGGTACTTCAGGCCAATCGTGGAAACCGATTCGACCTCCATCGTCGTGTCGGCCGGCAGCTTTTCCGCGTGCTTTTCGAGCTTCAGGCTGGCGACCGCGGTGATCTTGCCGGTGTTGGGATCCTGGTGGGGCACGATCGCGCTCACGATCCCGATGCGCCGTCCGAACAGCCGCACCTGGTTGCCCTTTTCAAGGCCTGAGGCTTCTGGCAGTTCGGCCTTGATGTCGTACGTCGGCGTGAACGGCAGCCCGTTGTTGGCGCCGTATGAGACGTACACCGCCACGACCGCGATCAGCACGGTGAGCGCCCCGATCAGCAGCGGGCTTGCGGCGAGCGAGTTGCGGCGGCGCGGGTTCATCACGGCACCTCGCTGGGGTTGCACCCGAGCTTGCCTTCGTCGGCGAAGGGCGCCGAGCCATCGGCCGGCGATGGCGTCGCGCCGGACCCCGGGCAGCGGGTCAGTTCGCGGGTGTGCAGCCCCTGCAGGCCTTCCTGCGGGGTGGTCGGGGTGAGCGTGTTGCCCGCGCCGAGCTTGAAGTTGTTGAACACGGCGCTGATGCGCGCGTACTGGCCGTTGGCGTCGTAGTAGCCGGCGCTCGTACCGAAGGTGCGCACGAAGCCCTGCAGGTCGGGGGAGTAGGGCCCGAAGAAGGCTGTCACCGGCACCGATTCCTGTAGCGCCTTGACATCGCTGGACGAGCCGTTGACAAGCGCCTGGGCGAGCGTCGGCAGGGCGAGCGCGGTGTCGGTGAGGTCGTTGCTCGGCCCTGGCTTGCTGAGCGCGAGGCTGAGGTTGTGCAGCACCGGGCCCGCTTCGTCCACGAGCGGCGTCAGCTTCGCGAACAGCGGCGCGAGCGTCTTGGTGTCGGGCCCCGCGACCGTCGCCAGCTTGCGCAGCGCGGCGAACGTGGAGGGCAGCTGCCCGAACGCGCGGTTGCCCTGCGCCAGCGTGGAGGGCAGCTGCGCGACCCCCTGCTGCAGGCTGGCCTGTTCGGCCCCGAGCGCCCCGAGCCCCTGCTCGCCGTTGGTCACCAGGTTGGTCAGTTCTTGGCGGTGGGCGGCGAGCGTGGTGAGTGCCTTGGCGGAGTACACGAGGAAGTCGGTGAACGTCCGCTGGTCTTTGCTGAGCTCGGCGAAGATGTGGTTGGCCGAGGCCAGGAAGGGGCCGAAGTATTCGACGTCCGTGCCCAGCTCCTGGCTGGCGCCGGCGTACGCTTCGGATTCGCCCTCGAAGTACTGCTGCAGCCCTTTGCGCGTGCGCGGGTTGAGCGTATCGAACAGCTGGTCGAGGTCGGTGGTGCCCTGCGCCGAGCCGGCCGGCAGCGTCGCGCCGGCGGGCAGCGTCGGCTCGTTGTTGGGGCCGGGCGAGAGCGACACGTAGCGCCCCGCGACCGTCGTCAACGAGGGCACCCGCACCTGCGCGGTCGTGCCTCGGTGCAGCGGCACCAGCGAGCCTTCGATGTGGATCGTGATCAGCGCCGCATGGTAGTTGTGGGTAAGCGTGATGCCGGTGACGTTCCCCACCGGCACCCCCCCGACCTCCACCTGGTCGCCTAGCACCAGCTGGCTGTCGTTTTCCAGTTCGAACTTGTAGGTGGCGCCGCCGCCGCTGAAGAACACGAGGTAGGCGACGACGACAACCACCACCACGAGCGCGCCGGCAGCCACCCAGCGAGTCAGGTTGCGCGACGGCGGGGAGGCCGGCCGCGGGGAATTCGGAGCCCGCCCACCCCTGCCTGCCCCGTCCTCAGGGGGCAGCGGGGGACGTACGGGGGGAGGTGGGGGCGTGGTCGTCGCCACTCTCATTCACCGCCCGTGCCGTTGGAGGGGGAGCCCACGCTGGGCTGGGTGGAGCCGCCACCGCTGGGAGGGGACTGCGCAGAGCTGCTCGAACCGGAGCCCGTCTGCGCGGAGCTGCTCGAACCGGAGCCCGTCTGCGCGGAGCTGCTCGAACCCGAGCCCGTCTGCGCGGAGCCGCCCGAGCCCGAGCCGACGCCAGCGGACGTGGTGCCCGCGCCAGTGCCGGGATCCGCGATCGCCGCCGCCGAGGGCTTGCTCGAGACATTCGGCTCGGGGATCTCCCCGATCTGCGAGATCAGCTGCAGCCACTGGCTGGGGGTGAGCGGCGAGCCAGAGACGGCGGCCGCACGGGCGCCGCGGCCGCCGGCCGCGTGCGGCGAGGCGAACGCCACGTGGATCAGGCCGTGGTAGCCGGGGAGCGTCAGCGTGTTGTCTGTCCCCGGGTAGCTGATTGCGCTGACGATCTGCGCTGGCTTCATCGTGCCCTGCAGCCGCAGCAGCCGGCGCACGGCGATGTCGGCGACCGAGCCCTGCCCTTCGTTCCCGGCGATCGGGGTGCCGTCGATCGCGGAGATGTCCACCGCGTCGCCCGCCGCGGCGTCGATCGCGTTGCCCGCGCCCGGGGCTCCGGTCGTGTGCCCGCAGCCGGCCGCGGCAACCGTGGGGCTCAGGCCCGACACCGAGAGGAACTCGAGCGCCGCCAGCACGCGCCGGTTGACCTCGCCGGCGCGCACCGCGCCGCGCTCGCATGCCGGCAGATGCACGCCGGGGTCGCGCAGCACCAGCTGCTCGAGCTGGGGCTTGGAGGCCAGCAGCACCTGCCCGACGGTCGGCGAGGTGGCAAGGAAGGGGTTCTCGCCCTTGGCCCTGAACGCCGAGGTCTCTTCCAGGCGCACCCAGCCGTCGAGGATCGGCTTGGGGTCGATCAGCGGCGCGCCGGCGCCCGCGGGGCGGATCTGGAAGAGCATGTGCCCCTCCGCCGCTGGCGCAGTTGGCCCCGCCGCGGGAGTCGGCGCCGCACCTTCGCCTTCACCGGCGGCGCCGACGTGCCCGAGCACGGTGCCCGCCAGCACCTGCACCCCGGGGTGCAGCGGGTTGAGGTAGACCTCGTTGGGGCCGGCACGGAAGGAGTGCGGAGTGGAGGCCCCACCAGCCCCGCCGGAAGTAGCTGGGAGCACCGGCGGTGGTGAGACCGGCTTCGGCGCAGGGGGCGTTTCCAGCGCGTTGGCGGCCCCCATCGCCAGGCCGGTGGTGACCGCGGCTTCCGAGAGGGGTGAGTGCGGCTGCACACCGGCGCTCGCGGGCGCGCTGGGAGCGGGACCGGCGTTGCTGCTGCGTGGGTGGGCGATCCGCGCGCTGACGGCGGTGTCCACACGCGGTTCGAGCACCGGGTAGAGCGAGGCGACGCTGCCCAGCTGGGCGTAGGTGTAGGCGTTGCCGTAGGCGTCGCGCAGCGAGACGTAGCGCCCCAGCGTCGGCGATTCGCCGACGGCTGTGATTTCGCCATCCTGCACGGCGATCACCGGCGCCCCGGACTGTGCGTAGATCACGGTTCCCGCCAGCGTCTTGCTGGAATCACCGGGCGCGGCCGGGAAGCCGTCGCCGAAGTGCGCTTCGGCGTGCACGGGGAAGCGCGATTCGGTGAGGCCGGTGACCGCGCTCAGCAGTTCCGGGGGCGTGCCGCCGAGCAACTGCGCGCGCAGCATCACCGCTTCCACGTAGGCGGCGGAGTGGTTGTAGGAGAGCACGGCGTCGCGAATGTGCTGCGCCCCACCGGCGGCTGCCAGATAGCGCGCGGCGGCGAAGATCGCGTCGGCCGGGTTGTAGGGGTCCTCGTAGCCGGAGCCGGTGGCGTCCACCCCGTACCGGGCCCACGAGGAGGGCAGGAACTGCATCCAGCCCTCGGCGCCGGCGCTGGAGACGTTGAGGTCGCGCCCGTAGTCGGTCTCGACCTCGTTGATTGCCGCCAGCACCTGCCAGGGGATGTCGTACGCGGTGCCGGCGGCCTGATAGATCGGCAGCAGGAACGGCGGGACGCGGAAGCTTTCGATGAAGAAGTCGGGGATCCCCCCGATCGCCTCCCCCAGCGCGCCGGGCAGCGGCGGGGTGAGCGTCGAGGGCGGCGGCGCGGGCGCGTTGGAGGGCTTCCCGGTGGAGGCCTTGCCGGCGGTTGACTTGCCCTTGCCGGTTGCCCCACTCGCCCCGGTGTGCCGGTGGCCGTGGCCGCCCGTCGCTTCGCCATGCCCACTGGCTTCGCCCGACCCACTCTGCGTCTGAGGGCTCTGGCTCTGCACTTCGGGAGCGGGCGTCGTGGGAGTCGTTTCGGTTGTGCTCTGCGGAGTCGATGGACCCGATTCCGGTTCCGGCGCGGTTTCGGCTTCGGCGGCCGGTTCGCCCACCTGCCCGTGCACGCCCACCGACGCTTCGGGGGCCGGCACGGTCGTGGTGGTGGTCGTGCCAGGCGCCGTTGCTTCGGTCGTCGAAGACCCGCTCTGCGTTTCCCCTTGGGCCGCGGCGACGCTCACGCCGAACGACGCCAGTACGAGCACTCCAGCAAAGGCGGCGCCCCGCTGGGCACGCAGCCGCACAAGCTGCCCGAGCGCCGACCGCAGACGGGCCGGGAGAGGGTGGTAGCGCGGTCGGGTCATCGATCAGTTGCCGAGCAGGTAGTTGAGCAGGAGACCGCCAGCTTCGGAGCTTTCGCTCGGCGGGCTGTAGTAGGTGGTGCCGGCGCTCGCTCCCCCAACGGGCTGGGCGACCGCCGACGGTAGACCCGCGCCGGCGCCGGCGCCGGCGGGGCTCGCGGCCCCTTCCGTGCCGGGGTACTCAGCCATCGCCTGGGACAGCGTGGCGCCTTTGAGCATCGCTTCGACGCGCGCCATCGCCAGCGTCGTGTCGTTGGCTTTCACGTCCGCCGCCTGGGCTTTGCTTTCCCCCTGCTGCGCGCTGGCGCTCGCCGCGCTGGCGCCGGGGATGAAGTTCGAGCGGCATTCGGGTTCGAGCACGATTTTGTAGGCGACGCATTTGTTGCCGATCGCGACCGCACGGGCGAAGTGGCCGAGCGAGTCGTAGCCGTTGACGTCGCCGGCGCCCATGAAGATGAAGTCGAGCAGGCGCTCGATGCCTCCGGTTGAGCGCAGGCTGGAGAAGAGTTCGGAGAAGCCCTTCGCAAACGGCTTCGACGCGCTGCCCAGCGACTCGAGCCGGGTGAGCAGCGGCTGGCTGCCGACGAGCGCGTCGCCGATCTTCTTCGAGTTGGAGCCGAGGCTTTTGAAGTACTGCGTGGTGCTCGTCGAGAACGGCCCGATGTTCTGGAACGTGCGGTTGATGCCGGGCGCGGCGGCGCCGAGGTCGGTGAAGGTCGGGATCGCCTGTTCGGCGAACGCTTCGAGGTGCTTGAGGTAGGGCCGCAGCACTTTCAGGAAGGTCGGGAATTCGTGCAGGTTGGTGGCAAGTTCGGAGCTGTGGCGGGCGGCCGCTGCCGCGACGGTGCCGCTCTGGGCGAAGAATTCGGAGACCTGCTTGCGTTCGCGCACGAGCGGCACCAGCGCCTTGTTGCCTTCTTCGGCGAGGTTGCCGAGCACCTTGTTCTCGGAGGCGAGGATCCCGAACACCTTTTCCAGTTCCCGCAGTGCTGGGTTGGAGCGATGCAGCACGGCGTTGAGGTCGCTGCCGCGACCGGCGAAGCCGGTGCCGAGTTCGTTGAGGATGATCGCCAGCCGCTGGTTCTCCGGCAGATGGCCGATGTCGCTGAGCAGGTTGACGCCGACCGGACTGGAGGTGTTGGTCACCGGCAGCAGATATTCGCCTGCGCCTTCATGCCCGGCGGGGATCTTGTGCAGCGGCGGTGGCAGCGGCGCCCCTTCCGCGCGCGCCTGGGTGGGCAGGCAGTTGACGTACTTCTCGCCGATCAGCGCCTGCGGTTCGATCGTGCAGCTGGCGTCGCGACGGAAGTCCTGGAAGCCGGGGTTTTCGATTTTGAGGCTGGCCGCGGCCTTGCCGTTGGGAGTCGGGGTGACCGAGCCGACCTGGCCGACCTTGACGCCGTCGATCTTGACGTTCTCGCTGTTGACGAGGTTGCCGGCGTCGTCGAAGATCCCGCGCACCGTGTAGCCGCCGCTGGAGCCACCCGCCGCCGTGGCGAGCAGCACGGCGACGATCGCCGCGACGACGCACGCGCCGCCGGCAATCGCCGCTACCGCTCCGCTCCTGCTCACCCCGACGGCCCGCTTCCTCACAGCTGCCCCAATCTCCTTGTCCAAACAGCGAGCGAGGCCCACCAAACGGCGTCACCCAGCTCGCTGTCACTTCGAGCGCCCGCCTCCCCGGCGGGCGCTCGACGCCCTTGGCTACCTCTTCGCCATTGCTTCCCCGTAGACCTACCGCTTACTTCCGCTTCTTTTTCGGGCACGGGGCCTTGTATGTCGTTTCAACGGTTTCGCCGCTCTCGAATTTCATTTCGGCCTTCAGCGGGAAGCCGCCCTTCGGGCACTTGTCGGGCAGCGTGACGTAGGAGATCGTCTTTCCGTTCTTCTTGTACGAAGCGCCGACCTTGAGGTCGATCGCTTCGGTCGAGATGGCCGCCGCGCCGGGCACCGATTCGATCAGGGGCACTTCGGACTCGAACTCGTAGGCATACGGCGGGCTCGCCGGATGGATGGTTCCGCCGACGTAGACCTGCGCCGAGATCGGCGCGGGGGCGTTGGCGTAGAAGATCAGTTCGCCCTTGGGCGCGAAGAAGGCCTGGACGGTGCCTTTCTCTTTGATCGGTTCGCCGGCGATCGTGTCGGAGGCTTCGGCGGAGCCCAGCGCGCTGGCCTGCGACTTCTTCGGGCAGGCTTCGGGGCCCTTCAGTTCGAGTGTGCTCAGCGTGCAGGTCACGAACCCGGCGCTGTGCAGTTTCACGCCGGACGGCGCGTACACGTTGACGCCTCGCAGCTGCGAGGGGGCGTCGCCGGTCACTTCGTTGCCCCGGATCGTGAATTCGAATTCGACCGCCGCGGGGGCGCCAAGGATGTCCCCGCTACCCGAAACACCCTTGAGTGGGACCGGCACGGCTTTGAGCGTGACTTTGGGCGTCGCCGAGGCGACGGCTGGCGAGATTGCCAGTACTCCGGCGACAGCGACGGCAAGGCCAAGCAGCGCCCTGCGGGTGGATGCCATGCGCATCATCAGCTTCTCTCTCCTCTGTACGTTTATGTAGACAGGTCGCCTCGATCCGGGTAGCTCCGAACCATCGCGGGTTCGGCGACATCGAGATCCCCGGAGCCTCGCGACTCGGAGAACGTGGCGATTCTTACCGTAACTCTACTCGTCGCGGCCGATGGCTTCAAGTTCGAGCGAACGGATGCGGTACCCGTCCCGTTTTTTAGTCACCGTTGAAAATCCGCATTTGGGCCATACATATCCGCACAGTCCGAACTCCCATCGTATTTTTGGTAAGGCTGAGGCTAAGGTGGAGGGTTAGAATAGGCCTGTCACGCGCCTCGAGAGCGGCGGGTTGGTTTGATACAGGTCCCATTCCCTTAGGAGGAGACCATGGACTTCCAGCCCAGCGCCCGCTGCCTCGATTTCGAAGCGCGCCTCACGGCCTTCGTGGAGGAGCACGTCCTCCCGGCCGAGCCCGTGTACGAGCGCCAGCTGCGCGAGTCCGGCGATGCTCACAGCCAGCCGCCGATCATGGAGGAGCTCAAGGCTCGCGCGCGCGAAAAGGGGCTGTGGAACATGTTCCTGCCCGACCCCGAGCGCGGCGCCGGGCTCTCCAACGGCGACTACGCCCCGCTCGCCGAGATCCTCGGGCGCAGCCACATCGCCTCTGAGGCGTGCAACTGCTCGGCGCCCGACACCGGCAACATGGAGGTGCTGCACCTGTTTGCCACCGAGGAGCAGCGCGAACGGTGGCTGGAACCGCTGCTGGCGGGGGAGATCCGCTCGGCGTTTGCGATGACCGAGCCCGACGTGGCCTCCTCGGACGCAACCAACATCGCGCTGCGGATCGAGCGCGAGGGCGATCAGTACGTGCTCAATGGGCGCAAGTGGTGGATCTCGGGCGTGCTGCATCCCCACTGCAAGATCATGATCGTGATGGGCAAGACACGGGCGGACGAGGGGTGGGCGGGATCGAAATACGCCCAGCAGAGCATGGTCCTGGTGCCGCTCGACACCCCCGGGGTGCGCGTGGTGCGCGGGCTGCCGGTGTTTGGCTACCTCGACCACGAGGGTCACGCCGAAATCCTCTTCGAGGACGTGCGCGTCCCCGCCGCCAACCTGATCGCCGGCGAGGGCGAGGGCTTCATGATCGCCCAGGCGCGCCTCGGGCCGGGGCGCATCCACCACTGCATGCGCTCGCTGGGCGCCGCCGAGCGGGCGCTGGAGGCGATGTGCGCCCGCGCGGCGACGCGCGTCACCTTCGGGGAGCCGCTCGCCGCACGCGCCAACATCCAGGATTGGATCGCCGAGTCGCGGATCGAGATCGAGATGGCGCGCCTGCTGACGCTCAAGGCGGCCTGGCTGATGGACACCGTCGGCAACCGCCAGGCGCGCACCGAGATCGCCGCGATCAAGGTCGCCGCGCCTAGCATCGCCCTGAAGGTGATCGACCGCGCGATCCAGGTGCACGGCGGCGGCGGAGTCAGCGACGACTTCCCGCTCGCCTGGATGTACGCCCACCTGCGCACGCTGCGCCTCGCCGACGGCCCCGACGAGGTCCACAAGCGCTCGATCGCCCGCCACGAGCTGGCCCCCCACATGCCGCAGGGGTGAGGATCCGCCTCGAGCGAATTGCCGGACGGCTGGTCGAGCCGCTGCTCACGCTCGCCGCCGGGCTGGCCGCCGCGATCCCCGTGATCAGCGCGACCGTGAAGGCTGTGCGGGATGGCTGGGTGCCGGTGGCCGACCGCGGGATCATCGCGACCCGCGCCCACGACGTCTTCACCTCGCACGCCCCGCTGGTCGGCCAGTACTCGCTGGCCGGCGAAGTGACCGGCCGCGTGACCCACTCGCTCGGACCGATGCTGTTCTGGCTGCTGGCGCCCACCGCCTACAACGGCAGCGACGTCGGCATGACCGTGACGATGGGCGCGTTCAACGCGCTCTGCATCATCGGCGCCGTCGCGCTCGCCCGCCGGCGCGGAGGCCGCGTGCTGATGGTGATGAGCGCCGTGGCGATCGCGCTGATGTGCCAATCGCTGGCGGCGGAGACCTTCCACGACGTGTGGAACCCCTCCGCCGGGCTGTTCCCGTTCACGCTGCTGATCTTCCTCTGCTGGTCGCTCGCCTGCGGCGACTACCGACTGCTGCCGCTGACAGTGCTGGTCGCGAGCTTCACTGTGCAGACGCACCTCACCTACCTGCCCCCCACCCTCGGGCTGCTCGCCGTCGGGCTCGGCGGCCTCGCGGTGGGGGGGATCGGGAGGCGGCGTCGCGGAGCTCCCGGCCCACGACGGCGCACTTTGCTCGTGTGGGGCTTCGCGACCGTGCTGGTGGCTGCGTTGTGCTGGAGCGCAACGATCGACGGACAGCTAACCGAACACCCTGGCAACCTCACGCTGGTGCTCGAAAGCGCGACCAAGCACAAGGTCGCGCTCGGCGACGAAGTGGGATGGCACGCCGTGGTGCACGCGGTGGGAATCGTCCCTTGGTGGCTGCAGACCCCCAAGAGCCGCTGGCAGCGCAAGTACGAAGTCCGCTCCACCCCCTCCGCGCTTGCGACCAACTCGACGATCGCGATGCTCGCCGCGCTCGTGTTGGTGGCGCTCATCGCGCTGGTGAGACGCCGCCGAGACGTGGCGACGCTGGCGTTGACAGCACTCGTGCTGTGCCCCGCGTTGGGATCGGTCGCGGCCTCGACCCCCACCCCACGACGGCTGTCGGCCACCCTCGGCTACACGATGTGGTGGGGCTCGCAGGCGGGCATGGTGGTGTGGCTGGCACTCGCGTGGGTGCTGCTGCTGGTACTCGCGTGGGCAGTGCGGGCCATGCGTAGGCGTCGCGCGAACACTGCACCAAGCCTCGCCAGCAACCCAGCCAGCCCTCCGACCCCGGCCAGCCCTCCGACCCCAGCCAGCCCTCCGACCCCAGCCAGCCCTCCGACCCCAGCCAGCCCTCCGACCCCAGCCAGCCCTCCGACCCCAGCCAGCCCTCCGACCCCAGCCAGCCCTCCGACCCCAGCCAGCCCTCCGACCCCAGCCAGCCCTCCGACCCCACAAAGCCGTCCAGCGCCGCCTCGCCCCGCGGCCGGTCGCCGCGCGGCGCTCGCCTCGGTGCTCCTCACACTCGCCGGGATCGGCGGGGCCGCAGCCGTAGGTAACGCGGTGGCGGCACAGGCCACACCCGACGAACACGCCACCCTTTACAACCCGATCAAAGCGATTGACGCGCGCCTCGCGCGGCTGGTGCCCCGCGGCGGCAGCGTGGTGCTGGAGGGCCTGCTGGACGGCGCCACCGAACCGATCAAACCATCGCTGCGCTACTTCCTCGTCGCCCGCGGCACCCGCGTGCTGGCCCCTGGGTCGTCTCTGCGACTGGGCACCTGGTATGAGCTCTACAAACGCCCCTACCGCGAAGCGATCTACCTCGGCGACGTCCCCCGTTCGCCGGTGAAGCACGTGCCGCTGGCGTTTGAGGTCAGCTTCCGCGAAGGGTCGAAGGCGAACACGGTGTATGTGTGGATCTCACATCACCCTGGAGGGAAGGGGACCATCTCCGCAGCCCTCCCCGCCGCCCGCGCGCCGGTGTGGGCTTCCACGTCCCACGACGCCGGTCCCGGCCAGGGTCCCGGCGACGCCGGTCCCGGCCAGTGTCGCGCAGCCGGCGATCACAGCGTCAGCTGCCGCTCGTAAGGTCCCCGGCCGGTGAGGCACATCGCCCCGCAACGTGCCGCCAACGCGAGCGCGTCGGGCACCAACATGCCCGCACCCAGGCCGTAGGTGAGCCCCGCGGCGAAGGAGTCGCCGCAGCCGTAGGAGTCCACCGGCGCGCTGGGCAACGGGGCGGCGCTCCAAGTGCCGGACCCGCCGGAGCGTTCCCGGTAGGAGCCACCGCGCGCGCCGTCGGTGAGCACGACCAGCTCCGCGTCGGCCTGCGCGCGAGCGGCCTCCTCGCGCTCGCTCGCATCCTCGCCGCTGAGCACCAGCACATCGAGCGGGACGCCGTGATCGAGGGCCTGCAGCGCGCGGGGGCTGGCGACCAGCACCCGCGCGGTGCGCGCGGCGCGTAACGCGGCGAGGTCGCCGGCGGTGAAGTACACCGCGTCCATCTCGGCGAGCGCGCTCCATGGAACCCGCGTGTCCGTGCCCACCGGCTCCAGGCGCGCTCCGAAGGTGGTGATCGTACGCTCCCGGGAGTCGTCCACCAGCGTCACGGCATTCCTGGTGGGCTGGTCACGCTGCGCGCTCAGCACCTGCACCCCGAGCTCGCCCAGACGTGCCATCGAGCGGCGTCCGTGGTCGTCCTCGCCGAGGGCGGTGAAGAGCGTCGAGGCGCCGGCCAGGCGCGCCAGCTGCACGGCGGCAACCGCCCCACCCCCCGCGGGCTCCTCGAAGGGATCGCGCGCATGCACGATCTCGCCGGTGCGGGGAATGTGGGACACGCGCGCGAAGCGCACCCACTCGACGTGTCCCACCACCGCCACCCGCGGCGCGTGTGCGTTCATGTGTCGGAGTCTTCCACTACTCCCGCGACAGCTCCAGCAGCTTGGTGACGGTGTTCCAGTTGCGCGCGGTCGCAACCACCCCGAAGCGTTTCTCGAAGAAGGCGTAGGAGAGCTTGATCGTGCGCACCCCTTCGGGGCACCACACGTAGATCTCGCGCTCGCCGAAGCCGAACAGGTCGGGCTCGAAGTCAACTGGGTCGAGCTCCCGCAACCCCTCGGGGTCGGGTGGGGCCGAGAGGAAGGTGACGAGCAGCCGCGAGGGCTCGGCGACCGCCTCGGGGAGCGGGTTGGCGCTGACCACCCGCTCAAGCTCCTCGGCGGTGCGCACCAGCACGCGTACACCCAGCCCGAGCGAGTCCGTAAGCGCGCCTTCGATCTCCTGCTCTGCCTGCTCGGGGGGCGTGCCGGGAGCGGTGAACACGGCGTTGCCACTCTGCAGGTGGGTGCGCACGTCGCCGTAGCCGAGCCCCTGCAGCAGCTCGCGGAGGTGGGCCATCGGCACCTTGTTGTTGCCGCCCACGTTCACGCCGCGCAGCAGCGCGATCTGGCGGGAGACCCGCTCGTTGGTGGCTTCACTCGCGCACATGGCGACACCGTAGCGACCTCCGTGCCGGCGCGATGGCGCCCTCTCGGCTTCGCCAGGGACACGCTCGCCGCGAATCGTCGCGCGTTTGCACTGGCGGCTTCAGCCACCCGCTGCAAACGGCGCGGCAGGATCGTCTCAGCCCGCGGCAAGCTCAGCCAAAAGGGCGTCGACGGCGCACTCGTCGAGCTGGGCGCCCGCGACGCGGCACAGCTCCTCGCCGGCCTCCTCGGGCGTGCGCGCGGGGCGGTAGGGACGGGTGGTGACGATCGCGTCGTAGGTGTCGCACGTCGAGATGATGCGCGCCGCGAGCGGAATCTGCTCGCCGGCGAGGCCATCGGGGTAGCCGCCCCCGTCCCAGCGCTCGTGGGAGGCGCGTACGGCGGGGGCGAGATGCGCGAAGGCCGGGATGCGACCGACCAGTTCGCCGCCGACGGCGGCGTGGCTGCGCATCACGACCCACTCCTTGTCGGTGAGCGGCCCGGGCTTCAGCAGGATCTCGGAGGGCACGGCGATCTTGCCGACGTCGTGCAGCATCGCCGCGTAGCGCACGTCGCGCGCCTGCGCGCGCGTGAGCCCGATGCGCAGCGCAACCCGCTCGGCGAGGTCGGCGACGTCCTCGCCGTGGCAGGCGGTGTAGTCGTCCTTCGCTTCCACGGTGGAGGTGAGCGCCGCCAGGGTGGTGGTGAAGGTGCGCTCGAGATCGGCCACTAGCAGCGCACGGTGCACAGCGGCGCCGAGGGCGGCCGCGACCGCCTCCACGAGCACCGCGTCGGCCTGGCCGAAGGCGGAGGGGGCGACCGCTTCGATGTTGAGCACCCCCCACACGGTGCCGTTGACGAAGATCGGTGCGCTCAGCTCCGAGCGGGGGTCGGTGGAAGGATCGCGCGCGATGTAGTCGGGATCCAGGCCGGTGTCGTGCACGAGCGCGGTGCTGCCGGAGCGCGCGACGCGCCCGTTGACGCCCTCGTGGACCGACTGCTCGACGAGCAGGAACTCGGTCATCACCTCCGCGAGCGGCCCGGCGCCGGCGATCAAGCGCAGCATCCCCTCGCGGTCCAGACGCTGGATCGCGGCGAGATAGAAGGAGAACGTGCAGTGCAGCTCGTCCACCACCAGATGCACCATCTCCTCGATCTCCTGCGTGGCGGCCAAGCGTGCAGTGAGCTGCGAGGCGACCCGCAGCTGCGCGCGCAGATAGGCGAGCTCACCGGCGCCGGTGAGCTTCTGCACACGCTCGTCAGCGCGCTGGCGGCGCAGCGCCTCGGCGCGGCGCTGGCGCTCGCGCGTGCTGGCGGCGCCGGAGGAGCGCCGCGCAGCGGTGTCTACGGAGAGCTTCGGCATCGCGGACGCATCGACCACAAAAGCCCTGCGCTTGAGCGGTATTGACGACTTGACGGACGCTGCGAGCGAGGCGTGCGGGATCGTGGAGGGGAGGAGGAGGGGGAGGGGTGCTGTGTTCTCTTTTTGGGGCCTAACCAAATAAGACTGAGACTCAATCTCGAATGGTTATGGGTCAAGAAGTTTGTGTTCCACACCAGCCACCGTCGAGATGGGTAGATGCATTGGGAGAGTCACGCCCCGCCGAACACCACACCGCCGACACCCATCCCGGTCGGCGCAAACAGACGCCATTGCGACAGTTGATCAGCCCCAACCCCCTCGATTGCTCCATCCGTCGAAGGCCGAGTCGGACCGCACGCGGGAAAATCCCGTGGTGAGCTCAGTGCTGAGCACGCCCACCGCCGCCGGCTACCGCCCGCGCGCGCCGTTCCTCGACGAGCTGTTCGAGCTCGACGGCACGCCGCGCCCGGCGGCGGCCGCACTGGTGCGCGAGCTCGAGCGCCTCGGGCCCGAGGGCCTGTTGGAGGCGGGCAGGCGCCGCGACGCGGTGTTCATGCAGCAGGGAATCACGTTCGAGACCGGCGGCGGCGAGGGCGGCGGCTACGACCCCGCCCATCCCGGCAAGGAACGACCGTTTCCGCTGGATCTCGTGCCGCGCGTGTTGAGCGGCACGGAATGGCGCGAGATCAAGCGCGGCCTCGCGCAGCGCATCCGCGCGCTCAACCACTTCGTTGACGACGTCTACCACGCCCGCGAGATCGTGCGCGAGGGCCTCGTGCCATGGCGGCTGGTGGCGGGCTGCCCGCACTTCGCGCGCGCCGTGCACGGCATCAGGCCCCCTGGTGGCGTGTACACGCACGTGGCGGGCTGCGATCTGGTGCGCCACAGCGACGGCGCGTGGAAGGTGATCGAGGACAACGTGCGGATCCCCTCGGGCATCTCCTACGTGCTGGAGAACCGCGCCGCGATGGCGCAGCTGGTGCCCGAGCTGTTCGCCTCCTACCGCGTGCGCCCGGTTGACCACTACCCGCAGCTGCTGTTGAGCGCCCTGCGCTCGGTGGCGCCGTCGGCGGAGAGCGAGGCGACGGTCGTGGTGTGGACGCCGGGCCCGGCCAACCCCGCCTACTTCGAGCACGCCTTCCTCGCTCGCCAGATGGGCGTCGAGCTGGTGGAGGCCTCCGATTTGGTAGTGCGCGACGATGTGCTGTACATGCGCACCACCCGTGGGCTGGAGCGAGTGCATGCGGTGTACCGGCGCCTCGACGACGACTTCGTTGACCCGCTGGAGTTCCGCCCCGACTCGCTTTTGGGGGTGCCCGGCCTGGTAAGGGCCTACCGCGCCGGCAGCGTGGCGATCGCCAACGCGTTCGGCACCGGCGTGGCGGACGACAAGGCGATCTACTGCTTCGTCCCGGAGATGATCCGCTTCTACCTGGCGGAGGAGCCGATCCTCGAGAACGTCCGCACCTACCTGCTGTCCGATCCCGAAATGCTCGATCACGTGCTCGGCCGCATCGAGCAGCTGGTGGTGAAGCCGACCGGCGAGTCCGGGGGCCGCGGCGTGCTGATCGGCCCGCACGCCGAGGAGCACGAGCTGGAGCGGATGAAGGAGGTGATCCGCACGCACCCCGAACGGTGGATAGCCCAGGACCTCGTGCGCCTCTCGACCGTCCCCACCGTCGGCGGCGAGGGCGGGCTGCGGCCCTGCCACGTGGACCTGCGGCCGTTCGCCGTGTTCGGCGAGCACATCGACATCGTCCCCGGCGGCCTCACGCGCGTGGCGCTGGAGGAGGGGTCGATGATCGTCAACTCCTCGCGCGGTGGCGGCTCGAAGGACACATGGGTGCTGGAGGACGGCGACGACGCCGACCAGGCAGGCCCGACGATCGCCGACACCCAACCGCCAGCGCTGCCCGACCTGCGCTACGGCGCATGGACCGGCCAGCAGCAACAGCAGCAGCAGGACCGCCACACGAGCCACACGACCGCCAACACCCAACCGCCGGCGCTGCCCCACCTCCACCCCGACACACCGACCAGCCAGCAACAACAACAGCAGGACCGCCACACGAGCCACACGACCGCCAACACCCAACCGCCGGCGCTGCCCCACCTCCACCACGACACACCGACCAGCCAGCAACAACAACAGCAGGACCGCCACACGAGCCACACGACCGCCAACACCCAACCGCCGGCGCTGCCCCACCTCCACCCCGACACACCGACCAGCCAGCAGCAACAACAGCAGCGGGATCGCAGCACGAGCCCCTCCCCCCTCCCCCCTCCTCTACGCGTCCCTGCCGATGAGCGGCCTTGCCGCCGCGACGGGGCCCGCGCCACCGACCGAGCCCGCCCCCTGCCGGAGGAGGTGTGAGCCGATGCTGGCGCGGATCGCCCACGAGCTGTACTGGCTGGGCCGCAACCTCGCGCGCGCCGAGTTCACCGCGCGCGCCGTCGAGGCAGTGTTCCAGGCCGAGCTGCAGGGCACCTCCGACCGCGTGCCGGGCGTCAGCTTCGGCTCGCACGGGCTGCTGGCGATGCTCGGCGACACCGAGCTCGACGGCGGGTCGGGCGGCCATGCGCTCGGCGGCCTGACGCTCGACGCGCGGCGACCGGGCTCGATGCTGGCCAGCGTCGAGCGTGCGCGCGAGGGGGCGCGCACGGTTCGCGACGTGATCAGCGCGGAGATGTGGGAGGCGATCAACACCACCGCGCTCGGGTTGCGCGGCGGGGCAGATTGGCACCCACCCACCCGGGCGGGATCCCAGACCTCCGCACCGGCCGGCCCCTACCTCGCCTCGCAGTACGTCAAGCAGCGCACGGCTCTGATCTGGGGAGTGGCCGACCGCTCGATGCTGCGCGACGAAGCGAAGTGCTTCCTCGACGCGGGAGGCATGATCGAGGTCGCCGACATGGTGCTGCGGATGCTGCGGATCGCGCTGCCCCCGCCCGGCGAGGCTGCCCCCGGCGACGGGCACGCGCTGATCCTGCTGCAGGCAGTGGGAGGCTTCCACGCCTACCTGCGCGCCGTCACCGCCCCACCCAACGCCCAGCCCGTCGCGCGCTTCCTGCTGTTCGAGCGCGCCTACCCCGACAGCGTGGCCGCGTGCGTGGACACGCTGCACGAGGTGTTCACCGCCGCCGACGCCGGCCCGCGCAACTCCAAGCCAGTGCTGCGCGTCAGCCGTCTGGCGGCCGACTTGGACTTCCAGCGCCGCGCGCTGCCCGAAGGGGCGGAGCTGACTGGGATCTGCGAGCGTACCCAGCAGGAGCTGGCCCGCCTCGACCAGGACGTGGCGGAGCGCTACTTCGCGGGGGCGACCCCGGCGGGGAGCGGAGGCGAAGGAGCAGTGCGCTTCGCCATTCGCCGCTCCTCCAGGGGCCCGAGCGATGTGGACGCGCAGGAGAGGTGAACGGGACTTGCACCGCAATCCGCCGCTCCTCCGGGAGCCCGAGCGATGTGAGCGCGCAAGAGAGGTGAACGGGACTTGCACTTCGCAATCCGCTATCTGACCGAGTACCGCTACGGCGGCCCCGTGACCGACAACCTCAACGCGTTGCGCGTGCGCCCCGCGACGACCTCCTCGCAGCGATGCGACGAGTTCCACACCCGCATCGACCCCGAGGCGCGGGTGAGCCGCCACCTCGACTACTTCGGCACCGAGGTTTTGGAGTTCGGCGTCCCCACCGACCACGACCGGCTCACGATCGACATGCGTGCGCGGGTCGTGACCTCCGAGCCCTCCAGCCCGCCAGCCGGCTCGTGGGCGAGCCTGCGCAGCGGCTCCTACCAGGATGCCGCGGGTGAGTTTGCGCTGCCGTGGCACGACCAGCCCGCGATCGAGGGTCTCGCGGAGCTAGACCAGCAGCTCGAGGCCGACAGCCCGCTGCAGGCGGTGGAACGACTGTGCCAGCTGGTGCCCGACCGCTTCGACTACCGCCCGGGGGTCACCTACGTGGGCTCGAGCGTCCGCGACTTGCTGCAGGCCGGCGCGGGGGTGTGCCAGGACTTCGTGCACCTCTCCCTGGTGCTGCTGCGCCGGCGCGGGATCGCCGCACGCTATGTGTCGGGCTACCTGTGGGCGGCGCCGGCGGATGGGAGCAGCGATTCCGTGGAGGTGGACACCCACGCCTGGCTGGAGGTGCTGCTCCCCGGAGACTCCAACCCGGCGGCCCACGGCGAGCCGGTGTGGGTGGGGGCCGACCCCACCAACCGGCGCTTCGCGGGCGAGACCCACGTGAAGATCGGACACGGTCGCTTCTACGCCGACGTGCCCCCGGTGAAGGGCCTCTACCTCGGTGGGGCCACCTCGCGGCTGAACGTCGCGGTGAGCATGTCCCGCCTCGACCCGCAGGCGAGCGCGCGAGCGTAGCGAAACGCTTGCCGGGCAGGCGGGCCTGGCGAAACGCTTGCCGGGCAGGCGGGCCTGGCGAAACGCTTGCCGGGCAGGCGGGCCTGGCTTAAATGCTTGGCGGGCGCGCGGACGTAGTGACGCGACGCCATGCAAAAGATGGATTGAGTCGAGCGCGTTCTCTTGCTGCAAGGCGCGCGCGGACGCGGCCTCATTCAATGTGACATGGAGGTTTTCATGAGGGCAGTGAAGTGGATTGTGGGACTCGCCGTGACGGCGCTCCTGACAACGGCGGCACCCGCGGTGGCGGACATCCTGCCAGTGGGTGACTGGGCGTTCAACGAAGGCAAGGGCACGGTCGCCCACGACTACTCCGGGCATCACGACGACGGCACCCTCCAAGGGCTCGCCACATGGACGCAGGGACGCTTTCAGAGCGGGCTGGCCTTCGACGGCAACGCCGCGGCGGTGACTGTGCCCGACAACACCTCGCTGGAACCCGCGACAGTGAGCGTCAGTGCTTGGGTCAAGAGCACCGCCAGCCCTGGCGAGTATCGCTATATCGCCGCCAAGGGCGCAAATGGGTGCTCTGCCGCCTCATACGGCCTCTACACCGGCACCGACGGCGGCCTCGAGTTCTACGTGGCGGCCAACGATGGGTTGTCGTGGACGCTCTCCCCGGACGCCGGCCAGAGCGTGTGGAACGGGCAGTGGCACAACGTGGTGGGCACCTACGACGGCTCCACCGTGCGCCTCTACGTTAACGGGCGCCAGGTGGGATCGGGAACGCCCGACACGACACCAATCGCCTATGGGCTACCCACATCCAACGAATTCGCGATCGGCAACTACCCTTGGTGCTCGGAGTCGGGCTTCAGCGGGAGCATCGACGAAGTGAAGCTCTTCAACCGCGCGCTCGGCTCCCAGGAGATCGGGCTGGCGTATCAGCTCTCGCGGCTGCTGCCCAGCAGCTTCCCGTTCGACCTGATGCTCTGAGCACGCGGCGGAGTTTCCGACCACCAGCTCGAGGATGAGCGCCACCCGCCGCGGCCGTGCGGCTGTGCACACAGCACTCGACCGGCCGCGGCTGTGGCGTCTCACCGCCACGCTCGCCACACTGCTGCTGTGCGGGCTGCTGCTGGCCTCAGCGCAGGGCTCGCTCACCATCCTGACCCACCGGCCGCCGGCGGCGCCGGGAGATGCCGCCGCGCTGCCCGCGTGGGCGGGCTGGTGCACCAAGGGCCACCCCCGCGAGGACCGCAAGCGGTTGGCGTACTGCGCACGCATCGAAGGACGGGTAATCGATTGGACCCACGGACCGGGACCGCTCGAGGCGCACGTGGCGGTGGTGGGCGACTTTCACATCGTGCTCGTCCGTCTGCCCGAAGGAGCGCCAACGCCGAGCTGGGGCGCACACATCGTGGCGATCGGGCCACTGTTCCGGGCGCGCGACGGCCAGCGCGAGGTGCAGGCGTTCTGGCTGCAGCCGCGATGAGGTGGCTGGAAGTCGCACCCGGCCTTGGCCACATGAGATGGCCGGTGTCGCCCTGGGCTTGGAGCCTGTATGAGATTGCCTGACGCACCTCTCGGCCCGGAGCCCGCATGAGGTGGCTGGGTGTAACCATCGGCCTGCTGAGCGCGTGCGCATGCCTGATCGCCTGGGTCTATCTACGCGACCGGGACACCACCAACTGGCGTCCGCCGGAACGTCAGATCGCGAGCGCCGACGCCGCCCGTACGCTCGCTGCATTCGACGGCGGAGATTGCGGTCGGCGTTGCGCGGTGAAGCTGATGGGCCGCCTCGACTCACACGATTGGCTGGTACGCATCACCGTCCAGGGACAGTCGCAGTGCCTGCGGCTGGACCTCGCCACGTTCGCCACCGATCAGCGCCACGGCCTCGCAGGGGTTCAGCCGAGTCGCTGTCAGTAGTTTCCCCCACCTCGTATGGAGTACGGTGGGGCCGAGTCATTGTCAGTAGTTTCCCCCACCTCGTATGGAGTACCGTGTGGCCGTGACTCTCGTGGCCCAGCCGGCAGCGCTGGCGAATCCCGCCGCCGGAGCGGAGCCGCCAGAGGATCCGCGCATGTGGCGAGAGAGGCTTGCGCCCTACGCAAAGGCCAATCGTCCGCGGGCTCTGCTGTGCCTCGCCACATCGGTGGCGCCGTATCTCGGCCTGTCGGTGGCGATGTACCTGTCGCTCAGCGTGTCTCCCCTGCTGACGCTGGCCCTGATCGTCCCGACCGCGGTTTTTCTCGTGCGCACTTTCATCGTCTTCCACGACTGCACCCACGGGTCCTTTCTGCAATCGAGGCGCGCCAACGCGTGGCTGGGCATCGCCACGGGCCTTCTGCTGTACTCGCCCTTCGTCCGCTGGCGTCACGACCATGCGGTTCACCACGCAAGCTCCGGTGACCTCGATCGCCGCGGCACCGGGGATGTCCGCACTCTGACCATCGCGGAATACCGGGCGCTGCCGTGGCGTGGCCGGCTCGGCTACCGCCTGTTGCGCAACCCGCTCATCATGTTCGGCCTCGGGCCGATCGTCGCGATGATCATCGGACCGCGTATCGTCGCGCGCAACGCCCGCCCCCGCATGCGCCGCAGCGTGCTAGCCACCGACGTGGCGCTCGCCGTGATCGTGAGCCTCCTCTGCGTGACGATCGGCTGGGGCGACTACCTGCTCGTATGCGGACCGCCCGCGCTGCTCGCCGGCTCGATCGGCATCTGGCTGTTCTACGTCCAGCACCAGTTCGAGGATGCCTACTGGGAGAGCGGCGAGGAGTGGAACTACCGCGACGCGGCGCTGCGGGGCAGCTCGTATCTGAAGCTATCGGCGCCGCTGCGCTTCTGCACCGGGAGCATCGGCTACCACCACGTGCATCACCTCAACGCGCGCATCCCCAACTACAACCTGCGGCGTGCCCACGATGAGAACGCGATCTTCCAAACGGTACCCACGCTCCGTCTCTGGGACGCCCTGCGCGCCGTCGCGCTCAAGCTCTGGGACGAGGATCACCGGCGCCTGGTGACGTTCGCCGAGGCGCGCAGGTCCGCCGCGGCGATCGACGCGCGCCCTGCCTAGGCGATCCACCCGGGTGTTTGGAAAGGCCGCGCCTTGCATAGGCGATCCACCGGGGTGTTTGGGAAGGCCGCGCCCTGCGTAGGCGATCCACCGGGGTGTTTGGGAAGGCCGCGCCCTGCGTAGGCGACCCACCCGGGTGTTTGGAAAGGCCGCGCCCTGCGTAGGCGACCCACCCGGGTGTTTGGGCAGGCCGCGCCCTGCGTAGGCGCCCACCCTGGTGTTTGGAAAGGCAGTCAGACATTGCTGACGGCCCGGGCATCGACATGGGCATCGAGCTTGATGACGAGCGGGACGCCCTCCTCGAACCAGCCGCGAGTCAGGTCTTCGATCCGCGAGCGTGTCGGGCGTCCTTTGCGCCAGTTCATGCACGCCATGTAGTTGACGGCGTGCACCTCCTCGCAGTACGCTTCCCGGGCCCGCGTGGTCTCCAACGGGTCACCCAGCATTCGTGCCGTACCCGCGAACGTCCCACCGGGAATCCGCAGGGAGACGTTGGGATTGGCTTGGATGTTCTTCAGCCATACCATTTCGGGCCCACCGATCGACACTAGGTACACACAGTCGCCACGCCGGATCGCGCGGATGCATTTGCGCCGCCGCTTACCGGTCTTGCGACCAGTCATGGACAGCACGCCGTAGCCCTTGGGCGGCATGAGACTGAACCAGGGGAGCTCGAGGGCGCTGAGAATCCGGGCACCAAACAGAGTCATGCCGAGCACAGTCACCTTCTGCTCTCGAATGAATGGGTTGTACCGCCGTTCGCGGGGGTACACCGATGGTTCGTATCGAGCCGTGCGCCCCCTCATATCTGAGCAAACTGGCCGTGGAAGCCAAAGGGGATGTGGTGGGGAGCATGCGCACGCGCCAACTCGGCGAGGTTGACGGCGTCGAGCACGAGCAGGAAGGACCTCTGCTCCTCGGCGTCGAGCACGACTGACAGCAGCACGCCGTCGTCCTCGCGTTCGGCTTCAGGGCGAGCCACGAACACCGGCTCGCCCGGATAACATCCAGGCTGCGCCCACGAGAGCGTGGCGCCGTCGGCGATGTCGATCTTGAGGATTTGTTCGAGCCATCCCCTTGCGCCATTGCCGTTGCCCCAGACGTAGCGGTAAAGGCGCTCGTTGCAGCGCCCGTAGTTGATGCGCGGCAACTCGATCCCCTGCACGGCCAGCTGCTCACGGCGTACCGACCGGTCGGCGAGACACAGGCGAAAGCGGGTCAGATCGGCGGGTGTGATCGGCTTGCCGGCGCGCAGACGGTCGAGGTAGAAATCCTCGACGATGCCGGCGTCCGGGGTGGTGCACAGGTTGACGACGACCTCGCCGTCGTCCTCGTAGGCGTTGACGTGATGGAAGGCGAAACAGGCATCGGCCTGAAAGCCGCCGGTCGCCTTGCCGGTGGCGCGGTCCACCAGTGTGAAGCGCGTGCCGAGCTCGGGCTTCCAGCGATAGTTCTCGATGTAAGGGCGTCCGGACAGCACCAGCGCCAGCGGATTAACCACAAACGGGAACTCGGCCAGCACCAGCCAGTGCTCGGTGAGCCCGAACGAGTGCATATACGCGGGCTCTCGTACTGGCAGCGAGGCGATCACGTGGGGCTTGCTCTCATGCGGTCCGACTGCGAAGAAGCGGTAGCTGCTGCGGGCGCCCAGCTTGGCCGCGTAGTTGAGCATCCCGCCATTCGTGCGATCCATGTGCGGGTGCGCCGTCGAGAGCTGCCCGGGGACCTCATACGGACGCACCCCCGCTGCCTTCAGCGTGTGCGGGTCGAACTGCACGGGCAACGGGGTCTCGGTCATCGCGATGAACCGCTCACCCAGCTTCGTGATGTTGACGTTGGCGTTGTCCGGTAGGACACTTCCCGGCGAAAACAAGGTCTGCACGCGCTTGAACAGCGAGCGGCAGGGATCGGTCGCAAACTCCCCGTAAACCATCTTGCCCTGCCCCCGCGCGGCCTTGTAGGAGCGACTCTCCAGAAAGCGGTTGCCATAGGAGACCCGCCCACCCTCGATCGTAAACCGGTGCAGCATCGCCAGCCCGTCAAACCAGTGCCGCATATGGTGCCCACCGATCTCGAATTTGGCCGGGCCCGTCCGCAGCAGCGAGCCACTCAGCCAAGTCGGTAGCTCACCGCTCAGAGGCAGCGCATCCACCACCACCTCGTGTTCCAGCGTCGAGAAGCCAAGCATGGGCGGACTGAGCTTCGATGCTGAGGTGTGTGGGCTGAGCATCGATGCTGACGCGTGTGGGCCAAGTTTCGATGCTGTCGATGGAGCTGCACCGATGGGCATAAGAACACTTCCTCCCGTATGGTTCGACTCAAACGATACGTACCGTACGCTAGTCTGCGGGCGATGTCAAGCACGCCCCGTGTGCCCACGCCCCCCACGATGACGCCCCCCACGCTGGCGCCCCCTTCGACAACGCCCCCCTCGACAACGCCCCCCTCGACGACGCCCCCCGCGACGACGCCCCTGACCGAGACCTCTTACATCGTGCTCGGCCTGATCGAGCAGATCGGCGCCGCCACCCCATACGACCTGAAGCGGATGGCACAGGTGAGCACGTTCAACTTCTGGGCGGTTCCCCACACCCAGCTCTACACCGAGTGCGGACGACTTGCCGGCGAGGGCCTGCTCTCCGAGCAGCGCGAGCAGAGCGGGCGGCGCCGGCGAATCTATCGCCTGACAGAGCGCGGGCGCGAGGCGCTCGCCCAGTGGCTGGCAGAGCCCACCGAAGAGCTTGAAGAACTGCGCGACCCCGCCACGCTCAAGCTCTTCTTCGGCGGGGATCCGGCGAGGCTCGCCGCTACTCAGCTCGATGCCCATCGGCGCAAGCTGCGCTCATACGAGCAGCTACACGCCGAGGCCACCGAGTGGCCCCGCGGCTGGCGGCTCGCATTGGAGGCGGGAATCGGCCACGAGCGGGAGTCCGTCCGCTTCTGGACTGGCATCGAGACATGAGCCGGGCAGAGCACCACACAGGTCTCCGATGCTCGGCACCAATCAGGTGACAGGTGCGGCAGAGTTGAGACCGGCGGCCGCCAGGTCAAGCGACTGATGCTCGCCGCGCGCTGAAGACCACGAGCCCATCGTCGCGATCGACCGACACATCGGTCAGCCCGCACTCCTACACAGCTCTCCCGCCCACCTACGGAATCGGCACGGCGTCGAGTGCATGCGTTGAATGGAGAGGCGGGTCGTCTCCGATGCGCAGGCTCCGCAGCCGCCGGAAGGTGCGGGAGGGCTCCCGTGAATGGGACCAGCCACCGGCCGGCGTCAACCCCGATTGCGCGATGCGGTTGAACGTCTCCTGCGCCTCGAGTCGGGCGAGACCGGCGCCGACGCAGTAGTGCGGACCGTTGCCGAAGGCTAGATGAGGCGGCCCGGTGCGTGTCAGATCCAGGCGATCGGGGTTGGGATAGCGTCCGGGATCGCGGTTGGCGGCACCGAGTACGACAAGCGCCTGCTGTCCCTTGCGCACCTCGACTCCGCCAAGCACCAGATCGTCGCGGGCAACGCGGGAGGCCACCTGGACCGGGCTGTCGTAGCGCAACAGCTCCTCGACGCCCTGAGCGCAGAGCTCGGGGTGTCCGGCGAGGTAACCGAGCTGCTCGGGATGCTCGAACAAGGCGAGCGTGCCGTTGCCGATCAGGTTGGAGGTCGTCTCGTGGCCGGCGGCCAGCAACAGCAGGCACATCGTGATGATCTCCTCGGTCTCGAGCCCCACGCCGCCGTCGGGGGGATGGATCAGCGCGCTCAGGAGGTCCTCGCCCGGATCGCCGCGCCGCTCGGCGACGATCGGCACGAGGAACAGCATCACCGTCATCGCCGCCGTGCCGATCGCCTCGCGCTCGGCGGGGGTGGGGTCGAGCTCGAGCATCCGCGCCAGCGTCGGGGTCTCTGCACGGATCACTTCCGCGCCCTCGAGGCCAACGTCGAACAGCTCGGCGATCACCGCGAGCGGGATTGGGTAGGCGAGCTCGCTCATCAGCTCGATCGGCTCGCCTTCCGCCAGTGGCGCGAACGCCGCGTCCACGATCGAGACTACGCGCTCACGAATCCGCTGCACCGCCCGGGGGGTGAAGAAGCGGTTGACGGCGCTCCTCAGCCGCGTGTGGGCCGGTGGATCGCTCATCAGCAGCGATTGGCTCCACATCTCAGAGCCGAGCCCGGGGCCACCGAGGGACGCGAGCAGCTCGGGACTGTTGCGCGGGTCGGAGCTCCACTCGGCGCCGCGCAGGACGGCAGCCGCGTGCTCGTGGGAAAGCACCAGATGGGCGCCGAGCTGCTCATTCCACTGGACGGGCGCCTGAGCGCGAGCGGCGTGGTAGACCGGGTAGGGGTCCTCAGGCGGGAACGGCCAAGCCGTCCAGTTAGGCATGGCTACTCTTCATAGCTGCCCCCGCGCCGTGACGCCCAATCACATGCGGCACTCTCCGCAGCACCAACCAGAACCTCTCCTTCGCCCCCTCATGCATTGCTGCTCGCCGCCTGACGGTCCTCGAAGAATGCGTGGTCGAGCTTGCCCATGGCGGTGAACGGGGCCGCCCCCTCGAAGAACTCGGCCGCGATCGATCCCCAGTAGTTGGTGGCACGCAGCTCGGCAATCAAGGATGCCGCGGCCATCTCGATTCGACCCATGATCGTGTAGTCGGGCGACGCAGTGATATATCGGAAAGCGTTGGCAGAGGGACCGGTCGGCGAAAACTTGCGTTCGATCCAGCTGGCCACGTACTCCGGGGTAACTGTGAATGGCTGCTCTGCCCACCACATTTCCCAAGGCTCATGAAAGTATGTGAACACCTCCTCGGGGGTGACCGGATCCGAGGATCGCCAGAACCCGCCCTCGACGCTCGCCCGCCAGGTCCCGAGCACGTCGCCCCTGAAGCATTCGCGCCCGATCGCGTTCATCAGCGCGACCTGCTCGCGCTCGAAGCGCTTTACGCAGCCGAAGTCCATGAAGTTCACACCCCCATCGTCACGGAACAGATAGTTGCCGGGGTGCGGGTCGGCGTTGAACATGCCGAAGCGATGACTGGTGGCATAGACGAAGCGCCAGATCGCCTCCGCCCATTGGTCGCGCAGCTCCTGTCGGGAGCTGAGGGCATCGCTCCAGGATTTGCCCTGTACGAGCTCCTGGGTCAGTATGCGATCGGTGCACAGCTCAGCGATCACCTCCGGCACGTGGATGAACGGGTGTCCGCGGTAGATGTCGGCAAACTCGGCTTGGTTGGCCGCCTCCAGCCGGTAATCGAGCTCCTCGGTAATGCGAGCGCTCATCTCGCGCGCCGCGCCGCGCAGGTCGAAGCTAATTTTCCTCGGCGACAAACCGAACATCAAACCGAGAAACGTGGACAGCAGCTCGGTGTTCTTCAGGTCATCCTCGATCGCGCCCGCCACTCCGGGGTACTGGATCTTCACCGCGACGGCGCGACCGTCGTGCAGCCGCGCGGCGTGGACCTCGCCGATCGAGGCCGCCGCCAGGGGCTTCCACTCGAACTGCGCAAACACGCTCTCGGTCGGCCGACCGAGCTCGCGCTCCAGCACCGTGCGCGCAAGCTCCGGCGCCATCGGCGGCGCTCCATCGCGCAGCCGCGTCAAGGCTGCCTGATAGATCGTTTGGAACTCCGCCGGAACCGCGGGGCTGGCTGAGACGAACGACAGCATCTGCCCGGCCTTCATCAGCGCTCCCTTGGAGCGACCGAGCAACTCGGCGTAGCGCTCGGCGGTGCGGACGTGGAACTCGGTGCTGTCGGCACCGGTCAGCTTGCCGCGCAGCCCCACCACGACTGCCTCACCCGCCGTGCGGGCGGTGAGGCCCACCAGCGGAGCGGTGCGCCGCAGGCGCCCGCGGTCGATGCCATCGCCCTTCGGCGTTGCGTCGGGCGCATTTGGGGGAAACCTGGCGTCGGACATCAAACACGTCTCCTTCACTATCCGCTGGCTACCTCTACCTGTCGACCCCACACCGCCCCCCACCATCAACTGACTTCAACTAAGTGTATACTTAGTCAGGCCAATGTCAAGCACAACAGGCAAGCGCTTAGACAATCCCATGCCGGGCACGACCCGCGAACGCATCGTCGACGAGGCGATGCGCTTGTTCAGCGAACACGGCTACACCGCCACCAGCATCACCAAGATCGAGGCGGCCGCCGGGCTCACGCCGGGAGCAGGGGGCATCTACCACCACTTCGCCAGCAAGGAAGCGGTGCTGGCCGCCGGCATCGAGCGCCAGCTCGCGCGACTCGGCGCGCTGCGCGAGATCCGGCAGGTGCTCGGATCGCTGGGAGACCTCAAAGCCGAACTGACGCTGACGGCCCGCTACATCCTCGCCGAGCTCGACAGCGAGTCGGAGCTGCTTCGCATCCTCGCCTCCGAAGCGCGCCACCAGCCGCAGCTGTTGAAGACCGCCGTCGACCAGCTGGTGAGCTCCACCTTCGAGGGCTTCGCCACCTGGATCGCCGAACGCGCGGCGCGTCCGATCGCGGACGAGGAGGCCGCCGCCATCGCCGCCATCGGCCTCGGATCGCTCCTCTCCTCCCGCCTGCTGCGCGACGTTCTCGGCATTCCAGCGCAGGTGGATGACGAAACGCTTGTCGACACCTGGGTGGGGCTCATAATGCTCGCGCTGGCCGATCCGGAAGCCGCAGGCTCGGCCTGATGATGAGACGCATTGCAGCCCACCAAGCCTCGACGGCTTGAGGACCGTCGAGGTCACCCCCCTCCTCTTACCCCTCCTCCTCCCCCGCGCAGCCCCAACCGTCAGAGGTCTGCGCTCAGGCTCGCTTCGAGAGCTCTCTTACGCGGCACGACCGCGTACGATGACGCGCGCGCCGCGCGCGGGGATCATCGTGACGTTGCGGTGCTGGGCGTGCTCGGGCTCGGGCCGGTCGGCTTCGAGGTCGAGCTGCTCGGCGATCGCGTGGAGCACGATCCGCTGCTCGGCCATCGCCAGCGCAGCGCCGAGGCAGCGGCGGGTGCCGCCGCCGAACGGCAGCCACTCGTATGTTCCGGGCTTTTGATCCAGCCAGCGCTCGGGGCGGAAGGCGAAGGGGTCGGGGTAGATGTCCTCGCGGTGGTGGACCAGCAGGATGCTGATGCTCATCGCCGTTCCCGCCGGCAGCACATACTCGCCGAAACGCCACGGCACGGTGACGCGTCGGCCGATGATCGGGATCACCGGACGGCTGCGCATACCCTCGACGATCGCCGCCTCCACGTGCTCCGCCGCCTGCTCGTCGCGCCGCACGGCGGTGCGCAGGCGCTCATAGGCCACCGGCGTGCGCACCAGCCGCTCCCACGTCCACGCCAGCGAGTTGGCGGTGGTCTCGAAGCCCGCCAGCACCAGCGTGAGCAGCTCGTCGCGCAGCTCCCGATCCGAGAGCAGCTTCCCATCCTCGGTGCGCGCGGAGAGCAGCAGCGAGAGGATGTCTCCCCGCTCGGCCAGATCCTCGGCACGCCGACGCGCGGCGATTATCGGGTAGGTGGCGCGGTCCAGCAGCGCGATGCCGCCGCGCATCAGCCCGACGGGCTCCTCGCTGCTCATGTTGGTGAGCTCCCCGAGCTTCGCGAACGGTGAGGTGGAAGCGCGAGTGAGGTACTTGACCGTGGAGCGCAGACGATGCTCCGCGGTGCCGCGGGCGGGCCGCTCCTCGATGCCGAAGATGCCGGACATGATCACGTCGAGCGTGATCGCCTGCATCCGCGGTGCCAGCGCGAACGGACGGCCGATTGGCCAGCGCTCCAGCTCACGGTTGGTGGCCTCCCCGATCATCTGCCGGTAGCGCTCGATCGCATCGCCGTGGAAGGGAGGGAGCAGCAGCTTGCGCTGGCGCAGATGGCGCGGGCCATTGGCGGTCAGCACCGATCCCGACCCGACGATCGGGCGCAGCGGGGACTCCGCCGTCAGCGACGGCACGTGCTCGGGCCGCGCGGTGAACAGCGAGCGGGCGTGGTCGGGGTGGCTGCTCACGACCGTCCCGCCCGCGATCCCCGCCTGCATCTGGAAGATCTCGCCGTACTCGCGCCGCGCGCGGAACACGAACTCGATCTGGCGCTGGCTGAAGCGCAGGATCTGCGCCCTGCGCCCAAGCGCGATCGCTGGTGGAAGGCGGATCGCCTCCCCTGCCTCGGCCTGACCGGCCGGCGAGGAGGGTGCCCCGTCCATGTACATCATGCGAGTATTGGTGAGCTGGGGGCACGCGCGGTGTCCATAGGAAAACGGTACCGCACCCGCCGCATGGAGCTCAACCAACGCCCACGGAGCTCAACCAACACAGAACTCGGCCAACGCCCATAGAGCTCGGCCAAGCGGCAGCGCGAGGCCGGTGCGGCGGGCGATCTGCTCAGCCGACCGGCAGCGCCAGGCCGGAGGCGAGCGGTCTGCTCAGCCGACCGGCAGCGCCAGGCCGGAGGCGAGCGGTCTGCTCAGCCGACCGGCAGCGCCAGGCCGGAGGCAAGCGAGCGATCCGCTCAGCCAACCGGCAGCGCCAGGCCGGAGGCAAGCGAGCGATCCGCTCAGCCAACCGGCAGCGCCAGGCGGTGCGAGCGAGCGATCCGCTCAGCCATCGGCTCGTCGACGCCGACCTCTGCGGCAACTTCCGGCCAGCCGGCGACGACGGTGGCAACCTCCGTGAGGATCGCCTCGGCACGGCCGCGCTTGAGGCCCGCCACGCGCGCAACCGCGCGCAGGTCGGCGACGGTGAACCCGTCGCGCTTGCCGTTGATCGACATTTGGTGGCTGTCCAACCAGGGGTTGCCGGGCTGCCAGGCCCAGATCACGTCGTAAGCGGGAGCCAGCGACCACGCGCCCGTGCGATCCATGAGGAAGGCGATGTTCTTCACATGGTCGTCCTGGTTGCGCGCAACCACGTTGAACACCATCCGCCGGAACTGCTGCTCGACGACGGGCGTCCCGAGGTTGAGCCGCCGGATCAGCAGCAGCACCTGCTCGTAGCTGTAGGTGCCCGGCTCGTTGTAGCTGACGTGCTCCAGCGCCCCCACCGTCTGCATGTGCAGCTTGCCCCCTCCATCGGGGCGGTCGAAGCGGCGGGTCATGAAGTGCCGGCGACCGTTCTCCTCCAACAGGCGGCACTCGGTCATCTCGATTCCCGCCGAACGCGCCATTTTCGAGTAGGCGTACTCGACCGCCCCCCAACCCTGGGGGTCGGCGAGACCGTGGTCGCCGGCGCTCGAGACGCCGTCGAACTTCAACAGCCAGTGCCGAAAGCCCTCGCCGACCTCGACCTGTCCCGAGCGGACCTGACCGGTGGTGTCGTTGTAGGCGATGAACGCCTTTGGACGTGCGCCGCCGGCGGAGCTGCCGACGGCGAGGATCGCCTTCATCGCCTCCTCCTCGGGGTGCGCGCTCAACTCGGCGACGAACTCCGTGCGCTCGGCCAGCACCTCGCTGGCGAGACGCACGAGCGCCTCGACCTGGAGATCCGCCTCGCCGGAGACATCGGGCTGGTGGGAGGGCTGGAACTCCAGCGCACCCACTCCGCGGGTGCCGACATAGCAGAGCCGTTGAACGACGTCGAAGCTCGATTGATCGCGCCCCTGCGAGGCCAACCAGGCGTTGACCAGCGCGGTCCCCCAGCGGTCGGGCAGGGAGTCGGCGAGCAGGCCCGGGAGACCACTGAACGCGTCGGCCGGCAGGCCGAGGAAGCTGTAGGGCTGCGTGCGCAGCGGCATGTGCACGGGCGCGATCTCGATGCCACTGCGCACGAACGCAGGGTCGTACTGGAAGGTCGCGTAACGCGCGCCCTCGGCGATCGACACCGCCGCGATCCTCGTCCCCCAGAGCGTCACCGCCGCGACGGTCATGCGGCAGCGCTGTCCGGCTCATCGCCCCACGTCCACGGCTGCTCGGATGGCTCACCGGATGGACGGCTGCGACCGCCGGCGCGCCGCGGCCTGCCACTCGCACGCCGGCGGCGCTTGCGTTGCTCGCGTTCCAGCTGGGCGATCGGGAGGTCGATCGACTCGGGGATCGCGGCGTCGAGCCCCCCGAGCAGCCCCAGTGTGCGCAGCAGCTTGATCATCGAGGTCATCTGCACCGAGTCCCCCCGCTCCGCGCGCTGCACGGTCGCCTGCCCAACCCCTGCCTCAGCAGCCAGCTCGGCCTGGGTCACATTGCGCTCGAGGCGGTGACGCGTCAGACGGCGGCCGAGCTCGGCTAGGGCCGCGGCGTCGGTCATGAGCTCATCTAGATGCATCAGTTTTGATGTTGTAGATCGGAAACGAGGAAGAAAGCATCTAATCTGATGTAGATCGTAGCACAATGCCCAGATCGCCCATCATCTATGATGCTTTATACCGTTTTATGTATATAAAGCATCACTATCGATGCCCTATATATCTACTAGGTTGACGTTCCGCGACAAGCTCTAGCGCAGATCCCTGATCCCGTCGAGCGGCGGTAGACGATCAGATGGAGTCGCCCTTGCCCCTGTTGCACTCGGCGCATAGGAGCTGGAGGTTCTGAAGCGTCGTCGCGCCGCCATGAGCGACAGGCAGGATGTGGTCGTACTGGAGGTCGAAGGTGCCGCCGCACTCGACACAGCTGCCACCGTCGCGCTCGAAGACGGCGCGACGAAGTTCGGCCGTAGTGGACACGCGCTTCGGGCGTCCATTTTCCTCGGCCCGCATCAGGCTGCGGGCCGACTGCAGCCTCTGTTCCAAGCGACGCTTGCGTTGTAAGACGAGGGCCTTGACATCCTCGGCATCCAAGCCGTCGTCGTCCCAATAGAAGCCATCCAAGAACAGCCACAGGCTGCGTCGCCCATCGAGCCAAACTTGGACGGGTTCCGTCGCCTGCGCCTGCTGAGCTGCTCCCACCTGAGCCTTTGACCAGCGCAGCTCCATGACCTTGTGCCCTGACTGCACCACGTAGCGACGGCCAGAGAGCATCCGGCGCAGTGCCCAGGGTAGTTTGACCAGCTGTGCCTTGTTGTCAGCTCGAAGCATCTCGGAATCGTATCGGCATGCTGATCTCTCACTTGAGTCCGCGGCGGCCGGCCACGCCGAGGGTCCGCCGCAGGAACTCGACCTCGTCCGCCACGACGAGCTCGTGCTCGGGGCCGTCGTAGATGTCGAAGTGATCGACGCCGGGGTAGGTGCGCAGCTCGCCGTGCCGGGCCCTTCTCGCGGCCCGGATCGCCGGTCCCGGCCGGGCCACCCGATCGGCCTCCCCGACACAGACCAGCCACGGGCAGTGCAGCCGGCGCGCGTGGCGGATCGGACGGTAGGGGCGGCCGAGCAGCCAGCGCGAGGAGACGCGATCGCGCCAGCGGCTGTCCTCGCCGATCGAGACGACATGCAACCAGCCCTCCTGACCGCCCGGTGCGTTGATGAACGCTGGCTCGTTCGGCTGGCCGATCGCGCGCAGATGGCGGCCCCTGACGGCCGCCGCGAGCATCCGCAGATTGGTGCCCGGCGAGGCACGGTGCGCCTGGGCGAGCATGTCCAGGAACGGGACCTGGCTGACTGCGGCGGCGATCCTCTCGTCCGCGGCGGCCGCGGCGAGGGCATTCCCTCCGCCCATCGAGGACCCGAATGTCGCGACCCGGTTGGGGTCCACGCCCGGAAGGGAGCGGGCGAAGGCGATCGCCGCCGCCCAGTCCTCGAGCTGGCGGCGGGGGCGGAAGAGGTCCGGCTCGCCTTCGCTGTCGCCGAAGCCGCGATGGTCGAAGACGAGCGCGGCGATGCCAGCCTCGGCGAACCGCTCGGCGAACGGTCCGAGCCCATCCCGGCGGGTGCCCGAGAGGCCGTGAGCCATCACGACAATCGGCGTCTGCCCGGCGGTGCCGCGGGCAGGGTACAGCCAAGCTGCACAGTGCTCGGAGTTCGACGGAAAGCTGAGGTCCTGACGTCGCATGGAGTCTGGTGGGCGGGCGGTCTCGGTATGCATCTGCTTCTCCCCTCAGTCACGATTACTTTGGGCAGCGTGACAGAGCGCGGCGGCGATGTCTGGTGGAAATCGGACCGGGCAATCAGCCCTCGCCGCTCGTGCCAGCCCACCTATCGCATCGTCACGACAGGAAGTCTGTCCGACGGCATGCCCGACGGGTGACTTGTACTGCTGCGCAGTCTCGTTGATCGAAGGAGCGCGACCGCTGGCCTGGCAAATAGCTGCTGAACAGGTAGTCAGGGACATGGTCGGCGTCGAGGAAGCCAACAAGGGACCTTCCCTGAAGCCACTCAGAACGCGCTGTACGACGTAAGGGAAACTGCTAGAGCTTGCTCCAGCGTATCGGGCCCTCTTTGAGCATCTTTACGACGCGACCGAGCCCACCTCCTTGGCCAGCCCAGTCGTCGTACCGCTCGTCCCGCACTGAAGTTGACTTGCCATCAAGTCGCCGTAGGACCACAGCTTCACGCGCTCCCCCTCTCTGCCAATGTCGTGTGAGACGCTCATGATCAAGGAATTACTGACCCTTGAGGGCGAGAACGGAGCACGACACGATGTTGGAGATGGAGCACGATGGAGCCGACGACCCTGGAGTGGAGGGAGCCGTAGGCGACCGGAACGGAGGGGCCGTCGGGCGCGCCGCGCCCGGGGGGGTCCCCGATCCTGAGCTGGTCGAGCAGGCTCGGCGGCGGCGGTTCACGGCTGAGTACAAGCTGGCGGTCCTGCGCGAGGCCGACGGGTGCACGCAGCCGGGTCAGCTCGGAGCGCTGTTGCGCCGCGAGGGCTTGTATTCCTCGCATCTGGCGACGTGGCGTAAGCAGCGCGAGGAGGGGTCGATCAAGGCGCTCTCTCGGCCGCGGGGGCGTAAGCCCGGTGATCCGCGTGACGCGCAGATCGCGGCGCTGCAGCGGCGTGCGCAGCGCGCGGAGGCGGAGCTCGCGAAGGCGCGCAAGGTGATCGAGGTGCAGGGAAACGTCTCTGCGCTCTTGGGGGAGTTGCTCGAGCCCAGGGGCGCGACCGAGCCGGGGAGCACAGGGCGATGATCGAGCAGACCGTGCAGGAACTCACCCCGATCGTTGGGACCCGCCCGGCGTGCCGGGCCTTGGGTGCGGCACCGGCGACGATCTACCGTCGGCGGCGTCCATCCGAGCCCAGGTTGACGCGGGCGCGGGCCGTCCCGGCCAGGGCGCTATCAGAGGCCGAGCGCCAGGCTGTCCTCGCCGAGCTTCACTGCGAGCGGTTCGTCGACTGCTCCCCTGCGCAAGTCTGGGCGACGCTGCTGGACGAGGGCCGTTACCTGGCTTCGGAGCGCACGATGTACCGGCTGCTCGCCGCTCAAAATGGCGGGGTGCGGGAGCGACGCGACCAGCGCACGCACCCGGCCTATGCGAAGCCGGAGCTGCTCGCCGAGCACCCGAACGAGGTCTGGTCTTGGGACATCACGAAGTTGAAGGGCCCCGTGAAGTGGACGTACTTTTACCTCTACGTGATCCTCGACGTGTTCAGCCGCTACGTCGTCGGCTGGACCGTCCAGCACCGCGAGGGCGCACAGCTCGCCAAGGCGCTGATCAGCCAAGCCTGCGCGCAGCAGAAAATCCCGCGCGAGCAGCTGACCGTGCACGCCGACCGCGGCAGCTCGATGACCAGCAAGCCGGTCGCGTTCCTCCTGGCCGACCTCGGCGTGATCCGCTCGCACAACAGGCCCTACACCTCGACGGACAACCCCTACTCCGAGGCGCACTTCAAGACGCTGAAGTACCGGCCCGAGTTCCCTCGGCGCTTCGAGAACATCGAGGGAGCCCGCGCGTTCTGCCGCACGTTCTTCGACTGGTACAACCACCAGCACCGCCACTCCGGGATCGGCCTGATGACCCCCGCCGCCATCCACCACGGCCGCGCCCAAGAACTCCACGACCAGCGCCAGCGCGTCCTCACCGCCGCCTACGCCGCGACACCCGAGCGGTTCGTCCGCCGCCCGCCCCAGCCACCAGCGCTGCCGACCGCCGCCTGGATCAACAAGCCCACAACAGAGGAGGCCGCTCACTAAATTCGACGACCAAGTGTCTCATTCGACTTGACAGGCTCCATCCGAGGACACGCCTGGGATGAGGATGCCCTGCCTGGACCAGTAATGGACGGTTGACTTCGGTACGCCGGATAGCGCTGCGGCGCGCTCGGCGGTATAAGCACCTCGGGGTTCCATAAAAGGCAGTATCGCGGCTGCCTCGGACCGCGTCCACAGCCGAGCGCCACACCCACCCGATCCGTGTCCCGATCGCCAGCCGTTCATGGCGCAACCAAGCCAAAGACCGCTGAAATGAGGGTGCAGTGGACCTAATCGGAGTTCTATCGAACCACGATCTACAGGGGTCGTTGGCGCGTATGGCCGCGAAGTTGGCGGCGGTGCGGGCCAGCGGTGCGCCACCGCGGGTGGTTGCGAGCCAGCGACGTTGACGGGCGACGGCCGGGCTGGGTGGTCGATGCTCTGGTCCGGGTCCTGGGTGGCCGGGGGGAGCCGATGCAGGCTCGGGAGATCCATGCAGCGGTCGAAACCGTGCTTGGGGAGGCGGTGGCGTGGAGTTCCGTCAAGGGCGCTTTGGCCTCCAACGTCTCGGGGTCCTCGCCGCGATTCGTGCGAGTGGCAAGGGGGCGGTACGTGCTGGCGAGCCGCTGAAATCCGCTAAAGGCGGCTTTGCGCCCAAAGCCATCGGGTGCGTCTTGGCCGACTCGGGCAAAGCCGATGCGGGCACGCGGGATCGGTGCCGGTGTCGAAGAGTTGCCTGGGGCGTGGCGTTGCTGCCGTGGCCGAGAGCGGTTAGGCGACCTGGCTTACTGCGGGTGTTTGGGAGTACGTCCTCTCGGGGATTGCTGGCTCGCAGTCGCCGTGTAGAAGCTCCGGCGCGGGATCAAGGCCGTTGGGCCACACCGCCGTTCGTGCCTCGTCATCGACCCGGACTTGCCGGAAGTACTCGGGATCGCGCAGGGGCTCTCCAAGCGTCCCGTGAAGCAAGAAGGCACAGTTGACGTCCCGCTCGACGCCGTCGTTGAACGCGACCCGCAGGCGGTAGCCGTTCAGCGGCTGGATGCTGGTGACTCGGAGCATTATTCCTTCATGTTAGGGCAGAGGTTCGATCGACGCCAGGGGCTCCAGTGCCTGGGCACGCACCCAGTTATCGGCGAGCTCCTCGGTATGGAGCCGTGCCCACGCTCGGACGAGCCGCAGCGCACGCGGTGGAAGCGACCCATTGAGAATGCGCAGAGTGCCGAGCTCGATCTGCACGACCTCGTCGCCGTACTGGGCGTGGAAGTGCGGCGGAGGATGATCGGGACGGTACATCCATATGACGATTCCGTAGAACGTAGCGAGACGAGGCACCGCGCCATTGTCTGCTACGGCACGGCGAACATGGCCGACCCCCTGTCGCTTCAGGGCTCTTCGTCAACATCGTCAATCGGGGGATTAGCAGCTGGCTCCTCCTCGCCGGGGGGCGCAAGCAGGTAGACGACGCCGGCCAACCCCAGGAGAGTGCCGGCGTCCAGCAGTATGTCCCGCAGGATGGCGGCGAGGATTTCGGGTTCGCTGATCCCGCTTGTTGTATGCCTCAGCTCGTCGATGAGCGAATAGGTGTGGAGTCCCACCATGCCCAGCGCTGCACCCAGCAGCACGCACACGGTCACGAACGCCATACCCCCGACTCGTCCTGCGGCCAGGTCAGGCAGCCAGCTGGCCGCCGCCGTCAATCCCACACCGAAGCACACCAAGAAGACCAGAACAACTCCGACCATCATTTGATCGTATTTGGACCCCCGGACGTACCAGGATGCCTACCTGTACGCGTGGACGGCCGGGGATGTCGATCAAGCCGCCACCATGTGGATCGCTCCAAATAGGTTCGATTAGCCCTGCTTTCTTCCTCAGAAATGGGAGCGTTTTCAATATCCTTTTGAAGCGGGTTCTGGGGTGTGTAGACAGGCGTTTGTACGCGCGCCCGGCGCCTAGTGTACGCGCCCCATTCTGGCCCGACTCGCCTGCTTATCCAACACGCGCCGGGTCCGCTGCAAGCGCCGGGGTCGGATTGAACCGCTACCGAGCCTTGTTAGATGCCCGGTATCAATCGTGTTCGCGTGAGATCGTCGGGTATGCCCTTCCACTGGCGGCCTGATTTCTCACCGGACGCGGCCCTCAGCCTCGTTGGATAAGCGCGAGCACGGTCACGTTGCAAAGCGCACAATTTCGAGCTACGTTGCTCACCGACCCCGTACATAGTGCCCCCGCGCTGCGGAAACAGCCGGGGGCGTGGCACCGGAAGAACTACCTCCCGGCGCGAGCATCAGGCTACCCATCATGATCATGGGTCGCTTGGTTCTGCTCGCCTTGGCTGATTCCCCGGAGCCTCTGACCCGTTGGAGGACTCATGAGCAGGACTGTTCTTATCCCATCAGGTGTTCTCCCGGATGTCCGGGAAGCCATTCTCTCCGTCATGGGCGACGCCGCCATGGATCTTCAGGAGCCGGTGATACGCCCGGAACGAGAGCGGCATCCAGAGTGGTTCGTGGAGGGCCGAGCACGACTAGAGCATCTTTGGCGGCTGCTGGATCTCATCAGTTGGGGCGAGGCAAGCCAGGAGGTAGATGTTGAGCTAGACCAGCCCGAGTACGGGCTGACGATTCTGGATGCTGCCACGCAGCATGCGGAGCTTTACCCGACTTGGGAAGTAGAGGCTGATGCGAGTGATGCTTGGCGAGCTGAACTCGGCGTAGCGCCACGCAAGAAGGAAATCCTTCGGCGGGGAGCTAGCCTCCGTGAGTTTATTAGTGCTCTGGAGCTGGTCGTATGAGTCCTGAGAGGGAGCGCGCTTACGCGGCGGAGCGGTTGAAGATAGCTCGTGCTTTCGGGAAGCACCTGCGGTCGCTTCGGATAAACGATGACCATTCTCAGGACTCGCTTGCGCGGGCTACTCGTTTGCATCGGACACAGATCAGCCTCATGGAGCGAGGCGAGCGAGTGCCAGGGCTGCTCACGATCCTGATTCTCACGGACGCTTTGCGGGTGAGCCCTAATAATCTTTTGAAAGGCTTGCCAACACCAAAAGAGCGGCGATCCTTGGGGGCTAAGCAAGGCTCGCCTCATGTTATGAGTAGCGAGAAGCAGCAACTTCGGCTTCTCGGACAAACCATCCGGTCAATCCGGGAGAAGCAGTATTTCACTCTTCCCGCGCTTGCCGCCGCTGTTAGCATACCCACGATCCAACTACAAGCTCTTGAGGACGGTGAACTAGACCCGGATTACGAGCTACTAATCCGCCTCGCGGAGTGCTTGGGTACTCGTCCAAGCACTTTCGTCACCCGAGCTGAAGCACTCGGGAAGCAGCAGAACCTCTAGGAGACACGGGCACACAAGAGCCTAGCAATCACTTGTAATCGGGTGGGATGCTACGATTATGCCTGATGCTGTTGGAACAGCAGCGCCACTCGGTGTTGATACGCCCGCCTCCAAATAGTAAGGGTTAGGCGCACCGCACAATGGAGTGACTGTGATCGTCGGTCCAGTATCGTTCGTTATAAGCGTGCAACCATCCCCGGCCTCAGCATTGCCACAGGCAAACCAGTAATACTCATAATCAGCACCAGGCACTGGATTAGTGATCGTCACAGTCACTTCCTGCCCGATGACAGGAGCGTTCGTGGATAGGGTCAATGGAATGTTAGCCGGGATTTGCGGAGCCGCACTAGATTCTGATTGAGGTCCATGTGAGCCGGGGAGACCGCCTCTTGAAGCAGGCTGCGACGGCGGAGCAGGCGGTGAATGGAAGGCTTCTGCGACTGCTTGCCCTTGTTTACTGAGCTTCCTTATGCAGTAGAACCACAGGCTCGCGTTAGATCCCGAGTGGCAACGCCAGTCACCTACGCGGCCCTGCTTGAGATCGCCGCCATCATGACGCGCCCATGAGAGGAGCACCGCGTCTGCCCTCTTGCAGCTCAACCGGCTCGCCTTGACGACGAACCGCGAGTACAGGGTTCCGGGCACGCTGAGCTGCCCGCAGGCCGTGAGCTTCGCTTTCCTCACCGGGGCGGCTTGCGAGGCGACAGGCGCCACTAGGAGCCAGAGGAGGGTTAGGACCAGGGCTATGACCTGACGACCTTGCTTGCCTGCCACCTGATCGACCGCCTTTGGCTTCCTCATCCGCTTGCTCCTTTACTTGCTTGCTAACTCGTCTCCAGACCGTTAACGGCGTTCGGACTTATAAGCTCTAACATCGAGGGGCTTTTCTGGACAGGCTTCGGGCTCTATGCCTCCGAAGCGCCAGAGCAAGCCACGATCACCCGAGCACGCCGCGCTAGGGGAGGCCATCCGGCAGACACGGGAGAGCCAGAACTTGAGCCAGGAGGCTCTAGCCGACCTGGCCGGGCTGCATGTGACCCATCTCGGCGGCCTGGAGCGAGGCGTGCGGAACCCCTCTTACACGACCCTTGTCCGCCTCTCAGGAGCGCTCAAAGTAGAGCCAGGCGCGCTCGTGAGCCTCGCTGACGAGCTGCGGCCGAAGACCAAGAACTAGATCGGGAAAGCATACGAGCGGACTAGCTCTGCGCTTGTCTGCCAGGGGCCTCATCTGGTGGCTGAGCGTCATCCGCTGCTCGCGCTACCGTGGGACCGCTCAACATGACGAATCCGATGCTTGATACCGCCTCGCAGCGCCCGGCGACCGGGATGGACCCGGCTGCTCGTCAGCTCATCCTGCACACCCTGAGCGACTGCTCGAATCGATACGTGCTCCACGGCTTCCTTGAAGACAACTACCCGAACTTTGATGACTACATCCGGGCTGTCCGGGAAGTCTGGGGCGATGCACTGGCTGACCGCATGTATAACGCCGGAAATCGGGCTGCGAACGAACAGATAACGGTGGTCAGCGGAGCGAGCATCAACCGACGCGAAGAGAATGTGGCCGAAGTCATGCTCATACATATGCCCGAGCCGGACTTCCGCCTAGCGGTCTATGAAGCGTATGAGCGAGGTCAGCTCACCGCCGAGCCGATCACACGAATCACGAACATCTGCAAAAAACGCGGCATCCCTTGGGAGTTCACAACTAGCGAGGGTTTCCGCTGGGTTGGTGACGCGGAGGTGGAGACATCAGCCATGCGTCCAGCACTCAGCGCGATTGAAGACTCCCGTCTCCTGGGCGTCAAGAGTCACTTTGACGCGGCCCGAGCCGAGCTGGCGCTAGGAACACCAACAGCGCTCAGGCAGTCGATCCACGAGTCGGCTTGCGCGGTTGAGGGCATGATGAAGGTTCTGCTCACGCAACGCAAAGTCCAATTCTCCGAGAAGGACGCTGCGTTTGCCCTCTTTAAGAACTTGGTGGACGCCAAAGTGGTTCCGCAATTCATGGAGTATTGCGTCCTCACGGCCGCTTCACCACGCAACAAGCGAGGCGGGCATGGCGCGGGAGAAATACCGCATGATGTACCGCAAGAGATGGCGGAAGCCGTCCTAGCATCCGTAGCCGTCTCCATCTCGTACCTGCACAAGCTATTGCCCTAAATCACCGCGCTCATCGTGACTCTCAGAACGAACCTCACGCACGAGAATCAACAGCAAAAGCGCGACACACAATAATGCCATCGGCCATGCGATCCAATTCCCTATTTGCAGTGGCCCCTTTAACATAGCCAGACCAAAGCAAAGAGCAATATAACCTAATGCTAATCCCCTTTCCATAGCAAGAGAATACGACCCTTCACCGTGATCGCGGGCATTTTTCGCGGCAGGTTATGAACCAGACCACATTCGGCACGACTCCCCTTCGCAGACCTCGACTATGGCTCACACTTTCCATGGTCGCTATCTGGCTGGTATGCGGTGGCCTTAGCTTGATCAGCGACCCTACCCGCCACACTGCTGGCTACATCCTTAGTGTCCTAGCCATCATCATTGCCATCTTCTCTTTTTTGCTAGACAATGGAGTTGACCGGGTTGCCCAGATTATCGGCCTTATAGTTGGCGGACTAGGTCTCGTACTCATTTCCACGAGCATGACCGGCAGCCTCATCCACCGCCTCCACGCGGTCCTGATCGCAATGACGGTAGTAACAGTTGTTGCACTACCGTGCCTGCTCGCCCTCATGTTTGCCGCTCGCAAATTGAATGACCGGATTGGAAAGCCGTCGAACAACTCCGATAGCTCATCCCCCACTCCCTCGCCTTAGCTTCTCCCATGCGGCATCTCTCACGTTGGCCCAACCGCCATGATGACGCTGGAAGCGGTTACTGTAGAAGGGGCGTTGCTGCGTGGTAGCCCAGGCGTTGTACCCTCTCAGCGTTGCACGCTCTAGACGGTCTAGTTGCTGGAGATAACGTGCTACCCAGTCGACGGCTTCATCAAAGTCCTTTTTGATTCTCATCCGTCGCTCGTCAGAGAGACCAGCACCAACATTGATCGTGTAATCAGGGCGCTGATTGGTTGGCAGCGGTTTGTCAGGAACTCCTAGCCCTCGGTTGCGCCGCCCTTCCTTCCACTCGATGAGATAAGAGGACCATGCTCGACCGATCTCACGCCGGGGATACGGGATGCCGTTCGCGCGAGCAAAAACCTCACTCTCGTTGGTAGTCGGCTCTGTGCCATGTGCCTCGTAGCAGCGGTCAAGGATCTCAACGATGCTCGGCGGTTTTTTCGCATACCCGCCGCCAGGTTTGGAATCTTCTAGTCCGGCTGATTGGGTGGCTGCGTCCCAGGAGCCAGCCGCGCTCCGTATCTGCTCATCCGTCGGCAGGAGCAACTTTCGGCCATGCAGCCAACGTGAAGCGTCCTCCGCCAGGAGAGTTTTACGCTCCTGCATGTACGCGCTTGGCGTGAGCGTTGAGCGGCCGAGACGGCGAGCGACGATCTGCAAGACGAAGCTCGTGTATTCCGGCGTCAACCAATCCTGTTCCTTCTCCCCTAGTGCTCTCCCCAGCGCTCTCGCGCGGGCCGGTTCGTTCATAAAGGCCAGCTCGCGCACCTTCACCCACGGCAACCCCAGGTATTCGGTGATACGCCTAGCTGATGGTGCGCTCGGGTGAGGACCGGCACGAGCGGCATCCCAATCCCGCTGGCTGATGCCTTGAGGGTCGGCCCCTCCAGAGCCATCCGCCACGTCACGGATGACGCGCAGGAGAAGAAGCGGCTCATACGCTGATGCTGGCTGAGCACTCATGCAGGCGATCCTAGGAACCCACCCGGACCTCCCTGGACAAGCCCCTCTTCCCGACATGGCTCGACGGTAGGCTGCCCTCATGTCGCCTGCCCGTCACGACCCCGGTACCATCCCGGAGACCAAGCTCGCTCGTGCGCGGATGAGCCGAGGCGTGACCCAGGAAGAGATGGCGCAAGCAGTAGGCATCTCCGTCCCTACTTACCGCCGTCTAGAGCGCGGCGAGACGAACAACCCGAAGCTCCGGCATCTCGTCAACTGCGCGATAGCGCTGGGCGTGGAGCTGGACGCCGTGATCGAGGATGAGTGGTTTGAGTGGCTGCCTTTGGACCGAGGCTCCGCAGCTACCCCGCCCGCGCCTGAGCAGTTCTGGCGTCGGCCGTATCGCCCCGAGTAGTTCTCTCGTACGTTCGACGGTTTCAAGGCTCCATCGACTAATCCGTGGGAGGCGACGGTACGATGCTTGAGACAAAGAAATTGATGGGCTGTGCCGAAAGTTATTGGCAGGCAGTTTATCCGGTTGCCGGGCGCAAAAGCCCTGTCTTGAAAGTATGCCCCGCCTTCGCTACCAACCACCTGACCGGCTCCTGGGAGCCACGTTGTTCTCCCAGCGAGACGATCTGCGCGGCTCGCTAAACACGGTCAGGCTCCTGAAGAGTCAGCGTTGGGTCTGGGATGAACTCCGGGAAGCCTGCGGAAGCCTTGAGAGCAACTACGCCCGCAAACGCGAGGCAGGCCACTGGGAGCTGGCCGCCGTTGCCTTCGTCGCCTCAAGGCATGTTGATATCCAACCGTTCTGGGATGAGACGACAGATGAGCTATGGCGAGAGTGCGGCTTTGACGCGAAGCCGCCTTACATGCGCGTGTGGAGACGACTACGCGAGCTTGAGACGGTCTGCGAGAACTTCCTCCAGGCCGCGAGCACCGTCATTCAGCGTTGCCGCCAGCATGACCAGCGAGTCATGGCTCATGTGCATTTTGACTTCACGGAGGATGAGACGCACGCGGCCCTCATCCATGACTGCCAACCAGACGAGGAGTGCGAGTACCGTCAGACCACGACCCGCTCAGGGCGCAGGCGCGCTGTGCCGGGTGCTGCGCTGCATCCTCAGCGCGTCACGACCGGCGTCGCTCGCCAGGACCGCGAGGAACGAAACGCCGAAGATCCCGAGACGAGCAGGGAACGAGACCAGGAAAGCCTGCCCGAACGAGTTGAGATAGTCCAGCGTGGATCGCGGACCATCAAGCGGATTCGCCAGAACGGCTGCTGGTATCGGACGCGAGACTTGAACGCGGGTATCCGCGCGTACATGGGCGAGCGTGGCGCTAAACGCTTCTGGCATGGCTACTACGCCGGGAAGGCAGTAGACCATTTCACGGGCGGGGTCATCCCGAGCGTGGAAAACGCCAGCACTCAGGAGTACTACCTGTTCCCGCCGCTCTACGACCGGGTACGGGAGATGGTTGGCGAGGCTCCCGAGACCGCCATAGGAGATAAGGGCTTCTCGGTTGGAGTGTGCTTCGAGCACGCGACCAAGAACGGGACGGCTCCCGTGTTCCCTTGGCGACCCGCTGGCGGCGACTTCAAACGTCACGATCAGGAGACGCATGATCGGCATGGCGTGATGCGCTGCAAGCATTGTGGAGGGCCGATGGAGCAAGTCCGCTTCTCGGCAGAAGGCGGCAAACCGCGTCTTTGGTTCCGCTGCATGATCGGCCTGACGCCCGAGTGCGCGAAAGACCAGACCATCTCCTGCTCAACGGACTGGAAGGCGCTCGTACCCCTCTCTCGGCTTCAACCGCTCTACCACGAGCTGAAGGAATCCCACGGGACTTACGAGGGCGTCCATGATTACTGGCGCGACCGTTACAAGGTCTCAGCCGATGATCTCGGCGTGCGGCCGAAGGTCGTCAGCCGCGATTGGCACAGGCTCCGCGCGAATGTGGCCTGTTTGATCGATTGGTTGCGCATCGCCGCCAAGAACGGCTGGCTAGGTTCCACTCGTGCGGCTCAGCGCCACACGGGCGAGCGTCGTTTTAAGGAAGCTGGGGAAAGCATCGCCTCACGGCTTGCGGGAATGCGCGTTCGCATGGGTCTCGCTCAGCCATATGGTCCGATGGCAGCTCGGCTCGGCCTTGGTCAGGAGATGCCGCCATCCCGGCGGCCCCGGCGAGCCCCGCCACCTGAAAGCCCGTAGGCGGGCTAGAAGCTCTACGAAGATCGAAGCCGCTCCGGGGATAGCCCCTGGGGCGGCTTCCGTTCGTTTTGCCTCAGATCCGCAAAACCCCTGCAAAACCGTATCGAACCGTAAGCGTTCAGTTGGTTGGTTCAGGTGAGTAGGGGTAGCGGATTGCTGGTGGCGTGTGCGGTGTGCAGGTTGGTGAGGTAGTCGAAGAGGCTGCGGGTTTGTAGGCGGCAGGTGATGGAGGCTGAGAGGAGTCGGGCGATGCGTTCCTCCCCGCCGGTGGACTGGCTGCCGAGGGAGAGCTTGCGGTAGATCACCGCGCCGCGGAGCGAGCGCTCCGCATGGTTGTTCGTGGGTGTGACGCCGGGCACCTTGGCGAACGTCCAGAGGGCGGGCCAGATCTTCAGCAGGTTGCGGGCCAGGCCCCGGGTGCGCTTGTTCCGTGGTGCCTTGCCGGAGTATCGGCGCAGGAGAGGCTTCAGATCGCGTTGGCAGGCCCGGATTTGGCGGCGTAGCTCGGAGCGGTCGCCGGTGTGCTGGAAGATCTCAAACGCCCGAAACACCTCCTGGCAGACCTTCAGGGCGGCCGCTCCGAACTCGGCCTGGGCATCGAGGCCCTCCGCTTGGGCCTGGAAATCTCGCCGCAGGTGGCTCCAGCAGACTTGGCGACGGTCGAGCGGCAAGTGGTTGTAGGCCCACCACCGGTCGGAAGTCACGATCCCCTTGTGGTCACCGAGCAGCGCGCGGGCGTGGTCCTCGTGACGGTCCGGGGCGACGTTGAAGGTCGCCAGGTTCTCGGTGAACGCGCCCCATAGCGCACGCCCGCCACCCTGCAGACGCCAGCCTGTCTCGTCCATGTTCAGCGCCGAGGACCCGCGGACACTCTCGAGGAGATCTCGGCAGGGCTCGGCGAGCGCGGCGGCGGTCCGGGTGAGAATCGCCTCGATCGTGCCGGTGCTGATCCGCGCCCCAAAGAGCTCTTGGCAGAGCTCGACCGCGTCATGGCGAGAGATACGGTTACGCACGACCAACGCGGCGACCGCAGCCTGCAAACGCGGGCCGAAAGCGCTGGCCGCGACATCGGAAGGCATGGGCGCCCGCTGGGCGCGACCGCAGCCGGGACAGTTCACCCTCGGGCACTGATGCTCGATCAACCGAACCGCGATCCGCGGGAGCTCCTCCACTTGGGCACGCACCGGCTCCCCGACCGCCACGCGCTCTGCCTCGGTGAACAGGTGCCCGCAACAGCACGAGTGCGGCCAATGCTCGATGACCTCATCCGCCGCCGTCGTCGGCAACAGACCCCGGCCACGCCCCCGATGCCCATCCTGGCCGCCCTGTTTGCGCCCTGAGGGATCCTTACGCCGGGTGGGCGTCTTGCCCGGCATATCGGTGCTCGGCGGCCGCGAGGAATTCCTCGAGTTCGCCGCCAACTTCGCCTCCAACACCGCGATCCGCTCCCCTTGGCGCTCAACAACCGCGGTCAACTGCTGGATCTGACGATCCATACGCAGCAACACCTCGATGACGACCTCTCGCCCCGCGTCATAGATCGCGCCAGCTTCTTCCCGCTCCACACCACAAAATTCGACAGACCAGAGTTATGTCCCCCTGACCCACTGAACGCTTACATCGAACCCCCGTCCAAAAACTAGAGATGAGGCTCCTTTAGAACGACAAAGACCCTCCAGCTCTCAATTGAAAACTGAAGGGTCAACTGTCCAAATGGAGACGGTGGGAGTCGAACCCACGTCCGCAATCGCGTGAAAAGGCGGCTTCTACGAGCGTAGCCGGCGCTCTGGTCTCATCCCCTGCTCGCCTCGCCGGCGGGGTTGCGGGGGACCAGCTCCCTAAAGGTGTTCCCGGTTCGGCGAGAGCGGGCCTTGCCGGGTGAGCCTGCTATCTGATCCCGGCTATCCCCGCCGCAGGCTAACGGGGGCCGAGACCTCAGGCCTGGTTTCTAATCAGGCCGCGAGGGCGTACTCATGTGAGTCCGCACTTATGGTTTTCCGGGTGATTTACGAGGCCTCCCGGAACCTCGGCTCGCCACCACCCCCACGAACCGACCGCGTCGAAGCCTGTCGTCCCCGGGGATGTTCTCTTGCTCGTTCAGTGTAGCGCGGGGCTACTCGAGGCTGACTTAAACAAAGCGACGCGGTTCCGGGCCGCCTTTCGAGGAACCCGCCCCGGTTGACCTCGCGGCCCTCCGGCTTGGGTGGCGCGGCCTCACACCTCGTTGGCCTCGCTCTTTAGCGGCTCGGTTCCGCGTCTGTATTCAACATACGCCTGCCTCGGGCAGAATGCAAGAGCTTTCCATAACTCTTCGTGCATTCTCCGAGAAAAATGTCGCGCAGCTGGTTCGGAGGGGTCGCCAGCGCAGCTCTTACCCAGCCCTTAGCGTGCCTGCGACAATGGAAGATGTCATGGATGAGATCCCCGTCGTCTCCGCCAGCTACCCGTCGCACAGCACCACCACGCTGAACGGCGTCCCGTTGACGCCCGCCACCGCCCCCGCTCATGCCGGCGACCGGGATGGCCAGCCGTTCGGCCGCCAGCGCCAAGGGCTGCGCAAGCGAATCGGCAGCGCCTTCGCGGGGTTGGCGGCGCTGCTGGCGAAGTTCGGCGCCGTGCTGAAGGGGCTGTTGGTGGCGTTGCCCAACGCGAAGATCTTCCTCACCGCGGGCACCGCGCTGATCTCCGTCGCCGCCTACTCGCTCTTCTGGGGCTGGGAGTTTGCCGCCGGCTTCGTGGTGCTGCTGTTCATCCACGAGATGGGCCACGTGATCGCGCTGCGCCGCGAGGGGATCAAGTCGAGCGCGCCGATGTTCGTCCCCTTCATGGGCGCTCTCATCACCTCCCGCTCGCTCGGCGACAACGCGCTCGCCGAGGCGCGCGTCGGGCTGGCAGGACCGATCCTCGGCAGCCTTGCCGCCGCGGCTGTCGCCGTCGCCGGAGAGCTACTCCACAGCGACATGCTGATCGCCCTCGCCTACGTGGGCTTCCTCATCAACCTCTTCAACCTGCTGCCGATCGTGCCGCTCGACGGCGGCCGCGCGATGGCGGCGATGGCGCCGTGGATGTGGTTTGTCGGCTTCGGCGCGCTGCTCGTGCTGCTGTTCTCGCTGCCCTCCAACCCGGTTCTGCTGATCATCGTCCTGTTCGGGGGATTCGAACTCTACCGCCGCTGGAAGCTGCGCAAAACCCGCTCCCCGGCGCAGGAAGCGTATTACCGCGTCGCCCCCCACCACCGGCTGCTGGTCGGCATCGTCTACATCGGCCTCGCCGCTGGACTCGCCTTCGGGATGGCCGAGACGCACATCCTCACCAGCGCCGGTCACAGCTTCGGGCGACTGTAGGACAGCCTCTCAGCGGCGCGCGCGAGTGACGCGTTCCATATCTCGCTTCATCTCCCGCTCCTTGATCGCCTCGCGCTTGTCGTACAGGTCCTTGCCCTTCGCCAGCGCGATCTCGACCTTGGCGAGGCCCTCCTTGAAGTAGATCCTGGTCGGCACCAGCGTGAGGCCGCGCTCGCTCACCTTCACCGCCAGGCGTTCGATCTCGCTGCGGTGCGCCAACAGCCGGCGGTCGCGCTCGGGCTCGTGGTTCTCGCGCGCGGCGGGAGCGTAGGGCGGGATGTGCACGCCGTGCAGCCACAGCTGCCCGTCGTGGATCGCCACATACCCCTCTTTCAGCTGCGCCCCGGAGTCGCGCAGCGCCTTCACCTCGGTGCCGCGCAGCTCGATCCCGCACTCCAATCGCTCCAGCAGGTGGTAGCGGTGGGAGGCGTAGCGGTTGCTCGCCACGTCCCCCGCGCCCACCTTGCGCTTGCCGCCTCGCGTCTTCGCCATCGTCCTCCGAGCCTACCGCCCGCGCGATGCCCGCTTTGGCCGGCGGCCGCCGGCCGGCGCCTCATCCTCGGTCGGCGCCAGGTCGAGATCCACCCGGCCGCGCCGCGGATCCACGCGCCCGACCCTGACCGCGATCGGGTCGGCGAGGCGCAGCGTCATGCCCGAGCGCTCGCCCCGCAGGACTGTGCCCTGCTCGTTCAGCTCCCACCACTCGCGCGCTCCGCCGCTCTCCCCCTCGCGCCGAGCCATCGTCGCCGCGAGGCGTCTTACCGGCAGCATCCCCTCGTAGCGGTAGCCGCCTTCGCCTGACTCCCTCCCCGCGGGGGAGCCGAACGCGACGAACGCGCCCGCGCCGATCAGACCGACGACCTCGCCTTGGAAAGTCTGCTCCAGACCCTGCTCCAGCAGTTGGCGCTCCAGCGCGAAGCAGCGCGCCACGTCGTCGCCGTCGCGCTCCAGCTGCATCGCTTCCCGCTCGCGCTGGGAGGTCCATTCGCCCAGCTCCGCCAGGCTCTCCGCGCGGGGGGCGCGCTCGGGCCCGCCGAGTGTCGCGAGCAGCGCCCGGTGGCACACGAGATCGGGGTAGCGGCGGATCGGCGAAGTGAAGTGGCAGTAGCAAGCCGACCCCAGCCCGGCGTGGCCGAGGTTGCGAGGGGAGTAGGAGGCCTGCTGCAGCGAGCGCAACACCAGCCCGGTCAGCGCCTGTCGGCCACCGGTGGGCGCCGCCGCCGCGTCGCCGCCGCGCGCGCGGGCGATCGTGCGCTGCACGTGGGTCTCCACGAGGCGCGAGGCCTCTCCCACCAGCTCTGCCGCCTGCCCGGGGGACATCTGCGCTCCCAGCGCCGGCGTGGCCACGCCCAGGGACGCCAGCTGTTCGACGAGGCGCTCCACGCTCGCTGCCCGCGGGCGCTCGTGTACGCGGTACAGGCACGGCGCCTGCTTACGCTGCAGCTCCCGCGCGACGGCCTCGTTGGCGGCGATCATCAGGTGCTCGATCAGACGATGCGACTCGGTTTGTACGCGTCCTTTGACGTCTCGCACTTCGCCGTGCTCGTCGAAGTCGAACTCGGGCTCCTCCGACTCCAGCGTGAGCGCCCCACCGTGGCGCAGACGCTCCTGCGCGAGCGCCGCCGATGCCTCGCGTGCCGCGGCCAGCGGCTGCGCCCAGGGCTCCCGCGCCGCCGCGTGCCCGGCGAAGATCGCGTCCACGCCGTCGTAGTCGAGGCGCTCGTCGGAGCGGATGCGGGAGCGGTAGAAGACAGCGCGCCGCACCTCGGCGCCGTGCAGCTCTAGCTCTACCGTCACCGCCGCGCGGTCCTTGCCGGGCAGCAGCGAGCAGGCGTCGCTCGAGAGCGCCTCGGGGAGCATCGGCTCGACCGCGCCGGGCACGTACACGCTGGTGGCGCGCTCCCTCGCCTCCACATCCAGCGGCGAGCCTTCGCGCACGTAGGCGCTCACGTCGGCGATGTGCACCCACACCGTGATTCCCCCGTCCTCTTGGCGTTCGGCAGAAATCGCGTCGTCGAAGTCGCGTGCGGTGATCGGGTCGATCGTGAACGTCGCCAGCTCGCGTAAGTCACGCCGCGCCGCGGCGCCCACCGCGATCCTCGGGCGCTCGCGGGCCGCTCGCGCCGCGCGCTCGACCCCCTGCTCGAAGTGGCGTGCGAGGCCACGGTCGCGCATCAGCTGCTCGATCGCCTCCCTCGCGCTCTCGCGCTGCTGCGGTGGCCACACCACGCGTGCCCCACCCGACCCACGACCGCCGCGAGGGCTCTTGCCGCCCTTGCTGCCCTTGCCAGCACCACCTAGGCCACCACGATCGCCTTTACCAGCGCCGCCTCGGCCCTGCTGTCCGTCCCCGCCTCGCTTGCTGCCCCGACCCTCTCGGGGTTGGCGTGGCTTCACTTGACCTTGGCGGCGAGCGTTTCGAGCGCGACCGCCAGAGCATGGGGGGTGTCGACAAGCTTGGCCGGCACCTTCACTTCAGGTGTGATCCCCGCGCCCTCGTGCACGCCGCCGCCGCCGAGGTTGCGGCCGTTGGGGGTGAAGTACTCGCCGACGGTGATGTCCAGCGCGCCGCCGTTGGCGAGTGACTGCTCCTCCTGGAAGACGCCCTTGCCGAACGTGTGGGTGCCCACCACGGTGGCGCGGCGATGGTCTTGCAGCGCTCCCGTCAGGATCTCCGCCGCGGAGGCGGTGTCGCGGTCCACGAGCACCACCATCGGGATCGAGGCCGGGATCGAGCCTCCCACCGCGCGCAACACCTGAGTCGGCTGCACGCGACCACGCGTCGAGACGACAACCGCGCCACGGGGCAGGAAGTAGGAGGCGATCAGCTGCGCCTCTTCCACCAGGCCGCCGGGGTTGGAGCGCAGGTCGAGCACCAGCCCGCGCACGTGCTCCTGCTGCAGCTCGTGCTCGATCGCTTCCAGCACTTCCGCATGCGCGCCGGCGCTGAACTCGGCGAGCGCCACCACACCGAGGGGGATGCCGTGGACCTTTCGCGTGATCGAGGCCACCACCGGCTGGGAGATCGTTGCGCGAGTGAGTGTGACGGTGCGCGTACGGGGATGCCCGGCCGAATTCCCGCTCGACGAGCGATGGCCCTCAGACCTGCCCGCCTGCCCACTCGCAGACCCGCTCGTGTGCGCTCCCGCGTCGCCTCCCGCCTGTCCGCCAGCGGCAGGTTCTTCCACGCGCAGCGTCACATCGGTGTCAGGGGCCCCTTTGACGAGGCTGGTCGCCTCGTCCTCCGGCAGGCCTGCGAGGCTGCGACCGTTGACCGCCAAGATCAGGTCTTCCGGCTTCAGCCCAGCGCGGGACGCCGGAGTGGAGTCGAAGACCTGCACGATCTGCAGCCCTTTGGGGTTGGGGTTTACCTCGACGCCGATGCCGCTGAAGCTTCCGGGGTGGTCGAATTCGCTCAGTTCCTTGGCAGTGAGGTAGTGCGAGAAGGGGTCGTCGAGACTGGCGACGGCGCCCGAGATCGAGGCGTTGGAGAGCTGCGCTTCGCCGATCGGGCGGTAGTACTCCCTGTGGATCCTCGCCAGCGCTTCGTCCACCACGCGCGTGCCGCGGTTGGCGATGAACGCGCGCTGCATGAACCCGGGCAGGTCTTCGGGATGCCCACCCCACCAGATGCCCGCCGCGACCAGCGCCAGCAGCAGCACGACGACCGCGGCGAGCGTGGCCAGGAACGTCAGGGGCTGCCGGCGGGGAGTCATCGCCCCTCAGCCTACGAGGTCGCACACGCGCCCGCCCCGCTAAGGCCGCATCAGGCGGTCGGCGATTGCGCCGCCGGAGGTGGTGTGTTCTCTTTTGCCCCCTAACCAATTCGGCGTGACCGGCGGACAACTGATTTTGGTTGGGCTCGAGACGAATGATGATCTTTCGCGCCCCCAACCGGAAATGCGCACCGGGGGCGGCGGCTTTCATCGTCCCCACGGGCGCCCACCAAGCAAGAATGAGACTTGATCTCGTTTGGTGGGCCAAGGAAGAAGTGTTTGAGCCCCCACCCTTCGAGGTGGTGGTGTGCCCGAGGACACGGGGCGAGCCGAGGACACAGGGCGAGATAAGGTAGGGCGATGGCGAGCATCACCACCACCACGGTCCCCGACAACGGCTTGCCCGTCCACCGCGTGGAGGTGCCGGGCACGCGCGCGCTGACTGCCCTGGTGGCGTTCGACGCCGGCGCACGCACCGAGCGCCCGGAGGAGAACGGGATGGCGCACTTCCTCGAGCACCTCGTATTCAAGGGCGGCGAGAAGTACCCGACGTACACCGACGTCAACGAGACCGCCGAGCGCCTCGGGGGTGTGCTGAACGCGTACACCAGCCACGATCTCGTCGCGTTCCACATCACGGTGCGCGCCGAGAGCGCACCTGCGGCGATCGACCTGCTGAGCGACTTCGTGGGCCGCCCGAAGATCGACTCCGAGGAGCTCGACCGCGAGCGCGGCGTGGTCATCCAGGAGATCAACCGTGCCTACGACCAGCCCTCCACCATCGCCGAGTACCTGATCGACAGGGCCGCCTTCGGCGAGCACCCGCTGGGGCGCACGGTGCTGGGCCCCGAGGAGAACCTGCGCAGCTTCACGCGCGCGGCGATCGTCGCCTTCCGCGAGCGCCGCTGGGCAGGGGCCCGCGGGGGCGCGTTCCTCGTGGGCAACCTCGACCACCTCCCCCCCGAGGCGGAGCTGCACGACTGCTTTGCGCGCTTCCCGGCACTCGGCGAGCCCGAGCCCTACGTGCCGGCGCCCGCGTTCGCGCCGCAGACGATGGTCGAGCAGCGCGACACCAACCAGTCGCACCTGCGCATGATCTACCGACCGGCTGTGGACGTCAAGGATCGCGCAGGGCGCGCAGCGCTCGCGATCTACTCGACCTTGCTGGGGGGCTCGATGGGCTCGCGACTGTTCGACGAGATCCGCGAGAAACGGGGCCTGTGCTACTCGGTGTACGCGCTCGACCACTCCTTCGCGGACGTACCGATCCTGCAGCTAGGGTCGGGGCTTGACTCCAGCAAGTGCATCGAGGCGTACACCCGCATGCGCGAGATCGTGGAGGAGCTGCGCACCGACGGCCCCACCGAGGACGAGGTCGCCCGCGCCCGCGCCTACGCCGCCGGTCGGCTGGTGCTGGCCTTCGAGAACACCAACGCCGTCGCCCGCTACGGCGCCAGCCAGTCGATCGTGTTCGGCGAGGAGATCGACCCCGACGCGGTGATCGCCGCGCTGGACGCGGTCACCTACGATGAGGTCCGCGAAGTCGCCGAGGGCATCACCGAGGATCTCGCGGTCGCCTGCGTGGGCCCGCACAGCGCCGAGGAGTTTTAGCTTCAGCTCGGAGCGTCCACGCCGCCATCCGGCCGGGGGCGCAAGGGCCGGGGCTCGCCCTGCGAACGACGTCGGCCCTGCGCCACGGTCAGCTGATCGATACGCCGATCGTCCCCGACCATCTCACGGATCCAGTGACTTGCCTCGTCGAGGTCGAACGACTGGGCCTCGACCATCGCCTCGATGTCGGCCCAATCCTGCGTCCGATCGAACATCGCCTTGAAGACGACCAGGGCGGTGCAGCTCAGAACCGGAATGGTGCGTCCTTCGAAAGGCACGTGCCGGACGTGGCCGCCGGCGTAGTCGTGGAAGGGGAGCACGTTGAGGAACAGGTTGACCGGCGTGATCCCAGACCTGAGCCTAACCTGGCCGTCACGTTCGAGCCGTTCCAGCCGCTCCCCGCTGACCTCGATCCCCTCCGGCAGCGCCGCGAACACTTCGCGGGCCCGCTCAGATCCCACAAATACGTTGACGTCGAGATCTCTCGTGCCGCGCGGGTCGAGCGTGCAGTAGGCCAGTGCGATGGCGCCGCCAACCGCGTGCGGGATGTCCGCTCGCTCCAGTCCGTCGTGAACGGCGAGCAGGAGCTCACCGAGATCGCTCATGCTCGAAGCTGGATCAGTGGCGGATAGGCCAGCTCGTCTCGCGGCCGGTACGGCAGGGCCTCAGCCAACTCGAGCACCTGAGCCAGGACTCGACCCGAGTGTTCGTCGGCGGCCACGCCCGGTAAAGCCCCGAGGTCCAGCTGCATGCCGGCCGCTGCGGCGATGCGAGCCAGCGCCGCTACCGACGGCTGACGCCGCCCGTTCTCGTAGGCACTCAGCACAGAACGGTCAAGCCCGCTGCGCCGCGCGAGCTCGGTCTGGCTGAATCCGCTGTTCTCACGAACGCGAGCGATCAGTTCGGCTGCAACATCGTCGGCTCGGATAGACACCCAGCAAAGGTAGCACATCCGCCACGATTTTCGCAAGAACTGTTGCTGATCCGCCACGGACCACCCGGATTACCCGATTGCAACCATCCGGTCGATCGGCACCCGCGCGCGCTCGGCGATCTCCGGCGGGACGCGTACCTCGAACTTCAGATCCCGCAGGGAGTCGCGCAGCTTGGGCAGCGTGATCATCTTCATGTAGACGCAGCTGGCCTCCGCATTGGCGGGGATGAACTCGATGTCGGGCGCGGCCATCCGCAACGGGTAGAGCATCCCCGTCTCCGTGGCGACCACCACCTCACGCCGCTCGCCGACGCCGCTCTCGCCGACGCCGCCCTCGCCCGCGCCGGCGATGCCATCGCCATCCGACGTCGAGGGGCCGCCCTCGCCGTCCACCCAGCGCTCGACGCCCGCGCCCTCGACCCTCCCAGCCGCTACCCGATGCTCAGCCTGCTCGGCGTACTTCAGCATCCCTCCTGTCGAGAGCATGTGCACGCCCTCCGCAGAGATGTCGCCGGCGGCGAGGAACTCCATCACCGAGGTGGTACAGCCGCACTCGGGGTGGATCAGGAAGTCCGCCCCCGGGTGGGCGGCGCGCGTGGCGGCGATGTCGGAGGGGCGGATGCCCGCGTGTACGTGGCACTCCCCGTCCCACACATGCATACGGCGGCCGAGCTCCCGCTCCACGTAGGCACCCAGCCACATGTCCGGGCCGAACAGGATCTCGGTGTCGGGGCCGTGCGTGTCGTAGATGTGACGCACGACCTGCACGGCGTTGGCGGAAGTGCAGCAGTAGTCGGTGAGCGCCTTCACCTCGGCGGTCGTGTTCACGTACATCACTACAACGCCCCGCGGGTACTGGGCGCGCCACTGCGCAAGCTGCTCGGCATCGATCGAGGCCGCCAGCGAGCAGCCGGCGTCGAGGTCGGGGATCAGCACGGTCTTCTCGGGGCAGAGGATCGAAGCGGTCTCGGCCATGAAGTGCACGCCACAGAAGACGATCGCCTCGCCCTCGGCGGCGGCCGCCTGACGCGAGAGCCCGAGCGAGTCGCCCACGTAGTCGGCGACCTCCTGCACCTCGGGCACCTGGTAGTTGTGGGCGAGGATCACCGCCCCGCGCTCAGCGGCGAGCGCGCGCACCTCGCTCTGCATCTGCGCGATCTCCTCGGGCGCAAGCTCCGCGGTGGGCGCCTGGGTGGGAACCATGGGCAGGTTCATGGCAACTGCCTCCTGAGGATCATGGAGAGGTCGAGCGCGGGCGCCGAGTGAGTGAGGGCGCCCATCGAGATCCATTCTACCCCGGTCTCCGCCCGCTCCCTGAGCGTTTGCAGCGTCACCCCGCCGCTTGCCTCCAGCTGCGCGCGCCCGGCAACCAGGGCCACCGCTTCGCGTAGCTGCGCGACATCCATGTTGTCGAGCAACAGTCGCGGCGCGCCGACGGCGAGCGCCTGCTCGATCTCCTCGGGGTTGCGGACCTCCACCTCCAGCGTCGCCGCAAGCTCGGGGGCGGCCGCGCGCGCGAGCGCGATCGCCTGCGCGATTCCGCCCGCAGCGGCGATGTGGTTCTCCTTGATCAGGATCGCGTCGTACAGCCCCGCACGGTGGTTGTAGGCGCCGCCCGCTGCCACCGCGGCCTTCTCCAGCGCCCGCAGCCCCGGGATGGTCTTGCGCGTGTCGAGGACCCGCACGCCCGTCCCCTCCACCGCGCGCGCCGCACGCGCCGCCAGCGTCGCCACTCCGGAGAGGTGACCGAGGAAGTTGAGCACGGTACGCTCACCCGTGAGCAGCGACCGCGAGGAGGCCTCGATGCGGAGCACCGGCAGGGCCGGGGTGCGCTCGCCGCCGTGTGCGGACCCGCCGGGCTCGCGCCACACGCCCTCCTCCACGAGCCGCTCGAAGCGGGCAGCGGGGTCGAGCAGCGCGAAGGTCGCCTCCGCCGCCTTCAGGCCGTAGATCGAGCCGGGAGCCTTCTGCGTGATCAGCGCCTCAGCTCGCGCCTCGGCGTCCACCGTCGCGAGCGTCGTCACGTCTCCAGGACCGACGTCCTCCTCGAGCGCCGTGCGCACGAGCGCTGTGATGTCAACGTCCAAAGCGGCACTCACTGCGCTCAGCATAGGCATAGGATCAGCGAAATGGACGCGCGCCCCGCTACCGACTCGCACGCCACGCTCGCCCACTGGATGGGGCCGCTGGACGCCAACGGCGCCGGTTTCGTGCACGGCGGCACGGTCATGAAGCTGTGCGACGAGGCTGGCGGGCTGGCCGCCGTCAAGCACTGTCGCAGCAGGGTCGTCACCGCCAGCATGGATCGCATGACGTTCAGGGTCCCGATCCACGTCGGCGAGCTCGTCACATTCCAGGCCAGCGTCAACGCTGTCTGGCACACCTCGATGGAGGTCGGAGTGCGGGTGGACACGGAGAACCCGCGCACCGGCGAGCGGCGGCACAGCAACAGCGCCTATCTGACGATGGTGGCCGTCGACGAGCAGGGCAACCCGATGCCGGTGCCACCGCTGCGCGTCAGTACCGACGAGGAGCACCGGCGCGAGAGCGAGGCGCAGCTGCGCCGCCGCAATCGGCTAGCCGAGCGCGAGCAGATTCAGGCGGGTCGCTGAACGCTATCCCTGCGACGAGGCCGCGTGCAGCAGGTACGCACGCACGAACCCGTCGAGGTCTCCGTCGAGCACGCGCTGCACGTCGCCCATCTCGTGGTTGGTCCGGTGGTCCTTGACGAGCGTGTAGGGGTGCAGCACGTAGGAGCGGATCTGCGAGCCGAAGTTGACGTCCTGGGCCTCGCCCTTCTCACGGGCGATCTCCGCCTGGCGTTCGCGCTCCTGGCGTTCGAGCAGCTTGGCGCGCAGCATCGCCATCGCGGTCGCGCGGTTGGAGGACTGGGAGCGCTCGTTCTGGCACTGCACCACGATCCCCGTCGGCCGGTGGGTGATGCGCACCGCGGAGTCGGTCTTGTTGACGTGCTGCCCGCCGGCGCCTGAGGCACGGTAGGTGTCCACCTGCAGGTCGTCATCGTTGATCTCTATCTCTCCGGACTCCTCCACCACCGGGGCCACCTCGACGCCCGCGAAGCTGGTCTGGCGGCGGTGTGCAGAATCGAACGGGGAGAGGCGCACGAGGCGGTGCACCCCACGCTCGGCGCCGAACAGCCCATAGGCGTTCTCACCCGCGGCGCGGAAGGTGGCGGACTTGATGCCCGCTTCCTCGCCCGCGCTGGCCTCCAGCAGCTCGACCTGGAAGCCGCGCGACTCCGCCCAGCGCATCTCCATCCGCAGCACCATCTCCGCCCAATCCTGCGCGTCGGTACCCCCGGCACCGGCGTTGACGCTCACCAGCGCGTCACCGGAGTCGTAGGGGCCGGAGAACAGGCGCTGCTCCTCGAGCGCCGCCAACCGCGCCTCTGCGGAGGCGATGTGCTCCTCGACCTCGCCCTCCAGCGACTCATCCTCCCCGGCAAGCTCGGCCAGACCCTCGAGATCCTCGACTTCGCGCTCGAGCGCCCGGAACATCTCCAGCCGCCGCGCCACCCGCGCATGCTCGGCGGACACCTTCCCCGCGCGTTCGGAGTCATCCCAGAAGCCCGGGGCTTCCATCTCCCCCTCGAGCGCGCTCGCGCGCTCGCTCAGCCCAGCCGGGTCAAAGATAATCCGCGAGCAGCTTCAACTGGTCGCGGATGGCGGCAAGACGCTGCGGGACCGACTCGGTGGAAGCGGTGGTGGCCATGCTTTTACGCTACCAGCATCTTCGGCGTCGTCGGCCGATCACCGCCTCACCGCTACTTGCGCTTGGACTTGCGCTTCTTCTGCGTGCGCTTCTTCGGGCACCCGGAGACCGTCACCTTCGTCAACTGCGTGACCTGAGCACCGTTCTGAGCGGTGATCGTGGTGGGCATGGTCATGCCGAGCCCACAAAAATCTTCGTGTGCCTTACCGGGCAAGTTGGAGGTGAGCACGGAGTGCGGACCCTCGGGCAACCGCGCTTCGAAGGAGCTGATCGGGGCGTCCGGCACCGTTTCGAACCTCGAGAAGGTGAAGTCTTTCTTGATCTGCGTGCCACCCGTCAGGTCGATCCTCACACCGGCTCCCTGGAGCACGAACACCACGTCCGGGTAGGCCGCACCACCGTGAGAGACGATGTACGCGGGGCCAGTCAGCGGGACATTCAATACCGGCGTGACCGCACTCCCTTCGCCGATCACCGATTCCGGGGGACATCCCGCGGGATTCGCCGCGAACTGAGCTTCGGTACAGGCTTTGCGCAACGTCGCGAGGCGTGCGGGCAGCTTCGTCGGCAATTGCAGATCGACCTTGCGGATGTTGGCTTCGCCTGGCTTCTGAGCGACCTTGACGGTGAGCGACGCGCCGGTCAACCGGTGCGCGTGGGCCTGGGTGGAGGCCGAAAACGACGGTTTGAACGGCAGATTCCGGCAACCGGCCACCGCGAACGGGCTCGACACCTGGACGCTGCGTGGTGCTTCGGCGCTGCCAAGCGGCGGAGTACCGGCGATCGTTGCTTCGACATGCAGCTGTTCGCAACTGGTCGGGTTGAACACGAAGTTTTCGCGATCGGCGTTGACCACCACCTCTTTGATCTGGAACGGCACGCCATCCTTGATCGTCGGCAGCGGTGTGGAGACGATCGTAAGCGCAGCGGTGCTGGGATCGACGAAGATCGCCGCGCGCACCACTTCGGGGCCAAGGTTGAACGGACCGGCTTCGGTTGGCACGACGATCGAGAGCCCATACGGCGCTCCGCCATAGGGCCCCGTCAAGTAGGCGCGCCCGCCGGTGATCCAGTAAGGCTGAGGGCCGACGCCCGTCGCCACGGAGACATCACCGATTTTCGAGGATTCCGGGCAGCTACCGGCCTGCGCCTGCGGTTCGGGGCACTGCGGCACGTTAGCGATCTTCCCCAACAGACCGGGGGGCATATGCACGGTGATGCCTGACAAATCCTGTTCGTCGTCATTGCGCGAGAACACCACCGAGAACGGGCTAAAGCCACCAGCCTGATTGGAGCTGGTGCCGGCGGTGAAGGACGGGTTGAAGCCGCCACCACACCCCGCGCTGACCGCGAATTCGCTCGATGGCGTCGCCGGCGAGGAGCTGCTGTAAGGGGTGAGCTGCGACGTGGTGGTGTAGGTACCGCATTGGGAAGGGGTTGCCAACGCGCCCCTCGGACCGCCGAAGAAGCTCATCTTCAGTTCGCTGAAGGGTAGCTGCGGCAGGAACTGATCGGTCAGCGGGTCTTCGCCGAACGTCGCGCGCACTTGACCTGGCTGCAGGCCGCTGCCAGCACCCATTTCGCCGCCCAGTTCCACGTGCCCGGGGAGCTTGATCAGCACACCGTTACCTTCGGCTACGAGGTAAAGAGCAATCAGCGAGTCGAAGGGGTTTGGTCCCGGCGCCGATCCGACGTCGTCCGGTTGCGCCAGGTAGACCGATCCGTCAAGCGGATGTTCGAGCAGCGGGGTCACTACTTCGACTGTTCCCAACTTCGACGATCCGGGGCATTCTGGCGAATTTGCATTGTCAAGCCCGATCTCTTGGAGCGTACACGCTTCAAGGCCAGCGGCGGCGGCGGTCGAGACAGTCATCCCTGGAGGAAGTGTCACGACAGCATTCTTCAGGTTCGCCTCGGCGAAGCCGCTGATACTTTCTTCCTGTGGGATTCCTAGTTCCACATTCAACCCCGTCGGAGCGTCTGCCGCCCTGACAGGCACCGTCGAAGTTGGCTGAACGGTGAGCTTCGGGCTGAACGCAAGGTCTTCGCATCCCACCACGGGGCTCGAGATCGACGGAGGCGGGGCTGTCGGAGGAGCGCTGGGTTCCTCCCACGACTCGGCACTCATCGTGGCCGTCAATGGATCACCGCTGCACTCGGAAGGCATCGTCAACAAAGCCTTATTCATCCTATCCACAGGGCAATCGAAGTAATAGACCCGGCTGCTTTTCCCGAAGGCTTCAACTTCTTCCTTGAATTCCCTTTCTTCTCCTTCTTTTTGTTCCTTCGTTATTTCCACACAACGCCCGCGTTCCTCATCGTGACCGGCTTCGGATGGATCCCCCCAAAGCGTGATCGCAGCACCGTAGAGCTGGCCCTTCTGCGTAATTCCAGGGACTTCGGCCGACAATCCATAATCGCTCCCTGTGCGGAGCTTGCCCTTGATATGAACGATCACACCGAGTCCGAGCGCATTGAAGGCAAACTCAGCCGGCACGCCGTGAGGTGGCACCATATTGTATACTGCTGCTATACCTTCCGCATCGACCAAACCTGTGTGAATTACAGATACTCCCACAGCAGCGTCGGCAGGGCAGATACCTGTTTCCTCGAGTTCAGTTTCATTGCACTTCGTCTCTGTGGCGGTTGGATTGACCACCACACCAGGCGGTAGATTCACTTCAATAGTCTGTGGATTACCTTCAGGCAAGACGTCCAATCCACCAGCAATCTGTTCGGGACTAGCCTCATGATGGTTGAACGTAATCGACGTCGTCATTGCGTAGGGATGCGAACCTGCCTGCGTAGCCTCCGTGCCACCCCCTTCCGCAGTGACCACGTTTTCAAATTTTTCGATCCCAAACGCCGCGCGGGCCATGTTCGCCGCACATAGCATTACAGCAATTGCAGCTACGACTACAGACAATGCGGTAAGTACACTCCTTAGCCTAATCGTCACGATCATCAGCTACTCGCCCCATTGATACCGTGCAAATCAGTCGGCCTACCGGCTCGACCATCCTTCCTGATGTCACGACGATTATCTTTGCTTTTCTCCCTAGCCTTTGCTTTTCTCCTCCTCTTCACTTTCACCTTAGCTGACTTCTTCTTACCGCGCTTGATCGATTTCTTGGTCGATATCTGCGTCTCGGGCGGAATAGCCCCTTCCGGCAAAAATATCGCGCTAGAAAGCACCCCCAGGGCCGGCGACGATACCGGTGGACCATGGCATTCTTCACCCGTAGTGCAAGACGTAGGCAGAGACGCATTCTGCTCTGCTAGACCGCCATCGACCCGAGCATCATAAAGGTTAACATTGTAATCACGATCCTGACCCACCAGCGATTGGCGAGTAAAGAAAAAAACATTTTCGCCATCGGCATCAGCGTCACCGAAGTAGGATTCACTACTGCTCTGCCCAGTAGATATCAGGTCAATGCAGCCAGTGGCATGCACATTTGAGCAACTGCCTTCCCCCCCCTCCTCCCACTCATACACGTCAAGCTTGCCATTCGTATCCTGAGGTACAAGGCTTTCGGCCGTCTGGAAGAATACACGCTTACCGTTTGCAGAAAGATTACGCGACAGGAAGGCGTTGCGGGGTCCAGGCGCAAGTGAGCTATGGTCCACCAGCTGTGCGCCCGTCACAGCCGGCGCTTTCGAAGCGCATGATACGCAGATGATCTGCCCCACGGTTCCGTTATATAGGAAAAGCTCGGTGTGTCCTTCGTTTTGATAGCCAGTCAATTCAAACGTCGAGCTGAAAAGGACCCTTGTGCCTTCCGGCGTTACTCGCGAGCTCTTACCCCCCTGCGCAGGACCTGGCACTGTATTCGCCATACCCGTCCAATCGGACTCATTTTCTTCGATCTGACCGCCAGTATTTCCAAGATCGGCAATGAAGGCCGTGCGGTGTCCTTCATGCCACTCGTAAAGGTTGCCGTTACCCGCTTCAGGAAGTTTGTCGGTCTTGCTTTCTATTTCCGAAAGAGCCGCCCTCGCCACGAAGTACACATATGTCCCGTCGTCAGAGACCCCAAGCGTTCCGAGTACCCAAGGTTCCGTCGCGCTACCCGTGAGCACTTCCGATTTATGATCGTCAGCATCATATCTATACAACTTGCGTTCAGATCCCTCGCCTTCGGTGTAGAAGACATAGCGGCCATCGGGCGTAGCCGCACGCCAGTAGGCAGGGCCTTCCGAAACAGCAACTGTCGTTTCGCTTTCCAGTTCGCGCATATAGATCCGGCCTGTAGCGACGTCAGTGAAAAAGACACGGGCTCCATCTTCCGATAGCGTGTTCTCTGTATAGAGCTGATTGGAGCTTGCAGCACCACCCGGAAGTTCTGCCCCAAACTCTCCCCGTTCTTCTTCTGCAATCGTAGGACCACCAGCACCAGCAACCGCTCCTTCTATGGGCGTTGTCGTCTCTTCAGGCAGTAGGCCAACCAGCCTAATCGCACCATTGTCCCACTCATACAGGTTTTGAACGCCAGCTACAGCATTTCCCGTCAGCGCAGCTTGGCTTTCGAAGAGAATGCGGGACCCGCTAGGTGTTGCATCGACGTAATAGAATGGAAGACCGCTGGGGTCTCGCGCAAAAAGCTGATACGAGGAGGTGAGGTTATTCCTCATATAGTAGGAGTATTGGCCGGCTATTGCGCCTACTTCGATCAGCTGTGGCGCATTAGAGTAGACTAGTGCGCCAGTAAGGTCTTCGGTCAGTCCCGCTAGGGCCGCCACCGTACCCGGCTCAGACCGCGGGATGAGCCCTTGAGTTGCCCATGTATTACTTTCTCGAGTGCTCAGATATGTCGGGAATTCTTCAGCGGTTCCGGGAACTTCAGGAAATGGGGTAAATGAAAAGAAAGTGACTCGTTCTCCCGTAGGAGAACTCTGCACGTAATCTCCTTTGCCTTCAGCGTCAGCAAGATTCTTATCTGTCGAAGAAACCTGCTCATAAGCCCGGCAATCTGGCAAAGCCGGTGCGTAACCCTCCTCCATGCGAAGCGGTTCGTTTGGGCAACCATCCGCGTCGCTGAGCACTGGCGTACAGAGTAGCACTACGCTCGCAAGGATAACTGCGGTGCCTATGACCATTCTCATCCTATGCATATTCACTATCCAGCTTCTTGATGGCATCACCGGCGCATTCCCCCAATGTGAGTTGGAGGCCGAGCGGCACTCAGCCTCCAACTCGCTCTATCAGTCTCTTTGGCTCGGAGCCGACGGTGCTAGGCCTCCGACTCTCTAACGCCCTATTTGGCGCTCCATTTTTTCCCTGTAGTCAATTTGACTTCTACTACCCCGGAATAGGTCGCGGTCTTTGTTTTGTTGAATTTCAATTTGCTGCCAGCTGCCGTGCATTCGATTTTGTGTGCCGATTCTTCTTTTTCGCCTTCGGGCAGTTTACAAACCTGTGTGCCTTCCACGGGCGCTTTGCTCACGTCAAGCGTACACCCCGTAATCGTTATTTCAGTGAATGGGGTGCCTTCCGTGAAAAATTCGTCTTCAACCGGAGGTCCGTTGACCAGTCTATCTTTGACTGTCGCCGTTGGATTTGCGACTTTGCACGTCGTCAGTTTTTCGTGTGTTGTTTCATTTTCGAGTTCACAGGATGAATATTTGATGGTTGCTTTTGATTTGCCTTCTTTTTCGATTTCCCCCGTAATGCTGGTAGCCTTACAGATAATAACTACTTTTATGCTACCGATTTCGGTGTTTAGCCTTGCTTCCCCAGCCGTGCCCGACACGTTGCTACCAGTAATTTCAAATGGCGTAGCGCCCACAGCTGTTTTTTCAACAATAAATTCATGCGCCGAGGCCGACGCCACTGCCACAGTGACACTAAGCGCACACATCACTGCGAGGCAAAGCCCCACAATATTAATGCGTTTCATCGCTGAACCGCTCCTTTGCTCTAGTGTTTTGATTGACGAGTTCGGGGCGCTCTTCTTCAAGGTCAAGGCGCCCCGACACCTAGATGTTTCATCTGGTCTTATCCTGACCAATGAACCACCGCCTCCACTATCGCAGATAACGGACCACCGTGTCAAGGGGTGTCGTTTGACTGTTTCCAACCGCCTGCCCGTACCCAATCGCAGCTGATCTCAATCTTAATTTTTCACGCCCCGGACACCGGCTAATAGAGACCCAAACAGCAGGCTGGCATATGGCTAGCGACTTGTGCGCCTCGCCTGAATGCAGCCGAGCCATCACACCCATGTGGAACCCGCTCCGTGTCCACCCTGTACGAACCCATACCAATCGCAGCCTTTGAGCTACGCTTAAGCTGCTCTAGCCGGCTTCGGCCGGCGGGCGTTTTGATTGGTCGGCGCCGGGGCGCTCTTCTTCAAGGTCAGGCGTCCCGGCGCCGGTATCTCCTCGGGCCTACGGGCGGCTACAGGCCCACGTGCTACCCCTCGACGCCCGAAGTCGGCGCGAGCCTCGGCGGTGGGCGCCGGATACCTAGGGCTGTCCCACCGCTCGAAACCGCGTCACTCGGTGCTTACCCTCACCCTCGCGCCTTCAAACGCCCGAGCCAGATATCAGGCGCCGTGGCACTTCTTGAACTTCTTGCCGCTCCCGCACCAGCAGGGGTCGTTGCGCCCCACCGTGTGATCGGAGTCCACCACACGCTGCTCCACCACCGGCGCGAGCTCCTGCTCTTCGCCGCCTCCGTTGGTCGCATACGCCTGCGCACCGGCAGCGCCGGCGTTGGCTGCGGCGGCGGCGATCGCGCCTGCTCCCATCGCGGCGCTGCCACCCGAGTAGGACACCCGCGCGGGCCGCGTCGAGCTGCCTGCCGCCGCGAACGCAGGCACCGGCGCACTGCCACCGCCGTTCTCGCCCTGCACCTGTACCTGCACGTTGAAGATCAGGCGGGTGTAGTCGGCCCAGATGCTGTTGATCAGGTCGCCGAAGAGGGTGAACGCCTCGTTCTTGTAGGCAACCAGGGGATCGATCTGGACGAAGCCGCGCAGGTGGATGCCCTCGCGCAGGTAGTCCACGTCGAAGAGGTGCTCGCGCCAGCGTTCGTCGATGATCTGCAGCAGCAGATAGCGCTCCAGCTGACCCATCAGCTCCTCGCCGAGCTCCTGCTCGCGCGCGTCGTAGCGCTCCAGCGCCTGCTCCACCAGGCGTTCGCCGAGATGCGCGCGGTCGATCGCCTCGGGGGTCATCTCCTGGGGGCCGATGTCCAGCGGGAAGAACTGAGAGAGCGCCCTGAACATGCCCTCGACGTCCCAGTCCTCGAGGTAGTCGCCCTCGGTGTACTGCTCGATCGTGCGTTCGATCACGCCGGCGATTTCGGTGCGCGCCTGCTCGCCCATCGGCCGGCCTTCGAGCACGTCGTCGCGGTAGGCGTAGATCACGCGCCGCTGCTCGTTCATCACGTCGTCGTATTCGAGCACGCGCTTGCGGATCAGGAAGTTCTGTTCCTCGACCTTGCGCTGCGCTTTTTCGATCTGCTTGGAGAGCATCCCCGCCTCGATCGGTTCCTCGTTGCCCTCCGCGTCAACTCCGCCCAGTTTGTCGAGGATGCGGTAGATGCGGTCGCCGGCGAACAGCCGCACGAGGTCGTCCTCGGCAGAGAGGAAGAAGCGGGTCTCCCCCGGGTCGCCCTGGCGCCCGGCGCGTCCGCGCAGCTGGTTGTCGATGCGCCGCGACTCGTGGCGCTCGGTGCCGCAGATAAAGAGGCCGCCAGCAGCCATCACGCGCTCGCGGTTTTCCTCCACCTCGCGCTCCAGCGACGGCAGCACCTCGGCCATGCGCCGCTCGTACTCCTCCTCGTCCGCCTCCGCCTTCACGCCTTCGCGGGCGAGTTGCTGATGCGAGAGGTGCTCGGGATTGCCGCCCAGCTTGATGTCCACGCCGCGGCCGGCCATGTTGGTGGCGATCGTCACCCCGCCCGGCTGCCCGGCCTCGGCGACGATGTCGGCCTCGCGCGCCGCGTGCTCGGGCTTGGCGTTCAGCACCGTGTGCGGGATCCCGCGCTGCTTCAGGCGCTCGCCCAGCAGCTCGGAGACCTCGACGGAGATCGTGCCGACCAGCACCGGCTGGCCGTTCTCGTGGCGCGCCGCAATCTCGCGGACGACCGCGCTCCACTTGCCGTCCTTGGTCTTGTACACCTGATCGTTGCGATCGTCGCGCACCATCGGCACGTTGGTCGGAATCTGCACGACGGGCAGCTCGTAGATCTTCATGAACTCCGTCGCCTCCGTCAGCGCGGTGCCGGTCATCCCGGAGAGCTTGTCGTAGAGGCGGAAGAAGTTCTGGTAGGTGATCGTGGCGAGCGTCTGGTTCTCCTCCTGGATGCGCACCCCCTCCTTCGCCTCGATCGCCTGGTGCAGGCCCTCCGACCAGCGCCGGCCCTCGAGGATCCGGCCGGTGAACTCGTCGACGATCTTCACCTCGCCGTCGATCACCGCGTAGTCAACGTCGCGCTTGTACAGCGACTCTGCGCGCAGCGACTGGTTGAGGTGGTTGACCAGATGGCCGTTCTCGGCGCGGTAGAGGTGGTCGATGCCGAGGAAGCGCTCGGCCTTGGCGACGCCCTGCTCCATCACCGACACCGTCTTGTGCTTCTCGTCGAATTCGTAGTCGAAGTCGGCGACGTATTTCTTCTTGGAGCCCGGATCCATCCCTTCCGGGGTCGTGCCCGGCGTCAGGCGGGGCGCGAGGCGGGCAAACTTGACGTACAGGTCGGCCGCCTGTTCGGGGGCGCCGGAGATGATCAGCGGCGTGCGCGCCTCGTCGATCAGGATGTTGTCGACCTCGTCCACGATCGCGAAGGGGTGGCCGCGCTGCACCTTTTCGGCGAGATCCTTCGCCATGTTGTCGCGCAGGTAGTCGAAGCCAAACTCCGAGTTGGTGCCGTACACCACGTCGCAGGCGTACGCGCGGTGCTTCTCCTCGTAGGGCTGCATGTTCTGCAGCACCCCTACCGTGAGACCAAGGGCCTCGTAGATCGGGCTCATCCATTCGGCGTCGCGGCGGGCGAGGTAGTCGTTGACGGTGACCAGGTGCACGCCCTTGCCGGCGAGCGCGTTGAGCGCCACTGCGAGCGTGGCCGTGAGCGTCTTGCCCTCGCCGGTCTTCATCTCCGCTATGCAGCCCTCGTGCAGCGCCATCGCGCCGATCAGCTGCACGTCGAAGTGGCGCATCCCCATGCTGCGCTTGCCGGTCTCGCGCACGATCGCAAAGCACTCGGGCAGCAGCGCGTCGAGATCCTCCCCGTTAGTAGCGCGCTCGCGCAGCGCGTCGATCCGCTCGCGCAGCTCGGCATCGCTGTCGTGTTCGAGCTCGGGCTCGAACGCGCCGATCAGCGCGACGCGCTTCTCGTACTGCCTGAACTTCTTCGCCTCGCCGACGTTGAGGGCGCGATCCAGGATGGACACGCCCCCAGGGTAGCGCCTGAGGGCGTGCCCGGTGGACGCAGACCGTTACGAAACGTGACGGTGGACGAGGGGCACAAGCGAGGGCGGGCGGGCGGCTATTCCACGGCCGTCTGGGACTCCCCCGCGCCGAATGCCTGCTCCGCGAGCCCGGCCAGCGCCGCTCGCGTCTTGCGCCGGCGGCGGCGCAGTACACGGTGGCGCTTGACCTGGCGGGCGAGCTCGTCGACCACGAGATTCAGCGAGTGCAGCATCTGCGGCGAGGCGTCTCGGGCACGCAGCGTGGTGCCCTTCAAGTAGAGCGTCGCCTCGGCCACCTGACTGTCGGCGACCCGCGGGTTGCGCTCTTGCAGCAGCTCGATCTCCAGGCGCGCGAGTTTCGAGACCTGCCGCGAGACCTTTGTCAAGCGGCGTTCGGCGTGCCTGCGCAAATCGTCGGGAACCGGAACGTTGCGGCCCTTGATCTCGATCTGCATGTCGTGCCTCCTTTTGCGGTTGGGAGACTGTTTCTCTCGATGCTACGCCTCTAAGCGGCGGTTGTCTACCGCCGTGGACGCATGCTCTGCAGGATGCCCGCGTGCCCGGCGATCGCGCCGATCAGGATCGCGCCAGGGGCGACCTCGGTGCCGGGGAAGAGGATGCTCTCGCGCAGCTGCGCCCCGGCACCGACGCGTGCGCCATCACCCAGTACGAGCGGACCCGTCAGCCGCACCCCAGTGTCGATTTGCACGTCGCGCCCAATCCAGACCGGCCCTTCGACCTCCGCGTCCGCCGGTAGTGGTGTCCCTCCCGCGACGGTCGCCCCCGGGGCGACTGTCCCTCCAGCGACGGTAACTCCCGGGGCGACCTCCTCGCCCTCGACCTGCAGCCGCAGCTCGCCGCGCAGCGCGTCGAAGGTGCCCTGGCGCAGCTCCGCCAGCGAGCCCACGTCATTCCAGTAGTCGCCCACCTCGTGGATGTGGAAGGGCACGTCGTTGGCCAGCAGCGCCGGGAACACGTCCTGCGCCCAGTCCACGAACGGGCGGTCGGGGAAGTAGTCGAAGATCCGCGGCTCGAAGATGTAGATGCCGCAGTTGCCGAGGTCCGACAGCGCCTCCTCGGGCTCGGGCTTCTCCTGGAAGCCCGTGATCCGCCCCGCGCGGTCGTGCAGCACGACGCCGTACTCGCGCGTGTCCGCAACCTTCTTCACCGCCAGCGTCGCCACGCCCCCGGCCTCGCGGTGGCGCGCGGCGAACGCCCCCAGATCGATGTCGGTGAGCGCGTCCCCGGAGATCACCAGGAACGCCTCGTCGCCGAAGAACTCCGCGCAGCCCCGCACCCCGCCGGCGGTGCCCAGCAGCTCCGGCTCGGTGCGGTAGGTCAGGCGCTCGCCGAAGTATTCGCGGATCGAGTCGGGGAAGTAGTGGAGGTTGGCGATCGTCTCCTCGAAGCCGTGTCGGTCGAGCAGGTTGACGATGTGCGCCATCACCGGCCGGTCCAGCACCGGCACCATCGGCTTGTTGATCTCGTACGTCAGGGGGCGCAGACGGGTTCCAAGGCCCGCCGCGAGAACCATGGCTCTCATCGCGCCGGGACGCTACCGGATCGGCTCAGTAACGGTAGTGATCCGGCTTGTACGGCCCCGCGACAGGCACGCCGATGTAGGCGGCCTGCTCGGCACTGAGCTGCGTGAGACGGACCCCGAGCGCATCGAGGTGCAGGCGCGCGACCTTCTCGTCGAGGTGCTTGGGCAGCACGTACACCCGCCGCTCGTACTCGTCGTTCTTCGTGAACAGCTCGATCTGGGCGATCGTCTGGTTGGTGAAGGAGTTGCTCATCACGAAGCTCGGATGGCCGGTGGCGTTGCCGAGGTTGAGCAGGCGGCCCTCGGAGAGCAGGATGATCGCGTGGCCGTCGGGGAAGAGCCACTCGTCCACCTGCGGCTTGATGTTGATCCGCTCTACGCCCGGCACCTTGGCGAGGCCGGCGATGTCGATCTCGTTGTCGAAGTGCCCGATGTTGCCGACGATCGCCTGGTGCTTCATGCGCGCCATGTGCTCGGCGCGGATGATGTCGCGGTTGCCGGTGCAGGTGACGAAGATGTCGCCCTCCTCCACCACTTCCTCCAGGGTGCGGATCGTGTAGCCCTGCATCGCCGCCTGCAGCGCGCAGATCGGGTCGATCTCGGTGACGACCACGCGTGCGCCCTGGCCGCGCAGCGATTCCGCGCAGCCCTTGCCGACGTCGCCGAAGCCGCAGATCACCGCGAGCTTGCCGGCGATCATCACATCGGTGGCGCGGTTGATGCCGTCCACCAGCGAGTGGCGGCAGCCGTAGAGGTTGTCGAACTTCGACTTCGTCACCGAGTCGTTGACGTTGATCGCCGGGAACAGCAGGGTGCCGTCCTGCGTCATCTCATACAGCCGGTGCACGCCGGTGGTCGTCTCCTCGGTGACGCCTTTGATGCCCTCGCCGATTCGCGTCCAGCGCTGGGGATCCTCGCCGAGCGAGCGCTGCAGCAGGGAGAGGATCACGCGAAACTCCTCCGAATAGGGATCCCCTTCCCCACCCTCCCCCGCTGGATCCGGCACGGCGCCGGCGGCCTCGTACTCGGTGCCCTTGTGCACCAGCAGCGTGGCGTCGCCCCCGTCGTCGAGGATCATGTTGGGGCCCGTTGACCCGATCCCGCCCGCCCGGGCGGGATCCCATTCACCCGGCGTTCCGTCCTCGCCGGGCCAGCGCAGCGCCTGCTCGGTGCACCACCAGTACTCCTCGAGCGTCTCGCCCTTCCAGGCGTAGACCGGAATGCCGCGCGGCTCCTCGGGCGTGCCATCGGGCCCGACCGCGACCGCGGCGGCGGCGGGATCCTGGGTGGAGAAGATGTTGCAGCTGCACCACCGCACCTCGGCGCCGAGCGCGGTCAGCGTCTCGATCAGCACGGCGGTCTGCACGGTCATGTGCAGCGAGCCGGTGATCCGCGCGCCGCGCAGCGGCTGCGCCTCCATGTACTCGGCACGAGTCGCCATCAACCCCGGCATCTCGTGCTCGGCAAGCGTGATTTCCTTGCGCCCCAGCTCCGCGAGGGAGAGGTCGGCGACCTTGAAGTCGGTGTTCAGCGTTGCGGTGGTGGTCACTGCTGACATGACGAGTCCTCCTGTCCGGTCAGGTGAGCGCCCTTGCTGCAGAGAAAGCCGAGCGTGGCGGGGATCAGTCCGTCGCAGCGCTCCTCGGCCGTCTCGGACGCTATCACACCCTTCCGGACAGCTCACGGAGAAGCAAGTTGGCCCTCCCACGCGAATCCCCCGGGGCGCAGATCGGTTGCAAACCCTTCGCCGCCTGAGCCCTCGACCGGCTACGCGAATGCGGCGACGCTCGCTCTAGCGCTCGGCGAGCGCCGACTTCAGCTCGTCCAGGATCTTGACGGGCCCGGGATCGACCCCGCGCAGCGTCGCCAGATAGATCGAGACGAGGTCGCCGAGCAGCACGAGCGAGAAGACCCGCTCGATCGCGGTCTGCCCACGTGTCTCCAACCGGAAGCTGGCAGCGGCGTTGTCGGCGATCAGGCGCTCGGTCAGGTCCATCCGCTCCTTCACGCGCGGGTGGGCGTCGGAGTCGTCGAGGAAGACAGCGGAGAAGCGCCCGAGCTCGCGCGCGCCCGCCCAGCCCACGATCTCGTTGTGGTCGAGCTCGGGCAGGTCGCTGGCGAAGCTCGGCTGCTTGGCGTTCTCGTTGATCTGCGTCTTCCAGCGGTAGGCGATCGGGTTGGTCAGCCCGGCACCCGCGATCACCGGCGTGGTGCCCGACAGGCCGCGCGCGATCGTCTTCGCCAGCGACTCCTCCGGCGCGTCGGGACCCCACTCGGCGACGAGTTGCTCGGCGTGGGAGGCGGCGACGTCGATCTCCGAGGTGAGGCGGGGACCGGCTCCGCAGAGCGCGGCGACCTCCAGCGAGGCGACCGTCATGTAGGCGACCGCGGCGCGCGGCTGGAAGCCGCCGGGGAGCGGGATCACCGGCACCTTGTCGGCGCGCGCCAGCTCCGCCAGGCGACCGCCGGTGGTAACGACCACGCGCTGGGCCCCCAGCGCGCCGGCCGACTCGTAGCAGGCGAGGGTCTCCTCGGTGTCGCCGGAGTAGCTCGCGCACAGCACCGTGGTGTCGGGCGTGGTCCACGGCGGCAGCCCGTAGGCGCGCGTGACGAGGATCGGCCGCGAGGCATGGTCGCCCAGAGCCGCGGCTGCCAGCGCGCCGCCGATCGCCGAGCCGCCCATGCCGGCCACCACCAGCCCGCCCGGCGTGTCCCACTCGTTCATGATCGCCGACTCCACCCGCCACAGCGCGTCGCGCAGGTGCTCGGGCAGCGTGAGCACGTCGCTCAGCTGTCCTGTGCTGTCCAGCTCGGCTATCGCCTCACGGGAAAGCGCCGCCAACACGTTCTCGGTCACCGGCATATCCTCTCAGGCATTGCCCGCGAATGGCGGGCGGCCACACCTCGGCAAGCTGCATCGAGGCCGACGAAGCCCACCGGCGACGCGCTCACGAGAATCTCAACGCTCCGTCGGGCAGGCTCACGCCCGGGAAGATACGCGCTCCGCGGGACACGATGTTCTGCGCCCCAACGGTGACCCCCTCGCCCAGCACGGCGCCGTCGGTGATCTGGGTGCCCTCGCCGATACGACAGCCCGCGGCGACGATGCAGTCGCGCAGCGTGCAGCCCGGTCCGATCTCCGTGCCGTTCATGATCACCGCGCGCTCGACCGTCGAGCCGGCGCCGACCGTGACGCCCTGGCCCAACACGACCAGGCTGCCGACGTGAGCCCCCGCCGCCACGCGCACGCCGGGCTCCAGCACCGCCGGCGGGATCGCACGCCCCTCGACCACCACATCCGGGGCGAGCGCCATGAAATCGCTGCCGAGACGCTCGCGCACCGCGGTGTGAACGTTGCCCTCGATGATGTCGAAGGTGCCCTTCAGGTAGCGCTCGGGGGTGCCGATGTCCAGCCAGTAGCTCTCCGAGGGGAAGCCGTAGAGCCCGTTGCCGATCAGCCGCGGCCAGACCTCCCGCTCGATCGAGACGTTGCGTTCCGGCGGCACCAGCTCGAGCACATCGCGCTCCAGCACGTACGCCCCGGCGCTGATCAGGTTGGTGTAGGTGTGCAGCGGACGATCCCCGCCGGCGCGGCCCGCCGTCCAGGCGTCGCCGGCGCCGTCCAGCTGATCGGAGGAGGGCTTCTCGACGAACTCCTGCACCGCGTGCTCCGGGGTGAGCCGCACGAGCCCGTACGCCGTGGGGTCCTCGACCCCCACCAGCGCCAGCGTCGCGCGCGCGCCGGTGCGCTCGTGCTGGGCGATCTGCGCGGTCAGGTCGATGTCGGTGAGCACGTCCCCGTTGAGCATCAGGAAGCGCTCCTCCAGCATCGACTCGGCGAACTTCAGCGCGCCCGCGGTGCCGCGCGGGTCGGGCTCCTCGACGAAGCGCAGGCGGATCCCGAACGCGGAGCCGTCCCCCAGCACGTTGCGCACGCTGGTCGCGAGGAAGCCGCAGGACATGATCACATCCTCGATCCCGTGGGAGCGCAGCCATTCGATCATGAAGGCGATGAACGGGCGGTCCACCAGCGGCACCACCGGCTTGGGGATCGTGGAGGTGAGCGGGCGCAGGCGCGTGCCCTCGCCGCCGACGAGGATCACGGCTTGCATCTAGACCCCTCCTCAGGCCGATGCCCGGTCACCTGCATCCAGACCCCACCTCCGGGCGATTGCCGGGTCACACCAGCCTCCAGACCCCACCTCCGGGCAATGCCGGGCGCCTGCATCTAGACCTGATCCTCACGCCGGCGCCCGGTCGGCGGGTCAGACGGTCTGCCGACCCCCTCGTACAACAGCCCAGCAGCGCGCACGGCGGCGCTGTCGAGCGCGTTGCGGCCGTCGATCACGACGTTGCCCCGCATCGCCCCGGCGACCTCGGCCCAATCGAGGTCGGTGCATTGCGGCCACTCGGTGACCAGCACCGCCGCGTCGGCGCCGTGCAGCGCGTCGATCGCGCAGTCCGCCAGCTGCAGGCCCCCGAGCAACTTGCGCGCCTCGTGCTCGGCGACCGGGTCAAACGCGGTGACCGTGGCTCCATCGGCGGCCAGCCGCGCGGCGAGCACCAGCGAGGATGCCTCGCGCATGTCGTCGGTGTTGGGCTTGAACGCAAGACCGAGCAGTGCGATGTGCTTGCCGACGAGGCTGCCGAGGTGCTTGTGAAGCTTGCCGATCACGCGGCGCTTCTGCAGCTCGTTGACCTCGATCACGGCGGTGAGCAGCTGGAAGTGGTAACCGGAGTTGCCGGCGAGCTGTTTGAGCGCCTCCACGTCCTTGGGGAAACAATTGGATGTCGTCACCCCCCCGCTGACGACCACGGTATGCGAGTACGGAACCTCCAGCGAGTAGACGTGCCCCGAGAACGAATCACGCTGTATTCCGGCAATCCTCACCCACGACGGACCCGCCCCGCACCGGCGGTATCCGGTCGGCGCGATGCGCTTCCGCTGCTGAGCGATAGCCGCAAGCATTCCAGGTCGGTCACGATGGGGCACCAGCTCGATCGCCCGCTCGACCTGGTCGGCCCCGCTCACGCGGATCCAGTGAGTGTCCTTGGTGGACTTGCTGGTACGACCTATCCGTCGTGAGGCCACGATGTTGACTTCTCCAAGCAGACGTAGGACGCCGTCGGCAAGCTCATCCGAGATCGTTCCCATCTCAAACGCCACGCTCGGCCCTCCGTTGACGAGCGACCATGAACCGTCGCCCTCCCACAAGCCAGACAGCAACGCCCACTTGTGTTCGACGGGGCGATCCCAGATCAGATCGGGGAGACGCTGCTGGTAACTGGTCTGACCAAGACCGATGACCCTGGTCCACAATGCTCCGATCAACCTCGATTGAACGGTGACCTGATGTGTGGTTGGTGCACGTCGAGCCCGAGCCTCGACGCCATGCCTCCTCCAGAACGCGACCACCTCGTCAACGAGGTGCTGCTCCTTGGTGGGGTGGAAAGACCATGCAATCTTGGAGGTCCCGCAATTTTCGATCGAGGTGTTGCCCTCGGCAAGATAGAGCCCGAGGACCCTCCAGAATGCGTAATCCATGGTGATCGCCGATGCGACATAAGCTCCGTTTCTGGCAGTTCCAAGCGTTCCGTCTCTCCATCGTATTTCTGCCCGAATGGCCTCGTCAAGACGCAGAGCTCCGCTGCGTCGAACGTCTCCGGTTCTGGCGCCGACGCCACGTGGGTGTGTGAATACTTGGCGGCGCTCGTGGAGCGGGCGTGCGACAAGTGCATCCACAAGCGCGCGTCCGGGGCGCACGATTATGTCTCCCTCAGTCAGTCCAGCCGCCGATATCGCCGAATCGATGGGGTAGTCCATCTCCGGCCCATCGCGACTCCCGCCACGTGCACCCGCAAGCGGTACCCAGTCGCGCTCAGTCAACTCGAAAGCAAGCTTGACATCGGTCTCCTGGCTGGTGCCATCGCCAACGACCCATGGATGATCCGGGGTCGTCCGCACGCGTCGACCCATCTTGGTGCGCACCTCCACCAGGTCGCCCGTATACGGCCGCCGGGTCAGCGCCATCACCGGCATGAACTGAACACGCTCCTCACCTCGAATCCAGGACAGCACTTCCAGTCCATCCGGTTCAAGTACTTCGGTGTTCGAACCAGCGCCAAATGCTCTGAGGGCTTCGGTCGAATCGATGCGCTCGCTGTCCGGGTACACACGCTCCCACAGCTGCTCGAAGCGCAGTAGCGTCGTGCGACCGTACTGTCGCGCCAGCACAGTCTCCCCGGGCGGGAAGCAACTGCCCCCATACCCGATCCCCGCCTGCAGGAACTTCGGCCCGATGCGCTCGTCGAGGCCCATGCCGCGCGCCACCTCGACGACGTCGGCGCCGGTCTCCTCGCAGACGTTGGCGATCTCGTTGATGAACGAGATCTTGGTCGCCAGGAAGGCGTTGGAGGCGAGCTTCACCATCTCCGCGGAGGCGATGTCGGTGCGCACCAGCTCGCCATCGCCCGCACCGCCGTGCTCGGCGGTGAGCAGCGGCCGGTAGAGCTCGACCACGGCGTCGCCGGCCCAGTCGCCGATGTCGCCGACGACCACCCGATCGGGGCGCAGGAAGTCGTCGACCGCCGAGCCCTCCTTGAGGAACTCCGGGCAGGAGACATAGCGCAGCCCCGCCTTGCCCTGCTCGCCGAAGACGCGCTGAATCGCGGCGCCGGTGCCGCTGGGCACCGTTGACTTCATCACCAGCGCGTGGCGGTCGGAGGCGGGAATCGCCTCGACGACTGCATGCACCGAGGAGAGATCGGCATCGCCAGAGTAGGTCGGCGGCGTGCCGACGGCGACGAACAGCAGGCGCACGTGCTCGAGCGCGGGGCCCAGCTCGGTGGTGAAGTGCAGGCGCGCCGCGTGCCGGCGCAGCAGCTCCTCCAGGCCGGGCTCGTAGATCGGAACCTCTCCGCGGCGCAGACGCTGGATCTTCTCGGCGTCGATGTTGACGCACCACACCTCGCGACCCAGCTCGGCGAAGCCGGCGGCGCTGACGAGGCCGACGTAGCCGGTGCCGATGACGCCGATGGGCTCGCGCTCGAGGGTCATGGCGTTGACCCGTCAGCCACCATCGACCGGGGTGGCCTCCTCGACCAGCACGAGCGCACGGTTCTCGGCGAACTGGAGGTAGCCGGCGGACTGCTTGAAGCGCACGATCTCCGAGTCCGAGCGGTACAGCCGCAGCTCGGTCGGCTTCAGCGTCGCCAGCACGGGCTGGTGGTTGGCGAAGATCCCGATCGAGCCGGTGCCGGTGACGGTCGAGAGCATCTCGACCTCCTCGCTGAACACCGGCCCCTCGGGGGTGAGCACTTCGGCCTGGAACTTGGTGTGGGCCATTATTTCTTCGCCGCCGCCACGACCTCGTCGATCGTGCCCTTCAGGAAGAAGGCCGACTCGGGGACCTCGTCGTGCTTGCCCTCGATGATCTCGTCGAAGCCGCGGATCGTCTCCTCGATTTTCACGTACGCGCCAGGCGTGCCGGTGAACTCTTCGGCGACGAAGAAGGGCTGGGAGAGGAACCGCTCGATCCGGCGCGCGCGCTGGACGGTGAGCTTGTCTTCGTCGGAGAGCTCGTCGATGCCGAGGATCGCGATGATGTCCTGCAGCTCCTTGTAGCGCTGCAGGATCTCCTTGACGCGGTTGGCCACGCGGAAGTGCTCCTCGCCGAGGATGTCGGCCTTGAGGATCGTCGAGGTCGAGTCCAGCGGATCCACTGCGGGGTAGATGCCTTTCTCGGAGATCGCCCGCGAGAGCACCGTGGTCGCGTTCAAGTGCGCGAACACCGAGGCCGGAGCCGGATCGGTGAGGTCGTCGGCGGGGACGTAGATCGCCTGCACCGATGTCACCGACCCCTCGCGGGTGGAGGTGATGCGCTCCTGCAACTGCCCCATCTCGGTCTCCAGCGTCGGCTGGTAGCCCACCTGCGAGGGCATCCGCCCGAGCAGCGCGCTCACCTCGGAGCCGGCCTGCACGAAGCGGAAGATGTTGTCGATGAACAGCAGCACGTCCTGGCCCTGGTCGCGGAAGTATTCGGCCATCGTCAGCCCCGACAGCGCAACGCGCATGCGGGCGCCGGGCGGCTCGTTCATCTGGCCGAAGACGAGCATCGTCTTGTCGAGCACGCCCGACTCCTTCATCTCCAGCCACAGGTCGTTGCCCTCGCGCGAGCGCTCGCCCACGCCGCAGAAGGCGGAGAGGCCGCCGTGTTCCTTGGCGAGGTTGTGGATCAGCTCCTGGATCAGCACGGTCTTGCCGACGCCGGCGCCGCCGAACAGCCCAGTCTTGCCGCCCTTCGCGTACGGGGCCAGCAGGTCGATCACCTTGATGCCGGTCTCGAACATTTCGGTCGTCGGCGTGAGGTCCTCGACACGCGGCGCGTCCTGGTGGATGCCGCGGCGCTCGACGTCGGTGGGCAGATCCGCGCCGAGGTCGATCGGCTCGCCCAGCAGGTTGAAGATGCGTCCCAGCGTCGCCTCGCCCACGGGGACGGTGATCGGACCGCCGGTGTCGACCACCTCGACGCCCCGCGCCAGGCCGTCGGTGGTGTCCATCGCCACCGCGCGTACACGGTCATCGCCGAGGTGCTGCTGCACCTCGCACACCAGCACCCCTTCGCCCGCGCTCGTGCTGATGCCAGGCGCCTCCTCCTCCCCGCCGGCCGCTGGGCGCGCCACGGTGATCGCGTGGTTGATCTCGGGCAGGCGGTCGGGGAAGACGGCCTCGATCACGACGCCCTGGATCTCGTCGATGCGCCCGACGTTGCGCTTGGTGCCGCTGCCGTTGGCTCCCGACGCGGTGGATGTTGGCTTTGTGGCGATGCTGGCCTCCATGGTCTGATTCTCCTCTGTATCTATATCTCGATCAAAGTCTTTTGTCTGGTTTGGTCTCTCAGGAGAGCCCCTCGGCCCCGGCGACGACCTCCATGATCTCCTGCGTGATCTCGGCCTGGCGGGCACGGTTCATCTGCAGCGTCAGGTCGGTGATAATGTCGCCGGCATTGTCGGAGGCGCTGCGCATCGCGGTCATCTGCGCGCCGAAGAAGCCGGCGGCCGACTCCACGAGCGCCCGGTAGATCGAGGTCTCGATGTAGTCGGGCAGCAGCTGCTTGAGCACCTGCTCGGGATCTGGCTCGTACTCGACCAGCGCGCGCGGTCCACCGCTGTCCTGCGCCGGCTCGGCGGCTCCCGCGGCCCGCCCCACAGCGCCCTCCCTCATAGCGCCCTCTCCCGTGGCCCCTTCCTCCGCGGTCGTCGCGTGGGAGAGCGGCAGCAACGTCTCGCGCGTGACGACCTGCGTGAGCGGGGAGACATAGGAGTTGAAGATCAACTCGACGCGATCGAGCCGGCCGTTGACATAGGCATCGATCACATCGCCCGCCACCGCGCTCGCGTCGGCGAAGACGGGGCGGTCGGAGAAGCCGGTGTAGCTGCCGCTCAGCTCATAGCCGCGGAACGCCAGCGAGGAGACCCCGCGGCGCCCAGTCGCATACCACGCGCTGCGCAGCCCTTCGGCAGAGAGCTCGCCGTGCAGGCGCACGCCGGCGCGGATCACCTGCGAGTTGAAGCCGCCCGCCAGCCCGCGGTCGCCGGTGATCAGCAACAGCCCAACCGTGCCGCTGCCGCCGCCCTCCGTGCCGCTGCCCTCCGCGGCGCCACCGCCCCTGCCACCCTCCGCGGCGCCACCGCCACCGACAACGCCGCCCCCGGGCTCGCGCATCAGCGGTATGCGCGCGATCTCACTGGTGCCCGCGGCGCGTGCCGCCTGGCGAGTCATCCGTGCGAGCGCCTCGGCGTAGGGCCGCAGCGCCGTGATCCGCTGCTCGGCACGGCGCAGGCGGGCGGCGGCGACCATCTCCATCGCGCGCGTGATCTTCTGGATGTTCTTGACCGAGGAGATCCGGTTCTTGACGTCGCGCTGAGAGGCCATGGCGGTTGCGAGCGGCCGGCGCTAGGCCGCCGCCTTCGCCTCCTCCGGTGCAGCGTCGCCCTGCTCGGATGCGCCGGTTGCTGGCGCATCCTGCGCCCGGATCGGCGCATCGTCGTCCAGCGGCTGGCCTTCCTCGTCGAGGTCGTAGCCGAAGTCCCGGGCGAACGCTTCGACCGCGTCGTGGACGGCGTTCTGCGTCTCCTGCGACCAGTCGCCGCCAGCGATTTTGGCGCCGATGTCGGCGTGCTCGGAGTGCATCCGTTCGATCAGCTCGGCCAGGAACTCGCTCACCCGCTCGACCAGCAGGCGGTCGAGGAAGCCGGCGGTGGCGGCGTAGATCTGAAGCGTCTGGTCCTCCACCGGCAGCGGCGCGCGCTCGTGCTGGTTGAGCGTCATCACCAGCCGCTCGCCGCGGGCCAGCGTCCGCTGCGTGTCGGCGTCGAGGTCGGAGCCGAACTGCGCGAAGGCCTCGAGGTCGCGGAACTGGGAGAGCTCGAGCTTGATCCTGCCGGCGACCTTCTTCATCGGCCCGATCTGCGCGTTGCCGCCCACGCGCGAGACGGAGATCCCGACGTTGATCGCGGGGCGCACGCCGGAGTTGAAGAGTTTGGACTCCAGGAAGATCTGCCCGTCGGTGATCGAGATCACGTTGGTGGGGATGTACGCGGAGACGTCGCCCGCCTGGGTCTCGATGATCGGCAGCGCCGTCAGCGAGCCGCCGCCGAGGTCGTTGTTGAGCTTCACCGCGCGCTCCAGCAGGCGCGAGTGCAGGTAGAAGACGTCGCCCGGGTAGGCCTCGCGGCCGGGCGGGCGGCGCAGCAGCAGCGACATCTGGCGGTAGGCGTAGGCGTGCTTGGTCAGGTCGTCGTACACGCACAGCGCGTGACGGCCGTTGTAGAGGAAGTGCTCGGCCATCGCGCAGCCGGCGTAGGGCGCCATGAACTTGATCGGCGCCGCCTCGTCGGCGGGGGCGGCGACGATGATCGTGTTCTCCAGCGCGTTGTTTTCGTCGAGCGTCTGCGCGAGCGCCACGACCGTGGACATGCGCTGGCCGATCGCTACGTACACCGAGACGATGCCGGTGTCCTTGTTGTTGATGATCGCGTCGATCGCGATCGCGGTCTTGCCGGTCTGGCGGTCGCCGATGATCAGCTCGCGCTGACCGCGGCCGATCGGGATCATCGCGTCGATCGCCTTCAAACCGGTCTGCATCGGTTCCTTCACCGGCTGGCGCTGCACCACGCCGGGCGCCTTGAACTCGGCCGGGCGGGTCTCCGTTATCGCGATGTCGCCCTTGCCGTCCAGCGGACGCCCCAGCGGATCGACGATCCGCCCGAGCAGCGCGTCGCCGACGGGGATGTCGAGCAGTTTGCCGGTGCGCTTGACGGTGTCGCCCTCGGAGATGTGCTCCCATTCGCCGAACAGCACCGCGCCGACGTTGTCGGACTCGAGGTTGAGCGCCAGCCCGGTGACCCCGTGCGGGAACTCCAGCATCTCGAAGGACATGCAGTTCTCCAGGCCGTGCAACCGCGCGATGCCGTCGGCCACCGACAGCACGGTGCCGACCTCCGTCAGCTCCGCCGCGCCAGCGTCGAGCCCCGCGATGCGGCTCTTGAGAATGCTCGTTATCTCATCTGGGTTGATCTGCATATCGTCTTTTCCTTAGCTCTTTTCAAAAAAAAGGGAGGGGGTGGGGGTGCAGGGGGAGGGGGAGGGCCAGCCCTCCCCCTCCCCCTGCTAAGAGGACCCGTAGGCAACCTGCCTACGCAGCTGCTCCAGCCGGCTGCGGATAGAAGCATCAAGAATCGAGTTGCCAACCCGAATCACGATCCCGCCAAGGATGTCGGGATCGACCCGCGAGGCGAGTTGCACCTTGCGCCCGGCGCGTTCGCCGATCGTCTTGCCGAGACTCTCAGTCATAGCCGAGTCGAGCTCGATCGCGCTGGTGATCTCCACCGGCAGCGTCTTGTTCTCCTCATCCCACAGGTGCTCGTACTGGCGGCGGATGTGGAAGATCACCGGCATCCGGTGGTTTTCGATCAGCAGGTTGAGGAAGTTCAGCAGCACCTCGTCGGCGCCGTCCAGCAGCTTCCCGAGCGCCTCCTGCTTCTCCTTGGTCGAGAAGTAGGGCGAGAAGAAGAACACTTCCAGTTCCCGGTTCTCGCGCAAAGCATCGGCCAGCTGCGCGAGCTGTTCGCGCAGCACGTCCAGCTTGCCCTGTTCGCGGGCAACCTCGAACAGCGAGCGGGCGTATACCTGGGCCAGCTCCTCCATCAGCCGCTCGCCTCCGGCATGGACAGATCGCGAGTGACGGTCGGGAGCGTGCACATGTGCGGCGCGTGGGCCATGACGTTAGTTCTGGCTCCCGGAGATGCTCGAGAAGTCCAGTTCCCCGAGCGCCTCCTCGACCAGCCGCTTCTGGTCGGCGTCGGTGAGCGACTTGCGCGTGACCTTCTCGGTGGCCATGATCGTGAGGTCGGCGACCTCACGGCGGATGTCGTCGAGCGCCCGTTTGGTGGCCGCCTCGATTTCGCGCTCGGCCTTCTTGGCGGCCTCGGCTACGAGCTCCTGCCCGCGCGCCTTGCCCTCGGCCTCGTGCGACTCCGCCGTCTGGCGGGCGCGCTGGACGATCTCCTCGGACTGGGCCCGCGCCTCCTTGAGCCGCTCGCGGTATTCGGCGAGGATCTCATCCGCCTGCTGGCGGGTGTGCTCGGCCGCGTCGATGTCGCCCTCGATCTTCTGCACGCGCGAGTCGAGAGCTTGGCCTATCAACGGGAAAACCCACTTGCGCAAGATGTACAGCGAGATGGCGAACACCACGATCGTCCAGACCATCAGCCCCACGTTGGGGCTGATCAGGAACGATCCGCTGGCGATGGGGAGGTTGGCGGTGAGATGCATCGTGGCCTACAGGAAGAAGGCGATGAACCCGCCGACGAGACCGTAGAAGAAGCACGCCTCGGTGAGCGCGAAGCCGAGCCACTGGTCGCGCTCGACCTCGGCGCGCAGCTCGGGCTGGCGGGTCTTGGCCTGGATCGAGGCGTTGAACACCGCACCGATGCCGGCGCCTGCACCGGCCGCGCCGCCGCCGGCGCCGACGCCGAGCGCGATCGCCCGACCGGCGTCCTGGCTCTGCTTGATGATCGGTTCCACGGTCAGGATCAGTGGGTGCAACACACCGAAAAAGTGGAGAAACTCCATTACTCGACAGCTCCCTTGTTTGTTAGTGGCTCGAGACCGCGCCACCGAGATAGATGGCGGTAAGGATGGAAAAGATGAAGGCCTGCAGACCAGCGATCAGCACGGCCTCGAACAGAAAGATCATGACCCCGAAGGGCAGCAAAAACCACGACACTACCTGCAGGCCGACGAGCACCCCCAACTCTCCGCCCATGAACGCGATCAGCATGTGGCCGGCGAGCAGGTTCGCCCACAGCCGCACCGTCAGCGAGATCAGCCGCAGGAAGTTGGAGAGGATCTCGATCGGGTAGATGAGCAGGACGATCGGGCCTTTGACACCACCCGGCATCAGGCTTTTCACATAGCCGACCGGCCCGTGGTGCCTGACCCCCTCGTAGGTGAAGAGGATGAACACGCTCAACGCGAGGATCAGCGGGAAGGCGACGTTGGTGTCGGCCGCGTAGATCTGCAGCGACGGGATGTGCGCCCCGAACACGTTGAAGCTCTCACCCGAGTCGACCGGCAGCGGGATGTAGCCGATCAGGTTCGAGACGAGGATGAACACGAAGATCGTGGCGATCAGCGGGAAGTACTTCCCTTCCATCTCCGGGTCCAGGTTTTCCTGGGAGATGCGGCGCATGAAGTCGTAGTACATCTCCACCGCGACCTGCAGGCGCCCGGGGCGCTGCTGCAGACGCCGGGCGACGTAGAACATCACCCCAAGCGTGATCCCGACCGTCAGCAGCAGGTAGAGAATGGCCTTGTTAAAAGCGATCGGCCCGACCTGAAACCAGGTGTCGAGTTTGAACTCGTCGGTCGGCGAGAAGGCACCGCTGGCGACGGCCGGGGCCTTGTGCGCGGTGGCGCCGAACAGGATTACGAACAGGATGATCCCGCCGATCCACACGCCGAGCACCCCGTAGAGGACCTTCCGCCCCTGGCTCCGGGTGGGCGGGGTGCCAGTCTCGGACGGCGGGGCGGACGGGGTCCTGGTCCCCGGCGCTATCGGCGGGGCCTGTGCGATCGCGCTCATCGTTCGAAGCCCGCTCGTCCGCTAAACATACGCGTGGCGAAGGCCACCGAGTACGCGGCGAAGATGGTCAATGCCGCCGCCAGCCCATCGGCGCGCCCGCCGACGGCGCCCGCGACGACGATCGCGCCCGCCAGCAGCCAGATCCGCCCGAACGACTCGGCGATGTCGAGTCCGAGCCGGGACCCCGACGGTCGTGCGCGAGCGATCCACCGCCGGTCGGCATGGGCGAGCGCACGCTGCACCAGCCACGCGCCCGCCGCGAGCAGTAGGCCGAACGCCGGCGCGCCAAGCGCCAGCGCCACCGGCGTGGCGAGCACCACGAGCACGACGTCGAGGTACTGCAGCAGCTGCAACGGGGATCGGGTGACGACCGGGCTTGCGCCGGCATGGCTGAGGGCAGGGGCCATCGGTTCTGGCTCGTGATTGGGCATGGGAAGTTGGCTGGCACCCTACAGACGAAAGAGCCAAGCGCGTCCGCTCGCCGCGGACTCCCCCCTGACTCTCCTCTGACCGTCTGTGGCAGCGGCGCGGAGTCTACCTTATCTGGGACTTAGTAACAAGTTTGTGACATGAAGCTCATGCCGAGGCCCGCACCGGCCGTAGCGCCGTCCGCGAGCGCCACGCCGCTTCGAGCGCGCGGACGAGCACGACGGCTAGGCCGGTGGTGGCGACGCCCGCAAGCACGTCGAACAGGTAGTGGTTGCCAGTGGCGAGCACCGCCATGCAGGTGACGCACGGGTAGACGATCGCCAGGCACCGCACCCACAGGCGCTTGGACATCGACCACATCACCAGCGCGCACCACACCGCCCACGCCATGTGCAGCGAGGGCAGCGCCGCGAACTGGTTGGCGACCACGGCGAGCGACCCCGTGTGCCAGCCGCCGAAGGCGTGCGTGGAGGCGACCACGTCGTTGAAGCCGCTGCCGGGCAGCAGCCGCGGCGGCGCGGTCGGGTAGAGCCAGAAGACGGCCAGGCCGATCACGTTGATCGCGACCAGCGTGTTGCGCAGCGGCCGGTAGATGTCCGCGCGCCGGTACCACAGCCAGCCGAGCAGCCCGAGCGTAACGATGAAGTGGGCGTTGTCGTAGTAGTCGGAGAGCAGCAGGCCGAGCGTGTGGTGGTGGGTGAGCCAGCGGTTGAGCGTGAGCTCGGGGTCGAGTCCGAGCGAGCGCTCCAGGTGCAGCACCCCCCAGCCGTGCGCTAGCGCGGCGTGCAGGCGTACGGGCGCAAGGTTGTTGATCGCGTCGTAGACCCAGCACAGCCAGGCGATCACCAGCGCCTCGACCCACAGCCGGGTGCGTCGCGTTTGCATCCGGGCAGCTTAACGAGCGCTCAGGGCGCCACCGGCTCAAGGCCCCGCGCGGCGAGCGTCTCCAGCGCCCGCGGCAGCGCGGCGACCGTGCGCCGCCAGGAGCTGGGGGCCGAGTAGTCGTCGGCGTCGTGCAGCAGCAGGACCGCGCCGGGGCCGGCGCCGGCGGTCACAAGCGCGGCGATCGACTCCGGGGTGGCGTGCGCATCCCAGTCGCGGCCCCAGTGGCTCCACAGCAGCGTGCGCCAGCCGCGACCGCGAGCCAAGGCCAGAGCCGATGCGTTGGATACCCCATAGGGCGGGCGGTAGAGCGCCGGGGAGCGGCCGGTGGTCTCCTCGATGACCCCGAGCGCGCGCAGGATGTCCTCGCGGACCTGGCGAGGCGTCAGGCGCAGCAGGTTGCGGTGGCGGTGGCAGTGCAGGCCGATCCCGTGTCCGGCGGCAGCGATCTCGGCGGCGAGCGCGGGGTTGCGCAGCACCTGCTCGCCGACCAGGAAGAAGGTCGCCCGCACGCGCTCGCGCGCGAGGATCTCCAGCACCGCGGGCGTGCCCTCGCGGTGGGGGCCGTCGTCGAACGTCAACGCGTACCCCGCGCCGCTGGCGGTGCGGTCCTCGATCCCGAGTGGCGCGCGCAGCATCCGGTACTCGCCGGCGAGCGCGGGCAGCACGTAGGCCGCCGTGTAGCCGAGCACGGCCGCGCCGGCGGCGGCGCCGGCGAGCGGGTGGCGCAGCCGGCCAACCCGGCCCTCCGGGCTGGGTGCCCCCGGCTGGCCGAAACGGGGATGCTCGCCGCGGGCGCGTGTCTCCCGGCTTCGGCCTGGCCCCTCGGTTGTGGTCATCGGAGAAAGAAGACTGCGATCATCGGGGGCGCGCATGCTTGAACTGATCCTTGGCATCGTGGCGGCCGTCGGGGCCGCGATCCTGTACAGCCTAGGGTTTTCCTTTCAGGCGATGGAGGCCCGCGAGGCGCCCCGCAGCGAGCAGCTGCGCCCGGCGCTGGCGTTGCGCCTGCTGCGGCGCGTGCGCTGGCTGGGCGGCACGGGCCTCTCGATGCTGGGCTGGCCGCTGCAGCTGCTGGCGCTCAGCCTCGCGCCGTTGGTCGTGGTGCAGCCCGCTCTGGCACTGGGGCTGCCGGTGCTGATGGTGATGGGCGAGCGGATGCTGGGCGAGCGCGCCGGCCGACGCGAGCACCTGGCGGTCGGCGCGATCGTGGTGGGGGTGATCGGCGCGGGCGTGTTTGCGCCGGCGCGCACGACGACGCACGCGCACTGGACCGTGCTCGCGATCGTGCTGGGGGCGCTGGCGCTGGCGAGCCTGTTGCCCTACCTGCTGCTGCGCCTCGGCCGCCCGCTGCCGTTCGTGACGATGCTGGGGGCGGGGCTGGCGTTCGGCTGGAGCGGCGTGGCCACCAAGCTGGCGTCGGACGACCTCGCGAACGCCTACATCGGCGCGGCGATCGCGTGGGGCCTCGCCACGGCGGGCGCGTCGGCGATCGCGACGCTCAGCGAGATGAGCTCGCTGCAGTCGCGCCCGGCGATCCAGGTCGCCCCGGTCGTGTTCGTGATCCAAACGGCGGTGCCCGTCGCAATGGCGCCGATCCTCTTCGACGAGAGCTTCGCCGCGACCCCGGGGGGCGGGGTGCCGCTGGGATTCTCGCTGGCGCTGGTCGTCGCCGGCGCGGCCGTGCTGGCGCGCTCGCCGCTGCTACTGGCGTTGATGGGGGGCGAGCACGGGGAGTCGCGGAGCGGCGGCGCGGACGAGCCCCCCGGGGCAGCCGCCGCGCACGGCAAGCCGCGCGATGAGGCGGCACCCCTCAGCGCGAGCCGGTGAGCGCGGCGAGCGACTCTGCCGAGAGCCCCTCGGAGCCGAGCCGGGAGACGAGGCGCTCGACCCCCAGCACGGAGGCACTCGAGCCGTTGGCGCTCACCACGAGCACGTCACCGGGGTGCGCGCGCCGCTGCGGCAGCGGCCACGTGGCGCTGAGCCGCCGGGTGCCCTTGACGGGGCTGGCTCCGGTGATGCGCGAGAGCAGCAGCTGGCCGACGGTGAGACCGCCGGGGGGCTGCAGGAAGTAGAAACGGTGGTGCAGGCCCAGCGCGTGAGCCTGCGCGTGCAACGCGCCGGGGGTGTGCATCCAGCGCAGCAGGCTGGTGCCGGGAGGCAGTTCGGGCAGCAGTTCGTCGCCCAGCGCGCGCAACGCGACGATCGTGGCGGGGGCGTGCACGCCGCCGTCGGCGAACGAGGCGTGGATGCCCTGCGCGGCAAGCGCATCCGCGACGCGTGTGACGTCGCCCGCGGGGGTACGCACGATCAGGCTCACGTCGGGCTTGTCGGTGGCGACGTGAACGAGCGGGTGCACGTGCAGGATCGCGTCTGCGAGCGCGCTGACCTCGTCGGTGGACATCGTCCACATGCTCACGCCCAGCACCATCGCCAGCGGCGCGCAGAACGCGGCCAGCCGCAGCCGCCACAGCGGGATCGGGCTCACGCGGCGGGGGACCTTCAGCACGACGTCAACGGCGTGGGGGTGCTCTTCCGCCTGTGCCACGATCGGGGCGGCCGGCGCCGGGGACGCATCTTCGAAGCTGGCCTGCACGTGCTCGCGCAGCTCGCCCGTGTCGTTGGCGAGGCGCAGCAGCTCGAGGTCGGCCATCGCGCGGGTGTTGAGGCGGGCGTGGCCGACCGGCAGCCCGTAGGAGACGACTGGCGTCCCGGTGGCCTTCGCCTCCAGGCAGGTGACCCCCCCAGTGGAGTGCACGAGGGCGTCGGCGGCCGCCAGCAGCTGGGGCATCGTGTCGGTGAAGCCGTACACGTGCACGCGGGACTCGCGCGCGAAGGTGGTGGAGAGCCGCTTGTGCAGCTGCTCGTTGCGCCCGGCGAGGCAGACGATGCTGGAGACCTCGCCGACGCGGCAGAGCTCGCGCACGGCGCCCTCGACGTCTCCGACGCCCCAGCCGCCGCCGGAGACGACGACCATGCGGCCCTCCTCGGGCAGCCCGAGCGCGCGCCGCGACTCCAGCGGACAGCGGGGCTCCAGGAACTCGGCGGAGATCAAGGGCGCGACCAGGCGCGCGGAGCCCTCCCCCGCGATCCGCTCGACGGAGGGCATCGACTCGCCGTACATCACCAGGTGCATGTCGATCCCGGGCTGCGCCCAGAAGAAGAGGCCCGTCAGGTCGGTGATCGTGGCCACGGTGGGGCAGCGCACCGCGCGGGTGCGGCGCAGCCGCGCCAGCACCACGGTGACGGCGGGGTAGGTGGAGACGATCACGTCGGGGTCGTATTCGGCGATGCGGCGCGCCAGCGGGCGGGCGCCGAACAGGCGCAGCTGCCAGCGCGTCAGCCAGCGCACGGGCGCCACGTGCTCGAGCAGCCAGTAGACCAGCGAATAGCTCCAGGGCAGGAAGCGCAGCTGCACGCGGTAGCCGTCCTGGACGACCTGGCGCAGCACGCGCCCCATCGCGGCGAGGCCGTCGATCACCGTGACCTCGGCCGGCTCGGGCCCACTTTCGATCTGCTGGGCCAGCGCGCGGGCAGCGGCAGCGTGCCCCTCGCCGACGTCGGCCGAGAGAATCAGGACACGGCGGGGCCCGCCGTGGTCGGGTATCTCTTCTTGCTGTCCCATATCGCCTCGGCTCCCAGTAGCCGGCGCCTTACGCGTTGGTAAGCCTACAGGCAGAAACGGGGCACTCGCGGGCGCGTTGGCGGCGGAGCGCAAGAAAAACACAATCTCAACGTTCGCCGGCCGGGCCGGACGTCCTCTTGGCCTGTCTCATCGTCCACAACCCACTTAGAGGCGGAGAAGTCGCAGGCCCACCTCCCGATAGACAAGCTATATTGTCTAGATGCGGATCGGCGAACCGGCACGCAAGCACGGGATCGCCGATTCGGACATATGGCACGCAGTGCGCAACTCGATGAGACGGATACTTCTGGATGACGACTTGACCATGCTCATCGGCCCTGCAACAAACGGGGCTCTACTCGAGATCGGCATCCTCGACATCGAAGGCGATGACCCGGTCGTCATCCACGCCCTGCCCCTACGACCAAAGTTCCACCGCTTTCTCGGATGAGATGACAGTGAACCACCACACCGACAAAGAAATCGAGCAGGCCGCCCGCCGGTTCGAGCAACTCGCCGACTCGCTGGACCCGGACACAGCTCAGGTCGAAGGTACCGACGACCTCCGCGAGATCGCGACCGCGGCCGCAGCGGTGCGAGCAGACGATGCCCGCCTGCGGGAGGTCGTCCTCCTCGCTCGGGCACGCGGCCGATCCTGGAACCGCATCGCACTGGCTCTCGGAGTGTCACGACAGGCAGCTCGGCAGCGGTTCGCCGACAAGGCAAAGGCATAACCTGAAGGAAGGGAGTGCGCTACTGCCGCCCCCTCAGCGGCCGGCGCTGGCGGCCGTGGCGACCGAAGCCGGGAGACGCTTGCCTTCGGCACGCATCCCCGTTTCGGCCAGCGCTTCCGCGGCGGGCGTGGAGGGCAGCTGCCCCAGCGTGTGCAGCGCCTGCACGAGCACCCAGAAAGCCGGGCGGGCGGTCCCGTGGGGGCCGATCAGGCCGGAGTCCCATGGTTCGCGGCGGTTGGCGCCGGCATTCCACTGGTAGAGGTAGACGCGCCTTATGCGGGAGGAGAGCGGGACGAGGCGGTTGAAGACGAAGCGGGTCACCCGCGCCGCATGGGCGGGGGATTCGGGGAAGTCGTGGGCGGAGTGGTTGTGGCGGGCGACGACCCCGCCCGTCTCGGTGAACCAGATCTGCGCGTGCGTGGCGGCCAGCAGCGCCTTGGTGGAGGCGGCGGAGAGGCGGTTGGCGCCGATGTAGTTGTGCAGGCCCCAGATCCCCGGTTCGTAGCCGAGCGCACGGCGCACCTCATCGACCCACGTGACCATCCCGGACACGTCGAGCAGCTCGGAGGGAAGCACGTTGCACGAGGGGCAGATCGCGCGCGCCGCGCGGTAGTAGGCGGCGACCAGGCCGGGGGAGTGGCAGGTGGGCTGCCCGCAGTAGTTGGCCTCGTTCCACACCGCGAAGTCGGCGATCCACGGGTAGCGCCTGTGCAGCGCCCGGAACTGCGCGGCGAACTGCGCGGCGCTCGGCAGCCGCCGGTGGCGCCCGGCGATCCAGGAGTGTTCGAAGGAGATCAGCGGGCGCACGCCGTCGGCGTGGGCGGCGCGCAGCCAGGTGGCGAGGGCCCGCGATTCGGAGCGGCTGTCGAGCGCGTTCCAGCCGATCGAGAGACGGGCGTAGCGGATCGAGAGCGCCTTGAAGCGGGCATCGGCGAACATCGCGGGGTGCTGCTCGCCGATGCCGATGGCCAGCGAGCGGGCCGCCGCGGCGACGGCCAGTGTGCCGCCGGCAGGAGCCCCCGCGCCGAACCGAGCCCGTGCGCCAGTGGCTCCGGCAGAGGCAACCGACACGCCCGCCGCCAGCAAGGTCACAAGCGCAAACGCGCCGAGGATGAGCCGCAACCGCTTCACGAGGCGATCGTCTGGAACTCGCCGGTCTCGAAGTCCTCGGTGACGTCCTGCTCGATCTGCGCGGGCGAGGCTTCCGGGCGCAGCCGGCGCAGGCGCATCGCGTCGAGGCGGCGGAACTTGAGGATCTCCAGCACGTACACGAGGTACACGGAGGCGACCGCGACGAACAGGGCGAGCGCGGCGATCACGAGCGTCCAGCCGAGGTAGAGGTGGCCTTTGTGGTTGGAGTAGGGGACGAAGCGCAGCGCCAACGCGAAGCCCGCCAGCAGCAGCGTCCACCCGTACAGGTAGGCGATCGTGCGCCGGCGCGAGAAGCCGATGCGGGCCATGCGGTGGTGGAAGTGCTCGGAGTCGGAGGCATAGATCGGGCGTCGGTACTTCAAACGCTTGAGAACCACGAAGGTTGTGTCGAGGAACGGCACGGCAAGCAGAATCAAGGGCAGCACGAACGACAGCACGACCTCGGTCTTGACCGCGCCCTCGACGGTCAGACAGCCCATCAACAGCCCCAGCAGGTTGGCGCCGCAGTCGCCCATGAACGAGGAGGCGGGCGGGAAGTTGTAGAGCAGGAAGCCCAGCGAGGCGCCGGCGATCAAAGCGGCGAGCACCCCGGAGGGCCACCGTTCGAGGTCGAACGCGATCACCGCGAGCGCGAGCGCGACGATCGCGCAGACCCCCGCGGCGAGGCCGTCGACGCCGTCGGAGAAGTTGACGACGTTCATCAGCGCCACCAGCCCGACCACGGTGATCGCCGCGCCCGCGTTGGGGAAGTGCAGCGCGCCGACGAACGGCAGCGTGATCAGTTCGACGACGATCCCGTAGTGCACGACGATCAGCGCGGCGAACACCTGCCCGGCGAGCTTGACCAAGGGCGGCAGCTCGAAGCGGTCGTCGATCGCCCCCACCACCGTGATGAACGCGGCGGCGATCAGCATCCCGTGCCAGATCCGTTCGTCGGGCAGCCAGATCACACCCGCGATCAAAGTCCCGGCGAAGATCGCCAGGCCGCCCAGCAGCGGCGTGGGCCGCTCGGAGAGCCCCCGCTCGCGCGGGATGTCGACCGCGCCGACCGCGACCGCGAGGCGCATCGTGAGCGGCGTCAGCAGCGCCGTCGCGACCGCGGCGGCGAGGAAGGCGTACAGCGCGTCGAGCCAATGAGCGCTCATACTCGCGGAAAGCATCGCAGGCGCAGGCGTCATACGCGCGCGGTGAACGGTGGCGTTCAGTGGGGGCGCATCCGCGCGCGTGGCGTCGGGTGCCAGCGCGGTTGGGCGCGGGGCCTCCGTGCCCCGCGACCGGCGACGCCGGGGGCGCCAGTCGGCCCCGCGTCCCGCCAGACCTCTTTGTGCCCGGGCGCCTCGAAGGCGCCCGGGACTCGGCGCGGCGCTACTTCTTCTTCCGCTTGCCCTTCGCGGCCCGGCGATGCGCCTTCTTCTTATGCGATGCCTTCTTCGCCTTCGAGCATCCGGTGACGGCGATCTTCGTGCTCTGGGTGATCACGAGGCCGTTCTGGCCGACCAGTTCGGTCGGCATCAAAAGCGTGCCCTTGCAGAGGTTCCCATTCGCGGTCAACGCCGGGAATTCCCTCTGCGGCAACGTCAATTCGAAGCTCGAGAACGGCACATCCGGCACCGTCGCGAACGTCGCGGTCGTGATCCCCGCTTTGCTGATCTGCGTTTCCCCATGCACCTGCACCGTCACGTTGTTCTGGCCGACGAGGACCATGATCAGTTCCGGGTACTTCGCGCCACCATGGGAAACGAAGTACGCGGTCCCGGTCAGGCCGCCGGGGAGGACCGGGGTTGAGACCTTGACCGTCCCGACCTGCGATGAGACGGGGCAGTTCTTGGGGTTTTCCGCGAACGTCTTTTCCAAACAGGCCTTCTGCAGCGTTTTCAACGGGGTCGGCAGCTGTTTGGGTAGCGACACCTTGACGCGCTGCACGTTCGCTGTGCTGCTCAGCCCGCCTTCGTCCGGGAGCGTCATCGAGACGTGCAGGCTCGCGCCCTGCGTCCGCGACGTCTTCGCGGAGGTCGAGACTTTGAACCCGGGTTTGAATGTGAGGCTGCGGCAGGAGCCAACCTGGAACGGGCTCGACAACGCCGCAGTGGTTCCTTCCGTGCTTGTTGCGGTTCCTGAGAAGGACTGTGGGTTGCAGTTGGTGGGGTTGAACATGAATTCCTTACGGTCGATCACCGCGTTGATCGTCCGCATATCCACCGGCACCCCATCCAGCACCACAGGCAACGGATCCGTCGTGATCGTCAACTGCGAGGTCTCCGGGTCCACTTCGATCTTCCCCCGCACCACCGTCGTCCCCAAGTTGAACGGGCCAGCGATCACCGGCACCGCGATCACCAACCCATACGGAGCACCCTCGTACGGGCCCGAAATGTAGATCGGAGCTTCCGGCTTGCCTTCCCCGGGCACATACAACGGATCGGGGCCCGCACCGGCACCCACAATTGTGTGCCCGATCTGCGACCCGCTGGGGCATTCGCCTTTGGCGGCTTGGGGTTCTTCGCAAAGCTGGACGTGGCTGATCATCCCCAGCAGGCCCTTCGGGGTCTTGAACTGCAGTTTGGAGATCCGCTGCTGATCATCCCCGCGCGACAACAACAACGAGAATGCCGTGTACCCACCCGCCTGATCAGTCGTTGCACCCGCGATCATCGTCGGCATAAACGGCAGCGGCGACTCGCACGGCGCACCATTGGTCCCAGTCGCGATCTGGAAGCTGCTCGGCGAGAACACGTCTTCGACCGCCGGGGAGCTCCACGGCGTGAAGTCCGAGGCGCTCGTGAACAGCCCACATGTGGGCGGAGTAATGAGCGCTGCCTGCGACCCGCCGCTGAACGCGAGCTTGAAGTTCGTGAACGGCACCTCAGGGGTTTCCTTGAAGACCGTCGTCAACTGCCCCGTGCTCGTGTTCAGATGAACGTCGCCGACCAGCTTGACTTCGATGCCCTGTCCGGCGAGCGCGATCAACAGTTTCACGTCCGGCGGCTGAGATTCCACCACGTACACCTTGCCTTCCAGAGGTTCAGCCAACAGCGGGGTCAACACCGTCGCGGTGCCTACCTGCGACGCCGACGGGCACCGCGGAGGGCCTTCCTGACCCACACCATCTTCGTTGACCGGACACGCCGCCAACCCGGACGCCCGCCCCGGGTTCAATACCAGCCCTTCTGGGAGCACGACCGTCGCGGCCCGCTGGTTGGACGTCGCGATCCCATGCAATGTCTCCAAACCTTCCTGGGGGACTTTGATTTCCGTCGTCAACCCCGCCGGGGTATCCGCCGCGCTCGTATCCGGCGCCACACTCAACGACGGATCGAACCCAAGATCGCTGCAGCCCGTGAACCCAACCGGCGTACCCGTGCTTTCGTGCGTCAGCACCGACGCCCGCGAATGCAGATTCGCGTACTGCCACGTGTCGAGCGCTTCGATCGAGAATTCCTGCGGACCTTCACAGGACGTCGGCAGCGTCAACAACGGCACCGACCCACCAGTGGATGCCGCTTCGCGCTGTTCGTCATGGCTTTCTTCGCTCGGAACACCCCAGATCGTCGTCGTGTTGAACAGCACCGCTTTCTGCGGCACGAGCGTATGCACGCTGATGCCGTAGTCCGAATCGAGCGGCGTCGGCCCGCCGGAGCGCACCCCCGCGTTCAAGAACACATCCGTGCCCTGATCATCGAACGCGAACTGCGCCGCGATACCCGGCGGTGGCACCAGGTTGTACACCTTGAACGACACATGAACTCCCTGCACGATCGATTCGTCCATACCGATCTGCGTCGAAGCTGGACACGTCGGTTCCTCTTCGTGTGGTTCCCCCTCGCCGGTTTCGCCGTCGAACTGCCGGCGCGTGCAGCGCGGCGTCGCGGTCGGATCCCCCACGATCCCCGGCGGCAGGTTGACAACCACCTGCTGCGTTTCCCCACCCGCAGGAATTTCTTCGAAGAAACCGTGACCGCTGCCGTTCACCGCGAACGCGACCGTCATCTCGTACGGGTGCGAGCCGGCCTGCGTGTCTGTCGTCCCGTCCGCGTTCGTCAACCAGGCATCGAAACCGGAGAACCCAAACGGCGCTTCTTCCCCGCTGAACCTCACCGGAGTCGATTCTACCGCCGGACTCGACGCACCACCCCCAGTGACCGACACATGGTTGGCCGCTTCTCCGCTGACGCCCGCGTCAACACTCACGTTGATGAGCACGATCGCGTACGCGCCCACTGGCACCGCTTCTGCGGTACACGTCACCACCTGCACACCCGAACATTCACCATCCCCATTCCCCAAGCCATTTCCTTCGTTGTAAAGACCGGCCCGGAGAGTCACCGAGGCGCTAGTCGCGCTCACACCGGCCGGCAGCTCGTCCACGACCCTCGGATCTTCGCCCATGCTCGACCCCGTGTTATAGACATGCACTTCGATCTGCCCCGTGCCCCCCGGCGGGAGGTACGCCGGCGCGACCCGCGTGAACGCCTCCCACCCCGGCGACGCCCACGCAGCCATCGGCCACGCCAACACCCCCACCACACACACCCCAAGCAACAAGGTCAGTCTCTGTATACGCATGACTACTGCCTCCCCACTCGCAACGACGACTTACCGGCGCCCGACCCCGCTCCGTAGCGTCAACGCGCACGCGCCACGCACACCGACCGCGCTCGCCCACGCCGCCGCTCACACGCCCGCAACGCACCCGCCAACCTCCGCGCTCGCACACCCTTCGACTTCGCCTTGACTTTCGCCCTCGACTTACTTTGCGGTGGCACCGTCGTGCTTGGCGCCGGGAAGTTCCCGACCCCAGCGAACGTCACACTCGCCGGTGTTGCGAAGATCGGCGCCGCCGGCGGCACACCCTGACAACCCGAGCCCGTACACACCGGCGCAGCAACCGGCTGCACACCGCCAACCCGCGCGTCATACACAGCGAACCCTTCATACCCACTGTTCCCCGTGAGATCCGCACGAGAGATCACAAACGCATCACCACCACTTGCGCTCGCCCCCAAGAACCACGAAGCAGACGAGCTGGTACCACCCGAAAGCAGATACACACAACCCTCGCTTTCATGGCAGCTACCCGCGCCGTCACGCTCCCACTCATATACATCGAGCTTCCCATTCGTATCCTGCGACACAAGCGGCTCCGCACTATTGAAGAACACCCTGCTCCCATCGTCGGAGATCACCTGCGGCTGCTCAGTCTTCATCCAGCTGACCGGCAGGAACGCGGCCGCTCCGTACGTGTTCGACGGTGGTGCTTCCCCGCTGCGACTGCACGAGACACAGAACAGGCCGCCGCCTTCGGCCTCATACACATAAACCTCCTCCAGCCCGTTGTTCGGATAACCATGCGGATAGCCCACCACAGGCAGGCTCTGCCTCGACATGAACACCACAGCCCCCCCATCCGGCGTCACCTCAGACGTCCGCAGCCCAATCTCCCCTGCCCAATCCCCAAGTTCGGGGGCATCTCGGCCGCCGGCGTAAGGCGGTATCGGGTCTTCACGTCCGCCGTCTTCGGGCGAAAGGCTGGCCGCAACCGGTGTCGAGGTCCCGGCGTGCCATAGGTAGAGGTTGTCGCTGCTATCGACGTAGTAGAGATATTCCCCATCTTCGCTCGCGCCAACCACTCCCATCACTTCCACACCGGGCGTCAGATCCGTGGTTTGGCCGCTTTCGACTTCGTACTCATACAGGTCGCCATTGGTGTAGAACACCTTCGACCCATCAGCGCTCGCCGTCCAGAAATGCCCGTCGGGCGCGATCTCGACCGTCTTCGCGTCGCTGGACGTCGGGTTCTCCCGCATATACAGGCCATTCGTCGTCCGATCCGTCCAGAAGACCCGCGACCCATCCGCGGAAATCACATGGCTGAGATCGATTGCGCCCCAGTATTCTGCACCGTTCTCGCTAGCCGGGGCGCCAAAGGTCACGTGCGGATCAGAGGAGCCATCCGGAAACACATTCACCAAGCTCAAATGACCACCAGCCGAAACATAGAGATTGCCTTCAACGAGATATTCAGACCCCGTCATTTCACCAGCGTTTTCAGTCAGAGCGTCGTCCACCTGAAACAGCTGCTCACTGGAACTGGGGGAGGCGCCAGCATAAAATACTCGCAGTTCTCTAGCAGTCCTGTGAAGCGTCGCATCATCGGTGAAAAAAGGCTCATAGGCTTCGCCCGCAAAAGCGTGCTGGAAGAGATCCGTATAGCCTTCGCCAGGCGCTTCAGGCGACAACGGCGGCAGCCCATCTTCAAGTCCCGTCTCACTCGAGGCAGTAAGAACCGCGCTGGAAAGATCACTCGCAAACGCCTGATAGCTCGCGCCGAACCTCCCATGGGGTTGGATATTCACTTGCCGCCACCCACCCCCAGGAAGCCGCGTCGCCAGATACTCGTTACCAGAGTTCTGCCCACCCTTACCGCTGCCGCCACTCGACGGGTCGCCCGCATACGCCGCGGCTTCACCATCCGCAGCCACCTCAAACGGGAATTCCGTGAAGATACCTTCCGACAGGGCCAATCCAAGGCCGTACACCTTGGGCGTGTACACCTGCGCGGTCCCGTTCTGTGCGCTCCCGAACGAGCTCACCATTTCATACAGCCGGCCATCCGGTAGCCCGAGCGGACTGGCGGGCAGCGTATGAAACGTCGTGTCACTGCCGTGTTCGGTGCCCACGACGCTGACCGCGACGACCCGGAAATGGTACTCACCGTTGGCGGCCAAACCTTCCAAATGTGCTGCGGCCGGCAGCGAGCTGTACCCATCGCCGAGCGATACTGCGGGAGTGCGCGACCCGTAAGCCACGGTGGGCCCGTATTCCCAGTAGTAGCTGGTGGACGTTCCGTTCGGGTCGATCTGCGCGGTCAGCGTCACGTTGGCTGACCCGGCGCCGGTGAAGGACTCCGCTTCGATCGTTGCCGGGAGGGCTGATGTCGTGAAGCTCACCGGGGCGCCTTGGGTGGGCCCGAACGCGTTGGTCGCGACCAGGCACACGGTGTACCCCATCGCTGGCTGAAGGCCCGACAGCGTGCTGGTCGCTTCGGTGCTGCCGCTCGCCGTAGTGGGTTCGGTGCTCGCTCCGCCGGTGCAGCTCGACCCCTGGTCGTAGGCGAAGTAGTAGCGGCTCTCCCCACCCGCAAGCTCGCCGTGCAACGTTGCCTCCGAGCCATTCACGCCCGTCGCGGGATCAGTGGTCGGCTCCCCGGGTGTTTCGCCTTCGGGGAAGATCGCGGCGCTCGCACCATTGGAGGCATACACCGCGCCGCTCGCGCTGTTGATGGCGACGCCCGTGGAACCTTCCAGCGACCCCGAGCCAAAGCTCCCCAGGGATGCCCCGCTCGCGTTGAGCGCCACGATCGAATAGACCTCATCCAGATACACATCCCCGCTCACAGGGTCAACGCCAACCGCGCTGACCCCCGCACCAACGGGCAGCACCGAGGCATAGCCACCTTCGGCAAGCAGCTCCAGTGCTTCACCGCCGGCCGCGACGACATACGCGTCGCCTTCATTGTTCACCGCGATCCCGGTCAACGCGCTCGACACGCCCACCGCGAACTGCGAGACGTAGACCCCCCCGGAGGAGAAGACATCCACCACGCCGTTATGCGCATCCGCGACGAACACCTCGCCATTCGCGGGATCCACCGCGACCGCAACCGGTTCAAAGCCACGCACCCCCACATCGGGGGTTTCGCTGCCGTCGATCCGCGAGAGGAATTTCCCCGTCGCACCGCTGAACCGGTTAACCACGCCCGCGCCCGGGTCCGCCACATACACATCACCCGCCGACCCACTGCCGGAGTCATCGACCGCCACGCTGGTCGGGGAGACGAGCGAGGCACCCGTGAGCACGGTGCCAGGTTCGTCGTGTTCGGCTTCCGCGGCGGTGAAACGATCCACCGCGGACGCACCCTGATCCACCACGTACACATCGCCCTTCGAGACACCCGCGGAATCGTCGACCGCGACGCCACGCGCGCTCACGAACACCCCGAAGGACGAAGAGAACGCATGGCCCTTCACCGCCGAGGCCAGCGGACTCACAGCCAGCGACCCCAGCACTACACCCAGCGAAACCAAACAAGCCAACGTGAACCTGCGAGCGATCATCGAACCATCTCCTCCTCCAGAACAGAGGGGAGAACCCCTCGATCGAACAACAACACAACGCCCACAGGCGCACAAACACAAACCCTCCGGCCGGCAGAGACGCGACCACGCATCACGCGGCCTCGCTCTCAAAACGCGAATGCGCACGGATGCTCCGCGCCACCCGCTCACCGTGATCGGTGAGTCGCCACGCATTCGGCTCACCCTTCGAATGCCCAGCGCCGCTGTTGGCCAGCAACCCAAGGCGCTCCAGGCGCCGCAAAAGCTTTGAGACCTGCCCGGGATCCTGGATCCCCGCGAAATCCCCGACCTCACGATTACTCGGCGCCACGCCCCGCTCCACCAACACCGCGACGCCCTCCAACACCCGCGAAGTACGGTACGTAAGACGCATCGGGACACTCTCCAACGGATCCACTGCCGGCTCAGACCACACCGGACGCTGCACGGTACGCGGCGTCACCGCCCGCGGCGCGGGAACATCCTGCTCACGCCGCGCTGCCGCCGGGCCGAGATAGGGCAACACGATCATCCCCATCAACTCACCCAACAGCTCAGTCAAGGGCTCCCGCTGCCCCTTCAGCAGCCGCGCATACACGATCCCGAACGCCGCGCCGACCAGGCCCTCCGCCGTCAACGAAGTGCACCTTGTCGTTGCACGCGGACTCCTCGCACGCCGGCTCCCGCGGCCCTTGTCAACCACTGCGGTCAGCTGGGCGAGAACTTCCTCACGACGCGCCAGCACACCCGGGCCGCCACTCAACGCCTGCACCACACACACCCGCGCCAGCACCGGCTCCCGATCGAAGAACGCAAGGATCGTCCACAGACCCCGGCGGACACGCTCACGCCACCCCAAGCCCTCCAAGCCCGCCCCGGCGAGCTCACCGGCGATCACACCGAGAATGTCCTCCAACACCGCAGCCAAGCACTCCTCGCGGTTGGCGAACGTCTCATAGAACGTCCGCCGCGAGATCCGCGACCGCGCGACGATATCCGCAACCGTCGTATTCGCCCACCCCAGCTCGTCCACCGCACGAACACCCGCCGCCAGCAGCCGCGAGCGCTGGATATCCGCCACATGCCCACTCTGGCCGCCGGCACCCCGACCCGCGGCACGAGCGCGCCGACACGCACCAATCGCCTCAGCTCCACGCGCCTGTACCCCACGCGACCCACTCCCAGACGCACGAGCGGCCATCACGCCACACTCCCAGCCGCGAGAAGCCCATCCCCGCGTGGCGGGTCAAAGCGGCACTCCGATGCTAGAGAGCCAGCAGTCTCAGACTCGAATGCCCAAGAGCAAGAGAGAGAGAGAGAGAGAGATGCGACAGCGCCAAGCTGGCGCATCTAGCATCACCATTTCGGTGACGCGCTGCGACTCCCCTCACGTTTCTCCCTCTTGAAACCACGCTTGATTCAGCTCCCTCTCAAAGTTGCGACCCAGATCCCTCGCCGACATACACTCCGCGAGCGCTTGATGTCAACCGCGGAACGCGCCTACCCAACCCGATCTTATGTCCGCGACCGACAACCACTTGATAGCTGACCGTCGCACAGGCAACCGTACACCATGACCGGCCCTCTTGTCAACACGCAAACGCTCACGCCCGTCACCCGAGCGCCCACAGCAGCAGATGGGCGGGTATCAGGGTGTAGCGCTCGGCTGCTCGAAAGACGTTCTTCGTGACCATCATCACCGGGCGGCCGGGATGCGCTCGCGCGGCGGCGGAGGCCGCTGAGAGGGCGGGGTGCTCGCGGTACTTGACCTCAACCACATCCAGCTCACGCCGGGGACCGCAGACGAAGTCGATCTCTCCCCCACGCGCGGTCTGCCAGATGTGCAGGCGCTCGGGGAGGATGAACGTTTCGAGCAAGCGATCGACGGGTTCGTAGCGCCGCAGCAGGGCCATGCCGACCGCGTTCTCGACGAGCGCGGGGGCGTTGAAGGCAAGCCCTGGCGCGCCGTCGAGCGCGATCGTGTGCAACAGCGGATCGGCGAGGAAGACCTTCTTGTCCCTGGATTGCGCGTTGGTGTGCGAGTCGCCTCGCCAGAAGTAGGCCACGAACAGGAAGTAGCCGCCGGCCAGCAGCTCGATGTAGTCGCGCAGCGTCTGGTGGCTGGGCCGCCCCGTCCCGCGGCCGAGCGGAACGTCCATCTCACGCGCCATCGCGCTCCAGCTGACCTTGGCGCCAAGCGAGCGGACCACGCGCTCCAGCAACGCGCTACCGGCGGGCACGCTCGCGCCCCGACGCTGCAACTCCCTGACGAGCGAGTCATACAGCACCCGCCTCACCTCCCGCGAGGGCTCCTGCGCGCCGGACGCCGCCTCGGCCACGGCGGCGGGCAACCCGCCGAAGCGCAGGTATCGCTCCAGCGCCGCCTGCAGCGCCGGCCCGTAGATGCGCATGTCGAGCATCAGCGCCTCACCATCGGCGGAACACAGCTCGGCGACCGTCAGCCGCGGGGAGACCGGGATATCGCCGCTCACCGCACAAGCGAACGCGGCAAAGCTCTGCGGAAGAGCGAGATGGTCGACGCCCGCCCGACGGCGTCCGGGGAGCCGCTCCGCGGCTCCGTGCTGAAGATCGATCGCGGAGGAACCCGTGCAGACCACAACCATCTCGCGGATCGCACCACCATCCCACAGCGACTTGACAGCGGTCTGCCAGCCGCGCACCGCCGTCACCTCGTCGAGCAGCAACAGACCGGGCGCCTCGTGTCCGGAGAACCCCTCGCCAGCGAGATCGAGCGCCCGCTGAACGGTGGCTGCCAGCTCCGAGAGATGCCGACCCTCCAGCAGATCGAGCGCGAGGTATACGACCGCGCGCGCCGGCAGGCCGCCATCGAGGGCACGCTCGACGAGCAGCTTCAGGTCGGTGCTCTTGCCAACCTGTCGCGGCCCGCGCAGTGTGTGGATACCGGCCCGATTCAAATCCAGACCAGTCACGAAGTCCGCCGCCAGGCGTGCCGGCTGCTCCTCCAACAGCATCAGATGCGGATCCGACGCACGCCAGCCAGCGCTCGTCCACCACGGGTTCTGCGCCAGTATCTGCTCGTCCGTGATCGCCACCTGAAGCGTCGAGAGTAGCAGCTATTGCCATTTATGCTGCTTATATTGGAAGGAAGCCTTCGATAAAGGCAGCTTCTTTGTGGGGATCTCGGTCTCCATGCCCCGCGAGGCGGGACCGGTGTCCGTCCTACTTTTCACCGAAACGGGTCTCGCTAGAGTTGGGGCGTGTTCGACGATGCCGTGATACAGGAGGCTGGCCGGCGCATCCTGGAGGCCGCTCCGCCCGGAAGCCGGGTGATCCTGTTCGGATCACACGCCCCGCGGCCAGGCCGGCGAGCATAGCGACCTGGACTTCCTCGTGATCGAGCCCGAGGTCGAGGACGTGGTCAAGGAGTCCGTTCGGCTGCACCGCGCGCTGCAACGAGGTGTGTACGCCGACGTCATCGTCAGAAGCGAGGAGAGCGTACGCGAGTGGCGCGACGTGTACGGCACCGTGATCAACTCCGCCCTGCGTGAGGGCCGGGAGCTCGCCGCGTAATGGCCACGAACGGCGACCTGGCCCGCCGGCTGCTCGCCGCCGCCCGCCGCTCGGCGCCATGAGGTTGTCGCGGAGCATCCCTGCCCGCGACCGGCCGTCCTGTCTATCGCCGCTTCTTGCCGCGCGCCCTGTGCTCCTTGGTCGTCTTCGAGGCCTTCTTGTGCTTCGACTTGGGACAACTGGAGACGGAGATCTTCGTGTTTTGGTTGATCACGAGGCCGTTCTGGCCGACCAGTTCGGTCGGCATCAGCAGCGTGCCCTTGCAGAGGTTCCCGTTCGCGGTCAACGCCGGGAATTCACGCTGTGGGAGGGTCAGTTCGAAGCTCGAGAACGGCACATCGGGCACCGTCGCGAACGTCGCGGTCGTGATCCCCGCTTTGCTGATCTGCGTTTCCCCATGCACCTGCACCGTCACGTTGTTCTGGCCGACGAGGACCATGATCAGTTCCGGGTACTTCGCGCCACCATGGGAAACGAAGTACGCGGTGCCCGTCAGGCCACCGGGGAGGACGGGGGTTGAGACCTTGACCGTCCCGACCTGCGATGCGACGGGGCAGTTCTTGGGGTTTTCCGCGAACGTCTTTTCCAAGCACGCCTTCTGCAGCGTTTTCAACGGCGTCGGCAGCTGTTTGGGTAGCGACACCTTGACGCGCTGGACGTTCGCGGTGCTGCTCAGCCCGCCTTCGTCCGGGAGCGTCATCGAGACGTGCAGGCTCGCGCCCTGCGTCCGCGACGTCTTCGCGGAGGTCGAGACTTTGAACCCGGGTTTGAATGTGAGGCTGCGGCAGGAACCGACCTGGAACGGGCTGGAGAGCGCCGCGGTGGTTCCTTCGGTGCTGGTTGCGGTGCCGCTGAACGATTGTGGGTTGCAGTTGGTGGGGTTGAACATGAATTCCTTGCGATCGATCACCGCGTTAATCGTCCGCATATCCACCGGCACCCCATCCAGGATCGTCGGCACTGGGTCCGTCGTGATCGTCAGCTGCGAGGTCTGCGGGTCAACTTCGATCTTCCCCCGCACCACCGTCGTCCCCAAATTGAACGGCCCAGCGATTACCGGAACAGCTATCACCAACCCATACGGAGCGCCCTCGTACGGACCCGAGATGTAGATCGGGGCTTCAGGCTTGCCTTCCCCGGGCACATACAACGGATCCGGGCCAGCACCAGCACCCACGATCGTATGCCCAATCTGCGACCCGCTGGGGCATTCGCCCTTCGCGGCTTGGGGTTCTTCGCAAAGCTGCACATGACTGATCATCCCCAGCAGGCCCTTCGGGGTCTTGAACTGCAGTTTGGAGATCCGCTGCTGATCATCCGCCCGCGAGAGCAACAACGAGAACGCCGTATAACCACCCGCCTGATCCGTCGTCGCACCCGCGATCATGCTCGGCGTGAACGGCAGGGGCGACTGGCATGGAGCACCGTTGGTACCGGTCGCGATCTGGAAGCTGCTCGTAGAGAACACGTCTTCGACCACTGGGGTGCTCCAGGGCGTGAAGTCCGAGCTGCTCGAGAACAGCCCACACGTGGGTGGGGTCACCAGCGCAGCTTGGGAGCCGCCGCTGAAGGAGAGTTTGAAGTTCGTGAACGGAACCTCCGGGGTTTCCTTGAAGACCGTCGTCAACCGCCCCGTGCTCGTGTCCAGGTATACGTCGCCGACGAGCTTCAGTTCGACGCCCTGCCCCGCCATCGCGATCATGATTTTCAGGTCCGGCGGCTGAGATTCAAGCGTGTAAACCTTGCCTTCCAACGGTTCGGAAAGCAACGGGGTCAACACCACCGCGGTCCCGACCTGCGAAGCCGCCGGGCACTGCGGCGGACCTTCCCGACCCACCCCGTCTTCATCCAGTGGACACGCCGCCAACCCAGACGCCCGCCCCGGGTTCAGCACCAGTCCTTCCGGGAGCACGACCGTCGCGTCCCGCTGATTGGATGTCGCGAGCCCGCCCAAGGTCTCCAGGCCTTCCTGGGGAACTTTGATTTCAGTCGTCAATCCCGCCGGGGTATCCGCCGCGCTCGTATCCGGCGCGATACTCAACGACGGGTCATACCCCAGATCGCTGCAGCCCATAAACCCAACCGGTGTGCCCGTGCTGTCATGCGTCAGCACCGACGCCCGCGAATGCAGGTTCGCATACTGCCAGGTGTTGAGTGCTTCGATCGAGAATTCCTGCGGGCCTTCACAGGACGTCGGTAGCGTCAACAACGGCACCGAACCACCCGTCAACGGTGCTTCGCGCTGTTCATTGTGGCTCGCTTCGCTCGGCACACCCCAGATCGTCGTCGTGTTGAACAGAACCGCTTTCTGCGGCACGAGCGCATGGACGTTGATCCCGTAGTCGGAGTCGAGCGGGGTCGGCCCGCCGGAGCGCACACCCGCATTCAAGAATACGTCCGTGCCCTGGTCGTTGAACGCGAACTGCGCCGCGATACCCGGCGGCGGCACCAGGTTGTACACCTTAAACGACACATGCACTCCCTGCACGACCGTTTCATCCACGCCGATTTGCGTCAACGCCGGGCACGTCGGTTCCTCAAAATTCCGCGCCCCCGCTTCGCCTCCTTCGCCATCGAACTGCCGGCGTGAGCAACGTGGCGTCGCGGTCGGATCCCCCACGATCCCCGGCGGCAGATCGACAACCACCTGCTGCATTTCCCCACCCGTGGGAATTTCTTCGAAGAAACCATGGCCTTTGCCGTTCACCGCGTAGGCAACCGTCATCTCGTACGGGTGCGAGCCCGCCTGCGTGTCCGTCGTCCCATCCGCGTTCGTCAACCACGCATCGAAACCCGAGAACCCGAACGGCGCTTCTTCCCCGCTGAACCTCACCCGCGTCGATTCGACCGCCGGACTCGGGGCGCCACCACCGGTGACCGAAACATGGTTGCCCGCTTCGCCGCTTACGCCTGCGTCAATGCTCACTTCGATCAGCACGATCGCGTACGCGCCCGCGGGCACCGCCCCGGCGGTACACGTCACGACCTGCGCACCCGAACATGCGCCATCCGGGTTCCCCAAGCCATTTCCTTCGATAAGCCCGGGCCGGAGAGTCACTTCGGAGTTGGTCGCGCTCACGCCAGCGGGCAATTCATCCACGATCCGCGAGTCTTCGCTCGTGCTCGACCCGGTGTTATAGACGTGCACTTCGACCTGCCCCGTACCACCCGGCGTCAGGTACTCCGGGGAGACCCGCGTGAACGTCTCCCAGCCCGGCGCCGCGCACGCAGCCACCGGCCACGCCAACACCCCCACCACACACATACCGAGCAACAACGCAAGCTTCTGTATCCGCATGATTACCGACCCCCCACTCGCACCGATGACTTACCAGCGTTCGACTCCGGCCCATAGCGTCGCCGGGCGCGTGACACACACACCGAACGCGCTCGCCCACGCCGCGGCTCACACGCCCGCAGCGCACCCGCCAACTTCCTCGCACGCACGCTCTTGGACCGCGACTTGGCCTTCGACTTCGATTTGCTCTTCGGCAGCACCGCCGTGCTCGGAGCCGGGAAGTTCCCAACTCCTGCAAATGTCACGCTCGCGGGGGTCGCAAAGATCGGCGCCGCCGGCGGCACACCCTGACAACCCGACCCAGTACACACCGGCGAAGCGACCGGCTGCACACCACCGACCCTTGCGTCATACACCGCGAACCCTTCGTACCCAGCGCTTCCCGTGAGATCAGCGCGGGAAATCACAAACGCATCGTCACCGCTCGCGCTCGCACCCAACAACCACGACGACGACGAACTCGTGCCACCTGAAAGCAGATACACGCACCCCTCGCCTTCGTGACAGCTGCCCGCCCCGTCACGCTCCCACTCATACACATCGAGCTTCCCATTCGCATCCTGCGACACAAGCGGCTCGGCGCTGTCGAAGAACACCCTGCCCCCGTCATCGGAGATCACCTGTGGCTGCTCCGTTGTCATCCAGCTGACGGGCAAAAACGCAGCCGCACCGTACCCCCTCACCGGAGGCGCTTCTCCACTGCGATCGCACGAGACACAGAACAAGCTTCCACCGCCTTCGGCCTCATACAGATACACCTCCTCCTCCCCCTCACTCGGATAACCATGCGGGTAACCAGCCACCGGCAGGCTCTGTTTCGACATGAACACCGCGGCCTTCCCATCCGGGGTTACATCCGACGTCCGCAGACCAATCTCCCCAGCCCAATCGCCCACTTCGGGGGTATCCCGGCCACCAGCGTAAGGCGGTATCGGCGGCGCCTCATTCCCGCTGTCTTCAGGTGAAAGATTGGCCGCGATCAGCGTCGAGGTACCCGCATGCCAGAGATAGAGGTTGTTGCTGCTGTCAACGTAGTAGAGATATTCCCCATCTTCGCTCGCGCCGACCACGCCTATTACTTCGACACCGGGGGTCAGATCGGTCGTTTTGCCACTTTCGACCTCATATTCATACAGTTCGCCATCGGTGTAGAACGCCTTCGATCCGTCCGCGCTCGCCGTCCAGAAATGCCCCTTAGCCGTGATTTCGATCGTCTTCGCGTCGCTGGATGTTGGGTTCTCCCGTACATACACGGGGTTCTCCCAAGCATATCGGCCGTTCACCATATCCGTCCAGAAGACCCGCGACCCATCCGCTGAAATCACATGACTGAGATCAAGTTCACCAGAGTAAGTTTTTTTCTGTCCGACCAGGGAACCAAAGACAGCCTCCGTATCCGAGGCGCCATCTGGGAGGACATTCACCAAGCTCAACCGCCCACCAACCGACACGTAGAGATTGCCTTCAGAAGCAGGTTCCGATCCAGTCATTTCGTTCGCGTTTTCAGTCAGCGAATCGCTCACCTCAAACAGCTGTTCACCGAAATTGGCCGACGCGCCGGCATATACTACGTGCAGTTCCCCGGCAGACTGGCGAAGAGTCGCCTCATTGGTAAAGAATGGCTCATAAGCTTCACCGGCAAACGTGTGCTGGAATAGATCCGTATAGCCGTCACCAGGCGCTTCGGGCGATAGGGGCGGCAGTCCGTCTTCAAGCCCTGTCTCACTCGAAGCAGTCAGGACAGCGCTGGAAAGATCGCTCGAAAACGCCTTATATTCCGCGCTGATTTTCCCGTGGGGCTGGATATTCACCTGCCGCCATCCTCCCCCGGGAAGCCGCGTCGCCAGATACTCGTTACCTGAGCTCTGCCCACCCTTGCCGCTACCACCACTCGACGGGTCACCCACGTACGCCGCAGCTTCACCGTCAGCAGCCACCTCAAACGGCAATCCCGTGAAGGTGCCTTCTGCCAACACCAGCCCCAGAGAGTATACGTTGGGCGTATACACCTGCGCCGTCCCGCTTTGGGCGCTCCCGGACGAGCTCACCATTTCATACACGCGGCCATCCGGCAACCCGAGCGGCGTGGCCGGCAGCGTACGAAACGTCGTATCGGCACCGCGTTCGGTGCCCGCGGTGCTGACTGCAACTACCCGGAAGTGATATTCGCTGTTCGCGGCCAGGCCTTCCAGGTGAGCCGACGCCAACAGCGCGCTGTACCCTGCGCCGAGGGACACTTCGGAAGTACGCGACCCATACGCCGCGCTCGGCCCATATTCCCAGTAATAGCTTGTAGAGGTCCCATTCGGGTCGATCTGCGCATTCAGCGTCACGTTCGTCAACCCCGCGCCAGTAAAGGACTCATCTTCGATCCCCGCCGGGACCACAGACGTCGTGAAGCTCACCGCCGAGCCCTGAGTCTGCCCAAACGCGTTGGTCGCTACCAGGCACACGGTGTAACCCGTCGCCGGCTGAAGCCCCAACAGCGTCGCGGTAGCTTCGATGCTGCCGCTCGCCGTCGTGGGTTCGGTGCTCGCGCCGCCCGTGCAGCTCGAGCCCTGGTTGTACGCGAAGTAGTAGCTGCTCTCCCCGCCCGCGAGCTCGCCGTGCAGCGTCGCTTCGGTGCCATTCACGCCTGTCGCGGCATCAGTGGCCGGTTCCCCAGGTGTTTCGCCTTCCCGGAAGATCGCCGCGCTCACCCCGTTGGAGGCATAGACCATGCCGCTCGCGTCGTCTACCCCAACCCCCGCAGAGGCTTCCAGCGAGCCGCCGCCGAAGCTCCCAAGCGATTCCCCATTCCCGTTGAGCACCACGATCGAATAGACCTCATCCAAGTACACATCCCCACTCACCGGGTCAACACCGACCGCGCTCACCCCCACGCCGACCGGCAACACCGACGTATAGCCACCCGCCGCGAGCAACTCGAGCGCTTCCCCGCCAGCCGCGGTCACATAGGCATCGCCTTCTTTGTTCACCGCTACCCCAGTCAGCGCACTCGACGCACCCGCCGCGAACTGCGAGACGAACACCCCCGCGGGGGAGAAGACATCCACCACGCCGTTATGGGCATCCGCGACGAACACCTCGCCATTCGCCGGATCCACCGCAACCGCGACAGGTTCAAACCCACGCACCCCGACATCCGGGGTTTCGCTGCCATCGATCCGCGAAAGGAATTTCCCCGTCGCACCACTGAACCTGTCCACCACACCCGCTCCCGGGTCCGCCACATACACGTCGCCCGCCGACCCACTGCCGGAGTCATCGACCGCCACGCTGGTCGGGGAGACGAGCGAGGCACCCGTGAGCACGGTGCCGGGTTCGTCGTGTTCGGCTTCCGCGGCGGTGAAACGATCCACCGCGGACGCACCCTGATCCACCACGTACACATCGCCCTTCGAGACACCCGCGGAATCGTCGACCGCGACGCCACGCGCGCTCACGAACACCCCGAAGGACGAGGAGAACGCATGGCTCTTCACCGCCGAGGCCAGCGGACTCACAGCCAGCGACCCCAGCACTACACCCAGCGAAACCAAACAAGCCAACGTGAACCTGCGAGCGATCATCGAACCATCTCCTCCTCCAGAACAGAGGGGAGAACCCCTCGATCGAACAACAACACAACGCCCACAGGCGCACAACGACAAACCACGACACAGATAGGGCGGCGACCACGCATCACGCAGCCTCGCTCTCAAACCGGCTATGCGCACGAATACTCCGTGCTACAAGCTCACCCCGGGTGGTCAGGCGCCACGCATTCGGCTCACCCATCTGGTGCCCCAAACCGCTGTTCACGAGCAGCCCCAAACGCTCCAAACGCCGCAGCAGCTTAGAGACCTGCCCCGCGTCCTGGATATCCGCGTATTCCCCAACCTGACGATTGCTCGCCGCTGGGTTCTCGGCCACACCCTCCAGGACCCGCGAGGTGCGATACGTCAATCGCATCGGCACGCTCTCCAGTGGATCGCCAACCAACCGATCGCTTACCACCCCACGCACAGACTCAGCCCGCCCGGCCGCAGCGGGCGCAGTGGCTACGGGCGCCGGACGCGATAGCTCACGCCGCGCCGCTGCCGGCCCCAGATACGGCAAAACGATCATCCCCATCAACTCACCCAACAGACCCGTAAGCGGCCCACGCTGCCCTTTCAACAACCGCGCATACACGATCCCGAACGCCGCACCCACCAAGCCCTCCGCCGTCAACGGCGTGCACTCACCCCCACGCGCACCCTCGAAACGACCCCCATCGACCACCGCCACGAGCCGTCCAAGGACCTCCTCGCGACACTCGAGAACACCCGGGCTGCCACTCAACGCCTGCACCACACACACCCGCGCCAACACTGGCTCCCGGTCGAAGAACCCCAAGATCACCCACAGGCCCCGGCGCACACGCTCACGCCACGCCAACCCCTCCAAGCCCGCCGTGGCGAGCTCGCCGGTGATCACACCCAGGAGATCCTCGAAGACCGCCGCCAGGCATTCCTCGCGGTTGGCGAACGTCTCATAGAACGTACGCCGCGAAATCCGCGAACGCGCGACGATATCCGCCACCGTCGTATTCGCCCACCCCAACTCATCAACCGCCCTCACCGCCGCCGCCAACAACCGCGAACGCTGAATCTCAGCCAGCCGCACACCCTGACCCGCCGCATCCCGATCGGCACGCTTGGGCACCGCGCTCGCAGCCGGCCGACGCGACACACCTCCACCAGCCCGGGCGGCCATCACGCCACACCCCAAGCCGTACGAAGCCCAACCCCGCGCAGCGGGTCAAACCGGTGCTTCGAGACTAGGCGACTGCTAGGCCCAGACTCAAATGCCCAAAGGCAAGAGAGAGAGAGAGAGAGAGAGATGCGACAGCGCCAAGCTGGCGCATCTAGCATCACTCATCAGGTGATGCGCTGCGACTCCTGTCACGTTTCTCCCTCTCGAAACCACGCCTGATTCAGCTCCCTCTCAAGTTGCGACCCAGATCCCTCTACCCAACGTACATCCCGCGAGCGCTTGATGTCAACCGCGAAATGCGCCTACCCAACCCGATCTTATGTCCGCACCGCCACCCACTGGATGATGATGCCAAGGGCAATCGTACACATGCACTGCTCTCTTGTCAATACCCACTCGATCGAGCTACGCTCCTCCGCACTGGCGGGCCCACGACAGACGCCGTGGGCGACCGCGGCTGGACCGGAGCCTCTCTGCCCTCCGACCGACGCACGCCAAGCGGTCGCCGCGCTCCCTACCGCGCTCAAGCGCCACGACGGCGCCATGGCGCCTGAGCCTCAGCGCGACGCTACTTCTTCTTCCGCTTGCCCTTGGCGGCCTTGCGATGCGCCTTCCTCTTCGCGGCCTTCTTGTGGGTCGCCTTCTTCGTCTTCGGGCACCCGGTGACGGCGATCTTCGTGCTCTGATCGATCACGAGGCCGTTCTGGCCGACCAGTTCGGTCGGCATCAAAAGCGTGCCCTTGCAGAGGTTCCCGTTTGCGGTCAACGCCGGGAATTCCCTCTGCGGCAACGTCAGTTCGAAGTTCGAGAACGGCACATCCGGTACCGTCGCGAACGTCGCGGTCGTGATCCCCGCTTTGCTGATCTGCGTTTCGCCATGCACCTGGACCGTCACGCCGTTCTGACCGACGAGGACCATGATCAGTTCCGGGTACTTCGCACCGCCGTGGGAGACGAAGTACGCGGTGCCCGTTAGGCCGCCGGGGAGGACTGGGGTTGAGACCTTGACCGTCCCGACCTGCGAGGCGACGGGGCAGTTCTTCGGGTTTTCCGCGAACGTCTTTTCCAAGCACGCCTTCTGCAGCGTTTTCAGCGGCGTCGGGAGCTGTTTGGGTAGCGATACCTTGACCCGCTGCACGTTCGCGGTGCTGCTCAGGCCGCCTTCGTCGGGCAGGGTCATCGTGACCCGGAGGCTCGCGCCCTGTGTCCTCGACGTCTTCGCCGAGGTTGAGACCTTGAATCCCGGTTTGAACGTCAAGCTGCGACAGGAGCCGACCTGGAACGGGCTCGACAACGCAGCGTTCGTACCTTCCACGCTCGTCGCGGTCCCGCTGAAGGACTGCGGGTTGCAGTTGGTGGGGTTGAACATGAATTCCTTGCGGTCGATCACCGCGTTGATCGTCCGCATATCCACCGGCACCCCATCCAGAACCACAGGCAACGGATCAGTCGTGATCGTCAACTGCGAGGTCTCCGGGTCAACTTCGATCTTCCCCCGCACAACCGTCGTCCCCAAGTTGAACGGGCCAGCGATCACCGGGACCGAAATCACCAACCCATACGGAGCACCCCCATATGGACCCGAGATATAGATCGGGGCTTCCGGCTTGCCTGCCTCCGGCACATACAACGGATCAGGGCCCGCACCAGCACCCACGATCGTGTGCCCGATCTGCGAGCCCTGGGGGCATTCGCCCTTCGCGGCTTGGGGTTCTTCGCAGAGCTGCACATGGCTGATCATCCCCAGCAGGCCCTTCGGCGTCTTGAACTGCAGTTTGGAGATCCGCTGCTGATCATCCGCCCGCGAGAGCAACATCGAGAACGCCGTATACCCACCAGCCTGGTCGGTCGTCGCACCCGCGATCATCGTCGGGGTAAACGGCAGCGGCGAGGCACATGGAGCACCGCTGGTTCCGGTCGCGATCTGGAAACTGCTTGGCGAGAACACGTCTTCAACGGCCGGGGAGCTCCACGGCGTGAAGTCGGAGGCACTCGTGAACAACCCACATGTCGGTGGAGTCACGAGTGCTGCCTGCGACCCACCGCTGAACGCGAGCTTGAAGTTCGTGAACGGGACCTCCGGCGTTTCTTTGAACACCGTCGTCAACTGCCCCGTGCTGGTGTTCAGATGCACATCGCCGACCAGCTTGACTTCGATGCCCTGCCCCGCGAGCGCGATCAACAATTTCACATCCGGCGGCTGAGATTCCACCACGTACACCTTGCCTTCCAGCGGTTCGGCCAGCAGCGGGGTCAATACCGTCGCGGTCCCGACCTGCGACGCCGCCGGGCACCGCGGCGGACCTTCCTGACCCACACCATCTTCATCGACCGGACACGCAGCTAGGCCGGATGCCCGCCCGGGGTTCAGCACCAGCCCTTCCGGGAGCACGACCGTGGCGTCCCTCTGGTTGGACGTCGCGATCCCATTCAGGGTCTCCAGGCCTTCCTGGGGAACTTTGATTTCGGTCATCAACCCCGCTGGCGTATCCGCCGCGCTCGTATCCGGCGCGACACTCAACGACGGATCGAACCCGAGATTGCTGCAGCCCGTGAACCCAACGGGCGTGCCCGTGCTGTTATGTGTCAGCACCGATGCTCGCGAGTGCAGGTTCGCGTACTGCCACGTATCGAGTGCTTCGATCGAGAATTCCTGTGGGCCTTCGCAGGACGTCGGCAGCGTCAACAACGGCACCGACCCGCCGGTTAACGGCGCTTCGCGCTGCACATCGTGGCTTTCTTCACTCGGGACACCCCAGATCGTGGTTGTGTTGAACGTCACCGCTTTCTGCGGCACCAGCGTATGCACGCTGATTCCGTAGTCCGAATCAACCGGCGTTGGCCCACCAGAGCGCACCCCCGCGTTCAGGAACACATCCGTGCCCTGGTCATCGAAAGCGAACTGCGCCGCGATGCCCGGCGGCGGCACCAGGTTGTACACCTTGAACGAAACGTTGAGCCCCTGCACGACCGATTCATCCATACCGACCTGCGTTGACGCTGGACACGTCGGTTCCTCTTCATGCGGTTCCCCGAGGCCGGTTTCGCCGTCGAACTGACGACGGGAGCAGCGCGGCGTCGCGGTCGGATCCCCGACGATCCCGGACGGCAGATTGACGACCACCTGCTGCGTTTCAGCACCCGCAGGAACTTCTTCGAAGCCACCCACGCCGCTGCCGTTCACCGAGAACGCAACCGTCATCTCGTACGGGTGCGAGCCGGCCTGCGTATCCGCCGTCCCGTCCGCGTTCGTCAGCCAGGCATCGAAACCCGAGAAACCGAACGGCGCTTCTTCCCCGCCGAACCTCACCTGCGTCGACTCCACCGCCGGGCTCAACGCACCACCCCCAGTGACAGCGACATGATTGGCTGCTTCGCCACTCACGCCCGCGTTGACGCTCACCTGGATGCGCACGATCGCCGTCGCGCCCGCGGGCACCGCTTCCGCGGTGCACGTCACGACCTGCACACCCGAACACTCACCATCCCCTCTTGGAAGGCCAAGGTCTTCGGAGGCAAGCCCGGTCTTGAGATACACCGCGGAGCCCGTCGCGCTCACACCGGCCGGCAGCTGATCCACGATCCTCGCATCTTCGCCCGTGCTCGACCCAGTGTTGTAGACATGCAGTTCGATCCTTCCCGCGCCACCAGGCGGCAGGTACCCCGGCGAGACTCGCGTGAACGCCTCCCATCCCGGCGACGCCCACGCAGCCACCGGCCACGCCAACACTCCCACCACACACACTCCAAGCAACAACGTCAGCTTCTGTATACGCATAGCTACAGCCCCCCCACTCGCAACGACGACTTGCCGGCACCCGACCCCGCCTTGTAGCGCCGCCGCGCGCGCGCCACGCACACCGACCGCGCTCGCCCACGCCGCCGCTCACACGCCCGCAACGCACCCGCCAACCCCTTTGCACGCCCGCTCTTCGACTTCGACTTGGCTTTCGACCTCGGCTTGCTCTTCGACGGCGCCACCGCGCTTGGCGCCGGGAAGTTCCCAACCCCGGCGAACGTCACGCTCGCCGGGGTCGCGAAGATCGGTGCCGCCGGTGGCACACCCTGACAGCCCGAGCCCGTGCACACCGGCGAGGCGACCGGCTGCACACCACCGACCCGCGCGTCGTACGCAGCAAACCCTTCATACCCTGCGGTCCCCGTGAGATCGGCCCGGGAGATCACAAACGCATCGCCACCGCTCGCGCTCGCCCCCAAAAACCACGACGAAGACGAGCTGCTACCACCCGAAAGCAGGTACACGCACCCCTCGCTTTCGCGGCAGCTGCCCACACCGTCGCGCTCCCACTCGTACACGTCGAGCTTCCCATTCGTATCCTGCGACACGAGCGGCTCTGCGCTGTCGAAGAACACCCTGCTCCCATCCTCGGAGATCACCTGCGGCTGCTCGCTCACCATCCTGCTCACCGGCAAAAACGCAGCCGCGCCGTACGCGTACGATGGTGGCGCTTCCCCACTGCGACCACACGAGACGCAGAACAGGCTCCCGCCGGCTTCGGTCTCATACACGTACACCTCCTCCAGCCCCTCATTCGGATAACCGTGCGGGTAACCCACCGCCGGCAGGCTCCGATTCGACATGAACACCACAGCCGCCCCATTCGACGTCACCTCTGACGTCCGCAGCCCAATCTGCCCCGCCCAATCCCCAATCTCGTGCTCTTGGCCAGTTGCGATTGCTCCGTAAGGCGGTATCGGTTCTGCGCCATGCCCGCCGTCTTCAGACGAAAGGCTGGCCGCTACCAATATCGAGACCCCCGCATGCCACAGGTAGAGGTTGTCACCACTATCGACATAGTAGATATATTCCCCATCTTCGCTCGCGCCGACCACTCCTATCACTTCGACACCCGGCGTCAAATCGGTCGTCTGACCGCTTTCGACTTCGTACTCATACAGGCCTCCATCGGTGTAGAACACCTTCGACCCATCCGCGCTCGCCGTCCAGAAACGCCCCCCGGCTGCGATCTCGACTGTTTTCGCATCGCTGGATATCGGGTTTTCACGTATATACAGGCCATTCGTCGTCGTGTCTGTCCAGAAGATTCGGGACCCATCCGCCGAAATAACATGACTGGCATCGATTTCATTCGCGTAAGGTACACCCCTACCAGTCGGTGAACCGAAAGTCACATTTGGATCGGAGGAGCCATCTGGAAGCACATTCACCAAGCTCAAACGCCCACCAACCGAGACGTAGAGATTACCTTCATGGTGACGTTCCAGTTCAGCGATTTCACTGGCGTTTTCGGTCAACGCATCGTTCACCTGGAACAACCGCTCTCCAAAATCGGCTGACGCTCCAGCGTAAACCACTTCCAGTGGTTCTATTCCTTCGATAGGCCGGTGGATCGTCACATCATCGGTGAAGAATGGTTCATAGGATTCGCCGGCAAAAGCGTGCTCGAAAATATCCTTGTAGCCGCCGCGGGGTGCTTCCGGCGACAACGGCGGCAGCCCGTCTTCAAAGTTCGTTTCGCCGGAGGCGGTGAGGACCGCGCTGGTAAGATCGCTCGAAAACGCGACGTAGCGTGCGCTGAACCTGCCATGGGGCTGGATGTTCACCTGCCGCCATCCACCCCCCGGAAGCCGCGTCGCCAGATACTCGTTACCGGAGTTCTGCCCACCCTTGCCGCTGCCACCGCTCGACGGATCGCCCGCATACACCGCGGCTTCGCCATCCGCAGCCACCTCAAACGGGAGTTTCGTGAAGGTTCCTTCCGCCAGCGACAACTTCCCGAGGTACACATCGGGCGTATACACTTGCGCGGTTCCGTTCTGGGCGCTTCCGAACGAGCTCACCATTTCATACACCCGGCCATCCGGCAGCCCGAGCGGGGTGACCGGCAGCGTACGGAACGTCATGTCGCCGCCATGTTCGGTGCCCCCAGCGCTGACTGCGACAACCCGGAAGTGGTATTCGCTGTTCGCGGCCAGGCCTTCCAGGTGCGCCGACGCCGGCATTGCGCTGTACCCTTCTCCGAGGGACACTTCGGGTGTGCGTGACCCGTACGCCGCGCTTGGTCCGTATTCCCAGTAGTAGTTGGTGGATATTCCGTTGGGGTCGATCTGCGCGTTCAGCGTTACATTGGTTAACCCGGCGTCCGTGAAGGACTCCCCTTCAATCGTCGCCGGGACCGCGGTCGTCGCGAAGCTCACCGCGGGGCCCTGGGTCTGTCCGAACGCGTTGGTCGCGACCAGGCATACCGTGTACCCCGTCGCGGGCTGAAGCCCGGATAGCGGGCTGGTGGCTTCAACGCTGCCGCTCGCCCCCACCGGCTCGGTGCTCCCGCCACCCGTGCAACTCGACCCCTGGTTGTACGCGAAGTAGTAGCCGCTCTCTCCGCCCGCGAGCTCGCCGTGCAGCGTCGCTTCGGAGCCATTCACGCCTGTCGCGGCGCCCGTGACGGGTTCGCTGGGTGTTTCGCCTTCGGGGAAGATCGCGGCGCTCGCACCGTCGGAGGCATACACCGTGCCACTCGCGCTATCCACGCCAACCCCCTTGGAGCCTTCCAGGGAGCCCGACCCGAAGCTACCCAGCGATTCCCCTTTCGCGTTGAGCTCCACGATCGAATTAGCCTCATCCAGGAAGACATCGCCGCTGACGGGGTTCACGCTGACGGCGCTCACCCCCGTGCCGACCGGCAGCACCGAGGTGTAGCCGCCTGCGGCGAACAGCTCCAGCGCTTCCCCACCGGCCGCGGTGACATACACGTCGCCTTCCTCGTTCACCGCGATCCCGGTGAGAGCACTCGAGACGCCCGCCGCGAACTGCGAGACATACACCCCCGTGGGCGAGAAGACATCCACCACACCGTTATGGGCATCCGCGACGAACACCTCACCATTTGTGGGGTCAACCGCAACCGCAACCGGTTCGAAGCCACGCACCCCGATATCTGGGGTTTCGCTGCCATCGATCCGCGAGAGGAATTTCCCCGTCGCACCGCTGAACTTGTCCACCACGCCCGCGCCCGGATCAGCGACATACACATCGCCCGCCGCAGCGCTACCGGAGTCATCGACCGCCGCCCCCGTCGGCGAGACAAGCGAGGCACCCGTGAGCGTGGTGCCGGGTTCGTCGTGTTCGGCTTGTGCGGCGGTGAAGCGCTCGACCGCGGGCGCACCCTGATCCACGACATACACGTCGCCCTTCGACACGCCAGCGGAATCGTCAACCGCTACGCCACGCGCGCTCACGAACACGCCGAAGGACGAGGAGAACGCGTGACTCTTCACCGCCAACGCCAGCGAACTCACAGCCAGCGACCCCAGCACGACACCCAGCGAAACCAAACAAGCCAATGCGAACCTGCGAACGATCATCGAACCATCTCCTCCTCCAGAACAGAGGGGAGAACCCCTCGATCGATCAACAACACAACGCCCACAGGCGCACAACGACAAGCCGTCACATAGGCAAAGACCTGAGCGGCCATTACGCGGCCTCGCTCTCGAGCCGGCTATGAACCCGGATGCTCCGCGCGACCCGCTCACCCTGAGCCGTCAACCGCCAAGCATTCGGCTCACCCATCTGATGCCCCAGGCCACTGTTCACCAGCAGCCCCAGGCGCTCCAAGCGCCGCAGAAGCTTCGAGACCTGACCCGCGTCCTGGATATCGGCGTATTCCCCGACCTGACGGTTACTCGCAGCCGGATTCTCAGCCACGCCCTCCAACACCCGCGAGGTCCGATACGTCAACCGCATCGGCACACTCTCGAGCGGATCGGCCGTGCCCCATGCAGAGCTCGCGTCACGCACAACACGCCCACTCGCCGGACACGCAGACACCGCCGGCGCCGGATGGGCCTGCTCACGTCGCGCTGCCGCCGCCCCGAGGTAGGGCAGCACGATCATCGCCATCAACTCACCCAGCAGGTCGGTGAGCGGCTCGCGCTGGCCCTTCAACAGCCGCGCGTACACGATCCCAAACGCCGCGCCCACCAGGCCCTCAGCGGTCAACGGCGTGCACTCCCCGCCACGCGTGCCCTCCTCGCGGCCCTCGTTAACCATCGCCACCAGCCGGTTGAGTGTCTCCTCGCGGCGCTCCAGCACACCAGGGCCGCCGCTCAGCGCCTGCACCACACACACCCGACCGAGCACCGGCTCACGATCCAAGAACCCCAGGATCACCAGCAGTCCTCCACGCACCCGCTCACGCCACCCGAGACCCTCCAGGGCAGCCCCGGCCAGCTTGCCGGCGATCACGGCGAGGATGTCCTCGAAGACGGCTGCTAGGCAGTCCTCGCGGTTGGCGAACGTCTCATAGAACGTGCGTCGCGAGATCCTCGACCGCGAGACGATGTCCGCGACCGTCGTGTTCGCCCACCCCAGCTCATCCACCGCGCGGACCGCCGCGGCGAGCAGCCGCGAGCGCTGGATCTCAGCCACTTGCGCACTATGCGCACCCTCAGCCCGCCCACCCACGTTGCCGCGAGCACGATGACGGACCGCAGCTGACGTTGGCCTACGCGACACACCGCCGGTGGACGCCCGCGCGGGCATCACGCCACGCCCCCGACCGCCGCGCTCCCGGCCGTGCAAAGCCCTAGCCCACACCGCGGACCAACCAGGCACTTCGAGGCTAGACGGCTACCGAGGCCAGCCCTCCCCTTTCCCCCTACGGGGGAACCCGGGCAGCCCGCTAGGGCCGAACGGCGGAGCCCTCTACGAGACGAAGAGAGAGAGAGAGAGAGAGAGATGCGACAGCGCCAAGCTGGCGCATCTAGCATCACCCATCAGGCAATGCGCGGCGACTCCTGTCACGTTTCTCCCTCTCGAAACCACGCTTGCTCAGCTCCCTCTCAAGTTGCGACCCAGTCCCTCTACCCAACATACACTTCGCGAGCGCTAGATGTCAACCGCGAAATGCCGCTTACCCAACCCGATCCTATGTCCGCACCACCAACACTTGGGCTGACGATGCCAAGGGCAACGATACACCACCCCTCCCCGGCTTGTCAATACCCAAACAACCACGCCCCGAACACAGCCCCGGCCGCAGGCCGCCCTGCACAACACCAGGCAGACCTCCCCGCTCCCCCCGGCAGGCATCCATGCCCGACGGCCAAGTCTGCGCCCTACCCCTTCTTCTTCCGCTTGCCCTTGACGACCTTGTGATGCGCCTTCTTCTTCGTAGCCTTCTTGTGCTTCGACTTGGGACAGCCACTGACAGCGATCTTCGTGCTCTGGCTGACCACCAAGCCGTTCTGGCCGACCAGTTCGGTCGGCATCAAAAGCGTGCCCTTGCAGAGGTTCCCGTTCGCGGTCAACGCCGGGAATTCCCTTTGCGGCAGCGTCAGTTCGAAGTTCGAGAACGGCACATCCGGTACCGTCGCGAACGTCGCGGTCGTGATCCCCGCTTTGCTGATCTGCGTTTCGCCATGCACCTGGACCGTCACGTTGTTCTGGCCGACGAGGACCATGATGAGTTCCGGGTACTTCGCGCCACCGTGGGAGACGAAGTACGCGGTGCCGGTCAGGCCGCCGGGGAGGACGGGGGTTGAGACCTTGACCGTCCCGACCTGCGAGGCGACGGGGCAGTTCTTGGGGTTTTCCGCGAACGTCCTTTCCAGACAGGCCTTCTGGAGTGTTTTCAACGGCGTCGGCAGCTGTTTGGGTAGCGACACCTTGACGCGCTGCACGTTCGCTGTGCTACTCAGGCCGCCTTCGTCGGGCAGCGTCATCCTGACGTGGAGGCTCGCGCCCTGCGTCCGTGAGGTCTTCGCCGACGTCGAGACTTTGAATCCGGGTTTGAACGTGAGGCTGCGACAGGATCCGACCTGGAAGGGACTCGACAACGCCGCGTTCGTCCCTTCGGTGCTGGTTGCGGTGCCTGAGAAGGCTTGGGGGTTGCAGTTGGTGGGGTTGAACATGAATTCCTTGCGATCGATCACCGCGTTGATCGTCCGCAGATCCGCCGGCACCCCATCCAAGATCGTCGGCAACGGATCCGTCGTGATCGTCAACTGCGCGCTCTGCGGGTCAACTTCGATCTTCCCCCGCACCACCGTCGTCCCCAAATTGAACGGGCCAGCAATCACCGGCACCGAGATCAACAACCCATACGGGGCGCCCTCGTAGGGGCCGGTGATGTAGATCGGGGCTTCCGGCTTGCCTTCCTCCGGCACATACAACGGATCAGGGCCCGCACCAGCACCCACGATCGTGTGCCCGATCTGCGACCCAGTGGGGCATTCGCCCTTCGCGGCTTGTGGTTCTTCGCAGAGCTGGACATGGCTGATCATCCCGAGCAGGCCCTTCGGCGTCTTGAACTGCAGTTTGGAGATCCGCTGCTGATCATCCCCACGCGAGAGCAACATCGAGAAGTTGGTGTACCCACCCGCCTGGTCAGTCGTCGCACCGGCGATCATGCTCGGCGTGAACGGCAACGGGGACTCGCATGGCGCACCATTGGTGCCAGTCGCAACCTGGAAGCTGCTCGGCGAGAACACATCTTCGACCGCCGGCGAGCTCCATGGCGTGAAGTCCGAGGCGCTCGTGAACAACCCACATGTGGGCGGGGTCACGAGCGCTGCCTGCGACCCGCCGCTGAACGCGAGTTTGAAGACCGTGAACGGGAACTCCGGGTTTTCCTTGAACACAGTCGTCAACTGGCCCGTGCTGGTGTTCAGATGCACGTCTCCTAGCAGCTTGACTTCGATGCCCTGCCCGGCGAGCGCGATCAACAGTTTCACGTCTGGCGGCTGAGATTCCACGACGTACACCTTGCCTTCCAGCGGTTCGGAGAGCAGCGGGGTCAATATCGTCGCGGTCCCGACCTGAGACGCAGGCGGGCACCGCGGCGGGCCTTCCTGCCCCACACCATCTTCATCGACTGGGCATGCCGCCAGGCCGGACGCCCGCCCCGGGTTCAACACCATCCCTTCCGGCAGCACAACCGTGCCGTCCCTCAGGTTCGACGTCGCGATCCCATTCAAGCTCTCCAAGCCTTCCTGGGGGACTTTGATTTCGGTCGTCAACCCCGCCGGGGTATCCCCCGCGCTCGTATCCGGCGCCACACTCAACGACGGATCGAACCCAAGATCACTACAGCCCACGAACCCAACCGGCGTACCCGTACTGTCGTGCGTCAGCACCGACGCACGCGAGTGCAGATTCGCGTACTGCCACGTATCGAGTGCTTCGATCGAGAATTCCTGCGGGCCTTCACACGAAGTCGGCACCGTCAACAACGGCACCGACCCACCCGTCGGTGGCGATTCGCGCTGCACATCGTGGCTTTCTTCACTCGGCACACCCCAAATCGTCGTCGTATTGAACATCACCGCTTTCTGCGGCACCAATGTATGCACGCTGATCCCATAGTCCGAGTCAAGCGGCGTCGGCCCACCGGAGCGCACCCCCGCGTTCAAGAACACGTCCGTGCCCTCGAAATTGAACCCGAACTGCGCCGCGATACCCGGCGGCGGCACCAGGTTGTACACCTTGAACGGAACATTGATTCCCTGCACGAGGGCTTCATCCACACCGACCTGCGTCGAAGCTGAACACGTTGGCTGCTCAAAATGCGGTCCTATCACGTTTTCTACGCCTTCTTCGCCGTCGAACTGTCGGCGAGCGCAGCGAGGCACCGCGGTCGGGTCCCCGACGATCCCAGGCGGCAGATTGACAACCAACTGCTGCGCTTCACCACCCGTAGGCAATTCCTGAAAGATCCCATGGCCTTTGTTGTTCACCGCGTAAACGACCGTCATCTCGTAGGGATGCGAACCGGCCTGCGTATCCGCCGTCCCATCCGCATTCGTCAACCACGCATCGAAACCAGAGAACCCAAAGGGCGCTTCTTCCCCGCTGAACCTGACCTGCGTTGACTCCGCCGCCGGACTCGACGCACCACCTCCGGTGACCTCAACATGGTTGGTCGCTTCGCTACCCACGCCCGCGGCGGCGCTCACCTGGATGAGCACGACCGCGGACGCGCCCGCGGGCACCGCTTCCGCCGTACACGTCACCACTTGCACACCCGAACATTCCCCATCCACGACGTCACCCTGGCCGCCAGCAGCATATTCGTCGAGTCCGGGCCAGAGAGCCACCGTGGCGCCAACCGCACTCACACCGGCCGGCAGCTCATCCACGATCCTCGGATCCTCGCCCGTGCTCGACCCCGTGTTGTAAACACGCACTTCGATCTGCCCCGTACCCCCCGGTGGCAGGTACGTCGGCGAGACCCGCGTGAATGTCTCCCAACCCGGAGAGGCCCATGCAGCCACCGGCGACACCAATACTCCTACCACACACGCCCCCAACAGCAACGCCAGCTTATGTATACGCATGGCTACCGCCCCCCCACTCGCAACGACGACGATCCACCAGCACCAGACCCCGGCTTGTAGCGCCGCCGCGCATGCGCCACACACACCGACCGCGCTCGCCCACGCCGCCGCTCACATGCCCGCAACGCACCCGCCAGCCCCTTGGCCCGCATGTTCTTCGACTTCAACTTGGCTTTCGACCTCGGTTTGCTCTTCAGTGGCGCCACTATGCTCGGCGCGGGGAAGTTCCCGACCCCGGCGAACGTCACGCTCGCCGGGGTCGCGAAGATCGGCGCCGCCGGCGGCACACCCTGACAACCCGAACCCGTGCACACCGGCGACGCGACCGGCTGCACACCACCGACCCGCGCGTCATACACAGCGAACCCTTCATACCCAGCAGTTCCCGTGAGATCAGCACGGGAAATCACAAACGCGTCGTCACCGCTCGCGCTCGCACCCAAAAACCACGACGAAGATGAACTGGTGCCACCCGAGAGCAGATACACGCAACCCTCGCTTTCGCGGCAGCTGCCTGCACCGTCGCGCTCCCACTCATACACGTCGAGCTTCCCATTCGTATCCTGCGACACAAGTGGCTCCCAGCTATCGAAGAACACCCTGCTCCCATCATCAGAGACCACCTGCGGCTGCTCCGTCGCCATCCAACTGACCGGCAGAAATGCGGCCGCGCCCTCGCCGTACTCATTCAACGGGCCGCTCACCGGGGGTGCTTCCCCGCTGCGACCGCACGAGACACAGAACAGGCCGCCATCTTCGGCCTCATACACGTACACCTCCTCCAACCCATTGTTCGGATAACCATGCGGATAACCCACCACCGGCAAACTCCGATTCGACATGAACACCACAGCCCTCCCCCCCGGTGTCACCTCTGATGTCCGCCGCCCAATCTGCCCTTGCCAATCCCCGACGATCGGTTCCCGTCCGTAAGGCGGTATCGCAATACCATTCCCCCCGTCATCTTCAAGCGAAAGATTGGCCGCGACCAGTGTCGAGACACCCCCGTGCCACAGGTAAAGGTTATCGCTGCTATCGACGTAGTAGAGATATTCCCCATCTTCACTTGCGCCAACCATACCCACCACTTCGACACCCGGCGTCAAATCGGTCGTCCGGCCACTTTCGACTTCGTACTCATACAGGCCACCATCGGTATAGAACACCCTCGACCCATCCGCGCTCGCCGCCCAGAAACGCCCATCGGCCGCGATTTCTACCGTCTTTGCGTCGCTGGATGTCGGATTTTCCCGCATATACAGACCACCCGTCGCCAAATCCGTCCATAAGACCCGCGACCCATCTGCCGAAATCACATGACTGAGATCAACTTCACCCGAGTAAAGGAAGTGTTCGCCGGCCGAGGAGCCGAAAGTCGCCCGTGGATCAGGAGAGCCATCCGGGAGCACATTTACCAAGCTCAAACGCCCACCAGCCGAAACATAGAGATTACCTTCCCGATAGAGTGCTGTGATTTCACTGGCGTTCTCGGTCAACGCATCGTTCACCTCGAACAACTTCTCACTGGAATCAGCAGAAGCACCACCATAAATTACGCTCAGTTCATCGGCGGCCCGATGGAGCGTCACATCATCGGTGAAAAAGGGTTCATAGGCTTCGCGGCCAAAAGCGTGCTGGAAGAGATCCGTATAACCGTCGCCGGGTGCTTCGGGCGAGAGCGACGGCAACTCGTATTCAAGCCCCCCCGTTTCGCCGAAGGCGGTGAGCACCGCGCTGGTAAGATCGCTCGAAAATGCCTGGTACCGTGTGGTCTCCCTACCGTGGGGCTGGATGTTCACCTGCCGCCATCCACCCCCGGCGAGCCGCGTCGCCAGATACTCGTTACCAGAGTTCTGCCCACCCCGGCCGGTGCCGCCGCTCGACGGATCGCCCGCATACACTGCGGCCTCACCATCCACAGCCACCTCAAACGGCCGGATCGTGTTGATACCTTCCGCCAAAGCGAATCCGAGGCCGTACACCTTGGGCGTATACACCTGCGCGGTTCCGTTCTGTGCGCTCCCGAACGAGCTCACCATTTCATATACCCGGCCATCCGGCAACCCAAGCGGGGTGATCGGCAACGTACGAAACGTCGTGTTGACGCCGCGTTCGGTGCCCGCCGCACTGACCGCCAAGACCCTGAAGTGGTATTCGCTGTTCGCTGCCAAGCCTTCCAGATGCGCCGAGGCGGGTTGCGCGCCGTACCCTTCGCCGATAGATATTTCGGGTGTGCGCGAACCGTACGCCGCGTTCGGCCCGTATTCCCAGTAGTAGCTGGTGGACATTCCGTTGGGGTCGATCTGCGCGTTCAGCGTCACGTTCGTCGACCCGGTGCCAGTGAAAGACTCCCCTTCGATCGTCGCCGGGACCGCCGCTGTCGTGAAGCTCACCGGGGCGCCCTGAGTTTGCCCGTACGCGTTGGTCGCAACCAGACAAGCCGTGTACCCAGTCACGGGCTGAAGCCCCGACGACGTAGCGGTGACTTCGACGCTGCCGCTCGCGCCGGTGGGTTCCGTGCTCGCGCCGCCGGTGCAGTTCGTGCCCTGGTTGTACACGAAGTAGTAGCCGCTCTCGCCGCCCGCAAGCTCACCGTGTAGCGTCGCTTCCGAGCCATTCACGCCCGTCGCGGCGCCAGTGGTCGGTTCCCCGGGGGTTTCGCCTTCGGGGAAGATCGCAGCGCTCGCACCATCGGCGGCGTACACCGTGCCGTTCGCGGTGTCCACACCAACGCCCGTGGAGCCTTCCAGGGAGCCCGACCCAAAGCTACCAAGCGATTCCCCGCTCGCGTTGAGCGCCACGATCGAGTACGCCTCATCCAGATAGACATCGCCACTGACGGAGCTCACGCTGACGGCGCTCACCCCCGCGCCAACCGGCATCACCGAGGCGTAGCCGCCTTCGGCGAGCAACTCCATCGCTTCCCCCCCGGCCGCAGTGACGTAGGCGTCGCCTTCCTTGTTCACCGCGATCCCAGTGAGAGCGCTCGACACGTCCGCCGCGAACTGCGAGACATACACCCCCGCCGGCGAGAAGACATCCACCAAGCCGTTATGGGCATCGGCGACGAACACCTCACCATTCGCGGGATCCACCGCAACCGCGACCGGTTCAAAGCCACGCACCCCCACATCGGGGGTTTCGCTGCCATCGATCCGCGAAAGGAATTTCCCCGTCGCACCGCTGAACCTGTCCACCACACCCGCTCCCGGGTCAGCGACATACACATCGCCGGCCGACGTGCTCCCGGAGTCATCGACCGCCACACCTGTCGGTGAGACAAGCGAGGTACCCGTGAGCGTGGCGCCGGGTTCGTCGTGTTCGGCTTCCGTGGCGGTGAAGCGCTCGACCGCGGACGCACCCTGGTCCACGACATACACGTCGCCCTTCGACACGCCAGCGGAATCGTCAACCGCGACACCACGCGCGCTCACGAATACCCCAAAGGACGAGGAGAACGCGTGACTCTTCACCGCCAACGCCGGCGAGCTCCCCACCAACAACTCCACCATCACGGCCAGCGAAACCAAACCAGCGAACATGAACCTGCGAGTGATCATCGAACCATCTCCTCCTCCAGAACAGAGGGGAGAACCCCTCGATCGATCAACAGCACCACGCCCACAGGCGCACAAACACAAACCACCAAAGAGACAGAGCCGCGACCCGGCATCACGCCGCCTCGCTTTCGGGTCGGCTATGAGCACGGATGCTCCGTGCAACCAGCTCACCCTGAGCCGTCAACCGCCACGCGTTCGGCTCACCCATCTGATGCCCCAGGCCACTGTTCACGAGCAGCCCCAGACGCTCAAGACGCCGTAGCAACTTCGATACCTGCCCCGCGTCCTGGATATCCGCGTATTCCCCGACCTGGCGGTTGCTCGCAGCCGGATTCTCAGCCACACCCTCCAACACCCGCGAGGTGCGATACGTCAGGCGCATCGGGACACTCTCAAGCGGATCAACCGCGGCCCGCACCGAGTTCGCGTCACGCACGACACGCCCCCTAGCGGAACGCGCAGGCGCCGCCGGCGCCGGACGGGCCTGCTCACGCCGCGCTGCCGCCGGCCCGAGGTAGGGCAGCACGATCATCGCCATCAACTCACCAAGCAGATTGGCGAGCGGCTCGCGCTGACCCTTCAACAGCCGCGCGTACACGATCCCGAACGCCGCACCAACCAAGCCCTCCGCGGTCAAAGGCGTGCACTCACCGCCACGCGCACCCTCCAAGCGGCCCTCATCGACCACCGCCGACAGCCGACCCAAGACCTCCTCACGACGCCCCAACACACCCGGGCCACCACTCAACGCCTGCACCACACACACCCGGCCGAACACCGGCTCCCGGTCAAAGAACCCCAAGATCACCCACAAGCCCCGGCGCACACGCTCACGCCACACCAAACCCTCCAAACCCGCCCCAGCGAGCTCAGCGGCGATCACACCGAGGAGATCCTCGAAAACCGCGGCTAGGCACTCCTCGCGGTTGGCGAACGTCTCATAGAACGTGCGCCGCGAGATCCGCGACCGCGCGACGATATCCGCCACCGTCGTATTCGCCCACCCCAACTCATCAACCGCACGAACCGTCGCAGCCAACAAACGCGAACGCTGAATCTCAGCCAGCCGCACACCGTGGCCCGCCGTATCCCTCCCGCCCGCACGAGCACGCTTGCGCACCGCGCGCGCCGCCGACGGACGCGACACACCGCCACCCACCCGCGCGGCCATCACACCACACCCCAAGCCGGGCGAAGCCCACTCCCGCCCTGCGAATCAAGCCGACGCTTGGAGGAGACTAGGCGACCACTGCGCCCAGCTCTCCCCTTTCCCCCTCCGAGACAGCCCGGCCAACCTGCCAGGGCCGAGCCGAGGGGAACCCTACGAGGCGAAGAGAGAGAGAGAGAGAGAGAGATGCGACAGCGCCAAGCTGGCGCATCTAGCATCACCCATCGGGCGACGCGCTGCGACTCCTGTCACGTTTCTCCCTCTCGAAACCACGCTTAACTCAGCTCCCTCTCAAGTTGCGACCCAGATCCCTCTAACCCGACATACACTCCGCGAGCGCTTGATGTCAACCGCGAAACGCGCCTACCCAACCCGATCCTATGTCCACACCACCACCCACCCGGATGATGATGCCAAGGGCAATCGTACACATGCTCTGCTCTCTTGTCAATACCCATACGCTCAAACCGCGCTGTCGGGCGGGCCCATAGGGTTGGGCGTCCGGCGAGTCCGAGGCGGCGGGAGTCGCTCGTGCTCGCTGCGCAAGCGCGCCGCGGGGGCCTGCGCGTCACTCGGGGCGAATCAAGGTGTCGATGCGCCGGACGATCTCCATGTGCGTCTGTGGGCAGACTGTGCCGAGCCGGGCCGCGAGGCGTTCGGGGGAGATCGTGCGAACGTGTTGGGGCAGCGCGAAGCTCACCTCACGCAGGCCGCCCTCGGGCGGCTCGACCCGCAAATGCAGCGGGGAGCCCACGTCTTTGGTCGTGAACGGCACGACGATCGCCAGGCCCCAGCGACCCATGGCATCGCGCGAGATCACCGTCACCGGTCGCTGACGACCCTGCTCATGGCCGACGACCGGCTCGAGGTTGGCCATCCAAACCTCGCGCTGGCGAGGGCCTCGACGGCGCCTGGGCCTCCGCGCGCGGGACGCTACTTCTTCTTCCGCTTGCCCTTCTTGGCGGCCTTGTGATGTGTCTTCTTCTTGGCAGCCTTCTTGACTTTCGGGCAGCCGGTGACGGCGATCTTCGTGCTCTGCCTGATCTTGTCGCCGTTCTGGCCGATCATTTCGGTCGGCATCAACAGCTTGCCGGCGGCCTGGGCCTGGCAGAGGTTGCCGTTCGCGCTGAGCGCGGGGTATTCCCGCTTGGGGAGTGCCAGTTCGAACGTCGAGAACGGCACATCCGGGACTGTGGAGAACGTCGCGGTCGTGATGCCCTGTTTGCCGATGAACGTTTCGCCGTGCACCTGGACGGTCACGCCGTCCTCGCCGACCAGCACCATGATCAGTTCCGGGTACTTCGCGCCACCGTGGGAGACAAAGTAGGCCGGGCCCTTCAAGCCGCCTTCCAGCACCGGGGTCGTGACATGCGCTTCGCCGACCCTGGATGCGACCGGACAGTTCGCTGGGTTTTCCGCGAATACCTTTTCGGTGCACGCCTTCTGCAGCGTTTTCAACGGCGAAGGCAGCTGTTTGGGCAGCGACACCTTGACCTCGTGCACGTTCGCTTTCGTACCCTGCGCACCCGACGGCAACGTCAACCGCACGTGCAACGTCGCGCCTTCGGTCCGTGAGGTCTTCGCTTCGGTGGAGACCTTGAATTCCGGTTTGAACGACAGCGCCGCACAGTTGCTCACCTGGAACGGGCTCGACACATCCGCCGTGGCACCTTCGGAGCTTTCCAACTGGCCGGTCAGCTTCGTCGGTTCGCAGCTGGTTGGGTTGAACACGAAGTTGGGGCGGTTGACGGTCACGTTGATGTGCTGCAACTGCAACGGGATACCGTCCAGCATCGTCGGGAACTTGTCGCTGACGACCGTCAGATGCGCGTCGGTCGGGTTGACCTCGATCTTCGAGCGGACCACCTCTGTGCCGAGGTTGAACGGGCCGGCGACCGCCGGAACAACCACGTCCACCCCGAATGGGGCGCCCCCGTAGGGGCCGGTGATGTACGCCTTGCCGGTTTCCACACTGAACGGGTCGCCGCCCAACCCCGCGCTGGCGATCACCTGCCCGATCTGGCTTTCCGCCGGGCAGTCCCCCGCGGCGGCCTGCGGTTCCTCGCACAGCTTCACACCCTGTAGGCCGGCTGAGATTCCAGGTGGGAACACGATCGAGAGTTTCCCGAGCGGCTGGTCGGCATCCGGACGGCTCATCGTCATCGTCAGCGGGGTGTATCCGCCCGCCTGGAGGTTGGTCGTGCCGCCCTGGAAGGAGGGCTGGAACGGCCTGGGGTTCGCGCAAGACGAGCCATTGGGGCCACTCGTGATCGCGAATGTCGAGGTCGGGGTCGCCGGGGCGTTGCCCGACCACGGCGTGATCGAGGCGGTGCTCGTATATTGGCCGCACAAGGCCGGTGTGCTCAACGGCGCGCGATCGGACCCGAAGAAGTGCAGCGTCGCGTTTTCGAACGGCAACTGGGGATCGTTCGGGAACGTCGCCACGATCTGCCCCGTCCGTTCGTCGAGCTTCACTTCGCCCGCGAGCTTTATCTTGATGCCCTCCTTCGGCGCTTCGGCGTACAGATACAGCGCGATCAGACTCCCGAACGGGTTTTCGTCCTGCGCGGCCAGATACACCTCGCCTTCCATCGGTTCGCTCAACAGCGGGCTGGTGATCTGCTCCGTCGCGACCTTCGCCTGTTCCGGACACGACGGCGACCCGGGCGAGCTCATGGCGATCTGCTCCTGCGAGCACGACTGCAGCCCATCCGCCGCCGCCGGACTGATCTGCATCCCTTCGGGCAACGCCACCGAGGTGTTCCGCACATTCGCCTGCGACAACCCCTGCGGGTTCAACCCCGCCGTCTGGGGTACATGCACATTCACCGACAGCCCGGTCGGCGTGCTCCCCGCCGACTCATCCGGTGCGACACTGATCGACGGTTCGAACGGCAGCCGGTTGCAGCCGTCCATGGCCGGCTCCGACAACGCTTCGGACGGCGTGAAACTGCCCGCATCGAGCCACGAATCCGCCAGTACGCTCGTCCGCAGCGGGCCCGTGCACGACGTCGGCAACGACAGAAACGGCGGCGGCGCACCCTCATTGGCCGCTTCACAGGCGCCTTCGGCGCCGAGGTACGCGTACACGCCTTCGTCGAGGCAGTTCCAGCCGCGCGAGGAGTTGTGGATCGCCGCGCCCGGGACACCCCACAGCGTCACCTGCGAGCTGAGGAACGAAGTGTTTTGCACGATGTTGTTGACGCTGACCGTGATGCCGTAATCGCCGCCGGTCCGCACGGAGGTGTCGAGGATCACCGGTGCGATCAGCGCCAGGAAGCCGAACCGCGCCGGCTCCCCCGCCGCGGGTTTGAGGTTGAAGACCGGTGTCATCACCGTCAACAGCCCACCGAATTCCGGTTCGTAGATCGTGACGTTGGCGACACCGACGGCGGTGTCCGCCGGGCATTCGTTGACGTATACGATGCGCTGGGTGAACGCCGCGTCCGAGCACTGCGGCAGGGGCGTAGGGTTGCCGACCAAGCCGGGCGGCAGTTCAAAGTTCAGATCCTTCGGCTGCGCGGGCTGATACGGCGCCGTTGCGCTCCGGTTGAGATCGAGCGTCGCCGTCACACCGAACGGGTGCGAACCCGCCTGCGTGTCCACTGACCCTTCTTCTTCCAAGCCTTCCAGTTCATAAGCGCCGACACCGAACCGGGTCGGTTCCGCGCTCACCGTCAACGGACGCGCGAGCGACGCACCGGGTGCCCCACCACCTTCCACGCTCGTTTCGTTGACTTCACCCGACCCTCTGGCACCCGCGGCGACACTCACCGCGATATGCGCTTCCAACTGCTCATACGGTGGCAAGGTCCCTTCGAACGCGCATTCCACCAACGACCCCGACACCACCACGCACGTGACCGGCGCACGGAGACCGATCAGGTTCGCCAAACCGCCGACCTGGCCATGCACCGAGGTCGCCGTCAAGCCACCGGGCAGCGTGTCGCGCAGTGTCACCTTCGAGCTCGACGCGTTGACTTCGCCGGCTCCGAGGTTCGTCGCGCTCACAATCAACGTGCCCGTCCCACCAGGCGGCAGGTTCCCCGGAACCGCCAGCGAATCGAGCTTCCAGGACGGCACCGCCGCACTCGCGACCCCCACACATGCACACAACCACGTGAGCGCACACACCAGCACCGCCACACCGAGCAACCGCCGGGCAGGCGCATCGAACAGTCGCCGCGCGCACGAGGGCGCCACCGACACCCCACACCCGGCGCTCCGCTTGCCAGTCTCGATCGAACCCATACGGCTCATCACCGTCCGCCCTTTCCGCTCGCCTTGACCGCACGCGCGCGACCGGCCGCCCGCACCCCGCACCCCGACCGGCCACGCCCACGGCCCCCGCACGCGCTCGCCTTCCCACGCCGCTTGCCGCGCTTCGCCGAACCGGACACCTTCCTCCGCGACTTCTTCTTTTTCTTCGCCAGCGCGCTTTTCTTCGCCGGCGCGCCTTCGCCGACCGACACCGCCACATTCCCGGACCCCACGAACGTCGCGGTCGGCGGCGCGCCGAACACGGCCGGCTGCGGCGAGGGCGCGGGCCTGCACGAATCGGCGGTATCGCACGGCGGGGGCGGCACCGGCGCCACCACACACGGCGAGGCGGCCGTGCATTCGTGCGCATCGTAAACGTCTAGCGCCGTGTCGTAATCCTGTGAGGTCAAACGACCAGTCGTCAGGAAGAAGACGTCCCCTCCGCTTTCGCTCGCACCGACGAAACCGGATTCTTCCGCCGAAGTACCAGACGAGATCAACGACACGCACCCACCACTCACCCGGCTGAACGTCCCCGCCGCCGGCGTGCAACTGCCCACTCCCGCCGGCTCATACTCATACACATCCTCCGTCCCATCCACGTCCTGCGGCACCAGCACATCGCTGCTGTTGAAGAACAACCGCCCATCGTCGAACACATAAGGAGGCTGATACGGCGATTGGCGGGATACCCCCACGCTGTCGGCCGGCGGCAGGTTCGCGGCGATCGAGCTGCTTGGCGCGAGATTCCCGCCGCTTATGACCGCGGCGAGATTGGGGGAGTTAATCGCCTCGAAAGTCCTGAGTTCGACTCCGACGGGGCGCGCCCCAGTGGGATTGCACGATGCGCACACCAACTTTTCGCTCTGCGCGTCGTACAGGTAAACCTCCATGGCGGGCTTGCCCGTCACCGCGTCGCGATTGTCATAACCCGTCAGCGACCGGACCGACATGAACGCCAGATAACGCCCATTCGACGACGCCTCAGCATTGAGGTTACCAAGAAAATGGAAAGTTTCATCACTCTCGCCCCAGTCGCCTTCGTCTTCCTCGGACAGCGTCGCGATGAACTTGGGAGGCCCCCACGCCGAGCCGTTGTAGTGCACCACGTAGAGGTTGCACGTCTCATTCGGCGACGAGAAGCTTGATTTGCAATCGCCGGGCGCCGCGCCGGGCGCAAGCGCACCGTTGGCGACGAAGTACACATACGAGCCATCTTCGGCCACGCCCGAGACGATGTTCCGCACTTCCGCCGACTGCCCCCCGCTTGCCGGCGTGAGATCGGTGAGATCGCACTTGTCCCGGCCCGCTTCCTGCACGATTTCACACACATACAGGTCGGGACCCGAGACGCCAGAGCCAGCCGTCAACCGCTGACCGGAGTCGGTGAAGAACACCCGCGACCCTTCCGCGTTGGCGGCCTGGAATTGGGCTTCCGGCGTGCCACCGGCAGGCGCACCGGGCTGCTGCAAATCCAGCCGGATCGTTTCGTCCCTGGCCAGATCGTGCATATAGAGACGTACTTCTTCATTACTATTAGCCCCCCAGAAGACTCTGCTGCCGTCGTCGGAAATCGCATGCCTCGCGCCACTCATCCGCAGCTCGCAGATATCCGCGCCTACCCCCACACACCCCTGGGAGTCCTGAGGCCCCCCGCCTTCGCTTTCGGGCAGCGCGCTCACCAGCTGCAGCGCTTCCGCGGGTGGCTTGTCAGCTGACCACTCGTAGAGCTCTCTCTGGCTTATCGGCGTCGAGGTCAACCGCACTTTCGAAATGAGCACCATGTGATGAAGGTCCGGTGAGGCAGCCTCAACGCTCGGTTCGGCATCCTTGACATCCTTGCCGAATTCGATGCCCGACGGGACGTCCGCGAACCCTTCCTTGGCGGTCAACAACGGCGTATAGCATTCATTGCCGCTCGCGGGAGCTTCACACAGGCCGTTGTTGCGAACGTAAGGCGTCGGTTCCGAGGCTCGTTCCGAGAGCAGCGTCCGATCTTCGCCGATCGGGTACGCGAGCGCCGACGCCAGATCTTCCGAGAAGAACTGGTATTCGTGCAGGCCCAATAGCACTACCGATCCCGTCACCGATTTGTGCGGCCCGGAGATGTCCCGCGAGGACCAGCCATCTGCGCCGCGCGTCGAGAGAACCTGTGTAATATCCTCGTTGCCGCGCGGTTCGTGTTCAATCGGAGCGTTCGCCGTGTATGCGATCGCATCGCCGGCGGCAGCCGCCTGAAGCGCGTATTCGCCGCCAAGCCCAAACAGGTCGGCCCCATACTTGTTCGACGGCGAGACCAGTTCCCACTGCCGCCCATCCGGCAGCGCGAACTCGCCGCCCGCCGACTGCGTGAGGAAACGCTCCATCGACCCATATGTCGTTTCGCCACCATCGGCAGCCACGACACGGAAGACGTATTCGGTGCTCGGCGCGAGGCCCTGCACATGTGCGCTCACCGTGACACCGGCCGTGCCCGAGCCGACCACGCCGGCGGGCGCCGGAGCGCGCGACCCGTACGCTTCGCTGGTGCCGTATTCAAACCAGTACGTCGTGGCGCCGCCCTCCGGGTTGATCTGCGCCCGGAACGTCGCGCTCGTACCGGCCACGTTCGCCACCGACGCTTCTTCGACGACCGGCGCCGTGGCAGCGAGCGCGGTGGCACTCCAGGCCAGGCACGCAAGCACCGTGCATAGCGCCGCCGTCAGCCACCCCTGCCGCGTCCGCATCGACGCCTGGGAAGAATCCAACCTCATCGGCACATCCCCTCCTCCAAGAACAGAGGGGAGATCCCCTCGATTTCATGACCACGCACCATCGAGGCGCGAGTACAAGCCGGCAGCCCCACCGCCCGCCCAACCCGACGGTGGACCGACACACCGACCGTGCGAGACGCTCCCAGCATCGTCACGCCGCCTTCCTCTCAAAACGGCTGTGAGCGCGAATGCTCCGCGCGACCAGCTCACCTTGCACGGTTAGCCGCCAGGCATTCGGCTCACCCTTGGCGTGCCCCAACCCGCCATTCTCCAACAACCCCAGCCGCTCCAAGCGCCGCAAAAGCTTCGAGACCTGCCCCGCATCCTGGATATCCGCGTGTTCCCCGACCTGACGGTTGCTCGCGGCCGGATTCTCAGCCACACCCTCCAGCACCCGTGAGGTGCGGTAGGTCAAGCGCATCGGCACGCTCTCCAACGGATCACCGACCACCGCCCGCACAGGCTCGGCCGGCTTGACCGTAGCGGGCGTGGTGGCCGCGGGCGCCGAGCGGGACTGCTCACGCCGCGCCGCCGCGGGACCCAGGTAGGGCAGCACGATCATCCCCATCAACTCACCCAACAGACCGGTCAGCGGCCCGCGCTGGCCTTTCAACAACCGCGCGTACACGATTCCAAACGCCGCACCCACCAGGCCCTCCGCCGTCAACGGCGTGCATTCACCCCCACGCGCACTCTCGCGGCGACCCCCGTCAACCACGGCAGCCAGCCGCCCGAGGATCTCCTCGCGGCGCCCCAACACACCCGGGCCCCCGCTCAATGCCTGCACCACGCAGACCCGCGCGAGCACCGGCTCACGGTCGAAGAACCCCAGGATCGTCCACAGGCCCTGGCGCACACGCTCACGCCACCCAAGGCCCTCCAAGCCCGCCAGCGCGAGCTCGGCAGCGATCACACCGAGGAGATCCTCGAACACCGCGGCGAGGCACTCCTCGCGGTTGGCGAACGTCTCATAGAACGTACGCCGTGAAATCCGCGATCGCGCGACGATATCCGCCACCGTCGTATTCGCCCACCCCAGCTCATCAGCCGCACGAACCGCCGCAGCCAACAGACGCGAGCGCTGAATCTCCGCCAGCTGCACACCCTGGCCCGCCGTATCCCTCTCGCCCGCACGAGCGCGCTTGCGCACCGTGCGCGCCGCCGACGGACGCGACACACCGGCACTCGCCCGCGCGGCCATCACACCACACCCCGAGCCGTGCGAAGCCCACTCCCGCGCTGCGAATCAAGTCGGCGCCGGGAGACTAGGCGACCACTGCGCCCAGCTCTCCCCTTTCCCCCTCCGGGACAGCCCGGCTGGCCCGCCGGAGCCGAGCCGAGGAGAAGCCTACGAGGCGAAGAGAGAGAGAGAGAGAGAGAGATGCGACAGCGCCAAGCTGGCGCATCTAGCATCACCCATCGGGCGACGCGCTGCGACTCCTGTCACGTTTCTTCCCCTCGAAACCACGCTTGATTCAGCTCCCTCTCAAGTTGCGACCCAAGTCCCTCTAACCGACATACATTCCGCGAGCGCTTGATGTCAACCGCGAAACGCGCCTACCCAACCCGATCTTATGTCCGCACCACCACCCACCGGATGATGATGCCAAGGGCAATCGTACACATGCACTGCTCTCTTGTCAATACCCAGACGATCGAGCTGGCGCCCCGCGCCCAGGCTGAGGCTCTCGCCGTACAGAGCAGAGCATGGGTATCGACGCCCCGGTCTTTGCCTCTTTACAGGACCTCTGTTAGGATCGCCAATCATTACAAGGTTGCTGTAATGACAGCAGCCTGCGCATAACGTTGACACGGTGATCGCGGACATCCCGCCCTACCGAGATTATAGGTCATCATATGACCTATAATAGGTCGGAATGCGAGATATCCGCGAGCTGTTCCCCACGGACGACCCCGTACGGCCGGACCTGCTGATCGGCCGGGCGGGCGACGTACGCGATCTCGCCACGCGGCTGGGCGCAGGCACGCACGTGGTGATGGCAGGCCCGCGACGCACCGGCAAGTTGACGGTGGCGCTGGCCGCGCTCGCGCAGGCGCACGTATCCGGCCTCTACACCGCACAGGTCGATCTTTGGGATCACGAGGATCTCACCTCGCTCACGAGGGCGCTGGCTCAGTCGATCATCGCCAACCGCGGCCCGGTCGCCAAGGCGCTCGCTCGCGCACGCGAGGGTGGGCGCGAGCTGCGGGAGCTGCTGCCGGCCGGGATGACCGCGAAGCTGCGAACAAGCCTCGGCGAGAACGTGGAGCTGGCGTGGGCGACCCCCACCGCCGGCCGGACGCCGAGCGCCGGCCTCGCCGCGACGATCGCCCTCGCGCAGCGGATCGCCGAGAGCGACGGCAAGCGGATCGCCGTGCTCCTCGACGAGTTCCAGGACATCGCCACCACGCCCCACCGCTTCGGCGACCCGGGTGTGGTGAGCAAGCAGCTGCGCTCGCAGTTGCAGCGCTCACCCTTGGTGAGCGTGCTGTTCGCAGGCAGCGTCGAGCACCTGATGCGCGACCTGTTCGGCCCGTCACGCAGGGCGCTCAGCCAGTTCGGCAGCTTTCGCGCGCTCAGCCCGATCCTGCCAAGCGAGTGGGAGCTGGGAATCGCCGCCCGCTACCGCGAGCTCGACCTCAACGCCAAGCAAGGGACAATCAGCGAGATCGTGACGCTCAGCGAGGGACACCCACGCACGACGATGCTGATCGCCCGCGAGACGCTGACCGTGACCCTCGCCCGCCGCTCGGGCGACATGATCGAGCTGGCCGACGTCCGCGGCGGCTACGAGCTCGCGATGCAGGCCGACCGCCTGCGTCACGAGGAGATCGTCGAACGACTACGCGCCACAGCCCACGCATACCCAATCGCCCTCCGCGTCGCACGCGGCACCCGCCCCTACAGCGGCACCCCCTCCGCAAGCGCCAGAAGAGCGTTGAGCACGATGGAGAAAGCCGGGATCGCGGAGCATCCTGCTCGCGGCGACTGGATCATCCCCGAGCCTCTCCTACGCAGCTATCTCGCCGCCCGCCCCTGAGCCCGAGCGTGAACCCGAGGCCTCCCTACCCGCCCCCGGGCGCCTCGCCGGCGCCCGGGGCTCAGCTCGGCGTTACTTCTTCTTCCGCCTGCCCTTGGCGGCTTTGCGATGCGCTTTCTTCTTCGCCGCTTTCTTCGCCTTCGGGCACCCGGTGACGGCGATCTTCGTGCTCTGCTGGATCACGAGGCCGTTCTGGCCGACCAGTTCGGTGGGCATCAGCAGCGTGCCCTTGCAGAGGTTCCCGTTCGCGGTCAACGCCGGGAATTCCCTTTGCGGCAAGGTGAGTTCGAAGTTCGAGAACGGCACATCCGGCACCGTCGCGAACGTCGCGGTCGTGATCCCCGCTTTGCTGATCTCCGTTTTCCCATGCACCTGCACCGTCACACCATTCTGGCCAACCAGCACCATGATCAGTTCCGGGTACTTCGCACCACCATGAGAGACGAAGTACGCGGTGCCCGTCAGGCCGCCGGGGAGGACGGGGGTCGAGACCTTGACCGTCCCGACCTGCGATGCCACCGGGCAGTTCTTGGGGTTTTCCGCGAACGTCTTTTCCAAACACGCCTTCTGCAGCGTTTTCAACGGAGTCGGTAACTGTTTGGGCAGCGACACCTTGACTCGTTGCACGTTCGCGGTGCTGCTCAGGCCGCCTTCGTCGGGGAGGGTCATCGTGACGTGCAGGCTCGCGCCTTCCGTCCGCGACGTCTTTGCTGAGGTCGCAACCTTGAACCCCGGTTTGAACGTCAAGCTACGGCAGGAGCCGACCTGGAACGGGCTCGACAATGCTGCGTTCGTGCCTTCGACGCTAGTTGCGGTTCCGCTGAAGGATTGGGGGTTGCAGTTGGTTGGGTTGAACATGAATTCCTTGCGGTCGATCACCGCATCGATCGTCCGCATATCCACCGGCACCCCATCCAGGATCGTCGGCAACGGGTCCGTCGTGATCGTCAACTGCGAGGTCTGCGGATCCACTTCGATCCTCCCGCGCACCACCGTGGTCCCCAGGTTGAACGGGCCGGCAATCACGGGGACCGCTATCGCGAGGCCGTAGGGGGCGCCCTCGTAGGGGCCGGTGATGTAGATCGGGGCTTCCGGCTTGCCTTCCTCCGGCACATACAACGGATCAGGGCCAGCACCAGCACCCACGACCGTATGCCCGATCTGCGACCCCGACGGGCATTCGCCCTTCGCGGCCTGCGGTTCTTCGCAAAGCTGCACGTGGCTGATCATCCCGAGCAGGCCCTTCGGCGTCTTGAACTGCAGCTTGGAGATCCGCTGCTGATCATCCGCCCGCGAGAGCAACAGCGAGAACGCCGTATACCCACCGGCCTGGTCAGTCGTCGCCCCAGCGATCATGCTCGGCGTGAACGGCAGCGGCGACGCACACAGGACACCATTGGTGCCGGTCGCGATCTGAAAGCTGCTCGGGGAGAACACGTCTTCGACCGCTGGGGAGCTCCAGGGCGTGAAATCCGAGGCGCTCGTGAACAGCCCACATGTGGGCGGGGTCACGAGCGCCGCTTGCGATCCGCCGCTGAACGCGAGTTTGAAGTTCGTGAACGGCACCTCCGGGGTTTCCTTGAACACCGTCGTCAACTGGCCCGTGCTCGTGTTCAGGTGCACGTCGCCGACAAGCTTAACTTCGACGCCCTGCCCCGCGAGCGCGATCAGCAGTTTCACGTCCGGAGGATCGGATTCGAGGACGTACACCTTGCCTTCCAGCGGTTCGGCCAGCAGCGGGGTCAACACCGTCGCCGTCCCGACCTGCGACGCCGGCGGGCACTGCGGTGGGCCTTCCTGATCGACACCATCCTGGTCGAGCGGGCAGGTCGCCAGGCCAGCCGCCCGGCCCGGGTTGAGCACCGTCCCTTCCGGCAGCACCACCGTCCCATTCCTGACGTTCGACGCCGCAAGCCCCCCCGAGCTCGACAGGCCTTCCTGGGGGACTTTGATTTCGGTCGTCAACCCCGCCGGGGTATCCGCCGCGGTCGTGTCCGGTGCGACACTCAACGACGGGCCGAACCCCAGATGATCACACCCCGTGAACCCAACCGGCGTGCCCGTGCTGTCGTGCGTGAGGATCGATGCGCGTGAGCGTGCGTTTTCGTTCTGCCACGTTCCGAGCGCTTCGATCGAGATTTCCTGCGGGCCTTCACACGACGTCGGCACCGTCAACAACGGTGTCGACCCCGCCCCCGAGGGAAGTCCTCCGCGCTGTTCTTCGTGGCTTGCTTCGCCCGGCTCCCCCCAGATCGTGATCGTGTTGAACACGACCCCCTTCTGCGGGAAGGGATCGATGTGCCCGCTGAGCCCGTAGTCGCTCGCCAGCGCACCCGGACCACCCGAGCGCACTCCAATATCAATGAAGACTTGCGCCCCTTCGAAATCCAAACCGAACTCGGCGGGGATCCCCGGCGACGGCACCAAATTATACACCTTGAACGAAACGGGGTAGCCGTTGGGTCGCGCCTGATCGATACCGACCTGCGTCGAAGCCGGACACGACGGCTGGTACCCTGCGCCCCCACCACTCCCGGTGGTACCACTCCCGGTGGCGGTTTCGCCGTCGAACTGTTTGCGCGAGCAGCGCGGCACGGCCGTCGCGTTACCGACGATCCCCGGCGGGAGATTGACAACCACATCCCGCATTTCCCCACCATAACGCACGCTTTCGCTACCCGACGTGAATTCCTCGAGTCCTCCCACACCGGTGCTGTTGGCCGCGAACACAGTGGTGAATGCGTAGGGGTGGGAGCCGGCCTGCGTGTCTGTCGTCCCATCCGCATTCGTGAACCACGCATCGAACCCCGCGAACCCGAACCCGGGCGAGGCCGAATCGAACCGCACGCTCTTGACATTACTCGCCGCGTTCGGCGCCCCACCCCCACTGACCTCAACCACATTCGAACCTTCACTACCAGAGGGCACGTCTTCGATACTGGCCGAGATTTTGACTTCCATCACCGCACCTGGAGGCACACTGCCGTCCGTACAACTCACCATCCGAGCAGACTCCACCGTGCATTCACCAAAGGAGCTCCCGGGACCATCTCCGGCTTCTTCGGCCCCTCCGATCGGCACGACCACGCGCAAGCCTGCGCCGGTCGCCGTCACGCCTTCGGGCAGCTCATCGGTGACCGTCGGATATTCACCCGTCCCCGCGCCAGTGTTATACACATACAGATCCACCTCGCCCGTGCCGCCGGGCGGCAGGTTCGTCGGCGCGGTCCTCGTGAAGATCTCCCACCCCGGCGCGGGCACAGACGCCGAGGCAACTCCCGACCCGGCCCACAGCACCACCGTCGCGCCCAACACCAGCAGCAAAGACACACGCTTCGCGAACATTCTACCTCCCCTTCCTTGCCGAACCCTTGGCCTTGGAACCTGCCCCGTAGCGCTTGCGCGCCTGCGCCTCGCAACCCGCGCGCGCTCGCACACCTCGCTTCCGGCAAGCCCTCAACGCCCGCGTCAGCTTCTGCGCACGCGTCAACGTCTTCGCCTTCGCTTTTGGTTTGCTCTTCTTCACCGACCCCGACGTGCTCACGGGCGCGGGGAAGTTCCCGACGCCCGCGAACGTCGCGCTCGCCGGCGTCGCGAAGATCGGCGCCGCCGGTGGCACACCCTGACAACCCGAACCCGTGCACTGCGGCGCCACCACCGGCTGCATACCACCCACACGCGCGTCATACACCGCAAAGCTTTCATACGGGTCGCCCGGTACTAGTTCCGCGCGCGAGATCACGAACACATCTTCCCCGCTGGTGCTAGCGTCCAACAACCACGACGCCGACCCACTCGTACCACCCGACAGCAGATAGATGCACCCGTTCGCTTCCCGGCAGCTGCCGAGACCGTCGCGCTCCCACTCATACACATCCTGCTTGCCGTTCGTGTCCTGCGCAACCAGCGGCTCATCGCTATCGAAGAACACCCGGCCGCCACCTTCAGAGATCACGCGCGGCGCATAAGTATGGCTAAAGCTGAGTGGCAGAAACCCAGCCGCCGCCCTCCCAAGAAATCCTGCCTCGGTCTCTTCGTTGGTTTCCGGCGGCTCACCGCTCGGGTTGCACGAGGCACAGAACAACCTGCCGCCGCCTTCGGCCTCGTACACATACACCTCCTGCATCCCTTCGTTGCGATAACCCTCGGGGAACCCGGCCACCGGCAGGCTTTCCCTCGACATGAACACCACCCCCAGGCCATCGGGCGCCACCTCCGCGGTACGCGTACCGATACCAGGCGTCCAATCCCCACGCGGCCCACGGTATGTCGTGTAGGGCCCCACTTCCTCGCCATCCGCCGCAGAGAGCTGCGCGATCACAGTGGAGGTCCCAGCGTGCCACAGCTCGAGCTCATCGGCGGTGGTGACGTAGTAGACGTATTCGCCGTCTTCGCTGGCGCCGATTACGCCCTGCACTTCAACCCCGGGCGTCAGATCGGTCGTCTGGCCATCTTCCACTTCGTACTCGTAGAGATCCCCCTTCGTATAGAACGCCTTTGACCCATCCGCCGTCGCGGTCCAGAACCTGGCCCCTTCGGAGATCAGCACCGAACACGCGTCCGCCGGCACCGTGCAGCGTTCCCCTTCGAGCGGGCTCTGCGGCTGCCCCGGGTTCTCACGCACATACAGTGCCTTGGGAGTCGCTTCGCTTTCGAGCTGCGTCCAAAATACCCGCGACCCATCTGCGGAGATCACATGGTCGAAATCCGCGAAGTTACTGTACTTACCGCTCGCTTCGCCGCTGTTTGGCGGTGCACCGAACGTGGCATTTGGTTCCGAAGAGCCATCAGGAAGCACATTCACGAGGCTCAACCGGCCATCCACCGACAGATAGAGATTGTTTTCGCTCTTGCCACCCTCGACGGCGTTTTCCGTCAGCCCATCGTTGGCCTCGAACAGCATCTCCGTCAGATCGGCCGAGGAACCCGCATACACCGCCGGATGTTCAGCTCCGGCGATACGGCCCGTGTTGTAGGCGCCAAATTCTCCTTCGCCGCGGTGGATCGTCGCCGTCTTGGTGAACAGCGACCAATAGACTCCATCGCTGTTGGAGCGCGCATACAGAACTTCGTATTTGCTCGGCGCGTCTGGGGAAAGTGGCGGCAGTTCTTCTTCAAAAGCAGATTCACCCCGGGCCACCAGCCATCCAACCGAGAGATCGTCGCTGAACGCCTGATATTCGGCCTTCCGGTAACCCTGCGGCTGCAGATTGACCTGCGTCCAACCACCCCCCGACGACCGCGTCGCGAGATAATCATCACCCTCATATTCACCACTGGAACCACTGCCCCCACTCGTCGAAGGACTAGCCACATACACCACCCCATCACCATTTGCCGCCGCCCGAAACGGCCGCTGAGTACGCAGACCTTCCGAGTACGACAGGTAGTCTGAAAACACTTCCGGCGTGTAGACGTTGAAGCCGCCTTCGTCGGTCGGGGTCACGCGTTCATAGACCCGGCCATCGGGCAGGCCAAGCAGACCCGTGGACAGCGTTCGGAACGTCGCGTCGGCGCCGCGTTCAGTGCCCGCCGTGTTGACAGCCACGACCCTGAAGTGGTATTCGCTGTTCGCTGCCAGGCCTTCCACATCCGCGGGGGCGGGCAGCGCGCCGTGTCCTTCGCCGAGGAAGACCTCGGGCGTCGTGGACCCGTACGCCGTGCTTGGCCCGTATTCCCAGTAGTAGCCGGTGGATGTCCCGTTGGGGTCGATCTGGGCGTTCAGCGTCACGCTCGAGGATCCGATATCCGAGAAGGACTCCCCTTCGATCGTCGCCGGAACCGCGGATGTGGTGAAGCTCACCGGGGCGCCCTGTGTCTGACCGAACGCGTTGGTCGCGACCAGACACACCGTGTAACCGGTCGCGGGCTGAAGACCGGACAGCGTGGCGGTAGCCGCAACGCTGCCGCTCGCCCCCGTCGGTTCGGTGCTCGCGCCGCCCGTGCAGCTGCTTCCTTGGCTGTAAGCGAAGTAGTAGCCACTCTCCCCGCCCGCGAGCTCGCCGTGCAGCGTCGCTTCGGAGCCGCTCACACCGGTCGCGGCGCCCATGGTGGGTTCGCCCGGGGTTTCGCCTTCGGGGAAGATCGCCGCGCTCGCGCCATCGGAGGCGTACACCGTGCCGCTCGTGTTATCGACGCCGACCCCGGTGGAGCCTTCCAGGGAGCCCGACCCGAAGCTCCCAAGCGATTCCCCGTTCGCGTCCAGCTCCACGATCGAGGAGCCCTCATCCATGTAAACATCGCCGCTCACGGGGTTCACGCCGACCGCGCTGACCCCAGCGCCGACCGGCATCACCGACGTATAGCCCCCTTCGGCGAGCAGCTCCAGCGCTTCGCCACCAGCGCCAGTCACGTACGCGTTGCCTTCCCCGTTCACCGTAACCCCCGTCAACGCGCTCGAGAGACCCGCCGCGAACTGCGAGACATATGTATTTGTGGGGGAGAAGACATCGACCAAGCCGTTGTGGGCGTCGGCGACGAACACTTCGCCGTTCGCCGGGTCTACCGCCACCGCGACCGGTTCAAAGCCCCGCACCCCCACATCCGGTGTTTCGCTGCCATCGATCCGCGAGAGGAATTTCCCCGTCACCCCGCTGAACCTGTCCACCACACCCGCCCCCGGGTCGGCGACATACACATCGCCCGCAGACCCACCACTGGAGTCATCGACCGCCACCCCCGTCGGGGCGACAAACGTGGCGCCCGTGAGCGTGGCTCCCGGTTCGTTGTGCTCGGCTTCGCTGGCGGTGAAGCGCTCGACCGCAGGCGCACCCTGATCCACCACATACACATCGTCCTTCGACACGCCCGCGGAATCATCCACCGCGACCCCATGGGCGCTCACGAACACACCGAACGACGAGGAGAACCCATGACTCCTCACCGCCAACGCCAGCGGGCTCCCTACCAACAACCCCACCAACACGCCCAGCGAAACCACACAAGCCAGCGTCAACCTGCGAACGATCATCGAACCATCCCCTCCTCCAGAGCAGAGGGAAGACCCCCCCGATCGATCAACAACACAACGCCCACAGGCGCACAACGACAAACCGTGCAACGGACAGAGACGCGACCAGGCATCACGCGGCCTCGCTCTCAAACCGGCTATGCGCACGAATACTCCGCGCGACCAACTCACCCTTCGCGGTCAACCGCCACGCATTCGGCTCACCCTTCAAATGCCCCGGGCCCGTGTTCGCCAACAACCCCAGCCGCTCCAGGCGCCGCAAAAGCTTCGAGACCTGCCCCGCGTCATGGATACCCGCGCATTCCCCCACCTGACGGTTGCTCGCCGCCGGATGCTCAGCCACACCCGCGAGCACCCGCGAGGTGCGATACGTCAGGCGCATCGGGACACTCTCCAGCGGATCCGTCCCAGCACGCACAGAACCCCCTCCCTCACAAGCGACCGGCGCGGAAAACGCGCGCAGCGGCGCAGCAGGCACCGGGCGTGCTAGCTCACGCCGCGCCGCCGCCGGCCCCAAATACGGCAGCACGATCATCCCCATCAACTCACCCACCAAATCTGTGAGCGGCCCGCGCTGCCCTTTCAACAACCGCGCATACACGATCCCGAACGCCGCACCCACCAGGCCCTCCGCGGTCAACGGCGTGCACTCACACCCACGCACACCCTCCAAGCGACCTCCATCGACGACCGCCGTGAGCTTTCCGAGGACCTCCTCACGGCGCTCCAAAACACCCGAGCCGCCACTCAACGCCTGCACAACACACACCCGCGCCAATACTGGCTCCCGGTCGAAGAACCCCAAGATCACCCACAGGCCCCGGCGCACACGCTCACGCCATGCCAACCCCTCCAAGCCCGCCGCGGCGAGCTCGCCGGCAATCACAGCCAGGAGATCCTCGAAGACCGCGGCCAGGCATTCCTCGCGGTTGGCGAACGTCTCATAGAACGTGCGCCGAGAGATCCGCGAACGCGCGACGATATCCGCCACCGTCGTATTCGCCCACCCCAACTCATCGACCGCCCGCACCGCCGCCGCCAACAAACGCGAGCGCTGAATCTCAGCCAGCCGCACACCCTGGCCCTGCGCACCCCGCTCGTCCACACCAGCGCGCCTGCGCACCACGCTCGCCGCCGGCCGGCGCGACACGTCGGAACCCACCCGCGCGGCCATCACGCCACGCTCCAAGCCGTGAGAAGCCCAACCCCGCGCAGCGGGTCAAACCGGTGCTTCGAGACTAGGCGACTGCTAGGCCCAGACTCAAATGCCCAAAGGCAAGAGAGAGAGAGAGAGAGAGATGCGACAGCGCCAAGCTGGCGCATCTAGCATCACCCATCAGGGGATGCGCTGCGACTCCTGTCACGTTTCTCCCTCTCGAAACCACGCCTGATTCAGCTCCCTCTCAAGTTGCGACCCAAGTCCCTCTACCCAACGTACATCCCGCGAGCGCTTGATGTCAACCGCGAAATGCGCCTACCCAACCCGATCTTATGTCCGCACCGCCACCCACTGGATGATGATGCCAAGGGCAATCGTACACATACACTGCTCTCTTGTCAATGCCCCGACAATCAAGCCGCGTTATCGGACAGGGGCCCATCGGGTTGCGCGACCGGCGCGTCTGGATCTGCGGGGGTCGCCACGGCGACGATGTCGAGCAGATCCTCGAGCCCGGCGAAGTCGTCGGGGTTGCGTGTGTAGAGCGACAGCTTGTGCGCGAGCGAGGTGGCAGCGATCAGCATGTCCAGCGTTCGCCGACCGCGGGCGCTGCGTCCAGCGGAAGTCACAGCAGCGTATATGCGCCCGTACGCGCGGGCCGCGGCAAGATCGAAGGGGATCTGATCGAAGGTGGACTCCGCCCCTTGCAGGCGCTCCATGCGAAGTGCGCGCTTCTGGGGGTCGGTGGTGGCGTGCGGACCCGCGGCAAGCTCCGCCATCGTGATCGCCGACACACTGAGCTCGCCCGGCAAATCGCGCTTGTCTAGCCGCTCGAGGTCTATCACCACGGAGGTGTCCAGCAGACCCCGAGCCGGCTGGACGCGCTCCAGGGGCTCTTCAGGCACGCGGCGTCGGGTCCTGATCCACGAACCGATCGACGTCGGCTCGGAACTCGTCGTAGTCGATATGCCCCATACCCGCAAACGCCGCAATCGCCACCTCAGCCGGCACGAACTGGCGGCGGCGAATCGGCCGCAGCTCGCCCACGGGAGTCCCATTTCGAGTCACGATGAACGATTCGCCCCGGTCCAGCTCCCGCATGATCTCCCCGCTCTCGTTGCGCAGCTGCCGCTGGGTGATCTTACGCGCCATCACCAGACTGTAGCACCGGTGCTACCAATGCGAAGGACCCCCCACGCTTCTCCCAAAAGCTCCTAGACGACACGTTGCCTACCGTGAGCGCCTATGGGCGCGGGGCGACCTCTTCGCGCCCACTCCTCGGCACCTACCGCTTCTTCCTCCCGCCCTTGGCCTTCTTCTTGGCCTTGTGCTTCTCCTTATGGGCCGCCTTCTTCGCCTTCGGGCGGGCGGGCGGGCATCCCGTCACAGCGATCTTCGTGCTCTGCTGGATCACGAGGCCGTTCTGGCCCACCAGTTCGGTCGGCATCAAAAGCGTGCCCTTGCAGAGGTCCCCGTTCGCGGTCAACGCCGGGAATTCCCGCTGCGGCAACGTCAATTCGAAGCTCGAGAACGGCACATCCGGTACCGTCGCGAACGTCGCGGTCGTGATCCCAGCTTTGCTGATCTGCGTTTCCCCATGCACCTGCACCGTCACCCCGTTCTGGCCGACGAGGACCATGATGAGTTCCGGGTACTTCGCGCCACCGTGGGAGACGAAGTACGCGGTACCCGTCAGGCCACCGGGGAGCACCGGGGTTGAGACCTTGACCGTCCCAACCTGCGACGCGACGGGGCAGTTCTTGGGGTTTTCCGCGAACGTCTTTTCCAAACACGCCTTCTGCAGCGTTTTCAACGGGGTCGGCAACTGTTTCGGTAGCGATACCTTGACCCGCTGCACGTTCGCGGTGCTGCTCAACCCGCCTTCGTCAGGCAAGGTCATCGTGACCCGGAGGCTCGCGCCTTGGGTCCGCGATGTCTTCGCCGAGGTCGAGACCTCAAAGCCAGGTTTGAACGTGAGGCTGCGGCAGGAGCCGACCTGGAACGGGCTGGAGAGCGCCGCGGTGGTTCCTTCGGTGCTGGTTGCGGTGCCTGAGAAGGCTTGTGGGTTGCAGTTGGTTGGGTTGAACATGAATTCCTTGCGGTCGATCACCGCATTGATCGTCCGCATATCCACCGGCACGCCATCGAGGATCGTCGGCAGCGGGTCGGTTGTGATCGTCAGCTGCGAGGTCTGCGGGTCCACTTCGATCTTCCCCCGCACCACCGTGGTACCCAGATTGAACGGCCCGGCGATCACCGGGACCGCGATCAGCAGGCCGTAGGGGGCGCCGTCGTAGGGGCCGGTGATGTAGATCGGGGCTTCCGGCTTGCCTTCCTCCGGCACATACAACGGATCCGGGCCGGCACCAGCACCCACAATCGTATGCCCGATCTGCGAGCCCGATGGGCATTCGCCTTTGGCGGCCCGGGGTTCTTCGCAGAGCTGGACGTGGCTGATCATCCCGAGCAGGCCCTTCGGCGTCTTGAACTGCAACTTGGAGATCCGCTGCTGATCATCCCCCCGCGACAGCAACAACGAGAACGCCGTATAACCACCCGCCTGATCAGTCGTCGCACCCGCGATCATGCTCGGCGTGAACGGCAACGGCGACGCACACGTGGCACCGTTGGTGCCGGTCGCGATCTGGAAGCTGCTTGGCGAGAACACGTCTTCGACGGCCGGGGAGCTCCACGGCGTGAAGTCCGAGGTGCTCGTGAACAACCCACATGTCGGCGGGGTCACGAGCGCCGCCTGCGACCCACCGCTAAACGCGAGTTTGAAGCTCGTGAATGGCACCTCGGGGGTTTCCTTGAACACCGTCGTCAACTGCCCCGTGCTGGTATTCAGATGCACGTCGCCGACCAGCTTGATTTCAACGCCCTGCCCCGCGAGCGCGATAAGCAGTTTCACATCCGGTGGCTGAGATTCCACCACGTAGACCTTGCCTTCCAGCGGTTCGGCAAGTAGCGGCGTCAACACCGTCGCTGTCCCGACCTGCGAGGCCGCCGGGCACCGCGGAGGACCTTCCTGACCCACACCATCTTCATCGAGCGGACACGCCACCAGGCCCGACGCCCGCCCAGGGTTCAGGACCAGCCCTTCCGGAAGCACGACCGTCGCGTCCCTCTGGTTCGACGTCGCGATCCCGTGCAGGGTCTCAAGGCCTTCCTGGGGGACTTTGATTTCGGTCGTCAACCCCGCCGGGGTATCCGCCGCGCTCGTATCAGGCGCCACGCTCAACGACGGGCCGAACCCCAGATCGCTGCAGCCCGTGAACCCGACCAGAGTGCCGGTGCTGTCGTGCGTCAGCACCGACGCGCGCGAGTGCAAATTCGCGTACTGCCACGTATCCAATGCTTCGATCGAGAATTCCTGCGGGCCTTCACACGACGTCGGCAACGTCAACAACGGCACCGACCCACCTGTTGACGGCGCTTCGCGCTGCACATTGTGGCTTTCTTCGCTTGGCACACCCCAAATCGTGGTCGTGTTGAACATCACTCCCTTCTGCGGCACTAGCGTATGCACACTAATCCCGTAGTCCGAGTCAAGCGGCGTTGGTCCGCCGGACCGCACGCCCGCGTTCAAGAACACATCCGTGCCTTTCAACTGGAACGCAAACTGCGCCGCGATACCTGGCGGCGGCACCAGATTGTAAACCTTGAGCGAAACATTCTCGCCCAACACGATCGTTTCATCCACACCGACCTGGGTCGAAGCCGGGCACGTCGGTTCCTCTTCATGCGGCCCCCCTGAGCCTTCTTCGCCGTCGAACTGTTGACGGGAGCAGCGCGGCGTCGCGGTCGGGTCCCCCACGATCCCCGGCGGCAGATTAACGACCAACTGCTGCGTTTCACCACCCGTGGGGTCTTCAAATTCCTGAGAGTCATGTCGGCCTCTGCCGTTTACCGCGAACGCGACCGTCATCTCGTACGGATGCGAGCCGGCCTGCGTATCCGCCGTCCCATCCGCATTCGTCAACCACGCATCGAAACCGGAGAACCCGAACGGCGCTTCTTCCCCACTGAACCTGACCTGCGTTGACTCTGCCGCCGGACTCAACGCACCACCCCCAGTGACCTCGACACGATTAGTCGCTTCACCGCTCACACCCGCCGCCACGCTCACTATGATACGCACGATCGCGGACGCGCCCGCCGGCACTGGATCCGCAGTGCACGTCACCACCTGCACACCCGAACATTCACCTTCCCCGCCGCCCCCAAAATCAAGCCCCAAACCAATTTCTTCATCGAGTCCAGCCCGGATATTTACCGCGGCGCCGATCATGCTCACGCCAGCCGGCAACTCATCCACGATCCTCGGATCTTTGCCCGTGCTCGACCCCGTATTGTAAACATGCAGTTCGATCTGCCCCGTGCCCCCCGGCGGCAGATACGCCGGTGAGACCCGCGTGAACGCCTCCCAACCCGGCGACGCCCACGCAGCCACCGGCCCCACCAACACCACCCCCATCACACACACCGCAAGCAACAACGCCAGTTTCTGTATACGCATGGCTACCGCCCCCCCACTCGCAACGACGACTTACCGGCACCCAACCCCGACCCGTAGCGCCGCCGCGCACGCGCCACGCACACCGACCGCGCTCGCCCACGCCGCCGCTCACAGGTCCGCAACGCACCCGCCAACCTCCGCGCTCGCACGCTCTTCGACCCCGCCCCGCCTTTCGACCTCGGCTTGCTCTTCGACGGCGCCGTTGTGCTCGGCGCCGGGAAGTTCCCGACCCCAGCGAACGTCACACTCGCCGGAGTCGCGAAGATCGGCGCCGCCGGCGGCACACCCTGACAACCCGAACCCGTACACACCGGAGACGCAACCGGCTGCACACCACCGACCCGCGCGTCATACACAGCAAACCCTTCATACCCAGCGGTCCCCGTAAGGTCCGCGCGAGAGATCACGAACGCATCGTCCCCGCTTGTGCTCGCCCCCAGGAACCAAGACGACGATGAACTGGTGCCACCCGAGAGCAGATACACGCACCCCTGGCCTTCCCGGCAGCTTCCCGCACCGTCGCGCTCCCACTCATACACGTCGAGCTTCCCATTCGTATCCTGAGATACGAGCGGCTCCCAGCTATCGAAGAACACCCTGCTCCCATCATCGGAGATCACCTGTGGCCGCTCCGTCGTCATCCAACTCACCGGCAAAAACGCGGCCGCGCCATCATCGGCGGTCACCGGGGGCGCTTCCCCACTGCGGCTGCACGAGACACAGAACAGGCCGCCACCTTCGGCCTCATACACATACACCTCCTCCTGTCCCTCGTTCGGATAACCACGCGGGTAACCCACCACCGGCAGGCTCCGATTCGACATGAACACCACAGCCCCCCCACCCGGCGTCACCTCCGATGTCCGCTCCCCAATCTCCCCCGCCCAATCCCCAACTTCAGGGTTGTCTATACCACCATTAGCCCCATAAGGCGGTATCGGCCCAGACGAATTACTTCCGCTGTCTTCGGAGGAGAGGTTGGCCGCGAGCAGTATCGAAGCGCCCGCGTGCCACAGGTAGAGGTTGTCGCTGCCGGTGACGTAGTAGAGGTAGTCCCCGTCTTCGCTCGCGCCGACCACTCCCACCACTTCGACACCAGGCGTCAAATCCGTGGTTAGGCCACGTTCGACTTCGTACTCATACAGGCCGCCATTGGTGTAGAACACCTTCGACCCGTCCGCGCTCGCCGTCCAGAAATGTCCCCCGGCCGCGATCTCGACCGTCTTCGCGTCGCTAGACGTCGGGTTTTCTCGCATATACAGACCACCCGTTGCCCAATCGGCCCAGAAGACTCGCGACCCATCCGTCGAAATCACATGACTGAGATTGACTTCACCGCTGTAAGGGTGGTTGCTACCGACCAAGGAGCCAAAGGTCACCTGTGGATCCGTGGCGCCATCCGGGAGCACGTTCACCAGACTCAAATGCCCACCAACCGTAACATATAGATTGCCTTCAGGGACTTGGAGTATTGAATTGGGTTCTGCGAGTTCACTGGCGTTTGGGGTCAGCGCATCGTTCACCTCAAACAACTGCTCGCTGGAATCAGCCGACGCGCCGGCGTAAACTACCTCCAGTCCTTCTACCCCGTAGCTTCCTTCGGCAGGCCGGTGGAGCGTCACACCATCAGTAAAGAACGGCTCATAGGCTTCGCTTGAAAACGCGTGTCGGAAAAGATCGGTGTAACCATCGCTGGGTGCTTCCGGCGATAGCGGCGGCAGCCCATCTTCGAGCCCCGTCTCACTAGAGGCCGTGAGGACCGCGCTTGTAAGGTCACTCGAAAATCCCTGGTACTGGGCGCCGAATTTCCCATGAGGCTGGATATTCACCTGCCGCCATCCACCCCCGGGGAGCCGCGTCGCCAAATACTCATTACCGGAACTCTGCCCACCCCTGCCGCTGCCGCCGCTCGACGGGTCGCCCGCATACGCAGCAGCTTCACCATGCGCAGCCACCTGAAACGGCAACTTCGTGAAGATGCCTTCCGCCAACGCCAGTTCGGTGCCGTAAACTTTGGGAATGTACACTTGTGCGGTTCCGTTCTGTGCGCTCCCGAACGAACTCACCATTTCATATGCTCGACCGTCAGGCAACCCGAGTGGGGTAGTCGGCAACGTGCGGAACGCGGTGTCCGCGCCGTGTTCGGTGCCCGCCGCGTTGACCGCGACGACCCTGAAGTGGTATTCGCTGTTCGCGGCCAGGCCTTCCAGCTGCGCCGAGGCGGGCAACGCGCTCTGCCCTTCGCCGAGGGACACTTCGGGCGTGCGCGACCCGTACGTCGCGCTCTGCCCATATTCCCAGTAGTAGCTGCTAGAGGAGCCGTTCGGGTCGATCTGCGTGCTCAGCGTCACGTTCGTCGACCCAGCGCCCGAGAAGGACTCCCCTTCGATCGTCGCCGGGACCGCAGCCGTCGTGAAGCTCACCGCGGAACCCTGTGTCTGCCCGTACGCGTTGGTCGCGACCAGACACACGATGTAACCCGTCGCGGGCTGAAGCCCTGACAACGTAGCGGTCGCCTCGACGCTACCGCCCGCCGCAGTCGGTTGGGTGCTCGCACCGCCCGTGCAGCTGGACCCCTGGTTATACGCGAAGTAGTAGCCGCTCTGACCACCCGCCAGCTCACCATGCAAGGTCGCTTCAGACGCATTCACGCCCGTCGCGGCACCCGTGGCTGGTTCCCCGGGCGTTTGGCCTTCGGGGAAGATCGCGGCGCTCGTACCATCGGAGGCATACACGGTGCCGCTCACGCTGTCCACACCGACCCCCGTAGAGCCTTCCAGCGAGCCCGAGCCGAAGTTGCCGAGCGATTCCCCGCTCGCGTTGAGCTGCACGATCGAAGAGCCCTCATCCAGGTACAGATTCCCGCTAACCGGGTCAACGCTGACCGCGCTGACCCCCGCGCCGACCGGCATCACCGAGGTGTAGCCGCCTTCGGCGAGCAGCTCAAGCGCTTCCCCGCCGGCCGCCGTGACGTACACATCGCCTTCCTTGTTCACCGCAGCCCCAGTGAGAGCGCTCGACACACCCGCCGCGAACTGCGAGACAAACACTCCTCCGGGCGAGAAGATATCCACCAAGCCGTTGTGGGCGTCGGCGACGAACACCTCGCCATTCGTAGGGTCCACCGCGACGCCGACCGGTTCAAAGCCTCGTACCCCCGCGTCCGGGGTTTCGCTGCCATCGATCCGCGAGAGGAATTTCCCCGTCGCACCACTGAACCTGTCCACCACACCCGCACCCGGGTCTGCGACATACACTTCACCCGCCGACGCGCTACCGGAGTCATCGACCGCAACACCCGTCGGGGAGACAAACGAGACACCCGTGAGCGTGACGCCCGGTTCTTCGTGTGCGGCTTGCGTGGCGGTGAAGCGATCGACCGCGGGCGCACCCTGATCCACCGCGTACACATCTCCTTTCGACACGCCCGCGGAATCATCGACCGCCACGCCGCGTGCACTTATGAACACGCCGAACGACGAGGAGAACCCGTGGCTCTTCGCCGCCAATGCCAACGGGCTCCCCACCAGCAACCCCACCATCGAGCACAACGCAACCACACCAGCCGGGATCAACCTGCGAACGATCATCGAACCATCTCCTCCTCCAGAACAGAGGGGAGAACCCCTCGATCGATCAACAACACCACGCCCACAGGCGCACAACGACAAGCCGTCAAACAGACAAAGACCCGATCCATCACGCGGCCTCACTCTCAGAGCGGCTGTGCGCACGGATGCTCCGCGCGACCAGCTCACCCTGAGCCGTCAACCGCCACGCATTTGGCTCACCCATCTGGTGCCCCAAACCACTATTTACGAGCAACCCCAAACGCTCCAAACGCCGCAGCAACTTCGATACCTGCCCCGCGTCGTGGATCCCGGCAGACTCCCCAACCTGGCGGTTACTCGCCGCTGGATTCTCAGCCACACCCTCCAACACCCGCGACGTGCGATACGTCAACCGCATCGGCACGCTCTCCAACGGATCGCCCACCAACGGATCGCTCAATCCCGCGCGCACAGACTCAGCCAGCCTGCCAGCAGCAGGCGCAATGGCCACAGGCGCCGGACGAGACAGCTCACGCCGCGCCGCCGCCGGCCCCAGATACGGCAACACGATCATCCCCATCAACTCACCCAACAAATCGCCGAGCGGCTCGCGCTGGCCCTTCAACAACCGCGCGTACACGATCCCGAACGCCGCACCCACCAAGCCCTCCGCGGTCAACGGCGTGCACTCGCCCCCGCGGGCACCCTCCAAGCGACCCCCATCGACCACCGCCACCAGATGTCCTAGGCCCTCCTCACGGCGCTCCAAAACACCCGGGCCACCACTCAGCGCCTGCACCACACAAACCCTTGCGAGCACCGGCTCCCGATCGAAGAACACCAGAATTGCCCACAGACCTCGGCGCACACGCTCACGCCACGCCAAACCCTCCAAGCCCGCCGCGGCGAGCTCGCCGGCGATCACACCGAGGAGGTCCTCGAAGACAGCGGCCAGGCACTCCTCGCGGTTGGCGAACGTCTCATAGAACGTACGCCGCGAGATCCTCGAGCGCGCGACGATATCCGCGACCGTCGTATTCGCCCACCCCAACTCGTCCACAGCACGGACCGCCGCCGCCAACAAACGCGAACGCTGGATCTCGGCCAACCGCACACCCTGGCCCTGCCCTTCACGCCCGTCCACACGAGCGCGACCGCGCACCGCGCTCGCCGCCGGCCGACGCGACACACCGCCACCAGCCCGGGCGGCCATCACGCCACGCTCCAAGCCGTGCGAAGCCCAACGCGCCGCCGAAGCCCAACCCCGCGGCGCGGGTCAAACCGGCGCTTCGAGACTAGGCGACTGCCAGGCCCAGACTCAAATGCCCAAAGGCAAGAGAGAGAGAGAGAGAGAGAGATGCGACAGCGCCAAGCTGGCGCATCTAGCATCACCCATCGGGCGACACGCTGCGACTCCTGTCACGTTTCTTCCCCTCGAAACCACGCTTGATTCAGCTCCCTCTCAAGTTGCGATCCAAGTCCCTCTACCCAACGTACATCCCGCGAGCGCTTGATGTCAACCGCGAAACGCGCCTACCCAACCCGATCTTATGTCCGCACCACCACCCACTGGATGATGATGCCAAGGGCAATCGTACACATGCACTGCTCTCTTGTCAATACCCGACGCTCGTTCCAGGTTCCTTACGCCCGCGGCTCGCTGCCACGCATGTGATCCACGTCGATCCGCCCGAGCCCCGCGTCCCGGCCACAGCCCGGCGATCGAGCTGTCACCTCTTCTTCTTCGCCGTCCCGTCTTTGGCGCGGGCCCGCTTCTCGCACGCGGCGCGCTTCTTCTTGGGCTGCCGGCGGCACTGCTTCAGCGCGGCGGCAAGCTTCTGTGCCCTTGTCTTGGTCTCGGGCTTGGCCTTGGTCGTGGTCTTCGGCGTCGCGGATTCTTCGACATCGGTCGGGAACGCGATCGCGGGCGTCGCGATCTGCGGCGGGGAGACCTGCGCCGCCAGCAGGCTGGGGAACCCGGGCGTTGTGAACCTCTCCGGTTCGCCCCGGGTGGTGCCATCCGCACTGCTCGCCGTGATCCGGTAGTAGTAGGTGGTGCCGGGCTGCAGTTCACCCAGCGTCACCGAGACCGCTTCGGTGCTGGCGCCGCCGATGCTCCCAAGGCCGGTCGGTGGGCCGTATTCGCTCGCTTTGGTGCCGATTTCGAAGCCGTAGCTGGTTTGCAGCCCGTTCGTGGTGACCGTCCCGGAGATCGTCGCCCCGTTCTGGCTGACCCCACTTGCGCCTTCGGTCCTCGCCACCGGGGGTGTGGGCGGCATGGTCGTGAGTGTCGCGTCTTGGCCGATCGTGACACCCGCCGCGTTTTCGGCTACCAGCGCGTAATGGTAGGTCGTGCCCGGCAGCAGCCCACTCGCCAGCACCGGGCCCACCGCCTGCGGTTCTTCGCTCGAGCCCGCGCTCAGCGAAGCCGTCGTTTCGCCTTCGGCGTAGGGGTTGGCGGCGTGGGCGGCGAGCGCGGCCTGGTAGCCGGCTTCGCCGATGAACGCGAAGTGGTAGCTCGTTTCCACGTCCATCGGGTTGACCGTGCCTTCGAGCGTCGCCGTGCGCTGCGTCAGGTTCTTCGCCTCTCCGGTGACAACGGACGGCGCGGCGCCGGGCGTCTCGAGACGGGCCGCGAACGCCACCGCACTCCCCAGCATCGACCCCACACAACAGATGCCAAGCGCAACGAGCCCAGCCGTCAGCTGCCTGCCTGCGCGCCTCATGACTTCCTCCCCCGGTCGTGGCTGGACCTTCTAGCCCTCGCCCTCCTGGCTCTGGCCCTGCTCGCCCTTGCCCTGCTGGCCCTTGCCCTGCTCGCCTTCGCCCTGCTCGCCTTTGCCTTTGCCTTTGCCTTCTTCCCGCAGCCGGTGACGGCGATCTTGACGTTCTCTTTGACTTCCGCGCCGTCCTGCGCGATCAGCGTCGTCGGCATCACCGGGCTGCTCGTGCACAGCACCCCGTCCGTCGTCAACGCCGACGCCGGGCCCTCCGGCAGATACAGCTCGAAGCTGGTCACCGGCACATCCGGGACCGTCTTCAGCGTCGTGCTCGTCACCCCCTTGGAGATGAACGTCGAACCGACCAGATCGACACGCACGCCTTCGCCCTGCAGCACCATGATCAGCGACGGGAACGCTTCCCCGCCATGCGAGACGAAATACACCGGGCCCGACAGCGAAGACTTCAGGATCGGCGTGGATGCCTTCACGATCCCGACCACCGACGCCGCCGGGCAATCCGCCGGGTTCGTTTCGAACACGGCCGCCGTGCACGCTTTCTGCAACGTCGGCAGCCGCGAGGGCAGCTGTTTCGGGAGCTCGACCTTGACCTGCGCGATGTTCGTCTCCCCATCGTTCTGCGGGTAGCTCAACCTCGCGTCAAGGCTCGCTCCGTCAACCCGCGAGGTCTTGCCCGAGGTGGAGACCGTGAACTTCGGTTGGAATTTCAGTGCGCCGCAGTTGGTGACCTGGAACGGCGAGGACACATTCACGCTCGCGGCCTGCGTGCTCGTCAGCGTCGCGGCGATCGCGAGCTTGTTGCAGTTCGTCGGGTTGAACGTGAACCCTGGCCGGTCGATCGTGACGTTCACCTGGCGCAGCTGCAACGGGATCCCATCCAGGGTCGTCGGCAGCGGATCCGCCGTGATCGTCAACGCCGAGGTCGTCGGATCGACGCCGATCGCCGCCCGCACGACCACCGTCCCCTTACCGGTCGTCCCCGCGAGGGTATATGGCCCAGCCTGCGCCGGCACCACGATCGACAGGCCGTACGGGGCGCCCTTGTACGGGCCCGTGATGAACACCTGGCCTCCGTTCACGACGAACGGATCGGCGCCCGGTCCCGTCTCCACGCTCACGTGCCCGATCAGGCTTTCCGGGCCACATGTCCCTTCCGCGGCCTGCGGTTCCCCGCACAGCGAAACCTTCGACAGCACACCCAACAGGCCCGGCGGCATCTTCAACTGCAACCCGTTGAGGAACTCATCGGAGTCTGAGCGCCCGAACGCGAGCGTGAACGGGCTCGCTTCCCCCGCCTGGTTGTTTGTCGTGCCCGCCGTGAACGACGGGTCGAACTGCGGGCCGAAGCAGTTTTCATCCACGTCGAAGGAGCTCGTCGGTGTCGCATCCGGCGTATACGGCGTGCTCCACGGCGTCAGATCCGCCGTCGTCGTCGCCGTCCCGCACGACCGTGGGTTCGCCAGCGCCGCCCGCTCCCCACCCGTCAACGTCAACTGGAGTTCGCTGAACGGCAGCTGCGGCGTTTCGTCGAACGTGACCGTCAGCTGCCCCGTCTGCTGGTTGATCTGCCCCGTCCCTTCGAGCTTCACCACGATCCCGCCTTCGCCCTCGCTCTCGAACTGCAGGAACAAGCGCACCATGCGGCCGTCCGAGGCGTCCTGCGGGGTGCACGGATCGCACAACGGCGACCCCAGGTACACCGCGCCGGTCAAGGGTTCTTCAAGCGCTGAGGTCTTGACGCGCACGGTCCCGATCTGCGAGTCGCGGGGGCATTCCCCGGGCTTCGCCGGGGCGGCTTCTCGCGAACCGGGCCCGAAGAACTGCGCGTTGGAGCAATCCCCCAAGCCATCCGCCGTCGATGGCGAGACAACCGTCCCCAGCGGCAGCGTCACGACCGTCTTCTTCACGTTTGGCGTCGCCAGCTCTCCCGGTTCGCCGTTCTGCGGCAACCGCAGCCGCATCGAGTACCCCGCTGGGGCGCCCGCTTCCAAAGTATCCGGCAACATCGACACCGACGGCTTGAACGAGAGCTGTTCACAACCCCTCAAAGGACCAAACAACGTGGGCGCCGACTCATACTCCCCCAGATCCGGCCCTTCCCACGGGTCGGTCGTCAAGACGGCTTCAAGCCGAGCAGAACACTGCGTCGGGTTCGACAACAGGGCCGTCCGCGTCTCTTCGGAGGCCGCACCACCAAACAAGACTTCATCTTCTTCATTAGACGTCGCTTCGCCGTGTGCCGCGAGGTTACGGGCCGCGTGATCGGGTCCGGGGCCGTTATGGTCGTTGGGCACACCCCAAATCGTTATCGAACCCATGATTATTTCTGCGCCTTCGGTGATCTCCGGCGCGGCCACGCGCACACCGTAGTTCCCATTGGAGAGCACGCTCGTGTCCAGGCGCACCGGAAACAGCAACGCGTTGAACGCAAACGCAACGGGCTCACCCGGCGCCGGCGCAATATTATAAACCGGCACTGTCATGACAATGCGTAGGTGTCCCACAGCCCGGACCATAAGGGTCGCGGCGCCGATCATCGTATCGGCGGGGCAATTTGCTTCTTCGACAACAGCCGCCATCGTACACCGGGATATCCCGACCGTCGTGCCAACCAAGCCCGGAGGCATATCGAAGCCAATATCTCTAGGGCCATCGACCGGTTCCGAAGCAAGTATTTCTCCAGTAGGGTTGACCGTATTGAGAAAGAAACTGGCCGTCACGTTCGCGTGAGCACCAGCCTGATCGCTGGAGCTCGCCACCGCCACACCGCCAGGCGTCGCCCCGTATTCCGGTAACACGGAGCTGACCTTCACCGAGTCGCTCGCCGAAGTCATCGCGCCACCCCCACCCGATACCGTAACCACGTTTGCAACACTCGACGGAGAGCCGGCCGTCGAGCTGACTGGAATAGTTACAAGGAGGGTATCACCGGGATCGATCGGATTCGAGGTCGTGCATTCAGGTGTCGGCGACAAAGAACAGGTCAATACTCCGTAATTGTAGTTAATCTGAGCGGGTTCCCTGTAGCTGTCGGTGCCAAAGATTTCACTCGCCGTCAGCCCGGAGGCCACGGAGTCGCTGATGGTGATCTGACTCCCGTTGGATGCCGCACCGCCAACGTTCGTCACGGCGATCTCGAGTGCACCGCTGCCACCTGGCTCGATATTCGTGGGGTTGGAGACCGCCAGGATCTGCCAGACCGGCCCTTCGGCTGCCGATGCCCCCGATGCCCCTACCAATGAGGCCAGCAGCGCGAGGATGACGCCCCCGAGCACGACCACCGGCCGCGCTCCACGTAGTCCATGAGAATGCCAGGTCATCACTTTCCCCCCCGGTTGCTGTTCTTGGCCTTGGTCTTGGCGCCATAGCGCTTCCTGGCACGTACCTCACAGCCCTCCCGCTGCTTGAGCCGCTCCTTCCCGCACTCCTTCAATGCGCTCGATAGCTTCCGCGCTCGGGGCGACTTCTCCTTGGGCTTGATCTTGGGGGCCGTTTTCGCCACGACCGCGGGGGCGATGTTCCCCAGACCCGAGAACGTCGCGCTCGCGGGCGCAGCCAATGGTGCGGGCACCCGCGGGGGGCCCTGACACACAGAGCCTTCGCAGGGAACCGCGGCAGCAGGCGGATTATCTCCCGGATGTGGGGTCCTCGCGTCATACACGTCATAGGCGCCATCCGTGTCCCCCGGCACGAGGCTTTCCGAGGTCGCGAAGAAGACGTCGCTGCCATCTTCGCTGTTATCGAGAAAGTAAGACGGCCGCGTGCTGGTACCGGAAGACAGGAGATACACCGTCCCGTTCTCCCACTCATACACATCCGATACCCCATCCGTATCCTGAGGCACCAGCGCAGCGGTGGTATCGAAGAAGACACGGCTGCCGTCCGCAGAGACGCCACGCTCATCGACCAATCCCGTGAGCGCCTGGAGACCCCCTTCTTCATTTCCTTCGTTGGCCTGCAAAGGCGACATCTCCACGTATCCCGAGGAGACACCCTGCGGTGCGCAGGACACGCAACCGAGTGTGTTTGTCGGCAGGTAATAGCGATAGATCTGTCCGCCCGTCATGAACACAAGAGTCGAGCCGCTCGTGGAGAGTCGTGCGACCGAAGCGCCACCTGCCGGCAGTTGGGTGACCTGAGTCACGGTTCCACCTCCCACCCCAGACCACAAATCAAGTTCCGCCGGCGAGGTGCTCGAGTTGACGAACGCAAACGACGAACCATCGGGTGTCGCGGCCACGATCTGTCCTGAGACGCCGGGAAGATAGGTCAGCGTGCCGGTATCCACATCGAAGTCATAGGTCTTTGCGGTCGTGTCGGCCGGCGGTCCTTCGGGCGCGCTGCTTGTGAGCTGGTCCTCGCTCTGAAAGAACGCCCGCGACCCATCCGCCGACGCGAACACGTCAGACCCGACATGATGCTCTTCCCCATATTCCGGGTACCCATAGTTGGGATTGGGCATTTCTGAGAGGCCGTCCGGGGCTGAGGCCGGCAGGCCGCCGACCTGAGGCAACAGGGTGTCGTGCGAAATGAGCTGTGTCTGATCGCCGTTCTCGCGCACGTAGAGCTCCGGTGGATCGACCGCGCAGTCGTTTCCCCTGCCACACGAGGCTGGATCGGGGCTCACGAAGAACAAGCGCGAACCGTCAGCCGAGACCTGGTTGCCGATCAGCGCGCGACCATGCAACGAGGCAGCCGGCACAGCGCCGAACGGATTGAGTGAACCGCCTGGCAGAACACCAGCCTCTCTGAGAACGCCATCGGAATATTCATAAAGCCCCCAGGCTTCCACATGCGATTCTCCCAGTTCGCCTTCTCCATGCGCGTGTGGTGCACGCGAGGCGTCTTCAGGCAACAATGTTCCGGGAAAGGTGAAATAGACAATACTGAAGTTCGGAGTGCCACCGATAGGCGCTCCCGATTCGGCCCCAAAGTCGCCTGCGCAGTTTTCGATGGGATCGGAGATCTGCGCCCGCTCCAACCACGTGGCGGCGAGAAACGGATCGGAGCCACTCAGATAAAGCTGCTCGTTGCCGCTGTGCTCGTACCCGCACTGAGGGTATGGCGGCGGCGCGAACAACCCGCTATTGGACTTGAACATAACATGCGAGAGATCGGTCGAGGGATCCAGACGCTCGGGCTGAACGGTTATTGTCCCCCCACGGACCGACTGTCGCTCCGTTGCACGCGGGAGGATCCCTCTCGTGTGCCATCCAGAGGCTGAGCGTTCGGCCACGAAATACAGGTTGTATCCCGCGGCCGATTCACCCATCGGCCCCGATCCTTCGAACAACACGCTGTTACCTTCCGGCGCCGAAAGCGCATAGTGAGCGAGACCACCGTATTGAGCTGCCCTGTCGGTGCTGGCCCCGGCATTGTTGCCGTTCTTATCGGCTGGCGAGACCTGTTCATACACGCGGCCGTCGGGGAGACCCGGGTCGGAAGAGTAGATGGGTGGAGGAGCAATCGTGGCGTATGCGCCGGCCGTAACCGGGTCGGTGACGCCAACAGCACAGGCGTACCCCGCGAGGAAGAGCGCAGCCAGTAGCGTGCGAACGATAAAACCTGACAGCGTCCTGATCATGACAGCGATGCCTCCCTGAACGAGCCCCGTCCGGGGCGTGTGTGATTGATCGGCCGGTGAAATGGGACATGGTTGTTCCCTGCCCCTGCTAGGTGCTGTGCGCATCACGCCGCCCGCCTCTCACCGCGAGCGCTCATGCTCAACCGCTGCGCGACTCGTGCGCCCAGCGGTGTGAGTTTCCACGCGTTGGGCTCGCCCTTGGCGTGCCCCTCACCCGTGTTGGTCGTGAGGCCCAGGCGCTCCAGGCGCGCGAGCAGCTTCGAAACCTGGCCCTGGTCGGAGATCCCCGCGCGCTCGGCGACCTGGCGGTTGCTGATCCCGGGGTATGCCGCGATGCACTCCAGCACCCGCGCCGTGCGGTACGTCAGGCGCATCGGGACCTCCTGCAACGGGTCGATCTCCTGTCGCGAACCCCTCGCCGGTTCGCGAGCCGCGAGCTCGGCTGCCGGTACGGCGCGAGTGCGCTCACGACGCGCCGCCGCGGCACCCAGGTAGGGAAGCACGATCAAGCTCATCAACTCGCCGAGCAAACCCGTCAACGGCTTGCGCGTCTGGTGCAAGAGCCGCCCGTGGACGATGGCGAACGCCGCGCCCACCAAGCCCTCCGCCGTCAGGGCCGTGCAATCCTCGCCCCGAGCACTCTCCCGACGACCCTCATCGACCACCGCGGCTAGACCAGCGAGCACCTCCTCGCGGCGCTCCAAAACCTCAGGGCCACCCCGCAGCACCTGCACCACACAGACCCGCGCCAGCGCCGGCTCACGATCGAAGAACGAGAGAATCGCCCACAGGCCGCCACGTACCCGTTCACGCCAACTCAGGCCACTCAGATCGGCCGCGGCCAGCTCCTGCTCGATCGTTCCCAGCGCGTCGTCGAACAGCGCCCGCAGGCACGCCTCACGGTTCTCGAACAGCTCATAGAACGTACGCCGGGACACCCGCGCACGCGAGGTGATGTGCTCGACCGTGGTATTCGCGTAACCCAGCTCCTCGATCGCGCCGACCGCGCCCGCCAGCAGCCGCGAGCGCTGGATCTCGACCAGTTGCCCCTCCGAGACAACCTCACACGACCCCGCCAGCGTCTGACGTCGCACCTCGCCACCCGCGCGCGCCGGGGATTTCACACGTGTGCGCACACCCGGCACTACACGGTCCTCCCGCACACGGCCGGCAGGCCGATTGGAGCCAGAGAATCCCCCGCCCCCACGAAAAGGAGGGCGATGCGCCGCCGCGGCGCCGGACGATGACGGAGGTCGGCTAGGCCGCTAGCCGAAGAGAGAGAGAGAGAGAGAGAGTGCGACAGCGCCAAGCTGGCGCATCTAGCATCAGCTCGACCTATTGCAACAAACATCCCTGACACGTTTCTCCCTCTAGAAACCACGCTGAACAAGCTCCCTCATCGAATGACCCGGTCCCTCTCCCAGAACTCTTTCCCCTGCTGCGCAGTTGCAAGGTCAACCCAAAGGCGACCCCAACCAGACCTATGTCCATTGCTCGGCGACCACCTGGGGTTGCCGTGAGCGCCATTATAGACACACTCTCAACAACTTGTCAATACCTAACGGGCCGTGGCGGGGCACGGAGGCCCCGCCCCCGGGCGGGTCGCATGTTCAACCACGCGCGTGGACGATCCCCCCCTGCTCGCAAAATCGAGCGCGACGGCTGGATTTGAGAAGCGCTCAGCCTCGCGGCATGAACTCGGGCACGTCCAGCTCCACGGCGGCGGCCGCTCCGCGGCGCTCACGTCGGGGGCCGGCGCGCTGCACGCGGGGCTCGCCCGCGGGCTCCTCCAGGCGGCTGCGGCTGGAGGAGAGGCGGCTCTGGCGCTCCTGCTCGTAGCCGGTCGCCACCACCGTTACCCAGACCTGGTCTTCGAGCTTCTCGTCCACCATCGCGCCGAAGATGATGTTGGCGTCCGGGTGGGCCGCCTCGGAGACCGCCTTGGCGGCCTCGTTGACCTCCCACAGCGATAGGTCTCTGCCACCGGTGATCGACAGCAGGATCGAGCGCGCGCCCTCCATCGAGGTTTCAAGCAGCGGCGAGGCGACCGCCTGCATCGCGGCCTCGGTCGCGCGGTGCTCGCCACCGGCGCCCATGCCGATGCCCAGCAGCGCGTTGCCGGCGCCGCTCATGATCGTGCGCACGTCGGCGAAGTCGAGGTTGATCAGGCCCGGCAGCGTCACGAGGTCGGAGATCCCCTGCACGCCCTGGCGCAGCACGTCGTCTGCCACGCGGAAGGCGTTGACCATCGAGGTCTGCTTGTCGAGCACGCTCAGCAGGCGGTTGTTGGGCACCACGATCAGCGTGTCCACCTCTTCGGCCAGCGCCTTGATGCCCTGGTCGGCCGCCTCCGCGCGGCGCGAGCCCTCGAAGCCGAACGGCTTGGTGACGATCGCCACCGCCAGCGCGCCCACTTCGCGGGCGATCCGGGCGATGATCGGCGCCGCGCCGGTGCCCGTGCCGCCGCCAGCCCCCGCCGTGATGAAGATCATGTCCGAGCCCTTCAGCAGCGCCTTCGCGCGGTCGTAGTCCTCCATCGCCGCTGCCCTGCCGAGGTCCGTGTCCGAGCCCGAGCCGAGGCCGCGCGTCAGCTCGGCGCCGATGTGCAGGGTGATGTCCGCCGTGGACTGCTGCAACGACTGCAGGTCGGTGTTGATCGCGAGGAACTCCACGCCCGCCACCTCGGCCTCCACCATGCGGTTGACGGCGTTGACGCCCGCGCCGCCCACGCCCACCACGCGGATCACGGGGTGGATCACGGCCTGGCCGCCGGTCATCGTCGCGGCGTGGGACTCTTCGCGCGCGTACACGTCCACCGGCGGGGGGGAGTCTTCCGTGGCCGCCGCGGCTGCTCCGGCCGCGGTCGCGGGGGCCTCGGAGGAGCGCTCCATCATGTTGGCCGGGATCTCCGCGGAGAAGACATTGCGCAAGCGCTCACGGGGGGTGGGGATCTGGGGGGCGTCGTCCTCCTCCTCCTCGACCCGCTCCCGCCTGGTGGCTCGCGGCTTCTCGGCCGGCTGCTGCTCCTCCCCGGCCTTGTTGGCGGCCGACCGGCCCTCGGCGCGTGGTTGCGCGGGCTCGCTCGCGGAGGACTCCTCGGCAGGCTCCTTGGCGGTGGGCTCCTTCGCGGTGGGCTGCTCGGGCTCCTTCGCCTGTTCCTCCTCGGTCTTGCTGAACAGCGCCGCCAGGGGCCCCTCCCTCATGCTTGCTCGTTTACTCTGGGGCATGGGTGAGAACCTCCTGCGGTGGGCTTTGGTGGGCGAGCACCTCGTGCGCTAGTTCGCGGTAGGACTGCGCCGCCACGCCCTCGGGCTCGTACTTGAGCACCGACATGCCCTTCACCGGCGCCTCAGCGAAGCGCACCGTCTTGCGGATGCGCGAGGCGAACACGCGGTCCCCGAAGTTCTCCTCGAGGATCTCGATCGCCTCTTTGGCGTGGATCGTGCGCGAATCGACCAACGTCGGAAGGATACCCTCGATGTTGACGTCCGGATTGAGGTTCTCGCGGATCATCGCCAAGGTGTTCTGCAGCTGGATCAAGCCGCGCATCGACAGATACTCGCACTGCACGGGGACGATCACCTTGTCGGCCGCCGTCAGCGCGTTGATCGTCAGCAGCCCCAGGCTGGGCGGCGTGTCGATGCAGATGAAGTCGTAGTCCTCGCGGATCGGCTCGAACGCCTTCTGCAGCGAGCGCTCGCGGCCGATCATCGTCGACATCGCGATCTCCGCGCCCGCCAGGTCGATCGAGGCGCAGGCGATGTCCACCTCGCGGCGGCGGATCACCTCGCGGATCGAGGTTTTGTGCACCAGCACGTCGTACATCGATTTCTCCAGCGTGTCCGGGTCGATCCCCTGCGACATCGTCAGGTTGCCCTGGGGGTCCATGTCCACGCACAGCACGCGGTGCCCCTCCTCGGCGAACGCGGCCGCGAGGTTCAGCGTTGTGGTTGTCTTGGCCACCCCGCCCTTCTGGTTGGCGAACGCGATGACCTTTGCCCTTGGTTGCACGGCGGGCTCCGATGCTCGATGGTGGGATCTGAAAGAAGAGGGGCCCGGCTCGCCGGCCTTGCGGCCGCCTGCGCCACCCTCTAAGGCTTCAGTGGTGACATTCGCACGCGGTGGTCGTATTCCTGCACGGCGACGGGCCCTAAGATCCCCCCGTGCCACGGGACACCACCACACCGAGCGAGGGTCCTCCCGCGAAACGGCCGCAGGGCGCTCGCGCCTCCACCAAGACCTCACCCCTCGCCAAGCGGCTGCGCGGCAAGAGCATCTGCATCTGCGCCGGGCCGGGCGGCGTGGGCAAGACCACCACCTCGGCGGCGCTCGCGTTGGGGCTGGCGCGCAAAGGGCAGCGGGTGGCGGTCGTGACGATCGACCCCGCCAAGCGCCTCGCGACCGCGCTCGGGATCGACGAGCTCGACGACGAGCCGCGCCGGATCGACCCCGCGCTGCTGGCCGCGCACGGGATCGAGTGCAAGGGCGAGCTGTGGGCGACGATGCTCGACGCCAAGCGCACCTTCGACACGCTGATCGGCCGCATCGCCCCCGACGAGCGCGCCCGCGAGGAGGTGCTCGCCAACCGCATCTACCAGGAGATCTCCGGCGCAGTCGCCGGCACCCAGGAGTTCAGCGCGATCGCCAAGCTGTACGAGCTGCACCGCGAGGGGCGCTTCGACACGATCGTGCTCGACACCCCGCCCGCGCGCAACGCCCTGGACTTCCTGGACGCGCCGATGCGCATGAGCCGCTTCCTGGAAGGCCGCTCGGTGCGGATGTTCCTCGCCCCCGGCAACCTCGCCGCGCGCCTCGTCGGACGCGGCAGCGGTTTGGTGCTGTCGATGTTCTCGCGCTTCACCGGCGTCGACCTGATCGGCGAGCTGTCGGGCTTCTTCGGCGCACTCGGCGGGATGCTCGACGGCTTCCGCGAGCGCGCCCGCGTGGTCGATCAGCTGCTGCGCGACCCCGCCACCGCCTTCCTGCTCGTCACCTCGCCCGAGCCCGAGCCGGCGCGTGAGACGCTGTTCTTCGCCGAGCAGTTAGAGGCCGCGGGGATGTCGCGCGCGGGGCTGATCGTCAACCGCGTCCACAGCGACGGCCTTGACGGCCACACCGCCGCCGAGGTCAAGGCGCTGCTCGCCGGCGAGCTGGGCGAGCGCCTCGCCGCGCGCGTGGCGGGCAACCTCGCTGACTTCGACGTGCTCGCGCAGCGCGACCGTGCCACCGTCGCGCGGCTCGCCCGGGCGCTGGGGGGACCCGCCCCGATCCTCGTGCCCCACCTAGACGGTGACGTGCAGGATCTCGCCGGTCTCGACTTCGTCGCTCGGCACCTCTTCGCCTGATCTGGCGGCGAGGCGTCGCATGCGCATGATCGTCGTGTTGATCTGATCGTCGGGCTGATACACGCCCGGCTGCGCCTCGGCGCGGGGCGGCGTCGGCACGGCCGCAGGCTCACGCGGCGTCGAACGCCGTCCTCGCCGCACCTTGATCGGCCCCTCGTGGGTCGGCTCCTCCTGCGGGCCCCGCTGCGTCGGTTCCTGCGCGGAGAGCAACGAGTCCGCGCAGCGCACGAGATCGGGCGGCAGATGGCCGCTCAGCACGTCCCGCAGCACCGCGCGCAGGTGGCCGGCTAGCTCCGCCACCAGCGCGTCGCAGCTCGCGTGCTCCACGGCGGCGCCGGTGATCACATCGCGCTCCAGGGCGATCGCTTTCGACACCCGCCGCGTGAGGCCGGCGCGCTCCTCCGGTACCGCGCACAGCGCCGCCAGCCGGCCGGCGAGCAGCCCGCTGGCGGGGCCCTCCGGCTCCAGCAGCGCCCGCAGCGCCAGCAGGTGGTCGCTCAAAGCCTCCAGTTCGGAGGAGCGTTCGCAGCCCATCTCGAAGCGGGCCAGCGCCCACGCCAGCTCGGGCCGGCCGATCGCCGGGGCGCGCGTGTGGGCCAGCTCAGGCGCCACCACACCCATGCCGTGCAGCGTCTCGATCAAGGCCACCTCGCCGGCGTTGGTGAAGGCCGTCGCGTCCAGCCGCGCCAGCGCCCCGCGCAGCCGCTCGCCGTCGAGCGCGAAGTCGGTGTGCTCGGCGAACAACTCCTCCAGCAGCGTGCGCAGCACCACCGTCGCGCGCGAGCGCCTGTCGCCCCGCCCGATCCGCACGTCGCATTGCAGCAGGTAGCGGTCGAGGCCCTGCAGGCATTCGAGCAGGCGCTCCGCCGCCCCGCAGCTCTCCAAGCTCGCCAGCGCCTGCCAGCGCTCGCCGATGAAGGCCGCGGTGAGCGGCCGGTAGCAGTACAGCTGGGCGCCGCCCTTTCCCTGCCCCCGGCCGTGCCCACGCGGGGCGTGGGACTCGAGCTCGAACGGCACCTCCGCGCCGGCGTCCAGCTCGGCCTGCAGGTGCGCCGCGGCGTCTCCCACGAAGTTGGTTATGGCTGTCTCGAGCTGGTGTGAGCGCATCGAAGCTTCACCTTCGCCGGCAGCCCCGGCGCTCCTGCTCTGCGCAGGCGGCGTTGCAGGCTCAGGCGACCGCGGCGACCGGCGTCTGCGCGAACACCGCGGAGCTGGTCCTGTCCTCGCCGCAACCCTGCACGATCCAGCGCTCGCCGTAGACGCGCATACCATCGATGATCGGCAGCAACGCAGTGCCCTTCTCGGTGAGCGCGTACTCCACGCGCGGGGGCACCTCGGAGAAGGTTTGGCGCGCGACGATCCCCTCCTCCTCGAGGGCGCGCAGACGCAGCGAGAGCGTGCGCGGGCTGATCCCCTCCAGCGAACGCTCCAGCTCGCAGAAGCGCGAGCGGCCCTCGGCCAGCTCGCGGATCAGCAGCAGCGTCCACTTGCCGCACACGATCTCCGCCGTGCGGCACACCGGACATGTCTCATCTGTAGCCACCCCACTACTTTACCAAATGAAGTGTTGGGGGTCGATCCGAGCGCACGTGTCGATCCCCCTGGCCGTCGCGCGCCCGGAAAGAAGCCCGCGCGCAGCTTGACGAGCCGGCCCGAGGCCGCTACCGCAGCTCGATCGTGCGCGTGACCGTCCCGAGGCCATGGCCGCCCTGGGAGAGGCCGACCGTGACGGTGTAGCGGCCGCGCGGCAGCGAGCCGAGCAGTTGGACGAGCGGCACGTTGACGGTTGCTCCGGGGAGGATCGCCTTGGCCGTGGCGTTGGCGCTCAGCGAGTGGCCCGAGCCGCTGATCCGCACCTTGCCGCCGATCGGGGCGATCGTGTTGCCGGTGTTGCGCACCGCGAGCAGCAGCGTGCCGTGCTTGACGCTGCCCTGCTCGATCAGGCTTCCCGCGCTCGCATGGAAGGACTGCGCGCCGCCGGGCGCATCCAGGCGCAGACTGCAGACCAGGCGGTAGGCGATCTTGATGCCGTTGGTGGCGCGGCCGCCCGGCGTGCCCGTGACTTCGACGGCGCCATACAGCGAGCCGCCCGCGGGCGTGCGCGTCAGCGAGACGCCGACCGGCTGCGAAGAGCCGGCGCCGAGCGTGAACGAGCTCGCGCTGAGGCGCACTTCGCCGAGCGTCCTGCCCCGGTTGGGCGAGACTTCGCCGCTGGGCGACTGCACCCACGGCCGCAGCGCGACCCTGACCGCCATCGCATTGCCCGTCGTGTTGGAGATCTTGAGCGAGCCGACGTTGCCAGGGCTCGCTGTGCGCTCGAAGATGCCGGGCGAGACCGACAGGCCGCCGCCCGCCGCGAGCGCGTGGCACGCGCCCGCGCCGCCGGCGAGCAGCGCGATCGCAGCGATCGCCGAGCGCCGGGCGCTGAACAGTCTCACAGGTCTCACGATTGCATCCTCTTCTCTCTCTCATGTGTTTTTTAAGAAAAGCCTCGCCCGCACCGTCACGGTCCCGCGGCCGTGATCGTGACCAGCAGGAGCTTGTGGAAGCCGTGGAGAGTGCGTGGCGCACGACCGCGCACAGTCTGGCGCAGCCGGATCGTGGCCGCTTCCAGCGAGACTGGCTCGCCCCATTCCTCGAGCACCGGGTCCACCGTCGCGTCGAGCGAGCGGTACGGGCCGTTGCCCGCCGCCGCCCGCAGCGGGATCGCGAGGGTCGATGTCCCTTTCACCAACCGCCCGCGGCGCCGGCCTGCGAACGCTTCCCCGTCGGCGACGCTCAGCCACGTCGGTCCTTCGGTCGCGGTCACTTCAATCGGAATGAACGCCGTGAACACACGCCCGCGACGAGCGGCGGCAAAGTGCGTAAACGCACTCGGTTCGCCCACCGAGAGGCCGAGCGTGCTTTCCACCGTGCCGCCGATGCTCGTGCCTTCTTCGGCGTGCACGGCGGTCGCGCTCGCGAGCGCCGCCACGACCGCCGCGATGAGTGCCAGCGCGGCCACCCTTGCTCGTGGGAGCATCGCGATAAGCGCCAGCACGGCCGCCCGGGATCGTGGGAGCGTCGCGCTCATCGCGCCGCACGCCCCTTCTTCTTCGTCTTCGCGCGCCTGTCCATCGTCGTCTTCGCGTGCTTGCGGGCGATCTTGATCGGGAGCTTCACCTGCACGAGCTCACCATCGATTGGACCGTAGCGGAAGACGACCGTGCGCGCGCTGGTATAGCTGAGGATCGCCCTGAGGGCGCCTTTGCGCACGGTTATCGTGCGCCGGCCCGATTTGAGGATGCGCCGCCCGACCTTGTCGAGCACGTGCACGACGGTCCCCCCCGGCGCGGACACGCGATGGTTGTTCCGCAGGCACATGAGCGCTCCCCTGTAGAGGTAGTGGCGGCGGGCCAGCAGCACCGGCACGCGGCGCCTGCCGACCTTGGCGTAGCGCAGCGGCTTGGAGACGAGTTTCATCGTGAGCTTCGGCCGGTAGCACGCGACGGGTGCGCCGGCGGCAGAGTAACCCAACACGCCGCCGGCGGCGGACCCCGGCGCGCCGCTCGAGGAGAACCCCGGCACGCCTTCGGCGACGGGGCCGGTGCCGGGGGAGCCCTGGCTGCCGATGCCGATCGTCACCGTGTTCGAGCCGAGCGGCGGGCTTTCAACCGCGATTGCTTCATCGACCAGCGTCGTCCTGTTGCCCGCGGCGTCGGTCACGCTCACGCGCAGCTGGTGCGAGCCGACCGCGCCGACGGGGACCGACAGCGAGACTTTCGAGACCGATTCGGGGCAGCCGCCGGCGCCGAGGGAGGGTCCGATCGTGCCGCTCGAGGATGGGTGTTCGGGGCAGGAGCCGGTGCCGAGGCGCACGAACGCGACCGTGTTCCCATCGATCGACGCTTCGGCGTTCGCCAGCCCAGAGCCCGTGTCGTTCGCGTACAGCAGCAGCTGCAGCGATTCGCCGGGTTCCAGGGGGCTCCGCACGCCTTCGACGGCGCCGGTGGGAGGGGCTTCGCCGGACGCCCGCGCCGGCCCGGGGAGAAAGACCGCCGCCGCGATCACTGCGATCGCGGCGGCGGCGGTGTTCCGCAGGTGTGTCATCGCACACCCAGTCTACGTCGTTGCAACGCAGGCGCTACGGGGTGGTGGTTGACAGGGTCAGCGTGATCGTCTTGGCGTACACGCCGGTGTGCAGGGGATCTTTTTTGCCGATCTTCTGCGTGAATTTCACCGTCAGAAGATTATCGGCAAACGGTTCTGCGAAGTTCAGCAGGGTCTGTGGATGACCGAGTGACGTCGCGAGTGTCTGCGCTCCTGTGGTGATGCCCCTTTCTTCCGCGGCCGCCTGCACTTCGAGCGGATCGGGCAGGTCGTAGGTCCCCTGCACGAGATGCCCCGTGTCCGTCGCGCTCGCGTCTTCCGCGGTCAGCCTGCTGGCCGCGTCCGTGTCCGTCGCCGTCACATTGCAGGTGTTTGTGTACGTTTTTGCCTCAGCGGGTATGAAATGACCGAGGTTCACTTCCGTGCAGTACGACGTCAGGGTCTGCGTGAACGGCACTTCGCCGTGGACGCCGACCGGGAACGAGTGCACCATTTCCACCTTTACGCTCACCGCCGAAGCCGCCGTCGTCGAGCCGGATGCGTTTTTCCCTGTCACAGAGACACGCACGTAGTATCCGGCGTCGAGGGCGGTCAGCGTGTATTCGTTTGTGTTTGCGCCTTCGATCGCCGAGCATTCCGTGGCCGCTGCGTTGCAGTCTTCCCACTGGTAGGTCAACGTTTCGGGCGCGCCCGTCCATTCGGCTGCTTTGCCGCCTTTCGCGATGCTCAGCGTTTCGCCCACGTGAGGCGTACCGCCGATCGTTATCCCACCCGCCGGAGGCACCGGCGCCGCGCTGAATGCGGCCGTGACCGACTCGTTCGCGCTCAACGGATTGATCGAGCACGATCCGGCGCCCGAGCAGGCGCCGCCCCACGCCGAGAGCGTATAGCCGGTTGCCGGCGCCGGCGTCAACGCGACGGCTACTTCTTCGAATTCGGCGCTGCATGCCGTGTGACCCTGCCCGCAGTCGATGCCCGCGGGCGTAGAGGTCACGGTGCCTTCACCGGTGACCGTCACGGTGAGAGTGTGCTTAGCGGTGGTCACCTGCACTTTGAAGGATGCTGTCGCGGTGTTTTCGTCACCGGCCACCGCGGTGCATTGCACTTCGGTGGTGCCGACCGGGAACGTCGAGCCCGATGCCGGCGTGCAGCTGAAGGAGTGGAGCAGTTCTTCCGAGGCCGTGGCAGTCGCCGTGTATGACACCGCGGCGCCCGATGCGCCTGTTGCCGGGGTGGTGATGTTGGACGGCACCGTGATCGTCGGCGCCGCGCCGAATTCGACCGCGCCGATCGAGCACGGGTTGGCGCGTTTCGCGCCGCGCTGGTCGGTCGCCGGGCACTCCGCCTCGTCGCCGGCGCCGATCGCCGGGCTGCCGGGTTTCAGGGAGTGCACAGGCGTTGACCCTCCGTTGTTGAGCAGCGACGACTGCAACAGCGGGTTCGTTTTACTCAGCGCGCCGACCCCGCAGCTGCCGTCCGAGTCGAGGCTGTGATCGCTTGTGGTGGCTGTGCCAACACAGTCGCCCGAGCCTTTGTTCTCCGCCACGATCGTGTTGGTCAGGTTCAACGTGCCCACACTCTGAATACCGCCGTCCGCGTTAAACGCGACGGTCGAGTTGAAGAAGCTCGCCGTGCCGTTGACGAGCACACCGAATTCCGAACCTTCGGAAATCGTCGAGTTGCGTGCCGTCAGCGTCCCTTTGTCGGCGACGAGCACGCCATCGCCGGTGTTCCCCTCGAGCGTCGTGCTTTCGATGGTGAGGTTGCCGCTGTCTTCGATCGCGGATGTCCCCAGCCCACCCGACGCGCCGATCTCCAGGTTCTTGATTGTCGCGGACACACTCGGGTTGACTATGAACAGCTGCGAAGGGAACGGTTCAACAGAGCTGCCGCTGACGATCGCCGTGCTGCCCCTCACCGATGGCGCGCTGGCCGGCCCTTCGATGGTCTGCACACCGCTCGTATTCGTCAGCGCCAAGGTTTTGACCGGCACGTAGCTGCCGGATGCGAGCACGATCGTGTTCGCTTCTTTATCGGCGTTGGCACTGGTCACGTCTGTTTCCAATTCGGCGGTGTTTTTCACGTTGTACGTCGCGGCGCTCGCCCCAGGCGTGAGCACCGCCAACGACACCGCGGCGAACGCGAACGCGACCAACGCTATTCGCAGATGCTCAATGAATCGGTACCTCATTCTGTCCTCCAGTCCAGTGTGCAGGTTCCCCTGCCCAGTCAGCAGATTCCGTGATGGGATGATCTTGGCCGGTGGCCGGCTGTCGTGTGACGCTCCGCTGCCATTCCGAGCGATGGCTGACTTTCTAGCAAGGCATTCCGGCTGAAAGCGAGGTGTTTAACCGGATCGTTACGATCGGTCACAAGATCATTAGGTTCTATGCGCCATGCGATTCCCGCGCTTGTTCACAAGTCGTTTAGGTTTGGCGCCACTCGATGCGACAGACTGCCACCCTGACCATGCTCAAGAAACCTCCATTCAGCTGGCTGCGCACCGGGGCGAAGACCGTCCGGGACGTGGTCGGCGCCAGCCCGCTGCTGGCCGGCCTGGCGGGGACGGCGGCCTTTCTGCTGATCCTCTTCTTCGTCGGCCTCTCGCTCGTCGGACGGTCCCCGACCGGACGGGAGACCACGCTCACGAACGCCACCGAACTGATCTCCCGAGGGCGCGTGTCCCAGGCGACCCTGCTCGACCAGGACGCCGCCATAACGCTGCGCACCGTGGGCGGCGAAAAGCTGTGGGCGAACTACCCGTCGTCGAACTCCTACACGGGCACGCTGCTCGCCCAGCTCCAGCACAAGGGCGTTCCAACCACGGTGGAATCGCAGTCGGGAAAGGCGAGCCTGCATGCGACGGTTCAGTTCCTGCTGCCGATCCTGATCCTCGTCACGCTGTTCGCGTTCTTCATGACGCTGCTCAAAGACCAGGGCGCGGCGTTCGCCGCGTTCTCGAAATGGACCGGGAGCGGGCAGAAGGCCGGCGAGGGGCGGACGACGTTCGCTGACGTGGCCGGCGCTCCGGAGGCGCTGATCGAGCTGGGCGAGGTGTGCGACTACCTGGAGAATCCCGGGCGCTACGCGCACCTCGGCGCCAAAGCGCCCAAGGGAGTGATCTTGACCGGACCCCCGGGCACGGGCAAGACGCTGCTCGCACGTGCCGTCGCCGGGGAGGCCCAGGCCAACTTCTTCTCCCTGTCGGGCTCGGAGTTCGTCGAGTCGCTCGTCGGCGTGGGCGCCGCGCGCGTTCGTGACCTGTTCCGTCAGGCGCGCGAAGCGGCGCCCGCCATCATCTTCGTCGACGAGCTCGATGCGGTCGGTCGCCAACGAGGCGCCGGCATGGGACAGGGCAACGACGAGCGCGAGCAGACGCTCAACCAGATTCTCGTCGAGATGGATGGATTCGGCGCGGAGACCGGCGTCGTGATCATGGCCGCGACCAACCGACCGGACATCCTCGACAGCGCCTTGCTGCGACCGGGCCGCTTCGACCGCCAGGTCGTCGTCGATGTCCCGGACGTGCATGGGCGCACTGAGATCCTCAAACTGCACGCCAGCAGGAGCCCGATCTCGCCCAATGCCGACCTGGTGCGTATCGCCCACCAGACCCCGGGGTTCACGGGCGCCGACCTCGCGAACATCATCAACGAGGCCGCACTGCTCACCGTGCGCACCGGCAAGCGGTTGATCGAGCAGGAAGAGCTCGAAGAGGCCATCGACCGCGTTCTCTCGGGACCCGCCCGCAAGAGCCACGTGCTCACGCGTGAGGAGGTGTGGCGAATCGCCGTGCACGAGTCCGGACACGCGATCGTCGCCCGCGCGATCGACAACTCCGCGGCGCTGCAGAAGCTCTCGGTCGTCGCCCGCGCGCGCGGACGTGGCGGCGCGACCGTCTACTCGAGCGAGGACAAGCTGATGCTGACCCACCTCGACCTCACGAAGAACCTGGTCACGACGATGGCCGGAGTGGCGGCGGAGGATTACGTGTTTGGCATGCTTTCCACCGGCGGGGAGAACGATCTCGACGAAGCAACCAAGACCGCACATGCGATGGTCTCGGTCTGGGGCATGAGCGAGGCGATCGGACCGGTGACCGTCGGCGAGAAGCCCGGCGAGGTCTTCATTGCGCGCGAACTTGCCAACACGGCGAACGTGGCCGCCGCGACGCACGAACTCGTGGACAGCGAGACGCGCCGGCTGACCCACGAGGCGGAGGACACCGCCAAGCAGATCATCGACATGAACAGCCAGGTTCTGGAGGAGCTCGCCAACGAGCTGGTCGAGGCCGAGACGCTGGCGGGGCCGGAGCTGAACACCTTCCTCGAAACGGTCCAGCGCTGGCCGCGGCCGCTCGTCCACGGCCTCAACGGCAACGCGCCCGTGAGAATGCGCGAGTCGGTCGCTGCCGGCGGTGAGGCGCCAACCGAGGATTATTAACGTCTGGTGGTCGGCGTGCTCGCCAGCAGCGGCAGGAAGCTGCCCATGGAGATCTTGCTGACGGCCACTTCACCGACGGGGTTGTGATCGCCTCCGGGCTGGTAGATTCGCCCCGCCAGCCCGACCCCTTCGAGGCTCACGCCGCCGGCCAGCGCACGCTGGATGGCGCTCGGCTCGGCCGACCCGGCCTTGCGCGCCGCGCTCTCGAGCAGGCGGATCGTTTCGAGTCCGAGACCCGGGAAGCTGCCGACGGGCTGATGGCCGGCAAGCGCACGGTAGGCGGCGGCGAAGCGCGCCGCCGCCGCACTTTCACGCGGGAAGCCGTAGGACGCGAACGTCGCGTTTTCGAGCGCTTTGGAGCCGCTCGAGAGCGTGAGCGGAGTATCCATCGCGGTGGTGCCGATGATGGCCTGTTCGACACCGTGTTCCCGCAGGCCGGCCGACAGCCGATTCACAAGCGGCGGAGGGAGCGCGGTGAAGATCAGCGCGGGTCGGGGGCGGGTCGTCCGGATGGCGCTGGCCAAGCCCGAGAAGTCCGTGGTTGTCGCGGCGATCGACGCGCTCCCCCTGAGCTCGATGCCGCTCGCCCGTGCGGCACTGCGAAAGTCGCCGGTCAGCAGTTCGACGTAGCGATTGCCCGGGGCGCTGACGACAAAGGCGCTTCGGTAGCCCGTTATCCGCATGAAGGTGGTGAGCTCGACGGCTTCGTCGGTCGCCGCGGCGCCGACAGGCCAGTAGGTGGCATAGCGGCGACCGGCCGTAGCGTCGGGATTGCACGGCGCCAACATCAGCAGCCCCCATCGCGACGCCCCGGCGGCCAGGCTCAGCTGGGAGTTCGTGTCGCACGGCAGGACAAGCACCGCCGCGGCCTCCGAACGCAGCCGGCTCTGCACAGCCGCCGGGGACAGACCATCCAAAGTCTGACGCACCAGCTTGATATGAACGTGCCCGGCCAGCCCGCCCGCGGCGTTCAATTCGCCGACCGCGACTTCGGCTCCCTGCGCAATCGAAACGTTCTGTTGGCTGAAGAGACCCGGTGGCGGCTGGTTGACCACCACCGTCATCGACCCACCCGCCAGCGACCGTTCCACCGCCGGTCCACCCGCCACCGCGACACCACCGGCCCGCGACGCCGATCCGCCGACCGCGGAAACCCGGTTTGACCCGGCCCCCCTCGCACGCAGGGAGCCGGCAGCCCCCCCCGCACGCAGGGAGCCAGCAGCGCCCCCCGCACGCAGGGAGCCGACGGCGGGCGCCCGCTCGGCGGATCGCGGCGCCGAAGCACCCGACCGGTGACCCCCGCCATTCGTGACGGACTCACCCAGCGCCACCGCGCCGGCGGCCACGGCCACCGCAACCGTCAGGCGCAAAGCCTCGGCGCGGCTCATCGAGAGCGCCCCACGAACATCGAGCGGATGCGCACGTCTGCCCCGCCGCTACCTCGCGCGGGCTGCGCGCAGCGTCACCGTCTCCTGGGTTGTCTGCGTGGCACCCGCCGCGTCATGAGCGACGATCGTCACCCGCACCCGCTGCACCTTCGTGCGCGAGAGCAGCGCGCGAGCCTTGCTCGACAGGTGCAGCGTCAGCACCTCGACCTGCCCGCCAGAGAGCGTGAACGAGCCGCTCGCGAGTGTCAGGATCGCTCCCTTCGGCTTCTTGCTCTTGGCCTCATGCCCCCGGGAAGCGAGCACCGCGGTGAGCGTGCGCACCGTGACCGTGCCCGAGCAGATCTTGTCTCCCCCCGGGCAGCTCAGCTTCAGGGCGAACGCGCCCCGGGGACTCACGGTCACCGAGCTGGCCGCCAATGTCACGTCCGGGTCCGGTTCGTGATTTTCGCTCGGCGGCGGTTCAACTTTTGGTTCAACTTTCGGTTCAACTTTTGATTCAACTTTTGATTCGACTTTCGTTTCAACTTTTGTTTCGATTTTCGCTTCTTCGGTCGTCGTGAACGTGGCGTCCGAGCCTTTGCCCGTGCCGCCCGCGTTCTTCGCGACGATGCGGAAGTGGTAGGTGGTGCCCGCCGCGAGACCGGAGATCGGCACCGAGACGGTTACAGCGCCCGTCCCGGAGCCGGGCAGCGAGGAGCACGAGGCCGTTTTCCCGTAGGCGGTGGTCGTACCGTATTCGAAGGTGCATTCGGTGATTTCCGAGCCGTTGGGGTTCACCGTCGCGTTCAGCGTCGCCGAGGTCTGCGCGATCGCGGTCGCGGCGCCCGTCACGACCGCCGGGGCGACCGGGGCGGCTGGGGTTTTCAGAGTTTCATCGGTGCCGTCGCTCGTGCCGCCGGCGTTCTCGGCGACGACGCGGAAATGGTAGGTGGTGCCCGCCGCGAGACCGGAGATCGGCGCCGAGACGGTTACAGCGCCCGTCCCGGAGCCGGGCGGCGAGGAGCACGGAGCGGTTTCCCCGTAGGCTGTGCTCGTGCCGTATTCGAAGGTGCATTTGGTCACTTCCGAGCCATTGGGGTTCACCGTCGCGTTCAGCGTCGCCGAGGTCTGCGCGATCGCGGTCGCCGCGCCGGTCACGACCGTCGGGGCGACCGGCGACCCGACCTTCGGCGTCACCTTTACGTTGAACGACTTGGAAGCTTTGTTTTCATGGCCGTCCACGGCCGTGCATTCGACGGTGGTGGTGCCGACCGGGAAGGTCGATTCCGATGCCGGCACGCAGCCGAAGGTGCGGATCGCGTTTTCGAAACCGGCGGCGCTCGCCGTATAGGAGACGATCGCGCCCGCTTCGCCTTCTGCTTCCACGACGATTTCCGCCGGCACCGTGATCGTCGGCGCGGTGCCGTTGTATTCGTCTGCGCCGATGGAACACGGGTTCGCACGTTTTGCGCCGCGCTGGTCGGTCGTGGGGCACTGCGCCTCGTCGCCGGCGCCAATCGCCGGGCTGCCCGGTTTCAGCGGGTGCAGCGGTGTCGTGCCACCGTCGTTGAGCAGCGACGGCTGCAGCAGCGGGTTCTTTTTGCTCAGCGCTCCGACGCCGCAGCTGCCGTCCGAGTCGAGGCTGTGATCGCTCGTAGTCGTGGCCCCCTCGCAGTCGCCTGCGCCCTTGTTCTCGGCGACAATGGTGTTGGTGAGATTAAGCGTGCCCTCGTTCTGGAGGCCGCCATCCGTGTTGAACGCGACCGTCGCATTGAAGAAGCTCGCCGTGCCGTCGTCGAGGACCCCGAATTCGGAATCTTCCGAGATCGTCGAGTTGCGAACGGCGAGGACCCCTTCATCGTTGACGAGGACGCCCGAGCCGATATTGCCCTCGAGCGTGGAGCCTTCCACCGCGAGGTCGCCTTTCGGCACGACTTCGATCGCAGGCGTCCCCAGGCCGCCGGCGCCACCGATCTCGAGATTCCTGAGCGTGACCGACACCCCCCCTTCGATCACGAACAGTTGCGCGAAGGTGGGTTCGACCGACGTGCCAGCGATCAAGGCGGCCTTTCCCTTCGTCGCGGGAGAGCCTGTGGGCCCTTCGATCGTCAGCGCGTCGCTGGTATTTGTGATTACCAATGATTTCAACGGCGCGTAGCTGCCGCCTTCGAGGACGATCTTGTTTGGTTCGGTTTTGGTGTTGGCGTTGGCTTTCGCCACAGCCGCAGTCAATTCGCTGGTTGTTTTGACCGAATATGTTTCGGCGCTCGCGCCGGGGGCAGTCAGCATACCGAGACCCGCCGCCACGACCAGCAGACCGACGACGCGGCGGGCACAGTTAGTTGCCTTGAGGACCATCGGGGTCCGTTCTACCAGAGGGCGGGAGGGCGGACGCGGGTTGTTCACGAGTTGGAGATGATTTGCGACGGCGAGGGTGGGTTGTTCACGACTTGGAGATAATTTGAGTGAAAGTGACCGAGCCGTCGAGCAAACGCCCGCTCTCGTGGTAGCCGTCCGAGAGGCGAATGCTCAGCGTGGCATGCCCAGCGCGACGCTCCAGCACGAGCTGTATGCGAACGCGTCGTCGATTCACCTTCTCCACACCGCTCCCGTCGAGGGTCGCGACGCCCCGGGATCGGTCGATCGACAGCGACGTCACGGTCAGGGCGCCGAGCACAACGTGGCGAACGCTGTCGGCATAGAGGAATGTGGCGCTCTTGCGACCGGTTTGCGCCCGGAGCGTGAATGCGATTCGCGAGCGGCGTGCTCCGTGCAGCCTGCCCTGTCCGCTGACCACCAGCGAGATGGCGCGCGAGCCGCGCGAGCCGCCTGCCGATCCCGGCCCGGAGCTCGCCGGGCCCTGCTGGGCGTTGCTTTGGATAGCGTCTACCTGGTAGGCGCCGATATCGCAGCTGCCGCTCGGACGGATGAAGTGGCGCTGATCGTCCGGTGGGCATTTGGACTCGTCGCCCGCGCCGATCGCCGGACTGCCCGCTTCCAGCGCGTGCGTCGGCGTCGAGCCGCCGTTGTTGCGCAGCGCGACGTCCAGCAGCGGATTCACATCGCCGAGCGGACCCACCCCGCAGCTGCCGTCCGAGTCCAGACTGCGATCGCTTGTCGCGGCGTGCCTCGTGCAGTCGAACGGGCTGTTGTCCGCGACGATGGTGTTCGTCAGGTTCAGCACACCGCCGGAGTCCTCGATGCCTCCGTTCGTGTTGAACGCGATCGTGGAGTTGAACAGGCTCGCGCTGCCGTCGTCGATCAGACCGAAGTCGGAGCCGTCGCTCAGCGTCGAGTTGCGCACCGTGGCCGAGCCTCCGGACTCCACCTCCAGGCCGGGCCCATCGTTGCCCTCGACGGTCGAGTTCTCGAGGTCCACGGCACCGAGGTCGTCGACCGCGGCCGCAAAGGCGCCTCCGCCCCCCGTGGTCAGCTGCACGTTCGAGAGGGTCAGGCGCGCATGGGCTTCCACGAGCAGCAGATCCGAGGGATACGGCTCGACGGCGCCCCCGTCGAGCCTCGCTCCCCGTCCGGACGGGGGCCCGGCGATCGTGAGGTCGCCGCCGATGTGCAGCGTCTGCGACGGTAGGAACACTCCTGCGCTCAAGACGATCGTGCTCGGCGCCGAGCTCGAGTCGGCGCGCACGAGCGCCGCTTCGAGGCTCGCTCCGTTGTCAACCTCAAACACAGCCGCCCGCGCGGATCCCGCGCGGGCGGCTGCCACCAACATCGCGAGGGCGAGAAGCCCCGCCATCCGCCACCTCATCAGAAGTTCGACTCGAATCCTTCTGTCAGGAGGGGCAGCCAGGCAGTCGGCAGTGGTGCGTAGTCATGGGCGGTGAGCTTGTCCTGTGCGGTCGATGACAGGACGTACGTGAAGTACGAGTACAGGGTCCTGCGCTGATCGTTCGTGAGCCTTGTAATCGCGTTTTCGGTTCCGCTCGTGTCGTCCAGGCCCGTGTACACCAGGTCGAACGCCAGCGCACAGATCGGGTAGCGGCTGCCCAGATCCGTCGCGTTCTCGTGGTTGGGGAACTCGGCCGTCGCTTCGTTGTTGTTCGCCCAGTTGTCGTCTTCCGCGTTGAGGCCCACGGCGCCGTTCTCCCCGCCGCTGGGGAGGGTCAGCGTGCTGAAATTGCAGTTGGCCGCCGAGCCGCTCCGTGGAGACTGGTAACCCGTGTTAGTGGCGTTCTCGACGCTGGCCGTGATCAGGCCTTTCCCTTCCACCGCGTCGGCGAGATCGGCATAGCCAACGCCGTCTTCGGTAGCTTCGACCGTTTTGATCTCCTCCGGGCCACCGCTCGAGGGGTCTTTTTTGATCGGGCTGCAGGTGCCTTCGGAGCCGGGTTTCTGCAAGCCGGGCCATTCGGTGTTCGTTTTGACGTAGGCCGACCATTCTTTGCCGACCGCGCATTCGCCGGTCACATTCCCTCTGCCACCGTCCGTCGCTTCCGCGGCGACCAGGTACTTCTTGAGGAATTCCGACTGCGCCGCGCTGTCCTCGCGGACGACGCGCTGGATTTCCCCTTCGCAGTTGGCCAGCGACGGGTTGTTTGCGACGAGTTCCGAGTCATTCCATTTCAGGGCATCGCCGCCATAGATCCTCGAGACCTCCTTGGCGGTGAAGTCGAGCGAAGTCGGTGGTTTGCCGCTGCAGGCCGCGCTCGGGAGGTTCACGAGCAGCGCCACAGACTCGCCTGCGATCGGAAACGACATGATGTTCGCCTGCGTGTCCTTTTCGCCAGAGGTTGTGTCGGGATACGGTCCCGGCGTCGGCTCGAACGGCGGCGTGAAGGTCAGCGCGCACGAGCCCCCACCCGTCGTCGCCCCCGGTGTTCCGTCGAGTTCCGCGAGGTTTGCCTCGGTATAGGGAGTCGCGTCGCCGGCGTAGGCGTCGGTGCGGCACGCGGCCGCCTGCAGTCCGAATTTCGCGCCCGTGGCGCTCGCCGCTTCGGCGGCCGGATAGTTGTACGCGACCATCGTATTGCCCGCCGGGCCTCCCAGGGTTTCGGACGTGCCGCCACACACGTCTTCCTCGTAGAGCTGCGCAAAGAGCGCTTCGGCGTGGGCGTTGAAGCTCGAGCCACGACCCGTGATCTTGCCGTTGGATGCCTGGCTGCCGCCGCCGTTCTGGCAGGCGAGCCCGCCGGCCGGCGGGATCGCGGAGCTCGCGCCCGCAAGCACCAGATTTGCCAGCACAGTACAACCGAGCACGCTCAGCCCGACCAGCAGGGCACGCGGGCCGAAGCCAAAGCGCTTCTGAAGTGACATGTCCATGTTTGTTTCCCACCTTGCTCGAGTCGAGATGACTGAATCGGGGGCCGATTATTGGTGGCCGATCGAGTCTCATTGTCGCCTTTTCGTGATTTGTTCTTTCCTTCCAGTGAACAATCGTGCTCCGCGCCTGCGGCCCGAGGGGCCGGGCTCGATCTTTCGTTTTGGTGAACAGCTTAAGTTCCTGTGAAGCTCCGTTCTCGCGACGACCAACCAACTTAAGCTCCGCTGCATGTGCCGTCTCCTCGCGCTCCTTTCGTGCTACGCGGTTATCGGCGGGCTCGAGCTGGCCACGACTCCCGCGACCAGCACTGCCCTGGCGGACTCGCCGGTCCGCTGCGCGGGCGCGAGCATCACCACCACGGCGGGCGGAACCTCCGACACGGCGACCGTCGAACCGGGCTCACCGCCATCCGGCGGAGGTTCCTGCTGGGAAGACGTCCAGCCGTATCCCTTCAGCAGCGCCGGCGGGCCGGTCGAAAGCTCCTCCGTGCCGAACTGCAACGATGCCATCGGCGAAGTGAGCTGCCCCCTGACCGTCACGTCGATGGCCTTCAGGGCCTGGAACCGCGGCCTCGCGGCCACGACGGAGCAGGGCAGCAACGCGGCGGCGACGACCTACGGCGTCTGGATCTACAACGGCAATCACTGGTACCCATCCCCGACGTTTCCCGGCAGCAAGAAGTGTCCGGGAAACACGATCGTGTGGGCGGGCAAGCTCGACTACTGGCTCGTGGGGCCCGGTCCCGAAGATGGCGCCGATGGAAAATGGGCCGACCTCTGCCGCTTCGAAGGCGAGGTCAACCTCGAATGGGAGCCGTTCGCGCTTCCCAGCGCCACCAAAGCGCACGTGGGAGAAAGGCCGGGCGGCATCACCTCGGCCGCCTGCTATGCCTGGAACGACTGCTGGTTCTTCGGCACCTACGGCACGGTCGTGCACTGGAACGGCAAGACCCTGACCAACGCCTCCCCCGCTTCCTCGCAGAGCCTGCTGCAGGGCGAATACACCGCCGCCGCGACACGCGAAGGCCCGGCCGGCGAACGCCTCGGGATCGCGGTGGGCGCAACCGGCGAAGCGTATTCCGATGGGCCGTTGACGACGCTGCAAGGCGAGCCGCCGGCGCAGCTGTTCGCCTCCAGCGGGCAGGCCTTCTCGCCGCTCCCGTTCACCCCGTTCACGAGCCCGCAGGTGGACGATCCCTTCAGGACCGACCTCGTCGCCGCCGGCATCGACGCGGCGGGCCAGGGCTGGGTGGCGGGCAACCCGGCCGGTCTGCGCCTGGAAGAACGCCGCGAGGGACCGTCCTCGGAAGGAGGCGAGCTCGTTCAGCCGGTCTCCCGACCATTCGCGCCGCCCGAGTCGCCGCAGCCTTCCCCGCTGCAGCCGGTGTCCACCTCCGGCGCGGCGGCCGCGTGCACCGGCCCGCCGGCGACTCGCTTCACGTATACGCCGGACTACGAGCACATCGCCGCGGCGGGGGCCTTCCTGTGGTCTTCGCTGGCGGTTCTTCCCGGCGCCGGCGAAGCGCTTGCGGGAGGAAAGGCATGGGAAGCGGCCGCCAGCCACGAAGAACCCGTCGGCCAACCGGTGATCGCCCACGCCAACTGCGAAGGAACCACGACCGTGACGCGCTTCTCCGAAGGTTCCCCGGCGCCGGTCGACCGCGCGGGCGGCGTGACCGCGGTCGCCGCCAACGCCGCCAACGACGCCTGGGCGGCCACGAGCGCCGGAACGAGCGGCGGCCCTTTGGCCGCGAGCGATGAGTTCCCGCACCTCTACCGGCTGACCGACGGAGAACCGCCAGAAGCACCCGAAGGCAACGAAGAAGAACCGGAACGGCTGAAAGAAGAAGAAGAAGGACGAGAAGAAGAACCGCAGCCCCCCGCCGCGGAAGCCCCTCCACCGCCGCCACCCGTGGAAGCGCCGCCGACCGTGACCCGGACGCACACGGTCACGCTGCCGCCCGCCGTCTATGACGTCAAGGCGAAGCTTCACACGGCCGAGCGCAACGGGCAGGTGCAGCTGAGCCTCTACATCACGTTCAAGGTACGCAGGCCGATCACGATCGGGGCGCGGGCGCTTCGTTCCGGGCACGTCGTCGGCCAGGCGCGGCCACGACATTTCGCCGGGCACAGCGGCCTGCTCGTTCTGAGCCTCAATCGCAAGCACTGGCCGACCAAGGTGAGCTTCTTCGCATGAGCAGGGCGCGCTCGCTCAGAAGGCTTGCTCTGGTACTGCTGACGCTCGCGATTGCGGGCGGCGCCGCGCCCTGGCCGCAAGCCGGCCGCGCTTTGGCGATCACCACGGAAGCCGGCGCGCCGGCGCCCGACGGCGAAGGCGCCGCGCCGGCAGGCGGCGGCCCCGAAGGCTCGGCCCCAGCATCAGACTCAACGTCAACTGAAGGCTCGGGCTCCACATCAGACTCGACGTCGAGCTCACAAACGCCGTCGCCGGAATCGCAATCGACCACGCCGGCGTTGACGCCTCCTTCATCGTCGACGACCCCTTCACCCTCAACCTCGAGCCCGGGACCTTCGGTGGTGGCACAGGCGCCGCAGGCACAGACGCCACAGCGGTCGGAGAAGCCCAGCTCGCACCACCACGCCCACAAGCATGCCGGGCGAGGGGCCGTGCACACCGGGGGCGGCAACGCCGGAAGGCCGCTGGCGCCGAATCCGGGTGAGCCTTCGACGCCCGCGCCGAGTCCGAGCGCGATCTTCGGCTCTCCGCTGGCGTTCCCCGGCGGCAGCCCGCTGCTGAGCTTCTTCCTCGACACCTACCGCACGCCACCGTTCCTGCTGCCGATCTTTATGGCGGCCGCCCAGCGTTACGGGGTGCCCTGGCAGGTGCTGGCCGCGATCAATGAAGTCGAGACCGACTACGGCTTGGATCTCGGCCCTTCGAGCGCGGGAGCGGAGGGTTGGATGCAGTTCTTGCCGGAAGAGTGGCTGACCTACGGCGTGGACGCCAATGAAGCCGGCGTACGCGATCCGGACAACCCGGCCGACGCGATCTTCGCGACCGCCCGCTACCTCGCGGCCGCCGGCGCCGGCCACGACCTGCGGGGAGCGATCTACGCCTACAACCACTCCGCGGGCTACGTCGAATCGGTGCTCCTTCGCACCCAGTTGCTCGCGGCCACTCCGCAGTCGCTGATCGGCTCTCTCGGTGCGATCGTCAGCGGACGCTTTCCGGTGGCGGGCGGCGGCTCCCACGCGGCGACGGCGGTCTGGAGCAAGCCACCACAGGCCAGCGTCGCCGCTTCACCGGGCGCACCGGTGCTCGCCGTGCAGAGCGCGCAGGTCATCCAGATCGGGCGCAACGCGACGCTGGGGCGCTTCATCGAGCTGCGCGACGCCTACGGAAACACCTACACCTACGCCCATCTCGGCCGTGTCCTGAAGCACCGGGGCACGTGGCTTGCGGCCGGCGCTGTGCTGGGCAGCGTGGGCGCTGGGCCGGCGGGCTCGCAGGCGCGCTTCCTGTTCGCGATCCGTCCCGCGGGCGCCGGGCCGATCGACCCGCTCCCGTTCCTGCAGAGCTGGCAGCTGCTGGGCGAAACCCAGGGCCACACCCGTCAGGGAGCGCGGCCGCTGTTCGGCCCCGATTCCAGCGAGGCCCCGATCGGCGAGATCCGGTCGCCGAGCAAGCGTCGGCCGCAGTCGCGTGCGCGGCTGGATCCCAAACTGAGCACGGCGCAGTGGAGCGAGCTTCTCACGCGCATCTCGCGGATCAAAGAGCCCCACGTGCCGAGCGCGCCGACGAGCTTGGCTGTCGCGGACACCCCGGACTCACCCCTGCCGAGGGCCGAATCGCTGTCGGGCACGCCCGTCGCCACGCCCTTGACCTCGGGGCCGGAAGTGGTCCTCGAAACTCCGGGCACCGGCGCCGTCCTGACGGAAAAGACCGAAGACCCGGAGCTCGTGGCCAGGACGGGCGGACTCTCGTCGATCGCCTCGTACGAGTTCCAGTACAGGCCTGCCGAATCCCCGGAATCAGAAGCCTGGACCACGATCGAAAAAACGACGACCTCGAGCACGATCTTCGAAACGAACATCGAAGACAAACCCGTAAGCGACGGCCTCTACAACCTGCGCGTGATCGTGACGACGGCCGAAGGCAGCAGATATGAATCCGAGCTGACCGATCGTCTGATCGCAAACAGCTCGCCCGTGGTCACGCTCACCACGAATCCCACGGCAGACGCCCGCGGCAAGATCACCTTGGCTGCCGCCATACCGAGCACCGCGAACGTCAGCTCCGTCAGCTTCCAGTGGGCCCACTCCAACGGCCCCCCCGGCGGCGTGAGGTGGACGACGATCGGCGCGGCCCTGCCCGCCACCGGGCCAGTTAGCGCGAGCTTCGACACGAAGACGCTGCCGGACGAAGGCAATGGCGAATACGACTTCCGCGTCGTACCCGCCAATCCCGGCGAATTCGTCTCGATCCCCGTCCGCAAGCTGCTCGTGGACAACGCGCCGCCGACCGTCGAACTGGTCAACCCCACCCCCGGATCGCACCTCGGCAAACAGGCCACTCTCTCGGCCAGTGCGACGGACGCCCTCTCCGGCGTCGCATCGGTTCGCTTCCAGGCGCGCTCGCTGACCGGCGCAGGCGCCTGGATCGACATCGGCGGCAAGACGACCATTCCCGAATCCCTGGGGTCCAGTATCTACAGGCACACCCTCGATACCGAATCCCTGCAGAACGGGCCCTACGACTTCCGCGCGATCGCGGAGGATGCGGCGGGCAACGAAGCCACCTCTGCGGTGGTGAGCGACGTCGACGTCGACAACCCGTCGCTCACCCCCGCGGTTTCGGCATCGATCGCCGGCGTCGCCGCTCCGGCGCGGGACGTCAGCTTCCTCGGCGCCATCGCGGGCAGCTCGGAACACGAAGCCTGGGCATACGGATTCACGAGCGCGCCGCCCGCGGAAGCGAACGGGAGCCCGCTGCCCTACGAAGCGCAAGGCGAACAGCTCGTCCTGCTGCGCTACACCGACAGGGACGGCTGGCAGATAGCCGAAGTGCCGCGCGGACCGGAGGGCGAACCGTTCAAGTTGCTGAAAGCCGACGAAGTCTCGGACGCAACCGGTGGAGCGCACGTCTCAAACCAGGTGCATGTCGCGGGCACGATGACGCCCTCAGGAGAAGCCTGGCTGTCGGTGGCCGAGGCCTCGACGAACAGGGGACAGCCGCCGGTGGTGGGTCTCTTCCACCGCGCCCCCGGCGAAGACCAGTTCAGGCTCGACCCCGAAGCCACCCAGACGCTGGGTTCGCTGCTCGGAGCCGAAGCGGAAGATCCCGGCCGCCAGGGCGTCGCCCTGCGGCTCGGCGAAAGCGAAGGCGGGCACGCGTACGGCATGCTCATCGCGTCCGGTCAGTACGCAGCGCTGGGCGAACTCAGGTATGGGCTGTTGCAGGATGGCAAGTGGACCGTCGAAACCGTCAAGGCCGCGAGCGAGCCGCCAAAGCCTTTCAGCTCCGCAGACCCGCTCAGGCTGAAGCTCGAGGACGTGCAGGGCCCGGACGAAGGTTGGGGCGCGTTCGAAGTCGAGGGACATCCGCCCGGGTTGGGGCTCGTCCTCGGTCACCTCCGAGGTGGCGAATGGACGTTTTCGCCGACCGGTCTGGATGCGCTCGACCTCACAGGAGCGGTCGCAGCGGAGAGCAACGGGAAGGGTGAAGTGCTGCCCGAAGCGCTGAAGGCCGACGGCAAGGGCGTCTGGATCGAAGCGAGGGTGGACCTCACTCCCGGCAAGGAAAGCGGCCGCGTGGTGGCGCGCTACGAAGCTGAAGGCACGAGCGGCCACATCACCAACTCGTGGTGCACGCTGCCGGGGACCAACTCCTGCGAAGAACCGCTCGAATCGTCGAGTGGCCGGGCGACCGTGCCCGACGCGATCTTCCAGACGGAAAGCGGACCGGTGGCGCTGGGATTGAGGGAAGGATCAGTCGACGTCTTCGCCCACGGTCAGTGGACCGGCGTCCTGGCGCCCGGCTACGGACCGTTCCCCGGCCAGACGGGAGCAGACGACGTGTTCTCCAGCCCCAACGAAGGCTGGCTCGGCGGCGTCGAGACGCTCGGGCACTGGACCGCCAACGGGGCATCCGGCTCGCTCACCTCCTGGCCGCTGCCCGACCGCGCGCCGCTGATGAGCGTCGCGCTGCCTCCGGGCAGCGCGGGCGAAGCGGGCCAATCGGGTGCGCTGGCGGTCGGGTTCGATGGCACCACGCTGAGCTACGAAGCCTCCGCGGGCTGGCTGGTGCAGCCCACCCCCCCACGCGCGCGCAAGCTCAACCTGCTCGGCGTCGCCTTCGCGGGCCCGAGCAGCGCCTTCGCGGTGGGCGAGTTCGGCGTCATCCTGCACTGGGATGGCACGACATGGTCGGAAGACCCGCAGTCGACCTCGCTCACCGATTCACAGCTGAACGCGGTGGCATTCGCACAATCGGGCGAAGGCTGGGCGGTCGGCGCCGACGGCACCATCCTGCACTACAACGGCGCCAGCTGGAGCAAAGAACAGCCTCCGGCGGCCGACTCCGGCGTCGACATCACCTCGGTCGCGGTGGCGGGCTCGGAAGTCTTCGCGGTGGCGGCCGGCAACCTGATCACGCTTGCACCCGGCGGAGACTGGACGGAAGTCGGCGCCGCCACGCTGCCCGGCGGGCTCACTCCCGGCAACCTGCGCGTGGTCGCCGGCCTGCCCGACGGTGGCATCGTCGCCGCGGGCAAGTCGCTCGTGCTCGTCCGCGAAGCGGCCGGACAGAGCTTTGCCTACGCCGCGCAGCCGCTCGAGGGGATCGCCGTCGCCCTCGCCCCGTTTCGCGACGCCGGCGGCAGGCTGCGCACCTATGTATCGATTGCGCCACCGGCCGCCGGGCGCGGCAACCCCCCCGAAGTCGGCGGCTTCCCCCCCGGCGACGGCGAGCTGCTGCGCCAGACCGAAGGCGGATGGCAAGACCTCAGCCACGCGCAGTATGCCGGCAACGAAATCACCGGAGACGGGGCACTCAAGAGCGATCCAGTGCTGGCGATCGCCACCGGCCCAGCCGGCGAACACGCCTGGGCGGCGGGCGGCTATGACGGAACCGAAGACGCAGCCGGACAGGGCACAGAAGAACCGCTGTCGAGCCGGCCCGTCGGCTGGCAGAGCGCATCGATCTGGCGCTACGACACCACCGGCAGCGCTCAGCCTCCCAACTTGCAGTCCACGACACCGAGCCTCCCCGCCGAACCGGGCGCGGTGTCCTTCGCCTTCTTCACGAGCCCGATGTGCAAGGAAGAGTGCGCATCGGCACCCGACGCGCAGCCCGACGTCAACCTGACCTCCGCGGCCAAGCAGATCGCCGCCTACGCCGCGCAACCGGGGGGGCCGGCATTCGCGATGCTGGGCGGCAACGCGGTCGGGCCGCTCGAAGGCTCGAAGATCCCGGCGGCGAAGCAGGAAGCCGATTTCGCACACCTGCCCGAACTGCTTGCGCCACTTGCGGGCGTGCCGACGTTCGCCGCCCTGGGGCCGTTCGATCCCGTGCCCGGCGCGACCAACCCGACGCTGCCGTGGGCCGAAGCGTTCGCCGGTGCGCCGGCGCCATTCGGGTCCGGCCCCGGCGCGCCCGGGATCACGCCCGTCTCCTCGCCCGGAGAAACGCCGGCAACCGGCGAAACACATCTCTACTACGCCTTCGACGCGGCCCAGAACGGAGGCACGCTGCGGGTGATCGTGCTGGACAACGCCGATCCCAAAGGCGCTCTTGAAGAAAGCACGCGCCAGCGACCGTGGCTGGAAGGGCAGCTGCAAAAGGCCGAAGGGGAAAACGTGCCGGTCGTGGTCGTCACCGCGCACCCGCTGCGAAACCTGAACCGCGGCGATGAAACGGAAGCGGAAGAAATCGCTGCGCTGCTCGCGCACGCCGGCGTGCGCGAAGGTCACGAAGCGACCGTGCTGGCGGTATTCACGACCGACGGCGCCCAGCCGGGCAACAGCGCCGGCGAAGTCCACGAACTCGACGAACACCGCCTCATCCCCGAAGCTGCCGGCCCCGAAGAACCGAAGATACCCGAGTACGAAGGCGCGACGCTCGGCTACCAGCAGACGAAGAACAACGGGGTGATGTGGTACTTCGCCTCGATCGACACCAACCCGGGTGCGCGCTCGGTGCAGGTGGCAGCGATCCCCGTGATCGAATCCCTCTCGTTGAAGGCGATCGATGGGCTGAGCGTCGCCCGCAGCCGGACCCTCGAGTTCGAAGCGGTGGGGCGCCGCCCGGCCGGAACGCTGGCGACGAAGGTCGGGGAAAACTTCCAGGGCTATGACGACTACGTCGAAATTCCAGCGCCCAACTGCGGCGCGACGTGCGTGTCCCCGAGCTACTCCTTCACGAGCTCGGAACCGACGGTCGGCGACTTCGTGGAACCGACCGCCGAAGGGTCGCCCTTCCCCAAGCTCAGCGCGAGCGGACACCCGATCGCCTCCAGCACGTCGGGTCTGTTCTGCGCTTACAACGCGGGCACCACTACGGTCACGGTCACGGCGGGCCTGTTCAGCTACTCGGAGACGGTTACGGTCCAGCGCGGCAGTTTCGGCAGGCCCTGCGGCACCGTCCCCCCCGCCGGCCTCTCGGCGGGGAGCGCGTTGCACTCCAATCAGACGCAGCGGCCGGTGGGGGCGGCCGCCACGCCGCCGCCCCCACCGGCGGCGGCCCTCTCCGCTGTCAACCCCACGCTCCACTTCATCCCCCCACCGCCCGCGACGCCGGCTCCGCCGGCGGTGCCGGCGCCCGCGCCCAAGCTCGCGGCGCCAGCGCCACGACCGTCGGCGCAACCACCGGAACTGCCGGGGACCCCGATGGAACAGCTGGGGGTACCCCCCGCCATCCTGCCGGCGGCGACGCCTCCGGTCGAGCCGATCCCGCCCGGCGCCGGCGGTTACGCCCAGAGCCCCTCGGCGGCCGAGCGCCGGGAAAAGGCCCGCAAGCAGGCCAGCCAGTCGGCCTTCGCGATCCGGCCGGCCGGTGCGAGCAGCCGGGAATCCCACGGCGGTGAGGAGTGGTTCTACGCGGCCGTGGGGATCGCCACCCTGCTGGCCCTCCTGCTGAGCGCGCGAGCCCTGCCCGCAGGGCCCCGGCCCCGTCCGGCCCTACTGATCGATCGCCGCGCCGACGCCGCGCGCAGGCGCGGGAGACGCTGAGCGAGGATGAAGAGTCTCAGCAAACCAATGGAGAGTTTCGGCACCCTGGCGGCGCTCGGATTCCTCGCCGCATTGGTGGCGCTGTCCGGCACGCCCGCACGGCCCGTGGCGGGCGCCCGCCACGGCCTGAGCAGCCTGCCGGCCGCGGCGCAGAGCCCGATCTCGGCGGCGTTGGGCCGCGATGAACCGGCCTATGGCGTCCTCGGTCTGCACGCCCGCAACCCCGCCCAGCGGTTGCGCATGGCCTTCTCGCGCCGGGGTCTGACAGTCGCCTCCGGGGAAGCGCGACTCGGCATGGCGCTCACGGCATGGGGCTACGCGAGCGCGCTGAAGCCGCTCGCACCGAGCATTGCGCCGCACGCGAGCGGCAACCGCGTCAGTTATCGGCGCCGCTCGCTGACGGAGTGGTACCTCAACGGTCCGTTGGGGGTGGAGCAGGGCTTCGACGTCACCGCACACCCCACCAGCGGCCGCGGTCCGCTCACGCTGTCGCTCGCGATCTCGGGCAACCTCAGCTCGCGGCTGCAACACGACTCGGTGTTGCTCGCAGGCCGCGGAGTCGCACTTCGCTACGACGGTTTGCTCGTCACCGATGCGCGGGGACACACCTTGCGCGCCTGGCTGCAGCTCCTCGGAGGCCATGTGCTGATCCGCATCGACGACCGTGGAGCGGCCTACCCCCTGCGGATCGACCCATTCATCCAGCAGGCGGAGCTCAGCGCCTCGAACGGGGCCGAAGGCGACCAGCTTGGCTACTCGGTGGCCGTCTCGGGCAGCACGATCGTCGCGGGCGCCCCGTTCCACAAAGTGGGCACGAGCCTATACCAGGGCGCCGCTTACGTGTTCACCCCGCGCTCGGGCAAGTGGGCGAACATGACCCAGACCGCCGAACTGACCGCATCGGACGGCGCCGAAGAGGACAGCCTCGGCTACTCCGTGGCGATCTCCGGCGACACGATCGTCGCGGGCGCGCCCTACCACGCGGTGGGCTCGAACACACGCCAGGGCGCGGCCTACGTGTTCACGATGCCCGCGGGGGGATGGGAAAACACCACCCAGACGGCCGAGCTCACGGCCTCCGACGGCGCCGGCGAGGACCAGCTCGGCTACTCGGTAGCGATCGCCGAAAACACGGTGGTCGCCGGGGCGCCGCGCCACACGGTGGGCTCGAACACGAGCCAGGGCGACGCATACGTGTTCACGATGCCCGCTGGTGGATGGGAAAACATGACCCAGACGGCCGAGCTCACGGCCTCCGACGGTGCCGGCGCGGACCAGCTCGGCTCCTCGGTCGCGATCGCTGAAAACACGGTCGTCGCCGGGGCCCCATTCCACAAGGTCGGCTCGGACCCGAATCAAGGTGCGGCCTACGTGTTCACGGCGCCGCCGGGCGGCTGGGCGAGCACAGACCAGACCGCCGAGCTGACAGCATCGGACGGCGCCGAAAACGACCAGCTTGGCTACTCGGTGGCGATCACCGAAAACACGGTGGTCGCCGGGGCGCCGCGCCACACGGTGGGCTCGAACACGAGCCAGGGCGCCGCATACGTGTTCACGATGCCCGCTGGTGGATGGGAGAACACGACCCAGACGGCCGAGCTGACCGCCTCAGACGGCGCCCAGAGCGACCAGCTCGGCAGCTCGGTGGCGAGCTCCGACGGCATGATCGTAGCCGGGGCGCCGTATCACGACCTGGGTTCGAACCTGTTTCAGGGCATGACCTACCTGTTCACCCCGGCCGGCGGCGGTTGGACGAACGCCACCCAGACCGAAGAGCTGAGCGCCGCAGACGGCACCGGGGGCGACAGGCTCGGCAGCTCGGTGGCGATCTCCGAAAAGACGATCGTCGCGGGCGCGCCCTTCCACGTGGCTTCATACGTGTCCAAAGGCGAAGCTCGCACGCGCCAGGGCGCGGCCTACGTGTTCGCCCCGCCGGTTCCGGGCATCACGATCAGCTCGCCGAAGAACGGCGCCTCCTACGCACTTGGGAATGGAACAGTCGCAGAAACAGTCGAAGCCAAGTACGCGTGCAGTGCACCCGCGGGGGCAAGCGTGGTCACGTGCACAGGCTCCGTTGAAAACGGCGCATACATCGAAACTAGCACCGTCGGAGTGCATACCTTCACGGTCACCACGACCGACAGCGAAGGCGCCAGCGCATCCAAGAGCGTGACCTACACCGTCGCGGGGGTGCAACTCGACACCGTCGTGGGGGCGCAGCTCATTCCCCCGTTGACGGGACCGACCCTCAGCGGGGTCGGCGAGACGGCCAAGACCTGGCGCGAGGGCAACGCGCTTGCCCACATCGGCGCCAACAGACAGCCTCCGCTCGGCACGACCTTCTTCTTCCGCCTCAACGAGCCGGCGCGCGTGAGGCTCGCGTTCACCCAGCCGGCCGGCGGGCGCAAGGTTGGAAGGAGGTGTGTCGCGCAGACCGGCGAGAACAAGAGCGAGCACCCGTGCACTCGAACGGTGGTGGCCGGGACCCTGACGCTCTCCGCACGCAGGGGCCCAAACAGGGTGAGCTTCCAGGGTGTCATCTCCAGGAAGCAGAAGCTCGAGCCCGGCAGCTACACGCTTGTGCTCACGGCGACGGCATCGGGCGAGCGCTCGACACCGAGAAGGCTCCTGTTCACGATCGCCGGCTGACCTGGCTGTAACGACGCCCGGGGCTGCAGCGACGCCCCAGGCTGCAGCGACCAGAGCGCGCGGCACGTGCGAGCGAGTCTGGGTTCGTGGGCGCTCAGGCCGCCAAACTGGAGCTGGGCTCCTCCTCGAAAGCTAAGGCGGATTCGAGGTCGTCCCAAGCCACGCCAGGGCGATCGACGGGCTCCGCCCAGAAGCGGAAGCCACGGCCCCAATGGGTGTGGATGTAGCGCCAGCGCGGCGAGGCGCGTTCGAGCTTGCGGCGCAGCTTGTGCACGAAGACGTCCAACGAGCGATCGTTGCGAACCATCTCGGGACCCCAGAGACGTTTGTAGATGAGCTCGCGCTCGAATATCTCGTTGTCGGACCCCGCCAGCAGCTCAACGAATTCGAACTCGCGCCGCGTCAGCCGGAGGCTGCGCCCGGCAACGAACGCCTGGTACTGGTCGCTGCGGATTTCCACCTCACCGACGGTCACGGGCTCAATGGTGCGCGGCTCGGGCCGGCGCCGGTGACCCACGACGGCTTCGATCCGGGCGACGAGCTCCTCCGGATGACAGGGCTTGGTGAGCCAGTCGTCGGCGCCCATCTGCAGGGCGCGCACGCGCTCTGTGACGGTGGAAGAGCCCGTGCAGACGATGATGCGGAACTTCGGGCCCGCCAGGCACAGGCGCTCGAGCCACCGCCAGGGCCGCAGACCCAAGACAGCCAGGTCGATGACCAGAGCGTCGAGGCTCATCGAGGCGATCGTCTCCGTGGAGACCGCCGGCGTCAACACGCGGTGGCTCCATTCCAGACGCTCCAGGCGCTTTGCGAGCACGACCAGAAAGCCCGAGTCACGGTCCATGACCGCGATCCGCAGCGGTGCCGGCTGGGGCGGGGCTACTGGGTCGTCTTCTGCCGTGAAGGATCGCTGCAGCGTCGATGTGCCCTCGCGCGGCCGAGATCGGCCACGCCCGATACGCCTTGGCACGTCGCCATGGGGAAGAGCAGGAGCCCCCGCACCTCGTAACCCCTCCATACTTCCTAACTCCGATCTATAAAGTGAACAATTGGGAGCGGGATCGTATCAGACGATTGTCCAGTTTGTTGGTCCACAATGTTGGATACGGTTGCTGCCGACCGTTGAGCCGCTGCGCGTGTTCCGATCGCGTCCCTCGACGGGCCGGCCGGCCTTACACGACGGTCAATGGCGTGCGGTACACCGCACAACTCGAGCCAGGGTCTACGCGACAGTCAACGGCGGGCGGCCGGGCGGCGCAGACGCGGGGACCTGCGGGGGGGCTCCGTTGGGGGACGGCACAGGCGCGAGGGGGTCCGGCGAGGGGGATGGCGGCGGCGAACCGGCCGGCGGGACGCCGCGCTGCTCCTGCGCCGAGGCGACGTCCTCCATCGTGGTGCCGCGGCGGCCGTCGGCCTGCACCAAGAGCTTGAAGTCGTGCGGGCTGGAGGCAACGCGCAGCGCGTCCTCCACTGTGACCCGCCCCCCCTTGAGGTGCCCGAAAAGGGCCTGGTCGAAGGTCTGCATGCCGTAGTAGCCGCCCGCGGTGATGACCTCGTGCAGCTTGCCGGTTTGGGCGGGGTTGACGATCATGTCGCGCGCGCGACCGGTCATCCTGAGGATCTCGCACACCGCCACCCGGCCGCCGTCGGCACCCGGGACGAGACGCTGGGAGATCACGCCCTTCACCGTGCCCGCGATCATCGAGCGCGCCTGGGCGTGCTGGTGGGGCGGGAAGAAGTCGAGCATCCGGTTGATCGACTCGGTCGCGTCAACCGTGTGGATCGTGGAGAGCACGAGGTGGCCGGTCTCGGCCGCCGAGAGGGCGGTCTGGACGGTCTCGTCGTCGCGCATCTCCCCCACCAGGATCACGTCGGGATCCTGGCGCAGCACGCGCCGCAGGGCGCGCTTGAAGGAGGCGGTGTCCATCCCCACCTCGCGCTGGTTGATCACCGAACGCTTGTCGCTGTGCACGAACTCGATCGGGTCCTCGATCGTGACGATGTGCTTGGACATCGTTTCGTTCATGTGGTCGATCATCGCCGCCAGCGTCGTCGACTTGCCCGAGCCGGTGGTGCCCGTGAGCAGCACGATCCCGCGCTCCTCCTCGGCCAGTTCCCGCACCACGGGAGGCAGCATCAACTCGTCGATCGAGCTGATCTTGTGCGGGATCGCGCGGCAGGCCAGCGAGATCACGCCGCGCTGGCGGAAGGCGTTGATGCGGTAGCGCGCGAGGCCGACGATTTCGAAGGAGAAGTCGACCTCGTGCTGCTCGGCGAATTCCTGCAGCTTGAGGGGGTCGTGCAGCAGGTCGTGCAGCGCGCGCTCGGTGTCCTCGGCGCTCAGCGCGCCGGTGTGCTCATCGTGGATCAGGACGCCGTCCACGCGGTAGAGCGGCGGCGCGTCCACCTTCAGGTGCAGATCCGAGCCGTGTCGGTTGATCAGCTCACGCAGCGCTTCCTGCACGTCGAACATGCCTCTCGCATCGGCATCCCTGCCGGGGGGCTTGAGTGTCTCGGCGGCACGTGGACGGGGGCTACGGCGACGTTTGCACGCGGGCGACCGAGGACGCCGCCAGGGCAGAGACGCCGTCAGGGGAGCCCAGATGCCGTCAGGCGACGTCGCGGAGCTTCTGGGCCTCCGCCAGCGACTGCAGCTTCTTCAGCGACTGGTTCTCGATCTGGCGGATGCGCTCACGCGTGACGTTGAAGGTGCGGCCAACCTCGTCGAGCGTGCGGGGGTGCTCGCCGCCGAGGCCGTAGCGCAGCTCCAGCACGCGCCGTTCGCGGTAGGAGAGGTTCTCCAGGGCCTCGCGCAGCGCCTCCTTGGTGAGGATTTCGGCGGCGCGCTCGTAGGGGGACTCGGCGCGCTCGTCGGCGATGAACTGGCCGAACTCCGACTCCTCCTCGTCGCCGACGGGCTTCTCCAGCGACACCGGCGCCTGGGCGGAGCGCTTGATCGAGTCGACCTCTTCGGGGTCGATCCCGGTGATGTCGGCGATCTCCTCGGCGGTCGGTTCGCGACCCAGCTCGGTGACCAGCTTGCGCTCGGCGCGGCCGATCTTGTTGAGCTTCTCGACGACGTGCACGGGGATGCGGATCGTGCGCGCCTTGTCCGCCAGCGCGCGGGCGATCGCCTGGCGGATCCACCAGGTGGCGTACGTGGAGAACTTGAAGCCCTTGCGGTAGTCGAACTTCTCCGCGGCGCGCACCAGCCCGAGCGTGCCCTCCTGGATCAGGTCGAGGAAGGGGAGGCCCTGGTTGCGGTAGTTCTTGGCGATCGACACCACCAGACGGAGGTTGGACTCGACCATCTTCTGCTTGGCGTCGAGGTCGCCGCGCTCGATCCGCTTGGCGAGATCGACCTCCTCTTGGGCGGTCAGCAGCCGCACCTTGCCGATGTCCTTGAGGAACAGCTGCAACGAGTCGGTCGTCATGTCCGGCTTGAGGTCCAGCGTCGCTTTCGCTTTGCGCCGGCCGCGCTTGTCCGGCGCGCGCTCGATCTGCGACGCCGCGGCGGTCGCCGGATCGATGTCCTCGACGATCTCGATCTCGGATTTCTCGAAGAAGCCGTGCAGCTCCTCGACGTCGGTCTCGTCGAGGTCCAACTCGGAGGTCGCGGTGGAGATCTCCGCGAACGTCAACACCCCCACCTGCTGGCCCTTCGCCAACAGGCCCTTGATCTCATCGAGCTCCTGCAGTTCGACTACTGACATCGGTTTCCGTTTCCTTAGACAGCGATTTCGTGCCGGGAGGGCTGTTTGCGCCAAACGAGACGGCCGTACGGGGACGACGAGCGCCTGCCGCCCCCCGCGGTCGCGACCCGCCCCACATTACAGCCAACGCAGCCCATATTAACGCCTGCGAGCGCCCATCCCGTATGCCCGTGGCCCGATGCGCGATGATTGCGCACTCCGATGAGCCCCCCGAGCAAAGACGGACTCCAATTGAGCCCCCCCAGCAAAGAGAAACGATCCGGCGGACGCCGGCGAGCCGGCGCGACCTCGCTTCCGACCGATGCAACGCGGCCCGCGGCTGGCGCCGCCGAGGAGCCGGGCGTGCTGTCGAGCCTGCCCAGCACCCGCCCTCAGCGTCCCAGCGCGCGGCGAGCAGCCGCGCGGCAGAGCGCCGCCGCGCGGACAGAGCGGGCATCCGCCCCGACTCCGAAGCGCGGCGAGGCGAAGCCCAAACGCAAGACATCGCCGGCGCGGACCGCCCAACCCCGATCGACTCCGCCACGCGCGGAGCGCGCCACGACGAAACCCAAACGCGCCACTCGGACCCAGCCCAAGCCGACCGCCAAGCCCCGTGTTGCCCCCAAGCCCGTCGAGCCGCCGGTGCCCCGTCAGGGCTTCGAGTCGGAGGAGACGATCGAGATGGGGCGGCCGGTGCAGCCACCGAGCAGCAGCGAGCTGGCGGCCTCGATGGTGGAGCTCGTCGGGGAGCTCGCACAAACGGGGCTCTCGGCCAGCGGGCGCCTGCTGCGGGATGCGCTCACCCGGCTTGCCGGCGGCTGAGCGCTCAATCCTCCAGTCGCGGACACATGCCACCTCCGGCGAGCGCTCCGAGAGCCTCCGAGCTCCTCGGCCGGGCGAGCAACACGTCCGGCAGAGCTATGTATACTCCGCGCACGCCGAACCTCTGCGGCTCAGGTCGTGGAGGACGGGGGATCCATTGCGGAGCGAGTCGATCGATCCGCGGGGGCGAATCGGCCTTATCGAGGCCGTAGCGCTATCAGGCGCGAGCCCGTCAGCTCACCTCGTAGGCGTACGAAGACGACGACTATGCACACCGTTTCGTTCAAGCACGCCCTTTCGGCTGGCCTGTTGGCCGCGTTACTCGGCCTGGCCGGGCCCCTAGCCATGCCCGCCACGCGGGCACTCGCCGAAACCGGCGGCTCCACTACTACGGGCAGCACGGCCGGCAACACATCCGGTAGCGCCACCTCGGGCAGTGCCACGACCGGCGGTTCGACCTCGGGCGGCAGCACTTCCGGTGGAGCGGCACCCGCCCCCGACTCGCCCAGCAAGACCGTGGCGACATGGTATGGACCCGGGTTCTACGGCCACACCACCGCGTGCGGGCAGAAGCTGACCCCGAAGCTGGTGGGACTCGCCAGCCGCACGCTTCCCTGCGGGACGCTCGTGCGGATCTCATACGGCGGCCACCTGCTCACCGCTCCGGTGCTCGATCGTGGGCCATACGGCCACAGCGGGGCGATGTGGGACCTCACCTCAGGTGCCGCGCGAGCGCTCGCGATCAGGGAAACGGTGCGGATCGGCACGCAGGTCGTCGGCAGCGTGCCCAACACGCCGGCGCTCGGGCGGTCCGCCTTCTCGACCGCGCTTTCGCCGACGACCCCCGCCGCCACGAGCGCGCCGTCGGAATCCTCCACTGGCTCCTCCTCCGCCTCGCCGGCCTCTGCCACCACCGGTGGGGCCTCCGCGACGAGCTAGCCTCCGCGAGCGTACGTCGCCCGAATCCACCACCCCTTCCTTCCCTGGCCAGCTGGCCACGGCGACCACCCGCGAGCCCCGCCAGCTAGGCTCAACCGGTGTCGGCGAAGGCCGCGATCACCAACCTATGCGACCACACGACCGTGGACGCGGAGACCGGCGCGATGCGCTCGGTGCAGGCCGCCGACCTGACACTCGGCGAGCGTCAGGTCGCCGAGCTGTGGTCGGCTGAGAACCTGGAGCGCCTGGCGCGGACCTACTGGCGCTTTCTCACCCGCGTCACGCTCGGGTTGGTGCAGGTCCGCTACACCGAGCGGGAGCGCTTCGTGGTGCTGCTCTTCCGACCGCTCACGCTGCTCTCCTTCCGCGCGCCCGAATATGAGCTGGGGGCAGATCACGGCGTGGTGCGCTGGCGCATCGAGCGGGGACTGCTGGTCGCTCGCGCCGGGCGGGAGAGCAAGGGCCACCTGCAGATCGATGTGCGCCGCATCGCCGGCGGCCTGCACATCGAGGTGGAGGTCGCCAACTTCCATCCGGCGATCGCCTCGGGGATCAGCCTCCGCCTCTACAACGCCACCCAGTCGCGCATCCACGTGATCGTCACCCACGGCTTCCTGCGCTCGCTCGCCCGTCTCGATCTGGCGAAGTCCCGCGTGGGCCGGATGGCGGCGTCGTGACTACGCGAACCGCGCGTCGCCGTACAGCGCCCGCAGCTTCGCGCGGTCGTGACGCGCGCTGATGCGCCGCACGGTGCCAGAGCGGGTGCGCATCACCAGCGATTCGGTGCTGGCCCCGCCGGCGCTCGGGTAGCGCACGCCCTGCAGCACGTCGCCGTCGGTGATGCCGGTGGCGGAGAAGAACACGTCCTCGCCCGCCACCAGGTCGTCGCGGTCGAGGATCCGCTGCAGGTCGTAGCCGGCGTCCAGCGCGGCCGAGCGCTCGTGCTCGTCGCGCGGCCACAGCCGCCCTAACAACTGCCCGCCGAGGCACTTGATCGCCGCCGCCGAGATCACCCCCTCGGGGGTGCCGCCGATGCCCCACAGGAGATCCACCGGAGAGCGCTCGGTGACCGCCAGCAGCGAGGCGGAGACGTCGCCGTGGGCGATCAGCCGCACCCGCGCGCCCGCCTCGCGGATCGTCTTGATGCCCTGCTCGTGGCGGGGGCGGTCGAGCACGACCACCTCCACGTCCCCGATCTCGCAGCCTTTGCGCTCGGCGATCAGGGCGACCGTCTCCGGCAGCGGACGATCGAGGTCGAGCAGGTCGGCGATCTCCGGGGAGCCCACCATCTTCTCCATGTACACGCACGGGCCGGGGTCGAACATCGTGCCGCGGCTGGAGAGCGCGATCACCGCCAGCGCGCTTGGCATCCCGTGGGCGGCGAGCGTGGTGCCCTCCAGCGGGTCCACCGCGATGTCCACCTCCGGCGGGGAGCCGTCGCCGATGTGCTCGCCGTTGGCGAGCATCGGCGCCTCGTCCTTCTCGCCCTCGCCGATCACCACAATGCCGTCCATCTGCACGGATTGCAGCGCGTAGTGCATCCCGTCCACGGCGGCCTGGTCGGCGGCCTCCTTGTCGCCTTTGCCGACCAGCCGTGCCGCCGCCAAAGCGGCCGCCTCGGTGACGCGCACCAGCTCCAGCGCGAGGTTGCGGTCGGGGCGTTGATGGGTGGGATCGGGGCTCAAATGCTCACCTCTCTCATACCATCGCGCGTGGGGTAAGACCGCCGCGCGTGGGGTCGGGACAATGGATACCTTTACTGCGCGTGCGCCTGCAACCTACACCACCAGAGGAGGAGTCATCTTGAGCCAGATCGGGTTCATCGGCATGGGACGGATGGGCGGTGGCATGTCGCACCGCATCCTCCGCGACTCCGAGCATCAGGTGGTGGTGTACGACGCCAACCGCGACGCGGTGGGGCAGGCCGTGTCCAACGGCGCCGTCGGCGCCTCCTCGCTGGCGGACCTCGTCAAGCGCCTGGATGCGCCGCGCACGGTGTGGCTGATGCTGCCCGCCGGCGAGATCACCCAGCAGACGATCGACAAGCTCACCAAGCTGCTGGATCGCGACGACACGATCGTGGACGGCGGCAACACCAAGTGGACCGAAGACAAGCTGCGCGCCACGCAGCTCAAAAAAAGCGGCATCCACTACGTCGACGTGGGCACCTCCGGCGGGGTGTGGGGCCTGGAAGTCGGCTACTGCATGATGGTGGGCGGCCCGAACCGCGCGGTGAAACGCCTCGCGCCGTTCCTCGACGTGCTGGCGCCGCCGACCAACGAGACGAGCATCGCCGCGATCGGGCCGCGCGGGTGGCAGCACTTCGGGCCCGCCGGCGCCGGGCACTTCGTGAAGATGGTGCACAACGGCGTGGAGTACGGCCTGATGCAGGCCTACGCGGAGGGCTTCGACCTGTTCGACAAGTGCGAGTACGAGCTGGACAACGCGAAGATCGCCCACCTCTGGGGACAGGGTTCGGTGGTGCGCTCGTGGCTGTGCGAACTGGCCGCCCGCGCCTTCGAAGCCGACGGCAACGACCTGCACACGCTCACCGGCTACACCGAGGACTCCGGCGAGGGGCGCTGGACAATCGCGGAGGCGACCGCGCGCGACGTCCCCACCCCCGCGATCACCGCCGCGCTGTACGCGCGACTCACCTCGCGCGGCAACGGCGACTACGCCAACCGCGTGCTGGCGGCGCTGCGCAACCAGTTCGGCGGACACGCGGTCAGGAAAGGCAAATGATGAGCCTCGTTGGAGGGCAACGCAAAGGCTCGACGCTGGGCACGAGGCCCAGCGCCCGGGCGGCTGTTGGGAAGCCAACGCACCTGGACGATCCCCTATGAGCACGATCGAGCAGCAGCCCGACAATCCCCTCGTCGAAGGGCTGGAGCGCCTGCCCGTGGCGCCCACCACGCTCGTGATCTTCGGCGCCACCGGCGACCTCGCCCGGCGCAAGCTGCTGCCCGCGCTGTACAACCTCGCCCACGAGGGCGCGCTGCCCGAGCGCTTCAACCTCGTGGGGGTGTCGCGCAAAGAGAAGGAGCGCGACGACTACCGCGCCGAGTGCGAGGAGGCGATCCGCTCCTTCTCGCGCCGCACCCCGGACAAGGACGTGCTGGCGGGGCTGCTCGAAAACGTCAAGTACGTGCCCGGCACCTTCGACGACGAGAACGTCTACCGCGAGCTCGCATTCGTGCTCGACCGCTTCGACGAGCGCGCGGGCGAACCGCTCAACCGTGCCTTCTACCTCTCGACCTCCCCCGAGTTCTTCCCGGTGATCGTCGAGGCGCTCGGCGCGCAGGGGCTGGACAGCCGTGCCGGCGCCGAGGTGAGGGCGATCATCGAGAAGCCGTTCGGCACCTCCCTGGCGGAGGCCGTCGAGCTCAACCGCGACGTGCTGGACGTGTTCGAGGAGAGCCAGGTGTTCCGCATCGACCACTACCTCGGCAAGGAGACCGTCCAGAACATGCTGGCGTTCCGCTTCGCCAACGGGATGTTCGAGCCGCTGTGGAACCGCAACTACATCGACAACATCCAGATCACCGCCGCCGAGGACATCGGCATCGGCAGCCGCGCCGGCTACTACGACCACTCCGGGGCGCTACGCGATCTGATCCAGAACCACATGCTGCAGCTGCTCTGCCACGTGGCGATGGAGCCGCCCGTGAACTTCACCGCCGAAGAGGTGCGCAACGAGAAGGTGAAGGTCCTGCAGGCGATCCACGCGCCCAGCGCGGCGGATGTTCCGGGAATGGCAGTGCGCGCCCAGTATGGACCAGGACATGCGGGTGGGGAGGATGTGCCGGGTTATTTGGAGGAGGAGGGGGTTCGCGATGGGTCGATCACCGAGACCTTCGCGGCCCTTCGCCTGGAGGTTGACAACTGGCGCTGGGCCGGGGTGCCCTTCTACCTGCGCGCCGGCAAGCGCCTCGCGCGCAAGATCACCGAGATCGCGATCACCCTGAAGCCAGTCCCCCACCTCGCCTTCAGCGCCGAGGGCTCGCTCGGCATCCGCCCCAACCAGCTGATCCTCACACTGCAGCCCAACGAGGGCGTGTCGCTGCAGCTGGGGGCCAAGATCCCCGGCACGCGCATGATCATCAGGCCCGTCAACATGGAGTTCCTGTACGGCACCTCGTTCCTCTCGCAGTCGCCGGAGGCCTACGAGCGGCTGATCATGGACGCGATGCGCGGCGACCCCACGCTGTTCACGCGCAACGACGAGGTGGAGGCGCAGTGGGAGATCTGCGACCCGATCGTCAAATATTGGAGTCCCGCCCGCCCGGATACCCCGGGGCCCCTGCCGCAGTACGAGGCCGGCTCGCAGGGTCCTTCGGAGGCGAAGGAGATCCTGGTCGAGGGTCACGCCTGGCGGGCGATCTGATGGCCGGCTGGCATTTCGAGCGCCGGCGCCCAAGCCGCGAGGGGGGTGGGGTATGTCTATTTTTTTGGGACCCAACCCTTCATTTTGTGAAGTGGAATGGGGCTTTTTTTTATCAATACAGCCCAACCCTCCCCCACCGCTGATCGGACGCCGGGATGCCCGCCACCAGCGACGCAGTTTGGAGTGCCCAGGACACCACGCCCGACGCGATCGAAGCCGCGCTGCGCGAGCTCTTGGTCGCGCGTCACACCGAAAACGGCGGGTATGTGCCGGCGCGCGCGCTGAACATGATCGCGTTCGTCGACCGCGCCTGGAGCGGGGAGATCGCCAACCGCCTGCGAGGCGTGGGGCGCTACCACGCCTCGCGGCTGATCGTCCTCTCCTACGAACCCTCCCGCGAGCACCTCGACGCGCGCGCCACCGTCGCCTCCGAAGGCGATCCGCGCCCCGGTGAGCTCACGCTGCTGCGCGAGACGGTGGTCGTCGAGATCGGCAAACGCCACCTCGACGACCTGCTCACGATCGCCGACCCGCTGGTCGTCAGCGACCTGCTCACGCTGCTGTGGTCTCCCCACGGCCACCACGAGGTCGTGCGCGAGCTGCTGCCGCTCGTGCAGGCCGTGCTGCTGGACTCGGTCGACGAGCCCGAGCCGCGTGAGGCAATCGCGCACGCGCGCTCCCTCTCAGGGGATGCCTACGTGGTGGATCTCGCCTGGCTGCGCACCACCCCGTGGCGCGAGCGACTGGCCACCGTCTTCGACCCACCCGACATGCGCCGCCAGCTGCACACGCTCACCTCCGTCACGATCCACCACCACCCCGAATCGGCGATCTCGGCGATGCTGCTGATCGGCTGGCTGGCCGCCCGTCTGGGCTGGCGGCTCAATCCCCTGGTGGCGCACGACGGTGTGCTCGCGAGCAAGGCCAGTGGGCGCCGCCAGGACATCGAGCTGCGGCTGCTCGCCACGCCCGAGCAGCAGGTGCGCGGGCTCGCGGGGCTGGAGCTGGAGACCGCTTCCGGACTGCGCCTGCGGCTCGATCGCGGGCCCGGCGGGCTGCACGCTCAGCGGCAGGACGCGAAGGGCAACGAGCGAACATGGACGATCCTCGGAGCCTCGCGCGGCGAGGCGGGCATCCTCGGCGAGGGGATCCGCCAGGCTCTGCTGCGCGACCCCACCTTCGCGCCCGCGCTGGCGGCCGCGGCGGAGATCGTTCCGTGAGCCGACTCACCATCCTTCCCGACCCCCAGGCTGCCGCCGAGTACGCCGCTGAAGAGATCGCGCGGGCGCTGCGAGACGCACTCGATCGACGCGGGGTCGCCCACTTCGCGCTTTCGGGTGGCCACACTCCACGGGTCACCTACCAGGTGCTTGCCGGGTTGCTCGACGATTGGAGCGCAGTCGAGCTGTGGTACGGGGACGAGCGCTGCGTCGGACCCGATGACCCGGAGAGCACCCACCTGCTGGTGGTGGAATCCTTGCTCGCCCACATCCCCGGCGACGGTCGCGCGGGGCCTATCGAGCACCGCGTGCGCGGCGAGCTCGGTCCCGAGGCCGCCGCGCAGGAGTACGCCGAGGAGCTGCGCGCGTCGGTGGCTCCGGCCGGGCCGGACGATCTGCCCTCGCTGGCAATCGGCCTGCCCGCACCAGACATCGACCTGCCCGTGTTGGACGTGTCGCTGGTGGGCATCGGCGAGGATGGGCACACCGCCTCGCTCTTTCCCGGCCACCCCGAGGTGGAGGACGCCAGCGGCGCGCTCTGCCTGCCGGTGCGCAACTCGCCCAAGCCGCCACCGGAGCGAGTCACGCTCAGCCTGCCGGTGCTTCGCGCCGCCCGCTACTCGCTGCTGCTGGTCGCCGGCGCGGGCAAGGCCGAGGCGCTCGCCGCCGCGCTCGCCGGGGGTGGGCGGACTCCTGATCCGCACGTGCCCGCCAGTCTGCTCGTGTCCGAGCGCCTGCACGTCGTGGCCGACGCCGCCGCGGCGGCACGTGTGCGCCCCGATGACTCACGCTCGTCCAGCTCATCGGGGTGATCGCGACGGTGCCCGCATCGCCGCTGGCGCGGAGGCATGACCCGCTCGACGCTCGATCCTTCTGACAGTTCCGAAAAACTGGGTGAGAGGTGCCCACGCTCCGAGCGCGCTAAGGTCCTACCTTGAGTACGCGCCCGGAGCTCATGGCCCGCACCGTTTCCCAACCCACCGCCGCCGCCCCTGCCCCACTCGCCGAGACGCTCGCGGCCCTGGACGAGGCCCGCGGCTGCACGCTGCAACTGGTGGCACACCTCGACGACCGCGACCTCGAGCGCGCCCACTCGCCGATCATGAGCCCGCTGGTGTGGGACCTCGCGCACATCGCCGCCTACGAGGACCTGTGGCTGGCCCACCGCCACGCCGGCCTGGAGCTGCTGCGACCCGATCTCGCCGAGCTGTACGACGCCTTCGAGACGCCCCGCTCGCAGCGGGGCGAGGCGAAGCTGCTCGACGCCGCCGAAGCGCGCGCCTATCTGGAGGCAGTGCGCGAGCGCGTCATCGGAGCGCTGATGGAGGCCGGCGCGGGGGACCGCACGCGCGCCGAGATTGGCGCAGACAACACACTCGCCGGGGTAAGCGCAGGCGACCGCACGCTCACCGAAGTGGGCGCAGACAACGGCGCGCTCGCCGAGGTGACCCCAGGCGACGGCGTCCTCATCGAGCTGGTGGTTCGCCACGAGCTGCAGCACACCGAGACGATGCGCCAGACGCTCGCGCTCGCTGGGCTGCTCCCGCCGGGCGAGCCGTCGCCGACGCCGCTCACCGGCGAGGAGGGTTGGCTGTCGTACCCGGCTGGAGCCTTCTTGATGGGGGCCACTCCCGCTGCCGGAGCAGAGAGCTTCTCCTACGACAACGAGCGTCCCCGCCACCTCGCGCGCACGGGCGCCTTCGCCATCGCGCGACGCCCCGTCACCAATGCCAGCTGGCTGCACTTCAGCGAGGGCGGCGGCTACGAGCGGCGCGAGTGGTGGTCGGACGAGGGCTGGTCGTGGAAGGAGGAGTACGACATCACCCACCATCCCTCGATTGCAGCTGGCCACGCGCAGGCACCCGTCTGCCACGTGAGCTGGTTCGAGGCCGACGCCTTCGCCCGCGCGCACGATGCGCGGCTCCCCACCGAGGCGGAGTGGGAGCGGGCGGCGACCTCGGAGCAGCCGGAATTGGAGGGTGTAGGACAGGCGTGGGAGTGGACCGCCAGCCACTTCGGCGGCTACCCCGGCTTCGTCGCGCACCCCTACCGCGAGTACTCCGAAGTGTTCTTCGGCGATAACTACCTCGTGCTGCGTGGCAGCTCGTGGGCCACTCACCCGCGCGTGGCCAGCCTCACCTTCCGCAACTGGGACTATCCGCTGCGACGCCAGATCTTCGCGGGCGTGCGGCTGGCGAGGGATGTGTGATGGCTACCACGCGAGAGCCCACCGGCACCACGAGCGCCGACGGAGGCCAGGTCAATGGCAGTCCGGCGAGCAGAGGCTCGGCCAACGGAGGCCCAACGACGAATGGAGGCTTGGTGAACGGAGGCCAAGCCAACGGAGGCCCAACGAATGGAGGCCCGGTGAACGGAGGCCAAGCCAACGGAGGCCCAACGAATGGAGGCCCGGTGAACGGAGGCCAAGCCAACGGAGGCCCAACGAATGGAGGCCCGGTGAACGGAGGCCAAGCGAACGGAGGCATGGCAAACGGAGGCAAGGCCGCCAACAACGCCATCCAAATCGACTCCCACCTCGGCGGGCCCGAGCAGCGCACGCTCGCCGAGGACGTGCTGGACGGGTTGACCCGGCCCTTCAAGGAACTGCCCCCCAAGCACTTCTACGACGCGCGCGGCGCCGAGCTGTTCGACCAGATCTGCGAGCTGCCCGAGTACTACCCGACCCGCACCGAGCGCGGGATCCTCGACGCCACCGCCGCGGAGATCGCCGCCCTCACCGGCGCCGTCGAGCTGGTCGAGCTGGGCTCTGGCACCGCCGCCAAGACGCGTGTGCTGCTCGACGCCCTGCACCGCGCCGGCACGCTGGAGCGCTACGTGCCGGTGGACGTCACCGAGAGCATGGTGCGCGACTGCGCCGATGAGCTGACGCTCGAGTACCCCGGCCTGCGCGTGCACGGGGTGATCGGCGACTTCGAGCGCCACCTCGACCGCGTACCCGCTGCGGGCGGCCCCCGCCTCGTGGTGTTCCTCGGCGGCACCATCGGCAACTTCCCCCCCGGCAGCCGCCGCCGCTTCCTGCGCCAGATCGCCGGGCTGCTCGGGCCGCGCGACCACCTGCTGATGGGCACCGACCTAGTCAAGGACGCGGGCGTGCTGGAGGCTGCCTACGACGATCAGCAGGGGGTCACCGCCGAGTTCAACCGCAACGTCCTGCACGTCCTCAACCGCGAGCTCGACGCCGACTTCGACCCTGGCGACTTCGACCACGTGGCGCTGTTCGACGACCGCCACGAGTGGGTCGAGATGCGCCTGCGCGCGCGGCGCGACCACACGGTCACCGTCAGCGCGCTCGAGCTCGACGTGCACTTCGACGCCGGCGAGGAGATGCGCACCGAGATCTCCGCCAAGTTCACCCGACCCCGCCTCGAGGGCGATCTCGACGCGGCCGGCTTGCAGCTGGTGCGGTGGCTGACCGATCCGGAGGATCTCTTCGCGCTGACGCTGTCGCGGCCGAGCGCCTGACCTACCCCAGAAGACCTCGCCACCGCCACGGCAGAAGCGTCCCGACAGGCACCACGGCGGAGAAGGCAAAGGGCAGCCGACAGGCACAGTGGTGGGGACGGCCTGGTGATATAGGCTCCGCCACACATGCGGATCGAGGGCAGCTCAGCGATCGTTGTCGGCGGGGCCTCCGGGCTCGGCGCGGCTACCGTACGCCGCCTGCACGCCGCCGGAGCAGCTCTCACCATCGCCGACGTCAACGCCGAGAAGGGCGAGGCGCTCGCCACCGAGCTGGGATCGGAGTTCGTCACCTGCGACGTGCGCGACGAGACCCAGGTGCAGGGCGCCGTCGAGCGCGCCGCTGCCGCCGAGGGCGGGCTGCGTATCGCCATCTGCTGCGCCGGCACCGGTTGGGCGCAGAAGGTCGCGGGCTCCAAGGGCCCGCACCCGCTGATGCCCTTCGAGACGATCCTCCAGATCAACCTGATCGGCACCTTCAACGTGCTGCGCCTTGCGGCAGCCGCAATGATCGCCAACGAGCCCCAAGAGGGTGGCGCAGCCGGCGGCAGGCCGGCGAGCCGGGCCCCTCTTCCTCGATCAAATGACGACGGTGAGCGCGGCGTGTGCGTCAACACCGCCTCGATCGCCGCCTACGACGGCCAGGTTGGGCAGATCGCCTACTCGGCCTCCAAGGGGGGTATCGTCGGCATGACGCTTCCCGCCGCCCGCGACCTCGCCCAGTACGGCATCCGGGTCTGCACGATCGCCCCCGGCCTGTTCGACACCCCGCTGCTCGCCGCCCTGCCCGAGGAAGCCCGCCAGAAGCTCGGCGCCGGCATCCCCTACCCGCAGCGCCTCGGCCGACCCGAGGAGTACGCCCACCTCGCCTGCCACATCGTCGAGAACGTGATGCTCAACGGCGAGGTCATCAGGTTGGACGGGGCCCTGCGGATGCCGCCTCGCTGAGCGTGTCCTCTAGCTGAGGCGCTCCACGAGCATCGCCATACCCATCCCGCCGGCGACGCACATCGACTCGATGCCGTAGGTGCCGTCGAGGGTCTGGAGGTCGTTGATCAGGGTCGTCATGATCCGCGCGCCGGTCATGCCGAAGGGGTGGCCGAGGGCGATCGCCCCGCCGAAGGGGTTGAGCTTCTCGTCGGAGATTCCCAGCTCCTCTTTGCAGGGGATGATCTGCGCGGCGAACGCCTCGTTGATCTCCACCACGTCGATGTCGCTCATCGACATGCCCGTGTTCTTCAGCAGCTGCTGGATCGCGGGGATCGGGCCGAGACCCATCACCTCGGGGCGGATCGCCACCACTGTGGAGGCGAGGATCTTGACTTTCGGCTTCAACTCCAGCTCCTGCGCGCGCTCCTCGGAGGTGACCAGCAGCGCGGCGGCCCCGTCGTTGAGCGGACAGGCGTTGCCCGCCGTCACCGTGCCGTCCGGCTTAAACGCCGGCTTCAGCGACGCCAGCTTCTCGAGCGTGGTGCCGGGGCGCGGGCCGTCGTCCTTGGTAACGACCTGCTCGGGGATCTCGATCTCGTTGCCTTCGCGGTCGGTGTCTTTGTGCGCCGGCGCCGTCACCGGGATGATTTCCACGTCGTAGTGGCCCGATTCCTGCGCCGCCACCGCGCGGTTCTGGGAGATCACCGCCCACTCGTCCTGCGCCTCGCGGCTGACTTTCTTTTCCTCCGCCACGTTCTCGGCGGTGAGGCCCATCGGGATGTACACGTTGTACAGCGAGCCCTCCGACCCATCCAGCTTGGGGTGGAATTCGAACTCGCCGCCCTGCGTGGCACGCGAGACCGCCTCCACGCCGCAGGCGATGTAGGTGTCGCCCTCGCCGGCCTTGATCGCGTGGAACGCCATCCTCGTCGTCTGCAGCGAGGAGGCGCAGAAGCGGTTGACCGTCGTGCCGGGCACGTGGAAGTCGATCCCCGCCAGCAGCGACGCGTTGCGCCCGATGTTGTAGCCCGACTCGCCCTCGGCGAAGCCGCACCCCATCATCACGTCCACGATCGAGCTCGACTCCAGCTGCGGGTTGCGCTCCAGGATTGCTTTCAACGGGATCGAGGCCAGATCGTCGGCGCGCACCGATTTGAGCGATCCCTTCACCGCCCGCCCGATCGGCGTGCGTATGGCATCAACGATTACGGCGTCAGGCATGCGAAGCTTCTCCTTGTCGTTTTTGTCTACCGGCAGCGTGGCACCGACCAGCCTCCCCCGTCGGGCACCCTACCACTTCACAAAATGAAGGGTTGGGGGGCCGAAAAAATACATTCGCCCATGACCCCCCGGCTAGCAGGATCGGGGAGGAGAGGGGATCGGCCTCAGAGGTCCAACCTTGACACTCCCAGCTCGTCGAAGCCAACGTGGTGGGCGAGCTCGTGGCGCACCGTTCTCACGACCTGCTCGCGCAGCAGCTCGGGGTCGTGGCCGAAGTCGCGCCGCAGCGTGTCCCTGAAGATCACGATGCGATCGTGCGCGGGGGCGCCGAACACCCGGTCGCGCATCTGGTCGCCCTGATAGAGGCCGTAAGCGCCCGCCGCGCGGCCCTTGTCGGAGATCACGACCGCCACGTGGCGCAGCGCGTTGCGCAGCAGGTCGGGCAGGTCGTCGAGCGCGTCGCGCACCAGCTCTTCGAAGTCCTCGTCGTTGAGGGGATCGAGCGCCATGAATTCCGATTCCTCGGGATCCACCGCCAGCCCTTCGCGGCCGAGGTCCTCCGCACGGCGCACGATCTTTTCGAACTCCTCCTCCGACTCCGGGTCGTGCCAGCCGGCCATGCGCACCGCCACGAACGCGATCGCGGTGCTCAACAGCGCCACCGCCGCGATCCCCAGGATCAGATCCTCCACCGCGCGTACCGCCCCCATGGAGCTGAAGCCCTCGCCCACCACGATCACGACGAGGCCCAGCGACAGCGCGATCAGCGCCGCCAGCCCGATCTTCCTCAGCTGGCCGTACTCTCCGGGAGGCTTGGGTGCGCGCATCGTAATTATTTGGGCCCGCCCGCCCCCCGCTCCGCCCCGTCCATCCTTACTTGAGCGTACGGGCAATGACGAGCCGCTGGATCTCGTTGGTGCCCTCGTAGATCTGAGTGATCTTTGCGTCTCGCATCATGCGCTCCACCGGATACTCCTTCACGTAACCGTACCCCCCCAGCACCTGCACCGCCTCGACCGTCACCGCCATCGCGGTGTCCGAGCAGAACACCTTCGCCATCGAGGAGTACTTCGCACGCTGTGGATCACCGCGATCGGCCATCGCGCAGGCCTTGTACAGGAGCTCCCGCGCAGCCGCCGTGCGTGTTTCCATATCGGCCAACTTGAACTGGATCGCCTGGTGCTCGATGATCGGCTTGCCGAACTGAACGCGCTCGCGGGCATACCCGACGGCGTAGTCGGTCGCACCCTGGGCGATACCGACCGCCTGTGCGGCGGCCCCCAGGCGCGTGCGCTCCAGCGTCCCGAGCGCCACCCGTAGGCCCCTGCCGACCTCGCCGATCACGTTCTCCTGTGGCACCCTCACGTCCTCGAAGATCGGCTGCCCCGTCGGCGAGGCACGGATCCCCAGCTTGTGCTCGAGCTTGCCGACGCTGAACCCGGGACGATCGGCCTCGACCACGAACGCGGTGATCCGCCGGCTCTCGCGGTCGGTGACCGCGAAGCAGATATAGAAGTCCGCCACGCCGAGGTTGGAGATCCAGTTCTTGGTGCCGTTGATCACCCACTCGTCGCCGTCTTTCACCGCCGTCGTTTTCATCCCCGCGGGATCCGAGCCGGCCTCGGGCTCGGAGAGCGCGAACGCCGGCGACCACTCCCCGCTCGCGCACTTCGGCAGGAAGCGCTCCTTGAGTTCGTCGCTGCCGAACAGCTGGATCGGCAGCGTCCCCAGCTCCTGCACCATCAGGATCAGCGCCACCGAGGCGTCCACCTTGGCGATCTCCTCGACCCCCATGTTCAGCATCAACGTGCCGGTTCCGGTGCCTCCGTACTCGATCGGGAACGGCAGCCCGAGGATGTCCTGCTCGGCCAGGATCTTGCGGATGTCCCACGGGTACTCGGCCTGCTCGTCGATCTCCGCGGATCGTGGAGCGATCTTCTCCTGCGCGATCTGGGCGATCGTGGCGCAGAAGTCGAGGTGCTCCTGCGGGATGGTGTAGACGTCGCCGATTGCCTCCATGGACTGGATGCTAGTGCCCCCACGCGCCGGGAGGCGTCCTCAGCCCGAAGTCCCCGGGATACGGTGGCGATGGGGGCACCTACGCTCCATCGACAGCCACAAGCGACGAGACCGCCGCTCAGTCGACAGCCACAGGCGACGGGCCACCACGCTCCATCGACAGCCGCGGGCGATGGGGCCGCTACGCTCCGTCGATGGCCGCAGGCGACGAGCCCTCCGAGATCGAAGTCGAGCCGGCGCGAGTCGCCGAGTGGCTGGCCGAGGACCCAGGCGTGCAACTGGTGGACGTGCGCGAGGACTACGAGCGCCAAGCCGGCCACATCGAGGGCAGCCGTCACATCGAGCTCAACCAGCTCACCTCGCAGGCCGCCACGCTCGCGGCCGACCGGCCGGTCGTCTTCTACTGCCGCGTCGGGTCCCGCTCGCTGATGGCCGCCCAGGCATTCCGGGCGGCGGGCTTGCAGGCCCATTCGATGAGCGGCGGCCTCGTGCGCTGGGCGCAGGAGGGTCGAGCGCTCTCGCCCGAGGGTGGCCACGTAGCCAACCACTGATCACACATACACACACCGCGACAAGAGGAGATCCAATGGAGGCATCCGAGTACCCCAACGTGACCGTCGGCGAGGGCTACGCCGTGGGCGACCTCGACGCCCTGGGCGACGGCCACGGCTTTCGCAAGGTGCGCAAGGGCCTCGGCGTGACCGCGTTCGGCGTCAACGCGATCGTCATGCCCCCCAACTATCAGACCGGGCGCCACTACCACGATGCCCAGGAGGAGCTGTACTTCGTGCACCGCGGCACGATCGAGATGGAGTTCGGCGACGGCACCGTGCACCGCCTCGGGGAGGGCAGCTTCGCGCGCGTCGACGCCCCCACCGTGCGCCGCGTGCGCAACGTCGGCGAGGGCGACGCGATCTACCTGTGCGCCGGCGGCAAGGACGGCTACGTCGGCCGCGACGGGCGCGCCCCGGAGGGCGAGGCACGCATCAGCGCAGTCGGTGGACCTCCCGGTGCGGCCGGGGCGGGCCCGATCGACGGGGCTTGATCAGTCCAGTAGGCCGCGGACGTAGCGCTGGTCCTGCTGTCCAAGCAATGTGGTCGTCGGCCGGATCCCGAGCGCGTTGTCCAACCCGGTGGCGAGCGGCATCCACGTGAGCAGCAGGTAGGCCCCGAACACCACCACCGTGGTGCGCAACGCCCGCGAGCGCGACAGCGCCGCCAACGGCAGCACCCACAGCACATACCACGGCAGCACCCAGGTCAACATCAGCAACAGCGCCATCGTCGCCCAGCCCGAGGCCGTCAATGCATCCCGCCGGCGCCATGCCAACACGCCGCATCCCCCCACAGCCAGTACCAGCATGACGTTGAGCAGGCTGCGCATCGTTTCCGTCACCCCGCCCTGGCCCAACACCAGGCCGAGCAGGTTGGGCAGGCCCATCGGGATCACCAGGTGACTTTGGGCGCCGAGGTCGGGCAGGTGCATCCCGAACGCGATCACGGTGCACACGCCCAGCACGATCCCCCCCGCGATCAACCCCAACACCACCTGCACCAGCCGGCGCGGAGCTCTGAGCAGCCCCACAAGGATCACCGGGACGAGGATCGCCGCCGAGGCCTTCAGCGCGATCGCCGCCGCCAGCGCCGCCCCCGCCCCCAATTCCGGCGCCGCCAGCGGCCACAGCCACGCGCGCAGCCGCCTTGGGGTCGCCTCGTGTAAGACGCCCACGCCAGGTGAGACCCCCGGAGCGCCCGCCCGCAACAGCAGGTAGAAGGCCAGCGTGATGCAGAACATCATGAAGAAGTCGTTGTGGTCGCCCCCCAAGCCCCACACGAGGATCAGCGGGTTGAGGCCAATCAGCACGATCGCCGCCACCGGGTCGCGGCCCAGCAGGCGCGCGCACCGCCACACCAGCAAGATCGTCGCGAGGCTGAGCACCATCAGCAGGGCCTTGAAGGTCCACAGCGAGCCCGCCAGCCCGAGCGGCACCACCGCGTAGGTGATCAGCGTGAAGAGCGGCCCGTAAGGGGTCAGCAGCTGATGCCAGTTGCTGAGCGCGTAGCTGGGGTCGCCGTGGGGCCCCAGCGCGGGGATCGTGGTGTAGGGATCGAGGCCGTGCAGCATCCCCATGCGCCCGTAGTTGATGTAGTTGAACACGTCCGTCAGCGACAGCGGCGGGGAGAGCAGCAGGATCACGTGAACCCCGACGATCGTCGCGATCGCCCAGCGCGCGCGCAGCAGCGGCACATACCGCAGGCCCACCACGTAGGCCGCGTACATCGTCACCAGCGCCCCCGTCAGCAGCGCCTTGGTCGCCCGCGGGCTGCGCGTCAACCACGGCCACAAACCACCCAGCGGGCCGGCCAGCCAGTGGGGGAAGAAGCCGTAGTGGGAGGGCGAGGAGAGGAAGCTCGGGCGGTCGGCGGCGGCGAGCACGATCAGCAGCACGCACATGCCGATCCAGATCAGCACCGCCGCGCCGATCGCCGTCTCCCTGCGGGTGCGCGCCTGCGCGTCAACGCGCTCGCGCTTGGAGGCGCTCGCCCTCCTCGAGGATGTGCCCCTGCGCGCGACGTCGGCGGGGTCGTCGAGCAGCGAGTCCCGCAGGGGAAATGTGGTTGCGTCGGTCGACATACCAGAGGGGGGCCCGGTGACGACCGGACCCCCCAAGGTTACTGCTCTATGTCGATGGTCTGACGATCCCCGTCTCGCGAACTACACCACTCAAGACGTGGCCCGCAGGCGACCGCAGAGTGGACGTGGCGACTGAGAGCCTTGCCCGCTGGCGACCGCCGACCGACGGCGTGGCGACCTCTAGATCGCCTGGACGTTGACGGCCTTCGGCCCCTTGTCGCCCTGCTCCGGGTCGTAGGACACCTTGGCGCCCTCCTGAAGCGAGCGATAGCCCTCGCCATTGATTCCGGTGTGGTGGACGAACAGATCCTTGTCCCCGTCATCCGGGGTGATGAAGCCGAATCCCTTGTCGTCGCTGAACCACTTCACTGTGCCAGTAGGCATGTGACATTCCTCCACGATTCGTGCGTGCTGCTGCGCGGAGGATGCTGCGAAGAGCTTCGACCTGCGAGAGCTTGCACTGCTTTATGCCGGTTATCTGCCCGGCCCAATCGGTCACGACGGTAGCAGGTAGCGCAGCGGATGTGTTCTCCAGATGTTGCCGTGGCTAGGGTGGGTGGATGAGCTCCGATCCCAGCGCCTCCACCCCGGCGGTGCTCACGTCGCTGATCGGCGAGACCGCGGGGCGGCATCTGAGCGCCGCGCAGGTCGTCGAGCGCCTGCGGCTGTGGGACTCGAGGTCGCCAGCCCGGCCCGCGGGGGAACGGCCGCGCGTGTTCCTCAACATGGCCTCCACCGTCGACGGGCGCGCCACCCTGGAGGGACGCTCGGGGCCGATCGGCAACCGTGCCGACAAAGAGCTGTTCCTCGCGCTGCGCACCGCCGTTGACGCGGTGCTGTTCGGCGCCGGCACAGCGCGCACCGAGCGCTACCGCCAGCTGGTGAAAGCCGAGTCGCGGCGGCGTCTGCGCCTGGAGCGAGGGCTGGCGGCGGAACCGCTCGCCTGCATCGTCTCCGCCAGCCTCGCCCTCTCCCCCGAGAGCGTCCCGCTGCTCGGGGAGCCCGACGCGCGAGTCGTGATCCTCACGCCCTCCGCCACGGGCGTGCTGCGGTCCGGCGACTCGGGCGGAGCTGTCGCCCTCGACGCAGGCGTGCTGCCAACCAGCGACTCGAGCGAGGCTGCCGCCCCCGGCCCGCAGGCGACTCCCGGCGGACACACCTCGGTCCCAGAGCAGGGCCCCCCTGCAGCGCAGGCCGCTCCAGTCGAGTACGTGCGCACCGCCCGCGAAGGGCAGCTCGATCTGCGGGCCGCGCTCGCCGAGCTGCACACCCGGTGGGGAGTGAAGACCGTGATGTGCGAGGGCGGCCCCCACCTGAACGGCGCCCTACTGGCCGCCGGCTTGGTGGACGAGCTGTTCCTTTCTTTCGCCCCCAAGCTCGGCGGAGGCGACGGCCCGCAGGCGTCGCTGCGGATCGTGTGCGGTTCGGAGCTGTCTCCGCCGGTCGAGCTGGAGCTGCGCGATGTGCTGGAGAGCGAAGGGTGCCTGCTGCTGCGCTATGGCGTGGGGGGCGGCGGGGCGCGGTAGCCGGCGACGCTCGCCTGCTGCTCGCTCGGCTCCTCGGCCGGCGTCTCAGATGCCTCAGCGGCCGGTTTCTGCGGATTGCCACGCACACCGGCGGCCCGTGAGCGCCGTGCGCCGATGCGGCCCCGGCCGGTGTGAAGGGCCACGTTGAGCACCACGCTGTTGGGCACCAGCACCGAGCCCTCGTCGGTGGCGAACGTTGTGTAGAGCAGCCCGAGCGAGCTGACGACCCCCTCCAGCTGGCCTGCAAGCGGGCCACCCTGCAGGCGCACGTGATCGCCCACGCGGAACGGGCCGGCGCTGAGCAGCACCGTGCCCGCGATCAGGTTGCCGAGCGTCTGCTGGGCGGCCAGGCCGAGCACCACCGCCGTGAACGCCCCGCCGAGCGCCAGCGTGCGTTCTTCGACGCCCGCCACCCTCAGCCCCACGAGGAGCGCCACCACGATCGTCACCAACCGGATCAGGAAGCCGACCGTGCCCGCGGTTGCGGGGTCCATTCGCCGGAAGAGCGCCGGGGCAAGTGCGCGGCCGGCGTCGCGCGCCACCCCCCAACCGAGGATCAGCAGCACGATCACGGTGACGATCTGCACTGCGCTGTCGGCCCCCGGCGTCTTTGCCCGGGTGACGCCGAACAGGGAGGCGCGATGGTCGTAGAGCACGACGACAGCCACGAACAGCACCGCCAGCACGAGCCCCTCGACCCGTGCGCGTTTGAGCTCGTGGGTGCTTACCTGTTCCTCGAGCCCCACCTCGCGCCACGCCTGGCTGCGGGTCTCGAACATGCGCTGCGGGGTCTTCGGCAGTGGTGGGGTGCGCGGCATCGCTCTTCAGCGTATCCGGGGCACGGCGGCGCGACCGCTGGTTCAAACCACGAACGCGACGGTGCAGATCGTGCCGAAGGCGATGCAGTAGATCCCGAACGGGCTCAGCCGGTTGGTCTCGAAGAACCGCAGCAGGAACTTCACCGCCAGAAACGTGGTGAGCGCCGCGCAGAGGCCGGCGACGAGCGCGGGGCCGCGCACGCCGTCGCCCTGCGCGCCGAGCAGTTCGGGAAGCTTCAGCGCGGCGGCGGCGAGGATCACGGGAGTGGCGAGCAGGAACGAGTAGCGCGCGGCGTCCTCGTTGGAGAGCCCCGCGAGCAGGCCGCCCCCCATCGCGAAGCCCGAGCGCGAGATGCCGGGGATCAGCGCCGCCGCCTGCGAGGTGCCGATCGCGATCGCCTGGCGCCAGCTGAGCTTGGCGATGCGGGCGTCGCCGTCGCCGCGGTAGTCGCCGGGCTTGGGGGGGCGCTTGCGCAGCTGCTCGAAGATCAGCAACGCGATCCCGTTGACGATCAGGAAGGCGGCGGCGATCGTGGCGGAGGCGAACAGTTTGCGCAGCGATTCCTGCAGCGCCAGCCCGAGGATGCCCGCGGGCACCGTGCCCACGATCAGCAGCCAGCCCAGGCGCGCGTACACGTCGTCCTCGCCGATCTTGCGCACCCGCAGCGAGCGCAGGATGCCGCCGACGATCTTGATCCAGTCGCGCAGGAAGAACAGCAGCAGCGTGAGCGCCGTAGCGAAGTGGGTGGCGACGAGGAAGGTGAGGAAGAACTTGTCGTTCTGGTGGATGTCCCACCCGAACAGCCGCGGCAGCACCACCGCGTGCCCGAGGCTCGAGATCGGAAAGGGCTCGGCGATCCCCTGCGTGAGGCCGAGGATGATCGCCTGGAAATAGGAGATCGGGTGGTGCATACGCGCGAGAGCTTAAGGCGCCGAGCGGCGGGCGCCACCTCGAGGTCCGGCGGCGGCCGGCATCGCGCACTTCGCGAGGTCCACCCGAGCTCCGGCTAAGGGCCTATCCCGGTTGGGTGGCGGCGTGGGTTGCGAGCTGTGCCTTCTTGAACGCGATCAGGCCGCTGGCGAGTTGTAGGAGGGCGAGGTGGTTCTCCTCCTTCTTGGACCAGCGGATAAGGATCCCGCGGTTGCGGTTCATCCAGGAGTGGGTCGCCTCGACGACCCAGCGTCGTGCTCGCCAGCCGGGCGTGCGAACCTTTTCGGCGATCTCGTCGCCACGCGTGCGGATGTGAGGCGTGTAACCGTGCTTGACCGCGAGATCACGCACCGGCGGGGAGTCAAAGCCCTTGTCGAGGCACAGCCCCTGCGGGCACTCCGCGGTCGGCTCAGGGCGCTCGATCGGAATGCTTTGCAGGGTCGGCTCTAGCAGCTTCTGGTCGTGGCGGTTCGCACCGTCGTGCGCCAACCCAATCGGGACCCCCGCTCCCTCGCTGAGAACCTCACGCTTCGCCCCCCCTTGGCTCTATCAGTGGGATTTGGCCCCGTCTTTCCTCCGCCCAGCGGTGCCTTGGTCATCGCGCCGTCGGCTGCCAGCCATGCCCAATCGATCCCGACAACCTTGTCGTACTCCAACAGTCCCTGACGCCAGATCTCAGCAAACACACCGGCCTGCTCCCATTCCTGAAAACGCCGGTGCGCAGAACTCGAGGAGCACACCCCTGTAGCGTTCAAAGCGTTCCACTGCATCCCCGTCCTGAGCACCAACAAGATTGCGTCCATCGCGCCCCGATCGGGCACCCTCGAGCGATGCGTACCCAACGGGTGAAACGGCGGTGGCGGCAGCAACGGCTCGATCCGCTCCCACAACCAGTCCGGCATCCGCCAACCATCATCCTTACTGACCATGTAGCCCATCACAGACCTCCTGATCGAATGGCACAAGACCAGCCGATCAAAAGTTCAACGCAGCGCTACATAATCCTTCCGGGATAGGCTCTAAGCCAACCCGGGTGCCTGCCTGTCCCGGCGCGGTGGACAACTTGCAAATTGGAGCGTAGACCACAATTCGTGTTACCTTGGGTCACATGAAATTTGGTAGGGGCGTCGAAAAGAAACAACGCACCCACCGGCTGCTGGTGGCTGCCAGGGCAGTTTGCGGTTACGCCCCGAAGGCATTTCGTGGCAGACGTCAGAGAAGTCTGATACTGTACTAGAGTATTAGGACACTGTACGGGGAGGTATGGGAGCGTGATGACGCGCAAAGGGACCGAAGCACGAAGCCCAACAAGCCCAGGAGCCCCACCCGCGATCACAACGAGGGCTGCCTGCACACTCGCTGTGACTCTGACGATCTGCGCGGCGTTGGTAGCGCCCGTGCGGGTGAATGCCTCCGGCGCGGCGCGCATCGCAGCCGCGCCGGAAGCAACCCCTGCGCCGGCCACCTCGGCGACGCTCGCCCCCACGCTCTCCCCCAACCGCCCCGGCGCCAAGGGCGCACTGACGCTTGCGATCCAGTACGCGGGAGGCGAAGGTGGAGTCCCCTCGCCGGTGCATCGCTCGGTGCTGAGACTTCCCGCCGGGCTGACCCTTGAAATACCGAGCTTGCGCAGTTGCAGCGCCGAGCGCCTGCGCGCCCTTGGCCCCAAAGGCTGCCCGCCGCAGTCGCTGGTTGGACGCGGGCACGCGCTGGCGGAGGCGCTCGCGGGGTCGAAGGTGATCGAAGAGCAAGTCGCGCTGTGGGCCTTCGTCGGCCCCCCGCAGGGCAACAACCCAACGCTCGAGCTGCTCGGCGAAGGCTCGACGCCGGTGCCGGCGCAGGTGGTCGTCACCGGCACCGTCGTCCCCGCGCACGCCCCCTACGGCGAACAGCTCGTGATCCCGATCCCGCCGGTTCCCTCGCTGCCCTCGGTGTCGGAAACCTCGCTCGCCAACCTCACGCTCACGATCGGCACCCTCGGCCCGCATCCGGCACGCAGCGCCAACACCGTGGTGGTCCCCCACTGCCCCGCTGGCGGGTGGCCGTTCGCCGCGGCCTTCACCTACGCCGACGGCTCCTCCGGCAGCGCGGTCGTCAGGCAGCCCTGCCCGCCGACGATCGAGCATCGCTTCATCAAAACCAAACGGCGTGCGGCAGGCCCTCGGCGTCACCCCGCCGGCACCGCGACTCGCCGGGCGAGCGCCACCACCGCAACCGGCGCTCGCGCAGCCGCTCCGCGAGCAAGAAGCGCGGGGACCATCTCCCTGCACGAGAGCGGCAGCCTGCACCTCACCAGCAAACACGGCTTCACGCTCAACGAGCAGGGCTCGGCCTCGGGCACCTTCAACGGCACGATCCACGTGCGCCTGACGATCGCCTCCAGCAACCATGTGCGGGCCGAAGTGAGCATCTCCCGCAGCGGCGGCTCGATCTCGGGGGAGGCCACCGCGAGCTATCGCAAGGGTGGCGCCAGCGCCAGCTTCACGGGCTCGATGTCGGTCAGCGGCGGCACTGGCAGCTACAGCCACGCGCACGGCTCGGGCCTCAGCTTCGATGGCACCATCCAGAACTCCAACGACGCGATCGCCGTGCGCCTCAGCGGCCCGATCTCGGCTTGAGATGCTGGAGCTGCGCAACCTCGTCAAGCACTACCCGACGATCGGCGGCGAGCCGGTGCGCGCGGTGGACGGGGTGTCGCTGCGGGTGGAGCCCGGCGAGATGGTGGCGCTGTACGGGCCGAGCGGGTCGGGCAAGACAACGCTGCTGCTGATGATCGCCACGCTCCTGGCGCCCACCTCGGGAACGGTGCTGATCGGCGGGCGCGACATCTCCTCGCTGAGCGAGCGCGAGGCGTCGGGCTTCCGGCTTACCGAGCTGGGCTTCATCCGCCAGAACTTCGACCTGCTGCCGGGCGTCAGCGCGATCGACAACGCGGTGCTGAAGCTGCTGAAGACCCACCGCTGGAGCGCGGCGCAGCGCGAGGTGGCACCGCTGCTGGAACGGCTGGGGCTGGGCGAGCGTTTGCGCCACCGCGCCGAGACGCTCTCGATGGGCGAGCGCCAGCGGGTGATGATCGCGCGGGCACTCTCCACCGAACCCAGCCTGCTGCTCGCCGACGAGCCCACCGGCAGCCTCGACACCCAGCGCGGGCGCGAAGTGCTGGAGCTGCTGCGCGGGCTCTGCCACGAACGGGGGGTGGCGGTCGTGCTCGTCAGCCACGACCCGATGGCCGCTGAGTACGCCGACCGCGCGCTCGCGCTGCGCGACGGGCGGCTCCGCGAGCACGAAGCCGAGCGGGTCTACGTGTGAAACCGGCCAACATCCTGCGCCTCTACCGCGTCCGCCTGCGGGCGCGCCTGGCGCAGGAGTGCCTGGCGGTGCTCGGGATCGCCACCGGGGTGGCGCTGCTGTTCGCCTCGCAGGTGTCCAGCTCGTCCCTGCAAAGCTCGGTGGGAGAGCTCACGCACGGGATCGCCGGCAACGCGACGCTGCAGCTGCTGGCACGCTCGCCGCAGGGCTTTCCGCAGAGCACGCTCGCGCGGGTGCGCGCGATCCCCGGCGTGCGCACCGCGGCGCCGCTGCTGGAAACCGACGCCAACGCCTCCGGGCCGCGGGGCAGCGAGTCGGTGGAGCTGGTCGGCGCCGACTCCAGCCTCGCCAAGCTCGGCGGCACGCTGGTGCGCCACACCGAACTGACGCCCTTCGGCGGCGTCGGCGCGATCGTGCTGCCCGCGCCACTCGCGCGCACGATCGGCGTGACGCAGTTCGGCCAGGAAGCGACCTTCCAGCTCGCGGGCCGAACCGCCACCGCGCCGCTGTACGAGCAGCTGTACGCCCGCCAGATCGGCGCGCTCGTCGGGTCCCCGGTCGCGCTGGCGCCGCTCGGCTTCGCGCAGGAACTCGCGGGCGTCGGCGCGCACGTGAGCCGCATCCTCGTGCAGCCCTCGCCCGGCGCGGAAGCGCACGTGCGCGCGGCGCTTCGGCGGATCGCCGCGGGCCGGCTGAACGTCGAGCCGATCGGCTACGACGAGACGCTGTTCGCGAAGGCGGCAGCCGCCAGCAACCAGTCCACGGCGCTGTTCGCGGCGATCAGCGCGCTGGTGGGGTTTCTGTTCGCGTTCAACGCGATGCTGCTGACGGTGCCACAGCGGCGCCGTCTGATCGTCGACCTGCGCCGCGCCGGCTACACCCCGCGCACGGTGATCGCGGTGCTGATGTTCGACGCGCTGGTGCTGGGGGTGATCGCGTGCGCGCTCGGGCTGGCGCTCGGCGACGAGCTCTCGATCCACCTGTTCCACGCCAACCCCGCCTTCCTCTCGCTCGCGTTTGCGCTCGGCAGCGCGCGCGTGGTGAGCTGGCAGAGCGTTGCGCTCGCCGCAGGCGGTGGGATGGCGGCAGCGATCGTGGCGGTGATGAGCCCTTTGCGCGACATCCTCTCGCGTGACCCGCTGGCGGCGATCGCCGGCCCCGCCCGCAAGGCCCTCCCCAGCTACTTTCCCCGCGCGGCCGGCACCACCCTGCGCGGCCGCCTCGGCGGTGCATCCGACCCCGCGCGCATCGGCTTCGAGCGAACCTCGCTGCTCCCGCTCGCCGGCCTGGCCTGCCTCGGCGGCGCCACCTTGATCCTGCTGGCCAAGCCCGACGCGGCGCTGCCGGGGATGGTGCTCCTATTCGCGGCGCTGCTGTTGGAGCTGCCGCTCGCGCTCGGCGCCACGCTCGCGCTGGTGAAGCGGTTAGCGGGCAGGATCACCAGCCCCGTGGCGCATGTGGCGACGATGGAGCTGCGCGCGGCCCGCGCGCGGGCGATGGCGATCGCCGCGACCGGCGCCGTCGCGGTATTCGGCAGCGTCGCGATCCAGGGCTCGCACAGAGACCTGCTGGCGGGCCTCGAAGGGGCCACGCGCGACATGAACGCCTTCGCCGAGGTGTGGGTGACGCCGGCCGGCTCCTACAACCTCCTGCAGACCACGCCGTTCGAGCCGACGCTGCAAGGACGCCTGCGGCGGCTGCCGGGCGTGCGCGCGGTGGGCCTCTACCGCAGCGGGCTGCTCGACTACGGCGTGCGTCGCGTGCTGGTGATGGCCCCGCCTCGCACCCCCGTGCCGCCGGTGGCGGCCGACCAGGTCGTGCAGGGCGATCCACAACAGGCGGCCGCGCGCGTGCGCGCCGGGGGCTGGGTGGTGCTGTCGCGGGCGCTCGCCGAAGAACACCACCTGCGCGTCGGCGAGTCCTTCACGCTGCCCAGCCCCGACCCGCGGACGTTCCGCGTCGCGGCGCTCTCCACCAACCTCGGCTGGGAGCCGGGCGCGATCGTAATGAACGCCTCCGACTACGCACGCGCGTGGGGTAGCGGCGACGCGACCGCCTACGCCATCACGCTCGACCCCGGCGTCACACCCAGCCAGGGCGCCCACGAGATCGAACGCGCGCTGGATCCGAGCGGGCGGGGTCCCCATCGAACCGGGCTGGCGGTGGAGACCGCGCGCCAGCACGCCGCTCAACAGAGCGCGCTCAGCCGCGCGGCGCTCGCCCGCCTCACCCAGATCGCGGCGCTGATCCCGCTCGCCGCGGTGCTGGCGATGGCGACGGCGATGGGCGCACTGGTGTGGCAGCGCCGCCCGCGCCTGGCGAAGCTCAAGCTGGAGGGGCTGGCGCGCGCCGAACTGTGGCGCACGATCCTGTTGGAGAGCCTGCTGCTGGTCGGCGTGGGCTGCCTGACGGGAGCGATCTTCGGCCTGTACGGCCAGCAGCTCGCCGACCGTGCGCTCGCCGACACGATCAACTTCCCCGTGGTGCACTCGGTCACCGCGCTGGCGGGCCTCGAGAGCATCGCGCTGGTGAGCGCCACCGCACTCGCGATCCTCGCGCTCCCGGGCTACATCGCCGCCGGCGTGCCGGCGACGATGGCGCTGCAGGACTGATGCGCGAGGGCCGGCGCGGCAGTTGGCGCGCCACAGTCCGAGCCGCCACGCCCGCGATCCCGCCTGCCATCCGCGGGAGCGACGCCATGACACCCTGCGAGCCGCCACGCCCGCGATCCCGCCTGCCGTCGACGGGAGCGACGCCATGACACCCTGCGAGCCACCATGCCCGCGATCCCGCCCGCCGTCCACGGGAGCGACCCCATGACGCCCGGCGAGCAGATAATCAACCTGATGGCAGAGATAGGCAAGCGCCCGTACAAGCAGGTGGCGCGCGCGGAGGCGCGGCAGCGCACCCGCGAGGCGCTGCTGGGCGCGGCGATCGAGGAGCTCACGCAAGGCCACTGGGAGAAGGCGTCGCTACAGGAGCTGGCACGCCGCGCGCAAGTCACCAAGCAGACCCTGCTGCGTCACTTCGGCTCCAAGGACGGGCTGCTGGTGCAGGCGATGGCGGAAAGCGCGGTGGAGATGTACAAACAGCGCTGGAGCACCCATCCGGGCGACGTCCTGGACGCCGTGGACAGCGTGCTCGACCACTACGAAGCATGGGGCGAGCGCGGGTTGCGAGTCGTGGAGTGGCTGGAGGGCGGCAATCCCGCGATCGCCGGGCTCGCGCGGATGGCGCGCAAAATCCACTACGACTGGGTCGAATACGCATTTGGCCCGCAGCTGGCGCACCGCCACGGAGAGGATCGCCTGCGCTGCCGGGCCGCGCTGATCGCGCTGTGCGACGTGCACACCTGGTGGCTGCTCTCGCACGACCTGGGGTTGGAGCGCGCCGCGGTGCGGGCGACGCTCACCACCGCGATCGAGCGTCTGCTGGCGGGAGAGCCTTGAGGATGTCGCGCTCACCCTGGTTCTGGGGCGCGGCGCGCGGCCGTCCATCGCGGTCCGCCTCGGGCGCACGATTCCAAAATTTCCACCGACTGAACCTACTCATCCCTCGGGAGGTTCACCAACTGTTCACAACCTGATTCCCGGCTCGTTACAAAAACCCGCAATTTGCGGGCGAATCATGTTGGTATGGATGCGTTGACCATCGAGGGGCAGGCAGGGGTACGGTCGCGGCGCATCGACGACCGGGTGAGCCGCGTCGATCTGCACTGTCACTCATCCGCGTCCGAGGTGTCACGACTGGGGGTTCAGCGCGCGATGGGGCTGCCGGAGTGCGCCACGCCGCCGGAGGAGGTGTACGCGCTGGCGAAGCGGCGCGGAATGGATTTCGTGACGATCACCGACCACGACACGATCGATGGGGTGCTGACGATCGCCGACCGGCCCGACGTGTTCATCTCGGAGGAGCTCACCGCCCACTTCCGCGGCGAGCGCCAGGCGGTGCACGTACTTTGCTACGGGATCATGCCGCAGGATCACGAGTGGCTGCAGCGCCACAACCATGACGTGGAGGCGTGCGCCGAATACATGGATGAGCGCGGGATCGTGTGCGCGCTGGCCCACCCTTACTACACGGTCGCCGCCCCGCTCTTACCTCGCCACCGCCGCCGCCTGGTGGAGCTGTTTGCGATCTGGGAGATACGCAACGGCGCTCGCGCACGCGAGCTCAACCGCCCCGCGGCGATCTACATCGCGACGCACGACGGGATCGGGATCGGCGGTAGCGACGACCACGCGGGGGTGGACATCGGCCGCACGTTCACCGAGACGCCACTCGTCGACTCGCCCGCCGAGCTGCTGGCGCATCTACGCGCCGGGCGGGCGCGTGCGCGCGGCGAGCAGGGCAGCGCCGCCAAGTGGGCGCACGCCGCGATCGCGCTCGCCGCCCGCTCGCTGGGGGCCGGTGGGGCTAACGGGGGCGACATGGGCAGCGGAGACGGCAGCGCGGAGCTAGGCAAGAATTGGCTTGGCATAGAACGGGACCCCGCCCAACCGGCCAACCCCGCCAATCCCGTCCACCACGTTCACCCCGACCACCCCGACCACCCCGACCACCCGGACCCCCGCATGGTGATGCGCATGGCGGAGCGCCTGCTGCGCGAGGGCGACACCCGCCACGGCCCCACCGGCAGCGACCTCACGCCGGACGACGCGCGCCAGCTGCTGCGCGCCTGGCTGGCGGCGGTGGAGCTGCCCGAAAGCGAGCTGCTGGCGCACATGCAGGCGGACGGCTTCGCCCACTCCGACCTTTACCGCCGCGCCTGCCGCGCACACGAGCGCAAGCTGGGCAGCGCCGTGGAATCGGTGGCGCACGCGATCGAGGCGGGCAGCAGCGTCGATCTCTCCGCCGCCGCCACCGCGGTGTTCGAGGGCTGCATCGCGGCGATCCCCTACGCGCCCGCCGCCGCGTTCCTCGGGGCGGAGAAGGCGAAGCTCGACTCGCGCGAGGGCGAGACCCCGCGGGTGGCGGTGATGGCCGACGGGATCGCCTCGACGCACGGCGTGTCGCGCACGATCGAGGAGATCCGCGCACGCGGGGTGAAGGGGTACGAGATCGAGGTGATCGGCACCGACCCCGGGGTTGACCGGCGACTGTCGGCGGTGGCGGAGCTCGACGTGCCGCTCTACCCGGGCCTGCGGATCGGCGTGCCGGGACTGCCCGCCGCCGTGGAGACCCTCGCGGAGGGCGCGTTCGACGCGATCCACGTCTGCTCGCCCGGGCCGATCGGCATCGCCGGCGCCCTCGTGGCGCGCGGGCTGGGGGTGCCGCTGATCGGCAGCTACCACACCGAGCTCACCGCCTACGCCGCGCTGCGCTCGGGCGATCCGCACCTCGCGCAGGCGATGGACCTTGCCGTGCGCACCCTGTACGGGGCGTGCGACCTGGTGCTCTCCCCCTCTCCCTCCTCCGACGAGACGCTCGAGCAGCTGGGGATCCCCGCGTCGCGGATCGCCCGCTGGGATCGTGGCGTGAACTGCTCGCGCTTCGATCCCTCGTTGCGCGGCGAGCGCCCGCTGCCGGGCGAGATCAACGTCCTCTACAGCGGGCGCATCACCCGCGAGAAGGGCGCCGACCTGCTCGCCGACGCGTTCCTCGACGCGCACGCGCGCGACCCGCGGCTGCATCTCGTGCTGGCCGGCGGCGGCCCCGAGGAGGAGCGCCTGCGCGAGCGCCTCTGCGAGCACGCCACCTTCCTCGGCTGGCAGGAGGGAGCGGAGCTGGCGAAGGTGTACGCGAGCGCCGACATCTTCCTGTTCCCCAGCGCCACCGACACCTTCGGGCAGGTGATCCTCGAGGCGCACGCCTCCGGCCTGCCGGTGGTGGCGGTCGCCGTCGGGGGGCCGGCGTCGCTGATCGAGCACCGCGTCAGCGGCCTTTTGTGCGAGCCCGCCGCCGACGCGCTCGCCGAGGGGGTGCTGGAGCTGGCCGCCTCGCCGCTGCTGCGCGGTCGCCTGGCGGCGGTGGCGCTCACGGGCGTGCGCCAGCGCACTTGGGAGGGCTCGTTGGAGCGCCTCGCCGAGGGCTACCGCCGCGTGCTCGACGGGTCGCCTCACAGCGTGGTCGCCGGAAGCCCGGGGGCGCGCCGTGCCGCCTGATCGCACGATCGCGGTCGCCCTACACGACGTCGAGCCGGCCACGTTCGAGCGCTGCACCGAACTCCGGACGTGGCTGGAGGAGCGCGGCGTGAATCACGTGACGCTGCTGGTGATCCCCGCGCGCGACCTGCACCCCGTGGGCGAGCGCTCGCCGGCGCTGGCCGACTGGCTGGCGGCCCGCCGCCGCGCGGGCGACGCGATCGCCCAGCACGGCTTCCAGCACGAGCAGCTGCGCCGCCCGAGCCTCTCACACCGCGTCTCGGCCCCGGCACGCGCCCGCCGCGCGGCGGAGTTCGCCGGGCTGGACGACGAGGAGACGCGCCGCGCCGTGGACGCCGGCTGGCGACTGTTGAAGCTCGCGGGGATCGAGCCAGACGGCTTCGTGGCACCCGCCTACGCCTACACCCCCGCGCTGCGTCGCGCGGTGAGCGCCCGGTTCCGCTGGTGGGCCTCCCTACTCGGCCTGCATGATGGTGCCGGCCCCACCCACAGCCTGTCGATGCCCCCCGGAAGCCAACTCACCCGCACCCGACCCCGCCGGCTGCTCCCCGCCTGGGGCCCACGCTCGATCCGCGTGGGCGCACTGCTGGCAGGAGACACGCTGCGCCTGGATCTCTCCCCCGCGCACCTGGACCGCCCCCACCAGCTGCAGGCGCTGGAGCGCACGCTCGCCCGCGTCGCCCGCCGCCGACTGGCCATCACCTATGACGAATTGGCGGCGGCGCCGCTCCAGGCCGAGAAGACCGAGGCTTCCAGCGAGCTGAGGCCGCGCGTCGCGGCGTAGCCGAGCGGCGGGAGCCCGAAGAGGTTCTCGATCGTGCGCAGCAGCGAGAAGTCGTTGAAGGGTTCCTGGTCGAAGGTGGCGGGCTTGACGAAGGGCGATATCAACAGCGCCCCGACCTGGCCGCCGCCGGTCGGCGGAAGCTTGATCGCGGGCGTGGTCGCCGCCGGCGTAGTCGCCGGGGGCGTCGTCGCGGCCGGTGTCGTCGCGGCGGGCGTGGTTGTGGTGGGGGGGAGGAGGAGGGGGGGCAGTTGTGGAGGGAGCGGTCGTGGCCGGTAGCCCCGTGCCCTGTGTGGCCGACGCCGGGGTGGTGGGCGTGCTTGTGGCCGCGCCGGTGCTGCCCGCCGGCGTGCTCGTCACCGCCGGCGCGGGGAAGCGCGGCTGCTTGCAGCAGGAGCTGGAGTCGGCGTACTCCCCGGTGGTCGGCGCCTGATCGGTGGTGACGATCAGCAGCCCGCCTTTGTGGTAGGCAGGGGAGGCGAGGATCTCGGGGACGACACGGCGCAGGAACGTTTCGGCGGCGGGGAGCCCGCTCGGCGCGCCGAGCGCGCACGGGGTGGCGCGCCCGTCGTGGCAGAGGTCGGGCACGATGTAGGAGAACGCGGGGGTGCTCTTGGCGCTCTTCAAATCCCCTGCCAGCCCTTCGATGCCGACATCGTCGTGGCTACATTCGGGCGAGTGCAGCACGCCGTCGAAGTAGGTGAAGGGGTCGCGGAAGGTGGCGAACGTGTCCCCCTGCGGCGCCTGCGAGGTCGGGTCGGGGGCACCGAATTCGGGGTGCCAGCAGGCCGAGGCCAACCCTTCGGCATACACCTTCCAGCTGAGCCCCTTCGCGGTGAGCTGTTCGCCGACGGTTTGGGCTTCCTTGGGGTAGATGCAGCCCTCCCCTGTGTACTGCCCTTTGCTGTTGGCCTGTCCCGGGACGATGTCGCCGAAGGTCGGGCAGTCGGCGGCGGTCTGCGGGGTCGGTCCGAGCCCGCTGATCAGGGCGACCTCGTCGGCGAGCTCTTCGTGGGCGACGCCGTAGAAGCGCACCAGCAGCTCGCCCTGGTGCTCGAGTGTGTGCGCGATGTAGGGCGCGGGCGATTCCGGCCCGAAGGTTTGGGCGTATGCCTGATCGGCGAGCACGATCAGGAAGACGTGCTTCACCGGCGGCAACTTCGGCGCTTCCCCTTTCGAGCCTGAGCCCTTGGAGGCGCCCTTGCCGGAGTGCTTGTGGCTTTCGCCTGAGGATGAGCTCGATTCTTCCGAGGAGGGGCTGGGTTCTTCGGTGGAGCTCGGAGGCGACGCTTCCGGCGTGGGCGTTTCTTCAGCCGGTGGGAGCGCGGCGGCAAGCGGGGTGCTCGCGGCGGGGGCAGGCACCAGCAGCGTGAGCGGCCCGCGGCGCAACGCCCCCAGCGCGCCGGAGGGGTCGTGGGAGGCCGCGGCACCGGTGACCGTCCCGAAGCCGAGCATCGCCAGGGTGAGCACGGCGGCCGTGAGCGGGCTCGGCAGTCCGCCTCGCGAATGCCGCGGCGCGGGAGAGGGCACCACCGGCGCCTGCCCGCCGGAGCCCAAACCATCCAGGATGCGTACCAGCGCCGCTGGCCGCGGCCCCTGGCGGGCACCGCAGCTCAGGCAGTAGCGCTGGTCGTCGGCCAGCGGCGAGCCGCACTCCGAGCAGGCCTCGGGGGGTCGCGCGGGCACAGGAGAATCCCCACTCACGAGCTACGCTCTCAGCTGACTGGCGTGCTTGGGGGCAGCACCAGCGTCTGCTCCTCCGTGCCGGCGGCCGGCGCAGCCAGCGCGCCCGCAGATCCATCGCTGCTCGGCCCGCCCGCCGCAGAGCCGTTGGCGGCCGCGCCGGGGACTCGCTCCATCAGCACCCTGCCGCACTGCCAGCAGTAGAGCGCGCCGCGACCGTGCACCGCGCCGCAGTCGGGGCAGGTACCGGTCTCGACGTGCTCGCGGAGGCTGAGCACGCGCTCGAGCTCGCCGAGCTCGGCGTCACGCTCCTGCAGCTCGCCGGCGCGGCGCACGAGCACGTCGAGGCGGAAGTGATCGCGAATCGCCATCTCGTAGGCGAGGCCACCGAGGTCCCAGTGCAGCTCGGCGACCTGCGCGAGCAGCTCGTCGCGGCGGCGTTCCAGGCTGGCACGCCCGTCGCCGGCGTCAGCGGGGCCGCCGGGCGCGACGGGGGCTTGTCGAGGAGCGTCCGCGTCGGGGCGGCCGCGCAGCGAGTCGAGGACGCCCATCAGCCAGTGCTCATCATGTCGAAGGTACCCATCGGCTGGTTCTCACCACGTCGGGAAGGCCCGTCAGCCCGTCGTCACCACATTGGGGATGTTGCGCGTTTTCTGCTCGGCGCTTTCGCCGCTGTTGCTGGATTTGGTTTTGCTCGAGCCGCCACCGCTATTCGAGGAGCTGCCCGAGGAAGAGCTTCCGGAGGACGATTTGGTGGTGGTGGAGGATTTGGGTTTGGATGTGGAGGAGGAGCCTTTGCCACCGCCGCTCGTCGTTGACCCCGAACCGCCGCCATTGTTGGTGCCGGCGCCGGTGGATGAGCTTTCCGCGGGCGTCGTGACCGCCGGCGCGGCGCCGTTGCTCGTGCCCGGGGTCGCAGCGCCGGAGGTACCGACCGAGATCACCTGCGCCGGCGTGGTAGTGGTTTTGCCCGCGCCCGCGCGGCCGATCAGCACGCCGACGCCCATCGCCAGCAGCAGCACTCCCACGCCGGCTACGGCGGTCGCGCCCGAGAAGCGTCCACCCCCAGTAGCACCCACGCCACCGCCCCCACTCGACGGTGCCGGGCCGGAGACGGTCGCGGGCGTGAAGCGGCTGAGGAACTGGCTGCGCGCCTGCACCTGGCGCCCCCCGCACTCCAGGCAGTAGCGCTGATCGTCGGCAAGCGAGGCGCCGCAGTAAGCGCAGGCTTTCATAGGCCCTGCATCATAGGGATCCACCCCGGCGGCGATTGGTGACGATTCGGTGAACATACGTGCCAGCGGAGAGATGACGTGAAAGACTGGCGCCACACCGTGCGGGTGCCATAACACGTCGTTTACAAGTTTTTTACACGATCGGGCATTCCCGATGCACAGCTTTCTCGAGCCTCTTACGACTCCCAGCCCAGAATCTCCATTTACCGGCTCCCAACCGCAAGACGAGGGGGCGCGGACACAGACCTTCGGCAACCTCGAGCTGCGCCCCGATGAGATGCAGGCGCTGGTGGCGGGCGCGCGGGTGGGGCTCACCGTGCGCGAGTTCCAGGTGCTCGCCGCGCTGGCGGGCCGCGAGGATCGCGTGATGCGCCGCGCGGAGATCTACCGGCAGGTGTGGGGCGGGGAGATGAAGCACCGCGACCGCGCGGTGGATGTGTTCGTGCGCAAGGTGCGCACCAAGCTCGCGGCGACGGCACCCAGCTGGACCTACATCCACACGCACTTCGGGATCGGCTACCGCTTCGCGCCGGAGCAGACCCCTCCAACGGAGAGCGAGGTGAGCGCGATATGAGGAGATGCACCCGCCCCAGCCGCCGGGCAGCCGTGATCGGCGTGCTGCTGGCGAGCGTCGCGCTGGCACTGACAGGCGTCTCGCTGGCGCTGCCGCTCTCCTCGCAGGCGACCTCCAAAACCCCCAAGCTGCCGAAGCTCAAGCCCCCGCACGCCGCAACCGAGCGGGCGGTGCACGCGGGCGAAACCACCGTCGAGCTCGACGGCACGGTCAACCCTCACGGCGTGGAAACCACCTGCTACTTCCAGTACGGCACCACCACCGCCTACGGCGCGCAGACGCCCACCGCCGTGGCCGGCAGCGGCACCACTGGGGTGAAGGTGAGCCAGGCGATCTCCGGGCTGCAGGGTGGCACGACCTACCACTACCGGATCGTGGCGATCAGCTCGGGGGGCACCTCGGACGGTGTCGATCGCATCTTTGTCACCAAACGGATCCCGTTGAAGTTCGTGATCGTGAAGGCATTGAACGCGAGCACGTTCGGGAGCCCGTTCTCGGTGACCGGCACGCTTTCCGGCGCTGGCGGGGCTGGCCACCAAGTGATGTTGGAGGCCAGCACGTTCCCCTACCTGACCGGCTTCGGCGACGTCGGCACACCTGTGACGACCAACGCCGCCGGCAGCTTCACCCTCATCGCCCCCAGCCTCGTGCAGACGACCGAGCTGCGCGTGCGCACGCTCGACGCACCGCCCATCTACAGCCAGATCGTCAAGGTGAAGATCGCGGTGCGTGTAACCCTCAACGCGCGCCCGACCGGGAAGACAGGCTATGTGCGGCTCTCGGGCACCGTGGCGCCCGCGGAGGTGGGCGCGCCGGTGGAGCTCCAGTGGGTCAAGGCCACCGGCAAGTCGGCGATCGCGGGGAGCACGACGGCGAGACGGGGCACCGCACGCACCTCGCGCTTCAGCGCGGTGGTGAGAATCCGCCACAGCGGCTACTACCGCGCGCTCGTCAGGGTGAGCAATGGCAAGCAGGTGTCGGGCTCCAGCCGCACGGTGATGCTGCGCGCGGCGCCGGTCGTGCACAAAAGGCGTCGTGTGCGCCTACGCGGTCGCTGACGCTCGGCCTTGACGCCCTGCCGGGCCTCTGAAACGTCTTTCAAAAAGCCGGCGGGTCAGGACACGACCCTGACGCATTGTCTATCTCAAGGGCTCTCCAGAGGGCCACCGACCCCTGACGGCACCGGCCCCGGAGGCAAAAAAACCCCGGGGCCGGTGAATGACGTACACGGTGAGCAGCCGCTAGGTGTCGCTGCCGGCGATGGTCGAGTCGGCGAGTTTCAGGTCGGCTCCACCGCCCACCAGGATTCCGTAGAGGCTGTCGTCGCACGTGCCGGCCGGCCAGTTGCCCGCGAACGTGAGACCGGTGATCGAGATGGTGCCCGCGCCGCAGATCGACACCAGATCCTGGTTGGGCTGGTCGCCGTAGTCGTGTTCTTCGAGCCCTTTCAGCGATGCTTTGTCGCATTCGGTCGTCGAGTCGGCGGGCGTCGCGGGCAACTGGACGGTGACCGAGCCGGCCGCGACGATGCTCAGGGCCTTGGTGATCTGCAGCTGTTCGATATACGTGCCGGTGCACACCTCGATCTTCGCTCCGCTGGTGTCTTCCTCGATCGCTGCCTGGATCGTGTTGTAGCCGGGGTTGGTGCAGCTTTTCCCCGGGCCTTTGACGGTGGGCGCGTGCGCCACCCACAACGACCCGGCCGACGCCGCGGCGGGCACGGCGGCCATGGCTGCCGCGGCGGCAGTCAGGACTGCCATTCCTTGCTTGAACCTCATCTCGCTCCTAACCTGTCAATGACACAAATGAGGGCGACTTATATGGGGCGCGCAGGCCGGTGGCTGTTACCGCGCGGTGAACTGTTTCAAAGAATTGTCGGCACCCGGCGTGCCGGCGCAAGCTCGATCGTCCCGACGCGAGCGTGACCACCGGCGCCACCAGCTTGAGCGCAAGAATAATTGTCAGCGACTGGCGTGACGCGGCACGAGCTTGACCGCGTAGGCGTGCGTCCGCGGGGGATCCGGCGCCACGACGTGGATCACGAGGCTGGCGTGCAGGTACCCGTGGCCGGCGCGCACACGTGAACGGCCGGCGCGGTTGAGCCGGAGCACCACGGTGACAGTCCTGCCGTGGAGGATCGAGAAGCTGCCTTTGGCGAGCGTTACCGCGCGAGAGCCTCGCGCGGCGTGAGCCTGCGGGGGGAGGATCAGCGTGAGACGCCCGCGGCAGGTGGTCGCGGCGGTGCAGCGTAGCTTCACCCGAACGCGCCCGCCTGCGGTTGGTGGGCGCTTGGCGAGCAGCACCACGCTGCCGCCCGTGACCTGGTAGGCGGCCACGCCCTGTTTGGGGGTGTCGCTGGTGACAGACGAGCCACCCCCGGAGGTCTGCGTCTGCGGGCCCGGGGTGGTGTTGGCGCCCGACGGCGATCCGGGGGGCGGTGGTGTGGGGGCCGGGGGTTCGTCGCCGAACACCCATGCCGCGCCTGCCCATTTGTCGTCGCCGATGCCACCGACGAGGGCGGTGTCGCCGTCACCGGAGAGCGCCACACTCCAGCCGAATTCGCCCTTGCCGCTCTCTTCTTCGCCGCCGGTGAGCTTTTCGCCCTGCTGCGCCCAGCTCGCTCCCGCGCCGGCGCCGGAGCGCGCGAACAGCCACGCCGCGCCCCGTTGTTCGTCGTCCTTGACGCCGCCGATCAGCGCCGTGACCCCGTCGGGGGTGAGCGCGACCGCGTCGCCGAAGTAGCCGTGGCCCGCTTCACCGGCGCCGGTGAGCTTGGCGCCCTGCTGCTCCCAGCTCGCGCTCGCGCCGGAGCTCGCGCGCGCGAACACCCACGCCGCGCCGTCACCGGAGTCGTCGTGGTAGCCGCCGATCAGCGCGGTGTCGCCTTCGGCGGAGAGCGCCACGCTCTGGCCGAACTCGCCTTCGCCTGACTCTTCCTCGCCTCCGGTGAGCTTCGCGCCCTGCTGCTCCCAGCTCGCGCTCGCGCCGGCGCCCGTACGCGCGAACACCCACGCCGCGCCGATTCCCCCGTCGTCTTTGCGCCCGCCGATCAGCGCGGTGTCGCCTTCGGCGGAGAGCGCCACGCTCCACCCGAACTCGCCTTCGCCTGACTCTTCCTCGCCTCCGGTGAGCTTCGCGCCCTGCTGCTCCCAGCTCGCGCTCGCGCCGGCGCCGGAGCGTTCGAACACCCAGGCGGCACCGGTGTCGCTGTGGTTGACGTAGCCGCCGACCAGCGCGGTGTCGCCATCCGCGGAGAGCGCCACGCTCTGGCCAAACCAACCGTTGCCGCTCTCCTCGGTGCCCGTCAGCTTCGCCTGCTGCGTCCACGTGGAGCCCGCGCGTGTGAACACCCATGCGGCGCCCCCGCCGCCGTTGGGCGCGCCGATCAGAGCGGTGTTGCCATCGGCGGAGAGCGCCACGCTGCGCCCAAAGCGACCCGCGCCGCTCTCGTCATCGCCGCCGGTGAGCTTCGCCTGCGGCGTCCAGGTCGAGCCGGTGCGCGTGAACACCCACACCGCGCCCACTTCCCCGCTGTCGCGGGGGGCGCCGACCAGGGCGGTGTTGCCGTCGGCGGAGAGCGCCACGCTGCGCCCAAAGCGACCCGCGCCGCTCTCTTCTTCACCGCCGGTGAGCTTTGGGCCCTGCTGGAACAGCGTGGCCGAGTCGCTGGCCAGGCCGTCGGGGATCGCGGCGCCGAGCAACAGCAGCAGCGCGAGCAGCGCAACCGCCGGCGCGCCGCGCCGTAGAGCCTTCGGTTTTGGGTGCAACGTTCGGTGAGTCATCCAGGGCAAATTCCGGTTCGCGCGAGACAGCTGTCTGTAGCAGGCCGCGCACCGTGGTGTCGTATCTAACTCCACCAGCCCACCGGTACTCCGGCGCTTCACGAGATGTTCACAGCCGGCAAGCACGATGAAGAGCAGGCTGCTGCTTGCCTGCCGGCTCCATCCCAACCCGGCCGGACAATACGGCTTGTCAACCAGCGCCAGCATACTCCCGCAGGACGCCGTCGGGGCCGCGAATGGCCATCCCCGCGTGTTGATGCTCGGGATGGGCTGGTTTCCCTCGACAGTGGGTGGGCTCGACCGCTACTACCGCGCGCTCTTCGAGCAGCTTCCCGAGGCGAGCGGCGTCGTGATCGGTCCGGCCGAGGGCGCGCCCGCCGCGATCGCCGCCGCCTCGCGCCACGACCTTTCGCTCGCGCGGCGCCTCGGCTCGTTCTGGCTGGCCGCGCGGCGCGCGGCGCGCGGCGTCGAGGTGGTGGATGCGCACTTCGCGCTGTACGCGGCGGCGCCGCTGCTGCTCGGGCGCCGGCAACCGACGGTGTTTCACTTCCACGGGCCGTGGGCGGATGAGAACGCCGCGGCGGGGGACTCCTCGCGCGTGAAGCGCGCGCTGCGCGCGGGCTTGGAACGTGGCGTGCTGCGCCGCGCCGACGCCCACGTGGTGCTGTCCTCCGCCTTCCGCAGGGTGCTGGTCGAGCGCCACCGCGTGGCACCGTGGGAGATCAACGTGTGGGCGCCGGGTGTGGCGCTCGAGCGGTTCACCCCCGGCGACAGGTCGGGGGCGCGCGCGCGGCTGGGCATCGACCCGGCGGCGTTCGTCGTCGTGTGCGCCCGCCGCATGGTGGCGCGCATGGGGATCGACCTGCTGCTCGACGCGTGGAGCCAGATCGAGCACGAGCTGCCGGAGGGCTCGCTGCTGCTGCTGATCGGGGAGGGGCCGCTGCGCGAGACGTTCGCGGCGCGCGCCACCCAACCCGCGCTGGCGGGGCGGGTACGCGTGACGGGCAGGCTCTCCGACGAGGAGCTGATCGAGGCCTACCGCTGCGCCGACGTGGCGGCGGTGCCGAGCGTCGCCGTCGAGGGCTTTGGCCTGGTGGTGCTGGAGGCGGCGGCGTGCGGCACGCCCAGCATCGTCAGCGACGTGGGCGGCCTGCCGGAGGCCGCGGCAGCACTCGACCCTTCGCTGGTGGTGGCCGCCGGCGACACCGAGGCGCTCGGGGCACGCCTACGCGCGGCGGCGCACGGGGCGCTGCCCACGCGGGCCGCGACGCGCGACTATGCCGAGCGCTTCGCCTGGCCGGCGGTCGCCGAGCGCCATCGCGCCATGCACCGCCGGCTGGTGGCAGGCAGCCGCGAGCGGGAATTGCGGGTCGTGTATCTCGACCACGTCGCCCGGCTGTCGGGGGGCGAGATCGCGCTGCTGCGCCTGCTGCCCCATCTGCGCCGCGTGAACGCCCACGTGATCCTCGGCGAGGAGGGGCCGCTCGCGGCCCGGCTGGCACAGGCGGGGATCTCGGTCGAGGTGCTGCCGATCGCCGCCGCGGCACGGGACGTGCGCAAGGACACGATGCGCCTCGGCGGCGCCTCTCCCGCCGCGCTGCTGAGCACGCTCGCGTACGTCGCGCGGCTCACGCTGCGCCTGCGCCAACTGCGGCCCGACATCGTGCACACCAACTCGCTGAAGGCCGGTGTGTATGGCAGCCTCGCCGCGAACGCGGCGGGCATCCCGGTGGTGTGGCACCTGCGCGACCGGATCGCCCCCGACTACCTGCCGCGCCCCGCGGTGCGCTTCGTGCGCGGGCTGGTGGACCGTGTCGCGGATGGCGTGATCGCCAACTCGGCCGCCACGCTGGCGACGCTCGACGCCCCCGGCAGACCCCATCCGCTCGACGCCCCCGGCAGACCCCATCCGCTCGACGCCCCCGGCAGACCCCATCCGCTCGACGCCCCCGGCAGACCCCATCCGCTCGACGCCCCCGGCAGACCCCATCCGCTCGACGCCTCCGGCAGATCCCGTCCGCTCGACGCCGGCGCTCGCGATCTCAGCTCGGGGTACCGCACGATTCCCGACCTGCCCATGCCGCCCGGCCATCGCAGCACGCTTGGCGCGCCAGCTGCCGGCACAAGCCGTCGGGTGCGCCGGGTGATCCCCGACTCGGTGGAGCCTTCCCCTTACTCCCGCACGCCCGAAGCACCCGCCACGCCCGCTCCGACGTTCGGGATCGTCGGTCGGATCGCCCCGTGGAAGGGACAAGACCTGTTCGTGCGCGCCTTCGCCGCCGCCTTCCCCGACCCGGGCGCGGAGCGCGCGGTGATCGTCGGCGCACCGCTGTTCGGCGAGGAGGCGTGCGAGCGCGACCTGCGTGCGCTGATCGCACGCCTGGGGCTCGCCGAGCGGGTGCAGCTGCGCGGCTTTCGCGAGGATGTGTGGAGCGAGCTGGCGCGTATCGACGTGCTGGTGCACGCCTCCACCATCCCTGAGCCGTTCGGCCAGGTGGTGCTCGAGGGAATGGCCGCAAGCCTCCCGGTGATCGCGCCCGACGAGGGCGGACCCGCCGAGGTGATCGTCAACGGCGAGACCGGCCGCCTGTTCGCAGCCCGCAGCGTGGATGCGCTCGCCGCCGCGATGCGCGCACTGAGCGCCGACCCACAGGCGCGCGAGCAGCTGGGAAGCGCGGCACGACGCTCGATCGAGGCCTATCACCCGACGCGCGTGGGGGAGCAGCTGGAACAGGTATATGGAGAGGTACTGCGTAGGGAGGTGCCGCGGCGCCCCGAAACCAGCCTTCACCAACCCGCCGCCAGCCGCGTATGAGCCCGGGTCCCGCATCCGGCCGGCGCCCAACGGGCGACGGCTGGGGCAGGAGACGCTACGGGCTCCTGCTCGCCGCGGCACTTGTGCCGGCGGTCGCTCTGCTGGCAGCGATCCTCACCCGCTCCGCGACCCCCGCGCGGCCGACCGCGCCTGCGTCGAGCTCGACGCAGGCGAGCTCCACACATGCGAGCTCCACACAGGCGAGCTCCGCTGGGAGCGAGACGGTGAGCGATCCGATCGACCGCAAATACCTGACCGAGCTGCCGTTCGGGAGCACCTCGTTCTGGATCCAGCCGTGGCGCGCCTATCTCGACACGTGGCCGGCATCGCGCCTGCTCGACTCGCTGGGCATCAACTTCAACGTGAGCGCCTCACAGGCGCGCGCCACCGCGCGGCTGCTGCACGAAAGCGGCTTCAAGCTCGCGCGCATCGAGCTCAACTGGAGCTCGCTCTCATACGACGATCCCAGCAGGTTCCTCGACGAAGCGAGCGTGCGCACTCGGCTGGAGGCGCTACGCGAATACGGCTTGCGGCCGTTGATCCTGCTGGACGCGAATAGCGCCGCTCCCACCCCGGCGCGGAAGATCGCGCTGCAGACCGTCGGGTCCTCGCCCTCCGGCGCGAGCACCGTCACGCTCAGTCCGGCGAGCGCCGCCGCCGCGATACCCGGCAGGACGGGGTTCGACTCGCTGGCGTTCAACCCCGACGAGCACGCGCATCGACACGCCCATGCGCACACCAGCCGGCTCACCCCCGAACAGCGGCGCCAGCGCCGCGAGGAACATCGAGCCGAACACCGCGCGCGCTCGCAAGCCGGCTTCACCCCGCTTGTGCTGCAGGGCAACCCGGCGATCCTGATAACGAAGATCTCCCATGACGTGGCAACCCTCTCGCGGCCGCTGCCCGCCGCTCTGCCCGCCGGGGCGTACAACGGCACGACGCTGCTGTACGCGCCGTTCACCGTCCCCACCCTCGCGGACGGCGCCCCCAACCCGGCGCTTGAGGCGACGCTGCACGGCTGGCTGGGGTATGTCGCCGCCGTGTCCCACGTCGCCAGCCAGATCTTCGGCCCGGGCGGGTATGACCTCGAAGTGTGGAACGAGCTCAGCTTCGGCTCGCAGTTCCTCAACGCCGAATACTATTCCCAGCCTGCGGGCGCGGGGCCGAGCACGGTCACGAAAGAGGTAACCAAAGCCCTGCTGCGCGAAACGCTCGCCTATGTGCGCAACCCCACTAGCGGGATCTCCCCGGAAGTGGGGGTGAGCAACGGCTTCGCCAGCCAGACCCCGTTCCCCTCCGGCGCGCTCGCGCCGCCGGGGCTGACGGCGCTCAGCAAGCATCTGTACGACGGCGCCAAGAGCTTCCCCGCGGAATTCCACGCCCGACCGGGACACGTGCCCCTCGACGCGCTGGGTCAGCGCGACACCGCCGGCCCCCGGCGCTCTCCGGGGGCCTTCACCCCGCTGTTCGTGCCCCACTACCAATCGCTGTTCCCCGAGTACTACCTGAGCGCGACCTCGCCCGAGACCGTGATCCGCGATCTCGCGCCGTTCACCACCTACATCTACAAGGCGGCGCACGGACGCTATGTCCACGCGCCGCATCAACACCCGGTGCAGGTGTGGATGACTGAGTACAACCTCTCGCTGAACGGCGCCACAGTCGTGGGCCCCAACGAGAGCACACCCACGCCGACGACCCTCACACCCGCCGACAAGGCCCACTTCCAAGCCAAGGCACTCCTACGCAGCCTCGTCGCGATGATCAACAAGGGCATGACCCGCGAGTACTTCTACGCCGCCACCGGCCACGCCCTCGCACTCATCCCACCCAGCTTCTACACCGCCCTCCAAGCCCACCCCGAAACCTACCCCGGCGACCAACTCGGCGGCGAAACGATGAACGGCTTCCGCAACATGCTCACCCAATTCCAAGGCCCCGGCCCCGGCACCAACCTCAGACAGCTCACCCTCCTCTCCATCACCCAAAACGGCAACCACGCCCAATTCACCGGCGACGACACCACCAGCCACCCCAACCTCTACGACCGCGAAGTACTCGCCGTCCTGCCCTTCCAATCCTCCCCCACCCGCTACGTCATCCCCATCTACGTCATGACCCGCGACCTCCTCACCCTCTACGAACCAAACCAGCCCACCACCGACATCCACCGCTTCGACCTCCCCAACGAGACCTTCCGCATCACCCTCGGCAACCTCCCCGAAACCACCACACCCCCCACCATCACCGCCTACGACCCACTCCGCAACGAAACCACCCCCGCCAAGCTCATCGCCCAAACCGGCCACACCGCCACCATCGAAATCGCCGCCACCGACTACCCACGCACCCTCACCATCCAATACCGATGAGCAGCGATCTGCGAATGCCCTACCCTCGGCGGCGGTGATCCCGCCGGGCAACGAAGAGCGATAGGAGACGGCACATGGAGCTGCAGAGCGAATGGATCGACTACGACAGCCCCGCGGGAGCGGTCGCCGGGTACCTCGCGCGACCTCTACCGGTGAGCGGGCCGGCGCCCGGGGTGGTGGTGATCCAGGAGGTGTGGGGAGTGGATCGGCATATCGCCGATGTGGCCGACCGCTTTGCGAACGCCGGGTATGTGGCACTCGCCCCCGACCTCTACTCGGCCGGCGGGGGCAGGCCACCGGTACTTGCCGCCGAGCGCGTGGCGGCCGCCAAGGAGTTCCTCAACACGCTTCCCACGGGGCAGTGGATGGCGGTGCTCGGCGACGAGCAGCGGCGGGCGCAGGCGCTCTCGCGGCTACCCGCCGGCGAGGCGCAGCAGGTTGGTGAGACGATCGCGGCGCTGTTCGGCGGGGTGGGCGGCGACCCCACCCGTCACCTGAGCGTGCTGCGAGCGGCCGTCGCCCACCTGCGCGCCCATCCGGCGAGCGCGGGACGAGCAGTCGGCTCGGTCGGCTTCTGCCTCGGCGGCGGCCTGTCGGCGCTGCTGGCGAGCGAGGAGCCGCAGCTCAGCGCGGCGGTCGTCTTCTACGGCTCCTCGCCGAACGCCGAGCAGGCAGGCTCGATCCATTGTCCGCTGCGCGGCTTCTACGGCCACGACGATCCCCGCATCGTGAGCGGCCTGCCCGTGTTCGATGCCGCGCTGAGCGCGGCGGGCGTGGACCACGAGCTGCGGATCTACCCCGACACCCCGCACGCCTTCTTCAACGACACCCGCCCCAGCTACCGCCCCGAGGCGGCTCGCGACGCGTGGGCCCGCACCCTGGCGTTCTTCGCCACGGCGCTCGGGTCGGTGCCGACCGTGCCGGTGCAGGAGGCTGCACCCGCGGCGTGAGGGCGCGCGCGCTCTCCCCTCCTCCTCCCTCTCCCCTCGCGCAGGGTGCTGATATGGTCGCACCGTCAGCGCAGCTCGACACCCCGTCGCCACGGGAGGATGACGTGCCCATACTTGCCGTATCAACCGCTGGAATCGGCGCACTCGGGCTGCTGTACATCCTGCTGCTTCTGATCCTCGGCCTGAGGTCGATCAAACACGGCCACTGGATCATGTTCCTGATCGGGATTCCGATTCCCCTATTCTGGGTGATCGGCGGCCTGATGCCACCGGTCGATCGGTAGCGCACCACCCACGCTTCCAGCGGCGGCTGGCGCTGGCGTGCGCCGAGATCGCGTGGGACGCGGGGTCCTAATCAAGTTGGCCGTGATCCGGTGGCGGGTCGCTGCGGGCCCAGTGTCTTGCGGCGCGTCCAGCAAACCTGCCCGACCGTCTCGATGCAGCCCCCCGCTGTATGAGGACAGCGGCTCCCACACACGTCCACCTCGGTATTTCCGCGTCAAGCGGGCTGGCGAGACCGTCGATCGGATTGGCGAAGGCCGATCCCTGGCAGGCCCCCCGCAAAAGTGCTCCGAGCCGACACCCCCACGCATCCGCTTGCGCCTGCCCGGCGAGCTCGGCTGGCGAGCATCCTCGCCGTGGCACTCGCGATCACGGTTGGCCTGCTCGCACCGGGGCCCGCGACAGCAAGGAGAGCAGCGCACACCCGCTCAGTCACGCACCCGAACGGCGCCCGCCTGTCGTGCCCGGCGAAGCGCCACAGCGGGCCCTCCGGCCACGGGCGCTCCTCGGCGAAGTGCACGAAGACGAAGAAGCACACAACCAAGGAAGGGCATCGGCCCGCCCGTCACTCCCCCGCGAGCTCGGGCACGGGCGCGGGTACCGACGCGGGTGCCGGCTCCACGGCGGACACGGCAGAAGCTCCGGAAAGCGAACTGCCCTCCCCGGAAGTGACGGGCGCGACCACGGGCGCCGAACAGGGCGAACCCCCCGGGGAAGCGTCCGGCGAACCGGGCGGCGACGGCTCGGAAGGCAGCGGTAGCTCGGAAGGGGGTGACTCCTCCGCCAAACAGGGCAGCGGCTCCACCGAACATGGCGGCGGCTCGGCGGAACAGGGTGAAGGGGGGGAAGGCTCCGGCGGGACGGTGACCGACCCAATCGACTCCAAGTACCTGACCGAGGCACCGTTCGGAACGACCTCGTTCTGGATCCAGCCGTGGCGCGCCTACATGGACACGTGGCCGGCCTCGCGCCTGTTGGAATCGGTCGGGATCAACTTCAACGTGAGCGCACCGCAGGCGGAAGCGACCGCGCAGCTGCTGCAGGACAGCGGCTTCAAGCTGGCGCGCATCGCGATCAACTGGGACGCGCTCTCCTACGGCGACCCCACCCAGTTCGGCGACGAAGCGAGCGTGCGCACACGCCTGGAAGCCCTGCACAAGCACGGGCTGCGGCCGTTGATCCTGCTCGACGCCAACAGCGAGGGCCCCACCCCCGCGCGGCCAGTCAACCTGGAAACGACCGCCGAAGCGCCGGCGGGCGCCCAGACGGTGACACTCACACCGGCCTCCGCCGCGGCGGTGGTGCCCGGCAAGACGGGCTTCGACGGACTCTCCTTCGGCGGCGACCCCGACATCCTGATCGACTCCGTCGCCGGCGATCTCGCCACGCTCTCCAAACCGCTGCCCAAGGCGCTGCCGGCCGGCGCGCACAAGGGCGCCACGCTGCTGTACGCACCCTTCACCCAGCCCACGCTCGCGAACGGCCAACCCAACCCGGCCTTCCAGGAAACCCTCGCCGGCTGGCTGAGCTACGTGGCGACGGTGTGCAAGGAGGCCGCGAGCATCTTCGGCCCCGAAGGGTATGACCTGGAGGTGTGGAACGAGCTCAGCTTCGGCTCGCAGTTCCTCAACGCCGAAAACTACGACACGCCCGAGGGCACCGAAGGCGTGAGCGCGGCGACCAGGGAAATCACCAAGGCGCTGCTCGACGAAACGGTCGCCTACGTGCGCAACCCCACCAACGGGATCGGCCCGGGCGTCGGCATCAGCGACGGCTTCGCCAGCCAGACCCCGTTCCCCTCCGGCGCAAATGCGCCGCTGGGGCTGACGGCGCTCAGCAAGCATCTGTACGACGGCGCCAAAACCTTTCCGGCCGCCGATCAGGAACGGGCGCTGGTACCGCTCAACGCGCTCGGCGAACGCGACACGTTGAAGGACAGCTTCGCCCCGCTGTTCGTGCCCCACTACCAGTCGCTGTTCCCCGAGTACTACCTCGCGGCAACGCAAACCGAGACGATCGTGCGCGACCTCGCGCCGATGACGACCGAAGTGTACGGGCTGCCGCACGGCCGCAACGTCGGACCGCCCGGTGGAGCTCCGCTACAGAAGTGGATGACTGAGTACAACCTCTCGCTGAACGGCGCCACAGTCGTGGGCCCCGACGAGAGCACACCCGGCCCGACAACCCTCACACCCGCCGACAAGGCCCACTTCCAAGCCAAGGCACTCCTACGCAGCCTCGTCGCGATGATCAACAAGGGCATGACCCGCGAGTACTTCTACGCCGCCACCGGCCACGCCCTCGCACTCATCCCACCCAGCTTCTACACCGCCCTCCAAGCCCACCCCGAAACCTACCCCGGCGACCAACTCGGCGGCGAAACGATGAACGGCTTCCGCAACATGCTCACCCAATTCCAAGGCCCCGGCCCCGGCACCAACCTCAGACAGCTCACCCTCCTCTCCATCACCCAAAACGGCAACCACGCCCAATTCACCGGCGACGACACCACCAACCACCCCAACCTCTACGACCGCGAAGTACTCGCCGTCCTGCCCTTCCAATCCTCCCCCACCCGCTACGTCATCCCCATCTACGTCATGACCCGCGACCTCCTCACCCTCTACGAACCAAACCAGCCCACCACCGACATCCACCGCTTCGACCTCCCCAACGAGACCTTCCACATCACCCTCGGCAACCTCCCCGAAACCACCACACCCCCCACCATCACCGCCTACGACCCACTCCGCAACGAAACCACCCCCGCCAAGCTCATCGCCCAAACCAACCACACCGCCACCATCGAAATCGCCGCCACCGACTACCCACGCACCCTCACCATCCAATACCCGTGAGCGGGACCGGACACGATCGAGCCATCGATGATCGGCCACTCGCAGACCCACCTGTCTCCCCGCCGAGCAGGCACGAGGATCAAGCTCAGCGCTTGAGACCAAGCTCCCAACAAACCTCGAACCGGTGAATCTCCGGATCGGAGAGCAGGCGCCCGGCGCCGAAGTCGAGCCCGGGAAACTGAGTCTCATAACAGCGCATGGCCACGAGCTTCGCGGCCGCGGCGCCGTCGTCGAGGCGCTCGACGTGGGCATTGCGCAGTCCCGGCAGCTCCGGCACGCCCTTGAGAAACTCGAGCCAGAACGCATCGACATTGCGGTGGGGATCGGCCTCGGTGCCGTCGACCCAGTGAGGCCAGCCATGCAGGACGCAGTAGGGCAGATCGGCGTATAGCGTGACCGGCAGGCCCGCACCCAGCAGCATGCGCCCGTAGCGGCGCGCGAGCAGGTGATCGAGGTGACCGCCGATGCCGGCGGTCACGTGCACCCGCGATGCGCTGGTCACCGCGGCGCAGAGCGCATGGTCGATCTCCTCCAGGGTGGGATCGGGCACCGCCACGCGGTACTGGACGTCCAGCAGCGGCAGGTTGACCGGCGTGCGGCCGGCGCGGGCGAGCGCACGGACGTCCTCGGCGATCCGCTCGCGGGCTCGAGTGGCGGAGTCGGTGGCGCCGGTGATCGCGTCCCACGGCGCCAGACGCCCGGCTGGCGGCACCCCCGCGAAGAGGTTGACCACGGTCACCTGACGCCCACTGGTGAGCAAGCCCCAGCAGTCGAGCACGGCGTCATCCCAGTGTGGCGAGAGCAGCAGCTCGGGTGCTTGCGGGTCAAAGCGCAGGCGAGTGCTGAAGCGGCGCTCCCGGTAGGCATCGAGCAGCACCCACGAGCGCCGATAGGTGGTGCGAGCTATGTCAAGCGGGGAGCGGATCATGGTCCCTCCGCCTCACCGGCGACCCCGGACGCAGCGGGGCGGGCAGGCGCCCGCGAAGCGTGAATATGTCTTCTTTGGGCACGGCCGCTAGCTGCTTGTGGGCGCGGCCGATGCTCTGCCCGCAGCCGATGCTGCGCCAGCGGCCGATGCCGTGCCCGGAGCCAACGCCGTGCCCGGAGCCGACGCCATGCCCGGAGCCAACGCCGTGCCCGGAGCCAACGCCATGCCCGGAGCCAACGCCATGCCCGGAGCCAACGCCATGCCCGGAGCCAACGCCATGCCCGGAGCCAACGCCATGCCCGGAGCCAACGCCATGCCCGGAGCCAACGCCATGCCCGGAGCCAACGCCGTGCCCGGAGCCAACGCCGTGCGCGTGGCCGATGCGCTCGCCACCGGCCCAAGTCGCGAGAAGACGGCCGTCCAGGGGAGCTGCAGCAGCGCCGTCACACGTGAGCCGTTACGCCGGGGGGCGACCGGCTGGCTTTTGAGCGAGACGACATCGGCGGAGAGCAGACGATTGCCGTTCAGGGGAAAGCCGGTGCTGAGCGATGTCAGGTCGGGAAGCGCGGCGGTGATCCCCACCCGATCGAGGATCTCACGGAGCATCCCCTCCGGGTTGGCGAGTAGCTCCTCGTGTCGCAGCAGCATCCGTCGCTCACGCGGGTGGCGCAGGAACACCAGCACCGACAGCAGGTGCGTCAACCACAGGTTGGCGTTGGTGCTGAGCACCCGCAGCCGACGCTCGGCGACGTCGTTGCGATTCAGGTACAGGTTGAACGAGTCAACCACGCTGCGCGGGTCGCGCACCAGGAATATGAGGTACAGATCGATGCCATCGAGCGCCTGCAGCTCGCGCGCGCGTAGCGGGAAGTGCGAGGTGTTGACGACGTGTGTGACTCCCGCCGCACGGGCGATCGCCCGGTAGAGGTCCTCGGTGACCCGGCGGTAGCCCTCGCGCAGCCGCCGCCGGGCGCGCCGGCGGTGAATCCGAAATGGCGCCGACGAGCGTTCGAGGTCGCGCTGCGCCTGGTTGCCGAAGAGCTCGCGCGCCCCCGGCACATCGTCGCGCACGGTACTCCAGAAGCGCGTCCGTTCCAGGCCGCCCAGCACTGGGGTGCCCGAGCGCACCAGCCAGTTGTCGAGCTCGCCGGCATAGAAGGCACCGTCGCAGTTGCCGAGCGCCACGCCGAGAATCGTGCTGCCGCTGCGACCCGATCCCATTACGTACACAACCTTAGGGCGAGCAGTGGCGGCGCCCGTCGCAACGCCAGATACCGATCGGTCTTTCATCGCGCCCGGCATTCTCCCGCACGCTGCTCGTCAGCCCCGGCGGATTCACACAAAAGACACATCTGGGTCTCCAGCTCGCCGGGATATCATCCAGCGATGCCCGGCTCCCCACGCTCGGTGCTGCTCGGCACCCCGCTGTGGGGGCGCAATGGCGGCGTCGCGGCACACCTTCAGACGAGTGCGCGGCTGCTCGCCGAGCAGGGTCTGCGCGTGACGGTGGTCGCGGCAAAAGTTGACCCGGAGCTGCACGTGCCCGGCGTGACGGTGCACCACAGCACGGAGCTCTTCAAGGCGCACCTCCCAATCGACGCGCGGCTCGGCGCCGCGGCGGCCGCGAGCCCCGACGTGATCCACCTCCACCAGCTCGACGACCCGGAGGTGGTGGCGGCCCTGCGAGTCAAAGCGCCGGTGGTGGTCAGCGCCCACGGGTACACGGCGTGCACCGCCGGCGTGCACTACTTCCGCCCAGGCCGGGAGTGCGCACGACCCCATGGGCCAGGCTGTGTCCCCAACCTCGCGCTGCGCGGCTGCGCGCACGTGCGCAACCCGCGGCCGCTGCCGTCCTCTTACCGGCAAACAACCCGCGCGCTCGCGGCCCTGCGCGGCGCCGACCTCGCGGTGGCATACGCGAGCGTAGTGGAGCGACACCTCGCGATCAACGGCGTGACGCGCCGAGCCATCGTCCCGCTGTTCACCACGCTGACACCGCCCGCTCCACCCCGGTCGCGCGAGCCGCATGAGCCACCCGATCCCCACGAGCCACACAGCCCCCACGAGCCACACAGCCCCCACGAGCCACACAGCCCCCACGAGCCATGCAATCCCCACGAGCCACGCTATGCCAGCGAGCCCCACGATCCCCGGCAGCATCCAGACGGCGGTGTGCGACGCATCTTGTTCGCAGGCAGAGTCGTGAAGCCGAAGGGCCTCGGCGTGCTGATCCGCGCGGTGCGCGCGGTGGACGCGGAGCTGGTCGTGTGCGGCGACGGTATGCAGCTCGCGGCGATGCGCAGGTTGGCGCGGCGCCTGGGAGTGGAGCGGCGCGTGCGCTTCCGCGGTTGGCTCGGCCCCGAGCAGCTGGCGCGGGAGCTGGCGAGCGCGTCGGTCGTGGTGATCCCATCGCTGTGGCCCGAGCCATTTGGGCTGGTTGGGATCGAGGCGCTCGCCGCGGGCCGGCCAGTGGTCGCCAGCCTCACCGGGGGGATCCCCGACTGGCTGGAGGATGGCGTGACCGGCGTGGGCGTCCAACCCGGAGACGTACGCCGGCTCGCACGGGCACTCGATGCGCTGCTCGCCGATCCGGAGCGCCAGCAGGCGATTGGCGCGGCCGGCAGGGAGATGGTAGCGGCGCGGTTCTCCCCCGAGCGGCACGTCGAGACGCTACTGGAGGCCTACCGCGCCGCGCGCGTGAGCTGGGAGGAGAGCGGAGCGGCGGTGGGGGCTATCGCGCTGCCCGCGTGAACCCCGTCGAGCAGCTTTCTCACAGCCTCCGCCGTGCGTGCCACTCCCATCCGCTCCTCGGCGAACGCGCGCCCGCGCGCACCGAGCGCCTGGCGTGCGGCATCGTCGCCGAGCAGCTCCCGGATCGCATCGGACAGCGCCGGCGCTGTCGGCTCGAGCACCAACGCAGCCTCGGCCCAGACCAGCTCCAGCCAACGACGGGGCCCGTCGATCGCCAGCACCGGCCGGCCCGAGGCGAGCGAGGCGGCGAGCGTGCCCTTGCGCGAGGAGGGGCCCGCGGCGTCGACGAACAGCAGCAGGTCGCAGGCGGCGAGCGCGTTGGAGAGATCCTGTGCGGGGAGCGTGTCGGAGAACTCGAGCGCGTGCTCGATCCCCCGCGCGCGCGCCTCCCGCAGCCACGTCCCGGCCACCTCCGAGGTGCGTCCCGGCGCCCCGAGCAGAGCGAGCCGCGGCGCCACGCCGTGCTTTGCGAGCAGCACGATCGCGTCGAGCACCAGCGCAAGCGCAGCCCCTTGGTAGGAGTAGCCGAACAGCCCCAGCACCGGCTGTGCGAGCTGCGACGAGGGCGCTGACGCACGAGGCATGTGGGCAGCAGGGTCCGCACGAGGCAAGTGGGAAGCAGGGTCCAGGCGGTACCCCGGGGAGCCCGACGGCGTAGGGAAGAGACCGGCAGACGGACCACCGGCGGGGGGCGGCAGGTTGGAGAAGACCGGGGCGAACGCAGCCTGCTGCCGCGGCAACCACGGCCGCGACTCCAACCACCGCGCGCGGAAGTCGGTGGTGAGCAGCACTGCCGCGGAGCTGCGCATCACGTCGATCAGCAACGCCCGCTGCGTAATCGCCCACACCTTGCCCCGCAGGCCGCCGTGCCGCCACGGGTAGGCGTACTCGTGCAGCACGGTGACAGCGGGGATCCCCGAGCGCCGCAGGCCTGCAAGCACCGGTGCGACGAACAGCGGCAGGCCGCGGTGGGAGAAGGCGAAGACCGAGTAGTGCAGCAGGATCGCGTCCGGGCGCTCGCGCGCCAGTTCGCCGCCAAGCGCCTGCACCCACGCCCGAATCTCGGCCCCGCCGCCGCGCAGCGACTGCTCGCGGCGATCCAGCCAGTGCAGCGTGCAGCAAACCTCCTCGCGACTCAACCCCTCGGCGAGCAGCAACGCGTGGTCGCGCGCGCCGCAAGTCGGTCCCATGGACATGCCGAGGACGGCAACGCGCAGCGATGGTGCCCGCGCAAAGAAATCGGACTCGCCCCCACCGTCCCGCGGCCCGGAGTCAGCAGTCGCCGAGTCCCGATCGGCTCGCGCGAGCCCGCGTATTTCACTACCCATCGAAGGCCTCCCCGCGGTAGGCGGCCTCGAGCGCCTGCGTGAGCGCGTCGAGATCGCCCGTCGGCACAACCAGCCCGTTGCGGCCCGGTTCGATCAGCTCGCGCATGCCGGTGTTGGCGCTGACGATCGCCGGCACACCGCAGGCGAGTGCCTCGACGGGCGCGTAGCCAAATCCGTCTTCGTAGCTCGGGTGCGCGTACACCGCCGCACGCTGCAGATGGGGCAAGGGATCCCCCGGACACACGACGATACGCCCATCTTCCGCGCAAGCCCGCTGCACGAAGCGCCGCATCCCCCGCGTGCCCCAGCCTCCCGCCAGCACCAGCCGCAGGTCGGTGTGGGTCAGCCGGCGGACGGCGTCGATCAGCAAGGGCACGCCCTTGGCGACGGAGAGGCTGCCGACGTACACGATGTCGAAGCTCGGCGAGGAGGCGCGTGCGTCCACATCGGGCATGAAGCGGGGGGCGGGCGTCAGCGGGAAGCGCGCAAGCCGCGCCTCGGGCACCCCCTCCTCGACGAACGACTCCCAGGCGTGCCCGGAGGAGACGTAGATGCGATCGGCGAGCGCGTACTCGGCGAGATTGCGCGCCAGCAGGCGCCTCGCCCACGGGCGCTCCAGCGGGTATTGGTGGTGTGCGATGCCGTACATCCGCACAACCCGCCGCAGGTGCGAGTTGGCGGACATCAGCGACAGCGACTGCATCCGCGCGCGCCCGGCGGCCCGCAGCTGCAGCAGCGCCGAGCCGTTGAACGCGATCAGGTGCTCGGCCGCCGGCGGCCGCCGCGAGGCGTCGAGGTCGAAGGCGGCGTTCGCCGCCGACGCGCTCCACGTCGGCAGCCGTCGCATGGCGTCGAGGTCGAAGGCGGCGTTCGCCGCCCACGCGCTCCACGTCGGCAGCCGTCGCATGGCGTCGAGGTCGAAGGCGACGTTCGCCGCCCACGCGCTCCACGCCGGCGAGCGGCGCGTCAGCGGGGAGATCGCCGCGGCAAGCCGGCGCGCTCCCACCCGATGCGCGCCCGCATCGGCTGGATCGCAGATGCAGACCCCGGCTGTCCCCCGGCGCGCGAGCGCGTCCATCGCCTCCTGCAGGTGGCGCCCGAGGCCGCCCACGCCGAGCGGCGTCGAGCACGAGACGACGGTCCTGCCATGCGGCATGACCTCCTCCTGGATGCGCTCCTGCTCAACCCGCCAATGCGCGTCGAGCCGTCCACGCACCCGCTGCTCAACCGAGGCGGTCATAGCCCCACAGCGCAACCAGGTCGCGGTCCAGATACTCGCTCAGCGCGATGACCTCGGGCCTGTAACGGCGGCGCAGCTCGAGCATCAGCGGCTCATCGGGCGGCGGCGGCTCGCCGACCAGCATCCGCCGCCGGATCGTTCGCATCGCGCCGCGGCGCAGACGACGCGGCGTCAGCGCGATCAGCGGCGCCTTGAGGGCGCGCGCTCCTCCCTGCCCGATCGACACCGCATGGATGAGGTCGTCCAGCCGCGGCGAGCGCACCCGCACCGAGGGATTGGCCTCGAGCGCGTCGATCTCGTCCGTGTCGTTGACCCCCAGGAACCGCAGCACCCTCCGCACCGTCGCCTCGTTGTCGCGGCGGAAATCGTCGTAGATCAACACCAGCATCTGCTCCGAGGAAAACAGCGCGCCATAGCGGCGCAGCTGCTCGACGTAGCGCACGTAATCGGAGTACAGCAGCACCTGCGGCCAGCGCGAATGGCGTGGCAGGCTCTGCCCCCGCCGCCGGGGCTCCTCCAGCGCGAGCGCGGTGCGCAGATCGCGCTCGGTCTCGTAGCGCGACTGCAGGCACTGCAAGTGCAGCGAGCGCAGGAAGCTCGCGGGCTCGCGCAGAATCGCGACGATCCGCGCGGCGGGGGCAACCCGGGCGATCCGGCCGGGGGCCGTGGGGGACCACAGATAGGAGGCGGAGGCCTCGCCTATGCGCTGCCCGGGTGGGGCATCGTCGAACAGGGAGAGGTACTCCTGAAGCGTCGCCGGCGCGCGGTAGCGGTGGGCACGAGGCGGCAGCTCGCTCGCGAAGAAGATCGGTTCCTTCAGCTCGGGCATGTAGATCTGCGGATGGCGCCGCAACATCTCGTACAGCGCGGTGGTACCGCACTTCGGATGTCCCACGATGAAGAAATCAGGGACCTGCATAACCCCACTCGGCGACGAGATCGCGGTCGAGGTACTCGCTCAACGCCACCACCTCCGGCGCAAACCGCCGCCGCAGCTCCGCCATCAGCTCCTCATCGGGCTGCTGGGGCGCGCCGTAGAGGACGCGCCCACGCACCGTTCGCATCGCCGCGGCGCGCATTCGCTCGGAGGTGAGCGCCCCGATCGACGTGTTCAGCGCACGCCCGAGCGGGCCACGGCCGGTGCGCACCGCCAGCGTCAGCCGCGCCAGGCGCACAGAGCGCATGCGAACGGTCGGGTTGGCATCCAACGGGGGGATCGCCACACCGTCGTCCACCTCGAGAAAGCGCAGCACGCGGCGCACCGTTGCCGCGTTGTCGGCCCGGAAATCGTCGTAGATCAACACCAACACCCGATCGCGCCCAAACAGCTCGTGAAAACGGCGCAGCTGCTCGACATAGCGCACGCGCTCGGAGTAGCGCGACACCGTCCTGCCGTCGCGCACGATCTCCTCTTGCGCGATCGCCCTGCGCAGCTCCCGCTCGGTCTCGACGTGGTCCTGCAGGTACTGCATGTGCAGCGAGCGCACGAAGCCCGCGGGCTCGCGCAGGATCGCGACGATCCGCGCGTCAGGCGCCAGCTGGGCGATGCGGCCGGCCGCGGTCGGCGAGCGCAGATACGACGGCGACGCCTCGCCGGCGCACTGGCTGGGCTCTGCCGCGGCGAACAGCGCCAGATACTCGTCGAGCGTGTTGGGGAGGGCGCCCGAAGGCAGGTCGAGGGACGTGGTCGCCGGACAGGCCGCCGAGGTCGCCGGACGGGCCGCCGAGGCGGCCTCGGGCGGGCGCTGGTCGGCACGGGGATGCTCACCGGAGGTGAGCGTCGCCCCGTTTCGCTCGGCGGCGAAGAAATGCGGCTCCTTCAGCGTGGGCATGAAGATCTGGGGATGGCGGCGCAGCATCTCGTACAGCGCCGTCGTGCCGCTCTTGGGGTTGCCGACGATGAAGAAGTCGGGAACCCTGCCCTCGTCAGCAGCGCGGCTCACGTTGACACTGCCCCCCTCCTCCTCCCCCTTTTTTGCCCCGCGCCCTTCCCGCCCGCGGCGCCGGTGCCCGCTCAAGCGAGGCCGTCATAACCCCACAGCCCCACCAGGTCGCGCTCCAGGTACTCGCTCAACGCCACCACCTCCGGCGCAAACCGCCGGCGCAGCTCCGCCATCAGCTCGGCGTCCGGCGTCGGCGGCGCGCCGAAGACCACGTTGCGCCTGACCGCGCGCAGCCCCGCGTGGCGCAGCCGCCGCGAGGTGACCGTCTTGACCGACGCCTTCACGGCGTCCGCGACGGGCCCGCTTCCCACCTGCACGGCCTGCACGGCGCGGTGCAGGCGCAGCGAGCGCACGGCGACCGTCGGGTTGGCCTCGACCACCTCGATCGGCGCCAGCTCGTCGACTTCGAGAAAGCGCAGCACGCGGCGCACCGTCGCCTCGTTCCTCGCGCGGAAGTCGTCGTAGATCAACACCAGCACCCGCGCGCGGCCCAGCAAGTCGTGGTAGCGGCGCAGCTGCTCGACGTAGCGCACGTGATCGGAGTACAGCAGCGCCTGCGGGCGCGGGGAGCCGGGCGGGATCTGGCGTCCCTGGCGCCGCTCGTCCTCCAGCGCGAGCGCCCGGCGCAGGTCGCGCTCGGTCTCGACGTGCACCTGCACGTTCTGCAGATGCAGCGAGCGCAGGAAGGAGGTGGGCTCGCGCAGGATCGCGACGATCCGCGCCCGTGGCGAGAGCTCTGCTATGCGCCCGGCGGCGGTGCTGGACATCAGATACGAGGACGAGGCCTCGCCGGCGCGCTGGTCGGGCCGCGCGGGAGCGAACAGCGAGAGGTACTGCTCGAGCGTCTCCGGCCGCTTACCGACCACCGTTCCGCGCGAGGGCGAGCGCAGCTCCGGCGCGAGGAACCACGGCTCCTTGATGTCGGGCATGAAGATCTGCGAGTGCGAGCGCAGCATCCGGTAGAGCGCGGTCGTCCCGCACTTGGGGTGGCCGACGATGAAGAAGTCGGGTACCCGTGACTGCTCAGCCGAGACGGTCATAGCCCCACAACCTCACGAGATCGCGGTCGAGGTACTCGCTCAACGCCACCACCTCCGGCGCAAACCGCCGGCGCAGCTCCAGCATCAACTCCTCATCCGGCGGTGGCGGCGCGCCGACCACGAAGCGCCGCCGGACACCGTGCAGCGCGGCGTGGCGCAGCCGCCGTGGCGCCAGCGCCTTCACCGGGGCCCGCACCGCGCGCGCGAGCGGAGAGCCCCCGACCGTCAGCGTGTGCACCAGTTCGTCCAGCCGCTGCGAGCGCATCCGCACCGTCGGGTTGACCTCGCTCGGCTCGACGGGCACCACGGGGTCCACCTCGAGGAAGCGCAACACCCGCCCCACCGTCGCCTCGTTCTCGGCGCGGAAGTCATCGTAGATCAGCACCAGCAGCTGCTCCTCTGCAAACACCTCGCGGTAGCGGCGCAGCTGCTCCACGTAGCGCACGCGTTCGGAGTACAGCAGCGCCTGCGGGCGCGGCGAGCGGCGCGGGATCCGGCGGCCCTGACGCCGCGCGGGCTCCAGCGCCAGCGCCCGGCGCAGGCTCCGCACGGTCTCGATGTGGTTCTGCAAAAGCTGCAGGTGCAGCGAGCGCAGGAAGCTCGCGGGCTCGCGCAGAATCGCGATCAGGCGCGCCCCGGGCTGCAGCTCGGCGATGTTGCGCGCCGCGGTGGTGGACACCAGATACCCGGAGGAGGCCTCCCCCACCAGCTCCGCCGGCGCCGCCGCGGCGAACAGCGAGCGGTACTGCTCGAGCGTCACAGGCAGCTGGCCGCTGGCTTTGCGCTGAAAGCGCGAGCGCAGGTCGGTGGCGAAGTACGCGGGCTCCTTCAGCGCGGGCATGAAGATCTGCGGGTGGCGGCGCAGCATCTCGTACAGCGCCGTCGTGCCGCACTTCGGGTGGCCGAGGATGAAGAAGTCGGGCACCCTGCCCCGCACCTTCCCGGAGGCTGCCGGCGCAAGCGTAGTGGTGTCAGCCGAGGCGCTCATAGCCCCACAGCGTCATAGCCCCACAGCGTCACGAGATCGCGACCGAGGTACTCGCTCAGCGCCTCCACCTCCGGCGCAAACCGCCGCCGCACCTTCGCCATCAGCTCCGCATCCGGCGGCGAGGGCTCGCCGAAGACGAGGTGGCGCTGCACGGCGTCACGTGCGCGGCGGCGCAACCGGGTGGGTGTCAACGCCTTGATCGCCCCCTTCACCGTCAGCGAGAGCGGGCCGCGCCCGACCGACACCGCGTGCACCAGCTCATTCAGGCGTTGCGAGCGCGCACGCACCGTCGGGTTGGCCTCGATCGCTTCGAGCGGGACTTGGTCGTCGACATCCAGGAAGCGCAGCACCTGCCGCACGGTCGTCGCGTTGTCGGCGCGAAAGTCGTCGTAGACCAGCACCAGCATCCGCTCGCGCCCAAACCGCTCCTGGTAGCGACGCAGCTGCTCGACGTAGCGCACGTGCTCGGAGTACATGAGCGCCCGCGGCCAGTAGGAGTAGCGCGGCACCTGCCGTCCCTGGCGTCGGGCCTCCTCCAGCGACAGCGCCTTTCCCAGGTCGGCCTCGGTCTCGACGTAGGTCTCCACGAACTGCAGGTGCAGCGAGCGCAGCAGGCTCGCGGGCTCGCGCAGGATCGCGATGATCCGTGCCTCGGGCGCCACCTCGGCGATCCCGCCCGCGGCGGTGCGCGACCACAGGTACAGCGCGCTCGCCTCGCCCACGCGCTGCCCGCCGTCCGCCGCGGCAAACAGCGCGAGGTACTGATCGAGCGTCGCCGGCGTCCCTTCCGGGCGCGGCGGCGTGCGCTCGTGCAGCTCGCGCGCGAAGTACCACGGCTCCTTGCCGTCGGGCATGAAGATCTGCGGGTGGCGGCGCAACATCTCATACAGCGCGGTCGTGCCAGCCTTCGGCTGGCCGACGATGAAGAAGTCGGGCGTCTTCACCGCACCCCCAGCAGCCCCGCCGGCGCGCTCGCGGCGAGCCCCGAGGCGGTGCGGTAGTAGGGGCTGTGCGTCTGCAGGAAGGCGGTCGTGTCGAACGCCGCCATGCGGCCGTTGACGATCACCATCACGCGGTCGCAGATGTCGAGCGTGGAGAGACGGTGGGCGACGATGAACAGCGTCAGCTCGTGCTTGAGCGCCGTCAGCGACTCCTGGATCAGCCGCTCGGAGGTCGGGTCCAGGGCGGAGGTGGGCTCATCCAGCACGAGCACCTCCGGCCGCGCCGCGAGCGCTCGCGCGAGGCAGATGCGCTGTTGCTGGCCGCCGGAGACCGCATCGGCGCGCGGGCCCACCACCGTGTCGTATCCCTGCGGCCAGGAAACCACGTCGTCGTGGATGCGCGCCAGGCGCCCAGCCCGTTCGATCGCCGCGCGGTCGAGATCGCGGAAGTAGCGGATGTTCTCCGCCACCGTGGCGTGCACGAGGCGGGGTTCCTGGGAGACGTAGGCCACGCGCCGGTTCCACTCGCTGCGCGCGAACTGCTCGGCGGGGACGCCGTTGACGAGGTAGCGGCCGCTGTCCCGGGCGCGCAGCCGCAGCAGGATCTGCACGAGCGTCGACTTGCCGGCGCCGGAGGGGCCGACGATCCCGATCGCCTCGCCGCCGGCGATCGCGAAGCTGATCTCCGAGAGCACCGGACGCTCGGCGCGATAGCCGAACGAGACGCGCTCGAACGCGAGGCCTTCGATCCGCGGCAGCAGCGCCCCGCCGTCGCGTGGAGCGCTCTGCGCGTAGCGCTCTTCGGCGGCCTGCAGGCGCTCGATGAACGGCAACGACTGGCGCAGGCCCTGGTAGGCGGTCTGCGCCTGCTGGCCGTTGTTGCCGGCACGCACCAGCAGCAGCACCACCGCGCCGAGCGAGGCCGCGTGGCCGGCGCCGGCGAGGTAGAGGCCGCCGAGGCCCGCCACGATCAGCAGGTAGATCAGGCTCTGGTAGAGGTTTGGCACCAGCCGCCCGATCACCCAGGTGCGGAAGAACAGCTCGCGGGCGGAGTCGATCAGCCGCCCGATGCGCTCGCGCTGGGCGGCGGCCGCGCCAAACACCTGCGTGTCCTCGGCGACCCGGATCGCCTCGCCGATCCCACCGGCGTATTCCATCTGCGCCTGCGAGAGCGAGCGTGCGCGGCGCGCCCCGAGCGCGCTCAACGGCCGCAGCAGCCCAAACAGCGCGATCGCCACGGTGAGCACGATCGCGGCGGCGATCACGTTGAGCACCAGCGCGGTGATCAGCAGCACGACAAACGTGATCAGCGAGGTGAGCAGCGTCGTCGCCTGCACCGCGCCGGCGGTCGCCTGGATCACCTGGCTGGTGAGCGTCTCCTGCAGGTAGCCCTCGCGGTCGGCCGACTGCACGTCCCAGGAGGCGCGCGTGAAGGCGTGCAGCAGGTCGCGGCGCAGCCGCGCCTGCACCTCCGCTCCGATCCGCGCCGGCAGGATCGAGATCGGCATCTGCAGCGCCAGGCGAAAGCCGGTGAGCGCGAGCGCCACCACCAGCAGCTCGCCGACGGTCGTGTGCAGGCGCAGCGGGCCCATATGCGTGTGTATGTGCCGTGATCCGGTGGCGATCGCGGCGGCGATCTGCGTGAGCAGCACGAGCATCCCGGCTTCCGCGAAGCCGGAGAGGATCGAGCTGCCGGCCAGCATCGCGACCGCCCCGCGGCGGTCGCCGAGCAGCAGGCTCAGCCGCGCCCTGGCGGTGGACGGCGGCGCCGCTTCGCCGTGCACGCCAGCGCCGGGCTGCTGTGCGCGATCACGTTGCTCGCGGGAGCGCCGGCGTCTCATGGCCGATCAACGCTCCGTGCCGCCTGCACGTGCGCCACTCACCAAATCGTCACTTCTCGCGCACCCCGCGCCGGCCGATGCCGCCGCCATCGCCGCGCGGCATCGTGTTCTCCTTTCAGCCCCCAACCAAACAAGATTCGATCTCATTTGGTTATACGCCCTTGACGAAGTCATTATTTCTCGCGCGCCCCGCGCCCGTCAGCCAGTAGGCGGCGATCCCCACCGCGAACCAGTAGAAGGGGCCGGCCGCCGCGCTCGCCATCACCGGCCCGTTGGTGCCCATCAGGATCAGCGCGACGAACGGCGCGAACACCCCAGCGAGGCCGATCCGGATCTCGGGGTCCCCGACGCGCCGCAGGCGGGTGACGGCCATCCAGATCACGCTCAGCGAGAGCGCGCTCCACAGCAGCAGGCCGGGCAGCCCGAGTTCGTCGGCGACGTAGTTGTACTGCGTCTCGGCGCTGTGGCCGTGGCCTTCGAGCGTCACCGTCGTGTGCCCGCCGAAGTTGGACGCCGCGCCCGCCGTCGCGAGGCCAAAGCCGAACGGGTCGTTGGCGATGTCGTTGGGGATCTGCGCGAGGCTCACAGCCTTGTAGGTGGTCGAGGTCGAGCCGACGTTGGAGGGTTCGATGCTGACGTAGCGCGAGAAGACCCCGCCGCCCTCGAACGCGACCAGCGCCACCCCGAGCCCGACCGCGACGACCGCAACCGCCAGCAGCGCCCCGAGCGGGCGCCTTACCCGCCGCCCCACGCCGGCGCCGGCGCACAGCAGCCCGAAGGCCAGCAGCGAGATCACCGCTCCGAGCACAGACAGGCGCGCCAGCGAGGTGGCCACCGCGAGCAGCGCGCCCACGCACAGCAGCGCCGCCAACCATCGTCGCCGTCGCCGGATCGTGGCCAGCAGCACCACGGTGCCGGCGAGCGCGATCACGCCAACGCTGCCGCCGAAGCCGGCGTCCGAGCCGAGCGCGGGCGGGCGCACCCGCGCGACGCCTTCGCTGAGGTACTTGCGCGCCGAGAGCGTTTCGTTGCCGTACTCCAGTTCGGAGTAGCCCGGTCCCCAGCTGGCCAGCTGGGCCGGCGCGAGGCGCGTCTGGTAGAGGCTGACCGCGCCGTTGGCGAGCGCGATCACTCCGAGGATCACGAACAGCTCGCGGAAGCGCTTGCGCGAGCGCATCAACACGTAGCCGAAGAAGAAGAACGGCACCCACTCCAGCTCTTGGCGCAAGCCCCCGAGGATCTTCAGCGTCCCCAGCGTGTTGGGGTTGAAGGCGTTCGCCAGCACCAGCGCGACGAACGCGATCACCCAGCCCGACATCGGCGGCAGCGCCACCCGCTCGCGGCGGGCGAGCAGTCTCACGATCGCCCCCAGCGCGACCGCCGCGATCAGCACGTCGCGGACGGCCGAGGCCGCCTGGTTGGCGCTCAGCAGCTTGACCGGCCCGTCGAGGGCACCGAGGTAGACCGCCAGCAGCGCCACCGATATCTCCAGGCGGGTGTTGAGCGCGAGCGCAACAACCCCCACCGCCCCGAGCGCCAAAGCGAGCACCAGCGCGAAGTTGGGATCGGGCACCGCCAGCGCGATGCCGAGCGCCACCCCGAGCGCGATCGCCCCGGCGCCGCCGAGCAGGGCCAGCTCCGCGATCCGCCGGCTCACGACAGCCGGATGAGCGCCCATGCCCGGAGCGGCCACGCGCGGCTGGGAGGCGCTCATCGTCCGATCAAATCGCGCAGCTTGTGAGGCTGCCCGTAGGGAGCGCCAAAGCCGTACTCCTGCACTTCGGCGCGCGAGACGCAGTTGGCGAGCACCCCGAGCACCGGGGCGGAGGAGACGCGCGCGAGCAGCTGCATCAGCCGCTGCGCCGCCACCTCGTGCGTGTGCCCGGCGCGTGCAACCAGCACGATCCCGTCGACCAGGCCGAGCAGCGGCAGCGCGTCGCTCACCTGCAACGGCGGGGGCGAGTCGATCAGCACGTAGTCGAAGTCCTCCGCGGCGGAGCGCAGCACGCCGCGCATTCGCTCGCCGGCAAGCAGCGCCGGCGGGTTGGCCGTGTGGCCGCCGCTGAGCAGCACCGACACCGAGGCCGCACGCGAGTCGATCGCCGTGGAGACGCCGTGCGCCTCGGCGGTCGTCGCGGCGCCGGTCTGCAGGTGCATCGCGCTCTGCCACGCCTCGCCGAGCGAGAGCGCGCCGGCGAGCACGTCGCTCAGCCCGTAGGGCGCATTGACGCCGAGCAGCCCCGCCAGCACCGGCCGGCGCATGTCGGCCTCGATCACCGCCACGCGCGCGCCGGCGTCGCGCTGCACGAGCGCCAGGTTGGCCAGCAGCGTCGACTTGCCGTCGCCGGCGTCGGCGCTGAGGAACAGGATCAGGCACGGCGGACGCTGGCGGTCGCGCTCGAGCATGTCGCCGAGCTGCAGCGTGGTGTGCAGGCGCCGCAGCGGCTCCAGCAGACCCTCAGCCGGCGCCGGCTCGCCGCCGGTGCGCACGACCGGCTGGCGGACCGCGGGCAGCGCGCTGAGCACCGGCGTCCCGAAGGCCGCCTCGATGCTCGCCAGCGAGCGCAGCCGCCGATCGAAGCGGCTGAGCAGGACGGCGGCGGCCGACGCCAGCAAGATGCCGAGCACGAAGCCGAAGATCGCGTTCCGCTTGGGTGTCGGCGACACCAGCGTCGCCTTGGTCTTGCCGGAGCTGATCTCCTGCACGCCGGCTACCTCGAGGTCGCCTTCGAGCTGGTTGATCTTGCTGGCGAGGTTGGCGGCCTGCACGGTCGCGGTGCCGCTGGCAGCACCGGCCGCTGCGCCGCCCTTGGCTCCCTTGGACTTTGCTCGGGCGGCGGCGGCCAGACCGGCTTCGATGCGGCCCAGCTGACGGCGGGTGGCGGCGATCGCCGCATTCACCTCGTGCCGGTAGTGGGTGTGCTGGCGCTTGACGTACGCCGCGGCGTAGGCGTCGGCGAGCTGCTCGGCGCCCTTGGAGGTGCGGGCTTCGGCGGTGATGGTGATGAAGTCACTGCTGCCGGCGGCGCTTGCGTGGGCCTTGCCGCGGGCCGCCGCGAGACGGTGTTCGACGCGCAGCCGCTGGTGCACCGGTTCGCCGAGCGAGTTGGAGTTGATCAGCGTCGCCTGGTCGGCGACGTCGCGGTCGTTGAGCGTGATCTTGCTCTGGGTGCTGTTGAGCAGCCCCTGTTCTTCGGACCCCCCGCCCAGGTAGATTTGCGTGCTGGCGGTGTAGACGGTGGGCTGATGTTTGTAGTAGAGGTAGGTCGCCGCGGCGACGGCGATCCCCACAAGCAGAATCAGCCACTTGCGCCTCCAGATCGGCGCGAAGATGGCCGTTGGTTCGGTCGTCTCGTTCATTGCTGAGAGCCCCTGGTCCGGGGCGGTGGAAGGCGACCGATGAGCGTCGCGAGGGCCCAGATTGACAGGATCGCGGGGCCGGAGCAAAGCTCTTCACAAAAAGTACACATCGCCCTGCAACCCCGGAAGCGGCGCGAATCCTGCTCATAGCCAGGGTGCCCGGCGGTCGCGCGCGGCCGGGGCTTCACAAGAACTAAACATCGTGTGCCGGCTCCAGCCCTCACGATCGGCGCAGCATGAGCCGCGAACAATCGGCGCCCGCGACACAGAGCCGACGGCGGCTGTTGGCGATCAGCCACCCGGCGGTGGTGAACGTCAACCAGGAGGTCTACCGCGAGCTGCAGCGGCGGGGCTGGGAGGTCACGCTCGTCGTCCCCAGCCACTGGCGCAGCGAGTACTCGCAACGCACGATGACCCCGCAGCCGCTGGCGGGGCTGGAGCACGACCTGCGTCCGACGCCGGTCGCGCTCGCTGGCCGCCCGCAGCGGCACTTCTATCTGACGCGCCGGGGCACGCTGTGCGCTCGGGCACGGCCCGATGTGGCGTTCGTCGAGGCCGAGCCATACTCGATCTCCGCGACGCAGTGGGGGGAGGTCTTCGCGCGCAAGGGCATCCCGTTCGGCGTGCAGTGCGCCGAGAACATCGACCGGGCGCTGCCCCTGCCGGTGCGCGGACTGCGCTCACTGGTGCTGCGCCGCGCGGCGTTCGTCGCCGCCCGCTCGGACAGCGCCGCGCGCCTGGCGCGCGCGTGGGGGGCCAGAGGAGAGGTCGCGCTCGCGCCGCACGCGGTCCCCGAGTGGGAGTTGACGCCACCCCCCCGGGAGACGGCACACCGCATCCCGGCCAGTGCCACCCATGCAGCTGAGGATCACCGTGGGGACGGGCACCCGCTCGAACACGAGACCGCGCATCCATTCACGATCGGCTACGCGGGGCGCTTGGTCGAGAGCAAGGGACTGGGCGACCTGCTCGCCGCGGTGCGCATGCTGGAGGCCCCGGTCGAGCTGCTGCTGATCGGCGACGGCGAGCTACGAGCACAGCTGGAGGGCCAGCCGATCCCCGGTTCGCGCGTGCGCGTGCTCGACGGCTTCACCCACGATGGGATGGCGGCCGCGTACGCCCAGCTCGACGTGCTGGCGCTGCCTTCGCGCACCACGCCGACCTGGAAGGAGCAGTTCGGGCGGGTGGTCGTCGAGGCGCTGTGGTGCGGCGTCCCCGTGGTCGGCTCGGACTCGGGCGAGATCCCCTGGCTGATCGAGCTGACCGGCGGCGGGCTCACATTCCCAGAGGGCAACCCTGCGCAGCTGGCCGCGCGGCTGCGCGAGCTGCGCGCCTCGCCGGAGCTGCGCGGGCAGTTGACGAGGAGTGGACGGGCAACCGTCGAAAGGCTGTTCTCGGTGCCCGCGGCTAGCGACGCCTTCGAGCGCCTGCTGGTGGGTGCGCTCTAGTCCAAAGAGTTGACACCAAAAAGGTGTGAACATTTTCTTTACAACATTTTTCCGTACTCAAATCGGATATGCTCGGCCCGCGCGATCCTCGGCCATGGACGGGATGCTTCCATGGTGTGAAAGTTGTGTGAAGCAAAGGTGAAACACCTTCCCTCGATGCGAACGGAGACAGGAATGAGACGCTTGAAGACCGCGGCCGGCATGGTCGCCACGATCGGGGCGCTGGCCGCCTGTGCGGCGCCCGCGATGGCAACCACTCAGTTCACCGCGAGCCGGCTGCCCAAGCCGCTCTCGGAAGCCGAACCCGGCAAGACCAGGGGCCGTGGCGTCGGCTCGACCGAACTGGGCGGCGAAGAACGCAGCCAGGAATTGAAGTTCGGCGTGTTCTACATCGTCTGCGCCGCCAAGACCTCGGGCAAGACGATCGACGAAGGCGCGGTGTCGTGGGCGACGTCGCTGACCTTCTCAACCGAGGTCAAATTTGAAAAATGCCTCACACGCACCGACTTCAACGGCTTCCTCGCGGGCACCAAAACGACCTTCAACGTGAACCCCGAAACGAAAAAATCAGAACCTGTGAAGTTCGTGTACCACGTCAACGGCTTCGCGGAGCTCGGTACCGGCGAAACCGAATCGGAAGTGGAAGTCGGCTCAGGCGACGCCTCGTTCTCGATCGCCGGGAAGATCTGCAAGATCGACTGGCCGCGCCAGACGGTGCCTGCCAAGGCAGTGAAAAAGCCCGAAGAACCCTACTCGGCAGCCGTCTACAGCAGCAAGCAGGTGCCGGTCGAAGAAAAAGAGATCAGGAAATTTCCCTCGCTGCTTCAGACGAAGCTCCTGATCACGAATGAATTCAAAGACATGGAATGGAGCTACGAAGCAGGTCAGTGCCTGGGCGAAGGCGGCTTTGAAGAAGGCGCCAAACAGGAAGCGGGCAAGACCGGCCTGTTCAAGGGCTCCTTCGAAGAGGAAATCGCAACGGGCAACCTGGGCTTCGAATAAGCCTCAGGCTTACCACGGCCGCACCCGAGGGCGGGACCGGATCGCTGCGGCGGTCTGTCCCGCCCTCGCTGCACTTTGAAGGCCGCGCTAGTCGGCGAGCCGCTCGTACAACGACTCGTGCTTGACCACCATCTCTCCCCAGGAGAAGTCAAGCGCTGACCGGCGGGCGGCGGCGCCGAGGCGCTCGCGCAGCGCGGGGTCGGCAGCAAGCCGGCGCAAGCACTCCGCGATCGCATCCGGCTCGGGGTTGACAAGCAGGCCGTTGCGCCCGTCCTCGATCAGCTCGCGCACGCCGTTGACGGGCGTGGCAACGATCGGCAGGCCGCTGGCTGCCGCCTCGAAGGTCACCAGCGAGAAGGTCTCATAGCCCGAGGCCAGCACGAACGCGTCGGCGAGCTCGTACACCACAGGCATGTCGCGCACCACCCCCAGCCAGTGCACCGCCTTCCCCACGCCGAGCGAGTCGGCCAGCTGCTGATAGGGCGCCACGTGCCCGCGCCCCGCGACCACCAGATCCCATTCGGACGCACGGGCGAGCGCCTCGATCACGATGCTCAGGCCCTTGTGCCCCCAGTCGCCGCCGACGAACGCCAGCACCAGACGCTCCGACCCCATCACCGGCCGCTCCGGCGCCAACCCCTCCGTCTCTCCCTCCACCGTCAGCCGCCCCGGCGCCAACCCCTCCGTTTCCGCCTCCACCGTCAGCCGCCCCGGCGCCAACCCCTCCGTTTCCGCCTCCACCGTCAGCCGCCCCGGCGCCAACCCCTCCGTTTCCGCCTCCACCGTCAGCCGCCCCGGCGCCAACCCCAGTCGCTCGCGCAAGGCACGTGCCTCGCTCGCGCGTAACCCGGGCGCGAACGTGCCGGTGTCGACGCCGTTGTGGATTGCCACCACGCGATCCGCGAGCTCGGGGAAGTGCTCGCGGATCTCCCCGACCACTCCGTCCGAGACGCACACGAATGTCGCCGCGCGATTGGCCCGGAAGCACACCCGCTCGCAGACGCGCGCGATCAGCCCCACCGCGCGCACATACCAGCGCAGCAGCGGCAGCGGCCGGTTGGGGCTCGCGCGGTGGACCTGATGGCAGCAGTGCACGGAGATCGCATCCACGCGGTTGAGCACGATCGCGCCGGTCGCCTGCACCACGCCCCGGCGGTGGCGCCACACCAGCAGCGAGCCAACCAGCCCAAACCACGGGTAGGCCACGACGAACGGGCGGCTCGGCCCGCGCACCCGGTGAAATACGACATCCGCGTCGGCCGGCAGCTCGCAGGTGCGCGCGATCGTCTGCACCTCATGGCCGGCGCGCCGCAGCCCCACCGCCAGCTCGGCCAGCTGGCGCTCCATGCCGCCGACCGGGCCGATGTCGTGCGCCACGATCGTCACCGGGCACGCCTGCGGCGTCACCGCGCGCGCCCGCACGGACGCGTCTGCAGCCTTGCGGCGGCGCTCGACCAACGATTGCAGTCGCTCGAAGAACCGCTCGCGCATGGCGGCGTCGGTGAACTCCTCGGCGTAACGCTCGCGGCCCGCCGCGCCGAGAGCGCGGCGCAGGGAGGGCGATGCCAGCAGCGGCTCCAGCGCATCGGCCAGCGCCTGCGGCTCGCCCGAGCGCGCCAGCACACCGGTGCGGCCATCCTCGACATACTCGGCGGGTCCGCCCGAATCGACCGCCACCACCGCCACGCCGCGCGCCATGCCCTCCAGCAGCACGATCCCGAACGGCTCGCAGTCGGAGGCGTTGACGAGGATGTCCATGCGTTCGATGTAGGGGCCCGCGTTGGGTACCTGGCCGGTCATCGTGACGTCGTCGACGAGCCCCAGCCGCTCGACGAGCCCCGGGAGCGAGCGGGCGTACTCGGGCGAGATCTCGTAGGCGTCACCGCCGACCATCACCGTGTGGATGCGGTGCCCCCGCTCGCGCAGCAGCGCCTGGGCGCTGAGCATTCGATCCTGGCCCTTCCACGGCTCCATCCGCCCGACGAGGCCGACGATCGGCACGTCCGTGGGAAGGTCGAGCGGCACCCGCGGCGCGGCGCCGTTGGGCGACCGGGTGCCGGGGGCGACGACGAACGTCGGGCGCGACGGCGAGAGCTGCCGCTGCGCGCTGGCGACCGTCTCCGAGGAGCAGCCAATCGCGATCGACGGCAGCGCAGTCGCGCAGCGGTCGATCCAGTGACGCGCTTGGATCGCGTGCTGCCACCACACCACGCGATCGGACATCCCCGCCAGCACCGCCGCCGGCGCACCGTACAGCTGCGTCTTCGCAGACCAGTTGAGGATCAGGTCGGGCTGTCGACGTTGGAAGAGCCGCGCAAGCCGCCCGACGGTGGCACCCCAGCGGTGGAGGTCGCGCAGACGCCCCGCCTCGAGCACCTCGATGCGAAAGCCCGCTTCCCGCAGCTCAGCCGGCCACGGCCCATCCTGGAAGAACACCAGCTCCAGCTCGTGGCTGCTCGCTTGCGCGCCGTCGAGCACCGTCTGCAGCATCGCCTCGGCACCGCCGAGGCGATGGCCCCAAGGCATCGTGATCAGGATGCGCATAGTATGCCTCCCCGTCGGCCCCCCGTGTGCCCTGAAGGCCTCTCGCGCACGGCTTGAGAGTACCCCAACTTGGCGCTGTTGTTGCGAAACAGGCGAAACCGTGACCGCCTCCCGCAACATTTTCACATCTCCACCAGCCCCCACGGATAGCTTGCTTTTCAACCCGGGGCGGCCGGGTGTGCGATCGGTCTGTGGACCAACTGTGAACATGCAATGAGTCACATATCAAGCCCCTCGCCAACCCCTGGAACGGCAAGCAATCTCTCGCCGTTCGTCGGTCAGATCCGCCCCTCTCACACGCCCCCGGCGACGCACTTCACCAATTTTTCACCACCAGTGGAGCGGGTCAGCCTCGCACACGACTACCTACTGGTGATGCGCGGCGCGGAGCGCACATTCGCGGCGATGGCAGAGCTCTACTCGCAGGCGCCGATCTTCACCCTGCTCTACGACGAGCGAGGCACCGATGGGCGCTTCGCGGGCCGCGAGATCACGACCTCCCCGCTGCAGCGTCTCGGCGCCGGCCAATCGAATTTCAGACGGCTGCTGCCGCTCTACCCGACCGCGGCGGGGCGTTTGCGCCCACCCGCCTCGGACGTGGTGATCAGCAGCAGCAGCGCCTTCGCCCACGGCCTGCGTGCTCCCGAGGGCGCGGTGCACATCTGTTACTGCTACACGCCGTTTCGCTACGCCTGGGACGAGCAGGAGTTCGCCCTCGGCGAGGTGTCGGCGGCATTGCGTCCGCTGCTGCGCCATCAGCTGCAGCGCATTCGCAGGTGGGACCTTGCCGCCAGCCGCCGCGTTGACGCCTACATCGCGATCTCCGAGCTCGGCCGCGAGCGGATCAAGCGTTGCTATGGCCGCGACGCCGCGATCGTTTACCCGCCCGTGGAGACTCACCGCTTCCTGCCCGGCACGCCCGGCGACTCGCTGCTGGTCGTCTCCGAGCTGGTGCGCCACAAGCGCGTGCACGTCGCGCTCGAGGCGGCCCGCCGCGCCCGCACGCCGATCCAGGTGGTCGGCAGCGGCCCCGACCACGCCACGCTGCAGGCCGCCTACCCAGAGGCCGAGTTCCTCGGGCGCGCCAGCGACGACGACCTGGTCGAGCTGTACGCCAGCGCCCGCGCCGTGATCGTGCCAAGCGTGGAGGAGTTCGGCATCACAGCGGTCGAGGCGCAGGCGGCCGGACGGCCGGTGATCGCCGCGGCCGCCGGCGGGGTGCTCGAGACCGTTCTCGACGGGCGCACCGGATCGCTGGTGAAAGTCGATGACGTCGACGCATTCACCCGGGCGATCGAGGGTATCGACAAGCTCGATTTCAACCCCGCTCGTGCGCGCGCGAATGCCGAGCGCTTCTCGGTGGCGGCCTTTCAGCGTCGTCTCTCAGAACAGGTGAATCGAGCCGTGAATCCAAGCGACGCATCGCCCGCGCACGACGAAGCCCGTGTGTTCCCCATCACCCGCGCCGCGCCGCGCCGAGCATCGTCGTCCAGCGCGCAGCCAGCGGTGAGCCGGCCTCCCGTGGCAGCATCTGGAGCGACGCGCTACGCGAGCAGATGAACGCCAGCCGGCGCAGCCGGCGGTAGTCATCCATGCCGGTGTAGTTGACGATGTTGCGCGCCAGCGCCACCGCGTTGTAACCCGATCGTGCCGCCAGCTCGATCACCGCGTCGCGGGTCGGCACCAGCACCAGCTCGCCGTGCGCGTCGGGCTCGTCGAGGTGTGAAACTTCGAAGAAGCTCGAGCGCGCGCCAGAGAGGGCGGTGTCGATCACCAGCAGCTCGGCGCCGGTGGCTGCCATGCGCTCGAGGAGCTCCACCGGCTTGGCGATGCGTTCCATCAAGCCGAGGCATAGAACCACGTCGAAGGGGTCGCCGAAATCGTGGGTGAAAACGTCGCCCTGCTCGAAGCGGTGGCGGGTGGAGTCGATGCCCTTCGCCTCGAACACGAGGTTGGCCTGGTCGATGTGCATCTGCCGGTTGTCCACGCCGAGCACGAAGTCCGCTCCGGCCTCGATCGCCTGTAGCGACCACCAGCCGGCGTTGCAACCCAAGTCGAGCACACGCCGGCCCTCGAGTGAGCCGCCAGTCACTTGCAATAGCGCATCGAAGAAGTACCGGCGGCGCTGCTCGTGGCGGTTGATTTTGCCGACGTCCACCACGGGTGTGGCCTCACCACCCTCGAACTCGAAGCGGTAGTGCCAGCGGGGGAACGCCGCGATCCGGTCCTGAAGCTCGTGTGCCTCCACCACGCGATCCTACCGCCACAAGCCACAGCCCGCCACGCCGCGGCGCCCTGGGTAGCAGAATCTTCACGCCGCGAAACGGCACCCGACGCCGCCTCCCCCAAAACGACGACCGGGGCCGCCCCTCCTGGGGCGGCCCCGGCATGTCTCATCGGTGTGTCTGGTGCTACTCCACTATCACGACCGCGTAGGCGACCGCGTCGTGGAGAAGCGCGTCTCTACGGTTTTTCCCAACCGATTTCCTTGACGCCTGCTTCGGCCTCTTTGAGGACGGTGCCAGACACTTTTTCGTAGTCGTGGTCTTTGATGTCGTACCCGCCACCCTGTGTTTTGGTGCTGAGCTGCCACAGGAGGTAGTCCCTCGTCGTCTGGGCCACTTCTTTGCCTTTTTCTTCTTCAGCCGGCGTCCCACCGTGGGGCAGGATGTACGGCTTGTATTCCCGCAGCGCGAGGTCGTAGGTGAGCCCGCAGATCGGGTACTTTTTCTGTACCAGCTGCGCTTTCACCGTCGCCCACGGTTCACGGGTGTTGACGGGCGGGATCACTTCGCCGATTTTCCCAACGTACACGGTGTCTGCACAGTTGGAGGCATCGACTTTTTCCAGATCCTGGTTGTTCGCCGGGTCGGCGTATTCTTCGCCGGCGACCGAGCTGTTCTGGATCGGGGCCCAGAACTTGTGGTTCTGTTCGCCGACTTTGGTCGCCGAGCCTTTTTTGTTTTCCCCACCGCATTCGGGGGCTTTGGCGGGAGCCACACACTTGTCCGAGAAGAACCCTTCTTTGCGGGCCACCGCAAGATCGGCGTAGCCGATGCTGCTTGCCTTGGCGTTGACTTCGCCGACGACGCCCGGGTTACCCTTCAGGAAGGGACGGACGACTTTGGCTTTGAGCGGCCAGCGCTGGTTTTCGCACCCTTCTTGGACGGCTTTCCACGACTTGCTTTCCGCCGGGAGCACGGAGCCACAGGGGTTTTTCTTCTCCACGCCTTCTTCGTTGATTTCGTTGAATTCTTCAGCCTGGAATTCGTGCGGTTCAGGCTCGACCTGGGCGATGAACGACTTGAAGATGTGCGTCGTGCCCGATTTGTCATCACGGACGACCACGTTGATCGGCGTTTCCTCTTCGGAGGCGCCACCGGTGCAGGTGATCACGTCGTGGTCGTCGGTCTGAGCTGCTTCGACTTCTTTCCAGTTGCGAATTTCGCCTTCGTAGATCTTGGCGACGGTCGTGTCGTCGAGCGCGAGCCGGCCCTCCTTGACCACTTTGCCGGCGACTTTCGCTTCATCCGAGGCGACGCAGTGGGCGGGGAGGTGGATCAGCACCGCCACCGAACCCTGCAGCACCGGGATCGACTCGATCGTTTTTGTTTCTTTGTCGCTCGAGGCTTTGTTGGCTTCCATCGCCGCCTCGGCGCTGACGCTGGGCGCTTCGTCCGTGCCGCAGTACGGGTATTCCTCGTATTTCGGCGCTTCGCCGTCGCCGAAGCCCTTCAGGCAGGCGCCGCTGCCGGAGTGGCTGCCGGTCGATTCGTACGTCACGGTCGGCTTTTTGAGGTCGCCCTGACCGGTGTTGCCGGCGCAGCCCAGCACGTTTGTGTCGGTGCTGGCGTTGAAGTCGACGTTCCAGACCGGTTCCTGCGCGGGAGCCTGGAAGGTGGACCCCTGCCCTTTGATGTTGGCCCCCGAGCACTGGCCCGTGAGGTCGCTCGTCGGGGCTTTGGTGGCTGCACTCGCCATGCCCGCCGTCGCCATCGCCAGCGCGGCCACCAGGGCCACGGCGGCGATACACGCCGAGAGCATGCGTCGTGCGGAGTGATACGTCATTACGTAACTACCTCCATGGTTGGTCATCCGATTCCAGCGCAGATCCAAGTCATCCGCGCGAGCGGGAAGTGCTTCCTCGCAGACGCAAATCTCGCATCCGTGGCACCGAAGAGGGTTACTATCCTGTGCCCCTGAGCCGATTTCACCAGCTGTTTACACAATATGAGGGTTGCTTCACCACTCCTTCACCGCGCTGGTGTGGAGCGCGTAACAAATACTTCACCGCCGTTTACATCAGCGGCAGCCAACACCACGGGCAGGGACTCAAACACCTGCCTCTCTGTCGCGCAGGCCCGAGCCCGCAGAGCCTCCGCGGCGCTACTTCTTCTTCCTGCGCTTCTTCTTGCTCTTTGACCCGTACTTCTTGCGCGCCGTCGCTTCGCATTTGGAACGCTTGCTCCTGGAGGACTCTTTTTTGCACGTCTTGAGCGCTTTGGCGAGCTCTTCCGCACGAGTGGGCGCTTTGTGCTTCGCTTCTTCTTCGCGCTTTTTCTGTTCTTCTTTTTCTTTGGCTTCTTTAGCGGCTTTCGCTTCCTGCGCTTCTTTGGCGGCTTTTTCAGCAGCCTGTTTTTCTTTTGCTTCCTGCGCTTCTTTGGCTTCCTGCTTTTCGTTGGCTTCTTGTCTTTCTTTCGCTTCCTGAGCTTCCTGTTTTTCTTTGGCTTCCCGCTGCCCTATTTCAACGAGGCTTTCGTTGACCGTGACTTCAAAGGTCGTCCTGGCAGGCGTCCCTTCGGCGACGGTGTCTTCGACGAGCAGCGTGACCTTGCATTTGCCTGCTTTGCAGCGTGAGGAAAACTTGTGTTTGATCTGCAGTTCGCTCGGGTTCGGCAGTTCGGTCGGCGGCGTGACTTCTTGGGAAGTGCCATCACCGAATTCCCACTTGATCTTCTTCAGATGCATCTTGGGTTTTTCGGCGGCGTTTGGGTCTTCGACCGTGGCCGAGAGTGTCGCTTCTTCTTCGTTGACGCGTACCGCTTTTGGCAGCGCTGGTTTGATGATCGGCGTGGTTGCCGTCGCGATGACGTGGAGGGCTTCAGCCGGTTTGACGGCTTCGCCGGCGAGATCGTCGCTCTCCACCGCCTCGCTGATTTCATAGTCACCGGCATGCTTGAACTCGTACTCCAGCGGCAGGAATTCGTATTCGCCATGCACGTTGCGGAGCTGGGCGGTGGTCTGTTCGACCGTTTCCTGGCCTTCTTCGCCGGTCGCGGGATCTTTGAACTTCAGTTCCCACTTCACGCTCTTGGCGTCGGCGCCTTCGAGTTCGGAGGCCAGGGTCACAGGCTGGTTGGTCGGCGCTTCGGTCGCATCCTGGCTGAGCCCAAAGATCATGTGAGGCTCGGTCAGCGTCGCCTGCGGGCAACCAGTCGTGCTGCCCCCCGGGCCAAAAGCGAAGCTTTCCACCCGCGGGCTGTGCAAGCCAGTTTCTTCGAGATACGCGTCCAACACAAGGACGCGTTCGTGGCCGGCACCCACGACCGCGGTGACATTGTCGGGCGAGGGGATGCTGCACATTGCGCCGGCGCCTCCCGCACTCCAGCCGATATTGCTTACCTCGGAAGACTTGTCCGCGGATTCGACGTAGTGCAGCGCAAGCGGGATCGGTTCGTGCGCAAAGCCCTGGACGCCGAGATAGATCCTGCCTTCTCCGCCGGTCCCTTCCGGGACGAACGACATGACCGGGCCGGCGGCTTCTTCGGGCGGTTCCAGGTTGAGCAGCAAGCCAAGCTGGTGTTCGTCGTAGATCATCGTGGGCGTGGTTGCGACTTTCCCCTCGCCGCTTTCGCTGCCAGGCGTCGGTACTTCCCAGATCTGCCCTTCGCCCTGCGCACCGGAGTAGACAAGCAGGTTGCCACCGGGGGTGACCACCGGTGAGAGCGGTACTACGGTCTCTTCTTCGACAGTTTCTGTACCTCCGCATCCGCCCTGTCCGGGACGTAGCACGTCAGCGGTGTCAACATAGCGATGGCCGAGCTTCCCCGTGAATTTGCCGGATTTACTTTCGACGATGACGAATTGCGCCGCGGCACGACACTGTTTTTCGGCCTTTTCCTGCTCCACATTTATATCTTCTTCTTCGTCATCGATACCCAGGATCGCAACATCTCCCGTGCTCGGGGCGACCGCCAACCCACGGGGATGCAGCAGTGCTCCTCCGGGTTCTTCACTCTGATCGGCAAACGCGGTGTCAGAGGTTGCGCCGCTTGTTTCGCCGACGAGCGGCACCGGCTTGCTTTCGCTTTCCTTAAGCGAAACGAGTTTGCCGCCGGTCAGTTCGAAGGCGTAGAGCTCACCCGCGGCCTGTTCTTCGGAGTCCAGCGGGATCCGTTCCCAGCAGCTGATGTGCTGTTCACATTGCTTGCCTTCTTTTTCCAGACGCGTTTCTTCCTTTTCGAGTTCTTCCCCTTCTTTGGTGTTCTGACTGCGCCGCTTATAGAGGACGAGCGCATACACCCGGTTGTGCACGGGATCGACAGCAATCTGCAGGCCCACCGCCGTTTCGCCTTCCGCGCCGTGGGCTTTTTTTGGTTCCGGCGGAGTGAACGAGATCGACGCTTCCTCTTTGCCTTCGACGAACCGCTGGATCCTGTATTCGCCTTCTTTCGGTTCATCGCCGATGTAGTAGCTGGAGTCGGCCGAGTCAGCCGCAAACGCCAAGACGCTTGAACTTGCGGCGAAGTTGACCTGTTTTTCTCCTGCGCCTACGGGTATGGGAAAATGACCCAGCTCGCCCCATTCGGCGTGAGCGGCGGCGGCAAGCGCGCAGAGCATCAGCAGGGCGCACGCCGTGGCGAGTGGCAGATATCTGCGAACGGTGGTCAAGAGAACAGAAGGGAGCGACACGTCGTGTTATGCAGAGGTTGCCTGCTCACGCCGTGCATCATGTTGCTAAGCAGTGAACGATCGTGTTGCCAAGCGGTGAATACTTGGTGAAAAAGCTTGGTGGCTCCGGGGACAATGTGGGAGATACCGTTCTCCGTCGCATCAGACGATCTTCGCAACTCGCCGCCGAGGCTCACCGCGACCCGCCAGGGCCACCATCCCCCGCCAACTCACCATCCTCCCCGCCACCCGCCACCTATCCGCCGCTGCGCGCGCGTGCTCGACACCGTGGCCGGGGCCACCCTCAGCTTCGTCCCGCGCCGGCGCGAGCGGCGGCCGGTCGAGGCGCCCGCGAAGGCCGCTAGCACCAGCAACCCAATTAGGTAGGTCGGCGCCGGCTCGTGTTCGTGGGTGCGGTAGGCGACCGCCTGGTTGGACACCGACTCGGTCGCTTCCTCCTCCTCCTCTTCCTTCTGCGCCGCCTCCACCGGAGAGGTGACCGCCGAGGTACCGCTCGGGGGGGTCGGGTTGGCCGCCGGGGGCAGCGGCGGCGGCACGAACACGACCGCGGGCAGCGTGGAGGCCAGGGGCACGAAGAAGGGCAGCGGCGGCGGCGTGCGCAGCGCCAGCGGGCGTGTCGGGACGGGCGCGACCACGGGCGGCGGAGGAGGAGGCAGTGGCACCGGCGGCGGCGCCGAGGAGGCCGGGGTCACGTTGGGCGCAACGCTCGGAGGTGGAGGGGGGGGCGGCGGGCTGGCCGCCGTTTCGGGGAGCGGACGGGACTTCAGCGGCACGGTGCCGCACGGCTCGCGCACGCTGCCCGCCTCCACTGTCACCGGCAGCGAGGCGGACAGGCCGCCGGTGCGGATCGTGACGGTCGTGGTGCCGGGGTTGAAGGCGCAGAACAGCCCCGACTGCGCCGCGAGCGGCTTGCCCGCTTCCCGTTCGTCGGAGATCGGTTCGCCCTTGGCGTTCTGCAGCACTTCGTGGGGGTTGCTGGAGGCGGTGTTGCGCTCGACGAAGCGCCCCACTTCCTTATCCGAGGATTCGAGTTCGTATTCGGGCAGCACAGCCGTCTGGCAACCCGCCACCACGCACAGCGAGGGGATCGGCGTGTACTCGTCTTCCGGGCACTGCAACGCGCCGGTTTCGCTCTCGCTCGCCCGGCACCCCGCACGCGGGCGACGCGCGAGCCCTTCGAACAGCGACACGCTGCTGCGACGCAGCAGCGTCCCATTGTCCGCTTCGAGCGCCAGTTCGCCGATCACGGGGATCAGCTGCACCGACACCGGCGCTTCGTCGTTCGCCTTGCGTTCTGTCGTATGGACGTGGCCGAGCAGGATGCCCTTCGCCCCGTGGAAGTCGCCCGCGTCCTCGTTGGAGAGCAGCTCGTAGCCGAGCGTGCCCGACCCGAACGCGGCGAGCTGGCGGCCGTTGTAGGTGAGGTGTTCCTGGACGTTGGCTTCGGGGGAGTCGTAGAAGTAGGCCGAGGCGACGTAGTGCGCGGGGTCGCCCGCCCCGTCGGGGCTTTCGCCGACCAGCGCGGCGAGCAGCCTGCTCGCTTCGATGTCGTGCGCGGCGATCTGGGCGCCGAGGTTGGAGTTCCCGACGACGATCACCGGCTTCGCTTCGGCGCCGGCCGCCCCCAGGCGCCGCTGCACCCATTCGCGCTGCGCCTGGTTGACGTCGCCGTGCTGGGAGTCGTCCAGCACAAGCACCCACACGCCTTCCTTTTCTACGGCGTAGTAGGCCGACTCGCAGCCGGGCAAGGCCCCGCAGCGGGTCGGTTCTTCGGCGGGGCCGGCCGCGCCGCCGCTGCCGAACGGCCGGGGAAAGGCGGCGAAGGCCGCTTCCCACGTGGCCTCGCTGCCGTCCTGCTCGGGGCGGGCGTCGAGGTCGTCGGGGGTGATCGTGTCGTACACGGGGATGGCAGAGCTGGAGAAGATCGATGCGGAGCCGTCGAGCTCATCCGCGAACGGGATCGGAGGGGATTTGGAGCCGACGAACGTGCCGGCGGTCAACGTTGGGCCGGTGTCGAAGAAGGCGCCGAGGTGTCCCCCACTCGATTCTCCTACCCGGTTGGCGAGCGCCAGCGCCGAGCGCAGCCACACCTGCGGGCCCACGCCGGCGTCGGAGCGGTCGGAGCAGGGCGCCGCGCACAGCGCTTCGCCGCCGAACGCGAACGTCGCCGGACCGGGCGAGGGCACCGGCGAGGCGCCCGCGCCGAGCGGCGTGACGCCGTCGGCCGGATAGCGCTCGATATCGGCCGTCTCGACCGCTTCATCTTCGGAGTTGGAGATCCCGCCGACCGCCCACCCCTGTGTGCCGGTCGGGTCGACCAGCACCGCGAAGATCGGGTCGGGCCGGTAGGGGAGGTCGCGGTAGACGAACGAGCCTTCCTGCCCGCCGACCGGGTTGAGTTCGTGGCTCTCGTCGCGCCAGCCCGTTGCCGTCTGGCGCAGCACGCCGCCGCTTTCCGGGCCGGCGGAGAGCCCGCCGGTCGGCGCCTGCGGCGGCGGGAACCCCGGCGTGGTGTAGCTGCTGCCCGAGGAGAGACCGTTGCCGCCGGCCGTCACCACCGCGCGCAGCGCCCCGCTTTCGCGGAACAGGGCGAGCGCCCCCACCGGCGAGCCCGGCAACGGCGTCGGCGCCGCCCGCCACGGGGCGCCCGCCGCTTCGCGCTCGTAGAGGTACTGACCCCCTTCGCTCCCGCTGGCCACGAATGCGGCGCCGCCGTCGGGCAGCCCCGCGACGGCCCGGGGCACCGAGCCTGCGCCTGCCACCGCTTCCGCTTCCTGATCGACCAGCCAGCCCGAGCCTTCGTTGACGAGCAGCCCGCCGACGAATGCGTTGACCTGCGGGTTGGGCTGCTTGCTGTAGGCGACGATCGCCTCCGAGCCGGCGAACGCGATCGAGTTGAAGGTCGCCCCCTTCACCTGCGGCGGAAGCGCTGCTTCCGTTTCTTCGGTCCAGGTCTTGCCGTAGCGCAGCAGCACTCCCCCCTGCCCGACCGCGTTGCGCCCGACGGCGTAGCCGCGCGCCGGGTCGGCGGGATCGAAGGCGATGCCGTAGAGATTCGCGCGGAAGTTGATCGGCGTAGCCGGATCGCGTTCCCACAGGCCCGTTTCCTCCCGCCACAGCCACATTTCCCCTTCTTCCCCAACGGCATAGGCGCGGTGCGGCGTGGGCCAGGCGACGGCGCGCAGCCGCACTTTGGTTTCATCTCGCCCGCCCGGGCCCAGCAGGCTTTCCGGCAGCCAGCCCTGGCCGGGCTTGTAGCGCGCGACCGCTCCGTTTTCCCCCACCGCGAGCGCGCCGCTTGAGAGCGCGCCGACGGGCGCGCCCGGTTCCGGCGCGACCGCCACCAGCGGGTGGCGGAACGACACCGGCCACGGCTGCAGGCGGCTGGGCTGCAGCTTCGAGGCGAGCGCGAGGTGGACGGGCATCGCGGAGTAGCCCAGCCACCCTTCCGTGGGCGTGGAGAAGGCGGCGCCCAGCCCACCGCCGGGACTGCTGTTTTCGTTGCCCCCCAGCGCCAGCACGCGCTTGAACGATTCCCCTTCCAGGCGCAGGCTCACCCCTTCGGGTAGACCGGTGATCACCCGCTCGCCAAAGCCCGACCCGGTGGCCCAGGCGATGCTGCGGGCGGGGCCGAGCGGCAGCTGCTCGGGCAGTTCGTGCTCGCACGGCGGGGTACCGCTGGGCGCTTCGGCGGGGATCTGGCACCAGCTCGACTCCACCGTGCCGCCGCCGCTGCCTTCCGGCTTGAAGAACAACGTCGCCGTGACCGGGGCACGCAGCGTGAGGTCCCCGCGGGCGCCGTCCACCCAGATCCCTTCGCTTGTGACGGTGAGCAGCTGAGCTTCGATCGCCGGCGTGCCTGACCCGGGCACGGTGAGCGGCTCGTCTTCCGGGGGGCCGCCCGGGTGGGCGGGATTCTGAACCGGGATCGTGAGCGGATGCGCTTCGCCATCGCCCGCGCCGGCGGTGAGCGCCACGGGCTTCCAGCTCCAGTGCGCCGGCGAGGCTTCGACGCGGCGGAACAGCGCGACCGCGCCGCCCGGGTAGTTGGCGGAGAGCGCGGCGAGCAGCCAGGCGTTGCTGGGCGAGCTCGCTCCGATCGCCAGCACACGGAAGCTTTCCGAGCTTTTGGCGGGAACTTCGATCGGCTCACCGCTCCAGTGGTGGCCATCCCAGTGCAGCACCTCGTTCTCGACCGGCCCTTCTTCGCTGACCGGGGCGACCAGCGCCCCCGCTTCCCCGTCGGCTTCTTCCAGCGGTGCGAGCATCGGCGCGCGCTTGCTGCCATACAGGTGCTGGCCCTTGACCAGCAGCGGTTCGGTTTCGCCTTCGACCGGCACCGCGCCGGTCGCTTCGAAGGCGCCGTCGGGCTTGCGCACGAGCACGACCTGTTCGCTGTCGGCGGCCCCTTTCTCCGTGCCGAGGAGCACCCCAAACCCCTTGGGGGTCATCTGGCCGGCGAGCGGGCTCGCGGCGAGCTTGAACGCCTTGGGCAGTTCTTCTGGCAGCGCCGGCCCCAGCGTCCAGGTCCCTTCCTGCGCTTCCACCGACCCGGGATGCACGTAGTAGCGGACCAGCACGGTGGTCGAGCTGCCGCCCGAGCCCTCGCGCCCGATGCCCCAAGTCTCCTCGGCGCCGGGCGCCCCGGGTTCTTCGGGCGTCGCGCCGATCATCGTCACTTCACGGGCGGGCAGCGACGCATCGGTCTGCGGCAGCGCTTCTTCGGGCGCACCCGGCTGCGCCACGGCGAGCGAGCCACGGTGTGAGCCGGGCAGGGCGAGCGACAGCGCCAGCGCGGTCGCCGTGGCGAGGGCGCCCGCAAGCAGCGCCAAACGCGCGCGCGCCACCTTGACGCGAGGGTTCCTCCGGGCTCTCAAGGCAACTGATCCGGTCCGCTCGTCAGTGCACTGTGTGGTGAGGCGGCCAGCGCGCTCATCGGGCCGCCACCTGGCGAGGCGACCGGTCCGCTCGTCAAATCGCCGTGCGGCAGCACGACCAGCCCGGTCGTCACGGTTGTGACGTTTGCGCCTTCGCCCGTCACCGAGGAGACGAGCGGCAGCGGCGCGAGCGCGTGCGTCTGCAGGCTCAGCTTGGTTGGCCAGCTCCGCGGGTTGAGGCTCAGCCGCAGCGTGCGGCTGCCCGCCTTCAGGGTGAGCGTTTGCGTGGAGGCCACCACGCGGCCCTTGCGCTTGGCGAGCAGGCGTACGCGCGCCTTGACGGCGAGATGGAAGCTCAGCTGCAACGTCGTGTGGTGGACCAGCTTGCTGTGCAGGCGCGAGAGCAGCGGCAGCTGTACCTTCGATTCGCTCGAGGGCTTCGATTCTTCGCCCTTTACGATCGTCGGCAGCACGAATCCTTCTTCGTTCAAGCCCGAGGTGTCGGGCGGCGGCGCGTCGGCCACCACCTGCGGCAGGCCCTGGTCGGGGGGACGGTAGGCGATCACGTTGTGGAAGCCGCTGATTTCGTTGGCGCGCGTGGTCCGTTCGCCTTCCGGAGCGAGGTGGAACAGCCACCCCTCGGTCGTCACCATCCAGCAGTTTTCGACCGCGGGACAGGAGATCCGCACAGCGGCCCCCTTCGGGCCGACGCCCGCTTCGGCTTCGGCCTTGGTGGGCAGCGTCTGCTCGCCGAGCACCTTCCCTTCGGCTGAGACGTGCACGAGCACCGCACTCACGCCTTCACCCGCGCCGGTCGGCGGGCGCAGCGCCAGCCACGCGTCTTCGTTGCCCGGTTCGGCCGCAATCGCGCTCACCGACGCGTCTTTGGCTTCGCCACCGAGCAGCCGCCGTTCTTCGGCTTCGCTTTCCAGTACCCGGCCGAGCGGGTGGGGGGAGATACCGGAGGTGGGCGAGCCGGGGCCGAGCGGCTGGCTCCACACGCCCTGCACGCGGCGCACAACCGTCACCTGACCGGGTTCTTCGCCCGCTTCGATCGCCTTGGCGCTTTTGCCCGCCGCGCCCCACAGCGCGCCTTCGGCCGCCGATAGGTGCAGGAATTCGAGCCCGTCGGAGAGCTCGCCGAAGGAGCCGTACAGCGGCGGTTCGGCGGCTTCGGGAGCGATCGGGGGCGAGGCTTCCGGTTCGATCGTGTGCAGCACCGGGTAGCGGCTCTCTTCCTTGGCGACGGGATCTTCGGCGCGTACGCGGACGCTCTCGTACAACACCCCTTCGAGCACGCTCATGCTCTCCACCGCATGCCCTTCCCCGGGGTACGGTTCGGCTTCGAGGCTGCTCCCGTTCCAATGCAGGTGAAAGGCACCGAGCTGCGGTTCGGGGAGCGAGTCGCCCCCGAACCAGCAGTCCTCGGAGTTGACGGCGGGCGGCGGCGGCGGGATGCAGGCCGCCGCGTGCATCGCCTGATAGGAGTCGGCTTCGCCGGCGGGGTGGGCGTAGGAGCCGACCACGCCGCCGGCGGCGAAGTGGCACAGCGTGTTGTCTTCGAGCGGCACCTGCCGTTCGAACTGCGTGCCGGAGGATTCGCTCACCTGCCCCGGGCGCCCGTCGGAGACGGTCCAGAATTCATCGGGGCCGGCCCACGCGATGCTCCCTTCGGTGGCGCCGCACACTTCGGCGATCTCGCGCCATTCCACGCCGTCGTACGCCCACACGCCGGGGGGGACGGCCTTGCCGTTGCCGTGCGTGATCAAGAGGCCGCGATTTGGTTCCCAGAACTCGATGTCGCCGATCTGCCCGAGGCCGATCGGCAGCGACAGTTCCGGCGTGCCGGGCGGGGCCTTCGGTGCAGCGGGCTGTTCAAGGCGCCACACGGCGCCCGCTTCGCCGCCTTCCGCCGCGGTGGACACGGCGGGTGACCCGCACACGTACGCACACACCAAAACCGCCGGTAGGAGCAGCGTCCAGATGCGCGGGAGGACATGCCTCACTGCCGCACCCCACGGGTCGGTTCAGGGGCGGTGACGTCCCAATGAGCGTAAGACCGCGTGCTCATCGCCGTGCATCCCTATGGGTCCGGGAGCGGGTGGCGGCGCCCTTGGTCGAGCGCCGCACGGTGGCGGTGCCCTTGGTCGAGCGCCGCACGGTGGCGGCGCCCTTGCTCAAGCGCCGCACGGTGGCGGTGCGCTGGAATGCGACCGCGATGCTCGCATGCAGGGTCGGCTCGCCGCGCGCGGTGAACGTGAGGCTGGCGTTCGCGGAGAGGCCGCCCGGTTGAGCGGCGAGCCCTGCATACGCTTTGTCCAGCTTCAGCACGAGCATGATCAATTCGCCGGCGGGGGCGTACACGTTCTGTCCGGCGATCGCGAGCGTGCGAATGGCGACGGCGAGCTGGCGGGCACCTTTGGGCGCCGTGGCATGGGTGGTGCGCGAAGAGCGAGCGGCGTGCCGAGCCGAGCACGTGGAGTGTCTCGGACGGCGAGTCGCGCAGGCGCGTCGCGCCGCGCGCGGAGAGCCGCCCGCCCCGACCAGCAGCGACCCGCGCGCCCGCGCGGTGAGCGTCCCCACGGCGGGGACCGCCACGTAGAGCACGACGGTGCCGTTGGCGCGCGAGAGCGCCGTCACCCCAAGCCGCCACGCCGGTTCGGTCCCCATCGTCGGCGCGGGGCTGAACGACTGAGACGCGGAGAGCGAGGGGAACGCCACCGGTTTGACCAGGAACACGTCGCTGCCGTTGGCGGGCGCCGCGGAGGGGGTGTCGCCGGGGGGCGTGTTGCCGTCTCCGTAGACGAGGTTGTCTGCCGTCGAGGTGAAGATGAGCGTTTCCCCATTGGCGGAGAAGGCGGGCGAAAGCGCGCCGAAACCCTTGGGGGGTGCCCCGTACTGGTCTTCTTCCTGGAGGTTGGTTTTGTGGGGCTGTTCGCTCGGCCCGCCCGCGTAGCCGTGCGTCACGCGCGTGAGCGTGCCGTCGCGCAGATCGATGTCGAACAGCTCCGGCAGCCCCGGTTCGGACGCCGGCGCGTCCACGTACTGGGGGTAGCCGAGCGGGAACTGCGTGCGCAGCGTGGTGAACGCGACCTGCTCGGCGTCGGCGGAGATTTCGAAGTCGGCGATCGCCCCGTCGTAGGTGTCCTTTTCGGGCCCGATCTCGGTCAGCGGGGTGAGCGCCTGATCGCGGGTGAGGCCGGGGTGCATGTCGGCCGTGAAGAGATCGCTCGGTTGCCCCGTGCCGCCCGGCCCGAAATCGAGGCTCTCGGCGAGCAGCTTCTCCTCGGAGAGGAACGCGACGGTGTAGCCGTCGGCGCTGAGCCGCGGGATGAAGTCGCCGACGCCGCGGCTCTCCCCCCACACCCCGGTGGTGGGGCGTCCGCCCCCCTGTTCGGTCACGAACGGGCCCTGGCAGGGATCCAGGGCGGAGGGCGTGGCCGGCAGCGCGCTCTCACCCGATTCCACGCACAGGGGATTGCCCGGGTCCGATCCGCCGGTCACCCGCTCCGTGGCAGTTTCCGAGCCGGGAGCGATCCGCCGCCACAGCGGTTCGGTGTACCCAGGGTCGAGCGTTTCAGAGGGAAGCGCCGCCGCCTGCTCGCCGATCTCCTCCCCCATCCACGCCACGGTGCTGCCGTCGGCGCTGATCGAGGCGCCTGGCCATTGGCCCGTTTCCGGGATCGCGGGGAACTCCAGCTGTTCCCCCGGGTAGACGGCGCCGAGCTGCCCCTTGCCGACGACCGGTTCGGCGGCCCCAGAGGCGGTCGATTCCCCGCATTCGAAGTAGCAGCGGCTGACCAGCACCGTGCGGCCGCTTTCGATGTAGCGCACCGCAACCTGCCCGGCGGGCGTGTGCGGCTGCGGCGTTTCGCCCCGGTCGCGTTCTTCTTCTTCGAGCTTCGGGTAGGCGATGAGGTTGGAGACGGCGGTCGTGACAAACGCGATCTCGTTGCCATCGGCGCTGATCGCCGAACGGGCAGCCGCGCTCGCCCCCATCGTCGTGCTCGCGGCGTGGTAGTCGAGCGGTTCGGCGGAGCCGTTCGCCGCCGAGACGACCGTGAAGGCGCCCGCTTCGCCGGGCGCCAGCGCCATGTTGCGCACGTACACGTTGACCGCTTCCTGCTTGGGCGCTTCGTCGGGCTGCCCATCGGCGATCGCGGGCAGGCTCTTGCCTTCGTTGGTGGTGAAGCTCAGGTACTGCCCGTTGGCGCTGATCGAGGGCATCTCGGCGTCGCCGCCGGCCACCTGTTCGAGCGCGCCGGTGAGCAGGTCGCGCCGCCACACGCCGGTGACGCCCGCGATCGAGCCGTCGAAGGCGACGTACACGCCGTTGCCGGAGATCGCGGCGTCGTGTGCGTATTCCATCTGCTGCGGCACGCCCCCGCCGAGCGCACCCTCGGAGACGAGCGAGATCGGGCCGAACAGGTCGGCCTGCGCGGGGGTCGGCGCAAGCGTCAGCGCGGCAAGCAGGCACATCAGAGCCGCGACGAGCAGCCCGAGTGCCGCAAGACGCAGCTGCCAGCCGCGCATCACGCACCAAACGCTCTTCGTCGGCCACCCCGCCGCAGGCACCCATCGGGCACTGCCCACCGACCGCGTCATCGCACGCTCACCCACTGACTCACCACCCCCGCGTTGCCGATCGCATCGCGCACGTGCACCACCACGCGGTAGGCACCGGCGTGGCGGTAGCGATGGGAGAAGCTCGTATGCCCATGAGCGGAGGCCCCGTCGCCGAAGCTGACGCTCACCGCGTGTACATCGACTCCCGAGTAGGCATCGCGCACGCGCACGCGCACCGCCGCGCCACCTCCCGTGCGCGCGACCTTGACCGCGGGGGGCACGCCATCGATCGACAGCGTCGACGGGGCTGTCAGCGTGGACTCGCCGTCCCTGTCGGTGGCAAGCACCTGCAGACGATGGTGACCGGAGCTCAGACCACGGGGGTCAAGATGCGCGGAAAGGACTACTTCACCCACTGGAGTGGGCTGGATGTGACCGTCGAGCACGAGGTGGTAGCTCAGCGGCCCGGCTGAGGTGGGAGCGGGCTGCCAGGAGACGAGCGCCTGGTCGGGTTTCACCCACCCCTTGGGGAGCGTCAGCACGAACTGGGAGGGCGGCGCCGTCGCCTGCGCGGCGACGATCGCGGCGTCGCCCAGCTGCCCTTGGCGGAAGGCGATCAGGCCGTCGCCGAGCCCCGAGCGCCCGACCGCCAGTTCCGCGACTTCGCCGCCGGCGCCGCCGCTCACCAGCGCCGTCTGCACGGCCCCGCCGGGAAAGTCCTCGCGCACCGCGACCGCGGGGTGGCCCTGCGCTTCGGCGCTCGGCCAGGCGGAGACCCCTCCGCCTTCGGGGTTCATGACGCTGGCGACGCTCTCTTCGCCGCCGGCGAATGGGGGCCCGAGCGAGAGCGCCCCCGTCAGCCCTTTGTCGTTGCCTTCGATCACCCGGGGGGTGCCGTTGTCGTCGTAGAGCACGCGCACGGAGCGCTTTTCGTCGATGTCGATCGCCGGCGGCCCGACGGTCGCGCTCTTGCCGCCGGGGACGTCCGGGTCGGCGATCGTCGCCCCCTGGAACTCGCCGCCGTTGGCCGATTCGCCGTCGGGCAGGATGTTGAGGAAGATGCGCGGCCCCGGCAGCGGCGAGGATGGCCCGGCCGCCTGGCGGTAGGCCACCTCGGCCTGGCCGAGGCGCGAGAAGGCGACGCTGGGGGCGTCGGCGTCGTCGGCGATCGGCGCCCCGTTGTAGGTTTCGGCGGAGACCGGCATCACGTAGTTGAGCGCGCTGGCGAAGATCCGCCGCGCCCAGATCCGCGCGACGCCTTCGATGTCGGGCTCCTGCCACACGACCACGCCATTGCCGGTCGGGCCGATCGCGACCTGGGGCGCGTTGTCCTGCGTCGGCGGGCGCATGCCGACCGCGGAGTCGCGGTTGATCGCGCCCAGGTTGGACCAGCGCCGGCCATCGAAGTGCGCGAGGCGGACGCTCTCGGGCACGTCGCCGGCGCGCAGCAGCGAGACCCCCACTTTGTTGGTGTCGATCACCCGGTAGACGACGTCGGCCTGGCCGGTCGAGCTGACCGCGAGGTCGGGGCTGGTGGCGGTCCCTTCTTCGATGTCGCGGTCGACGATGATCGCCTGGCCGAAGTGTTCGGCGCCGGGTCCGAGCTCGGCGCCGAACAACTCGTAGATCGGCTTGCCGGTTGTCGGGCTGGTCGCAAACGGCGTGGCCCACACCACGATCAGCTCACCGCCGATCGCCGCGCCGATGCGGGGCCAGCTGGCGGCGAACTGCTCTTCGGTGTCCACCCGGATCGGCGCCAGCCAGTGCCCTTCGACGTAGCGTGCGACGAACACGTGGGCGACGCCTTCGACGGTCTTGAGGTAGACGACTCCGCCGCTGCCGTCTTCGGCCATCGCCGCGCCGCCGAAGCCGACGATGCTCTCGCTGGGGCCGTCGATCGTCGTGGCCGGCAGGATCACCGCCTGCGCGCAGGCCGGAAGGATCGCGAGAGCCAGAACCGCAGCGAGAGCGGCGAGCGTCTTCCTCGGACTGCGCGCCATCTCACGAGGTCGATTTGTTGAGGGCGCCCGGGCTCGGGTCGTAGGCACAGCGGAAGTTCTGAGCTTCGTTGACCGGCTGCGAGCCGGCGAAGCCACCTTTGGTGCCGTTGGAGTACACCGTCACGTACTGAAGCGATTCCGGCAGCGGGTTGGCGGGCAGCGGGATCGGGTTGGGCTGGCCCTGGCGGGGATCGCCGGTCGCGCCTTCGCTGACACCCTCGAAGCCGGCCGCCGCGGAGCCCGCTTCGGTTGTGACCAAAGAGGAGCTCATCTCGCGTTCGTCTTTCAGGCCACGGGTCGGATCGAGGTTGATCGTGGCCGTCAGCGGCGAGTCGTGGATCGTCGACTCGAGCTTCACGCGCGCGGCCGCGCCGAGCAGTTCGGAGGCCGAGGGCAGCCAGCCACCTTCTTCCTCGCACTTCTTGGAGGCCCAGATGTAGTTGTTCTTGCCGACGTCTTCCTTGTTGAGCGGGAAAGGCGTCGATTCCAAGCACCAGGTGCCGAGGTTGACGCTGTCGGGCGGGCAGGTGGCGACGATCTGTTCGGCCGTTTTGCCGTCGAAGCGCTTGGCGTTCTCGGCGGTGCTCACGGTGGGGATCGCCGCGGCGGGGAACTTCCCGTTGCGCCCCAGCGTCAACAGCGCGCCGGCGTGGGGCTTGGAGCTGATCTGATGCCCGTCGATCGCCGCGACCACCGCGTGGCGGGCGGCGTCGGCGAGACCGGTCGTGGAGAAGACGAGCGCGATCAGCGCGACAACCATCGCGGGGGAGGGCAGGTGGCGTCGCGAGCGCCCTCTCATCCCGCCTGCTCCGGGTCGGCGCGCCGCGTGAAGCGCGGAGGCTCGGGGGAGGCCCTGCGTACGTCGCGCAGCTCCTCGAGCGTCACCTCCTGCACGGTGGAGAGCACCGCCTCCAGCGCCACGCCCGAAAGCGTCTCCTGCTCGAGCAACGCGGTGGCGGTCTCCTCGACCGTGGACCAGTTGCGGTCGAGAACCACCGCGGCGCGCGCCTCGGCGTCGCCGACCAGGCGCTCGACCTCGTCGTCGATCACGTCCAACGTGTGCGGCCCGACCGAGCCGAGGTCCTGCAGCGAGGCGCCGAGGAACACCTCGCCGCTCTTCTCGCCGATCGTCACGAGGCCGAGCGCGGGCGACATCCCGAACGAAGTCACCATCGAGCGCGCCAGCGCGGTGGCGGCGTGCAGGTCGTCGTTGACGCTGGTCGAGTGGTTGCCGAAGGCGATCCGCTCGCCCGCCAAACCGGCGAGGATCGAGATCAGCTGGCGGTGCAGGTCGGGCTCGCTCATGATCACCTGGTCGCGGTCGGTGAGCATGTGCGCGGCGGTGCCCAGCTGCCGGCCGCGCGCGACGATCGAGAGCTTGCGCGTGGAGGTGGTCTGCCCGAGCGCGTCGGTGACGACCGCGTGGGCGGACTCGTGGATCGAGATCAGCCAGCGCTCCTCCGCGCTCAGGATGTGGCGCTTGGCGGGGCCGGCAACGACGCGGTCGATCGCCTCCTCGAGCGTGTGCTGGTCGATCTGCACGCGCCCGTCGCGGACGCTCAGCAGCGCCGCCTCGTTGATCACGTTGGCGAGCTCGGCGCCGCTGAAGCCGGGCGTCTGGCGCGCCACCTCTTCCAGCGAGGCGTCGGGCGCGAGCGGGCGCTTGTCGCCGTGCAGGCGCAGGATCTCCAGGCGCCCGTGCACGTCGGGGTTGTCGATCACGATCTGGCGGTCGAAGCGTCCGGGGCGCAGCAGCGCCGGGTCGAGGATGTCGGGCCGGTTGGTGGCGCCCATCACCACCAGGCCGCCGTCCCCGGCGAAGCCGTCCATCTCGACGAGGATCTGGTTGAGCGTCTGCTCGCGCTCGTCGTTGCCCTGCCCGATGCCGGCGCCGCGCTTGCGCCCGGCGGCGTCGAGCTCGTCGATGAAGATGATCGCGGGCGCCGCTTTGCGGGCCTTGCGGAAGAGGTCGCGTACGCGCGCCGCGCCGACGCCCACCAGCGACTCGACGAAGTCGGAGCCCGACAGCGAGAAGAAGGCCGCGTCGGCTTCGCCGGCGACCGCCTTGGCGAGCAGGGTCTTGCCGGTGCCGGGGGGCCCCACCAACAGCACGCCCTTGGGCGCGGCGGCGCCCACGCTCAGATATTTCTGCGGTTCGGCGAGGAAGTCGCGGATCTCGCGCAGCTCGGCCACCGCTTCGCCGGCGCCGGCGACGTCGGCGAAGGTGATGCGGTCGGAGGTGCCCTTGCCCTTCTTCTTGCCTTTGCCGGCGAACTGCGAGAAGCCGGCGATGCCGCCCGCGGCGCCTTCGGTGCCGAGTCGCATGAACAGCGAGAAGAGGCAGACGAGCAGCAGGATCGGGATCAGGAACTGCACGATGATCGTCTTCGTGCCCTTGCCCGCCTGCTGGTTGACGCTGACGATCGCGCCGCCGGTTTCCAGTTCGCGGATCAGCTGCTGGGTCTGCGCGCCAGAGGCCGGGTAGGAGGCCCACAGGACCTTGGCGCCAACCAGGTCGGTGGACACGGAGGCGGCGGTGCCGGTGCCTTCGGTGGATGCGATTCCGGTACCTCCGTTGGCCGCGCCTTTGCCGCTCTTGGTGGCTTCGCCGCTTTCGCCGCTCGTGCCGAGGATCGCGCCGTCGGCGGCGATCGGGGGCGTCTTCGCGGTGGTGAGGAGCTCCACTCGGTTGTCGTGGTCGAGCAGCAGCGCGGTGGCGACCTGATGGCGGCCGGCCAGCTTGTGCACGGTGCTGAGCGGCACCTGCTGGCCGGCGCTGCTGGGTGCGATCGAGCCGAGCAGCGTGGCGAACGCGATCGCCAGGCCGATCGAGGCGAGCAGCAGGAAGAGCGCGATCGGATCGCGGAAGGCGATCCGCCGCACGCTCTGCAGTCCCGCGCCGATGCTCGCCAGCACCGGGCTGCGGCGCTTGGCCAGGCCCGAGCGCACGGTGGCGCGGTTTGCCTCAGGTGCCCGACCACCACCGCCGTTGGCGCGGGTGGGCGGGACCCCATTACTCGCCGCGGGCGGCGCGGGCGGGAACTCTGCTGAGTTGTCGGAGCTGGGCTCGTCGGTCATGGGCGAGTCGGTTATGGATGGGCAATGGGGCGATGGCCCCAATGCGGCGGTGGCCGCATGCAGAGACGATCGAAGCCGGCGACGTGGAGTCGGCGCCGGATCTTCTGGAGGTGGAGGTCTACATGAGCCGGCGGGAAAAGCAAACCTCTTTCACAAAAACAAAACATCGGCGAGGGACACCCTCTCCATCTTCACCAAATTTTCTCCAACTGGCCACCACCTGTTCACTTGGGCTGCCCGGCGAGCGGCTGAGACTGCAACGCCCCCGAAAGCAAAGGAGTCCCTGTGCGCGCTCACCGCACCCTCGTAGTCTCACTGACCCTCGCCCTGGTGCTGGTCGCCGTGCCCGCCGCGGCCGTCGCGACCCAGCGCTTGATCCTGGGGGGCTCGACCTCCGTGCTCCCACTCGCCCAGAAACTCGCGTCCGCCTACCACCATCAGTTCCCGCACAGCCCCGAACCGAAGGTCGAGGGTGGGCAGTCGGACATCGGCATCGCGGGCGTGGCCAGCGGGCGCTTCGACATCGGCGACTCCTCGCGCGACCCGCTCAGCACCGACCCCCACGGGCTGGTGTTCACGAAGATCGCACGCGACGGCATCTGCGTGATCACCAACGACAAGAACCCGGTCGCCAACTTCTCCCAGACGACGATCCAGGGGATCTTCAGCGGCACGATCCGCGACTGGAGCGAAGTCGAAGGCGCGAAGGTGTCGGGTCCGATCGAACTGTTCGATCGCTCCAGCGCCTCCGGTACGCAGGACGCCTTCCAGGACATCTTCATGGGCGAAGACCTGAAAATCTCCCCCGCCGCCAGCGCCGAGGACTCCAACGGCGAAGAGCAGAACGCGGTCTCGGCCGCCCCCACCGCGATCGGCTTCGTCTCCTTCGCCTACACCGCGGGCGTCCACCCCGCCGCCTACCAGGGCGTGGCATGCAGCCTGCGCAACGCCCGCTCGGGCCAGTACGGCGGCGTGCGTAACTTCTGGATGGTCACCAAGGGCGAACCCAAAGGCGAAGCAAAGAAGTTCATCGCCTGGGTGACCAGCGGCAGCAAGACCACCAAAAACATCATCAACTCCAACTGGATCGCCGTCCACTAGCGGACGCCGAGGCGAGCGGGGCGGGGCGGCGAGCGGACGGCTGTGAGCGCTGAGACATATCCCCCCGCCATCCCGCCTGCCGCGCCTCCCGACCCGATGGAGGCGCGGCAGCGCCACGCCGCGCAGCTGGCCGTCCACCTGAAGGAGGCCGCCCGCGACCGGCGCGTCGAGTTCTTGCTCGGCACGTTGGCCGCCGGCACGCTGGCGCTGATCGCGGCGATGCTGGTGACGGTGCTGGTCAACGGCTGGTCGTCGTTCGCGGCCAACGGCCTCGGCTGGTTCGGCAACAGCGGGGACCCCGTCACGCAGTTCCGGGCGATGCAGACTGGCGTCGCGCTGCCCGGCCACGCGCTGCTGTACTTCAGCGCCTGGCCACTGATCTGGGGGACGCTGCTGAGCACCGGCGGAGCCGTTGCGATTGCACTGCCCGTCTCGGTGCTCGCGGCGATCTTCATCGCCGAGTTCGCGCCGACGCCGATGCGGCGCGTGCTCGAACCGGTAGTGCGGCTGCTCGCGGGCGTGCCGTCGGTGATCTACGGGCTGGTGGGCCTGCTGCTGATCGCACCGTGGGTGGACGGCCTGATCAGCACCCAGCGCAAGGAGTCGGTGCAGTACGTGGTGCAGCTGAGCGGCGAGGGCCTGCTGACCGCCACGCTGGTGCTCACGGTGATGATCCTGCCGATCATGATCGCGCTCATCTCCGGCGCGCTGACGGCGGTGCCGGGGGCCTGGCGCGAAGGCTCGGTTGCACTCGGCGTCAATCGCTGGCGCACGATCTGGCGCGTGTCGGTGCGCGCCGCGCGGCCCGCGATCGTCTCCGCCACGGTGCTCGGCACCACGCGCGCGCTCGGCGAGACGATCATGCTCGCGATGCTCGGTGGCGGGCGGCCGTTCGCCCCCAACCCGCTCGACGGGCTGACGTTCCTATTCGAGCCGATCCAGCCGCTGGCGGCGTCGATCATCAAGGAATTCGGCGACAACCCCTCTACCCCGATCGGGCACACGGGGTACGCGATCGGCGCTGTGCTGCTGTTCAGCGCGGCGCTGCTCTCGTTCGCCGGATGGGTGGCCAGGCAACCCCTCAAACGCTACGGGATCGGCATATGAACGCACATGGCGGCGCTGGGCCGGCGTCCTCCCTCGCTTACCGAAGCCGGGAGACGCTCGCCTTCGGCGGGCATCCCCGTTTCGGCCAGCGAAGCACACTTCGCTCGGTGCGTCCTCCTCCAGCTTGCCCTGCCGAAGCCGGGAGACACTCGCCTTCGGCGAGAATCCCCGTTTCGGCCAGCCCATATGGGCGCAGTGGGACGAAAGGGCCTATCAAATGAGCACCGCACCGGCGCCGCCCGCGGCCGCGATCGTGCGCCCGCGCCGCGAATCGACCTCGACATGGCCGCTGGTCGACCGCGTCGCGTACTGGCTGTGCTGGGCGGTGGGGATCGGGCTGTGCGTGGTGGCGGTGGGCATCGTGCTGTTCATGTTCGTCAAGGGAATCTCCGCGCTGCGCCTCAGCCTGTTCGTCGAATCGCCTTCGCCGGGGGTGCTCGCGGAAAAGCACTCCGGCGGCTTTCTCGACCCGCTGATCGGGACGTTCATCGTCACCGCGATCGGGATCGCGATCGCCGCGCCGGCCGGGGTGGGCATCGCGGTGTGGCTGGTCGAGTACGAACGCCCGCGGTGGCTGGCCCGCATGGTCGAATCGGCGATCGAGACGATCGCCGGCATCCCGACGATCGTGCTGGCGCTGTTCGGTCTTTTGATCTTCGCGCGCCCGCTGTTCGCGTTCCTCTCGGCGAGCACCAACGGAGGGGGTGTCACGGGCCAGTCGTTTCTCAACGCAGGGATCATCATGGCGCTGCTCGCGCTGCCGCTCGTGGTGGTCGCCACGCGCGAGGCGCTGCTGCAGCTGCCGGCGCGCATGCGCGAGGCCTCCTATGCGCTCGGCAAGACGCGCGCGACAACGATCCGGCGGGTGCTGCTGCCCTCCAGCCGCACCGGGATCGCCAGCGGCACGGTGTTGGGGATGGGGAGGATCATCGGCGACACCGCGATCATCGTGATCCTGCTCAGCGGCCTCAAGCTCGAAGGCACCGGGGGGGCGCCGGTGCTCAGCACGCTGCGCGGCACCGGCTCGACGCTTACCAGCTACATCTACTACTACGCGCCGACCGGCGACGGCAACTCTCCCCAGAAGGCGTACGCCGCCGGCTTCGTGCTGCTGATGATCGTGCTAGTGCTCAACGCGCTGGTCACGCGGCTGAGCAAAGGGTTGTCCCGCGGTGCCGTCGACTGGACTATCAAACAATGAGCACGCTCCCCCCACCCGTGCGCCGCATCACGGCGGACCGCCCCCCGCGGGTGGTCGCGCCCACGCCACCCGCCGACGGCTCGGGCAACGGCGCGGGCACAGCCGTGGCGGGCAGCGCGACGGGCGGGTCGCCAATCCTCGCCCGCCGCCGCGCCGCGCACCCGGCAGCGGCGTACCCCCCGGAAGAGCGGATGCGGATCGAGTCGGTATCGCTGGCCTACGGCGAGCGGTGGGTGGTGCGCGACGTCAGCCTGCCGGTGCGCCGGGGCGAGGTGCTGGCGCTGATCGGCGCGAGCGGCTCGGGCAAGACGACGCTGCTGCGCTCGCTCAACCGCCTCACCGAGATCACCGCGGGGGCGGGCCGCGCCGGGCGGATCACGCTGGACGGCGAAGAGATCCACGAGATCGAGGTCAACGCGCTGCGAAGGCGCGTGACGATGGTCTTCCAGCAGCCCAACCCGTTCCCGATGAGCATCTTCGAGAACGTCGCCTACGCGCTGCGCGAGGCCCCCGGCCGGCGCCGCCGCGCCCGGCGCGCCACCCTGGAGCCGGCGGTGCGCGAGGCGCTGCGCCGGGCGGGGCTGCACGAGGAGGTCGCCGAGGACCTCGACCGCCCCGCGCTGTCGCTGTCGGGCGGCCAGCAGCAGCGGCTGTGCATCGCGCGCGCGCTGGCGGCCGACCCGGAGGTGCTGCTGCTCGACGAGCCCTGCTCGGCGCTCGACCCGCTCTCAACAGCGGTGATCGAGGACCTGATCGTCGAGCTGCGCGAGAGCGTGGCGATCGTGATCGTCACCCACAATCTCCAGCAGGCCCAGCGCGTGGCCGACCACGTGGCGTTCATGCACCTCGGCGAGCTGGTCGAGTACGGCACCGCCGAGCAGGTGTTCGACCAGCCCCGCCTGCAGCGCACGCGCGACTACATCGGCGGGGCCTTCGGGTGAGCCGAAGAAAATGAGGAGGGGGGGGCGGGGGCTCGCACCTCAGTTCGACGCGTTGCCGAGGCGGGCAAGGGGAGGGCGGGGGCTCGCACCTCGGTTGGGCACGTGGCTGAGGCAGGCGATCGGGGGGCGCACAAGGTGCGCCGGGGCAGCGCTCGTGCTGGCACTCGCGCTGGGCGGCTGCGAGAGCAGTCAGGAAAAGAGCGCACAGCTGGAAAAGGCGGCGAAGCTAGCCAAGGCCGAGCACCCGGTGCAAGCCGCCAAAGGCCTGTCGATCGCCCACCCCAGCAGCGCGGTAAGGGTGCTTGCAACCAAGGCGGTGCACAGCTCCGAAGGCACAGCGGTGGTCGTGACCCTGCGCAACGTCTCCACTCACTCCCTGCGCGACGTGCCGATCGCGATCACCGTGAAGGGCGCGGGCGGGAGCACGCTCTACCAAAACGACACCGCCGGCCTGGAAGCAGCGCTCACGACGGTGTCGCTGGTCCGAGCCGGAGCGCAGTCCGAGTGGATCGACGACCAGGTGCAGGCCGCCGAAGCGCCGGCGAGCGTGAGCGCACTCGTGGGCGAAGCGCCGCAGGCGCCCGCCACCGTGCCGCAGCTCGCGCTCACAGGTGTGCACGCCGACGAAGAAGGCGGCAGCAGCGGCATGGCGGGGACCGTCCACAACGACTCCGCGGTGACCCAGCGCGAACTCGTCGTCTACGGGACCGCCCGCCGCGGCGGGCGGATCGTGGCGGCCGGGCGGGCCGTGCTCAGCAGAGTCGCGGCGCACGGCTCCACCCCCTTTCAGGTGCTGTTCATCGGCAGCGCCTCCGGCGCGCACGTCGAAGCGAGCGCGCCACCGAGCACGTTCTGAGCGGCCGCCGTGCGGGCGCCGGCGCTGCCGGTCCGGTGGATGGCGCACCAGCGAACCACTCCGTGTCGGTTGAGACTGCCACAGCAGATCGGGCGAGGCAGCATCGGCGACCCCCATAAACCCTAGTTGATCGATCAACTTTACTTCATCAATCGACTTTGGTATAAGGGTTGTTTGCGCATCGGGCTCCGGTGAGTTGGATGCGCCACCGCGGAACACCGCCATGCACGTCAACCCATACATAGTCCTCGGGGCCGCCATCGTGGGGCTGCTGGTCGGCATGACCGGTGCTGGCGGAGGCGCGCTGATGAGCCCGATGCTGATCCTGTTGTTCGGGATCACGCCCTCCACGGCGATCTCCAGCGATCTCGTCGCCGCCGTCGTGATGCGCCCGGTCGGAGCGGGGGTGCACATGCGCGCGCGCACCGTCAACTTCAAGCTGGTGGGCTGGATGGTGCTGGGCTCGGTGCCCTCGGCGTTCCTCGGCGCCTACCTGCTGCACCTGATGGGCGGCTCGAAGATGGATCAGGAAAAAATCGAGATCGTGCTCGGCGCGGCGCTGCTGGTTGGCGCCAGCGCGATGGTGCTGCGGATGGCGCTCGACCGCCGGGCCGGCAACACGCGCACCGGGGTCGTGCACGACGTGGTGCCACGCCCGCTGCCGACCGTGGCGATCGGGATCGTGGGCGGGCTGATCGTGGGAATGACCTCGGTCGGCTCGGGCTCGCTGATGATCGTGATGATGCTGTTCCTCTACCCCGCCCTGGGGGCCAGCCAGCTGGTCGGCACCGACCTCACCCAGGCCGTCCCGCTGACGCTCGCGGCCGCGCTGGGAGCGCTCGCCTTCGGTCACGTTAACTTCGGCGTCACCACCTCGCTGATCATCGGCAGCGTCCCCGCGGTGTACATCGGCTCGCGCTTCTCCTCCACGATGCCCGACCGCTACGTCCGCCCCGTGATCGCGTTCGTGATCTTCGCCTCCGGCCTGAAGTACGTCGGCGTGGAAACCACCGCGCTCGGCTGGATCCTCTGCGCCACGCTACTCGCCTGCGGCGGGCTGTGGCTCGCCCGGGCCCGCACGGGGAGCGCCACGGGCGGGGCCGCCGTTGCGCCAGCCGTGTCGCCAGGCACGGTGCCTGACGATCCCGCCCACGCAGCGGACGTGGAGCCGGCCGGTGTTGGGTAGCACGCTCTCACCGGAGTGAGGGCAGAGAACCCAATCTCCGCAGCAAAGAATTATCCATGTAAATCCCAAGTTGGGGTTTACAATTGCATGGAGGGAGCGGAGCTTTCCGAGCGATTGGCGCCGCCCCTTCAGCGCCACCGCCCGCGCTGCTTGAGCACGATCCCCTCCAGCACGTGCGCGACCGTCTCGCAGGCGTCAACGGCGGCCTCGAGCGACTCGAAGATGTCCTTCCAGCGGATCACCACCATCGGGTCGATGCCGCCCGCGAACAGCGAGGCGACGGCGTCGCGCTGCAGGCGGTCGCCCTCGTTCTCGAGGCGATGGATCTCCACCAGGTGGGGGCCCAGCTCGGTGCCGGTGCGCAGGCAGCGCAGCGCTCTGGCGATCTGCTCGCCAGCGCCCACCAGCACCTCGGCGAACTCGACCGCCTGCTCCATCGGGGCCTCCACGCCGTACAGCACCATCTGCGCGGCGGCGTGCTCGGTGTAGTCGACGATGTCGTCCAGCGCGGTTGCCAGCGCGTAGCCGTCGCCGGCGGCGAACGGCGCCCGCACGCGGCGGCGGGCGGTGAGGCGGTGGATGATGTCGTGGGTGATGCGGTCGCCCTCCTGCTCGCACACCTTCAGATCGCGCGCCAGCGGGGCGTGCTCGGGGAAGTCCGCCAGCAGCTCGCGCATCAGCAGGCCCGAGCGCTGCACGTTGCGCCCCGCCTCCTCCACCAGCTCCATCAGGGAGCTGTCCAAGCCGGGGCGCAGAATGCTCATTCCAGCACCGTGCCGCAAACCAGACGGGCGTCGCAGCCGAGGGTTGGCCGCGCCAGGACCAAGCGCCCAGCATGGCGAAGACCGAGGATCTCAAGACCGAGGATCCCCATAGGCGGGCGGTTGTGCCAGCCGTGGCGAGGGAGGCTCATCGGCGCAGGATATTCACCGGACGGCCCCGGCGGAGAAGCTGCCCGCCCGACCCCCTCATGACTTTTACATTTTTTTCACGAATGAATCACGAGTTCGCAACTCCGGGGCGCTCTCCGACCTCGATCATGCTGGCTGTGGAAGAGTCTCTCGTGGACAACGGCGGCACCATCTACGCAGGGGAGCTGGAGATCCACCCCGCCGAGGGATTGGCGCTCGCCACCGGCCAGGCACTGACGCTCTCCGTACGTGAGTTCGAGCTGCTGGTCGCACTAGCCAAGCGACTCGGGACGATCGTCACGCGCGAGGAGCTCTACCACGTGGTGTGGGGGGGCGAGCTGCGCGCCGGCGACCGCTCGGTTGACGTGTACGTCTCCAAGCTGCGCACCAAGCTCGAAGCGGCGATGCCCGACCGCCGCTTCATCCACACCCACCCCGGCTTCGGCTACCGCTTCCAGCCTCAGCCGGTTGCGGGAGGGGTGCCTGCCGCGCTTCCGGCCTCCACCCATGCCCGCGGAGGACCCAGCTCGACCCGGGTGGCCGAGCGCCAGCAACAACCTTCACGAAATTTTCACACGGCGGGGGCGGTGGACTAGGACAGTAGGGTCGGCATCGCTCGGGTGGGGTGCGCATGCTGCTCGTAAGCCCCGCCCTGCTCCGATCCCATCGACCTCATCACAAGCCATAGGGAGACGCAAACAGTGATCAACTTGCAAAAGACAGCCGCGACGGCCCTGGGCGTTGCAGCGCTATCGCTGCTCGTCGCCGCCTGCGGCAGCAGCAACTCCAGCACCACAAGCGCCAGCACCACCAAGACCCCCGTGACATCCGCCACGATCTCCGGCGCCGGCTCGACCTTCGCCGCACCTGTCTATGAACAGTGGGGCTCGCAGCTGGCAAGCGCCGGGCTCACCGTCAACTACCAGGCCGTCGGCTCGGGCGCCGGCATCACCGCGCTGGAAGGCAAGACCGTTGACTTCGGCGCCTCCGACCCGCCGCTGAAGGCCGCCGAAGCGGCTGCCCTCTCCAAGGTCGGCGAACCGGTGCAGGTCCCGATGTTCCTGGGCGCGATCACCGTCTCCTACAACCTCCCCGGCGTGCAGACCGGCCTGAAGCTCGAAGGCACCACGATCGCCGACATCTACCTCGGCAAGATCAAGACCTGGAACGACCCCGCGATCGCGGCGCTCAACCCCGGCGTAACGCTGCCGAGCACCCCGATCACGGTGATCCACCGCTCCGACTCCTCGGGCACGAGCGCCGGCTTCACCGGCTTCCTCGCCGCCGTGGACCCGGAATGGGCGAGCAAGGTCGGCTCCGGCAAGATCGTCCCGTGGCCGGTCGGCACCGGCGAGAAGGGCAACGCCGGCGTCGCCGGCGGGGTCGAACAGACCGCCGGCGCGATCGGCTACGTCGAGCAGGCGTACGCGCTGACGCACAAATTCACCTATGCCGACGTGAAGAACAAGGCGGGCAACTTCGTGGCGCCCACGCTGGCCTCGACCAGCGCCGCCGCGGAAGGCATCGTGCTGCCGGCCAGCCTCGCCTTCGCGATCAAAAACCCCTCCTCGCCGCAGGCCTACCCGATCACCTCGCAGACGTTCGTGGTGGTCTTCAAGGACATGTGCAAGGCGGGCATCCCGGGCGGCAAGAGCGCGGCGGAAGGCGTCGTGAAGTTCCTCGACTACGGTCTCGGCGCGGGTCAGGCGATCCTCTCCAAGGCCGACTACGCAACGCTGCCGGCCACGATCCTCGCCAAGTCCAAGGCGGCGGTCGCGGGACTGACGTGCGAAGGCTCACCGCTGAGCTAGCTGAGTTAGCCTGAAAGGCGCTTTGGAGGCAGCATCGATCCCAGGTGGCGACCGCTCACTACTCGAGCGGTCGCCACTTGCGCGCCTGCCAGACCGCGCCCTGAAGTACGGGCTCACCGCGCTCGCCGCGCTGATCCTCATCCTGATCGTCTACTTCTTCGTGCGCCTCTTCGGCGAAGCGCGCCCCGCGTTCGCCGCCTCCGGGGTGCTCGGCTTCGTCTTCAACAACGAATGGAACCCCGCCGCCGAACACTTCGGGGCGCTGCCACTGCTGGTGGGGACGCTGATCACCTCCGCCCTGGCGCTGCTGATGGGCGTGCCGATCGCGGTCGCCACCGCGGTCTACCTCACCGAGCTCTGCGCCAAACGGCTGCTGGCGCCGCTGACCGTGCTGGTCGAGCTGCTCGCCGCGGTACCCTCGGTCGTATACGGGCTGTGGGGCATCTTCTTCCTGGCCCCCAAGCTCGAGCCCGCCGAGGAATGGGTGGCCCGCACCTTCTCCTTCATCCCCTTCATCGGCGGCGGGCTCGTCACGATCCCCAACTGCTTCATCGCCGGGCTGATCCTCGCGATCATGATCCTGCCGATCGTCTCGGCGATCGCCCGTGAGGTGATGAGCACGGTGCCGCTCGACCACAAGGAGGCCGCGCTCGGGCTCGGCGCCACCCGCTGGGAGATGATCCGCATCGCGGTGATCCCCTTCTGCCGCCCCGGGATCGTGGGGGGCGCGATGCTCGGGTTGGGCCGTGCGATCGGCGAGACGATCGCCGTCACGATCGTGATCGGCGACTCCCCCACGCTCGCCCACCACCTCTTCGGCCAGGGCTACACGCTCGCCGCGGTGATCGCCAACGAGTTCGGGGAGGCCACGGGGCTGCACCGCTCCGCGCTGTTTGCCTGCGCGCTGGTGCTGTTCGTGCTCACGCTGATCGTCAACGCCCTCGCGCGGCTGATCGTGCTGCGCGCCTCGCGTGGCGGCTTCCGCCGCCAGAGTGGCGAGGGGGCGGCCAACATCGGGGCGGCCGCGGCGGTGGGGGCATGAGCGCCATCCACTCACGCCGGTCGTGGGGTAGGAAGCCCCACGCCCAGCCGGCTGGCCTCCGCGTCCACGCGCGCGGATGCGCCCCCACGAACCCCGTCCCGATCCCAACCCGGGCGGGCTGTCGATGAGCGCGCAGGACACCACACCCGATCTCCTCGCGCGCTACGCGGTCAGCCCGCGGCGGCGGCGCACCGACCGGCTCGCGCGAGGTGGGCTGCTGGCCGCCACGCTGGTGGCGCTGGTGCCGCTCGTACTGATCGTCTACTACCTGCTGCACAAGGGACTGGGCGCGTGGAGCTGGAGCTTCTTCACGACCGACCCGACCGGCAGCACGTTCTTCGGCGGCTCCTCGATCGGCGGTATCAAGAGCGCGATCATCGGCACGATCGAGATGGTGGCGCTGGCCTCCGCGATCGCGATCCCCGTCGGCGTCGGCGTCGCGCTGTGGCTGGTGGAGTACGGCCAGCCCAGCTGGTTTGCGCACACGGTGCGCTTCTTCGTCGACGTGCTCACCGGGGTCCCCTCGATCGTCTTCGGGCTGTTCATCTACATCGTGCTGATCATCGGCACCGGCTCCACCTACGCCGGCTACAAGGGCTCGCTGGCGCTCTCGCTGCTGATGCTCCCCGTCGTGATCCGCTCCGCCGAGGTGATCCTGCAGCTGGTGCCCGGCGCTCTGCGCGAGTCGGCGCTCGCGCTCGGCGCGCCCCGCTGGAAGGTGACCTTCCGGATCGTGCTGCCGACCGCGCTCACCGGGATGGTCACCGGCGTCCTGCTCGCGATTGCCCGCGCCGCCGGCGAGACCGCGCCGCTGCTGTTCACCGCCGGGCACACCAACAAGAGCACGTTCGACCTCGGGCAGTTCATGAACTCGCTGCCCTACCAGATCTACAGCGACGTCACATCTCCCACCACCGAAGTGGTAAACCGTGCGTGGGGCGCCGCGTTGACGCTCGTCGCGATGATCCTCATACTCAACCTCGTTGCCCGCCTGATCGCCCGCAGGAGTCGCCTTGCATGAGCCCCGACGCACATCCCTCCCCGATCCAGCAGACTCCTGAGGACATGCTCCAGCCGCATGATCGCTCCTCCCCCGCCGGCGGGCCCTCCACACGGCCCACCACCCCCGCGGCCGGAGCCGGTGCGGTGGGCGCTCAATCAGTCGCCAAGGCCGCGCACGAGGTGCGCCTGGAGGGGCTGCGCGCCTTCTACGGAGCCGCCGAGCAGGTGAAGGGGGTCGACCTGCGCTTCCCCCCCAACCAGGTCACGGCGATCATCGGCCCCTCCGGCTGCGGCAAGTTGACGATGGTGCGCTGCATCAACCGCATGCACGAGGAGATCCCCGGCGCCCGCGCCGAGGGCCGCGTGCTGCTCGACGAGCTCGACATCTACGACCCCGCCGTCGACGTGATCGCGGTGCGCCGCGCCGTCGGGATGGTCTTCCAGAAGCCCAACCCGTTCCCGACGATGTCGATCTTCGACAACGTCGCCGCCGGCCTGCGTCTCACGATGGGCCGCTCGCGGCGGGGTGAGCTGCAGCACCGCGTCGAGAGCGCGCTGCGCGGCGCCGGCCTGTGGGAGGAGGTCTCCGGGCGCCTCTCCTCCCCCGGCGTGGGGCTCTCCGGCGGGCAGCAGCAGCGCCTCTGCATCGCCCGCTCGCTCGCCGTCGACCCCGAGGTGCTGCTGATGGACGAGCCCTGCTCAGCCCTGGACCCGATCGCCACGTTGAAGATCGAGGAGCTGATCGCGCAGCTCAAGCAGCGCATCACGATCGTGATCGTCACCCACAACATGCAGCAGGCCGCGCGCGTCGCCGACCGCACGGCGTTCATGCTCGCGGGCGAGCTCGTCGAGGTTGGGCCGACCGACGAGATCTTCACCAAACCCACCGACCCGCGCACCGAGGAATATGTCACCGGGAAGTTCGGCTGATCCCTCGGAGGGACGCGCGCCCGTCCCGCCGAGGGGGAGCTCGGGTACGGGAGGCACCGCGCTCGCGGGGGGCACGGGGGCGATCACGGGGCCGAAAACCACCCCCCGCCAGCACTTCCAGGAGCAGCTGCGCGAGCTCGAGCGTCGGGCCCTCGGCGGCCTCGACATCATCGTCGAGCAGCTCGACCGCGTGCTCGAGGCGCTCGAGCACCAGGACGTCGAGCTCGCCCAGATGGTGATCGCCGACGACGACCGCGTCGACGGGCGCTACCTGGAGATCCACCAGGGGATCCTCTCGCTGCTCGCGCTCCAGGCGCCGGTGGCCGGCGACCTGCGGGTCGTGGCGGCGCTGCTGCACGTGATGAAGAACATCGAGCGGATGGGCGACCAGTGCGTCAACATCGCCAAGCTGATCCCGCTCTCCGGCTACGAGCCGCCGGTGCGCCGTCCACTGCTCGAGGGGCTGTTGAAGATGGGCGGCCTCGCCCGCTCGGAGGTCACCCAGTCCAAGGCCGCCTTCGCCGCCCGCGACGTCGCGCTGGCCGAAGACCTCGTGCGCCAGGACAGGGCGATCAACCGCCTCAACCGCGACATCTTCCGGATGGCGCTCGACATCGGCGACGACCCCGACACGCGCGAATGGGCGATGCACATGATCCTCGTCGCCAGAGCCTTGGAGCGGGTCGGCGACAACGCGGTCGACATCGGCGAGCAGGTCGCGTTCGTCGTTACTGGCCTATTCCGGGAGTTCTCCGACTCCTCCCACCCGTTCGGGCAGGATTGAGCGCCTCGCCCGTAGGGATTGAGCTGCCTCACCGGCAGGACTGAGCGCCTTACCGCGGGGATGAGCAGCCTCACCGGCAGGACTGAGCGCCTCACCGCGGGGATGAGCAGCCTCACCGGCAGGACTGAGCGCCTTACCCGCGGGGATTGAGCGGCCTCACCGGCAGGATTGAGCGCCTCACCGGACCAGGCTCGGGTGACATTTGTCGCAATTAGCGGGCTTCCGCTGTTACGATCCTGTGACCATCGTCCGAGCCGGCCACACAGCGGTCGGAGATTTGCTTAGACTGGAGCCCGCGATGATGGAAACCATCCGCGCCGAGCAGGGGGGCCCAGCGGACGCTCGCAGCCCCTCCTCGACAGCCCCGCCACTGCGGGTAGCCGTTCTCGACCGCGACAGCGGTTTCATACAAGTGCTCTCCAAGCGCCTGGACCGGCTCAGCTGGGAGCACCGCGTGCTCGCCAGTCCCGTCCCACCCGAGGCGATCGGCGCGATGCGCCTCTCCGCCCTTGTCGTCGACCTCGCGGTGCTCGGGCCGCAGGCGTGGGAGTGGTTGGAGCGCCTCTGCGGCGCGCTCCCCGACCTCGGGATCGTCGTCTGCACCGGCCCCTCCACCGTGGCCCAGCGGGTGCGCGGGCTGCGCCTCGGCGCCGACGACTGGATCACCAAGCCCTGCCATCCCGAGGAGGTGATCGCGCGCATCCAGAGCGTCGTTCGCCGCCGCCGCCGGCCCGCCGGGCGCGCCGAGGTCAAGTCGTTCACCGCGGGCCAGGTGGAGATCCGCTCCGACCGCTTCCAGGCGTTCGTCTCCGGCCACAGCCTCGACCTCACCCGCCGCGAGTTCGAGCTGATCGAGCTGCTCGCCGCCGCCGACGGGCGGGTGTTAGAGCGCGAGGAAATCTACTCGCGGCTGTGGGGCTACGCGATGGTGCGCGGCGACCGCTCCGTGGATGTGTTCGTGCGCAAGCTCCGCCAGAAGCTCGAGAAGGCCTCTCCCGAGTGGCGCTACATCCACACCCACTTCGGCATCGGCTATCGCTTCGCCGCCGAACCTGCCGACGGCTCGCCCGCCGAGGGCGGGGAGGGGCCTCCGCCCTGCCCGAAGGCACGATCGGCGGGGATATCCCGGTCGCCCGCGAGCCCGCTCCCGCGCCGGACGGCGAGCTCGTCGTCGAGGCGCTGGTCTAGCCGCTCAGGGCTCGCAGTTCCTCCAGATCGGCGCGCACCATCCGCTCCACCAGCTGCTCGAAGCCGAGGCTAGGGCGCCACCCCAGCCGCTCCCGCGCCCTGGCCGAATCTCCGACCATCGGCGTGGCCTCCGGCGCGCGCACCAGCTCGCTCGCCACGCGCACGTGATCCTCAGCGTCCCTGCCAACGCAGGCGAACGCCGCGAGCGCCCACTCCGCGACCGTGTGCGGCTCGCCGCTTGCGAGGATCAGATCCTGGGGCTCCTCCTGCTGGAGCATCAGCCACACGCCGCGCATCACGTCCCCGGCGAACGACCAGTCGCGCACGGCGTCGAGGTCCCCCACCTCCACCTCGCTGGCCAGCCCCAGCTCCACCGCCGCCGCCGCGCGTGTGAGCTTGCGCGTGACAAACCGCTCGGGGCGGCGCTCGGACTCGTGGTTGTAGAGGATCCCCGAGCACGCGTACACCCCGTCGTGAGCGCGCATCGCCCCCACGAGGTTGTGGGCGGCGAGCTTGGCGATCGCGTAGGGGCTCTCCGGCCGGCAGGGGGTGCCCTCGCGTTGGGGGCTCTCCCCGGCGTCGCCGAAGATCGCACCGGTGCTGGCCGTCCACACGCGGATTTCCGAGTCCACCTCGCGCACCGCCTCCAGCAGTGCCGCCGTCGCGTCGAGGATCGCCGCACATGTCTGCGCCGGGCGCTCCCACGACGCCGGCACGAACGAGGGCGCCGCGAGGTGGTAGAGCTCGTGCGGGCGCGCCTCCTGCACCGCCGCGCGCAGGCTGCCGGGATCAAGCAGCTCGCCGGGCATCACCTGCACCTGGTTGCGCAGGTGCTCGGATGCGCCCAGGGAAGCACGCGGCCAGTCCCGCACCACGCCGGTCACCGCGTATCCCTCCGCCAGCAGCAGCTCCGCCAGGAACGAGCCGTCCTGGCCGGTGAGTCCCGTCACCAGTGCTCGGCGCGCGCCTGCCCCCACCTAACCTCCCTTGGCGGGCTGCGGCTCAAATTCGACGCTGCGCATGGCGAGCCGCCCGTCGAGCGCCCGTCCGGACGGGGCGGGACTCGAGCCCATCACCTGCTCAGCCGCTCGAGGTCGGCGTCCACCATCAGCCTGATCAGCTGCTCGAAGCTCGTCCGCGGCACCCACCCGAGATCCTCGCGCGCCTTGGCGGGGTCGCCGATCAGGTGATCCACCTCGGCGGGGCGCACCAGCGACTCGTCGATCTCGACCCGCCCATCGATCTCGATTCCAGCCTGATCGAAGGCAACCTCCAGGCATTCGCGCACCGAATGCGCCGTGCCCGTCGCGATCACGTAGTCCTCGGCCTGCTCGCGCTGGAGCATCAGCCACATCGCCTCCACGTAGTCCTTCGCATACCCCCAGTCGCGTTCGGCGTCGAGGTTGCCGAGCTGCAGCTTCTCCACCAGACCCAGCTTGATCGCCGCGGCGTGCCAGGTGATCTTGCGGGTCACGAACTCCAGCCCGCGACGTGGGCTCTCGTGGTTGAAAAGGATCCCCGACGTGGCGTGCAGCCCGTAGGACTCGCGGTAGTTGACCGTGATGAAGTGCCCGTACGCCTTCGCGACCCCATACGGAGAGCGGGGATAGAAGGGGGTGTGCTCGGTCTGTGGCACCTCCCGCACCTTGCCGAACATCTCACTCGAAGAGGCCTGGTAGAAGCGCGCCTCCGGGCACACTTCGCGCATCGCCTCCAGCATCCGCGTCACCCCCACCCCCGTGAACTCCGCCGTCAGCGTCGGCTGGATCCACGACACCGCCACGAACGACATCGCCGCGAGGTTGTAGATCTCCTGCGGGCGCGCCGCACGCAGCGCGTCCACCAGCGAGCGCTGGTCGAGCAGGTCCCCCTGGTGCAGGGTGATCCGCTCGCGCAGGTGCTCGATCCGCTCGAACTTCTCGGTGGAGGAGCGGCGCACCATGCCGTGCACCTCATACCCCTTCTCCAGCAGCAGCTCCGCCAGGTAGGAGCCGTCCTGGCCGGTGATTCCGGTGATGAATGCCGAGCGTCCGTTGGCCACGAACGGGACCCTACCGCGTGCGTGGGATGGCGCGGTAACCGTGGGGTTACGGAGCTGAGGCGCTCGTTGCCGTCCCGCCCTTCGGCGTGGGTTACGGAGCCGGCGCGCTCACTGCCGCCCCGCCCTTCGCGATCAGCGCCAGCTCGCTGGGGCGCAGCAGCACCACCAGCTCCCCACTTGCGCCGTCGATCCGAACCACCGCCAGCCCGCCCTTCTTGAGATCGATGCGCGCGCCCGTCAGTTCTGCCACCACCGTCGAGAGGTCGGGCTCGTGGCCAACCAGCAGCACCCGCGCGGGCGGGGCCGCTTGACCGGCGGCCCGCGGGCGGCTGGGGAGGGCGCTCATCAGCGCCAGCGCCTGCCGTGCGTCGAAGCCTTCAGCCAGCGGCTGGTGGATCTCGATCTGCTCGCGCTGACCCTGCCCCTCGGGCTGTGTGCCTCCAATCTGCTCGCGCTGGCCCAGCCCCTCGGGCTGTGTGCCCCCGATCTTCGATCGGTCACTCCACGCCTGCGCCGCCACCGTCGCCGTGCGCAGCGCGCGCTCCTTGGGGCTGCTGAGCAGCGCCTCGAACTCCACGCCCATCAGCGCGATCGCCTCGCCCGCCAGCCGCGCCTGGCGCTCGCCCCGCTCGGCGAGGCGCCGCGCAGAGTCCTCGCGGGTTCCATGCGGCTCGGCGTCCGCGTGACGTAGCAACCAGAGCTGGCGAGGCATCTCCCTCGCGCTTCACAGTAGCGATATGTTCAGGGTGTAGCGTTGAGGTTCGCATGAGCGTCGATCAAACCCAAGCCGAGAGCGAGCCTGCCCCGCGGGCACCCGGGGAGCCCCACCTGAGCGATCCCTCGCTCTACCTCAACCGCGAGGTGTCCTGGCTGGACTTCAACGAGCGCGTGCTGCAGCTCGCCGAGGACGAGGAGCTGCCGCTGCTGGAGCGCGTGAAGTTCTGCGCGATCTACACAACCAACCTCGACGAGTACTACATGGTGCGCGTCGCCGGCCTGCACGACCAGATCGAGGCCGGCGTGGAGAACCCCTCCCAGGACGGGGCAACCCCCTCCCAGACGATCGGGCTGATCCGCGAGCAGGTGCTCGAGCTGGGTGGGCGCCTCACCGCCTGCTTCGAGCAGCGCCTGCGACCCGCGCTGGCCCGTAACGGCATCCACCTGGTTGGCTTCGAGGAGCTCGACGAGCGCCAGCGCACACACCTGGCGAAGCACTTCCAGCAGGTCATCTTCCCCACGCTCACCCCGCTCGCGGTCGCTCCGGGGCGGCCGTTTCCGTACATCTCCAACCTGTCGCTGAGTCTGGCGGTGCTGGTGCGCGACCCGGTCACCGACCAGACGGTGTTCGCCCGCGTCAAGGTCCCTACGGAGATCCTGCCCCGCTTCATCGAGGTTCCCACCGCCACCGGCGAGGGCACCACCACGGGAAGCCGCGAGGGCGCCGCTGCCGAGGCACGCGAGGGCGCTACCACCGGGGGGCGCGAGAGCGCCGCTGCCGGGGGTCGCGAGAGCGCCGCTGCCGGGGGTCGCGAGAGCGCCGCTGCCGGGGGTCGCGAGAGCGCCGCTGCCGGGGGTCGCGAGAGCGCCACCGCAGAGGGGGTCACGCTGGTCGCACTGGAGGAGGTGATCGCCCACCACCTCGGCGCGCTGTTCCCGGGGATGGAGATCGTCGACCACCACCTCTTCCGCGTCACCCGCGACGCCGACCTGGAGGTCTCCGACGACGCCGCCGACCTGCTGCAGGCGGTCGAGGACGAGCTGCGCCGCCGCCGCTTCGGCGAGATCGTACGCGTCGAGCTGGGCGCCCACTGCTCGGCGCCGCTGCGCAGCGAGCTGGTCGGCCTGCTGGGCGTCGCCGAGGAGGAAATCTACCCCGTCGACGGCCTGCTCGACATGGGCTCGCTGTGGCAGATCGTGCGCCTCCCCGGCATGCCCGAGCTGCGCGACCCGCCGATGAGCCCCATCACCCACCCCCGCCTGCTGCGCCACGAGGGCGAGCGGCCCGACGTGCTGGCAGCGATGCGCGAAGGCGACCTGCTCGTGCACCACCCCTATGACTCCTTCTCCACTTCGGTCGAGCGCTTCGTGCAGCAGGCCGTCGCCGACCCGGATGTGCTGGCGATCAAGCTGACGGTGTACCGCACCAGCGACGACTCGCCGCTCGTGCCCGCGCTGATCGACGCCACCGAGAGCGGCAAGCAGGCGGTCGCGCTGGTGGAGCTCAAGGCGCGCTTCGACGAGCGCATGAACATCCACTGGGCCAAGGCGCTGGAGGAGGCCGGCGTGCACGTCGTGTACGGCCAGCCGGCGCTGAAGACGCACGTCAAGTGCGTGCTGGTGGTGCGCCGCGAGGGCGAGGGGGTGCGCAACTACGTGCACATCGGCACCGGCAACTACCACTCGACCACCGCGCGCCTGTACACCGACTTCGGGCTGTTCACCACCGACCCGCAGATCGGGGCGGACGTGACCGACATGTTCAACTACCTCACCGGCTATGGCCGCCCGCTGCACTATCGCAAGGTGCTGATCGCCCCCTTGCAGCTGCGCGACGGGCTGATCGCCGAGATCGATCGCACGATCGCCGAGCACTCCCCCGAGCGCCCCGCGCGGATCACGATGAAGATGAACGCGCTGGTGGACGGCCCCTGCATCCGCGCGCTCTACCGCGCCTCGATGGCGGGCGTGCAGGTCGATCTGAACGTCCGCGGGATCTGCTGCCTGCGCCCCGGCGTGCCGGGGATCTCCGAGAACATCCGCGTCATCTCCGTGGTGGGGCGGTTGCTCGAGCACTCTCGCGTGTACGCCTTCCGGCGCGGGGGCGAGCAGCTGGTCTACATCGCCTCCGCCGACCTGATGCCGCGCAACCTCGACCACCGCGTCGAGCTCGCCGTGCCGATCGAGGCCCCCGAGCTGCGCGCGGAACTGCTGGATGTGCTCGACCGCGCCTTCCACGACAACCAGAACGCCTGGAAGCTCGACTCCGACGGCACCTGGCGGCGGCTGCATCCGGGGCCCGGCGAAGAGCCTCGCTCGATGCAGCTCGAGCTGATCGCGATCCACGCCCGGCGCGCGGTGGAGTAGGGCCGCCGGAGGGCGCGATGTGGAGTAGGGCACCGCAGGGGTGAGGCGGTACAGCCCGATGAGCCGCCGCCCGTGGTTTCGCGAGCTGAGTCACCGGCCGACTCCGGCCCGTCGCATGAGAACGTTCTCGTAGCGACAAATATTTCACATAGCGAGATCGTGTACAGTTTTTGCACCTGCGCGCGCGACAACCACGGCGCTTTGCGATGACCAGACGACAGGGACGAGCTTGGAAGGCACTTGGCACCTCATACGTGATGCTTGCGGTCGCGACAGCGTCGCCGGCTCACGCTACGCCCGGTTGGGTCAGCCCGCTCACCGTGGCCGAAGCGGGGCAGGGCGCCAACGCCCAGGTAGCGGTGGCAATGGACGCCAAAGGCAACACGCTGGTCGCATGGGTGCAGACCAATAAAGCAAATGGAAGCATAGAAGCAGCCTGGCGACCGGCCGGCGGAAAATTCGAAGCGCCGGTGGATCTCTCACCGGCGAGCGACTCCTACGCAGCCAACCCGGTCATCGCAATGGACCCACGAGGAGACGCAACCATCGTGTGGACAACCAGGGCCCAAGCCCCCGAACAGATCCTTGCTGCGGCGACGCGACCCGCCGGCGGGACATTCGCAGCGGCGGTCAACATCACCGCCGAAGATGATGATGAAGCTTACGAACCACGCGTCGCAATGGACGCACACGGTGACACAGCCATTGCCTCGCTGCTTTACAACAGCAACGTGTATCTAGCCGGGGACACCTACAGGCCGGCGGGCGGAACATTTGGTCCCCTGGCCGGCCTCTACAAACCCGAAGTCACACAGAACGCAACCGCCGCATCAGCGCTTGCCCTGGCCATGAACGCACACGGAGACACCGGAATCGCGTGGCTGGCGGTCAGGCATGAACCATCGTGGATTCCCCGCATCGAACTGGAGACGCGACCCGCCGGCGGCAACTTCACTTCCTCCATTGGGACCTCCCTGTCGCTTGGCGAAGGGCAGGGACCACCAGCGATCGCGATGAATCCCAACGGCGAAGCGACCGTGATCTGGGCCACGCTTCAGGCAGGCGCCACGCAGACGGTCGAAGTCTTTGCGCCAACTCCGCCCCACGAACCGTTCAGGACACCCGGAGTGCTGGCCAAAGAACCAGGGACGAGCGGGATAGTGCCGCAGATCGCCATGAACGCCGCCGGGGAGGCGACTGTCGCCTGGTCGTCCCCCTCCCACGCCGTCACGGTTGCGACACGATCCGCCGCCGACTCCTACAGCAACCCGGTCACGCTCACCGGCTCCGGCGAAAGCACCGGAACACCCGCGGTCGCGATCGACGAACAAGGCGACAGCGAGGTTGTGTGGATGGACAGCAATGGCTTCGTCGAGGGGTCGACTGAGTCCGCGGAGGGTAAGTTCGGCGAGCCCGTTCGTCTCTCCTCCAGCGGTAAGACGCTCGGGCCCGTCAGCGCGGCGATGGACTCGCAGGGCGATGGCGTAAGCAGCTGGGTGAGCTCCGAAGGCGCAAACGACATCGTCCAGCTGGCTGGTTATCAGGCCACCGGCCCGAGCCTCGAAATGCTCCAAGCCCCCACCGAAGGCCAGGCCGGCGATCCGCTGGCCTTCTCCGTTTCCCCGCTGAGCGTGTGGTTGACGATCGCCTCCACCACCTGGTCCTGGGGCGATGGCAGCCCCGACACCTCGGGCACGGGTGTGACCCATGTGTTCGACGCGGCGGGCACCTATCAGGTCTCGGTGAGTGCGACCGACGCGCTCGGCAACGCCACCAACGCCACCCGCGCACCGTCACCATCCAGGCCGCCCCCACCGTCCACACCAATCCCAAGACCACACCAACCCCACCGAAGGCCAAGCCCAAACCCAAACCCAAGGCGAAAGAGGCGGCCGTCCCGGTCTTCACGCCCCTGTTCGCGACGAAAGCCGCGATTGGCGGGAGTACCCTGGGCCTGTTCATCGGGATCGCCTCGGTGCGGGGCGCCCGCGCCGGGGATACGATCGTGGTCCGCTGCACCGCCGGATGCCAGCGTCCCCTGCACGAGACCGTGCACGTCGGCAAGCACCACAACGCCCGCGGCACAATCGCCATCTCCCCGCCCCTGGTGGTGTCTCAGACGACAAGGGTCGAGATCGAGGTGCTGGCTCCCCACCGCGTCCCGCGCTTCGTCCAGTACCGCTTCATCCGAGCCGGCGGCAAGCTGATAGCTCACCCAACCCGCAAGGGCTGCCTGCCCCCCGGGGGACGAGCCCGAAGCTGCACCTGAAGCACTCCCATCGAGTACAGTACCGAACTGTCCAAATTATACGACGGGACAAGGTTGAAATGAGAAGGGGGCCAAGATCAAGATGGATGGTACTTGGGCTGTCGTGCGCGGCGCTCGCTTTCGGAGCACCGGCGGCAGCGTCGGCTACGCCTGATTGGCTCAGTCCCAGCAAGATCTCCGAATTCAACGAAGATCAGAAAGCGACGGTCGCCGTGGCGATGGATGCCCGAGGCGATACGGCGATCGCCTGGGTTCAGTCCAACGGCGAAAAAAGCGTCATCGAGACCGCCTGGCGACCAGCCGGCGGGATATTTGGCACACCCGCAGTCCTCTCCTCACCAAACTCAACCTCCTTCGATCCCATCATTGCCATGGACCCACAGGGCGATATCACGGTTGCGTGGTTGTCGTTCTGGATGTCTCCGTACATCACCGAAGGCAACGTACAAGCCACGTGGAGCTCCCCAGGCGGTACATTCGCTCCGCCGGTCACGCTCACGAAATACCAGGAAGCACTAAGCCCGGTAATCGCCATGGACCCACAGGGCGAAGCAATTGTTGCGTGGAGGTCCTACAACGGTTACTTTCGCCAAATTGAAGAGGCCTCACGTCCGCCGAATGGCACGTTCGGTGAAACAGTTGCGCTTTCTCCCCTTGCCATTGCCAAGGCCGAAAAAACTGAATATTTCAGTGCCGAATTGCCCGCCATCGCCATGGGGCCCCAGGGCAATGTCGCTATTGCCTGGCAGATTTTCCAAGTCGGGTATGAACACGGCGAAGAGGTTGAACCTCCACGCATCCAGGTGGTGACGCGAACCGCAGGAGGCAGTTTCGCCGCACCCGTGACCCTTTCTGGCGACAACGGAGTACGTCCATCGATTGCGATGAACTCCGACGGCGCGACAACCGCCGCGTGGGAAGACGGCGAGCTCATAGAAACCTCAACGAAACCGGCGATCGACGGCAGCTTTGAAACGCCCATCGCTCTCTCCGGCGGCGAGCTGCAAGCTCAACCAGTGGTGGCGATGGATGCATCGGGGGACACGGCAGTGGCGTGGTCAGCTGGAGAACTGGTGCTGATCGCGACCCGATCGGCCGGCGGCTCGTTCTCCACCCCCGTAGAGCTTGGCCTCGGCAAGACCCTGAGCCCACCAGTGCTTACGATGGACGCCCAGGGTGACGGCGTTGTCGCGTGGGTCAATTCGGAAGACCTCGCCGAGGGGTCTACGCAACCGGCCGGAGGAGCATTTGATGCTCCCACCCGGCTCGCCACGACCCCGATCTACGTATCCGCAACCGAACCATCGCACTCGATCAGCGTGGCGATGGACTCCAAGGGGGACGTCGCGAGTGCCTGGATCGGCACCGAAGGCACCAAACAGTTCGTCGAGGTCGCTGGCTATCAATCCGGTGGGCCGAGCCTCGAAGCGCTCCAAGCCCCCACCGAAGGCCAGATCGGTGCTCCACTGGCCTTCTCGGTCTCCCCGCTGAGCGTGTGGTTGACGGTCACCTCCACCACATGGTCCTGGGGCGACGGCAGCCCCGACACCTCGGGCACGACCGTGACCCATGTGTTCGCCGCACCGGGCACCTACCAAGTCTCGGCGAGCGCGACCGACGCGCTCGGCAACGTCACCAACGCCACCCGCATCGTCACCATCCAAGCCCCTCCCACGCTCGGCCCAGACGCCACCAATAAAGCCAAACCCACGCCCATCTCGCCAAAATCCAGGCCCAAGGCGCAAGAGGCGGTCGTCTCGGCGTTCACACCCCTGTTCGCGACACGTGCCTCCACCGGCGGCGACTCACTTGGACTACTCGTCGGAGTTCCCACCGTGAAAGGGGTCCGTGCCGGGGACACAATCGTCATCCGCTGCACCGCCGGATGCAGGCGCCCGCTGTATGAGACCGTGCGCATACGCAGGCACCACAACGCCCAGGACACGATCGCCATATCCCCGCCGCTCGTGGTGCGCCGCACGACGAGAATTGAGATCGAGTTGCTAGCTCCGGGGCATCTCGCGCGTTTCGTCCAGTACCAATTCGTCCGCACCCCGCGCGGGCTGATCGCCTACAAAACCCACACCGGATGCCTGTCCCCCGCCGGACGTCCGCGAAGCTGTCCCTGACAGCCATCGACTACCCCCACGAGCATGAGCCCCCCCGACTCCACGATCAAGCTGCTGCTGAGCATCTGCGACCCGGCGTCCGACGCGCACCCCGCCGATGTCATCGTCGAGCTCCCGCGAGATACGTCGGTGCACGAGCTGAGCGAGGCGCTGGCGCGGTACGTGAGATCGCTCCACGGAGACTCGGTCGAGTCATACCCCGTGGGCCGGCTGGCGCTGCACTGCGCCCGTTTCGGCCGGCTGACGTCGGGCGATTGCGTGAGCGACACGGGACTGCGCTCGGGAGACACCGTGGCGCTGGCGGCGGGCATGCGCTTCACCGCGATGCCACCCGGGCGCTCCGCCGCGCCGGCGCGCGACCCGGTGCTGCCCACGCCGTCGATGCGCGCAGGAGTGGTCAACGTCGTGGTCAACGCGGGCCCGCAGGCGGGTCGGCGCATGAGCCTGCTCCCCGGCAGCTACGTGCTCGGCCGCGACCCCACCTGTGACGTTGTGCTCGATGACCCCTCCCTCTCGCGCCGGCACCTGCAGATCGAGGTCGGCTCGGAGGGGCTCGCGATCAGCGACCTTGACTCGCGCAACGGCTCCGCGATGGAGGGCCGGACGCTGGTGGGAGACGTGCAACTAGCTCCCGACGACGGCGCCCAGATCGAGATCGGGCGCTCGGTGATCACCTTCAGCCGAGCCGCTCCCCCGATCCTCAGGACCGGTGCGGCGAGCGACGGCTCGACGCCATTCAACCGACCGCCGCGGATCGTCGATCCCTACCGCGCGCCCCGCCTCCAGCTCGAAGCGGCACCGCCGGAAGCCTCCCGGGTCAGGCTGCAGGTCGGCGGTGCCGTTCTGCCGATCGTGCTCGGGGCGGCCTCCGCCGCGATACTCAACCAACCGGCGCTGCTGCTCTCGATGCTGCTCAGCCCCGCCACGCTGGTGTGGTCGTATGTCAGCGAACGTCGCAGCGGACGGCGCCTCTTCCGCCAGAGCGAGGCCCACTACGTCAACCGGCTAGACGTGCTGGCCGAGGAACTCGAGCAGGCCAGGACGCGGGAGAGCGTCGCCCGGCGGGCGGCGTCCCCCGACGCCGCGGAGCTGACGGCGCGAGCCCTCGAGATGCGCTCGGACCTCTGGGAGCGACGCCCCGCCAACGAGGATTTTCTGGCGCTGCGTATCGGAGTGGCGGATCTGTCGGCCGAGTTCTCAGTCGAGACCCCCACCGGCGACCACGACCCCCTACCCACTCACACGCGGGAGCTGCTCGACTCCTACCGCTTGGTGCCGATGCTCCCGGTGGTCGTCAACCTCCCGCGGATCGGAAGCTTGGGACTCGTTGGGCCCGAGGGGAGAGTGGACGGGCTCGGGATGTGGCTGGCACTGCAGACAGCCGTCCTTCACAGCCCTCGCGAGCTGGCAATCGCCGCCGCCCTCGACCCCGACCAGCGCGAGCAGTGGGAGTGGCTGAAGTGGATTCCCCATACCCGGGTCAACCTCTCGCTCCTCGCTGGCTCTCAGCTTGTCGGCAACATTGCCGCCACCCAAGACCTCTTGCAGCGTGTCGCGGAGCTCGTGTCGGTGCGCCACTGGGAATTGAACCAGTCCCACCTAGACCCGGCCTCTGGCTTCACCCCCGCGCTGTTGCTGTTCCTCGACGAGGATCTGGTCGAAGAGCGTGCCCTGGTGAGCGAGATCCTCGAGCGCGGACCCTTTGTGGGGGTTTACGCAATCTGGCTGGGCCATCTCCAGCGTGGCCTGCCCGGCGAGTGTCGCTCGGTCGCCCTGCTCGATCCGACGGTCGCCCGGCTGACGTTCATCCGAACAGACGGCGCGGAGCAGATCGCCGAGGTGACCGCCGACGCCGTGGGACCGGGCCTCGCGCTGCAAGCAGCGCGCGCGCTCGCCTCGATCAGAGACCTCGGCGCCCCGGACAGACGCACACGGACGACCGCAAGTCCCCACCAGAAGCAGCGTTCCCCTTTGCAAACACATCGTGGCGAGACGTCCTGCGATGCGCCCACAGTCCCCGCGGGCCACAGCCCGGTCAAGGTCACGCCATTCATCTGGGAACCGACGCACGGCAGGTATGAGTCGCTTACGCAGGATAGATCGGCAAGCTGGGACGCATAGGCATTACTATTCCTGATCTTGGAGCGGCCTTCGCGGCGACGGCCGGTCCCGGTGCCTCGCCGGCGCTATAAGCGGAGAAATCATTGGCCACTGCATCACCGATCCTGAACCCCGGAGACGTGCTCGATGGCTTTCGCGTGGAAGCCCTGATCGGAGTCGGCGGCACCGCCGTCGTCTACCGCGCCGAGCAGCTCTCGCTCGGACGCCCCGTCGCGTTGAAGGTGCTCTCCCCTCAGCTCTCCCACGACGACGCCTTCCGGGAGCGCTTCCGCCGCGAGGGCAAACACCTCGCACGGCTGGAGCACCCCAACATCGTGCCCGTCCACGCATTCGGCGAGCAGGACGGCCTGCTCTATCTCGCGATGCGGCTGGTGGACGGGACGAACCTGGCAGACCTGATCCTTGCTCCCGACGTCAGCGCCGATCGAGCGGTTGCGATCCTTGGCCCAATCGCGAGCGCATTGGACGCGGCCCACGCGGAGGGGCTCGTGCACCGCGACGTGAAGCCCCAGAACATCCTCATCACCGAGCGCGGGCACCCGTACCTAGCCGACTTCGGGGTGGCGAAGGGCTCGAACACCCACGGCCTGACCGCGACCGGCAGGTTTGTCGGCACCGTGAACTACGCCTCGCCCGAGCAGATCCGGGGCTCGACATTGACCTCTGCAAGCGACATATATGCACTCACGGCGGTTCTCTACAACTGTCTCACCGGCGAGGTCCCCTACCACCGGGAAAGCGACGAGGCGATCATGCAGGCACACCTGCACGAGTCGCCGCCGGCGCTGCCGGGCGGCAGCGAGGAGAGCGACGACCTCGACGCCGCAATTGGGCGCGGCATGGCGAAGGATCCGGGCGCCCGCTACACCCAGGCGCGGGAGCTGCTCGACGCCACCACGCGGATCGTGAGCCGCATGCCCGCGGCGCGGCGCAAGGCGATCCCCGCCTTCCCGACGGCGAGGAGAGGGCTCGGTGATCCCACCGGCCCAGTCGGCGCGCCCCCCGCCCCCCAGCTCACCGCGACCGATCGACGGCGCCCGACGGATCTCGCCCAAGCGCCGGCGATGTCCACCCCCTCCCGGTCCTGGCCGCGGATCGTGGCCGCGTCGGGGACCCTACTCGCCGTCGCTGGCGCAATCGGCTTCGTCGTGCTCTTCGCGGGTGACACCGGGACGAGCGCCGCGCGCCGAGAAACCCTTGATCTGACCGCCAGCCTGACGCCCGTCAACGTCCCTCGCGGGCAGATCGCGGGTCTCGGCACACACCGGCCACGTACGCTGTCCGCGATGGAGCTGAGGCTCGCCTCCGCAGACTCCCGATCGGCGAACCTGCTTGCGAAGCCGCCGTCCTTCTCCCCCAAGCGCCGCCCGAGCGTCGCACAGCTGATCAGATCGCTGCAGCGGGAGGCGGCGACGATGAGCGCGCTCGCCGGTGCCACCCGCCACAACGACGACGACGCCTACGCTCGCCGCCTGACGCAACTGCCGTCGGTGGAGAGCAGGCTGATGGAGACGCTCACGAGCCTGAGGACACTCGGCTTCGGCGTGCCGGCGCTGGCCGCCATCGACGCCCACTCCCTGACACTGCCCTCCAAGCCGCGGCCGCCACGCCACCATCGCGCCACGCCGCCCACCAGCTCCACCCCATCGAACTCCGCCGCGGCGAGCACCGGCACCGCCGTCGGTACCACCGAAACGCCCCCCGCCACCACGCCCACGACATCCGCGCCCAGCTACGTTGCCCCGGCTCCCGTCCAACAGACCACTCAAGCTCCCAGCCATCCGGCCCACCAGTACGGTCCGACAGTCGTGGCTCCACCAGCGGAATGACCGCTTGCCCGCTCAGCGCAATCACGCTCAAGCGCGTCTGCCCCCTCGACCAAGCCATGGACGGCGACGCGTACGAACGCTTGGCCCTTCCCGCACAGCTCGACCGACCTCTGACAAGGTAGCCTGACGTGCGTTCGAAGATGTCGGGCTGGCCGCGCGCCGCGCGGCCGCGGCGAGGGAGAGAACCATGGACTTGACCTTCAGCGAGCAGGAGACCGCGTTCCGCGACGAGTCACGCGCCTGGTTTGCGGCGAACGACCCCGGACCCGCGCCGGAGGGCGACGAAGATCGGCAGTACGCCTACCGGCGCGACTTCCAGCGCCGGCTCGCCGACGGCGGATGGGCCGCCGTGCACTGGCCGCGCGAGTATGGCGGCCGCGGGGCGACGCTCACCGAATCGGCGATCTTCTTCGAGGAGCTGGGCCGCTCGGGCGCGCCCTTGCCCGCGAACGTGCTCGGCCTGCTGCTCGCCGGCCCGACGATCATGACGTGGGGCACCGAGTCACAGAAGGAGCGCTACCTCGCGCCGATCCTCACCGCGGATGAGATCTGGTGCCAGGGCTTCTCCGAGCCCGACGCCGGCTCGGATCTCGCCAGCCTGAAGACGCGCGCCGTGCGGGATGGCGATGAGTGGGTGCTCACCGGCCAGAAGGTGTGGACCAGCAGCGCGCAATACTCCAAGTGGTGCATGCTGGTCGCGCGCTCGGACCCCGAGGCTCCCAAGCACAAGGGCCTCACCTACTTCCTGCTGGACATGGAGCAGGAGGGCGTGCAGATCCGCCCGCTGCGCCAGATCACCGGCGAGCCCGAGTTCAACGAGCTGTTCCTCGACGGCGCCCGCGTACCGAGCGAGAACGTGCTCGGAGGCACCGGCAACGGCTGGAAGGTGGCGCTCACGACGTTGATGAACGAGCGTGCCGGCCTGGGGTTCTTCCTGCAGGTCCGCATGCGCCAGCTGCTCGACCGCCTGATCGAGGAGGCCGCCCGCGAAGGCTTGCTCGATGATCCTGTCGTCGCCGACCGCCTCGGCGAGCTGCACCTGCGCACCGAGATCGTGCGGCTCAACGCCTACCGCGGGCTGACAACGATCGAGAAGTACGGCCAGCCCGGCCCGGAGGGGTCGCTCACCAAGTGGATGTGGTCGGACACCAACCAGCGGCTCACGCAGCTCGCCGCCGAGCTGCTCGGGCCCGGCGCGCTGCGCGCCGGCGATCCGTGGGCGTATGAGCTGCTGCGCGCCCGCGGCAACTCGATCGAGGGGGGCACCACGGAGGTGCTCAAGAACATCGTCGCCGAGCGCGTGCTCGGCCTCCCGAAGTCGCGTTAGGAAACGACATGGATTTCGACCTCAGCTCCAACCAGCGCGAGATCAAGGATGTCGCGCACGAGCTGCTCGCCGCGCGCTCGCCGTTCGCCAAGGTACGCGAGGCGGCCGAGGCGGCGGCGTACGACGCCGCGCTGTGGCGCGAGCTGGTGCAGCTCGGCTGGCCGGGGATCGCGGTCGCCGAGGAGCACGGCGGCCAGGGGCTCGGCGCGGTCGAGCTGGCGGTGCTGGCGGAGGAGCTCGGGTATGCGTGCGCTGCCACGCCCTTCCTGCCCACCGCCACTGCCGCCGCGGTCATCCAGGCCACCGGCAGCGATGAGCAGCGGGCCCGCTGGCTGCCGGGGCTCGCCGCGGGGGAGCTGAGCGCGGGGATCGGCACGCGCGAGCTGGCGGCCGACGCCGCCGGCGCCGCGGTGGTGCTTGTGATCGACGGCGACGAGGCGCAGCTGATCGCCTCGCCCGAGACCGGCGAGTTCGTCTCGATCGACCCCACCCGGCGCTTTGCGAGCGTCACGGGAGATGGAGAGCCGCTCGGCCCCGGCGCGGCCGATCGGATCCGCGCCGCGATCGCCGCCGAGGTCGTGGGCGTCTGCCAGCGCGCGCTCGACATGACGCTCGCCTACGTCAAAGAGCGCAAGCAGTTCGGCGTTCCCGTCGGATCCTTCCAGGCAGTGGCGCACCGCTGCGCGGAGATGCTGCTCCACACCGAGAGCGCACGCTCGAGCGCCTACTACGCGGCTTGGGCCGCCGACGCCGACCCGGGGCTGCTACCCGAGGCCGCGGCGCTCGCGGGCGCCGCGGGGGCCGAAGGCGGTCAGTCGGTGACCGCCGGCGCGATCCAGATGCACGGCGGGATCGGCTTCACGTGGGAGGCCGACGTGCACTGGCTGTTCAAGCGCGCGCAGCTCGACGCGGCGCTGCTGGGCGGTGCCAAGCGCCATCGCGCGGCGCTGGCTCGGTTGGCTCGCGCGAAGGTCGCGCAGCCGGCGTAGCCGAAGCTCATTGAGTCGCACAGCCAGCGTGGCCGGAGCTCGCTGAGTCGCACAGCCGGCGTAGCCAAAGCTCACTGAGTCGCGCAGCCAGCGTAGCCGGAGCTCACTCAGCCTCGCCATCGGGCAGCCGACGTAGCCGAAGCTCACTCAGCCTCACCATCGGCAGCCGGCGTAGCCGGAGCTCACTCAGCCTCGCCGGACGCGGCTCTGCGCTCCCGCCGCAGACGTGCGATCCGTCCGCCGAGGGCACTCAACAGCATGCCGGCGATCGCGGTGACCACCACGAGCAACGGTGGAAAGCTGCCGAGCGACACCTTCGCGTGGGTGTCGAGGATCGCGTGCACCGCCAGGAGAGCGACCCCGTAGATCAAGCCGCCCACCAGACCGCGGTCGGCACCACCCCACCCGTCCTGGTGCTCGAAGCCGGCCGCGATCGCACCGATCGCGGCGAGTGCGCCGTATGCCCAGTAGGCGCCGCTTGAGACTCCCACGAGCACACCGGCGATTCCGCCGGCCACCGCGGGAACGACGCCGCCCAGCACGATCTGCGCCGGACGCCCACGGTCGCGAAACAAAATCGGTTCGTGCACCAGACCTCCTCAGGCTGTCACTCCAGGCTATCGACGGGAGTTGCCCTGTGCCGCGCGGCGGATCGACAGCGCGAGCAGCCCGAGCACCGCAAGTGGCATCACCCACCAGGCAGGGAGCCCCGCGGCAGCAACGATCGCGGTTACCCCGAGCGCCACGACAACCCCGACCGCGGTGCGCCAGTCGTCACCCGCGACAAACTCCCACACGGCGAGCAGGAGCGCCTGTACTCGTTGCATGCTCACGGTGGGGTCCTCAGCGAGCTCGGCGGGGTCGTGTGGACCTGCTCGAGAGGCGCTGGGTAGGCGGTATGGCTCAGGGTCCTGGCCATCGCGACCGTGGCGATGAGCACACCCGGGACGATCGCCAGCAGAGCCGCGTCGCCGCCCGGCCAACTCGCACCGGCGCCCTCGGCGCCCCAGAACATCCCGAAGGAGGTGAGCATCACGCCAACCGCGAACTTCATCGTGTTCTCCGGCACTCTTGCCAGTGGGGCCCGCGCGATAGCGCCCACAGCGGCGACGAGGAGCACGGCAAGCCCGGCGGCAGCGGCGGCCAGGGGGACGCGGTGCTGGTTGGAGCCGAAGGTGAGCACTATGAAAGCCACCTCCAAGCCCTCCAGCAGCACGCCCTTGAAGGCGATCGTGAAGGCGTAGCCATCGAAACCCGCGCGCCGCCCTCCGGCCACGCGTGCAGCCTGCGTCTGGAGCTCGTAAATCTGCAGCTCGTCGTGCTTGGCCTTCAACCCCGCGGAGCGCAGGATCGCCTTGCGCAGCCACTGCAGGCCGAAGATCAGCAGCAAACCACCCACGATCACCCTCAGCACGTCGATCGGCAGCGAGGTGAGTGCCGGACCGAGCGCTGCCACGATCGCGGCGAGCGCGAGCGTCGCGGCGCCGACGCCGCTCATCGCGGACGACCAACTGCGCGCGGTGCCCATGGCCAGCACGATCGTCAGCGCCTCCACCGCCTCGACCGTGCAGGCGAGGAACACCGACAGGGCAAGCCCGATATCCGCTCCGCTCATGTTCCTGATCGTCCTGGTGGCAAGCTCATCATCTGCTTCATCCGCTGCGTTGCGTTGCCTCGAGATTCTCGGCGAGTCCTAGATCAAGGCAGGCTGCGGTCTACATCGTGGACGACGCGGCCAGCAACGCCTCCAGCGTCGACCTGAGGTTGTCCACCGACTGGTAGCCCAGCCCGAGAATGTAGCCGCGGCATTGGTGTGGAAAGGCGGCTTCCCACACCTCTCCACCTCCAATTTATACCACTCGCGGGGCCTTCATGAAGCCCCGGATAGTGCTGTATAACCGCCAGCCGAGACCAGGGCCTACGGAAATGGAGCAGCGAAATGCGGGCGTTTTTCTCGATGTATCGGACTGGAGTGTGGCTATGAGCGAGCATGCGGTGGTAATCGCCGGAGGCGGCCCAACGGGGATGATGCTGGCGGCTGAGTTGGCGTTGGCGAAGGTTGACGTCGCGGTCATCGAGCGGCGACCCGATCACGTGCTCATCGGCTCGCGGGCCGGCGGTTTTCACTCGCGCACGATCGAGGTGCTCGATCAGCGTGGGGTCGCCGACAGGTTCCTCTCGGAGGGGCAGGTGGCTCAGGCCGCGATGTTCGCCACGACCGTGTTGGACATGAGCGACTTCCCGACACGTCATCCGTATTCGCTCGGGATCTGGCAGAACCAGATCGAGCGGATCATGGCCGCCTGGATCGCCGAGCTGCCGGTGCGGATCTACTACGGAAGCGAGGTGACGGGCTTCGCGCAGGACGACACCGGCGTCGACCTCGAGTGCTCCGACGGCCAGTCACTGCGAGCGCGGTATCTCGTCGGATGCGACGGGGGACGCAGCGTCATCCGTAAAGCGGCCGGCATCGAGTTCCCGGGGTGGGATCCGACGAAGAGCAACCTGATCGCCGAGGTCGAGGTGACCGAGGAACCGGAGCTGGGCATCCGGCACGACGACCTCGGCGTCCACGGCATCGGCAGGTTGGAGTACGAGATCCGCGACGGCGAGGTGGTCTACATGGATCGGGGGCCGGTCCGGGTCATGGTGACCGAGCGGGAGCTCGGTCCCAGCGACGAGCCCACCTTGCGCGATCTGAGCGAGGCGCTCATCGCCGTCTACGGCACCGACTTCGGGATCCACAACCCTACGTGGATCTCCAGGTTCACCGATATGACACGCCAGGCAGCCGCTTACCGCGCGGGACGCGTCCTGCTCGCCGGCGACTCGGCGCACGTGCACTCCCCGACTGGCGGACAGGGCCTCAGCCTCGGTGTGCAGGATGCCGTGAACCTGGGATGGAAGCTCGCCCAGGTGGTCGACGGGACCTCCCCCGAGAGCCTCCTTGACACCTACCAGGACGAGCGCCACCCCGTCGCTGCCCGCGCGCTTCAGTACACGATGGCCAAAACCGCGCTCATGCGCCCGGACGAGCGCATCAAGGCTTTGGTCGATGTCGTGTCGGAGCTGGTGATCATGGAGGAGCCTCGCAAACGGCTCGCGGGGATCGTCTCCGGGCTGGACATCCATTACGACCTCGGCGAGGGACATCCGCTGCTCGGACGCCGCATGCCCGATCTGGACCTCGTGACCGCTGGCGGCACAGTACGGGTCTTCGAACTGCTGCACGGCGCCAAGCCGGTGCTGCTCAACCTCGGTGCACCCGGCAGCTTTGACATCGCCCCATGGGCAGGCCGCGTCCAGCTGATCGACGCTGAATATGGCGGCCCGTGGGAGTTGCCGGTGCTCGGCGCGGTCACCGCTCCGACCGCGATGTTGATCCGACCGGACGGATACGTCGCCTGGGTTGGGGACAACACGGAGACCGGATTGCGCGACGCGCTGATCACCTGGTTTGGGCCACCGGCCGCTACGTAGCGCACACCGGCCCGCGGGATCGGCCTGAGGCCACCGTTCCCGGGCTGAGTAGATCAGATTCGATTCATCGTGATTGTGCTGAAAAACACAATCGCCCAGTAGCTGAGCAGTAGAGCCTTGGCCACCGTCTATCCGCGCAGCCTTCTGGGTAGCACATTGGAATCGTCCCAGAATTCCTCCTGGGGCGAGCGCAAGCAGCATCCGCGTCGAGGTAGCACATTTCCGCGTAAATACCTAGAGATCAAAGTGATTTTTGAGATGTTATGGCAGTTACATAACGATGTTGTAACGCGGCGCCGGTTGTTGCTGTAACCCTGGCAACCCAACCCAACCCAACCCAAGTGCCCGTGACTCCAGCGAAAGCTTGAGGCGAGGCTGGGTGAATAGGGCACGCTGTCACACAATGGAATACCACCCCACACAACCCCAAAAAAGGAAGGAATTGGACATGTCAGCCCAGAGTCTTACAGTGCACTCAAGGCGCCACAGGGCGCCCAGGGTGGTGCTGGCCGGCCTGATTGCCGCCATGCTTGTGTTCGCACTCATCCCGAGCATCGCGAGTGCAAGCAATGCCTATTCAGGCTCGAATCTGCCCGGCTACACCTGGACGACCGGCAACGGAGTCTTCCTCTACCCAGAGGACTACATCTACGCATGGGCAAACACGACGTCGAGCGTGTGCGTTGGCCCAGTCACGGTCAGCGGCGGCTCACCCCAGATCCCCTACGGCTGGGCGTGCAACCCGGGCTCGGAGGGGTGGGAATTCGCCCCCATCGACGCGGCCGCGGGAATTGACAACCCGAACCCGGGCACGTTCGGATTTTACGAAGTCTACGCGAACTAGACGCACCAGTATCTCGCAGGCATAGGTGAACAAGCAATCGACCCTGCGTCCAGAACGTGAGGCCAATGATATGAAACACATCGCACCACGCTCCAGCGACGTAGGGTCGATCGCGCTCATGCGAGCGGCGATCGGCGCCCTGCTAATTGCCCTAACAGGTTGTGGCGCAGCGCAAAAGGCGCAGCCGCCGTCCAAGTACCCCAGCTCGTTGACCCTCGCCGTTTTGCGCACGCCCAGGACCGCCGAAGATGCGGTCCCCTCGTGGGTCGCGCACTTTCTCGCCAAAAACGGTGAACCGATGCTGTCCGCCGAAGATATCGAGAGTGCGCGACGCATCCTCGCAAACCAACAGGGTTGGCTTGTTCCCGCGCCAGAAAACGAGCTGTGCCTGGCGCTGGTTGTAAACCCGCTGGTGCCCGAAGTGAACGGCCAGCGCCTCTACCCCTCGGTCAAACGGTCGTGCGTACCCCGGGCAGAGGTAGAACAGGGTCGCCTGGCCGAAACGCTGTCGCTGTCCCCAAACTTTGCCAAGCGCGTACCTACGCGCGTGACCGGGATCGTCCCCAACGGTGTGAGCGAAGTCACGATTCGCGGGACCAGCGCCACGGCGAAGGTGGCCGTCATACGAAACGCGTACGAAGACATACTGATCAACCCCAGCTCTGTGTCGTTCACTGCGACCGTAGACGGACACCGCCGGCACTACGTAGTGCCGTTGGCCTCGGCCGCCGGTTCCTCCCGGGCCAGTTCAGCGGCGAACCTTTGACGCGGCGCAACGATGCAATCGAAGCGCCTGCCCATCATCCTCCACTGAGGAGCGTGTCGCAACATCAGTGCCCCTGGATCGGCATGACGGGGCAAGAGCACCGGCCGTCAAGCGCCGCGTAGTGCTGTCAAGCCCCGTAGCGTGGGCCTGCTGCCAACTACTCCCGCCAAGCCGAGACGCGCCGGCTCCTGTCCGAGCCTAGATCGGACTCCGTCCTCTATACGGGCGCGCGAAGTGCTGAGGCATTCAGGCGCACGTAATCGAGTGGCAGGCGCACGCCCGCCAGGACCGCCGCCGCGAATCGCTCACGGCGCTCCTCGGGTAGGCGCTCGAAGTGCGCCGCGAGTATCGAGGTGCGCACGAAGGCATCGACATCATCGGGATATGTGGGCCGCTCCTCCAGCCAGCAGCGAACGTCGCCGAAGCCGGCTTGCACGAGGCGCCGTTCGGTCTCTCCCGGACCCGCGAAGATCCACGGCGACCAATCCAGCAGCTCCGGAGCGCACTCGCGCGCGGCCGCCTGGATCGCGTCGCGAACGCGATCGATGTTGCCTTCTCCGCCGCACTGGATCTCGAGCACGCCGCCCGGGCGTAGCGCCCGGGCCAGCCGTGAGAAGAGGAGGTCATGGTCTGAAACCCAGTGCAGTGTCGCCGTCGAGACGATCGCGTTGACCGGCTCGTCCAGCTCGAGATCCAGGACGCTTTGACACCACACCTGCGCGTACCCGCCGAGCCTCTCGCGCGCGAGCGCCACCATGTCCGTGGAGGCGTCAACGGCCAGCACCCGGCCTTCGGGCACCAACGCGAGGAGCGCCTCGGTGACGCGCCCGGTTCCACAGCCGATGTCCAGCACCGTCGCGTCGGCGGCGATGCCCGAAAGGCGCGCGAGTACCTCAGAGGCCCACGACTGCTGAGGCTCGGAGGTACGGTCATACGTGTTTGCGTCCCAGGGGGTACCCACCACAGCTGCCCAAGGCTATCGGGGAGACTCTCGACATCACTCTCGGTCCTCCCCCCTTGCACGCAATTCGCGTACGGCACGTTCGGCGAGTCCGCGCGCCATCACACTCGTGTGCCCACCGCGAGCAGGTACTCCATCTCAAAGCGCGCATCCCCTGGGGTACCACGGTTCCACTCCTCGCATAGCTCGTCCAGAGCGGCATCGAGCTCTGCCTCGCTTCCGGTCTTGGCCGCATTCGCACGTGCCGCGATCGTCGGGCCGTACCGCGCCTTGAAGTGCTCGTCGAAGTCACGTGGTTGCGCGAAGGCGGTGACCTCCAAGACATCGCGCACCAGCAGCCCGAAGTTGACGCGCTCGCCGAACAGCTCGGCGATGTGTTGCTCGCTGCCCCACAGCGGTGGCGGTTGTGCGCCCGGCGGCGGGGTGGGCGCGAACGGGCCCATAGTCCTGAATAGCGCTCCGACCAGCCCCTCGGGGGTCCAGCTCAGCAGCCCGACCTTGCCACCGGGGCGACACACGCGGATCAGCTCGTCCGCGACCCGTTGGTGGTGCGGAGCGAACATCGCGCCGATCGAGGAGATCACGACATCGAACGACTCGTCCTCGAACGGTAGGCGCTCGGCGTCGGCCTGCACCCACTCGAGAGCCAGCCCTTCACTCTCCGCACGGACGCGGCCGGCCTCGAGCAGCTCCGGTGTCAGGTCGCTGGCGGTGACCTGCGCGCCGACCTTCGCCGCGGGTATCGACGCATTGCCGGTCCCGGCCGCCACGTCCAGGACCACCTTGCCGGGACCGATGTCGCACGCCTCCACGAGCCGCGGCCCCAACGGAAGCAAGAACGTCTCGACCATATCCGGGTAATCACCCGACGCCCACATCGTGCGGTGACGCGCCTTCAGCTCAGAATCAGACATAGCCATTTCAGTCGCCGGTCGAAGGATCGATTACCGTCGAGACCTTGGAGATGCGATCCGCGGGGAAGCCGCCGCAGCGGGCGTGCTCGAGCAGGATGTCCTCATCGGGGGCGACGTAGACGCAGTAGATCTTCTCCTCTGTCACGTAGCTGGTAAGCCAGCGGATCTCCGGGCCGAGCTCGCCGATCACCTTGTTGGACGCCGCCGCGATTCCTTGCAGCTCCTGCGCGCTGAGGTTCCCCGCTCCGGGCATCTCGCGCTCGATTACGTACTTGGGCATTGTCTCCTCCTGTCGTTGACCTGCGCTAACATACTGACGGTACGTATAATGCATACTCAGAGTACGGATGTCAAGGGCAAGAAGGCGAAGCAGGGCGCGGTGACCCGCCAAGCGCTGCTGGACGCCGCCTGCGCGCTGTTCGGCGAACGCGGCTACAACGCGACCTCGATCGATGATGTCGCGCAGACCGCAAACGTCACCAAGGGCGCCTTCTACCACCACTACGACGGCAAGCAAGAGCTGTTTGCCGGTGTCTACGAACAGGTCAAGCGCGAGGTGTCAGAGCGGGTGGCGGCGGCGTTCTTGGAGCCCGACCCGTGGGTGGACCTGTGCGCCGGCTGTCAGGCGATGCTCGACGCCCACCTCGACCCGCGCGTGCAGCGCATCGTGCTCCAGGACGCACAGGCAGTACTCGACGCGGACACGATCCGCCATGTGGATACCCGCTACGGCGCTGTCGTACTGCGCGGCGCGCTAAGGCGCGCGATCCGTGCCGGCGTCGTCCGGCCCCTCCCCTTGAAGATGCTCGCGCTGATGCTCACCGGAGCGATCCTCGAAGGATGCATGGCGATCGCCGACAGCGACGACCCAACCAAAGCGCGAGTGGACGCCGGCGATGTCCTAACCACCCTCCTGCAAGGACTCAGACCAGCCACCCCTTGAACGGATACTGCCACATCCAGATCCTGCCATCCACCCGTCGAAGCCAGACCCGTCGACGCCGGCCACGACAGACCCCCTTTGCCTGCCTGCTCGTGTACAGCGCTGTCGCCAGACCCGACGTCAGGCGGCCGGGGTGGGCAGCGAGTCAAGCGCCGCCTTCAACTCATCCACCGACTGATAGTCGAGCCCAAGGAGATGGTCGTGGCGATGGCGCACGGTCCCTTGCTCGTCGATGACGATCACCGCCCGCTTGGTACCGAGCCGTCCCCCCCATGCGCCGTACTGCTTCGCGACGGCCCCGCCGACATCGGCCAGCAGCGGCACCGTGAGCGAGTTCTTCGCGACGAAACCCTCATGCGAAGCAACGTCCTGAGCCGAGATCCCGACAACCGTCGCACCAAGCGCATTGAAGTCCCCCGTCCGGTCACGGTAGGAGCAGAACTGTTTGGTGCACACCATCGTGTTGTCGCCCGGGTAGAACAGCAGCACCACGCGCTCGCCCCGGTGCTCGGAGAGCTTGAACGGACCGTCGGTGCCCGGTAGCTCGAAGTCCGGCGCCTCTTCTCCCACCTGCGGTGTCTTCGCCATGCTTGCCGCCCTTCGCTCGACGAGAGGGCGACTCAGCTGGGCCGCAAGGCCGACGAGCCGGACCTCTCTTCATTTATGCCGCGATGCGCGATCAGCATAACCGGCGCGCGGCACCGCCAGTCATACCCGCGAGGCGACGCAGCGTCGGCGGCCCGGTGCTGCGGGCCGCCGACGCTCACAGTGGCGCCGAGGTTGAGGGGGCCTCGGGCCGGCGTGAGATCCTGGAGGCAGCCGGCGGGAGAGAGAGGTTGTGTACCGGCTGCACGGAACGCACGTCGCTCCTATGCCCTAATCGGGACAGCCTGCATGCTTGCACTGGCGCGGGCGCCGGTTGTGACCGTGTAGTGATCATGGGTAAACGGCGGAGGCCGGCAACTCTCGAGGACGTTTTAGGTGGTCCGCTCGCCGCGGGGCGATCCGTGGCTGGCTGGCATAGGCGTCGCGCCACAGGGGTAGCCTGAAGTCATGGAGGAATCGCTCAGCGGACAACTGCTGCTCGCCGCGCCATCGCTGATGGACCCCAACTTCCGGCGCAGCGTGGTGCTGGTGGGCGCCCACAGCGAAGCGGGGGCGATGGGCATCGTGCTCAACCGCCCCTCCGAGGTGACGGTCGGCGAGGCGGTGCCGCAGCTCGAGCAGGCCGCCGGGGAGCTCGAGCCGGTCTATGTGGGCGGGCCCGTGCAGCCCAACGCGATCGTGTTCCTCGCCGAGTTCCTCGACCCCTCGCCGGCGGGCCTGCTGGTGCTCGGACGCATCGGCTTCCCCGCGCCGGAGGCCGACATCGACGAGCTCTCCGACGCGATCGCGCGACGCAGGGTGTTCGCCGGCTATGCCGGATGGGGCGAGGGGCAACTCGACGAGGAGCTCGACAACGGCGACTGGATCGCCCACCCCGCGGAGCCCGACGACGTCTTCACCGAGGACCCCGAGGAGCTGTGGGCGCAGGTGCTGGCCCGCAAGGGCGGCGCCTACGCGCTGATGGCGCGGATGCCGCTGGACCCGCGGATGAACTGATCGCCCCAGCGACCTTCTACCCTCTACGGAAGCTCCGCCCGCGCAGGGGTCCACTCGCCCCGCCTGCGCCTCTTCCACCGTCGCACTGCTTCCACCGTCCCACCGCTACCACCCTCGAGGTCGCCGATGCTAAAGCTCGCCCGCTGGTCAACCACCCACCGCCGCCTCGTCGTGATCGGCTGGATCGTGATGATTGTCGCGATCGGCACGCTGGCCTCAAAGGCGGGGACGGAATACTCCAACAACTTCACGCTCCCCAACTCCGACGCGCAGCGCGCCTCGGACCTGCTGGAACACAGCTTCCCGACGCAGGCGGGCGACCGCGACCAGATCGTCTTCCGCGTCGCCGACGGCAGCGTGCTGGACCCCGGGGTGCGCGCGCACATGGAAGCGATGTTCGCCGAAGTCGCCAAGCTCCCGCACGTCTCCGCGGTGATCAGCCCCTACGCGGGACCGTCGGCGGGCAAGGCGATCTCCGCCAACCACCAGATCGCGTTCGCCACGGTGGTGTTCGACGAGAAAGCCAACCTGCTGCCCGTGAGCGCCCCCGAACGGGTCGTCAAAGTGGCTCAGGCAGCGCGGCAGCCGGGCCTTGAGGTGGAGCTGGGCGGGCAGGCGATCGAGGCCACCCAGCAGGCTGGCTTCGGTCTCTCGACTGCCGTCGGGCTGATGGCGGCGATCGTGGTGCTGCTGATCACCTTCGGCTCGCTGCTGGCGATGGGGCTGCCGATCGTGACCGCGCTGTTCGGCCTCGGCACGGGTCTCAGCGTGATCGCGCTGTTCACGCACGTCGTGGACACCCCCAACTTCTCCTCGGAGCTCGCCGCGATGATCGGCCTCGGCGTAGGGATCGACTACTCGCTGTTCATCCTCACCCGCTACCGCGAGGCCTACGCCGGCCCCGGCCCCACGCACGGACGGGTGAAAGAGTCGGTGGTGCAGGCGATGGACACCGCCGGACGGGCCGTGCTGTTCGCCGGCACGACCGTGGTGATCGCGCTGCTCGGGATGATGCTGCTAGGCGTCAACTTCCTCTACGGCGTGGCGATCTCGGCGTCGATCGGAGTGCTGCTGGTGATGTTCAGCGCGCTCACGCTGCTGCCTGCGCTGCTCACCTTCGCGGGCGCCCGCTTGGCGAGACCGAGCCGGCGGGCGCGTCAACGGGAGCGCAGGGAAGCCGCAGCGGTGGCAACAAGCGCGGCCGCAGGCGGCAACGGCATCGCCGCGGGAGCGGGCGGCAACGGCATCGCCGCGGGAACGGGCGGCAACGGCATCGCCGCGGGAGCAGGCGGCAACGGCATCACCGCGGGAACGGTCGGGAACGGGGCACCCGCGGCAGCCGGCGGCCGGACGTGGCATCGATGGAGCAACTTCGTGGGGCGCCATCCCCACCGAGTCGCGGTGCCCTCAGCGCTGATCATGCTCGCGATCGCCGCTCCCGCGGTCGCGCTGCGGCTGGGCTCCAGCGACGCCAGCAACGATCCCTCGAACACCACCACCTACCACGCCTACCGGCTGCTCGCGGAGGGCTTCGGCGAAGGCTTCAACGGGCCCCTGCAGGTCGTCGTGAAGTTGCCGCACCGTAACGACGCGAGCGCCCTGCACGAACTGCAGAACGCGCTTGCCTCGGCGAGCGGCGTCGTCTCGGTCACTCCGCCGCGCTTGAACCCAACGGGCGAAGTGGCGACCTTCTCGGTGTATCCCGACTCCTCGCCGCAGGCGTACGCCACGACCGTGCTAGTCAGGGATCTACGCGAACACGTGATCCCACCGGTGGCCGCGCGCACGGGGGTGGTCGCCTACGTCGGCGGCGTGACGGCCGGCGGCGTGGACTTCGCCACCGTGCTGGCCCACAAGCTGCCGCTGTTCATCGGCGTGGTGGTGCTGCTGTCCGCGCTGCTGCTGATGGTGGTGTTCCGCTCGCTGGTGATCCCGCTGCAGGCGGCCGTCATGAACCTGCTCAGCATCGGCGCCTCGCTGGGCGTGATCGTGGTCATCTTCCAGTGGGGTTGGTTCCCGGGGCTGATGGGGGTCAGCCCGGGCCCGATCGAGTCGTTCATCCCGGTGATGCTGTTCGCGATCGTGTTCGGTCTCTCGATGGACTACGAGGTGTTCCTCGTGTCGCGCATCCACGAGCAGTGGACCTACACCCACGACAACCGCCGCGCGGTCGGCGAGGGCCTCGCGCTCACCGGCCGCGTGATCACCGCCGCCGCGGCGATCATGGTGTGCGTGTTCCTCTCCTTCGTGCTCGGCGAAGACCGCGTCATCAAGGAGTTCGGCCTCAGCCTCGCCAGCGCCGTGTTCCTCGATGCGCTGATCGTCCGCTGCATGCTGCTGCCCGCCCTATTGCACATCGTCGGCCCGCGCGCCTGGCGCTTCCCGGCGTCGCTGGACAGGCGGCTGCCGCGCATGAACATCGAGGGCACCTCGGTGCGCACGCTGCCGGCCGAGGAGGAGGCGCTCGCGCTGAACGGCACAAGGGAGCGCGAGCGAGTGCTATGAGGCGCAGGAGCTGCAGGCGCCGTGCAGCACGATCTCGTGCTCGGAGACGGCCAGCGGCACGCGCTCGCTGAGCTCGTCGATCGCGCGCTCGAGCGCCTCGTCGGCGAACGGCATCACCACGCCGCAGGTGTCGCACACGAGATGGTGGTGGTGGGCGCCCTCGGCGTCGTGCGAGCGCTCGTAGCGCACCACCCCCTGTCCGGTTTCCACGCGGGTCACCAAGCTGGCGTGCTCGAGCTCGTCGAGGATCCGGTAGACGCTCGCGCGACTCACCGGACGGTCCGAGCGCGCGCGCAGCTCCTGTTCGAGCTCGCTGGCGGTGAGCGCGCAGCTCTGCTCGCCGAGCAGCAGCAGCAGCGCGCGGCGGGCGCCGCCGCTCCGGCGGCCCGCGGCGACCAGCGCCGCTTCTGCGCGGCTGGCCCACTCGTCGGTGTGAGTGCCATTGCTCATAGAACGTTCGTAGAGAAGGGTAGTAGGACCGTCGCTCCCCTGCCGCGGCGCCACGCCGCCCAGAGGCGGCCAATCGTGTAGGAGAGGGCGCTGGCGCTGCCGACGAAGAACCCCACGGGGTAGTTGGTTTCGTAGGAGGCGGCGATCGCGGTCCACACGATCAGCAGCGCGATCACAACCGACAGGGCCATCGCCAGCAGCGGCCGATCGGTGAACGAGCGCGCGGCCGCCGGGGCGCCGATCATCAGGCTGAAGATCAGCAGCGTCCCGACGACGGGCACGGTCATCGTCGTCGCGAGGGCGAGGACGGCGAGGAACAGCATCTCCATCCGGAAGCTGCTGACGCCGCGTGCCTCTCCCACCTCGGGGAGGACCGAGGAGAGCATCAGCGGCCGGTAGAGGACGGCGACGGCAAGGATGCAGAGTGCGCCGAGGATCGCGGTCGGCGCGATCTCGTTGGGGCTAATTCCGAGGATCTCGCCGAACAGCAGCGAGTAGACCGCTGGTGCGTACTCGCTGGTGAAGCTCAGGAACAGCGCACCGAGGGCGAGCATCGCCACGAGCGTGAGGGCGGTTGCGACGTCATGGCGACCCCGACGGCCCAGCAGGCCGATCGTCAGAGCGCCGCCGAGCGCGAAGACGCCGAGGCCGAGAAGTGTGCTGACGCCAATCAGGATGGCGCCGGCGGCGCCGGCGAAGGACCCGTTGGGGAGCGCGTGCGCGACGAACGCCGACCCGCGCAGGACCGTGAAGAAGCCAACGACTCCCGCGACGACCGCGACGATGCTCGCGACCTCCCAGGCGTTGACCATGAAACCGGAGAACATTTCGCGCGCTAACTCGGGTCGCTGTCGTGCGCTAGCTCGGGGTTGCCGGCTGGACCATTGGGGACGCGGACGGGGTCCGGCCCGCTCGCCGGCGGCGCCTGGTCTCGGGGAGCCCGGATAGCAGGTAGGTGATGAACACGAGCGTGACAACGAAGAAGCTCACGGGCCATCCCTGCCCGGCGGGTGGCCAGTGGTAGCTGTCGTAGGCGAGGACGATGCCCAGCCACATCGCGCCGATGCCGATGCCCGCGGCGCTCAGCAGTGCGGTGAGTGGGCGTCTGGTGAGTCGCAGCGCGCTCGCCGCCGGCCCGACGAGCAGGGCCGTCGAGAGGATCGTGCCGATCGTGATCGCCGCGAGCGCTGCCGCGAGCGCCAGCGCGAGTAGGTAGAGCACGCCGACGAGCCGCACCGAGATTCCGCGGGCCGATGCCATCTCGGCGTTGATGGAGCTGAGCAGCAACGGTCGGTAGAGCGTGAGCGTGGTCGCCAGCACGATCGCACTCAGCAGCAGGATCAGCGGGATCGTCGAGCTGGAGATCGCGAACACCGAGCCGAACAGAATCGTGACCGTGGCCCCGGTGGTGCTGTGTTCGCTGGTGTACAGGTAGAGAAACAGGGCGGCCAGTCCGATTCCGGCGCCGAGCACGATCCCGGTGGCGAGGTCCCGCCCGCGTGAGCGCTGCACGCCGATCGCCTCCATCGCGCCCGCCGCGATCACGTTGCCCAGTACGAAGCCCCAGAGCGTCCCGATGCCCACGAGGTACGCGCCCGAGCCACCGGTGGTTCCCAGGTCGCCAAACGCCTCGCCGGCGAAGGACTGGCCACGTATGACCGTGAACACGCCGACCACGCCGGTGACGACGGCGACGAGCGCCCCGACGGCGAGGGCAATCCGCACGGCTTCGCTTTCGAAGAAGCCGGAGGCGAAGATCGAGGACAGGAAATAGTGGCTCACGACTGGATCCCAGCTCCGGGAAAGACGCCCTCGTGGCCGCTGAGGTCGTGGTCCTCGCCGGCTCCCGCGACGATCAGTACACGACCGTGGACGTTCAAGACGTCGACGTGATGGCCGTAGAGCTTGCTGAGCACATCCGCGCGGACGACTTCCTCGGTGGTGCCGCTGACCGCGCGCCCGGCGGCGAGGTAGACGATACGGTCCATGACGGGCAGCAGCGGGTTGATCTCGTGCGCGGAGATCAGCACGGCGATCTTCTGCTCGCGGGCGATGCGCGCGATCAGCGCCACCACCTCGTGGGCGCTGCCCAGGTCGAGGTTGGCGAGCGGCTCGTCGAGCAGCAGCAGCCGCGGTCGGGCGATCAGCGCGTGGGCGATCAGGATCCGCTGCTGCTCGCCGCCGGAGAGCCTGCCGACACGGGTGTCGGCGAAGCGGGTGGCATCGACGGCGTGCAGCATCTCCTCGACGAGCGCCCGCCTGGCCCGGGAGGGCCGTGGCAGGCCGAGACGGTGCGCATCGATGCCGAGCCCGACGAGATCGCGTGCGCGCAGCGGAACATCCGGGTCGAGCAGGAACTTCTGCGGCACGTAGCCGATCAGGCGATGGCGGCGCCCGTGCTGGCGGCCTTCGACGAGCACTTCTCCGGTGCTCGCCGACTGCAGGCCGAGGATCACCCGGAACAGGGTCGTCTTGCCCGCCCCGTTGGATCCGATCAGGCCCGTGAACTCACCCGGCGCGATCTGGAAGCTGACCTGGTCGAGGATCGTGCGCCCGGCCAGCCGCACGCTCACCCCCTGCACCGCGAGGATGGCCTTGCTCGCCGCGCCATCCGAACTCACGCTGTCCCCGCCCACCGGTGCGCCGTCTGAGCTCACGATGCCCCTGCCCACGGGTGCACCGTCTGAGCTCACGATGCCCCTGCCCGCCGGTGCGCCGTCCGAGCTCACGATGTCCCTGCTCGCCGGTGCGCCGTCCGAGCTCATAGTTTTTCGGTGGAGCCACCCTGCGCGACGGCCTTTTCCAGGGCCTTGACCTCGGCGAGCATCCACGACTGGTAGTCGTAGCCGGGCGTCGGCATCGTCTCGTAGACGCCCACCACCGGAATCCCGGCCCGCTTGGCGGCCTGTTTGAACGATTCGGTCAGCGAGTCGGTGACCTGCTGGTTGTACACGAACACCTTCACCTGATGCCCTGAGAACAGGGCGTTCTGCAGCGTTACGTTCTGAGGTGCCGGGTCGGTGCCGTTCATGATCGCCGCCTGCAGCGTGAACGGTGTCATGTTCTTCGTCCCGGCGGCTTCGAGCATGTAGTCGCCGACCGGCTCGGTCGTCGCGACCGGCGTGTTGGGGTAGGTGGCCTTGAACTTCGCGATCGCCGCATACCACGGCTTCAGCGATTCATCGAAGCGCTTGGCGTTCTCCCGGAAGTATGCCGCGTGCGCGGGCCGCAGCGCCGACAGGTCACCGACCAGCGCCTTGGCGACCGCCGGCATCGTCTGCGGTTTATACCAGAGGTGCGGGTTGGGGGTGGAGTCCGGGAGACCGAGGAGGTGCTGGACGTCGATGACCTTGCGCTGAGAATCGGATTCCGCCCCCCCGGCAGACTCGATCTTTTCCATGTAGGTGTCGTAGCCAACCCCGTTTTCGATCAGCAGGCTCGCGGCGCTGACCGCCTCGGCGACGCTCGGGCTGGCCTCGAAGGCGTGGGGGTCGGTGTTGGGGTTGCTCTCGATCGCGCTGACCTTGACGTACTTGCCGCCGATCTGTTCGATCACGTTCGCGTACTGGTTCTCGGCGGCGACTGCGTCGATCGTCGCGCTTGAGGAGCTCCCCCCCTGAGAGGCCGAGGAGCTGCCTCCACAGCCCGCCGCCACCACGACCGCGAGCACGGCAACCACGGCGAGCGCTGCGGCGAGGGCAACGTGTCGCCAGGTTGTGGGACGTGCATGGATCATCGCGCCGGGGTCCTCTCCAAAGGTTGGTTGTCGCTCACGCCGCCACCCTACCATAATAAGACTGAGTCTTGTTCTTATTTGGTTAGGCCCAAGGAGAAGAAACAGCACCCCCCTCCTCCTCCCCCTTTTTTTCACCCGTCGGGCAACTCCAGCTCCAGCAGTTCCTCGCCACCCGCGTGCTCGACCTGCAGCGTGGTGTGCTCGACGCCGAAGCGCTCCACGAGCAGCTCCCGCAGGGCCCGCCGCGCCGCATGGCAGTCGGCCTCGGGCGCAACCAGCACGTGCGCCGAGAGCGCGGGAAAGCCGGCGGACAGCTCCCAGACGTGCAGGTCGTGGACCTCGACGACGCCGGGGTGGGCCGCGAGCGCGTGCCCGATCTCCTGCGGGTCGAGTCCCGGCGGGGCGGCCTCCAGGAAGATCCGCCCCGAGGCGCGCAGCAGGCCGACGGCAGAGCGCAGCATCAGCGCGGCGATCGCCAGCGAGGCGATCGGGTCGGCGCGCTGGAAGCCCGTCAGGAGGATCACGACCCCGGCGAGCGCCGTGCCGATGAACGCGAACAGGTCGGTGAGGATGTGCTGGAAGGAGCCCTCGATGCTCATGTGCGACTCGCGCCCCGCACCGGCGAGCGCGGCGGTGGCGGCGCCGTTGACCGCAATCCCCGCCAGCGCCACCCCCACCACCGTCCACGCCGAGACCGTCGGCGGGGAGATCAGCCGTCCCACGGCCGCGTAGACGATCAGAGCGGCAAGCACCAGCAGCGTGATCCCGTTGACCTGCGCCGCAAGCGCCTCGACGCGCAGGAAGCCGTACGTCATCGCCCCCCGCGCCGGGCGCGCCGCGAGGCGCAGCGCCACCAGCGAGAGCCCCAGGGCGGCCGCGTCGGTGAGCATGTGCGCCGCGTCGGAGATCAGCGCCAGCGAGTGCGACAACGCCCCCGCCACGACCTCGACCGCCATGAACCCCAGGATCAGCGCCAGCGCCGCCCCGACGCGGCGCGCGGAGGCCGGCGGGGCGTGGAACGGGCCTTGTAAGTGCCCGTGTGCGTGCCCCGCGTCGGCGCCGGGCCCATGGGTGTGGCCCGCCTGGACAGCGGACCCCGTGCCCTTCTCCTTGCTGCCGGCATGTCCGCCTTCGGTGTGAAAGCGACTCACCTCCGAGCGATCGGCCTCAGCTCGGGCCAGCGGGCGGAGACGCGGAGGCCGCCTCGCCGCCGGGGCCTTCCTCCTCCAACGTACGGCGGCGGCCGAGCAGCAGCACGACCAGCACAACGACGATCACCACGATCAGCACCCCACCCGCGATGTAGCGCAGTTTGTGGTGGGTCGCAGTGGATTTGGGCTTCGCAGTGGCGATCGCAAACGAAGAGCCACCCGCCGTCGCCGCCGCGCGCAGCGGCACCACCTCGGCCGGGGTGTAGGTGACCGTGAAGTGCTGCCCGTTGCGCGCCGAGGCGTGAGCCTTGGGGCCTGTCGGGTGCAGCACGATCGCGACGATTTCGCGCTTGTGCAACTGCGCCAGCAGTTCCGAGTAGCCCTCGGACTGGAAGTGAGTCGCCAGCGCCGGCGTCGCGGCGAGTCCCAGCGCGGTGGCCGCGCATATCGCGGCCATGGCAAGGCGTTTGATCGAGCGGGTCATGCGGGAACCCTAGCGCGTGGTGTGAGCGTGGGCACCAGCGAGGGACGGTCGCAGCCGGACGGGCACTACACCCGCCCGGTGTCGTTCCGGTAGGCGCGCTGGGCAAGCAGTCCGAAGACCACGGTCCAGATGGCGATCACGATCCACGCCTTGGCCGGCCAGGCGTGGCCGCCGAGCGCGACGTGGCTGGCCTGCACCAGCCAGTAGGAGGGCAGGATCTGGCCGACGTCGTGCAGGAAGCCGTGGCTGGGAATCGGGAACCAGGTGCCGCCGAGGAACGCCAGCAGCGCCACGCCGCCGCCCATCGCCGGGCCGATCGAGTCGGGGGTGAGCATGTGGCCGATCGCGATCCCGAGCGCGGCGAAGGGGACCAGGCAGATCAAGATCAGCGCGGTCATGTGCAGCCACTCGCCGGCCGGCAGCGAAACGCCGAGTGCCGCCCCCGAGATGTAGAGGACGGCGATCGTCAGCAGCGCCATCATGTAGGAGGTGAGCACCTTCGCGCGCAGGTAGGAGAGCGTCGAGAGTGGGCTGATGCGCAGCTGCCGGTTCCACCCGACCGCGCGCTCGGCGGCGATCCGGGCGCCAGCGGAGAGCATCCCGCTCATCGTCCCGAACGAGATCATCCCCACCATGAAGTACAGCGGTACGGAGATGCCCGTGCCGCCCAAGTGGGCGTGGCGCTGAGGGCTGACGATCAGGAAGTACAGGACTACCGGGAAGCCCAGCGAGAGAAAGAAGAAGCGGCGATTGCGAAACGTGCGCAACAACTCGTAGCGCGTGTAGGCGAGCGCGTTCATCGCTCGATGTCGACATCATCCGCGGTGAGCTGCAGGAACGCCTCCTCCAAGCCAGCCGCGACGATCTCGATGTCGCGAGCGTCGGGATGAGCGGCCAGCAGCGCGCGGATCGCGGCGTCGGAGTCGGCGCAGCTGAGCACGATCGACTCGCCGCGGCGATCGGCGCCGCTGACGCCGGGCAGCCGTGCGAGCGCCTCGAGGTCCGCGCCGGGCAGGGTGGCGCGGATCGTGCGCGTGCCGACCATCGCCTTGATCTCGGTGGGCGGCCCGTCGGCGACCACGAGGCCGTGAGCCATCAGGATCGCGCGGTCGGCGTAGGCGTCGGCCTCCTCCAGGTAGTGGGTGGCGAACAGGATCGTCTTGCCGCGCGCGGCCAGCTCGCGCATCGTCGTCCAGAACGCGCGGCGGCCCTCCACGTCCATCGCCACGGTGGGCTCGTCGAGCACCAGCAGCTTGGCGTCGCTGACCAGCGCCACCGCGAAGCGCACACGCTGGGTCTGTCCGCCGGAGAGCTTCTGCGTGCGCTGCCCCGCGATCTCGCCGAGCCCGGTGAGCTCCAGCGCCTCGGCGAGGTCCAGCGGCGCGGGGTAGAGGGAGGCGACCATCGACACCAGCTCGCCGACGGTGAGGTCGCGGATCAGATCGCCGGTCTGCAGCATCGCGCCCACCTGGCCGGCATCGACCGCCGCGGTCGGTGTGCCGCCAAACACCGACACGGTGCCGCCGTCGGGCTTGGAGAGGCCGAGGATCATATCGATCGTGGTTGACTTGCCGGCGCCGTTGGGGCCCAGCAGCGCGACCGTCTCGCCGCTGTCGATCGACACGTCGATGCCGCGCACGGCGTGCACGTCGCCGTAGCTCTTCAGCAGCCCCGCGACCTCGATCGCGCAGGCGCTCACCGGTTGCGCCTCAGCTCTCGCAGGCGCACGCACCCCTCTCCCACGCCGCGGCCATCTCCACGCTGGCGACAACGCGCGGGGGTGCAGGTGCTCATTTACCGCGCCTGATGCGCGCCGCCTTCATACGCTCAGTCTTACCCAGCTCCACCTTGCGCATTCGCACCGTGATGGGCGTCACCTCGACGCACTCGTCCTCGCGCACCCACTCCATCGCCTGGTCGAGCGTGAGCTTGCGGTGCGGGATCAGCCGCTCCAGCACATCCGAGGTGGAGGAGCGCATGTTGGTCAGATGCTTCTCCTTGACGGGGTTGACGTCGATGTCCTCCGAGCGGGCGTTTTCGCCGACGATCATCCCCTCGTACACCTCCTCGCCGGGGCCGACGAACATGGTGCCGCGCTCCTGCAGGTTCATCAGCGCGAACTGGACGGTCTCGCCGCGGCGGTCCGCGATCAGGGCCCCCGATACGCGCGTGCGCATCTCCCCCGCCCACTTCTCCCAGCGGTCGAAGACGTGATGCATCATCCCCGTGCCGCGCGTCTCGGTGATGAACTCGGTGCGGAAGCCGATCAGGCCGCGGGCGGGCACGAGGTAGTCCATCCGCACCCAGCCGGTGCCGTGGTTGGTCATGTGCTCCATGCGGCCCTTGCGCAGTGCCAGCATCTGCGTGACCACGCCGACGAACTCCTCGGGCACGTCGATCGACAGCCGCTCGACCGGCTCGTGGCGCTTGCCGTCGATCGTGCGCTCCAGCACCCGCGGCTGGCCAACCGTCAGCTCGAAGCCCTCGCGGCGCATGATCTCCACCAGCACCCCCAGCTGCAGCTCGCCGCGGCCCTGCACCTCCCACGACTCCGAGCCAACGCCGCCGGTGTGCTGCACGCGCAGCGAGACGTTGCCGATCAGCTCGGCGTCGAGGCGGTCTCGCAGCTGGCGCGCGGTCAGCTTCGAGCCCTCGCGACCCGCCATCGGCGAAGTGTTGATGCCGAGCGTGATCGAGATCGACGGCTCATCGACGGTGATCACCGGCAGCGCCCGCGGGTCATCGGGGTCGGCGAGCGTCTCGCCGATCGTCACCTCGGCGATCCCCGCCACGGCGATGATCTCTCCCGGGCCGGCCTCCTGCGCCTCGACGCGCTCCAGCGCCTCGGTCACGTACAGCTCGGAGACCTGCGCCCGCTCGATCGAGCCGTCGGCACGGCACCAGGCAAGCTGCTGGCCGCGGCGGATGTGCCCATTGCGCACGCGACAGATCGCCAAGCGCCCCACGTAGGGGGAGGCGTCGAGGTTGGTGACGAGCGCCTGCAGCGGGTGGTCGGGCTCGTAGGTCGGCGCGGGGATGTGCTCCAGCAGGAGGTCCAGCAGCGGCGCCAGGCTACTCCCATCCCCGGCGGCGGAGCCAGCATCCGCCCCGGACCCGCTCCCATCCGCCCCGCCGCCACCAGACCCGGCTTGCCCTCCGCCGGCCCCAGACCCGCTCCCATCTGCCCTGCTTCCCCCGGCCCGATCCCCGCCCACCGCCGCGGCGCGCGTCACCGACTCGTCGTACTCCAGCGACGCCACGCCCGCCTTGGCGTTGCAGTAGACGATCGGGAACTCGATCTGCGACTCGTCGGCGTCGAGATCCAGGAACAGCTCGTACACCTCGTCGATCACCTCGGCCACGCGCGCGTCGGGGCGATCGACCTTGTTGACGACGAGGATCACCGGCAGCCGCGCCTCCAGCGTCTTGCGCAGCACGAAGCGGGTCTGCGGCAGCGGCCCCTCGGAGGCATCCACCAGCAGCAGCACCCCATCCACCATCGTCAGGCCTCGCTCCACCTCGCCCCCGAAGTCGGCGTGGCCGGGGGTGTCGACGATGTTGAGCTTCACCCCGCCGTAGTGCAGCGCGGTGTTCTTCGCGAGGATCGTGATCCCCTTCTCGCGCTCCAGGTCCATCGAGTCCAGCACCCGCTCCGCCACGTCCTGGCCGGCGCGAAACGCGCCCGACTGCCACAGCATGGCGTTGACGAGCGTGGTCTTGCCGTGATCGACGTGGGCGACGATCGCGACGTTGCGGATGTCATTGCGGGGTACGGGCATAGCAGCCCGGCAGGCTAGCGGGTACTGGCGAGATTACGGGCCATGCGCACCCCAAAGCGGGAAAGTGCCGAGGGCATTCGTTCCGCCGCGGCCACCACCGTCTCCAGCGCGGCGGCGAAACGGCGGATCTCCGACTCCTCGATCACGAGCGGCGGCAACGCCTTGATCACGTTCATGCGGTGGCCAGCCACCTGGCAGAAGATGCGATGCTCGTGGAACAGGGGGACGGTGATCAGCTGCGAGAAGATGCCGGGCTGCGCCCGCTCCAGCACGTTCCAAGTCGCACGCGCCACCTGGCCTTCGGGGGGGCCCAGCTCGATCGCCCACATCAGGCCGAGGCCGCGCACGTCGCGTACGATCGCGTGGCGCTCAACCAGCGGTTGGGTCAACTCCAGCAGCAGCGCGCCCATCCGCTCGGCGCGCTCCACCAGGCGCTCCCGCTCCAGCACCCGCAGCGTGGCGAGGCCGGCGGCGGCGGCGAGATCGTTGCCGCCGAAAGTGGAGCCGTGGCGCACCGCGCGCTCCATACCGTCGAACACGCGCTCGAAGGCGGCGCGCGAGACGAGCACCGCTCCGATCGGCACCAGGCCGCCGGAGAGCGCCTTGGCGACGGCGACGATGTCCGGTTGCAGCTCCCAGCGCTCCAGCGCGAAGAAGCGCCCGGTGCGTCCCAGTCCGGTTTGCACCTCATCGCAGACCAGCAGCGCGCCGGCCGCGCGGCAGCGCCCCTGGGCACCCTGCAGGTAGCCGGCGGGCGGCAGGTTGACGCCCTTGCCCTGGATGGGCTCCACCACGAACGCAGCCACGTCGCCCCGTTCCAGCTCGCGCTCCAGCGTGTCGAGATCGCCGAACGGGACGGGGTCACAGCCGGGCAGGAGCGGCCCGAAGCCGTCGCGGAAGTGGGCGTCGCCGTTGAGCGAGAGCGAGCCGAGCGTCAGCCCGTGGAAGGCGTGCTCGGCGTACAGGATCCGCGGCCGGCCGGTGGCGGCGCGCGCGATCTTGATCGCCGCCTCCACCGCCTCGGTGCCGCTGTTGGCGGGCACCATCGCCGCCACGCTCGCCGGCGCGCGCGCGAGCAGCTGCTCGGCCAGCACGCCGCTCAGCAACGTGACGCCCAGCTGCGGCAGGTTGCCGGTGCGTGCCGCCATCACCTCCTCGATCGCGGCGATCGCCTCGGGGTGGTTGCGCCCGATCGCGAACACGCCGTAGCCGCCGAACAGGTCGAGGTAGCGGTCGCCGTCAGCGTCGATCAGGTGCGCGCCCTCGCCCCCCACCCAGACCTTGTCGAACCCGAGCGTGCGCAGGATCCGCCCCATCTGCGGGTTGAGGTGGCGGTCGTTGAGCGCGAGCTCCTCCCCGGCTCGGGACGCGATGATCTCGCGCACCGGAGGGATAGGAGCGGGGGTCATGGGTCAATCGTAGGGCTGGCCGCGAAGCGTGGAGGCTGAGCGCATACGGGACGGGACCTTGCCGCGGCCGCGCGGACAATCTCCAGTCGAGGCCCTACGCCGCGACGTAGCGCTTGCGGGCGCGGCGCTCCTCGGGGACGCTCACCACGTCCCACGCCAGGCCGGTGCGCTCCAGTCCGCGGATCACCAGCGCCGAGACGTCCGGCTGGCGCCAGCTGAGGCCGTGGCTGGCGGAGGTGGGGAAGGCGTGGTGGTTGTTGTGCCACGCCTCCCCGAGGGTGGGGAGCGAGAGCCACAGCAGGTTGCGGGAGTGATCCTCGGTGGCGAAGTCGCGCCGGCCGAAGAAGTGGCAGAGCGAGTTGATCGAGTAGGTCATGTGGTGCAGCACCAGCATCCTCACCGCGCCGCCCCACAGCAGGCCGGTGAGCCCTGCCTGCCAGGTGCCGCCGATCGCGTAGCCGAGGGCGAAGGCGGCGGCGAGGCCACCGATCGCCCATACGAAGAAGGTGCGATCGACGAACTCGACCACCGGGTCGGCGATCAGGTCGGGGGCGTAGCGCTCGCGCGAGCCGCGCTCGGTGTGGATGAACAGCCAGCCGAGGTGCGCGTGGGCGAGGCCGCGCAGGGCACCGCGCAGGCCGACGCCGTGGTCGACGTGGGGGCTGTGGGGGTCGCCGTCCTTGTCGGAGAAGGCGTGGTGCTTGCGGTGGTCGGCCACCCACGAGATGATCGGCCCCTCGATCGCCGCCGACCCCAGCACCGCCAGCACGCCGCGCACCGCAGGGTAGGTCTTGAAGGAGCGGTGGGTGAAGAGGCGGTGGAAGCCGACGGTCACGCCGAGCCCCGTGAGGAGGTAGAGGATCGCGAACACGATCAGATCGCTGCGGTGCAGCAGCCCATCCCACATCTGCCAGCCGACGAAGCCGAGCGCCACCATCGGGCCGATCGTGATCAGCGCGGTGAGCGCGCGGTTGAGCCACTCGTATTCGACCGGCTGGACGTCGTCCGGCCCGGGGGTGGCAAACTGGACGCCATCGCCGCCGAGGGGCAGTGGCTGTGAGTCGCTTGGCCCAGGCAGATCCTCGTCCAGAGTGCCGGGAAGTTGGGTATCGATCATGTCGGGCCTACGGGCAAACTAGCAAGCATCGTTCTACTCTGTCGCAGCGAGGCTACCGCCGAGACCGGACAGCAGCGACCCCCGAGGCCGACGCCCCGTGAGCACACCCCCAGCCCTGTGATCGTGACCCCGACACAACACCGGACCGACCCCGCCACCGATGCCATTCGCCCGCACTGAGCCGCTGCGCCGCGAGCTTGCGCTAGCGCTGCCCGAACGTCCCTTCGCGCTGCGCTTCTGGGACGGCACCGAGCTGCCGGCGACGGTGCTCGACGGGCCGGTCTTCACGGTGCGCTCACCCACCGCCGTGGCCCACCTGCTACGCGCCCCCGGGCAGCTGGGCCTCGGCCGTGCGTATGCAGCCGGCGAGCTGGAGGCCGACGACCTCGACCGCGTGATCGGGCTGCTCGACCGCTTCAAGGCACCCCCGATCGATTACACCACCCGCCTGCGCCTGACGCTCGCCGCGGCGCGGGCGTGCGGCCTGACGCGTCCGCCGCGGATTCCCGCCAGCGAGCTGCGCCCGCAGGGTCGCCGCCACAGCCGCGAGCGCGACGCACGCGCGGTGCGCCACCACTACGACGTCTCCAACGACTTCTTCGAGCTGTTCCTCGACTCCTCGATGACCTACAGCTGTGCTGTGTTCTCGCGCGGGGCCACCACGCTGGAGGACGCCCAGCTGGCCAAGCGCGAGCTGGTGTGCACGAAGCTCGGCCTGCAGGAGGGCGAGCGCCTGCTGGACGTCGGTTGCGGATGGGGCAGCTTCGTGCTGCACGCCGCCTCCCGCCACGGCGTCAGCGCCGTCGGGATCACGCTCTCCCCCAACCAGGCCGAGCTGGCCCGCCGTCGGGTGGCGGAGGCAGGCCTCGAGGATCGCGTGGAGATCCGCCTGGCCGACTACCGCGACCTCGGGAGAGACGGGGAACGCTTCGACGCGATCGCCTCGATCGGCATGGTCGAGCACGTGGGCGCCAGCCAAATCGACGCGTACGCCGCGCAGCTCGCCGGCCTGCTCGACCCGGGCGGCCGCCTGCTCAACCACGGCATCGCGCGACTGCGCCACGGCGACCCCGAGGCGGGCGCCTTCTCCGAGCGCTACGTCTTCCCCGACGCGGCCCCCCTGCACGTCTCGCGGGTGCTGACCGCGCTGGAACGGGCCGGCATCGAGCCGACGCACGTGGAGGGCCTGCGCCAGGACTACGTGGACACGCTGAGCGAGTGGATCGCGCGGCTGGACGCCAACCTCGAGGAGGCCCAGCGTCTGGCCGGCGGGGAGCGCGTGCGGGTGTGGCGCCTCTACCTGCGCGCAGCGCGCAACGGCTTCGCCACCGGCTTCACGTCGATCTTTCAGGTCCTAGGCACCCGCTAGGAGTACCACCGGGGTGGTACACTGACGATATGCCGTCCACCAAGCTCCGCGTCCAGGTCACACTCGACTCCGAGCTGGCAGACGCGGTTCGGGAACTGGGCGGAGCCAAGCCCCGGTCGCGTGCCGTGCATGACCTCGCGCTGCGTGGCGCCGAGGCGATTCGCGCCGAGAAAAACGCGCGCTTGGAAGCCCGTGAGCACCTGCGGCGAATAGCCACCGGCGAGGACGACGGCTACGACTGGTCGGTCTCCGAGCGCCTCCATGCCGAACGCCGCTGAGCCCTATGGCTCGGGCGAACCGCTCGTATTCGACACGTCGGCCTGGAACCGCCAGGGCGATCCGACGGTGCTCCCCCGCTGGCTGGCCACCGAGGGGTCAGACCTGCTGATCGCATGTCCGGTGGTCATCCTAGAGCTGCTCGCTGCTGCCCGCGACGAGGAGAAGTTCGCCAGCCTCGATCGCACACTCGCCGCCCTGCCTGCGGCGCCAGTCACGCGCAAGGCCGGCGCCGCGGCCATCGGCGCCTCGCGCGAGCTGCGCGGTGAGCGGCGACTGCCTGCCACCGACTACCTGATCGCGGCTGCGGCCGCCGAACGAGGCGCGGGGGTGCTGCACTACGACAGCCACTTCGACGCCCTTTGCAGAGTGCTCGGAATCGAAAGCGCGTGGGTCGCCCCGCCCGGCTCGATCGACTGACTCTCGCCTCCGATGTTCCCCCGCCGGGTAGGCGTTTGACCGGCCCACACAAGGATGGGCCGCGCGGCACCATCCCGCAAACCACGGCGTGCCTTACCGCAGTAGTTCATACCACGGTATTCTAGACCCCTGTGAAGGTCGACAAGCTCAGCATCTCGCTCGACCCCGACCTCGGCGACGCGGTGCGCAGCGCCGCGCGACATCGAGGCTCGAGCCTCTCCGCCTGGCTGGCCGAAGCGGCCGCCGCCAAGCTGCGCGCGGAGGCGCTGGCCGACTACCTCGAGGAGTGGGAGATAAAGCACGGCCCGCTCACCGCGGAGGAGATTGCCGCCGCGGCTGCCGAGCTTGGCGTATCGCCCCCGGTCGCGTCCCGGGCTGCATGAGCGCGCTGGTGCTCGACACCGGAGCGTTCGTCGCGGTTGACCATGGCGACAGAGCAATGGCCGCGAAGCTCCGGGTGGCCGAGCGCAGCGGGCTCGCGCTGCGCAGCACCGGCGTGGTCGTCGCCGAGGTATGGCGCGACGCGGGTGGGCGGCAGGCAAACCTCGCGCGCCTATTGAAATCGGTGGACGTCAGAGTCGTGGATCAACGCCTCGGACAGGAAGCGGGCGTGCTCCTCGGCAGGGCGGGGGTGACGGACGCGGCCGATGCGACCGTTGTCGCAATCGCCACCACGGGGGACAGCGTCCTGACCAGCGATCCCGCCGATATCCGCCGGCTCGCCGCCGCGTCGCGACACTCGATTCATGTCGTGCCCTGCTGAGGGGCTTATGCCACCTCACGCGCGAGCGTCGCGCGTGTGCTCTTCCCAGAATGCGTCGATCTCGAAACCCTTCCCGGGCCGACGACGCCTCCGTCCTCTCCTTCGCAGTCGGGGTCGGCGCCGCCTACAGGAAGGCCGGCAGGACGACGCGTCACGCGAGCGTATCGGTGGTGGCGAGATCCGAAGATCGTCTACGCGACGCAGCCGACGGCCCGATACCCGAGTGGTGCTGTGAGAATCCATGCCCCCAACGACCGAGTCTCCTTCTACCGCTTCTTCTTGCCCGTCGCCTCGTGCTTTTTACCCTTGCCCTTCTTCTTGTGAGAGGTCTTCGCCTTCGGACACCCGGTGACGGCGATCTTCGTGTTTTGGCTGATCACGAGGCCGTTCTGGCCGACCAGTTCGGTGGGCATCAGCAGCGTGCCCTTGCAGAGGTTCCCGTTCGCGGTCAACGCCGGGAATTCCCTTTGGGGGAGCGTGAGTTCGAAGTTCGAGAACGGCACATCGGGCACCGTCGCGAACGTCGCGGTCGTGATCCCCGCTTTGCTGATCTGCGTTTCCCCATGCACCTGCACCGTCACACCGTTCTGGCCGACGAGGACCATGATCAGTTCCGGGTACTTCGCGCCACCGTGGGAGACGAAGTACGCGGTGCCGGTCAGGCCACCGGGGAGGACTGGGGTTGAGACCTTGACCGTCCCGACCTGCGAGGCCACGGGGCAGTTCTTGGGGTTTTCCGCGAACGTTTTTTCCAGACACGCCTTCTGCAGCGTTTTCAACGGCGTCGGCAACTGTTTCGGCAGGGATACCTTGACGCGTTGGACGTTCGCGGTACTGCTCAGACCGCCTTCGTCGGGCAGGGTCATCGTGACCCGGAGGCTCGCGCCCTGCGTCCGTGACGTCTTCGCGGAGGTCGAGACCTTGAACCCGGGTTTGAACGTCAGGCTGCGGCAGGAGCCGACCTGGAACGGGCTGGAGAGTGCCGCGGTGGTTCCTTCGGTGCTGGTGGCTGTGCCTGAGAAGGCTTGTGGGTTGCAGTTGGTGGGGTTGAACATGAATTCCTTGCGGTCGATCACCGCGTTGATCGTCCGCATATCCACCGGCACCCCATCCAGGACCACCGGCAACGGGTCGGTAGTGATCGTCAGCTGCGCGCTCTGCGGATCCACTTCGATCTTCCCCCGCACGACCGTCGTGCCGAGGTTGAATGGGCCGGCGATCACGGGGACCGCTATGGCTAGGCCGTAGGGGGCGCCCTCGTAGGGGCCGGTGATGTAGATCGGGGCTTCCGGCTTGCCTTCCTCTGGCACATACAACGGATCAGGGCCAGCACCAGCACCGACGATCGTATGCCCGATCTGCGAACCCTGGGGGCATTCGCCCTTGGCGGCTTGGGGTTCTTCGCAGAGCTGGACGTGGCTGATCATCCCGAGCAGGCCCTTCGGGGTCTTGAACTGCAGTTTGGAGATCCGCTGCTGATCATCCCCCCGCGAGAGCAACATCGAGAACGCCGTATACCCACCCGCCTGATCCGTCGTCGCACCCGCGATCATGCTCGGCGTGAACGGCAACGGTGAGGCGCACGCAGCACCATTGGTGCCGGTCGCGATCTGGAAGTCGCTCGGCGAGAAGACGTCTTCGACGGCTGGGGAGCTCCATGGCGTGAAGTCAGAGGTGCTCGTGAACAGCCCGCATGTGGGTGGGGTCACGAGCGCGGCCTGTGACCCACCGCTGAAGGACAGTTTGAAGCTCGTGAACGGCAGCTCCGGGGTTTCCTTGAACACCGTCGTCAACTGCCCCGTGCTGGCGTTCAGGTGCACGTCGCCGACTACCTTGACTTCGACGCCCTGCCCGGCGAGCGCTACCAGCAGTTTCACGTCCGGCGGCTGGGATTCGACCACGTAGACCTTGCCTTCAAGCGGTTCGGGCAACACCGGGGTGGAGATCACCGCGGTCCCGACCTGCGACGCCGCCGGACACTGCGGTGGGCCTTCCTGATCGACACCGTCTTGGTCGAGCGGGCACAACGTCAGGCCCGCCGCCCTGCCCGGGTTCAGGACCATCCCTTCGGGTAGTACGACCGTCGCGTCCCTGAGATTCGACGCGGCGATCCCTTCTGGGGTCGAGAGGCCTTCCTGGGGAACTTTGATTTCAGTCGTCAACCCCGCCGGGGTATCCCCCGCGGTCGTGTCCGGGGCGACACTCAACGACGGGCCGAACCCGAGATGATCGCAGCCGGTGAACCCGACCGGGATGCCCGTGCTGCCATGCGTGAGGACCGACGCATGCGCACGTGCGCTTTGGTCCTGCCAGGTACCGAGTGCTTCGATTGAGATTTCCTGCGGGCCTTCACACGATGTCGGGACCGTCAGCAGCGGCGTCGATCCCGCCCCGGATGGTCCTCCGCGCTGTTCTTCGTGGTTCGCTTCGCCCGGCTCCCCCCAGACGGTGATCGTGTTGAACACGATGCCCTTCTGCGGGAAGGGATCGACGTGCGCGCTGATCCCGTAGTCGCTGGCCAGCGCACTCGGGCCACCCGAGCGCACCCCAAAATCCATGAAGACCGGTACCCCTTCGAAGCTGAAACCGAACTGCTCAGCGACACCCGGGGGTGGGACCAGGTTGTACACCTTGAACGAAACATGAATGCCGTTTGGTTGCGCCTGGTCGATACCGACCTGCGTTGACGCCGGACACGACGGCTGAAACTGTTCGCCTTCGTAATTGGCTTCGCCGTCGAATTGCCTGCGCGAGCAGCGCGGCACAGCCGTCACGTTACCGACGATGCCCGGTGGTAGATTCACGACCACATCACGCAGTTCGCCACCCGTTTTCACGCTGCCGCTACCCGCCGGGTATTCTTCGAATCCTCCCACCCCGCTGCTGTTGGTCGCGAACACCGTAGTCAACGCGTACGGGTGCGACCCGGCCTGGGTGTCGATCGTGCCGTCCGCGTTGGAAAGCCACATATCGAAGCCCGCGAACCCGAACTCAGGTGACGCCGAACCGAACCCCACATGCTTGACATCGCTTGCGGAATCAGGCGCGCCACCTCCAGTGATACCTGCCATATTCGACCCTTCACTACCAGAGGCCACGTCGTCTTCAACGCTGACATGGATCGTTACTTCCATCACCGCACCCGGCGGCACACTGCCCGCCGTACACGACACCACCCGCGCGGACCCCACCGTACATTCGCCCTCAGAACTACCGGGACCGTAAAGATCAAAGCCTCCGATCGCCACACCCACGAACAGGCTCGCACTGCTCGCCGTCACGCCTTCGGGCAACTCATCGATAACCGTCGGCCCGGCACCCGTGCCCGCACCAGTGTTGTACACATACAAATCGACCTGGCCCGTGCCACCAGGCGGCAGGTTCGTCGGTGCGGTCCTCGTGAAGATATCCCACCCCGGTGCCGGCGTCGAAGCCCACACAGAACCCGACCCCACCAACAACCCAACGACACCCAACACCAGTAGCGCAGACACACGCTTCGCGAACATCTTACCTCCCCTCCCTTGCCGAACCCTTGGCCCCCGACCCCACGCCATACCGCCTGCGCGCCCGCGTCTCACACACCGACCTCGACCGCCCCTTCCGCTTCCGACACGCCCTCAACGCCCGCGTCAACTTCTGCGCACGCGTCAACACCCTCGCCTTCGGCTTGCTCTTCACCGACCCCGACACGCCTGACGGCACAGGGAAGTTCCCGACCCCCGCGAACGTCACACTCGCTGGCGTCGCGAAGATCGGCGCCGCCGGCGGCACGCCCTGACAACCGGACCCCGTACACTCCGGCGCCACCACAGGCTGCGCGCCACCAACCCGTGCGTCGAACACAGCAAACCCTTCATACGGATCCCCGGACGCCAAATCGGCCCGCGAGATCACGAACACGTCTTCCCCACTCGAGCTCGCATCCAACAACCACGACGCCGACCCACTCGTACCACCCGAAAGCAGGTAGATGCACCCGTTCGCTTCGCGGCAGCTACCGAGACCGTCACGCTCCCACTCATACACATCCTGCTTGCCGTTCGTGTCCTGCGCGACCAGCGGCTGGGTGCTGTCGAAGAACACCCGGCCACCGCCTTCGGAGATCACCCGCGGCGCATACGTATGGCTATAGCTGATCGGCAGAAAAGCCGCCGCTGCCCTCCCACGAAAGGCCTCTTCAGTCTCCTGGTTGCGTTCCGGTGGTTCACCGCTCGGGTTGCACGAGGCACAGAACAGCTGGCCACCTTCGGCCTCGTAGACATACACCTCCTCCATCCCTTCGTTGCGATACCCATCCGGGAAGCCAGCGACCGGCAGGCTTTCCTTCGACATGAACACCACCCCCAGCCCATCCGGCGTCACCTCCGCCGTGCGCGTCCCGATACCGGACGTCCAATCGCCGCGCGGCCCGAACTCCGCCCAGTAGGGACCAACTTCGTCGCCATCTCCTTCGGAGAGCTGTGTAATTACCGTGGAGGTCCCCTCGTGCCACAGCTCCAGCTCATTGGCAGTGTTGACGTAGTAGATGTATTCACCGTTTTCACTGGCGCCGATCACGCCCTGCACTTCGACGCCGGGCGTCAGATCGGTCGTCACGCCATCTTCGACGTCGTACTCGTAGAGATCGCCCTTGGTGAAAAAGACCTTCGACCCATCCGCGGTTGCCGTCCAGAACCTGCCGCCTTCGGAGACCAATACCGTACACGCATCCGCCGGCACAGTGCAGCGTTCCCCTTCGAGCGGGCTCTGCGGCTGCCCCGAGTTCTCCCGCACATAAAGCGCCCCGGAGGACAACTGCGTCCAAAACACCCGCGACCCGTCTGCGGAGATCACATGACTAAAATCCGGGAAGGCACTTTTCTTCGCCCCTCCCCCGCCAATTGGAGGACCACCGAACGTCGCGTTCGCTTCCGAGGAACTACCATCCGGAAGCACGTTCACCAAGCTCAACCGACCGTTGACCGACAGATAAAGATTGTTTTCTTCCTTGCTGCCCTCCACGGCATTTCCCGTCAGCGCGTCATTGGCCTCGAATAGCATTTCACTAAGATTGGCCGAGGAACCAGCATACACAGCCGGATCTGCAGCCCCGAAGGTCTCGCCGGCATTATATGCCCCAAATTCTTCGTCGTCACGGTGAATCGTTGCCGTCTTGGTGAACAGCGGCTGATATATGCCGTCGTTGTTGGAGCGCGCATACAGCACTCTCTGTTTGCCGGGTGCTTCCGGTGAGAGCGGCGGCAGTTCTTCTTCATATCCGGATTCGCTTAAGGCGACGAGCCACCCGGTCGAGAGGTCGTCGCTGAATGCCTGATATTCGGCCTTACGGTAACCAGGCGGTTGCAGATCGGCCTGCGTCCACCCACCCCCCGGCGACCGCGTCGCAAGATAATCGTTTCCCTCAAGTTCCCCGCTGGAACCGCTGCCCCCACTCGTTCGACGGGCTCGCCACGTACACCACCCCATCGCCATCCGCCGCCGCCCGAAACGGCCGTTCGGTATACAAGCCTTCTGCGTACGACAGGTAGAATGCAAATACCAATGGCGTGTAGACGCTGAAGCCACGTTCGTCAGTTGGGGTCACGCGTTCATACACCCGGCCGTCTGGCAGGCCAAGCAGACCCGTAGACAAAGTGTGGAACGTTGTATCGGTGCCGCGTTCGGTGCCTGCCACGCTGACGGTCACAACCCTGAAGTGGTATTCGCCGCTCGCCGCCAGGCCTTCCACGTGCACTGGAACCGGCAGCGCGCTGTGCCCTTCGCCGAGCGACACCTCCGGGGTCTTCGACCCGTACGCGGCGCTCGGGCCGTATTCCCAGTAGTAGCTCGTGGATGAGCCATTCGGGTCGATCTCGGCGTTCAGCGTCACGCTGGAGGACCCGATGTCGGAGAAGGACTCCCCTTCGATCGTCGGCGGGACCGCCGAGGTCGTGAAGCCCGTCGCCGAGCCCTGGGTCTGCCCGAACGCGTTGGTCGCGACTAGGCACACCGCGTACCGTGTTGCCGGCGCCAGCCCGGTGAGCGGCGTGGAGACTTCGACGCTGCCGCTCGCCGCCGTGGGTTGAGTACTCCCGCCGCCGGTACAGATCTGCCCCTGGTTATACGCGAAGTAGTAGCCGCTCTCCCCACCCACCAGATCACCATGCAACGTGGCTTCGGAGCTATTCACTCCCGTCACCGTGCCCGTGGCTGGTTCGCGGGGGGCTTCGCCTTCGGGGAAGATCGCGGCGCTCGCGCCATCGGCGGCATATACCGTGCCGCTCGTACTATCCACACCAAGCCCCGCGGATCCTTCCAGGGAGCCCGAGCCAAAACTCCCAAGCGATTCCCCTTTCGCGTTGAGCTCCACGACCGAGGAACCCTCATCCAGATACACATTCCCGTTCGCCGGGTCCACGCTTACCGCGCTCACCCCTACGCCAACCGGCAGCACCGACGTGTAGCCGCCCACGGCGAGCAGCTCCAGCGCTTCGCCGCCGGCCGCGGTGACATACACGTCGCCTTCGCCGCTCACCGCGACACCCGTCAAAGCGCCCGACACACCCGCCGCGAACTGCGAGACAAACACTCCTCCGGGCGAGAAGATATCCACCAAGCCGTTGTGGGCGTCGGCGACGAACACCTCGCCATTCGCGGGGTCCACCGCGACGGCGACCGGTTCGAAGCCGCGCACGCCCACATCTGGGGTTTCGCTGCCGTCGATCGCCGAGAGTAATTTCCCTGTCGCGCCGCTGAACCTATCCACCACGCCCTCCCCCGGGTCGGCGACATACACATCGCCAGCCGACGCACTCCCGGAGTCATCGACCGCTACACCCGTGGGCGCAAGTAGCGGGGCGCCCGTGAGCGCAACACCCGCTTCGTCATGTTCGACTTCCGCCGCAGTGAAGCGCTCGACCCCTGATGCGCCCTGATCCACGACGTACACGTCTCCCTTCGACGCGCCCGCGGAGTCATCGACGGCTACGCCGCGCGCACTCACGAACACGCCAAAGGATGAGGAGAACCCATGGCTCTTCGCCGCCAACGCCATAGGGCTGGCCAGCAACCCCGCTATCGCGCACAACGAAACCACGCCGGTGAACATCAACCTACGAGCGATCATCGAACCATCTCCTCCTCGAGAGCTGAGGGGAGAACCCCTCGATCGGTGAACAACGACGCGCCCGACGGCGCACCGGCACAAGCCTCATCAGCGGGAGAACGCATCCGGATGCTGCCCGCGACCGCCTCCCCCTTCGCGGTCAACGCCCACGCATTCGGCTCCCCCTTCACACGCCCCGGACCCGTATTCACAAGCAACCCCAGACGCTCCAAACGCGCCAACAACTTCGACACCTGCCCCGGATCGGAGATCCCCGCACACTCACCCACCTCACGGTTACTGGGACTTCCACCCTTCCCACCCAACTCGGCGATCCCCTCCAACACCCGCGCCGTGCGATACGTCAACCGCATCGCCACACCACCCAACGGATCAGACACACCGTTGACGGACCCACGACCCACACGCACACTCCGCGAAGGCGGCGCCGGCGCGGGACGCACCTGCTCACGCCGCGCCACACCCGCACCCTGGTAGGGCAGCACGATCATCCCCATCAACTCCCCCAACAAACCCACAAGCGGCCGGCGCTCACCCCGCAACAACCGTGCATACACAATCGAAAACGCCGCGCCAACCAGGCCCTCCGCAATCAGCGGCGTGCACCGTTCCGCACGCACACTCGACAGACGACCCTCGTCAACCACACCCGCCAACCGCGAAAGGATCGCTTCGCGACGCTCCAGCACCCGTGGGCCCCCACGCAGCGCCTGCACCACGCAGACCCGGGCGAGAACCGGCTCGCGGTCGAGGAACAAGAGAATCGTGAACAGTCCCACCCGGACCCGCTCACGCCACGCCCGACCATCCAGCTCAGCCGCAGCAAGCTCCGCTCGGATCAAACCGAGCGCGTCCTCCAGCACAGCTGCCAGGCACGCTTCGCGATCGGAGAACAGCTCGTAGAAGGTGCGCCGCGAGACCCGCGCGCGGCTCGTGATGTCCGCGACCGTGGTGTCCGCGTAACCGAGCTCATCGACCGCGCGAACCGCCGCCGCCAGCAACCGCACACGTTGGATCTCAACCAGACGCGCGTGCGAGAAGACCTCACCCGCCGGATGCCTCGCCGCCGCGCGCGCCTCCCTGCCACCAGACACCGGGGAATTGCGCCGTGCAGCCACACGCGCGGGCATCAGACCGTCCTCCGGGCAAGACACCCGCCAACGTCATCGGCCGCGCGAACCCCACCCCCGCGAGGAGCCACCGGACGACCCCGCACATTTCCCCTTCCCCCTCCTGGGGAATACGGTCGGCCAGCTAGAGCCGACCGACGAAAGCGCTCGAGACTCTCAGCCCAGGGTTCCCTAGGGCAAGAGAGAGAGAGAGAGAGAGAGATGCGACAGCGCCAAGCTGGCGCATCTAGCATCACATCTCACGGCGGGTGCAAAGACCCCCATCACGTTTCTCCCTCTAGAAACCACGCTCAAACAACTCCCTCATAACGCTTCGCGACCCAGGCCCTCTACCCAAACGTTCCCCTGCTCGCGCGTCTCGAGTCAACCACAAGGTGGATTGACCCAAACCCGGTCTTATGTCTACATCCAGCCACCCAGGGGTGGCCAACAGCAACGCCATTGTAACCACACCTGCGTCTTGCTGTCAAGTCGCAAGGGGATTGCAGGCGCCGAGGATGGTCGCCCAGGCGAGCAGGCCGTTGACCGTGGCGCTATTCATCCCGAGCAGGCCGGCTTCCCTGGCTCGACGGATCAACCAAGGGCTGGGAATCGGCCTGCTCGTCGGGATGGGCGGTGGGCTGTTGATGTTCTTTGTCTTCATTGCTAAGGTCGTTTCATGACCGGCTTTGACCTCTTCGACCGCTACGACTTCGCCGTGTCCTTGCTGATGGGCGCCCTGATGGCCGGAGCACTCGTCCTCGGCGCGCCCCTATGGGCACTCGTGCTCATCATGTTCATCTGCTGCGTCGTTATCTTCATCCGCCACTTCGACGAGATCATGTTTCCGTAGAGGGCCGCAAGGCGCCGCCCATCGGCCTACTGAAGAGAAGCCATCACGTGCTTTACGACCGTGTAGTCCTCGACCCCGTACACACTGAGGTCCTTCCCGTAGCCCGACTCCTTGAACCCCCCGTGGGGCATCTCCGAGACGAGCGGGATGTGATCGTTGATCCACACACAACCGAAGCGCAGCGCCTTGGAGACCCGCAGCGCCCGGCCGACGTCACGCGTCCAGACCGATGAGGCGAGGCCGTATTTGGTGGCGTTCGCCCAGGCGATCGCCTCGGCCTCGTCGCCGAAGCGCTGCACTGTGATGACCGGGCCGAAGATCTCTCGCTGGACCATCTCGTCCTCCTGACGCAAACCGGCGACGACCGTCGGCTCGATGTAGAAGCCCGGCCGTTCTGGCTGTGCGCCCCCGGTCACGATCTCCGCATTCGCGGGCTTGCGCTCGAGGAAGCCAGCGACACGCTCGCGCTGGCGGGCCGAGTTGACTGGGCCGAGCGTCGTCTCTGGTGCGAGCGTATCCCCGATCACGAGCCCCTGGGCCTGGGCCGCGAGGCCCGAGACGACGTCGTCGTAGACGCCGCCGGCGGCGAGCACGCGCGTCGCCGCCGTGCAGTCCTGCCCGGCGTTGTAGTAGCCGGTGCCGGCGATCGTCTCGAGTGCGCTCTCGAGGCTGACATCGTCGAAGACGACCACCGGGGCCTTGCCTCCGAGCTCGAGGTGCACACGCTTGAGCGAGTCGGCGGCCGTGCGTGCGAAGTGCTTGCCCGTGTCCACCGAGCCCGTCAGCGCGAGCATGTTGACGTCAGGGTGGTTGATCAGCGCCTCACCGGTCGGACGACCGGGGCCCATGACGACGTTCAGCACGCCCTTCGGCAGGATCTCAGCGGCCAGCTCCGCCAGGCGGACTGTCGTGATCGGCGTGGTCTCGGCCGGCTTCAACACCACCGTGTTGCCGGCCGCGAGCGCCGGTCCGAATTTCCAGATCGCCATCATCAGCGGGTAGTTCCACGGCGTCACCTGCCCGATCACCCCGACGGCCTCGCGGCGCGTGAATGAGGTATAGCCCTCCATGTACTCGCCCGCGGCCCTGCCCTCCAGGCAGCGTGCGGCGCCGGCGAAGAAGCGCAGGTTGTCGGCCATCACCGGCAGCTCGTCGTTCGTGACCGCTTCGATCGGCTTGCCCGCGTTCAGCGCCTCGAGCCGTGCGATCTCCCCGCCGTGCTCCTCGACCAGGTCCGCGATCGCGAGCAACGCCTGTGCGCGCTGCGCCGGTGTCGTGTTCGACCAGCCCCCGAACGCGGCGCGCGCGGCCTTCACCGCGCGGTTGACCTCCTGCGGGCTCGAGATCGGCGCGCGTGCCAACTCCTCACCAGTTGCCGGGTTGAGAATCGCTTCAGTGTCGCCTTCAGAGGGGGCTCGCTCACCGTCGATGAAATTGCTCAGGGTCTCGATCTGGGTGGCCATCGGTTCTCCTCGGGGATTTGAAGTTAACTCATGGTGGAGTTTTGATGGGGACCCCCACAAGGGGGGTCAGGGGTGGGGTTCGTTGGGTGTGAAACGGCCACGACTCAGCTTCCCTGGCCGACTGCGGCACCGAGCGCCTCCGCCACCGCGGGGTGGGTTATCTCGCCGTCCCTGACGTTCAGCCCGAGGCGCAGGCCAGGGTCGCGTTCGAGCGCCTCGTTGACGCCGTGGTCGGCAAGCGCCAGGACGTAGGGGAGCGTGGCGTTGGTGAGTGCGTACGTCGAGGTGATCGGCACCGCGCCCGGCATGTTCGCCACGCAGTAGTGGGTGACCCCATCCACTTCGAAGGTGGGGTGGGAGTGAGTGGTCGGGTGCGAGGTCTCGAAGCAGCCGCCCTGGTCGATCGAGACATCGACCAGCACCGCGTGGCGGCGCATCAGGCCGAGCTGCTCGCGGCTGATCACGTGCGGAGCGCGGCCGCCGTGGATCAGCACCGCGCCGATCACCAGGTCGGCGGAGGGCAGCATCTGCTCGATCGCGAGCGTCGAGGAGTACACCGTCGAGGCCCTCCCGCCGAACGCCACTTCCAGCTCGCGCAGGCGGTCGATCGAGCGGTCGAACACGAACACATCAGCCTGCATCCCGATCGCGATGATCGCCGCGTTCATCCCCACCACGCCGCCGCCGATCACCAGCACCGTGGCGGCCGCCACGCCGGGCACGCCGCCCAGCAGGATGCCGCGGCCGCCGAGCGGCTTCTCGAGCATGAAGGCGCCCGCCTGCGTTGCCAGCTTGCCTGCCACCTCGCTCATCGGGGCGAGCAGCGGGAGGTTGCCGCGGGGGTCCTCGACCGTCTCGTAGGCGATGCACGTCGCGCCCGAGGCCTGCAGGCCGCGCGTCAGGCTCGGCTCCGCGGCGAGGTGCAGGTAGGTGAAGAGCGTCTGTCCCTCGCGCAGCAGCGACACCTCGCGCGGCTGGGGCTCCTTCACCTTCAGCACCAGCTCGGCCTCGGCGAACACCGCGCGCGCATCGGGCACGATCCGCGCGCCCTGGGCGACGAACTCCTCGTCTGACAGCGCGCTGCCCTCGCCCGCGCCGGCCTGCACGACCACTTCGTGGCCGCGTGCGCTCAGCTCGCGCACGCCCGCGGGTGTCAACGCGACGCGGTACTCATCCAGCTTGATCTCGCTGGGAACGCCGATCCTCATCGCCGTGACCTCCTGTCATCGTCGGAATCGCAATAAACAGCTCCCTCCCTGACCCCCCTTGTGGGGGTCCCCATCAAAATAAATCCGCACCTCACCTTGCCAGCTCCCGTCCTCGCAGCGCCAGCCAGAACTCGATCCGATCGCGCGCCGTGGAGAAGTCGCGGCCCGTCAGCTGCTCCACGCGGCGGATGCGGTAGCGCAGCGTGTGGCGGTGGCAGTACAGCGCGTTGGCGGCCTTCTCCCAGTGGCCGTTGTGCTCGATGAACACATCCAGCGAGCGCAGCAGCTCGTCGCCGTACTCGCCCTCGCCCGCCTCGACGGGGCCGAGCACGCCGCGGCAGTAGGTCAGCAGCGCGTCGTCGTCCTGCAGGGAGAGCAGCAGCTGGAAGGCGCCGAGGTCGGCATAGGAGGCGACCACCTCCGCGCTGCCGCCGTTCTGCAGGCGCATCGCCTCCAGCGCGCAGCGCGCCTCGTGGAAGCTGAGGCGCAGCGACTGCGTCGGGGCCACGCGGCTGGCGCTGGCGCGCACCTCGCTCCCCAGGCGCGCCGTGAGGTCGGCGCGGATCTTGCGGGCCAGCGCGATCGGGTTGACTTCGCCGGGGGCCCGATGCTCGGCGAGGTGAACGCCGTTCACGGGCGGGGGCGGGCCACCGTCGATCACCGCGCACAGCAGCCCCGCGCGGATCGCCACGAGGCTGCCCAGCCGCCTGCCGCCGCCCGCTCCGTTTCCGGCCGCCTCGCCGAGCAGGTCCTCGCGCGCGAGGATCCGTTCCACCAGCGGGGCCGCCACCGCGGGGTCGGGGGGAGCGAACGCCAGCACCGCCGCGCGCTCGCCGATCCCGAACGGGCGCAGCCTCGCCTGCAGCTCGTCGGGGTACAGCCGCCCGGTCAGCGCCTCCGCCAGCACGTCGCCCGCCATGCTGCGCTGCAGCATCTCGTAGCGCTCGTCCAGCAGCTGCGCGAACACGCGCTCGGTGATCGCGATGAACGGCAGCTCGTACGGCACCTCGAACAACGGGAAGTCGCGCTTGCGCGCCTCGTCGGCCAGCGCGAGCGGCAGGCGCTTGTGGGCAAAGCCGGTGCCGAAGCCGAGGCCGCCGATCTCGTGCGCGGCGAGGCGCACGATCAGCTCGCGCTGGGTCTTCGCGCTCTGCAGCTGCAGCCCGGTCGTCAGCAGCAGCTCGCCCCCGCGCAGCCACGGGGTGGGGTCCGGCAGCTCGGTCGAGTGCACCCAGCGGACGTGGCCCTTCGCCGCCTCCTCGCCGCTGATCAGCGTCAGCCCCAGCTCCGCGACGAGACCCTCGACGGTCAGCATCGTGCTCCCCTGCGGGCGACCGGCCCCGGGCATCGCCGCGCGAGCACTCCATCGACGCTCAGCATTGCCCCTGGGTCCCCCTCCTCGTATCCATCGGCCGCGCCTACCGCCTCCCGATCCGCTCCCACGCCTCGCTCAGCACAGGGCGCAAAATCGCCTCGATTTCCTCGAACTGCTCGCGGTCGGCGATCAACGGCGGTGAGAGCTGCACGATCGGCTCGCCGCGGTCGTCGGTGCGGCAGATCAGCCCGCGGCGGTACAGCTCGCCGGAGAGGAAGCCGCGCAGCAGGTACTCCGCCTCCTCGTCGTCGAACGTCTGCTTGGTCTCCTTGTCCTTCACCAGCTCGATTGCGTGGAAGTAACCGGCGCCGCGCACATCGCCGACGATCGGCAGGTCGCGCAGGCTGTCCAGCATCGCGCGGAACTCGCCCTCGCGCGCGCGCACGTGCTCGCACAGCTGCTCGCGCTCCAGCACGTCGATGTTGGCCAGCGCCACCGCGCACGACATCGGGTGCCCGCCGAAGGTGAAACCGTGGTTGAAGATCGCGTCTCCGTGCAGGAACGGCTCGATCAGCCGGTCGGAGGCGATCACCGCGCCGAGCGGGGCGTACGCCGAGGTGATGCCCTTCGCCGTGGTGATCATGTCGGGCTCGTAGCCGAAGCGCTCGCACCCAAACCAGTAGCCGAGGCGCCCCCACGAGCAGATCACCTCGTCGGAGATCAGCAGCACCCCGTGGCGGTCGCAGATCTCGCGCACGCGCTGGAAGTACCCCTCCTGCGGGACGAAGCAGCCGCCGCCGTTCTGCACCGGCTCGAGGATCACCGCCGCCACGGTGTTGGGGCCCTCGAACAGGATCGCCTCCTCGATCGCGTCCGCCGCCCACAGCTCCTCGCGGTCTTCTTTCCAGCGGTAGGAGTTGGTGTTGGCGACGTGGTGGCCCCCCGGCGTCAGCGGCTCGAACGGCTCGCGCAGGGGCGGCAGGCCGGTCGCGGTCAGGGCGCCCATCGAGGTGCCGTGATAGGCGAGGTTGCGCGAGATGAGCTTGTGCCGTCTGGGCTCCCCGCGGGCGGCGTGATAGGCCTTCGCGAGCTTCCACGCGCTCTCCACCGCCTCCGAGCCGCCCGAGGTGAAGAACACGCGGTTGAGGTCCCCGGGAGCGAGGCTCGCGATCCGCGCCGCCAGCTCGATCGAGCGGGGGTGGGCGTAGCTCCAGTTGGTGTAGAAGCCCAGCTCCTTCGCCTGCTCCGCGGCGGCTTCCCCCAGCTCGGCGCGACCGTGGCCGACGTTGACGCAGTACAGCGCCGAGAGCCCGTCGAGGTAGCGCTTGCCGTGCTGGTCGTACACGTAGCAGCCCTCGCCGCGCACGATCACCGGCACCTCGTGCTCGGCGTAGGTGCCCATCCGCGTGAAGTGCATCCACAGGTGGCGCTTCGCCAGATCCTGGAGGTCGCCTCCGCCCGCTGCCGGTGGCGGCGACGCGGACTCCGTTCCCATGATCGGATCGCTCAGGTTGGTGGCCATCTCCGTCTCCTCCAGTCTCTGCTATCGGAACATCTGATCAAAAAGCGAGGGGCCCAGCTCGCCGGCCTGCGGCCGACTGCGCCACGCTCTTGGCCGCTCGAATAGACACTTAGCACAACCGTACTGCGGGCTCAGGCATGTATCAATGCGCTGCTCGTTCAAGACCTCTCGGTTCGATTGTACGAGACGTACAAGAGCAAGCGGAAACTTTGGGGATCGCGCCCATTGGCGCCCGTTCGCAGTGGTCGTAGCGTTTGCCACGACGGCCACCGATTGTTCTGGGACCGCCGACCGTTCTACTTCAGAGGGAGGGCGAGATGGCAACTGCGAGCGTCGCGGAATCCGGCACACCCGATCCATCGGGGGTGATGGACAAGGGCCTGAAGAAAAACGCGATCGGGTATCTCTCCAACATCGTGATCGGCGTGGCCTCCACCGCGCCGGCCTACTCGCTGGCGGCGACCCTCGGGTTCATCGTCGTGGTCAAAGGCGTCGGCGTGCACGCGCCGGCGGTGATGCTGGTGGCGTTCCTGCCGATGCTGCTGGTCGCCTCGGCCTACAAATACTTCAACCGCGCCGACCCCGACGCGGGCACGTCGTTCGCGTGGACCACGCGCACGTTCGGGCCCTCCACGGGCTGGCTGAACGGCTGGGCGATCTTCCTCTCCGACGTGATCGTGATGGCCTCGCTGGCGGACATCGCGGCGATCTACACCTTCCAGCTCTTCGGCTTCACCGAACTCGGCGAATCCAAAGCGGCGATCATCATCGGCGCCGTGCTGTGGATCGCGATCATGACCTGGATCTGCTACCGCGGCATCGAGCTCTCGGCGCGCATCCAGCAGGTCCTGCTGAGCGCCGAGATCCTGATCCTCACCGTGTTCGCGGTGGTCGCCTTCGTCAAGGTCTACGGCAGCCACCCGCCGGCCGGCTCGATCAAGCCTTCGCTCGATTGGATCAACCCGTTCGCGATGAACTTCGGCGACCTGGTGGTCGCGCTGCTGCTCGCGGTCTTCATCTACTGGGGCTGGGACTCCGGGGTGGCGGTCAACGAGGAGTCCGAGGACCCCGCCGAGGGTCCGGGCAAGGCCGCGGTGATGTCGACGATCCTGCTCGTGCTGATCTACGTCGTCGTCTCGGCGGCCGCCCAGTCCTTCCACGGCGTGGACTTCCTGAAGAACCCAGCCAACCAGGAAGACATCCTCAAGGCGCTCGGTACGGGAGTGCTCGGCGAACCTCTGAACAAGCTGCTAATCGTCGCGGTGCTCACCTCGGCGTCGGCCTCGACGCAGACGACGATCCTGCCGACCGCGCGGACGACGCTGTCGATGGCACACTGGAAAGCGGTCACCTCGCTGCTCTCGCGCGTCCACAAACGCTATTTGACGCCGACGGTCTCGACGCTCGGCTTCGGCGTGCTCTCGATCGCGATCACGATCACCCTGCTGCTGCTCTCCGAAAGCGTGCTGGTGGACTCGCTCACGGCGATCGGCTTCCCGATCTGCTTCTACTACGGCTTCACCGGGGTGGCCTGCGCCTGGTACTTCCGTCGCGAGCTGAAAGAGAGCACGCGCAACCTGCTGCTGATGGGCGTCGGCCCGTTTCTGGGCGGCCTGATGCTGTTCGGCATCGGCGTCAAGGCGGCGTTCTACTATTCAGAAACCAAGAACGTCGAATCCAAGCCGATCCTCGGCATCACCCTGCCGCTGTGGATGGGCATCGGCGGGATGCTTCTCGGCGCCGTGATTATGGTCATCTCGCGTCCGTACTTCAAGGAGTTCTTCTCGCGCAAGACCGAAACGGCGCCGCCGGGGCTGCTCGAGCAGCCGCCCCCGACCGGGCCGGTTCCCGAGCGCGTGGAATTCTGAGAATTTTCAAAGCTGCCCTGGGGCAGAGGAGCGGCGCGCGACTGGTTGGCCGCGCCCGCTCCTTACGCCGCTTCGTCGCGCTGTCCATGCGGCGAACCGAACACCGCGAGACGCTCCAGGAACGGACCGGGTGAAAATGCCTCCGGGCCGAGCACCCCGGTGCCGCGCCAGGTGCCATCGTCGAGCAGCTCCAGCGCGACGACGGGGTTGATCGCGGTCTGCCACACCACCGCCTGACAGCCGTACTCGCGCATCGTCTGCTCGTTGTCCACCACGTGGTAGAGGTAGGTGGCGCGCGGGGCGCCGTCGCGGCCGATGCCCGTCACCCAGGTGCCAGCGCAGGTGCGTCCGCTCATCCGCTCGCCGAGCGTCGCGGGGTCGGGCAGCGCGGCGGCGACCACGTCGCGAGGGGACACCTGCGTGCCGCGCACCGAGACCGGCTCGGTCGAGTCGAGGCCCAGTTTGTGCAGCGTGCGCAGCACACCGATGAACTCCTCACCCAGGCCGTACTTGAACGTGACCCGCTCGCACGCCACCCAGCGGGGGATCAGCACGACCTCCTCGTGCTCGACGTTCACACACTCCACGGGGCCGATCCCCTCGGGGAACTCGAACACCTCGGGCTCGGAGAAGGGAGCGGTGGTGTAGAAGCCGCGCTCGCGCTCCCAGATCAGCGGCGGATTCAGGCACTCCTCGATCGTCGTCCAAATCGAGAAGGTCGGCGCGAAGTCGTACCCCTCGACCACCAGGTCGGCGCCATCGCGCACCCCCACCTGCTCGACCTGCGAGAAGAGCTCATCGGCGGCGTAGCGCGCGAAGATGTCCGACAGCCCCGGCTCGACGCCGATCCCCACCAGCGCCAGCAGACCAGCCTGCTCCCACTGCTCGTGCCGGGCGAGCTGATGCTCGCCGAGCATCACCCCCGGCAGCTCGTACGGCCGCTGCGCGTGGGGCTTTGAAAGCGTCATCGCCATGTCGAGGTATGTCACCCGGGCGTCGAAGCAGGCTTCGAAGATCGGCTCGTTGAAGCGAGGGTCGCAGGCGTTCAGCACAGCGTCGGGCTTCAGCTTGTCGATCAGCGCCACCAGTTGCTCCTGGCTGGACGCATCCACCTGCTCGGCGGTGAAGCGGTCGGCTTCGCCGAGGCGCGCGGCCGCGTCCTTGGCACGCTGCGGTGAGACGTCGGCCAACACCACGTGCTCGAACGCCGGCCGGCGCTGGGCGATCGCCGCGAACGCCGCACCCACACCTCCAGCTCCCACTACCAGGACTCGCATCTGCGGAACCTCCTCATCCTCGAAGACCCATATCAGGAGTGTTGCGCAGATCCATCCCCCGGAACGTCCAACCCGACCGGGGCCCCACCACCACAACGTCGCATATCCTGTGCGCCGATTCCGGTCGAGCAGAAAATGGGAACACGTGGGAACAGGCGCCTCGCACTCGTGGCGGTGCTGCTCGTGGGGCTCTCCTGCGCGACGCTGATCGAGGACTTCTCCTGGAATCAGACCTCGCACTACGACCTGCTGCAGGCGCTCTACCACGAACACACCAACATCGACCCCTACCAGCGCAACACGGGCGACAAGGTCTTCTACCACGGGCACTGGTACTCGGCGCGCGCGCCCGGCCTGGCGCTGTTCGTGATGCCTTGGTACACGGTGCTGAACGCGGTGGATGCACAGCAGTGGGCGCGGGAATCGCCCGCCGAGCCACACGAAGACGAGCTGATCTACCTGATCGGACTGTGGGGCAACGTGCTGCCCGGCCTGCTGCTGCTGCTGCTCGTGTGGAACACCGCCGAGCGCCTGCAACCGGGGTTCGGGGCGGCGACCGCGGTCACGCTCGGCCTCGGCACGATGGCGCTGAGCCTCTCCATGCTGCTGTTCTCGCACATCTTCACCGCCTTCCTCGGCTTCGCCGCGTTCGCGATGCTGATGCGCGAGCGCGACGGGCCCCCGCGCGCGTGGCTGTGCGGGACGGCGGGCCTCACGCTCGGCTACGCGATCTCCTCCGAGTACCCGCTGGCGATCCTCGCCGGCGTGCTCGGGCTGTACCTGCTCTCGCGCCGCGACACGCTCACGCCGCTCGGGGTGCTGCGTCGCGGCGGCGCCTTCGCGGTGGGGGCGCTCGTGGGGCTGGTGCCGCTCGCGCTCTACAACCTCGCCGCCTTCCACTCGCTCACGCACGTCGCCTACGCCAACGTGCCCCAGCAGCACAAAGGCTTCTTCGGGATCACCGCGCCCTCCCTGCGCGTGGCCGCGACGCTGCTCGGGGACTCGCGCGGTCTGCTCACGCTCTCGCCGGTGCTGGTGATGGGAGCGCTCGGCGCGGTCGCGCTGTACCGCCGCGGGCGCCGCGCAGAGGCGCTCGTGATCGGCGGCACCTGCCTGCTGTACCTCGCCTACAACTCCGGCTACTTCCTGCCCTTCGGCGGCGGCACTCCCGGCCCCCGCTTCCTCGCCACGACGCTGCCGTTCCTCGCGCTGGCGCTGGCGATCGCGTTCGAGCGCTGGCCTGGCCCCACGATCGCGCTGGCCGCGGCTTCGATTACGTGCAACGTGCTCGCGGCGATCGCCCACCCCCTGATCGGCTACGAGACCGAGACCGTCAGCTGGATGCGCCACCTCTTCAACGGCTTCTTCCAGCCCACGATCGCCACCGCCTACGGCCTCGGCCGCGGCTGGGGGGAGATCTGGGTCTTCCTGCTGCCCGCCTTCGGCGCGATCGGGCTGGCCGCGTACGTCACCCCTCGCATGCGCCTGAGCAACCGCTCGCTGCGCACCGGCCTGCTCGCGCTGGGCGCCTGGGCGCTGTACTCGGCGCTCGCCCCCACGCTGCTCGGCATCGACCACCAGGGCCTGCTCGACATCCTGCACTCCGGCGACCCGAAGGCGCTCACCAAGGGCGCCTACTTCGGCTCCTACCCGCTGCGCGCGCTCGTCCCGCTGGCCTGCGGCTTCGCGCTCCTCGCGCTGATCGGTGCGCGGGCTTGGCGCAATGCGCCGGGGGAGGCTGCGCCTCAGAGCCCCTCGCGCAGGTCAACCATCTCCACCGACACGTCAACCGCCAGGATCTCGGGGTCGCCTGTGTAGAGCTTGGCATGGAAACCGCGCTGGATTGCCACGTCGTTTCTTAGACTATAGTCTAACAGACAAGCGTCTATAGAGCTTTTTGGCTCGAACCGTAAACGTTGGGGGGTGTCCACCCCCAACGCGACCTACGTCCATCTTGGCCGCGTGGTCCGCCGCTTGCGCAAATCCCGGCATATGACCCAAGAACGTCTCGCCGACGCCGCCGGCATGCATCTCACCTACCTATCAGAGATAGAGCTACATGGGAGCAATCTGTCATGGGACATGCTCTCCGGCCTAGCGACCGGCCTAGACTTGACGCTCGTTGAACTGGTGGCACAGGCCGAAGAGGAGGCACGGCGGGATTGGGCCACCGTCGATCAGCTGTCCCGCAAGTCTCCAAAAGCATAGTCGGCATCCGCGTCGCATGGATGGGTTCGCAGGGTGTCCTATCCGCCTTCGTCGGTCTCGATCCGCGTTTCCCGCAGCGCCATTGCACAAGCTTCGGCCACTCTCAACGCCTGATTGAGTTGCTCACCGAAGAACTCCGCCACAGTTTGCGCGATCCGCCCTGTCGCCCTGACGTGCAGGCGCCCAAGGACACGTACCGCCTCCTCAGAAGGCATCAATTCATAGCTATCGCGATCCCCGGTCACCTGCCAGCCAAGCAGGTCAAGCAGCCTCAAATCCTCTTCGAAACGATGCCGTAGCCGCAGCGCCTCGGCGACTTCGCCGTTCTGGAGAACGATCGCCACGTCCCCCACTCCCGCTAGGTCGGTGACTACGAACTGGTGCAACGCATCGCGCTGCGTACGGTCCAATACCATCGCTGAGTCTCCTTCTGGTTTCTCGATCAGACTTCGTCTGTAGTCCACCGGGCCTCCCTTGGACGACCCTGGCAGCATGAGTGCGGACCGAGATGGGAGAGCTCGACAGCTCTCCTGCGACCCCGGGAACCCAGACGAACTAGCGGTTTTCGCACCCTCACAAATAATCCAGCACCACTAACGAGAGCCTCCGCTGGGCCGGGGCCTCCCCATTGGTTGTTCGGTGCATTTAGCATCCCCTCAACCGCACAAACGGCAGTTTGTTCGGTACAATTTAGATATGCTGCAACCGCACAAATCAACGGGTAGGGCCCTGCGTGGCCGCCCTACACGGGCAAGTGTCTATGAGCGGCTGCGCATTCAGATCGGCGAGCTGCAGGAGCGCATGGGCGGCCTGCCATCGCCGGTCGAGGCCCAGGGGATCTGGCGTGGGATCTGGCTTGAGGAGGCTCACCACTCGACAGCGATCGAGGGCAACACGCTCGTCCTTCGGCAGGTCGAGCAGCTGCTCGACGAGGGTCGCGCGGTGGGCAACAAGGAGCTGCGCGAGTACCTCGAGGTACGCGGCTACGCCGATGCCGCCGACTGGGTATACGGGCAGGGCGTCGATGCAGGGGATTGGTCCACGGGCGATCTGATCTCGTTGACCGAGCTGCGCCACATCCATCGCCTTGCGTTGACACCGGTTTGGGACGTGGCCCCGCATCCGAGCGCCACCGGCCGCGAGCGACCCGGCTCATACCGCGAGCACAACATCGAACCCTTCCCGGGAGGGATGCGCCCTCCGGCCTGGACCGAGGTGCCCGCGCTCCTCGCCGACTGGATCGCCGACGCACAATCGCTGCGCGTCGAGGGAGCCAGCGGCGAGCCGGAGGCGCTCGCCCAGCTACACGCCCGCTTCGAGCGGATCCATCCGTTCCTCGATGGCAACGGACGCACTGGCCGGCTAGTGCTGAACGTGCTGCTCGTTCGCCTTGGCTACCCGCCGGCGATCATCTACAAGGGCGATCGCTACCGCTACCTCACCGCGCTGCGGCGCGCTGACGAAGGGGACCCGGGGCCGCTTGGCGAGATCCTCGCTCGCGCGATCCTCGACAACTTCCACAAGTTCGTCGTCCCCGCAGTCGCCGGGCCAACGCGTCTCGTTGCGCTCCCGGCGCTTGCAACCCCGGAGATCTCCGCCAACGCCCTGCGTGTCGCCGCCACCCGCGGACGGTTGCAGGCATCCAAGGGCCCAGATGGCACCTGGCGCAGTACCCGAGCCTGGGTTAACGAGTACCTCGCCAGTCGCTACCGCGGTTGACTAAAGTTAGTTATCGACCGTCTTGACGTTGCAGTGCGCGGCGTGTAGCTGCTTGCAGACCACGACGTAGCCCGGGCGGGGCTTGTAGTGGGCGTTGGTCAGGCCCGCGTCGAAGCGGGTGGAGGCCGTGCCGCCCGTCCAGTCATAGATGTAGAGGCGCTTGATCCGCGGGTTGGAGGCCGCCACGCCGAATGTGAACTGCAGCACTTTCGCCGCGCGCCTGAGGCCCGAGCCGTTCTTGTTTGGGAAATCGTTGCCGAATTTCACGATCCCGCCGGTCTCGGTCAGCCACACTTCACCGCCGAGGTCAGCCACGAGGTCACGCGTGCGCCAGCTTTCCAAGCGGTTGACGTCCGAGTAGTCGTGCAGGCCCCACGTCGTCGGCATCACGGTTCTCAAGCGGCCGATCTCGCGCTTGAATTCCTCGATGTAGTCGATCGTCGGGTAGATGTCGTCCTGGTCGAGCACGTCCAGGCCGACCACCGTGCAGGGGATGCAGTCGCGCTTGAGCGCCTGGTAGTACTGCGCATCCTGCACTGCGCTGGGGCTCCGGAAGTAGCCGGGCACATACCCGCGGTTGGCCTCGTCCCACGCCTGGTATTCGCGGATGTGGGGGAACTTCTTGATGAACTTCGCCACGTCTCGCTTGTATACGGCGACGCTCGGCATTTTCATCGGCGTGTACTCAGAGTGATAAAAGGCAAGAAGGATTTTCTGGTGGCGCGCTTCCGCGGCGTGAATCCACGCTTCCGCCTGCTCCAGGTCGTATGGCCGCACAGCCACGTCGTATGGCACGGTGAGACGCGCGATCTGCGTGTGCAGCTGCTGCCACAGCGAGTTGCCGAACATCTCGTCGTGCGAGTCGCTGAGGCCGGTCATGTAAGACGGACCACGCGGGCGCGTCTTCGCCGCCCCGTGCGCGATCGCGGAGCGGGTGGGGGAGCTGCCGGCCGTCGGGACCAGGGTCGCCGTGAGGGCCAGCGCGCCGACCAGCGCGGCGCAGAGCAGCGCAGCGGTGGGTCGAAGCCGCGAGACACTCGCTTCCGGCGTGAGTCCCCGTTTCGGCCAACGAGGGAGGTGTCGGAGCATGTTCATCGCAACAGGCTAGGCGCCCTGAGGTTGCGGTGGCGCCGCTTCCCCTGGTTGCAACGCTGCCTGCGCCCCCTCCTCCGGCTGCAGCGCGGTCGGCGGCGCCGCGCTGGCCGCGCGCAGCACGATCACCTCGCCGGGGACGTTGCTCAGCAGCCATGCCACCGCCTCCGGCGTGAAGCCCTCACCAGAGCTGTCCGCGCCGGCCGCCACGACGATCCGATCGAAGCGCTCGTGCGCGGCCAGCTCGCGCAGCGCGTGGCGCACCGTGCGTCCGCGCTCGATGCGCGCATCGACCGGCACCTCCGCGCGGGCCGCGCGCCGCTCGATCGCCTCCAGCATCGGCAGCGCCACGTCGCACTCGCTGCGCAGCGGCACGTCCACCGATAGGCGCAACGGCACCAGCGCGAGGTACACCGGCATCAGCGTCGCGCCCTCGGCGCGCGCCAGCCGCAGCGCGGCCGCCAGCGCCGGCTCGGAGAGCCCCTCCCCGGTGAACGGGAACGCGATCCGGCGCACCCGCTCGCCGCTTCGCAACGCGCGCTCGCGCCGCCACCGCTCGGTCGCCACGGCGGCTCCGAAGCCGGCTGCCAGCGCCACCACGATCAGCACCACCCCGAGGGCGGTCATCGCCTCGCCTCCCCGGCTCCGTGCGCTCGTGCGCCCGCCGTTGCGATCTGGCCACTCACAGCACCGCCCCCTCTTCCTCCGCGACTTCTCCCGTCGGCAGCAGCGTGCGGTCGGCGACGATCCGCAGGTCCACCCCCGGCAGGCCTTTGAGCAGCTGGAACGGCAGCGCCGGCTGGCTGAGGCGCCGCCACGCGTTGCGGGGCTTGGGCGAGCCCATCAGCAGGTAGGTGGTGCCCCGCCCCCGCGCCACCCGGACCGCGGTCTCCGCCACCTCGTCGGCCTCCTCGATCAGGAGGTGCGCGCCCAGCACCGACGCGAGGCGCCGCAGCGCCTCCAGCTGCTCGCGCTCCTCCCGGCTGGGCGTCGCCCCGGGCGGACGCACGACCAGGATGTCGAGCTCCGCTCCCAGCCTCTGTGCCGAGCGCCACGCGCGGCGCACCACCCGCTGCGAGCGCGGGGTCGGCGTCACCAGCGCCAGCAGGCGCTCGGAGATCACCTGCGGGGTCGTCCTGGCGACGAGGCTGTCATCGCGCCGGCGGATCACGGGCGCCTCGCGGCCGCGGCGCTCGAGCTCGACCCCCTCCGCCACCTGGCGCAGCGCCGTCTCCCGCAGCGCCGCGAGGTTCTCGATCTTGAAGAAGTTGCTGAGCGCCGCCTGCACCCGCTCGGGGGCGTACACCTTGCCGGCGCGCAGCCTGCCGATCAACGCCTCCGGGGTGATGTCCACCAGCACCGTCTCGTCCGCCGCCGAGAGCACCGCGTCGGGGATCGTCTCGCGCACCCGCACCCCCGTCAGCTGCGTCACCTGGTCGTTGAGGCTCTCCAGGTGCTGCACGTTGACGGTGGAGAAGACGTTGATGCCGGCCTCCAGCACGTCGCGCACGTCTTCATATCGCTTCTCGTGCTCCACCCCGGGGGCGTTGGTGTGTGCCAGCTCGTCGATCAAGCACAGCTCCGGCGCGCGCGCCAGCACCCCCGGCAGGTCCATCTCCTCGATCTCGGTGTCGCGGTAGCGCACCCCGCGGCGCGGCACCAGCTCCAGGCCCTCCGCCTGGGCGACCGTCTCCATCCTCCCGTGCGGCTCCAGATAGCCGACCACGACGTCGCGGCCAGCCTCGGCCTCGGCCTGGCCCTCCTGCAACATGCGGAACGTCTTGCCTACGCCGGCAGCCATACCGATGAAGACCTTCAGGTGTCCGCGATCGGAGGGCATGGCTGGCATTGTCCTGTACGCAGCGGGGGATCGCCGCGCCGGGTGGAGGCCGCTGTGGATAGAGTGCCGCATGGAGAGCCGGGAAGCCTGGTCGGCGTGCCACTGCCGTGGAGGCCAACGTGATCAGCAGCCAGCTCGAGACCGCCAAGTCGCATTGCCCCGACAGTCGTGTCTGATCTGTCGCTGAGCGCCATCTTCGCTAGCGGCGTCGTCGTGAGCCTCGGCGCGTCCTGGGCGCTGGTCGTGCGGCTCGAGCGCGTGGGGGCACGGCTGGGCCTCTCCGAGGCGCTGCTGGGAATGCTCGCGGCGCTGGCCGCCGACGCGCCCGAGATCACCGCCGCGGTGACGGCGCTCGCACGGCACGACACGCACATCGGCGCGGGCGTCGTGATCGGCTCCAACGTCTTCAACCTGGCAGCGCTGCTCGGCCTGGCGGCGGTCGTCGCCGGGCGGATCTCGCTGCACCGGCGCGTGATCGAGCTCGGCGGGGCTGTGAGCCTGTGGATCGCCGGGGTCTGCGTGCTGGTGGTGGTTGGGACGCTGCCGCCGGCGGTGGGATTGCTCGCCGCGCTGGCGCTGATGGTGCCCTACCTGGCGATCCTCGGTATCGGCCGGGAGCGGCTGGCGCGACTGAGACTGCCCGACTCGTGGGCCGCCTGGCTGGCGGAGGCGGTCAGAGAGGAGGAGCAGGAGCTCGAAGTGGCGATCCACCCCGATCGCGGCGGCGCGCGCGACGGCGCGCTGGCGGCCCTCGCGGTGCTTGTCGTGGTGGGCGCCTCGATCGCGATGGAGCGAACCGGCTCGGAGCTCGGCACGCGCCACGCGATCCCCGGGATCGTGGTCGGCGGCCTGATCCTTGCCGCCGTCACCAGCCTCCCCAACGCGGTCGCCGCCGTCTACCTCGCCTCCCGCGGCCGGGGCGCGGCGACGCTCAGCACCGCGCTCAACAGCAACGCGCTGAACGTCGTCGCCGGGTTGCTGATCCCCGGGGCGATCGTCGGCCTCGGCACCCCGTCCGGACCCACCACGTTCGTCGCGGTCAGCTACCTCGGCCTGACCGCCGCCGCGCTGGCGATCGCCTACCTCGACCGCGGCCTGCGCCGCCTCCCCGGAGCGCTGATCATCGCCGCCTATGTGGCGTTCGCGCTGGTGCTGGTGAGCGGGGCGTAGCGAGCGGGTCGAGCCGGGTCGTTACTCTCCAGTCGAGTCATTTGAGCGCCGTCGCGACACCACCGCCGCCCTCCCTCGGGGCGCCGCCTCCCGACCGGCTTCCCCCGGAGCCCCCGCGCCGCCCCTGGTGGATGGCCAAGCGCGTGCTACTCGGCGGGATCGGGGTCGTGCTGCTGTCGGGCGCGGCGAGCGCCGTGCTGGCGCGTAACGAGGTCAGCAAGGTGGTGGCGGCGCTGCGCCAGAACAAGCCGGTGAAGGTCGCCGCGAACATCCTGCCGCAGGCGGCGAGCGGGGCGCCGGAGACGCTGCTGCTGGTCGGCAACGACGAACGGCCGCCCCCCAAGGGCAACCCCGGCGGGGCCGTGCTGCCGCACTCCAACGAGATGCTGCTGGTGCGCATCGACCCGAGCAAGCCGACGATCTCGATGCTCTCGATCCCGCGCGAGCTGCGCGTGCCGTTCACGCGGTTGAACGGGCAGCTGGAAGAAAACCGCATCAACTCCGCCTACACCTTCGGCTACGAGGAAAGCGGCGAAACCACCTCCGGCGGCGTGAAGCTGATGGTCGAAACGCTCACGAAAGTGATCGGCATCACGCCCAACCTCGTGTTCGTCACCAACTTCAAGCGCTTCAAGCGCGCCGTGGACGAAATGGGCTGCGTGTACATGACCGTCGACAAGCCCTACCACCACGTCAACGAACCGGGCGGCGAACAGTACTTCGAAATCAACCTGCAGCCCGGCTACCAGCGCCTGTGCGGCCAGGAAGCGCTCGAATTCGTCGCCAACCGCCACGAAAGCACCTCGCTGATCCGCGACGCCCGCGACCAGCGCTTCCTGCTCGACGTCAAGGCCCAGTACGGGCCGACGCTCTTTGAAAACCGTGAAAAGTTCGAGCGCATCGTTGGCAAGGCCGTCGAAACCGACCTCCACAGCGAAGCGCAGGTGCTGCAGCTGCTCGAGCTGCTGGTCGAATCGGCCGGCAAGCCGGTGCGCCAGGTGCCCTTCCACGTCGAGCTGCACAGCACCTACGACACCGCCACCCCGCAGCAGTTCGAAGAAGCGGCCCACTCCTTCCTCAGCGGCACCGCCGCGATCGCCCCACATCGGCTGCACGGCTCGGGCGCCAGCGGGCACCACTCCGCACGAGGGCATCCTGCCGCCCCCCCGCCTCCGCCTTCGCTGTCACCCACCCCAAGCGCCACGCTCGCGCAAGCGCGTGCGATCGCCCCACGCCTGCCGTTCGCAGTGCAGGTGCCACGCGGCCAGGAAACCACCGCCGAATCCGAACCGGACGTGGTGCGCTGGTATGACATCGCGGGCCCGGGCCGGCAGCTGTACCCCGCCTATGTGGTGGTCGTCAACGAGGGCGAACTGGGCCAGTACTACGACATCCAGGGCAGCACCTGGACCGACTCGCCGCTGCTCGGCAATCCCAACCAGGAAATCCACGTCGGCTCGCGCACGTACAGCCTCTTCTACGACGGCGAACACCTCAAGACGATCGCCTGGCGCGAAGGGAGCGCCGCCTACTGGATCGAAAACACGCTCACCAACAACCTCTCGCCGCAGCAGATGTTGGCGATCGCCGAGACCACCCATCCGGTGATCGGCACCGCCACCGCCGGCTCGCACGCGCCGGCCACGCCCCGCAGCTTCAAACTGCCCCCGCCCACGACCCACGAGGCGAGCACCCTCGCCAAAGTCGGCTCGCTACTCGGCTTCGTCGGGCTCCTCGTCGTGGGGCTGTTGGGGCTGTGGGTGATCGCGCGCCAGCGCGAGCTGCGGGCGCTGCGCGAGCAGGTGGCGCAGGCGATGGCACTGGAAGCCCGCCAGCGCACGCGGGTCAGGTAGGGGCCTTCCGGCGGATCACAGGTAGGGGTCTCCGACACAGGCCAAAGACAGCAAGATCGGGCTGCCACGCTTGGCGGGCACGACCTTGGGCCGGCGGGAGCCCTACGCCCCCAGGAGGTTGTGCACGACCAGGTCGATCAGCTTGATCCCGATGAATGGGGCGATCAGGCCGCCGAGGCCGTAGATCCAGAGGTTGCGCCGCAGCAGCGCGCTCGCGCCGATCGGGCGATAGCGCACGCCGCGCAGCGACAGCGGAATCAGCAACGGGATCACGATCGCGTTGAAGATGATCGCCGAGACGATCGCCGATTCCGGCGTGCCGAGGTCCATGATGTTGAGCACGTGCAGCGGGCCCTTGCCGCCGGCGCTGGTCGCGTAGGTGCTGATGAACACGGCGGGGAGGATCGCGAAGTACTTGGCGACGTCGTTGGCGATCGAGAAGGTGGTCAGCGCACCGCGCGTGATCAACAGCTGCTTGCCCACCTCGACGATCTCGATCAGCTTCGTCGGGTTGGAGTCGAGGTCAACCATGTTGCCCGCCTCGCGCGCCGCCTGCGTGCCGGTGTTCATCGCCACGCCCACGTCGGCCTGCGCGAGCGCGGGCGCGTCGTTGGTGCCGTCGCCGGTCATCGCGACCAGGCGCCCCTCCTGCTGCTGCTCGCGGATCAGCGCGAGCTTCGCCTCGGGCGTGGCTTCGGCGAGGAAGTCGTCGACGCCCGACTCCTCGGCGATCTTGGCCGCCGTCAGGCGGTTGTCGCCGGTCACCATCACGGTCTTGATGCCCATCGCGCGGAGGTGGTCGAAGCGAACCTTCATCCCCTCCTTGATCGTGTCCTTGAGGTAGATCACGCCCAGCACCTGGCTGTCGCGCGCGACCGCCAGCGGCGTGCCGCCTTCGCGGCCGATCCGCTCGAGCTGCGCCTGCAGCTCCGGTGGCGGGGAGCCGCCCTCCTGCTTGACGAACTCGACGATCGCGTCGCCCGCGCCCTTGCGCAGCTGCTGGCCGTCGAAGTCAACACCGCTCATCCTGGTCTGCGCGGTGAACGGCACGAAGGTGGCGTTCAGCGTGCTCATGTCGTGCTCGCGCAGCCCGTACTGCTTGGCGAGCACCACGATCGAACGGCCCTCCGGCGTCTCATCCGCCAGCGAGGAGAGCTGCGCCGCCTCGGCTAGCTCGGACTCGGCCACCCCAGGCATCGGGATGAACTCCGAGGCGAGACGGTTGCCGATCGTGATCGTGCCGGTCTTGTCGAGCAACAGCACGTCCACGTCGCCCGAGGCCTCCACGGCCCGGCCGGAGAGGGCGAGGACGTTGCGGCGCACGAGGCGGTCCATCCCCGCGATCCCGATCGCGCTCAGCAGCGCGCCGATCGTGGTGGGGATCAGCGCGACCAGCAGCGCGATCAGCGTCGTCTCGGAGATCGCCGTACCGGCGAACAGGCCGAACGGGCGCAGCGTGGCAACCACGATCATGAAGATCAGCGTCAACGCCGCCAGCAGGATGTTGAGCGCGATCTCGTTCGGCGTCTTGCGCCGCTCTGCCCCCTCCACCAGCGCGATCATGCGATCGAGGAAGGAATGGCCCGGCTCCTGCGTGATTTCCACGACGATCCGGTCGGAGGTGACGCGCGTGCCGCCGGTGACGGCGCTGCGATCGCCGCCGGACTCGCGGATCACCGGCGCCGACTCGCCCGTGATGGCAGACTCATCGACCGTCGCGATCCCCTCGGTGACGGTGCCGTCGCCGGGGATCAACTCGCCCGCCTCGACCACCACCATGTCGCCGCGGGTCAGCTCCGAGGCGGCCTTCGTCGTGCCGTCGCGCATCGTCGCGACGGTCTCCTTGCGCATCGAGCGCAGCGTGTCGGCCTGCGCGCGGCCACGACCCTCGGCGAACGCCTCCGCCATGTTGGCGAAGATCACCGTCAGCCACAGCCAGAAGGCGATCGTGAACGTGTACCACGCCGGCTCGTGGCCGCCGCCGAGCGGCTTGCCGCCGAAGGCCTGGATCAGCCACGTCCCCGTCGTGATCACCGCGCCGATCTCGACGACGAACATCACGGGGTTGCGGATCTGCACGCGCGGGTCGAGCTTCTTGAGGCTGTCGATCAGCGCGCGCCCGATGATGTCGCGCTGGAACAGCGACACCGCCTCGCGCTCGTGGGTGGCAGGCGTGGACATCAGCTGGCTGCTCCTGTCAGACGATCGAGGGCGAGGTTCAGCTCGAGCACGTTCACTCCCGGCTCGCCGGAGAAGCCAAGGCCGCGGCCAGAGGTGTACTTGGAGATCAGACCATTCACCGTGGCGAGCGAGAGGTGGCGCACAGCCGCGATGCGGTGGGCCTGGATCCAGGCGTTGGCCTGTGAGATTTCCGGGTCGAGCCCGGAGGCGGAGCTGTTGACCGCGTCAACCGGGATCTTCGCCACGGTCAGACCGGGGTCGTATTCGGCCTTGGTGGCCGGGTTCTTGTTCAGTTCGAGGTAGGCCTTGATGTTTTCTTCGTTGGCTTCCTTGGTCTTCACGCTGTTGGGCCCGTGGTTGGAGAAGGTGCTGGCGGCGGCGTTGTACGCCCCGCCTTCGGTGGCCGACGGGCGTGACTGGAAGTAACGCGGGTCGGCTTCGGTCACGACCGCGCCTTTCACTTCCTTGGGCTTGCCGTTCTTTTCGAGCACCGGCGTGCCGAAGTTCTGGCCGATCAGCTTCGAGCCGACGACTCTGCCGTCGAGCTTGATCTGCTGTCCGTTGGCATCGCCATGGAAGGCGACCTGGCTGATGCCGGTAATCGCGAGCGGATAGACGAGCCCGAGCAGGATCGTGAACACCACGATGCCGATTGCGGAAGTGACGATGTCGCGTTTCATCTTGTTGTTCTTCTGGTGGAGATTCTTTGTGAAAGTTATGAGAGAGGATTGGATGGGGTGGAGGTTGGGAGGGGGGCCTGCCCCCTTCCCGCTAATACAAATGTCCTGTCAGACCCTGCACGATCGGTCCGAGCAGCAGGGCTGGGAAGAAGGTGAGCGCGCCGACGAGCACGATCACGCCGATCAACAGCACCGCGAACGTGCCGTTGTCGGTGCGCATCGTGCCGAGGCCGGCAGGGGTGACGCGCTTGCCCGCCAGCGCGCCGGCGACGGCGAGCGCGAACAGGATCGGCGCGTAGCGCGCGAACATCATGTCGAAGCCGCCGAGCAAATCGGCGAAGGTGATGCCGTGCGCACCGAGGTTGCCCGCGTTGGGCTGGATGTAACCGGTGTAGCCGGCAAACGCCGACCCGTTGTTGTTGGCCTGTGAGAGGTAGGCGTAGAAGGTCTCGGAGAAGGCCTGTGGCGTGTGGGTGCCGAGCTTGGCGGAGGTCGCCACTTCAGAGATCGACGCACGCCCGGATTTGCTCGCGGTCGCGAGCGCCGTGGCGAACAGCGCCGCCAGCGGCGTGATCAGGATGGCGAGACCGGCGAGCTTGATTTCGCGCGCCTCGAGCTTCTTGCCCAGCCACTCCGGCGTGCGCCCCACCATCAGTCCACCGATGAACACCGCCAGCAGCACGTACAGCAGGATCGAGTACAGCCCCGTGCCGACGCCGCCGAAGATCACCTCGCTGGCCGACAAATTGGCGAACGGCACGGCGCCGCCGATGCCGGTGAACGACTCGATCGCGCTGTTGACGGCCCCGCACGAGGTGACGGTCGTGACCACGTCGAACAGAGCAGAGCCGGCGATCCCGAAGCGCTGCTCCTTGCCTTCCATGTTGCCGCCGCCCGAGCCGCTGATCACACCCGTGTGCAGGCCGGCCGCGTGCTGTGCGGGCGAGCCGTGGGCCTCGGCGATGTAGGCGACGCACACGGCACCGAGGAACATGAACATCATCACGCCGTAGATCGCGAACCCCTGGCGGCGGTTGCCGGTCATGCGCCCGTACATGAACACCAGCGCCGCCGGGATTATCAGCACGCACAGCATCTCGAAGAAGTTGGTGAACTGCGTCGGGTTTTCGAAGGGGTGCGCCGAGTTGGTGTTGAAGAAGCCGCCGCCGTTGGTGCCGAGCATCTTGATCGACAGCTGCGAAGCGACCGGCCCCATCGCGATCGTCTGCTGCAGGCCGGTGATCGTGTGAACGACCAGGTAGTCGGAGAAGTTGGCGATCACCCCCTGGGAGGCGAGCACGAGCGCGACGAGCACCGACAGCGGCGCGAGCACATACAGGATCGTCCGCACGATGTCCTGCCAGAAGTTGCCGAGGCTCTTGCCCGTGCGCCCGATGATCCCGCGCACCAACGCAACCGCCACGACGATGCCCACGCCGGCCGACAGCCAGTTCTGGACGGTGAGCCCCGCCATCTGGGTGAAGTAGCTCATCGTCGTCTCGCCGCTGTAGTACTGCCAGTTGGTGTTGGTCATGAACGACGAGGCGATGTTGAAGCTCACGTTCCACGACGGCGAGTGGTAACCGAGCGGGTTGAGCGCGTGGGGCACCCAGAAGGCATCCTGGGTGCGCAGGATCAGGTACAGCAGCAGCCATCCCGCGAGCGAGAAGACGATCAGGCTTTTCGCGTACGCCTTCCAGTCCTGCTCGAGCTTCGGATTGACCCGCAGGATCCGGTAGAGGATCCGCTCCGGCCACGCAAACAGCGGCGTCAGGAAGACCCGCTGACCTGTATACACCCTCGCCAGGTAGCTGCCCAGCGGCAGCGCGAGCACGGTGAGGATGATCGCGAACAGCACGATCGTCAGCCAGCCGTAGAGGGTCATCGCCTAGAGATTCTCTCCGCGGATCAATGCGTAAAAGAGGTAGGCGATGATCAGCACGGTGACGACCAGGCCGAAGAAGTCGGCGCCGCTCATGTGTGCGATGAATGCGCCCAACGGCGGCGTGTTCATATCCGATCGATCCCCTCGATTATCGCGAGCAAGATTGCGAACATCGCGATCCCGATCACCACCGCCACCAGGTCCATACGTGCACTATTCCCGCTACGCCATCACGGGGGTGTGACGATTTCGCTCGCGCGTATAACGATTTCGTTACGAAGCCGGCACAAGCGGGGGGGTGCGACCGTGCGCCCGGTAGGCAGCGTTCAGCGCGGCGGCGGTCCGCGCGTACGACTGCCCCGGACGGCGACCGCCGAACGTCACCGTGAGCGAGCCCGAATTACCGTGCAGCGCGATCGCCCCGCCGCTCACCGGCCCAGTGATGGTACGCGCGTCACGGGCCCACGACGGCAGCTTCCAGCTCAGCGAGGTGCCGGTGGCAAGGGTGTCGTGCCAGGTGAGGGTCTCCCCGCGCCGCGTGGAGCGCTCGGCGAAGGAGATCACGCCGTGGTCGGTGGGCGCGGCGTCCACGGTTATGTGCTGTCCCGGCCCCAACCAGGCGGGGCTCGCTCCAGCGAGCAGCTGGACGCCGCCGGTGGGGGTATCCGCTACCAGCATGTTGCGCAGCAGCGCCACGTATTCGGCGGCGAAGGTGCCGTGCGGGGCGAGGTTGGTGGCCGAGGCACGGCCGCGGTAGGGCCCGATGCCGGTCTCCCAGCCGCCGTCGGTGGCGGTGGTGTGCACCAGCTCCGCGTACAGCCCCGCCACCGCGTCCGCGGCGTCGCCGGCGGCCAGCTCGGTCTGGAAGATCCGGAAGCCCAGGTAGTCGTGCAGCTCGCTGCCGTTCAGGTAGGTGGGTAGGCCCTCGGCCATGTGCGCACGCGCCCACCGCAGCGTGGCGGTGACGGCGGGGGAGCGGGCACTCAACACCTGCGCGGGGAAGGCCGCCCAGTAGTTGCCCCAATCCTGGCCGCCCTTCGCGTCGAGCACGGGAGGGACGTGGCCTTCGCGGGCCACGGCAGCAGCAATCGCGCGGTCGAGCGCTGCCTCGAAGTGCTGATCGACGGCGGTCCATGCGCCCGCGTCGGCACTCGCTTCGGCTGGCATGGCGACGGCTGCACCCGCTTCGCTCGGCACGGCGGCAGCGGCACCCGCGCCCGCTTCGACGGCACTCTGTACGGCCGGAGCGACGGTTGTATCTCCCGCCAGCGTGGCGGCGGCGACAGCCGAGCGCAGCCCGACGGCCGCCCACAGGTCGTCCCCGGTGATGTGCCCGTACGCCAGCTCGTTGTCGTCGGGGTTGCTCGGAGGCAGCAGTCCCAGCGGGTCGGCTGCGCTGGTCGCCGACAGCCAATCGACCGCGGCGCCGATCCGCCCGAGCTGCGCGGCGGCGTAGTCAGGTTCCTGCGCGAGCGCGGCATGCTGGGCGAGCGCCCACAGCGCCTCGCCCCACTCGTCGTACTGCCCAGCCTGGCTGATGAACAGCCCGTCGGGCTGCTGGAAGGCGTCGATGAAGCTCAGGTTCTGCGCCGCCGCGGCGTGCAACCCCGCGAGGTCGAGCGCCTGCGTCTCGATCGCCGCGTCGCGAATCCAGAAGGCGCGGTACTGCAGGCGGTTGGGGCACTGCTCCCAGCCGGCAGGGGTGTCGATGCGCGATTCGAGCATCTCCGCGATCGCCGCTCGGTAGGTCGCGTCCACCTTCGCCTCGGGCACTTCGATCCCCATCATCCCCGCCTCCTGGGAGGCCCACAGCGCACGCAGCGCGGCGCGCGCGGCACCCAGCGGCATAGCGTCGAGCGCGCGGTCGGCCCCAGCGCCGGCGGGTGGCGGGTCGAGCGGGATCTGCCAGGTGAAGCTCGCGCTGGCGTGGGGCTCCAGGCGCGTGCTGAACACCCTGCCGTCGTGGGGGGTGGTGGGGGTGTTCAGCTCAAGGGTCCCACCGGGGCTCCGCTCGAGGGTCCCACCGGGGCTCCGACGAAGCGTCGAGCGCGCGCTCTGAACGGACGTCGCCAACGGCCGGCTGGCAGTTGCCGGGCCGCGCGCCAGCAGCAGGCCGGAGCGGTCGAAGTCGCGGCCGGCAACGGTGTAGCTGAAGGCGCTCGAGAATGACTGGCCCGGCTGCTCGTAGGCGCCGAGGACGCTGGAGCTCACCGGGCGCTCATAGCGGAACGCGCCGGTGAGCACGCCGTGCGGGCCGTGGATCTGCCGGCCACGGGTGTAGGCGAGCAGCATCGCCACCCGCGCCTGGCGGGGTCGGTCGGAGCCGTTGGTGGCGATCACCGTCTCGTACGCCACCGGCCTGCCCGCCACCGGGACGGCAAACAGATTCACCGTATAGCGCACCGGCCCGTCGGGGAGCGCGCTGGAGAGCAGCGGCACCCCCGGGTCGGGCAGCGTGCGCGTCGGCTGATCCCACAACCGCAGGCGCCGACCGAAACGCAGCTCGTACTCGGCCCACCCGGTGTACACGTCGCCCTCGGGGGTGACCTCGGCACCGGCCCCCATCCCCGGCACGGCGAGCTGTTCGGTCGGGGCCGAGAGGAAACCGGTGGTCGGGGTCGCGCTGGCGCCAGCGGCGGTCGCACCCGTGACCAGTGTCACAGCGCACAGCACGGCCGGGGCGCACGCGAAGGGACGATGCATGTCAGGCAGCGTATTGCGAGGTCCCATTGGCAGCGCCGCACAGCGCGACCCGCGGGCAGCCTCGCTCATCCGGCACAGCGCGACCCGCGGGCACCCTCGCTCATCCGGAGAACCGGTACCCCACGCCCGGGTCGGTGAGGATGTAGCGGGGGCGCTGGCCCGGCGGCTCGATCTTGCCCCGCAGCCGGGCGATGTGGGTGCGCAGTGCCTGCATATCGTCAACATACCCCGGGCCCCACACCTCGGCGAGCAGCGCCTTGTGGGTCATCAGCCGGCCGCGGTTCTGCGCCAGCACGCGCAGCAGCTCGAACTCGATCGGGGTGAGGTGCACCGGCTGGCCGTCGCGTCTCACCGCGTGCGCGGCGAGGTCGATCTCGAGGCCCTCCGCGGCGATCGTCGGCTGCTCCTCGCCGGCGCCCTCGCTGCGGCGCAGCGCGGCACGCAGTCGCGCGACCAGCTCGCGCGTGCCGAACGGCTTGGTGATGTAATCGTCGGCCCCAGCCTCCAGGGCCCGCACCTTCTGCTCCTCCTCCCCCACCGCGGAGAGCACGAGGATCGGCATCTCGCTCCACTCGCGCAGGCTGCGTGTCACTTCGACGCCGTCGCCGCCGGGCAGCACGAGGTCGATGATCGCCGCGCGCGGGGCCTTCACCGCCGCGAGGTCCAACGCCTCCGGGGCGCTCTGCGCGGCGATCACCTCGAAGCCGGCCTCGCGCAGCACCACGCGCAGGGCCCGGAGGATCTGCAACTCGTCGTCAACCACCAGCACCCGCGGCTTCGCCGGGGTGGCGTCAATCGAAGAAGAGGGGCCCAGCTCACCGGCCTCCGGCCGGCTGCGCCACCCTCTAGTCGCCATCCGCCCCTGATACCCGGACGGCCTGCGTTGTCGCTCCTGCTCCCCGTGGCGCGGCGCCCGTCTCCGATCCCCTTGTGCCCCCGGCCCCCTCCGACCCCCGTGCCGCCGCCTCCGGACCCCCCCGCTCCAGCGGCAGTTCGAACACGAACGTGGCCCCCTGGCCGGGCAGCGACTCGACATGCAGCGAGCCACCATTGGCTTCGATGAAGCCGCGCGCGATCGCCAAGCCGAGACCCGAACCGCGGCGTCCGCCGCGCGCCGTGCCGGCGGAGTAGAACGGCTCGAACACGCGCTCCAGCTGCGCCGGCGGGATGCCCGGGCCGCGGTCAACCATGCGCACGATCAGGCGGTCGCCCTCGCCCGCCAGCGTCCTGACAACCCGCGCCCGCACCGACACCGGGTGGCCTCCCGAATGCCGCCGCGCGTTCTCCAGCACATTCACGAACGCCCGCTCCAGCTGCGTGGAGTCGGCGCGCACCAGCGGCAGGTCGCGGTCGATCGTGACGTGGAACTCCTCATGCGGGGCTTGTGATGGGGAGGAGGAGGAGGGGGGGGTGCTGTGGTTGAAGGACGGGGGCGGCGCGAGATCCTCCAACGCCATCCCGAGGATCTCCTCCACCGACAGCCATTCCCGCCGCGGCTCGGCGGCACCCGCCTCGAGCTTCGAGAGGTCCAGCAGGTTGTCCACCAGACGCGACAGCCTGCGCGTCTCCGCCAGAATCGCGCTCGCCAACTCCTCGCGCTCGGGCGCTGAGACGCCCGGCAGCGCGATCGCCTCCGCCGCGGTCGAGATCGCGGTGAGCGGGCTGCGCAGGTCGTGCGACACCGCCCGCAGCAGCGCCGTCTTCACCACGTCCGCCTGACGCAACGCCGCCGTCTCCACCACCCCACCCTGCAGCGTTTCGCGCTCCAGCGCCGCACTCAGCAGCGCCTCCAGCGCCGGCACCACGCGCTCCTGCAGGCGGTAGAGGCTGCGCTCGGAGCTGTCGGCCCCCACCACCACCGTGCCCAGGCGGCGATCGCCCTCGCGCAGGGGGAACGCCACGCTGCGCGCGTCCGGCTCGACCGCCTCCATCACGATCGCCGCCGACTGCAGCTCCAGCGCCTGCGCCATCCTCGCCGCCGCCGTCGGCAGCACCTGCGCGAGGCTCTCCCCCTTCAGCAGCAGCCTCGCCATCTCCAGCACCAGGCTGGCCTCGCGGCGTCGCTCCAGCGCCTCCTGGCGCGAACGCGAGTTGGGGACGGGGACGATGCCGAGCTTGCGCGACATATATAGGTCTCAGCGTAGATGAAAGGCCGGGCGTGGGTGGTGTCTCGGCTGGGGACAGAACCATCGAGTGGACCTGCGGCCAGCTACCCGAGAAAAGCCCGCAGGCAGCCTGCCTGCCGCCGACCTGGCCGGAGCGCCTGGCTGGGGAAGCTGACGGGCCCGTTCCGCCCCGGCAATACCAAACCAGCCTTGGTATATACTACAGGGCATGGCAAAGGTGATGGTGAGCATCCCGGACGAGCTGCTCGGGCGCCTCGACGAGCACGCCCGCCAGCAGGGGACCTCCCGCAGCGGCCTGCTGCAGGAGCTCACCGAGCGAGAGCTTCGTACCAACGCGCGTAAGCGCGCGATACGCAGGGTGCTGGCAGGCGCGTCACCGCATGGCGGGGAAAGCGCACGCCAAGTGCGTGAGCTGCGGCAGGCGCATTGAGCCACCTGCTGCTGGACGCCAGCGTGTGGCTGGCCGCGCTCGATCCCGACGACCGCTACCACGCCGCCGCCAAGGCGCTCGTGGAATCGACCGAGGAGGAGGCCGACACCGGCGCTGGCGAGGACCCTGGCGAGGAGACCGTTGCCGGCGCGAGCCCCGTCACCCTCGCCGCACTCGACCTCACGCTCTATGAGGTTGCGAACGTCGCCGTCGTGAGCTGGCGCTCGTGGGCCGACGCCGAGCGCCTCGCCGAGCTGATCCGGCTGGCGTGCCCCGCGACGCTGGACCGCGTGGACGATGAGCGTGTGCGCGAGGCCGCACGGATCGCAGCCGAGCACAACCTGACCGTTTACGACGCCGCCCACGTGGCAGCCAGCCGCAAGCACAACTGGACACTCGTCAGCTGCGACCTCAAAGACCTCGTCGGGCCCGGCTTTGCAATCACGCCCGACGATCTATGACCTCTATTCCGAGCTCACAAGCGCCAATCGTGGTATCGGGCAAGCTAGCCCGCGCTTGGGACGGTACGCTCAGCCACAACCCGAGCACTTGCGCCATGCCCCCACACCAACGCGCCAAGCTCTCAGCTGTGCAGGGCCCGCCTCGAACCCCGGCTGGAGCGGCGCCCGGTCGGCGCCGAAGAAGTCGAGCTTGAAGTCGTTGACCGGGAACTACGGTGTTTCATCGAACATCGCAGTGAGCTGCCCCGTGACCGGGTCAACGATACCTGGCCGGCACTCCTCACGGTTGGCGAACGTGTCACAGAACGTCCGCCGCGACACGCGCGAGTGCGACACGACATCCGCGACCGTCGCTCTCCCACGGCGGGCACTCGGACCGCCGCCAGCCAACGCGACCTGAACCCATTCACCGAGCGGGCAGCCTTCGTCCGTCCGTCCATGTCCCAACCCCTCATACTTTGACCCGCTACCGTCGATCATTGCGAGGTGGACCCGATCGAGGTGTAGCGCTCAGGGATGCTCAAAACGCACAATCGCCCAGCCATGTTGGCGGCAGCCGGAGTGCTGCTCGCACTCGCGCTGCCCGCCGCCGCGGCGGGCTCGGTGGCACCGCTGCCCCCCTCCGCCTACTCGACACGCCCGGCCTGCTCGGCGCCGGCGCCCGGGCACGCCAGCTGCCTTGCCGTGGAGCTCGTGCCGAAGAGCAGCGAAGCCCGCGCCCACACGCACCCGCTGGGGATGACCCGCGGCGGCCCGCTCGAAGCCCCAAGCCCCAAGGATGGCGCCTATGGTGTGCGCCCGGTCGATCTGCGCGCGGCCTACTTCCCGGGTGAATTCGCCGAAGCGCCGGCGTCCAAGCCACAGACGATCGCGCTCGTGGACGCCTACAACGACCCCGAAGCCGAAACCGACCTGGGGGTCTACGACAAGGAATTCGGCGTCCCGGCGTGCACTGAAGCGAATGGCTGCTTCGAGAAGGTCAACCAGCGCGGAGAAAAGGGCAACCTGCCGTTTCCCACGAGCGAAGCCGAACGCGAAGCGGAGCTCAAGATCTGTGAAAACACCAGAGCGAGCAGGGCCAAACGAGAAGCGGCCTGTGACGAAGTCGAGGAAGCCGAGGGCTGGGCCGTCGAGATCTCCACCGATATCGAGACCGCCCACGCGATCTGCCAGCGCAACTGCCACATCGTGCTCGTCGAGGCCGATTCCGACTCCTACGAAGACCTCGAAGAAGCCGAGGAAACCGCTGTGAGGCTCGGCGGCGAGAAAACCACCGCCGAGGACACCGAGGTCTCCAACTCCTGGGGCGGATCCGAACCGGTGCTCGACAGCGCCGCCTTCGACCATCCCGGCACCGTGATCGCCGCCGCCGCGGGGGACGACGGCTATCTCAACTGGACCGATGCCGCGGAAGCCAAAGCGGCCAAGGAAGAATATTACGAAGGCGCCGACTACCCGGCCGCGTCGCCGCACGTGGTCGCCGTCGGCGGCACCCACCTCGGGCTCGCCTCGGGTGCCTGGGAGGAAGAGACCGTCTGGAACGACGATCCCCGCGGCGGCGAAGAAAACTACGGTGCCGGTGGCGGCGGCTGCAGCTCGCAGTTCGAAGCCCAGACGTGGCAGCGCGAAGTCAGGGACTGGGCGAACGTGGGCTGCGAAGATCGACGCGCCGTGGCCGACGTGTCAGCCGACGGCGACCCCGACAGCGGCGTCGCCGTCTACGACTCGGTTCCCGACGTCCACGAAGAAGTGGTGGGCAAGGAAATCGTGGTCGTCAACACGCCGCTCTACTGGTGGCCGATCGGCGGCACCAGCGTCGCCTCCCCGATCGTCGCCTCGATGTTCGCGCTCGCCGGCGGCTCGCACGGCGTGGAATACCCGGCGCAGACGCTCTACGAACACCTCGAAACCGGCCTGCTGCACCCCGTCACCTCCGGCGGCAACGGTGAATGCGACGACTTCTACGGCGAAAACCCCACCACCCACACAACCTGCAACGGCTCGACGAATCCGCTCTCCTCGCGCTTCGCCTTCGACTGCGGCGCAGGCGCCCTGATCTGCAACGCGGGCCCCGGCTACAACGGTCCCGCGGGCGTCGGCACCCCCAACGGGATCGGGGCATTCCAGCCCGGCAGCGAAGCAGCGGTCAGAAAACTGAGAGTCGAAGAAGAGGCCGTGCTGAAAGCCGAAGCAGAAGCCCGTGCGAAAGCGGAAGCAGAAGCGGAAGCCGAGCGCAACGCCGAAGAAAAGGCCAGGCAGGAACAGAAAGCCGAAGAAGAAACGGTCGCCAGGAGCACCCGCGAAGCAAAAGAAGCCGAATCAAGGAAAGCAGCGGAAGCACAACAGGCCCTGGAAAAGGCAGAGCAGGCCGAAGCGGAAAAGCTGGCCGCTCAGAAGATCGAAGAAGAAGCGCGGGTCGGTGGAGGTCTTGACAAAGGCGCGAGCGGCTCGACAAGCAGCACCAAAGACGGAGCTGGCAGCGCCCCTCAGAGCGGCACGTCCAGCGGCTCCTCGTCGGGCTCCAATGCCGCCGGCGGAAAAGGGCCTGCCATCCGCCTCACGCACCTCGCGCTCACCGCACACGCGAGCGCGGTGTTCGCGCGCGGGCTGCCGACCGTCTCTCAGGTAGCCTTCGCCTTCACGCTCAGCGCCCCCGCGCGGGTGCGGGTCACGCTCTCACGCTTCGTGCGCATCGGCGGGCGCCTGCGCTGGAGCATGGCGCCGGGCGGATTCACGCTCACCGCCGCCCGCGGCCACGACCGCACGCATCTGCGGGGTCGCGGGACGCTACCCGCGGGACACTACCGACTTACGTTGACCCCTGCACGTGGGGCCGCACGGTCGCTGACGTTCCGGCTCGGGTAGGGCTCGGCGGGGCCTCGGCGCGGCGGGCCACCCGTTCGCCCCGGCGGCGGGGACGCCAGACGCGCATGTACTGAGCGGCGAAGTAGGAGCCGACCACCAACCCCACCGCCGCCACCTGGGCGACGATCGTCTCGACGTTGGGGAAGATCGAGAACCACGTGCCCATCCAGCCCGGCAGGGTGACGCCGGGGATCGGGGTCGTCCCGATCCAGCCCGCGAGCTGCATCTCGTTGACCTCCTCGCCCACCATCACCCACAGCACCACCAGCAGCATCCCGCCGGTGATGATCAGCAGCTTCTTGTACGGCAGTCGCTGGTGCAGCCCGAAGGTCAGCACGCCCGTGGCGGCTGTGAACAGCAGGCCGAGCACCACGCCCTCCAGCACGACGCTCGAGCCGAAGCGCTCGCGCAGGGCCTGCAGGAAGATCACGATCTCGAAGCCCTCGCGGTACACGGAGGTAAAGCCGAGCAGGCCAAATCCGAGGATGGTGGCGCGCGCGCTGTTCTGCGCCGCCCCGCCGAGCAGCCCGCGGCGGCGCTTGTGGTGGTGGGAGATCCAACCGGTCCAGTAGAGCTTGTGGAAGAACCAGTTCATCACCACCAGCAGCACGATGATCGCCGGGATGCCCGTCGCCGCCTGCACCGCGAGGCCGCTGCCGCCGAACATCCCGATGAACCACACAGCCACGAACCAGGTGCCGACCGCCGCCAGCAGCGCAAGCCCGCCACCGACCGCGACCGGCTTGCGGTAGGCGCGATTGGAGCCCAGGAAGCTGGCGGTGATCGCGGCCAGCACCAGGATCGTCTCCAGGCCCTCGCGGAACACCAGCACGCCGCTGTCGAGCACGGCGGTCGTGCTCCCCATGTGGTTGGAGGGATCCGTTGGGTCGGGTGTGCCCCCGCGCGCATGCCAGCCGAGGATCACCGCGGTCACCGACACAGCGAGCACGACCGCGGTCCAGATGTACATGCTCGCCCGCGTGCCCGCCCCACGCCGGCGGCTTGCCTGCACTGGGGCCGCCGCTTGCGTGGCTGCTTGCGGTTGCGCTGCGTTCTCGACAGGTTCCGGGAACGCCGCGTGCTCTACAGGTTCCAATCCCGACCTCGCTGCTAGGTTATGCTTTCAGCGAGAACCCTAGCACAGGTTAGGCTGCCCTAATTAGGGTGCCCTAAGACCTAGTCGGGGGCCGGTCCGCCGAGGCGCTGAGACCCTGGAGGACGTATGGGCCCTCGTTGAGGGGGCTACCGCCGGCCGGAGCGCTCCGGGGTCGCCGTGTGCGCGATCGTGTGCTGGATCTGCTCCCCGCGGAGCGTGAGCTCCCACGCGTTGGGGGCACCGCGGAGGCCGCCGCCGCCAACGTTGGCGATCAGCCCCTGCGCCTCCAGGCGACTGAGCAGCTTGGAGATCTGGCCCTGGTTAACGACCTCGGCGCGGTTGGCGATTTCGCGATTGCTCGATCCGGGCCGCTCGGCGATCGCCGTCAGGACACGCGCGGTGCGGTAGGTGAGCCGCGGGCCCGCGCCCTCCATCACCGCGCGTCCGCTGCGCGGTGGCTGCGTGCGTTGACCGCTCGGCGATCGCCCGGGGGGCCGGGTCAGCTCGCGCCGCGCGGCGGCGCTGCCCAGATAGGGGAGCAGGATCAGGCTCATCAGCTCACCTCGCAGCGCACTGGGCGGCTCGGGCTTGGACGCCAGCAGACGCGTCTGCAGGACCGCGAGCAGCGCCCCCACAACCCCCTCGGCCGTGATCGCGGGAGGCTCGGCGCGCACCCTCGACTCCAGCCGCCCGCGATCGACGTACTCGGCCATCGCCGCGATCGCGGCCGCGCGGCCGCGCATCACGCGGGGACCCCCACCGAGTGCGTAGACGATCCACAGCCGCGCCAGGTCAGGCTCCTGCTCGACCAGCTCGAGCGCGGCGGCTAATGCGGATCTGATCGCTTCGACCCAGCCGTGCTCGCCGGCGTAGGCCTGTGCCATCGCAGCGCCGGCGCGCTCCGAGCACCACTCGAAGGCCGCGAGGAAGCACGCTTCGACGTCGGCGAACTGCGCCCGGAGCTTGCGTGGCGAGACCCCGGCTCGCGCGGCGATGTCCGCGAGAGAAATGGATTCCCCCCATCTGATCCCGCCGGCGGACCCCTCGCCTCCGCCCTGGGCCGAGACGGATGCGGCGATCGCCCTGAAGATGCGTGTGCGCTCGTCGTCGTCCACCGAACCCCCTGGCTCCTGCACGTGACCCTCTCCCTCTCCGCGTGAAAGTCGCCGACGTCGCGAGGACACCAACGATCGGCCTCCTCGGCAGCAAGCTTGATCTTTGCCTTCGACAGTATCTTCTCAATGTCCAGCCTATCTCGCCAGCTGTAGGCGAGTGTTTTCAGGATCTCGGGCTGGAGTTGGAAACCCTCCAGCCCAGCTGTTTCCCACTATTCGGGCTTCTGCCGTCAGCTGTCACAGCTCTGAATTTGGCGCCTATGCAGGGGAAACGCGGGGCCCCGCGGAGTGGCGAGAAGCGTCGGGGCATCGCTGCTCGCAATTTGCGTTGCGGGATCCCCACACCGGGCTTACCCTCGATCGCGATGATCGGATCAGCCCATGCGCCCGTAGCTCAACTGGCTAACGGCCACGACAACAGTGGCGCCGAATCTCCAGGTGTAGTCACTCAGCCGGCGACGAGCCGTGGGCCGCGTGCCCGTGAAGCTCGCCGGCCGGCGGCTATCTGCCGCGTCGCGGTCGCTTGGTACGAGAAAGCCCTCGCGAGTCGCCGGTCTAAGAGCAGCGGCCTTCTAAGCCGCCGATGTGGGTTCGAGCCCCGCCGGGCGTACCTCCTCCGTCGCGGTCCCTGAAGTGCTCGACCGCCTCTTACAGGCGCTGATCGCGCTTGCGCCACAGGGCAGCTTCTCGGTGATCCCCCTCCACAACTCGCGCAAGGGGGCCGACGCGCAGATCTTCAGCGGCGGCACTCGCGACCTCCGGTCTCGGGGAGCGGGCACCGTCCAGCTGGCCGCGGCACGCGAGGCGCTCGCCGCGCTCCCCGACGTGGCGGCCGTGAGCGCGCGCGCGGACTCGCTGACCGTGCGCTTCGCCGACACCTCGATCGCGCGACTCGGGGAGCGGCTGGAGGCCGGCGATGGCGGCGCGCTGGACGCACGCGATCTGCTCGGGGGAGCCGAGGTGGTGGTCAACTTCTGCGACGCCAACCCCACCAAGGCGCTGCACATCGGCCACCTGCGCAACATCGCGCTCGGCCAGGCCCTGGCGGGCGCGCTCGCGGCGGCGGGGGCGCGCGTGACGCGCCAGAGCCAGGTCAGCGACTACTGCCGCAGCATGGGCGAAGCGCTGGCGGGCTACATGGAACTGCCCGAGCACGCCACCCCCCGCAGCCTCGGGGCCAAGAGCGACCACTTCGTCGGCGAATGCTTCGGGCGCTACGCCGCGCGGGCGTCGGACAGCGCCGGCATGCCGACCGATTGCGCCCTCCAGCCCACCGATTGCGCCCTCCAGCCAACCCGCCGGCCGGGCACCGAGGCCGGTGCACCCTACGCCGGTCGGACCGCGGCGCCGCCCCAAACCATCGAGGGGATCGACGACCCCGCGCTGAGCGCGGAGGCCGCTGTCCGCGATGACCTCGCCGACCAGCTGCTGGAGCGGATGAGCGCGGGCGATCCGGAGATCGTCGAGCGCTGGCGTCGGCTGCGCGGGTGGGCGTTGGCGGGCCAGGAGGAGACGCTGGCGACGCTCGGCGTGAGCATCGACCGGCTGGTGTACGAGTCGGACTCGCGAGCGCTCACGCGGTGGATCCTCGACCGCGGGGTGGCCGGCGCCGTGCTGACGCGGACGGAGAGCGGAGCGGTGGTGTACGAGACGCGGGAGGAGGAGTACCCGCGGCTGCTGCTGGCACGCGCCGACGGCTTTCCCACCCAGCACCTGCGCACGATCGCGCTGTGGCGCTCGCTGCACGGGACGCTCGGCGAGACCCGCACGATCGAGCTGGTGGGCGAGGAGTGGCAGGCGTATGTGCGCTACCACGAGCGGCTGATGCACGGCGAGCGGCCGGCACCCACGGATGTGGAGGGTCCGTCCGACGCCGCCGGTCATCCGCCCAGCGCGGCGCCGACTCGCCGCGAGCGGCCCCGGCCTATGCACCATCCGAGCAGCAACGTGATCTACGGAATGGTCACCGTCGAAGGTCAGGCGGTGAAGTCGAGTAATGGCAGACCCCCCCTGATCGACGGGATGCTGGAGCGGCTCGCCGCCTCGCCGGCGCTGAAAGAGCTGGCCGCGCGAAGCGAGGGACGCTTCGGAGCGCGCAATCTCGCGGCGCTGGTGACCCTCGGGTTCTACCTCGGCCGCCCGACGCGCAAGCCGGTCGATCTCACCCTTGCCGAAATGCTCGACCTCAGCGGCGGGGTGGGATGGGAGATCGCGCGCGCGGCGGTGAGTGCCTGGGACCCGCGCCACGACGGCCCGCCCGACCCGGCGCCCGAGGATGGCGAGTATCGCCATGCGGTGATGCAGTCCGAAGTCCACCGGCGGCTGCTGGCGCGCGCGGTGGAGCAGCTTGACGTGTATGAGCTTGCGCGCTTCTACGGGCACCTCAGCCGTCGCTACCTCACGAGCGAAGCGGATGCACGCACCGCTCGCACGATGCGCACGCTACTCGCCGCCGGTATGGGCGCATTGGGATTGCCATACGCGGCGCCCGACGGGGGTGGCCCCGAGTGAGGGGGGAGCACAAATCCCCGCGCGGCACCCCAGGGGGATGGCGCGCAATGACAGCGAAGGCCGATCGCTGGACAGCGCCCGAGCTTGGGGGTCATGCGATGACGGCGATGGTAGAGGCATCCACCGGGAGCCAGGTGGCGCCATGCACCGGGAGCCAGGTGGCGCAGCTGGACCGCAACGAGGCGTTGCGCGGGCCCCCGCCCGGCGCGGTGGAGCGCGTGCGTGCGGCAATCGCGCGGGGGCACATCTACCCGCATGAGGCGCTGGCGCGCGCGAGCGCCGCCGCGGCCGACCATCTCGGCGTGGATCCGCGACAGCTGATCCTCACCACCGGCGTGGACGAGGCGGCCGACCTCTGCATCCTCGAGCTGGGCGACCCCTACACGGTCACTCCGGGCTTCGACGGGTATGGCGACCGCGCGGTGGCGCTCAACCACCGCTGCCGGGCGTTCGCCCTGACCACCGAGCACGCACTCTCGCGCGAGTTGCTCGGGGCGGCGACCCCCGGCCGGCTGGTGATGCTGGCGAGCCCCAACAACCCCACCGCGAACGCCTTCGCGGCCCCGTCGCTGCGCACGCTGCTGTGGCGCTCGGCGTATCTGCTCCTGGACGAGACCTACGCGGACTTCTGCGCGCACGCGCCCGGGCTGGAGTGGCTGGCGGAGCACCCCAACCTGCTGGTGTTTCGCTCGTTCTCGAAGGCCTACGGCCTGGCGGGGCTGCGGATCGGTTGCCTCGTCGGCGAGGAGCGTCTGATCGCGCGCCTGCGCGCGCGGCAGGCATACCTGACGATGAGCGGTCTGTCAGCGGAAGCGCTGGTAGGGGCACTGGAGAGCGATGCCGGCTTCCCGCGCCGCCACGCGCGCGAGGTGGGCACGTTGCGCGCCGAGCTGATCGTGCGCTTGCGCGCGGTGGAGCTGTTCGAGCGCGTGCACGACAGCGAGACCAACTTCGTGTTCGTCACGTGCGCCTCGCCCGTGGAGGCGATGTCGATCCGGGAGACGCTGGCGGCGCGGTGGAACGTGATCGTCGCCTCGACCGCCCCGCTCGGAGCGCCGGAGGGGCTGCGGATCGGCGTGAGCCTGCGCGAGCACGCCGACCGCCTGATCGAAGGGCTGACCCTAATCAAGGGCCTGCGCGAGGCGGGGCCAAACGCGAGCAAGGAGGAGGTACCAGCATGAACGGCGCCAGCCAGACCATCGCCCGGGCGACCCCCGAGGCAATCGACCGCGCGGCCTTCCGTCCGACGCTGTTGAGAGCGCTCGACTACCTCGCGGGATGGGCGACGGCAGAGCTGTTGATGGCGATCCTCGAAGATGAGCCGCTGCTGAGCGCACTGGAGAAGGGCGTCAGCGCCGAGGAGCTGGCGCGGCGGCTGGGCTCGCCGGGCAGCGCCACCGCAGGCGCGTCGGGGAGCGAGCTGGCCAGCAGCACCACAGCGGGCACCACGGGAAGCAAGCCGACCAGCACCACCGCGGACGCCACGGGAAGCGAGCTGACCGGCGCGCTGCTGCGGGCGCTGCACTCCGAGGGCGCGCTGGTGCGAGAGGCCGGGACGTACCGCCTCGCCGAAGATCTTTCGGAGCTGCGTGCCGTGCACGGCTGGTTGGAGCTGCTGATGGAGGGCTACCGCGAGCTCTTCAAAGGCGTGGGCCGGCTGATGCGCGAGGGCGACGGGAGCATCGAGCGCAACCACCTGCGCGTGGCGACCGGCAGCGCGCGGATCGCGATCTACGACGCCGTGCCACTGACGCTGCGGCTGATCGAGCGGCTGGGCGCCTCCGAGGGGGTGGTGCTGGACTACGGCTGCGGCAGCGCGCTGTACCTGATCACGCTGTGCGCCCAGCATCCGGGCCTGCGCGCGATCGGCGTGGAGCTGGCGGAGGAGACGGTGCAGGCCGCGCGGGCGCACGTGCGCGAAGCCGGCATGGAGGACCGGATCGCGATCGAGCACGCTTCGGCCCCCGACTACGTGCCGAGCGAGGAGGTGGACTTCGTCGTCTCGGCGTTCGTGCTGCATGAGATCGTCGGCCAGCGCGGCGTCGAGGGAACGGTCGAGTTCCTGCGCTCGTTCGGCGCGCGCTTCCCTAACGCCAAGCTGCTGATCATCGAGGTGTCCAACCCCTACGAGGAAGACCGCGACGAGCTTGTCGGCTCAGACCGCCAGGGGCGCGGCTACTACAACTACTACATCTGGCTGCACTCGGTGACGACCCAGCGACTGCTCCCGCACGCGCAGTGGCTTGAGCTGTTCGCGCGGGCCGGCTATCGGGTTCTGCACGAAGAGCGGGTCGAGGACATCGTCGACTCCACTGGCCTGGAGATCGGCTACGCGCTGGAGCGCGTGTGATTCATTTTCGGCCCCAACCCTTCATTTTGTGAAGTGAACCGGCGGGTTGGATGTCCTATTTTGGGCCCCAAACCCTTCATTTTGTGAAGTGGTTAGGGCTAAAAATGAACAACATCCTCAATCCCTCCCCCGCATAAATCCCCCTCAGGCGGCAGCCGGCAACTCGGCGGGCGCCCCAAACGAGGCTAGACACTCCGGCAGCACAACCGAGCCGTCCTCGCGCTGGCCGTTCTCGAGCAAGGCGATGATCGTGCGTCCGACCGCCACCGCCGTGCCGTTGAGCGTGTGGAGGATCTCTGTGCGCTGGCCGAAACGGGGATGCTCGCCGGAGGCGAGTGTCCCCCGGCTTCGGTCGCGGCGCACGCGGATGTTCAGGCGCCGCGCCTGGTAGTCGGTCGTGTTGGAGCACGATGTCAGCTCGCGATAGCGGCCCTGGGAGGGCAGCCACGCCTCGCAGTCGTACTTCTTGGCGGCAGGGGCACCGAGGTCGTTGACGGCGATGTTGACCACCCGGTAGGGCAACCTCAGCTCGCCAAGGATCTCCTCCTCGATCGCGAGGATCCGCTCATGCTCCGCGCTCGAGGCGGAGGGCTCGACGAAGCTGAACATCTCCACCTTGTCGAACTGGTGCACGCGGAAGATCCCACGCGTGTCTTTTCCGGCGGCCCCCGCCTCCCGGCGGAAGCAGGGGGAGAAGCCGGCGTAGCGCAGCGGCAGGCGCTCGGCGTCGAGGATCTCCTCGTCGTGCAGCGAGGCGAGCGCGACCTCGGAGGTGCCCACGAGGAAGAGCTCATCCGCCGGGAGGCTGTAGATCTGCTGCTCGGTGTCGGGCAGGAAGCCGGTGCCGTACAAAGCCCGTTCGCGCACCAGCACCGGTGGGATCACCGGCTCGAACCCGTGCGCGCGCAGCTTCTCGAGGACCCAGCGCACCAGCGCCAGCTCGAGCATCACCAAGTCGCCTTTGAGGTAGGCAAAGCGCGCGCCCGACAGCTTGGCAGCGTGGTCCATGTCGATCAACGAACCCGCCAGCTCGAGATGGTCGCGGGGAGGGAATTGAGATCCGGCGACCCCAGACTCGCCGACCGCCCGCGCACCTAGCCCGGGCTCTCCCCCGCCGATCCCGCCGACTCCGAGCTCGCCCACTGCTTGCCCACCCAGCCCGGGCTCTCCCCCGCCGATCCCACCGACTCCGAGCTCACCGACCGCCTGCCCACCCGGCCCGGGCTCTCCCCCGCCGATCCCGCCGACTCCGAGCTCGCCCACCGCGAGCCCACCTAGCCCGGCCTCCCCCACGAGCCGCATCAGCTCGTCCTCCGGCCCGGGGGCGGCGGTCGGGTCGGGGAGGTTGGGCAGCGGCAGCAGTGCGGCGTCGAGCTCCGCCTCCACCGCGGTGAGCCCCTGGGTCAGCTCCTTCTCGCGCGCGCCCAACTCCCGCTGCTCGGCGATCGCCGCGCCGGCATCCTCCCCGGCGCGCTTGGCCCGGGCAATAGCGTCGGCGGCGGCGTTGCGACGCGCGCGCAGCTCCTCCAGCTGGGGGATCAACGCGCGGCGGCGCTCGTCCAGCTCGATCACGCGGTCAAGGCCGGCCCCCGCGCTTCCCTCGCCCGTCCCGCGACGTGCAAGCGCCGCCCGCACCTCCTCGGGCTGCTGGCGGATCAGCTTGATGTCGAGCACGCGACCAAGCCTCGGAGCAGCGCCCTATTTGGTGGCGTGCTGGCCGCTGGATGCGGCGGAGGCCGTCGCGGCGCTCGCGGAGTGGGATGCGGCAGAGGCCGCCACGGCACCCGCGGATGAGGCGCCCGCCACCGGCTTCTTGGCAGTACTCGCCACGGGCTTGGCGGCGCTCGTCGAACCGCTTGTGGCGGTCGTTGAGCTTTCCGAAGAGCCCGGGATCGCGGTGTTTTCGATCGACGGCGTCTTCGGCGCCTGCAACCCGGAGTACTTGGCAAGGAACGCCGCGACCTCTTCGGCCTGCACCCCGAGGACGATGTTCTGCGGCATGATCGCACCGGAGAAGCCGCCGTTGCGGATCGCGTAGAGGACCTGGTTGTACTCCTCTTTGCGGAAGTCGAAGTTGGGGCCGTTGGTGCGCACGCGATCCTTGATGCTGGTGGCCGAGCCCTCGGCGCCCACCACGGAGAGCGTGTGACAGCCCGAGCAGCGCTGCAGGAACAGCGCCGCCCCCTTGTAGTTGGGGTTGGATTTGGAGAGCTGGATGCCCTGCGTGCCGCAGGCGCTGACGCCTACAGCCACGACGGCGGCCGCGACCAACGTGGCGGCCAGCTTCAGTGGGGCGCTCATGCGAGGCTTCAGTTGGGCGCTCATGCGAGGCGGAATATATAGGCTCGCCGGATGCGACCCCGTTCCCTCGTGGCGGCGCCGCCCTGGCCCCTTGTGGCGGCGCTGCTCGCGACGCTCCCGCTGGCGGGGTGCGGGGCTGGACAAACGACCCACGTGGCGGGACACAGCCTGACGCTCACGCTCGAGGAGTACCGCATCCTGCCGCGGACGGCGAGCGTGCCGGCCGGGCCATTGCGGATCGTGGCATGCAACCGCGGCATCCTCACGCACAACGTGGCGTTGCAGCGGGGAACCCTCGACTCCGACGAACGCACCACGCTCACCGGCATCCCCACGCTGCTGCCCGGGAAGTGCGGCTCGGTGCTGACCACCCCGCTGACCCCCGGCCGCTACCTGCTCGCCAGCACCGTCGGCAACCAGGCCGTGCTGGGGATGGCCGCCACGCTGGTCGTGCGCTGAGCCGCCACCCTCCGCTGAGCGCCCACCCTCCGCTGAGCGCCCACCCTCCGCTGAGCGCCCACCCTCCGCTGAGCGCCCACCCTCCGCTGAGCCGCCACCCTCCGCTGAGCGGCCACCCTCAAATCCCATGCGCGGTGCCGGCCGCGCGCAGCAGCAGGAACACGACCACCAGGGCGGAAAGGGCCATGATTCCCTGCTCGCGGCGGACGATCGCCGCCACCACGGCCTGCTGCTCGGCCTCGGGGAGCTGACCGACCTCCTGGGCGCTCTCCAGGCCCCGCTGGTCGAGGATCGTCTGGGCGGACGCGATGCGCAGCTGCTCGGCGACGAAGGCGACCGCCAGCGGGAGCAGGGCGTAGAGGTAGAAGAGCCTTTCGCTCGAGGTGTGGCCGGCGGCGGCCAGCACGCCCACCGCCAGCGCGAACACCACAGCGGCGCCCTGACCGACGCGCAGCAGCACCCAGAAGAGGCGGCTGGGGCGCCAGCGATACCAGCTCCAGCCACCTACCGCCATCGGGATCGCGTTGATCGCGGCGGCCACCAGCGCGCCCACGACCACCGCTTCGTTCACCTCGGGCACCCCCGTGGGCCGCGGCCACGATGGGGGATTGGCGCGGAGCGCCATACCAGGCGGCGCGGGCCCCGGGCGACGACGCCGCAACCGCCCGATCTCGCGCCAATCGTCACTATGTAACACTCTTGCACAAGCATCGGCGTGCGGTGGTATAACAGCCGCGGTGCTGCGTTCCTATCTGCCTGCGCTGGTGTTCCTGATCCTCGGCGGCGCCGTGGGGGGAATCTTCACGCTACTCAATGGCGTGCTCGGCCCGCGCCGGTCGATCAAGCAGAAGCAAGACCCCTACGAGTGCGGCCTGCCTTCGGAGGTCAAACAGGGGCTGCGCTTCGGGATCAGCTTCTACCTGATCGCGATGCTGTTCATCCTGTTCGACATCGAGGTGATCTTCCTCTACCCGATCGCGGTGCAGTTGCGGGCGTTCGGGAGCTATGCGCTGAGCGAGACCGTCGTGTTCATCGTGCTGCTGGTCGTCGCCTTCGTGTATGTGTGGCGGAGGGGGGCGTTGGAGTGGAGGTGAGGCGCACCCGGCTGGCCGGCCCCGGCGCCGGTGTCGGTCCCCACACCGCCGGCCCCGGCGCCCCGGTCGATCCCGGCCGCCTGCAGGTCAACAGGCTGAACGCGCCACAGCTGCTGCGCGGCGGCGAGATGGACGGGCTCAACCTCCCCGCCCACCTGGAGGGCGCCGAGCTCGAACGCCACGTCGAAGAGCGCGTGCTGACGACCACGCTCGACCGCGCGGTCGCGTGGGCGCGCTCCAACTCGTTCTTCCCGCTCGGCTTCGGGTTGGCGTGCTGCGCGATGGAGCAGTTCCATACCGCCGGCCCGCGCATGGACATCGCGCGCTTCGGCTTCGAGGCGTTCCGCGCCTCGCCGCGCCAGGCCGACCTGATCATCCTCGCGGGGAGGGTGTCGATCAAGATGGCGCCGATCATCCGGCGGCTGTACGACCAGATGCTGGAGCCCAAGTGGGCGATCTCGATGGGCGCCTGCTGCAGCTCGATGGGGGTCTTCAACAACTACGCGCTGGTGCCCGCCGACAAGTTCATGCCGATCGACGTGCACGTCCCCGGCTGCCCGCCCCGCCCGGAGGCGCTGATGCACGGCATCCTCAAGCTGCGCAAGCTGGTGCAGGACGACCCCGACGCCGGCTGGCGCGAGCGCTACGAGGCCGTCGGCACGGAGGAGATCGTCGTAGCGGGAGGGGAGCAGGCCTCCCTCCCGACCTCCCCCCGAGCGGAGCGCGATGCCTGACGCGACGGGCCTGGAGCTCATCGCACGCGGGCTGCGGGAGGAGCTCGGCGAGGAGACGGTTCGCGACACGGTGTTCTTCCGCGAGCAGGCGACGGTCGAGATCGACCCCGCCCGCGTGCGGAGCGCGCTCGCGCACCTGCGCGGACAGGGGTACGCGTTCATGGCGAGCCTGCACGGCGTCAACTACTACCCGCATGAGCCGCGCCTCGGCGTGCACTACGAGCTGCTGGACATGAGCCGCGTCGATCGCATCACGGTCTTGTTGCGGGTGCCGACCGACGCGCCGCAAATCGAGTCGGTGACGATGGAATGGCCCACCGCCGACCACCAGGAGCGCGAGGTGTACGACATGTTCGGGGTGATCTTCGAGGGACACCCCGACCTGCGCCGGATCCTGATGCCCGAGGATTACGAGGGCCACCCCCAGCGGCGCGACTTCCCCACCGGGGGCGAGCCGGTGCGCTTCACCTACAACGACAACCCCACGCTCGGGGCGCCGCGATGAACGATCAGGGCTCGGCACAGCGTGGCGGCGGTGGGATGGAGTCCCCACGATGAGCAAGGTCTCCGACTACCGCCGCCGGGAGCAGAGCTTCACGCTCGACCAGTCGGGAGTGGGCGGCGCCGCCGGGGTCAGCGCCGACGCGATCGCCACCAGCGACGAGGCCACGCACGAGCTGCTGACGCTCAACTTCGGGCCCCACCACCCCGCCACGCACGGCGTGCTGCGGCTGATGGTGACGCTCCAGGGCGAGGTCGCGCGCGACCTCAAACCGATCATCGGGTACGTGCACACGGGGATCGAAAAGACCGCCGAGGACAAGGCCTACTGGAAGGTGATCCCCGTGATCGAGCGGATGGACTACCTCTCCTACTACTTCAACGCGATGGCCTACTGCGGCGCCGTCGAGCGGCTGCTGGAGGTCGAGGTGCCCAAGCGCGCGCAGTACCTGCGCGTGATCCACCTGGAGCTCAACCGCATCGCCTCGCACCTGATCTGGCTGGGCACCTCCGTGCTCGACCTCGGCGCCACCTCGATCTTCCTGTACTGCCTGCGCGAGCGCGAGCTGATCCTCGACCTGTTCGAGATGTCATCCGGCGCGCGCATGCACACGCGCTACTTCCAGGTGGGGGGCGTGATGGAGGACATCCCCCGCGGCTTCGAGCAGAAGGTGCGCGAGTTCCTGAAGATCATGCCCAAGCGCGCCGACGAGTATGGCGCGATCCTCAACTCCAACGAGATCGTGCTGCAGCGGCTGCGCGGGGTGTGCCCGCTCGACGCCGACACGCTGCTGGGGCTCGGCGTCACCGGCCCGCTGCTGCGCGCCGCCGGCAACCCGTGGGACCTGCGCAAGGCCGACCCTTACAGCTCCTACGACGACTTCTCCTTCAAGATCCCGATCGGCACCGTCGGCGACAACTACGACCGCTTCGCCGTGCGGATGGCGGAGATCTACGAGTCGGTCCACATAATAGAACAGGCGCTCGACGGTCTGCCGGAGGGGCCGTACATCACCGAGGACCGCAAGGTCGCGCTGCCGCCCCGGCACGAGCTGGCGACCTCGATGGAGGCGCTGATCCATCACTTCAAGCTGGTCACCGAGGGCTTCCGCGTGCCGCCCGGGGAGATCTACAACCCGATCGAGTCCCCCCGCGGCGAGCTGGCCTGCTACGTGCGCTCCGACGGCTCCTCCAAGCCTGCGCGGGTGCACATGCGCGACCCCTCGTTCGTCAACCTGCAGGCGCTCGCGCACATGACCCGCGACGCGTACATCGCCGACCTGATCGCCACCACCGCGATGCTCGACCCGATCCTCGGGGGAATCGATCGATGAGCGCCATTGGCGCATGCGCCAATGGCCCGGTCGGCGCATGCGCCGACCGGCGGGTGGGTGCATGCACCCACCCGAACGGCAGGAGGCCCGCATGAGCAGCATCCCCCGCTATGCCCACGGCTCGCGCGTGCCCGGCTGGGACATGGCCGCCGACCTCGACAAGGACCCGGCGCTGATCCCCGGGGTGGGCGGGTCCCCATCTCCGGAGGTGCCGGAGGGGCTGCGCGCCGACATCGAGGCGCACATGGCGCTCTACCCCGACCCCCGCTCCGCGATCCTGCCCGCGCTCGAGGCCGCGCAGCGGGTGCACGGCTGGTGCTCGCCCGAGGCGATCGACCAGGTCGCGTGCGTGATGCAGTTGACCCCCGCCGAGCTGGTTGCCGTCGCGACCTTCTACGACATGCTCGAGACCACTCCCGTCGGGCGCCACTCCGTGTATGTGTGCACCAACATCTCCTGCTCGCTGTGTGGGGCCGACGAGCTGTACGAGGCCGTCCGCGCCGCCGCCGGTGACGATCCGGAATTCAACGTGCGCTCGTTCGAGTGCCTCGGCGCCTGCGACATCGCGCCGATGGCCTCCGTGGACGGCGCCTACGTGGGGCCGCTCGCGCTCTCCGACGTGCCGCAGCTGCTGGAGGACATCCGTGCCGGGCGCGAGGTGCTGCCCGAGAAGCAGCTTGCACGGCGGGCCTGCGCCGACCCGGGGGCGGGATCGTGACCGACGAGCTTCTATCGGGGGCCGGCTCGTGAGCGACAAGCTCCTCTTCGACCACATCGACGAGCCGGGGCTCAACACCTTGGAGGTCTACCAGCGCCGCGGCGGCTACGAGTCGCTGCGCAAGGCGCTCGCGATGCCGCCCGAAGCCGTGCTGCACGAGCTCGAAGCCTCCGGCCTGCGCGGACGCGGGGGAGCCGGCTTTCAGATGGGCAAGAAGGTCTCGTTCCTGCCCAAGGGCGGAATGGACAAGTACCTGGTGTGCAATGCCGACGAGTCCGAGCCCGGCACCTTCAAGGACCGCGAGCTGATGCAGAAGTCCCCGCACATGCTGCTCGAGGGGATCGTGATCGCCGCCCACGCCGCCGGCGCCACGCGCTCGTTCATCTACATCCGCGGTGAGTACGTGTTGCAGGCCGACATCCTCGACGCCGCGCTCGCCGAAGCGCGCGCCGCCGGGTTCGTCGGCGAGCGGATCCTCGGCTCCGACACCTCGCTCTCGATGGTCGTCCACCGCGGGGCCGGCGCTTACATCTGCGGCGAGGAGACCGGCCTGCTCGACTCGCTGGAGGGCAAGCGCGGCAACCCGCGCCTGAAGCCGCCGTTCCCGGCCAACCAGGGCCTCTACCAGGGGCCGACGTTGATCAACAACGTCGAGACGCTCTGCACCGTGCCCTCGATCATGCGCATGGGCGGGGACGAGTACGCCAAGCTCGGCGTGCAGACTTCCACCGGCACGAAGCTCGTGTCGGTCTCCGGGCACGTGCAGCGGCCCGGCAACTACGAGATCGAGCTCGGCATCCCCTCGCGCGAGCTCATCTACGGGCTCGCCGGCGGGCCGCCGGAGGGGCGCAAGGTCAAGTGCTGGTTCCCCGGCGGCTCCTCCTCCCCCGTGCTCACCGGCGATGACCTCGACATCCCCTACGACTTCGACTCGATGGCCAAGGCCGGCACGATGCTCGGCTCGGGGGCCATCATCGTCGTCGACGACTCCACGCCGATCCTCGACGTCGCGTTGAAGGTCGCCAAGTTCTACCGCCACGAGTCCTGCGGCAAGTGCACCCCCTGCCGCGAGGGCACCAACTGGACGGTCACGATGCTCGAGCGGATCGACGCCGGCGAGGCCACGCCGATGGACCTCGAGATCATGGCCTCCGTGCAGGAGCACATCATCGGCAACTGCCTGTGCGTGCTCGGCGACGCGATGGCGATGCCGATCGGCTCGATCATCGCCAAGTTCAAAGACGAGCTCGAAGCGCACATGGCAAGCAAGAGATTGGTGGCTGCCTGATGCCGCGGCCCGCCCCGAAGACGATCACATTCACGATCGACGGCCTCGAGGTGCAGGCGCCCGAGAACTCGATGCTGGTTAACGCCGCCAAGCTCGGCGACATCGAGATCCCCGTCTTCTGCTACGAGCCCAAACTCGGCAACCCCGTCGGCGCCTGCCGCATGTGTTTGGTGGAGATCGAGGGCATCCCCAAGCTGCAGACCGGCTGCTCCACGCCGGTCAAGGACGGCATGGTCGTGCACACGCAATCCGAGCGCGTCAAGGTGGCGCAGAACTCGGTGGTCGAGTTCCTGCTGATCAACCACCCGCTCGACTGCCCCGTCTGCGACAAGGGGGGCGAGTGCCCGCTGCAGGACATCACCTTCGGCTGGGGCCGCGGCTTCTCGCGCTACGTCGATCCCAAGCGCCACTTCGTCAAGCCGCTTGCGCTCTCGCCCCTGATCGCGATCGACCGCGAGCGCTGCATCCTCTGCTACCGCTGCGTGCGCTTCTCCCAGGAGATCTCCGAAGACCACCAGCTCGTGCTGCAGGAGCGCGGCGCCCACTCCTACGTCTCCACCTTCGACGGCCACCCCTACGTCGCGCCCTTCTCCGGCAACATCGTCGAACTCTGCCCCGTCGGCGCGCTCACCTCCCAGCCCTACCGCTTCCGCGCACGGCCGTGGGACATCGAGGACGCCGGCTCGGTGTGCACGCTGTGCCCTTCGCAGTGCAACGTCACGCTCACCGTGCGCGACGAGGGCGTGCTGCGCGTGCTCTCCCGCGAGAACCCCGAGGTTGACGACGGCTGGCTGTGCGACCGCGGGCGCTTCGCCTACCCGGTGCTGGGCGGCGACGCGCGCATCACCGCGCCTTTGGTGCGCGACGGCGGCGAGCTGCGCCCCGTCTCCTGGAAGCGCGCTCTGGAGGATGCCGCTTCCGGGCTGCGCCGCGCGGGGGAGCGTGTCGGCGCGCTCGCGGGCGGCGGCGCCACCAACGAGGAGGGCCTGCTGCTGGCACGCCTCGTGCGCGAGGTGCTGGGCTCGCCGCATCTGGACTCGCGCGTCGCGGGCACGCTGCCGTCGGAGCTGCTGCGGGCGCTCGCCGAGCCCGGCCTGCAGGCGAAGGTGAGCGACCTCGAGTTCGCCCACGCCGTGCTGCTGCTCGACTGCGAACCGATCGCCGACGCCGCGATCCTCGACCTGCGGCTGCGCAAGGGGGTGCGCCGCCACGGGCTGCGGCTGGTGCCGGCAGGGCGCGAGCAGCTGCTCGACGAGTCCGCACGCGCGGAGCTGCTCGACACGCTGCGCGCCGCCGGCGAGGAGGTCGTCGTGCTGTGGCACGAGCGTCTCGGCGCCGGCGACGACGGCGAGCCGACCGTGCGGGCGCTGCTCGCGCTCGCCGCCACGCTGGGGCTCGCCGCGACCGACGGCGCCGGGCTGCTCGAAATCCCCGCCCATGCCAACGGTCGCGGCCTGCGCGAGGCCGGCGTGCTCCCCAACGCCGGGCCGGAGCTCGCCGAGCTCGACGAGGAGGGGCTCGACGCGCACGGGATCGCCTCCGCGCTGGCCGCCGGCGAGCTCTCTGCGATCTACCTGCTGGATGCCGACCCCCTCGCGGGACCTTCCCCGCTGCCCTCCTCCGAGCACCTGCGCTCGCCGTGGGCAGAACCGGAGCTGTGGGAGCAGGCGCTGGAGCGGGCCTCCACCGTGATCGCCCACGCTACGTTCCTCACCGAGGGCGTCCGCGCGCACGCCAACGTCGTCTTCCCGGCGCTCGCCTACGCGGAGAAGGAGGGCACCGTGGTGCACCCCGACGGGCGCGTCCAGCGGCTGCGGCCCGGGGTGGCGCGCCCGGGCGAGACGCGGGATGAGCGCAGGGTGCTGGATGAGCTGGCCGCGTTAGTAGCTCCAGTGGCGGTGGGGTCATGATCCTCGCCGCACTCCTCGCGCCGGTGGCGGTGGCCTGATGATGATCTTCGCCACCGTCGGCTTCTACGAAGAATGGTGGATCCAGATCCTCAAGGGGATCATCATCTTCGCCGTCGGCCTGCAGCTCGTGCCCGTGGTGCTGCTCGCCGAGCGCAAGATCTTGGGGCGCTTTCAGAGTCGCTACGGCCCCAACCGCGTGGGTCCCTACGGCGCGCTGCAGCCGCTCGCCGACATCCTCAAGCTGCTCACCAAGGAGCAGTTCCGCCCGACCACGTCGATCGGCTTCCTGTTCGCGTTCGCGCCGGTCATCTCGATCCTCACGGCCGTCGCCGCGTTCGCGCTGATCCCGTTCGGCAACGTCCAGCACATCTTCGGCAAGCCCGTCGGACTGTACGGGGTGGACGTCTCGATCGGGCCGCTCTACCTGTTCGCGTTCGGCGCCATCGCCTTCTACGGGGTGATGCTCGGCGGCTGGGCCTCGGGCTCGAAGTACTCGTTCCTCGGCGCGATGCGCGGCGCCGCCCAGCTGATCTCCTACGAGGTATCGCAGGGGCTCGCGCTGGTCGGCGTGATCATGACCGCGCAGACGCTCTCGCTGACGGGCATCGTGGAAGCACAGAAAGGGATGTGGTTCCTGGTGCCCCAATTCGTCGGCTTCCTGATCTTCCTCACCGCCTCCTTCGCGGAGATCAACCGTGCCCCGTTCGATTTGACGGAGGCCGACGCCGAGCTGGTCGGCGGCTACAACACCGAGTTCGGCGGCGGGCGCTTCGCCTCCTACTACTTCGCCGAGTACCTCAACGTGCTGGTCGTCTCCGGGATCGTGACCACCGTGTTCCTCGGCGGCTGGCTGCTGCCGTTCGGCATCCACCCGCCCGGGTGGGTCGACCCGCTCGTGGTGCTGTTCAAGATGGGCCTCTTCACCTTCTTCTTCATCTGGGTTCGCGCCACCCTGCCGCGCCTGCGCTACGACCAGCTGATGTCCTTCGGTTGGAAGGTGCTTTTGCCGCTCGCCACGCTCAACGCCTTGGTGACCGCCGTGCTCGTGGTGGTGACGCACTGATGTCCACGCCCACCACGCCGCCCACGCCTCCGCAGCCGACGCCACAGACCCCGTCCTCCGCCGCCGCCACCCTCAACGTCACGGCGTGGAGCCCGGGCGACGATGTGATCGTCGTCAGCCGCACACCGGCGCCCGGCCCGGCGCGCAGCACCTGGCGCACGTTCGGCGAGACCGTACGGGGCCTGTTCACTGTTTTGGGCCGCATGCGCGAACCGGTCGTCACGGTGCAGTACCCGGAGGAGAAGACCCCCGTCTACCCGCGCTTTCGCGGCCGCCACAAGCTGCACAAGTTCGAGGACACCGGCCTTGAGAAGTGCGTCGGCTGCTCGCTCTGCGCCGCCGCCTGCCCCGCCGACTGCATCCGCGTCGTGGCGGCCGAGAACACGCCCGAGAATCGCGTCTCCGCCGGTGAGCGCTACGCCGCCGTGTACGAGATCAACATGTCGCGCTGCATCTTCTGCGGCTACTGCGAGGTCGCCTGCCCGTTCGACGCGATTACGATGGGCCACGACTACGAGCTCTCCGACTACTCGCGCTCCGATTTGATCTTCACCAAGGAGATGCTGCTCGCCGAGCCGTTGGAACGCACACCCTTGCGGAATGAGGGGGAGTGATGGTCGCACGCCGCACACTCGCGCTCTCTAACCACTGGGTTCGTCTCGCACGCGGAGCATCGAGGCCCGAGAGGAGCCGCGGATGAGCACGATCTTCTTCTTCCTCGCGGCCTTCGGGGCGATCGCGGGCGCGATCGGCGTGATCGCGCTGCGCGACCCGTTCTTCTCCGTGCTCGCGCTCGTCGCCCACCTGCTCTCGCTGGCGATCCTCTTCCTGCTGCTGCGGGCAGAATTCGTCGCCGCCGCGCAGGTCGTCGTGTACGCCGGCGCCGTGATGGTGCTGTACGTGTTCGTCGTCGCCTATGTCGGCGAGGCCGACGAAGCCATCGGCGCTCGCCTGCGGCGATCGGGTTCCCACCCGCCCGGCGCCAACATGCGCCTCGCCGCGGCGATGCTCGGCGGCGCGCTGCTGGTGGAGCTGTTGATCGCGCTGCTCGGCTCCGGGCTGAAGGCGATCGAAGGGTACGGCGCGGGCTACGCCCCGGGGCCTCGCACCTACGGCACCCCCGCCTACATCGGCAACCTCCTGCTCACCCGCTTCCTGCTCGCCTTCGAGATAGCGTCCTTCCTGCTGCTGATCGCCGCTGTCGGCGGCGTCGTGCTCGCCAGGCGCCGCGGCGGCCTTGAGGAGGAGTCGGAGACCACCCAACTCGCGCCGCTCAACCTGATCCGCGCTCAGGGCACCGGCACGATGGCCGAGGGGGTCGGCAAGCGGTGAGCATCGCCTGGTATCTCGCCGTCTCGGCGATCATCTTCGCGCTCGGCGCAGTCGGCGTGATCGTGCGGCGAAACCCGCTCGTGGTGCTGCTCTGCCTTGAGCTGATGCTCAACGGCGCCAACCTCTCGCTGATCGCGTTCGCGCGCATGTGGGGCAACGGCGACGGACAGATCCTCGCGCTGATCGTGATGACCGTCGCCGCCTGCGAGGTGTGCATCGGCCTCGGCATGATCGTCGCGATCTACCGACGCCGGCTGCCGATCGACGTCGATGAGATGCGGGAGCTTCAGGGGTGAGCGCAACCACGTTTGGCTGGCTGGTGCTGCTGTTCCCGCTGCTCGGGACGCTCGTGATCGGCTTCGGCTTCCGCGTGCTGCCAGGCCGCACGGCAGGGTGGATCGCCACTGCCGCGATCGGCCTGGCCTTCCTCGCCGCGGTGGGCGCTTTGATCAAGCTGCAGGGCCACGCCCCCTCCGGCCGTGAGCTGAACTCCTCGCTGTGGAGCTATGCGGTGACCGTGGGGATCGACGCGCACGTCTCGATCCTCGTCGATCCGCTGTCGGTCTACATGATCCTGGTCGTCACCGGGATCTCGACGATGATCCACCTCTACTCGGTCTCCTACCTGGAAGAGGACCGCGGCTTCGCGCGCTACTTCGCCTACCTCAACTTCTTCGTCTTCTCGATGCTGCTGCTGGTGCTCGCCGGCAACTTCCTGCTGCTGATCGTCGGCTGGGCGTTCGTCGGCGCCGCCTCCTACCTCTTGATCTCCTTCTGGTACCGGCGCACCACCGCCACGCGTGCGGGGATCAAGGCGTTCGTGATCAACGTCGTCGGCGACGTCGGGCTGGTGCTAGGCACCTACTTCATCTTCAAGCACACCGGCACCCTCGAATTCACGAAGGTGTTCGCCGCCGCGCCCCACGTGTTCCACTCCGGCGAAGCCGACATCACCGCCGGCTGCCTGCTGCTGCTCGTCGGCGCCGCCGCCAAGTCCGCGCAGATCCCGCTGCACACGTGGCTGCCCGACGCGATGGAGGGCCCCACCCCCGTCTCCGCGCTGATCCACGCCGCGACGATGGTCACCGCCGGCGTGTACCTGATCGCGCGCATGCACACCCTGTTCGAACTCGCCCCCGCCGCGCAGGACACCGGCGCCGTCATCGGCGCGCTCACGCTGCTGATCGCCGGCACGATCGCGCTCGTGCAGACCGACATCAAGCGCGTGATCGCCTACTCCACGATGTCGCAGATCGGCTACATGATCATGGGTGTCTCCGTCGGCGCCTACGCCGCCGGGATGTTCCACCTGATGACCCACGCCTTCTTCAAGGCGCTGCTGTTCATGGGCGCCGGCTCGATCATCGGCGCGATGTCCGGCGAGCAGTCGCTGGAGAAGATGGGCGGCTTTCGCAAGGCGCTGCCGTTCACGTTCGCCTGCTTCGTGATCGGCGGCCTCGCCCTCTCCGGCATCCCCCCCTTCTCCGGCTTCTTCTCCAAGGATGAGATCCTGCTCGTCACGGCCGAGCGCGGCGGCTGGCACTGGGCGCTGTACGTGATGGGCTACCTCGGCGCCTTCCTCACGGCGATCTACACCTTCCGCATGATCTTCCGCGCCTTCTACGGCGACCCCGTCGCCGAGGCGCGCGAGCTGGAAGGCGGCCACCTCCACCACGCCGAGGTGCCGACCAACCCGGCCAACGGCGAAGTCGAGGACACCGACGTCGGCTTCCCCGGCCCCCACCACACGATCGCCGAGCGGGCGCTGCCGATGCGGGTCGCGATGAGCGTGCTCGCGGTCGGAGCGATCGGCGCCGGGCTCGTGCAGATTCCCGAAGTCGACGACGTAATCGTCAACTTCCTGCGGCCCACGTTCGCCACCTCGCCGCTGTACGAACCCCACACCCGCGACGGGCTGTTGATCTTCGGCCTCTGCCTCGGCACGGTGCTCGGCCTCGCCGGGATCGCGATCGCCTATCGCATCTGGGTCAAGGAGCCGGCGATCGCCGTCCGCGCGCGGGCGCGGTTCGGCGCGGTGTACGAGTTGCTGTGGCACAAGTGGTACTTCGACGAGGCGATCGACCTGCTGATCGTGCGCCCCGCCGCCGCCACCGGGAGCTGGGCGCGCGGCACCTTCGAGCGCGTGTTCGTCAACGGCACGCTGACCGGCGGCACCACGGGCGTCGTGCGCGCCGGCTCCGCCGCGGTGCGCGCCGTGCAGAGCGGCTTCCTGCGCTACTACGCCGCGCTGCTGCTGCTCGGCGTCGGCGCCGTTGGCCTCTACTTCCTGTTGCAGTCATGAGCTTTTCAGACGCCAACCAGGCCCCGCCCCGGGTGTTGTCATGAACTTTCCGCACGCCAACCAATCCACCTCCACCACCGGCTGAGCCGTACGATGCCGCCCCTCTCGATCCTCATCTGGCTGCCCCTCGCCTCCGGCGTGGTCGGGGCGCTGCTGTCGGGCGCCAACAAGAGCGCGCCGGCCCGCGTCGCGCTGCTCGGCTCGCTCGCCGCGCTCGGGCTGTCGATCGGCTACATCGCCGACTACCACTCGGGCGCCGGCCTGCAGCACGTCACCGACGTGGTGTGGATCGCCGCGCTCGGCATCCACTACAAGCTCGGCGTCAGCGGCCTCAACGTCTTCCTCGTCGGACTCACCACGCTGCTGTTCGCGGCGTCGATGCTGTCGCTGAACGTGCGCAAGGGCGCGCTGAAACCGGAGCGCCCGGCGCTCTTCTTCTTCCTCTTCTCGCTCGCCGAGTCGGCCGTGCTGGGGGCGTTCCTCGCGCAGGACCTCGCGCTGTTCGTCGCCTTCTTCGACCTGATGCTGATCCCCTTCTACTTCCTGGTCGGGGTCAACTGGCAGCCCTCCATACCGACACGGCCGGGACAACCCGATCGCGTGAAAGCGACGATCAAGCTCGTGATCTACACGCTGGTCGGCTCGCTGCTGATGCTGGCCGCGGCGATCGCCGCCGGCGTGCTCACCTCCGAACAGCACGGCACGCCGCTGACGTTCGTGCTCTCCTCGATGCACGCCCTGCCGCTCAGCACCGGCTCGCAGGAGTGGATCTTCCTCTGCTTCGCCGCCGCCTTCCTCGTGAAGATGCCCGCCTTCCCGCTGCACGGCTGGATGCCCGACGGCTACCGCGCGATGCCGATCGAGGTGCTGATGGTCTTCTCCGGGGTGCTCTCCAAGGTCGGCGCCTACGGCTTCCTGGCGGTCGCGCTGCCGCTGTTCCCGCGGGCCGCCGTGCACTTCCAGACGCTGATGCTGCTGATCGCGCTCGCGTCGATTCTGTACGGGTCGGCGATGGCCTTCACGCAGACCGACGTGCGCCTGATCGCCGGCTTCTCCTCCGTGGCGCAGCTCGGCTTCATCACGCTCGGGATCTTCGCGCTCAACCCCCAGGGCGCGCAGGGGGCGCTGCTGCAGATGGTCAACCACGGCCTCGTCGTGGCGCCGCTGTTCTTCATCATCGCCCTGCTCGCCCAGCGCGCCGGGGGCTCGGAGGACCTCCGCGACCTCGGCGGCCTCGCCTTCCGCGCTCCGGTGCTCGCCACGCTCTTCCTGATCGTCGCCTTCGCCACGCTGGCGATGCCGGGCTCGGCCAACTTCGTGGGTGAGTTCCTGATCCTGCTGGGCGTCTTCAAAGCGAAGCTCGCAATCGCGATCATCGCCTTCAGCGGCGTCGTGATGGCCAGCGTGTACGCGCTGCGCCTGTTCATCCGCGCGATGCACAACCGCGTCCGCGATGGCGTGGACTCACGTGAGATCGCGCTGCTCGACTCCACCGTGCTCGTGCCGCTCGTCGCCGTGATCATCTTCTTCGCCGTCTACCCGCAGCTGGCGCTGAGCCGTAGCGAAGGGTCGGTGAAGGCCTCCGTGTCCTCCGCGCAGGCAGCACAACGCTCCAACTCATCCGCCATCGCGAGCACCAGCCCATGAAATTCGTGCCCTACTTCCCCCCACCCACGGCAACCGTCCATCTCAAAGGCCCGCCCGTCAACTTCGCCGGGCTCTCTCCGCTGATTGGCTTGCTCGCCGGCGCTGTGGTGGTGCTGCTCTTCGGCCTGCTTCGCTCCCGCCGCGTGCGCGAGCAGCTGGTGCCAGCGCTCGCGCTTGTCGCGCTCGGGGCGGCGGCGGGGCTGACGATCTGGCAGTGGAACGAAGGGAAGTCGATCCTCGCCGGCGCGCTGCGGATCGACGATCTCGCGCTGATGCTCAACCTGATCCTGATCGCCGGCGGTGCCGCCACCGTGCTGCTGGCGTGGCGCTCGCTCGCCTCCAAAGAAGCCGGCCACGGCGAGTTCCACGCGTTGCTGCTCACCTCGATCGCGGGGATGTCGCTGCTGGCGGCGGCGCAGAACACGGTCGCGCTGTTCATCGGCCTGGAGCTGCTGTCGATCCCGCTGTACGTGCTGTGCGCGACCGAAATGAAACGCGAGCACTCGCTGGAGTCGGGGCTGAAGTACCTGATCATCGGCTCGGTCGGCTCGGCGACGCTGCTGTATGGGATCGCGCTGATCTACGGCGCCACCGGTGCCACCGACTTCGGCGCGATCGCCGCGGCGATCTCCGGCAACGGGCTGAGCACCAACGTCCTACTGCTGACCGGCATCGCGCTGTCGGTCGCCGGCCTCGCCTTCAAGGCCTCGGTCGCCCCCTTCCACCAGTGGACACCCGACGTGTACGAGGGCGCGCCGACGCCGGTCACCGCGTTCATGGCGGTCGCCACGAAGGCCGCCGCGCTCGGCGTTTTCCTGCGCTTCTTCGACGTGGCGCTGGTCGAAGCCCAGAGCAGTTGGGGCCCGGCCGTCGCGGCGCTCGCGGCGATCACGATCATCGTCGGCAACGTCGGCGCGCTCGGGCAGTCCTCGCTGAAGCGGATGCTCGCCTACTCCTCGGTCGCGCAGGCCGGCTACATGCTCGCCGGCGTCGTCGTCGCTTCTCAGTTGGGGGTGCGCGCCACCGTCTTCTACCTCGCCGTCTATCTCTTCATGAACATGGCTGCGTTCGCGGTGATCGTCGCGCGCGAGCGCACCACCGACCTCGGGGACAGCACCCGCGCGATGGCGGGCCTCGGCCGTGAGCAGCCGTGGCTGGCGTGGCCGATGACACTGGCGATGCTGGGCCTCGCCGGGATCCCCGCCACCGCCGGCTTCATGGGGAAGTTCTACCTAATCGACGCCGCGGTCTCCGGTGGCTACACCTGGCTGGGGATCGTGATCGTGGTCGGCTCGATGATCTCGCTCGGCTACTACCTACCGGTGATCGCTGCCATGTGGATGCGAGAGGCGCCCGGGGACGAGGCGGCAGCCGGCGAGGCGTCACTGCCCCACGCCGGCCCGCTGCCCGCGATCGCCGGAGCCTCTGCGGAGCTCGATCCGCCGGTCGCACCGGCCGAGCCCACACCCCCGCGCCAGACCGGACCCCAACCAGAGGTCGCCTTCGTCGCGATCCTCGCCGGTACCGCCACGCTCTTCTTCGGGATCATCCCGCAGCCGCTGTTCGACCTCGTGCGCCACGTGGGCAGCGGGCTCGGGCTGCTCTGAGGTCACGCCCGCCGGCCCTCCACAGACGGACGGCATCGCGTGCCGCCCGGGTCCTACGCAGATCATTCACTCAGCCGCACCGCTTCCGCCGCCGCCAGCTCCAGCGTGCCCGCGCTAAGGATTGCGGTGTTGTGTCCGGCGGCAGAGGGCAAACCAAGCTGAGCGTCGATGACCGGGTCCACCACGCTCGAGAACGCGCCACCACAGCCGCTGGCGACCGGTGCAGCCCACGCGTTATCGACCAACACGGTGCCGCCAAGCGTGATGATCGAGGCCCCTTCCAGGGCCGCCAAGGTACGCCAGCCACCTTTGATCGGCTTGTTCGGAGCCGGGGGGCTGGTCGTGCCGGTCGTGAGATTCAGGACGATCGGGTGGGCTTCCGAGCCGACGTAGCAGTTGCTTCCCAGGAAGGGATTGCCGAGCCTTACCTTCACCGGGAGCTGCAGCGCGGTTGCTTCGCGATCAAGCAGGTTGGACGCGCTCAGCTTGATGTCAGAGGGCGGCGCCGCGAGTTCGAGCGTCGCGGTGACCGCGCTCAACCCGCCGTGAACCAGGCTCTCCACGCTTTCCTGCAGCACACCCGGCAGCAGCACCGGCGTGACGAGGCTGAGCAGGCCACCGGGCACCGGGAGCGCAACCTTCGTCAGGGTCTTGCCTTCTTCGGCGCCAACGAATTCGATTTCCCCGGTTCCGGTTTCGGTGTTCAGACCGCCCTGCAGCTCGATCGTCTTGCCGATCGGCACCACCCTCTTGCCGACCACCACTTCGCCGCCGGTGACGTCGCTCACCATGCAGAGGTTGACGTCGGAGCTCAGCGGACAGCCGGCAAAGGGCGCATACGCGCCGGTTGGGTGGTTGGCGCTCGCCCACGCGGGCATGGCGAGCGCCAATGCCAGTGTCAGCGTGAGAATCGATGACTTGATCAACCTCTCCTCCTCCTCTTCTTCGCGCAGCCGCTCACTGCGACTCTGGTCCCGCTCTGGATCTCAGCCCCGCTCTGCGCGGTGAGCGTGTAGGGAAGCCCCAGCGCCTTGGCGCAGAGGCTGCCGGTCGCCCCGAGCACCGAGTGCGGTCCCGCCGGGAGGTCGAGGCTCAGCGACGTGAGCGGCACATCCGGCAGTTCCCGGAATGCGCTGGTCGTCACCCCCTGCTTGGAGATCTTGATCACGCCTTCCAGTTCCACGGTGATCCCATCCCCCTGCAGCGCCATCACCAGGCCCGGCAGCGAGCTCTGGCCGTGCGACACCAGGTAGATGCCCCCGCTCAGCGGCGCGGAGAGCACGGGGGTCTGGGCGGTGGCCGTCCCCACCAGCGAGGCCGCCGGGCACGATGACGGCCTCGCCGCGAAGGCCGCCGCCGCACAGGCCTGCTGAATCGTGCTGAGACGCGACTGCAGGCGCGCCGGCAGCTGCACGATCACCGAGCGGAGGTTGGCGGCGCCGGCGCCGGAGGCGATATTCACGTCAAGCGACGCACCGTCGCCGACCGCGCTCGCCTTGGCCTGGGTGCTGGCCGTCAACTTCGGCGCGAACGGCAGCCCCGCGCAGCCGCCAACCTGGAACGGGCTCGAGACCTGTGCGCTGGCACCCACGGCCGAGCCGATCGTCGCGCCGATCGTCTGCGGGGCGCAGTCGGTCGGATTGAAGACGAGCCCTTCCCGGTCGATCGTGAGGTTGAGCATCCGCAGGCGCAGTGGGATCCCGTCCAGGATCTGCGGCAGCGGATCGGAGGCGATCGTCAACTGCAGCGTCTTCGGGTTCACGAGGATGCGCGCCCTCACCACGATCGTGCCGAGGTGAAACGGCCCCGCTTCCGCAGGCACCACGATCGCCAAACCAAAAGGCGCCCCCGCGTAGGGCCCGGTCAGGTACACCTGCCCCTGCAGGTAGAGCGGCTGCGAGCCGGGCCCGGCAGCGACCGTCGCCGAGCCGACCAGCGCACTCGGCGGGCAGGAGCCGCTCACCGCCGCAGCTTCCGCGCACGGCGCCACCCGCGAGAGCAGCGCCAGCAACCCCTGGGGCAGCTGCGCAGCGACCGTCGAGAGATCCTGCTGACCGTCTTCGCGCGACACCGTCAGCGTGAACTGGCTGAAGCCGCCGGCAAGCGCCGAGACGCTGCCGGCGCTGAAGCCGGGGCTGAACGGCTGGCTCGCCGGGCAGGCGCCTCCATTGCCGTTGGCGTCCACGACGAACATCGAGGAGGGGCTCGCCACCTGTTCGCTGTAGGAGGTGATCTTCGAGCTCGTGCTCGCCGGCCCGCACGTCGCGGGATTGGCCAGCACCGCGCCCGGCCCGCCGAAGAAGCCGAGGTGGAGTTCTTCGAATGGCAGCTGCGGGACATCTTCGAAGGTCACCGTGGGCTGCCCGTTGCTCGAGTTGAGCGTCAGTTGACCGCCGAGGTTGACCGTCACGGAATCGCCCGAGGCCGTCAGGAAGATCCGGTACGGCTGCGTTGGCGTGGGCGTTCCCAGGTAGAGCGTGCCGGTGAGGGGTTCGTGCAGCAGCGGCGAGCGCAGCGACGTCGTGCCGATCTTCGAGGCGTTTGGACAGCCCGAGGCGGCAAGCTGTTCATCCGAGCAGCCCTGCAGGCCGTTCGCCGCGGCGGGTGAGAGCGAGGTGCCCGCTGGCAGCGTCACTTCGATCGTCCGCAGATCGGGCGTCGCCATGCCGTACGATTCTTCTTTCTGGGGCACCTTCAGGGTGAATTCGTACCCCGAGGGTGAATCCACCTGGGTGGTGCCAGGCGCGACCGAGATCGTCGGCGCCATCGTGAGCCGTTCGCAGCCGGTGGGAGCGGGCATCGTGGTCGTCTGTTGCACCTGCTCACCGTGGTCTTCCCAAGGTTCCACGCTGATCGTGGTCGTCATCGGCCCGCTTTCGCAGTCGGTGGAGTTGGTCATGAACGGCACCACCGCCACGGTCGCCGGCCTCGGTTCGAGCGTCCCCAACTCATCGACGCGGAGCTGTTCATGGCTGGGATCGCCGGGCACGCCCCACAGATCCAGCGACGCGGCCCCGATCGGCACGTATGTCGGGATATCGTTGATTTCCGCCGTCAGCCCATAGCTGCCGTCGTGGTGGGTCACGTTCAACTGAATCAGCATCGAGAAGAGCAGCACCGAGATGCCGAACGTCGCGACGTGGCCGGCCGACGGGGTGAGGTTGTAGATCGGGATCGGCCCTTTATCGACTTCTCCCCTGAGTATGAACGACGTCTCCATCACGCCGACCTCCGATGAGGATTTGCACTCGACCTCCTCGAATTCGTGTGGCGTGCACTGGGGGATCGCCTGCGGATTGCCGATCAGTCCCGGCGGCAGTTCGACCTTCACCCTCCGCAACTGACCGATCGGCCTGCCTTCTTCTTCGGAGTCGGTGTTGAGGGCGAACGACACGTTAACGTTGGGGTGCGCGCCCGCCTGGGTGTCCGACAGTTCGGTGCTGAACGAAGAGAGGCCGAACGAGCCCTGGGCACGCGCGGCGCTGGGGGAAAGGACCAGCGCGAAGCCACCAGCCAGCATCAACGCACCAGCCACCACGAGCGGCGCCACCCCGCGTCGGTGCCCCGAGAGTGCGATCGCCATCGTCATCCCACCTTCCCGTGCGTGTTGTGCCCGTGCGCTCGCCCCGCCCGCTTGTCGAGCTTGGTGTGACCGACGCGCCGTTTTTTCTTCCTCTTCCTTTTCGCCTCGCTGCCGCGCCTGCGCGTGGCCGGCCGCTTGGTGGCAACGATGCTCGGCACCGTCGGCGCGGCGTTGCTCGCGCCCTGCAGCAACGCGCTGGCGGGCGGCAGGAACGTTGGCGGCGGCGCGCTCGGGCCCCGGCATTCCGCGCCGGCGCACGAAGCAGCGGTGGCTGTTTCGCTTCTCGACGGAGGCGCTTCGCCCGGTTGCAGCACGCGCGCGTCGTAGATGTTGAAATAGCCTGGGTTTTCATCTTCCGGCACGAGGCTCTCAGGCGTCTCGAAGAACACGTCGTTGCCGCTCGGAGTGGTGCCGTCGAGCACCGAGTTGACGGCGGCGTGACCGTCGGAGATCAGCGATAGCCGCCCGTTCTCCCACTCATACACCTCACGCTCATACCGCGTGGAGGATTCCGGCGGCCGGTCGGGATTGGTGTCTTCGGGCAACAGCGGGTCGGAGCTTTCGAAGAAGATGCGCGAGGCATTTTCGCTCATCGGCACCGCCTGCGATGGGGGAGCGTAGCTGCCACCGCCCGAGCCGCCCAGCGTGGCATCTTCAGTCGGAGTCACCCCTTCGGGGGTGCAGGAGATGCAGATCAGCGCGCCGTCGGCGGCGTCGTAGCGGTAGACCTCGAAGAATTCGCTGGTGTTCTGACCAGTTAGATCGGCGTTTGACTCGAACACCAGCATCCCGCCGTTGGGCGTCGGGTAGGCCGAGCGGTCGACATCCGGCTCGGCCACCAGCGGTTCGACGCCCAGTTCGGGTTCCGCGCCGCTGCTGCTGAGGTTGGCGATGAACGTGGTCTGAGCAGTTTCTGTGTCATACAGGTAGAGGTTGGGGGCACCTTCGAGCGCAATCTCACCGTCTTCGCTCATGTTCGACGCCAGCACCCCACGCGCCACGAAGTACACGCGTGAGCCGTCGTTGGCGATCGCGCTCACCCCGACCACGTCTCCGTCAACGGTGCCGCTGCTGCCGCCCGAGATCGCCGTCAACGTCTGCCTCTGGGTGTCGTACTCGTAGATCTCCTTGTCGGTGTTGGGGTCGCCCGCCAGTCCCTCGTCGCTCGTGAAGAACACCAGCGAGCCGCTTTCGGAGGCGCCCTCGTACTGCGCCGAGCCCGCCGATTCGGGGTCGTCGATCGCCACCGTACGGCTGTTGTCTTCGCGCATGTACAGGTGCGTGGCGTTTTCTCCCCCGGGGGCGGGCTCTCCAAGAAGACCTTCGAGCCGTCGTCGGAGATCGCGTTGGTGGTCGTGCCGCTGTCGTCGGCCTCCTGGTAGGTGTAATCGGGCGGTTCGCCCGAGGCGATGGTAGAGCCGTTGCCGAGGATCGCACCTGCGGGGTCGAGCAGTTCCCCGCTGTCGTTGACATCCACCAGATGAGTTTCACTGCCCTGCACGTCGCGGACGTATAGGTAGGCATGGTCGGGGCCCGGTTCGAATCCCACCGCTTCGGGGGTGAGCGATTCTTCGGTGCTGAACACCACCTGACCGGCGTTCGGCGTCGCCCCGTCGAAGGTGGCCTCGGTGGGGGGGCTGCCGCCCTGCGGGCCCTGCGAGAGCCACGTCACCTGGCCGCCGTTGGACGCCAGATAGAGCCCCAGTGCGCCGTCGTTGTGGTCACCGGGCGCCAATGAGGCAGGCGTGAGAAAGATCGTTTGGCTGAGGTCGGGGCTCCAGAACACCGGCGCCTGCTGTTCGAGCGCGCCGAGCGGCTTGGGTGTGCTCGGCGTCAGCGCCGACGTCTGCCAGCCGCTGCCCGTCCGTCGCGACTGAAAGAAGTTGAGGCCACCCGAGGTCGCGTCCCCGAGACCGCCGATCGCCCCCCAATCGACGGCCGTCCCTTCGCGGGAGCTGTACGCGCCGATCGGGATCAGGCTGTTCTCTTCAGCCGCGGGACTCACCAATTCGTACACCCGGTTGTCCGGGAGCGCGTTGGCACTCGCGCCAACCAAGATCGCACCACCCAGCACCAGCGCCAGCAAGATGCCTGCTCTCATCCTCCTCATCGCCGGGCACCTCCTGGAGTGTGTGTTGATATCTGATGACTGCCTACAGCCCGGCGGGACGCCGCAGAGGAGCCGTGACCCCGCCGCACACGGCGGGGCGCCGCCGCTCTCGGGCAGGCGATCCTGGTCGTCGCGGTCGTGTGCGCCCCGTCCTGGAATCCAAATTCCCCTGAAAACACGAAGCCGCCCCGCGGACAGGAGGGGGGCACCGACATGCCGATCGGCCGATAGCCCACAAGATGCCCATGCACGCGCTTGTAGTAGGTGAGATGGTTGGGGCCAATGCTCGCGCGCAGGCCCAGAATCGACACGTCGGGGGAGCCCGGCAGCGCGGGAATCGGAGGAATCGCGGTGTCGAATTCCGAGGTCGGCGAGTTGGCCACCGACAGCACCTCGCTGGGGAACACAAGCGGGGCGATCACCGGTGCCTTGCCTTCGAAGTAGTACAGCATCGTCGTGTGCCCTTCGATCGGCTGACCCATCAGAATCGCGACACGCGCCGACTCGTTCACCAGCTGCGAGCCGAGCGACGCCTCGACCGAGGCGCTGCCAAAGCCCATCTGGGATTCGACCGAACAGCCGCCCACCCCACCGCGCAGGAGCGCTTCGCTGGAGCACGTTTCCAGGCCGAGCGTGGTGGCGGCAAGGCCCATGCCGGCAGGCAGGCGCACGTCGAATTTTGCCAGCGGCGAGGGCAGCTGGCCAGGTGGCGAAGCAATCTGAAAGCCGATCGACACGGTGGTGCTTTCGCCCAGCCGCTCCGGATCGAGCGCCGCCTGGAGCGTGACGGGCGGCGGCGCCACCGCGGCGGCCGCCGCTGGCAGGCCCAGCGTGAGCAGCAGGGCTCCTACCAGCCAGGCGGCCGGGCGTCCCTTCCACAGCCAGGCGCACGGGCCCACCCTCCACAGCCAGGCGCACGGGCGCGCCTTCCACAACCAGGCGGCCGGGCGCACCCTCCAGCTTGCGACAGACACGCCTCGGACACGTCGCCATTTGTGCAAGGACTTCCTACTCATGCCACTTGCCCTGCATCGTCATCGACATTTCGTAGGTCTTGCGGTTAACGCTGCCGCTGAGCTTGATGCCGAGATTGGCCACTCCGGAGTAGCGCCCCTTGCCGTGCACGCTCGTGACATTTCCCGTGAAATAAGAGATCGCACCCGCCACGTGATAGTTACCGGTGCCGCTGCCACTCATCGTGCCGCTCGAGTTCGTGCCGCCGAATTCCGCCGTCGCCCGGGAAGCGGTGACAAGCGTCAGGTTGAACGTGACGTTACCCGTGATCGTGCCCGTGCCCTTGCCCTGCGCCTCGATCTTGTCGCCCTTCACCTTGGTGAGATGTAGGTGAAAGCTCTCGTTCAGCGTTTCCGTCTTCGCCGCCTTCGCTCCGCGTACGTTCGCGGCCCCACCAGCATGTGACGATTCCACATCGAACAGCACGACGCTCGCAGCGGCGCATGAGAGAATCAGCCCGGCGATCAGCAGGGTGCGTGCAGAGAGCGAGTTGGGTAGTAAATAAAAGCGCATGGTGCTCCTTCTCATAGTCGAATCGCCGCGGGTTGTGGTTGCGGAGTTGGGCGCTCAGCCTGGCTCTCGAGGTGCCAGCGGCCGACGAGGCGCTCCAGCCATGCCGGAATCCACCATGCACGAGGGCCGAGCAGACGAATGATCATCGGCAGCAGCACGAGTCGCACCACCGTCGCATCGAGCAGCACAGCCACGGTAAGGCCGATCCCATACTCGCGCAAATTGATCAGGTTGGCGCTCGCAAACGCAAGGAAGACGCTGCACATGATGAGCGCCGCCCCAGTGATGATCCCGGCCGTCCTGCCCAGCGCATAGCGGAGCCCCTCGTCGGTGTCACCGGTGATCGCGATGCCCTCGCGAATGCGTGCCAGCAGAAATACCTCGTAGTCGATCGCCAGCCCGAACGCGACCGAGATCACCGCGGGGGTGATGATCGCGTCGAGCGGGCCTTCGCGGCCGAAGACGCTCGAGTGCTGAAAGCCGAGCACGAGCACGCCCAGCGCCGCACACACCGTGAGGACGTTGAGCGTGACGGCGGCCAGCGCAACCGGGACCGAGCGCATCACCACCAGCAGCACCAGGAAGGTCACGAGGCTGAGCACCAGGATCAGCAGTGGCAGGCGCTGCTGGCTGGCGGTCGTGAAGTCCTGCAGCTCGGCGGCGGGCCCGCCCACGTAGATCTGCGTGCCGGTCTGCGCCGCGATCGCTTGCGCCTGGTCGATCAGGCGGCGGCGCAGCGGGTCGCCGGGGATCGCCGCGTGATCGCCGGAGAGGGCCGCGGCGGGCTTGGTGCGCTCGATCACCTCCATCCGCATCGCGGTTCCCCCGCGATCCAGGTTGACGGCGATGCTCGCGGCCCCACGCTGTTCGGGCGGGGCGTCGCGCAGCAGTTCCAAGCCGATTTCCGCACGCGACGCGAACGAGCCCTGCCCGCTGGGGGGGCCTTCGCCACCGTATACAGCCTGCGGCCCCACCACCGCCGCGACCGATCGTTGCTTTTCCAGCCTCCCCTCCCACGCCGCCAGGGCGGAGAGGGTACGGGGATCGGTGATCAGCCCATGACGTGCATGGATGATCACTTCATACGGGGTGATCCATCCGCCGCCCAGGCGCGTGCCGAGCGCCTGCAAATCCTTGAGCTGCGAACTGCCGGGCGGCAGCGACGCATCGTTTGGCGGGCTCACCTTTACCGACAGGGCCTGGCTGGCGAGCGCCAGCAGCATGATCGCGACGAGGCCGCCGGCGAGCGCCGGCCGAGTGATCAGCCGCCAGGCGAACGACGCCACGCCCGCGCCGGCCATGCCGCGACCGAACTGCCAGCGATTCACCCGGGTGCCCAGCAGGGTCAGCAGCGCGGGCACGGCGGTGATCGCGCCGAGTACGCTCACGATCACGCCGGCGAGACCGCCGACGCTGCCAGAGGAGAGGATGCGCCCGGGCGCGACGAAGTACCCGGCGGTCATCCCCGCGCCGAGGGCAAACCCGGCGACCAGCACGGTGCGCCCAGCCGTGGCCCCGGCGATGCGCGCCGCCTCCGCGGGCTCCGCGCCCTCCGCGAGCTGCTCGCGGAAGCGGGACACCAGCAGCAGCGAGTAGTCCACCCCCAGCGCGAGACCGAACATGCTCGCCAGGCTGAGCGCCGAGGAGTCGAGCGCGAGCACGCCGCCGTTGATCCCCGCGAGCAGCCCCCGCGAGGTGGCGACGCTGCTGAAGCCGAGAAACAGCGGTACGCCCGCGGCGATCGGGCTGCGAAAGACGAACAGCAGCAGGATGAACAGCAGCGGCGCCGCGATCAACTCGGCCTGTTTGAGCGCCGCGAAGCTCGCCTGCTCGATGCCAGCCGCGAGGTCGGCGTAGCCGGTGAGGTGGTGCACGACAGTTGGGGGGGCGGTACGCGCGAGCGTCGACTGGATCACCGGCACCGTCTGCTTGCCGACGTCTTCGAAGGGCTGCCTGACGCCGAGCAGCACCACCGCGTCGTGTCGGTCGGGGCGCAGGCTCTTCGGCATCCCGGCCTGCCACGGCGAGACGACCGAGACGTGCGGGATGCGCGCGAGCGCGGCGGCGATACGCGGGCCGCCGGTGTTCAACTGCCGTTCGCCGCCGGTGAGCAGCACCGCGAGCGTCGATTCCTGACCGAACAGCCGCCCCGCCTCGCTCTGCGCCTTGGCGGCGGTCGTTCCCGGCACGGTCGGGTTGGTGAGGTGCAGCTGCTGTTCGATTTTCAGACCGGCGATGCCAAGGCCGGCGACCACCACCAACCAGACCGCGAGCGTGGTGCGGGGACGCGCGACGGAGAGGTTGACGATCGCCTTCACGCCGCCTCCAGCGGCTCGTGCGCCGCCTCGGTGCCAGCGATCGATGATCCGTTCGTCCCGTGGCCGGCTGCCGGCGCGCGCCTCGCCGAGCTCTCGCCAGTCGGGCCACCGGTCGCCGCGCCGTCACTCCCCGATGGCTCGTGCAGCGCGGGCCATCGGGCCGCGGGTGAGTCGGGGGCGGGTGAGTCGGGGGCGTGACCGTGGCGCATCCGCCCCAGCTCGCCGACCGTCATCCAACGCGCGATCGGGATCGCGATCTTGCGGGGCGCGGAGCGATAGGGGGTGTAGAAGGCCCGTACCCACCAGCGGCCGGGCACCACCCACAGCGCGCCGCGTTCGGCCGCCCGCATCCCGTCGCGAGCAACGCGCTCGGCGTCGCACCAGAAGATCCGCGGGATCCGGTAGACGAGCAGCGGGTGGGCAACCTCGAAGAACTCGGTGGGCACCGGCCCGGGGCACACCGCCGTCACGGTCACTCCCGTGTCCCGCAGCTCCTCCCCGAGCGCCTCGCTGTGGGCCAGCACGAACGCCTTGCTCGCGGAGTAGTTGGCGTTGCCCGGCAGCGGCTGAAAACCGGCGGTCGAGGCGAGGTGAATGATCGCCCCGCACCTCTGCTGCGCCATCGGCGCCAGGAAGCGGGCGTTGAGATCGACGATCGCCTCGATCAGGAGGTGAATCTGCTCGAGCTCACGCCGCTGGTCGCTGACCAGGAAGGGCTCGTAGATGCCAAACCCCGCGGAGTGCACCAACACCTGCACTCGGCGTCCCCGGGCAAGCACGTCGGCGTGCAGTCGCTCACGCTGCGCGGGGTCGGCGAGATCGGCAGCGATCCAGTCCGCGTGGACTCCATGGGCGCTGGAGAGCTCCGCGGCCAGCGCCTGCAGCCGGTCGGCGCGCCGTGCCACCAGCGTGAGCGCGTGGCCGCGCTGGGCGAGCGCGCGCGCGAACTCGGCGCCGATGCCCGAGGAGGCGCCGGTGACGAGCGCGGTCGCGTCCGCTGCGGGCTTGGGGAAGCCGGGGCGCTGGGCGACCCTATGCGCGGGCCGCTCAGCCACACGGTGCGAATTTCGCGTCGCGCTCATATCAGCACCGTCTCCTCCGACCGCGCGCCCGACGAACGCTCGGCGGTCGATCCGGCGCGCTCTTTGCCGTCGAGAAGGGGCACGGCGAGACACACCACGACGTTGTGGCCGCCGAAGCCGAAGGCGTTGGAGAGCGCGATGACTCGCCCCCCGTTGCCGTTGGGCTCATACGCCCGGGCGCGCGGGACGTAGTCGAGATCGATCCCCTCCTCGCGCTCCTCGTAGCCGACCGTCGGCGGGATCACGCCGACGCGCAAGGCGTGCACCGTGGCGATCGCCTCCACCAGGCCGGCAGCTCCGAGCAGGTGCCCGATCACGGACTTGGTCGAGGACACCGGCACGCGCGTGGCGGCGGCACCGAGTGCGCGCTTGATCGCGATCGTCTCCGAGCGATCGTTCAGCTCGGTGGCGGTGCCGTGGGCGTTGACGTAATCGACGTCCTCCGGCCTCAACCCAGCGTCCTCGAGCGCCCGTTCGATCGCGCGCGTGGCACCGCGCGCCTCGGGGTCGGGCGCTGTGATGTGATGCGCGTCGGTGGTCGTCCCATAACCGAGGATCTCGCCGAGGATCGGCGCCCCTCGCGCTTCGGCGTGCGCCGCTCGCTCGAGCACGAGCACGCCGGCGCCCTCGCCCATCACGAAGCCGTCGCGGCGGGCGTCGAAGGGGAGCGAGCGGCCGGTCGGCGAGAGCGCCTCCATGGCATTGAAGACGCCTAGCCCCACCGCTGTGACCGCCGCCTCCGACGCCCCGGCGACGACCGCGTCGGCGTCGCCGCACTGGAGCATGCGCGTGGCGGTGCCGATCGCGTGTCCGCCGGTGGCACACGCCGAGCTGACCGAGAAGCTCGGACCGCGCAGCCCATACCGCAGCGCCAGGTAGCCGGCCGCCGAGTTGGCCATCATCATCGGCACCGTCAGCGGCGACATGCCCTTGAAGTTCTTGGCGGCGGTCTTCCCCACCTGGGCTTCGAGCGTCGCGATGCCCCCCACGCCGGTGCCCACTATGCAAGCCACGCGCTCGGCCTCGTAGGGCACGCCCCCGTCTCGCCATCCAGCTTCGGCGAGCGCCTCCTCGGCCGCGCCGATCGTAAGGTGCGTGAAGCGATCCGCACGCCTGGCTTCCTTGCGGTTCAGCACGCTGTGCGGATCGAAGTCGAGGCACCTCGAACACGAATCGGCGATGCCGCTTTCGCCCGCGATCCAGCGCTCGGCCAGGATCCGTGAGCCAACCCCCAGTGAGGTGATGGCCCCTGTGCCCGTGATTACAACTCGCTCACCCATCTCAGATACCTCCAAGCGGCCCGTTCCAAGGCTGCTTCCCGATTGGCGTATCCATCTTGATGACCGGCATCGCCAGATGGCAACTGCGAGTCGGCCGCGGGGGGCCAGGCGGGGTAGCGACGCTCGCACGACACGTGCAAGATCCGAGAGCCCCGCCAGCGACAGCCACCGCTGCCAGACGACCGCTGCCGGGAAGCGTCCGGACGGGGGAGGCTCGACTTCGCGCGCGCGCGAGCGCACCGGCGATCGGGGTGCTCACTGCCCATTTTCAGCTCTCGGCACGAGGTGCGTGACGGGCGCGAGCAGCGCTGAGGAGTCGTCGATCGCATAGCGCCAGCTCCCATCCGGCTGGCGGCGGGCGACCTCATAGGTGGTGCCCTCGAGCTTGATCGCATCGTCGTCGAGCGGGCCAAACGCCATCTGCCAGCGACTGGAGAGCAGCGCCAAGCCGCCCGCCGTCACAACCTTGCTGCTGGTGGGAGTCAGGCGCGGAACCAGCGCCAGCAGGCCGTCGAGGCTCTCGCGAATTCCCCCTGCACCGAGCGCGTGCACGCCGACGCGATTGACGAGCGTCGCGTCTCCCTCGTACAGAGCCACCAATCCCTCCAAATCTCCCGCGTTGGCGCGCTCCGCGAAGAGGCGATAGAGATCCGCGGGATTGCGGGCAACGCTATGCACGTTCAGCGCCTCCCGTGGGTGCGGCGCACCCCTCGGGCGTGGCTTTGTCGATCGCCACACAAGCCGGCTGGGGACGTTCGGGGGGTAGGCCCAAAACGCGTGCGATAACCTTTCCAGCATCGGACATTACGGTTTCCAATCGCTATCCATATTGATTCGATATCCGTATCGAAAAGCTATCCGTATCAAAACGATACCATGAGCACGACGGGCCGTCAAGAGCGCCTGGCCGAGGATTCCGTTGGCGCTGCCGCTGAGCTGCTGGGCGATCGCTGGACCTTCCTGATCCTGCGCGAGGCGTTCTTCGGGACACAGCGCTTCAACGAGTTCGCCAACAATCTCGGGCTCTCGCGCAACATCCTCAGCAGCCGGCTGAAGACCCTGGTGGCGAAAGGGATCTTCGAACTGCGGCCCTACGGTCCCGCCGAGACGCGCAACGAATACCGCCTGGCGCAACCCGGACGCGACATCTTCCCGATCGTCGTCGCGCTGCTGCAGTGGGGCGACAAGTACCTGATGGGGCCAGAGGGGCCGTCGATCATCCTCAAGCACACGCGCTGCGGAGCGGATGCCGACCCGCAGCTCGTGTGCGGATCGTGCGGGGAGCCGATCGAGCTCGGGGAGATCCTGCCGACGCCCGGCCCCGGCGCCACCGATTGGGTTCGCAGTCGTCTCTCCGAACTGCCTGCCAGCGCCTTCCAGGGCGGCGACCCCAAGCCATCAGCCGAGCGCTGACGCGTCGCCAACTGCCTACCAACGCCTTCCAGGGCAGCGACCCAAGCCATCAGCCGAGCGCCGACGCGTCGCCAACTGCCTACCAACGCCTTCCAGGGCAGCGACCCAAGCCATCAGCCGAGCACCGACGCGTCGTCGTCGCCCACGAACTCGGCGGTCGCGTTGCGGACGAGCCTGCGCGTGCCCTGCTTGGCGACGAGGCTCAGCGACAGGTGCGTAGCCGACAGCTCCTCGACCGCGCCGCGGATCTCGATCGTCTCTCCGGGGAACCCCAACCCGCGGAAGTCCACCACCAGGCGTCGCAGCTCACGGCCTCCGCCAGCCTGTCGCGCGCAGCGCGCAACCTGGGCCATCGTGTAGAGACCGTGCAGGATCGGGGCGGGAAAGCCGGCCGCGTGCGCCGCCGCGGGATCGAGATGGATTGGGTTGTGGTCTCCGGACGCCTCCGCGTAGCGCCGCGGCACATCGGCCGGCGGCGTCACCAGCAGCGGCGGGATCGCATCACCCGGCTTCATCCGATCGCCGCGACCCGCTCTTCGGCAGCGCGGAAGCAGGCCTCGATCGAGCAGCCGCGCAGATAGTCGCCGGTGAGCGTCAAACCGGGAAGCTCCCGTGCGGAGGCCGCCACGCCCCGCAGGAGCGCGGCCTGCTCGGGGTGGTAGGCGCACAGCCCCGGCGAGAAGCGGCGTGCCAGCAGCGCGCGGCGACGGTTGCCGGCGACCCTCGCATAGGGCGCGAGCGTTCGCTCGGCGATCTCCGCGAGCTGCTCTGGGTCGGGCTCGCCCTCCCCGAGCTCGCGCGCGCGGCGACCGCTGAAGGTGAAGCGCACCACATTGAGGTCCTCCAGCCCGTACGCGCCGGCGTTGCTCAGCGGCTCCTGCGCCCCGAACACGGTTGCGCGCACGCGCGTGTCGAACACCGGTCGCTCGTATTCGGCGAGCAGCACCGTGACGGGGAAGTAGCGCACCTCTTCGAGCAGCGCCGCCAGGCGCGGGGCGGTGGGGGTGAGCAGGCGCGCGGAGGCATGTGCGTGCGCTGCGAGCACGACGCCGTCGAAGCGCTCCACCCGCTCGTCGGCGCCTGCCAGCTGCAGGCCGCAGACACGGCCGTCCTCGACCAGCAGGCCGCGCGCTTCGGTGTGCAGGTGCACGCACGAGCGCTCTGCCGCTGCCGCCACAACCTCGTGCATTCCCCCTGCGAGCTGCTCGTAGCTGTCGAGGATCATGCTCACGTAGGGCAGCACGTTGCCCATTGGCACCTCCGCGGGCTCAGCCGCGCTGACGCGCACCGTCAGCGAGCGCAACAGCAGCTCGCGCAAGCCCTTGCCGAAGGCTTCCTGCACGCTTCGGCCGCAGTGGCGCCGCTGCAGATCGCTGCAGCGCACCTCACTCAGGTAGCGCGCGTCCGGATCGCGGCGGATCGTCAGCGCCAGTCGCCCCAGTCAACCGATATCGCGCGCGGGAATCCCGCGAAACTGGCGCAACGCGCGGCCGCGGTGTTCGGAGTCGAACGTCACCAGGCGACCGTCGATCACCCGCGAGCTGTTGATCCCGAAGTGCTCGTACGGATGCTCGCCGAGGCTGCGGGTGAATGCGCGAAAGCGCGTGTAGCCACGACCGATGTTCTTGCCGCCGAGCGTAACCACGCGCTCCCCGAGTTGCCCCGAGCCGGCGCGCCCACCGAGCGCGCCGTCGCGCTCTATGACGTGCGTCTCGGCGCCGCGCCGTTGCAAGTACCACGCCGCCGCGAGACCCGAGAGCCCACCGCCGACGATCGCGTAGCGGCGCCCGACGAGATCCTGTGCGGCTGGACGCGACGCGCTCGCGGCGGCCTCGCTTTCCGCGGTGTCGTCGTAGTGCATAGCGTCCGTCATCTCCTCACCCCTCCACGCGCCGCAGGCGCACGTCCGCGTAGCCGATGTCCTGGCCCGCCTGTGAAAAATGGACGCGCAGATGCTCGGCCGGCGCGTCACTCCCCGCCAGCCGCGACCCTGCATCCTCCTCCGCCGCCAACGGCTCCCTGGCGAGCACCTGGCACAGCGCCGGCGGCCACAGCGCGGCGTACTGCGTGAAGCCCGCCTCGCATGCGTCGAGCACGGTCGCCATTGGCGACCAACCGCGCTCGGCCACATACAGCAGCGCCGCCTGGCGTGCGGCCTCGAGCATCAGCATCCCCGGCACGTGGTCGAGTGGATGGTCGAAGAACGATGGGTGGGCCGTGTCGGCGATCAGCGCGCAGCAAAGCTCGGCGCCAGCGGGCACGGCATCGCCGACGACCACGTTGCGCGGCCAGCGGCGCCCGACGCGGGCCGGCTCCACTACGACCGGCGCGGGGCGTGGATCGCGCTCGCCCTCGACGCGCACGCTACGAACGCGCTCATAGAGCGACTCCGGGATCAGCAGCGCCTCGCCGCTGAACGCGAGCGCGTCGCGCCCGTCGATCGCTCCCTTGCCGGTCAGCCCATAGCCGCGTGTACGGCCCCTGCGATCGCGCCGCTCCCTGCCGAAGGGCACGTCGATTACCAGCTCGGCGGGGGCATCGCCCTGACGCAGCGCGTCGAGCGCGATCGCCTCGGCGCGCAGACCGCTCATCACGAAGGCGGTCTCCGGGGGCACATCGAGCATCCCATGCCCGTAGATCGTCATTCCCTGCCGTGCGATCTCGAGGATCAGCAACAGATCGTGAAAGCCGTTCTCGACCTCGTTGTACAGCGTGTGGCTGCGCGGGAGCTGCGCACAGGCGAGAATCTGTGCGCGGCTCTGGCGCACGATTATGTCGGTTAGGAAGGTCTCCTCAACCGCGCGCTTGTGCGCGTACTGCCGCGGCACCGTCGCGTCGAAGCGCAGCTCCCGATCCTCCACGAAGCTGTCGGCGGGAACCGCGGGGAGCGCGCTCACGCTGCGCCCTCACGCGGCCACACCGACACAGCGGCTGACGATCACGTCGATCGCCGCGCCCACTGTGGTGATGTCTTTGAAGTCGTCCCGTTCCAGCCTGACGTCGTAGCGCTCCTCGATTATCTGCGCCAGCTCGACCAGATCGAGTGAATCGATGTCGAGGTCCTCGAAGGTGGCCTCGGGCTTGATCTCCTCCGGCTTCAGGTCGGCGAGCTCGCTCAGTTCGTTGACGATCAGCTGACGCACCTCATCTGCTGTTGGATTGGACAAAGCTCCTCCTTTGGTGGTGATTTGAAAATTGGCGGTGCGCTCACGTCAGAGCGCCGAAAACGACAAGCGCAACAGCTCCACGTTGCCGAGCATGAAGAGACGCGATAGCCCGACGAAGAAGCGTTCGTGAACGCCCACCTCCTCCTCGCCGACAATCTCCACCGCGCGCTTGCGATTGGCCAGCAGATTCCTGTGCCAGCTCATCAAGGTGGGGGGATAGTCCATGCGATCGTTGCGCACGGAGAGGATCTCGAAGCGGCCCTCACAGCCGTCCACCAGCTCGCGCAGCGAGGGAGGGCCCGCGTTCACGTACATCTTCGTCAGCACGAGACGCACATCGCGCAGACCGCGACGATCGGGCCGCACCTGGCCAGGAGCCATCGTCTGCAGCACCAGCCTGCCTCCCGGCACCAGCCATTCATGGCAGCGCGCGAAGAATTCACGGAAGGTCTGCGCTCGCACCTCCTCCCCGGCGCCCATGCTCACGAAATGCTCGATCGTCCCCAGCGAGACGATCGCATCGAAGCGCTCCGCGGGCTCAAACGTGCGCCAGTCCTGCAGCCGCGCCTCCACGCGCGGGTCGCGCGCGTCGTTGACGTAGGCAACCTGAGATTCACTGAGTGTGAGCCCCACCGCCTGCTCGACCGCGTACTCGTCCACCAGCCTGCGCAAAGTGCCGCCCCAGCCGCAGCCGATGTCGAGCACGCGCCGCGCGGTTGCGGCGTGCGCCTGCTCGGCCACATAGTCGAGCTTGCGCAGCTGCGCGGTGCGCAGATCGTCCTCCGCCCCCTCCCACATCGCGCCGGAGTAAGTCATCGTGCTGCCAAGCCACAGCTCAAAGAACTCGTTGCCCTGGTCATAGTGAAATTTGATGGAGGCCGGGCCCGCGCCCACCCAGCCGTCGGCCTCGACGATTGCGCCCCTCACTTCATCCCTCTTTTCACTCGTGAATACCGCATAAGCACACGGCCACGATAAGGAGCGCCACACGCCGGTGTCAAAGTGCACCCCCACCGCGCTCGCGGGCACCACGCTGCCAGATGACGTCCACCGCCATGCGCGCGGCAAGCTGTCCGCGATCGTTCAACACGCGCAGCATCACCTCCACCAGACCGGCGCTGTCACCGACGGCCTCGCATGCTCCGATGCGGCCCTCGACGTGGATCGTGTCACCAATCTGCACGGGCTGCTTGAACTTCACATCGCGCAGCGAACGCAACGCGATCAAACGGTCGGGGTCGACCGGGACGAGACCAAGCGCGTAGGAGAGCACCAGCGCTCCGTGCGCGATGCGCTCGCCAAACGGGCCATCTTCGCCGAAGGTGCGGTCGAGGTGCTGTGGCGCGCAGTCCCCCGTGAGCGCCCCGAAGGCGCTGAGGTCGAACTCGCCGATCGTGCGACCGTGCGTACGGAACTCCTCGCCGGTGTGCAGCTCCTCGAAGTCGCGCGAGAACAGCGAGCGGGCGTGCGTGTTGGGATGTGAATCGATCATCGCCCCGTCCGCCCCGCATTGCCCAATCCGCGCGTCGCGGCCAGCGCGAGGAGGTCCGACGGGCGTGACCCAGAGCGGGACGATGGGCGTGACCCAGAGCGGGACGATGGGCGTGACCCAGAGAAGGGCGGCGGCCGTGAATCAAGGAGGTGAGGACGCCGCCGCACTGAGGCCTCCATCGATTGGTATCACCGCACCCGTGATGTACCCCGCTTGTGGGGAGACGAGGAAGTCGACGCATGAGGCAACCTCGCAGGCATCGCCGATGCGCATCGCCGGTACCCGCTCGTGCACGTCGCCGTCGAGTAGCTCGCGCGTCATGTCCGTCTCGATCAGGCCCGGTGCAACCGCGTTGACGGTCACGCCGCGGCGTGCCACCTCGATCGCGATCGTCATCGTGAGGGCGATCAGCCCCGCCTTCGAGGCTGCGTAGTTGGACTGTCCGGGAACCGCCCGGAGCGCGCTCAGCGAGGCGACGTTGACGATCCGCCCGAAGCGCGCGCGCATCATCGCGCGCAGTGCGCGGCGCGTCATCCGGAAAGCCCCGCCGAGGTTCGTCTCGATCACACTCCGCCACTCCTCGTCGCGCAACTGCATCGCAAGCGCATCGTGCGTGATTCCCGCGTTGTTAACGAGCACCAACACCGGCCCATACACCTCCTCCAGGCGCGCAAACATGCTCTCGACATCCCCCTGCTCGCAGACGTCGCCCGCCAGCGCCAGTGCTCGTCCCCCGGCACGCTCGATCGCATCGACCGTCTCCAGCGCCTGCGCCTCGTTCGCGCGGAAGTTCACCCCCACGGCCCAACCGCTCCGCGCCAGCTGTTGGGCGCAGGCCGCGCCAATGCCGCGCGAAGCGCCGCTCACCAGCGCACAGCCGGACTGCATCGGGCTCTCAACCGGCGTGCGCAAGATCGCCTCTAACTCCGTCCGCCATCGCGCTCTCCGGCAGTGGGTCGATCCACAGCCGCTCGCGCTCCCAGCGGTACGTTGGCAGCGCAACCGCCGGGCAATGGGCACCGTAGATCGCCGACCATTGCACCGTACAGCCGCCGCGGTAGAGAAACGCGAGCAGCTCCTGCGGACTCGTCAACGGCCCGAGCTCCAGCATCTGCTCCCGGTTTGGGGCACTCGGGCGCGGTGGCTCGCCGGAGCAGGGCGGCTCCGCGGCGACCGGCGGCGCCGTGGTGGCAGGCGACGCCGTGGCGGCAGGCGACGCCGTGGCGGCAGGCGACGCCGCGATGGCCGACGACACCTCACCGCCAAGAAGATCGTCGGCGCCCACCAGGGTGCAGACCTCCGCCACATCCCACGCGGCCAAGCGCCCGCGCAGCGTCTCCAGCGCGTGAGCGTCGAAATCCGCGGAGAGCCGCAGCCCAACCCGGGGCGAGGTACGGGGGGGTGGCAGTGACACGGCCGTGCCGGCGGCAACGCGAGCGAACCGGCGCAGCGCCGTGGCGAGTTCCGCGGAGCTCTGGGCAAAGGCCGCCACGCGGCGCTCGTGGTGAGTCCGTCGCAATGCCGCCGCCGCGCACGTCGCGTGCAGCGCCGCATGGTCATCGCCGAGCCCTTCGAGATGTCGCGCATAGGCGAGCGCCAGCTCACGCAACGAAGAGTCGGTGCGCGCCGACAACACCAACACCGGCGGTCCAGGCAGGGCGTAGCCCTCGGCATCGGCGCTCGCCACCACCGCGGGCGCCTGCTCGAGCACCACGTGCGCGTTGCCACCGCCCAGCGAAAGGCCGTTGATCCCCGCCAGCCACGGACGGGTACGCGCCGGCCAGGGGCGCGCAGCCGTCACCAGCTCGACTCCCAGCGCGCCCGCCTCGATCTCGGGGTGCAACTCGGTGTGGTTGATCGTCGCCGGAATCACTCCGTGGTGGAGCGCCAGCGCCACCTTGATCACCGAGGCGACCCCCGCCGCCGACTCGCAGTGGCCGATGTTGGTCTTCACCGACCCCACCAGGCAGGGATCGCCTTGGTGGCGCCCGGCGACCGCCTCACCCAGCGCGCGCGCCTCGATCGGGTCGCCCTTCTGCGTGCCGGTGCCGTGCAGCTCCACGTAGTCCAGCTCGCGCGGCTGCACCCCGGCGCTCGCACAGGCGCGTCGCACCAGCTCTACCTGGCTGTCGTGCGAGGGAGCGGTCAGCGCCGCGCGGCGCCCATCGTGGTTGCACGCCGCGCCGCGGATCGTCGCGAGCACGCGGTCGCCGTCGGCGAGCGCGTCCGCAAGCGGCTTGAGGACGATCACACCGGCGCCCTCGCCCCGCACGAAGCCGTCGGCCCCGGCGTCGAAGGTCATGCAGCGGCCGGTCGGCGAGAGGATGCCCGCGCGGCCCATCATCACGTCGGAGTCCGCCGCCAAAATCAGGTTGACGCCCCCTGCCAGCGCCAGCTCGGCGTCGCCGCTCCAGATCGCCGACGCCGCCAGGCATACTGCTACCAACGAAGAGGCGCACTGAACGTCGAGCGAGACGCTTGGCCCACGCAGGTCGAAAGTGTGAGAGATGCGGTTGGCGGCCAGCGCAAACCCCACGCCAGAGGTGGCATAGGCGGCGAGCTGCGCGGGGTTCTCGGCGAGCAGCTTCGCGTAGTCCGGCCACATGATTCCCATGAACACCGCCGTGTGCGTGCCGGCGATGCGCTCAAACGGGATCCCGGCGTCTTCGAGCGCCTCCCAGGCGGTCTCCAGCAGCAGCCGCTGCTGGGGGTCCACGTACTTGCTCTCCCGCGGCGACATGCGGAAAGCGCGCCAATCGAACCCTTCCACGTCGCCGACCGAGCCTCGTCGCCGCACGCCGCGGCGCGTCGGCGGCCGCTCCTCGCTGGCGCGCGTGCGGGCACGGTAGGCGGGGGTGTCGACGATCTCCTCGCGCTCTCCCAGCAGCGTCTCCCAGAACGCACCGGGACCGCTGCTGCCGGGCAGGCGCGCGCCCACGCCGACGATCGCCAGCGGCGGTCGTGCGGCGGACATCTCAGCCCTCACCGGCGGTTGTCATCTCGCGCTTTCCCTGGGCAGCCATCTGGCGCTCACAGTGGGCGCCCTTGCCGTGCCCACCCGCGGTCGCCATCTCGCGCTTTCCCTGGGCAGCCATCTGGCGCTCACAGTGGGCGCCCTTGCCGTGCCCACCCGCGGTCGCCATCTCGTGCACACCCGCCGCGGCCACCTCGTGCTTATTCGCAATCGCCATCTCAGCGCTCACCCGCCACCAGCTCCTGGAGCATCGCCGCGATCGTCTGCAGGGTGCGGAAGTTCGCCGGGGTCACCGCCTCCAGTGGCACGCTCACGGCGAAGCGCTCTTCGATGAACGCCATCAGATCGGCGAGCGCGAGCGAATCGATCACCCCCCACTCCAACAGCGGCGCGTCGTCGGTGAGTGTCACGCGGCCGTCGAGATGGTCGCGCTCGATGAACGCACGCAGCGGTTCGATATAGGAGACAAGCTCGACCGAGCTCACAGGGCCGGCTCCCCCGCCGACAGCTGCGCGGCAAGCGCGCGGCGGTCGAGCTTGCCGTTGCGGCTGCGGGGCAACTCGGCGAGCACGCGCAGCTCGTGCACGATCATGTAGCGCGGCAGGCGCTCCGCGCACCAGCGCTTGATCTCCAGCAGCCCCAGGGCAGTATCGGCGCGGGCCACCACGGCGGCCACGAGACGGCTGTCGAGACCCGTGCCGAGCACCACCACCGCGGCCTCGCGGATCTCCTCGTGGGCGACCAGCGCCGCCTCGACTTCGCCCAGCTCCACGCGGTGCCCCCGCACCTTCACCATCGCGTCGCGGCGGCCCACGTAGCGGTACTCCTCGGGCGAGATGCGCTCGGCGATGTCGCCGGTTCGATACGGCCCGCGCTGCCGACGCGCGCCCCAGTAGCCGAGCATCACCGTCGGCCCCTCCACCACCAGCTCGCCACGCCCGCCGACCGGCACCGGAAAGCCGTCGCGATCTTCGATCCACACCTTGTCGCCCGAACACGCCTTGCCGATCGGCACCGGCCGCTCGGCGTCCTCGTCGATCTCGCCCACCTCATACCAGGTGCAGACGTTGGTCTCGGTGGGGCCGTACAGGTTCAAAAGCCGCGCCCGCGGCAGCGCGCCGCGCAGATGGCGCAACGGCTCGATCGGGAAGGGCTCGCCGGCGAACAGCACGGCACGCAGCGCCTGCGGGGGATCCTCGAGCAGCCCGGCACGCTCCATCAACATCAGCGCGGAGGGCACCGAGTACCAGATCGTGATGCGCTCAGCGCGCACCAGCTCCACCAGCCGCGCGGGGATGAACGAGATCGTCTCCGGGATCAGGCACACGCAGGCGCCCGCTAGGAACGCCACGTAGAGGTCGAGCACCGACAGGTCGAAGTGCAGCGGCGCGTGGTTGGCGAACCGGTCCTCGTCAGTCGGCGCAAGCTCGGCGTACGCCCATTCGACGAACGCGAGCGCGTTACGGTGCGAGATGCACACCCCCTTTGGCGTGCCGGTCGAGCCCGAGGTGTAGAGGATGTAGGCGAGCTCGTCCTCGCCCGGGGAGTCCGTGTCGGCGAGCGTGCCCACGGGAGCCGCCTCGCGTACGCGCCGCCGACCGACGCCGTCCCTATCAATGCCCCGCCGACCGACACCGCCCCCATCGACACCCCGTCCATCGACACCCCGCCGATCGACACCGCCCCCATCGACACCCCGTCCATCGACACCCCGCCGATCGACACCGCCCCCATCGACACCCCGTCCATCGACACCCCGCCGATCGACACCGCCCCCATCGATACCCCGCCGCGCCGCCGCCGCGCCACCGGCTCCTTTCCCGACAGGCCACCTCTCGAGAGGCGTTTCGCGCGGATCGACGCCGCGCCGCACCTCCCACCCGTCGCTGCCCGCCGCGGGCGTCACCAGCGAAAGACCGGGGAGCTCGCCCGCCAGCGCCTGCTCGATACCCTCGGCGCTCGCCACGCACGCCGACGCCTGGCAGTCGCCGAGCACCCGCCGCACGCGCTCAGGTGGGCTGAGCGGATCGATCGGGACGTACGCCGCGCCCACGCGCACGGCGGCCTGCATTGCGGCGATCGCCTCGACCGACTTGGGCAGCCACACCGCCACGCGCTCCCCGCGGCCCACGCCGAGCTCGACGAGCGACGCCACCAGTCGCTCGATCAACGCGTCGAGCTCGCGGTAGCTCACCTCGCGACCGGGCTCGCGCACGGCGGGGCCGTCGGGGCTGCGCGCCAGCCCGCTCGCGAACACGTCCGCGAGCGAGCGCATCCGCGGGGGGCTGGGCGCGAGCGTGCTCACAACCCCAGCCTCGCCGCGACGATGTCGTACAGGATCTCCGAAGCGCCTAGGAACGTGGTGCTTGGTTCGAGCGTGCTCACAGCCCCAGCCTCGCCGCGACGATGTCGCGCTGGATCTCCGATGTGCCCGAGACGAGGGTCGCGGGCAGGGCATCCCGCAGCAGCCCCGCGACCCCCGTCTCCGAAATCACCCCGAGGCCGCCATGGATGTGGATCGTGTCCAGCCCCGACTGCACCGCCGCCTCGCTGGCGGCGATCTTGGCGAGCGACACCGCCACCATCGCGTCGCGCCCCCGGTCGAGCAGCCAGCACGCCCGGTACACCAGCAGCCGTGCCGCCTCCAAGCGCAGCTTCATGTCCACGATGCGGTGCGAGATCGCCTGGTTCTTGCCGATCGCCCGACCGAACTGACGGCGCTCGGAGGCGAAGCTCACCACCTCCCGCAGCTGGCGCGCCATCGCGCCGATGTAGGCGGCAAACAGGCAGGCGCGCTCGGCCTGCATCGCCGCCTTGAAGATCAGCGCGCCCTGGCCCTCCGCCCCGATCAGGTTCTCGCGCGGCACCGGGCTCTCCTGCAGATACACGCTGCCAGTCGGCGAGCCCTGCAGCCCGATCTTCGCGAACGGCTCGCCCGCAAGGAAGCCGGGCGTGTCGCGCTCAACCGCGAACGCGCTCAGCGAGAGATACCCGCCCTCGGGCTGCGTACGGGCGTAGACGATCGTGACGTCGGCCACCGGCCCATTGGTGACGAGCGTCTTCTCGCCTGTGATGCGATACCCGTCGCCGTCGCGGGTTGCCAGCGTGCGCAACGCGAGGATGTCCGACCCCGCCTCCGACTCGGTGATCGCGTTGGCGCCGATCAGCGCCCCGCTGGCGAGGCGCGGCAGCAGCGACTCGCGCAGCTCGCGGCTACCCGCGCTGGCGATCGGCCCGCAGCAGGCAAACAGGTGGGCGGCGGCCGAGAACACCAGGCCGAGCTGCGGGCAGCCTTCGCCGAAGCCCTCCAGCACGCGCGCGGTCGTCAGACGGTCCAGGCCGAGGCCGCCGTACTCGCGCGGCACGTCCAGCCCCGCCAGGCCGAACGCGCTCGCGGCGCTCCACGCCTGTGCGCTGAACGCGTTTTGCCCATCCGCGCGCGCCTGGGCGGCGGCGATCCGCTCGCCCGCCTCCACGGCGCCGGCGTGCAGCTCGCGCTGCTCGTGCGTCCACTCGAAGTCCATCAGCAGCGCCCCACCGTGTCGCCGACGGCGTCCGACCCGGCCAAGAGATCGTTGGGCGCAACGCGCATCAATACACCTCCGCCGTGTCCCGCTCGGCGTCCAACCCCACCGAGTGGTGGGGAGCCCATGCCCGCACCGGCGCGCGCCCCCCACCAGACCCAAACGTCGCCAGCGCCGAGCACAAACAGGCGCGCGTCTGAGCCGGCGCGATCACCTCGTCGACGAAGCCGCCGTGCGCCGCCACCAGTGCAGCGCAATGCTCGCGCCGGTAGTCGCTCGCGAGCGTGCGCAACAGCTCTTCGGGATCGCTCGCCTGCGCAAGCGTCGCTCGGTGGATCAAGCTGACGGCACTACGGGCGTCCATCACGCCGATCTCCGCGTCCGGCCACGCATACACCAGCGAGGCGCCGAGGTGAATCGAGTTCATCGCGATGTACGCGCCGCCGTACGCCTTGCGCAGGATCACGGTGAAGCGGGGCACGCGCGCGGCGGCGAAAGCCCTCACGATGCCCGCGCCGTGGCGGATGATCCCCTCCCCCTCCTGGCGCGTGCCCGGCATGAAGCCCGGGGTGTTGACCAACACCACCAGCGGCAGCCCAAAAGCCGCGCACAGATCCACGAAGCGCGCCGCCTTCTCGGAGGCGTGGGTGTCGATCACTCCGCCCATGAACCGCGGCTGGTTGGCCACCACCGCGATCGCGTGGCCGCCGATGCGGGCGAAGCCGGTCACGATGTTGCGCGCCCAGCTGGCGTCGGTCTCCAGGAAGTCCTCGCGGTCGGCCAGCGCGCGGATTACCTCGCGCACGTCGTACACCGCGCTCGGGCGCGACGGCAGTACGGAGCCGGGGTCGCGTGCCACTCCTCGACCCGCGATCGGGGCTTTGTGTGCGTGACGCTCGGCAGGATCGACGCACGTGGGATGCTCCGAAGGATCGACACGCGTGGGACGCCCCGCGGGATCGATGCGCGCTGGACGCTCGGCCGCATCGGCAAGTCGCGCGAAATCCTCGGCGGAGCCCCCGGCACGCGCGGCACGCTCGACGCGGCCTGGCGTGAGGTGGGAGAGCAGCCACCGTGCCTGCGCGGCGGCATCGTCGTCGTCGGCTGCCACCAGCTGACAGACGCCGTTGGCGCGGTGCACCCGCGCGCCGCCGAGCTCGGCCACCGTGACGTCCTCCCCGCACGCGTCGCGCACTATGCGAGGACCCGTGAGGAACATCGCGGCCGACTGGGTCATGATCACGAAGTCGGTCAACGCCGGCGCGTAGGCGCCGCCGCCGGCGCACACCCCGGTGACGATCGAGATCTGCGGCACCACCCGCGAGAGCGCGACGATCTCGTTGAACACGCGGGCATACCCGGCGAGCGCCGCCACGGCCTCCTGGATCCGCGCACCCGACGATGCCAGGAACGAGACGACCGGCATGCGCGCCTCGCGCGCCATCCCCAACAGCCGCACGATCGCGTCGGCCTGGCTCACGCCGAGCGAGCCGGCGGCCACGCGGGCATCTTGCGCGTAGCAGGCCACCGGCCGTCCCTCCACCGTGCCGATCCCCGTGAGCACGCCATCGCCGTCGTACGCGTCCAGGCCCAGCCGCTGCGAGCGCACGCGCGTCCTCAGCAGCTGCAGCGAGCCCGGGTCCAGCAGGCATTCCATCCGCACACGCGGGGGAGAAAGCGAGGGCGAAGCGACGGGCTCCGCGAGTGGGAGGGGGGATGGGGGAGCAAGCTCGAGTGTCATATCCATGAATCGCACGATCATTCACGATCGGTCGCCGAGCGTACCCGGCGCGACCGCGCACACCCAAACTCCACGCGCCCCAGCACCCCTGGCTTCGATGCGGGCAATCGCCACACCATCCGCGCGCCCTAACACCCTGGCTTCGATACGGACGATCACCACGTCATCCGCACCCCATCACCTGGCTTCGATACCGGCGATCACCACGTCATCCGCGCACCATCACCTGGCTTCGATGCGGGCGATCACCACGTCGTCCGCGCGCCCGTCCGTGCTTCGACAGCAGTTCGCGTCGCTGCCAGCGTGTGTGCCGCCCGATGGCCAGCAAGGAGGAAACGACTATGTCGCGCACCACCGACCACGCCCATCGCACCACCAACACATACGCCCATTTGTCAACCGGGGTGGACGCGGGGCAGGAGGCCCCGCGCCCAGCAGGCTGGTCGATGCGCTCCCGCGCGCGGACGCTCCCCCCTCCCCACCCCAATCTCGCAAGCGATCGGCCTGGCTCCCGCAGCGCGCTTCTGTTCCCCGGCCAGGGCAGCCAGGATCGCGCGATGCACCAGCTCGCCCGCGAGCTCTGCCCGGAGTTGCTGCAGCAGGCCGCCGATGAGCTCGGGGGAGACCCGTTCGAGCGGGCGGAGGAGGGGACGGCCTACCTGCAGCCGGCGGTGTTCTGCGGCACGCTCGCGCACTGGCGCGCGGCGGGAGAGCCGCTCGCGGACTTCGCCGTCGGCCACTCGCTCGGCGAGCTCACCGCCCTGACGACGGCCGGCTGCCTGAGCGCGCGCGAAGGCATGCGGATCGTGCTCGCGCGAGGGGCGGCGATGCAGCGCGCCGCCGACTCCGGCGCGCCCGGCGGGCTGCTCGCCGTGATGGGACCGCGCCCGCTCGCGCTGCAGCTCGGGGAGTGCCATCGGCTGACGCTCGCCGCCGACAACGAGCCCGCGCAGCTCGTCCTCTCCGGCCCGCTCGAGCGTCTGCGGGCCGCGCGCACGCAGGCTCGCTCGGAGGGCCGGCTGAAGACGGTGCTTCTGCGCGTGCCCGCCGCGCTTCACTCCAGCGCGATGGCCGCCGCGGTCGCGCCCTTCAGGCACGCGCTCGAGATGGCGCGGTTCAGGGTGCCGCGGATGACCGTGATCGCCAATGTCACCGCCGCGCCTTTCACCGATTTCAGCTCCGAGCTCGCGCTCGCCCTGACCTCATGCGTGCGCTGGCGCGAGAGTGTGATCGCGCTGCATGCGGCGGGGGTGGAGTCCTACCGCGAGATGGGCACTCACGGCATCCTCACAGAGCTCGTCGAGCGTACGCTTGCTGGCGCCTGACCCGCCGGCGCCCGACGGTGCGGCGCATGACGTGGGGGCGCGTGACGTGGCGGCGCATTACGTGGCAGCGCATTACGTGGCAGCGCATTACGTGGGGGCGCGTGACGTGGCAGCGCATTACGTGGCGGCGCATTACGTGGGGGCGCATTACGTGGGGGCGCGTGACGTGGCAGCGCATTACGTGGCGGCGGCGCATAGCAGCGATTCGGTTGGCTTTCACGCTCGCACCGCACACCGCAACGGTCACGGGCGGACGAGATCGTCGGGCCATGGAAGTGAGCGTGGGGGTGGGGTTGTTGTGTATTACTTTTTTGGCCCTACCACTTCATTTTGTGAAGGGTTTAGGTCTGTTTTGAGAGACATCGCACCACCCGCGCGACAGGTATGGCTTGGCGTTGATGTGCTTGATGCGAACGCCCACCTTCACTTTGCGAGGTAGGCAGGTGGAGTTGGTGCTTCGGCTTGGGATCCCCACTTCATGCGCTCGGGAAATGGTGCCGCCATCGCGTGGAAGCCCCCGTTGACGTGGAGGATCTCTCCGGTGATCCCTTCCGCCCAGTCGCTCAGCAGAAAGCACGCGGCGCGCGCGATCGGTCGCGGGTCGCGGCTGTTCCACCCGAGCGGCGCCTGATACCCCCACAGCTCGATCAATTCAGAGAAACCTGGAATCCCGTTGGCCGTCGGCGTCACGATCGGCCCCGCCGCGATCAGGTTCACACGCGTGGCCTGTTCGCCGAGATAGCGGGCGAGGTAGCGCGAGATCGACTCCAGCGCCGCCTTGCACACCCCCATCCAGTCATACAGCGGCCACGCCACCGTGGCGTCGAAGTCCAACCCCACCAGACTGCCGCGACCGTTCGCGGCGAAGGCCGGGGCAAGCGCCTGGGCCAGCGCCTTGAAGGAGAAGGCGCTCGTGCCGAGTGCCTCCATCGCGCTCTCGCGCGAGGCCTCCAGGAAGCGCCCGCCGAACGCCTCTTCCGGGGCCCACGCGATCGCGTGGACGGCCCCGTCGAGCGCCCCGTAGTCGCCGAGGATCAGTTCGCGCAGGGCGTCGAAGTGCTCCGGCACGCCCACGTCAAGCTCCAGCACACGCGCCGGCCGAGGAAGTGTCCTTACCGAGCGCTCGGTCATCGAGCGTACGCGCCCGAAGCTCGTCAGGATCACCTCCGCGCCGGCCGCCTGCGCCTCGCAGGCGATCGCGTGGGCGATGCTGTGCTTGGTCGCCACGCCGGTGATCAGCAGTCGCTTGCCCGCCAGCAGGCTCATCGCACCGGTGCCATCCCCACCGCGCGACAGCCGCCGTCCACGTGCAGCGTCTGACCGGTCATTCCCCGCGACCAGTCGGAGAGCAGAAAGCACACGGCCCCCGCGATCGGCCCCGCGTCGAAGCGATCCCAGCCCAGCGGGGCACGTTCCGCATAGGTGTCGGCGATCTCCTCGAACGCCGGTATCTCGCTCGCCGCCAATGTCAGGATCGGGCCCGCCGACACGGTGTTGACCCTCACCCCGTCGCCTCCCAGATCCCGTGCTAGATAGCGCGCCACCGACTCCAGCGCCGCCTTGCTCACCCCCATCCAGTCATACGACGGCCACGCCGTCGAGGACTCGAAGCTCAGCCCCACCAGACTGGCCCTCTGCTCCTCCTCGCCGCACATCAACTCCCGCAGCGCCGCCGCCAACCGTGCCAGCGACACCACGCTCGTGCCGAAGGCGCGGCACGCCGCCTCGCCCGGGGTGGAGAGCAGCTCGCCCCGCATCGCCTCGGGGGGCGCATACGCGACCGCGTGCACTGCCCCATCCAGCGACCCCCACCCTTGCCGCAGCTCCTCCGCCACCCGAGCCAGGTCCTGCTCGCTCGTGACATCCAGCTCCAGCACGTCCGCGGGACGTGGCAACTGGCGGGCCGCCCGCACCGTGATCGCGCGCATCCTGCCGAAGCTGCTCAGCACGATCTCGGCTCCCGCCTCCTGGGCTTCGCGGGCAATCGCGTACCCGATCCCCTTCGTGGTCAACACCCCGGTGATGAGAATCCGCTTGCCTGCCAGCAGCTGCGACTGACGCATCGTGTGTGCAAGCTACTCGCCTCGCCCGCCTGGCTCAAGTCCCGCCTGGCCCAAGTCGCGCAGGGGTACGAGTCGGCGGGGGTGCGAGTCGGCGGGGGTGCGAGTCGGCGGAGGTGCAAGTCCGCGGGGGTGCGAGTCGGCGGAAGTGCGAGTCGGCGGGGGTGCGTAAGAGTTAAGTCGAGACGTAGCCGCACCGCGGGCAGGCGTACCCCTTCGGGACCGTGCCGTGGCTGTCTCCCCGCTTGTCCTCCACTTTCTCGGCGCCCCGTTTGCCGCGGCTATTGCGACACGCCACGCGCAGGTCGCCCAGCGACCACCGCTCCTGTTCGGCCACCGTCAACCAGCGCTCCTGCTCCTCCTGGTCGAGCGCCGCCAGCTCGGCGTGATGCGACCACGACAAGTGCTCCCTACGCCGCTCCACACCGTAGCGCGACGCGACATACACCATGTTCATCAGCGTCTGCGGGTCATACCCAGTGGTTTTCGACGCGCGCGAATAGCGTTCGCCAAACCGCGCATTCCCATACCTCAGCCAATCGCCGATCCACCATCCGGAGCTCCGCCCCGAAACTCCAATCCGCCGCCCGTATGCGACCCAATCGGCCAGATCCAGCTCGCCTTGCACGACCCACGCTACCGGATTCATGGCGACCTGTCGCTCACCGTTCGCGGGGGACTCCTGCTTACCGTCTATCCCCACCCGTCGCATCTAGATTTTTAACCTCATCGTCGGCACACGATGAGCGTATCCGCGTCGAGGCAGGCCGCCACCTTTCACCATTGCAACCAAGCAACCTCGGTAGCGCCGGCCACCCGCAAATCTACCGGCGCCGGTAGATCCTCCACGCTTCCCATTTCGATCGGCGAATTCACACCTCGGCGCGAAGCCCACCCGCGAGCGCTCACGTGGATTGAATGTCGGAAATTTACGCAACATACCGTTGATCAGAAACAAAGTTGTGATCCTACTATGGACCATGATCGAGATATTTGTATCAGCTGCGGGAGGTACGCCCTACGTCAATGTGGCGTAAGGAGCAGCGCGGCGTTTCCGGTGTGGCTCATCGCGGGCGCGCCGGTGGGTGAGAAACAAATTCACCTTCAGTTCCGAGCAGCTCCTCCAAGCGCAGGGCAACTTCGAGCTCCGCCAGACGCGTGTGCAGCCTGCATTTGAGCAGCTCCTCGATCTTGTGCAGGCGGTAGGTCACCGTGCGGCGCTCGACGCCGAGCGCGGAGGCGGCGGCCGATGCCTGACGACCGGCGGCGAAGTAGGCCCGCAGCGTCTGACGCAGCTCCGCGCCGTCGCCGTTGTGGTCGAGCGGCGAGAGATACAGCTCCAATAGCGAACCCGCCATCGCCCCGTTCTGGAGCACCAGCGACTCCAGTGCCACGTCCTCGAAGCGGGTGATGCGCCGCTGCGTGGTGTGAGCGATCCGTAATGCCGCCTGCGCCTGCTGGTGGGTGAGACGAAAGCCCACCACCCCCCGCGCCCGTGCGCCCATCGCCACTCTGACATCGGCATACGCCTCCTTGCTCAACACCAACTCGACCCGTGCGAGCGCCAGCCCGCGGCCCCCGCCCAACCATGCCCACACCGTTCCATCCACACGCGGCACTTTCAGCAGCTGGCGATCCAGCTCCCCCGCCACGGCGCGCACCGCCTCCGCCGCGCCGGTGCCCGCGGCGAGAATCGCGATGTGCTCGGTGCGCAGCTCGTAGCCCAGCTCACCGGAGTCCACCCAGTCGCCGGCCAGCAGACGCTGCACCAGTTCGCCACGGCGCTGCTCACGCGAGCGCGTCTTGCGTGCGATCTCGTGCATGTATGTCTCGGTCATCGACGTCTGCAACCGGCCGAGCAGCGTCGACAGCGCGGTCGAGGTCTGCGACAGTAGCGCAGCTCGCTGCTCATTCGAGGGGTTGCCATGCTCGATCTCCTCCAGCACGAACGCCGACAGCCGCTGGTGCCCGACGACGTAGCGGCGCAGCACGGTCGTGAGGCTGACGCCGGCGTTGGCGGCCCGGAGCGCCTGGCTCACCGTCGCCTGCGGGATCGCCTCCGACCACTCCTCCCCTCGCTCGACGCAGGTCAGGCCATAGTCGATCGCGCCTGCCACCGCGCCACGCAGGCCGACGAGGAGCTCGGGATCCTCGCTTCCGGCGGGGTCGGGCACGAGCTCGCGCACACAGTCGAAGATCGCTTCCACGATCTCCGTGCGACGCGCCCGCAGCCGCCCGGCGACCCCCACGCGAATCTCATCGAGCGAGCGCCCCCGATTGCGTGCGCGCTCCCGATCGCGTGCATCCGGACTCATCGGCTGCCGCTGTAGCCATCAGGGTCGAGAAGTCGAAAGAACGTAATGACCATCAGAAATCAGAGTGGACCCCCCATGGCGCTTACATGGTACTGTATGGGCAGTCGAAATCCAATTATTGATGGGCGCGGGCAAACGACGCGTGGAAATTGCTGCTTTGACGGCGCCTGAGGTGGACAAACACCAAGGCCCACCGCCACAATAGCTTCCGCATCCAAGCCAGCAGATCTTCTGGCGATGGGTCCAACCCTCAACGGACGTCCTGTTGCTCGATCAGGAGGTCGCGCCCTCGTCTCCGAGCGGCACGGCCGCACGGATCGCATCGATCGCCGCCTCACGATCCTGCTCGGCTCGCAGCCGGCGATCGAACCCAGTCAGCTCGAGCACACGCCATGTATTCGAGCCCGGAACACAAATCACGCGTAGCACCTGCCCGCGCCCTCTCAACCGGCGATGGAGCTTGAAGAGGATGCCGATCGTGGCGCTGTCGATGTATGTGGCGCCGCGCAGATCCACCACCACCCCCAGCGCCTCGTTGGATAGGCCACGCGCGGCATCCTCGAGGCCACCGACATTCGACACATCCAGCTCGCCGGCAACCACCACGATCCGCACGCCATCCCGCTCGGAGCGCTCGATCACCGCTAGCGCGAGGGCCCCGACGGGCTCTCCCGAAGCTGGTTGCCCAGGGCTGCTCATCGTCGGCGGGCGCCTTGCTCAGGGCTGCTCATCCCGCGGGCGCCTTGCTCAGGGCTGCTCATCCCGCGGGCGCCTTGCTCATGCGCACGGTCGTGCCGGAGGACGCTCGCTCGACGTCCACCGCATCCATCAACTGCTCGATCATCCCCAACCCCCACCCGCGCCGGGATCCGCGCGGCCGGCGCCAGCGGCCGGAGTCCGAGACCTCGATCACCACCTCCTCCGCGGCACGCTCGGCGTGCACGCGGAAGGTATGGCCAGACTCGTGGCCGTAGGCGTGCTCCACCGCGTTGGCGCACACCTCGCTCACCGCCAGCTTGATCGCAAAGACATCATCGCGCCCGGTGCCCGTCGCGGCCAGCCAGCGCTCGATGCGATGCCTCGCCACCGGCACCGACCCCGGCTCCGCCGGTAGATCGAGCTCGAGCGCTCCCTGCGCCTCCACCGCCGCCGGCCTCACCGCCAACAGCGCGATGTCGTCCTGCGCATCCCCGTGCTCGAGCGCGCGCTCGAGCACGCGCGAGCAGAGCCGCTCCAGGTCGGCGGTCGGCTCGGCGCCGAACACCTTGCGCAGGCGCTCCAGCCCTGCGTCGATCGTCTCGCCGCGGCGCTCCACCAGCCCGTCGGTGTACAGCATCACCGTGCTGCCCGGCTCCAGCTCGCCCTCCCACTCGCCGAAGACGGTCTGTTCCTCGGCACCCAGCGGGGGGTCGTGGCGGTACTCCAGGAAGCGCGTCTCCCCATCGGCGCCCATCAGCAGGGGCGGCAGGTGGCCGGCGCTGGCAAAGCGCACGTGGGCGCCATCCTCGTCCACCACCATGTACAGCAGGGTCGCCACCATGCGCGCGCTGTGAGTGCTGGCGACGAACGCGTTCAGCGCCCCCACGACGGCGGCCGGCGAGCGTGGTTGGCTCACCGCATACGCGCGCAGCGCGGCGCGCAGCTCCCCCATCAACGTGGCCGCGTGCACGCCGTGCCCGACGACGTCGCCGATCACCAGGCCGATGCCGCCGCCCGGCAGCTCGATCGCGTCATACCAATCCCCGCCGACCTGGGCGAGACGCTCGCTAGGGCGGTAGCGCGCGGCCATCGTCAGCGCCGGCACCTCGGGCAGCCGGTCGGGCAGCAGGTGGCGCTGCAGCGTGCTTGCGATCGCCTCGGCTTCGGCCCGTGCACGTGCCTCGCGCACGCGCTCGCCGCGCTCGCGCTGCAACTCGACGAACACCGCCACCTTGCTGCGCAGCACATCTGGATCGAATGGCTTGACCACGTAGTCCACCGCCCCGGCGGCGTAAGCCCTGAAGACCTGCTCGACATCCTCGGCGTGGGCGGTGAGGAAGATGATCGGGATGTGGCGTGTGCGAGCTCGCGCGTTGATGTAGGAGGCGGTCTGCAGTCCGTCCAAGCCCGGCATCCGCACATCGAGCAAGATCACCGCAAACTCTTCGCGCAGCAGCCGTCGCAACGCCTCCTCGCCGCTGCCGGCGCTCACCGTCCGCTGCCCCAGCGGCTCCAGCACGGCACGCAGCGCGCGCAGGCCACCCTCGTCGTCGTCCACCAGCAGGATGCTCGTCGCCGCGGGCGCCGGCTCAGTCGGCTGCGGCAGGGCCTGCCCCAGCACCGACCGCTGTCGGGTGCCGGCGCCGGCCTGCGCCGATGTCATGGTCCCAGCCACGTGCCGATCAGCGCAAGCAGTCGCTCGGGCTCGACCGGCTTGGTGATGTAGTCGGAGGCGCCCGCGGAGAGGCTGCGCTTGCGGTCGCCCTCCATCGCCTTCGCCGTGACGGCGATGATCGGCAGCTCATCGAGGCCGCGTGTGCGGCGGATCGCCGCGATCGTCTCGTTCCCGTCCATGTCCGGCATCATGATGTCCATCAGCACGATGTCCACGTCAGGATGGCGCTCCAGCGTGGCGAGCGCCTCCTTGCCGGTCTCGCCGAAGACGACCTCCATGCCGCGATCTTCCAGCAGGCTGGCGAGCGCAAACAGGTTGCGCACGTCGTCGTCCACGATCAACACCTTCCTGCCGGTGTGCTCGCGGCCGGCCGGGACCGTGCTCGGCGCCGGCACGGTGGCCGTTGCACTCCCCTCCGCCGCGCCGTCCGTCTCCGGCGCGAGCAGATCGGGGCTGTCGGCGAGCGCCGGCGCGGAAGACGCCGCATCGTCGCCGAGCGCCGAGGGAGCCGCTGAGACGAGGGGCGCCGGGGAAGGCTCCGTGGGGGCTGGCAGCTGTGGCGTCGCGGGCGCGCGGGCGGCCGTCTCCCCCGCGCGCAGGTCGAGCGTGTGCGCCATCGGACGCGGGTAGCTCAGTGGCAGCACGAGGGTGAAGATCGTGCCCTCCCCGACGGTGCTCGACACTTCGATCTCACCCCCCAATGCGCGCGCCAGCTCGCGGCTGATCGAGAGGCCGAGGCCGGTGCCGCCGTACTTGCGGCTGGTCGTGCCATCCGCCTGCTGGAAGGCCTCGAAGATCACCTGCAGCTTGTCCGGGGGAATGCCGACGCCGGTGTCGGACACCGCCAACGCGATACCCCCGCCGCCGCGGCGCTCGACGCTGAGCGTCACCCCGCCCTCCTCGGTGAACTTGAAGGCGTTGGAGAGCAGGTTGCGGAGCACCTGCTCCAAGCGCTGCTCGTCGGTGACGATCGTCGCCGGCAGGGCGGGGTCGGTATCGATCGTGAAGCGCAGCCCTTTGTCGGCGGCGATCGGGTCGAACGTGCTGCTGACGTACGCCTGCACGTCGGCCACGCTCACCAGATCGGGAAGGATTTCCATCTTGCCGGCTTCGATCTTGGAGAGATCGAGGATGTCGCTGATCAGCTGCAGCAGGTCGGCGCCGGCGGTGTAGATCGTGCGCGCGAACTCCAACTGCTTCTCGCTGAGGTTGCCGTGCTCGTTCTCCAGCAGCAGCTTGGAGAGGATCAGCAGGCTGTTGAGCGGCGTGCGCAGCTCGTGCGACATGTTGGCGAGGAACTCCGACTTGTACTTGGAGGAGAGCGCCAGCTGCGCGGCCTTCTCCTCCAGGCCCAGCCGCGCCAGCTCGATCTCGCGGTTCTTGGTCTCGATGTCGAGGTTGCGGTCCTCCAGCAGCGCCGCCTTCTCCTGGAGCTCGTCGTTGGCGCCCTGCAGCTTGTCCTGCTGGGACTGCAGCAGCTCCTCGGAGGCCTTCAGCGATTGCGCCTGCTGCTCGAGCTCGGCGTTGGAGCGTTTGAGCTCCTCCTGGCGCTGCTGGAGCTCCTCGGACTGGGTCTGCAGCTCCTGGGTGAGCGACTGCGACTGCTGCAGCAGCTCCTCGGTGCGCATGTTCGCCATGATCGTGTTGAGCACCACGCCGAGCGTCTCCATCAGCTGCTCGAGGAATGTGCGGTGGCTCTCGCTGTAGGTCTGCAGCGAGGCCAGCTCGATCACGCCGAGCACCTGTTCCTCGAACAGGATCGGCATCACGATGATGCTCGCCGGCGCCGCCGAGCCAAGACCCGAGGTGATCGAGATATAGTCGGCGGGCGCCTCGGTGATCAGGATGCTCTTGCGCTCCACCGCCGCCTGCCCGACCAGGCCCTCGCCCAGCTCGAAGGTGTTGGAGATGCTCTTGCGCTGCTGATAGCCGTAGCTGGCGATCAGGCGCAGCCGGGTGTCGGAGCCGTCACCGCCCGGGGTGGGCTCCGCCAGGAAGAAGGCGCCGTGCTGCGCGGAGACGGTCGGCGTCAGCTCGGACATAATCACCTGCGTGACCGTGCGCAGCTCGCGCTGGCCCTGCATCAGGCCGGAGATGCGGGCGAGGTTGGTCTTCAACCAGTCCTGCTCCTCATTGCGCTTGGTCGTGTCCCTGAGGTTGGCGATCATCTGGTTGATGTTGTCCTTCAACTCCGCCACCTCGCCCTGCGCCTCGACGGCGATCGTGCGCGTGAGGTCGCCCTGCGTCACCGCCGTGGAGACCTCGGCGATCGCGCGCACCTGCGTGGTGAGGTTGCCCGCCAGCTGATTGACGTTCTCGGTCAGCCCCCGCCACGTGCCCGACACGCCCTCGACCTCGGCCTGGCCGCCGAGCTTGCCCTCGGTGCCCACCTCGCGCGCCACACGCGTCACCTCGTCCGCGAACGAGGAGAGCTGATCGACCATCGTGTTGATCGTGTTCTTCAACTCCAAGATCTCGCCCTTCACATCGACGGTAATCTTCTGGGAGAGGTCGCCCTGCGCCACCGCCGTCGTCACCTGCGCGACGTTGCGCACCTGATCGGTGAGGTTGGAGGCCATGAAGTTCACGCTCTCGGTCAGCCCGCGCCAGGTGCCCGACACGCCCTGCACCTCGGCCTGCCCGCCCAGCTTGCCCTCGGTGCCCACCTCGCGCGCCACACGCGTCACCTCGTCCGCGAACGAGGAGAGCTGATCGACCATCGTGTTGATCGTGTTCTTCAGCTCCAAGATCTCGCCCTTCACATCGACGGTGATCTGCTGGGAGAGGTCGCCCTGCGCCACCGCCGTGGTCACCTGCGCGATGTTGCGCACCTGGTCGGTGAGGTTGGAGGCCATCCGGTTGACGGAATCGGTCAGGTCCTTCCAGGTGCCCGACACGCCCTTCACCTCGGCCTGCCCGCCCAGCTTGCCCTCGGTGCCGACCTCGCGCGCCACACGCGTCACCTCGTCCGCGAACGAGGAGAGCTGATCGACCATCGTGTTGACGGTCGTGCCGATCCGCAGGAACTCGCCCTTCACCGGCTGACCCTCGATCTTCAGCGCGATCTTCTGCGAGAGGTCGCCCTCGGCGACGGCCATGATCACGCGCGCGACCTCGGTCGTCGGTCGCACGAGATCGTCGATCAGCGCATTGACCGAGTCGATGCTCGTCGCCCACTCGCCGCTCGCGTCGGCGAGCGCCGCCCGCTCGGTCATGCGCCCCTCGCGACCGATGATGCGCCCGACGCGCACGAGCTCCTTGGCCATCCGCTGGTTGGTGGCTGCCAGTTCGTTGAACTCGGCCGCGATCTCGCCGAGCAGGCCGCGGCGGCGAGTGGAGAGCCGCGCGGAGAAGTCTCCTTCGCGGACGGCCCGCAGCGCGCGACGAAGATCCTCGAGCAGCGCCTGCTCGGCGCCGTTCGCGCTCGCCACTGCCTCCTCGTGGCCCTCTTTCCCCGGCCCGTGCGCCTTGCTACGCCGGGCAGTTGGCACCCCAGCCATCGTTCTCCTTCGGCCCGTCGAACTGTCCGACGGGATTCTCCTACCCGCTGCGAGGCGCGACTAAACGGAGGCGATCAGGAGTAGTACGCCAGCCAGGCGAACAGGCTGGTTGTACCCGCCATCGTGCGGAACATCCCGGGCAGCGTCTGCGAATCCCTGATCGGACCGCCCCACCAGCTACCCAGCCACAAGCCGTCCCCGATCGTGGCGTGGTGGGTAGCGGCGGCGGCGTTGATCTGCGCCACTTCCAGCCAGTGGTTGTCGCCCACCGCCTTGCCGTAAGCCATCATCCACTCCATGAAGATCGAGTCGTACAGCGGCGCGAAGTTGTACTTGACGCCGTAGATCTCGGTCATCGAGCGCGCCTGCGCCGCGGAGTGGGTGCAGTAGTCCTGGTCGCTTGTCGCCTGGCAGAGCAGGTACTGGGCGTAGATCAGCGGTCCCTCGACGTAGTCGATCACGGTGCTGCCCGGGCCGCCGCTCAGGTAGAGGCCGTGGAAGCCGACGTCGTGCGCGTTGCCCCAATCGATGAATTTGCGCACCTCCCCCAGCTGGTAGGAGCTGTGGTCCACCCCATACAGCAGCATCCCCAGCAGGCTGTTGGAGGCCAGCGCCTCGCCGGCCAGGTAGGGGTGATCGGTGTTCCACCACATGCCGCCGCCCCCCGCCGCGTCCCAGCCCTGCGTGGCGGCGAAGTCGAAGGCGCGCTGCGCGTCGCGCAGGTAGCGGGACTCGCCGGTGGCTTTGTAGGCATCCACGAACGCCACGCCCAACCAGCCGTTGTCGTCGAACCACGCCTCCGCGCCGCGGTAGCGGTCGCCCGGATAGGGGGCATACCCGTTCAGGTAGGCGTTCCAATAGCGCTCGGAGGCGTGGCCGAAGCGGTCCACCTGCGCGCGGTGCGCCGGAGAGGGCGCAGCGAGCTCGAGCGCATCTACCGATTCGAACATGCGTACGTCGCCCCAGATCGTCAGCAGCGGGTATTCGCCGGTGCAGTGCAGGTACTCGCAGTACCAGCCCCCTGAGCGCCATGCCTCGCTCTGGCGCTCCCCCTGTTCGGCCAGCGCCATGTAGTTCAGCGGCTGCGCCGCGGCGGGCGACGCCGTGATTGCGGTGCCGACTGCCATCGTCAGCGTCACGGTGAGGGCGAGCAGCGCGCGGGCGATCACACCACCGTATCGACGGGACTCCCCGCGGGCTTAGGTTCGGGTCGTCCCAGGTGACCATATGGCCAGCTGTCAGCGCGCAAGGGCAGCCAGTCAGCCCTGAGCCGCGCGAGGCCCGCGGTCAGCCCGGAGCCACGCGAGGGCAGCCAGTCAGCCCTGAGCCACGCGAGGCCAGCGGTCAGCCCTGAGCCGCGCGCGCCGCTGCTTCGGCCAACTCCAACTGGCGCTCCACGAGGTCGAGGCCCGCGTCCCAGAAGCCCGGGTCAGTGAGGTCCACGCCGACGATCTTGCCCAGCTCCTCGGGGCTGCGCGAACCGCCCGCCGCGAGCAGCTCCAGGTAACGCGGCACGAACTCCGGCCCCTGTTGCTCGTAGCGCTCGTACACCGCCAGCGCCAGCAGCTGCCCGTACGCGTACGCGTACACATAGCCGGGGGTGTTGATGAAGTGAGGGATGTACGACCACCAGCTGCGATACCCCTCGGTGATCTCCACCGAGTCCCCCAGCAGCTCCGCCTGGCTCTGCGCCCACAGCTCGCCGATGCGCTCGACCGAGAGCTCTCCCTGCTCGCGGCGACCGGTGTGGGCCAACTCCTCGAAGCGGTTCATCGCCACCTGGCGGAACACCGTGGCGATGATGTCCTCCAGGTGCTCGGCCAGCAACGCCAGGCGGGATTGCGGCGTGGTGTCCTGCGCCAGCAGGCGCCCGAACACGACCGTCTCGCCAAACACCGACGCGGTCTCCGCCAGCGTCAGCGGCGTGCCCTGGTGAAAGACGCCCTGCCCCGCCGCCAGCGCGAAGTGCACACCGTGACCCAACTCGTGTGCGAGCGTCAGCACGTCACGCCGGCGCGCGGTGTAGTTGAGCAGCACGTACGGGTGCGCCGATGGCACCGCCGAGGCGCAGAACGCGCCCCCGCGCTTCGACGGGCGCACGGGCGCGTCGATCCAACGCTCGGCGAAGAAACGCCCCGCGAGCGCCCCCAGCTCGGGGGAGAAGGAGCCGTAGCAGTCCAGCACCAGCTCGCGCGCCTGCGCGTAGGTGAAGCTCACCTCGTCCTGTGTCACCGCCGCCATGCGGTCGTAGTCGGCAAGGCGGTCGATCCCCAGCAGCCCCGCCTTCAGCCGGTACCAGCGGCGCGCCAGCTCGTAGCGGCCACGCACCGCCTCGATCAGCGCCTGCACCGACTCGTCGCTCGCCTCGTTGGCGAGGTTGCGCGCCGCCAGCCAGTTGGGGTAGCGGCGCAGACGGTCGTCGACCGACTTGTCCGCCAGCAGCGTGTTGAGCACATACCCGCGCGTGCGCAGCCCGGGCGCCAGCGCGGCGGTCACCGCCTCGGCGGCCGTGCGCCTCACCTCGCGGTCGGGCAGCGCCAGGCGGCTGAGCGCCACGTCGAGAGCGACGCGCTCGGTGTTGCCGCCGCCGGTCTCGGCCTCCCGCTCCGCACCGTCGGCGTTCGTCGTCGGCTGCCGGGGCGCGCTCGGTAGCTGCACCTCGATCACCGAGGTCAGCTCCTCGAATAGCCGCGCCCACGCGGTCGCGCCGGTGAGCGACTTCTCGGAGAGGATCTTCTCCTCGGGCTCCGTCAGCAGGTGCTCGCGGTAGCGGCGCACGTTGCGCAGGTGGTGGCGACAGAAGTCCAGACCCGGATCCGCCAGCAGCCCCTCGGCGCGCTCCTGTGGCAGCGCCGCCCACTCCAGCTCGAAGAACAGCAGCGTCGTCTCGAGCGCCGTCTCGCGCTCCTGCACCATCTGCAGCAGCGCACCGTTCGCCGGGTCGGCGGTGTCGGTAGAGAAGCGCAGTCCGGCGTATGTGCCAGCGCGGCCCACCAGCTCGTAGATCGCCGCCAACTCCCGCATCGCCTCCCGCAGGCCAGCGCCGTCGAGCTCGCCGAGCTTGCCCGCGTAGCTCTCGGCAAACGCCTGCGCGCGGGTGAGAGCCTCGTCGAGCCTGCTCTGCACCCCTGCCTCGCCGTCGCCGCCCACCAGCGGCTCGAGGTCCCAGGCGGCCTGCTCGAGCTCGGGGTCGGCTGGTTGGGCAGTTGTGGTGGACATCGTGGAGCAGCTTAGTAGGTGGCGAATTTGGTGGGTGCTACGATCGTGCAACTCTCAGGACTTCGGGATGAATGCGATAGCCGACACTTCCCCAGAGGCCTTGCCCCGGATCGACGAGCATCGAGTCATCGTCTCCGTGCGCGCCAACCGCGCGTGGCTGGTATTGCGCGAAGTCGTGGATCGGGCCTTCTCCGGGCGGATCAGCAGGAGCTTCGCGTATGTGCTCCGTTGTGCGCAAACCAAGCGGGGGGGCGCCAACCCCCTGCGGGTCAGCTCCACGCTGCCCGGGTGGAGCGTCACCGACATGGCGCCGGGGGAGCTCATCGTGCTGGAGGGATCGCACCGCTACTCGCGTTACGCGATCCTCTTCCGGGTCGAAGAAGTCGCGCCGGGCCGATCGCTGGTACGCGCCGAGACGCGGGGTGCGTTCCCCGGAGTGCGCGGTCGGGCCTACCGCTTGCTCGTGATCACCTCTCGGGGGCACGCCCTTACGATGAGCTACCTCTTGCGCCGGCTCAAGCAGCGGGCCGAGCACACGCGAGGCGCCTCGGCCTGATTGCTCCCGGCATCGAGGCGAGTGCCTAGGGCTTGGAGGCCGGCCTTACCCTGAGCCTCAGCGCCCGCGCGCGCACCACGAGGGCTCCTGTCGTCAACTTCCACACGGTAACCGCGACGGCTCCCCCGTCGTCAACTTCCACGCACGTAACCGCTACGGCTCCCCGTCGTCAGCTCCCGCACGCGCAACCATCACGGCTCCCCATCGTCAACTCCCGCACGCGCAACCGCCACGGCTCCCCATCGGCGACCACGGCACCGACGATGCCCGGCCATGGCCGCAGGCGCCGTACCCGCCACCGCTCCGCGACATCATCGGCAAGCTCGAGACGTGGCCGCGCGGAGTTGCCCTCGACGGCGATGTCGCGGAAGTCGAACGCGAGGCCAGCGCCCAGCGCCTTCGCATAGGCCTCCTTGATCGTCCAATACCGCAAGAACGCCTCGGTGCGCCGCTGCCCGCCCACCCGCATGACGCGCGCCGACTCCCCGGGGTTGAGAGTCCTTGCGATCAGCCCTGGCGATGGCGGACGTCGCGCGAGCGTCTCGATATCCACGCCGACCGTGCGCCGACGCCCGACCGCGAAGACGGCCAGATCCGCAGTGTGCGAGAGGTTGAAGCTCAGCCCGTGCCCCCCCACCAGCTCGGGGCGCCCATTGGAGCCGTACGCAATCTCCACCTCGCGCGGGTCCATCCCCAGATAAGACGCCAGCAGCACACGTATGGCCAGGCGCGCGGCCATCCGGCGGACGCGAGCGGCGGGCACGAGGATCCCTTCGAACCGTGTCAGCTCCTGCCGCGTGAGCAGCCTCCTCGCCTCTTCCACCGTCTCGGTGGGCACGTCGAGCGAGAGCTTCCACACGTGCAGCTCGTTGGCGCTCAGCCGCACGGGAGCGTCCGGAGGAGGGCCTACCATCGCTCGCCCCAATGCACGAAACCACCCCCAGCGTGTTCTTGATCGCCCGTCCCTCGATCGACCTCGACGGATTGCGGGGGTACCTCGCCGATGTCGGCGGCGAGTCGTGGCTTGATCTCCGCCTCGGCGAGGCGGCGGACGGCGCCACGAGCGCCGACACCGGCACGACCCACGCGGGAGATGCCCGGGGCTCCGACGCGAGCGCACCTGGTGCCGTCAACGCCGGCGAGCTGCTGGTCGAGTTCGGCGGACGCGCCTGCTATCGCAGCTGGGAGCCGGGCCTGAATCCGAATGTCTCAAGGATACGCACCGACCGGCAGGCCTACTTCGCCAACATCCTGCGCTCCGGCCACGGGAGCGTGTTGGAGCACTCCAATTATTCCTTCGCCATACGGAACTGTTCGCGTGTTTTTACTCACGAGCTTGTCAGGCATCGCGCCGGCTCGGCCTTCAGCCAGGAGAGCCTGCGCTACGTGCGCCTCACCGACATCGGCTTTCGCGTGCCACCGGCGCTCGAGCCGGTGCGCGACCAGGTGCTCTCGATCGTGGAGCAGCTTGAGGAGTTTCAACTCAGCGCCGCCGCCACGCTTGGGATCGATGAGGAGGGGGTGCCCTTTCACGTCAAGAAGGAGGTGACTTCGGCCCTGCGCCGGCTTGCGCCGATCGGCCTCTCCACCGACATCGTGTGGACCGCCAACGTCCGCACGCTGCGCCACGTGATCGAGATGCGCACGGCAGAGGGCGCCGAGGAGGAGCTGCGCCTGGTGTTCGACAAAGTGGCCCGCATGATGCTGGCCGAGGCGCCCAATCTCTTCCAGGACTTCGTGGCTCAGGACGATGGGTCGTGGGTGCCTGAGTACCGTAAGGTTTGAGCATACGCTCGATTCCGCAAGTCCAGTTCCCCTTCCCCTTTGCCCGCGCGCGGCGCCCGCGAGGGTGGCTGCGCCACTACGCCAGCTTCCTCTCCCCCAATGCCGCCGCCGCGATGCCGCTGCTGCTCGAACGCAACCGCTCCCAGCGCCTGCGGCGATTGGCCGCCACCGCCGGCGACGGCGTCGTCCAGCGCCGGCGTCCCATGCGCCCACGGATGCGGGTCCTCACCGCCGCACCCGGTGCGCAGCTGCGCTGGCGCGAGGCGCCAGCCCCGCCTGCGCCAGGCCCTGACGGGGCGGTCGTGCACCCGATCGCGGCCGCCACCTGCGACATCGACTGCCCGCTCGTGCTCGGCGTCACCCAGCTGGCGCTGCCCCTGCACCTCGGCCATGAATGCGTCGCCGAGGTGCTCTCGGTCGGCGAGCGCGTGGCCACCGTGCGGCCGGGCGACCGCGTGGTCGTCCCCTTCCAGATCAGCTGCGGTGCCTGCGTCGCCTGCCGCCGCGGGCACCCCGGCAGCTGCCTGACGGTGCCGCCGCTCTCCGCCTACGGCATGGGCCTCGCCACCGGGCACTTCGGCGGTGCCTTCTCCGATCAGCTGGCCGTCCCCTACGCAGAGGCGATGCTGGTGCCTCTGCCTCCGGGCGTCGACCCTGCCGCCGCCGCGAGCGTCTCCGACAACCTCTGCGACGCCTACCGCCACATCGGCCCCCACCTCCCCGCGCTGCTAGATGCCGACCCCGACGCCGAGGTGCTGATCCTCGCCTGCCTCTCACGACGGGCGACATTCACCGCCAGCACCCCGCTCTACACCGGCCTGATCGCACGGGCGCTGGGTGCCCGCAACGTCACCCTCGTGGACTCTCGCCCCCACGTCCGCGCGCACGCCGAGCGGCTGGGCCTGAACGCGCTGCGACCCCGCGCGCTGCGCTGGCACGCCCCCGCGCCGCTGGTGGTGCACATCAGCGCCGACCCAATCGCCACCGCCCTCGCCCACACCGCTCCCGACGGCATCTGCACGAGCTCCGGCGGGCTGCACCGCGGTGCTCGCCTGCCGATGCTGCGGATGTACGTCCGCCGCGCCACGCTGCACGTCGGCATCCCCCACACACGCCCCTTGATGCCCCGTGTGCTGGAGCTGATAGCCGACGGCCGTCTGCGCCCGGAGCTCGTCACCACCAACGTCGCCCCACTCGACGATGCCCCCCGCGCGCTACGCGAGCACTGCCTCTGCGGTGGCACCAAGACGGTGCTTACCGCGTAAGGCTCACCGGTCCACCAAGAGGGCGCTTACCGCATAGGGCTTACCGGTCCACCAAGAGGGGTGCTTACCGCATAGGGCTCACCGGCGCCCCCCAAGATTGCTACACCCGGTGCGAGACTCACCGCCAGGGATCGTGGGGCTTACCAACAGTGGCCGTGGAGCTCACCCCGGAGCTGGGGCATGCGCTCATAGCGGGCGGTCGAGGATGAACATCTCCGCGGCGATATCGGGGTCGATGTGGTTGCCGCTGATGAAGGCGCGCACGCGGCGGTCCGTGAGCCGCTCGACGGCGGCGCAGAAGTCTCTCTCCATCGTCTCCTGGAAGAGGTGGCGGATGTTGGCGACGGCGTCGGAGTGGTCGCTGCGGGTGAGCGACTTCTCCGCGTGCGTGAGGACATCGTGCATCAGCGTCACCAGCACATTGCCGTAATGGAACGTGGAGGCCGTCTTCGGCCCTCGCCCAAGGTACTCGGTGTGGATCCCCACCAGGGCACTGGTGACCGCGGCATTCAGCTCACCGCCCCGCAAATTCTCGGACTCGGCCATGGCGGAAACTACGCTACTCCCTCGCAGGGCCGCGAGCAAGAGAGAGCTGGATCGACTTGCGCGCGAGTCGCAGCGTGCGCGGTTCAGGCCGCGCCGTCGAGAATGAAGATCTCAGCCGCCACGTCCTGCTCGAGTTGGCTGGTACCGAGGAAGGCCACCACGCTACGACCCGTGAGCCGCTGAACCGCCGCGCGGAAGTCTCCCTCCATCTCCCGTCGATAGAGCTCGCGCGCACTGCGCACATCCGTGCTGTTGCCGTTGTGCGCGAGGATCTTCTCAGCCTTCGAGAGCACGTCGTGCATCACCGTCACCACGACATTGTCGTCCTGAAACGTCGTGGCGCTCCCCGGACCGTGACCGAGGTACCTCGTCTGGATTCCCACGAGAGTGTCTGTGATCTCCTGATACAGCCCGTCTCCAGCGGGAGGAGCGCCTTCCGCCATACCGTCCGATCTCCAATCGAGCCCTCGGCCAAATTCAGGCTGCGCGGAGGAAAGAGAGGGCCCACAAAAATCCGGCGGCAGTATGGCTACCTCAAGAGGTTAGAGCATCGCTGGCGAGCCCACACCGTAGTTTGCGGCAGCGTTCAACGGACCACGTACACGGTGGCGCACGAGAAGCGATGCACCGCGCTGGTGATCGGCTGAAGCGTTGCCGTAAGGTTGGTCGCTCGGCAGTCGCCGAGCACAAACCGAGCACCGGTACTTTGCACGAAGGCGCGCGCCTTCTGCGGGGAGAGCTCGCCGGCGAGCAATTCTTCGGCGGTGACGCTCCGGTAGCGGCAATTTGGCTCCGACCAGTAGCAGTTACCGGTGTACGTCTGTCGGCCGGTTTGCGCCGGCACAACCATGCCGAGATAGAAACGCGTGAGGACTCCTCCGGTCTGGGGGTCGTGCGCGAGGTAGGAGAGCGCCTCGCTCTCGCCGTGGGAGATGAAGTTGGCGTTGCCCCGCCGCGGTTTGACGGACTTCTGCCCATATTTGAGCATGTAGATCGTGCCGGGGATCGTCAACGCAGCGATCGCGACCACCGCGAGCGCCGGCAGCGACACCGCGGGGCGGGGCAGGCGCTTGGAGACCTCGCTCCCCGGCAGCGTGCGGACGCCCTCCACCGCCAGCACCCCCAGGGGAACCGTGGCACCTAGCAGGGCATGGGTAGACCCGCTGCCCTGCCACTCCGATACAGCGAAGATCACGACGATCGCAAATGGCCACACGCGTGCGGTCAGCGCGATGAAGCTCGTCGCTCGCGTCCGATAGGCAAGCGCCGCGGGAAGCACCAGCAGCACGAATGCCTTCACCACCAGCCAAACCGGATAGGTGCTGAGCGCCGCTTCCCGCTCCCGCTGCCAGACGGCGTCGAAGTGCACGAGCGCCGCGAAGTACACAAGCGGCAACGCGGTGAGCGCCACGGTCAGCGCCAGCGCCGTCACGGCGACCCGCTCGCGGCGTGCCAGGAGCACGAGCTCCGACCCGATCAGGATCACGATCAGCGTCTCCCCCTGCCACGGATGCAGCCAGCTCGCCAGCATTCCCAGCAGCGGCGCCAACAGACCGACACGTCCGGCCGCACGGTCGCGCGCGTAGGCCAGCAGCGCGCCGATCGCGCACGCCAGGGCGATCAGGGCGAACGGGTAGCCCCACGACCAGAACACGATCCACGAGTCCCCGATCACCGCCCCCCAACCGAAGAACAGCGCGAGCGTGAACGCCGCGCGGCGCGGCCAGAGACCGTGCACGGTGCGGTGGACGTAGGCGCGAACCGCGAGGAAGATCGCGACGATCGCCACCGGCTTCCACAGCAGCAGCGCCACATAGGGCGCGACCCCGAGCGCCGCGACCCCGGCGGAGATCGCCAGCAGCGGCTGGAAGAAGTCGGCGGCCGTATGCCCCAGCACGTACAGGTCGGGGCTGGCCCCGTGTTTGAGGATGCCCTCGATCCACATCAGCGACTGCATCCCGTCCTCCTGGTACACCGCTTCGGTGCCAGTCCAGATGCGGCCGTTCACCACCACCTGCCACAGGTCGAGCCCGAGCGTCCACAGCGAGAGCCCAACCAGCACCGCCAGCAGGAGGATGTCGAAGCGGTCGAGGTGCGGACGTCGCAATCGCGGCGCCGGCGCCACCACCACGGCGTCCGCAGGGGCGAGCGGCACGGCGGGCGCGAGACGGCGGCTCTCCACGCCCCTTACTCCAGCCACTGCGCCACCGGCCCCGATCGCCTGCCCGAGCCCCGCACGCCCGCTACGCGGTGAACTTCCGGCTGCGCACCAGGCCGCGCCGGTGCAGTTCCAGGCGCAGCAAAGCTCTGAGCGTCTTCAGCCCATACACGGTCGAGGCCCGCGCCCCCACCGAGGAGGCCTCCTGCGAGTAGATCGTGCGCACCGGCACCTCGGCGATGCGAAAGCCGAAGTGCACCACCTGCATCAACAACTCCGAGTCAAACGAGAAGTCCAGCGAGTTGCGCAGGAACGGGATCCCCATCAACAGCTCGCGCGAGTAGGCGCGGTAGCCGGTGTGCAGCTCCGAGAGCGAGGTTCCCAGTGCACGGTTCTCGACCGTCGTGAGCGCGCGATTGGCGATGTACTTGTACATCGGCATGCCGCCCTCCAGCGCGCCGCCCTTCTCCATCAGCCGCGACCCCAGCACCAGGTCGGCCTCGCCCGCGAGGATCGGCTTGACGAGCTCCGGGATCAGCGTCGGCTCGTACTGGCCGTCGGGGTGCAGCATCACCACCACGTCGGCCTCGTCCTGCAGCGCCTGCAGGTAGCAGGTCTTCTGGTTGCCGCCATACCCCACGTTGTGGGGATGGGGGATGACCCGCAGCGGCAGCGTGCGCGCCAGCTCGACGGTGCCGTCCCGCGAGCCGTCGTCGACCAGGATGATCTCGTCGACCCACTCGCGGGGAATGCCCGACACGGTGGCCGCCAGCGTGCGCGCGGCGTTGAGCGCCGGCATCACCACGATCACCTTCGCCGCCCCCTTCTCGGCGGTCGCCGCGGATGACTGCTCCGCCGGCGCGGCGGATGCCTCATGGCCGTTCGAGGCGGCCGCCAATGTCTGTGGTGGGGAGCTCACAGCGACGTCAACTATGCCACCGCCACCTAAGCGGTGCCTCAGGATCGCAAGGCAGGCCACTCAACGTGGAGATGCCGGGGACCGGCCGGCCGCGTCCGCGCGGTTGTAATCGGCGGCGGCCTCGCGCAAGCCCTCGCCGCGATCCGGGCGCAGCGTCGCGGTGACGTGGCGCCAGTAGCGGCGGGACGAGTGACCCGGCAACACGAGCGCGGCGAGCGCGCGCACGGCGTACGACCAAGCGGTCAGCCAGCGCACCGCGAGCGCGGCAGCAGGCGAGTGGTGCTTGCGCATGTAGAGATCGCGGTTGCGCGCCATTTCGACGATCCGCCGCTCCGGCACCCCGCCCGTCGCGAGCTGCTCGTGATGTATCGCCCGCGCGCTCGGGACATACAGGCTGCGCCAGCCGACGTCGCGCAGGCGCCGAGCGAAGTCGACCTCGTCGGAGTAGACGAAGAAGTCTGGGTCCATATACCCGACCTGCGCCGCCGCCGCACGCCGCACGAGCAACGCCGAGGACTGGCACCAGTCCACCTCGCGAGTCTGCGCACCCTTGCTCTGAACGGTGTACAACCGATGGGCAAACACCGCACCGGCGAGCGCCGTCGCGACCGTCGGAAAGCGCCACGCACATGGCTGGGCGAGAAGGCTCGTGGCCGGAATGGCTGGGTCGGCGGCCGGAATGGCTGGGTCGGCGGCCGGAATGGCTGGGTCGGTGGCCGGAGTGGCTGGGTCGGTGGCCGGAGTGGCTGGGTCGGCGGCCGGAGTGGCTGGGTCGGCGGCCGGAGTGGCTGGGTCGGCGGCGGCCCCAGGAGGCTCAACCGGGGCAGCAGGGTCGGCAGCCGTTGGCGTGCTCCGCGCCGAGTCGTCGCCTGGTCGCAGCAGCTGCGCCCCCGCACAGGCTGCATCCCGGCGTGCCCGCAACGCCTGCCACAGTGCGAGCGTCGCCCCGGGGAGCAACTCGGAGTCCTCATTCAGCAGCAGCGCATAGCCCCCCCGGGCGCGTCGCATCAGCTCCGAGTCGTTCAGCGCCTTGCCGCGCCGTTCGCCGAGCGCGATCACCTCGTCCACCGCCGGGTGTCCATGGGCCGCCTCCGCGGAGCCGTCGCGCGAACCGTTGTCGAGCACCAGCACCTCGGTGGCAAACGGCAGCACAGCCCGCTCGTGGGCGATCGCATCCAACCCATGCACCAGGAGCTCCCGCTGGGAGGTGTTGACCACGCAGAAGCTCAGCTCGATCTCGTCGCCCACCCGCCTATTGTCTCTGCCGGTGCGCGTCCATGTCGTCGACCCCTCGGCCTACACGCCGCCCTACGACCACGCGCTGTGTCACGCGCTGGCGAGGGCCGGTGCCGAGGTGGAGCTGTTCACGAGCCACTTTGCCTATGGGGCAGTGCCCGCGCCCGAAGGGTACGAGCGGCGCGAGCTCTTCTACCGGCTCGCCCATCGCCGAGCTACGTCGGGCAAGCGCTCGCGCCCCAGCCAGGCGCTGAAGCTGCTGGAGCACGTGCCCGACATGCTGCGCTACCGCCGCGCCGCGCGCGCGGCCGACGTGGTGCACTTCCAATGGCTGACGGTGCAGCCGCTCGACATCCACCTGCTGCCGCGACGGCGGCCCGCCGTGAGCGAAGCTGCAGGACACTCGCCCTCGACCGATTCGGGAGACACTCGCTTTGCTCGCATCCCCGAATCGGCCAGCATCCCCGTTTCGAGCGAAGCCGGGAGACACTCGCCTTTGGCGAGCATCCCCGTTTCGGCCAGCACGCGCCCCAAGCTCGTGCTCACCGCCCACGACGTGCTGCCACGCGAGCCGCGGCCGGGGCAGCTGGCCGCCCAGCGGCGGTTGTACGAGCGCTTCGACGCGGTGGTCGTGCACTCCGAGCACGGGCGCGGGCGACTGCTGGAGCTGGGCGTGGATCCCGCCCGTGTGCACGTGATCCCGCATGGGGCCCTTGCTCACCTCGCCGCTCCGGGCACCGCCCCGCGGATGGGCGGGCAAGCAGAGGCGCGCGTGAGCGAGATGGATGGGCCGCCCTCCGCCACGGACGTCCCGGTGGTGCTGTTCTTCGGCCTGCTGCGCCCTTACAAGGGGCTCGACGTGCTGCTGCGAGCGTGGCGAGAGATCGGGAAGGGCGCAGAGCTGTGGATTGTGGGCATGCCACGTATGGATGTCACGAGGCTGATGGCAGACGCACCGCCGAACGTCCGTTTCGTGCCCCGCTTCATCCCCGACGCAGAGTTGCCTGCGTACTTCACGCGCGCCGACCTCGTGGTGCTGCCCTACCTCGAGGCCGACCAGTCGGGTGTGCTGTTCACCGCGCTCGCGTTCGGCAAGCCGCTGCTGTTGAGCGACGTCGGCGGCTTCCCCGAGATCGCCACGACTGGCGCAGCTCGCACTGTCCCGGCCGGTGACTCCACGGCGCTGGGGGAGGCACTGCGGGAGCTGCTGGCCGATCCCGCCGCCCGCTCCGCGATGGCCGAGCGCGCGCGGGCCGCCGCGGCTGGTCCGTACTCATGGGACGCGATCGCCCAGCGCACGCTAGAGCTGTACCGCTCGCTGTTCGCACGGCAGCCGAGAGTACCGTCACCGTAGCGCCGTAGAGTGGCTCGAATGGTTGATCGCTGTGTGTCGCCGGCCCTTCCCTCCGGGCCGTTCCGGGATCGTGCGTCCCGGAGAAAGGAGGGGCTATATGGACAACCCACTGATCGTATTGGCCATCGCTCTACTGGTTGCCATGTTGGTCATCGACCGACTGGCGCGATAGCGGGGCGCCCTGGTGGTCGCAGTGAAGACGATCCCGGCGGCCACCAGGGACTTCCCCGAAAGAGGCTGAACAACCCGCTCAGCGTATTAGCCGCCAACAAGCGTAGCGAGGGATGGGGCGAGAGGCAAGGTTTGGGATGGTGAACACGATCTTGGAGGTCCTCTTCTGGGTGTGCGCCACGCTGATCGTGTGGGCACAGCTCGGCTACGCCGCGGCGTTGGCCGTCCTGACTCGCCTGTTCGCCCCCCCGCCGAATCCCGCTCGCGCAGCCGCTTCGCCCCGCGGGGATGAGCACCCGCCCCCTCCATTCGCCCCGCCGCTGCCGTCGCTGTCGCTGATCGTCGCAGCACACGACGAGGAGTCGATGATCGCCGCGAAGGTCGCCAACGCGCTGGCGCTGGACTACCCGCGCGAGTTGCTCGAGGTGATCGTCACCTGCGACGGCTGCACCGACGCGACCGCAGAGCACGCGCGAGAGGCGGGCGCCGACATCGTGCTGGAGCTGACACGAGGTGGCAAGATCCGCGCCCAGGACGCGGCCGTCGAACGCGCGCGGGGGGAGATCGTGGCCTTCTCCGACGCCAACGCGCTGTGGGAGCCGGACGCCGCGCGCGTCCTCGTCGATGCGTTCGCCGACCCCCACGTCGGCTACGCCTGCGGGCAGGTGCGCTTCGTACGCGCGAAGGGCGCCGGGGCGACCAACCAGGAGGGTGTGTACTGGCGCTATGAGATGGCGGTGCGCGAGATGGAGTCGCGGCTCTCCTCGATCACCGCAGGCAACGGCGCGATCTATGCGACTCGTCGCGACGCCTACATCGTGGTCGATCCGATCATGGGCCACGACCTGTCGTTCCCCTTCAATATGGTGAAGCGCGGCTGGCGCGCGGTGTACGTGCCCCAGGCGCTCGCCACCGAGCGGATGGTGCCCTCGCTGGAGGGCGAGCTGGCGCGCAAGCGGCGCATGATGAGCCACACCTGGCCAATCGTGCTGCGCGGCGGGATGCTCTCCCTGCGCGGCTATCCCCCGGGGTATGCACTGATGATCATCTCCCACCGCCTATTGCGCTATCTGACCCCGTTCCTGCACGCGCTGGCGCTGGCCGCCAACATCGCGCTGGCGGCGCGCAACGCCGCTCCGCACTCGCTGTACGTCGCCACGCTCGCCGTGCAACTGCTCCTGCTGTTCGCCGCCGGGATCGGCGGGGTGCTGCACATTCGCGTGCTGCTGGTCGCTCGCTACTACGTGCTCACCACAGCGATGCTCGCGGTCGGCCTGTGGGATTGGCTGCGCCACGGCACCGCCGCCACGTGGGAAGCGGCGGAGGGCACGCGCCCGGCCGGACTCCCATCGCGGGGGGCGACCAAGTGATCCGCCGCGCCGTAGACATCGCGGGGGGCGACCAAGTGATCCGCCGCGCCGTAGACATCGCGGGGGACCCGTGATCCGCCGCGCGGTGGACATCGCGGTGGCGGCTACCCTGCTCGTGCTGAGCGCGCCGGTGGTTGCGGCGGCGATGGCCGCGATCCGCCTGGAGTCGCGTGGCCCCGCGCTCTACCGCCAGCGGCGCATCGGGCGCGACGGGCGGCCGTTCGACGTGCTGAAGCTGCGCACGATGGTTGACGGTGCCGAGCACGTCGGCGCCGGGCTGGCGGTGGACGCGAACGACTCGCGCATCACGCGCGTGGGGGCCTTCCTGCGGCGCACCTCGCTCGATGAGCTGCCCAACCTGCTGAACGTCCTACGCGGCGAGATGTCGCTGATCGGCCCCCGCCCTACCGTGCCGGTGCAGGTCGAGCGCTACACCCCCCGCCAGCGTGGGCGCCTGGCGATCCGACCGGGGATCACCGGCTGGGCGCAGGTCAACGGCCGCGCCTCGCTGCCTTGGAGCGAGCGGATCGAGCTCGACCTCTACTACATCGAGCACCGCTCGCTGGCGCTCGATCTGCGCATCCTGTGGCGCACCCCGGCGATGGTGCTCGGCGGCGAAGGCCTGTACAAGGGCAACACCGGTGGGTGGGAGGGGGATTTGGGGATGGCGGAGCGACAGAGCCAACCAGAGGCGGACATCGCGACCGGCAAGGGGGGCCTGGATGGCTGAGTCGCCGGCGATCCTGCTGACCGGGGTCGGCAAGCGCTATGACATCGTCGCCTGCTTCGCGCAGCTGACCACGACGATCGCGGTCGATCCCAACCCGCTGGCGCCCGCGCAGTACGCAGCGCAGGTGCGCGCCGCGCCGCCGCCGATCGCCGACCCCGGCTACGTGCCCTTTCTCCAGGAGCTGTGCGAGCGTCACGATGTCGGCGCCGTGATCCCGCTCACCGACCTCGACATCGAGGTGCTGGCGCTGGCGCGAGAGAATCGGATCCCGCCCACCCTGCCCGCGCTCGTGCCCTCACCCGAGGTGGCGCGTGCGACCTACGACAAGTACGAGGCCCACCTGCTGCTCTCGCGGCTGGGGCTGCCATCGCCACCGACGGTGCTCCCCGAGGAGGAGCCCAACTCCTACCCGGTGATGGTCAAGCCACGCCGCGGCTCGGGGGCACGCTCGATCCATCTGGCGCGCGACCGCGCGGAGAAGGACTTCTTCGTGCGCTACGTCGCCGGTGGGCGCCCTGGGTATGAGGGCGAGCCGGTGATGGTGCAGCGCGCGATGGGGGGACCAGAGCTTTCGATCGACTGCCTCGGCGATCTGGAGGGACGCTGCTTGAACGCGATCCCGCGCACGATGCTCGAGTCCCGCGGCGGCGAGTCGATCAAGGGCGCGGCGATCCGCGACCCCGAGCTGATCGAGCTGGGGCGGTGCGCGATGGAGACGCTCGCGGTGCGGGGGCCCGCCACGATCCAGGTCTTCCGCGATCCCGAGGTGGGGCTGGGGATCACCGACATCAACACTCGCTTCGGCGGCGCCTTCCCCGCCCCCGCCTACGCCGCGCTGCCCGGACGCACCTACCCCGAGCTGATCGTGCGCATGGCCGCCGGCGAGACGATCCCGCCGCACGTCGGCGAGTTCCGGGAGGGGCGCACGTTCACCCGCTACTACTGGCAGCTCGAGCTGGACGAGGACCTGCGGCCCAGCGGCCGGGAGATCGTCCCCGGGGGCCCACCGGCGCCGCGTTCCAGGGGGCGCGGATAGAATCGGTTCGCAGTGAGTCCTTCACAAGAGCACGAGTGTCCGCACTGCGGCACTCCTCTTCAAGACGACCAGCAGTGGTGCCTCAACTGCGGTGCCTGCGAGCCTGGCAGCCTCGGCGAGCGACCCAACCTGGGCCCGCTGAAGGTGCTGGCGCTCACCGCCGCGATCCTCGCATTCGGCGCCGCGGTGGCGGTGGCGGCCGCCGTCAAAGAACACAACGCACCGAGCTCCCACACGGTGGCGCTCGTGCCCGCCACCACACCCACCACACCCCTGCCTACCACTCCCGCGCCCGCGGCGACGACGCCCACCACACCCAGCGGCACCGGCGGCGCGGGTACCCCTCACAGCTCCTCCAAGGGCAACCTGCTGTTCCCACCCTCCTCCACCACCAAACCGCCGAAGGTCACGGCGCCCACACCCACCCCCAAAGCGAGCGACGAATCGAACCCGTCAGGATCGAGTGGCTCCGGTAGTGGCTCCACGACGACGCCGTCGAAAGCCACCACCACCGAAACGGGCACCTCGACGACCGAATCGAAATCGAGCGAACCGCCCAGCCCGATCCTGCTGGACACCAACGCTGCCACCACCTACAACCCCTACAGCTATCCCGAATCGAGCTTCGGCGATCCCGCGCTGGCGATCGACGGGGAACCCTCCACCGCGTGGACGGCCCAGGTCCAGCCGCACTCCTTCCCCAACATGGCGGAGGGCCTGCTGATCGATCTGCGCGAACCCACCACGCTCGGCAGCCTCGAACTGCGCACCCCGACTCCCGGGATGACCGTTCAGGTCTATGGAGCCAACGGGGCCAAGGCGCCCACCACCATCACCGAACCGGGTTGGGTGCTGCTCAGCGGCTCACACAAGCTGAAGAAGAAAGTCACCCACCTGAAGAAGCTTCGCACCGAACGCCGCTCCTTCCGCTGGGTGCTCGTATGGCTGGTCAAGGCGCCCGCCTCCGCGCAGGGCACCCCCACGACGCCCGGCCATGTGGCGCTCAGCGAAGTGGCGCTCTACCCGTCCTCCCCCTGAGGCTACGCCGAGGTCTTGCCTCGTGATCGGCCAGCCGTGGACTTGGCCTGAGCCTTGCCCTCCCACACCTCGTCGAGGAAGCCCGCGATCTCTCCCGTCAGCCGCTCCGGGCTGAGGCGCAACTCCACCAGCGAGTCGGCCTCCAGCAGGCGGGCGTTGGGCAGCTCCTCGGCCAGCATTCCCGCGTCGGAGAAAGGGTGCACGGGGTCTCGCCGGTGGCCGATCACCAGCGCCGGCGTCTGGAACTTGCGCCGCTCGTTGCGATGCGGCGCCACGCGGCCGAAGAAGAGGCCCTGCAGTACCGCCGCACCCGGTCCCGGTTCCTGGCGGACGGTGTCGAGCAGCACGTTGCCGTAGTGGGGCAGCAGCCGCCGCGGGACCGCTCGCGCGCCGCGCGCCACCAACTTCATCACCGGCTCCCCGAACGTCAGTGCCACCAGGACCGGCGTGAAGGCGAGCGCGCTCGACAGCAGCGCGTTGTCGAGCACCGGCATCTCGATCACCATCCCCTGCAGGCGCTGCGGCTCTTCCAGGGCGATCCCCAGCGCCGTGTTGGCCCCCAGCGAGGTGCCCATCACCACCGCGCGCTCGACCTCCAAGTGATCCATCAGCGCCACCACCTGGTCGGCGAAGAAGCGCATCGAGTAACGCCACATATCCCGCGGGCGGTCCGATTCGCCGTGGCCCAGCAGATCGATCGTCACCACACGGTTGCCGCGCGCTGCGAGCGCGCGCGCGAGCGGCACGTGCATCGTCTGCGCCAGCAGCAACCCGTGCACGAGGATCAGCGTGCGTTCGTGCGCCGCAGGCCGCTTGGCGGCACGAGTAGCGCGTTTTCGCGTGGCGCTTCTGATCGGCGTGACGGCGGCCACCCCCGGGGGGTATTCGGTGTAAGCGATCCGCTGCCCCTCGTACATGAAGTGCGCCATCCCCTCAGGTTATCGAGCACCGGTCCGCTGCACACGCTCGGGCGACGCCGTGGATCGCCCGAGCAGTGCGTGCCCCTCTCCTCTGGCGCCCCACCGGGTGTTTCACTCCCAAGTTCCCGGTGGGTCGTCCGCTAGTTCAAACCCGCCTGCCGCGCGAAAGGTGCGCTGATACATTGCAGCGATGGCCAAGCCTCCCCGCCTCATCGCCGGTCGGAGCGCCGCGATCACAGGCGCCGCGCGCGGCATCGGCCGCGCGACCGCGCAGGCATTCCTCGCGGCCGGGATGCGAGTGGCGATCGGCGATGTCGACCTCGCCACCGCCGAGCAAACAGCCGCGGAGCTCGGGCCGCGCACGGTCGCGCTGCCGCTGGACGTCACCGACCGCGACTCCTTCGCCCACTTCCTCGACGCCGCCGAAGAGCAGCTGGGACCGCTCGACGTCTTGGTCAACAACGCGGGGATCATGCCCGTCGGGCGGTTCCTCGACGAGGACGACCTCTCCGCGCGGCGCACCGTTGACATCAACCTGCACGGGGTAATTCTGGGGATGAAGCTGGGGCTCGCCCGGATGATCCCGCGCGATCGCGGGCACATCGTCAACATCGCTTCGCAGGCAGGCAAGTTCGGCACCGCCGGCATCGCCACCTACTCGGCCACCAAGCACGCCGTCGTCGGCCTCACCGAGTCGGTCCGCGGCGAGCTGCGCCTGATGGGAGCGCACATCGATCTGAGCTACGTGATGCCCTACATCGTCAACACCGAGCTGGGCGGCGGGTTGGGGCACGCCCGCGGCTTCTCCAACGTCGAGCCCTCCGAAGTCGCCGACGCGATCGTCGAGGCGCTCCAGCACGGCACGGTCGAAGTGTGGGTGCCCAAATCGACCAAGCGCAGCTACCGGCTCGGCACGCTGCTGCCGCGCTCGGTCGCCGAGGGCGTGGGCCACCTGATGGGAGTCGATCGCGTGGTCGCCGACGCCGATGTCGATGCGCGTCGCGACTACGAGCTGCGCGCCGCGCGGTCCGAGCCGGCGCTGGCGGCCGCGCCGGAGCAGGCCCAGATCGGCGAGCAAACCTCGGGCTGAGAACGCCCCGCGGGCGCCGCCTCAGTAGGTCTCAACTCGTAAGCCACTCGGCGATGATCGCGCCGATCTCCGGGCCTTTGTCCTCCTGCAAGAAGTGGCCCGCGTCCTCGATCGCGCGTGGGGGCGGCTCGCCGATCGCACCCGCGAATTTCTCCGCCACCCCCATCGGCAGCACCGGGTCGGAGTCGCCCCACAAGATCAGCGTCGGGCGGGTGTCCTCGCGCAGCGCGTGCAGCGTGTCGCGCCCCTCCTTGGCGCCCGGGGCGTCCGGCGCGAACGGGATCAGCGCGGGGAAGGCGCGCGCGCCGGCCTTCGAGGCGGCGTTCGGGTAGGGCGCCTCGTAGGCGGCGATCACCTCCTCGCCGGGGTCGTTCTTGCAGGCGCCCCTCACCAGCATCCCCACCGGCAGATCCTCGGTGCGCGCGGTGAAGTCGCGGAACGCCAACCACGCATCAGTCATCGTCTGGTTGCCGGTGAAGATGCCGCTGTCGGTGATCACCAGGCGGTCGATCCGCTCGGCGTGCTCCACCGCGATGCGCAGCCCGATCGGCCCACCCCAGTCGTGCACCACCATCGTCGCCCCGCGCACGTCGAGTTCCTCGAGCAGCTTCGCCGCCAGCTCCACGTGGCGGTCGTAGGAATACCAGCCGATGTCGGTGGGCTTGTCGGAGCGCCCAAACCCGGCGTAGTCGGGGGCGATGCAGCGAAAGCCGGCGTCCCTCACCGGCGGGATCACCTTGCGCCACAGAAACGACCACGTGGGCTCGCCGTGCATGAAGATCACCGGCCTGCCCTCGCCCTCGTCGAGATGCGCGAGGCGCAGCCCGTCCACTTCACGGTAGTGCGCCTCGAAGGGGAAGTCCGGCAGGCCCTCCAAGCGCTCGTCGGGTGTTCTCACCGCGTCGGGCATCGCGAGGGAGCATACCGGCGGCACACCGACTATGGCAGTCGCTCCCCCGGCTCCCGGGCCCGAGCGATAGCGCAGATGCTCCCTCCGGCGCCCGGCGCCCGCGCGCTAGCCGTCGCCCCCTCCGGCGCCGCCGGCCGACGATGCCTCCCGGCGCCCACGGTTAGACCATCGGGACAATCCTCGACGGGCGATGCGCGCTCACCCCCGTGCGCGATCAAATCATCCTTGTAAACCCGTAGCTCCAATGGCGAGGATCCGCCTGCTCCGGGCAGGGGCCCGCAGTCGGCGGATTGAAAAAAATTCGCGAGTAGCAAATGCCCGACAAGGGAAACATAGAAGTGGATGCTCTCCATTTCCGTTTGATGCCCCGTTTCAGCGAAGGAGGAGGATGAGGATGTCCGACAGCGATCTGGTGCTCGACACGGTTGAGCGCCTGGAGCACTCCGAGGGGCGGGTGGGATCCGATTCCACCGGGCTGGCCCCGGGATTCGACCGGCGCTCGTTTCTGCGCCGCACCGCGCTGACCGGCGCGGCGGTGGGCTCGGTGAGCGCGCTGCTGGAGGCGTGCGGCTCGAGCGCCAGCTCTTCTGGCGGCAACTCCGCCTCGATCTTCGGTTCGCACCCCGAATACAAATTCGTGTTCGTCAACCACGTAACCACCAACTCGTTCTTCACGCCCACCCAGTACGGGATCGCCGACGCGTGCAAACTGCTGGGCTCAAGCTACGAGTGGACGGGTTCTGAAAGCGAAAACATCAACCAGATGGTCAACGCCATCAACACCGCCGTCTCATCTGGGGCCAAGGGGATCGCGGTGTCGCTGATCAGCAAGACGGCGTTCAACGTGCCGATCGAAAACGCGCTGAAGGCGGGCATCCCGGTCGTCGCCTACAACGCCGACGCCCCTTCGCCCCCCAACAAGCGCCTGGCCTACATCGGCCAGGACCTGAAACTGGCGGGCGAACTGATGGGCAAGCGGATCGTCGCCGCGGTCAAAGAAGGCGACGTTGTCATCTTCACCGCCAATGCGGGCTCGGCCAACCTGCAGCCGCGCCTCGAAGGAGCTGAAAAAGCGATCAAGGACTCGGGCGCGCCGATCAAAGTGGCCACGATCGTGACCGGCTCCCTGGAATCGGGCGAGAAATCGGCGATCGAAGCCTACTGGACCAGCCATCCCACCACGAAGGGGATGTACGCCGTTGACGGCGGCGACACCGCGGAACTCGCCGGCGTGATGCAGAAGCTCGGGCTCACCTCCAAAGGCGTCCACGCCGGCGGCTTCGATTTGACCGAAAAAACCCAGAAACTGCTCCACGAAGGCTTCATCGAATTCACGATCGATCAGCAGCCCTACCTGCAGGGGTTCCTGCCGGCCCTGCAACTGTTCCTGTGGCAGGTCTCCGGGTCCCTGACGGGTCCGGCGGAAGTTGACACGGGCCTGAAATTCATCGACAAAGAAACCGTCACTCCCTACGTCAACTCCAAGAGCCGCTTCGAGGGCACCTCCTCGGAACCGAAGGTGGTCCCGATCCCAGCGGGTACCGCAGCTTAGGGGAGTAAACGGCCGTGGACAGCGGCTCACATGATGGGGGTTCGGCACCGGCTTCGGCGCCGGACCCTCCCGGCGAGCCGCGCCCGCCCGCGACGCACCCGGGCGGGGAGCCCACGCGCCGGGTCTCCCTGCCCTCCAAACAGGCGCTGCTGGAGCGCATGATCTCCCTGCGCGAGGGCAGCATCATCGTCGTCACGCTGCTGACGGCGATCTACTTCGCGCTGACGACCAGCACCTTCCTCACCAGCTCCAGCTTCAAGACGCTGCTGCCGTTCTTCGCCCCGTTCGCGATCCTCGGCGCGGGCGAGGTGTTCGTGATGATCCTCGGCGAGATCGACCTGTCGATCGGGGCGACCTACCTGTTCGCGCCGCTGCTCTACTACAAGCTGGCGGTGGCCGGGATTCCGTATGTGCCGAGCGTGCTGATCGCGCTGGCCGGCTGCATGGCGATCGGCCTGGTCAACGGCTTCTTCACGGCGATCGTCGGCATCAGCTCGTTCGTCACCACGCTCGGGATGCTGTTCACGATCGAGGGGCTGACGCTGATCGTCTCCCACGGCGTGCCAGTCGAACTGCCGGGCGCAAAGGTGACGAGCACCACCGTCAGCGTCCACCACGTGATCAACGGAGCGCACATCGTGCTCACCGAAACGGTCAACCACGTCTCCACGTTCGCGAAAGTCCTCGGCGAGGGCACCTACTCGGAGCTGTTCTGGGCGCTCGCGATCGTGATCGTTGGGCAGATCGTGCTGACGTTCACCCGCTGGGGCCTGTACACGGTGGCCGTCGGCTCGAACAAGCTGGCCGCCTCCGAGGCCGGCGTGCGGGTGCGCCTGGTGATCATCCGCAACTTCATCCTCTGCGCCGCCGCCGGCGGCTTCGCGGGGATCCTCGAGGCCGTGCGGGCCTCGTCGCTGCAGCCGGACGTCGCCGGGGCCAACGAAATCCTGTTCAAGGGGATCTCGGCGGCGGTGATCGGCGGCACGCTGCTCGCCGGCGGGTCGGGGACTGTCGTGGGCGCGCTGATCGGCGCCCTGTTCCTGGGGGTCCTCAACAACGGGCTGATCCTCAAGGGCGTCAACGCCGACTACCAGCTCTTCTACCTGGGCCTGGCGATCATCCTGGCGATGACCGTCAACGTGTACGTGCAGCGCGTGCGCAGGGGTTCCCGAAGTGGCTGATCAGCCCATACCGGTGGAGACGATCGTCGGGCCGGTGTCGGCTCCAGACGACGTGCTGCGCGTCGAGCACATCGCCAAGCGCTTCGGGCCGGTGACGGCCCTGCGCGACGTCAACCTGCACCTGCGCAAGGGTGAGGTGCTGGGGCTGCTCGGAGACAACGGCGCCGGCAAGTTGACGCTGATCAAGATCCTCTGCGGCTTTCAGAAGCAGGATACGGGGCAGATGTTCCTGCACGGAGAGCCCTATCGGCCCAAAAGCGTTGACGACGCGCGCGCAAAAGGCATCGACACCGTCTACCAGGACCTCGCGTTGATCGACGAACTGTCGGTCTACCACAACCTGGCGCTGCGCCGCGAGAAGGTGCACCGTCCGATCCCGTTCCTGGCCAACCGCGAGATGAAGCGCGAAGCCCGCGCCGCGCTGGATGAGATCGGCATCAACATCCCGCGCATCGACGTCTCCGTGGCGCGTCTCTCCGGTGGCCAGCGCCAGGCGATCGCGGTCGCGCGCACGGTCAACTCCGACGCGGACATCATCCTCCTGGACGAGCCGCTTGCGGCGATGGGCGCCAAAGAGGGCGCGCAGATCCTCGACCTGGTCGCGCGCCTGAAGGCGGACGGCAAGGTCTCGGTGATCATGATCCTCCACAACTACGTGCATGTGTTCGAAGCATGCGACCGCGTGAGCTTGATCCAGGACGGCGCGATCGCGCTCGACAAGCCGACGGCGGAGACCTCCGTGGAGGAGCTGACCGAGATCGTGGTCAACGAGTACCGCCGCGCCCGAGAAGCCACGCGGGCCGCGGGCGGGGCTTGAGGGACCGCGAGCCGCTCCGGCAACGACAGCCCGCGAGGATCCCGGGGGGCGCTCCATGTTCTCGTACACGCCGACGGCGAGCCCCTACGATGATCGGATTCCGGTTCGGTTTTTGCAGATGCAATCTCGCGATGTTCGCGCGGCTTCGATCGCCGCACTACTACTCATGCCACTGTGTGTGGTGCCCGCCACCGCCGCCGCACCATGGTCTGCGCCGGCGCGAACCGCCGGCTGCTCGGCGACGCTCGCCGCCGCGCCGGCGCCGTCGGTCGTGTTCCCGAGCGCCAGCCCCGCCGTGCGCAGTGGGCCGGGTGCGTTGTTGTGGACCGCGCCACGTGGGTGCACCACGGGTTCCTCGGATGTCACGACGGGGGAAGCGTTTGGGGCGACGCTCGCAACCGACGACCTCCCCGGCGCAGGCCGCGCGCTTGCCCCCGAGGGCGGGGGACTCGCGGACATCGCGGCCGCCGCGGGCACCGCTCTGGGGCAAGTCGTCGCCCTCGGCCCCGCACAAAGCACCGGCGCCGACACCGGCGTACTGGCAGAGGGCAAGATCGCGGGCGCGTTCGGCGCGGCGCTGCCGCTGGGCGGGCCGGCGGCGCCAGTGGCGGCATCCAGCGCCTACCTCGGGGACGTGGCGTTCGCCTCCCCGGCGCGCACAGCGACGGGATGGGAGATCGCGGTACGCGTGCAACGCCACTACAGCAAGTCGCTGGCGCGGGCGCGGCTGGTGCCGGTCGGCGCCAGCCCGATCGAAGCGGTAGCCGCGACGATGGACTACCGCGCCGAAGTCCTGCTCGTGTGGGCCAGCGGCGGTGCCGTATATGCGCGCCAGCTCGCCGCCGCGGGTGCGCTCGGGTCAACGCGGCGGCTGGGGAGCTTCACAGCCGGGTCGCCGGACCCGGAACTGCGGGCGCTCGTCAGCGACGACGGTCACGCGATCGTCGCCTGGCGCAACCAGTCGGCGTCAGCCGGCACGCGCACCACGACGATCGAGCTGAGCATCTCCGGCGGCGGGCTCGCCTTCGGCGCGCCACGGGTGCTCGAACGCTTCCGCGACCTCGGCGGCTTCGTCCCCCCTGCCGGCTCGCTGGGCCTGCTCCGACTCTCCAGCGAGGCGGTGATGATCGCGTGGACCGGCGTCGATGCCGGTCGCTACGTCGTGCGCGCTTCGCCGGTGTCGCTGCATCGGGGCGCATGGGCGCCGGTCGTGATCTCCGACCCCGGGGGGACCGGCGGGCAGACGGGCGCCGGCCGGTCAGCTGGCGCCGGTGAACAAACGAGTGCCGGCCGGCCAGTTGCGCCCAGGAGGCCGACAGGCGCCGCCGGCGCGACCGCCGCGAGCGACGCGGTGCTGACGGACATCGCTGCGGGGCCCGACGCGGAAGCGTTCGCCGTGTGGCGTACAGCCCCGAGCTCGGCGAACGGCGCTCCCCGGTCTCGGCGGTGGACTATCCGTGCGGCGCGCGGCCACTACGCCGGACAGGGAGAAGTCGCCTTCACCGCCCCCGAGCTCGTCGCCGCACCCGGACCCAACGGGCCGCCGGCGGTCGCGGTCGATCCGGCGAGCGGCCGGGCACTGGCCGCTTGGGTCTCGCTTGCAGGCGCAAGCGGCACCGGACGCATCGAGTACGCGCTGCGCGCGGCCGGGCCGGCGTCAGCCCTACCGCCGTCCGTCGCCTCGTTGACACATACCGCGCGGCGCATCACAGGCCACAGCGGCCACGAGCTGGTTGTGGGTCTCTCCGTGCTTACCGTGCTCGCGCTCGCGGGTGCCCTCCTGATTGTCGTCCCCCGCCGTCCGCGACACATGCCTGCGCGACGGGGTTGACTCCTATTCGAATCCCGCTACCTTGACTGGCGTGACCACGTTGCGCGGTTCTCCGTAGTGCCTGTTGGCTTGGCCGAACGAGTTACTGCCCCAGCACTCCATAGCACCTTCGCTTAGCACGGCACAGGCGGTGTTGACGCCGGCCGAGATACTGCTCGCGTTTGTCAGGCCACTCACTTCGACAGGTTCGTCGCTCGCGGTCCCAGAGCTGTCGCCCAGTGTTCCTCCTCGGCCCCAACACTCCACATGGCCCGTCGATAGTCGCGCACAAGCAAATCCCCCACCAGCCGACACTTCGGTCGCATTCGTGATGCCGACCACCGCAACCGGCACATCACTGCAGTAGATGGCTGGGCTGGTCTGGCATTTTTCGGGGCCGTGTTCTTCTCCGTTTCCAAGTGCTCCCCCTTCTTCGGCAGCTTCGTAGTGGTTGCGGCCCCAACAATCCACGCCACCGGTCGCCAACACCGCGCAGGACTCACCGTCTCCGGTGCTTACGCTGACGGCGTTTGTGATTTTGCTGACAGGGTGAGGTGTTTCGACCAGTTTGCTTGAGCCACGTTCGCCGTTGCCGACTTGCCCTTCTTTGTTTTCTCCCCAGCATTCGATCTGTCCTGAAGCGAGCACCGCGCAAGCCTGCCCGGCGAAGGGGGCGTCGCCCACACCGATGCCGTTTGTGATTCCCGACACCGAGATCGGAAGCAGACTACATGCCGAAAATCCGCATTCTTCCGGAGCTTTTTCTGTGCCTGGATATGCTTGCCCGAGCACTCTAGATCTATTCGAGCCCCAGCAGTCGATGCTCCCGCCTTCCAGGACAACGCACGAGCTCTCTTGGCCGCTCGATATCATAGTCGCGTTTGCGATGCCTTTGACAGCCACGGGTGTCGAGCTTTCTTCCGAGCTACCGTCGCCCAGCTGACCATTTCCGCTGTCACCGACGCAGTTCACGCTTCCGCTTTTGAGCAGCGCGCAGACGGTTCGATCGGCGTCATCGCTGACCATTTTCGCCTGCGAGATACCGGCGACTTCTCCACCGGCTTCGGTCGGCGGCGCCCAGTTGGACGTCCCGACCTGGCCCCAGCACTCCACGCCACCAGTGGTGAGCGATGCGCAGGTGCTGGAGTAACCGACGCTCACACTCGACGCCGCGCAATTCGTCTTGAACGTCCTGTCTCCCCCGAGCGCCGGCTTGCTTTCGTTCGCGGCGTTTTCGGCCTCGGCTTGGAAGTGGTAGGTCGTGCACGCTTCGAGGCCGCCGAGTTCTGCGGTCTCGCTCTGTTCGCCGACCGCGTTCGCGGTGGTTGCCGCCGTGGTGGCGTGGCCGTAGCTCGTGCTGGTCCCGTACTCGACCTTGTATTTCGTCAAGGCACCGGATGGGTTCACCGCAAGCGACACCGTGGCGCCACTCGATTTGATGCTCGCGGCGACCGCCGTCTGCGTCGTCGCGGCCGGCGGGCACGCGCCTTTGTCGGCCAGGGCGATCACACAGTAGGCCGGACGCTGGTTTTCCGGCGCCTTGCCTTCGTCGAACAGCAGCCCGCTGTCAAATTCCGGTCCTGGTTCGTGGCCGAGTTGTAGGTTTTCAAGTTTTTCGTCCTGCTTTTCGAGTGTGGTGGGGGCCTTGTACTGGTAGTAGTTGCTGACTTCAATGTGGCCGGTGGACTGGTTGCCGAGTTCGAGGAAGTCTTCGGCGGCGATGCGCTGCCGTTCACTGTGGGCTGCTTCTTCGCTTCTCGTCTTGCCGCCCAGCGAGGTCGGGCCGTTATGGACCCACAGCTGCACGCCGGCCTCGCTGATCCAGTCCTGGTGGCGGCCGAGCCTCGACAGGTGGGTTCCCTGCACGAACGCCTGCGCTTCTCCGCTTCCCATGCCGCTTTTCCGCACGAGTTTACCACCCGCAGCGACGGCCGTTTCGGCTGTTTCCTTGGGATCTTTGTAGTCGTGCATGCCCCAGATTTCCGGCTTGCCGGCGTCCCATTTCCTGGCCAGCGTGTTTTTGATGAACGCGTTCTCGTAGGTTTTCACATAGCCAAGCTCGCCCGGCCGGCCACTCAGCTTCTTATACCCGGCGAATTCGCCGGCGATCACCTTGCAGTACACGCGGCACCCCGCCTTGTGCAGCGCCTTGGCGGCGGCGCCCCAGACATTCGCCGCCTGGCCGGCTGAAAGGCTGCTGAGTTCGGGCTCGTTCCAGGCGCCCCAGATGCGAACCGGCGGGATACGTTCTGTGGCGTTCCCTTTGATCAGCGCTCGCATGATCTGGATGACGTGGTGGTAGTAACGTTCTGCGAAGTTGGCCGCTTTTTCTTCTTTCAGGCATGTCTTTGGATGACCTTTTTCATTTTCGATGGCGAGCGTGCACTTGCCGAAGGTGATGATGGGCACCAGGTGCGCGCCACCGGGCAGTTTTGTTTCGTCGACCTTCGCCAGCCAGTTTTTGACAGCTTTAAATTCATGTTCGGTGTCGTCGTAGGGGATAACTACGCGCGCATATTTGACCTGCACGGCTTTGCCTTCTATTAGATTCTTGTCGAGGTGTTTGGCTTCTTGCCATTTGCCTTCGACTTCTTCTTCGGATTCCTCGAAGGGCTTGGGTGTCTCAGTGGAGAGCCCGTATGTGGGGGCCGGTGTGCGTTTGGCACTTGCGGCGTTGGTGGGCGCGTCGGCGGAGACCTCCGCTGTGATCGGGTATTTCACCGATCCGGGGGTGATGCTGAGCTTGATGGTGTTGCCTTCGACGCTGAGGGAGGCGGGCAGGGTGTGGTCTTCGGCGTCCACCACGCTCGGGACGGGAAGCGTCATCAGCGTGGTGTTTTCGGTGTGCGATTCCGCGTACGCCGTGGCGGTGGTGGCGGCTTCGTACTGGGCTTTGGTTTCCTGGGGCTGGAGTTCGCCGGATTTGGGTTTGGTTTCGCCAGTGGTGCTGGTCGAGGAGCTCGGGAGTTTGCCGATTTTGCTTTCTTCCGGGTTTGCTTTCTGGAAGGCTTCGGCGGCGGCTTCGGAGCCGTAGCCTTCTTCGCCTTTGGTTTCGGCCGGCGTTTCGTTGCTCGGTTTTTCTTCGGTTTCTTCGACTTCTCCTTCCAGGCCCGAGCCGGCGCCGGATTCGGTCACGGCGACGCTGCCGTTCGGCAGCAGCTGGAGCTTCTGGCCGGCGCCGAGCGCGACCTGCCAGCTGAACGACGTCGGGGCTCCGGATGAGCGCAGCTGCAGCATGGCGTCCGCCCCGAGCGGCTCGGGTCGCACGATCGTGTCGGTCGCGGTCTGCGTGCCAGCATAGACCGCCGCGGCGCCGTTGACGATCAGCGGCGTGACCGTGGAGCTCGCGGTCGTGCCGATCGGTTTGAGGCTGATTTCGCCGATCGGGGTGTTGACGGCGAATTCGCCGCTGGTTTCCTTCGACAGCCATGAGCTCGTCAGGGTGCCGGTGGCGGCGAGTCCTTCTCCGGCGTCTTCGGCGTTCGGTTTGACGGTCTGTTCTTCGAGCGTCGCGCTCGAGGGCGCGGCGATCACCGACGGATCGGTTTTTTCGGCGACTTCCATCGCTTCTTTGGCACTCGCTTCTTTGCCGGCCACGACGCTAGTCTGCGGCGAGAGCGAGCTGGCGCCGCCGAGCGAGTTGGTGACGGTCACGCTCACGCGCAGGGTCGAGCCGACGTCGGCGCTGACCTCTTTGTAGCCGGGTTTGGTCGCGCCGCTGATCGGCGCGCATTTTTCGCCGGCGCTGTTGCAGCGCTCCCAGCGGTAGAAGTAGCGCAGCGGCTGCGATCCGCTCCAGCTCCCGTTTTCGGCGAACAGTTCGTTGCCTTCCTTGGCGGTGCCGGCGATCGCGGGGCGTTCGTCCACCGACGGCGACGCGGCCGCTTCGATCGTTTCGCTCGCGGGTGAGGCGGCGCTCGTTTCGCCCGAGCTGTTTTTCGCGGTGACGGTCACGCGGACGGTCGCGCCGACTTCACCGCTGCCGAGAACGTAGGTCTGACTGGTCGCGCCGCTGATCGCCGTGCAGCTTTCGCCGGAGGTGTTGCACTTTTCCCACTGGTAGCCGTAGGTCAGTGGTTCTTCGCCGAACCACAGCCCGTCCTGCGCGGTCAGGGTGCTGCCCGAGGTCGCGTAACCTTCGAGCGATGGGGCGAGGCTGTCTTCGGGGGAGCCGGAGCCGGCGGCGATGACACCGCTGGCGGCCGAGGTGGCGCTCGCGTTGCCCGAGCTGCCGCTCGCCGTGACCTTCACGCGGTCGGTCTGTTCGCTGTCGGCTGACACCAGCGTGTAGGTCGATTCGGTCGCGCCGGCGATACTGGCGCAGCTTTCGCCCCCGGAGTTGCAGCGTTCCCACTGATAGGTGTAGGTGATGCCGACCGCGTCGGTCCACAGCCCGGACGTGGCCGTGAGGGTGTGCGCCACCTGCGTCGCGCCGGAGAGCATCGGCAGCGACACGTCGGCGAGCGCTTTGGCGCTGACCGTGATCGGGGCGCTCAGCGCTTCGGTCGAGCTGCCCGAAGCGGTCGCGGTCACGAGCACGCGGACGGTGCCGCCGCCCGCCGTCGTGGGCAGTTTGTAAGTCTTGCCGGTGGCGCCCGAGATCGCGGCGCAAGCTTCGCCCGCTTCGTTGCACGTCTGCCACTTGTAGGCATAGGTGATCCCGCTTCCGGCCCATTTGCCGGTCGTCGCCGTGAGCGTGTATTCCGGCAGCCCCGTGCCGGAGACTTCGGGTGCGGCTTCCGGCACCGGGCCTTTTTCGCCGGCGATCGGCTCTCCGGCAGACGCGGCCGTCGTGGCGTTCGCTCCCGCTTCGGCGGACGTGACGAGCACCCGGTTGGACTTGCCGGCATCGGCCGAGGCCAGGACATAGGTCGAGGATGTCGCGCCGGCGATGCTCGCGCATTCTCCGCCTTCACGGTTGCAGCGCTGCCACTGGTACGTGTAGGAGAGCGCCGCGAGCCCCACCCAGCTCCCGGGGTTCGCGGTCAGCGTCTGGCCGGTCTTCGCGGTTCCCGAAACCGACGGCGCCCAACTGTTCTTGAGCGACGAGCTCGCCCCGACGGCGAGCGTGGGCGCCGACAGCGCCACTAGCGAACCCGCTGAGCCACTAGCCCCGACCCGTACCCGCAACGTGTGCCCGACATCCCCGCTTTCGAGCGTGTATTGCGATGCCGTGGCACCAGTGATATCCGAGCATTCGGCCCCCGAGGAGTTACAGCGCCGCCACTGGTAGGACGGTTCCACGCTGCTGCCCGCCCAGCCTTCGGCGCCGGCCGCAAGCGTTTCGCCTTCCCACGCACCGCCGGAGATCGTCGGCAGTTCCAGCGCGACGGGAGGGCCCGTTGCGACTTCCGCCGTCACAGCCGAGGCCGCCGACGCCGAGCCGGCCGAGTTCGTGGCCGTCACCACCGCACGCACCTTCTCTTCGACGTCCGCCGAGGCCACCCGATAACGCGATTCGGTCGCCGACGGCAGGTTTTCGCATTCCTTGCCCTGCCGGTTGCACATCTGCCACTGATACGCGTAGGTGATCGGTTCCGTACCAGACCACGTGCCATTCGTCGTTTCAAGAAGCTGGCCGTCAACCGCTTTCCCGCTGACCGTGGGCAGCGCCGTATTCGACGGCACGGTGCCGCTGGCGAGCGCCCCACCAGCGAGCAGTGCCAGAGCGCCGCCAAACGCAATGACGAAGGCTCCGCAAGCCGAACGCACGCCAACCATTCCCACGCTCGCCCGTAAAGCCGCACCAAGACGCCGTCGCATCCCGCTCCTCCGATCGTCGCTTATGCTCGCGTGGACCCTCTCCCACTGGCCCATATGTTGGGCGAGGTGCGGCATCTGACAGCCGCACGCCGGCCACGAGCGCGAGACTATCACGCAGCATGTCGGAACCGTGTTCTGGCATGGAACACCAGCTCCAACGGGTTGTCGGGGGACAGCGAGCGGCGACGCGGCGGATTCGCTCCGCCATCGCTTGCACGGATTTGGTGGGCAATCAGCCGCGCAGGACGACGAGCCTGCTCGCCGCCACGTGAGCGCCTGAGCGTAGCGTCAGCCGCAACCGTAGCCGTCCACGCCGACGCAGAAGCGCACGTACCGGTAGACGTAGCGGCACCTTCAACAAGAGCGCTCCGCCGGCCGCTCTCGTGACAAAGCGTCTGACGCCTAGGACTCGGCGTGGATGGCCGGCGAGCGTGACCGTCATCTGGTAGGCGCTGGAGTTCGCCACGTTCAGGCTCGAGAACGCAAGCTTTGCCAGTAGTGTCCGAGCGTTAGCTTGCGCGCCACATATTCGCGCCTGAATGCGTTCGCGTTCAAGTTCACGCGTGAGCTGTGGAAGCGCGAGCCGGCCGAAACCTTTTCCGGTCTGCGGGGTGAACCAGAGATCGCCTTCGGGGCCGATGATCATCTGCTCGGGGGTTTCGTTTGAGCTGCAGAATGCCAGTTCCCCACGCTCGCCGGTGCTCGTAACGCGCTCGAGGACTTCGCCTTCTTCCTGCTTGGCCACCCAGAGCACGTCGTCGCCGGTTACGGCGACTGAGCCGGTAAAGCTTATGCCCCCGTTTCCCGGCGCAACACGGCTGAGCACCGCCCCTTCCGGCCCTATCTGCGTAAAGTACTGCTTTTCCAGGAACCACATGCCCCCATCGGGAGTTCCGATCATTGGGTCGTCAGCCGAGGTCAGGATGCCTTCACCGCGTTCGCCGACGCGGAACTGCTTGATCGCGCCGCCGGGTTGGACGAGGCCAATCGCGCCCGATTCAAACTCCTCTCCCATCCAGAGGTTCCCGTTGGCGGCCGTTGCGAGCGCTCGCGGCACTTCATCCCCTTTGGCTTCCAGTTCGTGCCTTCCGTTCATGATCTGCTGCGCCGGAAACAGACTCGACACCCCCGAGGGCGTGATGCGCCCCAGCACGTTCGCTCCCACCCCTTCCGCGATGAACCAGAGGTCGTTTTCCGGGCCAGGAAGGATCTGCCCGGGCTGCTCGTGCAGCGTGTATGGGAGCCCAGGGTGTACGGGCGTCGGGAACTGCGTGAGCTGGCCGGAGACGGTCAGCCGGCCGACATGGGGCACTTCGCCTGCGGGCGAGTCGGCGAAGGTTCTCTCCGTGAGCCACAGGTTGCCTTCCGGGCCGAACGTCAGATCGACCGGATCCTGATCGAGCCGCCGAACGATCTGAGGTCTCGGGTCATCGAGCGGCAGCCGCCCGATCGCCGACCAGTAGCTTTCGACGTCGAGGTGTTCTTCGCAGTCCTCGAGCGCAAACCAGAGACTGTCCTCCGGTCCGAATACGAATGGCGGACGCGCGCAGTTTTCCGGGTAGGGCAAGGGGAACAGCTTCAGCGGCAGCCCCGAGGCCGGCTGCGCGAGGCCGAGCAGGGGTGCAAGCGCTGCAATGACGGCGATCAGCCGGCGTAGATGGTGCACGAGGCGTGGGGTCGGCATTCCAAAGAGTCTGCCTTAGTTTGAAGCGGTGGATTCAGCGATGGATGCAGTTCACGCCAGAAAACCTCTCGACTCCTCCCCCTACGCCAACATCGACAGCAGCGCCATCCGGATCGGGACGCCGTTGGCGGCCTGCTTGAAGTAGAGCGCCTCCGGTAGGTCGTCCACCTCGTGAGCGATCTCGTGAATGCGTGGGAGGGGGTCGAGCAGCAGCTTAATCTCCGAGCCGCGCACGTCATCGGCGGCGATGCAGTAGCGCTCGCGGTAGGTTGCCGCCAGCTCCTGGTCGGCGATGCGCTCGACCTGGAAGCGGTTGACGTACACGATCTCGCGCGCCAGCAGCTGCTGCATGTCGCTGCTCTGCTCCACTCGCAACCCCTGTTCGCGCAGGTCGCTCAGTTCCCGCTCGTCCAGCCACAGCTCCTCGGGGCCCACCAGCAGCACGTCGTTGTCCGGATAGTGGGAGAGGCCGCGACAGAGCGAGTGGATCGAGCGCGAGTGGCGGGGGTCGAAGCCCATCCCCACCCGCAGCGAGTGCAGCCGTCCCAGCTCACGCTCGATCGTGTACATGTCGATCAGCGCCTGCGTGGGGTGCTCGTTGGGGCCGTCGCCGCCGTTGATCAGCGGCACCGGGCTGACTTCGGATGCGCGCTGGGCGATGCCCGCCGCCTCGTGGCGCAGCACGATCAGATCGGCGTAGCTGCCCACCACGCGCACAGTGTCCTCGATCGACTCGCCCTTCGAGAGCGAAGAGGACTCGACCCCGCGGTGGGAGATAACTGCCGCCCCCAGCCGCGCCGCGGCGGCGCTGAAGCTGAGGATCGTGCGTGATGAGGGCTCGAAGAACAGCAGCGCCACCACCCTGCCGGTGAGGCTGGAGAGCCGCGTCGGGATCCGCAGCGCGGCGGCCATGTCGTCGGCCGTCGCGAAGATCTCGCGGGCCAGCTTGTCGTTGACCTGGTCGATCGAGATCAGGTGACGGGGCATCGCCTCGAAATATATGCGTCTTAGGCCAGCACCATCGCTCCGGTCTCCAGCGCGAGCAGCTGCTGCTTGCGGGGGAGCCCTCCGCCGTAGCCGGTGAGGGTGCCGTTCGCGCCGATCACGCGATGGCAGGGGATGACGATCGCGATCGGGTTGCGGTTGTTGGCACCCCCGACCGCACGCGCCGCGCCGGGCTGGCCGACGGCGGCGGCGATCTCGCCATAAGAGGCGGTCTCGCCGTAGGGGATCGCCTGCAGCTCGCGCCACACGCTGAGCTGAAACGGCGAGCCGCCGGGGGCGAGGTCGAGGTCGAACTCGCGGCGCTCGCCAGCGAAGTACTCCTCCAGCTGGCTGCGTAGCGGCGCGAGCGCCTCCTCGTCGCGCACCCAACTCGAGTCGCGCGCCGGTAGGCGATGGCCATCGTTGAAGTGCAGGCCGGTGATCCGCCCCGCGGCGTCGGCGCTGGCCAGCAGCGCTCCGACTGGGCTGTCAATCGTTGTGTAGTTCATGCCCCTACTCTGACACCCGCAGGCGCCGGATGCTGGCGGAAATCGGACGGGGTAGATGTGGGGAGCGTCGGTGTCTGATTTCCGCTAGCCCTGTCCCTCATACTGATGTTCATGAGCATCATCGACACGCCCGACACCGAGGACTTCAACGCGCGCTATCGCGTGCTCGGCAGCCGCGACCACCGCTTCGATGGATGCTTCTTCGTAGCGGTCACCTCCACCGGGATCTACTGCCGCCCGAGCTGCCCCGCGATCGTGCCCAAGCGCCGCAACGTGCGCTTCTACCCCACCGCGGCCGCCGCCCAGAGCGCGGGCTTTCGCGCCTGCCTGCGCTGCCACCCGCACGCAGTGCCCGGCTCGCCGGAGTGGAATCGCCGCGGCGATCTGGCGGCGCGCGCGATGGGGCTGATCGCGGACGGGATCGTTGACCGCGAGGGCGTCAGCGGACTCGCCCAGCGGCTGGCCTACAGCGAACGCCATCTCACGCGCCAGCTGACGGCCGAGCTCGGAGCGGGCCCACTCGCGCTCGCCCGTGCGCAGCGGGCACAGACGGCGCGCATCCTGATCGAGACCACGTCGCTGCGCCTGATCGACGTCGCCTTCGCGGCCGGCTTCGCGAGCGTGCGTCAGTTCAACGACACGATCCGTGCGGTGTACGGGCGCACTCCAACAGAGCTGCGGCAGAAAGCGCACGCGAGTCGCCGTCGCACCGGGAACAGGGACGCCGCCGCCAATGGACGTCGGGCTCGGCGAGCGATCGGACCTCGCCCATCCGCCCAACCACACGACAACCAACCCTCCCCTTCCTCCTCCCTTTCCCAGCCCGCCCCTACCGCGATTCGCGACGGTACGGGCGCAGCCGCCGAGGAGATCCCGCTCACCGTACGTCTCACCTACCGCGAGCCACTCGACTGGGGACGGCTGCTGAGCTTCCTCGGCATGCGCGCCGTGCCCGGCGTGGAGGAGGTCGTGGGTGGGTGCTACCGGCGCACCCTGTGCCTGCCCCACGGGCACGGCGTCGTCGCGCTCACCCCCGTAGACGGGGCGATCGAGTGTCACCTGCGCCTCTTCGACCTGCGCGACCTGACCGCAGCCGTGCAGCGCTGCCGGCGCCTGCTGGACCTCGACGCCGACCCGACCGCGCCGGCCGAGCATCTCGCCGGCGATCCGCTGCTCGCGCCGCTGGTGCACGCCGCACCCGGGCTGCGCCTGCCCGGGGCGGTGGACGGAGCCGAGCTCGCGGTGCGCGCCGTGCTCGGACAGCAGATCTCCGTGCCCGCCGCGCGCACCGCCGCCGCGCGCCTTACGCAGACGCTCGGGGAGCCGCTGCCCGCGCCCGACGGCACGCTCACGCACCTATTCCCGTCTCCCGCCGCGATCGCCGCTGCGGCACCCGAGGAGCTGCCTGGCGGCCCCGCGCGCCGGCGCCACACCTTGCAGGCGCTGGCGGGACTGCTCGCCGAGGGAGAGCTTGCGATCGACTCGGGCAGCGACCGCCAGGAGCTGCGCGCACGTCTGCTCGCGCTCCCCGGCATGGGGCCGTGGACGGTGGAGTACATCGCGATGCGCGCGCTCGCCGACCCCGACGCGTTCCTGCCCACCGACCTCGGCGTGCGCCACGCGCTGGCGGCGCTCGGGCGCTCCGATCCCGCGCTCGGCGGCGGGTGCACGCCGCGCGAGGCGGCGCGCCTGGCGGAGCGCTGGCGGCCGTGGCGCGCCTACGCGCTGCAGCACCTGTGGGGTACGCTCGCCCCCGCATCTGCACCGGCCAAATCGGCCCTACATGCGCATGCTTTCCGTGCCGGCGCATAACATGGCGGGATGCCCCCCAGCCAACCGTTGACATCGTCCGACAATGGCTCACAGCCGATCGTGCAGGCCCACGACCTGCGCCGCCGCTACGGCGAGGGCGAAGCCTCAGTCGACGCGCTGGCAGGGGTCACGGTGGACTTCCCCGCGGGCCGCTTCGCGGCGATCATGGGCCCGTCGGGGTCGGGCAAGTCGACGCTGATGCACCTGCTCGCCGGGCTCGATCGTCCGACCACGGGCACGGTGGGCGTCGGCGGCGTGGAGCTGACCGGGCTGGACGACCGCGCGCTCACGCAGCTGCGCCGCGACCGCATCGGCTTCATCTTCCAGACGTTCAACCTGCTGCCGGTGCTGAGCGCCGAGGAGAACATCCTGCTGCCGCTGTCGATCGCCGGGCGCGAGGTTGACCGCGAGTGGTTCGATCGGCTGATCGACAGGGTTGGCATCCGCGACCGGCTCAGCCATCGCCCCGCGGAGCTCTCCGGCGGGCAGCAGCAACGTGTGGCGGTGGCCCGCGCGCTGATCTCGCGCCCCGCGGTCGTGTTCGCCGACGAGCCCTCCGGCAACCTCGACTCCAAATCCTCCGGCGACGTGCTGCAACTGCTGCGTCACGCCGTTGACGACTTCTCCCAGACGGTCGTGATGGTCACCCACGACGCGCACGCGGCGTCGTTCGCCGACCGTTTGCTGGTGCTGGCCGACGGCAGGATCGTGCACGACGGCGAGGCAACGAGCGCCGAGCAGGCGCTGGATCTGATGAAGGCCGTGGGGTGATGTTCCAGGACGGTGCCGGGTCGATCGTCCGGGACCCCTGCGCGGGGATAACCCGGACCCACCATAGGTTGACGCACCGAGGTCTCGGCTGATGTTCAAGCTGGTGCTGCGCGGCTTTGTGCAGCGCAAGCTGCGCGTGCTGCTGACGGCGATCGCGATCGCCCTGGGCGTAGCCCTGATGGCCGGCACCTACATCCTCACCGACACGATCAACCACGCTTTTGCGGAAGTCTTCTCCAGTGCCTACGCCAACAAGGCGGTGGTCGTCACCGAAAAGGAAACGCTGGGCGGCTCGGAAGCCTCCGTGCTCAACCAGGCTACGCTCGCCCGCGTGCGCACGGTGCCCGGCGTGGCGGCGGCCGCGGGCGCCATCTCCAGCCACGCGGCGCTGCTCACAACCAGCGGCAAGCGGCTCACCAGCGGCGGTGCACCGTCGCTCATCGACGCCCTGCAGCCTCCGCGCTTCGAGGCCTTCACGGCGACACAGGGCCATCTGCCGCGCACCGCCGGGGAGGTGGCGATCGATCAGGCGAGCGCCGCGCGCAACCACCTGCGGCTCGGCCAGCAGATCGTGATCGCCGGCCGCTTGCCCGCACGGCGCTACACGATCGCGGGCATCACCAAGTTCGCCGGCAGCGAATCCTTCGGTGGCACCACCGTCGCGCTCTTGATCCCCAGCCAAGCGCAGTACGTCGCGGGCGAACCGGGCGTATACGACAGCATCAACGTCGCCGCCAGCCCCGGCATCGCGCCCACGGAACTGGCCGCCCGCGTCCGCGCCGCCGTGCCGGCGACGCTGAAGGTGCGCACCGGCGCCGAAGAAGCCGCCAACCAAACCTCCAACCTCGAAGAAGAGCTCGGCTTCCTGCGCACCTTCCTGCTGATCTTCGCCTACGTCGCGCTGGTCGTCGGGGCGTTCATCATCTTCAACACCTTCTCGATCACCGTCGCCCAGCGCACCCGCGAGTTCGGCCTGCTGCGCACACTCGGCGCCTCGCGCAGGCAGATCATGCGCGCGGTCGTCGAGGAAGGGCTGCTGCTGGGCATCGTGGGAGCGGTGATCGGGCTGTTCGGCGGAATCCTCCTGGCGCCGGCGCTCGACGGGCTGTTCAAGGCGTTCGGCGCCGACCTGCCCGACAACGGCACGGTGCTGGAGGCGCGCACCGTGATCGTCTCGCTCGGCGTGGGCATCGCCGTCACGGTGCTCGCGGGCTTCTTCCCGGCGCTGCGCGCCACGCGCGTGCCGCCGATCGCGGCGATGCGCGAGGGCGTGCAGATCCCGCCCCGGCCGCTACCCACCCGGCGGGCGTTGGTGCTCCGCTTCGCGCTGTACCTCGTGATCGTGATCGGGGTGAGAATCGTCATCGGCGGCGGCATCGCGCTACTGGTCCTGGTGGTGCTCGCCCTGCGCGCCTGGCGCCTGTGGGCGCGGCTGCGGCGTCCCGGCGAGCGCCCGCCCCGCCACTACCGGGTCGTGCCGGCGCTAGCGGGCGCGATCGGCTGGCTGGTGAGCTGGCGCGGGATCACCGCCCGCCTCGCGCGCGAGAACTCGATCCGCCAGCCCGGCCGCACGCTCGTGACCGCGCTCGCGTTGACCGTCGGCTTGGGACTGGTCGCCTTCATCTCGGTGCTCGCCGCCGGCACCAACGCCACAATCGACCGTGCGGTCAACCGCTCCTTCGCGGGCAACCTGATCGTGCAGAACACTCAAGGCCAAGGGGGCGTCCCCGCGACGGTGGCGCCGGCGCTCAGGACAATTCACGGCGTGGGCGCAGTCACCGCGATCGCCTTCACGAAGGCCAAGGTGCGTGACCTCGCGCAAGCGGGCGCGCCGGTGATCGACGAAGAAAGCCGCGTCACCGCGATCGAGCCCGAATCGTTCGGGAAGATGTACAAGATCGAATGGGAACAGGGCTCGGCGGCGACGCTCGCGGCGCTCGGGCAGGGGGGCACGATCGTCACGAAGAAGTTCGCCAGCGCCCACCACCTGCGCGTCGGGCAGCGCCTGTCGGTGCTGACGCCCTCCAGGCACAGGCTGACGCTGACGATCGCGGGCGTGGTGAAAGAAGAAGTGATCGGCCTGCTCTCCAACCTCACGATCTCGCGCTCGCTGGCGCGCACGGCGTTCGGGCAGCGCGAAGACGGGGTGGACTTCCTCACCTACGCCCCCGGCGCCGACGGCGCTGCGGTGGAGGGCTCCGTTCACGCGCTGCTGCGCCACAGCTTCCCGCAGACCCACGCCCAGACCGCCGCGCAGTACACCAGCGAACAGAACAGCAAAGTCAACAAGTTCCTGCTGCTCGTCTACGTGCTGCTCGCGTTGTCGGTGGTCGTGTCGCTGTTCGGCATCGTCAACACGCTCGTGCTCTCGATCTACGAGCGCACCCACGAGCTGGGGATGATGCGCGCGATCGGCACCTCCCGCCGCCAGATCCGCCAGATGATCCGCTACGAGTCGCTGATCACCGCGATGATCGGCGGCATCCTCGGGCTCGTGATCGGGGTCGTGGGGGCAGTTCTCGTCACCATCTTCGCGCTGTCGGGCTCGGGCTACGTGCTCTCGATCCCGGTAGGCACGCTGATCCTGCTGCTGATCGCCGCCGCGCTCGCCGGCCTGCTCGCCGCCCAGGCCCCCGCCCGCCGCGCCGCGCGGCTGGACGTGCTGAGCGCGCTGGCCAGCGAGTAGGAGACTCAGCTCGACGATATGCCTGACGCGCATCCCATCATGATCCTCACCGGAACCCCGGGCTCGGGCAAGACCACCGTGGCCCGGCTGCTCGCCGCCAAAGCAGAGCGCGCCGTGCATCTCGAGTCGGACCAGTTCTTCCACTTCATCCAATCCGGCTACATCGAGCCGTGGAAGCCCGAGTCGCACGAGCAGAACACAACCGTCATGAACATCCTCGCCAGCGTCGCGGCTGACTATGCCAAGGCTGGTTATTTCACGATCATCGACGGGATCATCAGCCCCAGGTGGTTCCTTCCACAGGTGCGAGACTCGTTGCGCGGGGCAGGCCACACCGTCGCCTACGCCGTGCTGCGGGCACCACTATCCGTCTGCCAATCGAGAGTCAGAGACCGAGCGCCAGACCGGCTGTCCGATGCGACCATCATCGAGCGTCTCTCGCGCGAGTTCACGGATCTCGGTCCGCTCGAGGCTCACGTCATCGATGCCGGAGCGCAGACCGCCGATGCCGTAGCCGACACACTTGACGAACTACTGCATACCGGCCGGCTGGTTGTTTGATCGGAAGGAAAGTCCCGGAATCGGTGCATCCAGACTCAGATCGATCGGTCTTATCCGCCCAACAAGATCCCGCCCCACTCCTCGGGGGCAACATCACGGAGCGTCTGCGAGAACGTCCACTGATGACCGGCGAAGTCCTCGGCGGTGTACTGGCGCTCGCCGTACTCGAAGTCGGTTGGCTCCATCACGATGCGCGCGCCCTGCTCGCGCGCCCGCTCGCAGTGTGTGCGCGCGTCCTCCACGCGCACCATCACCGAGTGGGTAACCTCGCCCGTCCGCGGCGGCCGGCGATCGCCGCGCACATCGCCGACGATCACCGCGCCGTCTCCGAAGCTCAGCTGCGCGCGGTGGTTCTCGCCGATGCGCACTCGCTCCGCGAAACCGAAGGCTCGCCCGAGCCACTCGACCGCCTCGCGAACTTCCGGGTAGATCAGCACCGGGATGACGGCTGCCTGCGGGATCGAGCGGTTGGGCTGCACCGGCGCCAGCCTACTCCAGCTCAAGCCTGACTGGCGAGGCGCTCATGGACTGAGCGCACGGCGCTCGATCCCTCGCCCACCGCGGCCGCGACTCGCTTCATCGAGCCGCGACGGACATCGCCGGCGGCGAACACCCCTGGCGCGGAGGTCTCGAATGGAAGCGGAGTAGAGGTGTCTGCCCCCAGCGGCCCCGAGAGCTGACGATCGGTGAGGATGAATCCGTCCGGGTCGAGCAGCACGCCGTCCCCCAGCCATGCAGTCGCGGGACGCGCACCGATGAAGCAGAACAAGCCCGTACAGGGGATGGCGTGACGTTCGCCGGTCGAGAGATGGCCGAGCGTCACCTGCTCCAGACGATCCCCACCGGCCAAACCATGGACTTCCACACCGGTGAGCAGGTCGATGCTCGGGTCGGCCTCGATTCGCTCGATCAGGTACTGCGACATGGTTTGCGTTAGATCTTCGCGCCGGATCGCCAGCGTGACACCGCAGTTGCTCTGGCTCAGGTAGATGGCGGCCTGCCCCGCGGAGTTCCCGCCTCCAATCACCATCACCGACGACCCACCACAGACGCGTGCCTCCAGATCGGTTGCCGCGTAGTACACGCCGGCGCCCTCGAAGCGCTCCAGATCCTCCACCGCCAACCGCCTGTAGCGGGCTCCGGAGGCGACGATCACCGCGCGCGTCGGGATCTCGCTGCCATCTTTGAGAATGACTACGTGAAAGCTTCCCTCTGCCCTCAGGCTCACCACCTCGCACGGCGCGTTCAGCCGCGCGCCCAGTCGCAACGCCTGGACAGCCGCCCTGGCGGTGAGGTCTCCACCGGAGATGCCGTTGGGGAAGCCGGCGTAGTTCTCGATGCGCGAGCTTGCGCCGGCCTGGCCGCCGATCGCAACCGCGTCCAGCGAGACGGTGCGCAGCCCCTCCGATGCGCCATACACGGCGGCTGCGAGCCCAGCCGGACCGCTACCCACCACCACGAGGTCGAAGATGAACCCGGGAGTGGGCTGGAAGGTGAGTCCGAGGTACTCCGCAAAGGTGGCCGTCGTGGCGCGACGCAGCATCCCGGTGGGAGTTGCCACCACGGGGATATCGCGCGGACTCACACCCATGCCGGCGAGCAGGCTGTCCACATCCTCGGCATCCTCGATGTCGATCCAGGTGTGGGCAAGACGCGAGTGTTCGGCGAACGCCCGCAGGCTCATCGCCTCGGCCGAGTACCGCGACCCGACGATCCGGATCGCGCGAGCCCCCTGGCCGGAGCGCAGGAACTCACGCCGCGCCACCAGCGCGCTGAAGATGACTTCGCCCAGCGCCGGCCGCAGGCTCATCAGCCGGCGAAACTCCTTCTGCTCGATCACCAGCACGCGGCCCGGCCGCGAGACGCGACCGGTCAGGAAGCGCCGCTGGCCGGTGAGCAGCGTCAGCTCGCCGACAAACCCGCCCGGCCCGAACTCGGCGACGACGACCTCGTCGCTGCCGTCGCAGCGCACGACTTGCACCCCGCCCTCGAGGACGACGAACAGATCGTATGACGCCTCTCCCGCCTGGAACAGCAGATCCCCGGCCTCCGTCGCGCGCTCGCTGCCGAACGACGCCATCTCGGCGATCTCCGCCGCGTTCAACACCCGCCAGACGACTGAGTCCTCACCACCCCCTGCGCTCGGCGTCGCTGTCATGCGCTGGATGTTGGCACGTCGCCACTGGGATGCCCGGGCACTGCTGTTGGCTGCGCGCTAGCCGCGGTGCAGCGAGTTGAGCGCTAGACTGCGGCGTTCTCCTTCTCCGCCTGGTCGAGCTCGCGCTTGAGGTCCTCGCGCTCGACGTCAACTTCCTTTTCGATCGACTTTTCGGCGCGCGTCAGCAGCTTGTCGAGCTGCTCCTCCAGGCGCGACTCGCCGATCACCAGCAGCGTCGCCTGGCCCGCTTCGATGAGGTCGCCCAGCTCCTTGGCGTCTCCCCGCGAGATGCCCTTTTTGAAGTGTCCACCGAGCCCGCCGATGACACCGCCGACCAGTGCCGCAGGGATGATCGCCGGCGCCGCCACAACCCCAACCACTGCACCAACGGCGATACCTCCCCAGGCCCCATGCTGGGTCGGCTTCTCATGCTTTTTGACGTGCACCTTGCCGTCGGCGTCCTTGGTGACCAAGGCGACGTCGTAGGTGCCCACGAGCTTCGCCGCGTGCAGCTCGACGAGGGCGTCGTAATCCGCTTCGGCGCCGGCTGGATCGGAATAGGTTGCGGCGTAGATGAAAACGGGCCTGTCGCTCATGTGATCTCCAGTTCAGCGCTTGGACAAGTTGCGGTCGGCCGCCGAGCGACCTCGGGTGCGGGGTCCACCCACGCTCGCACAGTCTCCCCTCCGCTCGACCGCCCGGCATCAGCCAAAGCCCGCGATCGATATCAGGGATTTCCCGCAGGACGGCCGTCGTCCGCGACATTCAGTGGGCTGCTGCCCTGTTCTCTGGAGGCCATTCTGAGTGTCCTCGTATCGTGATAGATCCCGGCGTCGCCAAGCGGAGACGATGGTTGGCGCCGGCTTTGCCGGGTGAGATGTTATGCAAGGCGCGAGCTCGACCAGTAGCAGTCCGCAGTGGGCCGACCGCCGCGACGCAGGGCGCCGCCTGGCGGCGCTGCTCGGCGATCTTCGCCCCGAGAACCCTGTCGTAGTGGGCATCCCGCGCGGGGGAGTGCCTGTGGCGGCCGAGGTGGCACGCGCGCTCGAGGCCCCGCTCGACCTTGTGCTCGTGCGCAAGATCGGAGCGCCCGGCAACCCTGAGTACGGGATCGGAGCACTCGCCGAGGATCACGTTCTCGTCATCGACGAGGAATCGGTGCGACGGCTCCGGCTGGACCCCGCCGGGCTCGACGCAGCGGTGGAGCGCGCGCGGCGCGAGCTGGCCGAACGGTCGGCCAGCCGCTACGCCAGGCGCAGTCGGTTGGCGGTCGCCGGACGGACGGTGGTGCTCGTCGACGACGGCCTGGCGACCGGTCACAGCGCGCAGGCCGCCGCACGCTCGTTGCGCCTGCGCGGCGCGGCACGTTTGACCCTGGCGGTGCCGGTTGCAGCCGCGGCGTCGGCGCGCGCGGCCCGCGGGTGGGTTGACGATGTGGTTTGCGTGCACATGCCCATGGACATGTGGGCGATCGGACTGTGGTACGAGGACTTCAGCCCAACCTCCGACGAGGAGGTCGCGGCGCTGCTGACGGCGGCGCCGCACTGGCGCTAAACCGCCAGGCCCAGCGGTACATGAGCTGGCGACCAACACGGTGCCTCAAATCGCCGGCTTCTACCGCATCGACCCCATCGCCTTCGTGGCGTGCGTCGAGCTTGAGGTACCCGGCACGACAAACCCTGGCACGTCGCGAGGCACGGCGAGAATCGCGACCGCGAGCACCACCAGAAGGCTGGCCGTCGCCAGCTTGGCTGTGCGTCCCCACGGCCCCACCTTTTCGAGCGCCACCAGCCCCGCGATCAGCGCCATCCAGGTGAGGCTCATGACGCCGAGCGCAAACAGCGCCGCCATCAGGGCCCACGAGCACCCCAGGCACCATCCGCCGCTGAGCAGGCCCATCGAGAACGCCCCCAACCGGCCCTCGCGCCATCTCGTACGCAGGAATCGCAGCGGGCTTCGGCACCTCAACAAGAAAGCGCGCTTGTACGGCGTCAGCTGGTAGAGCGCGGCCGCCACCAGCACGCCCGCCGCCAGCAGGCGTCCGCCGCCGTGCCACGCCAGGGCACTCGCGAACAGGCTCCTGCCGAGCTCGAACAGGCCGTACGCCGCGACTCCCGCGACGCTCCAGACGAGCAGATAGCCGCTGGCAAACAGCAGCACCCGGCTGGGCTCACGCCGCACCAACGCCGCATAAACGGCGGCGGTGGGCGCGAGTGACGGCAGCATCATCGCGGCCATCATCACCGCCCACACACCCGTAAACCAGCCGATGGTGCCGAGGTCGGCCCCCGGCCCCGCATCCATCCCCGCCATCCGGTCGGCCGTCCACCACCACGCCAATCCTGCCGCGGCGAGCAACACCGCGACCATGCCAAGCTCGGCGCGCATCGCCATCAGCGGGGCCGCAAGCTCGCCTTCCTCAGAACCCGCCCGCGGAACCGTCTCAGCGCTCACAGCAATCACCCTTTCCTTGCTTGTTCATGGCTTCGCTTTTCCTACCGAATGCGTGGCCGTCACATCACCTCGGCTCTATCAGGTCTCTTTACCCGATCAAGGTCCTACCCGATCGGGCTGGTGAAGGCGACGATACTCATCGCCGCGAGGTCCCTCGCCCAGCGTGCCTCTCGGGGAGGCGCAGCGCTAGAGGCTGACCTCAGTCATCGACATCTTCCGATGTGGGACCAGCGAGGAAGCGCAGCACGTCCTCGGCGTCGGCCGCCAGCGCGGCGGTGTCCTCGCGGCCCAAGTCTTGGAAGGGCTCCAGCACAACCTTCCCCGCGGGCATGCTCCACGTGGCGACGGCGCGGCCGCGGACGAGCGCAAAGGGGCGAAAGAGACCATTGACTGTGACCACCTGGTGGTGCAAGCCGAGGATCTCCTCGCGTGAGCGCCAGCCCAGCAGAACCGGGTCGAATGCGCCGAGCAGGCGCGGTGGCGGCGGGGACAGTGGCGGTAGGGACGGGGACCGTGGCCGTGGCGGCGGGGACAGTGGCGGTGGGGACAGAGACCGTGGCGGTGGAGGCGGGGACAGTGGCGGTGGGGACAGAGACCGTGGCCGTGGCGGCGGGGACAGTAGCGGTAGGGACAGAGACCGTGGCCGTGGCGGCGGGGACAGTGGCGGTGGGGACAGAGACCGTGGCGGTGCAGGCAACGGCGACGACACGCCGGGCCCAGCGAGACCGAGGAGCCCATCCCGGCGTTGCGTCAGGTGGGAAGCGATCATGCTCAACCCCGCGCGAACGTCGCGCAGCGGCAGCCCCGACCACTTCGCGAGGTCGCGCTCATCGGCAGGAGCGTGGCCTGCCAGATAGCGACGGGCGAGCTCCGCGAGGGCGAGCTCGCGATCGATCGGCCCCGCCTCCCCCAGCCAGTCGCGCACGAGCACGAAGGCGTGCCGGCCGCCAACCACCGGCCCGCGCACGATGAGACCACGCAGCGAGGCGAACATCAGCAGGTGGACCAGCGCCTGGCCCTCCGTGCGCACGCCCGCGCACGCGATCCGCTCGCGCAGCTGCTCGCGTGTGAGCGGTCCCTCCTCGGCCAGCGACCGCTCGATCGCCTTCGCGGCGCGCTCGGCGTCCCCGGGCGAGACGCCCTCCTGAGCGAGCCGTCGCGCGTTGGCCGTAAGCGTGCGCGGCGCGGTGAGCGCGTGCAGCCACGGGTAGTCCTCGCTGCGCACGAGGTGCAGCGTGCCGCGGTTCAGCCATGTGATCACAAGCGTGCGCTGCTCGCTCAGGGCACGATCGACATCGGCGGCCGACAGACCCGCGGTGCGCGAACGGATCGCGAGACGCACGCCACGCGGATCCTGGCCCTGCACCGCCAGCAGGCGCTCGGCGACGGCAACCGGATCGCGAGCCGGCTCTCCCGCGAGCAGCTGCGCCGTGAAGCGCTCGGCGAACATCGCCGCCAGTATGGCGGCTTATAAGCCCGCGCGCGAGGGCTGAGCGATGTCTTACGGGGCGCGCATGCGCGCCCCGCGCAGGGCCGCATGCGGCCCTGCGTCCGGGCCGTACATGTACGGCCCGGCCCCCCGGCACATGTGCCGGGGGGAACCTCATGGGCTCACGTAGGCAATCGTCCCCACGCGCCACAACCAGAGTCGTCGATCACTGCGCACGGCTGCCTGCCGCGGCGGTGACGCGGCGCGAGCGGCTAGAGGAGGAAGGGAATGAGCATCTTCGTGCTACTTCGGTACGCAGGATATGCCGTAGGGAACGTCGCGATGAGGTTATTTTCCTCCACCGATGCGCTGTAGTAGAAGCACCCGCCCAGGACCGCGACGATGACCAGGCCGATCAGGTTGGTGGCTAGCGCCGTGCCAAGCAGCCCCGCAAGGAGGCCCGAGTAGATCGGATGGCGGACCAGCCGGTAGGGGCCGGAGGTGACGAGCTCCGGCTCGGCCTTCTGGGTCATCGGCATCCCCCAGTTGCGCCCGAGTTGGATGCGAGCCCAGATCGCCAGCGCAATCCCGGACGCGAACACCACAGCCCCGATTGCTCCGAGCACCGCACTGTGGACTGCCAGGCTCCCACCGCGGAAGACGCGAAGGAGAACGATGACCGACAGCGCGCTCAAGCCATTCAGCGGGATCCGACGCCAGTCAGCTCTGCCCTCCTTCACGCCGAACGCGGACGCCAACCAGCAGACCCAGAAGATGATCCAGGCGACGGCGATAGCGGTCTTCAGCGCTTGCATGCCATTTCGATGAGCGTGGGCTGGGAAGTCCTGCTTATCACACCGCGAGCCCAGCCTGTCCGTTCTGGGTGCCCACCCCAGAAGCACATCCCTATCGGGATGGATCCTTTATGCCGGCCGTAGTGGAGATGCTGCTCACCGGCGCTCTGGCAGAAGCTGGTGCTCAGCTTGGCTCGGATGCGAGCTTTTTCCGCTGGACGCCCGCGGAGATTCGCACGACGTCCCACGCGAGCCCCACCCGCTCGAGGCCATCGATCAGCCATCCACCGGGGTCCAGCTGCCAGCGAGTAAGACCGTGGTGTGCGGAGGTCGGGAAGGCGTGGTGGTTGTTGTGCCAGGCCTCGCCGAAGGTTGGCAGTGCAAGCCATGCGAGGTTGCGCGAGTGATCGCCGGTGACGAAGCGCCGCCGCCCGAAGAAGTGGCACAGAGAGTTGATCGAGAAGGTCGCGTGGTGCAAGAACAGGATCCGAACGGCTCCTCCCCACAGCATGCCGGTAAGGCCGCCGACCACCGACCCGGTCAACGCAACTCCAAGCCCGAAGGGGAACGCGAGCCCGAGAATCACCCACAGCAGGAAGGTGCGATCGACCACGCGGATCACGGGGTCGGCGAGTAGATCCTTGGCGTAGCGCTCGGCGCTCGCGCGATCGCCGCCGCGGAACATCCAACCGACGTGGGCGTGGTAGAGACCGCCGAGAGCGCCTCGCCAACCGGCACCGTGATCGGTGTGGGGACTGTGAGGATCGCCAGCAAGGTCGCTGAAGCGGTGGTGCTTGCGATGGGTTGATACCCACTCGATCACCGGTCCCTCGACCGCCGCGGACCCGAACACGGCAAACAGCGCGCGCAGCAGGCGGCTGGTCTTGAAGCTGCGGTGCGTGAACAGGCGGTGAAAGCCGACGGTTATCCCCACACCGGTGACGATGTAGGTGATCGCAAGGACGACGAGGTCCTGCCAATGCAGAGTGCCGCCCCACGCCAGCCAGATCGCGAGGCCCAGGAGGGCGACTGGAACGACCGTTACGACGATATTGGCGAGGCGATCAACTGCCTCGTGCTCGATGACAACGGTGTCATCGCCGACAGGCTGTTGCGACACGGCTATCTCCAAACAGGCCCGCGTCTGCCCACCGCACGGCGGACAGACGCGAACGGGCCTAGGAAGCTTGGACGTTGACGGCCTTGGGGCCTTTCTCGCCAGCCTCTGAGTCGTATGTGACCTTCGCGCCCTCGGCGAGCGAGCGATAGCCCTCGCCGACGATCGCGGTGTGATGGACGAACAGGTCCTTGGACTGGTCATCGGGCGTGATGAACCCGAATCCCTTGTCGTCGCTGAACCACTTGACGGTTCCACTAGCCATTGCATTCCTCCTGCGTTGATAGTGCTGCGAACGCGGAGATGCTTTGAGCAAGGCTACGAGCGCTGGCACTGCGACGTTGGGCGTATCGCCCAACCTGATGCAGCAACCGTAGCAGCTCAACCGCGACTGCGCCAGGTGGCCGGGCGAGCGTTCATGATCAGGGTGTGAGCGGCATCGGCGAGCAGGGAACCGCGGCGGTGAGCCGCGCGCGGCGTGCGCGGTCGTTCGCTTCGGTTGCCAGCGAGTACGAGCGTGGCCGCCCGGGCTACCCGCCGGCAGCGATCGCGTGGCTGCTGGGTTCACAGCCGCTCGAGGTGCTCGACCTGGGTGCGGGCACGGGCAAGCTGACGGGTGCGCTACTCGCCGCTGGCCATCGGGTGGTCGCCGTCGAGCCGTTGAGCGAGATGCGCGCGATCCTCGCCGCGGCGCACCCCGAGGCCCAGGTGCTCGAGGGGGTGGCAGAGCGCCTGCCGCTGCCGGATGGCTGCGTTGACGCGGTGGTGGCCGGCGCGGCCTTTCATTGGTTCGACCACGATGTCGCGCAGCACCAGATCACACGGGTGCTGCGCGCGCCGGGCGTGCTGGGCATGTTGGGCAACGGCTTTGACACGTCGCTGCCGTGGGTGGCGAAGCTGCGCGAGATCCTCGGCCAACCGGCGCTCGAGCGACCCGGCCACTGGCCCGAGCCACAGCGCTTGGAGCAGCGCTTTGCGGACGTTCAGGACAAGGAGTTCGCGCACGAGCAGACGGTCGATTGCGCCACTCTGCGCGACCTGGCGAGCTCGCGCAGCAGCCTTGCGATCCTGCCGCCTGCCGAGCGGGCGCTCGCATTGGCGGAGATCGACCGGCTGTGGCAGAGCGAGCCGGAGCTGCAGGGTCACGAGTTGGCGATGCTGCCGTGGCGCACGCGGGTGCGGCGCTGTCTGGGCCTGCGCGAGGCGGCATGCACGACGTGAGCGCTCGCAGGGATCCCGACTGAGCTCACGCCGATCCACGGAAGCCCGCCTCGGACGGTCGCAGGCGTGAAGCCTGCTCAGTTTAGGCCAAGCAAGCCAAGCCGGACCGCGGCATCAGTCGCCAGTGGCGGGCCCATCCGGGGACGTTTCAGTGATAGCGGTCGAAATCGGCCGGCCAACGCAGCGGGAACAGATGCCGGTAGGGCCGCGCCTCCGCGATCACCTTGGCGAAGGACGGCCGGTGCGCCAACGCCCGGTAGTAGCGCGTCAGCTGCGGGTGGGCGTCCTCGCTCCAAGGGTGAATCGCCAGGGCGTAGAACAGGCCCGGCGCGGCGGCGCAGTCGGCGATCGTGAACGTCTCGCCGGCCAGGAACTCGTGCTGGGCGAGTTGCGTCTCGAGCATGCCGTAGACCATGTCGAGCCGCCCGCGCGCGCGGGCGACGGCGCGCTGGTCGGAGCGCTCCTCGATCGTGTCGAGGACGATCGCCTGGACTGCGTCGGATATGTACTGATCGCAGAGGCGGTCCCACTTGCGGGCCTCCAGCGACGGCACCAGCCGCGCGCCGGCGAGGTGCTCGATGATGATCGAGGTCTCGCCGACGATCTCCTCGCCGTCGCGTAGCACCGGGATCGAAGCCGGCGGCCACAGCTCGGCCAGCTCTGCGCGGTCGAAGTCACGCTGCTCCTCGAGGACGTCGTAGGCCACGCCCAGCTCGCCCAGCGCGACCAGGACCTTCTGGCAGTAGAGCGCGAAGGGGTGCTCGTAGAGCGTCAGCATCGATCAGCTCTCCTCCCCGCCGCCGTGCATCAGCGCGCGGATCTCCATGCCCCAGTGCTGGGCGTCTGGCCAGCGCGCGGCTATCTCCTCGGCGCGTCCCGGAGTGGCGACATCGACGATGCAGTAGCCGGCGAGCGCCTCCTTGGCCTCCAGGAACGGCCCGTCGGTGACCGTGACGATGCCGTCGCGCACGCGCGTTGACCGCGCCTGCGAGGCGTCGGCCAGACCGTCGCCACCGACCCACTCGCCGGTGGCGGCCAGCTCCTCGACGATGTCGCCCGCGGCGTGCATGAAGACGTCCTTGTCCTCTTGGGACAAGCCGTTCCAGGCTTCTGTGTTCTGGTAGATCAGCAGGATGTAGCGCATCGAGATACCCCTCCTCGTGGTCGTGGCGTTCACCAAGTGGTCGGAGCTGTCAAGGGGTTCTCGACATCCGCGCGCAGCCGTTCCGCGCGGGCACGCAGGTAGCGCTGCTCGGGGATGCTCGTGGTACGACGGGCGGCATCCTCGTACCCAGCCACCGCGGCCTGCGTGTCGCCGGCCATTTCGTGCAGATGGGCGCGGACCGACGCGAGCCGGTGCCACGACGCAAGCCGGCGGTCGCCGGACAGCGTGTCCAGGCCGACCAGTCCGGCACGCGGGCCGTTGACCATCGCGACCGCAACCGCCCGGTTGAGCGTGACGACCGGGCTTGGCGCCAGCGCGTGCAGCAGGTCGTAGAGCTTCAGAACCTGCCGCCAGTCGGTATCGACAGCGGTCGGAGCCTCGGCGTGGACGGCAGCGATCGCCGCCTGCAGCTGGTAGGAACCAAGCGGCGCGCGCGATAGCGTCTCCCGGATCAGCTGCACACCCTCCTGCAGCAGCGCGCCGTCCCAGCGCAGGCGATCCTGCTCCGCCAGCGGGATGAGCGTGCCGTCAGCGCTCTCGCGCGCACCGCTGCGCGCCTCGGTCAGCAGCATCAGCGCCAGCAGTCCCGCGACCTCACCGTCCTCGGGCAGCGACGCATGGGCCATCCGGGACAGACGGATCGCCTCGCGCGCGAGCTCACGGCGCTGCAGCCGCTCGCCGGATGTCGCGGTGTAGCCCTCGTTGAACATCAGGTAGAGCACGTGCAGCACCACGCCCAGACGCGCGGCACGCTGATCCTCGGGCGGCGGCGCGAAGCGCCCGCCGGCGTCGGCGATCGTTGCCTTCGCGCGGCTGATGCGCTGGGCAATCGTCGCCTCCGGCACGAGGAACGCCGCCGCGATCTGAGCGCTCGTCAGGCCGCCGACCGCCCGCAGCGTCAGCGCCAGCTGTGACGGCGGCGAGAGCGCCGGGTGGCAGCACAGGAACAGCACCGTCAGGGTGTCGTCCTCCTCGGGGACGTCGGCGCCGGGCGGCGGCTCCTGGGCCAACGCGACCTCCTCGCGCCGGGTCCGCGACGCCTCGGCGCGTAGCGCATCGATCAGCCGCCGGGTGGCGACCGCGATCAACCAGCCGCGCGGATTCATCGGCACCCCCTCAACCGGCCACTGCTGCGCAGCCGCGATCAGCGCCTCCTGGGTGGCATCCTCGGCGAGGTCAAAGCGGCCATGGCGCCGGACAACGGCCGCGAGGACCTGGGGTGCAAGCTCCCGCAGGAGTCGCTCGCTCATAGCTCCCGTCCAGCGGCGTCAACCATCGTCCGAATCCCGATCATCCAGTCTCTTCCCGTCGATCGTGAACGAAACCGGCAGCGATTCTAGCTCCGGGGCAGCAGCCCGCAGCGAGGGATGCCCGACCCGCGCCGCGCCCAGTCGCGGATCGCCAGCTAGATCTTCAAAAACTCGCCGCCTGAGGCGACTAGCCTTCAACTATGGTGTGGCGACTGCACCACGAGCGGCTGGTGATGACCACCTTCCTTCAGTATGAGATGCGCAGGACGGCACCGGCGGTTTGGGCTGTCATCGGCAACATTCACCGGGGTGGCGCTCCCCGCCTGCTTGGGCTGGCGGCAAGGCTCTCGGCGCGAGCCTCGCCGGCGACGACACCAGGACTTGGAAATTGAGATGAGCGATCCACAGACGATGACCTACGAGGTCGGGGACCGAATCGCCCGGATCACGCTCGATCGACCCCAGCGCGGAAACGGGCTCACGCCGACGCTGATCGCCGAGCTCGCCGCGTGCGTCGAGCGGGCGGACCTCGATCCAGCTGTGCACGTGCTGCTGCTCGCGGGCAACGGCAAGGGGTTCTGCGGGGGATACGACCTTGTCGAGAGCGCCGAGCGCGACATGTCCGAGGTCGGTGGCTCGACCCCGCAGGGTTCGCCGCTCGACCCCACGGTGATCGCCGCCAACCACGACCCGAGCGGCACGTGGGATCCGATCGTCGACTACGCGATGATGAGCCGCAACGTCCGCGCGTTCATGTCGCTGTTCCACTGCGGCAAGCCCGTCGTCTGCAAGGTGCACGGGTTCTGCGTGGCCGGCGGCACCGACATGGCGCTCTGCTCGGACCTGCTCGTGATCGCGCAGGACGCGAAGATCGGCTATCCGCCGGCGCGCGTGTGGGGCTCCCCGACGACTTCGATGTGGGCGCACCGCCTGGGGCCGCAGCGAGCCAAGCGACTGCTCTTCACCGGCGACTGCCTATCCGGCGCGCAGGCGCTGGAGTGGGGGCTCGCGATCGAGGCCCCACCCGCCGCCCAGCTCGACGAGCGCACCGAGATCCTCGTCCGGCGGATCGCACAAATGCCGATCAATCAGCTGGTGATGATGAAGCTGCTCGTCAACCAGGAGACGATGTCCCGCGGTCTCCACAGCACTCAGATGCTGGGCACCGTCTTCGACGGCGTCGCGCGCCACACGGCAGAGGGCTACGCGTTCCAGCGACGCGCCGCCGAAGCTGGCTTCCGCGAGGCGGTGCGCGAGCGCGACGACCCGTTCGGCGACCGCGGCGCGTCGAGCTTCAAAGGCTGACACCGCCTCCGTGCCCGATCTTCTCCACCACCTCGCAAGCTTCGCCCGCTTTTCCACCAACCGTGGGGAGCGAGAGCGCCACGACGCCGACGCCATGCGCGAGCTCGCGAACAAGCCGCTCGAGCTACCGCGGGGGCTCGAGCTCGAATGGCTTGGCGTCGCGGGCTACCGTCTGAGCTACGAGGGACAGACGATCTACATCGATCCCTACCTCTCACGCGTTCCGCTATCCAGCGTCCTGCGCCGCACGCCCGCGCTGGCGAACCCGGCGCTCCATGATCGCTACCTACGACCGCCGGGTTGACTCGTCGGCGTGCTCGTCGGCCACACCCACTTCGACCATGCGATCGACGTCCCCGAGATCGCACGCCGTCACGGGTGCTCGGCTTACGGCTCGAGCTCGCTGGTCAATCTCATGAGACTCCACGGGCTGGGCGAGCGCGCCGTCGAGGTGCAGCCCAACCGTGCCTATGAGCTGGGACCCTTCACCGTCACCTTTGTCCCGAGCCTGCACTCGAAGCTGCTGCTCGGCTTCGCCGTTCCCTTTGACGGCGAGCTCACCTGCGAGCATCTCGACGCCCTATCGCCATCCGCCTACAAGTGCGGCCAGGTGTGGGGCATCCACGTCGAGGTCGCGGGAACAACCTTCTACCACCAGGGCAGCGCGAACCTCATCGACGACGCACTCCCCCACAGCGGCGTCAACGTGTTCCTCGCCGGCATCGCCGGGCGCAGCTTCACACACGACTACTGGGCGCGAATCCTGACCCGCCTGCAGCCACACACGATCCTCGCCAGCCACTTCGACGACTTCTTCCGTCCCATCGACGCCGCGATGGGGTTCTCCACGAACGTCAACCTCGCCGCTGTTCCGGACGAGGTCGCCGCGGTGAGCCGCGACTTCCAGGTCGCCACCCTCGCTCCGCTGGAGCCCGTCGGAGACGCGCGCGGCTAGAGGCCGAAACCGACAGACGACGATCGAGCGACCGGCGTCGGCTCAAGCGCCTGCTGCCGCCGCCGACCGCGACGGCACATCTGGCTGGGCACCAGGGCTCACACCTGCCTGGGCGTCAGGGCTCACACCTGCCTGGGCGTCAGGGCTCACACCTGCCTGGTCGTCAGGGCTGTAACCGAGGTTGCGGTCAACATGCTCGACGATCAACTTCGTTACGAGCTCGGTGTCGTCCCACATCGGCACATGTCCGCAGTCGGAGAGCGTGATCGCCTTGACCCCCGGTATCTCGCGGCGGTAGCGAGGAGCGTGGCGAGGACCCGGCAGCACGCGGTCGAACTGCGGGGTGGCCAGTAGCACCGGGCAGGTGATCCGGTCGAGATCGCTGACCGTGAGCTCAGCCTTGTCGGCGAGTAGCGCTTGAATCGCTCGCTGGCTGATAGAGCAGTCCAGCGCCGCCTGCGATATCTCGGCTGCATCCGCCGGGGATACGAGCTCCCCATGACGCATCATTTCCCTGAACGCCAAGCGGCGAGTCCCGGGACGTCTCATGATCCGCTGACTCCACGCGTGGGTTCGCATGAGCATCTTGATCTGCTTGGCGAAGAAATTCCCGATGCGCGGGCCCTCACCATCGCCCCGGCTCCAGCCGCCGGCAGGCGCCAGCGCGACGACCGATCGCGCACGGCCGCGCTTGGCCAGCTCGAGCGCGATGCCGCCACCCATGGAGTTGCCGACGAAGTGCGCCGTGCCAAAACCCAGCTCGTCCAACAGCTCTTCGACCGCGTTGGCGGAATGCTCGAAGGTGATCGGCAGATCGGTGGGATAGGAGGGACCGCCGTGGTGGCCAGGCAGCGTCGGTGCGACCACCTCGTAGCGGGCGACCAGGTCAGCCAGGATCGGATGCCAGATCCTCCATGCTGCGGTAAAGCCGTGAAGCAGCACCAGCGGCTCGCCAGATCCAGCTCTGTAGATGGCGGGGGAGATTTCAGACATCGACCGCGAGTCTAGTCTCATCGCTGGTTATGGGCAAGCAGCGCCCTCAAGCGGCCGTGTCCATGGCCGGATCGATGTGAGCGTAAGAGCGGCCGTGTCCATGGCCAGATCGATGTGAGCGTAAGAGCGGCCGTGTCCATGGCCAGATCGATGTGAGCGTAAGAGCGGCCGTGTCCATGGCCAGATCGATGTGAGCATAAGAGCGGCCGTGTCCATGGCCGGATCGATGTGAGCGTAAGAGCGTCCGCGAAGCGCCTGCCGATGAGAGGGCGGACGGGTGGCGGGTTTCGCTTACGCCACCTGCGTGGCGGCCGACAGCCGGTCGACCTCCGCGGGCGTCAGCTTCAGCGTGGCGGCCGACATGATCTGGTCGAGCTGCTCGGTCGTCCGTGCGCTGGCGATCGGAGCGACGACCAGCGGCTGGGCCAGCAGCCAGGCGAGCGCAACGGTGGCCACCGCCGTCTCGCGGGCTGCGGCGACCTCGTCGAGGGCCTCCAATACCGCCGCCCCCCCGCTGTCGAGGTAAGCACGGGCGGCCTCGGCGCGCTCGGACTCGATGGCCTCGCCGTCAGGCCGGTACTTGCCGGTCAGAAAACCCTTGGCCAGCGCGAAGTAAGGCAGCACAGCAAGCCCCCAGGCCTCGGCGACGGGCAGCAGCGTGCGCTCGAAGTCGCGCTCGACGAGGTTGTAGTGGGGTTGCAGGACCGTGAACTCCGCAAGCCCGTGCGTGCGCTGGAAATCGAGTGCCGCGGCGAGCCGCTCGGCCGTGTAGTTGGAGGCGCCGATGTGGCGGACCGTGCCCGCTTTGACGAGTGCGTCGAAGGCGGGCAGCGACTCCTCCAGCGCCGTCTCCTTGTCGTCGAAGTGCGCGTAGTAGAGGTCGATGCGGTCGGTCTGCAGGCGCTCGAGCGAGGCGTGCGCCTCGTGCTCGATCGTGTCCGCCCGTAGGTTGCGGACCGCGCCCTGGCCGCCGCCGACCTTCGTCGCCAGGACGATCTGGTCACGGTTCCCGCGACTGGCGATCCAGCGCCCGATGATCGTCTCCGAGCGGCCGTGCTCGACCAGGTAGGAATTCGCGGTGTCGATGAAGTTGCCGCCCGCGCCGACGTACGCGTCGAGGATCGCGTGAGATTGCGGCTCGTCGGCGGTCCAGCCAAACACGTTGCCGCCGAGGCAGATGGGGAACACGTCGAGGTCGGTGCGTCCGAGAGCGGTCATGTTCCTACCGTAGCCATTGCGGCCGGTAGACACGGTACTGCTCGATCTCAGCGATAGCAATCGGTCGATGCCGGCCGCGCCCCGATTGGAGCGCACCTGCCCCGACGGAGATCCGGTAGGCGCTTCAGGGGCACGTGGCCGACGAGACTCGCCGACCACACCCACTTCTTGCAAGCTCGAACCCTATGGGGCTTCTGGCCAAACTTCCGCTATCCCTTTCAAAACATGCCTTTCAGTGCCCAGGATTGAGCTGAATTTTCCTTCTGCAATATTTTCGCTCCCCCCCGACACACTCGCGGCCACGCCGCTAGCCGTGTCTTTATAGCCATCGGACACACTGGCCTCTGAACCGCTAGCGGTGTTCGCTACTCCACCACCAACCGTCGTAGCGAAGTTGCTAGTGCTGTTGTTGACCCCACCAAGTATGGCCGAGCTCAAGCCTTTGGCGTGGTTGAAATAGCCACCGGCTACCACCTCATACAATTCACTAGACGCTGGCGTTTCACACACTTCTTCGGTGGTCCCGGTCCCTTTACCGGCTATGTTTGAGCATCCCCCAAGGATGACGGACCAACTGTTGGTCGCTTCATTATCGAATCCACCAACGACAGCCGCGTATTCGCCGCTTGCATGGTTCTTGTCTCCTCCACTCACACTAGCGTAGTTGGCGGCAGCCTTGTTTTCAAAACCACCACCTATGCTAGCAAATTCCTGGCTGGCTTCGTTTTTCTTGCCTCCATTCACGCTGGCATAGTAAGCAAGGGCTTTGTTTTCGTCGCCCCCGCTCACGCTCGCGAATTCTCGATGGGCTTCGTTTTTCTTGCCCCCGCTAACACTTGAGCTATTGCCGTTGGAAATATTTTCGCCGCCACCACCGATAGTGGCGTTGTACCATGAAGCGGTGTTGTCGTAACCGCCGAGAATCGACTCCCCGTGCAGGCTAGTAGCCGTGTTGCCTTCGCCACCTACGATCGAAGACCACGACGCATCGGCCTGGTTGAGGGTGCCACCACTAACGCTTGCCTGTTCCCCTTCAGTGGTGTTTTCGTATCCACCGCTTACGCTAGAGGTGTAGGACTTTGCCTTGTTCTTCTTGCCGCCCGTGATGCTCGCAGCTTCTCCGCTTGCGGTGTTGCTGACACCCGCAAGCAGCGCGTAAGGAGCTGCCGAGGTATCGGTGTTCGCCAACCCACCAAGTAGCGATCCATAGCTTTCGTAGGTCTGTTCCCCCATTACTAGGTTATGTGAGCCAGTCTGTGTGAGCCCTTTGGTTTCGTCGTATCCGATAATCACGTTTCCCGTGCCGTTGACAGTGCTGGTTTTTCCTGAACCATCGACCACCTGGAGGTTGGCGCCGTTGATCTGTATAGTGGGCTTCCCATCCACACCTTTTTCTTCGTATTTGATGTATTTGAGAATAGAGACCAACACTTCCTGCTCAGCCGCCGTCGGTGGTAGCAGGGCCTTGGTATTTTTTGCAGCACACGTGCCAAATTCACCGCCAGCCGAAGTGACAGTTCCTCCACTCGCTTCCGGCACGCAGATCGCGATACCAGTCGCCAACCCGCTGCTAGGCATAGACAGAGCCCCAGCCATCACGACAACGACCGCACATATTATCCGTTTCATGACCGACTACCTCTTCCTGTGGTTTGTTGATTGTTAGGTGATCCATCGATTAACTAGTCCGTCAGTTCGTGTTGGCTATCCGCGGACTTTGCCGAATCTTGCCGGGATCCGGCAACGGTGAAGGAGGTTCGATGTGCTCGCTTTGGCGCACAAATCAGATCGGGAGACCGATCAAAGCTGAACGCGAGCGAATCCCACCAATCAGTCCGCGAGGCTAGCCCCAAGCGCGACAAAGATCAACTGGGCGGACCGTCATACATAGGCCGGTCATTCATGCGACCATTGCGATAACCGACCCGACTTCTTCGAAGGTCATGATCTGCCTGGTTTTCGTTGGGTCGCTTCGGCTCCGCCAGTGGGCGCCTCGGCCACAGCAGTCCCACGCAAGCGTCTCTGACTAACGCGCGTAGTCGTGATGCATTGGACCCGACCCCTGGGACGGTAGAGTCTCCGCTCGATGACCGAAGAGCGGTCTCGCCATCCTGTCTTCGCGCGTGTCTACGCGAAGGTTGCCGAGCTTGCGGAAGGTCGCGGCGGCGCTGAGCACCGCCGCAAGCTACTCGCCGGCCTGAGCGGCCGCGTGGTCGAGGTCGGCGCTGGCAGCGGCGCAAACTTCGCTCATTATCCAGGCACGGTCAGCGAAGTCATCGCCGTCGAGCCCGAGGACTACCTGCGCGAACGCGCGCGACATGCGGCGACCGAGGCTCCCGTCACCGTCACCGTGATCGATGGCAGCGCCAGCCGGCTGCCTCTCGATGAGGCGTCTTTCGACGCCGGGGTCGCCGCGCTGGTCCTCTGCACTGTGCCTGACCAGCCACGTGCGCTCGCGGAGCTGTTCCGCGTGATTCGGCCCGATGGCGAGCTGCGCTTCTACGAGCACGTAGTTTCCAAGCGACCTTGGGAGGCGCGGTTTCAGCGGCTCGCCGACGCGACCCTCTGGCCACGACTTGCCGGTGGGTGCCATCTGGCGCGCGACACAACCTCTGGGATCGAGCATGCCGGGTTCGTGATCGAGACCTGCGAGCGCTTCCCATTCAGTCCTGCCTCGCTGCTCCCCGCCGACCCACACATCCTCGGCAAGGCACGGCGGCCTGCTGCTGCGGTAGCAGCAGCGCTACCACCCAGATAGGCCTCCAGCAGCCCTTGCCGAGCGAGCGGCGACGCAGCGATGCACGTAACGGCAGACGATGAAGGATGTGTCGCTCACGGGTCCACCTCCGATGCTGGGGTTTCGACCGTGTGGTCCATGAAACCCCGGTACGAGTGTCGATGCTGGCGCGCCTGAGCGAGTTCTTGGCTGGCTCCGCAGAGCGCCCCGGCTGGGCATAGCTCGGCGGCCACCGTGCGGCGGGGATTGCGGATCCCGGCGAGCGCGATCAGACCTCCGCTGGCGACAAGCACGGCCGCGATCGTGTCCGCGACGCGGAAGGCATGCACCGAGGCTTCCTCGAAGGTCGCTCGTAGGAGAACCTGCTCGCGGGGAGGCACTCCAATTAGGCTGGGCGCGCCAAGAGGCTGTCGCTTGGCGAGCCTGATCGCCGAGCGGCCAGCGGGATCGATCGCGGTCCGTCGTAGCGTCGCGTCGACGCGACCAGCGAATGCTAGAGAGACGACGGCTCCCAGCACGGCGACCGCGAAGAGCTGCGCGACGCGCGAGAGCGTCGTATTCACCGCGGCGGCGACACCTGCGTGATCCTCCTCCACTGCACCAAGGACCGTGGCCGTCAACGGTGCGACAAGCATCGCAAGTCCCAACCCGAACACCAGCAGCGCCGGCAGGACCTCGCTGACGTAATCGGCGCGCTGATCGACACGCGCTAGGAGCAAAAGGCCGCAGCTGGCAACCAGCGCCCCGAGGCTTATCAGCACCCGCGACCCCACGCGGTCGGCAAGTGCGCCGAAGCGGCGGGAGAGCACGATCATCAGCGAGGTGACCGGCAGAAGCGCAAGCCCCGCCTGAACGGGGCTGTAGCCGCTGACCTCCTGCAGAAACACAGGCAGCAGAAAGATCACACCCCCTAGCCCAAGGTAGGCAGTCAATGTCGACAGGTTTCCGATCGTGAAGTTGCGCTCGCGAAACAGGCTCAATGGGAGCATCGGCGCCCGAGCTCGCGTCTCGCGCGCAACAAACGCCACCGCTCCCAGAACCCCTACCGCGAGCGAGCCGGCCACCAGGGTGCTCCATCCGCGCGCTGGCTCCTCGGTCACAGCGAACACCGAACCCGAGAGCGCGAGCGCCGCCAAGAGGGCCCCGGGGAAGTCCAAGCGCCCGGCGGTGCCAGCGCTCGCGCTCGCAGGCACGCCACGAGCAATCAGCGTCACGGTAACGAGTACGAGCGGCGCATTGAGCACGAAGATCAGGCGCCACGAGCCGGCAGCGATCAACACTCCCCCGATGAACGGCCCGATAACCCCGATGATCGAGCTGAGCGCGGTCCACGTCCCGATCGCCTTGGCCCGCTCGTCTTCGGGAAACACATGGATGATCACCGCCAGTGCGGTAGGTGTCACCAGCGCCGCGAACACCCCCTGCATCGAACGAAACACGCACAGCTCCGTGATCGACGAGGCGACCGCGCAGAGAACCGAAGTGAGGCCGAACCCGGCAACGCCAACCAAGAACACGCGCTTCTGACCCAATACATCTCCAAGCGAGCCGCCGATCAACAACAGCGACCCCAGCGCCAGCAGGTACGCATTCGTCACCCACTGCTGGCCCGCCAGACCACCACCGAGGTCACCTCGAATCGCAGGCAACGCGACGCTGGTTACAGTCGCGTCGAGGAACACCACGCTCGTACCGAGCACGGCTGCGAGCAGAGTCAGCTGCTTCTCTCGCGGTGTAGCCACGGGTCGGACGTCTGGCACACGCGCAGATTGGCAGGTCAGGAGCGCCACTCACTTCTGCGGCCATTTTGAGGTCACCAGATCATCCCCGTCTCGGGCTCTACGCGGGGACGTCGAAGAAGCGGTCGGCAAGCCACGACTCGATGTCTTCGAGCGCGGCGCTTGCCATCGCCGTTGGGTGGAGGGTGAAACCGTGGGGAGACTCCGGGTAGACGCGAACATCCATCTCACAGCCAGCCGCGGACAGCCGGGCCGCCATGACCAAGTTGTCCTCGAGCAGGATGTCCAAGCTCCCGACGACGAGCAGGACGGGCGGCCCCGCAGCCCCTCCGGGGTGCTGGGGTCAGGCGGAGAATCGGTGCCCCTGCTCGCGGCCCGCGCAGCGTAGAAGGCACGGCTCTCCTCGACGTAAGCCGCAAACTCCGCGTCGATCAAGCCTGCTCTAGTGCCAACCTGCATGAATCCCCTCGCCAGTGCGTGCCGTCCGTCCGGCCGAGCAGTTGAGCACACAGGCCGGACACCGCGAATACTGCCCCCCGAGACTCAGCGTTTTGGGGGAGAATGTGGCGCTGGCTCCGTCCTAGGTACACCAGTGGCCACAACGGGCTGCGCGACGAAGAAGGAGAACCTCCACCATGACGATTCAGCGGATGGACAACGTCGGCATTGTCGTCGAAGACTTGGATGCCGCCATCGCGTTCTTCGCCGAGCTTGGCATGGAGCTGGAAGGCAAAGCGCAGATCGAGGGCCTCTGGGCAGACCGCACCGTCGGATTGGACGGCCTCCGCAGCGACATCGCGATGATGCGGACCCCGGACGGTCACAGCAAGCTGGAGCTGACGAAGTACCACGCCCCCGCGGCGGTCGGCACCGAGCCAGAGAACCCGCCGCCCAACACGCTGGGCTTGCATCGTGTCATGTTCGCCGTCGACGACATCGACAACACCGTCGCTCGCCTGCGCGCCCACAGCGCCGAGCTCCTCGGCGAGGTGGCGCAGTACGAGGACAGCTACCGGCTCTGCTACCTCCGCGGCCCCGCGGGCATCATCGTCGCCCTGGCCGAACGGATCAGCTAACGGCCACTCGGACCAGGCCGGCTACAGCGGTAGTCCGATTTGCGTATCGGCGGTGCCAAGCAGGCGCAAGGCACCCGTACGGCAACCTCTCCTGTCGAGCACGCCTCAACACCTCTTTACCGCGAGCGCGATGAGTTCTGACCCCGCCGCCGGTATGTATTGACGAGCTCGCCGGAATACCCCGTGCGAACCGATCACAAGGAGAATCCGATGTCAGACAGTCGTGCGGAAGACGAGGCCGCCATCCAGGCCGTACTGGTTGACTCCTACAAGGCGTGGGAGGCAGGCGACGCCGACGGCATGGTCGCCAACTACACCGCGGACGCGAGCGCCATCATGACCGGCTCGCTCCGCGAGAGCCGTGACGTGATCCGCGAGAACATGGCCCTGGCCTTCGAGGGGCCACTCAAGGGCAGCTCGACCTACAACAAGCAGCTCAGCCTCCGCTTCGTCGGCAGGGACGCCGCGATCGTCGTCAGCGAATCCGGCATCCTGTTCGCCGGCCAAACCGAGGTTCCGGATCCGGGTAAGGTGAACGCGACCTGGGTTTTCGAGAAGCGGGATGGCCAGTGGCTGATCGCCGCCTATCACAACAGCCCGGCGCTGGCGCCCGGGCGGTGAGCCCTTCCCCCGTAGCCGGGCAGTGACCGTGTGGCGCAGGGGTCTGACGTCGCTGGCACCGATGTTCGAGCCCTGCCGTCCATGGCGTGAAGCCCCCCGGGTAGGGTGGTCTTGACAGGGGCAGAGAAAGGGGCGTGGGCGTGACGACGAAGGCAGAAGGCTTCGATCGCTTGGTTGAACCGTTCAGGACGGAGCTGCTGGCGTACTGCTACCGGATGCTCGGCTCGACTCATGAGGCAGAGGACTTGGTCCAGGACACGTACCTGAGGGCTTGGCGGGCGCGGGAGCAGTACGACGAGACTCGCAGCTCACTGCGCACCTGGCTCTACCGGATCGCGACGAACGCCTGCCTGACCGCCTTGGAGGTCCGCGGTCGCCGACCGCTGCCGGCGGGGCTGGTGGCCGCGTCGGACCCGCTTGGGCCGCTCGTCCGGGGAGAGAACGTCGCCTGGCTCCAGCCCTTGCCGGACTCGTTGCTGGACGCGGGCGATGCAGCTGGAGCCGCGATCGACCGCAGCAGCCTGCGCTTGGCGTTCGCCGCCGCCCTGCAGCACCTGTCGGCGCGTCAGCGTGGTGCACTGATCCTGCGTGACGTGCTCGGCTTCTCCGCGTCCGAGGCAGCGGACATCCTCGGCACTACCGTCGTATCGGTGAACAGTTCCCTGCAGCGGGCGCGTACCCGTGTGAAGGACGTCGGGGTCGGGCAGGAAGGTCTCAGCGAGCCGTCCGCAGCCGAGCAGCGGGCCTGGGTCGATCGCTACATGAAGGCGTTCGAGCACGCCGACGTCGAGGGTCTCAAGCGGCTGCTCAACGAGGACGTGCTCATGGAGATGCCGCCGATGCTCAACTGGTTTGCCGGCCCCGGCAACTACGGCCTGTTCATGGAGTGGGTCTTCGCTGCGGCCGGAACGGACTGGTGTCTGAAGGCGGTCACGGCCAACGGCCAGCCCGGGTTCGCCGCCTATCGACGCGTCGGTGGCGGATACGAGCTGCACACGCTCCAGCTCTTCACCGTCACCGCCGAGGGCATCAGCCGGAACTCGGTGTTCCAGGATCCCGAGGTCTTCGCGTCTTTTGGTCTAGCGGCCGGACTCGACGCACAGGGGGAGAGCTGATTCTAGACCGGCGAATATTCTTCGCGTTTTTGACGGTTGGCAAACCACGTACTTGCGAGGCGGCGGCAATCGCTCGGGTGGTAACCGCGGAGCATCGCCCAAAAAACCTCGCATTTGCGGGGCTTTTAATCGGGGCGAACGGTTAGAGTTGGCTTGAATACAGGGGATTCGGGGCCTCGGCGGTAGTTCGGTAGGCGTCCCATCGGATGCGAGGAATCCGGTCCGCTTGAGAAAGGGATAACAGGGCGTGCGCCCCCGCCGGACAGGTTAAGTGTTGTAGCCAGGAAGTCTTGGCTGAACCGAGACGGTACTTGGGCAGCCCGAATCTTCTCGAGCGTCCTTGTGATATTTCCGTATGCAGACAGATACGGAACGCTGGCATCGCTAGCCATGGCGGTCTCTCCGAACTCAGATTGGAAGGATGCCGGAAGTACCAGACCACGCGGACGGAAGCGTCATCACACCGAGCTCAGCAATCTGCAAATCATGCTACCATGGCACTATGGCTAAGAATCTGACCGTGCGACTCGATGATGAACTGGCATCCGACACCGAGGCGCTTGCGCGAGCCGAAGGCAAGAGCCTCAACGAGACCGTCAAGCACGCCCTCGCCGAGGCGGTACAGCGACGGCGTGAAGACCCCGAGTTCAAGACCCGCGTACGGCGAATCATCGAGGAGGACCGCGAGCTGCTAGAGCGGCTTGCTAAGTGAGCATCCGCTATATCGAGCTCGAGCTCGTCGACTACCTCGCCATCGCTGCCGAGATAACCGGGCTCGACACGACCACGCTCACACGTATCGCCAAGATCGACCTCGCGGAGTCCGCTCTGCACGCACCAGCCGCCGGCTTTGGTGAGACAGAGTTCTACCCAGACTTCATCGAGAAGGCCGCCGTCCTCGTCGTGCACCTAGCATCCGCTGCCGGACGGCAACAAGCGCGCTGCTTGGGTCGCACTGCATGTTCATCGCAATCAACAATCGGACATGGGACATCATGCCGGCCGTCGATGACGCCGAGCAAGCCGTCTTGGCCATCGCCGCCGGCACATGGAGTCAGGGTGACATGGCCACATGGCTGCGACACCACCTCGCGCCGCCATCCACAACGTCGTCGTAGGCTCACCTGTGCATGATGGACCGGCCTCTTCGCGCGCCCGACACCTCTGCCGAGGCAGCGATAGCTCAGTTGGTTAGAGCACTCGGTTGTGGTCCGAGGGGTCGCGGGTTCAAGTCCCGCTCGCCCCGTTTCGCAGTTCGTTTCGCAGCCATTCTGAAGACGAGAGTCTTCAGGATCAGCTTGGGGTAGACGAAGCCCATATCTGGGGTACTCAGGGTTTGGGCTCCCTCAATCTGGCTTGGGTAGAGGGCGGAGAGTTTCGCAGATCTCTCCTAGCGCCTACCTGCAGGACCGTGGGCTTCGTGCCGGCCTATGCCCTCGCAAGCAGATCACGGCCGCGCTCATGAAGATTGCGTGATTCGGGGTTCTCCACGAGATGCCCAATCCGCTCGCGACGCTCTTCGACCATCCCGGCAAAGCCTTTGAACTGACTACGGCCGAGACGGCGGAAGAACACGCCCTCTTCCAACGCCTCGCGGCTGCGACCGCGCAAGTCGCGGGCGTCGATCTGCTCTCGTTCGCAGTGATCGTCGGTCGGCTATCTGAACTCGCGGGACTTCGATCTGCCAATCACCCAGACGGCTACAACCCCGGGGGATCTATCGCACATGCCGCGATTATCCGAGCCGCGGGTTGTGGCGCCGCGTCGATTGAAGCTGGTGTGCGCCCGACGATATCGACCAGCGTTGTGCCAAAGATGCCTGCACGACCGCCAGAGGCAGGTTCGTCCCGAAGCACCAGGCTGCCGCTCCGCACGTGAGGAATCACACGTGGCGAGGTGACAGCATCCGTTCTCCGGTTGACGGTCGCGCTCGATCACGGGTGCGCCGCGAAGACGTGGGCGACGGCTCCGCGACTGAAGGCGGTGGTGCTCACGGGCTCGATGGTCAACGGTGCGGCGAAGAGCCGCTCGCCTGCGCCCAGGACAACCGGATGCACGACAAGCCGGTACTCGTCGATCAAGCCGGTCTCGACAAGCGACCGCGCGAACCGCACACCACCCTGGGCGAGCAGGTATCCGCCAGAGCGCTCCTGCTTGAGCCGCGTGACGGCTTCGGCCAGGTCGCCGGTGGCAATCGTCGTCTCGGGCCAGTCTGCGGACGCAAGTGAGTTCGAGAACACGACCTTGGGGATCTCGTTCATCGGCTTGGCGAACGGCCCGGAGGCAACGGGCCAGAACGTCGCCCAGCGGGCGTAGGTCGCGGCGCCGATGAGGTGCGTGTCCGCGTTGCTCACGGTCTCGAGCGTCCAGGCAGCGCCATCCTCGGAGCGTCCCGCGGTGACCCAATCGCTGCTGCCGTCTGTTGGCGCGACGTAACCGTCGAGCGAGACGGACATCTTCAGAACTAGCGAGGCCATACGCAGCTTCCTTTCCGGGATGGATGCCAAATTGCTCAAGCAGCACGGCCAACAAAAAACCCCGCATTTGCGGGGCTTTTTATCGGGGCGAACGGTTAGAGCTGGCTTGAATACAGGGGATTTGGGGTTTATGCATCCCGTTTGCAGCCTTTCAGACCACCCCCATGCCGGGCATCGAGCCGTCGAGGCCGGGTGTATGCCATCCCGAACCTGCGTATAGCGATCCACACCCGCTATCGCTCGTATGCCCTGCCCCGCGGAAGGACGTGCCGGACGAGTACGGTCTGCGTGGCGCGATCGTAGTCGAAGATCACTCGCCAGTCGCCTACGCGCAGCCGGAAGTGCTCGCTGCCCGTGAGCCGCCGAACATCGAGCGAGCGATCATCGGCGCTGAGACGATCCAACGCTCCCGAAACACGCGCACGAACCGGCGGATCGAGGCGCCGCAGCTCCTTCTCGGCGGTGCGCGTGAAACGCAGCGCCCGCTCGCCGCTCACTCCGCTCCGAGGCCTTGCTTCACCTGCGCGTAGGAGACGGTACGACCGGCGGCGATGTCCGCGTCGCTTGCGGCGAGCGCTGCGCGCTCCTCGGGACTCAGCGGCTCGTCGTCCTCGGGACGCGAGTCCAGCCAGTCTCCGAAGCTCTGGCCGCGCGCAGCGATGAACTCAAGGGTCGCCTCGGCGTCCTGCTCGGTCAGGTCCTCGACCTGTGCGCGTAGCTTCTCCTTCGCCGTCATGGGCCAATGGTAGCGGGACCACCTCGAATGGCCGCTCGGCGCTGCGCTTGCTGACCACGCAGGCAAAGAGCAACATTGCCCCAAACAAAGCTAGCGGAGTGAGCCGGGGCTACTCCGCACGCCTGCGGACCATAGTCAGCGCGAGCGTGAGCAGTCCGACCATCAGCAACACGCGCCCTACTGCGGAGTCCACGGTCATCCAAGCGGCGCCGACGAACACGCCGGTCAGCACGAGGGCGAGCGCCCACAGCGCGCAGCCCGCCGCGGTGAGGACGACGAACGTCCCGAGCTTGACACGCCGAGCCCCGGCGGGCAGGGAGACGAACGTGCGGGCAAGCGGCAGCAGTCGCGCGAGGAACACGGCGCGCGTGCCGTGGCGGGCAAGCAGGCCGTCCCAGCGGTGCAGTACCGAGCGCACGATGGGCACGCGCTCAACGAGCCGGCTTGCGCCGAGGCCATAGGCGAGCAGCGATCCGACGAGGTTGCCTGCGGTCGCGGCGAGCACAGCGAGCGGGAGACTCATCCAGCCCTGGTGGACGGCGAACCCGGAGAAGAGGAGCGTGACCTCGCTCGGGATCGGGATGCAGGCGCTCTCGGGCACCATGAGCAGGAAGACGCCGAGCGCCCCGAATTGCTCGATCACGCCGGTCACGGGCGCTCTCCTCGGGGACGCGGGGGGCGCGGCTTCGCGGGCGGGCGCGGCCCCTTCCCAGGCGGGCGAGGCACATGCCCAGGACGCGGCGCGTGCCGCAACGGCGGGGGAGGCACGCCGGGAGCCGGCGGGCGTGGGCGGCGGTAGCCGAGCGCAGTCTGCACGCTCGACGGCCGCCAGCGGTCCCCGCCGCGCGGCGTCGGTACGCCCTCGTCGTTGAGCAGGTTGGCGATGGCTTGGAGGCTTTCGCCAGCGTCACGGAGCGCCCTAATGCGGTCGGCTAGCGCAGGCGAGTGATGAGCGAGCCCCGGGCGCCCCCGCGGCGCGCTGCCGGGTGGCCGCTCACGCTCCCAGCGCTCGACCTCGTGCAGCACCCGGGCGACGTGCGTGCCCGCTCGCGTCGCGGTGTCCAGCCCAACGTCAAGCGCGATGAGGTCGCCGTCGCAGGCGTCGAGCCAGTCGAGCAGCGCGACCAGCTCCTGCAGCGAACCGGCCGCGTCCGCGAGGCGAGCCACAAGCAGCGCCGACACTTCTCCAGTGCCGATGCGCTCCAAAGCCCCCACGGGGCTGTCACGCACAACCCCGATCACATCTACGCCGATCCGCGCACCGTCGGCGCCGGGGTCGGCCTCTATGCTCGCCGGGTAGTACGCGAGGGCGGTACGGTCCACACAGCCATTATACGCAAATATATTGCGTAAAAGACAAGTCCGTCGCGCCGGACGGTCACGGTCTGTATCGGCTGGCATAGGCCTCCGCGCACAGCGCCCATACAGCCGGCGACCTTCGGGTTCCCGACCCGACAGTGGCGTCTTGGCGACGGGTCAGGTCGCCACTCCCGCGCGCGCCGACGAGCCGTGGAGCGCAGCGGCCCTCCCCCCGTTGAGTCGTGTCCGGTAGGCGTCCAGCAGACGCCGGTGTGTGAGCCAGCCAACGACTTGCTCGCCTGTCTCCGCGAGAACTGGCACGCCGTTTTCGTCTCTGCCAGCGAGGGCTTGCACGGCTTCTTCGAGGGATTCATCGGCGCGGACCTTGGGCGCGGGGCGGGCGAGTCCTGCGGCGGTCAGACCGTTGCGTTCCCCCTCGATGGCTTGCTCAACGTCGGTCGCGTCCACGACGCCGAGCAGTCTGCCGTGGCGGTCGATGATCGGCAGCGTGTCCGATTCCTCGACCGAGAAGTACGCGATGAGTTGGTGCAGCGGCTCGTCGGGCGTGAGTGCCCGCGGGAGGGCTCCCATCGCCTCGGCTACGTGGATTTGTGCCATCAGGCTCGGCGGGGTGGCCTTGTCGATGTCGATGCCGCGACGGCGGAGCTTGAGCGTGTAGATCGTGTCGTGCGTGAGCGCGTTTGAGAGCGTGGTCGCCACCACGACCGCGAACATCAACGGCAGGATGATCCGGTAGTCGCCGGTCAGCTCGAAAACGATGATGACCGCCGTTATCGGAGCGCGCGCGGTGGACGCGAACACCGCACCCATCGCCACCAGCCCGTATGCCCCGGCGGCGACCGCCAGGTGCGGCGCGAAGTGGTGAGCGATTGCGCCGTAGGCCGAGCCGAGCATGGCGCCCATGAACAGCGAGGGAGCGAAAACGCCGCCGGACCCGCCGATCCACATTGTCAGGCTCGTGGCGATGATCTTCGCGGCGAGCAGGCCGAGCAGGACGAGGATCACGTAGTGCCCGGCGACCGCGAGCTGGAGCACCGGGTAGCCCACTCCGTACATCTGCGGGACGGCGAGCAACAGCAGCCCGAGCAGCACTCCTCCCGCGGCGGGGCGCAGCCATTCCGGGCGCCCGCGCCACAGCCGGTCGGCGGCGTCCTCGCCCGTGTAGAGGACGCGGATGAACGTGAGCCCGACGCCCGTTGCGAGCACACCGAGGCCGGCATACAGCACAAGCTCGACCGGCGAGTTGAACGTGAACGACGGGAGCGTCAGGAAGGGATGGTTGCCGAACGCCGCGCGGCCGATCGCATCAGCGGTGATCGAGCTGAGGACGACGAGCCCGAAGGAACGTGTCTGGAAGTCGCGGAGGATCAACTCCAGTGCGAAGAACACTCCGGCGATCGGCGCGTTGAACGTCGCTGAGATGCCGCCCGCCGCGCCGCAGGCAACCAGCAGCCGCAGTTGTGACTCTGGCAGGCTCAACAGTTGCCCGGTGACCGACCCCAGAGCGGAGCCGATCTGGACGATTGGCCCCTCCCGTCCGACGGACCCGCCGGAGCCGATGCACAGCGCCGAGGCGAGCGACTTCACGAGCGGCACCTGTGGGCGCATCCTGCCGCCGAGACGGTTCACCGCGTACATGACCTCGGGCACGCCGTGACCGCGTGCCTCGGGCGCGAAGCGGCTCACCAGCGGCCCGTAGATCAACCCGCCGATGACCGGCGCGATTATGACGAACCAGATGCCCAGGCCCGGCAGTAGCGGGTTGATCGCGTGTCCAGCGGCGCTGTAGTCACGATGGCCGGTGAACAGGTAGGTGAAGCCGAGGATCATGTAGCGAAACCCCACAGCACCAGCGCCCGCGCCGGCGCCCACCAGCAGCGCTAGAACCGTCAGCCCCGTGGAGTCACGAGCGAGCGAGCGCTGCACACGCTCCCGCCAGCGCCCGCCCGACAGCGTCTTTCGAGCGACGGCCACTCTGGCTTTACCTGGCCTCGATGCCGGCGAGCATCACGTCTATCGCGCGGCGGATATTGCGCCAGCGAAACGCGCCCGGGTCGAGCGCGCCGTGCAGCATCAGACCATCGGTGAGCGCCAGCAGGATCGAGGCGAGCGCGTTGGCTGGGATAGCCACCAACTCGCCGCTGCTCACCCCGTCCTCGATCCACGAGCGCACAAGCTCACGGCGGCGTTGCGTCGCTTCGGCGAGCTGACCCCGCACCCCCTCGTCGGTCAAAAGCTCCGCCCACAGGTCCGCGCGGACCTGCACACGCGCCGGATCGTCACCACGCGCAAGCATCACCTGAGCAAAGCGCCGCACCCGCTCCACGCTCGAAACGTTGCCCTGCGTGATCCGCTCCAGCTCGCCGTCAAGCGCAGCCGCATCGTCCTCGAGCAACGCAAGCAGCACGTCCCGCTTCTGCGTGAAATAGCCATAGAACGCTCCCTTGCTCACGCCCGCCTCCGCGCACACGTCATCGACAGTGAGATCGCGGAAACCACGCACCGCAGCGCACCGCCACGCAGCATCAATCAACAACTGCCGACGCTCAACACGGGTCTCAGGACGAATCTTGGGCATCGCCAGCCTCCTTTCGCCCTGACCCACAAACCGACTCGTCGGTTTTTATAGGATACCGGATTACGAAGCGCGACTCCTGGCAGCTCGGACGCAGCCCGACCCGTTGGTCGCAAGGGTCGGCCTCGCGCTCGCCATCGCGACCTCGATCACGGCCGCCGCATCCGAGCCGCTGGCTACCGTGGGTCCGTGTCTGAGCTGGACGCCTTTCCTCCCGATGTCATCCCGAAGCTCAAGACCTACGTCTACCGCCTCATCGACCCACGCAACGGCGAGACCTTCTACGTGGGCAAGGGCCAGGGCAACAGGGTCTTCGCGCACATCCGCGACGAGCTGAGCCAGGACGGCGACGAGCTGAGCGACAAACTCAAGCGCATCCGCGAAGTACGTCTATCCGGCTTCGAGGTCGCCCACGTCATCCACCGACACGGCATGGACGACGCGACCGCGTTCGAGGTCGAGGCGGCCCTGATGGACGCCTACCCCAGCCTCTCCAACGTCTCAGGTGGCACCGGGTCAAGCGATTACGGGGCCATGCACGCCCGCGAGATCATCCGCCGCTACTCGGCCCCGGCGGCTGACTTCCGGCACAGAGCCATTCTCATCAGCGTCAATCGCAGCGCCGCCGAGACATCGCTCTATGAGGCCACGCGGTACGCCTGGAAGATCAGCCGCAAGAAGGCGATGCAGGCGGAGGTCATCCTCGCCATGCAGCGCGGACTCATCGTCGGCGCGTTCGTCGCGGAGGACTGGCTTCCAGCTACAGCGCAAGACTTCCCGGGCCACGAGGATGCGCCCGGACGGTTGGCCTTCATCGGCCGGGAGGCCCCTGCGGAGCTGCGCGATCAGTACGTCGGCAAGCGAGTCCCGGACGAGTACCGCAAGAAGGGCGCAGCCAACCCCATCAGGTACACCTGGATACGCTGAATCGGCGACCCTCAGCGTCGAGCGGGTGACCTGCGCGGGCCGCTTCGCCTTGCGCCAGCCATTGAGGGGAACGCGCGGCCAAGTGAAGCCGAAGGATGTGAGCATGGCGCAACGCCAGTTCCGGTCACGAAACGCGCTGCTGGTGAACGTGATCTCGAAGTAGCGGCCGTTGAACGTGCCGGTGCCGCTGACATGGCCCGTGTAGCCGCGAAGCGTCGCTTCGCCCGTGACGCCGCCGACTTCTTCTCCGAGTAGCCCCACACGTTTCGGCCTAGCGCTCATGCTCGCGCTGAAAGCGGGAGGATGGAACACACTTTCGTCGTAGCTGAGGCATTTCGAGCCTAGCTTGAAACTTTCGCCAATCTGTTCGCCCCAAAAACTTGGATCGAAGACTTCCGCACGTAGGGAGACGGTGCCGGCGCTCGCGTCGTATCGAATGATGACTTCGCGCGTGGACTCTTTCGCCTGGACCGCAGGAGGCGGCGGTACACCGATGCTCGGAGGATTGCGTGGTTCGGGAAACACGATGCGGCCAGTGTGGATCGTCGCCCCGGCTACGCCTGGCGCTATGAGCCCAAACGCGGCGACAAGCGCGGCGATGCTGGCGACACGGATACGCATATCGAGCAACACTCTGGGGGCCGGCTCGCTAATCAGACGATCTTACGCGGTGCCGCCGCCATGCCCGACACACTCGACGGTGATCGCCAGCTCACTGAACGGCACCGGGTCCGCATGTCTGCGCACCCAGGCGACGCTCACGCTCTTGTAGGCGCACTCGCGCACTCGGTCAGCAGCTACGACGTAGAACTCCGACTGCGAGAGGTCGAGCACGTCGTAGCGCTGTGGGTCCTTGCAGGTCTGGACCGAGAACACGAAGACATCCGCGCGGACCTCAGGCTCAGCGCCAAACTCGACCTTACCGGCCTCGCGCACTCCGGCGCCCGACCGGACCCGCGTTGGCGCCCATCTCCACCGGGGCACATCGACCTCGGCGACCTTCGGGGTTCCTACCCCGACGTGCGGCGCGGGCTCGCTGCTGCACCTAATTGTCTCTTGCGGGTCGGCGCGGGCTCTGCTCTGCTCTCCCGCCCCAAGACATCGTTGTGGCCGGGCGAGCGTTCGAGCGCCCGCCCGGCCAGTGGACAACCGAAGATGCTGCTTCGGATGCCACGCTCGACACCGTAGCTCTCCTGGCTGCGGGTCCAGTCATGGCTACGCCGGGCGGTTTCTTCGGCCGACCGAACGGAGCGACCATGCACATCGTCATCCCTGACGAGCTTGTCCCGCTGTTGCGCGACGGGCTCTACTTCGACCTGCACGGCCAACTGGAGGAGGCCGGCGCCTTGATCGAGCCTCGCGGGCGAGCGGATATCCGCGCCGCGGTCGATGGCTGTTTAAGCCGAGCGAAGGGCACTCGGGCGCTGCTCGATGTCCTGGGCTGGATCGAGCCCGTCAATCCCCCGTCCGTCGTGGAGGTTGACGTGCGCAAGCACCAGACGGCGCTGCTGCGAACGCTCCTGACACGCATCGAGTCCGAGCACGGTGTCGAGGAAGACCCGGAAACCAGCGACGAGGATCGCGCCATAGCAAAGGCGCGAATCGGCCAGCTCGCGGACCTCATCGCCCAAGCGGAGGGGAGCGCGGTATGAGCACGGTCACGGTCCCGGCGCGGCTGGTGAACGTGATGCGCGAGGTTCTCGTTGAAGAGGTTGCGAACTGCGCGGAAGAGATCAAGGACTCCGGCCACAGTCACCCGGACTTCGGGATCGACCCACAGGAGCTTGAGGACTTCGAGGTCCACCGGACGCTGCTGGAACAGGTCGGGGCGATACGCACCACACCGACGATCGCGGTCGAGCTGAGGCTGCGCCGCCGGACACACCGCGAGGCGCTGACGGCGGCGTTGTACCGGCGGGTGGAGTTCGAGCGGTATCTGATGGACGTGGACGGCGACTTCCCCGAGGGCGCCAGGCAGGCTCGCATATCCCGACGCCACATCAAGCAGATCGAGACGTTCCTTGCCGCCGCTGGCCTAGAGAAGCGCGGCGGCACCCAAGCCGAAGGGAGCAACGTATGAGCACTTCGAGGACCCCGATAGCCCCGGATGAGGACGAGCTTGCCGCCGAGGAGAACCCGCAGCTTAAGAGGCTGATCGAAGCGATGAACCGGCGCGTGCCGTCTGAGGAAGACCGGAAGCTGCTGCTCGCGCTCGGCAGCGCGGTTAGCCGGCTACGCGAGGAGCGACGGATGACCCCAGCCGAGCTCGCCTGCGCCTCCGGCATCAAGCGGGAGGAGCTTGAAGCGATTGAAGCCGGACGACGTTACCTCGGCCGACAGAGGGCTCGACATCGAACCTTGCGGTGCTCGTGATGTCCTACGCCGATATCAACCGAGTCGTCCTCGTCGGCCGTCTCACGCGCGACCCCGAGCTGCGGGCCCTGCCTTCCGGCAGCACCGTCTGCGGCCTGCGCATCGCCTGCAACAGTGTCCGCAAGGACGGTGACGTTTACCAGGAGCGTCCCAACTACTTCGACGTCTACGTCTTCGGAGCCCAAGGGGAGAACGTCGAGCGCTATCTGCACAAAAGCTCCCGCGTGGCCCTCGCAGGCCGCTTGGAATGGCGCGAGTGGGAAACCGCCGACGCCCACAACCGCCAGGCCGTCAGCATCGTCGCCGATTCCGTTCAGTTCCTTGACCCGCCCGCGGGCTCAGACCGCGGCGAGGGTGAGGCCGACGGCGCGCTTGACGAGGACGGCTCGGCGACGGATGGCTAGGCGTGATGGTCGCGCTCGGCCGGCGGATTCGACAAATGCGCGAGGAGCAGGGGATGACCCCAGCCGAGCTTGCATGTGCAGCGGATATTGACCGGGAGTATCTGGAAGCGCTCGAAGCCGGAGAACTCACGCCGGCCGACGACTTGCTCGCCGTATTGGCCGCAGGATTCGTCAGCAACTCCAAAGTGCGCGAAAACGAGGAGTAAGGGTCAGTCGGACACAACCAAGCGCAGGCCACCGTCATAGGCTGGTTGCGCGCGCAAGTGGCCGTGGCGCGCATCCCACTCGCCAGAGGCGAGGTCAGCCGACAACGCAGCGACCGCGCGGTGCTCAACGCCCTCGGGCAAGCGCGGCCAAACGGACTGAGCGGCCCGCAGAGCGGGGTCGAGATACGCCTCCGGCCGTGCGTAGTGCGCCTCGAAGAAACCATCCTCACAGTCGGCCGGGATCAGGACAGGCTCGATGCGAGCACCGCCAAGGATGTCGGCTACGGCGTCGATCATGGGGAAGCGCTCGCGGTCGTCAGCAAGCGCCTCGGGTAGGTAGTCGCTAATCATCCAGTAGCCCGCCAGTACGTCGATGTCGAAGGTGAGCACGACAACCGGGCCGCGAGCGACACGCCGCAGCTCGCGCAGGCCCACCGCCGGGTCGCGCCAGTGGTGCAGCGTGATAATCGCCATTGCCGCGTCGAAGGCGTCATCATCGAGCGGCAGCGCCTCGGCGCTGGCGATGATCGCCGGGGCAAGGTGGGCTGGGCGTTGTGCGCGCATCCCGGCCGAGGGCTCGACCGCGAGCACGTAGCGGTCCTCGGGCTCGTATGAGCCGCTGCCGGCGCCGACGTTCAGGACGGTGCGCGCATCGCCGAGCGCCGCGAGGATACGGGCGGCGATCCGTGGGTCGGCCTGCCGGTGGTGCGGGTAGTCCGCAGCGTGCCGGTCGTAGTCAATGCTCGCATCACGCACTGAACCCGCACTCTACGCCCAAGCCTGCGAAAGGCAGGCTCGAAGACGCCGGAGATTTTTCCGCCGCAGGCTCTGCTCTGATCGCGCCACAAGCCCAAAACCGATGCGGCCGAGCGGGATGCTTGAGACACCCCGCCCGGCCTGTAGCACCGAAGCACCATCCTTCGATGCCACGCCCTACCGTAGCTCTCTGCGGATATTCGGTCGTGCTCGCTGGCGGTCCTTTCGGTGCCCGAAAGGAGGTCAGATGAGCGCAGAACCCGTCCGAGTATCGGGTGAAGACCCAATCACGAGTGCGCCTGTGCTGCTTCTCTACGGCGAGGAGCACACGAACCTGTCGTTGGCCGACGAGCTGGCGCTAGACGGATACGAGGTACGCCGTGCTAGCGGCCACGCGACGCTGCGCGCCGCGTGTGAGGCGGACAAGATCACGCTCGTCATCTTGGGTCAAGTAGCAGACCGTGGCGCAGGCCTCGACGTGCTGCGCAGACTGCGCGCTGGCGAGTTTGCGCCCGAGGTCGATCCGCGGTTGCGCGCGCTCTGGATGAGCCCGAACGGCGAGCTTGGCGACGTGCTGCGCGGATTCGAGGCAGGGGCCGATGATGTGATCCGCTCCCCGTTCCAGTACGCCGAGTTTCGCGCTCGCGTTCAAGCCCTCACCATGCGCCGGGGCCTTGCAGACGCCCCCGACGTGATCGAGTATGGAGAGCTTCGTATCGACACCGCCGCGCACGAGGTCACGATCGGAGCAACCCCCGTCGTCGGTCTGCGCCGGCTGGAGTACGCGCTGCTCGTGCATCTTGCGAGCAACCCCACTCGCGTCCACACAAAGGACGAGCTACTGCTGACGGTGTGGGGCATCGGCGCGGGGATTATGACGAGGACGTTGGACTCGCACGCCTCGCGGCTGCGATGCAAGCTCGCTCGCGCCGGCGCCGAGGGATGGGTGCGCGTTACCCGCGGCGTCGGCTACCGCCTCGCCCCGGACCCTCTCTCCTGCATCCCGCGACCGGCGTCGCACGATCGCGCCAGGCACGTAACAGCTTCGTGTCCCGCGCCCACAACCCCATAAATGCGCTGTATAGCTCCCATTTCAGTCCTAGCCATATTGGCCTCGGCGCGGGGCGGCAACCCCGCCCGAGACCGTGACACAGGAGGTAATCGCTCCCATGCTCGACCAACGTAGCTCAACCGAATCCGAAGCGCACGCCTACCTCGACCGGGGAGTCCTCGGGCTCCTACTCGACATCGACAAGCAGCGGCCGTGGTCCGAAGCTGAGATCGCCCGTGAGATCAATACCCCCGGCCACGTCCCCGCCAGTCTCAAACGCCTCCGCACAGCGGGCCTCATCCACCGTTGGAACGATCTCGTGACCGCCTCACGCGCCGCCGTGCGCTTCCACGAGATCACCCAGAGCGGAGACGCCGCCTCAGCGGAGGAGCGCCACCACGACAAAGCTGTGCTCGAATCCCTGCTGGTACGCGCCAGCGACGGCCAGGGCCCACTCGCCGAGGGGGACCTTTGGGAGGCGTTTGGCGCCAAGGGGGCACAGCAGAAGCTCGACATCACTGACGCACTGAGTCGCCTGGACGCAGCGGGCCTCATCGAACGCCGTGGCGCGAAGGCCATCGCCTCGGAAGTCGCCACGTACTTCGATCGCATAATGACGCTCTGACTCTCGCAACAGGGTATGCGTCCTCACACACTCGCGGAGCGTCGTCGGTTGTACCTGCTCGCGCGTCTGCTGGTCAAGCGTCGCTACCGCGAGCCTCTGACGCTCGGTATGGTCGCCAAGGCACTTGCGAGTTCTCCTCGCCAGGTACAGCGTGTCTACGCTCAGTTCGGCAGCGCCACCTTCCGAGACGATCTTCTCGCCAGGCGGATGGTCGTCGCTGCTGAGCTGCTCTCCCTGCCGGCAATCCAGGTGCGCGAGGTAGCCCGACAAGTTGGCTACCGTAAGCCATCATTTCACCCGCGCGTTCCGGTGCATCTACGGCGTGCCACTAACAGCCTTCTGCGCCGACCTGCACCAGGCAAGGGACAGCGGAACGCGACCATGCAAGGAGACGAACCCTTTGCGGATCAGAGATACGCAAACAAGCACACCTTCACATCGCTCGCCGTGCCCGGGCGCGAGCTTCGTCAGCCATCGCGGGGCGAAACCGACTCAGGAGTAACCATTTGAGAGATACAGACCAAGCCACACAATCGCTAGCGACAGCAGAAAGATGACCGCCTCAAGGATGTGCAGGTCCGAGCGGCGAATATGCCACACGAGCAGTACCCCGACAGCAAGGACGAGCGCGAGCTTGACGTGAAATGTCGAGTCTCCCCACAGGTCAAGATGGAAGGCCATCGCCGTGCCGGTCACGATCAGGACGAGCAGCGCGACGAGCGTGCCGTAGCCGAACCCCTGCGCGATCAGGCGCAAGCTCTCACGATCGCCTGAGCGCCGCCCAACCGGCACCACGACGGCCGCGAGCATCATCTGGCCGCCCACAAAGAACGCCATCGCCAGCAGGTGCAACCACCGCACGATGAACCAAACATGGCCCAACTGACACAGGTCCCTATGCCGCGGCGGTGTGGCTTGGATGTCCGGGGCCGGGCCACGGCGCCAAGCACAGAACGAGTTGGCACTCGCTGATCGCGCGTACCTCGTGGCGCTCGCCGGGATCGAAATGGATCAGGCTCGGCGCGGACAACGTTCGCTCGCTCGCGCCCGCGCTCACCAACAGCTCGCCGCGTAGGACGAACACAAGCGCGTGCTCATGGACTTGGTGCTCCTGCAGAGCCTCACCCTGCGGCAATAGCAGCGCGATCACGCGATTCGCGTCCTCGTCGGAGCGAAGGATCTGCGGATGGTGCGCCGCGACACGCAGACGATCTAGCTCCCAAACCTGCACCCGCCCGATTCTAAGCGGAGGCGGAGTCCAGGGGATAGCTTGTGCGGCCAGATGGCCGACACGGCAATTGAGATCGAGGATCTGCATGTCGTGCGCGGCGGGCGCCCCGTGCTCCACGGTCTCACCCTGCAGGTCGCCAGCGGGTCGGTGACGGGTCTGCTCGGCCCGAGCGGCTGCGGCAAGACCACGCTGATGCGTGCGATCGTCGGTGTGCAGATCATCCACGCCGGTCGGGTGAACGTGCTCGGCGAACACGCCGGCTCCCCAAAGCTGCGCCGGCGCGTCGGGTATGTCACACAGGCCCCATCGGTCTACGGCGATCTCAGCATCGGCGAGAACCTGCGCTACTTCGCCGCGATCCTCGATGTCGGCGAGCAGCGGATCGGCGAGGTCGTCCAGACGGTCGGCCTGGCAGGTCGTGAGCACCAGGTCGTCGCCTCCCTCTCGGGCGGGGAGCGCTCGCGGGTGTCACTCGCCACCGCGCTGCTTGGCGACCCCGAGCTGCTGGTGCTCGACGAGCCGACCGTCGGCCTGGACCCTGTGCTGCGCGCCGAGCTGTGGGGCACCTTCCACGAGCTCGCCCAGGCGGGCAGCACCCTGCTGATCTCAAGCCACGTGATGGACGAGGCCAGCGAGTGCGACGAGCTGCTGCTGATGCGCGAGGGGGCACTGCTTCAGCACAGCACCCCCGAGCAGCTACGCGAGCGCACCGGCGAGCACGACCTCGGTCGCGCGTTCTTGACGATCATCGAGCAGGCGTCCAGGTGAGCGTGCAGATCACACTCGCCACGGCCAGGCGTGTGCTCTGGCAGATTCGTCGTGACCGGCGCACGATCGCGCTGCTGCTGCTCGTGCCGGTCGGGCTGCTCGTGCTGATGCGCTACGTGTTCGACGGGCAGCCCGGAACCTTCCAGGCGATCGGGGCGCCGATGTGCGGGCTGTTCCCGTTCATCATCATGTTCCTCGTCACCTCGATCGCGATGCTGCGCGAGCGCACCAGCGGCACGCTGGAGCGGCTGATGAGCCTTCCGCTCGCCAAGACCGACCTGCTCGCCGGCTATGGCATCGCGTTCGGCGTGCTGGCCGCGCTGCAGGCGCTCGTCGTGTGCCTCGTCGGGTTTCTCCTGCTCGGCCTGCACGCCCCGCATGGCGTATGGCTGGTCGGGTTGCTCGCCATCGGCAACGCCGTGCTCGGCATGGCGCTCGGCCTGTTCGTCAGCGCGTTCGCGCGCACCGAGTTCCAGGCCGTGCAGTTCATGCCCGCGATCATCTTCCCCCAGCTACTGCTGTGCGGGCTGTTCGTGGACCGGCAGGAGATGGCCGGCGTGCTCTACGGGCTCTCAAGCGCGCTGCCGCTCACCTACGCCTACGACGCGCTGGCGCGCGCCACCCATCCCCGCCCGCTCGGCGGCAGGGTCGCGCTCGATGTCGCCGTGATCGTCGGCGCGACGCTGATCGCGTTGGCGCTCGGCGCTCTCACTCTGCGGCGGCGGACTGCATGAGCGGACGGCCGGGGGCCGGCGCGGTCGCCGGCACCGTGATGACGGGCACCGGCGAGGTCTGCAGCAGCTCGGTCGTGACCGTGCCCAGCGCCTCGTGCAGCCGCGAGTGTGGCTTGGCGCCGAGCACGATCGCGCGAGCATCGTGGCGCTGGGCGGCGTCGATCAACGCGGCGGCGGGGTCTTGGTCTGAGACCTGGGTCACAAGGTCGATGTCGAACAGTGCGTCATCGCCGTCGAGCATCAGCTCATCGAGGATCGCGCGGCCCTCATCGTGGCGCTCGCCGCTGGTGCTGAGCGGGCTCGGCGGCATGTGCTGTGCCCGGCAGGCATGAACGATCACGAGCTTGCCGCCCGAGGCCAGCTCGTTTGCCGCCCAGCGGGCGGCGTGGCGCGAGCCCTCGCTGCGGTCATAGCCGAGCACCATGCAAGGCCCTCCCGCGTCGCTGCCCGTGGAGGCTGAGCGGGTCATGCCGGTGTCGTCTCGCGGTCCAGGGCGTCCAGGTAGGGCGCCAGGTACTTCGTGGCGATCTTGCTCGGCGGCTCCCACGCCGGGGTGTCGGTGATCTCTGAGCTGAACCCGTGCCCGCCGGTGATCTTCGCCGTCAGATACAGCGGCTTATCGCCCGTCAGCAGCATCCCGTGGATCACGGGGTGAAACCGCTCGGGTGTCACCGTGGCACCGGCGTCCGCGGCGATCGAGAGCGCGACCGTATCGGCCTGCTGGGAGCTGACGCCGCCGTGCTTGACCGGGAACTCGGTGCAGTCCCCGGCGGCGTAGATGTGCTCAACGTCGAGAACATGCCCGTAGGGGTCCACGCGCAAGAAACCGTGTTCGCTCAACGGGATGCCGCGCACGCTTGGGCCGTAGAGCTCGGGCAGCGCGATCACGCGGTTGACGTGCAGGCGCCGGTCGCCGGGGTTGATCACCAGCTCGCCAGCGTGTGGGACTTCGGCGTAGGCAGAGTGGATCGTCTGGATGCCCGCGCGGTCGAGCAACCCCGCGACGGTGCTGCTCGCGTTCTGCCCGAAGATCGCCAGCGGAGCGTCCTCGGGGGTGACGAGCGTGACCGCGAGCTCGACGCCCATGTCATAGGCGCGACCGGCGGTCATCAGCGCCAGCTCATACAGCGGCAGCGGCCAGGCCATCCTGCCAGGCGCCAGGAACGCGAGGCTCTTGATGTAGCCACCCTCGACATCCTGAATCACGCCGTGCAGGATCTCATCCATGTGCGCCGCGTCGATCGTGACCGCGTGCTGATAGCGCGGGACGGCCTTCGCGCCGAGGGCGAGTACGAGCCGGTCGTAGGGCAGCTCCGCGTCGCCCTTGGTGTGGGCGACCTGCTTGTCCGGGTCCACCCATGCAAGCTCGCCGGTCACGAGCCGCGCTCCGGCGTTGCTGATGATCGGCGCGAGCGGGTAGCGGCGGGCCTGCCCCGCGGCGAACGGCTCACGAACGGTCAGCGGCCGATAGTGGAAGTCGGCGTTGGGCGCGATCACGGTCACGTCGGTCAGCTCCGGCGCGAGCTCGTGCAGCGCAAGGACGGCCTCGAGCGCCGCTACGCCGCCGCCGGCGATCAGCACTCGCTGCTTTGTGGTTTTGGTGGTTTGAGTGGTCATGCTCAGGAGCTTATGGTCGCGTGTGGGCTTTGGCAGTCGAGTAAATCCGTGCTCGCAAACGTGGAAACTACGGAGTCGGCACCTTGCTCGACGGTCGCGGTCCCCACACGAGCGCGCGGGCCACGTCCAGGCTTGAGACGACGCCTAGCGGGCGGCCCGAGTCTGGGTCGGTCACGATCAGGTGCGAGCACTCGTGCTCGCCCATCAGCTGTGCTGCACGCTGAACCTCCTCGCCGCGCTCGATCGTGACGATCTCGGTCGCGGCGATCTCGCCCGCTTCGCCGTCCATGCTCCCGGTGCCTGCGGCGCGCATGAGGTCGATATCGGAGATGGCGCCCCACACGAGTTGCTCGGTGTGATGGGGGCCACGCGCGAGGCCGTCGACGATCACAAAATGGACGGTGTTCTCGGCCATCAACGATGCGACCTCGGTGAGCGGTGTCTGCGGCGGGCAGTCGATGACCCCGGAGTTCATCACCTCGCAGACGGCGAGTTCACTGAAATGGGCTGGCAGCGACATTAACTTTCCTCCTTGCGCGTGGGATTGGTGTGATCTGAGGTTTTCACTACGCACGCGCTGCGTCATCCGCAGTAGCCGCGCGTAAGGGGTGCGGTTTTCCTCGGATAGCGCGACTGACATTCACTGCGGGTAACAGGCCACGTGGTAGCACTCGCCGGCGTGCGGGTCCCTGTCTTGCTCTGCGGAGGCAGATGTCTTGCGTGGCTCGCCGTCCTCGAGGAGGATCATCGGCTCATAGGCGCCGATCACATCGCCGCAGTGCATGCAATGGCGCTTCTCCGGCGTAGGGCTCGGTTTCTCAGAAGGGCTCATGGGCTGGGGCATTACGCGCTCGGACGGCGCCTTTCGGGCTGATCGACGCCGATGCCGAGCGTAGGTTCTGAACGGCCCGCTTTGTCGGGGGAAGCCCGCAGGGCGGGGGGGCAGACTACGGGTAAGCTCTGATGGGGCGATGACCAGAGATTCTGAGGAGCCGTGGCGTCAACAGCTACTTGAGGTTGGGCAGGCGCTTGTCACCGAGCTTGACCAGCGGGCTGTGCTTGATCGTGTCCTTGAGGCGGCAAGGGAGATCACCGGGGCGAGCTATGCCGCGATCGGGGTCCTCAACGACGATCGCTCTGAGCTTGAAGAGTTCTTGACCGCCGGTATCGACGAGGAGACCCGCCGCGCGATCGGCGATCTGCCTCGTGGCCGGGGGGTGCTCGGCACGCTGATCGAACACCCCGAGCCGCTGCGCCTGGCCGATGTCGGCCAGCATCCGAGCAGCTACGGGTTCCCGACAGGGCACCCGCCGATGCGCAGCTTCCTCGGGGTGCCCGTCCTCGTCCGCGGCCAGGCGTGGGGCAACCTGTATCTCACCGACAAGCAGGACGGCGAGTTCACGCAGGCCGACGAGCAAGCCGTCGTGATGCTCGCACGGTGGGCGGCCGTCGCCATCGAGAACGCGAGACTCTACGAGGTCAGCGAGCTACGCCGCCACGAGCTCGAGAAAGCCTTCCGCGGCCTTGAGGCCACGCGCGATGTGGCCGTTGCGATCGGTGGGGAGATAGCGCTTGAGCACGTGCTCGAGCTGATCGTCAAGCGCGGCCGTGCGCTCGTCGGCGCTGGCAGCCTCGTGATCATGTTGCGCGACGGGGATGAGCTGGTCGTGCAGGCCAGCGCCGGGCACGCGCAGAACCCCCAAGGTGTGCGCCTGCCGATCGACGATTCGACCTCCGGGCAGGTACTCGAACGCGGGCGCCCGGAACGGATCACCGATGTCGCCGCTCGTCTGCGGATCGCTCCGCGAGAGTTCGGGGTCCCCGACGCTCAGACCGCGCTGCTCGTGCCGATGGTCTACCGCGGCCACGCGGTCGGTCTGCTCGCCGCGTTTGACCACGGAGCCGACCGCGGCGTGTTCAGCGAGGACGACGAGCAGATGCTGCGCACGTTCGCGGTCAGCGCCGCGACCGCCGTGGCGCTCGCGCAGAGCGTGCAGGCCGACCGGCTGCGCAGCTCGCTAGCTGCCGCCGACGCCGAGCGACGCCGCTGGGCCAGGGAGCTGCACGACGAGACGCTGCAGAGCCTCGGCGGGCTGCGGCTGCTGCTCGCCTCGGTGCTCGCCCAGGACGACCTCAACCCGGCGCGCGGCGCGCTGGAGGAGGCGGCCGAGCACATCGAACGCGAGATCGAAAACCTGCGGGCGATCATCACCGAGCTACGCCCCGCCGCGCTGGATGACCTCGGCCTCAGAGCTGCGATCGAGGCGCTGCTGGACCGCCACCGCGAGCAGAGCGGAGCCATGATCGACTCAGAGCTTGACCTACCCGCTCGCTCCGCAGACCAGCAGGACATGGACAAGGAGATGCAGACCACCGTCTACCGGCTGCTGCAGGAGGCGCTCACGAACATCACCAAGCACGCCCGCGCCAACACCGTCCGCGTACTGGTCAGACAGAACGACGGCGAGCTGTCGATCGAAGTGCAGGACGACGGTCAAGGATTCGACACCAGCGCTCAGAGCAGCGGCTTCGGGCTGCTCGGCATGAACGAGCGGGTCGCCCTGGCCGGCGGGACGCTCAACATCACCTCGGGTTCCAACGGCACGCTCCTGGCCGCGTGCTTGCCGCTGCCCCCCTCAGCTCCCGCCGAAATCTCAGGCACCCAGCAGGCTGTGTCGTAGCGCATAGCGCACCAGCTGCGCGCGGGTACGGGCGCCGAGCTTGCTGTGGATGTGCTCGCGGTGCGTCTCGATCGTGCGCGGCGAGAGGTGCAGTTTTCGAGCGATCTCGACAGTCGTGTAGCCGAGCGCGATCAACCTCAGCACCTCGACCTCGCGCACCGTCAAACTATCGCCGGTCAGCGAGCGGTGAAGCGCAGCCAGGCGAGCCGCGACGCTCGGGCTCAGATATTCCTCATCGCGGGCAGCGGCACGCACCGCCTCGGGCAGGTCGGTGTCGGCACGATCCTTGGAGACGAACCCCAGCGCGCCGGCGGCTAGAGCACGCTGCGC